>CAWCKX010000001.1:0-490000 GCA_963796235.1 uncultured cyanobacterium
AGGTGCTCGATCTGTTAAGCGATGCTACTTTAAAAACGGGGCGCACGGGCATTATTGCGATCTTATCGGATACGCCTACAGTTCGCAATCCAGATGCTATTCCCAAGACGAAAAAGGGGTAGTCAAAGGAACAGTCGATTTCTTCGCATACGCGCCAAGGTCATGCCACAGGCAGCTCAAAAGCTTCACTACTTGCAGTCTTTCGAAGCGGCGCTAGAAGCTGAGATCAGGCGGCTGTATTTTGACTGCCTAGCGCTGAGACTAGGACGTATTTCTTGCACATTCTTACGCAGCTTAGATCTGTTGATTTGCTTGGAGGGCGTTTGCTCCCCTGCCGAGCAGATGTTGCAGCAAAGCAACGCTCAGCTCGCTCAGTCTATGGGAGAGCACATCGGCCTAATTATGAAAAATAGGCTGCACAGCGCAATTGAGCGGCGTCTTAGTCTGTCAGTTCGCCAGATTAACTTTTTAGAGCCTCGCTCTGCTGATTGCCTTAACCTGCTGGTAACTTTAAATCTTCAAAGTCTCTGACGCTGGGTTTGAGGGAAGCTAGGCCTTTGGAGAGTTACTTGCTCGCTGCGTATTTTGCGGCTGATCTGCCTGATCTGGTGGATCTATCTGGGTAGGTGGCGCTTGATCATGCTAGCTAGCTCCTCGATCATGTAAGGCTTGACCAAATAGTCAGAGAATCCGGCGGCGGCGATCATTTGTCGATCGCGCGGATGAGCTAGTGCCGTTACTGCGACAATGGGCACTTGGGCGATCTGTTCGTGCTGGCGCAGACGATTAAAGACATCAATGCCGTTAATATCTTTAAGCAAAATGTCGAGCAGGATGATATCGGGAAAGCAAGTCAGCGCCGCTGCGATCGCACCACTCCCTGACCAGGCCGAAGTAGCCTGATAGCCCAAAGACTCTACCGCATACTGAGCAAAAAGCAGATTGTCTTCGTCGTCTTCAATAATTAAAACGCTGTAGGGGCGATCGCCGGTCGCTGTCGCCGCCGGTTGCATTGAAGCGCTAGATCGCTGCTCACTTGATATCGGTTCGCGCTGCCCTGCACGGTCGAGCCAGCCCATACTAGGTGCCCATTCAGCGCACAGTTCAACTCGCCAGGGGAGCGATCTAAAAGCCGTCCTTTTAGCCATGTTCACGGGCTGTCCGTCCTGTGTTGATATCTTCATCAGATGCTAGCCAAATGAAGCAGGTGGAGTCGGCTGATTTGGCATAAGAATCGACTACTTATGTTATCTAAATCTGAAGGTTTGCACTTGTATTTCTTGTACTTATATTTCTTGCACTTGTATTTTTTGTACTTGTATTTAAGAAAGATATCACTGGTGGTATAGCCCTGTCATTCCCTGAGCTACAGACAGCAGGCACAGCAGCCACACCGTCTATACCCTGTCATGAAGATATACGAAGCTCTAGGGTCTATATTTTGCAAGGATCGGCTGCAATAGTTCTGTCATATTTGCTACTTAAGCGTAGAAATACGCAGCTGCCGAAAATCTAAAGAATAGATTATCTTTATCCAAAATATATTGAGAGCCCGTCAGCCCAACCCACCGGCTCAGCCTGCCAACAGCAAGGCACTATTGAGAGATAGCAGGCATTGCAGCCTTTGCGATCGCTGATAAAGCTACTAGAACAGCGCCTGCCAATCTATATCAAAAGGCAGGCTTGAGCGATCGCTATTTTCCCTCTAGCGATTGACCATGATGCTAGCGCCTCTCCTCTATTATTAAGCGATGTAAAAGGCCGAGTGAAGGCTAGGCCATCACAATAAAGGGTGATGAATTTCTTTGCCTGTCGCTCTACCCCAAGCGTCGCACGATTTTATTTACCTGCTTAGGCAGCCGGGCGTATTTTGCTTTGATGGGCTTGCCAGGTCTTGGGGTTGAGGCTGCTCAATAAACTATTGGAGATATTTTTTTATGACCATAGAGTTAAAAGAAGACATTGCTTACATTTTGCTAAAAAAAATGGGCGATCGCTCAGAGGCAGAAAGAAACCAGCCTCTAGATCTTGAAGCCACCGATTTTGTCGGTCGCAACACCGACAAAACCGAGATTATGGCCCATCTTGACTATCTCAATCAAAAGGGATACATCAACGCCGACTTTAAAGGCGATGCCTACGCCGATGAGGGGCCTAACCCGCTCCCAAACGCCGTTCGCGTAAAGTCAGTTAAGCTGACGCCCAGCGGGCAAGATCTCTTAAAGAAAATGAGCGAAAACCCGCCAGAAGAAATGCGCTCAGGGCCAAGCACTCAAGTTGCGACTAAAGACATGGACTTTCTCAATAAAGTCATGCTTAAAGGTCACATTGGCGACATTTACGACGCCCGCGACATCACGGAAGTAGTCTTCCGCACTATGCGCGACCTGATGACTACCGAAGCAACTCGTAAAGTAGCTGAGGGGCTACACACAGCGGCAACCCACACCGAAAAAAAATCAGCGCAAGAAGAAGTCGCCGACCTCTGGAAAGATTCTAATCCGCTCGTGCGTTTTCTCAGCAAAGTGCGCCCCCCGCTCAACTTTGACGATGAGACCTTTCTCTTTAGAATCCAGCAAGAGGGCGGATTACCCAAGTCTACCGGCCCTAACACGGTCGTTACGGCAGTTTTTAGCGCAACCAAAGACGAACTGTCATCTGAGCGCATTGCCGAAATCGCAAAATTCATGCCCGGCAAAATCCGCACTCTGTGGGAGGAAGCTTAGTCAAAATGAGCGATAAAAAAATCAGCGAAAAAGAAGTGAGCGATAAAAAAATGAGCGAGAAAGGAAAAGAACATATTAATCCGGGTGATAAAGAAGCGCCCGCTTCTGCCTCAGTAGAAGAAAAAGCTGACAAAGTCGCCGTTAGCTACGAAGACGCGCTGGGCAACCCGGTCGAAGTGCCGACTTACTTTGCCGTAGAAGACCAGGAAAGCGGCGAAGAAAAAGCCCTGCATCACGTCGAAGACGCAGAAGAAATTTCTGATGTCATTCGTCAAGCGCGAACGAACGAAGATGGCGAGCGTACCTGGCGCTAGCTTTCGCTTTCGCTAGATTTGCCCATTAGACCTAAACATAGGTCTGACATAGACGATCATCAGTTTTGCTGCGCTTTTTTAATCAACAGGGCTCAGTCAAACGGATATTAAGAGCTGCCACAATAGCTGCAACTAAGGTTTTAAAGACTGAAGTTCTGCCGGCTATTCTGGCAGCTTTCTAACTTGTAATAGAGACAGTCGCTTAGCCCCCCGCCTAAGTTGTCACCCTGTAATAAACTTAGAAATCAACTTAAGAAAAGGAGCGAATATGAGTTCTCTAATCGAAGAGGTTCAAGTGAGGCTGATCGACTTGGTTGCTCAAGGCGTTGCTATTTTACCGGCGATCGCCTTTGCCCTAGTCGTCTTGCTGCTGACTCGCCTGGTTGCCAATTTGGTACGCCGCGCTGCCCGCAAATTAGCCAATAGAACTCTCAAGAGTCTTTCTCTGCGATCGCTGCTCGTACAGACTAGCTACGCGGCTACTTGGGTTGCTGGCATTTTGCTAGCCTGTATCATTGCTTTTCCGGGCTTGGGGCTAGGCGATCTAGTCGCGCTGTTAGGGCTAGGTTCGGTTGCCATCGGCTTTGCCTTTCAAGATATCTTTAAAAACTTTCTAGCAGGCGTTTTACTGCTGTTGCAAGAGCCTTTTTCTTTGGGCGATCAGATCATTGTGAGCGACTTTGAAGGAACGGTCGAAGAAATTGCCCTGCGCTCTACTCAAATTCGCACCTATCAGGGCGAGCTGGTGGTGATGCCTAATTCGATTGTATTTACGAGCCCCGTGCAGGTGATGACGGGCAAACCACAGCGCCGAACAGACTTAGAGATAGGGGTAGACTACAATACGCCGCTGCCGCTGGCCATCAAAACACTGCATAACGCCGCTAAAACAATTGAAGAAGTAGACGCGACGCCTTCTATAGAAGTTGATGTGACGGGCTTTGGCGATAGCTCAATTGACCTAGTTGTGCGCTACTGGACTCACCCGGAACAAAAGAGCGTGCGCCGCATCAAAACGCAGATGATGCTGGCCCTCAAGCAAGCCTGCGATGAGGCCAATATCACAATTCCTTACCCGATTCGGACGGTTTATCATTTTGATCAGGAAAAGTACAGCGATGCCACGCCTGTAGCAACCGATGACGATTCACATGACGATTCACAAAACTACAACAGCACTGATCGCAGAGAAGGGCGAGCTGCTGCTGCAAGTTAGTTCTAAAAGTTAGTTTTTTTATGGATGGGACATAGCCGGTGTTTGAGAATATTTATCTGATCTTTAATCCTGCCTCAGGTCGAGGAGATCCTATCACCGAGCTGTCGTTTATTCGTGACTCGTTTAAGCAGACTCAGTTGAGCATCTTAGAGACGACCTCTGAGCGCTCTGCTAGTGATCTGGCCCAAGAGGCGATCGCTCACTCATCTGACTGCCTGATCGCCTCTGGCGGTGACGGTACGGTATCAGCAGTTGCAGGGGCCTTGTTTGGCAGCGATATTCCGTTAGGAATTGTGCCACGCGGTACGGCCAATGCGATCGCCGCCGCCTTTGATATTCCTAGTAACAACATCGCCGCCGCCTGCAAGATCATTTTGAACGGGGTGCCGAGAAAAATTGACGTTGCTACCTGCAATGGTGAGCCGCTACTGTTGCTCGCCGGTATCGGCCTAGAAGCTGACGTAATCGAACAGGCTGACCGTCAGCTAAAGAACAAGATGGGCACTATCGCCTACATTTTCTCTGCTTTTAAAGAAGTGCAAAATCTCTCCCCCTTTCAAGCCACGTTAGAAACATCGGATCGGATCATTACCGTAGAAGCTTCTGGCATCACAGTTGCTAACGCCGCCCCGGCGACTTCTGTCTTGGCTCAGGGGCCTTCGGATGTTGTTCCATACGACGGATTGCTAGATGTGACTATTTTTGCACCTCAAGGAACTGGCGGAGCGATCGCCGCTTCTTACAATCTGTTTCAATCTGCTCTTAGCAAACAGTCTAGCCAACGAGAAGACGTAGGCTATTTTCGCTGTCCCTCAGTCAAAATTTCAACCGACCCGGCCCAGGGCGTTGTGCTAGACGGTGAAATGATTGGCGAGACCCCCATTGACATTCGCTGTCTTCCTAAAGGGCTGACCCTGATGACACCCCGAGACGGCAACTTTGACCCGCCCGAGAAGCTAGAGGGGTTGCCTAATTTAAAAATTCAATCCAAAGAGCACTAAGAGAGCATTAAGAGAGCACTGAGAGAGCACTGAGAGAACTCAGCTTTAAAGCCACCGCTCTACTCTATTTTGGCGATAAGCCTCTGAGAAGTCAGCCGCTCCTTCAATTCATACCTACCTGACTGTAAGAGATACAACCTTGTAGAGAGGAGCAAATAGAATAGAGTTGCAAGAATTTAGACAATTCTGTTTGTAAGGATGTTTCTCTCTTGTATCATTCGATCAGACCAGCACTTTCTCTCCAGTCGCCCTACTCTAGCTTACAACTAGGCAATCTACCTCCTCTGACAACAACATCTCCACTTCGAGATTGTCGCATTTGTGTGATTGTTCCAGTTCGCAATGAGGCCAAGCATCTACCAGCGATGATCAAGGCGATCGCCCATCAAATCGACGAAAAGGGCCAGCCGATTAACCCCAATAGCTACGAACTTTTAGTCCTCGCAAACAACTGTAGCGATCATTCGGCAGCGATCGCCCGCGCGCTCAGCACAACCTATCCTACTCTTCAGATTCAAGTTTTAGAAGTCCACCTGCCGCCTGACCAGGCTCACGTCGGCAAAGCTCGCCAAATCATCATGAATGAAGCCTACCGGCGGCTCTCTACCGTTGGGCTTGACCAGCGCATCATCGCCTCTACTGATGGTGATACCGAAGTCTCTCCTACTTGGATTAGCGCATTGCTAAAAGAATTTGACCAGGGGGCGGACGCTGTAGGTGGGCGCATTTTGACCCGCCGAGCGGCGGCAGCAGACATCAACCAAAACATTTCTCTTCACTACCTGCGCCGCCTTGCCCATAGCTATCTGACTTCTCAGATAGAAGCTTTTTTAGATCCACAACCGCACGACTGTTGGCCCCGACACTTTCAGTACTGTGGCGCAAATATGTCAGTTCTAGCAGCGATGTATGGCCGAATAGGCGGGCTCCCCGATGTCCGAGATGAAGAAGATGTCGCTCTCTATTGCAAGCTACAGCTTGCTGATGCTAAGATCCGCCACAGCCTAGACGTGCGAGTTATAACCAGTGCGCGGCGGACGGGCCGAGCGACAGGCGGTCTAGCCGAGCTCTTAGAAGATCTGGCCGCAGCGACCCACCAGCATCAGCGCTACTGGGTCGAATCACCCAACCTAACTGAAGCCCGCATCTTGGTGCGCCAACAGCTGCGGCGGATCTGGGCAGCGTTACATAGCGGTACGCCCCACGGCTTTACCATTCGAACCTATGGATATAATGCCAGATTGCTGGCTAAAAGCCTGGGGCTATCGGAGGCCCAATTGCGAGCAGAAATAGAGCGTGCGCCGACCTTTGGGCTGCTAGTCGAGGCGATCGCCACCCGCCAAAAGCAACACGACGACGACGCATCCTTCCGCGCCACTACCGAAATTAGCTTTGCCAATATGCGTCTGCGCCAGCGTTTACAGGCGCTGCGGCAGCGGTGGGCAGCTGTTCAAGCACCGCCCGTCTGGACGCCTTCAGTAATTTTAGAGGCGCTCCAGCAGGTCAAGTCGATACCGATCTTCTCGCTGACTGATTAAATGACACCAAATAGTGCCGACCTGCAACAAAAAAGCCTCGTGAACCTGATCGCCTGTGAGCGGATACTCTTCTACATACGGTGTCCAGTGTACTAATAGCAAATGTCCACCCGGTTCGAGATGTTGGGCAATCTGCTGCTGAGCTTGGGGTAAATCGTCCCGTCCCCAGTAGTAGCCAACTTCTGAGACTACCGTTAGATCAAAGGTACGAAGCGGATATTGGTGAGGAACTTGCATAATTTCAAATGCAACCTGAGATAGATCGCGGCAGCGTGCTCTAGCGCGGGCCTGCGCTCGCTCTGAGACATCTAGCGACAGCAAAGACTGACAGCGAGCCGCCAGCTTTTTTGTTAAAACGCCGATTGAGCCACCAATTTCTAAAGCAGAGCGATACTGAGCTTTGGGCAGAGCCGCCAGCGTTGCCGCATATTTTTGGGCCTCGTATTCGCTGGTTTCAAACTGCCACGGATCTAGATCGGCGGCATACATCTGATCAAAGTAGCTAGGCGGCAGTGACGCCCGGTCAGACTGATAAGATGGCGACATTATTTGACCTCTAAATAGGTTTCCCAGGGTTGGATGAGATTGTTTAGCATGGCAGGCGTCAGGCGAAATCCGCTCGGATCGTCATCGATTAAGTCCGTTGTTTGCGACTGATGGGTCATTACCGCCTGCCGTTTGAGCGCAACGACTGAGCGAATATCGAGTCGCCATCCGGTTTCTCCAACGGGCAAAGCTGCCAACCCGGCGGAATGGTCGCCCCAAATAGAGTAAACAACCTGTCGAGGCGGCTGCGGCCAGTTGAAAATAGCCTGCTGCACAATCTGCCAGGTAGCGCGGTGGTCGCAGTGCTGATCGAGCTGCCATGGCACAAATAGCAGCGATGGCTGGTAGCGCTGAAGCGATTCGCAGCACAAATCAACCGCTGCCGCAAAATCTGGATCGCCCAGACCTGGCACCGCCGTGTCAGGCCAGCGAAAAAAAGTAACTTTGGGGGCGGATATCCCCAATGTCTCTAGAGCAGCGCAGGTTTCTTGTTCTCGCTGCGCCATAAGTCGCTCAGCAGGATAGCTTTTGGACTGAGGATGAGACTGAGCACCATCGCTCATGACCAGCACATGCACAGGAATAGAGCGCTGTTGAAGTAGGGCGATCGCTCCCCCACATCCCAATGTTTCATCGTCTGGATGGGGCGCAACAACAGCCGCTCGCTGGCAACCCAAAAACGCTTCATCTGCCGACCGCAGTGGCAAAGATTCGATAGCTGACACCCTAGAAGAACTACTGCTCATGACGAGACCACAGTTCTCTAGCAGGCGCTGTCTGTACCAGCACATGCTCTCCTACTCCGGTCAAGGCTATATCGAAAGCGGGTTGCCGCAGATATAGCGTCAAATCTCGGATAATGCGCTCCATCGGGTGGGGCGGCAGCAGCCCTCGGGTGCCGATACAGCGCTCGGCTAACTGCATCATGTCTATGCAAATCTGCTCAATGGCGGTGCGCACCATATTGGCATAGCTCACTAGCTGCGCCGTATTTGTCTGTGAATTGCCTGGTAAACCGCCAAAAACAGGCGCATAGTGCTCTACCTGGGCCGCGCCGCCCTGAAGCCAGAGGTGACCTTGTTCGAGGGCGATCGCCATTTTCCCCAGCCGCGCCTGCTGATGCGGATGGTCGATGCGGCCCATGCCCTGCAAATAAGCCCGAGTCGCGTCAAACAGCGATTCTGCCCCACCTAGCTGTACCGCCGCAAAGCGAATCACCCCCGCTGTCAGCCAGGGCTGGCGAAAGTAATCTCCCGGCTGACCAATCAGATCAGCCGCCGTTAGCTCCACGCCTGTAAAATCGACTTTATAGCTAGCCGAAGCCTTCATCCCAAGCGGCTGCCACCAGTCGGTATCAACCTTTACACGCACTTGCTCTACCGGCACAATGAACATTTGCCAGCCGCCATTGGGCAGCGTGCCGTTGACGAATGGGCGCTCCACATAGCCGCAGCCTGAACAAAAAGTCTTACTGCCCGTCAGCCGATAGCGGCCCTCGCCGATGGGTAACAGCTTAACGCCATCTTCAGCCTCAGCATTCCAAACGCCAAATATTTTGCGATCGCGCGCGTCTTGAGCAAATTTCCGTACCTGCGGCAGTGAGCCAAAAGTTTGCACTAGCTGTAGCGCGTTCACATGCCCCTCGTATACCCGGCCCAACGACAAGTTACCGCGCCCTATCTGCTTAAGAACTTGTAAAGTGAGCCCGATTCGCTTCGACTGGAAGCCCAGACCTAAGCCGCCTCGATCTGAATGAAGCGGGGCCGTCAAAAATCCCGTCTCAGCCAGCCGCTCAAACTCTTTTGCCGGAAACCCACCCATGCAGTCCACATCCGCCGCCCGACTCGCCGCATCGTTAGCGATATCAACAGCAGCCTCCAATACCTCCAACAGATGAGCGGGTGAATCTATCGAAGAATCCGGTGGATCTGAAGAACACGGATAGCCCGCATTCGGGTGCCTAAGATGGGGCGAGGTGACAGCCATAGCATAAAGTATGAAGACCAGATCTCATTGTCCGGCAGGGCACTACGGCTAGCCTCTGTCCTCTGTATGATTTGTAGCTTTTCTATCTATTAAAGACCTCTCTCCAACAGTGATACACATAGCGCTCAAAACATAAAAACTTATTGTTTTCGCTCACCTGTTTATTTCAAAAGAAAGATGTTTTGATCCATTTTGCTTGTCAACACTTAATCTGACAAAAGAATACACATCGCGCTTCAAACCTCTCTTACATCCTATGTCCACCTCCTCTGAAGCCCCCTCCTCAAACCGCCGACCGTTAATTATTGCAGGCATTGTTATCGGGCTGGGTCAGGCCGGTTTTTTTGATGGCATCGTGCTTCATCAACTGCTGCAATGGCATCATATGTTCACCAGCATCGAAACCAGCCAAACAGTTGCAGGGCTAGCGCTAAATACATTGGGTGACGGCCTGTTTCACCTATTGGACTGGGTCTTGACCCTGACGGGCATTGCTCTGCTCTGGCGAGTTAGCCAGCGACCTGACGTTTCGCACTCTACTTCCGTCTTTGTGGGCGCGCTGCTGGTTGGCGCAGGACTGTTCGATTTTGCTGAAGGGCTGATCGACCATCAGATATTGGGCATTCATCACGTTAAGCCTGGCCCTCACGAGCTGGCTTGGGACATGGGATTTCTGACATTGGGGTTGGGGCTAGCTACCGTAGGATGGGCGATTTTGCGCTCAGCAGAAAAGTCTGAGCGAGCGGTATAACCAGCACTCACATGATCAAAAGGCTCTCATGGCCATAGCCCAGCTACGCCAGTTGAGCCTAAAGCTTCAAACGCATAAGAGGAAATAGATATGCAGCTAAATCGGGTTTTACTTTGGGTGACCGTGTCATTTGTCGCGGTGGGCATCGTTTCGCTACTGTTGCAGCCCCTAATTGATGTTCACTAAATGAGCCTATGTCTTCCCTACCAAAACTTGCTCTTTTTGGCGATCGCTACCCTCTGCTTCGCCCTATTTGACTGGGCCTGGCGAAAGGCTGAATTGCCAAGACTCGGGCATTGGGACATGATAAAGGCATCATCAGCGCAAACCTGCACCGGCAATGGTCAAAATCCTGCATCTGTCAGATATTCATATGGGCGGCGGCTTTAGTCACGGGCGCATTAACCCAGAGACCGGTCTAAACACGCGACTAGAAGACTTTACGCTAGCGCTAAAGCGATGTGTAGATAGGGCGATCGCTCACAAAGTCGATCTTGTCCTCTTCGGTGGCGATGCCTTCCCCGATGCCACCCCGCCACCCTACGTACAGCAGGCATTTGCTGGTGAATTTTGCCGATTAGTAGCGGCAAATATTCCTACCGTGCTGCTAGTGGGCAATCACGATCAGCACGCTCAAGGGGCAGGCGGCGCTAGCCTTTGCATCTATCGCACGCTGGGCGTTCCTGGCTTTGTAGTAGGCGATACGCTCACGACTCATCGCATAGAGACCCCAAGCGGCCCCGTACAGGTGATGACGCTACCCTGGCTCACCCGCTCTACCCTGCTCACCCGACCCGAAACGCAAGGGCTTTCAATGGGAGAAGTAGGAGAGCTGTTGATTGACCGGCTGCGCATAGTATTAGAAAAAGAGATTCGTCAGCTCGACAAAGAGATTCCGACCGTGCTGCTAGCTCATCTGATGACCGATACGGCCCGATACGGCGCAGAAAAATTTTTAGCGGTAGGTAAAGGGTTTACGGTGCCGATGGCGATCTTAGCGCGAGATTGTTTTGACTATATTGCGCTCGGCCATGTGCATAGCTACCAGCAAGTGTGTCAGTCTCCTCTGGCTATCTACCCCGGCAGCATCGAGCGAGTAGACTTTAGCGAAGAGAAAGAAGACAAAGGCTATATTTTGTTGGAGGTGACTAAGGGCAGCGCAACTGCTGAATTTTGCCCCTTACCAGCTCGGGTATTTAAAACGCTAGAAATCGACCTGACCAAACAGACAGATCCTCAGACGGCTTTGCTCTCGGCCATCCAACAAGAAGAGATTTCAGAAAAAGTGATGCGATTGATCTACAAGCTGCGAGCCGATCAAGTAGAAGAGGTGGATAATAGCGCAATTAGTGAGGCCCTGGAAGCCGCTCACAGCTACACCATTCAGCCCCAGCTGGTGAGCCAGCTCTCTCGTCCTAGGCTGCCCGAACTCGGTGTAGACAGTTCACTCTCACCCCTGAGCGCCTTGCAGTCGTATTTAGACAATCGAGAAGACCTGAGCGTATTAGCACCTGACATTCTAGAAGCGGCCCAAGGATTGCTCAACCAAGATCCGCACGGTGATAAAGCGATTGTTGCGCCAGATGAGGCGGAGAGAGCAGGCGCGATCGCCGAAGCAGACAGCCGCCAGCTCAGACTGCTATAGTCCAGCGCTGGAATTTTGACGAGGTTGGCCCCACGCGGTAGAGGGAGCTGTCGCTAAGTGGCCTTTGGCTATTGGCATCAGCGATACCGGGTGTTTAGCCCAAATCTAAATATCTGGGCTAAACGGGCAATCTAAAGCTGGTTCAGTCTCTATTTAGAACGCTATGGAAGCTCAAGTGGCAGCCGCGCTAGAAGTCGGCAACTATCAGCAGGTGACTAGGCTGCTCAAACATTGGCAGGCAACCGATCCGACTAACCCAACGCTGAGGCTATACGCCGCCCTGCTACAAGAGCAAACCAACCGCTTAGAGGCGGCTGAAAAAAACTATCTCAAGCTGCTCAAGCAATCTCCTAGCGGCAAACTCATGAGCCAAGCGCGGGCTGGCTTAGGCCGCATTCAACAGCGGCAAAAGGCGCAAAAAGCTGAGGTGCTAGAGCAGGCTAGGCAAATATCTGGCGGTAATGAGATGGCTATTTTGGCTGTCGCTGCTCCCCCGGCGGCTGACCGGCAGCAGGCGATCGCCGGACTTGCCCAAGTCTTCAACCTCGATCTCTACACCGCTGGGCTAAAGCTGCCCCCTAGCGGCTTTCGCATCTATCGCCTTGGCCCCTGGGGTGAAATCAGCTACTACGCGCAAACCCTAAAACAAGCCCACACACCAGCGCTCACTGCCAAACTCAGCGATATCAAAGCCCTCCAGACGTTTCAAATCTGTTACTTCAAAGCGTTCACACCTCAGCCCACCGTCGTCTGCAAAAATGCGGCGGGTCAGCTGGGCACGCTTGGTTTTGACTGGGCAGAGGTGAGTCAGCGAGTGGACGGTCAACTGCCGATCTTTGAGCAGGTGACAGATTTGGGGCCTTGGGGGAAGACCGTGCATAAAGAGAAAGTGCAAGACTATGCGCAGGTGATAGATTTTCATCTGCCGAGCAGACAAATTGTTTTAAGGGTGTGCGATCGCCTCTACCACTATCAAAAAGGCATCGCTCTAACCGAACCCAACGAACTCAATAGCCGCATTCGGTGGAACCAGCTTCTCACTCAGTTCAGCCAGCCAACGCCAGCCCTTCCCCCCAGCGACTTTACCCGCTTCGGCAAAAGCGCCCTGAGAATTCATCAGCCTGCTTCCCCCCATCCCCCCAAATCTCGACATTGATCGGCGAGCTCCTAGCGCCTGGGATCAGGCATTTCACCTTTACAGCAGCCTCTGCTATTTCAAAAGTGAACCTGATCAACGCCTTGACAGACTTATAGGGCAGGACAGATAAAGCGTTACCTATTTAGTATCCGGCTCCGGTGAGTATGCGTTTGCCCGGCACAGAGAATCTTGATAAACACGCAAAGAACGCACCCAAGCAAATAAAATTTGACTTTTGATGCCTTACAGCGACACAAATTAAACACGGATCCTACAGGATTCGAACCTGTGACCGACCGCTTAGAAGGCGGTTGCTCTATCCAACTGAGCTAAGGATCCTTAAGACGGCGATCGCCTAAGTCTGATAGCGAATATACCGCATCGGCTAACCCGCCGTTAAGAGCAACGACAAAAAAATCCTACTTTTTAGCCGCTTCCCAGTTTTATATCTAAATTGAATATCCAATTGAATCAATCCAACTTTGCTGAAGCGGCTGTTTTGGGTACGCTAGCTTCGCAATCGAAAACCCAGGTACTCGCTAGTCTATAGCAAACGCTGGCTAAACTGGCTATTTTATAAGGCTGAGCGCTCACAGGCATGGGTTTATGCCGAGATGGTGGCATCATCAACCGCTCAGTCAGCTCAGCCTTCGCCCCGCTAACCGGGTTTGTCCGCCTTTGCGCCCTGCTTAAAATAGTCATTACCGCCATGTTTTTGTTGACGCTTGAAGATGTCGAAATTACCAGCATTCAGCATCCCAAACGAGACCAAAAAGTACCCATCCTGTCCTACCAAGACAAAACCTTTCGGCTCTTAAGCGTGTTCGGCGCACACCAGCAGGCTGAAGCCCATGCCTCATGGCAGACCTCCGGCAAAAACCAGGGCGGCGAAAGCCAGGGCAGAGTATGCGTTTTGCTAGAAGAGCCTCATCGCTACAGCGTTTGGCGGCAAGTCCGGATAGACAAGGGCCTGCTAGAGTCAGCCGCGCCAGCCGCGCCAGCCGCCCACATCAGAGCTTGTATCCTCATGACTCAGTCACTCTATAGTGACATCGAGCAGCTTTTAGGCAGCGACCCGGCCAAGCAGTTTGGCACTGCCCTAGCTACCAGCACCGCCCGACAAATAGCCGCCATTGGTGGATTTGGCGCGCTGCTGCGCATAGATCCTTTAGTAGAAACGCTGCCTCAGTGGGACGCCGCCGATCTCAGTACGCTGCTGCTAGCACTTCATCGGTTAGGGACTCAGTTTTTTGGCCGCTCTAAGTTTATTAAGCGAACGCTGTCTGCCCTAGATGCCTTATCTGGCAACGACAAAGCGGCATTCTTAGACTGGCTACAGCATTCTCTACTGGATAAACTTTGGCTGTCTCAGCGGGTTTGATCAGCAGATGGATGAGCGAATTCTCAATCGAGAACCCAAAAAACTGCCATACTGGAGGCGGCAACTGTGATGGAATACTGGCAGCATGGCTCCGCGAAAACTGTCTGACTCGGATAAAAGCGACATCATTGAGCTGTATAGGCAGCCCGGCCAAACGACCTCCACGCTGGCCGAGCAATACGGTGTTAGCAACAGCACAATCAGCCGAATTTTAAAAACGACATTGCCCCCAGAGGAATACAGTAGCCTGATCTCGCAAAAGCGCATGGCAGGGTCAGATAAGTCTGAATCACCCGTCAAGCAGCGGCGGCGCAGTGCCAAAGAGACGCCAGCAGAAACACCCGCAGTAGAAACACCCGCAGTAGAAACACCCGCCGCCCCTGAAGCAGAAACAGCTGCGCTTCAAGACAGCTCGCCAGCAGCAGACGACTCAGCAGAGCCATCACGGGTAGAACCACCCAAGCTCAAAACCGCCGCTGAAAAGGAGGAGGTCAAAGAAAAGTCAGTCGCTTCTCGCCGCCGTCGCCGCCAGAGCAAAGAGCAAGACGACGGCCAGCTCCCCCTACTGACTGAAGATGACGATAGCGATGACGACTCAAATGGTCGTTCTCAGCCGCCGTCTGCGCCGATATTAGCCACCGCCACCTCTGGTGATGACGACGATGACGATGACGACGACGACGACGATCTGCTGGGCCTAGATGAAACCCTAGGCGATGACTTTGGAGACGATGACGACGATGACGACGACGATGACGACGACGATGATGACGCCGTTCCTCAGCCTAAGTTTCAGTCAAAAATTGCCGTAGAGATTATGCCGCTAGGGACAGCAGTGCTGCCCAAGCCCTGTTATCTGGTCGTTGATATGCGATCTGAGCTGATCACCCGGCCCCTGAGCGAATTTGCTGATTTGGGCCAGATTCCTACTTCAGAGGAGAAGGCCAAAACACTGCCGGTCTTTGACAATCACCGGGTGGCACGGCGGTTTTCTCGCAATAAGCAGCGGGTGATAAAAGTGCCCGATGGCAATATCATTACGCGCACCAGTCCTTATCTACAGGCGAAGGGGATTACTCGGCTGCTGGTAGACGGTCAGGTGTATGATTTGGTCGGTGAGGATTGAGGTGGGAGACGGGAGACGGGAGACGGGAGGGTCAGCGATCGCGTTTGTCGCCCATCTGCTCAGCATCGGGGCAGTCGTTAGTGAGCGGCAGCTCGACGTGGCCTTTAGGAACGCTGGCTAGCTTTTGGCTGACTGCGCCAATGCTCTCAATGCGAACCATCTCTTCCCAGGCGCAGATTTCGTCTTCGTCTTCGGTTTCGTAGCGCAGCGTCACCAAATCGCCCTCTATGCCTGAGATGGTAGCCGACTCAATCCAGCGCTGCTGGTCGCGCAAAAAGATTTGCACTTCGCGGCCCTCGCAGGAGAGTTGATAGATCTTACGTTGCAGCATGGTTTTTCGGGTCTGGAGATGGCTGACAAACGCCTTAGACAAGATGCTTGCAGTACCCTTTATTTTAGCAGCGCCCAGAAGTGATAAAAAAGCCGGTAGTCACTCAATGAAGCGGCTATTGCGCTATTTTTAAAGCGCTCTATCAAGCCGCCAAGACAGATCAGCCCAGGCCAAGCACACCATTACTGCTCTTGTCTCCAAAAAAATCTATGCAGCTACATCTATCTACCTGGCCAGAAGTAGAAGACTATCTAGCGCGATCGCGCGGCATTATTTTTCCTATCGGCTCTACCGAGCAGCACGGCCCCACGGGGCTGATTGGCACCGATGCGATCTGCGCTGAAGTAGTGGCCCAAGGCGTGGGAGAATCGACCGGCGCGCTGATTGGCCCGACGATCAATGTAGGCATGGCACTGCACCATCTGGCCTTTCCTGGCAGCGTTAGTCTGCGGCCCAGTACGCTGATTGCCCTGATTCAAGACTATGTGAAACCTTTAGCGCGCAATGGCTTTGAGCGCTTTTACTTTATCAATGGGCACGGCGGCAATGTCGCGTCAATGAAGGCGGCTTTTTCGGAAACCTATGCGGCGATCGCCGATGCCAACCTCACCAATGCTAGCCAGGTGCGCTGCAAGCTCGCCAACTGGTACCAGGGTCAGGCCGTAGGTGAATTAGCTCAGCAGCTTTACGGCAACCAAGAAGGATCTCACGCGACCCCGAGTGAAGTAGCGCTGACGCAGTTTGTCTATCCTGAGGCGATGAAGCGATCGCCGCTTTCTCCAGCGATCGCTCCTGCCGGTCGCTCGATTTACAGCGCCGCTGACTTTCGTAAATTCTACACCGATGGACGCATGGGCTCCAATCCAGATCTGGCCACGCCGGAGCACGGTCAGCAGTTCTACGAGCTAGCGGTCAAAGAGCTGAGCAGTGGCTACTTAGCCTTCTTGCAGGAGACGTAGCTGTGCTAGTACCGTCCGAATTTGCTGTGCCAGCAGGCTTAGTCACAGAGGCATTTCGGCTGCGAATGCTCACGATTAACGATGTCATCAAAGACTACGAAGCAGTGATGACTAGCCGCGACCATCTGCGCGGCGTTTTTGGGCCGCAGAGCCTCTGGCCTGCCGCCGATCTCAGTCTTGAGCAAAACCTAATTGACTTGGGCTGGCACCAAAAAGAGTTTCAAAACCGCACTTCTTTTGCCTACACCGTAGTCAGTCTGGGTGAAACGCGCTGTCTAGGTTGCGTATACATCTATCCGGCAGCGTCAGCAGACTACGACGCGCAGGTAATTTTATGGGTGCGCCAGAGTGAGCTGACAAGTGGTTTAGAAAATCGGCTGCTAGCGGCAGTCAAAACGTGGCTGGCTGAAGATTGGCCCTTTCAGCAGGCAGGCTTTCCGGGCAAAGAGATTTCGTGGGCTGAGTGGCAAGCAAGGCAATGCTAGCGTCAGTCATTCCTCAAGGTTTTCTATGCTGAAATTTTACTACCATCCCCTCTCTCCTATTGCTCGCCGCGTCTGGTGGGCACTCCTAGAAAAAGAGATTGCCTTCGAGCCCGTCATTGTCGATCTGCGCGGCAAACAGTTTGAGCCTGACTTTCTTGCCATCAGCCCGTTCCACCACGTCCCTGTCTTAGTCCATAACGATGTTCGCCTGATTGAATCACTGGCAATCTTAGACTATCTTGATCATCAATTTCCGCAGCCCTCTCTTTCACCGACGGCACCTGCTGCTTTAGCCCAAATGCGGATGGTGCAAATGGTAGTGACCAATGAGGTGATCACTCAGCTCGTGGCTGTTGTGAATGCTGAAAATCAGCCGCTCTCGATAGCAAAAAAAGAGCATCTGGAGACCTGCTTTCGGTTTTTGGAGGAGCAATTGGGAGAAGAAGAGTATTTTGGGGGCGATCGCCTGAACTTAGCCGATATCTTAGCTGGCTCAACTGTCCCTCTCTTCAGCCGATTGGGTATCTCCTTACAGCCTTACGAGTCGCTCTTCCGCTGGCAGGTTCGCATCACAGAGCGCCCTAGCTGGCAGCAAACCAATCCTGGCGATGACGACTTTCAGCAGTGGCAAAGATGGATACAGCTTCAGGTGAAACGACGACAGCGGCAGCGCCCCCGTGCTTGATGGCCATCAGGAGAGTAAAATGCAGTGCGGATCATTCAATAGGTAGGTTTGATAATGGCTCCTGCAAAAAAAACGCCTACTCAAACGATTTACCAGCTCAAAATTACTCTGAGCGGTGCGCGCCCACCGATCTGGCGACGGGTACAGGTCGCTAGCGACATCACGCTAGGGAAGTTGCACAAAATCATCCAGGCGGCGATGGGCTGGTACAGCTGTCACATGCACGAATTTGAGATTTTGGGTGAGGCTTATGGCGAGCCCATGTCAGACTACGATCTCGATATTCGCAGTGAGCGCAACGTGCGCCTGAATACGTTTGTCACAGGAGAAAAGTTTAAATTCTCTTACCTCTATGACATGGGCGATGGTTGGGATCATCAGATCCTGGTTGAAAAGGTGTTGCCTGCTGACCCTGAGGTACGCTACCCCACTTGCATTAAGGGCAAACGCGCCTGCCCGCCCGAAGACTGTGGCGGCGTTTGGGGATATGCCGAGCTTCTAGAAACCCTTAGCAATTTGGCCAATCCAGAGCATGAAGAAATGCTGGAGTGGGTGGGCAGCGGCTTCGACGCCGAGGCGTTTGACTTAGCAAGCACTAACCAGCAATTGAAACAGATCAGGTAGAAGTTTTTTACTCAACTGAAGGTAGGGCACTGTCTAGCCATGCCCTACCGCCTTTTTTCAGGGCTCTTTCGCGGTCAAGCTCCGGCCATCGCCGGTACCTTAGCCGTCTTCTGCATCTCCGCCAAAATCGCTGACACGTTCGCCTTGGCGTCGCCAAAGAGCATCTGCGAATTGTCTTTGTAAAACAGTGGGTTGTCTACGCCTGCGTAACCCACGGAGAGACTGCGCTTCATCACAACCACATTCGCTGCATTCCACACTTCCAGTACCGGCATCCCGGCAATCGGGCTAGTTGGATCGTCCAATGCGCTCGGATTTACCGTATCGTTAGCGCCAATCACCAGTACTACGTCTGTACTGGTAAAGTCTTCATTGATTTCGTCCATTTCGAGCACGATATCGTAGGGGACGTTGGCTTCTGCGAGGAGAACATTCATATGACCCGGTAGCCGACCAGCGACGGGGTGAATGCCGAAGCGAACGGTGGTGCCGCGATCGCGCAAAATTTTCGTAATATCAGCCACCGCGTGCTGCGCCTGTGCCACCGCCATGCCATAGCCCGGCGTAATAATCACGCTGCTCGCATCGTTTAACAGCTCAACCGTTTCTTCCACAGTGGTAGAAGTCGCGCTACCACCTAGCGCTGTACTGCCACCGCCCGATTTTGCGCCTTGCCCAAAGCCGCCCAGAATCACACTGACAAAAGAGCGATTCATCGCCTGACACATAATAATGCTTAAGATCGCCCCGCTGCTGCCGACCAGCGCCCCGGTTACGATTAGCAGATCGTTCGAGAGCATAAAGCCTGCTGCCGCTGCCGCCCAGCCCGAGTAGCTATTGAGCATAGAAATCACCACTGGCATATCTGCGCCCCCGATAGCGGCGACCAGGTGCATTCCCAACAGACCGGCCAGCGCGCACATACCGAGCAAGGCAGGCAATCCAGTCGTGCCTTCTGCGCTCATAAAGACGAAACCTAGAGCCACAGTGCCAACCAACAATCCGACGTTTAGCAAATGTCGTCCGGGCAGCGTCAGTGGCTTACTGCTGATAATCGCCTTCAGCTTGCCAAAGGCGATTACTGAGCCGGTGAAGGTCACCGCACCGATAAATACACCCACATAGATTTCAATCATGTGAATGGTTTCTTCTGCGCCCACCAGACCAGACTCAGGCTGCAAATAGTTGCCAATACCAACCAGCACCGCCGCCAGCCCGACAAAGCTATGCAGCACCGCCACCAATTCGGGCATTTCGGTCATCTCTACCCGCGAGGCTAAAACCGCGCCGATTGCCACACCAGGCACAATTACCGCCACCAGAACCGCGTAGTTACTCACCCCAGCGCCAAATGCCGTCGCGCCAATTGCCAGCGCCATCCCGACAATGCCATAGAGGTTACCGCGCTTGGCCGTTTCCTGGTTAGACAGTCCGCCCAGACTCAAAATAAACAGCACGATGGCCGCAATATAGGCGACCGTCACTAAATTGTTGAACATGAATCAATTCCTTAGATTTCTGTAGCGATCAGCAGATCCCCTCCTCGGAGGGGTGCCCGCAGGTCGGGGTGGGTCATCCGGACTTAGTTACTTACGGAACATCTTCAGCATTCGCTGAGTGACCAAAAAACCGCCTGAAATATTAATAGTGCCGACCAGAATGGCGATCGCCCCCAGCACAGTCGTCGTCGTCCACTCACCCGAGAGCTGCAATAGTCCGCCGATAATAATGATGCCGCTAATCGCATTAGTCACACTCATCAAAGGCGTGTGCAGCGAGGGGCTAACATTCCAAATCACCTGCCAGCCAACAAAACAGGCCAAAATAAACACCGTAAAGTGCGACAAAAAGGAAGGCGGCGCGCTGAGACCGACAGCGACAATTCCACTGGCCAAAGCCGCCAAACCTAACCACCTGACGATGGGTGAAGACTTCTTCTCAGCAACAAGCGGCTGAACAACTGCTGCCGGTATTACCGCCGGGGCAGGCGGTTTCTCCAGTCTGGGGGCGGGCCAAGTGACCTCGCCCTCGTAAGTAATCAGCGCGCCGCGAACGGCCTCATCTTCTAAGTCAATTTTATAATCGTCTGAGCCGCCCATATCGCTGAGCAGATGGTACAGATTAGTACCATATAGCTGGCTCGACTGGCTGGCCATACGACTAGGAAAGTCGGTAATGCCCACAATCGTCACATCTTGATAGCTGTAAATTTCACCTGGCTTGGTGACCGCGCAGTTACCGCCTTGCTCAGCGGCCATATCGATCACGACCGACCCCGGCTTCATACTCTCCACCATGGCCTGAGTAATTAGCAGCGGCGCACGCTTACCGGGAATCAGCGCCGTGGTGATGATAATATCCACTTCTTGGGCCTGCTCTGCAAACAGTGCCATCTCTGCCTCGATAAATTCAGGGCTCATAGTTTTGGCATAGCCGCCATCTCCTGAGCCATCTTCTTCAAAGCTCAGCTCCAAAAATTCTGCACCCAGACTCTCGACCTGCTCCTTGACTACCAGCCGCGTGTCGAAGGCGCGCACAATTGCACCCAAACTTTTCGCCGCCCCAATCGCCGCGAGCCCAGCGACCCCTGCGCCAATCACCATAACTTTACAGGGCGGCACCTTGCCTGCTGCCGTAATTTGCCCCGTAAAAAAGCGGCCAAACTGGTTGGCTGCCTCAATTACCGCCCGATAGCCCGCAATATTGGCCATTGAGCTGAGCGCGTCCATTTTTTGGGCGCGGCTGATCCGAGGAATGGCGTCCATCGCCAGCACCGTGGCCTGACGGCTAGAAAGATGGTTGACCAAATCCTGATTTTGGGCGGGCCAGATAAAGCTGATTAGCGACTGGTGGGCGCTGAGCATATCGGCTTCATGCTGACCGTTGGGGTGAGCCTGCGGCGGCTGCACTTTTATAACAATATCGGCGTTCTCCCACAGTTCAGTAGCAGTATTGACGATCGCGCAGCCCGCTGCTTGGTATGCCTCGTCGCTAAAGTTTGCTGATTCTCCGGCGGTGCGCTCTACTAGCACTTCAAAGCCGAGCTTTTGTAGCTTTTTGACCGTGTCGGGCGTGGCCGCTACTCGCCGTTCGCCTGCGGCCACTTCTTTGGGGATACCAATCTTCTTGGCAGTACTCTCAGTCGCTGTTTGAACCTGTTCAGGATGGGTAGCATTCTCCCGAGCAGCGGCCTTTTCAATTGAAAGGGTCATGGCATCTTCACTGTGACTGTGCAATCAGAATTTGAGTTAAATACTGGCAGAATAGAAATGCGATGCGAAAGAGACGATCACAAAGGTTTATGTCTGTTTGCAAAAGTTTTTGAAGGACTGAGTGCTGTTTTTCCAGACTTTATCTAAATTTTATCTAGATTTCATTTGAGCTACGCTCGCGGCGCTGGCAAATTCACTTGAGAAACCGTCCACCTAGGTCAGCGCGTGTTCTTCAGGCAGTGTTAAACGTAATATAGGTAAAGCGCTGTACGTACCTAATCTATCAGCTCTATTTTGGTTGAACGACTGCGCTTAACTTCATTAAGTCAACTCACCCCCTGTTTTGAGGAGTTCTCGCGAATGTCTGCTAAGCGTTCCATGTATCGTTTGTTATCGGGAGTGGCCCTGTCCGGCGCAGCGATCGCTACGACCCTGACGGCCTTGCCAGTTCAGCCTGGGGTCGCTCAAACCAACCAGGGGATCACGCTGTTTGGCGGCGTAGATTCAGAGTTTCGCCTGCCTTATACCCTGCGTAACAATGAGCCTCGCAGCACCCGAGCAGCTTATTACCTGCGCGTACCGGGCGATCGCATCGAAAGAGCGACTTCCCATCTGCGTATCAGCTATCCCGAAGCCTTTACCAACCGCAGCGGCGCTTTTGACACCGACCAAATCACGGTACGTCGGGGCCGAGGCTCAGGCGGGCGCGAAATTGCGGTGGATGAGGTGGTTTGGACACCTGAAGCCAGTCAGCTAGACATTTATCTCACTGAAGATATTCCTGCTGATACCAGCTTTGTGATTGCCATGGAAGGCATTCGCAACCCTAATCGCTTTGGGATGCACCGCTTTAATTTGCAGGCTGAGTCGCGCGGCGATGTGCTGCCTCGCTACTTAGGCACCTGGGAACTCCTGGTTGCAGAAGATATGGGCAACCGGTAGAATAGTGGGTCTGTGCTTGCTTTACCCTGACCCAGCTCAGGCATATAGCTAGAGCCAAATCGGGGCGGGCAAGCACTTGCTAGCTTTAGCACAGAGCTAAATCAGGCTGTCGCAGAGCCCTAGCAGTAGGACTTATCACTTAGGAAGATCGATTCATGACAAAGCGTACTCTCGGGGGAACGTCCCGCAAGCGCAAGCGCGTCTCTGGCTTTAGAGCTAGAATGCGCACCAAAAATGGCCGCAATGTCATCAAAGCTCGTCGCAGCAAAGGCCGGGCTCGATTGGCGGCCTAATGGGCGGCCTAAGTCAGCTCGCTCTCTAGCGACAGGGCTGCGCTCATTAGGATGGCTTGATTAAAGATTGCATTCGTTAGGATTCTACCGTGGCGCTCCCCCCACAAAATCGGCTGAGATCGTCTCGTGATTTTGCTCGGGTTCATCGCCAGGGAATGCGGGCGGCGACTCGTCACTTGGCTGCCCGTGCGCTGAAGCCTCGTACATTGAAGCCTCGTACATTCAAGCCATCTGCGCTGAAGCCTTCTACATTCAAGCCCTCTGGCCCACAGCCTCCTAGACTGAAGCCTCTGCTGAAGTCTAAAGCGCTGCCAACCGGCCAAGCAGAAGCGACTCGAATCAGCGCAGATGGCCATCCGTCTGCGCTGGTCTCGTCTTTTGGCATTTCTATTAGCCGCAAGGTCAGCAAACAAGCGGTGGTGCGTAACCGGATTAAGCGACAAATTAAGGCAGCTATCCGCCGCTTTTTGCCTAATATTGCCCCCGGCTGGCAGGTGGTCATCGTTGTGCGGTCGGCGGCAGTGGAGTGCGAATTTGACGACTTTTTGCGAGAATTAGAATATCTGCTGAAAAAGCTAAAAATATTGACGCAATTATAAGAGAGGCGGGATGGCAATTAGCGAAGACGTATATTACGAGGGTGGCCCCCATGTGGGCGATCTGATTTTTAATATTGCGCTGGCCTTTACGATTATCTGCATTCCGCTGACGGTAGGTGCGATTGTGCGGTCTCTGTGGCTGCGCTACCGCATTACGAGCCGACGCATTTCGATTACCGGGGGGTGGATGGGGCGCGATCGCACCGATCATGATCTATTCAGAGATTGCCAAAGTTGTCACCGTTCCGCGAGGGCTTGGGCTATGGGGCGACATGGTGATTACGCTCAAAGACGGCAGCCGGATTGAGATGCGTGCGGTGCCCAAGTTCAGAGAGATGTTTGACTACATTACCGATAAGATTTCTCCTCAGGCAAAAGTTGCCAGCGGCGCAATCGGCGCTTAGAGACTCGCATCCTTGATGAGGATGGCATTATGATGGCCGTGCTCATAGCAGATCTAAGGGTTCGGTTAACCGAAAAATAGGCCCGTCGGTCGTTGCGTAAAGCGCGCCACTTGCCAGATTAATCCTGCATTCGGTCGTCAATACTCCTAATATTCAGATAAATTAAAGTCAACAGCTTTCACATAAGAGCGCACGCATGGACTTCGGTATCGGCTTCCTTTCGAACAATATAATGCTGCCAATCCTAGATTTTTTCTACGGGATTGTGCCTAGCTATGGGTTGGCAATCGTTGCCCTCACCTTAGTCATTCGCTTTGCGCTCTATCCGCTGAACGCGGGTTCTATTCGCAATATGCGAAAAATGAAGGTTGCTAATCCGATCATGCAAAAGCGCATGGCCGAGATTAAAGAGCGCTACAAAGACGACCCGGTCAAGCAGCAAGAAGAAATCAAAGGGATTTACTCTGAGTTTGGCAATCCGCTAGCAGGCTGTTTTCCGGTGATCTTGCAAATGCCGATCTTGTTTGCGCTGTTTGCCACACTGCGAGGATCGCCGTTTGCCAATACCAACCTGCCGGTCAATCTAAAAATTGTGCCTCAAGAGGCGATAGAGCAGGTAGAGCAAGCGCCTTTGGTGACCAAGCCTAGCAACATCTTTGTCGCAGATGGTGAGCATTTTCGCGTGGGGGCGGTAGTGCCGACGGGTAGCGTGGTAGGCGTTGGCGACACCACCAAAATCGAGCTGCGCTCTGTAGACAACAAATCTTTAGACGAGCTGAGAACTGAGTATCGAGAAGAAGGCGTCGATATCACGCCTGAATGGAAAATCACAAAAGGCGGCGATATTGAATATCCAGCCAGACGGCACGATCAAGGCGTTAGCCCCGGTGATGTGACCGATTCAAGCTGAATACCGGGGCTAGCGGCTGATAAGGGCTTTTTATTCATCGAAAAGCTGGGCCGCATTGGGGTCACAGGTGACAACGGGGAGATCCACTGGGATATTCTCGGTATGATTATTTTCTTTGGTCTGAGCCTGTATGCCAGCCAGCAAATTACCGGCGCTCAGAGCGGTGGCGGCGACCAAAACGATCAGCAGCAGGCGATCGCCAAATTCACCCCCATCATTTTCTCAGGCATGTTCCTCTTTTTTCCCCTACCGGCTGGGGTGCTGATGTACATGGTGATTGCCAACGTCTTTCAGACGGCGCAGTCTTTTATTCTTTCAAGAGAGCCTCTCCCTGAAAATCTGCAAAAGCTGGTGGATGCGCAGGAAGCTAAAGCAGCCAGCGCGTCGGGAGATGGGCGCGAGCAGCTTGCCTTTGAACCCGGCGCGGCTAAGCGGGCAGCAGCCACTAAGAGCGCTGCCAGTAAGGGCAAAGGGAGCCAGGCGACCGATAATAAGCCCGGCGCTAAGTCTAGCGCTAACAAACCGGGTAAGCCCGGTGCTAAAAAGGTCTCTAAGAAGAAAACCTAGCCTAGCGATCGCCGACAAAAGACTATTTAGCACTCCAATCAGAAAACTTATTTTCTGGGCCAATGGCTCATCTGTCTCAAGGCCGGTGGGCCATTGGCTTTTGAACGGCTGAGTGGCTGAGCGGCGGTGCTTTTGAACGGTTTCCAGTCACAAATTCAATTAATGGGCATGTGGGTTGATAGGATAGACCTTACGCATCAGCGCAGCGAGACAGGAATTGTCAAGCGCGCAGGCAATGGGAGGCTATACGGGCAAATGAGCGAATCAATGGAAAAGAGCATTAGCTGGCTAGAGAAACTACTAAAGCTACAGGGTCTCGAAACTCAGGTGAGTAGCCGCCAGACAACGGGAGATTTGGGCGACGATAGCGATTGGCTCACGATTGATACTGAGCCTCTGACTGAAGCTCAAATAGACGGGCTGATTGGCGATCGCGCTCAGGTGCTAGACGCTATTCAGTATTTAGCTAATACCATTTTAAACATGGGCCGCGAACCAAATGAGCAGCGGGCCTACACGATTGAAATCAATGGCTACCGGCAGCAGCGTCAGGCCGAGCTAAAGGCCATTGGGGAAGCTGCCGCCGAAAAAGTCATTGCCAATGGCGAAGAATATGAAATCAAGGGGCTCTCGGCGGCTGAGCGCCGTCAGATTCACAGCTTGCTAGGCGACTACGAGCCATTAGAAACCTTCAGCCGAGGACGTGAGCCTAACCGCCATCTGGTCGTTAAGCTAGCAGGAGAAACTAACGATGACGAAGATGCAGAGGGCGAAGATACAGATGCCGAAGAAGAATAAGCCCGCCTAAGTAGCCTCCGACCGCACAGATACCATAGACAGACATCAGAGACGATGAGAGCCATTCATATTCCGCAGATTTTAACGGCCCCCAACCGCACGATCTCGCTCGATGTAGCAGAGCATTTGCCAGCGCTAGAAACGCTGACGCCAGTTACAGGAGAAATAAGCATTACTCATGAGGGCACCTATCTGGATGTGAGAGCCCAGGCCAATGCGATTATGACGTTGGAGTGCGATCGCTGCCTGAATAGCTACAATACCCGCATCCAGGTAAACACCTCAGAGCTGGTTTGGCTCGAAGAAGCTGCGCCCGAAGCTAGCGGCGTAGAAACCGAAGTCGAGCTAGAAGACTTGGTCGAGTCGCTGTCGCCACAGGGATACTTTCATCCAGGGGAATGGCTGTACGAGCAGATGTGTCTGGCCATTCCTCAAAAGCAGATTTGCCGCCCAGACTGTCAGGGCATCAACATTAAAAATAACCCGCCGCCCGTTGAGATTGACCACCGCTGGGCAGCGCTGTCTTCGCTTAAGCAGCAGCTTTCTGAGTAAGGGCGGCTCCAGGTAGATTTGGCAGCTGAGAAACTGAATAGTGACAAGCTGAACAGGAGCAAGCTGAACAGAGGGGCTGCCTCTAGAACTTTCTCTATCTGGAGAGTTTCAGCGAAGATTAGATGACTTGTCCCAACTCAAACTCGCCGCAGATATTTGAGTTCATGACGATGGTAATGGCTTGATTGATTCGGCTAGTAAAAGCCTTTAAGTCAGGCAGCATATGCTTAGCTGCCGGCTGAATGATTAGCCGTCTAGCGCCGCATGTATAGCAACCGCCATATAGGTTCGTACGTCATCTAAAGGAAAGTCGAGCAAATCCCGAAAACCGGTGCCGAAACCCTATAGTAACGACCTACGCCTCAAAGTCGTCGAAGCCATTGTCCTGAATGGGATGAAGCGCTGCGAAGCCAGCGAACAGTTCAACATCAGTCGGAGTACGATTTACGACTGGCTCAAACGCCACGAGGAAACAGGTAGTATCTCAGCGAGCCATCACAATCACAGCGGTCATAGCCACAAAATTACTGATTGGCAGCAATTTGAAGCGTTTGTCCGCGAACATGCTGACAAAACCCAGAAAGAGATGGCCGAGTTATGGCCAGACAAAATCAGCGACCGCACTATCAGTCGGGCGCTGAAAAAGATTAACTTCACGCGAAAAAAAAGACCTACGGGTACAAAGAACGCAATGAGCAAGCGCGATCGCTTTTTCTAGAACAGTTAGCAACTATTGAGGCTAAGCAAATTGTCTATGCCGATGAGTCAGGCATGGACAGTCGTGACGATTATCCCTATGGCTACAGCCCAAAGGGGAAGCGGTTGGAGGCGTTGAAGTCAGGGACTCGCGAGGGGCGCATCAACATGATTGCGGCATTGTGCAACCAGCAGTTGCTAGCCCCGTTCACCATAGAAGGTGCCTGCAACCGCGTTGTCTTTGAGACTTGGCTGGAGACTTGTTTAATCCCTGAACTCAAGCCAGGCCAAAAGCTGGTGATTGACAATGCGACTTTTCACAAGGGTGGACGCATTCAAGCACTCGTAGAAGCTGCTGGCTGTGAGATTTGGTATTTGCCTGCGTATTCGCCAGATTTCAACAAAATTGAGCAGCAGTGGTCAGCGCTTAAAAGTCGAATCCGAAAGCAACTAGACCAGTTGCCGACACTACGGGATGCGATTGAGCATGTGCTCCGGCTAGCGTCTTGACCTATATGGCGACCGCTATATTTACTTTTATAGCTAACTGAGCAGCGATCGCTTGGAACCCCTTCAGCTAACAGACAGCCGTCTGAATCGTTTCTTTTTAGCCGGTTTCGACGCATCAAATCTTTGCTATTTCGATAAGGGCTTATGATCTACACAGAGATGACCTACAAAAAGTAGTGATAGGCGGCTGAGATGAGTTTTCGCGAAGAGCTGAGTTTATTAGTGCGATCGCGCTACCCCCTGATCTACATTCCCACTCGCGAAGAGGAGCGGGCCGAGGCAGCGATCGCTCAGTGCGCTAAAAGTATGGGCGGCGATCGCGCCGTCTACACCTGGGACTACGTCGATGGCTACCAGGGCAACCCCACTGACAATGGCTTTGGGCGGCGCAATCCGCTGCAAGCGCTAGAGCTGATCGAAAAAGTCCCGGCAACCGCCGCCGCCATCTTTGTGTTCAGAGACTATCACCGTTTTTTAGAAGACATTGCCATTTCGCGAAAACTGCGCAACCTGCTGCGTCTGCTAAAGGCCCAGCCTAAAAACATCGTGATTTTGTCCGCTCAGCTCAGCATTCCAGATGAACTGAGCAGCAGCATTACCGTGCTAGAGTTTCCGCTGCCCGATGGCGCTGAAATTCGCACCGAGGTAGATCGGATACTAGGAGCCACTGGTAGCCAGCTGTCGGCTCGCGATACCGATGAGCTGGTGCGCTCCTGTCAGGGGCTAGCCTTAGAGCGCATTCGCCGGGTGCTCTCTCGCGGTATTGCGGCCCACGGCACCTTCGAACCGGGCGATATTGATCTCATTTTAGAAGAAAAGCGGCAGACCATTCGTCAGACCCAAATTCTAGAGTTTTATCCGGCCAGCGAGAAAATTTCCGACATTGGCGGGCTAGACAGCCTGAAAGACTGGCTGCTAACGCGAGGCGGCGCTTTTTCAGAAAAAGCGCGTCAGTATGGCCTGCCTCACCCACGCGGGCTAATGCTAGTCGGCATTCAGGGCACGGGCAAATCTCTGACGGCCAAGGCGATCGCCCATCACTGGCACCTGCCTCTGCTGCGGCTAGACGTGGGCAGGCTATTTGGCGGGCTTGTGGGCGAATCCGAATCGCGCACCCGGCAGATGATCCAGCTAGCCGAAGCCCTAGCCCCCTGCATTTTATGGATTGACGAAATTGACAAAGCCTTTGCCGGATTTGACGGTCGCGGTGACTCTGGCACCACCAGCCGGGTATTTGGCACTTTTATCACCTGGCTCGCCGAAAAATCCTCTCCTGTTTTTGTCGTCGCCACCGCTAATAATATTCAATCGCTGCCGCCCGAGATGCTGCGCCGGGGCCGCTTTGATGAAATTTTCTTTGTCGGTTTGCCCAGTCAAGAAGAGCGAGAGGCGATTTTTGCGGTGCATTTGGCTCGCCTGCGGCCCCACAACCTAGCTATTTACGATCTCAAACGACTGGCCTATGAAACGCCCGATTTTTCTGGCGCTGAGATTGAGCAGGCAATCATCGAAGCGATGCACATTGGCTTTAGTCAAAACCGCGACTTTAACCATGACGATGTGCTTACCGCCGTCAGCCAAATCATTCCGCTAGCGCGCACCGCTCAGCAGCAAATAGAAGCGCTGCAAAGCTGGGCCGCTGCCGGTAGAGCCCGCATGGCCTCACGCCAGAGTTCCTTGACAGAGCGAATTGAGCAGCAGCGTAAAAGCGATCGCACCAGTCCCGATTAGAGGGCCACAGCAACTTTACCAATCACACGCTTCACGCTATAACCATAAGGCTCTTGCACGCATTTCTTATTCGTGGTAGTGACATGGTCATGAAAAACTTTTTACTGAGTCTGAGTAAATTTGTTCTGGGCATCATTTTGGCCATGCTGATAGTGTCGCTAGCGGGCCTGTCAATGGCCCGATATTTCATGACGCGCATGGCCGAGCCACCCGAGCGCCCCACCTACGAAAATGACCTGCCAGAGACACCGCCTGAGGCGAGTAGTACCCCCAATCCGCCTGCCGACAGCCCCGCTGCCGAAGCCCCCAAAACTGAGACCGACGAACCCTTAGCAGAAGGCACCTACCGGGCTACCGTCACCCAGCCAGTGGGCCTAATTTTGCGCGCGGGGCCAGGGATAGACTACGAACAAACCGGCGGCTTAGAATACCAGGCCAGTCTGGTAGTACTCTCAGAAGACAGCGGCTGGCTAGAAGTGCGGACGAGCAGCGGTCAGGAGGGCTGGATTAAAGACGGTAACGTGGCCGAAGAGTAGCTCATGCCTAGGCGACCCCAGCCATAAGACAAAGCCGACTGTTAAGAAAGCTCTCTCATTTCAACGGTTGATTACAGAACAGGCGCGATCGCCTCCTCCGTCTAAAGTGAGATGGTAGCTTGGGAACGCCCACAAGTCACAGGCAGCGGTTATGTACAACAACTCACAGAAAGATTGGCTGGGTTCAGTCGTCGTCGCCGCCTTAGGCGCAAGTGTGATCACCTCTTTTGCCATCAGCCAGGGGCAAAATCCGCTGGTTGGCTTGGGCATCACCGCAGTCGCCGCGCTAGCCGCTGTGACGCTAGATATTTTGCTATAGCGGCCAAATCAAAACGGCCCCAGCCAAATACAAACCTCTGTCAAGCAGATCTCTCAGCAGACCTGCAACCTGCTGAAAAGCACCATCGCTTGGATCAGCTCTCCTGAAAATGACAGGCAGCTCGTGTGATCTTTCCAATAGATCGCTAGCACTAGCGGCCCCTCGCGCTAAGAGAGTTAAACAAATCTTCTATGCTGTTTATCACCAACCGAGTCTTAGAGCAGGGCATGACACCTCTGCCCGAAACAGGTTCAGGCTTTCGCCTATCGCGCTCAATCAACTTTGTCTTAGACAACAATCAGGCCGAGCAGTCGTTTTACTGCTGCCAGCGCAATGGCTCTAGCAACTACACCGAGATTGGTAGTGCTAACCTATTTGACCGGCTAAAAGTGCTCGAAGCTGATCAGCTACTGTTTTTTATTCACGGCTTTTCTACCCTGCCAGAACAAGCCTTTGCGCAGACAGAAAGACTGCAACGGCTGCTTGACGCACTGCGTCAGGTTGGCTTAAGAGAGCCCGGTGAAAATCCTAAAATAGTTGTGGTGCCGCTGATCTGGCCCTGCGATAACAGCTTCGGCAAGGTAAAAGACTATTTTGACGATCAAAAGTCTGCCGATGCTAGCGGGACGGCCTATATGCGGCTGCTGCAAAAGTTTCTCGCCTGGCGCGAGGAAAATAGCACGCTAGAAAACCCCTGTCTTAAGCGGGTGAATATCCTTTCGTATTCTATGGGCAATCGGGTGCTGCGCAGCGCCCTCAACCTCTCAGTCAAATACTACCCGCAAAATAGTGTTGCGCTGCTGTTTAGAAACGTCTTTATGGCCGCTGCTGATGTGGCCAATGAGAGCCTAGAGCCTGGCAACGAGGGGGGTATGATTCCGCCGATGAGTCGCAATGTGGTGGTGTACTACGCGGCAGATGATCTGGCACTGCGGGCCAGTAAAGTGGCCAATGTCAATGTCAGCAGTGCAGCGGGGTCGCGGCGACTGGGGCATACCGGCCCAGAAAAAATGGATAAGGTTCCGCGAAATGTCTACGCTATCGACTGCGACGACTTTAATAATCAATATGACTCGCCCTTGGGCCATACCTACTTTCTCGAAGACCCGCAAACGGGCGATGCGGGTCTATTGCTCCGTCATACCTGGGCCTGTATGCGCACGGGCCGCGTCCCTATTAGCCCAAGCGTCTTTCCCTCCAACCGCATCGAAATTTTGAACGACCGGTAGCCGATCTCGCGATCTGCATTCCCTACTGTCAGCGCATTTAGAAGTCTGACCATAGTGGGATGACTGAATAGGTATTCGTGCCTACTCTTTTGAGGACGTTTGAGTAGGCTAGATGAAATTGTTAGCGAAAGTCCGGCGGCTGAGGCTATTTGAGGAAGCGCTACTGTTTGCTATGACTGGGCTTCTCGTCCTTAGCCTGTCTCACCGGCCGGCGATCGCTCAGATTTCTATTGGCAGTAGTAGCAGTCCTCAAGCAGCCATTAGCTGGGTGCGTTTGGATGGCTATAAGGTTTTTCAGCTGGCGGCTCCTCAGGCAGCTATTAGCAGTCGCATCCGGCGGGTGGAAGCAAATTTAGCGCAGATTCGCGATCGCTATGTGCAAGCAGACAGCGATGGGCTGCGGTTTACCACCGAGCGGATCGGGCCAGACGAGCTACCGGCTATTTTTATCAATAGTCGCTACCTGCTGACGCTCACCAAGACTGACGCCAATATGCAAGGCACGCTGCCCTGGTCGCTAGCTGAAGACCTGCGGCAAACCCTACCGGCGACGCTCCGAAAGGCGCGCCGACAGCGACAGCCAGACTATTTGCGGCAGCAGGCGATCGCGGCTGCTTTGATCGCGCTGGCAGCGGCGGTGGCAATTGGCGTCATTCAGTATAGGCAGCGGCGACTGCCAGATCGCTACGGACTCGCTGGCTGGCTGCTGCGAATTGACCCGTCCGAGCTAGAGCCACCGCAACGAGAGCATCTACAGGAAGCCCAGCGTCGCAGCCTACAGCTCGTACAGCTGGTCATTATAGTCGGTACCACGCTACTGATCTTATGGCTGTTTCCGATGACCCGGCCCTTTTGCCTAAGAGCTATCACCTGGCTGAAGGTTCCTTTTGTAATTTTGGTGCTGCTGATTGTCGCCTATGTCGGGGCGCGCCTGAGCTTTGCGCTGATCGAAAGCCTCTCGTCGGGACTGGTGAACGAGAGCCTGTCGGCGATGGAAAACTCTCGGCGCACAGAGCTACGAGTGTCTACCATTACTAGTGTGCTCAAAAACATGGCAACGTTTGCCTGGATCGTCATTGGCTTGCTGGTGGCGCTGACGCTAGCGGGCATTAATCTGGGCCTGCTGATTGCAAGTTTTAGCGTGGTTGGCCTGGCTCTGTCGCTGATCTTTCGCAATCTGGTCACAGGAGCAATGAACAGCTTCTTCATCATTTTGGAAGATCAGTATGCCATTGGGGATGTGATTGTTTTAGAAGACGTGGCGGGCGGGCTAGGCGGGCTGGTCGAGAATCTTAACCTGCGGATTACCCAGCTGCGAGACACGGGCGGACGGCTAATTACCGTGCCGATGAGTCAGGTCTCTGCTGTGGCTAACTTTTCTCATCAGTGGGCCCGAGCAGATATGAAAATTCCTATTCCTTACCAGGCCGATGTCAATCAGGCGCTTGGCATTATTCGCGCGACTGCTGAAGAGATGCACCGTGACGACGACTGGCGATCGCTCATCTTAGAACCTGTTGAGGTCTTGGGCGTTGAGAATTTTGGCGATCGCGGCCCAGTCGTGCGCGTGTGGATAAAAACCCAGCCAATCAAGCAGTGGGATGTCTCTAGAGAATTTCACCGCCGCCTGAAGCTGGCTTTTGACCAGGCTAAAATTGCCGTTCCTGCGCTACAGCAAGAGGTCTGGTTTCAGACGGCCAACGATATGCGGCTCCAGCTAGACGGACTAACAGACAACAGCACTTCAGATCGTCGTTCGAGCAAGGGCACAGCCACTATCGGGGCGACCCCTAAGGCTACCAGTCAGAACGGTGACGGCGACGGCGATGGCGACGGCAGTAGCCGTGAAGCGAGCAACGGCGAATGAGCGATCGCTGGCACAGGGGGTCGAAGCCTTTGATATCAGGGCTAGAGTCGGCTTGCTTAATCACTGCTTAATCAAGTGTCACATTTGTTACCAACCAGAAGTTCTTGATGCTATTAAGTTATCTGAAGACAGATGTAAAGAAATTAGGCGCTCATGTCTCAAGTCTTGTCCAGTCACCCTCGCTCTGCTAGGCGTCAGCTCAGTTGGCTAGAGGGTCTGCGGGTATTAGCCGCCGTTAGCATTCTGCTCTACCACGCTCAGCTATTGTTTGCCAACTATGCGTATACTCCTCAGCCTGACGGGTTAAGAAACAATTGGCTGGCGATCGCCGCCGCCAGCCACAGCCTAGGCCAAAATCCGCTCTCTCTGACACTCTCTTTGCCGGTCTGGTTTGGTTTTCAGGCGTTGGATGTGTTCATTTTGATTGCCGGGTTTGTATTGGTCTTTTCGCTGCGAAACAAAGGCCATGTGGTCAGCGCTGGCGAATTTATCCGGCAGCGGCTGTTACGAATTCTCTGGCCGCTGTGGACGGTAGCCTGGCTAGCTTACCCGCTGCTCTGGCTGATTGGGGTGACAACGGGCAGCTATCGGCCTGCGCCTTGGGATATCTTTGCTGGGGCCACGTTCCCGCTGCTCTTTGACTTTGAGGGCGAAGTGCTGCTAAACACGAGCGGCCCCTGGTGGTTTATTCCGCTGGTGATCAGCTTTACGCTGATTTCTCCTCTTCTCTGGTGGCTTTTGCAGCGGTGGGGCGCTCGAAACTTGCTCGGGGTAAGCCTGCTGCTGACGCTGCTCTATCGCTATGAAGCCGTCTATCAGTTTGGCGGACACGTAACCTACACCATTATCGACACGCCTAATGACTGGCTGCCGTTTGTCTCCTTTTTAGCAAAGCTGAGCACCTTTGTCGTCGGTATGGTAGCTGCCGATGCCTACTGCCATCACCGGGGGCCTTTGTGTTGGCGCGCTCAGCGGCTGGTTGCCGTCGGGCTTTTTATCTATGTCATTGGCTTTATCGCTCAGTTTTACCAGGCTGGGTGGGTGGTTTGCGATTTGCTGCTGCCGGTGGGGCTGGTGATGTGCGCCGCAGCGCTGCTGCGATCGCTCAGTCGGTTTCCTGCGCTGTCAGCGGCGATGCAGCGGCTTGGCCCGCACAGCTACAGCTATTTTTTGATTCACGGCTTTGTGATTGATCGCACGATTAATCTCTGGGTGAAGGAAAGTCTCTGGCGCTATTGGCTGGCACTGCCGCTGATGATCGTCGGCACGCTGGCCCTAGCGATGGTGGCCGATGCCGTGCGGCCTTTTGTGCAGCGCACAGTGCTACATCTGTGGCGCGATCTAGATCATTTGCTGACCCTCACCCCGACGGCTGAGCGATCGGCTTGGATACCGGCGGTGGGCGATCGCGTTCGGTATCAGAGCAGCCGAGACTGGCAAATCCGCAAAGTCGAAACGCTGCTCGATGAAGGCAAAACCTACCTCTGCAAAATTCACAACGGGCAGCAGACCATTTGGGCGAGTGCCAATGCGCTAGGGCTAATTGAGGCCGCCAAGACTGCTCAACCCGTCTATTCAACCATTAAGACCGTCGTCTGAGGTGAGGAACGTGATTACCATGACCAAGCTAGCATCAGCCGAAGTTCAAAAAGTCATTTTTACCCATACGCTGCTAATTGGGCTGCCGACTGTTTTCTATACTTGCCTGCTGCTAGAAGGCTGGGCATTGGTCACGCCGCAGGTGATTGTGCTGACCTTTTTTCTCTTCAATGCGGTGATGGTCATTGCCGAATCGAGCAGCGCCCTGTTTCGCCGATTTGCCACCCATCGCCACCAGTTCAACCGCCCCTCAGAGCGCACCCGCACCCGCATCAAAGCCTGGGTGGGCCTGCGCGGATCTGAGCGGCCATCGCCGATTGCCCCGGTGCCGCGCTGTTCGTTTTTAGTCGCGGCTTATTTGCCTAACGAACAAGACATCATTGTAGAAACGATGCGGCATCTGTTGTTTCACATTCAGCGACCGGCTGCCGGGCTAGAGGTGATTTTGGCTTATAATACGCCGGTTGATTTGCCGGTAGAAGTGAGCCTAAAAAAACTGGCCGACCAACACCCTGAGCTAACGCTTTTGCGGGTAGAGGGCAGTCAGTCAAAAGCTGAAAATATCAATGCGGCGCTAGATATTGCCACCGGAGAAATCGCCTGTGTGCTAGACGCGGATCACCAGCCAGCGGCAGACTGCTTTGGGCGGGCCTGGCACTGGATTGCGCAGGGCTATGACGTGGTGCAGGGGCGCAATGTGATTCGCAATTACAAGGAGAATTTTTTAGCTTTAAACGTGGCGCTCGAATTTGAACAGCTCTATGGCATTAGTCATGCGGCTAAGTCATTTCTAACTGATTCGAGCATATTTGGCGGGTCAAATGGCTATTGGCGCATGGCTGTCCTCAAGCGCATTCGGTTTAATCCGAGTCGCCTGACTGAAGATATTGACGCCTCTTTGAGAACGCTGCTGAACGGCTACCGGATTTTGCACGATCGCAGCATTATCACGACTGAGCTAGCCCCTACCTCACTAAAGGCGTTCTGGTCTCAGCGCAAACGCTGGGCGCACGGTTGGCTAGAAGTGTCTTTAATCTATCAGCGGCGACTGTGGCGATCGCCCCATTTTAGCCGCTGGCAAAAGTTTTACTGGACTTATCTGCTCTATTACTGCGAGTCTTTTGCGGTGATCTCGTTTCAGCTTTTGCCCGTTTTACTGGGTTTTTGGCTAGTGCCACAGGCGTCTAGAGAGATGCACCTTTACTTAGTCGTGGCGACCGCTCTGTCATTATTTAGCGGTATTTATCAGATTTTAGCTGCCGCCAAAGTCGCCTCTCGGCCTTATACACTGTTTGACTATGCCAGGCATATGCTGTTTTTGCCCTGCTATGTCATCTTAAAAAACTCGATTGCCGTAGTGGCTATCTACGATTATTTGGTGGGCAATCATGCCTGGCTGGTCACACCGCGCCAGACTAAGCCGAAGAAGCGGTATCGCTTTAGTTAGGCATGAGCCCGCATCAGCGCTCGACTACATAGCTATGGGCTAAACAGCTTTTCTAAGTGCTGGCGCACCCAATCAATCGGGCTCCGGCTGTATTCTTCTGAATTGATCAGTCCGAGTTCTCTGAGCTGACGGCCCTGCTGGGAGAGTTCTTCTTCGTGGCGAGCCATCTCTTCAACGATCAGATTATATAAATGGGGCTGATCGCGCAGCAGCTGCTTAAAGCCCTCAGGGCTAATGACTAGCAGCGTAGTCTCTTCAAACGCTTTAATGGTTACGGTGCGCGGCACGCCTAGCATGAGCGAAAACTCACCGACAAACTGACCTGCCCGCATTGTAGTAGTTTGCCCGGTGGCTGAGAGCGTATAGCCAACCGAACCGGAGAGAATAATATAAAAAGCGTTGCCGGGTTCGCCTTCTTGGTACAAAATCTCGGTAGCTGCTAACCGCTGGCGGCGGCCAATGGCAATTAGCTTGCGCAGTTCTAGCTCGGTGCAGTTTTGAAAGTAGGGGAGCTGTTTTAGCAGGTCTCTGATGGCCAGTGGCTTGGAGAGTTTATCGAGATTGCTTTCAGATGATCGCTGCAAGGCAGAGTGCTGCGCGTAGTCTTGAGGCGTAGACTCAATCACCACGTTAGGATTGCGCTGCCACAAGTCGAGCCGGGGCGAAGCTAGCCGCAGACCATGCTGCTTCAGGTTTTGCCGCAGAATAAAATTGAGCGAACTTTCGGTTTTATGCTTTTGCGCAATTTCGTCTACCCATACCCAGAGCTTAAAGTTCAGCGAGTTTTCGCCGATACTGCTGAAATAGACCTCGGGCGCTTGCTCTAGAGAAACCGTCTCCTCCGAATAGGCCGAATCCATCAGCACTTCAATCACCAAAATCGGGTCGCTTTCGTGGGTGACGCTAATCGGAATGGAAACCCAGCCCTTAGTGTTGGAGTAAGTCCAGTTAGTAATGCGGTGGCTGATCAGATCGCTATTAGGGACAATAATATGCTTTTGCGTGATGGTGCGAATGACCGTTGATCGCAGCGAAATCTCGGCAATGTAGCCACAAAAGTCTTCTCCTTCGACAAAGTCACCCACCTTGAGCTTTTGCTCTACTAGCAGCGTGAGGCCGCTGATAAAGTTTTTGGTGATCTCTTGCAGGCCAAAGCCAATGCCGATGCCTAAGCTGCCAGCCACAACTGCCAACGATGCTAAATTAATGCCCACTAGCTGCAAAAGGACAATGCCCAGCAGCGAAGCCAGCGCGTAGCTAGTAATCGTCGCTATCGACTCGCGAGTGCCCTGCTTAAGCCCCAAACGGCTCAACACTTGCAGCGAAAGAAACCGCCTCAGCCCAAGCGAGACCAGTAGCGTAATCAAAATGACCAGCAGAAATTGAGCAATCCCGCTGAGAGAAATCACCGAGCTGCCCAGCCGAAGCAACGGCGTTTCTAAGATGGACTGAACCTGCCTAACAAAAGTGAACATGAGCCAGTAGGCGATCGCCTTATCGTCATTCAGCGCGGGGCTGAACAGACGCTCCACTATAGCAGAACTGGCTACACCGCTTAGCTCCAGGTTATGCGGGCTGACTGCGGCTAGATAGAGACGAATAATCGGCTAAATTGCCTAAGAAGCGGCAAGCTTAAGAGTCTTGGGCTTTGGCGCGCAGCCTCGGGCCTTACAGATGCTCAGAGATGCCCTTGATCTGAAAGGGAGTCGGTAGAGACGATACAATAGGTGTAGAAAACCTCTTTTTCTGAAAGTGCCATGGCAACTCCAAACGCGCTACTAAACCGAAGGGGCTAAACCCACACTCTCAAACGCTGGACGATGCAGGCATCTCACCATATGGGCGAGCTAGGTCTGCTGGATGCGAGCGATCGCATCGAACTGATTGCAGAAAAAGTCCCGCTGATGGCTGCAAAAGGAACGTCCCCCGCTGTCTGTAGCAGCATCTTTCGCAGCTGTTCCAGCGACATCTCGGTCTCTCACATCTGTTGTTCTACCAGCCGCCTAAGTCCATCAATTGTCTGTAACACACTAACGCCATGAATAACGCTTCGCCGTCCGAGCCGCTCATTGAGTCTCAAGCTGAAGCGCAAGAGACTGTTCATCCTGGAAGAGAGATCGGCGGCGGGCTGCCCGTCGTTGAGTACTGGGCAAAACATACCCTAGCCCCTGAAGGGCCGCAGGTGTGGAAGACGCTGCTGCATAAGAGCGCCTGCCTCTCTTGCGCTTGGGGAACAGGCGGGCAAAAAGGAGGGTTTACAAATGAGGAAGGCGAGAAATTACAGCGCTGCGCGAAAAGCGTGGAATCGATTGTGGCTGAATTGCAGCCGCCCGTTGAGCCGCACTTTTTTGAGCAGCATACAATTGCAGACTTGCAGCAGCTGAGCTCAATGGAAGCAGATAGGTTGGGCCGTTTGAGCTTTCCGGCAGTCTTGCGAGCGGGCTCATCGCACTATGAGCGCCTCAGTTGGGATGAGGCATACGACCTGGTAGAATCTGCCTTTCGCCAACAGCCTGAGCGGGTGGCTTCTTATAGCTCTGGGCGCTCTTCAAACGAAGCGGCTTATCTATTGCAACTGATGATGAGGGCTCTGGGCTCTAACAATTTGGCTGACTGTTCTGATCTTTGCCACCGGCCTTCGACTGAGGGATTGAGTTCTATCTTTGGGTCGGGCACTTCGACCGTGAGCCTGGAGAGCTTAAAGCAAGCTGACTGTGTGGTGCTGACTGGGTCGAATGCGCCTGCAAACCATCCGAGGCTGATGAATGAGCTGATTAAGTTGCGCGATCGCAATGGCACTATCATCGTCATCAATCCCGTTCGAGAAGTCGGCCTAGTCAAATTTGGCTCGCCCTCTTTCCCGGTCAAGTCTCTCCTTCCCGGCTCTGACATTGCTAATTTGTTCCTTCAGCCCATTCCCGGTAGCGATCTGGCCATTTTCATCGGCATCCAAAAGTCTCTGATTGAGCGTGATCTGATTGACTACGATTTCTTGATCGCCCATACCGACAGCTGGGAGGCTGTTGTCGAGCAAGCCAAAGAGACCTCCTGGGAAACGATTACTGAGACCTGCGGCATTTCAAAGCTGACATTGAGACGGCTGCCACTCTAATCAGCCAGGCTAAGCGTACGGTCTTTGCCTGGGCGATGGGCATCACTCATCAGGCGAACGGCGTTGACGGCGTTTGCGGAATTGCGAATACCGCACTGATGACCGGCAATGTAGGCAAGATCGGCGCAGGCGTCATGCCAATCCGCGGCCATTCTAACGTGCAGGGCTTTGGCTCAATGGGGGTAAAAAATGAGCTGAAGCCTGCTTTGCAAAAGGCGTTAGAGAAGCTGTTGGGCAGACCGCTGAGCTCAAACCCTGGCTATCATGCGCGATCTCTAATCGAAGCTGCGGACGCAGGCAAAGTCGATACGCTGCTGTGCTTAGGCGGCAACCTGTACGCCGCCAGCCCTGATCTGACGCAGGCCAAACGCGCCCTCAGTAAAATTGACACGGTAATTTATCTCGCCACCAAAGCCAAACCTGGGCCACTTCCACGGTTGGCCCAGCAAAATACGCTGATTCTGCCTGTTTTCAACCGCTTTGAGAACCCTCATAAAACCACTGTCGAATCTGGTAACAACTTTGTACGGCTCAACGACGAGGGTAAAACACATCTCAAATCGGCTGATCTATCGCTGAGGTGAATTTTATGACAGAGCTAGCCCATCGATTGCACGGTACTTCACCGATAGACTGGCGAAAACTGCAAGACACTCGCTACGTGCGCCAGCTGATCGCTCAACGATTTCGGTTACGAGAAGATTGGTAGCATTGATGAGACTAAAAAGAGTTTACCATTGGCGATCGCATCTTCACAACGCCAAAGTTTAGAGACGCCATCAGGCAAAGCCCAAATGCAGCTAACGCCGCTGCCGACACTGACCTTACCAACGCCTGAAGACTTTGGCGGAAAACTGAGGGCATCGTGCTCGCACTGATTACCGGGCGAGCTACGCTCAGCACAACACAGTTGTTTACCGCACCGCCGACAAATATCAGAGGAATGCCGCATCGTCACTGCATTTTGATGAATGCTGAAGACGTGCGAATAGGGAGATTGCAAGACCATCAAAAAGTAACCGTGCAAGGCGAAGCAGGCAAACTCGAAAATATCGAAATCATCTGCGGCGCAGTCAGGCCCGGCGCGGCTCTGATGTTTTACCCCGAAGCCAACGTGCTGATGAGAGGCGTCACCGATCCAAAATCACACACACCTGCTTACAAGCGAGTACCTGTGGTGATTTCTGAATAGATATTGCGGATGAAATTGACAGCTGGACAGAAATTGTAAAACACGATGTCCACCCCAAAGCCAGCTAGTTAGGGCGTTTGACTATAGATAGAGATAGTTCATTACAGCATTAGCAAGGTAGCTTGATCTGGCTGGTCAGTGTGGCAGAGACAAAAATAATTCTGATTTTATGTAATCCTGGGAACTTGAGAGGGATGGCTCGCAGCGACGAGCAGGCTAGTGGGAGCACTGGCCAGGCAGTAGGCTAAATTAGGAGAAAAATGTATGTTAGGTGCGGCTTTGGGCGGGTTTGGCGAGGCTGATCTAAAGCTGGGGCTAGTTGCGCTGCTGACGGCGGCGATGACGGCTGTTGCCTTTAGGGTTGCCCCAGCGATGTTTCGCTTTGTCTTTGAGCGGTTGAAGTGGTCTACAGCGGTTTATGCCGAAGTGATTGAGCCACAGCAGACGCTACTGGCGATCGCCCTTGGCCTAAGCGTCGTCGATTTGCTCATCACACTGCTAGAGCCTGAAGCCAAGTTTTATTCGCTGGTCGATATTCCGCTCAGTTTGGCGGTGAGCGGCCTCGTCATCTGGCTAAGCTTTCGGCTGTCAAAGCTATTTTTTGATGTGTATTTGCTCAATGCCGCTGTCCGAGAAGGCACCAAAATCAATAGTGAGGTTTTGCTGCTAGGTAAAATTACGGCAACGGCAGGCGGTGTTGTCATTGTCGTGCTAGTTTTCGGCCAGACTCATCAGGTTAACGTCGTTGGCTTAGTGGCTAGTCTGGGTGTGGGCGGGCTGGCGCTGGCTTTTGCTGCCCAAAAAACCCTGGAGCAAATTTTAGGAAGTATTGTTTTATACATTGACCGCCCATTTGTCATTGATGACTATATTGGCTTGCCCGATGGCACCTTTGGCCAAGTCGAGTCGATTGGCCTGCGCTCGACTAAAATTCGCACCTCGGGTAAGGGAACGCTGGTGGTTGCGCCTAATAATATGCTGACTCAGATACCCATTGAGAACTTTACGGGCGCTAAAAAGGTAATGTCGATTATCTATTTGCAGTTTTACCGGGCGATCGCCAATGATGAAAAAGCTCTGATTCGTCAGGTGATTTTAGAGAGCACCCAAAGTATCTTTGGGATTGATTCACGCAGCACCGACATTACTTTTATGGATACTGACAGCGCCATAGAGACACGGGCACAGATTACCTTCTTTATTTTGGGTTCGGGTGATGTTTCGATGGATTTGCGCGGTCAGCTGCTAGACATTGCCAGCCGCAATATCGCTCAAAGGCTTAAAGAGTTTGGCATTGCCTTCGATATTGAAGAACAACGCATCAATGTCGATTCTCCTATCACGATTTAGTCGTCACTTAGTCACGATTTAGATCAGTCTGTTATACCGCCGCTTAATTCTGTTTATGGACACTTTTATAACAACTCTGCAAGAGATTTTTCAGTTTGACCGCGAAGCGCAGCTTTTTTTAATTCGATTGGGGTTACGGCTGGGGCTGTTTTTTATATTTGTTTTGCTCTCAATTATTGTGGGTCGCTATACGCCTTCGCTGATTCGGCTGCTTTTGCGGCGGGTAGCTTCTCATAGAGTTTCTGATATTTACACCCATTTTGTTAAGCCGATTGAGCCTGTATTTCGCACGACAGGCACGCTGATTTTAATTTCGTTTAGCCTAAATCTGCTGCAATCTTACGAAGCTATCTACGGATTTCTTGGCTTTTTTATCACGCTGGCCACCGTTGCTAGCATCGCTTGGCTAGCGTCGCGCTTGTTTCGTCAGTTTGTGCGGATTTATGGCATTGATCTGGTGCGGCGGCTCAATTTGGAAGTAGATGAGATGCTGTTGGTGGTCGAGACATTGATGAATGTCACGATTGGTCTGGTGGCGGTGGTGGCGTTTGCCCAAAATCAGGGCGTGAGCCTGGTGGGGTTGGTGGCTGGTTTGGGGATTGGCGGTGCGGCGATCGCCTTTGCCGCCCAAAAGACATTAGAGCAGCTCTTGGGCACCGTTGTTCTCTACTTAGATCGGCCCTTTGTGCCGGGTGACCATATTCGCGTGGCGCTCAACCCCCATGCCGAAGATGTCTATGGCCGGATTGAATCGATTGGGCTGCGGTCAACTAAGCTGCGCACGGCGGCCAAAAGCACGCTGGTAATTGTGCCTAATTCGATCATGGCCAATCTAGATATTGAAAATATTACGCGGGGCAAAAAGGTGATGGTGTTGCTCTATTTAGATTTTGTTCAAATTTTAAAGGAGCGAGAGCGATCGCTAGTAGAACAAGTGATCAAAGAAAGTACCAATTCACTATTTGGCATCGATCCGGGCAGCACCACCGTCAGTCTGTTTAAGTTAGATGACCATCCGGGCACACGGGCTAGGGTGACCTTCTTCATTTTAGGATCGAGCGAAAGTTCAATTCAGCTGCGCAAACGACTGCTAGAACTCGCTAATGAAACTATTTCTAAAAAGCTCTCAGAGTACAACATTCTGTTTTCAGTCAAAGACCCGACTATTTACGTAGATTCGCCAGTAAAAATATGATCAATCTCAATTTGATTAAGAGAGTTTGCTTAACAAGCTGCCCTTTTGATCTGCCATTAGGTGAGCTTCTTTACTAGCAGGTCAGTGGCTTCGCTAGCAGTGACTGGCGGCGAAAAGAAATGCCCCTGCCCTAACTCACAGCCGAGCACTTGCAGCCACTCTAGCTGTTGAGCGGTTTCGATGCCTTCGGCGATCGCCGTCAGCTTCAGCAGGTTACTCAAAGCTACGATAGATTCAGCAATGGCCTGATTGCGAGTGTTGGGCTCGACGGCGCTGACAAAGGCCCGGTCAATCTTAAGCGCGTCAATCGGCAGCTGGTGCAGGTAGCTCAGAGAGGAGTAGCCTGTACCAAAATCATCAATGCCGATATCGACACCTTTGGCTTTGATTTGCTCTAGCAGACTAACGGTCGCCTCGACATTTTGCACCAACATGCTCTCGGTGATTTCGAGCATCAGGCGGTCAGGCGGCAGGCAAGAGGCCGTCAGGACATCGTTGAGCTTAGGCAATAGCGAGCCTTGCAGTTGTTTAACAGAAAGATTAACGCTGATTTTTAAGGGCTGATGGGGAAACTGGGCCTGCCAGCGCCCTAACTGCTGACAGGCACTGTGCAAAATCCACTCGCCTATCGGCTCAATCAAACCGGTTTCTTCGGCGATTTCGATAAAATCGACTGGTGAGACCATCCCCCGCTGCGGATGCTGCCAGCGGATTAACGCCTCAAAACCCTTCACAGTGCCCGTCTGAAGATGAATGATGGGCTGATAATACAGCACAAACTGCTGGTGTTCTAACGCTTTTCGCAAATCTCTTTCGACCTGCAAACGCTGTATTGCTTGCAGATGCATGGCAGGCGCAAAGATAGCATAGCGCCCCCGACCGCCGTGCTTAGCTCGGTACATGGCTAGATCGGCGTCTCGCAGCAGGTTTTCCGGGCGCTGATACTCGGGCGTACCGAGGACAATACCGATGCTCGTGCCGATAAAGATTTCTCGACCGGCTATCTGTAAGGGAGACTTTAAGGCGGCTAAGAGCTGCTCTGCAACTCGCACCGCCTGACCAAATTCATCAAGCCCGTCTAGCAAAACAACAAACTCATCGCCGCCGAGCCGCGCGGCCAAATCGGTCTGACGAATCAGCCGAGTGAGCAGATCAGCGACAGCTAGCAGCAGCTCATCGCCAACCAAGTGGCCTAGACTGTCGTTAATCACTTTAAAGTTGTCCAGATCTAGAAAGAGGACGGCAAACTGATAGTCGCTATGATGGCTAGCTCGCCGCAGCGACAGGTCTAACCGCTCCATGAGCAGGGTGCGGTTGGGCAGTCCGGTGAGGCTATCGTGGAGGGCATCGTGCTTGAGCTGCTGTTCGGCTTTGATGCGATCGCCTACCTCCCGAGAGCTTGTTTGCAGATGTATCACCTGCCCCTGCTCATCAAAAACGGGGCTGGTGAGTGTTTCTAGCCAGACATAGTCTCCTGTTTTTCGGCGGATGCGATAAGTGACGATAGCGGAAACACCCTTTAGCACAGGCTGGTGGCTCATCTGGCGAACCCGGTCGATATCGTCTGGATGAAACAACTCATAGGGATCTTGCCCTATGAGTTCTGCGGGGCTGTAGCCTAGTAATGTTTGACTAGAGGGCGTCACGTAGAGATAGCGCCCATCAGGATGGTGCAAGCAGACCATATCACTCATATTTTCGGTCACCAGCCGCAGCCGCTCTTCACTTTTTCTTAGAGCCTGTTCTGCCTGCTTAAGCGGGGTAATATCGCGCCCTACCGACTGAATTTCTATAAGCTGTCCAGATTCGTCAAAGATGCCTTCATCTAGCCACTGCGTCCAGCCGATCTGACCATTGGCTCGCCGATCTCGGTTTTCGACAAAGCATCTGGGGCGTTCTAGGCTCAGTGTAGCGATAGGTTGATTGACCTTCTTTTCTAAGTCTTCAAGATTGATAAATGAAGACCATTTTTTGCCAACTATTTCTGCTAACGAAACGCCTAGGGCGCTGCACAAAGACGGGTTAGCAAATGTGATGGTTGTGTCAGGCAGCGATCGCAGTATAAAATCAGTCTGCGCTTCAACCACTCGCCGGTAGAGAACTTCACTGTGGGTAATAGCAGCTTCGGCCTGTTTACGATCAGTGATATCAAAAGAGGTGCCGAAGATTTTGACAATTTTTCCTGCTTCGTCGCGGATTGCCTCTGCCCGAGACTCTTTATGGCCGACTGAGCCATCGGCTCGAACAAATCGTAGGTCAATTTCGTAAGGTACGCCTTCGGTCATGGTGCGAGTGAGCGCCTGCGCTGCCCGGAGTCGGTCTTCAGGGTGAAGATAGTTCAGCAAGGCATCGGCTAAGTCTGCAATCGGAGCAGACTCCCACCCTAAGATCCGCAGCATATTGGCTGAGAGGGTCAGCGTCTGAGTTGCCACATCTAGCTCCCAGTTGCCCATCCGAGCCATCTGCTGCGCTTGGGTTAGGGCTTTTTGGCTCTTGAGCAGCTTTTGCTTTTCTTGCTCTACCTGCTGATAGAGCTGCGCCTGCTGAATGGCGACTTCTAGCTGGTTGGCGATCGCCCGGATTAGATCAACTAACTCATCCTCCCAGCAAAAAGGCTGTTGTGAAACACTCAGAGAAAGACTCCCCCAAATTTCACCTGAAATTACCAGCGGTATCATTAACCAGGCTCCTGGCATCGTTTCAGCTGCTGGCTGATTAGACGTATCTTCAATCTCACGAGTATCTTCTACCCGCACAATCTGAAACTGCTTAATCTGGGCCGCAAAGGGATTATTTGCATCTGCCACTTCAAACCCTACCCAGGTGGGCAGATCTGGATCGGAGCAGACTCGATCGATAATTTTCCAGACGCCGCGTTCGGGCAGATACTGCACGACAGCGCAGTTGAGGCCGGGCAGCAGCCGGGCAATTTCGGCAGTAGCCGTGGCAAAAACAGTAGCCAAATCGAGAGAATCACGGATCGACTTCACCACTCTGCCAAAGGTTTGTTCTTGCTGAAGTTTTTGCTGTAAAGCCACCTCAGCTCGTTTGCGATCGCTGATTTCACGGATAATAAACAGCACTTCATCTGCGCCACTCTTGACCACCCTGACTTCTTCTTGTTGAAGGCGATCGCCCACCCGAACAGTTTGCTCAATAATTTGCAGCTCTCCGGTCTGCAAAGCTTTACGCAGATGGTACATATGTTGATCAGCTAGCTCCGTAGGCAGTACTTCCGCGAGTGATCGGCCTACCAAATCTACTTGCGAACTAATCGCAAAATCTCGGTCTGGACTGGCAAACTCGCGATAGCGCCCGTCTGCGCCTACCCGCACTAGATAGTCTGGAACCGCATTTAAAATTGCCTGGCTCTGAGTTTCGCTTTGCTGGAGCGCTAGCTCTGCTTGTTTGCGATCGCTAATATCGCGCACCAAAAACAGCACTTCCTCTTCACCATGAGGCACCGCCCGCACCTCTTCAACCTGAACTTTTCCTCCCACAGAAAATTCCTGTTCATAAATTTGAATGGTTTGGGTTTGCAGGGCTTGATCAATCGCTGTCAACCGTTGTTGAGCTATCTTTGGCGGCAGCTTATCAGAGACATGAGCACCCACCCAGTCAGCCGGCTCGCCCAAAACCAAAAAATTGGGAGAAGCCAAAAATTCAAGAAAAATGCCCGCTTTGCTGATTCGCACAATCAGATCGGGCAAGACGTTCACCAGCGCTCGCTGATGGGCTTCGCTTTGCTGGAGTGCCTTTTCGGAGCGTTTGAGATCGTCAATATCAGTGACGAAGCTCATATAGCCGATGACCTGTCCATTCGCATCTCGTTCGGCCACAGACTGAGCGTATACCCACCTCGCCTGAGCGTCGGCCTGCTGCTGCACCCGATATTCTATTTGGCTAGGGCGATTTTCTCGCACAGCCTGCGTCCACTCAGCGACAACGCGATCGCGATCTTCAGGGTGCACACTCTCTTGCCAGCCCGTGCCAATCGCCCCCTCGGCGGTCATTCCTCTCATCTGGCACCAGCGCTGATTCACATAGGTGCAGCCACCCGATATATCGGTACAAAAAATCCCCACCGGAATCGCTTGAGACAGCGTGGCATAGCGGTTTTCACTCGTTTGTAGACAGGCTTCAGCTCGCTGGCGCTGGCGAATTTCCTTTCTCAATTGCCGATTCCAAATGAGTGTGACCGCTATGCCGACTGCTGAGCCATACACCGCTAAGTTTATCCAAAGCTGTCTGGCTTGCCTGGCACTGGCCTTGGCCTCAGGCGCTACTGAGGGTTTCGATGCCTGGAGCATGACGCTAGCCGCCGCCGCGCCTGAGACCTTGGCTACCCCATCGGTTTTCGCCACCTTGCCGACGATAGGGAGAGGCATCAGTAGATAACCGCTAAGCACTGCTGCTGCAAAGTTCATAAGAAAAAAATGGACGATAGCGGGTGAATCAGATGATGGTTAGCAGGCGATCGCAGCGCCGGTCATGCACTCACTTAAGAATAATGCTGGCAGATAGCACTGGCTAAATATTCAATCTGTCTAAATATTCAATCTGGCTATTCAGGTAGTCACCGTAATAAATTTTATCCAGACAAATTGTTCTACTCAACGAAGCGCCTCTGAAGTCTCACAGGACAATAGCGGCAATCTTTTTTAAACTGGGCCTGTCCATAGATTGCCCTCAATCGATGAATCTCTGTATAGATTGACCGGTTTGCTAGGCATCTCAAACGTACATGCTGGTGATGCTCGGTGTAGCTAGCACAGCCACCGCCTATCAGCTTAGCGCCTCAACTCTGTATCCCTACTCCCTACTGCGTCGGCACTGCTGTATCGGCACTGCTGTATCGCCGGCTTAGTGGGCTGCCGCTCCTAGAGTATGGGAGGTGCAGGGGAGATGCACGGGAGATACAGGAGGGAAAGCTCTAGAAAAAGAGTATTGGGGCCGGTTGCACAAAGTGGATACCGGGCGCTAAGTGATCGCCGCGGCTGAGCTAGGTAGGAGTCAATTTAACCAGACCTGAGGAGATCAGCATGATGCGTCGAGTTGGCTTATTTTTATCGAGATTTGCGCTTGGTTTGTGGGTGGCGCTAGTCTGCGCTGCTGCCTTGCTGCTGCTGTTCAATGTGCCAACCGCACCTAACGCACCTTTTTCGAGCGTGGCGATCGCCGCTCAACCCAATAGCGTTTACCTACCGACACGCATCTTTAGCTGCGCAGAGACAGACCAGCAGTTTCAGTGCAAGACCACGATTCAAAAACGCCCCTTAACGCTCACCTGGAAAAAAGGCGGCGCGTATCAAGACGATCTCACCTCCCGGCCCTACCCTAAAGGCTGTGAGGCTGTGTATGATGGCCGAGCGATCGGCTGCAATAGCCAGGGAATGAGCTCCGTCCTGAATCAGCCAGAACGGTACGAAGTGACAGATTTGGGGCTGAGCGCTCAGCAGCTACGAGCCGTTCGGCGAAAATATTGGGATGTGAACGCGCTCCAAAAGCTAGGTGAGCCCCGCCTGATGTCAATAGGCATTGGGCTAGCGCTACTCGGCGGGGTGAGTGCGGCCTGCTTTACCTGGTTTCAGCCCGGATTGCTGAGCACCCTGTTTGTCAGCTTGGCCTGCGGATTTGGGTCGTATCTTTGGGCTTGGCGCTTTTTGGGGAGACTGCCATATGATGTCGCTGGTGACGCCTATAATGTGAGCTGGAGCCGAACCATGCAGAGCGGGGCGCTCACAGCCGGAATAGCCGCAACGCTGCTGGTTGCTCTGATGCTTTGGCGTAGGAACCACCGATTGCCCAAAGCGATCGCCAGTTTGGTCAGTGGGATAGGAACTGCCGCTTTGTTCTCTATCTAGCTTTGTTTACGCTGTTGGAGTTGGGTTACGCAGATTAGACGATCTCCAGATTTGGGCGTGGGGCGATCGCAGTATCAAAATCGAATCTTTACTTTTCGTCTTCCAAAATACCTTCACCTTTAACAAACCAAGAAACGCCGAAGGCAAAAACGGCGATCGCCTCCAACCAAAACACAGGATCGAGCGATCGCAGCGGATCGCGAATACTGGCCGGCAAGAGCGACAGCAGCACAATTAAAACAATCGCAGCGACAATAGTGTACCCACAAGCCCGATAGACCGCGTTACGCTGTTGCTTTTGGGGCGTGGCAGGTCGAGTGGTATCTGTTTTTGTAAACAGCACCAGAGAAAAATAGGCGAGCGTGATAAAGTACGCCGTTGCAAAGAGAAGATGTAGCTTGCCACTGGTCGCCGCTAGCGCAGCAGGATCGGACGGCGTTGTCGGAAACAGCGCCGTACCAATCACACAAATAGCCGCGATATTGGCAGGCAAATTGTCTTTTTGGCCATAGCCCTTGTAAGAAAACAGGAAGATGCCCATAGAAAAAAGCACCCCAACAAAGACATCTCTCATCTCGGTGTAATAGTAGTCACTAATAGAATTTTGAATTTCTAACCCAAAGAACAGACCGCCGCCCAGAGCCAGAATAAAAGGCAGTCCCATACCCAGACAGCCCACTGCTTTTCGCAGCATCAAATAGGAAACAACCAACTGATTGTTGCTTTCTTTGCGGTAATTCATTTATTTAGCCCCAATAGCCTGTTCAGCTCATTGTAGCTAACGATACAGAGCTAAAATCGTCAGCTCGGCAAAGTCACCGTTGGCTTGCTCACAACCTAGCATAGGTTCAAACAGTAGGTTCAAGCAGATTGTCGGGTGCTTGCTCGCTTTTAGAAATGTCAGTGGGCTGGCCTTTAAAGCCGAGAGGCGTGGTCAACAGGCGATTGAAGAGATAGTAATATTGAAGCTAAAGTATTTGAGATTCGCCAGGGCCGATGATACCGACTTTGTGACGAAAGGTCAGTTCTCCGCCGTACCAGCCGCTAAGCATCAGCAAAGCCGCTACGATTCCAGAAAGACTGATACCGAATGGCAAAATCGTGGCGTTTGTGCCGACCAGTCGCAGGCCAAAGTTAACCAGCGTTAGGGCTAAGACGCCTACATTCAGCCACATGTGCGCCCAACCTGCCTGGCGGTTGCGGACTCTAGGAATACGAATAAAGTCAACTATGCCGATGATAGCTGCTGCGATCGCCGTCAGTAAGCCACTGCCTAATAGCCACACAGAAGCCCGCGCCCAAAACTCGCCTTTTGTCAGCCAGTAGCCCAAGTCAGTCCCAGCGGCAGCACTTAAAAAAGCGACTGGGAAAATAACAACAACCGGGTGAATGGGGTGGCCCAAAATAGCGACTGAGCTAGTGATTCCAGTATCTCTATACTCGGTTTCACGGCTGTCAATCAGCGGCGGAATATTGGGATAGGGTGTACTCGCCTGATTAGAACTAGGCTGATCTGGAGAAGTTGCCATGATGTCTCTTTGTTCGGATTGAATCGGATTAAATCGAACAGGTAGCTGAAGCAGTCATAATAAAAACTTTTTCGAAGGGGTTACTCTACCCTAAGACCCAATCGCCAATCGCCATCGGGATGATCCGCCAAAGGTCTCTAAAATGGGCCATCTGAGAGCAGCAGTGGAACCCAGCCTACTATCGGAGGGACAGCAGACGGTTGATAGCGGTTTTAATAGAGCGATCGCTCACTCTACTGATATCCTTTGGTTATCTACACCTTAGGATGACCGCTGCCAATGGAACCGCTCAAGCGTATACTTGGGATTTTACAGTCTTACGTTTGGCTCACCATCGGAGCGACGGTGAGCGTGCTGCTGCTGACGGCGGCCAATGCGGTCACCCCGCAGCTCTTTCGACGCGGCATTGATCAGGGGATCGCGCCGCAAAATTTGCAGGTGGTGTGGGTGACCGGGGCGCTGATGGTGGGGGTGGCGATCGCCCGAGGTCTTTTCAACTTTGGCCAAAGCTACTGGGCCGAAGCGATCTCCCAGAGTGTCGCCTATGAGCTACGCGGCCAGGTCTTTCGCAAAATCGAAACCCTCAGCTTTAGCTATCACGATCAGGCCCAGACTTCTCAGCTCCTGACCCGCATTACCAGCGACATCGAACAAATTCGCACCTTTATTGGCACCAGCTTGATTCAGGTCGTCAGTTCGCTGCTGACGCTAGTGACCATCGCCACGATTTTGCTCATCATGAACTGGCGATTGGCGCTGGTCACGCTGGCCGTCGTTCCGCTGGCAGGCGCGTTGCTGTTTCGCTTTTTTAGCCAAAATCAGCCCTTATTTGGCCAAGTGCAAGAGCGCCTGGGCGACCTAAACGAGGTGCTGCGAGAAAATTTGTTAGGCGTGCGCGTGGTCAAAGCCTTTGTGCGTGAGCCCGTAGAAATGCAGGCGCTACACACAGATGAACAACAACTTCGTCGCGGTCTATCTAAAAACGCTCAGCGCCATTCGCAACACGTTTCCGTTTATCTTTTTGCTAAGCAATTTAATTACGCTGGCGGTGGTTGGCTACGGCGGCGCGCAGGTGATTAACGGCACCTTTACGATTGGCGAACTCGTTGCTTTTAATGCTTATTTATTGTTTATTCTCCAGCCAGTATTGCTGATTGGCTTTGCTGCACCTGTGATTGCCCAAGCTGCGGCTTCTGCCGAACGAGTGTATGAAATTGTCGATGCGCCCATTGAGATTCAAAATCGGCCCCATGCCGGTTCCTTTTGATAGCTGCGGCGGGCGAATTACGTTCGAAAACGTGTGGTTTCGCTATCCGGGTGCGACCACTCCGGCGCTGCAAGGCGTTTCTTTTGAAACTAAGCCGAATGAGTTGATTGCGATTTTGGGTATGACCGGCTCGGGCAAAAGTACGGTGGTCAACCTATTGCAGCGATTTTATGACGTGACTCAGGGCGCGGTGCGAATTGACGGGCGAGACGTGCGCGATTTTGAATTGGAGAGTTTGCGATCGCGCATCGGCATTGTCTTTCAAGAAACCACTTTGTTCGCGGGCACATTGCGCGATAATATCGCCTACGCCAAGCCAGAGGCTGCCTTAGAAGATGTGATTGACGTGGCAAAAACAGCGCATATTCACGACTTCATTGAGAGCTTGCCAGAGGGATACGATACGATTGTCGGAGAGCGAGGCGTCGGTCTCTCAGGCGGGCAAAAACAGCGGATTGCGATCGCTCGCACTCTCCTCACCGACTATCACATTCTCATTCTTGATGACAGCACGTCTGCGGTAGATGCGGAGACCGCCGCGCAAATTCAGACTGGTTTGGATGAGCTGATGCGCGATCGCACCTGTAGCGCCTTTGTAATCGCCCAGCGTATTAGCACTATTCAAAGCGCCGACCGTATTTTGGTCATTGACAAAGGCAAGCTAGCGGATCAGGGCACGCATGAACAGCTGATGCAAACCAGTTCACTCTACGGTGCCATCTTAGAATCACAGATGCAACAGCCAGTTTCGGCCTCAGCAGAATAGTCTTTTACTTCTCTCTAAACTATGCGCGGTGCCCCTGTCGCTCCTGACCAAAAAGCCGATCAACAACTTTCCACCTTTCGGCGATTTTTAGGCTATCTCAAGCCGTATCGCAGCGAGTTGCCTATCGCTATCGGTGCGGTCATCATTGGCGCAGCGACTCAAGCGGTCGGCCCTTTTTTAATTGGCTGGTCGATTGACAATTTAATTCGTCCGGGCAATCTTTCGGGGCTGATATGGATGGTTGCAGGACTAGCAATTGTTTATCTGGTTGGCACATTTGCTATTCGCGCTCAGATTTTCCGAGTAGGAGCTATTGTTCAAAAGGTGTTGGCCCAGCTACGGCAAGACATTTTCACTAAGGTTCAAAGTCTCTCTATTGGCTTTTTTGACAAAAGCGAAGCGGGCGATCTGATGAGCCGTTTGCTCAACGATGTCAGCGTCATCAACCAGGCGTTTGGCCAGAGCATTCCGCAGATTTTGGGTCAAACGTTTAGTCTAGTTGGCATTATTATCGCCATGCTGCTAATGAACTTACAGCTTGGGCTGCTAAGCAATTTGGTCGTGCCGATTATGATTCTCACGACCAGCTTTTTCTCTCGCTGGGCCAGGGTTAGGTTTAGAGTAACGCGCGAAACCATTGGCGATCTCTCGGCTCGGATTGAAGAAGATGTCAGCAGTGTAAAAGAAGCCCAAGCGTTCAATCGGGTGGAGTATAACATCAACACGTTTGAAGAACTCAATGCCGCGAATCGCGATGCCAACGTGCAGGCGGTTGCCGTGACAGCCGCTTTTCTCCCTTCGATTGACTTTCTCAATACGTTAGCCACCGCTGGAGTATTGGCCTACGGCGGCTATTTAGCTGTCACAGGCGCGGCAACAGTGGGGACGGTCACCGCCTTTTTGCTTTATGTGCAACAGTTTTTTAGGCCCATTCAAATTCTCAGTCAGTTTTATACGCAGGCGCAGAGTGCGATCGCTGGTCTAGAACGCATTTTCTTGTTACTCGACGAACCCGAACTGCTCAAAGACGCACCGAATGCAGTCGAGATGCCCGCTATCGAAGGCAAAGTAATGTTTGATCAAGTCAGCTTTGGCTACGTGCCCGGTCAGACCATTTTAGACCGCATCAGCCTGTGCGCTCAGCCCGGTCAAATGATTGCGCTAGTTGGCCCAACAGGAGCAGGCAAAAGTACCATTATCAATCTCATTTTGCGGTTTTACGATGTCAGCAAGGGCGCAGTAAAAGTAGACAATATTGACGTTCGCAAAGTGACCCAGGCGAGCCTGCGCCGTCAGATTGGCTTTGTGCTGCAAGATAATATGCTCTTTAGCGGCACCGTTGCCGAAAATATTGCCTTTGGGCATCCGACAGCTTCGCAAGCCGACATCGAAGCGGCGGCTCAAGTCGCCAACGTGCACGAGTTTATCACCACGCTGCCCCAGGGTTACGCGACTGTTTTGGGCGGTAGGGGGGCATCTTTGAGTCAAGGGCAAAGACAGCTGATGAGTATTGCTCGGGCGGTGCTGATCGATCCGCGCATTTTGATCTTAGATGAGGCGACCAGCAGCATTGACACGCAGACAGAAGGGTTGGTGCAAGATGCGATCGCCACTCTCCTCAAAAACCGCACCAGCTTTGTCATCGCCCACCGCCTCAGCACCGTCACCCAGGCCGATCAGGTACTCGTCATTCAGCAGGGCCAGATTGTTGAAGGCGGCACCCATCAGCAGCTGATGGATCAAAACGGCGTCTATGCTAAGCTCTACGCCCTACAGCTAGGCGATCCTAATTAAACGTCTTGTCAATTGGCTGCCTGACTTCATCAGACATCGCTTATCAGTTCAGACAGCACGGTTGAGCGCAAAGCCGGTGTGTTGAATTCGATCAGAGCGGCGGCAGTGCGGGCGGCTTCGGCTGCGATCGCGGCATTAGTCTCATCTAGCAGCTGCCAGACTGCCTGCAACAGCTCATCTGTACCCTGACGGCTCACCGCTGAGATCCGAAAAACCTTTTCCCCAGTGACCTGCGACAGCTCTGAAGCCAGCGCGTCTACTTCCTCCTCTAGCAGCGCGTCTACTTTATTAATTGCCAGCAGCTGCGGACGGCTAGGCAACCCCTGCCCATAGGCCATCAGCTCTTGCTGAATGGTGTGATAGTCAGCCACCGGGTCAGGTGCAATGCCATCGACTAAATGCAGCAAAAGCTTCGTACGTTCGATATGCCGTAAAAAGTCGTGGCCTAGCCCCTGCCCGGCATGAGCTCCCTCGATCAGCCCCGGAATATCGGCAAATAAAGTCCCATCGCCCGTTGGCTTACGCACAACGCCTAAGTTAGGAATAAGCGTCGTAAACGGATAGTCAGCAATTTTGGGCTTGGCTGATGACAGCGTCGAAATCAGCGTCGATTTGCCTGCATTCGGCAGGCCAATAATACCCACTTCGGCCAGCAGCTTCAGCTCTAGCTTGACACGCCGAATAGCGCCAGGAGCACCCGGCTGAGACTGTTCGGGCGCGCGGTTGCGATTGCTTAAAAAATGGCGGTTGCCCAAGCCCCCCTTTCCCCCCGGGGCAATCACCAACTGCTGCCCTGACTCAGTGAGGTCGCCCATCAGCTGGTCAGCGTTGAGATCGTAGACCAGCGTGCCGCAAGGCACCTCAATGATCAGATCTTCCCCATTGGCCCCTGTTCTATTCTTTGGGCCGCCGCGCTCGCCGTTTTCAGCGCGAAACCGGTGCGCATAGCGAAAATCTAGCAGGGTTTGCAGATTGCTATCGGCAACCAGCACAACGGAGCCCCCTTTGCCGCCCGTACCGCCAGAAGGCCCTCCGGCAGGCACATACTTCTCCCGGCGAAAGGCAGTCAAGCCGTCGCCACCGGTGCCGCCTTCTACTTCAATTTCGGCTTGATCAATGAACTGCATAAGAATGGGGCCAGAGAGGATGAGAAACCCCTCAACAGTCAGATCAGGGGCCAGTAGACCATTGTAACGCCTGAAGATAGTGACAGTTGATGAGTTGAGTGAAACGCTCTAGAGCGTGCTGATTTCGGCCTGGATGCGAGCGGTCAGGTCAGGGTCTTCTTGGTGAGCAGCGGTAATTGTATTAAAGCGGAGGGGCGTTAAGTTGTTCTCTTCGGCCAGCTGACTAGCCTCATTGCAAAACTCTACCAGCACAGTACGCAGCGATACGCGGTCGGCTTTGGGAATGTCGGGCATCGATCCTAGCTGGGCTTCTGTGCAGCTCAGCGGGTAGTCGAGCAGGCTGAGATTGCTGTCGGCACTGGTCAAAATGTCGCTGGCGGTGGCAAAGGCTTCCTGCCTGAGCGGTTCGATGGCGGCAACGGCGCGGGCATAATCGGCTACATCTTCATCGGTAATTAGCGCTTGGGCCTGGGCTGTCGGTCGCTGAGTGAGCAAGACTGAGGGCGTGAGGATCAATGCGCCAACCGCAACCTGACGAGCGATCGCGCTGACACGCTTCAGGTGAACGGACGGGCGACGAGAGGAGAACAAAGTCATGAGCGTTACTTAGCGGGTAGGCGAGATCCTGACGGTAGCTAGAAAAGCTAGTCCAGAACAGAGCTGGGCGTCTAGATTTTAGTATCTAGTTATTTTTATCTAGTCATTTTAGAGGAGACTGACTGATTGCGTCCCGCTACTGACTGAAAGCCGCTTTTTTCAAGCTAAAAGCAGCTGGCTATCTCAATGACTTTAGTTTGCAGGGTAATTTCGTCAGAGGCACCCCGCTTTAGCGCAAATTCTAAATCGAGCAGGAGGGCAAGTGCCGTCTGTAGCTGAGTAGGAGAGCAGCCGCGCACCTGTTTTTGCAAAATGAACACCCGTTTGGGATTGTTGATTTCGGCGGCTTTGGCGATCGCCCGCACATCTCGCTCGCCCTCTGCCGCCAGCAAGCTCACCCACAGCCAGGTACGAAACTGCCCGACCAGCGTCGCGACCACCTTGAGCGCTGGCTCATTGTTAGCCAGCAAATCAGTTGCCAGACTCAGCGCCTGGTCAGTCTTCCCGGCAATTAGCGCTTCAGCCAGCTGAAAACTGGTCTGCGTGCTGACAGCCACTAGCTGCGTAATCACGTCCGGCGGCAGCGGCTCTGTTTTAATCTGGCCCTGCTCACTCCAGTACAGACTGAGCTTTTCGATCTCGTTGTAGAGCCTGCGGGTATCAGCGCCGACCGCCTCAGCCAAAAGCGCTGCCGCCTGGGGTCTGAGCCGCAGGTTCATTTCTTGAGCAACTCGCTTCACCTGGTCAACGAGCTGATCGGTTTGCCAGGGAGCGATCGCCTCAAATTCGCGCACCTCTGCATACTGCTTGAGCAGCTTAGTCGATTTCAACCGGCCATCGGGCTTATGCGCACTGGTCAACAGCAAGACGGCAGTTTCTGGCACTCGGGGCAGGGTGCGCTCTAGCTCGACCATGACCTGCTCCGAGCAGCGCTGGCCCAGCGTCGTCTCTGTCAGCCAGACCAATCGCTGGCCGCTACCAAAAGGCGGAGTCATCACCTGGTTGAGCGCTTGCATCGGGGCGTCGGCCAGCTCGGGCGAAATGCGGTCGTAGTTAAAGCTGGCCCAAGCCGGATCGAGCGTGCGATCGCGCAGCGCAGTCACCGCCTTTCTCAGCCGAAATTCGTCGGCACCCCAAAAAAAATAAATTGGCATTACTTTCTCAACTTTACACCTGGAAGCTAGGTCATCTGGAAGCTACGTCATCTGGAAGCCGCGTCTTAAGCAACGTAGCTTTGCCGGAAAAATCAAGCAATTTACATAATTTGTAACATTCGTGTTAAGCTTGTTTACATAAGTTATCAGAGGTCTCTCATATGATGAGCGCAATCTTAATCTCCCTATTTGTTGTTGGCTGGGTTGCTGTCGCCGTAATCGGTACCCAAGCCTATTTCTTAGGCGAGCAGACCAAACCCATCCACGAGCGAAACTGGCGATCTGAGTCATTTGAGCAGCTCGCTAGAACTGTCACCGGCAAGCCAACTGACTATGCCGTTCGCGTACCGGTTTACAGCGGTGACGCCTATAGCAGCCGCAACTTGCCTAATGCCTAAAGCCCACTGCCTAGCCCGGAGGCTAGCGAGCTAACCCCAGATTCAGCTTGGCAGCGACTGTTTTATCATCCTGTCAGTTCAGCGCCGGTCATTTTTTGGCTGGCGCTTTTTGATGTATAGAACTTATCGGCAGTTTTTCCATTCTTTGATAGACTTGTTTCTATGCGAAATCTACAAGTCACTCTGCTCTAGGCACTTGTTAAAAAGTTTTGCCCTTAGCCCGCTGAGCAGCAGCAGATAACGAAACTAGAGGTACTGTCGCCGTGATTCATGCAACGCTCCACCAGCTCAAAGTTTTTGAGGCGACTGCCCGCCACGGCAGCTTCACCCGTGCGGCTGAAGAGCTATACCTGACTCAGCCTACCGTGTCTATTCAAGTGAAGCAGTTGACCAAGGCAGTTGGTCTGCCCTTATTTGAGCAGATTGGCAAGCGTTTGTTTTTGACTCAAGCCGGGCAAAAGCTGCTCTCTACCTGTCAAGAAATTTTTCAGGGGCTAGAGCAGTTTGAGATGTCGATTGCTGATATTAAGGGCATGAAGCAAGGGCAGCTCAAGCTAGCGGTGATTACAACGGCCAAGTATTTTGTTCCCCGATTATTGGGGCCGTTTTGCAAGCGCTATCCGGGCATTGATATTTCGCTCAAGGTGACCAATCACCAGCGGCTGCAAGAGAGCATGGCCGCCAACGAAGACGATCTTTACATCATCAGCCAGACGCCGAGTCAGCCCGACTTAAATATTCATCCGTTTTTGGAAAATCCGCTGATTGTGCTGGCTCCGACGGGGCATCCGCTCGCCCGCAAAAAAGATATCCCTATTGAAGCGCTCAATAATGAGCCTTTCATCATGCGCGAACCCGGATCAGGGACTCGGGTGGCTGTGCAAAAGCTGTTTGAAGAAAAAGATATCAATGTAAAGGTGAGTCTAGAATTAGGAAGTAACGAGGCAATTAAGCAAGCGATCGCAGGCGGATTAGGCATCTCCGTCCTTTCACAGCACACCATTATCTCTGAGGGCACTACTGGCGAATTTGCCATTTTAGACGTAGAGGGCTTCCCAATTGAGCGGCACTGGTATGTCGCCAACCTAGCGGGCAAACAGCTCTCGGTCGTGGCTGAAACCTTTTTACAGTTCTTGCTAGAAGAAAGCCCAGAAATGGCAAAGCGGCTACTGCCAGGGCTGGGCAAGGCGAGTTCTCATGCAGTAGCAGAATCTGAGCTTCAAAGACACAAGCAAGCAGCTTTGAAGGCATAGACTAGAAGCCCCTCGATCATAGAGAATTGAACAACGCGAGAAAAGGCCAGGGCTATGAAAGATTTAATCAAAGGGCTGCGTGAATTTCAGAGCAGCTACGTTCCTAAAAATAAGGAATTGCTGCAAGAGCTGGCGCAGGGGCAACATCCTCGGGTGCTTTTTATCACCTGCTCCGACTCGCGGGTGCAGCCCGAGCTGATTACCCAGTCTGACCTGGGCGATCTGTTCGTGATTCGCAATGCCGGTAACATCATCCCACCCTACGGAGCGACCAACGGCGGCGAAGGGGCAACGATTGAATACGCTATTAAGTCGCTAGAGGTTCAGCATATTATTGTCTGCGGGCACACCACCTGCGGGGCGATGAAGGGGCTACTGCAAGTGGGCGAGCTAGAGCATAAAATGCCCTTGGTCTACAACTGGCTAAAGCATACCGAGGGCACGCGTGAAATGGTCGAGGAGCATTACGGGCATCTGGGCAAGCAAGAAAAGCTGGCAACCCTGGTAGCGGAAAATGTGCTGACGCAGATCGATAACTTGCGGACGTATCCTTCGGTGCGATCGCACCTCCACAAAAACGAAATCGCCCTCCACGGCTGGATCTACAATATCGAAGACGGCTCTGTCCTTACTTATGATCGCAAGAGCCATACCTTCGTGCCGCCCTTCCAATCGCTAGATGCCTACGACAACAACAACCGGGAGCCGTCTACACCAGGCCGATAGCTACCCAGGCTCGTCCAGACTGGCTCAGGGGCAGCGCGATCGCATCTATCGCGGCTCCCCTGCCTTTTACCACCGCTAGATCGCCAACCCGATCATAAACCAGCCTAAACCAGCGCAATCCTGACTGAGGTGCATAAAACGCGCCCGAGCAGACCATCGCCTTTACTCACATCTAAGCGTGACCATAGTGCCGTTGCGGATAATCTCGGTCGCTCTCTCCACCCCAACAATCACCGGAATGCCCAACCGCAGCCCCAGCACCGCCGCGTGGCTGGTAAGGCTGTCATCTTCAGTGACAATGCCACCTGCTCGGCGAATCGCATCCACATAGTCGGCGCTTGTACGAGGCACCACCAAAATTTCGCCCGTGTGAAAATCTTTGACAGCCGCCGTATCGTGAGCAATTCGAGCCCGCCCGCTGACCGAGCCCTCGCCCATGCCGCGGCCCTTGACCCAGCACGGCGGTCACCACTTCTACCTTAATCAGGTCGGTCGATCCGGCGACTCCCTGCGAAGTGCCTGCCGTCATCACCACCAGGTCGCCATCTTGCAAAAATGAGGCTTCCTGAGCTACGTTCATCGCTGCCTGAAAGGTCTGCCCAGTAGAAGGCAAATCGACCACCAGCAGCGGATTCACTCCCCATACCACCTGTAGCTGCCGAGAGACATCAACCAAAGGCGTCACCGCCAAAATCGGCGCTCTGGGCCGAAATTTTGACACATTGCGAGCAGTTGCCCCGGTGCGGGTCATGCGTCATAATCGCCGAGGCTTTGAGCTGAGCGGCAATTTGCCCCACCGCCTGACTGATGGCATTGGGAATGGTGTGGCTCTTCGCCAAAATCTTCATCGACATCGCCTGCAGCTGCTCTTTTTCGGTGCGCAGCGCAATCCGCGCCATCGTCGCGACCGCCTCAACTGGGAACTGACCCACAGCCGTCTCATTCGAGAGCATCACCGCATCAGTCCCGTCAAAAATAGCATTGGCCACATCAGAGACTTCAGCGCGAGTCGGGCGAGGGCTATCGACCATGCTATCGAGCATCTGAGTGGCAGTAATCACCGGAATGCCCAGACGATTGGCCGTGGCAATCAGCCGCTTTTGCAAAACTGGCACATCTTCAGCCGGTAGCTCTACGCCCAAGTCACCCCGAGCCACCATCACCCCATCTGACAGCGATAAGAATGGCATCCATCTGCTCAATCGCTTCGTGCTTTTCAATTTTCACAATCACCGGCACCCGGCGACTCGTTGTGTTTTGAATGATTTCTTTAATTTCTAAAACATCTTGCGGATTGCGCACAAAGCTCAGCGCTACCCAGTCTACATTTTGATTCAGCCCAAACAGCAGATCTTTGCGGTCCTTATCAGTCAGCGCCTTAATCGACAGGTAGACGCCCGGAAAGTTGACACCTTTGCTATTAGAGAGCTTGCCGCCAACTACCACTTCACAGAGCAAGTTGCGCTGCTCCATGTCTTTGCCCACTACTTTCATCTCTACCTTGCCGTCATCTAGCAAAATGATGGCCTCTAACAGGCACTTCCTCAACCAGGGGCTCGTAGGTAACCGAGCTTTCGGTTTGCGTACCGGCAATGTCGCGGCTAGTGAGGATAAAGCTATCGCCTTTAGCCAGCTGAATAGAGCCTGTCTTCGAACTTGCCCAGCCGGATTTTAGGCCCCTGCAAATCTTGCAAAATGCCGACAGGCTGCTTAAGCTCGAAAGAGATCTGACGAATTAGCTGAATATTTTGGCGATGGTTTTCTTGGTCGCCGTGCGAAAAGTTAAGCCGTAGCGTGGTTGCGCCAGCTTCAATCAAGGCTCTCAGCGTATCTGCATCTTGAGTAGCAGGGCCGATGGTTGCGACGATTTTAGTTCGGCGCAGGGCGGGGCGCGCTAGTGGAGCCTCTCCTGGAGAAAATCGCATACGCTTTTTTAGTGAAAATACAAAGGTTCATATCTGCTCAAACGATACCATTGCGAGGCCCCATCCATCGCAGGGAGTCGCTCATAATACCAGCGCCCTTCACTCATTTTTATAGCGATCGGCAATTCGCTAAAAAGTTGCTGATTAACCACAATATGAGGGGAATAGACTATATAGTGAGTTTTTAAGACATACCGACTTCCCGATACCTGTTCAATAGTCTACTCTATCAGTGCACTGATGCAGTGCTATATCGGGCTAGTTTCCAGGTGACTGACAACGCTCAGGGATCGCAAAAGGCTGATTGCCACCGCCTTAATAAACGAGTCCGAATCGGCGGATCTATGTCACAAAACTTTATTATTTATCTCAGGTAGCGTATACTACCGAAGAATGTATACCTGAAAACGTGGTGTGAAGGAGCGAATGTATGGTGTCGGCGGCAGTGGAGCCCCTGACAGTTACTCGGAGAGTCCCTAAGCGGTTTCTAGACGCAGATGGCGGCGTGAGCCCAGATCTGGTGATTTTTTTCGGGGCTGTTTCTCTAGTAATTTTTTCGACAGTCGGATATTTCATTTGGCATTGGCCAAGCTGGTGCTGTTTTGCACTCAATACGCTGGCACTGCACTTAGTGGGTACCGTCATTCATGACGCTTCTCACAAGTCGGCCCACAGAAATCCAATTATTAATGCGGCGCTCGGCCACGGCAGTGCGCTGATGCTGGGGTTTACCTTTCCGGTCTTTACGCGGGTGCATTTGCAGCATCATGCCCACGTCAACGATCCCGAAAATGACCCTGACCATTTTGTCTCAACTGGTGGCCCGCTGTGGCTGATTGCGGCCCGGTTTTTCTACCACGAGATTTATTTTTTCCAGCGGCGATTGTGGAAAAAATACGAGCTATTGGAGTGGTTTTTAAGTCGATTGGCGGTGGGCGCATTTGTCTATGCTGCCTGTTACTTTGGCTTTATTGACTACCTGTTTAACTACTGGTTTTCCCCGGCGCTGGTCGTCGGCCTGGCGCTGGGCCTGTTTTTCGACTATCTGCCCCACCGCCCCTTTAAAGCGCGCAATCGCTGGCAAAATGCCCGTGTCTATCCGAGTGGCCTGCTCAATCTGCTGATCATGGGGCAGAACTACCACCTGGTTCATCATCTGTGGCCTTCTATCCCCTGGTATAAGTACAAGAAGCACCTACGAAGTGATGAAGCCTTTGCTCGATGAAAAGGGCTCACCTCAGTCCCTTGGTCTGATGCAAACTAAGGACTTTCTCAACTTTTTATACGATCTGTTCTTGGGCATTCGTTTTCATCCCAAACCTAAGAAAGACACTTAAGAGCCGACTGGCTAACAGCGCAACAAAAAAGTCCTGCCGATCATACATGGCAGGACTTTTTGAGTATTCAGCAGGCTCTAATAGACCTAAGCGCCCATCTCTAAAACGGCGTGACGCAGTAGCGTAATTTGCTGCTCAAAATCGAGCGCCGTAATATCGGTGAAGACTTTAGAAGCCGATGATGGCAACTCGTAGTCATCAGGCACGGGAATAATGTCCCCAGCCGCCATGCCTTCAGAAAGCTGATACCAAAATACCAGCTTGTTATTTTCAACAAAGGTGCCGTATGTCTTGGTCTGCTCGGTCTGCTTTTTCTCTACTAGATCTCGCATGAAAGCTAGCTGGTCAGACGCTGACTTGGCTTTCACGTCTTCGTACAGCCTTTGGGTAAACTGGGTTTCGGCGGAGCCGGGCGCAGCTGGCGTGACCGAATCGCCCATGTTCTCATAGAGCACCCATAGCAGGCCCAGCTTTTCATCGGTCGTTAATGCATTGAAAGCCGAAAGCTCTTGGGCGATATCGGTCAGGGATATTGGGCTGAGAAGTAGACGCTTGTGAACTGCTTACCATAGTGGGTTCCTCGCATACGTTTCTATAAAAGCGTAGCGGTGGAAGCAAGGCTGATAAAGTCTCGGAAGGGAGACCTAAGGGGCCGTAAAGCTCCCTCAAAAGAGCGAGTGCCTCTGACAGATGGAGGAATAGAGGAGGGTCAGAAGGGGCGCAGACAAGGATTCAGCCAGAGATTCAGCCAGAGATCAGGCAGAAGTCCATCAGTCAGAAGTCAGGCAGAGATCTGGGCGCAGGTCGCGGGCACCGCGCAGGTAGGCATGGCTGACCTCGCTCTGATGGGCGGGCAAATAGATGTGAATCATCAGCCGAATGCAGCGGGGCAGACTGCCTTTGACGTGCATTTGCTGGACATCGAGTAGGGGCACATCATCCCAATGGGGGCGCGATCGGGCGATCGCCGCTGGAAACACCGCATCCAAATCGCGAGTAGCCGAAAAGGTCACGCTAACAATGCGCGCCGGGTCTAGCGGGTTGCCCGACTCTAGCGCGTCGAGCAGTTCGGTGACGGCTGCGGCGATCGCCTCGATCGAATTTTCAGGGACGGTGGTTGCTCCTCGAATGGCTCGTATCTGCCAGTCCACAGCGGTTGCTTCCTTTGCTATTCTGACGCTCCCCTATTTAAGCATTGATCCTCACCTGATTTGAGCGCGCCACAGACTTTGCGTCTAGATTCGACCGGCAGAGTGCGATCGCTCCTAGTAGCGAGCCAACTGGCTAGACATGCCCGGTGGCTGATAGAGCCAGAGCGGTACGCCGCTAGTCGCCACTTCAAAGTCTATCCGTGCAAGCGTAGCCGGCATAACGGCAGGCAAAATCGCCAGCGCTGAGCGGTTGCCCGGCAGCAGTCGGGTCAGCAGTGGCTTTTTCTCTTCAAAGGTGTAGCATTCTGCCTTGTCCGGGTCGAGCCCGCCTAGCTCAGCGGCCCAGCGCCGAGCGTCTTCTTCACTGCCCAGCCGGTCTACAACGCCTAAGGCCAGCGCCTGTTCGCCCGTAAAGACGCGGCCATCAGCAAAGGCTCTGACGCTCTCTTCCGATAGATTTCGCCCTTCTGCCACCGTTCGCACAAATTGACCGTAGCTGGTGTCAATTAGCTCTTGCAAAATCGTTTCTTCAGCGGGCGTCAGGGGTCGATCAAAGGCCAGAATATCTTTATAAGGGCCAGATTTGATCACCTTGAAAGAGACGCCCACCCGGTCTAGCAGCTTCTCTATATTATTGCCGCGCAAAATCACGCCAATAGAGCCGGTAATCGTACCAGGGTTGGCCACAATGTGATGGGCCCCAACGCCAATATAAACCCCGCCCGATGCTGAAATATTGCCAAAGCTAGCGACGATTTTGACCTTTTCCTGTAGCTGCTTGAGGGCGCTGTAAATCTCTTGAGAGTCGCCGACAGTACCGCCGGGGCTGTCAATCCGCAGCAGCAAGGCCGGAAACTTTTTCTCTTCAATTTCCTTAAGCGCCTCTAAGACATGCTTGCGGGTCGCACCGGCGATCGCACCGGTCACTTCAATCCGGGCAACTTGTTTGCGATAGCGAGGCTTAAAAGGCCAAATCATAAAACTTTCAGGGCACTGTGCTTTACATTACTTTAAAGTAAGTATACGACTTGCCAGGCGCACCTGGCCTCTGCTGACGCTGCTGGTGCCCTTATCCTGCTCGCTTATGGATCCTCGCCCTGCTTCTGACCACGGCTACTTCCTCCCACAACGCGCCCCACATTCCCATTCCGCAGCCGCTGTCGAAGCTGGCCGCTCATCCGCTAGTGCTGATTTCGCCCTTTTTTCTGTGGGGCACCGCGATGGTGGCGATGAAAGGGGTGATGGTAGAGACCACCCCATGTTTTTAGCAGGGCGTGCGGCTATTGCCTGCCGGTTTACTGGTGGTGCTGGTTTCTCTGCTGCTGGGCCGAGAGCAGCCTCAAGGCTGGCGGGCATGGCGTGGATTACGCTCTTTGCCCTGATAGATGGCACTTTATTTCAGGGCTTTTTGGCCCGAGGGCTAGAGCGCACGGGCGCAGGCTTAGGCTCAGTGATGATTGACTCTCAGCCTTTGGCGGTGGCAATTATGGCGCGTTTTCTCTTTCAAGAGTGGATTGGGCCGTTGGGCTGGCTGGGCCTGCTGATTGGGTTGGCGGGCATTAGCTGTATTGGTCTGCCAGATGAGTGGATTTTGGGCTTTTTTCAAGGTCAAGGGTTTGATCTGGGGCCGCTGCTGACTTTTGAGCAAGAAGTGTGGACAGCGCTGTTTCAGCAGGGCGAGTGGCTAATGCTGATGGCCGCTCTATCAATGGCGGTCGGGACGATCTTGATTCGCTATGTGGTGCGCTGGGCCGATCCGATTGCGGCGACTGGCTGGCATATGGTTTTGGGCGGTGCGCCGCTGCTGGCACTGTCTATAGCCCAGTCTATGGGCACTGAACTAGCGCCCTGGCAGGGAATTTCGCTGTCAGGCTGGCTAGAGATGAGCTACGCTACTATTTTTGGCAGCGCGATCGCCTATGGCGTATTTTTTTACATTGCTGCTCAAGGCAATTTGACCAGCCTGAGCGCCCTGACCTTTCTGACCCCAGTCTTTGCCCTGCTATTTAGCACCCTTTTGCTCTCAGAAAGCCTCAGCTTGCTACAGTGGAGTGGCGTTATGCTGACTCTACTGAGCATCTATTTAATCAACCAGCGCACTCAGCTCGCTAGCTGGCTCTCGACACAGCTATCTATAACCGCTTTGGCTAAGCCTCCCCAGAATTCGGCCACCGCTGAAAAATCAGCCGATTAGCAGGCAGCTCTCCCGATACATCAAAAAAGATACGTAAACATACAGAGAGCGACTGTAAAGAAGCGAAGAACTCAAGCTACTCGCTAGTCGCTGAAACTGAATGCTCAAGATAGAATGGCCTCAGTAAAATGGCCCATCGGTCAACGTGAAGTTATGCGGTTCGCACTGCGATCTTGTTTATTTTCCTAAAGCGAGTGGTCCAGAAGACGCATTGAGGTCGCTCAGTGCGAGGCACAGTTCGTCAAATGACTGACTAAATTATTTGTCAGCAGTAAGCTCAAATTTATACCCGAGTTAATCTTTGCACTCAAAGATTTCTACAGGGTAGCTAGCATCTCCTTAGTTTGGCCTTAAACTAACAGAAAATAATTCAGGCGGGCATCCTACACTTTAGTGGAAGCAGCTTTAAAGGAACTTTTTCGCTTTCGGCCAGTTCGGCCTCGGCACAGCAAAGTTTTTCGAAAGTACCCCCTGTCATAAGATTCGACCTGCATATAGTCATTAAATATTGAAAAGATAACAGGTAAGGATAGCAATGATTCGGCGTTCTACTCTAGTATTTCTAACTTGCCTGACCGCGATTGGCGCTCCGGCCATGCGGCCAAAAATTGCTGCTGCCACTGTCGCGCCCAGGTCTGGTTCTTCTCAAATATTGATGGCTCAGGCTTCTGGGGGTTCAGCGGTGGGCTCGGTAAGCAGCGCTCTAGACGTGGGTGCTCGGGGTGAAGCGGTCAAAGTGGTTCAGCGCCGCCTGCAACAGAGCCAATATTACAAAGGTCCTGTTGATGGTATTTACGGGTTGGCAACCCAGCGCGCTGTTAGCGCTTTTCAAGCTGACATGAAGTTGGAGACTAGCGGCAGACTAGATGATGAGACCTGGCAGGCGCTTCAGGTATTGCTTTCCACTCAGGCTAACGCCAATGCAGAGCCGGCGGCGAATCAGAGCCCACTACCAGTGTAGAACCTGCCGCCGCCGCCGAGCCTGCGCCATTGGCCGTCAATACAGCTGATGCTACGCCGCTGCTCGAAGCAACGCCCACCGCTAGCGAGCTACCGCCCATTGAGCAAAACGGTGAGCAAGACAGCGTAGCAGTCAACGTGGCGGCTGCCGATGCAGCGACAGTCGATGGCGTTGAAACGGTTGATGAGACTGCTGCGGCCGACAGTGCGGAGCGACAGATGGCGCGACAGCGGACAACGCGATGACGGATGACACAGCAGGCGGATTAGCCCCGCGCTCGGCTGGGGGCTAGGGTTGGCGGTCTGCTGGCTAGTTTTGGGATCGGTTTTTGGTGGCCAATCGCGGCAAATCTAAGGCTGGCCCAGCAGTAGACGATCCGTGGGGTGAGGTAGATCTCGATGCTGGCGCGCAACCCAGCCGCCAGCCGACAGCAGAGAGCCGCACCAGCCTAGCCTCGGATTGAGCGGCGGCGGATTGGCGCTTCAGACGGGCGCGATCGCCTCTAATACAAGCGCTCTGCAAACCAAGCGGACAGATGAGCGAAGTCTCTTCCCTCACCCAGGGAGACGTGGTAGATGGGCTGATCGGCAATTTGCGCAATCCTGACCCGGTTAGCCGCCGCAAGTCAATTTGGGAGCTGGGCCAGCGCGGTAACTCAATGGCAGTGCAGCCGCTAGTCGATGCTATGGTCGATGCGGATTCTAAAGAGAAAAGCTTGCTGTTAGCTGCGCTCTCAGAAATTGGGGCGCGATCGCTCAAACCCATGAACCGGGCGCTGGCGATCGCCCTTCAAGACGACAACCCGGAAGTGCGTAAGAACGCCATTCGCGACCTCACCCGCATCTACGAGCTAGTCGTACAGATTAGCCAGATGCTCGGCCATGCCACCGAGGATGAAGACGCCGAGGTTCGTCAAACAGCGACTTGGGCACTTGAGCAGCTCAACCGAATTCGCCGAGTGAGCGACGCCGATCCCAACATGCGGGCCTTCACGGGCGGCAGCGGCGCAAAGCCCATAGACTTACTTTCTAGCGAAGCGTCTATCCGCCGAACTCAATAGGGCATCTGAGGCAGCGTGAATCCTCTGCGGTTGCTCATTTTATCGACACCAGTCGGGCCGCTAGGCTCCGGGCAGGGCGGTGGGGTAGAGCTGACGGTGGTTAATCTGGCCCGAGTGATGACGCAACGCGGCCATCAGGTGGCGATCGCAGCGCCAACAGGCTCTGTCTTGGCCGGTCAGCCCGCCGCTCGCACTGACGCTTTAGACTGTCAGATAGAGATCATTCAAATATCTGGCAGCTGGCAGCCAACAGCGCAGACGCAAGACCGCAGCGCGCCAGCGATAGTAGGCTCGGCACTGGCTAATGCCTGGGAATATGCGCGTCAGGCTCAGGCTAATTATGACCTGCTGATCAATTTTGCTTACGACTGGCTACCTTTTTATCTGACATCGTTTTTGACGAGGCCAGTGGCTCATTTTGTCAGTATGGGGTCGCTGAACGACCGTCTGGATGACGCTATCTTTCAGCTATCAGATCAGTTTCCCGGCACGCTAGGAGCCTACACGCGATCGCAAGCTGATACTTTTGTGCCACCGCCGAGGGTAGCCCCCGCGCAGTGGCAAATTTTAGGCAGCGCCATTGACATCGCTCAGTATGACTATTGCGATCGCCCCGGTGACTCTCTGGCCTGGGTCGGGCGAATTTCGCCAGAGAAAGGGCTGACGGCGGCGATCGCAGCGGCAGTAGCGGCTAATCTTCCGCTCAAAATCTTCGGCAAATTAGAAGACGCTGACTACTGGCAAAGCATTCAGCAAAACCTATCAGCAAAAGCAGCAGCGCTGATCACAGACTGCGGGTTTTTACCGACGCCCCAGTTGCAGCAGGCGCTGGGCCACTGTCAGGCGCTGCTGGTGACGCCGCAGTGGGTAGAAGCTTTTGGCATTGGCATGATTGAGGCTTTGGCCTGTGGGGTGCCGGTAATTGCCTACCGGCGTGGCGGCCCTGCCGAGATTGTTCGCCACGGTCAGACAGGCTGGCTGGTAGAACCAGGCGATCAAGCAGCCGTGGTTACAGCGATCGCTCAAATCCAGCAGATTGACCGACATGACTGTCGTCAGCAGGCAGAAACTATGTACTCGTTAGCTGCTTGGGGCGATCGCTGCGAAGAATGGTTCTATCAAATTATGTCCGGTACGATGGGCAGCTAAATTGCCCCCCTTACGGATTTTCCTAGCCGTCAGTGAAATTCTTAAGGGAGATTTATTTTAGATCGTCGCCACTCTGCCACAATAATTTCATTTCGATCATCCCCGACCCGCTGTAGACTTGCATGATTGCCCTAACCCCCGAAGAAATCACCCAGCTTCAAGCTCGACTGGCCGATTATCCGGAAGCGCTATCGGCCCTCCAAGAGATTGAAGACTGTGAGGGTGATGTAGAAGACGCCGCTATTTCTCTAGCGCTCAGATCCGGTCAGGAGCCCGATACCAACGAGCAGTGGCTAGCCGGATTTAGCAAACGCTATCGCCATATCGCCTGTCAGCCTCAGTTTAGAGATTCGCTAGCAGCAGGGCAGCTGAGCCCCTTGATCAACTACCTCACTCAGGAGACCGACTGCCCGGCTTTAATCGCCGCGCCAGTTGCGATCTACGTCTTAAAATCAGGGGTAGACAGCTTCTGTCGCAGTTTTGACAACAGTCGGCTCTGACCACGGGGGCTAGTCCAACATCTGAGGCAGTCAGGTCTAAAGCGGCAAGTCTACGTCGCCGAGCTAGACTGCCCTGCCAAATTAGCGAGCTGCCAAAAGTCATGATTGACCTCGCGCCACAAAGACTGATTGTTCGGATCGGTGCGTAGCGCCTTTTTTAGATAGATACGGGCCTTTTGTAGCTGGCCCTGGCCGATAAGCCGCCGTCCCCAACGCTGATAGACGATAGCCTGCCACTGGCTAATTTCTGAGTCGGTAGGCATACGCTGAGCCAAGCCTTCTACAAGCGCCACCGCTCGGGGAAACTTTTGCTGCCTCAGCAGTTCTTTGAGCTGACGGTAAGCCTCCTGCTTCAGACTCTCTTCTCGATCAGAAAGCTGAGCGTTCCCTGGTTTGGCTGATGGTGCTGGCTGAGAAGCACTTGCCTGTTTGCGCTGATCAGAGGACACAGCAGCATGGGCGGCTGACGGGTCTTCACTAAAGTTGCCAATGCCTAGCTGCTCTAAGGTTAGCCTAAGGCTCTCCCAGTCAAATACTTCTGCCTGACTCTGACTCTGACTCTGACTCTGGCTCTGACTGTGAGGCTGGCTCTGGACTGCCGCTCTATCACCAGCCCCCGTTGAGCGCAAGGTCTCAATGATCGCAGTGTAGGCATCATTGAGTTGAATAAAGTGCTCAATTGCCTGCTCGCCGGGATTGGTGTCAGGATGATAGCGTCTGGCTAAGCCCCGATAGGCTGTTTTCACATCGCGCAGCGAGGCCCCCCGGCGCAGTCCTAGCGTTTGGTAATGATGGGCCAAATTCATAGCGGCGCAGGCGAAAGGGCGCAAAAGGCTAGGATCTTAAGCTTTCTACCATGATCGTACCCGGTAGCCCGCTATAAGATTCGAGTTGGCACAAATTATATGAGATCTCTCCTGCCTAATTCAGCTTTTTAGGGGCAAAATAGGCTCAATTTTGACTGCATGTGTCTGCTGAGTAGGTCTCCTAGCTAGCAGGCAGACGTTCTTCAATCACCCGGTCAATCAGGCCATATTCTTTGGCTTGGGCAGCGGACATGAAATAGTCGCGATCGCTATCCTTCTCAATCCGCGCTAAATCTTGCCCCGAGTGCTCGGCCATTAGCTGATTAAGCTCTCGGCGCACCTGCACAATCCGCGCTGCCTCAATTTCAATATCGGTTGCCTGACGGCGACCCACCCCACCCGAAGGCTGGTGAATCATGATGCGCGAATGCGGCAGGGCTAGACGCTTTCCCTTAGACCCTGCATTGAGCAAAAATGCCCCCATGCTAGCCGCCAATCCGACGCAAATCGTCACCACATCCGACTTGATGTACTGCATCGTATCGTAAATAGCCATACCCGCCGTGACTGAGCCGCCGGGCGAATTGATATAGAGATAGATCGGCTTAGTCGAATCTTCAGAATCGAGGTAGAGCATATAGGCGACGATCGCATTGGCAATACCATCATCGACCTCTTCAGTCAAAAAGATAATGCGCTCGCGAAACAGCCGCTCATAAATGCTGATCCACTGTTCGTAAGTGCCACCAGGGAGGCGATAAGGGACGCTGGGAGTTCCAATAGGCATGGGTTTAAGCAGTTGTAAAGAGTAAGGGAAGTCTGAGACAGAAAAGATTAAATAGAAGATATTTATGCATCTACTAAGTCCGCAGTGACATTGGCCGCCGGATTTTCAATAACGCGGTCAATGAGGCCATATACTTTCGCTTCTTCTGGAGAAAGATAAAACATCCGCTCCATGTCTTTAGCAACTTTTTCTGGGCTTTGACCGGTATTGTCCGCTAAAATTCGCTGGATCAAACGCCGTTTCTCCAGCACCTGTTCCGCCTCTAAGCCAATATCAGTCGCTTGGCCTCGGGTAAGCGTTTGCGGGTGGGTAAGGGCAATGCTGGTATGGGGCAACGCGGCTCGTTTGCCTTTAGTTCCTGAAGAGAGCAAAACCGCAGCCATGCCGTAAGCAGTGCCCATACAAACCGTCACCACTTCAGACTTGATATAGGCCAGCGTATCGTACACTGCTAATCCAGCCCGAATAGATACCATGCCCGCTGAGGCATCTGCCGTTCCGCCCATCACCGGATCGCCAATGGAATTGATATAGAGGATAAATGGGCTTGCTAGGATCTTCAGAGTCGAGGTAGAGCAGGGCAGAGACAATCGAATTAGCCACCCCGTCTGACAGGGGCTGATTGATAAAGAGGATGCGTTCCTGGCTCATGCGCGTGTAGACGCTGACCCACTGCCAGGAGCGGCTACCCGGTAGATTGTAAGGGACGCGCAGGATTCCATCGACAGACATAAGCGGTTACTTGAAGAGAATGGGCGGAGAGATCACAGGGTAGAATTAGCCTAAGCCACGCCTACAGGGAGGGCAGTGGGTAGCTCTTTGGTGCTGCTGAGAACGCGGTCAATCAGGCCGTATTCTTTCGCTTCTTCGGGCGTGAGATAGAACATCCGATCGGTGTCTTTGTCTAGCTTTTCGACAGACTGGCCGGTGTTGCCCGATAAAATGTCGAGGAAAGCAGTCTTGTTAGAGAGCACTTCTTCCGCCCGAATCTGGATATCAGTGGCCTGGCCTTGGGCCCCAGAGCGAGCCTGGTTAAGCACGATGGTGGCATGGGGCAGGCTCGCCCGCGATCCCTTTGCCCCAGAAGACAAAATCATTGCAGCGGTGCCCATTGCCTGACCCAAGCAAATGGTGTGTACCGGTGGCCTGATATATTTCAGCGTGTCGCAAATGGCAAAAGCTTCGGTCTCAAATCCGACGGCGTCGCCGGTATACCAAGATGTACCGGTAGAGTTGATGTAGAAATAGATCGGCTTATCGGGGTCATCAAACTCTAAGTACAGCAGTTGGGCAATGATGAGCTTGGTCACATCAACGCCCATCTGCCGCTTAAAGTCGTCAGAAGAAACCAGCGGTGTACCCAAATAGACAATTCGCTCTTTGAGGAGCAGCGACGGCAGATCTGGCGGGGGGGTTCGATAGGCTTGTGCGCCTCCACCGTAAGGGGCTTGGACGGCCTTGATGGGAGAACTCATAAATGGCTCAGCTTGCTACGTTTTCAAAACATTACACAGTATGTTTTCCATAGTAGCTCGGGAGCGAACTCGCTGCGCTGTCGATAGTTTGGTGATTTTTGGTCGTTTTTTGGCGGATAACCTCACTCCCCGGACGCCGCTTGCCCATCTGGGATTGATCCCCAAGGTGCTGATGTTGGTTCTGACGATTAGAGTAAATAAATAGTGAGTCTTCAACTTAGGAGCCAGGCTAAAAAATGAAAGTTGGTTTGCAATGGGCCTTAAGTGATGCCCACGTTCCCACAGCTCAGCCCAATAGTCAGCGTCAGCTGTCGGTATCTCTATCGGCTGGCGGCGAGGGTACCCAAGCGCCTTTGAACCTGTGCTTTGTGCTAGACCGCAGCGGATCAATGATGGGCACGCCACTAAAGACCGTCAAGCAGGCGGCGCATCGGATTATTGACCGGCTGACGGAGCGCGATCGCATCTCCATCGTCACCTTTGATCACAAAGCCGAAGTCTTGGTCAAAAATCAGCTCGCCACTGACCTGGAAGGCATTAAAAAACGCATTGACGGACTGCGGGCCGGGGGCGGCACTTCAATTGACGACGGCCTCAAGGCGGGAATTGGTGAACTCGCCTCGGGTAAAGAAGATCGCATTTCTCAGCTGCTGCTGCTAACCGATGGTGAAAATGAGCACGGCGATAATGCGCGAGCGCTGAAGCTAGCGGATGTCGCCACAGGCTATAACCTGACGGTAAATACGCTGGGCTTTGGCGACCACTGGAATCAGGATGTGCTGGAGCAAATTGCCGATGCAGGCGGTGGTTCGCTGAACTATATTGAGCACGCTGAGGAGGCGATCGCTATCTTCGGTCGCCTGTTCAAACGCATTCAGTCGGTCGGCCTCACCAACGCCTACCTCAATCTGGAACTAGCAGACGGCACCCGCCTCGCCGATCTGAAGCCCGTCGCCCAAGTTTCCCCCGAAACCATAGAACTCACCGCCGTTCAGGAAGGCAACCAGGCGATGGTGCGCATCGGCGATCTTATGAAGGATCAGCCCCGCGTGATTTTGCTCAACCTATACGTGCCACAGCTCGCAGCGAGCACGGCGACTATCGCACGGCTACAGGTAACCTATGACGATCCCGCATCGGGCCTGACCAGTCAGACGACAGAAACCTTCGCGGTTGACATAGAGGCTCAAGATGCTTACGTTCCCCAGGTCGATGCTGGCGTTCAGCAGAATATTTTGGCGTTAGCAAAGTACCGGCAGACTCAGATCGCGGAAGATAAGTTGAAGTCGGGCGATCGCCAGGGCGCAGTCACCATGCTGCAATCGGCAGCGAATACCGCGATCCAAATGGGCGATAAGAACGCGGCCACAGTTCTGCAGGAAAATGCCACGCAGTTGCAGTCTGGAGGGGAGTTGTCGGAGCGCGATCGTAAAAAGACCCGCATCGCCTCCAAAACCCAGCTTCAGTAATTGCCGCTCTGAGGATGGAGACTGCCTATAATTTTAGTCAGGGGTTGCTGTGGCTGAAGTATTCAGACTCAACGGTTTTAAGATAGTGATTTTTTCTGATGACCACGACCTGCCTCATATCCATGTTCGTAAGGGTGATTTTGAGGTAAAGATCGATATCTCCGGTAATTGCGCTGAATTGATGGCAGGCGAGGAGAGCAACAGGCGAGCGGCGAACAAAAAGATGAGAAAGCAAGCATTGAAAATTGCTAATGACAATCTGACAATGCTGATAGGCGGATGGAGGAAGATTGATGCAGAACGTGGTTAAAGCCATATCCGCTCAGGTTCAGGATGGACAGCTTGAAATCGTTTTCAGCACAGGAATGCGAAGCCAGTGGCCACTCCGCAGCTTACAGTTTGCCAAGCGCACTAATGGGGAACTGACTGATTTCTATCCGAGTGATGAGGAACTTGCTGAGGTTGAGGTGTGGCCCAGCGGTGAGATTATAGAGTTTCCGAAAATTGACCAGGCTTTTCAAGTTGCAGCGCTGATGAGAGGCGAGGTTGGAAACGCTGAATGGATGAGACGCTTGACCGTAGGCGTGGTCTGACTGTAAGACTTGATTATGACGACGAATGCAGGGTAAGCGGAGGCAGTGTCATAGCAACCTATGAAGACGAAAGACTAGCCATAGCGACTCGATACGTAGCTTCGAGTCAAGAACTAGAACTTACTCTGAACGACGGCTCACGCCATCTCATTCCGGTCGATAGGCTTGAGATGGTTGAAAGTGCACCTGATGCCTTTGTCCCTATTGCTCGCCCGAGCGATGAGCAGCTAAGTAATGTAAAGGTACGGGGCGGTGGCTCTGCTATTTACTGAGAGTCAATAGAGCAAGTTTTCCAAGTCGATGAGCTACTAGCAGGGATCTATGGTCGCCCAGTCTGGATGAAAAGCCTAACGGTTTCGGCTTGAATCACCCCTCTAGACATTGGTGTAAGTAGCGCGTCATCCCCTGATAGTCTACAGAGCTAACTGTGACAGCAATCTGTTTATTACGATGAAACCTGAAGTTATAACTGCCGTAATTGCTGCGGTGGTTGCGGTTATTAGCGCAACCGTCAGCATATATGGACAGACTCGGATTGCTCGATTGACTGATCAACTCGCAAAGCAGCGCGAGACTGAATCACGCGAGGCGAAAACGGCTGCTCTAATGTCTAAGTACAAAGATCCTTTGCTGCGTTCAGCTATTGATCTCCAGAGCCGTTTATACAACATTCATCAGCAGAATTTTCTAGGCTATTTTTATAATCAAGTACAGTCTGGACAAGAATATGCAGTTATCAACACTTTATACGTCGTAGCAGAGTATCTTGGATGGGTGGAAATTCTACGCCAAGAAGTTCAGTTCCTAGATTTGAGTGATTCGGAACTAAATCGTCGTTTGAGTGTATTGCTAGTCAATATTAATCAGGCATTTTCTCGTGGTAAATATGGAGGTGTCTTTCAGCTTTTCAATGGCGAGCAACGGGCAATTGGAGAGCTCATGACCGTTGCCCGCCCTAATAACGCAGCCGCTCGATATGACTGCATGGGCTATGCGACGTTTGTCAGAAACATGAAAGAGCCTGACTTTTCTAACTGGTTCTCGAAACTAAGAGAGGACGTTAACACGATAGCGACCGTGCCTGCAACTAACACCGCTAGGCTTGCTCTGATCCAGAGTAATCTAATCGATTTAATAGACTTTTTAGATCCTCAGTATGTTGTAGTGCCCCCCAAATATCGAACGAGGATCAATCGTCAATAAGACAAGTGAGCAAATTGGCGATCATACACAGAAGATAAATCTGCACTCAGCGGCGCATCCGTTTCAGCCTGCGGCACAGGTGCCTCAGCCGGGTTCAGCCGACCTGTGTTTTATGGTGTCTACGCCTTTGGCAGAGGCGATCGCCCACTTCTCCAACTTAAATATCCCAATTATTGCTGGCCCAGTACAGCGTATAGGCACACTTGGCCCTATCCTATCTGTGTACATTCGTGATCCTGACGGCAATCTAATTGAGGTAGCCAACCCGCTGAATGCAGATTCATCTTGAGCCCTTTACAGTGCATAAGCGCGTGCCGCTTACCATTAGCCGGGGCACCAACAGCAGTTCCATCAATCTATGGGTGCGCGTTGAGGCAGAAGGTATTGAAGGATGGGGAGAAGCGACGCCGTTTTCAGTAGATGCGGCCTCTGCTCAAACGCACGAGCAAATCGCCCGCGATTTAGCTGGTGTAGTGCCGCTGCTGTCCTCGCTGCATCCGCTTCAGCATCAGGCCATTGAAGCGCAGTTAGCCAAATCTGCGACCTGTTCGGCAGCGCGCGCCGCAATTGATGTGGCCCTGCACGACTGGCTCGGCAAACACACGGGCCTGCCGCTATGGCAGCTTTGGGGGCTGGATCTTCAGCAGATTAGCCCGACAGCGGTGACAGTCGGCATCAGCTCGCCCAAAAACGCAGTAGAGCGGCTGCAAAAATGGTGCGCTCAGCAGCCGGTTGCCTCTGTGAAGGTAAAGCTGGGGAGCCCCGCTGGAATTGCGGCTGACCAGGCCATGTTTGAAGCGCTGCTGCCTCACGTACCGCCTGGAGCCAAGGTGAGCACTGACGCAAACGGCGGTTGGACGCTAACCGACGCGCTGACAATGGCCGACTGGCTAGCGGAGCGCGGTGTGACCTATATGGAGCAACCTTTGGCCGTAGCTGATGACGCCCTGCTACCCGACCTGTATGAACAGTCGCCGCTACCGATTTTTATCGACGAGAGCTGCTTTACTGGCGCAGATATTCCCCGTTTGGCACACTGTATTCATGGCATCAATATTAAGCTGATGAAATCGGGTGGGCTGACGGAGGCGAGGCGAATGATCCATACAGCGAGAGCCTGCGGCTTGCAGGTAATGTTTGGCTGCTATTCAGACAGCGCCATTTCTAACACGGCGCTGGCCCAGCTTTCTCCCCTAGCCGACCATCTTGACCTCGATAGCCACTTCAACCTCAAAGACGATCCGTTCTCTGGCGCTCAGCTAGCTGACGGCGCGCTAGTACCCAACAACCACCCTGGCCTGGGCCTCTCTCGTCATGCTGACTCCTGATGACCGAATTGCTATTTTGATGCACGATGGCCTTCAGGGAGCCAAGGGCAAAACCGGCATTTCGCTGCTGCGCTACAGCCAAAATTCTATTGTGGCCGTGATTGATGAAGCTGCCGCTGGTGAGTCGGTTCAAGCCTTAACCGGAATTGACCGTGAGGTTCCTATTGTGCCGTCTTTGCAGGCCGCTCTGGCGCTCAAGCCGACCGTTTTAGCCATTGGATTAGCGCCATCGGGTGGCATTTTGCCAGAGCCCTGGTATGCAGAGGTTAAGCAGGCAGTGAAGGCGGGGCTTTCAGTGATGAATGGTCTACACACTCAGATGAATCAGGATGCTGAAATTGCCGGTTCGATTGCGCCCGGTCGGTGGGTTTGGGATATGCGGCAGGAGCCGGAAGGGCTGACAGTCGGCGGGGGCAGGGCAAGGTTGCTGGGGTGCGATCGCATCCTCACAGTCGGCACCGATATGGCCGTCGGCAAAATGTCCACCAGCATAGAACTTAACCGCACCGCCAAAGCCAACGGCCTGCGCTCAAAACTCATCGCCACCGGTCAAACCGGCCTCATGCTCGGCGAAGACGGTGTCCCGCTTGATGCTATTCGAGTAGACTACGCCTCGGGCGCGGTGGAGCAGTGCCTGATCCGCTACGGCGACGATCACGACATTCTCTTTGTAGAAGGCCAGGGCTCCTTACTCAACCCGGCTTCTACTGCGACTTTGCCGCTCCTCAGAGGCACTCAGCCCACCCATCTCATCCTGGTTCACAAGGCGGGCCTCACTCACATTCAGCACTTTTCAGACTTCCAGATCCCGCCGCTGACTGAAGTCGTGGAGCTATACGAATCGGTAGCGACAGCTGGCGGCACATTTGCCCCAACTAAGGTTATTGGGATTGCGCTGAATACGTTTGGGTTGGATGAAGCGACGGCAAGAGAGGCGATCGCAGATACATCCCAACAGACTGGCTTACCCTGCACCGACGCCGTCCGATTTGGCGGAGAGCCTTTACTTCAACCTCTCCTATCCGCCAAATAGACAGTAGACCCTCCCTGGTGCCCAAGCTTTTAGTTGGCAGCTAGTGAAGCCTTATCTCTCTGTCACTTCAATCTATAGCTCAAAAACTTGCGCTCACCATAGTAACCCTGATGGGAATAGCAAGGTCACTATCCCCTAGCCAAGCGGGTCAGACCCGCTAAGTTCAAACCGTAGAGCCTTAAAGCTTTTATACAGTTTTTTCGTCAGATATGCACTCACAGACATTACTTATTGGCCCCTGTAGACTACTAGCGCGGCTTTTTTAGGCGGTAGGTAATGCGGCCTTTGGTAAGGTCGTAAGGGGTGAGTTCTACCTTAACGCGATCGCCCGGCAAAATCTTAATGTAGTTTCGGCGAATCTTCCCAGAGATATGGGCCAGTACGTTAAAGCCGTTATCGAGATCGACTCTGAACATTGCGTTCGGAAGCGACTCGGTAATCGTCCCTTCCATTTCAATCAAATCCTGCTTAGACAATTAGCTATTCCTCGTCAGTCACGTATATCGTTACCTCTAGCCTAGCAAACTGCCGAATAAACACCGAATCGGAAACCCGATCCGTCTGACCGGTTGCCGCTACCGACAGGTAGGTTATGGCCTAGCTTCTGACTTTACTTCTGGTGTTACTTCTGGCGTTACTTCTGGGCCTTGCTTCACGATGTTCTGAAGCGCCTGGGTCACCGTATCTAGATCTCGATTGCCATCCACAGAGCGCAGTAGCTGCCGCCCCTGGTAAAAATCAATCAGCGGCTCAGTTTGCTCTCGGTAAACCTCTAAACGATTGCGAATGACCGATTCCTCGTCATCCTTGCGACCTCGCTCCAGCATTCGCACAACCAGCTCTTCATCTGGCACCTCCAAATTGATCACAAACTCACAGGTTTGCTCAATTTCTGCTAGCAGCCGATCTAAAAACTCAGCCTGCTCGACATTACGAGGGAACCCATCCAATAGCCAGCCATTGGCGGTATCTTCTCGCCCTAGCCGCTCGCGAATTAGCCCCAATATCAGCTCGTCAGGCACCAGCTCCCCAGCACTCATATATTCGTCGGCCTTTTGACCTAGCTCTGTTTTCGCCTTTACAGCGGCCCGCAAAATATCTCCGGTCGAGATATGAGGCACTTCGCAGCGCTCAGACAGAATTTGAGCCTGCGTGCCCTTACCCGCACCCGGTGGGCCTAAGAAAATCAGTCTAGTCATTACTGCTTCACCATGCCCTCGTAGCGCTGCGAAATCACATAGGTTTGAATTTGCTTTGCTGTATCAATGGCTACCCCTACCAAAATCAGCAGCGAAGTGGCACCAAACCCTTGGAAAGTCTGCACGCGGGTGGCGCTTTCTACCAAACTAGGGACAACGGCCACTAAGCCCAAGAAAATTGCGCCCAAAAACGTCAGCCTGTTCAAAACCTTACCGATGTAATCTGTCGTTGCCCGTCCTGGTCGAATCCCTGGTATGCTTGCTCCCATTTTCTTCAGGTTGCGAGACATATCCTCTGGGTTGACCACCAGCGACGCATAGAAGTAGCTGAAGAAAATGATCATCAGCAGGTACACCAAAATGTATAGCGGTGAGGTAGCCCGAAAGTTTTTGCTCATGAACTCGGCAAAAGCTTGGCTAGGAATATACTGCACCAGCGAAATCGGGATAATCAGCATAGAGGAAGCAAAAATGATTGGCATCACTCCCCCCTGATTCAACCGCAGCGGCAAATAGTTGCTCTTCTCCAAATACAGCTTTCTGCCGACCTGACGGCGCGCCGAGACGATGGGAATGCGGCGGGTACCTTCCTGCACAAAGACAATGCCAATAATAGTGGCGATGAATACCAAAAATAGAATGACGATACCGCCAATGGTGCTGCGATCGCCCGTCTGCGCCAAGTCAACCGTCTCACCTAGCACCCGAGGCAGCGACGACACAATATTGAGAAAAATCAGTAGCGATGCGCCATTTCCCAGTCCACGTTCGGTAATCAGTTCACCGATCCACATCACAAACATGGAGCCTGCTGTCAGGGCAATCACCGTTTCAACCACGAACGGCACCCCAAAGTCGTAAGCAAAATCTCTCAGCAAAAAGCACGAGAGCATTGTACTCTGCAAGATAGTCCAGCCAAAGGCAACGTAGCGAGTCACCTGAGAGATTTTCCGTCTGCCTGCTTCCCCTTCGTTTTTCTGTAAGTCTTCCAGGGCCGGAATCGCCGCCGTCAGCAGCTGCATGATGATCGAGGCGTTGATAAACGGCAAAATGCCCAACGCAAAAATACCGACCAGAGACAGACCGCCACCGCCAATAATGTCTAGAAATCCGAGAACGCCGCCCGCCCCACCGCCTTGGACAAAGTTAGAAAACTCAGCGCGATCAATGCCCGGAACCGGAATGTAAATTCCTAACCGAACCAGTACCAACAAACCAACAGTCACTAATAGACGGCTGCGCAGCCCCGCTGCCTGGGCCATCTGCAAAAATGTCTCTTGAGCACTGGGCGACTTGCCTTGACTCACAACCATATCTAAAAACCTCTTATAGCGCTAAGTTGCGTCGCTGTAGCTTTGGCCAGTTCAGCGCGTTATCGACCTCGTTCAAATTTCGACGATGCCACAGGCCAACATCCTAATCTCTTAGAGTGCTGGCTGTCTCTATCCTAATCAAAGATTCTGTTTTAATCACAGAGGGCACTCAGCAACTCTGATGAGAAAGTTAGACGATTTCGCAGCTACCCCCGGCAGCTTCAATTTTTTCTCGCGCTGACCGAGTAAAAGCCGCAGCTTTCACGTTGAGCGCCGTAGAAAGTTCTCCGTCGCCCAATACCTTGAGCGGGCCATCGTCAGTCGTGATAATGCCAGACTCCATCAGTGAGGCCAGGGTGATATCACTATTCGCAGTCAAGTCAGCTAGCCCTCTGACGTTAATCACCGTATAGACCTTCTGATTGACAATGGGAAAATGCTTCAGCTTAGGCACACGTCGGTAGAGAGGCATCTGTCCGCCCTCAAAGCCGGGGCGAGTCCCACTGCCGGAGCGAGACTTTTGACCGCGCATCCCAAAGCCACAGCTTGCACCCTGACCAGCCGCAATGCCACGTCCCTTACGCTTTTTGCGTCTCTTTGAGCCCGCTTTGGGCTTCGCATCTTCTAATCTCATCTCAGAGGGGTCTCCTTAGTGATAGGCGATGCCCGACCTATAGATAATCGGGTAATCGCAGGTTAAGCGTATAGTTTTTCGAGCGGAATTCCTCGCTCTTCAGCAACGTCGGCCAGTGTTCTTAACGAGTCCAGCGCTTCTGCTGCGGCACGAGCATTGTTGAGGGGGTTGTCTGATCCTAGCTGCTTGGCAAGAATGTTGCGAATGCCTGCTAGCTCTAGGACGATACGCACAGCACCCCCGGCAATTACTCCAGTTCCGGGGGCCGCCGGACGCATGAACACCCTGGCACCACCCGCACGTCCGGTCGAAGGATGAGGAATTGAGTAAGCCTTATTCAGAGGCACTTCCACCAAGTGCTTTTTGCCATCGGCAACGCCCTTTTTGACCGCGCCTATTACATCGCTGGCTTTACCCACGCCCACACCTACCTGGCCTTTTTCGTTGCCAACGACCACAATCGCCCGGAAGCTGAGCTTTTTACCACCCTTCACTACCTTAGTTACGCGGCGAATTTGGACGACGCGCTCTTGCCATTCAGATTCTTTCTCGCGGCCCTTATTTTTCTTTCGACGATCTCTATTGTCTGCCATGCTCTTTAACCATTGTTACAACCTTAGATGTATGCGCGAGTGATTTTCTCTGGCAAGTTTCCCTGAGAACAGATCAGTGTAAAGCTCTAAAACTTAAGACCAGCTTCACGAGCCGCATCAGCTAAAGCCGCTACCCGACCGTGATAGAGCTTACCGCCCCGGTCAAAAACCACCTGCGAGATGTCTTTTGCCAAGGAACGCTCTGCAATAAGTTTACCGACTGCGGCTGCGGCTTCTGAATTAGAGCCGGTCTTGGTATCAGCGTCTTTGTCTAAAGTGGAAGCTGCGGCCAGCGTTTTGTGCTCAGTGTCATCAATTATCTGGGCGTAAATGTGCTGATTAGAGCGGAAGATAGCCAGTCTGGGCCGCTCGGTGGTGCCTTTTACCCGGCGGCGAACGCGCGCGTGGCGACGGCGGGTAGATTCTCTACGGGTTGTTTTCATGTCTAAGTTGCCTGCCTACTTGCCTGCCTTACCGGCCTTACGTCTGACTTGTTCGCCTGCATAGCGAACGCCTTTTCCTTTATAGGGTTCAGGCGGCCTAGCGGCGCGTACTCTAGCGGCGGTATTACCGACTATCTCTTTATCGATGCCGCTCACAGTAACGTTGGTGTTGCCTTCCACAGCAAACTGAATGCCCTGAGGTGGCTCGAATTCTACGGGGTGACTGTAGCCAAGTGCCATCACTAGCTTTTGGCCCTGTAGCGAGGCTCTATAGCCCACGCCCTGGATTTCCAGCTTCTTTTGATAGCCGTTGGAAACACCCTCTACCATATTGGCAATGAGGGTGCGAACTAAGCCGTGTCGTTGCCTGGCGTTGCGAGACTCATTACGGCGAGTAACGACAATTTTTTCGCCTTCTTGAACAAAGGCAATCTCTGGGGGTAGCTCGCGCGCGAGTTCGCCTTTAGGGCCTTTGACGGTAACGTGCTGACCGTCAATAGTGACAGTTACCGCCTTGGGGACGGGCACAGGCTGCTTGCCAATTCTAGACATTTTCTTCCTCCTTTTGGGCCTGCATAATCGAGTCTAATAGATGTAGCAAAGGACTTCTCCGCCAACTCCCTGACGGCGCGCGTCACGATCAGTCATGATGCCGCTGGAGGTGGAAATAATCGCAATGCCGATGCCACCGAGCACTCTAGGTAGCTCTTTTCGGTTGGAATACACCCGCAGGCCCGGTTTGCTGACGCGGGTCAGGTTACGAATGATCGGCTGACGCTGCTTGCCTTTGTACTTAAGTGTGATGATGATTTTGCGGGTAATGCCTTCGCCGCTGTCTTCAGTCTCGGCGACAAAGCCCTCTTCTTTTAGAACATTGGCAATGCTGCGAGTCATTTTAGTCGATGGGATATCGACGGTCTGATGGTGCGCAAGCGTAGCATTGCGAATGCGCGTCAGCATGTCTGAAATCGTGTCGTTAGACGCCATAATCCTCTTGTTTGCTACTGCCTCAGTTATCTCGGAAGGGCATGCCCAGTGCCTTCAGAAGGGCCCGGCCTTCTTCATCGGTGCTCGCAGTAGTGACAATGGTGATGTCCATACCGCGAATTTGGTCAACGCTGTCGTAATCGACTTCTGGGAAAATCAGCTGCTCGCGCAGGCCCAGAGTGTAGTTGCCACGACCATCAAAGCTGCGAGGGCTAACGCCTCTAAAGTCTCTGATGCGGGGCAGGGTTAGATTAATTAGGCGGTTCGTGAAGGCATACATGCGGTCTGAACGAAGCGTCACTTTGACGCCGACCGGCATTCCTTCGCGAATCTTAAAGCCTGCGATCGCGCGCTTAGCTCTAGTAACCACCGGACGCTGCCCGGTAATCATGGCCAGTTCGCTAATTGAAGATTCTAAGGCTTTAGCGTTTTGAGACGCCTCGCCCAAGCCCCGGTTGACGGTGACTTTGGAAAGCTTAGGAATCTGATGAGGGTTGGTATAGCCAAACTGTTCGGCCAGCTTGGGGACTACCTGTTCTTGATAAAGCGTTTTGAGTGAATCGGCCATTGCATCCTCTAAATGTTTCCCTGGGCTTGGTCAGGGCATTGTTGATCAATCTAAAGTCTCAATCTAGAATTTCGCCAGTTTTCTTGAGCATGCGAACTTTTCGACCATCGTCTGTAAGAGTATTAGCTACTCGGCTAGCCACCTTTTGTTTGGTGGAGTAGAGCATCACATTGGAGCTGTGAACCGGAAACTCTTTGGTGAGAATTTGGCCGGACTCGCCTTCTTGCTGAGGCTTGACGTGCTTGGTGCGGATGTTAACGCCCTGCACAATCACCTGAGACTTTTTGGCGCTAATGGCAACCACTTCACCCACTTTGCCTTTGTCTTTACCGGAAATCACCTGCACGGTGTCTCCCTTTTTGACGTGCATCTTTTGACGCACGACCGCTTTCTGCTTACGCATTTAGAGTACCTCCGGCGCTAGCGAAACAATTTTGGTGAAGCCTTTATCGCGCAGCTCGCGAGCAACTGGGCCAAATACCCGGGTGCCTCTGGGGTTACTGCCATCTTGAGTGATGATCACCGCCGCGTTATCGTCAAAGCGGATGCTCATGCCGCTGGCCCGGCGAATACCTTTGCGGGTGCGCACAACGACGGCTTTGACCACATCGGATTTCTTAACGCCCATGTTGGGCAGCGCGTCTTTAACGACAGCAACAATCACATCGCCTACGCCCGCGTACTGCTTTCGCCCCCCCAACACTCGAATGCACATCAGCTTACGAGCGCCGCTGTTGTCGGCTACGTTTAGATAGGTCTCTTGCTGAATCATGGTTTTATCCTCGCCTTAGCTGTCTGGCTCTATACGTTTGAAGAACTGAGGATATCGGCCACAACCCACCGTTTGGTGCGGCTGAGCGGGCGAGTCTCGCTGATCTTGACACGATCGCCCGTTTTGCAGTTGTTTTCCTCGTCGTGGGCCTTATAGCGCTGAGTGCGCACCATAATTTTGCCGTACTTGGGGTGCTGAACTCGGGTTTCTACCGCCACCACCACTGTTTTGTCCATTTTGTCGCTGACCACCTGGCCAATTCTCTCTTTCGTTGCCATAGTTCTTTAAGCCTCTCCCGGGGCCGCTGTCTCAGTCACTGTCTCAGTCGCTGCTGTCGTCGCTAGCTGCCGCTCTCTCTGGATAGTCATCAGCTGAGCTAGCTGGCGGCGCGTGTGCCGGAACTGATGAAAGCCGGTTTCCATTTGCCGGGTAGCCTTCTTAAATCGCAAATCGAACAGCTCTCGCTTGATTCGGGCAATCTCTGTCGTGATTTCTTCGTCACTCAGCGATCTAATCTCTGTAACTTTTGTCAATGCCATTAGAATTAGCCCTCCTCGCTGTCTTTCGCAATGAACTTAGTTTTAAAGGGAAGCTTAAAAGAGGCCAGCCGCATTGCTTCTCTGGCAATCTCTTCAGTAACACCAGCAATTTCAAAGACCACTCGACCCGGCTTAATCACCGCCACCCAAAATTCTGGGTTACCTTTACCCGAACCCATTCGAGTTTCAGCGGCTCGCATCGTCACCGACTTGTCTGGAAAGACCCGAATCCAGATCTTGCCGCCGCGACGGATATAGCGAGTCATTGCTCGTCTAGCCGCTTCGATTTGACGCGAGGTCATCCACGAGGGCTCAGTCGCCTGCAAGGCAAACTGACCGAAGTTAATTTCGTTGCCTCGGTGGGCCATGCCGCGCATCCGACCGCGATGCTGCTTTCTAAATTTTGTTCTTCTTGGGCTTAACATGATTGATTACACTGAAAAATAGAGGCAAGAGCTGTCGGCAAAGCAGATTTACGATTCGTTGGAGCGATCTTCAAACTGCTGACGGCGGCGAGGCTGACGACGACGAGGCTGAGACTTGGTGTCTTCAGGCTGGCTCTCCTGACCTGGAATAACTTCACCTTTAAACACCCAAGTTTTAACGCCTAGAATGCCGTAGGTAGTCTGAGCCGTGCGATAGGCGTAGTCAATATTGGCCCGCAGCGTGTGCAGAGGCACGCGGCCTTCACGGGTCCACTCGGTGCGGGCAATTTCAGCCCCATTGAGACGACCGCTTACCTGAATCTTAATGCCCTCAACGCCTGCTCGCTGTGCCCGTTGAATCGCCTGGCGCACGACCCGACGAAAAGAAACCCGGCGCTCTAGCTGCTGCGTGATGTACTCGCAGATCAGCCCAGCATCGGCATCGACGCGAGCTACTTCGACCACATTGATTCTGATCTGGCGGCTGCTGTCTTTGATCTGGTTTTGCAGACCTACTCTCAACGCTTCGATACCTGCGCCACCTCTACCCACTACCACACCAGGCCGAGCAGTGCGCACTTCTAGATCGATTTGATCTGCCTTGCGCTCAATATGTACTTCCGAAATACCAGCGTTAGCCAGGTTTTTCTCGATGTACTGACGAATCTCATGATCCTCTTTGAGCAGATCTGGATAACGGTTTTTGTCGGCATACCAGCGGGAGCGATGCTCCTGGGTGATGCCAAGACGAAGACCGGTAGGGTGAATCTTCTGTCCCACTGATGTACTCCTTAGAAAACGGCTTGTTAGACGGGGTTGACGTTGAGGCGGGCAGCTATGCTTCGGTACCGGGGGCGACGGCGATCGCAATGTGACAAGTCGGCTTACGAATCTGGTAAGCGCGGCCCTGAGCGCGCGGTCGAAAGCGCTTTAAGACAGGCCCTTGGTCAGCATAAGCTTCACTGATATAGAGTTCGACCGGGTCGAGCCCATTGTTATGTTCCGCGTTGGCGACTGCCGAGCGCAGCACTTTGAGAATTGGCTCGCAAGACTTATAGGGCATAAATTCGAGCATAATGAGCGCTTCACGGTAAGAGCGCCCTCGAATCTGGTCGAGAACGCGGCGCACCTTGCGAGGCGACATGCGAACGAACTTAGCTGTTGCCTTCACTTGTAACTCTGAATCAATATCGATCATTTCTCCAAATTCCTCTAGCGCCGTGCCTTCTTGTCGCTCTTAGCATGGCCCCTAAAGGTTCGAGTCGGGGCGAATTCGCCCAGCTTGTGACCCACCATTTGCTCATTGATAAAGACGGGCACATGCTGACGACCATTATGCACAGCCACCGTATGACCGATGAACTGAGGGATAATAGTCGAAGCGCGAGACCAGGTTTTAATTACCTGCTTTTCATTCTTCGCATTGAGCTTTTCAATTTTGGTAAGAAGGTGATCTGCCACGAATGGCCCCTTCTTTAGGGAACGAGACATGCTATTAAACCTAAAAACTGAATTCTGTAAAATTTAAGTCGCCTGCGCTTAAGCTATCTGAGCCAACCGCTTGATTGCCCAAACCAGCTAAACCTAAGCATTACGACCACCGCGTCCGCGCTTGGAAGACCGCCGCCGCCGTCTCACGATCAGAGCGTCGCTGCCTTTCTTTTTTTTACGAGTCTTGTAGCCCAGAGCTGGCTTGCCCCAGGGTGTCACCGGCCCGCTGCGGCCAATAGGCGCACGCCCTTCACCTCCACCATGTGGGTGGTCTACCGGGTTCATCACACTGCCGCGAACTTCTGGGCGACGACCGGCCCAACGCTTACGACCCGCCTTACCAAGAGTCAGGTTGCGGTGCTCAACATTGCCGACTTGCCCAATCGTGGCATAGCACTCACGACGAACCATGCGCACTTCACTAGAAGGCAGCTTCAAGGTGACATAGCCACCGTCTTTGGCCACTAGCTGCGCGCCTGCCCCCGCTGCTCGCACCATCTGACCACCCTTCCCAGCGACCAGCTCCACGTTATGAACGGTTGTGCCTAAAGGAATCCGATGCAGCGGCAGCGCGTTGCCTACTTCAAAAGGAGCCTCTTCACTAGCAATAATTGAGTCGCCAACTGCTAGCCCAATCGGGTGAAGAATATAGCGCTTTTCACCGTCTTGATAGTTGACCAAGGCGATTCGAGCATTGCGGTTAGGATCGTACTCAATAGTAGCGACTTTAGCGGGAATATTGCGCTTATCGCGTTTAAAATCAATCTGACGGTACAGCCGCTTGTGGCCGCCACCGCGATGGCGGCAGGTAATTACTCCTCGATTGTTACGCCCTTTGGGACGGTGAACCGAGTAGGTAAGAGACTTTTCTGGCCTATCTACCGTGATAGTTGAAAAGTCGGAGACGGTACGCTCGCGCGTGCCTGGCGTTAAAGGTCGATAGGAGCGAATGCCCATGGCTATACTTGTCGCTTTTGGTACTTCTGTGGTCTGGGGCTGTGCTTGGAGTTTTGTCGGTTAGTTAGCGGCCTATTGTGAGCGGCTTAAACGTCGGGGAAAAGCGTGATGGTGTCGCCTTCAGCTAGCGTGACGACTGCTCGCTTGTAGGTCGCCCGATGGCCGATAAACTGACCGACTCGGCGCTTTTTGCGTGGTGGATTTTGAGTGCTAATACCGATTACTTTCACCTCAAACAGCTCTTCAATGGCGCTCCGAATTTGCGGCTTAGTTGCCTTGGGCGCGACTTCAAAGGTGTACTGATTATTCTCTAAGGCGATGGTTGCCTTTTCTGTGATCAGCGGTTTGCGGATAATATCGGGCAGTTCGTACGCTTCAAATCGTTTACTCACCGTAGACCTCCTGAATTTTCTCAAGGGCAGATGCCGTTACCACGATCTTGTCAGCGTGCAAAATATCGTAGATATTGAGATTGACAGCGGAGATCAGCTTGATAGTCGGCACGTTGCGCACCGAGCGGTGAAGTGTCTCGTTCTTTTCAACGGTAATCAGCAAAATTTTAGCGGTGCTATCGACGCCCCATCGGTCAATAGCGGCTATCATCTCTTTGGTTTTGGGCTGAGTCAGTTCGCTGACAAAATCTTGGACGACAACCATGTCTTCGGCGCAGCTCAAAAAAGCAGTGCGCAGGGCTAATCGCCGCTCTTTACGGTTCATCTTGGTGGTGTAGTCGCGAGGCTTGGGGCCAAAGATGACGCCACCCCCTCTCCATAGGGGAGAGCGAATGGAACCTGCCCGCGCTCGTCCTGTGCCTTTCTGTCTCCAAGGCTTGCGGCCACCCCCACGCACTTCGGCGCGAGTTTTGCTGGAGGCGTTGCCCTGACGACTGTTGTTAATCTGACGCACCAGCGCCCGGTGGACGATATGCGGCGCGTTTGCTTCGTTGGCAACTCTGAGGTCTAAGGCCACAGTGCCCGCCTCTTCGCCTTGCCAGTCTTTAATTACACAATCAACCATAATGTATCCTTTGGCCTACCGCCCGACGATATCTGCGGGCTACTGCCCAACAATGTTTGCAGGCACAATACTCAGCAACGTGCCGCGCTTACCCGGTACAGTTCCTTTGACGAGAAGTAAATTGCGATCGCTATCTACTCGCTCCACGCTCAGCTTGCGAACAGTTACTTTTTCATTGCCCATCTGACCTGCCATCTTTTTGCCCGGATAAACCCGGCCTGGCGTAGTTCCGGCTCCGATGGAACCAGGAGCCCGGTGGTTTTTAGATCCGTGGGCCATCGGGCCGCGCCGGAAGTTGTTGCGCTTCTGGTTGCCCGCAAACCCTTTACCGATGCTGATGCCGCTTACGTCAATTAGCTGACCCGCCTCGAAACGGTCTGCTGCAAGCGACTGACCTACCTCGAACTCATCAGTTTGATCGACTCGGTACTCCCGCAGGTGACGCACCGGAGAGGCTCCAGACTTAGCCAAATGGCCTAGCTTAGGCTTATTAAGCGCCTTTTCTTTGACCGTTCCAAACCCGAGCTGCACAGACGAATAGCCGTCTGTCTGCTTTGTCTTTATCTGCGTAATCACGCAAGGGCCAGCCTGAATGACGGTCACTGGCACAGCATTGCCAATTTCGTCAAACACCTGGGTCATGCCCAGTTTGGTACCAAGAATCCCGACAGACACTAATCCTCGTCTCCGCTTCACAACGCCAAGGGCACTGGTGGACAAATCCACCGCGATGCCTTTTGACACAACACAACCAGTCAGCAACAAACTGCTTGACCAACCTTTCCTGTCAGCTCGAAAGCATCGGGAAGAACGGTCAGCAGCGCCTACTTTGCTTAACCACTACTGGAAATCGCTTGATAAAGCCGATGCAAGGAATCCAAACCAGCGGGATCGCTCAAACATGGCTTACCTTTTTCGCCTCAGACTTGAAGGATGCATCAGAACTGAAAGAAACTTGTGGAAGGGGGAGGATAGCTTGCGCTATTTTCAACCTCTCAACAAGCGCATTCAGATTCAAAGAGCAGATTCTCTCCAGTATCTGTTTAACGGCGACAGTCTACAATCATACACGCTTTTAGCTGTGTTTTGGCCTTTTGAGAAACTTTTGAGCAAAAAACTTTCAAGTAAGGATTTCAAAGCTGCTTGGCCAACACAAAATCACCGCGTACAAGAGAGTTCGTATCATACCGCAATATCTTGACGCTTGGGGCTTGGCCTGCAAAATCGATTTTTATTCTCTCCAGTCCTCTGTGATTCAGGCCCCTGTGAAAAGCGTAAAAAGGTGATGAAAAGAGTGAAAAGGTGAAAAGAGGCCACAATCTACAATCTGAAGTGCAGCTGGTTACTGAAAGGACATTCGCTTAGAGCTAAAAGGACACCTAAAGTTAAGAAGCCTAGCTGAGCAGTAAACCCGTTCAACAGGCTCTTAGGGTTATTTTCTCGGGCCGGGTTTATGAAGTAGGATGTCCTCTTGTGTCCCCTTCTAAACGGCTGATTTACTATGGCACTGCTTGCATTGGGAAATAAGTTTACTCGCGATTTGGAAAAGGCTGGCGCTTTGGCAGTGCGAATGCCGCTAGAAGGCGGGTTTGAAGGCCGCTACCGCCGCCGGGTGCGTTCGGCAGGCTACGAGTGCGCCTACATGTCAGCGCGAGGCTTAGGTGACCTGTCGGCTTATCTGCTAGATGTGCACGGGGTGCGGCCACCTCACTTGGGAAAGAAAAATATGGAGGGGGCGGCAGTGGGCGATCGCTATTTCATTCCGCCTGTCGTGAGCTACCGCTTAGAAGCCCTGTCGCCCAAGTCTAAAGGGTTACTGCTATGGCTGATTGAAGGCCATATTCTCTCTAGTCAGGAAGTTGACTTTTTAGCGTCGCTGCCGACAATTGAGCCCCGTGTCAAGGTGGTATTAGAAGTAGGGGGCGATCGCAGCTTTACCTGGTTCCCGCTTAAAGAAGCTGTCGCCGCTTGAGATCTGCCCCTTGCCACTCCTGTCACCCGCTAGCATAGAGCGGTGAACACTTCCGAAGCAAAGTCTAAAATAAGTCTCTGTCCTGACCCGAGCACGCCGCTAGCCTCACTGCAAGCGGGCGTTTGGTTCAAGCTGATTTGCGGTGCCAGCTATCAAGATCTTCCAGCAGTCAGGAACTTAACACTCGCCTACGCCCTCGCAGGTGCTGACTGTATTGACGTGGCCGCAGATCCAGCAGTGGTCGCAGCGGCAAAGGCAGGCTTAGCAGCAGCTGAGCAGATTGCTAGCAGCCCTAACCAGCCTTATTCCTATCGACGCCCTTGGCTGATGGTCAGCATGAGCACCGGGGCAGATCCTCACTTTCGTAAAGCCTGGTTTGACCCGGCAAAATGTCCGGCTGACTGTCCGCGCCCCTGCGAGCAGATTTGTCCAGCGGCGGCGATCGCTTTTGATGGCAAGTCATCAGGGGTCATTCGCGATCGCTGCTATGGCTGTGGGCGCTGTTTGCCGATATGCCCTTTAGGACTGATTGAAGCGCGGTCATATCCGACGACTTTGGATGCGATCGCGCAGCGAGTGCTCAGCCAAGCAGATGCCCTAGAAATTCATACACAAGTCGGCCAGCAAGCAGCCTTTGAAAGCCTCTGGCAAACGCTATCTCCGCAGATGGATCATCTCCAGCTGGTTTCTATTAGCTGCCCTGATGGAGAAGGCTTAATTGCCTACCTCACCAAGCTACAGCGCCTCATTTGTTCAACCCCAACTCGCCCAACTTTGATCTGGCAAACAGACGGTCGGCCCATGAGCGGCGACATCGGTCGGGGAACGACACATGCCGCCATTCGCCTCGCGCAGAAAGTGCTGTCCTCTGGGCTAACCGGCTATGTGCAGTTAGCAGGCGGGACGAATCAGTACACAGCGCTCAAGCTTAATGAACTAGGGCTTTTAAACCCGCCGCAGGCAGATTGCCGCACTGGTCTTGCTACCAGGCAGACGGTCGCGGGGATCGCCTATGGCAGCTTCGCGCGACACTTGTTAATGTCAGTTATTGAGCAAACCCTTTATCTTGAAGAAGATCCCCATACGTTGTGGAAGGCTGTGGAGCTAGCCGAATCTTTAGTGGGGCCTTTGAAAGCGGTCATGTCGTCAGGGTAGCTGCGCCTCATACAGCCTCTGTGCATAGAGTATAGGCAGTAGCATTTTTGACTTTCATCTGACCGTCACCCAATACACTACTTTCTTGCTCATCCATTCTCTATGCAAAGTCTTGACGATAGCTTGTTTGACAGTGGCCCCCCAGAAAAGTCTACAGAGAACTTTACCGAAGTTTCATCGGCATCCCAATCAGCATCTCACTCAAAAGCTCAGCTTGATCCTGCCTCCGATCAGCCTGCCACTCCCCAAATCACCGATGACCTACCTCAGCTATTAGCTATTCTGCCGGCTTACATTCGGGCCACCTTGACCGACCACCCGCGTCGCGATCAGCTCATTGAGGTGGTTTTAGATCTAGGTCGTCAGCCAGAAGCCCGGTTTGCAGACGCGGTAGAATATCTCTCTGAAACGCCAGTTTCAAAGGCCGATTTGCAGCACTGCATTGACCGAGTCGGTCACTTTGGCGGCGATAATCGGGCTGGTTTAGAGAAAACACTGCACCGGATTAGCGCCATTCGCAACCGGGCAGGTGAAGTCATCGGGCTCACCTGCCGGGTCGGGCGAGCAATTTTTGGCACGATTGGGTTGATTCGTGATCTGGTAGAAACCGGCGGGTCGATCCTAATGCTCGGACGGCCCGGTGTCGGCAAAACGACGGCGCTCAGAGAAATTGCTCGGGTGCTGGCCGACGATCTGATGAAGCGGGTGGTGATTATTGACACCTCTAATGAAATTGCGGGCGATGGTGACATTCCCCATCCGGCGATTGGGCGAGCGCGGCGAATGCAGGTGGCTCGGCCTGAAGAACAGCATCAGGTGATGATTGAGGCGGTGGAAAACCATATGCCTGAGGTGATTGTCATTGATGAAATTGGCACAGAGCTAGAGGCCCTAGCAGCTCGCACTATTGCCGAACGCGGTGTGCAGCTAGTCGGCACAGCCCACGGGAACCGGCTAGAAAACCTGATTAAAAACCCAACACTCTCTGATCTGGTCGGCGGCATTCAGTCAGTCACGCTAGGAGATGATGAGGCTCGGCGGCGGGGTAGTCAAAAAAGCGTGCTAGAGCGCAAAGCGCCGCCGACTTTTGATATCGCAGTAGAGATGTTAGAGCGTCAGCGCTGGGTCGTACATGAGGAGGTAGCCGATACAGTAGACTTTTTGCTGCGAGGCCGGGTGCCAGAACAGCAAGTGCGATCGCTCGGCCCTAACAACCAGGTTGTGATCACCGACGAGCTGCCCGGTGAATCGTCTTTAGCGACTCCTGCCCTGCGAGCTGACCGGCGGGGTCAATTGCGATCTGGCAGCTTAAAGCCGCCGCAGCCTGCTCCAGGGGGCTGGCGCTCCACAGGTCGAATGAAACCGTTAGGGTCTGACTCATTTGGCAAGCGAGCCAGCCGTCCGCCTGCGGTGGCCGATGAGCGGCAAAGCTTTCAGACCCTACTGGATAATTCGTTAGCTCAGCTACCGGTCTCTTCGGGCCATCTGGCTCACAAAGGGATGAATGATGCCCCTGAAGAGGATGACAGCAACCTGACCCGGATCTACGCCTATGGCATCAGCCGTCAGCAGCTAGACCATGTCGTGCGTACTCTGTCTTTGCCAGTGAAGTTTACAAAAGATCTGGCTTCGGCAGATGCGGTATTGGCTTTGCGATCGCACATTCGCAACCACTCCAAGCTCCAGCAGGTCGCCAAGGCACGACAGGTGCCCGTTTATACCGTCAAGTCCAACAGCATTCCGCAGATCACCCGATCTCTGCGGCGCGTTTTAGACCTTGATGACGAGGGCGAGCTAGCAGAATCGATCAATCTAGATCTATTTGTGCATAACGGCGCGGACGATGAGCTAGAAGCATTAGAAGAAGCGCGACTGGCCGTCGAGCAGATCGTCATTCCTAAAAATCAGCCAGTAGAATTGCTGCCGCGATCGCCCAAAATCCGAAAAATGCAGCATGAGCTAGCTGAGCACTACCGGCTCAAATCCCTGAGTTTTGGAGAAGAACCCAACCGACGACTGCGAATCTACCCCGCCTAACAGCCATCCCAGAGGCAGGGGATCAATCAAATCTCCCCTGCCTTTAGGACTATTCTTGCCGTCCCCCATTCAGATAAAATAACAGCCAAGGTACATGCTTAACGGCATTCATGCCCGCAACCTGTGAAACTGCTATCCCCCAATTTTTCCATGAGAAGTTTACTATCTCGCGTATTTACTCTAGTGCTGGTGGCCGCGATCGCGCTGACGGGCTGTAGTGCAATTGAGCCGAGCAACGGCCTCAGCGGCAACTACACCGAAGACACCATTGCCCTGATCGACAGCCTCAGAGAGTCCATCGCTCTGCCCAGTGAAACTCCCGACAAGGTAGAGCTACAGGCCGAAGCCAAACAGCGAATCAACGACTTTGCCTCCCGCTACCGGCGCGATGGGGCAGTGTCTAACTTAAGCTCGTTCGCAACCATGCGCACCGCGCTCAATGCCTTAGCCGGTCACTACAGCTCTTACCCCAATCGTCCCGTGCCGCAGAAATTGCAAGATCGCCTAGAGCAAGAATTTCGTCAGGTAGAAGCAGCTCTGAAACGCGGGGCCTAGCGACTTTGAGGCTGCTTTTTAAGACTCGATCAGCAGGCAAAGTAGCAAGGATCTCTATCAATTATTTGATACTTGTAGAGATCTTTGCTAAGATTGCAAATCTGTGTAGTAAACCCAATAATTTTAGGACATGAAAGTCCGAGCATCTGTTCGAAAAATGTGTGAAAAGTGCCGAGTTATCCGCCGTCGTGGTCGGGTAATGGTCATTTGCCCTAACCCTAAGCATAAACAGCGTCAGGGTTAGTCGTCTTACAATGACCCTGCTGCCAGGACGAAGCTAACTAGCCTCCTGAACAGCAGTCAACAGTGATGAAAATCTAGAAACAAAGAGCTAGAGAAAGGATTTTGATCAATTGAGTAAAGTACCAGTTGATCGTTGAGTTTATAGATATAGGTCTATAGAGCTTTCTGCAGATGGAGTTGCCCATCTTTAAAGAAGGCATAGAAAATCTATTTTTGACAGATGATATTTACGCTCAACGCGAGCGGCAAAGAAGGGAGAAATAATCGGTGGCACGGATTGCGGGCGTTGACCTGCCAAGAGACAAACGGATTGAAATTGGCCTGACCTACATTTACGGCGTGGGTCTCAGTCGCTCTCATCAAATTTTAGAGAAAACGGGCGTCAACCCCGACACTCGGGTTAAAGATCTAGAAGATGCAGACGTTATTAAGCTGAGAGAAGCCGTCGAAGGCGATTACCTGATTGAAGGTGATCTGCGCCGTCAGGTGAACATGAACATCAAGCGACTGATGGATATCGGTTGCTATCGAGGTCGTCGTCACCGGGTGGGGTTGCCCGTGCGCGGGCAGCGAACTCGAACCAATAGTCGCACTCGTCGTAGCGGTAAGCGGACGATTGCTGGAAAGAAAAAGCCGCCTCGCAAGTAATGCCTAGCCATAGGCGTTAGCGGCTGTATCTTGAACGGGCTAGGGCCTGGCCAATACCGACTAACAGCTGGCTGGTGGTAGCGCGCACTGATGCAGATCAGTTCGCGCTTTCGCGTGAAATTCTTAGGACACATCGTGATAGGGATAGTTTGGGTAATTAAACATGGCAAAACCGGTTAGAAAGACCGGGCCTCGTAAGCAGAAGAAAAATATCCCCAATGGGGTGGCGCACATTCAATCGACTTTCAACAACACGATTGTCACCATTACCGACGCCAGCGGCAACGCGGTCTCTTGGGCATCTGCGGGCTCCAGCGGCTTTAAAGGGGCAAAGAAGGGCACACCTTTTGCCGCTCAAACCGCTGCCGATAGCGCTGCTCGCCGGGCTATCGATCAGGGGATGCGTCAGTGTGAAGTTCAAGTCAGTGGCCCTGGGTCAGGGCGCGAAACAGCGATTCGAGCTTTGCAAGGAGCCGGGCTGGAGATTACGCTAATTCGCGATGTGACGCCGATTCCTCACAATGGTTGCCGCCCGCCTAAGCGTCGTCGGGTGTAGGCGATCGCCCAGTCTAAGCGTTTACGAGATTTAGCTAAAGAAGATTCAGCTAAATCGGCAAAGATTTAGCCGACAGAGCCCTTGCCAGGCTACTGAGCAAAGAAAGAGGTGAGTGAATGGCAAGTTTCAAGTTGATTGCGTAGAGTCCATTGTTGAAAACGATCAAAGTCAGTACAGCCGGTTTATCATTGAGCCTTTAGAGCGCAGTCAGGGGACGACAGTTGGTAATGCCCTCCGCCGGGTGTTGCTCTCTAACCTAGAGGTACGGCGATCACTGCCGTGCGAATTGCCGGTGCAAGCCACGAATTCTCTACTATTCCAGGCGTTCGAGAAGATGTCCTAGACATCTTGCTGAACATGAAGGAGATGGTGCTAAAGAGCTATTCAGATCAGCCTCAAATTGGTCGGTTGGTAGTGCAAGGCCCTGCTAGGGTGACCGCTGCTAATTTTGATTTGCCCTCAGAAGTTGAGCTGATCAGCACCGATCAGTACATTGCTTCTGTTTCGGCAGGCAATACTCTAGAAATGGAGTTTCGAATTGAGCAGGGCAAAGGCTACCGGGCCATTGACCGCAGCCGAGAAGAAACAGGCGGCGTAGACTTTATGCAAATTGATGCGGTTTTTATGCCGGTGCGTAAGGTCAACTACAGCGTTGAAAACTTTATTGACAGCGCTGGCGATCCAAAAGATCGACTGGTGATGGAGATTTGGACAAAAGGTAGCTTAACGCGCGCAGCAGGCGATGAGCGAGGCAGCAGCGCTGCTTGTTGATATGTTTAGCCCGCTTAAAGATGTCACGCTAGAGCCTAAGCGAGACGAAGATACCAAAGAAGAAGATCCCACCTATCAGATTCCGATTGAGGAATTGCAGCTGTCGGTACGGGCCTACAACTGTCTCAAGCGAGCTCAGATTAACGCGGTTTCTGATCTGTTGGACTACAGCCAGGAAGACCTGCTAGAGATCAAAAACTTCGGTCAGAAGTCGGCTGAAGAAGTGGTCGAAGCCCTACAGGTGCATCTAGGGATCATGCTGCCGCTAGAGAAACCGGCTAAAACGGCCTAATTTTTGGCCTTCTGCTAGTTTATTTCTCAAGACTATCAAAATTTAGGACAGTTATAAGGGAGAAAACCAATGCGACACGGTCGTCGTGTACCAAAACTGGGTAAGGCTGCTGACCAGCGCAAGGCCCTATTGCGATCGCTCACCACTGAGCTGATTCGCAATGGTCGAATCAAAACCACAGAAGTTAGGGCCAAAGCCATCCGTTCCGAAGCCGAGCGGATGGTGACACTGGCCAAAGAGGGATCGCTCTCTGCTCGTCGCCGGGCGATTGGCTATATCTACGATAAGCAGCTCGTTCATGCTCTGTTTGCTCAGGCACCTGAGCGCTACGCGGATCGTGAAGGCGGCTATACCCGCATTGTGCGAACCGTTAGTCGTCGCGGCGACAATGCTCGGATGGCAATCATCGAACTTACTTAGCGGTGATAGTCGCTAGGAAGTGAGCTTAGCTTATGGCTAGTCACGCCTCTTCCCGGCGATCTGAGCAGCGAACGTCAAAACAGCTAGCCAACGTGCCGCCAGACAAGCAGCAAACTCAAAGGATAGCGTTGGTTATCCAGTACAGGGGCGTTGCCTTTCACGGCTGGCAGCGTCAGGCTAAAGAGCGTACCGTGCAAGCTGAGATTGAGGGAGCGATCGCCGCCATCCTCGGTTATCACACCAGTTTGCAGGGCGCAGGTAGAACCGATGCGGGCGTTCATGCCGCTGCCCAAGTGGCTCACTTTACCGCCCCGGCAGTGATCCCAGCTAGAGCGCTGGGCCACCATTCTCAATAACCGGCTGCTTGATGGCGACATCGTCATTCGAGCATCTACATCCGTTGCCGGTGATTGGCACGCTCAGTTCTCAGCCGAGTGGCGGCGCTATCGGTATATTTTTTATACCAGCCGCTATCCCAATCTATTTGTTGGGCCCTTTGTCTGGCACTACTACCAACAGCCGCTAGATGAAAGCCTGATGCTGGCCGCACTCAATCCTTTAGTGGGTTATCATGATCTGGCCGCGTTTCATCGGGCCGGCTCAGAGCGATCGCACTCCTGGGTAGAGATGCAAGCAGTGCAGTGCTCACGCTCAGGGCATTTTATTCAGGTGGAGCTACAGGCTAAGGGCTTTTTGTACGGCATGGTGCGCCTGATAGTGGGGTTGCTAGTGCAGGTAGGTAGCAAGCGGCGATCGCCCGCCGATTTTACCGCCATTTGGCAAAATCAGCGCCGAGATTTGGTAAAATATTCAGCTCCCCCCCAAGGGCTTTGTCTGCTGCGAGTAGGCTACCCAGATTTTCCTTTTCCGCCCGAGGTTTGGGTCGATACTCAGCCTCAGTTTTTACTCTCCAGTTTCACTGCCAATCAGTGATGTCCAACGATTCACGAAGCTTACGGTAACCGCTATGTCTACTAAAACTACCCTTACTCCTATAAAAGAAATCGAGCGCGACTGGTATGTAGTAGATGCCGCCGATCAGCGTTTGGGTCGGTTGGCAACTGAAATTGCGCAGGTGCTCAGAGGCAAAAAAAAGCCCAACTATGCGCCTCACATGGACACCGGTGACTTTGTAATCGTTGTCAATGCTGACAAAGTCACCGTCACTGGCAAAAAGAGTTCGCAAAAACTCTATCACCGCCACTCCGGTCGGCCCGGCGGCATGAAAACTGAGACCTTTGCCCAGCTGCAAAAGCGCATTCCTGAGCGCATCATCGAAAAAGCCGTCAAAGGCATGTTGCCTAAGAATGCTCTGGGCCGTCAGCTTTTCACCAAGCTCAAAGTCTACGCTGGGCCTGAGCACCCCCACGCCGCCCAAAATCCCGAATCTTTAACCGTTAAACTACTCACCGGAGGTAAATAAACCATGGCTGACCAATCTGATCGCGCTGTTTACTGGGGCACAGGCCGTCGCAAATCTTCGGTTGCGAGAGTCCGCTTAGTTCCCGGCAGCGGCCAACTGACTGTCAACAAAAAGCCAGGTGAAGAATACCTCCAGGGCAACCCTGCCTACCTCACTTCTGCCAAAGCACCGCTAGAAACGCTGGGCCTAGAGGGTGAATACGATATTTTAGTAAACGTGCGTGGTGGTGGCCTAACTGGTCAAGCTGATTCGATTAAGCTAGGCGTCGCCAGAGCGCTATGTGTGCTAGACCCTGACAACCGGATGCCGCTAAAGACTGAAGGCTATCTCACGCGCGACCCCCGTCAAAAAGAGCGTAAGAAGTACGGTCTCAAAAAAGCCCGCAAGGCAGGTCAGTTCTCAAAGCGCTAATTCCTTCCCTGTTCATCATCACTTCCTACTAAATTTTTTAGAACAATGCCCAAAGCTGATATTCATCCCAAGTGGTACCCTGAGGCCAAAGTTTTCTGCAATGGCGAACAGGTAATGACTGTGGGCTCTACCAAGCCCGAGCTGAGCGTCGATGTGTGGTCAGGCAATCACCCTTTCTACACTGGCACGCAAAAAATCATTGACACCGAAGGCCGAGTTGAGCGCTTCTTGCGTAAGTACGGTATGTCTTCTCAGACAGATGAGACGGCTGAAACGGCTGAGACAGGCGACGCTAAGAAGTAGCGACCATAGTCTTAACAAAGATCCGAGTGGCAAACCCCAGGCATTGGCGGTAGGCTGCTCGGATCTTTTTTTGCAACAATCGAAACTACATTCTGGTTAAGACGATGGCTGAACCCTATTTGCTCAAAAAACTAGCGTCGGTAGAGCAAACCTTTACCGAACTGACTCGCCGCATGGCCGACCCAGATGTGGCCAGCAATCCTGACGAGTTTCAAGAAATTGCCAAGGCACGTGCTTCTCTAGAAGAAACGGTGATGACCTATCGCCAGTGGCAGCAACTTCAAGAAGATCTGAAGGGCGCTCAGGAAGTATATAAAGAGTCAGGCAACGATGCCGAAATGCACGAGATGGCCGGGCTCGAGGTTGCTGAGCTAGAAGAAAAGAATGAAATGCTGGAGGCTCGCCTGAAGGTACTGCTGCTGCCTAGAGATCCCAATGATGATAAGAATATTATGCTAGAAATTCGCGCGGGGACGGGCGGCGATGAGGCGGGCATTTGGGCAGGCGATCTCATGCGTCTGTACAGTCGATACGCGGAAGGGCAAGGCTGGAAGGCAAATTTGGTCAGCGAGTCGCGGGCGGATATGGGTGGTGTGAAAGAAGCCATTATTGAAGTAAAAGGCGATCAGGTTTACAGCAAGCTAAAGTTTGAGTCGGGCGTTCATCGGGTGCAGCGCGTACCTATGACCGAATCGGGCGGGCGGGTACATACTTCGACGGCGACGGTGGCGGTGATGCCGGAAGTGGACGATGTGGAAATTCACATTGACCCCAAAGATATCGAGATGAGTACAGCCCGATCTGGTGGCGCAGGCGGTCAGAATGTGAACAAGGTAGAAACGGCGGTTGACCTGATGCACAAGCCGACGGGCATTCGGGTGTTTTGTACGGAGGAGCGATCGCAGCTCCAAAACCGTGAGCGGGCCATGCAGATTTTGCGGGCCAAACTATACGAAATGAAGCTGGCTGAGCAGCAGGCAGAGATCACTTCGATGCGGCGATCGCAAGTTGGCTCCGGCTCCCGCTCCGAAAAAATCCGCACCTACAACTACAAAGACAACCGCATGACCGACCACCGACTCAACCAGAACTTTGGCCTCAGCAGTGTTCTAGAAGGCGACATTGAAACCGTCGTACAGTCGTGTATTACCCAAGATCAGCAAGAGCGACTAGAAGAATTAGCGGCCTCCACTGCCGAGACGGTTTAGTCAGTCTCGGACAAAGCAGAGATCAGCTCTTCTTTAGTCATGTCGGAGCGGCCAGAAATATCGGCCTCCTGCGCTTTTTGGTAAAGCTCATCTTTGGTCAGATTGCGCTGCCTGGCCAGAGAATCCTGAGCGCGACCGTTCTCATCAGTGGCCTGCTCGATAGCTTCTAGCAGCTCGCCCTTCGTCATGCTAGAGCGGCCAGAAATATCAAGATCCTGAGCGCGAGTCATCAGCATTTCCTTGGTCGGGCCGTTTTCTTTAATCTTCGCGACCTTTTGCTTCACATCGTCGGGCTGGTCAGAGAATTGTTCATCGCCCTGGTGACTGTCGCTTTTTTTCTTCGCGGTCGAGCGCTGATATTCGTCTTCAGTCAGCAGCATCCGAACGGCTTTGGGCAAATAGCGCTCTCCCGTCTCACCGCTTTCACTCCCAGACTTAGTGCCCCAGTCTTCCTCTGTCCACTGGTGCAAATCGGTATCGTCTTGGTCGGTGCCCTCGTCTGCGTAGCCACCGCCTCTGCGCTTGTATTCCTGAACCGAGAGCTGAGCTTTGCGAGCAGACCACTGCCCCGAATCGCCGCCCTTATCGCTCTCCTTGTATTCTTGCTTTACCTTTTCCCAAAGTTCTGGATCGGTTTTCTCTGCGCTGGCCATCTTCATTTCTTAACGTGTTTTCTACCACGACTGTAAAGATGACATCCGCGCTGACCATCGTTCTTTTTGAAGATTTTGAGATAAACACTAATCTTCTTGTGGAACAGGCTTGTGAACGGCTACGCCAACCATGACTAGCAAAATGCCAGCGATATCTCTCAGCGTTGGAATCTGGCTGAGGACAATGGCACCGATGATCGTTGCCGTGGCGGGCAACAAAGCTAATAGCAGCGCATAGGTGTTGCGAGGCAGTTGAGACATCGCCAACTGGTCACAGACGTAGGGGACAACCGAAGAGCTTATGCCAACGCCGATGCCTGCCAAAATGAGTAGGGGGCTGGAAAAGGCAGCGATCGCATCACTCAACCCAATCGGCATCATAAACACAAAGGCAGCCGCCATCGCCGCCCCTAATCTGCCCACACCTTCGCCCGCACCCTGCTGCGAAATTCTGTGTCCCAGAATGATGTAAGCCATGAACAGAAGCGCATTGACAGCGGCAAAGGCAAGTCCCAGCCAATCATCAGACCAGCGCACATCAATCAAAATCAGGACGCCTGCCACCGCTAGGGCCAGCGCCACATAATTACGCATTGCTCTCAGCCCAAATAGCGCCACGGCAATGGTGCCGACAAACTCCATCGTGGCCACTAAGCTCAAGGGCAGCCGGTCAATAGCCAGATAAAACGCGCTGTTCATCAATGCCAGACAAGCACCAAGCAGGAGCAACAGCGTCAGGGTCTCTCGGTTAGCTGCGCGGAAGGTTCGCCAGGGTTTCGTCCAAAGCGTAAAGACGAGTGCAGCGCTAGCAATCCGGAACCAGGCAACGCCCAAGACATCAATGTGTTGAAAGAGAAGTACTGCAAACGATGGGCCTAAGTAGTGAAAGATAGCGCTGACCACAAACCAGAGGTGGGGCGGGGCAGCTTCTACACGAGTTAAGATGGCGTTTGGTAATTTCATGCGCTAATATTATCAGCGCTTCCTTAGCGTTTACAGGCTGTTTGGAAGGCAACAATCAGCTTCTGCCTAAGGAACGTATAAAATAATGAAGAAATATAGCGGTCGCCATATAGGTCAAGACGCTAGCCGGAGCACATGCTCAATCGCATCCCGTAGTGTCGGCAACTGGTCTAGTTGCTTTCGGATTCGACTTTTAAGCGCTGACCACTGCTGCTCAATTTTGTTGAAATCTGGCGAATACGCAGGCAAATACCAAATCTCACAGCCAGCAGCTTCTACGAGTGCTTGAATGCGTCCACCCTTGTGAAAAGTCGCATTGTCAATCACCAGCTTTTGGCCTGGCTTGAGTTCAGGGATTAAACAAGTCTCCAGCCAAGTCTCAAAGACAACGCGGTTGCAGGCACCTTCTATGGTGAACGGGGCTAGCAACTGCTGGTTGCACAATGCCGCAATCATGTTGATGCGCCCCTCGCGAGTCCCTGACTTCAACGCCTCCAACCGCTTCCCCTTTGGGCTGTAGCCATAGGGATAATCGTCACGACTGTCCATGCCTGACTCATCGGCATAGACAATTTGCTTAGCCTCAATAGTTGCTAACTGTTCTAGAAAAAGCGATCGCGCTTGCTCATTGCGTTCTTTGTACCCGTAGGTCTTTTTTTTCGCGTGAAGTTAATCTTTTTCAGCGCCCGACTGATAGTGCGGTCGCTGATTTTGTCTGGCCATAACTCGGCCATCTCTTTCTGGGTTTTGTCAGCATGTTCGCGGACAAACGCTTCAAATTGCTGCCAATCAGTAATTTTGTGGCTATGACCGCTGTGATTGTGATGGCTCGCTGAGATACTACCTGTTTCCTCGTGGCGTTTGAGCCAGTCGTAAATCGTACTCCGACTGATGTTGAACTGTTCGCTGGCTTCGCAGCGCTTCATCCCATTCAGGACAATGGCTTCGACGACTTTGAGGCGTAGGTCGTTACTATAGGGTTTCGGCACCGGTTTTCGGGATTTGCTCGACTTTCCTTTAGATGACGTACGAACCTATATGGCGGTTGCTATACCTTCAAATGCCGGATTTCGCGCTGGATGACGTTGACATCCAGTTGCTGCGTATTCTGCACAAGGATGCTAGAACTTCTGTTGCTGACCTGGCTAGAGCCGCAAATATGTCTGCTCCGAGTGTTTCTGAAAGGCTTCGCCGACTGAAAGAATCTGGCATCATCCAGAACTTCACTATCGAGGTAGACTGCGATTTGCTGGGCTACCGCTTAGCGTTCTATATCAGGATTAGTCCTTTGCCTGGGCAGCTCTCGAAGGTGGTTGCCGTAATCAAGGAGATAGAAGAGATTGTTGAGTGCGATCGCATCACTGGCGACGACTGCTTCATCGCTAGAGCCTACGTCAGGTCAACTGATGAGCTAGAGCAGGTGATCAACCGTCTGATCCCTCACGCGACAACCAACACCTCTCTGATTCAATCCTCCCCAGTCAAACGACGACTGCCGCCACTCGTTGAAGGGGCGTGAGACTGAACCTACCAAAGAACGCTTATTTGAGGACAGGGCAAGAGTGGACTATAGCTTTGTCCATCGTCTCTGACTATCCTGGAGTGTAGGCGTTGACAAGGAAGCCGATGGTCATCACAGTTAGTCCTGAGAAAATTCAACTGCCTCCCGGTAGCGAGGTCACCCTACGCTATCAAACCTGGGCGGACTATGAAGCGATTCTGGAAAGTCGCCGCGATAACGCTGCTATCAAAATCCACTTCAGTGCCAATACTCAAGAAATTTCCATCATGGCTCCTATGGCAGGGCACGGTCGGCGGATAGATATTCTCGTTGACTTGGTTAAAGCTTTACTGCGCTATCAAGACAGAGACTGGGACAGTTCTCACCCTTTAACCCTAAAACGCTTTCAGGAGGCAGGCGCTGAACCCGACGCCTGTTTCTACATTCAAAATTGGCAGACACTGCTAGGAAAAGAGCGCCTTGACTTAGCAATTGACCTGCCGCCTGATCTGGCTATTGAGGTAGATCTCACCTCTCTGACAAGCCTGGACATCTACCAAACCCTAGCCGTACCAGAGCTATGGATCTACCGGCAAGGGGCCTTGAAGATCTATGTGCTCACTCCAGATGGCTATCAAGATAGTGAGAACAGTCCAACTTTTCCAGATGCGGATGTCAAAAATATTTTGTCTCGCTATGTCGAGCAGGCGTGGAGCGCAGGTTCTAGCGTAGCGCTACGTGAGTTTGGACAATTTTTGAAATTACTCTGAAGGCGATGATGGCCTGTAAAACGGGTAGGTATTCGTAGACGCTACAGTTCGCCTGTTCTACAATGAACGCCTTGGGATGAGGACAGCCAGGATGGCTATCCTACAAGTTGCCATCTTTCTAACGCTGAGACATGCCAAAATTCCTCCATATTTCCGACATTCACCTTGGGTTTGATCGCTACGACAGCAAGCAGCGTACGCTGGACTTTTTTTATGCGCTGCAAGACGTGTTTGAAAAATATGCGGTGGGTGAATCGGTAGATTTTGTCATCATTGGCGGTGACCTGTTCGAGCATCGTAATATTAAGCCCGCCATTCTTAACCAGGCGCAAATTTGTTTGCGAACTCTTCAGGAAGCGGGTATTCCTGTGCTGGCGATTGAGGGCAATCACGATAATGCGCCCTTTGGGACAAAGTCGAGCTGGCTGCGCTATCTATCGGATTGGGGGCTGCTCAAACTATTGGAGCCGGGAAACGTCAGCGCAGGCGAGCCGTTTTATTCGCACTGGGACGAAGAGATTCAGAAAGGCGGATATATCGACCTTGACTGCGGGGTGCGGGTGCTGGGCTCTAACTGGTATGGGGCGGCTGCGCCTCGGGCGATCGCACAAATTTCTGAGGCGTTGGGTGAGTTGCCGCCTGCGCCTGGCCCGTCTATTTTGCTGTTTCATCATGGGTTAGAAGGGCAGATTGCTCGCTACTCGGGGGCGTTGCGCTATGGCGAGGTGCTGCCGCTGAAAAAGGCGGGAATTGACTATTTAGCGCTGGGTCACATTCACAAAAATTATTCGGAAGACAATTGGATTTTTAACCCCGGCTCGCTGGAAGCTAACAATGTAGAAGAAAGCCAGTTTGAGCGGGGGGCGTATCTGGTTGAGATGGATGGTGAGGGCGTTCGCGCTGTGCTCAAGACTGACTATCACCAGCGGCCCATCCATCGGCTACAGCTGAAGATGCGCGGCCAAGATCCGATAGAGGCGGTGGAGACAGGCGCGATCGCTCTTCTTGCCCAAGCCATAAAATCTCAAAAAATCGTCCCTGAACAGCAGCCCATCGTCGAGCTACGCATCGTTGGCACTGTCGGCTTTGACCGACTAGAGCTAGATACGCGATCGCTCCAACAGCGGCTACAGACGCAGTGCAATGCGCTGATTTTTTTGCTGCGCTACGACGTAGACGAAGCGGCCTACGCCTCACCGATTTCTGAAGAAGCCAGTCGTACAGAAGTTGAGCAAGAAGTCTTTACCGATCTGCTCGCTGCCAATTCCATTTACAAAAAGCGCGCCGCCCAGCTAGCCCAAGGACTGATCGAGCTTAAAGATCGGCAAATGGCCGGTGAAAATGAAGAGAGTCTCTACGGGCTAGTTGAAATCTTACTGGAGCAGGACTAGCCGAGTGGGTTTGAGCTTGCGAACTAAAAACACGGAAGAGCACCGAGGGCAATGAGGTTATCTTTCATCAGAATTTGCGTACCCTGAGCTGTGCCTGACTGTGGGCATCTGATCAGACGCTACCGGTGAGAGGCCCATGACAGCTGTAGCAGAATTAGAGCGATTGCTCAAATCAGGAATGACCGCCTATCAGCAGGGGGCTTATCAGCAGGCGACAGCGGCCTTGTCGCAGCTGAGCCTTACGACCCATCAGGCTTATCGGATGAAGGCCAAGATAGGATTGGTGCGTACTTACATGGCCCAGCAAGACTGGCATAGGGCGCGATCGCTCTGTCAAGAAATTAGTCAGAGCCCAAAATTAGCCGCGCAGCAGTGGGCAGCCGCTATCCTTACCAAAATTGAGCGCCAGATTGCCCAGCCGGGCCAAGATCTCAGCGGCTTTCAGCTAATTTCCCCAGAAGATGCGATCATACCCGCCGCCCCATCTCATCGACCTGAGCGCGATTTAGCCAGTCCGCCGCCAGTTGATCACTCCAATAGCGGTCGGGCCGATCAAGACAATGAGCGCCCAAATGCTCAAGCCTCTATGTTTCACTATACCTACCTCAATGGGGCCTATCTCAATGAGGAGGCTACAGCAAACTCAGCGACGGGCTACGAATGGGGTTATGCAGGTCGCCTGGCTCAAGGGCGATCGCTTGGCAAAATCAAGCGCGGCCAGCTCCAAATAGCGCAAATTGGCGGGGCGATCGCCTTTTATTTTCTCCTGCACTATTTAATTTATGGGGCGATCACGCTAGTCAATGGCTATCTAAGTTTTCTAGACAGCATTTTGCCGTTTGGCATCAGTCAGCTACCGGCAAACTTCCTAGACTCTAGCTGGGGGCTTTTAGGCAGTCTAATTGGCGTAGCGATCGCCACTCCCTGGCTGTGGGACATCTGGCTACAGGTAACCGCCGATAGGCAGCCCCTTACTAGCCAGCAGCTGCGCACCGCCTCAGCAGAAGCCATGACCCTTTTAATCAGCCATTGTCAGCAGCGCCGCTGGCAACTGCCCACCTTATGGCAGCTACCCACTGAAATACCGCTGATTTTTGCTTACGGCTGGCACCCGCGCCAGGCCCGGCTAGTAGTCTCGCAAGGATTGCTCTCTCAGCTAGCCGCCGATGAAATCGCCGCGCTGGTGGCTTACGAAATCTCTCACTGGCAGAGCTGGCACTGGCCGCTACTCTCGGCCCAAAGTCTGATCCTTCAGCTATTTCATTGGGCTTACTGGCAGCTCGCGCTGTGGGGAGCCAGTAAGCCTAAACTGATCAAAATCGCAGCGGGCACCCTGGCCAATCTGAGCTACAGCGTTTTTTGGCTGATGCGACTGCCGGGGCTTTGGCCGAGCCGGGTACGCACCTATTATGGCGATCGCACCGCAGCAGAAATCACTGGCAATCCCAATGGTCTGGCGAGAGGTCTCGCTAAGCTGTCTTTCGCTCTAGCAGCCAGCATTGAGCAGCACGGCCACACTCCCGCTCTATTAGAAAGTTTAGCTTTGCTGTTACCTGTCTCCGCCGATCTCTCTCGCCAGCAGCTTTACGGTAATTTCCCATTAGGCCAACTATACGCCTGGGACAGCCTCAATCCGCTGCGGGGCTGGATGAGTGTGCGAGCAGCTCAGCCGCCCCTAGGCGATCGCCTGCGGCTGATCATGGCTTACGCCCAGCACTGGCGGTTAGAGTTAGAAATGCAAATAGAGGCACCCCCTCGCCGCCAAGGTCTCTCAGCCTCAGACTGGTCTCAGCTCATCCGCCAGGGAACGCCTTTTGTTGGCTTGGCAGTAGGGATAGCAACCGGGCTGGGGCTCTGGCTGATAGGCGCGCTGGCCCAGCAGCTTGATTGGCAAATGCTGGACTGGATGAACCAAGACATTGGCCTCTTTCAGTGCTGCCTGCTGCTAGGCATAGGCGTGGGTACAGCGCTACGCATCAATCGGTTTTTTCCCGATTTGTCTTTGGCAATGCCGCTTACCCAAGATTTATCCAAATGGGTCAGTGACCCGGCCCTATTACCGGCGAATAGCCTACCAACCAAACTCTCAGGCACCGTCATAGGCAGGCCCGAACTAGCCAACTGGCTAGGCCAGGATCTGCTGCTAAAAACGTCATCTGGCCTGCTCAAGCTACACTTTTTTACAGCGCTGGGCCCACTGGGCAACGTCATCGGGTTAGGTCGCAAACCCGCTGCTTGGCTTGGCCAACCTGTGCAAGTACTCGGTTGGTTTCGCCGGGGCAATCAGCCCTGGCTAGACATCGATAAACTGCGATTAGACACCAAACGCTCGAAGGGCAGCTCAATTCAGGCGGCTCACCCGATTCACTCATTGCAGCTGGCGATCGCCAGCTGCGGACTAGGGCTTTGGCTATTGCTCCAAAGCAGCTAACGCCCGAAACTAACCCTCAAATGAATGACAACTGCATGGCAACTGCATGGCAACTGCATGGCAACGTGAAGAAATATTGCGAAATATGTCGAATGATGTTATATTTTGCACAGGAACTTGTTAAGTCTAGAAAGCAAGCCAACTAGCCATGTTTTCATCGCTAGCTAGCTCAAGCTTTAGGCGCGAGTTCTCCTACTCTCAACACAGCATAATTGGCCAGCCGGTTTGATCGGCTGGTTTTTTTCGGACTAATCTTTTCTCTAAAGTAGTGCTCTAGCGGCCTCGCCAAAAGCTGAAGACAAAAGCCCTGGCCAAAGCTCGGAGCCAAGAGCCTTTGTAAGGGCTTAGGGCCTCTCTTTGCTAGCTTTAGCATCTGGTCTGGCTACAGACATCGTGATACTTTAATGAAGGTCAAGTAAGAAATAAATCTTTCCTCTCAAATGATAGGCTGAGTATTGAGCCAGTAAGACTATCCCTATTGAGAGTGGGGCTGCGCAAAAGTCTTGTCAACCAGTAAGTAGGGCAGCCAAAAAAGATATTGACAGGCTGGTATGAGTTGTCAAAGGTTGAGCCGATCTTTCAAAAGACATTGCGATAGAAAGTTTTTCATACTTCCACGGGTAAAGCATCATCAGCGTATTACTTTTGAGCGCTCCTGAGGCTTGTTGTTAAATTTAGAAACTAGAGGTCACCCCATGTCAGTTCGTCTATATTTTGGCAATTTGCCTAGAGACTTAGAGCCTGAAGCGTTTGAAGCTATTTTTGCTGAAGAAACCGAAAATTTGGTCTCTGTCAAGCTAATTTCAGATCGCAAGACTGGGAAGTGTCGCGGCTTTGGCTTTGTCACCGCCAAAACTGACGAAATTGCAGATACGCTGGTCGAAAAATACAATGGCTATTCTCTGCAAGACGCGACGATGAAAGTCGAAAAAGCCATGCCCCGCAGCAGCAAAGAAGGCAGTGAGGAGCCTCGCGAAGGCGGCAGTCGTCAGAGCAGCGGTAGCAGAAAGGGCGATCGCCGTGGCAGCTCTAACACCGTCGTCTCTGAGACCAAAACAGCTGCTGCCGAACCCGATCCGCGCTGGGCACAGGATTTGGCAAAGCTGAAGGAGATGTTGGCCGCGCAGACCACCCCTTCTTAAATGCTGAGCTAACTGTTTTTTAGATCCTTATCTATTGCGTACCCATCAGGGCAGTCTGTTAAGTCAGTCTGCCTTTTTTTCTGGGGACTTTTGCCCGTTTCTGGGGACTTTGCCCGTGAGCCTCACCTTTTGCGTTAGGAGACTCTCGCTCGGATCAGCGCTTGCGGTAGGCATAGCAGCTTACGAGTTTTGGGGACAAAGGCTCTGCGGTTAAACACGTCGTAGTCGTTTTCAACAATCACATCTAAGATTTTGCGGTAGAGCATCAGCGCCGACCAGACCGGCCAGCGCGCATTGGGATGCAGTCTGCCGATACCGCTCTCAGCTTCTTGATAGTATTTGAGCGATCGCTGAATTTGAAATCGCATCAGTGCCCGCCAGCGATCATCAATAACGCCATTGAGCAGATCTTCTTCGGTGTAGTCAAACAGAGCCAAGTCTTCTAGGGGTAGATAGATGCGATCGCGCCTAGCATCTTCTCCCACATCCCGCAAAATATTAGTGAGCTGATTGGCAATGCCGAGCGAGATTGCCTCCTTAATAGGGGGCACTACCGGGTTTAGCCGCCGCCAGGGCGCAGCGTTAATGGCAGTGTCCATGCCCATAACGGTTGTAGACATCAGGCCCACTGTACCCGCCACCCGGTAGCAATAGAGCTTGAGATCGTCAAAGGTCTCGTAGCGCGACCTGTGCAAATCCATGCGCTGACCGGCAATCATGTCTCTAAAAGGCTGAATATCTAACTCAAATTGCTCTAGCGTATCGACCATAGCCACGTCCAGGTCGTCTTTAGGATGGCCCGAAAACAGCATCTCTAGCTGAGACTCCCAGTGGTCTAGCGTGTTCTCAGTGGTGAATTTTGCCTGGGGGCCATCGACTAGCTCGTCAGTACGCCTGCACCAGACGTAAATAGCCCATATCGCCCGGCGCTTGGCCTCGGGCATCAGCAGCGTTCCCATGTAAAACGTTTTAGAACACTCTGCGGTAATTTGACGACACTGCTCGTAAGACTCCTGAAGCGTGACAAACTTAGGAATGGCAGTAGTTGAAGGATGGGTCAGTTGCAGCATCAACGCCTCAAACTGGGAAAAATGAACAGTAGCAGGTGGCCAATCTAGCCAAAGCCCAATCTAGCCAAAGCCGTTTGGGGCAGGTTCTGATCTTGCAAGCTGTCTCTGGTCAAAGACTGCCTTCGACCGAACCGCTGGCCAAAAGAACAAAACTTTTGCAATCAGGGACTGTGCTAGCAAGCCAAGCGCTGTGAACTGACAGCTATAAGCTCGCCCGCTCGGAAACGCTTTTCTGAGAGAGCTTGCTGAGCTGGCGACTGGGCCAAAGCGGTAAATACCAAGCGCATCGCTTTCACTACTTTATACGCCAACAGTGCCGCAGGGCTAGTTCTATGCCGTCGCTTGCAGCGGAGTCTTCCTTGCTCCTGCCTCTAGACTTAACGCCGAGACTGAAAACGGCGGTACGCCGCTGCCTCTGATTTGAGGTAAGCCGAGCCAGGTTTTTTGAGTAAATTGTTTTGATCAAGGTTATTAAGTGAGGTTGGTCTGGCCTGGGCGACCAGAGAAATGGCTCTGAAAATCGCCCTCCAGCGCAGACCCCCTATAGACAACAGCAGCCGTCTATCGCTACAAGGTTATGGCGGCATCTACAAGAAAGATGCGCTAAGCAGTACGTATTTTTCTCATTATATGTTTCAAAGCGTTACATTTTGGGATCAACCCAGAGTTTTTCTGACAGCTTCTCAGGCCATAGCGGAGAAGCCAGCGGCAATCTATCCAGCTCGCTAATTGTGTTCTATGAAGGAAAAACATGGAATGAGTCAGAGGTTGCCCGTCAGTTGAGGTAGGCGGCAGGCTATCATAAAACCCTTATGAAGGCTCCTGTGAAAGCTTCTGTGAAAGCCACGACTTACAAAGGTAGATCGCCGCTTTTGACGCGGCTTTGCTAGCGGCTTTGCAGGGTTTGCTGATTGATGCTTAATCGGTCGGTGGGGGTGGGGGTGTCTTGCGTATTAATTGGGTACGTATTGCCAAGCAAGGGTTTAGTGTTAATTGAGAGGGTAAGCAAATGACAAAGGCTAACGTTGACTTTTTGCAGCAGGGCGACCCGGCGATCGCCGCTATCATCGACCAGGAGCTAAACCGCCAACAGACCCACCTAGAGCTAATTGCCAGCGAGAACTTTACCTCTCCAGCGGTGATGGCAGCACAAGGATCTGTGCTGACCAATAAGTATGCTGAAGGGCTACCAGGTAAGCGCTACTACGGCGGCTGCGAGTTTGTTGATCGCGCTGAGCAGTTGGCTATAGACCGGGTTAAGCAGCTTTTTGGCGCAGCCCATGCCAACGTACAGCCACACTCAGGCGCTCAGGCCAACTTTGCAGTATTTCTGGCCCTGCTCCAGCCTGGCGACACCATTCTTGGGATGGACTTATCCCACGGCGGTCACCTCACCCACGGCTCACCGGTTAACTTTTCTGGCAAGTGGTTTAATGTGGTGCAGTACGGCGTTAGCCGCGAAACTGAGCAGCTCGACTTTGATGAAATTCGTAAAATTGCTTTAGAGCACCAGCCGAAGCTGATTATCTGCGGCTATTCGGCTTACCCTCGAACAATTCACTTTGATCGGTTTCGGGCGATCGCTGATGAAGTAGGCGCGTACCTGATGGCCGACATTGCCCATATTGCTGGGCTAGTGGCTGCTGGCTGCCATCCTAATCCGCTGCCCCACTGCCATGTCGTCACCACCACCACTCATAAAACCCTGCGAGGGCCGCGCGGCGGGCTGATTCTCACCAATGATGAAGCGCTGGGCAAAAAGTTTGACAAGGCGGTATTTCCCGGCAGCCAGGGCGGGCCTTTAGAGCATGTGATTGCAGGCAAGGCAGTTGCTTTTGGCGAGGCGCTTAGTCCTAGTTTTCAAAGCTATTGCCAGCAGGTGATCAAAAACGCTCAGGCATTAGCCGCTCAACTCCAACAGCGCGGGATTAAAGTCGTCTCTGACGGGACTGACAATCACCTGGTATTGATGGACTTACGCTCAATTGGAATGACCGGCAAGCGCGCCGATGCCTTAGTCAGTCAGGTTAATATCACGGCGAATAAAAATACGGTGCCGTTTGACCCGGAGTCGCCATTTGTCACCAGCGGGCTGCGCTTAGGATCGCCAGCAATGACGACGCGGGGCATGGGTGAAGCCGAGTTCGTTGAAATTGCGAACATCTTAGCTGATTGCTTGCTTAACCCAGACGATAGTGCGATCGCTAGCGACTGTCGGCGACGGGTTGGAGCGCTGTGCGATCGCTTTCCGCTCTATCCCCACCTACAGATAGCCGAACCTGCGCTAGCGTAACGAGCGATATCTATGGGCTATATCCATAGGCTATAGATATTATGAGAAACCGTTGATAATTTTCTTGCTTTAGATAAATGGTAAAGGGGTATACTGTCGCCGAGTAGACCTAAACCCCCTTCTCTTGAATCACTGCGGTATCTTCCTGGTTGGGCACTGCCAGCAGTTAGCTTTTTGACCCGCTCGATTGTCAAGAGCGTCGCCGGGTCAAAATCCTTAAGAAGGTTCGGATCTGTACTTGTTGAGCTTGTAGCAAGTGGTAGAGAAGGGGTGTCAGCATTGCCCACCCTACATAACCTGCTTCTGATGGCGTTCCCGTTCTATCATCTGCTCGCTTTTGCCGTATCAGCAGTCGTAGTTCTGCTACTGACCCCATTAGTTAGAAAGGCTGGGCTCGCTAGCGGCAGAGTCGATTTGCCAGACAACCGGAAAGTCCACACTCAGCCCATGGTTAGGCTGGGCGGCGTTTCAATTTTTGTAGGGGTTTTAGCGGCGCTGCTGATGGTGTGGGCCTCGGGTGGGTTCACCAGCGCTGAGGGCCAGCCGTTAGACCGGGTGGCCGACTATTCTATTTGGGGCGTGACGCTAGGCGGATTGGCCTTTTTCCTCATTGGTCTCATTGATGATCTATTCGGACTCTCGGCAATCAGTCGGTTGGTTATGCAGGCTACAGTGGCGGCGATCGCCTGGTATGTCGGTGTCGATATTCATTTTCTGAGCATTCCGCTGCTGGGTAATGGCATCACGCAACTGCCAGACTGGCTGAGCCTGATTGTGACTATATTTTGGCTGGTGGGTATGGCCAATGCCATCAACTGGATTGATGGGTTAGATGGATTAGCCGCTGGGGTGTCAGGCATTGCAGCGGTGGTGATGGTCGTTGTTAGCCTATATATGGGTCAGCCAGCAGCAGCCCTGATTGCGGCGGCTTTAGCCGGTGGCTCACTGGCCTTCTTGCGCTACAACTTTAACCCGGCGCAGATCTTTATGGGCGATGGCGGGGCCTACTTTATTGGTTTTACCCTGGCAGGGGTGGGGGTTATTGGCCTGGTTAAAGGGGTAACGACGGTGGCAGTGCTGCTGCCCTCGCTGACGCTGGCAGTGCCCATTTTAGATATGTCAACGGTGATTTTGCTGCGGCTGCGCCGGGGGCTGTCGCCTTTTGTAGCGGATAAGCGCCATTTGCATCACCGGCTGCTCAATGCTGGGTTTTCACATCGCTTTACCGTTCTATTTATTTACGCGCTGGCCCTGTGGGTAGGCAGTTTGGCAATGGCCTTTTCGGGGCTGCGGGCAGGCATTCCTTTTGTCTTTGCCTCTACCGTACTGCTGAGCTACACCGGCTGGCGGGCACTGCGCCACGCCAGATAAAGCCACGCCAGATGAAGCTAGCTAGATCTAGCTAGTAAGGGTACTGATAGGGCCGCCTGAGCCGATGGGCTCTATACAGATAGAAAGTTTCTGTGGTCGCCCCGCCGCGCTCGGTCGTGAGCTGAGTCAGGGGGGTGACTGACTGAAAGTAGGGCGTCATCGCTGCAACAGCCGCTACCTGAGAAAAGTCAGCAGTGCTAATAAACAGCGCGTCTTTGCCTAGCCAGTCTTGAGAATCGAACCAGAAGGCGTGGCCGCGCGGGTCTTGAGTAAAGCTGGTCACCGGTAAGTCAGTTGAAGGGGGCAGAGCGATCGCCACATATCCGCTCAGCCAAAACGCCTGAGTAAAGATAAAGTCAGTGGTAGAAATTGCCGCTAGCAGTTCATCTGACTGCATGAACTGCTGGCGTAGCTGCCTCGTGTCGATTAATGCCGTCGAAGGATCTCGCTCGGGTGTGACAAAACCGCCCAACAAAGCATACCTGCCAGGCATTTGCAGCGTGCCTAGCGCAATGTGCGCCAGCGCAAACAGCAGCACTATTCCGACTGCCAACCCGGTTCCTTGCAGCCAACGCCGCACCCGAGATTGAGGCCAGCTAGCAGCCGCGTGACCCAGCAACAGCGTCAGGCTCCATAGCCCCGGCGCAGGCCAGGCCGGGTAAATGCGGGTCAGCCCCCCCAGCAGCGTAAAGCCGACGGCTACAGGCAGACCGCACCAGAGCACGAAGGCTACTTGAGAAGATACAGCCTGCAAATATTGCTTTAATAGCGCTCTGACACTCACCCACCAAAGCGGCAGTCCTAGCGTCGGAAACAAAAAGCCAATTTCCGCGAAGAAGACACCTAAGCCATCAGTCAGCGAATAGCCACTGGCCTGCCCAGCAAAGCGATCAGTAAGCTGAAACCGAAACGAAATCCACTCATGGCGACTGTTCCAGGACAAAATGGGTAATAGACAGAGACCGAACAGCAGCAGGCACATCCCCATCCACCGAGAACGCAAAGCGCAGCAATGATGATGGCTACTTAGGCAAAAGCACACCAGGCTCAGACCCAGCAAAAAGCCGTGATATTTACTCAGACAGGCCAGGCCGATGGTGAGGGCGATCGTCGTCAGCTTAGCGGTAGGCCGATAGAGTACATCGTCAGCCGGAAAAAATTCTTGAGCGCAGAGATACAGGGCAAGGCTCCAGCAAAAAATCAGGGCGTTGTCCGGCGCAGTCAGCGTCCCAAAAGTCAGCACAAAGAGCGGCGATAAGGAAGCCACAGCCGCACTTAGCCATCCGGCTCTCGGCCCAAACAGCCAGCGGCCCGTCTCATGCAGCAGCCACAAACTGCCTGTAAATAGCACCAGGGCCCCGATGCGCAGGGTGAGCGGTGAGACCACACCCGTCAGCCAGATACCAGCACCCGTTGTCAAGGCGACTGCCAGCGGATGATCGAAGTAGCTCCAATCTAGATGGCGAGTGTAGAGAAAGTAGTAGGCTTCGTCAAAACCAGGCGGCAAAAAATAGGCGATCGCACCTCGAAAGATCAGGCCGCTTAGCAGCAGTCCCCAGAGATTTGCGCGATCAATCAACCGTCTCATCGTCTACTGGCTACCTAGCGAAAAATCTGCCTAACCAACGCTATAATGCCACTTTCACTGCCGCATGGGGCAATCAGGCTATGACCCAGAGTGCTGAAATTATCTGCATTGGCACCGAGCTTTTGCTCGGCGATATTGTCAATGGTAACGCCCGCTATTTAGCGCAGCAGCTGGCCCATCTGGGCATTGCTCATCACTATCAAACGGTGGTAGGTGACAATCCGCTGCGAATTCAGCGAGCAGTGGCGATCGCCTGCGAACGGGCCCAACTGCTAATCTTTACCGGCGGTTTAGGGCCAACTCCTGACGATTTGACGATGGCTACGCTGGCCGATTTTTTTGGTGCGCCTTTGACAGAGCGGGTGGAAGCGATCGCCGACTTAGAGAAAAAATTTGCCCGGCGAGGCCGCCCGCTCACTGCCGCCACTCGCAGGCAAGCCCAGCTACCTGAAGGTGCAGCCATCTTGCCTAATTCGATTGGCACTGCGCCGGGCGTGCTCTGGCAGCCGAGAGCTGGGCTAACGGTCATAACCTTTCCGGGGGTGCCTCAAGAGATGCGAGCCATGTGGCAGGCAACGGCGGCACCTTATTTAAAGGCCAACGGCTGGGCAAACGGGGTGATCCACAGCCAAACGCTGAAATTTTGGGGCATTGGCGAATCTGCTCTAGCAGAAAAGGTAAAACCGTTTCTAGACTTAGCCAATCCAACGGTAGCCCCCTATGCTGGTGGCAGCGAGGTGAAGCTGCGGATTTCGGCCAAAGCTGAGTCGGTCGCAGCGGCAAATCAGCTAATTATGCCAGTTGCTACAAAGCTACGACAGATTGGCGGCAGCGATTGCTATGGCCAAGACGATGACAGCTTAGCCAGCGTGGTCGGCCAGTTGTTAGCTGCGCGCGGGCAAACCATGAGCGTCGCCGAATCTTGTACAGGCGGCGGTTTAGGGCAACTAATGACGGCTGTATCCGGCAGCTCTAGGTACTTTTGGGGGGGTGTCATCTCTTATGACAATCGGGTTAAGCAAGGTCTGCTAGGCGTCGAGGCGCAAACTTTGGCTAGCTACGGAGCCGTTAGCGCAGAAGTGGCGATCGCAATGGCGGCTGGGGTGCGCGATCGCCTGAATACAGACTGGGGCGTGAGTATCACTGGCATTGCAGGGCCAGGCGGCGGCAGCGCTGATAAGCCAGTGGGCCTGGTATATATCGGGCTGTCTTCAGATGCGGGTACTCACAGTCAAAAGTGTTTGTTTGGGACAGATCGCAGCCGCGACTCGATTCGCCAGCAGAGTGCTCTAACCGCGCTCAATCTGCTGCGGTTGGCGTTAATCTCAGGCTGATCGCCCATTCATAGTGTCGAGCAAGCCTCACGTGACCGATTTTCAGCAGTATCTGCAAACTTACTTCTAAAGAAATAAGGGAGATTATGCAAATTCTCCCAAGGGTCACCTTGATCATTCCGCTCGATTGGTTATCATAAATACATAATTTGAGCGACTTTCATTCGAGCTTCACAGCGATTCTGACAGCGCAAAATTATTTTTCACCTGGTTGCAGTGCGAAATACAAGCCTCGCCCGTGTGAATTGTCTAAAGCAGACTAAAGCAGATGAGAGGGAGCAATCTAGCTCATGGATTACATTGATCAGGCGCTCGAAAAGCTCAGAGAGTGGATTGACAAGGTCGTAGATGCCCTGTTAGGCCCCCAAACGCAGCCCGAGCATGAGCCTATTCCTATTCCGGTAGATGATCGCAACCAGCGGCGGCGCTAATTTGTTTGACTAGCTGACCGGCAGTCAGTAATGCTTCAGCAAGCAGTCTTTTTGACTGGCCTGTGCGAATAAATAAACGCCGATAGATAGTGTGCCTGTATAGAGCTAGCGCAGTGTGCCTGGCGCGATTTATTCTACAGGCGTGCAGTCTATCGGCAGTTTATAGAGTTATGGCTTTGCTGAGCGTTCTAGTCTTAAATGGGCCAAATCTGAATATGTTGGGTAAGCGAGAGCCAGCGGTTTACGGTTCTCAAACGCTGCGCGATATTAATGAGTCGCTTACCCAAATAGCAGATCGGCTAGAAGTGAGGCTGACTTTTTTTCAGTCAAACCATGAAGGTGCCCTGGTGGACGAGATTCAAAACGCTTTGGATCGTCATCAAGGCATTTTGATCAATCCGGGGGCTTATACACACACCAGCGTGGCTATTCGAGATGCGATCGCCGCCGTCGCGCTCCCCACTGTCGAAGTCCACCTGAGCAACATTCATCAGCGAGAAGCCTTCCGTCACCACTCTTACATTGCGGCTGTTGCCATTGGGCAAATCAGCGGGTTTGGGGCAGACAGCTACCGCTTAGGATTAGAAGGACTGGTAAAACACCTTCAGCAGCAGCGCTAGCCGGTCGATCAGCTTAGACCTTACAATAGCTTTCTGTCTCGATAGGATTTTGGCCCTTTGGTTTCTGCTAGCCCCGCTAAGCCGACGATTAAGTTTTTGCAGACGCCCACTTCTCAGGCTTGGGTGGCGCAGGCGATCACCAACCTAGACACTATCTTGCTCGATCACGCTCAGTGCGAACGTAAGGCAGCGGGTACGGCTATTCAGATGATGTCACGCTATCCTTCGAGCACCAAGCTGGTGAAGGCGCTGATAGCGATCGCCCAAGAAGAACTCAGCCACTACGAGCAGGTTAACCAGTGGTTAGAAAAACGCGGCATTTCTTTACAGCCCGTACCGCCACCGCCCTATGGCGCAGGTCTAAAAAAGTGCGTACGCCGCAACGAGCCTGAGCGCATGTTGGACTTACTGCTAATATCGGCCCTGATAGAAGCCCGCAGCCACGAGCGTCTCGGACTGTTAGGCGAGCACTGCCCTGACTTGCCGCTCGCCAAATTTTACCGCTCTCTGATGGCTTCTGAAGCGCGGCACTACGGTAGCTACTGGATGCTGGCAACGACATATTTTGACACTGAGCAGGTCAACCACCGACTGACAGAGCTGGCAGCTATAGAGAGTGAGCTGCTAAGCACGCTACATCCTGAGCCCCGAATTCATAGCTGAGGTGCATAGCGGATGCAGGTGCAGTTTAAGGACTTTTTGATTCGAGATTGGGCGGGGGGCGATCGCACCCCTGCTGCCAACGTAATTAAAACCGTACTCGCCGAATATGGCCTGGGCTGGGAAGTCAACTGCGGTGGCTGTAGCGATCAAGACGCAGTAGAAGTTGAAAAATACTACTTAGAAAGCGGCGGCGAATTTTGGGTCGTAGAGCAATCAGGCCACATCGTCGGCACCGGCGGCTACCATCCCATTGAGCGCGGGCAAAATGCCGTCGAAATTCGCAAAATGTACCTGTTGCCCGCAGCCCGAGGGCAGGGTCTGGGCCGGTTTTTGCTAGCACAGCTAGAGCGAGCCGCCGCTAACCAAGGCTTTTTAGAAGCTTGGGTAGAAACCGCTACCGTCTTGCACGAAGCGGTGAAACTCTACGAAAAAAGCGGATATCAGCCAATGAGTGGTGTAGAAACCGAGCGCTGCGATAAAGTCTACAGCAAAGCTATTGCAGACACTCAACGGTAGATAGGGCATGGATTCGATTAATGCGTCACCGACCAAGAATTTTTTCGTAGATATGCCGACGCGAGATATCGACTTAAAAAACGCCATTCTCGACCTGTTTGACAACTGTATAGACGGCATTCAGCGCCCAATTAGAGGGCAAGCGTCATCCAAAGCGTCCTACGAAGGCTTCTGGGCCAAGATAGAAGTTTCCAAAACGTCCTTCAAAATAGAAGACAACTGCGGCGGCATTCCGCTAGATGTCGCCCAGCGCTGTGCCTTCAGAATGGGCAAGCCCAAAGAAATCACCGATGATGACGATATTTCGACCATCAGCACCTACGGTACCGGCATAAAAAGAGCCATTTTCAAGCTGGGCCGATCTGCGCGAGTCTTTTCTCACACCGACGCCGAATCTTTCAAAGTCGCCATCCAACCCGACTGGCTGCTAAGCGATGACACTTGGGATTTGCCGTTAGAAATAATCGACAGTCCGCTTAGTAGAAACGGCACTTCACTAGCACTACAGGCACTGCGAGATGAAGCAGCTAAGCAGCTCTCAACCCGGTCTTTTCATAACATGCTTGCCAGTAAAATAAAAGCGCTGTACAGCTATATCATCGGTAAAAGCTTTCACACTACCGTCAACGGCAAACAAGTCAAGCCCAGACCGCTGGTATTGCAATGGGAGGGCCTCTCAAAGCTGAAAAATACCGACCAAGAAGCCGTCGCGGCCTACCTCTACGAAGCTTACGAAAAGAACGTCGAGGGTAAGCTGGCCGTCGGGTTTTACCGGGCGCTACCCAGCTATGAAGAAATTGAGAGCGCCGATAGCAAGCGCCGAAAAAGAGATACCGCCGGATGGACAATCGTCTGCAATGATCGGGGCGGCGTTGCTAACGATAAGACGCTGCTAACCGGCTGGGGCGAAGCGGGTGTGCCCAGATATCACCCTCAGTACATTTTTATTGCTGGCATCGTTCACTTCAAGAGTACAGATGCGAGAAAGCTGCCCATCACCACCGCTAAACGCGGCATAGACGCTTCTTCTGAACTGTATTTACACGTCAAAGAGCGAATGAGAGAGGGCTTAAAAGTTTTTACCACCTACACCAGCAAGTGGAAGCAAATGCCCAAGGCAGAAAAGCAGCGAATCAAAAAAGCCAAATCAGAAATGCCTGCTGCCATGTTCGATCAGGTCAAGACCATTGATACTAGCGGCCCAGTTTCTACTGGCGGCAAAAGCATTTGGAAAGCCGTCGCGCCTACTGCCAGAAAGCTAGACGTGGAGCAGAGATACATTCCCAATCTGCCCTCACCGCCGCCGATTGCTCAGCGCAAAAGAATCAGATTTAACAAGCCCGTCGAAGAAGTCAGGCTAATTGCTCAATACATAGTTAGCGACTCAGACTCCCCCGCCTCGACCGTAGGCGAAGCCTGCTTTGAGGAGATTTTGAATCAGGCTCAAGACGACTAAAAAGATAGGCTGTTAAGACTATGAACTACAGGCGACCCATAGTGGTTGACCTCTTCGCAGGGGCAGGTGGGCTGAGCTTAGGGTTCGAGCAGGCGGGCTTTGATGTGGTGGCGGCAGTTGAAATTGATCCTGTTCATGCTTGCGTGCACCGGTTCAATTTTCCCCAGTGCGCAGTTCTGCCGAAATCGGTTTCTGCCGTTAGCGGCAAGGACATTCGAGCAGCAGCTGGCCTAGCTGAAGAGACTACGGTCGATGTCGTCGCTGGTGGCGCTCCCTGTCAGGGCTTTTCTCTGATGGGCCAAAGAGCGCTTGATGATCCGAGAAATGCACTGATTCGAGAGTTTATTCGAATTGTTCGGGAGCTTCAGCCTGCGTATTTTTTATTTGAGAATGTCAAGGGGCTGACGATTGGAAAGCATCGCCAGTTTTTGCAGGAAATTATTGAAGAGCTGAGCAGTTCGGGCTATGACGTTATGCAGCGAGTGCTGAATGCGAAAGACTACGGCGTGCCGCAAAACCGGGAGCGGCTGTTTTTGATCGGGGCTAAAAAAGGGCGATCGCTGCCGGTATACCCAAGCGAACTTGAGCGCGCTGTTACCTGCGCAGAAGCTTTAGCAGATTTGCCGGATGCGGAACGGTTTGAGCAGCTGTTGTTCGGCGACGAAGTGCGGGCTAACTATCTCCATGAACCCGAAGGCTACTCGGTTTTGATGCGATGCAGCACCCGAGAGAGCTGGAGATATGGCTATCAGCGGACGTGGAATCAGGACTTTTTAACCAGCAGTTGGCGCACTCGACACACAGCGATTTCTCGCAGGCGGTTTGCTCAAACTCAGCCCGGCACCCTTGAACCTGTCTCTCGGTTTTTCAGGCTACCGGCTGATGCGATCGCCCGTACATTGCGAGCCGGTACCGACTCTGCGAGGGGATCTTTTACCAGCCCTCGGCCCATTCACTACGAATACGCTCGCTGCATCACCATCCGAGAAATGGCCCGTCTGCATGGCTTTCCCGACTGGTTTCGGTTTAACCACACCAAGTGGCACGGCGGCAGACAAATTGGCAATTCGGTGCCGCCGCCGCTGGCTTTTGCGATCGCTCATCAAATCATCCAAGCACTTGCCGTAACTCCTAGCTGCCCTAGTGAGGTGTTGGCATTGGGCGATCGCACCCTGCTCACCATGAATATGTCATCGGCTGCGAAGTATTGGGGCATTTTGAGCCCGATTGGGAAGCGCGATCGCACAAACATCCACAGAAAGCGCAAGCAAATAGAATTAGCCCTCGACGTTACAATTCCCGAGCTAGCGCAGTAAAAACAGGACTTGCTGTCTCAGTCCAGCCTTTTTCTTTTTGTGCAGGGTCATAACGTTCCCTTAGCGGTTGCTAGTGCTCTCTGTATCTCACCAACCGCTCTTGACAATCCGCTGCACTGGGGTTGTTATGCCGCTGCAACCGTCGTTTCCACACGCAACATCAATCTACCGGTTAATGATGTGCTTCCATATACGCTCGTAGTAATTGGTTGATCTGTGTTTGATAGCCTTGCCCTTAAGACCTAACCCACTCCAATACATCGCTATCAATGCGGAGTGTAACTTGAGCCTTGCCTTTTGCAGCAAGCAGGTAACCCTCGCCGCACTACCGCCTTCGCAAACATTTCTGGCGTAATCTCCGGACAATCTGATAAGTCAATATCTTCATCGCTCATCGCATCCAATCGCTGCCAGTCAGTCTGAGAGTTGCTCGAAGTAGGTTCGTTGTTCATATCTCGTCGCTTTTCTTGCAGAAATAATACGGGTACAATCCTCACGTTCCGTATGGACAACAGCAATCACTCGCCCTTGCAACAAACCAAATGCAACAAAACGCTGCTTTCCCTAACCATAGCGATCATCCTCAACCATTACGATATCGCCATTAAACACGGCTAGAACATCGATAAAATCATTCCGTGCTTACGAAGATTAGCAAGGCGTTTGGCTTCATCTCATTCATATTCCATAACTGAACGACAGATACATCCATCGTAGTTACAGTAGCCACTCCAATTAATTTTGATTGTAATTACCCCACGAATAACTTTGAACTACTGTCCCAGGCGAGGACTTGCGGCATAGCGGCTAAGTTGAGCGGCGGCTAGTATCCTTTGCTGCTCTACCAATCTCTTTTGCTTGTCTGCTCCAACGTGCTGTTGCACTACGCTTTCGTGACAAATCCACAACTTTCCTGCCACTCTCTGCCTGCTGCTTTTGCAAATCAGCAAAGAGTGCTTTCAAATCGTGATTGAATGACCGTGAATACTCTTCACGAACTTTGTGGATCTCTTCTACAATTAAGTCTTGATACATCATCAATCTCCAAGCAGTTCATAGGGTGTACAAAGAATTAGCAGCTCATACCCAAAGTTAAGGCTAATCTCTGCCAATTTCTTCTGAATTTGGGCATTAGCTATGTGTTTACAATTCCATGTAAGCAGGTAATCCATCCCATGAATCGTTGCGGCTGCAATATGGACAGCATCAACGTCAGCTTTTGCAGGAAGACTGCTGCGCTCCAAAAATTGCTCGGCTAAATCCAGTACAGATTGATTCAGATCGAGTAACTCAAGATCACGAATGATTTCAAGTCGCTGAGATGCTATTTGAGCATCTCCTTGTGAAGTTTCTTTTATGACGGCTTGGGATGCATAGAGCTGGAAAGCATTGCGACGTGTATCCCACCACTCCCTGGTTATTTCTATATTGGCAGCTACGACCAAATCTCTACTGGGTCGAGCAGTGAGATAGCCCAATATACTCGTTCCAATATAAACAGCTTCACTCATGCAGAAAATGGGCGGCAACTTTTTCCATTTTAGTCCATGCTGTCGCTTGTCCACCCCAAGTCATGTATTAGACAAAACCAGCACAACAAGGACTAGTTTTCTTATCAACATGGATATCAGGCAACTTTAATCCAGCACCCAAACCTAAAAACTTCTGTCCGAAACGCATATTCAGCAACCCATGAGCGATCTGATGCGATTACAAAGATATCTTTTTGGCAAAAAAAATGTTCTGTATTTTTACATATCTCACTCCAATATATCTGCTTCAATTCGAACCATTCTGCATCAACACAAACTGCTTTAGCAGAGGCTTCAACATTTTTGGAATATAACCAAGATGTCAATTTTTGATAGTGCTTTTGATTCTCTATTGAAGCCATTATCCACTCACTAGTTTCGTCAACTCCACATTCCCATTTAACTTCTTGCAAGTGAGGCTCCACAAGCTTTCTGAGATCTCGAAGTCGTAAATCTGGATTGAGAAGATTTACCATACTAAGCAAGGCTAACTACTTATTTGAGGGATAGTTTCCATATAAGATCCCGATACGGGTATTTATGTGGAAATATTTCAGCATAAGGGCTTTTCTAAAGTAAATAGGTGGAATTACGTCCGCATAAGATCCCGATACAGGTAAATAGGTGGATTGCTTCAGTATAATCATCCCGCTTGCTTGGATCTAGTGTGGCGTAGCCTCTTACATTCAGCCATCAAGGTTTACTCAATGGAGCCATCAGCTTTGTCCTAAGAAACTGCTCGATCAGATGCGAGAGGCTATTCGGATTGAGCACTGCTTCTGTTGAAGCATTCCTAAGTGTCTCCTATTGATTCTGAGCGATTGATCGCGACAAAAACAGGACTCGCTTCAGCATCTTGCAGATTGTCAGGATTGCTCCAGGTGAAAGGGGCTTGGCGAGCAGCCGACATCCACAGCAGTTTTTTGGCGCGGGTCATGGCGACGTAGAGCAGGCGATATTCTTCAGCTTTTTTGAGGGTGCTGGCCTGCTGCCAGGCGGTTTCGACATCAGGGATGGGGGCGGGCTTGTAGTCGCGGGCGTAGGTGGCGTGAGTGTGGGCGCGGAGCTGAGCGCGGGCGACTTCATTCAGGGCAAAGTCACCGAGAAACTGCATTTGAGGGGGTACCCAGGCTTCGCCGGGAAGGTTCCGCCGATGCAAGAAGGGTAAAAATACCGCGTCCCAATCGAGCCCTTTGGCTTTGTGCATAGTCATGATCGTGAGCCGACCGGGGCGGGTGTACTGAGATTCGGTGTCTTCCGCTTCGACAGCGCTGAATCGTTCGCTGCTGAGCAGTTCTTGAAGCGCAATCAGCATCGCAGTCAGAGTGCTGTCTTCTAAAGTTTGCTGGGCAATGCGGGCAGCAAGCTTGTCAGCAGTGGCTAGTTCGCTCTGGTCGTAGCGGAGGGTGAGGCCCAAAAAGGGAATGAGGTGATAGGCGGGTAGCTCTAGTCTGGCCCTGAGTAGGGAGGCGCAGTAGCGGCGGGCTTGCTGAGCGGGCTGAGTTTGGGGCGGGGTGTCGAGCGGGCCAGGATAGAGAAATTGCTCGGGATGGGCCGCGAGGGGATTGAGATCTTGAGTGGGAATGAGCTGGCGGGAGACTAGGACACGCAGGGCGGCTTTGATATTGTCGGGGGAGTGCGGGCGCTCGATGAATTGCAGCAGATCGAGCATTTCTCTAGGGATGTGGGTTTTGCGATCGCGCGCGCCTACGTCATAAATCTCAATCCCAGCCGCCTCAAAATCAAACCCAAGCCGGTCAGCATCTTCTAAAATTTCTCGAATAAATTTACCCTGCCGCGCTTCTCGTACCAATACCGCCGCGCTGAGATTCTGATTCTCTTCAAAAGCGTCTATCACTCTCTGAGCAAGCTGTTTGACGGTTTCGACAGTGCTCTTAGGGCGGACGAGCTCCACGCCTTTACCTATCGGCGCTGGATTGGCATTCGGCTGCGGATCGTCAGCGCCAACCGGCAAAATATCTTGGCTGCGAAAGGCTTGAACGGCCCCGTTTTGATTGACCCAGTGCAGCGTGAAGTTAGCCGCTGCCATAATGCGATCGCAGCTTCTCCCCGCCTGCTCAATGCTGGCCAACCGTCCGATTTCTTGAGCGCGATCACAAAACTGATTGAAAAATACCGGGTCAGCCGGGGTAAAGGTGGAGTTAATGGCCTGATTCGGATCGCCCACTCGTACCAGATTTAGAGGCTGCTGAGGGTCGTCAGGGTCGGCGGCGAGCACTTCTAGTAAGCGAGTTTGCAGCGGCGAAGAGTCCTGTGCTTCATCTTCAAAGATGGCAAATATTCGGCTTTGCCAAAGCTGACGCAGGGTTGGCTCTTCTAAGGTTTTGAGCGCGGCTAAGATCATATCGTCGTAGTCGATTAGCCCCTGATTAGAGAGCAGCGTCTGATAGTGGGCGTAGAGGCCAGCGGCGATCGCTACTACCGCATAGTCAGCCGCGCCCTCGGGTACCCCAATCACCATCGTTTGAGCAATCTCAGCTAGCTCATCGGGTAACAGCCCTGAGCTTTTCGCCTCGTGAATGACGGTATAGGCCAGCGCAGGCAACACTTCTGTCCGCAGCACTGACTGACGGCGTAGGCGTTCCGCCTCTTCCCCATCAAAGCTTTGCCCTTCAATCAGCCGCTGATAGTCAATAGGATGATCTGCAATCCAACGTTCCACCGCTAGGCGAATTAGCCGGTGGCTCTGGGTGGGGGAGACCAGCGTTGTGCCTTCCGAATCTAGGGGAGAAAGGTTGATGCCAGAGACTTCAGGATGGCGAGTGGCAATATTGAGCGCTAGCCCGTGCAGGGTGTGAACGACAAAGCTATTGAGCGGAAGAGCGAGCGAGCGCAAATGCTGACGCACTTTGGCTTTGAGATTGGCCGCCGCCGAACGGGTAAAAGTGACTAAAACGAGCTGCTTGCGAGCGTGCAGCTGATGATGGGCAATGGCGATCGCTGCGCCTGTCGCCATCCCAGTCGATTTGCCAGAGCCAGGCACTGCCGAGACCGCCAGCGGGCCAGACCGCCAATGCGCCAAAGACCGCTGCCCCGGACGCAGACTGTCTGCTATCTGTTGAAGCTGAAACGCTCTGTCTTCAGCCAGATTAGCGGTGTTAGCATTAGTCACATTAGCAGGATTGGCAACCATACCTAGATTTTAGCGTCAGGCTTTCACTCTAGAGAGCCGCCATTGCTGCGGAGTCCAATACCGGCGCAAGTTAATGAGCTGACGGATAGGCTGAGCGCGGGCTTCTGTAACAAAGACTAGCGGTGCGATACTGGCCAGTCGGACTAGCGCCGAAAGCGCAAAGACACCCAGCAATCCGAAGGCAGGCAGCTCAGCTAAAAAGCTGCCGACCGTTGCCCCTAGTGCGCCCGTCACGCCCATGATTGCCGCTGCGATCGCAAAATAAACCGATTGCCGGGTCACTGGCGCTAGCTCTAGCTGAATATTACCTAAGCAAAGATCTAGAGCGGCAAAAGTACCACCCTGCAATAGGTGTAATAGCGGTAGCCCTAACAGCAGAGAGACCGCGCCACTGTCGGTATAGAGCCACAGCAGCGGAATAGCTGCCACTAATAGACAGTTGATCATCAAAACCGGACGATTACCAATTCGATCGGCCAGGCGTCCCCACAGCATAATCATCAGAAAAAATGCGCCGTAGTTGAGGCTGCTGTAGAGCGTCACCCATTTTACATCTAGCCGCAGCGTATCGAGCAGATAGAAGTTGAAAAAAGGCGCGCTCAGGTTGACGCCAAAAGTCCAAAGGCCCAGGAATAAAAGCAGGGTGAGAAAGTTGCGATCGCCCCACATACCCAACGGCGACCGATCAGCTTCAGCAGCCAGCTTTTGCTCGGAGCCTCGAACCGACTGGGCAATCTGCTGATGGGTCGCTACTTTAGCCTGCGGATTGACATCGCTCATCTGAAACTGAAAGCCCAAACTCACTAACCCCATCAGCACAGCCACTATCAAGACAATGCCATAGCCCTCCACTTCGCCGCCTAGCCAGCTAGAAACCAGCCAGCCGCCCGCCGGAATTGTCAGCAGCGCTGTCAAACTAGAGAGCGATCGCCGCAGACTAAAATAGCGACCCCGCAGCTTGGCAGGCACCAACACCGCCATCCAACTCATCCAAGATGCGCAGCCAATCGAATCGAGAATATTGCTAAAAGTCAGCACGCCCATGGTCAACAGCGTCAGCCCGCGAGCATCAAGAATGCCGCCACTGAAGCAAAAAATGCCGATCGCTGGCAGCAGCCACAGCAAGCGCGACGTGCCATAAATCCACAGACAGTAACGATGGCGGCTCGTCGCTTTCTCTGAAAAATAGGCCCCTAACGGCTGTAGCAGATGAGCCATCATCGGAATCGAAGCGAGCAGGCCGACTTCAAAAGCGCCCGCCCCTAATCCCAGCAAAAAGTTGCTGATCAGCACCCCTCTGACAATATTTTCAAAAGCAGAAGAAAAGGTGCCATCAAAAGTAGACGCTCTCAGGCTCTGGCGTATGTCAGATTTGGGTAGTCGGCCAGCAGTCTGCGGATCGACTGACGGCTGGTCTAACGGCGAACCCACTGAGGCGAGTGGGGCGATCGCGCTCCCAGAAACAGTGGACTGGGTGGCTTCAATCAGTAAAGAAGTCATCCGAATAAAGGCTCTTAAAAGAAAGTAATTAAAGAAATGAGAAGCGTCTGTAACGGCTCAGCTATAAGAAAGTCTGCAATTGTTTACACAAGCTTAAATCAGATTATGGGCCAGCGGTTCAGATTGACAGGCAAATATGCCCTGAGTCGCAAAGGCTTAATCTTTGCTTCAGTATTGAGATAGAAACAGATCTATCCCCGGGGAGTGGGCACGCTCATAACTGTCCTAACATCGTCCTAAAAACAGAACTTGCTTCTTAACCTAAAAATAGGGATAGCGAGCCTCAGGTATTAAATACTGCCCGGCCTTACCAATTACAGAGCCTTATCAGAGCGTTTAAAGTAGTGAGGTGAGCTGGTCGATCAGCGCTGAGGCGATCGCCTTTGGGCCTCTACCAGACGAGGCTATCCCGATCTATCTACCAGGGGATAAGAGCTGCCGTGATTCAGGAATTTGAAATATCCATCACTGCTGTGGGTGGCGATCAATATTTGGTGCGTACCGAAAACGTGGCCAAAGGCGTTCAGCTTGCGGAAGAAAAAGTGCGCTGGTCAGTAAGCGAATGGCTAGCGCAAACCAAAGCCTTAATGCACGATCCGCTGCTGGGGCTGCTACAAGGGCAGCAGCGTCACACTCTGACCACTCGGACAGGCCGTCAGCCCGGCCAGCGCAGCGCCTTGGCAGATACCGAAGCAGCCACCCTCGTTCATTTGGGGCAAACCCTACACGACGAACTCTTTCAAGGGCAACTGCACGATAGCTGGGTTACCGCCCAAGGCGTTGCCCAAAATCGTCAAGATCTGCTGCGGCTCAGAATTGGCATGAAAGACAGCCGCCTACAGCAGTTGCCCTGGGAAGCTTTGCACGCAGGCGCAAGACCGCTGGCAACCGGCACCGACGTAATTTTCTCTCGCTACATTTTAGATCGGCGGCAGGCTCACTCACCGCCCATGGCAAAAGCCAGTGAGCCAGGGCAGAGCCTACGCATATTAATGGTGATCGCCGCGCCTGACGACCAAGAGCGCCTAGAGCTGAAGCAAGAAGTCTATCATCTCCAGTCTGAGCTGCATCCCGATCTGCTAGTTAGGAATGCAGACACTGGCGAGACCCTGCTAGATGTGCAGCTGACTATCCTTGAGCAGCCCGGACGAGCAGAACTGACTCAGGAGCTAGATCGGGGTAACTACCAGGTATTGCACTACGCAGGCCACAGCAATCTGGGCAATGCTGGCGGCGATCTCTATCTAGTGAGCCGTCAGACAGGGTTAACCGAGCGGCTCAGCGGTGAAGATTTGGCTGGGCTACTGGTGAATAACGGCATTAAGCTAGCGGTTTTTAATTCTTGTCGGGGCGGATACAGCTCTAGCAGTGAGCAGGGCTGGCAGGAGCGCAACCTGGCCCAGGCGCTGGTGAATCGGGGCGTGCCGGGTGTGATCGCCATGACCGAGCGTATTCCTGACCATGTGGCGATTACGTTTACGCAGTTGCTCTATCGCAATTTGAGAAAAGGGCTGTCGGTTGACCTCAGCTTAAATCGCACCCGGCAAGGGTTGATTTCAGCTTACGGTTCACATGAGTTTTACTGGGCGCTGCCAACACTCTATATGCAGCCTTCGTTTGATGGCTATCTGGTGAGAACGACAAACAGCACCGAAAATACTCAGGTATTAGACAATGATCTCTTTGGCGACATGCTGTTTGAGTCAGCGCTAGCCGACACTGAGGTATCAGATCGTCGTATTAGCCAGCCGACTGATACCGCGTCAGCCGTTGCAGAGACGGCGGCATCGCCTCGACGGGAGCTAAACGATAGTTCGACAATAAGGGCCGATGCTAGCTCAGAAACTCGCTCGGACAACCGAGAAGCGCGCCATTTGGTGAGGAGCAGTACCGATGCTGAGGCAACTAATGCTTTGCTAAAACAGCTATCGATGCCGCTGTCTGCTGCTGATATGTCTGCTGCCGATATAGAGGGAGAGCTGCGCGTACCGGCAGCAGTTGAGACCCCTAGCGGATTTTATGGAGAGCAGAAGACGGCTGTTCCTGTGCCGCCTGGGTTGGCCAATCCTGCGGCTACAAGCGATCTGCCTGAGCCGGGAGGAAAGCGACTAACTCACCGTCGTTTGCCTCAGGCCAGGAGATTTTCTCAGAAGCCGCTGTTGGTAGCAGCAGGGATTGCAGGAGTTGCTTTGGTTGGTTGGCTAGGGGTGTCTACAGCTGGTTGGTTACAGCGCGATCGCCTCGCTCCCGATCCGCTACCTGCTGCTGTTAGCCAGCTAGAGCTGCCTGCTCAGCTAGAGATCGCCATTAATCAAAAAGATCTCGATACGGCCACAAGAGTGGCTCAGAAGTTGATTAATCAGGGCGATTTTACAGCGGCAATCACTGCGCTTGATACCGCTAATCGCAGCCAGCAGACGGACGTAATTGTCTCCTTTTTTAAAGGGCGATCGCAGTGGGGATTGGTCAAGCAGGGTAATAACAACTTTTCAGTCGGCGATGCGATGCGCTCTTGGGTCACGGCGCTAGCAGGCGAGCCCGACTGGATGGAAATTTCTATGGCGTTGGGATTTGCTCAATATGCGATGGGCGATGACGGCCTGGCGCTAGCAAGCTGGCAGCGAGCCATTGATCTGGCAGAGCGTCAGCCAGATGCGGAGAACATCTATTTTTCTGATCAGCCTGCTAGCGAATATGTGCTAAATGCCTACGCTGGCGTAGCGATGGCGGCGCTCTCGCTCTCAAAAATTGAAGCTGATCCGGCCCAGCGCAACTTGCTGATAGAACAAGCGCTAGCCGCCTATGTGCAGGTGCTAAACGAAGCGCCTGACAACTTTAGAGCTAATTCGCTCGGTGAGAACTGGCTCTGGTTAGGAAGTGCGATCGCCGACTGGAGCGAAACGAAGGAAGAACTCAGTTTGCTCTTGGCGGAATAGACCTGCATTAGGGTGAAAAGAGATCGACGTGTTGCAGCAGCCTAATGCGTCCGCTCTTCGGGCGTATAAGACATCACCCAGCAGCGCTCGATATAACGCACCTTTTGCTGTTGCCAAAACTTCAGAGGATTCACAACTAGCCGATGATCAGGCTGCCCAATGGGCTGGCACAGGTACTGCAACAGCGGAAATGTAGAGACAGAATTAGCAGACATAATCTTTATAGGGCGACAGGTTAACTCAAAGGGTGTAGCAATGTGCTTACCTACCCATAATTGGCAACATGCCAGCGCTTCTCTCACCGTAAAAATACCTCAGTTATTCTGGCCGAGAGGAATCAGTGGGATTATTCAGTACATTCTCTGCGATCGCCTGAGGCACCCCAAACGTCGAGCAAGAAAAGTCAAACAGCTTTGTAAAAAAGTTGCTGCGCTGATTCCAACGTCAATCTCCCTCGTTGCTGGCATTTACTGGCGTGGGCTGACTGTTGGTGACTAGCCGGACTGCGATCGCAGGCGGTTTACTATGGAATGGGTAGTCACAGCTAGACAGCTAATTTGTTATGAAACCTTCGGCTCACGCTTCAGCGCAGATGGCAGCCCAATCAGGCATTCAGTTCGAGCCTCAAGCTATAGACTGGCAGGCGTTTGCTAATCGCTTTGGCACTATAGAAACCATACTAGACCTTAGTCAGGTCGCTAAGCTTTCTAAAGACTATTATCACTTCAGCCCGATTTTGGCGGCGCAGCTCAAAGATAAAGTCGGCAATTTAGTCGTGCGGCCCAAAACCGAAGCCGAGGTTTTAAAGGTCGCTAAAGTCTGCGTCGATAGCAAAGTGCCGCTGACAGTGCGTGGCGCTGGGACGGGCAACTACGGGCAGGCGATTCCGCTAGTGGGCGGGGTGATTTTAGACCTAAGCGCTATGAATGCCGTGAAGTGGGTAAAGCCGGGACGGGCTTGTGTAGAGGCCGGGGCCAAGCTAGCGGCGATTGATCGGGTAGCTCGCCCTCAGGGTTGGGAGATCAGAATGTTTCCTTCGACTTATCGAACGGCAACGATTGGTGGATTTATCGGCGGCGGCAGTGGCGGCATTGGCTCGGTGATGTATGGGCAGCTGCGCGATCGCGGCAACCTTCAATCTGTCCGCGTCGTCACTCTGGAAGACACCCCGCGCGTAATCGAGCTGCGGGGCGACGATGTGCAGCAGGTTAACCACGCCTACGGCACCAACGGCATTATCACCGAGCTAGAAATTCCGCTGGGGCCAGCCTACCCTTGGGCAGAAGTGATTGTTGTTTTCGACGACTTCATGGGTGCCGCTCACTTTGGCCAAGCCCTGGGCGACGCCGACGGCATCATCAAAAAGCTGATCAGCATTCACGCCTGGCCCATCCCCAGCTACTTTGCCGCGCTCAAAGACGCCTTGCCTGAGGGAAAGGCGGCAGCATTACTAATCGTCTCCGAAGCCGACCTGCTGGCATTAAGCGGACTCATCAAAGAATGTGGGGGCACCCTCACCTACCAAAAAGACGCGCAGGCGGCGAGTAAAGGCGCGGCTCTTAGCGAATTTACCTGGAATCACACGACACTTCACGCTCGCAATGTGGATGAGCGCTGGACATATTTACAAACCATCTTTCCTTACGACCCCGACTTGCAGCTATTGCAACACATGTACGAACACTTCGGCAGCAAGGTGGTTATGCACCTGGAATACATTCGCGTGCAGGGAACGATTTTGCCTGCCGCGCTCCAGCTAGTGCGCTACTCCACCGCCGAACGCCTGAATGAAATCATCCGCTACCACGAAGAAAACGGCGCGTTTATCGCCAACCCTCATACTTACATTCTGGAAGATGGCGGACGCAAAACCATTGACGAAAATCAGCTCAAGTTTAAAGAAAAGGTAGATCCTTACGGTCTGCTAAATCCTGGCAAAATGCGCGGCTGGCTGGAGCGGCATCTCTAAGCGTGATTTAGTTGAGAGCATTTAGTTGAGAGCATTTAAGTAACTGTCACATAGGCTGTATTGAGCCGAAGAATTGATTGTCTAAACTGGCCGAAGCGGTCAATCTTGCTTGTAAAGATAGACAGTAGCCAACCTTTCTGACGCTCTGGCAAGTCATGTTAAATATCTCCTGGAAAGCTCCGCTCAGCGGGGGTCTAGCTGCGATCGCTCTACTTTGCTCAGGTACCCCCGCCCAGGCGCAGTCAACCGACCTTACCTTAGCCAAACAGCTAGCAGATATCGCCTTTAGGTACGCTCAAGTCCAGCAGCCCGAGAAGGCGATCGCGCTGCTGGAACAGGCCGAAACCTACGTAGGCGAAGACTGTTTTGAGGCGATCGCCTGGTTAAAAATTGGCGTGGCTTACCAGGCGGCAGGTGACCAGGCCCAGGGCGAAAAGTTCTTGAATAGAGCTGCTGAGTCAGCCACTGAGAAAACCGCCGGAGACTGCTACAGTAGCGCCACCTCTCCAGCAGAATCTTTCCTCAACCGGGCCGCAGAATACGCCGAAGCTGGCCACTTAGACCTGGCTTTACAGCTTGCCACCAGAGTCGATAACTTCTTTGAACCGATTACTCTGGCAAAGATTGCTGGAGAGTATGCAGAAGCAGGCCAACTGCGAAAGGCCAAGCAGATACTCACTCAAGCGATTGCCAACCATCGAGCGCTGGTTGCTCAGTTGATTCAGGAAAATCCAGATAGCGTACCTGCCGCCGCCGCAGACAATATGCTGCCATTGATGGCAAATCAGCTAATTGAATCAGGGCAACTTGAACTCGCCAGGTTTGTCGTTGAACAAAGCGGGCTATTGCCGCCACCGCCACCTGACTCTGATCAAACTTCAGAGGACGCTATCTCTGATATCAATACCTACCTCTTTATCGCCAGACTTTTACCCGATCTAGAACAACCTCAGCAAGCCCTATCCCTGCTAGATTCAATCGTATCTAGGATTCAGCCATCACAGTACCCGCTGGAAGCAATCTATAGCTGGGTCGCAGCAGCACAGATTTATAACCAGCTAGGTAGCGGCAAGGCTATTGATGTCTTAGAGCAGGCCCAGACCGGCTTGGCTCAGCTATCGAATGCTCAGATGCTGCCATCAGCACAGGCGCAGCTTGCACGGGGATACGCTGAGATAGGCGAGTTTGACCAGGCTCTTGTTTTAGCTAAATCTATAGACGATGTCTCTCAGCGACAGACTGCATATGGGGCGATCGCTGCTGCCTATGCCAGAGCTGGTTTATCTGAAGAAGCCGACAGTCTGGTCAAGTCAATCGGCAATCCGCAGTTTGCGCGGGTCGACATGCTGCGCGCTTACCTGGAAACCGAACAGTATGATCAAGCTGAGCAGGTTGCCCAGCAGCCTGACATGAAAGAGTTTCTGCCAGAAGTGGGGCGCACCTACTGTGAAACCGGACAGCCGGAGCAAGCTGTCTCCCTGATTGACCAAAGTCCGTCGGCAGATTGGCTACGTGAATGTGCGGCCATCGAATTCGCCAGACAGGGAGAGCTTACTCGGGCATCAGACCTGGCTCAAACCATCGAAGCATCCGAAAATAAAGCTGATGCCCTCACTCAAATCGCGGTTCAATATGCTCATCCGCCTGCTAATTCGCGCTGGCAGCGATTCTGGCAACGTTGGTTTGGCAGCGATCGCTTACCCGCAGTCGAAGTCTTAGATGAAGCCCTGCGCCTGATTCAGACTGAAACGTAGGAGTTAGCAATAAAGTGATGAAAGCCGTTCTCACTAGTTCTCACTGAAGGTCACCCAATAACAGATCTATCTTTCGATTTGGTAAAAGATGCCGCTGGATAGATTTGGCTGCGGGAGCTTTCTTGTATCTTAATTAACAAATAAGATAAAAAAACAGCTCTCGGAGAATACCTAATATGGGCCTCGACGATAAGATTAAGAACGCTGCTAAAGATATTGAAGGCAAAGCCCAAGAAGCCGCTGGCAAAGCTACTGATAACCAAGAAGCTCAAGCCAAAGGCAAGGCTAAGCAAGCAGAAGCCTCTGCTAGAAAAGCGGGTGAAAACATCAAGGATGGCGTAAAAGACGCTATTGACTAAGCAAATATTTCTAAGTAAATATTTCTGAATTGCTCGATAGCCAGTAAGAAAAGTAAGAACAGTTTACTCCCTTACTGCTGAAGTCTTTTATTCGCTAAGCCTGATAATTGATTCTAAGTAGAAAAGTGACCCAAGCGCAGTGCATTTGGGTCACTTTTTTAGCTGTAGCCTCTGCCGAGTTGCTTAGGACACTTTTGTCGGCTGAAACCGCTAGAGAATAGCGGGCAACTCGATATAGCAGATGTCCTGATGCATTTAGGACATCTGCTATATCGATTAGGATTTGATTTCACCCGTGTCCTTTAGAGTAAATATCGTGTGCCTACAATAGCCATCTACAGCCGCGAGACCGAAGGCACGGGCTGAAAACACACTCCACTAGCGAAAGTGCTGGATAGCCACCAATTGGTAGGGCTGGCTGTAGTTGGGGTAGGGTGATAGTACTTGGTAGATATGTGGTTAAACGATGGCAGACGGACAGCTTGATGTGCTCTCCGACTTTTCAGGTGATAGTGCAGAAGAGATAAAACAAGATGAAAATGCGACTGAGATCGCTCCAATTCAAGTAAATTTGAGCTTTTGGCAGCTCTGGAATATTAGCTTTGGTTTCTTTGGCATTCAGGTGGGCTGGGGCTTGCAAATGGCCAATACCAGCGCCATTTTTGAGTCGCTGGGGGCCAGTGCTGAGCAGATTCCGGTTTTGTGGCTGGCCGCGCCGATGTCGGGGTTGGTGATTCAGCCGGTGGTGGGGTACTTGAGCGATCGCACCCGATCTACGCTCGGTCGCCGCCGCCCTTATTTCCTCCTTGGTGCTCTGTTCAGCTCGCTTGCCCTGCTGATTATGCCCAATGCGCCTGCCCTCTGGATTGCAGCAGGGGCGCTGTGGCTGCTTGATGCCTCTGCCAATATCAGCATGACGCCCTTTCGCTCCTTTGTCTCTGACCTGGTGCCCAGACATCAGCGCACGCAGGCATTTTCGATGCAGGGAGTGGCTACTGGATTGGGCGCGGTGATCGCTTCAGCTTTGCCCTGGATAGTGGCTAAAGGGGTGCCGCCTCAGTTGGGCGAGGTGATTCCGCAGTCAGTGAAAATTTCTTTTTACATCGGCGCTGTAACCCTTTTGGGAGCAGTCTTATGGACGGTGGTGACCGCTTCTAAGCCGTTTTTTCCGCCGGATGAAGTCGAAACGCTGGCGGAAGGTAACCTGGTTGCCGATATCTGGCAGGCGATGCGAACCATGCCGCCACTGATGCGCCAGTTGGCTTGGGTGCAGTGCTTTAGCTGGCTGGGGATGTTTTGCGTGTTTTTGTACTTTCCACCTGCGATCGCTCACAACATTTTCCACGCCATCGAACAAGACACCACGCTCTATGCTGCCGGAATCGAGTGGGCCGGACTGTGCATGGCCCTGTACAACCTGGTTTGCTGCGGCTTTTCTTTTGCCCTGCCTATGTTTGTGCGCCGCCTCTCCTCGCCGGTGACCCACGGTCTCTGTTTGCTTTGCGGAGCCCTGAGTCTGGTGTCACTTCACTTTATTCACAGTCAGTACTGGCTGCTGTTGCCAATGGTGGGGTTAGGAATCGCCTTTGCCAGTATGCTGTCGCTGCCTTATGCCATGCTGGTAAAGGTGCTGCCACCTGAGCAAAACTGTCTGTATATGGGCATTTTCAACTGTTTTGTGGTGCTGCCCGAGATTGTGGCTTCACTGGTCTTGGGATGGTTTATGGGGGCGTTTCTAGGCGGCGATCGCCTCTCAGTCGTCGTCCTGGGCGGCGGTTTTATGGCTGTCGGTGCCGTTCTTGCCCTTTTGGTCAGCCAGCCAGCCGAAGCAGGCGATTCCTCGCCGACAGCAGAAGCGACAGACACCTAATCTCGATTTTATTCGTTAGGATACAGCGGCTAATTTTTCAGGAAGGCAATTAGCTGCTCTAGCTTGTCCCAGGCCGCCCCACTCTTAATAATGTCCTGAGCTTTTTGTAAGCCGTCTGCGCAGGCTGCTTCAAAGGTGTCGCCGGTTGCTATGCCGCCGACTTTGAGGGCCAGCGCTGCATTGAGCGCCACTACATCTCGCTGTGCCTGCGTGCCTTTGCCCTGAAGCACGTCGCGGAGGATCGCCGTATTGTCCTCCAGCTCACCTCCTTTCAAAGCTTCTAAGGGAGCAGGGTCTAGCCCAAAAGCTGCCGGATCCATCACTTTCGTGGTGACTGAGCCATTTTCTACGACAGCCATGTCGGTTTCTTTACTTAAGCCCGCTTCATCGAGCTGTTCTCGCCCGTGCAGCACTATTGCCTGCGCTATGCCTAGCTGAGCGAGCGCTTCGGCCATCGGCATCAGCACTGACGGGTCATAAACGCCGATCACCTGGCCAGTGGGCCTGAGCGGGTTGACCAGTGGCCCGAGCAGGTTAAAGACAGTGCGGACTTTTAGCTCGCCGCGTATGGGCGCAACCGCTTTCATTGCCGGATGCCAGCCCCGCGCAAACAAAAAGGTGACGCCAACTTCTTTGAGCGCAGCTTTAACTTTGTCGGGCGATGCTTTGAGATCTACGCCCAGCGCTTCGAGCACGTCGGCAGAGCCTACTTTGCTAGAGGCGGAGCGGTTACCGTGTTTGGCAACTGGAATGCCCGCAGCAGCAGCGACAAAGGTAACGACAGTAGAAATATTGAAGGTAGAGGAACCATCGCCGCCAGTGCCGCAGGTGTCAATGCGAGGGGTGGGCAAATCGGGGTCGGCCAGCATTCCCCCTAAAGATTGGCCCTGGAGAACGCGGGCCATGCCTGCGAGTTCGTCGCCAGTGACGCCTTTGGCCTGAATTGCCGCGAGGATAGCACCTGAGAGGGCGGGCGAAATTGATTCTGATAGCCAGCCGTCCATCAGGGCTTCGGCCTGGGCAGGGGTGAGCGATCGCCTTTCAATCAACTGCTCTAATACCTGCGGCCCATAAAACTCAATGTGCTTAGTCCCGGTCACGGCGACGCTCCTTACTTGGGTAACCCACCCATTAAATCAAAGCATGTAACCGACAGAACCTATTGACCCAACATCTGGAGCTTGTACAAACTCGCGTAAAGCCCGTCAGTTGCCAGCAGTTCTTCATGACTGCCCTGCTCCACGAGCTGTCCTTGCTTGAGCACCATGATCCGATCTACGTTGCGAATGGTCGAGAGGCGGTGGGCAATGATGATCGCCGTGCGGTTTTCGAGCAATTTGTCGAGCGCCTGCTGGATCATTGCTTCGGTGCCCACATCTAGGTTAGCGGTGGCTTCGTCTAGCACCAAAATGCCAGGATTACGAATGGCGGCGCGGGCAAAGGCTAAGAGTTGCTTTTGTCCGCCGGAAAGGTTAGTGCCACGTTCCCTAAGAGTGGTGTTGTAGCCCTGAGGAAGCTGTTCAATAAACTGCGCGACGTTGGTTTGTTCAGCGGCCCGGCGCACCTGCTCAAAGCTGTAATTTTCGCCAAGGGTAATGTTTTTCTCCACGTCGCCTGAAAACAAGAAACCGTCTTGCAGGATGATCGCCATGCGATCGCGTAAATCCTGCTGCGCAATCTCGCGAATATCTAGATTGTCGAGCAAAATCTGCCCGGCGCTCACCTCATACAGGCGGCAGAGCAGCCGAATAATCGAACTTTTACCCGCTCCGGTCGGGCCAACTAAGGCGACTTTTTCACCGGGGCGAATGGTGAAGTCGAGATTCTTCAGCACATAATCGTCTGCTTTATAGCCAAAAGATACGTTGTTGAATTGAATCTCTCCGGGTACGACGGTTTCATTGTCAGCCAGCGTCTTAGACGGCAGCGACACCGGATTTTTGGCATCGCGGATCGAGATAGGTTCGCTCATGAGATCATTGAGTCGCTCTACCGCCGTCAGGCCCGCCTGAATAGAGGTGAACTTATCGGCAAACTGTCGCAGCGGGTCAAACAGCTTTTGGGCAAATAAAATAAAGGCCGTTAGCGTCCCAATCTCTAAAAGGCCACCTGTGACTAAAGGCCGCCGAGAGCCAAGACACCGCGATCGCCACCAGCGAAATCCACTCCAGCGTCGCTGAGACCGCCGAATCGTAGAAGATTGTTTTATCAAGGGCAGTGACATAGCGCTCGTTGATCAGCCGAAACAGCTCAGCATTAAACCGCTCACGGCGAAATAGCTGCACGACATTGATGCCACTGATATTTTCTTGCAAGTCGGAGTTGAGCGCTGACAGTTCCTCTCTAGCTTTGTAGTTAGCTTTGCGGTACTGCTGCTGAAAGTAGATAATCAAGGCCGTGACCGGCAGCAGCATAGTCATTAGCATCAGCCCTAGCCGCCACTCTTGCCAAGCATCGTCCCCATCAGCACCAAAATCAAAAACAGATCGCTGATAATGCCAATCGCCCCTGTGGAAAACACATCGCCCAGCGCATTGACATCGCTGGTGAAACGGGTGATTAGCCTGCCTACCGGGGTGCGGTCAAAAAAGCCCATAGATAGATTGGTCACATGCTCAAATAGGTCGCCGCGAATGTCAGCTGTGATATTTTGGCCGACTTTTTGGATCTGATAGCTCTGCCAGCCATCTAGAGCCAGGCGAATGGCGATCGCTACCAACAGCCCGCCAATAATCCAATTTAGCCCCGCCCGCAGGACTCATCGACTAAAAATGGCCCAAGCCGCATTTTCCTGCTTGATCAGTGAAATGGCCTGACCAATCAGCACCGGCTGAATGGCTTGAGCCAGCGACAGCGGCAGCAGCAGCAGCAGTGGTACGACTAGCTGCGAACGATTGCGCTTGATATAGGGCAACAGCCGGAGAAACAGCCGCCAGTCATTCTTAACCCCGCGCCTGTCGTCTGGCTTGGCGTTCTGCTGTGGACTAGAAGAAGCTGATGCCATGACGCACTCTCTAAATAAATATCCTAACGAATGGGCGATCGCTCAGCCCAATGCCGACAGCCCAATACTGAATAGCCAACCTCAATTAAGCCGTCACCGCCGATCGACTGACCCTCCGCAGTTGGTCAATCACTTCACTGAGGCTATCGTCAACCCGGTAGCTCAGCGGATGGGCAATCAGCCGGGCAGTACTGGGGTAAAGCATCTCTAGCTCAATCAGGTTATTTTCCTTCAGCGTGCGCCCGGTCGAAACCAAATCGACAATCGCTTCTGACATGCCGGTAATCGGCCCCAATTCTACCGACCCAGAGAGCGGCACAATCTCTACTGGCAGATCTAAAGATTGAAAATACTGCCGAGCACTGTTGACAAATTTAGAAGCCACCCGACAGTGCGGCGGCAGATCTAGCGCTGACTGGTAGCCACTGTTGGCAGCAACGGCAACCGAAAGATGGCAGCCCCCAAAACCCAAATCTGCTAGGTGAGCCACCTGAGGCTGCTTTTCTCGCAGTACGTCATAGCCGACAATGCCGACCTGTGCCTGACCGTATTCCACATAAACAGGGACATCTTGCGCCCGTACCAGTAAGCCTCTCGCTTGGCCACTGCTGTCAGTGAGCTGTAGCTGCCGGTGGCTGCTGTCTAAAAAACCGCTAAAGTCGAGGCCAACAGATTTAAACAGGCGAATGCTCTCTTTAAGAAGTGAGCCTTTGGGCAGGGCAACCGTGATCATAGATGAGCAAACCATAACGTTAATGAGCCAGCCGATCAACGCAATCAGACATTTGCGATTCGTGACTGATGGCTATGGTACCAACTCAAAAGCCCCGCGCTCAAGGCTTTTTGACCATATTTTTGTTCGCTTTTCTGGTACGAGCAGCCACAGCAGCCACGAGCATAGGCAAAACATTAAAAAAGTCTTAAATCCTATACGGCAGCTGAAACGATGATACGTATCACATCTAAAGCTCAGAGATCTCCGTATATCTGTAGCTGGTGTTTCGAGCGGTAGGCAGGTGGCCGATGACAATAAGCGCAGGCGAAATTTTAAAGTCTCACCAGGGTCACTACTATCGAGTTTTGGAGGCCAGTCAGGTGTGCGTGTCACTGATGCGTGTCAATGGTCAAACTGTTTTTGCCTGTCGGCCTGAGTACCTCGCGCTCAATTTCTTTGTGCCTACGACAGAGCCAGCTTGAGTTAATGAGGGCAGGCTAGCTTTGAGGCGAGCTAACTCATTCGCGGTCGGCTTGGCCCACAGCCGCGGCGGCGGCTTCAAGCGCGATCGCCACATGCGTCCAGTGTGTTCCGCCCTGGCAATACACCACATACGGTTCACGCAGCGGGCCATCAGCCGATAGCTCTGAGGTGCTGCCATCAATAAACGATCCGCCTGCCATCACTAGCTGCGTGTCGTAGCCGGGCATCGGTGCAGGCACCGGACTCAGATAAGACTCTACCGGTGAATGCTGCTGTACCGCTTGGCAAAAGGCGACTAGCTTCTCGGGCGAGCCTAGCTTAACGGCCTGAATTACCGCGCGCTGCTGAGCGGAGGCCGGTGGATTGACCGCATAGCCCAGGCGCTCAAAAGTCTGAGCAATCAGATAATTGCCTTTCATCGCCTCTCCCACCATTTGCGGCGCTAAAAATAGCCCTTGAAACATCAGTCGGCTCTGATCGAGGGTAGCGCCGCCGCTAGTGCCGATACCAGGCGCAGTCAACCGACAGGCTGCTGCTGCTACTAGGTCGGCGCGTCCGGCGACATAGCCGCCTGTGGTGGCGATTGTACCGCCCGGATTTTTAATAAGCGAACCGGCCATCAGGTCAGCACCGACGGCGGTAGGCTCTTGGCTTTCGGTAAATTCGCCGTAGCAATTATCCACAAAACAAATTGTGTTCGGGTTTTGGCACTTAACTAAATGTATAATTTTGTTAAGGTTATGAATGCTAAGGCTAGGCCGCCAGCTGTAGCCGCAAGATCGCTGAATCAAGACAAGCTTGGTATTTTCGTTAATCGAAGTAGCGAGTTGGTCAATATTCACACAGCCGGTTGGAGTGAGCGGCAGTTCTCGGTAGTGAATGCCAAATTCCTTTAGGGAGCCTTGGCCATTGCCGCGTGTGCCAATGACTTCTTCTAAGGTGTCGTAAGGTGGGCCAGCGATCGCTAGCATCTCATCCCCAGGTCTGAGGACGCCAAACAGGGCACAGGCAATAGCATGGGTGCCAGAGACAAACTGAACCCTAACGGCAGCAGCTTCAGCTTCCACAACTTGGGCAAACACCTTATCTAACGTTTCTCTGCCCAAATCATCGTGCCCGTAGCCTGACACGCTGGCAAAATGGTGGGTTCCTACCCGGTGCTCTCTAAAAGCGGCTAACACCTTTGCCAAATTTTTTTTGACCTGGGTGTCAATTTGATAAAAAATTTGGAGGGATGAGCGTTCTATTTGCGCTGACCCATCCTCTATTGTGGATAGTGGCGTATCCGAGTTGTTCATCTGTTTTGTTCCGATAGGCTCAGGTCAAGCCGCGATTAATCTTCACTGGTTGCATTGCAGGCTGCTGATCCTTACTGTTTTGCGCTGAGACTTTAAATGACTATTGCAAAATCAACCGACCGTCTGACCGATCGCCCTCTCAACTGGCCCATCATTTTGTTTATGGTGGCCATTCACACTGGGGCGTTGTTTGCGCTGCTACCCGCCAACTTCAGCTGGGGAGCCGTCGGCGTGGCCTTCCTACTCTACTGGATTACTGGCTGCCTGGGGATTACCTTAGGCTGGCACCGGCTGATTGCTCACCGGAGCTTTCGGGTGCCTCAGTGGCTAGAATATTTCTTTCTGGTCTGCGGTTCGCTTTCTTGTCAAAGTGGGGCAATTGAGTGGATTGGCTTACACCGTCATCATCACGCCTTTTCTGACCAAGAGGAAGACCATCACAACTCAGGCCGAGGCTTTTGGTGGAGCCATATGGGTTGGCTGCTGCACGAGGTACCCTCTAAGACCGATAAGATTCGCCGCTTTACTCAAGATATCAATACTGACCCGGTCTATCTCTTAGTGGATAAGTACTTTTTGGTGCTGCAAATTGCGCTAGGCGCGCTGCTTTATGTGCTGGGCGGCTGGTCGTTTGTGGTGTGGGGCATTTTTGTCCGCTTGGTGGTGGTGTATCACTTTACCTGGTTTGTCAATAGCGCCACTCATAAGTTTGGCTATCGCACTTATGAATCGGGCGACCGCTCGACCAACTGCTGGTGGGTAGCGCTCTGCACCTTTGGTGAAGGCTGGCACAATAACCATCACACCTATCAGTACTCTGCTCGCCACGGCCTACGCTGGTGGGAAGTCGATGTTACCTGGATGATCATTCGGACGTTACAGGCCGTCGGGCTAGCCGATAAAGTAAAGCTAGCCAAACCCTAGTTCGACCCTCAGATAGCGGTTATCCCAGGCGACGCTATCAATAGCCCTGCCCTTCTGTGGCAGGGCTTCTTAGCGCTTGGGATGTTCGGAGAGCTGGCCGCTAGCAGCCGTGAAAAATGCGCTGGCGCGATCGCAATACGCCCAGCCCAATTAGCCCACCGGCTGCGCCTTTATAGTCCGACATGCCTAAGGCAATTTCGCCTGGCTGCTGCGGATTGCGGACAAACTGAGAAGAGGCATTGATATACACAGATGCACTGCGGCATCTGGCCATGAACTGACGGCTTTCGGCATAGTCAGCGGTGACAATGCTATCGGCATGGCCGCTGCTATGGAGGTTGATCCAGTTAACTGCCGCCGCGCAGTCTGAGACTTGCCTAAAGGCAACGGTGCGCCTGAGGTAGGCAGTGTCCCAATCTGAGGAATTCGCAGCCTCCAAGCTGTAGTTACGGGCGATCGCACCATCTGCTCTCACTTCAAAGCCCTTTTCCTGAAGCTGGTTCCACAGCCGGGTAATGGCATTTTCGCTGTGCGACTCGTGCAGCAAAACCTTCTCAATCCGATTGACTGCGTCGGGCGTGCCCGCATGGCTCTGGGCAATCATCTGATAGACCTGGTCAAGGTCACCGCTAGCTGACCAATACAAATAGCAGTTACCCATCCGCGAGGGAATCACCGGAATGCTAGCCTGCTGGACAATTTGCGCTACCAGACTAGGCCGTCCGTGAGCAATGAGCAAATCAATACCAGCGCACTGAGCCAAATCTAGGCGCGACACGGCGGTCGGCTCAATGGGTAAGATCAGCGGTGGGCTCAGGCCGACTTCTTTAAGCGTGCTCTGTAAAATGCTAGCAATGGCTTGATTGGTGCGGCTAGCTTCGCTGCCCCCTTTAAGAACGATGGCATTGCCCGTTCGAATACACAACGCGGTGGCGATCGCCCCCAAATCAGGAAACGCTTCATAGACAAAACCCACAATGCCCAAAGGCCGAGCCTGGGTACCACCACCGCTGCCAAAACCCTCTGCTGTAGACAGGTTTGAACCCATCGCTGCCAGTCGCTGAAAGATACTCGCCGCCGTCTGCACCCGTTCTGGCGTGAGCTTGAGCCAGTCTACTACCAGGTCAGGCACGGCCATATCACGGCTGATTTCTAGATCTAGCGTGTTGGCCTCTAAAATATCGTCTTGGTCTCGGGCAAGGGCCTTACCCATCGCCGCCAATGCCTGAGAGCACTGATCGCCCTCTAGCTGATCGGCTGCTTGCCGAACTGCCGCCAGCGCCGTTGTGAGATCGAACGAAGATAGAGTCATGAGCTAGCGCCGCAACACCACCCAAAACATTACTACCAAAGCCAGCAGGATTAAAGCCGCAATCCCAATTGGCAGAGAAAGACCGGTGAGCGCAGGCAGCATTAGCCCTAGCCAAAACAAGCAAACGAGAAAGGCGATCGCCACCATAAAGTCAACTGTGGTGGGCTTTGCCAGCTTACTGCCCATAACCCACTGCTTACCATTCCACCGCCAGGTGCGCTGACGATGGTAAGGCGTCGATAGCTTGCCAATAGTATTGGGCTCCTCTCGCCGCTCAAAAATCTGCTCGCAGTGGTCGCAGCCCCAAGCTTCCGTCAGCGTAATCGGAACTAAAGAGCCTTGGCGGCAGGAAGGACATGGATAAGTTTTGTTGAGATCTAGCGGCTGGTTGTCTTTGGGTTGCACTGGCAGTCCTACCAGATGAATGACGGGCTCAGTAAATGACGAGTATTAGGAAAAGGTAGCGCAATCTAGGCGGTTCGTCAGGCCCTCTCATATCTACGCTACGCCAGCTTTAAATCTTTCTCTAAATCTTCCTCTAGATCTTTAGTTTAAAAGAATAATTTAAAAAAGCTGAACGCTCATGCCTAAGACATCAGCGTTCGAGACCACAGAGTGTTGGCTCTGATCATCGCCTGATCTATCATTTTCTCCATTGCTTTCTATGAAGCCACTTTTCAAGACAGACCATCAATAAAATGACTGCCAATCAAACGACTGCGTTGCTAATGGCTGCGTATCTAAATATAAGCGGGTGAAGAGATTCGAACTCTCGACATCAACCTTGGCAAGGTTGCGCTCTACCACTGAGCTACACCCGCAGATGATTTCAGACTTTTACCAGCTTCTCAAATCAGTGAGCACTTGTCAACTCTTTTTTGACTCATCTGCTAGCTAGCGGCTTCCGCCGACACGGGCAGCGCTGGCGACTGACTACCGGAAATCCCATTGGCAGAAGATAGCGGCTCACCGCTGCGCAGTTGAGGCATTAAGCTAGCCATCTCCAGCGCGCTCATGGCGTAGCTCCAGCCCAGATTGCTCTTAATGCCAGCGCGCTCTAACGCCTGCTGCATCGAATCGGTAGTGAGGACGCCAAAGACTACCGGCACACCGGTTTGAAAGCTAGTCGCCGCAATGCCTTTAGCAACTTCAGCAGCGACGTAGTCAAAATGGGGCGTCTGGCCGCGAATCACCGCGCCTAGACAGATAATGGCGCTATAGCGACCGCTCAGGGCGAGCTGTCTGGCTACCATTGAGACTTCAAAGCTACCCGGCACCCAGGCATAGTCTACTTGAGTGCCCTCAGGGTCAACTTCTACGCCATGACGCTTAAGGCAATCTTGAGCGCCGGTCAGGAGCTTAGTGGTGACCAAATCGTTAAACCGGCCAATCACAAAGGCGAACTTCATGGCGCTGGTCTGGGTGAAATTGCCTTCGAAAACTGCCATAGCGTTTCAATTACGGGTGAAATATCAGCGGAGGGCTCGATCTTACCAAACCCGCTAAGTTGACGGCCAAACTTGCTGGCTAAACCACCAGATAGTTAAGGCCACCGACCAAAACGACCAAGACGCCCCAAACAATGGAGCCAAGGAAAATCAAGCGTTTGGACTGCTCCCAGTTGCTGGGTGAAGCGTAGGCTACCGGTACGCCTATGATCATGACAAAAGACCACAGCACTAAAACAAACAGAGCTAGCTGAAAAATAATAGACATGATCTTCGTACTCTCAAAACACTATTTAATCTGATTAATCTGAGCGAGATCAACAGCCACTGAACACCAGCTTCATTGAGCGCCGGGATCTATTGAGGGCCGGAGCCAATGAGCGCTGGTCTGAAGCTAGTCATTAAGGGACAATAGCTGATGATCCTATATAGGTAAACTATCAAAAATCAGTGCCCTTGCCAAAAGATTTACCATGACTGTATGGATTTAGTTTTGTGTCATACCACGGCTGATTTTGATACGTTGGGCGCGGCGGTTGGGATCAGCTGCTTGCGTCCGGGTAGTCGCATTGTCTTAACGGGGGGCGCTGACCCTACGGTGCAGGCGTTTTTGGCGCTGTGGCGAGATGAATATGCGCTGATTGAGCGGCGGGCGGTGTCGTTTGATCAGGTGCGATCGCTTACCCTAGTCGATGCCCATGATCGTGATCGCTTTGCACCGGTCAGCGACTGGCTACAGCAGGCTGAGCAAACCGGGTTGCCAATTTACATTTATGATCACCACGCCCCGACAGCTTCCTCTGCTGACCGTTCAAGTAACAATCAGCCCGGCGATTTGCCAACCGCTGAGGCGCATATCGAAGCAGTCGGCGCAGCTACCACGCTGGTGACAGAGCTTTTGCAGCGCCACCAGATCACCCCGACGCCTTTTGAAGCGACGGTGATGGCCTTAGGCATTCACAGTGACACGGGCTCGCTCACTTTTGAGCAGGCGACTGCCCGCGATGCGGCGGCGCTGGCTTGGCTCATGGCTCAAGGGGCCAATCAGCAGGTGATTGCCGAAAATAAAGACCCAGGGCTATCTCCTCAGCTGCAAAAGCTGCTGACAACGGCGCTAGAAACCGTCAAGACTGAACCGGTGCGAGGGCATCAGTTGGGGTGGGTGATGCTAGAAACAGAGGGGTTTGTGCCGGGGCTGTCGGGGTTGGCCGGGCGGCTGGTGACGCTGCTAGGTCTAGATACGCTGCTGCTCTACGCGCAGTATCGGGCTCACCAAACGATTAAGGCTGTGATGATTGGGCGATCGCGCACCAACCCCTTACTGCCAAACAGCGATATTGACTTGCGACCGATCTTTGCTGTCGTAGGCGGGGGTGGTCATGCGCAGGCGGCAGCGGCGATGTTGAAGGGCGAGCATGTGGAAAATTTGCACGCTAGTTTTGAGCAGGCGCTGACGGCAGTGCGATCGCAAATTCCTCAGCCGCTCACCGCTCAGTCACTCATGTCATCGCCTGTACGCACCATTTTACCGACGACCTCAGTTAATGAGGCTCAGCGGATTTTGCTGCGCTACGGCCATGTAGGGCTGTGTGTAGTGACCGGCGAAGGAGCGCTGGTCGGCATTATCTCTCGCCGTGACATTGACATTGCGCTGCATCACGGGTTAGGACACGGGCCAGTAAAGGGCTGTATGAGTGTGCAAATCAAAAGCATCGCCCCAGCTACCCCGATTACCGAAATTCAAGACCTGATGACTACCTACGATATCGGTCGGCTGCCAGTGCTTGAGGGCGAAACATTAGTCGGTATTGTCACCCGCACCGACCTACTGCGGCAGCTGCATCAAACGCAGAGAAGGCCGCAGACCAGCCAATCTCGATCAGCAAGGGCGCGCATGCCTGCCGCTGAGATGCTGTATCAACAGCTTCAAAGCCGCGTATCCGAGATTTGGCCTGCGCTCAGGCTGCTTGCCGAAGCCGCCAACCAAAAAGGCTGGGCGCTCTATCTAGTTGGCGGGGCGGTACGCGATTTGCTGTTGAGCCTGTCCGGAGAGCCCTATCCTCTGACAGACATTGACCTGGTAGTCGATGGGGCTGAAGACGGAGCCGGCGTGACGTTGGCAGAGGTCATGCGATCGCGCTATCCCCAAGTCGCTGTACAAGTTCACGGGCAGTTTCAAACAGCGTCGCTAATCTGGCCGTCGCCTGAATGGTCGATGGAGCAGTTAGTTGAGCCAGTTGAGCCAGTTGAGCCAGTTGAGCCAGTTGAGCCAGTTGAGCCAGTTGAGCCAGTTGAAATTGACATTGCCACCGCCCGCACTGAGTTTTACCCCTATCCGGCGGCTAACCCCGAGGTCGAAGCCAGCACGATTCGCCAAGATCTCTACCGCCGCGATTTCACCATCAACGCGATGGCGCTGCGCTTAAACGGATCGCAACCCGGTCAACTGCTCGATTTTTTTGGGGGCTGGCTAGATTTGCAGCAGCGCCATCTGCGGGTACTCCATGCCAATAGCTTTGTAGAAGATCCGACTCGCATCTTTCGAGCGGTGCGATTTGCGGTCAGGCTTGGCTTCACGCTTGATCAGCAAACTGAGCAGTTTATTAGTTACGCCATTGATAGTGGCGTCTATGCGCGACTACAGGCCGCTGGCGATAAAGCGCCCGCTTTGCAAACTCGCCTAAAGACCGAGCTAAAGTACATACTGGATGCCCCGCAGTGGGAAGCCGCCCTCGCAAAAATTGATTCGCTCGGCGCGCTGGTTTGTTTGCACAGCAGTTTAGAGATGACCGGTGCCCTCTGGAATCAGCTGCGCCGAATGGATCGGTGGCTAAAAAAGTTTGAAGTCAGATCGCCCCGCTGGCTAATGCTGCTAGAGCTGATCATTGCGCAGCTCGCACCGCCTCTGCGCGATCGCACCGCCGCCAACCTAGATCTAGGTGGCCCCAGCCTGCACCGGCTCAAAAATCTGCACCAGTGGGAAACTGACTTAGCCCAGCAGTTACCCCAGGCGCACCGGCCCAGCCAGCTCTATCGCTTGTTGCAGTCCTACGAGCGACCCGAACTGCTGATAATGAGCGATCGCCATCCCACCACACTAGGCCCTCAGATCTGGCAATACATTATCCGGCTCTCGGCGGCGGTGCCCCTAATTAACGGTGGTACGCTAAAGCGACTGGGCTATCAACCAGGCCCTCAATTTCGCGATATTTTGACGGCTGTACATGCAGCTACGCTCAATGGCGAGCTGACGACTGCCAAAGCCGCCGAAAGCTACGTTTTAGACCACTATCCTTTGGGGTGAGGCAGGCCCGCTGCCCCCACGACCTCTCACAAACTAACCTCATGTCTATATCGCCCTTCAAGTTTGGTGCCAGCAAGCCGCCGTCATCTGCCTCAAAAGACCAAAAACTCAGTCTTTCTGAGTCCCTACTCATTACAGCAGGGCTAGCGGGCCTGATTGGACTAGGTGGCGGCGCGATTGTTCGGTTTTCGCTGGCCCATTCGCCTAGCGCTCGCTTCCTCAGTCCTTTACAAACTTTTCCGGCGCTTTCTAGCTGGCCACTTGCCTCGCCCTCAGACACAGCCAGTGCTCCAGAGGCCGAGACAGAAAATAGCGATCGCTCGCCAAGCCTCCTGCAAATTCCTACCTTCGAGCGACTAGCACCGATTGAAGATAGCGCGGACAATCAGCCCAGCTTGCCCCCTAGCGCTGATTTAGACGCAGCTGACACCGCCACATTTGACCGCTTCACAGACAGGAAAGACAGCCCTCAGCCAGCCGATCCGTGGGAGACCCTGAAGCAAGGGCCTGACTTAGGAATTGTCAGCTCTCCTCCTGACGCTAGCCCTGATCCTGCTGGCGCTGACTATGACCCCTACGCCGGTACGACAGATCCAGGGAGCGACTACTACGGCGCAGAAAATTACGAAGAGGACTATCCTTTGGTAGAAGAACCTGGGGTAGGCGATCACTCATACTACGAAGACAACGGTCAGTACTAACCGTTGGCTAGTGGCAGCCCGACAAAACCTTATCAAGGTCAGCATTCAGCCTGCTATTTCGTATAACTTTCTGAACATTCTCTGAGGGATGTTTATAATTACAAAGTGTGAGCGCGTAATTTTTTATTTTTATGAGTAATCCCATGCTACAAGCTTTTTTTGTCGGACGGGCATTGGCCGCCGCTGTGGGTGAAAGAGCCGAGCATTTGGTAAGTGATGGTCTCAGTCAGCTCGGAAAATTTGATGCTGAACAGCGTGAAAACCTGCGTCAGTTTACAGAAGAGGTCATGGCTAGAGCCGAGCAAGAGAAGGCAACAGCTGGCGCTGACTACGCAGCTGGCACGCCTACCGGAGCCTCGGTTGCCACTGAAGATTTGCAGGCTACCATCGATAATCTGAGAGCTGAAGTTGCTCAGGCCAGAGCCGCCATTCAGCAGTATCGCCAAGATACCTAGTCGGCGACTGAGCTGCTGATAGGTCAGCTCTTTAGGACTGCGAGCGTAAACTGTAGGCTTGCGGGCAATAAAGCTGATAATCGCAGATGAACCCTTCGGTTCGAGAGTGCGCAAAAAATATTTTCAAAGCTGTTTTAATACGGGAAGCCTGAGTGTCTGCTGTCTCTAGAGAAAGTGAATCCCCTTCTACGTCAGAGCCGCTGATGGCTCCGGTGCCGCCTGATAACGGTTACGAGGCGAGGCAAAATGGCGATCGCAACGGTCATTCGCAGACTGAAAGTTTAGTCAGCGCGCAGGCAGTAGATCTGCACCGAGCGCCGAGCGCACCTGCTGAGCACGCCGGGCCTTCGCACGCTGGGCCTGCATTGCACAGCACTTTGAATGACAAAGCTGTCCAAGCTGCTGCTGTGGCTAACGGTGCTAGCCCAGCTGTCGCGTCTATCCCTTCTAAGCCATCATCTAAGCCATCATTAGAGCGACCAGCCGCCGTTCAAACAGCCGTTCAAACATCTGATCGCCCACAGCCCGATCAACCACCCTCAGCCTACAGCGGCAGCACCTACCGAGATGGCGACTATCGCTGGAATCGCGGTAGCTACTCCCGGCCTCAGAGATTCATTGACATTTGGTCATTTGTGCTCAAGCTGTTAGCTAAACGCTGGCGATATAACAAGGCTTGGAGCTATAGCGGTTCGATTACGCCCGCAAAGCAAAAAAAGCGCCGCCAAGAGATTGCAGTTTGGCTTAGAGAAACCTGCCTCAGTTTGGGCCCAACTTTTATCAAGATCGGTCAGCTCTTTTCTACCCGCGCCGATCTATTTCCGATTGAGTACGTCGAAGAGCTGGCTAAACTGCAAGACCGAGTGCCCGCCTTCGGCTATCAGCAAGTCAAGACAATCATCGAAAACGATTTTGGTCGCCCGCTCGATGAACTCTACCAGAGCTTCGATGTCGTACCGATCGCTGCTGCTAGTTTGGGGCAAGTTCACTGCGCTCAGCTTCACTCCGGCGAAGAGATCGTCGTCAAGGTGCAGCGACCAGGGTTGTCTAAGCTGTTCGAAATTGATCTGTCTATCCTCAAAGGCATCGCTCAGTACTTTCAAAACCACCCTGACTGGGGCAAAGGTCGAGACTGGATGGGCATCTATGAGGAATGCTGTCGCCTGCTTTGGCTAGAGATTGACTTTTTGCACGAAGGTCGCAATGGAGATAAGTTCAGGCGCAATTTTCGTGATGTTGACTGGGTAAAAGTACCCCGCATCTACTGGCGTTACACGTCGCCTCGGGTGCTGACGATGGAGTACATGCCGGGGATTAAAATCAGCCACTACGAAGCCCTAGAATCGGCTGGGTTAGACCGAGCGCGATTGGCGCGGCTAGGAGCCGAAGCTTACCTTCGTCAGCTGCTGACCGACGGTTTTTTTCACGCCGATCCTCACCCTGGCAACATTGCTGTGAATTTAGATGGGTCGCTGATCTTTTATGACTTCGGCATGATGGGCCAAATTCAGCCAGTGACCCGTGCCCGGCTGATGGATACGTTTGTCGGCATTGCCCAGCGAGATGCAGGGCAGGTCATGACGGCGCTGGTCGCTTTGGGTGCGCTGGCCGAAATTGACGATATGGGGCCAGTACGCCGGTCGATCCAGTATATTCTGGACAATATGATGGATAAGCCGTTTGAAGAGCAGTCGGTGACTGCCATCAGCGACGATCTCTATGCGGTAGCTTACGATCAGCCCTTTCGGTTTCCAGCAACTTTTACCTTTGTGATGCGGGCCTTTTCTACCCTAGAAGGTGTAGGCAAAGGGCTCGATCCGGAGTTTAGTTTTATGGAAGCAGCTAAACCCTATGCGAGCGAGCTTATGACAAACGGTGGTTCGGGTGAGTCGAGTGGTCTTTTGAGTGAAATTAGCCGACAGGCCGCGCAGGTAGGCAGCTCGGCGCTGAGTTTGCCCCGCCGAATTGAAGCTACCCTTGATCGGCTAGATCGAGGCGATATCCGGGTGCGGATTCGTTCTATTGAAAGCGATCGCATTCTCCGTCGCAGCAGCAATTTGCTCTTAGCCACGGGCTACGCGCTGCTAATTGGCACTTTCACGCTTTCGGCCACGCTGCTGCTGATCTCTGACTTTTTAGTGCCCGCTGTAGTGATGGGCGTGATTGCAGCAATTGTAGGAATGATCCTCATCCGCCTGCTGATGAAAGTTTCTAAAGCCGACAGAATGCCCTAGATTTATGCCACTGCTTAATAACAGCAGGCTTGATACCGGTATTTCAGCAGGTACCTAGCATTAGCGCCTAGTGTAAAGACAGCGACCTCACCTGCTGGTCGAACATTGATGAGTTCTTGCCTGACGGGTTTAAACTTTGCTGGCCTGAGCGATGTTGGACTCTATCGGGCGACCAGTGCTCTCTCAGTGCGTAGGCCGGGCCGATCTCTACGAGATCGAAACGCAGCCGCTAAAAGTACCATCCGCTTTAACGAACTGGCCTACTGATGATGTGCTGAAGGGCACACGATGCGGCAGGATATATAACACCTGCGAAAAATTTGATAAGGAAATCATGAAACGGCGACACCTGTTGAAATACGCCAGCGCGACTTTTGTAAGCACTCTGGGATTGGGGCTCGTCTCTAGCTATCAGTCTTATCAGGCTCAAAGCAATAGTCAAAGCGGTTCGCTGGCGATTACGGCGCTGGGTCACACGGCTTTTTTGTTTACAGGCGGTGGTCAGCGCATTTTGGTTAATCCGTTTAAGGCCGTGGGCTGTACGGCTGGCTACAAAGAGCCTGCGGTTGATGCGGGGCTAGTCTTGCTCAGCAGCCGTCTATTTGACGAAGGCTTTTTGACTGCTCGCTATACCAGTACGCAGGTCATTGACGAGCCAGGCGACTATACGGTCAACGGTTTGGCGGTGCAGGGGATTAGTATGCCGCACGACCGGCTGAACGGTCGGCGCTTTGGTTCTAACGTGGCCTGGGCTTGGACGCAGGCCGGTGTCAAGGTGGTGCATCTTGGGGGCGCAGCGGCTCCGATTTCTATTGAAGATAAAATTTTGATTGGTCGCCCAGATGTTTTGCTGGTGCCGGTCGGCGGCGGGCCAAAGGCTTATACGCCAGCAGAAGCAGTAGAAGCGGTGCGATCGCTCAATCCTAAAATTGTGATTCCGACTCACTATCGCACTCAAGCGGCTGATGCAGAAACTTGCGACATTGTGGGTGTGAGTGAATTTATCGCCCTGATGTCAGGCACGCCAGTTACGCAAGGCGATAACGCACTCACCGTCAGCGCTGGCAGCCTGCCTAGCAGCGGTATGCGCATCGAAGTTTTAAGCTATGCTTTTTAGGTTGCCATTGTTAAACGTCTAAAAGTCTATGCAGAGTGAGTATCGTCAGCGTCGGCAGGCTGTGCTAGAGACCGTAGGTCAGGGCACTGCCATTTTTTGTAGCGCACCGATGGCGGTCATGCACAATGACGTAGATTATCTATTTCGGCAGGACAGCGACTTTTTTTATCTGACGGGTTTTAATGAGCCGGGCGCGGTGGCGGTGCTCACATCCAGTCATGATGAGCATAGGTTTGTGCTATTTGTGCAGCCCAAGGATAAAGAGAAGGAAACCTGGAGCGGCTATCGTACGGGGGTAGAAGCGGCTAAAGAGCGCTACGGAGCCGACGCGGTTTATCCGATCGATGAGCTAGATGAAAAGCTAACGCCGTATGTGATGAAGGCTTCTCGGCTGTACTATCATTTTGGCCGCGATCGCCCCTTCAATGATCGGATCATCAGCCTGTGGCAGCATCTGCTCAGGAAAATGACCAAACAGGGCACTGGGCCGGTCGCCATCGAAGACTCTAAGCTGCTGATGCAGCAGTTTCGCCGGATAAAAAGTCCGGCTGAGCTAGAGAAAATCAGGCGGGCGATCGCCATCACCACAGAAGCTCACAACGCTGCCCGAGAAATGGTGAGACCTGGTCTCTACGAATACGAAATTCAGGCAGCGATCGAAAATATCTTTCGCCGCGAGGGCGCTCTGGGGCCAGCCTACCCGTCAATTATCGCGGGTGGTAAAAATGCTTGCATTCTGCACTACGTGGAAAACAACCAGCCTTTGCAAGATGGCGATCTGCTGCTGATTGACGCTGGCTGCGCCTATGACTATTACAACGCCGATATTACTCGCACATTTCCGGTAGGCGATCGCTGCTCCGAAGAACAGCGCATCCTTTACGATCTGGTACTTCAAGCTCAGCTAGCCGCCATCGAACAGGTGCAGCCTGGACTGCCTTTTAATGCTTTTCATGACGCCGCTACTAAGGTTATTACTACCGGGCTAGTCGAGCTAGGCCTGCTTCAAGGAGACGTAGATAAGCTCATCGAAGAGAAAACACACAAGGCTTTCTTCATGCACGGCACAGGCCACTTTTTGGGGTTAGATGTCCACGACTCCGGTATTTTGCGCAATCTTGATAAAACCTGGCAGCCCTTTGCCCCTGGCAACGTCGTCACCGTAGAACCGGGCATTTATATTTCGCCTAGCTATGAGCCAAAAGAGGGACAGCCGGTGATTGAAGATCGCTGGCGCGGCATTGGCATTCGCATAGAAGACGACTTGCTCGTCACCAAAACCGGCCATGAGGTGCTTACTTCGGGAGTTCCCAAATCCTTAGAGCCACCTGCCAAAGCATTAGCAGCCAGCCACTGATCAAAATATTTGAAGATCGCATCAACTTTTCTAATAACACTCGTTCTGCTTTTGACAACACAGTAGGATGCAAACAGTCCGCGAGCCCATCCAGCTTTAGTCGCCTTGCTAAAGCCTCTGCCAAACACAGAAAAAGGTCTCCGATCTTCAGATTTACAAAGCATAGGCCAGCCTTCACAGTACTCAAAGCTACTTAGAGTACTCAAAGCTGGCTCATGAGTCATTCGGTATTAAGGAAGCAAATAGTGAGATTACATCGTCTATTGCCCGGCCTCTCTTTACTGGGAGCCCTGCTCTTGGCGCTGCCCGCAGAAGCGGCTAGGTTGCAGTTTTGGCGGTTTGACACCGACGCGAACCAGCTAACTTTCACCACAGATGACCGTGTTCAGCCAACCGCCCAACTGCTCTCTAACCCAGCTCGCCTTGTTGTAGACTTGCCAGGGACGGCGCTAATTACGCCCGAAACCCAGGCTTTTGCCGGGGCAATTAAGGAAGTTCGCGCTAGCGAACTGGAGAACGGCACGACGCGCCTCGTTGTTGAGTACAGCCCGGGCTATACGGTCGATCCTAGTCAGGTACAGGTTCGGGGCGAAAGCTCACGGCAGTGGAGTGTGCAGCTACCTGAGGCCGTTACCGTTGGTAGCAGCAGTTTGGTCGCCCGCACAGATGAAAGCAGCACTGCCGGTCAGCAAGCTTCAGAGAGCAACACCCGAATTCAGGAGGTTTTAGCAACCGCAGATGGGTTCTTCATTCGCACAGACGGTGCAGCACCCCAACTGGAAGTTAGCCGCTTTGAAGAAAACGGGCAGCGATACATTACGCTGACGTTTGCGCAAGCTGCAACAGGTTTGAGGCTGCGATCGCGCCTCCCGGTCAATCGCTACAGCGTCATGAACTGGCAAATAGGCCCGGTCTCAGACGATCCAACCAGCGCTCAGGTCACGCTGGCACTGGGAGAAGCGAGCCCAGACTGGGAGATCTCCGCCACCCCAGAGGGCGTGGTGATTTTGCCCAAAGATGTCACGATTAGCAGCATTCCTGATGAGGGGGAAGAAGCGGTTGAATCAGCCCCCACAGTCGCTCCTCCAGTCGCTCCTCCAGTCGCAAGGACACCGCCCGCACCCGTATCGCCGCCTGTAATACCACAACCAGCCAGCCCTCGTCAGCTAGCGCCTGATGAACTGCCCACCTTGCCGAACGGTCGGTTTACTGTCGTGATTGACCCCGGACATGGCGGGCGCGACCCCGGCGCTGTTGGCATTGGGGGTCTGCAAGAAAAAGTTGTGGTTAACGACATTGCGCCGCAGGTAGCCGCTATTTTGCGTGAGCAGGGCGCTAATGTCGTCATGACCCGAGACAGCGACTACGAGCTTGATCTGGCCCCCCGCGTGCAGATTGCCGAGCGGGCCAACGCGACCGTTTTTGTCAGCATTCACGCTAATGCCATCAGCCTGAGCCGCCCCGAGGTGAACGGATTAGAGACGTTCTACGCATCTGATGCGGGCCAGCGATTTGCCAATACTGTTCACGCTACGGTGCTAAGTACTCTGGGGATGCGCGATCGCCGGGTGCGCAGCGCTCGCTTCTACGTCATTCGCCAAACCTCAATGCCCGCGATTTTGGTGGAGACAGGCTTTGTCACGGGCGCAGAAGATTCGCCCAATTTGGCCGATCCAGCCTGGCGATCGCGCATGGCTAGAGCGATCGCCCACGGCATTTTGCTACATCTGCAAAGCGGTCTGTAGGATTGGCTTCTGTAGGATTAGCTTAGATAGAGCGCTATTTCGTCTCAGGATGCTTAACCGCTTCGCAAGAGACGCCCAAGTTGCCCAGATAGCGAATCATTTGGTGCAAGCGGCCAAAGTCTCGCTGGTTAAAATGCAGCGCCAGCCGGGGAAAACCAGCGGTCTCATCGTCGCACTCAATATCGAATGTGCTGACCTCACGGATTTTACCCTGCTTGAGGATGTCTGCGAACTCTTCATTCAGTCGGTCAATGCCGCCGGGGGCAAGCGGCGCTTTGAGCCGCATCACCAGCTGATCGCCGACATATCGACTGGAGTGATACACCCGGTAAAAGTTTTCAATCGACTCTAACGCATCATCAATGCTGTCGGTAAGATGATAGAGGCTCGTGTCATCGCGGCTAATCAACCCCTGGTCTAGTAGGCGATTGCGCACGTAGTGATCCCAGCTTTTCCAATAGTCGCCACCGGGTCGATCAATCAAGACCACAGGCAGCGGCCCAGCTTTCCCCGTCTGCATCAGCGTCAGACACTCAAAGCCTTCGTCTTGGGTGCCAAAACCACCGGGAAATAAAGCTAGCGCATCGCTTTCTTTCAGAAAAAACAGCTTTCGAGTAAAGAAATACTTAAAGTCTACGAGCTTGGAATCTCCCGCCATCACCGGATTGGCCCCTTGCTCAAAGGGCAAGCGAATATTCAAGCCAAAGGAGCGATCGCGCCCAGCCCCCTCATTGCCAGCCTGCATAATACCAGGGCCAGCACCAGTCATCACCATAAAGCCTTGCTTCACCACCCGCCGAGCAAATTCAGCCGCCATCTGATATTCCGGCTGGTGAGCGGGCGTTCGGGCTGAGCCAAAAATGGTAATTTTACGGACGTGACGGTAGGGAAAGAAGGACTTAAATCCCTCCTCCATATCTAGCAGCGAATGACTCAAAATTTTCCAATCGAGTCGTTCTGCTTCCTGCTCAGCCATCCGCACCAGCGTCTCAAAGATCTCCTCAATCAGCTCCCCGTGCTCTGTACTGTGCAGACGGTCTAGCACGCGGAGAACATTCGCGCGTAGCTGAGTACTCGGGCGATCGCTTGAGCTGCGATCTGAAGTTTGAGAAGTGGAAGCATCCATAAGTGCGTGTCAGTAAAAATCGTCAGATCCTAAAGGTGGCTACATTTTAAGCTGGAAGCCCCCCAACTCTCAGTAGCCTACGGCAGATACATCACCCGCTATTAAGCGTTCAAGAAACCATATTAGTTCGCCCAAACTTCCGAGCCCATCCAAGTAGCTGCGGACAAAGAAAAGGCCCTAGCCGTTGCCAGAGCCTTCTTCTCAGAATATCTGTTCAAACCTGGCCAGGTGCCTTTGCCAACACAGTCTCCCTAATCAGACCGATCAAAAACCGCTTCGATGATGACGAACCGCTGCTTGGCTGCGGTTTGAGTGATCTATAGGCAGGCGTGATTTATAGGTACTTCTCTAGCGTGTTAGCCAACGTTGTCTTAGGCACAGCCCCGACCACCATGTCTACTCGCTGACCGCCTTTGAAGATCATCAGCGTCGGAATACTGCGGATGCCGTATTGACTAGCGACGCTAGGGTTTTCGTCAGTGTTAACCTTCACCACCTTCACCTGGCCATCGTACTGCTCAGAAATTTCGTCTACGACGGGCGCAACCATGCGACAAGGCCACACCAGGGTGCCCAAAAATCTACCAAGACGGGTGTCTCGCTCTCTAGAACTTCTTGCTTAAAGGTCGAATCGGTAACCTGTGCGGCTGACATTCTTTAAAATCCTTGTCTCTCATGTACTGAGATCTTACCATAGCTAAAACCCATCGCTAAAACCTCCCTCTACTGCGAATCTGACAGTTCTTTTGGATTGGGGAGCGGCGATCACCACAAAGCAGCCCCGATTACCAGCTAAAGCCTTCTGACTTAAAGACAGTCCCTTTAAAGAGGAACCGCCCAAATCCGGGGATTTGGGCGGAGTGTGGTGTGAGGAGTGAACGGAAACTTGCGTCTCCGCTTCACCTAATTGTAAGAGACTCTTAGTAATTTGCCACGGCTTTCCAACGATATCAGAGAAAAGTCTTGCGATTTACCGATAACTACCCACGATTTCTTCACCCTTTAGTCGTACTTTATGCACAGTTACTCGCGTATATTTACTTACCCATACCTAGCTGCTGGGCCTTTTGGTAGACTTTCCCTTCTGTGAGCAGCGATGGGGCAATGACAATATCTACCTGCTGCATCTCTTTGATGTCTTTTGCCCCTAGCGTGCCCATGCTAGTTTGCAAAGCGCCTAGCAGGTTGTGAGTGCCGTCGTCTAGCTGGGCTGGGCCACGTAAAATTTGCGCTAGCGTGCCGGTTGTCCCCACTTGAATTCGCGTCCCGCGAGGCAGCACTGGGCTGGGCGTCGCCATGCCCCAGTGAAAACCTCGCCCTGGCGCTTCTTTGGCCCGTGCAAAGGGAGAGCCGATCATCACCCCATCTGCACCTGAGGCAATACATTTGCAAATGTCACCCCCGGTAATTAAGCCACCATCGGCAATCACCGGCACATACCGGCCTGACTCTCTCTGATAGTCATCTCTGGCGGCAGCGCAGTCTGCTACCGCTGTTGCCTGCGGAATCCCAACACCCAAGACGCCCCGAGAAGTGCAGGCCGCACCTGGCCCAATTCCGACTAGCACACCAGCAGCCCCTGCTTGCATCAGCTGAAGCGTCACTTCATAGGTGACGCAGTTACCCAGCAAGACGGGCATGGGCATTTCCTGACAAAACTGCGCCAGATCTAGCGGAGAAACTGACTGCGGAGAGAGATGATCGGTTGAGACAACCGTTGCCTGGACAAATACCATATCTGCGCCTGCTGTTGCGACGGTTTGGCCAAACTTGGCAGCGCCAGCGGGCGTCAAGCTGACGGCAGCAATTCCGCCTTGGTCTTTGATTTCACCGATTCGCTTTTGAATCAGCTCAGGCTGCACGGGCTGGGCGTAGATCTCTTGCATGAGAGGAACAAATTCCGTCTTGCCGACTGCCGCAATTCGGTCTAAAACCGGATTGGGATCTGCGTAGCGAGTCTGAATGCCTTCTAAGTTGAGGACGCCGAGTGCGCCTAAGCGAGAGAGTTCGACGGCCATCGTCACATCGACGACGCCATCCATAGCACTGGCAATGATCGGGATTTCACGGGTGATTTGGCCAATTTGCCAGCGGGTGTCTGCTAGCTGTGGGTCGAGTGTTCTAGCACCGGGCACCAAGGCAATCTCATCAATTCCGTATGCGCGCCGCGCTGTTTTGCCACGGCCAATTTGAATATTCACGTCCGTACTTATCCCAAGGAAGCATCTAGCTAGCGTAGCAAAGAAAGAAATCGATTGCGTGCCGGGTTTGATTTGCGGGTGTTGAACAATGCAAATTGCCTAACTGTCGGCTGCTGCAGGATGAGCTATGTGCGATCGCGGCAAATCTCTCGATAATTTATAGAGTTCATAATTTATAGAGTTCAGCAAAACCAGTAAGATGCTTAACCAGTAAGATGCTTAGATACTCTCAACGAATTTTTCCGCGCTTAACTGAAGTCGCGCAACTGATCGCCTCGGTTAGCGCCTCTAGTATGACCAACGTCTCAGACTTTCACGTTCTAGACCGCCCTGTTTGTGTCCTTTAGCGATCGCCCCCCTTGTGAACATCTCGTCTCTTAAGTTCTTTAAAATCTCAGGGCGACTAATCGCCAGTTTGCTGTGATCGGGCTAGGCCGTTTTGGTCGGGCTGTCTGTTCGACCTTACACGGTATGGGCTACGAGGTAATGGGCATAGACTCTAATGAGAGCCGGGTCGCACAGGTTTTAACCGATCAGATTGCCGCTCACGCCGTTCAGCTCGATTCTACGCAGCCTTCAGCCCTGATCGAAGCGGGTATTCCTGACTTTGACACGGTTATCATTGCGATTGGCAACTACGTGCAAGAAAGCATCATCACCACCCTCAACGTCAAAGAATCGGGTGTAGCCAATGTCGTTGCCAAAGCCTCTTCCGAAATTCACGGCAAGCTGCTGGTGCGAGTAGGCGCAGACCATGTGGTTTTTCCTGAGCATGAGATGGGCTGCGAGCTGGCGCGATCGCTCACCCGCCCTGGCATTTTGGATCGCTTTGAGCTTGACCCTGACCACAGCATCGTAGAAGTGCTGGTGCCGCAGTCTTTTGAAGGAAAAACTGTGATGGAAGTTGACCTGCGCAATCACTATGGCCTGACGCTGATGGCCCTCAGCCGAGAAAATGCCAAAATTCATGACAATGACAAGTTCATTATTAATCCCAGCCCTATCACCCGCTTTAAGAGCGGCAATCTGATGGTGGTCATTGGCGATAACAAGGGGATTGATCGGCTGCCGGTATGATGCGAGTAATCGGCTTGATGAGTGGGACTTCGGTTGATGGCATTGACGCAGCGCTAGTCGAGGTCTCGGGGCAGGGCTATGCGATCGCAGCCCGGCTAGTCAAAGGCATTACCCATCCCTACTCGGCTGATGTGCGATCGCGCATTTTAGCCCTCTGTGCCGACCAGCCAACAACCCTAGCAGAACTGGCTGATTTAGACGATGCGATCGCTCGTCAGTTTGTGCAGGCCATTGACGCCCTCATTGACGTCCTTGAGATCGATCTTACCAAGATTGACCTGATCGGCTCTCACGGCCAGACGCTGCACCACCGGCCCCCTCAACCCCATCAGCTCGGCCATACCCTACAGCTCGGTCGCGGTGATCTGATTGCCGCGCTAACCAGTTGCCCCACCGTCAGTAATTTTCGCGCTGCCGATGTCGCTTTGGGCGGACAGGGCGCGCCGCTAGTGCCCATCGTCGATGCCTGTTTACTTAGCCAGCCTGACTGCGATCTAGCCGTTCAAAATATTGGCGGCATTGGCAACCTCACCTACTTACCGCCCTGGCAGCGAAATCGGCACCCCTCAGACCTACCCAGCGGGATCAGAGGTTGGGATACTGGCCCAGGCAATGCGCTGATTGACTGGACTGTCTTCAAGCTGTCTGGCGGCCAGCAAACTTACGATAAAAACGGCGCCTGGGCAGCGTCAGGTCAGCCCCAAGCAGCGCTCATCGAAGCCTGGCTAAAGCATCCTTTTTTTCAGACGCCGCCGCCAAAATCTACCGGGCGCGAGCTGTTTGGGGTCGCTTACGCCGAGCAGTGCTGGCAAGCCGCCCAGAAACAAAACCTCAGCCCCGCAGACCTATTGGCAACCCTGACAGACTTTACCGCCGCCACCATTGAGCTGAGCTATCGCCGATTTTTGCCGCATTTACCCACAAAAATTTTGGTCGGCGGCGGCGGCAGTCGAAACCGCTATCTGATGGACAGGCTACAGCAGCGGCTACCGACCACTCAGGTAGGATCTACCGATCAGTATCAGGTCGATGCAGACTTTAAAGAAGCGATCGCCTTTGCCATTTTGGCCTACTGGCACTGGCATCAGATTCCTGGCAACTTACCCGGCGTGACCGGCGCTACTCGGCCTTGCCTACTCGGTGAACTCTGGTCGCCCTAATGGGCATTCTAAGCGGGCTGGCATGAGGAAATCGCGCTGTGGGCCACAGCTTTTTACTTGAGCCCGGTCGATGGACACTACAAGGCAACTGGCTTACAAGAGATGCTTTGCCGACCGTCGTCAAGGGAAAACTTCTAGTGGCATGGAAACCCGGTAGCTGCTTTATGGTGGCCACCAAACTTGCTTTTCCTGACAGCGATCAGGATGAAATTGTGATGCAGTCTAAAGGCCGAATGACCAGTCAAGACCGTCAGTACACCTTTGTCTTGCAGCATAGCCTTTTGGGCCAGGTGGAAGGCGAAGGCTGGATTGCCCCAGAGTCAATTGTGCAGCGCTACTGGGGGCTGAGCGACAAGCAGCGTCGGACTGGCTTCGAAACGCTGCGTCAGCTCAGTGCTGATCGCTATCACTTTTCGGGTGGGGTCATGGCCGGGCACTATCTGACCAGCACCATAGAAGCAGAAATTACCCGACAATAGCCACCCCTAAAGCCCCATAACACTTAGAGAATGTTGGATCCTAACGCTGGTCGTAAAATTTCTAATCGGTACGAGCTGATCGAGACCATTGGGCAAGGGTCTATGGGCAAAGTCTATCTTGCGAGTGACTCGCTGCTGGGTGGGGTGCCTGTGGCCGTCAAATTTTTGTCGCAAACGCTACTAAACGAAGACATGCGCGAGCGCTTCTTGCGGGAGGCCATGACCTGCGCTCAGCTCGGCCAAAAAAGTATGCACGTCGTTCGTGTCACCGACTATGGAGTCAATGAAGACGATATTCCTTTTTATGTAATGGAGTACCTCAAGGGAGAAAGTATTGGCCGTATTGTCCGCACCGAGCCTTTGCCTGTACCCAGGTTCTTAGAGCTCTTGCGCCAAATTCTCTTAGGGCTAAAAACCGCTCATACAGGTATCCTGGTCAAGGGAGAAATTGTCCCTATTATTCATCGAGACATCAAGCCCAGCAACGTTTTGGTCATGTCTGACCCCTCTTGGGGAGAGCTGGTCAAAATTCTGGACTTTGGCATTGCGAAGCTGTTGCAAGCAGGCAGCGAACAGACCAGCACCTTTATGGGTACGCTCGCTTATGCCTCGCCTGAGCAAATGGAGGGCCGTGAGCTAGACAGCCGCGCTGATATCTATAGCCTAGGCGTGATGATGTACCAAATGCTCTCGGGCATGTTGCCTGTAAGGCCGACTAACAATACGTTTGGCAGTTGGTATAAAGTGCACCGATTGGCTCAGCCTAAGCCGTTTGCCGATCTAGAAATCGGGCTTCAGGTGCCCCAGGCGCTAGAAGATATTGTCCTGGCTTGCCTGGCTAAACAGCGGCAGGACAGACCGGAGACGATTGATCGCATTATTGAGGCGATCGCCCCTCTAGACAATCAATTTGGGTCAGGGGCTCAAATTGCTCAGCGGCCCCATACCGTGCGCTCTAAGTTGCCGGTAGTCAGCAGCAGCGAGCTAAAACAGCCATTGGTTGCTCAGCCGTCAGCAGCAGAAAGCTTTTACTTGCAGCAAAGCTGGCCACCGGAGATGCCTCTGGCCCAAATTGTCTTTCCCAAATTGCTCACCCGGTGCGAAGAAAAAATCCCCACGCTGTGGGCGATGATGCCTGCTGCCGAAATTGACCAGCGCGTTCGCAACACCCGCTATAACAATTTCATGTGTACTATGACGCCTCACCCCATGGTGCTTTGGCTAACGGCGTTTTATCACAAGGTAGAAGGGCCACGCTGGCTCCCGTGCTATCTAGATCTCAAGGAAAAAGCTTCGCAGCGCCTGCTTTGGGCACTCGCTGACGCGCAGACCTATCGGATCTTATTCTTTACAAGAGAGGCTCCTTATCAGTGCCGACATGTCCGGCGGCTCAACGTAGCTGCCGGACAGCGTAAGCTTTTCAAAGAATGGATCATGACCGCGCGTCATTTTCCGTCTATTGGCAGCCCGCAGGAGAGCAAAGCGCTGCTCAAAAGCGAATTGGAAGATAACCTCAAGCCCAAAATTTTGATGAATTTCGAAGCTATGCACTCTGATGCTAAGCCTGGCCTAGACACGTTTCTAGACTTTTAAAGGTCGCTACTTCTGATGCGGGAAGTGAACAATCGGATGCCAGGACGTTCTCAGCAGCGCGTCGGTGAAGCTAGGCGTCGTTAGGTCTAGAAGGCCACCGCTTTTGCCGGAGCAGGCAGCGATCGCACTGATATCGTTTATTTCCGCAGTTTTAAGAATTTCGTTGAGCGGGCTGCCGGTTCTTACCTCTATCCGCACCTCTGTTTTGATTTCGGTACCAAAGCCGTCAAGTTCAGCTTTTACCTTGGTCAGCTCAGCTTGAGCAGATGCTATCAAATCGCTCTTAGAAAGTCGCCCCCCGCTGTCAATGACCCAGCACAGCAGACAGGTTTCTAGCGCGCCGTTTGGATCGGCTTGAATTTTGGTTTTGATCTCATTGACTAGCTTTTTAGCACTATTGCTGCCATCGTAAGGCACCAGTAAATAGTTAAAGAGATGCTGGCAACGCTGGGCAAGCTCAGCCTCGCGGTAGGTAGAAACGAGCTGTGGCCGCAATATCAGCATCGGCACATTAACTTTATCGACAATGCCCATAGTTGTACTGCCAAACAGCCGTTCGTTTAAAGCAGAGCGGGTAGGCATTCCTGAAAACACGATGTCGGTCTGATGTTTTTTAGCGGCCCTAACAATGTTTTCAGCGGCGCGGCCAGAGGTAATCTCAATTTCAACCGTCGTGCCTGCGGGCACAGATGACTCTGCTACAGATAGACGCTGATGGGCTTCTCTGACCTTTTCTTCATCCACGCAAGGAATCTCACGAGAAGTCATCAGGGGTACATTATGAAAAAACACAATGTGCTCCATTCCGCCTTTAGCCAAGTCAGGTACAAAATCGGCAAAGCGTTGGAGACTATCTGAAAAATCAGTACAAATGAGCGCACGCTTAAACATAAGATCGCACCAATAAAACGCCTTGGGTGGGGAACGGCTCTCAACACTCCCAACAGTATCACCCCTGCATAGCATATGTCCTATGCGCTGGCTGAAAGAACCCCCTAGAGGTTAAAAAATGGCCAGAAGCGCGATCCGCGGCATCTAGCAGGCTGGAGCAGCTGGCAAATTAGGCAACAGTCGCATCGTCGGAGAGTTCTCCGGTGAGCCCGTCGCTACAGAGCAAAAGCCGGTCGCCCGACAGCTGCCCGCCCTTAGCTGAGATCCTTTAAAAAATTTCTCAGCAGATCTTTACCGCTCTCAGTGAGTACGCTTTCAGGATGGAACTGCACGCCCTGAATATGAGGGTAGTCGCGATGACGAACGCCCATAATGGTGCCATTGTCTACCCAAGCTGTGATTTCTAAAACGTCAGGGCAGGTCTCTCGATCAATGATTAGGCTGTGGTAGCGGGTAGCAGTCAGGGGGTCGGCTAGTCCGGCAAAGATACCTGTATTGTTATGGCGCACCGGAGACGTTTTGCCATGCATCAGCTCTAGAGCGCGGACGACTTTACCACCATAGACTTGCCCGATGCTTTGATGACCTAAGCAAACACCAAGGATAGGAATCTGCGGGCCTAGCTGCTCAATGATTTTCAGTGATACACCTGCGCTATCGGGAGTGCCTGGCCCCGGAGAAATCACGATGCCGCTAGGCTTTTTGGCTTTGATTTCTTCTAAAGTAATCTGATCGTTGCGAAACACTTCAATCTCGCGGGCGACGCTCAGGGTTTGGCCCAATTCACCCAGATACTGCACCAGGTTGTAGGTAAAACTGTCGTAGTTATCAATTACTAAAATCATAGGCAACCTGCCGGGGCGAAGGAGTCAGCGAGAGAAGGTAGCTAGCCTATTTCAAATGACTCAGGCTAGATAGATTTGTAAATTATCCCAGAGCGGGGGTACAAAAATGAGTGCCGCTATCAGCAGCGCGATGATTGCAGCCATCAGGACGGCTCCGGCAGCGCAGTCTTTGGCAACCTTTGCTAGCTCGTGATAGGTCTGCCCAACGGTGAGATCGACGAGCGACTCAAGGGCTGTGTTTAAAATTTCCATCACCAGCACCGCGCCAATCGTTAAGCAAATGACAGCGATTTCGACATGGCTAACCCTGAGCGCCCAGCACAAAGCAATGGCAACAATGCCGATGCTCGTATGGACTCTGAAGTTTCGCTGGGTTTGAAAAGCGTAGACAATGCCCGCCCAGGCATATTTGAAGCTGGTGAATAGGTTAGGGGCGATTTGCCAGGATTGCGATCGCTCAGCTAGAGAAGCGGCCACTTCAGCAGTTTTCTCACTGTGGCGCGCCCGCTCAGAATCGTGCGCGAGTTGAGTGTCGGCAGATTCGCTATCACCGGAAAACTGACTATCGCGAGAAAACATAGATAAACATGTCCTATTAGCTTCTCCATGCTACGCTGCTTAGCCAAACTCGTCAGGTTTTGATCAGGCCAGTTCTATCAGGCCAGTTCTATTAGGCTTAGCAGATCAGTCTGCCTGTCTAGCATTTGGCGCAGGCTCGCTTCATCGGGATGATCCCAGCCCAGCAGATGCAGCAGCCCGTGAGCTGTCAGCCAGGCAAGTTCTTTCATTAGGGTATGGCCGCTTTCTGGGGCTTGGCGAGCTGCTGTTTCTACCGAGATAATAATGTCGCCCAAATATAGGGGCTGCTGCTCGTATAGGCTTTCTGCGCCGGGCACGTTGGCTTCTAACGCGGCAAAAGAGAGCACGTCAGTGGGTTTGGCCTGCTGCCGGTAGTCGGTATTGAGCTGCTGAATTTCGGCATCGTCGGTCAGCCGCAAACTGACTTCATAGGCGTTGAGCGGCGAGAGCTGCGGGTCGAGGTCGCTAATCCAGGTCTGTAGCCAGGTTTGGTATGAAGCGATCGCTCCATCTGCTACCTGCTCGACCGCGCAGCCATCGACAAAAGCCTCTACTTGAACTGTCGATAATAAGTTGGTAGACATACTGCTTTCCTCAATACCTGCTTTCACCTGTCTTATCGGGTCAGGTAAGCCAGGCCGACAAACAATCCGATCAGCGCGACCGACGAAAGGAAAAAGTGATAGAGCGAGGTGCCCCCTTTTTTGACCATATTGCGCATGGCTAACTTAATAAAGCTCGGCGGTGGCTCATCAAGCGGCGAGGGTTTGGGCGCAGTGGCCACTGATTTGTCAGTGCTCATAATGTTTAGCAGCGTTTAACAGAAATACTTGTCGATACCTACAGTCTACACAGTGGTTTCTTCTAACAGCTGGTTTTCCTGCAAGAGATACGCTTGCGTGAACGCTTCCAAGTCGCCGTCCATCACATCAGAAACAGCAGTTGTTTCTACGCTGGTGCGCAGATCTTTGACCATCTGGTAGGGGTGAAAGACATAGTTACGAATTTGGTTGCCCCAAGCGGCTTCTACAATGTCGCCGCGAATATCGGCAATGGCTTGCGTGCGCTGTTCTTGGGCGATCACTAGCAGCTTAGCCTTGAGCAGGGCTAAGGCTTTTTCTTTGTTCTGGAGCTGCGATCGCTCCTGAGTACATCGCACCGAAAGGCCAGTCGGCAAATGAGTGATTCGTACCGCCGTTTCCACCTTATTCACATTTTGGCCGCCCGCACCGCCTGACCGTGAGGTCTTGACCTCCAAATCTTTATCAGGAATATCCAGCTCAATATCGTTATTGAGAATAGGCATCACCTCAACACCAGCAAAGCTAGTTTGCCGTTTGCCATTAGCGTTAAAGGGAGAAATTCTGACTAGCCGGTGGGTGCCCTTCTCCCCTTTGAGGTAGCCATAGGCGTAGCGCCCTTCAATTTCTAGGGTCGCTGACTTCAGCCCGGCCTCATCGCCTTCTGACTTTTCTACCAGCTCAAAGCGGTAGCCATTTTGCTCACTCCAGCGAGTGTACATTCGCAGCAGCATCTCCGCCCAGTCTTGGGCATCGGTGCCCCCGGCTCCTGCGTTGATTGTCAGTACCGCGCCTGATTTGTCGTAAGTGCCCGAGAGTAGCTGCTGCAACTCCCACTGGTCTAGCTCGCGGTTGAGCCTACTGACTGTTTTTTCAGATTCTGTCAGCAAGCCTTCGTCGGTCTCTACTTCTAACAGTTCTAAAATCGCCTCAGCATCTTCAAAACTGCCAGCCCAGCCCTGCACCTGCGCCAAGCTCGACTTGTAATCGTTCAGATCTTGCAGGTGCTGCTGAGCGGTTTCTGGGGTTTCCCAAAAATCAGGCTGTGCTGCTAGCTGTTCTAAATCGCTGATCTTGGCACTGAGAGCGGGTATGTCAAAGATAGTCCTGAGCTTTGCTCAGGCGCTCAGAGATCGATTCCAGCTCTCGTTTGAGGGTAGTAGTGTCAAACATAGGGGAGTAGGGAGAGGGCTTCGCCTATTTGTTCCTGCCGTTATTTCTGCCGTTGTCTCTGCTGTTAATCTCTGCCGTTAATGGCAATCAACAGTCTGAGAATGAAGACAAACAAGTTGATATAGGTCAAATACATCGACAGCGCTGCCGGTATGGCCTGATCGTCGCGGTAGGTGCGAGGCAGCACAAAGAAATCTACCACCGCCGCGCCGACAAACAAGATCACACCAATGGCCGAAATAGCAATCTCAAGGAAGTTAGGGGCATATACACCAAAGAAGCTCAGCGCAAACTGGCCAACAATCACAACCAGCAGAGCTAAAATCCCTAGCTGGACGGTTTTGGTCAGCGCCATACCGTCTTCTTCAGACAGATTAGACCCAATCGGACGCGCCGCAATAAAGGTGAGGCCGCAGGCGAGGGCGGCAAACCCAACCCCCTGAATACCCACCCCGCTGCTTTGCAAAGCAACAGAGACCAAACCGCTGAGCGTGTAGCCCGACAGCAAACTGTAGGTAGCGAGTAGCGGCAGCGCTACAGCATTGTTGCCTTTGAGGGCGATGCTACGGGCCACGAAAAATAGGGCAATTTCGACGACTAGGGCCACGAAAAAGGTGGTCATAAACAGGCTAGGGTTGGCCCTTAGCACGTTTAGCCCGCCGAAGGTGCCTGCCGCAGTGAGGATGAGGCCACCGCCAACAAAAGGTAGTGCATTGGCGATGACGTTGGGGCCGACTAATGATTGCCCCTTAGCGTCACTGATCGCTTTACGAAAATTACTGGTGTTGCTCATAAGAAAATAAGCGCTCTCAAAGAATGGAGTTTCTGTTTACTCAGTGTACTGAATTCGTTGTCATCTGACGATTACGGTTCTCTCGCCTATGCTTTCGGCATCGGCTTTTCGACATCGGCTGGTGAGCTGGTCGAATCGACTCAGATTGCCGTGCTTGTAATGGTTCAATCTCAATCAATTTCAATCAATCTCGCGATTTCGAGAATCGTTTTGGGCTTTGGGAAACCTACTGCGATCGCCGAGGGTGAGCTGCGCTAAAAGCGTGCGCTTGATTTACGTAGAAACTCGGTATAAAAACAGGTTGTTTTAGGCATATCAGGCAAGGCTCAGATATGAAGAAATAAATCAGCTAGGCGGCAGACATATTCGGAATATTCACCGAACGACGCGGCGGAAAGCGAGGCTATAAGGCGTTTTATCTGCTGAGCAGTGCGTGTTTGATTTGTGTCTCTATGCGTGGATTTGCCTATGTATTGGCAGGGTGCCCTGAGTGACTACCGTATTTCAACGATGGTGAGCTTGGGGGCTCTTCCCGAGAATGAATTTAATTCACGCACCGCTTCGACGCAGAAAATCCTGCGATTACTATGGCTTCTTCAAAATCGGCACAGCTTCGTTCTCGTGGCATGGAATTGCTCATGCAGTATAAGCAAGATCGGTCGGTTCGTCTGCGCAATGAACTAGTGCGGCTGAACGCTGGTTTGGTTCGTAAGATTGCGCATCGGGTGAGCCATCAGTGCGCCGAACCGTATGAAGATCTTGAGCAGATTGGCTATATTGGGCTGATTCGCTCGATTGAGCGATTTGACCCCAGCCAAGGCTGCGCGTTTAGCTCCTTTGCGGTGCCTTATATTCGCGGGGAAATGCTGCATTTCTTGCGCGATCGCGGCACTACCGTTAAGATTCCTCGTCGCTGGCAAGACTTGCAAAAAGAAGGCCAAAAGCGGCAGGCCGAGCTGATTCGTGAGTACGGTCGTCAGCCTTCTGATATTGAGATGGCAGCAGCGCTAGAAGTGTCTGTGCAAGAATGGCGGCAGGTAAAGCTTGCAAATAAAAACCGGATGCCGCTGAGCCTAGATGCTACAGTTTGCCATCAGATCGATTCGAGCATTACCTTAGGTGATACTTTGCCGGACGCGCACTATCAGCTGCTGCAAGGGCTAGAAGAAGATCGTCAGCAGATCCAGCGGGCGATGAATCAGCTAGAGGAGAAAACTCGCTCAGCGATTGAGTTTGTATTTTTCAAAGGGCTTTCTCGCAAAGAAGTGGCCGAACGAATTGGCGTCAGCCCAATGACGGTGACTCGCCGCATTCAGCGCGGGGTGGAGCAAATGATCGTTTATCTGCAACCTCAGCCGGGCGAACTTGATGAACTCTCGGCACTCTCAGAAACGCTATCTACAGAGCCCTGCTAAAAGCTGGTTCAAAGTCTCGAAGTATTGCTACAAAAAATATTTTTAGTGCATTAGACTCTCCTAAGTGAATGGGTCGGCGTGGTTGAATGAGATCGCGCCGACTTTTTTTATGTTTTGTTGCAATGCCCTACTCAAGGGTTGGATTTAGCCATTAGAGAGAACGATCCAGCCGCTGAGCGTATTAAGCTTTAGAGGTTAGCGCGATCGCACAGCACAGAGGAGGCCCTATGGTCACTGCCGAAGCAATTTTTCCGGTGAGTCGGACTCAGGGCACTGGGCCAGAGACTGAAGCAGCGGCTGCAAGATTTCACCAGTTGCAGGCTCAGCTCGCAGATCGCTGGCAGTCAATAGATGCGTTTGACCGGCGACCCCGGCAGATTTTAGTGGTGCCTTCTCTCAGCCTCGATCAGTCTGAACTGATGAAAATCAAAGGCGTGCATCACTACGAAGAGCGGCTGCTGTTTTCGCTGATTCGACTGCGCAACCCTGAGACGCGCATTATCTATGTCACCTCTCAGCCGCTACACCCCAGCATTGTGGACTACTATCTGGAGCTGCTGCCGGGAATTCCGAGTTCTCATGCGCGCGATCGCCTCGACCTGTTTTCGACCTACGACTCTTCGCTGCGACCGCTCTCAGAAAAGATTTTGGCCCGCCCCCGACTGATTCAGCGCATTCGAGACAGAATCAATCCCAGTGAAGCCTACATGACCTGCTACAACTCTACTGAGCTAGAGAAAGCGCTGGCGCTAGCGCTGAATTTACCGCTGTTGGCAGTCGACCCCGATCTGCTGTACTGGGGCACTAAAAGCGGCAGTCGTCAGATTTTTGCAGAGTGTGGTCTGCCCCTGCCCGATGGCAGCAAGCTGACTCATAGTGCAGCAGCGCTATCAGAAGTAACGGCGGCGCTGTGGGAGCGGCAACCCACGCTCAAGCAGATTGTCATCAAGCTAAATGAAGGGTTTTCCGGGGAAGGTAACGCCCTACTTTCGCTAGCGCCTCTGGCTAAGGTCGCGCCTGGAAGGGCCGATCGCTCAGAGCGGATGGCAGCGATCAGAGCAGCGATGCCGGGACTGCGCTACCAGTGTGATACCGAAACCTGGGAATCCTTTGAACTAAAAGTTGAGGAATTGGGGGCGATCGCCGAAGCCTTCATCGAAGGAGAGCAAAAGTACTCTCCCAGCGTGCAGGGGCGAGTCACCCCTCAGGGCGAGGTAGAAATTCTCTCCACCCACGACCAAGTCCTCGGTGGCCCCGACGGTCAGATTTTCTTAGGCTGTACCTTTCCGGCTGACGATGCCTACCGCATGGCGCTGCAAGAAATGGGTCGCAAGGTCGGTGAAAATCTGGCCGCCAAAGGAGCCCTAGAGCGCTACAGCGTTGACTTTGTCGCTGTGCATCAGCCGCAAGAGCCCGAGCCTTGGCAGCTATACGCCATTGAAATCAATCTGCGCAAGGGCGGCACAACGCATCCCTTCATGGCCCTAAAGCTCATGACCAATGGCTCCTATAGCTGTGAGGACGGCAAGTTTTATACCAAAAGCGGTCAGGCTAAGTACTATCGGGCTTCTGACAATTTACAAAAAGACGCCTACCGGGGGCTATTGCCTAACGATCTGATGGATATCATCATGGGCGAGCAGCTGCACTTCAGCGCCATTGATGGCGTTGGCGTCGTGTTTCACCTGATGGGCTGTCTGAGCGAACATGGCAAACTTGGCCTCACCTGCATCGGCAATACGCACCAAGAAGCTGAAGCAATTTATGAACAGGTGGTGGCAGCGCTAGACCGGGCAACCCAATCGGCTGAAGCTAGATAACGGGCTGATGAAACAGAATCAGAAATTGATCAGTAGTTGCCCTTCGCAACTCTGGCCATTTCTCGGTTGTCCTGCTTTTTCTTCAGGCTTTCGCGCTTGTCGTGTAGCTTTTTACCCCGACCCAGGGCAATGCTCACTTTCACCCGACCGTCTTTGAAATACATTTTAAGAGGAATCAGCGTCAGACCCTGCTGCTCAGTGTTGCCAATCAGCTTGCGAATTTCTTGCTTGTGTAGCAGCAGCTTGCGCACGCGGCGAGGCTCGTGATTGTAGGCCAAGTTAGTCATGCTGTGCGGCGAAATATGCACGTTGTGCAGCCACGCTTCGCCGCGCTTGACATTGGCAAACCCATCTCGTAGGTTGACTTTGCCAGCGCGAATCGACTTGACCTCGGTGCCAGTGAGGGCAATACCCGCTTCGTAGGTCTCTAAAATTTCGTACTGGTAGCGGGCCTGACGGTTATCGGCAGCAATTTTAATGCCGCCGCCGCTATTTTGACTCTGCTTGGCCATAGAAAATCGGTCTTTAGGGGGTGAGGAGACAGCAGCCGGGGCTACTTTGGAAACTTAGACAAGGCTGTACCGCAGGGAGGCTGCATCTATTTATGGTACTCAATCGAGAGCAGGCGAGGACGCAGACCCGGCAACGATGCACCACTCATGTAGCTCATAGTCTACGCAGTGGTTGGCCACTAACGGATCGGCCTCAATGATGGTTTTGGCGGCAGCTAAGGAGTCGGCTTCAAAAATTAACATGCCGCCGCCGCGCTCTGCCCAATATCCGCTGCGGGCCTGATGTCCATTTGCGATCAAGCTGTTAACGTAGTCAACATGGGCAGCTACAAACTGATCAAATCGGAGCTTGTCAACAATGCCACGCTCAATTTTGACAAACCAGACCATCGCGAATCATCTCATGCGTCTATAGCCCGGCGCGGCCATGCTCATGCTACCACTCGGGGCTTTTACCAGACTATTCTATGGGCAACAGCAAATCTGTAGAACTTAATGAAAAATCGGATTTGATCTCTTCAAGCCGGAAGCGATTTTTTATTGCGCTATTACCCCCTGAGGAGGTGCGGCTGCGAGCCAATCAGGTGAAAGCCGTGATGCGCGATCGCTATGCTAGCAAAGCCGCCTTTCGCTCACCGCCTCACGTTACGCTGCTGGCCCCGTTTGAATGGCCCGTTGCTGAGCTGCCTGAGCTAGCGAGTACGCTGAGCGAGTTTGCGGCCAGTCAGCCGCCTGTGCCGATGACGCTAGAGGGCTTTGGCGCGTTCAAACCTCATGTTATCTATATTAATGTGGTAAAGAGCGATCGCCTGATGGCCATTCAGCCTGAGCTGCTGGCCTATTTAGAAGATCGGGTGGGGCTAGTGAGTGAGCGCGATCGCAATCGCTCTTTTGTGCCTCACCTGACCGTTGCCTTTCGCGATCTCAAGCCCAACATGTTTCGTCAAGCCTGGTCGGTATTTCAGCATCAGGAAATCCATTTTGACTTCACAGTTGGTCAGCTGACTTTACTCATTCACAGCGGCCAAATGTGGACGGTCAAGGAAAGTTATGACTTTGCTGAGCCGCCGGTATAGCAGGTAGCGATTTTTACTCAATGCTGCCACGCTGCCTGAAAGAAATCGCGCTCGCAGGTCATAGCATAGCGATAAGTCGAGTGGGTCAGCAGTGAGGCTGGCGAGTGCTGATCGACCAGATCTTCTAGCTGCCGGGCTAGTGGCTCAAACTGATCGCTGCTGTAGGTCTCAATCCAATCTTTATAGCCATGTGAGGGAACGCCGTTTTTGGCCAGTGCCTGACCCAGGTGGGCGTAAAGCCGCATACAGGGAGCCATCGCTACAGCGGTAATGCCCACTGGCTGACTCCAGGCGGTTGCCAACAAAAAATCGGTATACTGTCGAGTCGCCGTGCCTGGCTCTATAGCTGTAATATCAACATTCCAAGATTGGGCATAGCTCTGATGCAGATTAAGCTCTTGCAAAACGCCGTCTGCCAGCCGGTGAAAAACCTGAAAGCTCCCCCAATCCGGCGCTTTAGCAGCAGCTACGCTGTAGGCGCGGGCGAATGCCTCTAAAAAAAAGGCATCCTGCCCGACGTAGTAGGCAAACTTCTCTTTAGCTAAAGACCCGTCACCGATGCCGCGAACGAAGGGATGGCTCAAGGCGGCATCAATGAGGTCTTGATTAGCTTGCCAGAGCTTGGCAGATAGCGACATGACAGCGCGAAAAAAAGCGATCGCCTAACATCATAGCGCGGTAGCTCAGGGAAACCGCCGCTAAATGACCGCCCCTGGCTCTACTCGGCGAATGGCAACCACCGCCGGTTTAGGAGAGCCCCCTTCAGCTTTTTCTGGCCAGTTCGAGCCGATGGGCACTTCACGCGACTGCATAAAAGTTTCTCCAGCAGTCGTCTTCAGGGCAAACTCGCGGGTTTCAGCCGCCATCGCCTGCCGGGTGCCGTTGCGTTCCCCAGGGTGCTGAGCAGATAGGAATAAAGTCGTGCCGTCAGCTGTGAAAAACGGCCCGGTCAGTTCACATTCCATCGGCCCGTAAGCAAACATTTTGGCTTCTCCAGCGGCTTCTCCTGCCAGGGCAATTTGCCAAAGAGAATTGTTGCCGTATAGCCCCAGCAGCGCCTTATCGCTCAGCGTCTTGCCCGCTTCATCCTGACGCTGAGGAACAGCGTTGTTATGGGTACTCGTTGACATGTCAGTAACCACCCAGAGATCGCCTTTACTGTCGAACTCCAGATTGTCTGGATTGGCAAAGCCAATGCCGCCCTCGGCAGGTTCGCCGCCCGTTGCAAACATGTCCCAGGTGAAAGACATCGCTGCCGGGTCATTGCCTGTTTCCATGAGCTTCATCACCCAGCCAGCCTCATAATCTGCCTCACCCTTGGGGCCAGTAAAAATGGTTTTGTCTGGGCCACCATCACCGCCCGCCGCGCCTGAGGTAAAGGCGATGAATAGCGTGCCATCTTTGGCAACTTCGGTATCTTCGGGGCGAGCAGTGGCAGTTGCCCCGGCAGCGTTAGCCGCAAAGTGGGCATCGATTAAAATGGCCCCCTGCTTTTCGAGATCGCTGCCTTCGTAAAGATCGCTTAAGGTAGCAAATTTTTCTTGAAAGGCGATCGCCACTGCATCATCTTTAACTTCTTCAAAACCGCCTTCTGGGCGCTTGGGCAATGGCACCATGCCGCCTACGACGCTGCTGGGCAAAATCGGATTGACCGGCGTACTGGGGGTGAGAGGCATCCAAAGGCCGGTACCGTCAGCGTCGAACTTAGCGGCATAGAGCACCCCGTCTGTGAGCAGTTGGGAGTTGGCTTTGTCAGTGGGATCGCTAACAATGCCCGTACTGACAAATTTGTAGAGGTGTCCGCCCCGGCGATCGCACCCCGAATAAAAAGCCAACTGCTTACCCGCCTCAACTCGCACGCCGACAGCCTCATGGCGATAGCGCCCTAGCGAGGTGTGCTTGGTGCCATAGTCATTTGGGTTACTCGGATCAACTTCTACAATCCAACCGTACTTATTCCCAGCTAGCCCCAGCACATTGCCCTGACCGTCGTAGCCTTTGTCAAAGACTTTGTCACTCGGCGAAAAAGCAGAGCCATCGCGGTGGATGGCTTCAGGCACCTGGTCTTGAATATTTTCTTCAGCGCTGAGAACAGTGCCCCAAGGGGTAGTGCCACCGGCGCAGTTGCCAAACGTGCCGATAATCTGATCGCCCAGGCCATCGGTGTAGCCGTTGACTTTGGTTTTGGTGAAGACGGCCACAGCGGGGCCGGTGCTTTGAGATAGCGGCCATCTTCCAGCCCAGACATACCGGATATGCGGCGATCGCTTTCACCCTCCACTCGCATCCAGCTGCCATCAGCCTGCCGCCGCACAAAGATCACCCCCATGCCTTGGTCGAGTAGCGCTGCTTTAGAAATTTCCTCGATTTGGGTTTTGAGCAGTGTGCCATCGGCCAGGGTAAACGCATCGACTTCACCGTCTGTAGCCGCTAATGCCTCTAGCACTTCGGCAAACGGCAAAGATTTGCCGATCGACTGCCGGATAGGTCTGCTCCCAAGTCTCAGCACTAATATACTCAAAATTGACCGTGAGGTAGCCTTGGTCAGGGCCGGTCGGCACAAAGGAAAGATAGTCATTGTTATAGCCAAATCGAGAGTCGCCAACGCGATCGCCCCAAGCGGCGATCACATCGTAAGTAAAGCCTTCGGGCAGTACTAGATCATCTTGAATCGGCATATTCAGCGTAGGCCGCTGGCTGCTGCTCGGCGCTGATTTTTACCGCGCCATAGGGCATAGGCCCCTTAACAGGTAAAAAAGCAGTGGGTGAGGCGGGTGAGGTAGCGGCGATCGCCTCTCCTCTAGTCGTTCCAGAAGCGATCTGGCTCTGCGCTTGAATTTAGCAATTTGCCCGAAGGGCCGATGGCAGTAGACCCGGCTGCTGCCCCTAAAAACAGCAAAAACTGCCGACGCTTTAAACTCATAGCAATCGCTATTTCCTTAGCTAAATGTTTCTAGTCATAAAATTTACTAGAGACAAATTAAGGATAGGTAAACGAACTGTGAAGCGCGGTCGGGAGCCGCTAGCAAGTGTTGGTTACTGAGGGTGGCGATCGCCACTTCGCAGTCCGCCGCAATCTGCTGCTTAAGCTTGCTAGCGAGTCAAACGTTTGCTCAGGGCGCACAAAGCCCTCCAGGCTCACAGTCAGAGCTTGGCCGTACAAATCGCCTGACCAGTCGAGCACATGCACCTCAACACTAATGCCTTGTCCCGCAACGGTAGGCCGACTTCCCAAATTCATCACCCCTGGCAGAGGCTCAGCGCCCACGCCGTAAACCCACACGCTATAGACCCCCTGGCGCGGCAGATATTTATCAGCAGGCATTTGCAGATTAGCCGTCGGAAACCCCATCGTGCGCCCGAGCTGCTGGCCCTGCACAACTCGGCCTGTCAGCGTATAGGAATGGCCCAACAGCCGAGCGGCTTCTGATAGCTCACCTGCCTGCAATGCCTGGCGAATGCGCGAACTGCTGATGCGATCGCCCGCCTCATACCTAAGCGGCACCCGCACCACCGGCACCCCAAAACCCGCCGCAATTTCCTCTAACCCTTCAGCGCTGCCACTGCGCCCTTTACCAAAGCGAAAATCGCTGCCCACGCTAATACGCTTCGCCTGCAATCCTGCGATCAAAATCTGCGACACAAACTCTTCAGGCACTAGCTCAGCCAAAGCGCGATCAAAAGGCAGCATCACCAGCTGATCCACCCCCATCTGAGCAAGCTGCCAAGTCTTTTCGGCCACTGGCGTCAGCAGTGGCCGTGACACTCCCGAAAAATATTCTTGAGGATGCGGAGAGAAGGTAACGACACGTGGCCTGTTCGGCAAGAGACTGGCCTGCTTAAACCCGAGCTTACTGGGTTGAATAGTTCAACGGCGTCTGGAGCCGCCTGGTCGGGCAAGTAGCTGTAGCCAGAGGCAGTCATACCATTGTGTAGCGCTGCTAGAGGTTGAGACGCCAGCGCTTGAGCGTAGGCTGACTGTGATAGTGTTTGGCCAGCCAAAATTTCAGCCATCACTCGCTGATGGCCCAAATGGACGCCGTCAAAATTTCCCAGCGCTATATTAGTCGGCGTTTTTACCGCCTTGAGAGAAGAAGTAATCCACACGCTTCACATTCTGACATAAAGCCAGTCGCGCTCACCGCCCCCTCCGTAAAACTCAACTGGCCAATCAACTAGGCATATCGGCTGTTTATCTCAGCCGCTAAACCATAGCGACAGCCACTGCGTCAGCTGTGATCAAATTGAGCACCATGCCTTCTCTGGCCACGATGCTACTGGGCAGAGCAGCCGACGTTTGCAGGACGATATCATCCATAAACTCGTCAGTATGGGTGGGGTCGTGATGAAAAATCACTAGCTGCTTAACATTTGCGGCCTTCGCTAGCTTTACGGCTTCTTGCCAAGTGGAGTGGCCCCAGCCAATTTTGCTGGCCTTTTCGTCGTAATATTCGTCGTCGGTATAGGTACAGTCGTAAATCATCACGTCAGCATTTTGAGCAAGGCGCAGCACATTTTCGTCTAACCGGTCAGGAAAATGCTCAGTATCGCTAATATAGGCAGCCGAATGCCCCCGGTAGCTGACGCGATAGCCAATGGCTTCACCCGGATGATTGAGCATCGCGTTAGTGATTTCGGCCTCGCCAATCTTGACTACCTCCCCCACTTCAATATCGCAAAATTTTAGCTCAGCGCCCATAATTTGTAGGGGCACTGGGAAGTTAGGATGCAGCATTTGGTCGTTTAGACGCTGCTCAATAGTGGAGCCGTTAGGGCGCGATCGCGCCATGAATTTTAAACCGATTGCCAGGCACAAAAGCCGGGACAAAAAAGGGAAATCCCTGAATATGATCCCAGTGAGAATGGGTAAAAAACATATTGGCCTTGACAGGCATCTCTGCGAGCATCTGCTGCCCCAGGTTTCGCAACCCAGTGCCCCCATCGAAAATCAGCCGTTCTCCGCCGACTCTCATTTCAATGCACGCCGTATTGCCGCCATATCGAACCGTCTGCGACCCCGGACAGGCGACACTTCCTCGGACGCCCCAGAAGCATATCGAAAATTGACCGCGCTGATCTGACATGAGCTTTATGTGAAGTGATTTAGAGGAATTACTGTCTATGTTTACAGCGAGCATCACCCTCTATCAGACAAGTGGTGCTTAAATAGCGACATCAGGAATCGAGATTACCTGCTTGCATAGTGCCCAAGCTCGGTCAAACGCTTACGATATCTATTGCTTAATTTGAGACCTCACCTATTTTCGAAGCGTGATGACGGTGAATATTACTTTGATTAAGATTGCTCGCCGCAGGTTTCTCTCAAGGTCAAACTGTGGTGATCGAAGGCAATCGAAACCGGATCGCTTCAGCTAACGCGGCAGATGAGTGGCTTGCCAAGCCTCGATAGAATCCAGCGCTGTGTACGCAGTCAGGTTGTATTGCAGCGGTGTCACAGTGATATAGCTATCTTTAATCGCTTCTACATCCGTGACAAACTGAGCGTTCACCGCCGATAGCGCTTCACTTAAAGGCGTGATGGGGTTGCTGGGCACTGCGGGCAGCTCAGCATTGCCTTCTTCCATGACTTCTCCTGCTAACCAGTAGTAGATTTTTCCTCTCGGGTCAGTGCGCTTTTCAAGCTGGTCAAAATAGCGTCGAATCCCCTGACGGGTGATGACGGCTCCTCTAATTTGCTCGGCGGCCACAGGCGGCACATTGACATTGAGCAAAATTGGTAGGTTGAGCGGCTGCTGCTCTAGCTGAGAGACCAGCCGCAGGGCAAACTGAGCCGCAGGCTGAAAATTTTTGTAGGCAAAGCTAGTGAGGCTAATAGCGATCGCCGGAATTCCCTCCAGCACGCCCTCCATCGCCGCTGACACAGTGCCCGAATAGAGCACGTCTGTACCCAGGTTGGCCCCATGATTAATGCCTGACAGCACAAAATCAGGCGGCGTGTCTAGCAGCGCATCTAAAGCTAGTTTGACACAGTCAGAGGGAGTACCCGAACAGGCCCAAGCTGTTACCCCCGCAGCAAAAACGCCCTCTACCGGCTCTACTCGCAGCGGCTTATGCAGGGTCAGACCGTGGCCCGTAGCCGAGCGTTCGCGATCTGGGCAGACGACCGTCACCTGATGCCCGGCTGCCGCTAGCGCATCGGCCAACGTGCGAATGCCCAGCGCAAAAATACCGTCATCATTACTCACCAGTATGTTCATACATCATAGAGGCAGGTATAAAGAGAGAGCGATCGCCCCCAGACCTCCTTGGCAGGTTACCATAGACTAATTTGCAAATTCCTTCTGCAAATCTCTCTTTTGCGAACACCTTTTGACTTTTGGAGCAGCCGTGAGCGCCACTACATCCACCGAAATTGAAGCCCAGCTGAGCGCCGTTCAACAAAGGGCTACTGAAGAAATCAGCGCTGCCAGCAGCCTAGATGAGCTAGACAAAGCTCGGGTGAGATACCTGGGCAAAAAAGGTGACCTCTCAAAAGTACTCGGGGGAATGGGCAAGCTCTCCGCCGAAGAGCGCCCTCAAATAGGAGCGCTAGCCAATCAGGCCAAGACCGCGCTGCAATCGCAAATAGAACAGCGCAAATCTGATTTGCAAACAGCCCAAGTTCAGGCCCAGCTAGCCGCAGAAACTCTAGATGTCACCATGCCAGGGGTCTATCAGCCGCAGGGCCGCATCCACCCGATCAATAGCATCATTGACCAAGTAACCGATATCTTTGTCGGCTTGGGCTACACCGTCGCCCAGAGCCCCGAAATCGAAAGCGACTACTACAACTTTGAAGCGCTCAACTTCTTACCTGATCATCCGGCCCGCGATATGCAAGATACGCTGTATCTGCCCGGCGGCCAACTGCTGCGCACCCACACCTCCAACACACAAATCCGCTATATGGAAAACAACCCGCCCCCTATGAGAGTGCTGGCTTCTGGTCGCTGCTACCGCCGAGATACGGTAGATGCTACGCACGCAGCCGTATTCCACCAGCTCGAATTTTTTGCTGTTGACAAAGGCATCACATTTACCGACTTGCGAGGGACGGTAAAACTGTTCCTGGAGGCGCTGTTTGGAGACGTTGAAGTGCGCTTTCGCCCAAGCTACTTTCCATTTACAGAGCCCTCGGCAGAAGTCGATGTCCGCTGGCAGAATCAGTGGCTAGAGGTGATGGGCTGTGGAATGATCGACCCGAACGTACTGGAGGCAGTCGGCTGCAATCCTGAGGTGTATTCAGGCTTTGCCGCCGGGCTAGGCGTAGAGCGTTTGGCCATGGTACAGAGCAAAATTGACGATATCAGGCGGCTCTATAGTAGCGATCTGAGATTTCTCAGACAGTTCTAATAAACTTATTGAGCCTCAGATTGAACCTCCACTTAAGCCGCAAGCCTGACTCTTTTCATAGGTCTGCATCTAGATGACCGGGTGTAGATAGGGCAGGTTTGGAGCGCTGGCCGGCGAGCAGGACTGGCAGGTCGAGAACGAGCAAAGTATGCCGACTACCTTCTAGGTCGTAGGTCACCACATGAGAGACCCAGCGTAGCGTTTTGGTCAACCGCTTCTCAGGCGGTAGGCGTTTGAGAGCGTAGTGGGGAATATCCATCAAGTCGGGTGGCTCATTCACCGCAATCCCCCATAGATCTTGTTTGGTATCTTGCAAAACGATCAAAAAAGGAGGATTTTTTGACGATACTTCTAGATCTGCTGTAGAAGGCATTAAAGAAGAGTTCAAACCAATCTTAGTAGGCGGCTGAGCGTCACCTTTCAAGATCAGCAGCGCTGCAAGGTTGAGAATTTGAATGCTGTATTGCTCTAGCTGTACCAAGCCCATGCTAACCATGCCGCCTTGACTAGGGGGCGGAGTCGGCACGATCTTTAAGATCTCTAGGCTGGGCAGCGCAAACAAGTAGCCTGATAGCTTAAAAGTAGCGTACTTACTGATTTCAACGGCGGCTCCGGGCGCTATGGCACCTCCCCTACGCGCTAAGGTCTCATTCATGGGTGTCTCCTGTGGTGGTGATCGGGCGGTGATTTTTAGGATCTATTGCCTCAGCGACGGCCTTTAAAAGCTGAGGCGTGAGATAGGGCTTAGTGAGATAGGTGGTTGCACCGAGTGCTTGGGTCAGCAGACGATGCTTAGCGCCCGCTCGCGAGGTCAGCATAAGGGTAGGAATAGCAGCAATTTGAGGCATTTGCTGCCGCACTTTGAGAAATTCAAAGCCATTCATGCCCGGCATTTCGATATCGCATAAAATCATTTTGACATTAGGGTATCGCTGTAGCTGCTGTAGGGCTTCAGCGCCGTCTCTGGCCTGAATGACCTGGTAATCGGCCTTTCGTAGGGCTTCTGCTAAGGCATTGCGTACAGTGATCGAATCATCGACTGTCAAAATCAGTCTTTTGGCGGTGGCAGGCTCACGGTTAGACGATTGGGCTGGCTCTGAGTCTTCTCCGGCTATGCTGATGTTGAGGGTGCCTTGAGTGCGCTGGTCTAAGACAATTTTGGCCAGCATCAGACCGTCGAGCACTAGCGTGAGCTGTCCGTCTGGCAAAATACTGCTGCCATACAGATAAGGCGGTGGCACGATGGTCTCTCCGAGCGCGTTAATCACCAGTTCTTGCTCGCCTAGCACCTGGTCAACCTCTAGGCCAACTAAAGAGTTTTGGTGGCGCAGTAGGATAATGGGGGCAGCGGCGGTAGCCTCAGCACTGCTGCGGGGCTCACTCAAACGGTGATTGGGCAAAGGCAAAGGCGAAGCATAGTGCAAAACGTCGGCAAGTGCATTGACAGGTACTATGTGCTCCTTTTCGTCGGTTTGCCAGGTCAGTGTTTTACCGCCGTCCCAGGCTCTTATCTGCGCTGGCGCTGGAATCAAAATGTATTCAATGGCGTCGGCAATTAGCGCGTATACTCGCTCTTGAGCCTGACACAGCAACAGTTTGGCGATAGTCAGGTTAGAGGGAATTTGCAGTGTAAAGCAAGTGCCTGCTCTTGGTTCGTGATTGACGGTCACCCAGCCTTGGAGCGATCGCACCTGCGCTCTCACCGCATCTAACCCCACCCCGCGACCCGAGAGATCGTCTACTTCACTCGCAGTCGAAAATCCAGGCTCGAAGAGCAAATCAATTGTCTGATCTGAGGTGAGTGAGGTTGCTGCTGCCGCCGTAATCAGCTGACTTTCTATCGCTTTGCGGCGGATCATCTCCAGGTCTAGCCCTTGGCCATCGTCTTGAACACTGACCACTAGATGGCGACCCTGCTGCCTGGCTGCGAGGGTAATCTTTCCACTAACAGGCTTATTTTGCTGCTGCCGTTTGTCAGCAGACTCAACGCCGTGGTCGAAAGCATTGCGCACCAAATGCAGTAGTGGATCGAAGAGTTTGTCGGCAATGGCTTTATCTACCAGTACATCGCCTCCTTCTAAAACTAGCGTCACCTGTTTGCGGTGCTGCGTCTTGAGGCGCTCTAAGGCCGGCAAAAAGCGGTTAAAAACTTGGTCTAGCGGTAGCATCCTGGCTGCTAGCAGGGTCTCGCGGGTGTTGGTCAGCAAGCGCTGTTGTTTTTCTAACTCCTGCCGGGTACGGCCAACAAATAGATCAATGGCCTCAGCGTTTTCCGACTGCTGAACGGTTTCTTCTAAAAACGCTTGAGCTAACAGTTGAAGATCGCTGTATTGATCTAATTCAAGCGAGTCAAAGTGAGGTTGAGAGAGATTGGCAGCTAGGTTGAGCGCGGCCATCGGCGTAGGCAACTGAGCTGATGGGTAGCTGCTGACTTTGCTTTGGAGCATGTTCTGCCCGAGCTGCTGCTGTCTGGCAATCCGATCAAGCAGTTTCTTGACCAAGATAGTGAGCTGCTCATTGTAGAGCGCCTGGCGGTTTTGCTGGGTGAGTAATTCGCCCATTGCCTGACTCAGCTGGTCAAGGTGTTCGACGGTCATCCGAATAGTGGCGGTGCTGCTGTGTGCCGGAGCAGGGGCTACCCTACTACTGGATGAGTCTTCAGCTAGTGGGCCGGTTGGCGACGCAGCCTCTTTGACTTTGAGCGTAGGCAGGTCAGTGCTGCCGTTATTCTCAAAGCTGAGGAGGGCTGATAGGTCAGATAGTGACTCTAAATCTGCTAGTGCTGGGTCGCCCGACAGCGTTAGCTCTGCGCTAGCTGGATCCATGATGCTTGAGAGCGCAGCATCGGCCAGAGATGGATGGGATGGGTCGGCTTGTGGCGAAGGGCTAGGCAGCAAATTGACTGAAGCCAGGTCGGACGGAATAAGATCTGTGAGGTCTAGCTCCGCTGGCTCATCACCAGTAGCGGTGAAATTTACAGCGTTTTCAGATGCAGCAGGGGAGCAATCTAGACCGGCAGCCGCCGCTTGTTCTAGCAGAGCAGATGAAGCGTTAGGGTTAATTTTGCGACGCTTATGCTGCGAGCGGGCCCCTGGAGAGCTTTGGTTGCCAATAGGGTGAGTCAGCCTATTCCACAATCGCTGTGTCCAGCTAGAGGGCGGAGCGGCTATCCGCGAACTGGCAGCACGACGTTGGCTGGTTTTGACGGCGGGCTCAACGCTCTGCTGAGCCGGCAGGCTCTCTATTGCAAGATCTGTCTGCGGCTGGGTGTCAGTACAAAACTGCTGTAGGGCGGCTGAGGGTGTGCCCCCCTGATCGCGATCGCCTGCTAATACGGCTAATTGAGCTTCTGTATAATTTGCCAAAGCCACCGGGGCGATCGCCAATACCCGCTCAGGGCTTTGCGCTAGTGCCCTAAGCGTAGTCTGCGCAATAGCCCCAAATCCGGGAAGATCTAAAGACTCAGCCAAGCCAATAAAAACTTCGGCTTGACTGTGCATTATGTCTGCTAGCACTTCTGCATCTGCCTCTTCTATCTGTTTTGAGAGGGCGTCTAACCGCTGGCTAACGCCCACTTCAAAGATAGATTTGGTCATATCAAACCCTAGTTCGCTAGAAGTCGGTAGGTGACCGCCTTGGCCAAAGCGATCGCCGAGCTTCTCCTGAAGCTGAGTCACCACCGCTGCCATTCGATCTAGAATGTCAGCCTCTTCGACTTGAGCCCCTGCTAACTGCGCTGAGAGCAATAGCTTTAGGCAGTCGTAGCCTTCAAAAATCAACCCTTCAACCGACATGCTCAAGGTGGTATCTGGGTAGCAGAGCGCCCTAAAAACGTCTTCTAAAGAGTGTGTGGTTTTCTTAACAGCTTCTAGGCCAACGCTGGCCGCAGCGCCTTTGAGCGTATGGGCAGCGCGCATCAGGTTGTGTACCTTTTGAATGCTGAAGTCTGACCTGAGGGTTTGCAGCTCATCGTCTATCGTTTGCAAAAGCTCAGCGGCTTCTTGCAAAAAATACTGATGGGTCTGCCCAGAAACATCTGTAGTCATAGGGATTAGTAATATCAGGTGAGAATGTGCCTGAGCCTGTCAATGCGGCCAATCACCGTAGAATGACCACCTAGAAAGATGCTGACTAGAACAATGCTGAAAAAATGATGCAGCAGGCGTCCGGACAAGTGAGACAAAAGTCAGAGCTTCGACCAAGACGCTTGCTGTAATAGTTCGATGAGCGAACGGTGCTACTGCACTTTAAACTTGCCAGTGCTTGCCTGAAGCGCCTCAGCGGTGCCTAGCACCTGCTGAATAGAGTCAGACAGTGCCTTAGAGCTTTCTGAGGTTTGATTAGCAATTTCAGCTGATTCGGTCATCGTCTGGGTCACTGCTTTAAATTCATTAGCCTGCTTGTGAGTGGTTTGGGTGATGTCGGCAATGAGATGGCTGATCTGACCGGTTGCTTCGACGATAGCCGTCAGGTTCTGCCGGGCATCATTCACTCTTTCAGTGCCTTCGGCTACCTGCTGAATGCCAGTTTCCATGGCGGTTGAGACCTCAGCAGTGCCCATCTGAATTTCTTGCACGAATTGCTCAATTTCAGTAGCAGCGGCGGCTGACTGGCGGGCAAGCGATCGCACCTCATCAGCAACAACTGCAAAACCACGGCCATACTGCCCGGCGCGAGTTGCCTCAATCGAAGCATTGAGCGCTAGCAGCTGAGTTTGGGTAGTAAAATGGCTAATCAGGCTAACGATTTTAGAGACCTTCTGTGACGACTCGCTCAGTCGCTTAATCCGCTGGTTGGTCTCAGCTACAGTAGAGCGAATGGCCATAATGCCGTCTACTGTACGGTTCATGGCGGCGTCGCCGCGCTGGACAATTTGATTGGTCTGTTGAGCCGCCGCTTCTACCTGCTGAGCGTCTTGGGCAACGGCCTCAGTCGATTCCACCATCTTCTGTACGCGGGCCAGGGCTTGGGCTAGCGACTTCGCCTGTTGTTCTGCCTGTTGTGTGACGGCTACTACAGAAGTTTCGCTAAGTTTGGAGGTTGCGCCCACCTGGTTAGCTGCTGCCTGCACCTGCAAGACGATTTTCTGCAGGCTGCCGAGGGTGTTGTTATAAGCGCTGGCAACGGTGCCAACCTCGGTCTCTGTGACCTGGGCACGCACAGTGAGGTCACCTTGAAGCGCAGGGCCGACCGCTTTCAGCAGCTGAATCACCTGTTTTTGCAGCAGCTCCTTAGACGCTTTCTCCCGATCAGCGGTCTCAGTGAGTTGGGCTGTTTTCTCCTGTACCTGATTGAGATAATTGACCTGCTGCATCGCTATCCCTAGCTGCAAGCCAATCTGTTTGAGAGCATTGATTTCCACCTCTGCCCACGAACGAGGAGCTCGGTTTTGATACGCACCTAGCAAGCCCCAAAGCTGGCCTTCTCTCAGAATAGGAACTGTCATATAAGCCTGAATGCCGAATTCCTCCAGCATTTCAATCTCTAGCGGTGCATGGTTAGCAGCATAGATATTGTTGACGACCAAGCTTTCCTGCTGGCGGTATGCTCCGCCCTGGGTTTCTTGTAAGTCAGTTCTAGGCCAGATGGCGGCTAGCGGCTGGTCAGCGGCTGAATGAGCCTGACTACTGGCAGCAGAGTTGTGAATCAGATCGTGGCTCCAGTCGGCGTTAAAGCGATAGATCGCGACGCGATCGCATTTCAGCAGCTGACGAACCGCTCTCTGCGTAATCTGAAAGATTTGCTGCGTGTCCTGCGCCTGTAAAATCTGAGGAATGATTTCGGCAACCGAACGCCCTACCTGAGCAGCTTTAGTCATTTGAGCAGACTGCTCTTGCAGCTGAGCAACATAGTCAGCCCCCCTCAGACCAGCTTCCATCTCACGGCTAATATCTTGTAAAACCTTGACATCACTCTCTAGCCAGTGCCGAGGCCCACTGTGCTGAAAAGCGCTCAGCAAGCCCCAAAGCTTGCCGCCCTGTCTAATGGCGACAATCAAAAAAGATTTAACCTTAAAATATTCCAGGGTTTGAACATGACAGTCACTCAAGCTAGCAGCGTAAACATCATCAGCGAGAAAGGGCTGTTCGGTGTTGCGAAATCTGCCGCCTTGGTGGTTTTGTATATAGGTATCTTCCCAGGCGCTGCCGACTAACTGAGGCCACCCCCCCGACTCAGACTCATAGACAAAGTCGCCAAAGTAGTCTGGGCGAAACTTATAAATGCACACATGCTCTACGTTGAGCAGCTTGCGAACCTCTTGCACCGCCGTCTGATAAATTTTTTCGGCGTAGCTAGTGTTACTAATTTTGTTGATAATTTCAGGGAGAGCTTCCTGGTTTTCGGTTGCCCTGGTCATTTCCTCGGTGAGTTCAGCCTGATGTAGCGCTATCCCGACTAGGTCGCCGACTTGAGTTAGCACATTGATCTCGTTGCTTTCCCAAGACCTTGCACCGCTGTGCTGATAGGCTGCCAGCCAACCCCAAAGCTTTTTCCCCTGAAAGATGGCCACCAGCGCGCAGGCTTTGATATTGAAGTCTGTGAGCAGATCAAGGTAGCAGGAACTAAACTCCTGGTTGTTCTCAACATCGTTTATGACAAATGGCTGGTGCTGACGGAAACAGGCCCCTTGGTGATCTTTTAGGTAGGTATCTGTTGAGATGACCCCGACCATTGGATCTATTCCTGCCGCTTTTGACTCGGAGATGAACTGGAGGCTATAGTCTTGGCGAAACTGGCAAATGGCAACCCGATCTACTGCTAAGAGCTTTCTGACTTCTCTGGTGGCAGTGCGAAAAACAGCGCCTATATCAGAGGTCTGGCGCATCTTGTCGCTCAAATTAGCAAATAGCGATCGCTCTGCTTGAAAGCTCAGTGGCTGAAGAGTGACCTGTAGCTCAGTTGCCACTAGATAAAGGAAGCTAATTTCTTGCTCGCTCCACTGCCGAGGAGCACTACATTGCTGCATGACCAGCAGACCCCAGAGCTGGCCTTCTAAGAAAATAGGCAGGCTCAGGCTGGCTCTCACCTGATACTGATTGAACAGCTGCATCTGGTGGGGCGTAATAGCGGCTTCAGAGGCGTCGGCGATCGCCACCGATGGCTGCTGTTTGTAGCGGGTGGCACTGCTAGTGCCGAAGGTAACTGCGGCAATCACCTCACCCAGCATGGGGCTATATCCAGCGCTAAGCGATTCGGCAATGACCATACCTTGAGTCTCTGACTGGAAGCGATAGATCAGCGATCGCTCTACTGCAAAGCGCTTACGAATCTCGGTGACAGCGATCTGATAGAGATTTTCAATGTCAGTTGCCTGGGCCATCCGATTGGCGACAGCAAAGGCTCGCTTGCCTGCTGCCTGAGTCAAACTTCTGCCCGAGCGCGGCAGGTCTACCGAAGATCTGGTGAGGGCTAACTCTAGAGACGAAATGTCAGCGGGCTGGCCATCGGCAGCTACAGATTCGATCTCAATATCTTCAAGCGACAGCGATCGCGCTGTGTCCTCACCGTCCAATGCTGGTAAAGTGCTATCTTCCTCAAAGGACTGTTCTATATTTTGCATGTCTTCAAAGCTATCAATGTGGATATCTTTGATGTCAGAACCATTGAGAGAAATGTTTGACGTGGTCATAAGTGGTCACAGTTAGATTTTATTAGGTAGATCTGCTGAGCGAAGAGACTGTGAATTATTTTTGACAGTGCCTGCTCAAAAATAATTGAGATTTTTAGGTAGCAACCAGGTCATAAGCGACTAGCGATGAGACTGCAAGAGCGAGGCGTTGATAATAGCTGAGGCATCTAGCACAGTGCCGCCTGACTGCGGGCAATAGCCCAAGATGAAAGGCTCTAGGCCAGAAGGGCAGAGCCCAGGCTCCCTATAAAATTTTTCCTCATCAAATAGATCAACATCGTCTACTTGCTCAACGACTAAGCCCAGCGATCGCCCCTCGTGCTGAATCACAATCACCATCGGTGTCATCAGCAATGGAGACTGCTGACAAAGCGGCGGATAGCCCGCTAAGTGGTTGAGATCTATCAGCCAGAGCGTTTTGCCCTGCCAACTGCACAAGCCTAAAATGCAGCTAGGCACATCAGGAATAGGAAAAATCTCTGCTAGCGGCAATTGCACAACCGCTAAAATTTGATCAAGAGACAGCAAGGCATCGTTTCTTTGAGCAAGCGTGAACCTTAAGAAACGCTGCCGATTGTCTACGGGCAAGGGGGCTAGCCCTAGCGGATCGGGCCTGAGGCTGATGGCGTCTGTAGACTTCACTGCCAGCTCATTTTCAGTAAATAGCACAGTAATTTTCCTATCGCATGAGTTGTTCGACCGTTTTGGTCAGCTGCTGCTGATCGACTGGTTTAGTGAGGTAGGCATCTGCGCCTAACATCGACCCCCAAAGCTTGTCAGCTTCGGTTCCCTTGGTAGAACAGATGACAACGGGAATATTTTGGGTGCTTTCAGTCGTTTTAAGATCGCGGCAGAATTCAAAGCCACTTTGTCCGGGTAAAACCACATCCAAAAACACTAGATCTGGAGGAGTTTTTTTGAGCATTTGCAGAGCTTCTTCGCTACTCTGAGCGCTGGTTACAGTCATACCAAACTGCTGTAGATAGTGAGTCAGAAGTTCTCTATCTGTGAGACTGTCTTCTACGATCAAAGCGATTGTCATAAGGGTTCCTTTTGATATGTACGTGTTGACGATGACCCGGCTGGATAGACCACCTAGAGATATAGGGCTATCTCAAAAATGCCGCTAGATAGTTGAGAGAGAATCAAGTCCTTCATTAAGATGAAAGGCTGTCTCAACTCGGCTGCTAGCTGCTTAGCAGTTGCGGCGCGCGGAGATGTTTTCGCAAGACCTTGGCAACTTTTTGAGATTGAATAGGTTTACCCAAAAAGCCAGAGGCACCTACCATTTTGGCTCGGACTCTATCGGCAATCCCGTCATTGCTGGTAACGATGATGACAGGAATATCTCTGAAGGTGGACATTCGCCGAATTTGCGCACAGACCTCATAGCCATTAGCCATTGGCATCACCAAGTCTAAAAAGATCAGAGCGGGCTTAAGCTCAATGAGTAGCGGTAGCGCTTGCAGCGGATCTGAGATGTTGGTGTATTGATAGCCCGCACCCTCTACAATTTGCGACATTGATCGGCTGTCTGCTGGGCTGTCATCGATATAAATGATCGTAGATGCATTGTTTTTAGGCTTCCCTACCGACACCGGGCGTTGCGAGACGGCTGACGGTAAGGCTACGCTATGGCGAGGCAATCTAGCAGCAGGCGTTTTGATTGAAGGCTGACTGCCTAGAGACTGGCTGCTTTGCAGAGGGCTATTTTGCGAAGGACTGTTTTGAGGACTGTTTTGCGATCGCCAAGTAGCCGTATTGGCAAATTGAAGAGAGGAAACAGGCTCGCTGCCTTCTGCCAACTCTGAGTAAAAGCTATTGTCCGCATCCCTGATCAAGTTAGGAATCTCTGTGAAATGCAGCAGTCTTCTAGAGACATAGGGCAAAAGAGACTTGGTTAAAGGAACGATGGGCTGCTTAAATTTGATCGATAGATCTCTCAGTGTGTTTTTGCCATCGGCAAAAGTGGCAAGCGTCTGAAGCGTCTGAGGAGGCGTCTGCGCTTTAATTGCGTTGAGATCAGCGATTGCTAGCGCCCAGTTAGGAGAGAACTGAACGAGACTTGCTTGTTCCCAAGCTTGCCAGGCTTGCTGTGCGTCTTGCCAGGCCCGCTCTTGCTGAAGCATGATAAAAGGTAAATTAGCAGCTTCATCAGCATGGAACGTATAGGTGAGTAACTGGCCAGTTTGTTGGTATCGCAAGGTACCGGCCTGTAGAATATCGAAGAGATCTTCTGCAATACAGCTCTCAACCACCAGATAAAACTGATTGCGGCGAAATTGCTTCAATTTAACCAGGCGGGCCAGGGCAGCATAGTTCCAAGGCTTACATGACAGGCCAGCAGGCTGAACAGCTTGCTCAAAAAAGACAGGTGCATGAACGGCCAGATGCCGCTGCCAGCGACGGAGAGAATGGATGCGAGATCGGCTCCAAACAATTCGACCTAATAGATAGTATATTTGCCATGTATACTCTTGTTGAGTTTCAATCTGAACGACCCCTGTGAACTGCTGTTCGCGGCAGGTCTGCATCTTTTCTTCTAAATCGTGAGCGATGAGATTGCCTGGCATAGTGAACAATTGCCCTCAAGCTGTTGGGTATAAGCACGTCTGAATCAGAGTCCCTGCCGACTTCAAAGCCGTCTTGAAGCGGTTCATATCATTCTCAAGCGCTAACCGATGTTCTTTCAAAGAAAAACACTGAAGCAAGATACCTCTAAGAGATAGCTGTTGGAGACGATTGGAACCGGCTGCGAACTTATTTTTAGGATTGAATCGCAGTTTTCGGAGCGAGATGAGATGTGGCTATGGTCATGCTCTGAGTATTCCCGGCTTGCAGAACCTTTATCTGAGTAATTGCATGGGTATATGAGCTGGCATTCCAAAAGATGCGGCCTGGGAAAGATATTTTTTGCAAAACAACGGGACATGCCGCGTCTGCTCTACCCTGTAAAGGGTGCGATCGCGGAGCAGTGACTTTGCTTGCTGACCTATGTTTATAGGTAAATGTAGTATGTGTACTCTTCTATGTGTAGAGCTGAGCGACATAGCTGCCGTAACCGTTGTACAAGAGAGTTGGCTGTTTTTTCCACTCCCAGTCGTTGCCTGCGCCCATCAGTCTCTCTGTAGCTTGCGACCAGCGCGGATGAGCAACCTCAGGGTTGACGTTGGCCTCAAATCCGTATTCGTTTGGTGAGAGGGTGTTCCAGTAGGTGGCTGGCTGCTCGGCGACAAATTCAATATTGACGATAGATTTGGCCCCTTTGAATCCGTACTTCCAGGGGACGACCATGCGAATAGGAGCGCCGTGCTGTTTGGGTAGGGTCTGGCCATAGACACCGACAGCAAAAAAAGCTAGCTCATTGGCCATTTCATCTAGGCGCAGCCCTTCGCGGTAGGGCCAGGGTAAGTTAGAAAGTGAGAACGATGGGCCTGGCGTAATACTCGGATCGAAAAAAGAGTCGAAGCGGACAAATTTAGCTTCTGGTTTGGGATCTACGGCTGCTAGCAGCTTTTGCATCGGGAAGCCCAGCCAGGGAACGACCATGGCCCAAGCTTCGACGCAGCGAAAGCGATAGATCCGCTCTTCTAGGGGAAAGGTTTTAAGCAGATCGTCCTGGTCGTAGGTTTGAGGGTTATTAACCAGGCCGCTGACGGTCAGTTTCCAGTTTTCAATCGGTAGCGCTTGCGCTTGCTCCCAGATGTCTTTGGTGCCTCCAAATTCGTAAAAGTTATTGAAGCGGCTGGCAAATTCTTGTTTGGTGACGTTGCCGTTTAACTCGTTAAAGCTAGGGTTAGGGGCGATGCTTGGCAGGGGCCGACCTAAGGTCTTTTCAAATTCGTTTTGGGCGGCTTCATCTAAGGGTCTGCGGCAGCTGTTGAGGGCGATCGCTCCAGACATTCCCATACTTGCACCCACGGCGGCTCGAATAAACCGCCGCCGATTAAAAAAGACGCTCTCCGAGGTGACCTGTTTTGCGGGCAGTTGCCAATCAGGATAGATATGTGGAAGGCTCATAAGAATTGAGTGCTCAGTGCAGACGCCTCACAGATTGGGCCTGCTGCTCAGATTGTTACATTTTTAGAGGAAGGTATGGAAGGCTAGCGCTGCATTTTGCTAGCGCCGTATTTTTGTAGAGGTCTCTTGTATACTGAGCGCAAATCATGCAGAAACCTACAGACATCGCCACTGAGCTGCCGTCAGGAGAAGACGCGCTGAGCTTTCGCCTGGGCTGCGCGGTATGGGCCTTTAAAGACTGGGTGGGAAATTTTTACCCATCTGGCAGCAGAGCGACAGATTTTTTGAAGCTGTATGGCGATCGCCTCTTAGCAGTAGAAGGCAACACCACTTTTTATTCTGTGCCTGCGCCGGAGATGGTGCAGCGGTGGGCCACTCACACGCCAGATGAGTTTCGCTTTTGTCCCAAGCTACCGCGCACGGTAACGCACAACGGGCCGCTGATGGCACATCTACCGGCGGCGCTATCGTTCTTATCGCTCATGCAGGGGTTAGGCAATCGCCTGGGGCCGGTTATGGCTCAGCTGCCACCTAGCTACAGCCCAGCTGCCATTAGCGATCTGGCGGATTTTTTAACGGCTTGGCCCCGTGAGACTGCGCCGATTGCGGTCGAGGTACGCCATAGAGATTGGTTTACCGAGCGATCTGCCGCTGAGCTAACAGCCTTGCTGACTCGATTAGGCGTTGGCCGAGTGCTGCTAGATACCCGCCCGATCTACGCCTGGGAAGCTGAAGGCGATGCCGATCCGCAACTGCTCTCCAATCGCCGTAAGCCGAAGGTGCCGCTACAGCCGGTGGTGACTGCCGACTTTGCGCTAGTTCGCTACATCAGCCATCCGCGCCTGATGCGCAATCAAGACTATCTAACCGCCTGGGCCAGTCAGGTAAACGATTGGCTGGCTGCGGGTAAACAGGTTTACTTTTTTGTTCATTGCCCGCTGGAGATAGAGTCGCCTGCGATCGCCCGCCATTTTCAAACCTGTTTAGAGACTATTGGCGCGCCCGTTCCGCTCCTTCCTTGGAACCAGCTGGCCGAGCCGCCCGATCAGCTCGCCCTGTTTTAGCTAGCGGTGACACAGGGGAGTTCAGGTGGGACAGATGAGGCCGCTTGAGAGAGGCGCTGGCTACTCAGTTCGATAGCGAGTTCCAATGCAGCTTCTGTACTTTGGGAGCGGGCGATTCCCTGTCCGGAGATATTAAAAGCTGTACCGTGGTCGGGCGAGGTGCGGATAAAAGGTAGCCCAATGGTGGTATTGACTGCCAGGTCGAAGGCCAGCAGCTTAACAGGAATCAGTCCCTGGTCGTGATAGAGAGCAAGATAGGCATCGTGAGAGTTGCCTGCTGAGACGCGATCGCCCTGCCAAGCGAGCCCTGGCTGTACCCAGAGCGTATCGGGCGGCACAGGCCCATCTAACTGAAGGTGAGGAAACCGCTGCCGCTGCTGATTGAGCCAGGGAATGAGCCAGTCTTGCTCTTCTCGGCCTAGCTGACCCTGTTCGCCACTGTGCGGGTTGAGTCCGGCAATGGCAATTTTAGGTGCTCTTAGGCCAAAATCTCGCTGTAAGCATTCAATCAAAAGCGCTAGCTTGAGCGTCATCACTGCCGGCGTCAGGGCTTCGGGTACGGCTCTCAGCGGAATGTGGGTCGTCGCCAGCAGCGTTCGCAGTGTCCAGCCGCTGTGGGGAGATTTAGCGACAAACAGCATTCCAAACCGATGGCTGCCCGACATCTCTGCGAGTAGCTCAGTTTGCCCAGGGTAGTGATGACCAGCGGCGAGCCAAGCAGATTTAGCAATCGGGGCGGTCACAATGCCGTCAAATTCACCGCTAAGCGTGCGGGCGATCGCTGCTTGCAAACTGCAAAAGCTAACCTCACCGCTGCTGCTATTGCCAATGCCCATCTTCAGGCCCTGAGTCACCGCCTCAGGCATAGCAATATCAATGATATTGAGACTCTCAGGATCCCTGAAATGGGTTTGGGGTGCCGCGGCTGTTAGCCGTTTGTAGCTGTGCTGGAGCTGAGTGCGATCGCCCAAAACCACAATCTCAGCCTGCTGCTCAAATCGGGGTTGACTCAGCGCTTTGAGCACCACTTCTGAACCAATGCCAGACGGGTCGCCCAACGTCATCACCAAACGCGGTTTGCGCCTAGGTGTATTGACTAGGCGATCGCTGCGACCTATCGAGACACCGCCCGTTAAAACGTTGCGAATTGAAGCAGAGGAGCCAAACGCCATAGAAAAATCTCTTAAAAAGAAGTCTAGAGAACCGTCTTCAGGGTTAGTCCTAATATTCTAAGCGGTTGGGCTAGTCGCTGTGGAGCTCTCAAAGAGTGCCGCTAGTAGATTAGAGAGGTAGATTGCTACGAGTAGATCCCTAGAGAAAATTCTAGCAGCGAACCCAAAACGCTCTAAAATAGCGATCAAAACACAGAAGAGGTCTCAGTCATGGGCGGCGAAATTTTTACAACGGCTGTATTGGTTTTTGGCATGATTTTGGTAGGTCTCAGCGTGGGTTTCCTCATGCTCAAAGTTCAGGGCGCTGAAGAGTGATCCCTTTGAATGGCTCCCATTCGCACGCAGTCTGATCGTGGCGGTAACGACTTCTGCTAGACTGAGAAGCATATTAAGTTTTGTTTACATCACCTCATGGTCTTATTAGTCGTTGGCGCAACTGGCACACTGGGCAGGCAGATTGTTCGCCGAGCTCTAGACGAAGGCTATGAGGTTAAATGTCTCGTTAGAAACTTTCAGAAAGCTAGCTTTCTGAGAGAGTGGGGCGCACAGCTAGTCAAAGCTGATCTGACCGGGCCGGGTAGCCTACCGCCCTGCTTCGAAAATGTAGATGCGGTAATTGATGCTTCTACCTCTCGCCCTGCTGAAAAGGAAGGCATCTACGATGTCGATTGGCATGGCAAGGTAGCGCTGATTCAGACGGCTAAGGCAGCGGGCGTTGAGCGCTTTATCTTTTTCTCTATTTTTGGAGCAGGCGACTACCCGGATGTGCCGCTGATGGAAATCAAGCGCTGCGTTGAAGAATTCTTAGAAGAGTCGGGGCTTAACTACACTATTTTTAGACCCTGTGGCTTTATGCAAGGGCTCATTGGTCAGTATGCCATTCCCATTTTGGAGCGGCAATCGGTCTGGGTGATGGGCGAAGCCGGGGCGATCGCCTACATGAACAGTCAAGACATCGCCAAATTTGCCGTTAAAGCACTGAAGCTGCCCGCCACCGAAAAAGCGACCTTCCCCTTGGCGGGTCGCCGGGCGTGGGGCGCTTACGAAATTATTCGCCTGTGTGAGCGCCTGTCTGACCAGCGCGCGAGTGTCTCTCAGATGCCGCCTGGCCTGCTGCGAGCGGCTCGCAATATCGCAGCCTTCTTTCAATGGACTTGGGATCTCGCTGACCGGCTGGCCTTTACCGAGGTCAGCGCCAGCGGCAACACCATGGATGCACCGATGGAGGAGGTGTATCAAACCTTTGAAATTGACCCGCACGAAGTGACAACGCTAGAAGACTACCTGCAAGAGTACTTCACCCGCATCTTGAAAAAGCTAAAAGAACTTGACTTTGAGAGCGGCAAGTCAGCGAAAAAGAAGGTGCCTTTTTAGGCCCAGCGCTTTTCTCGCTCACAAAGCCTACACACCCAAATAAAAGGCGTGTTATATTAGCTTCTGTGAGTGGTTCGCCACTCAGCTACTGAACGTAAACCCGTTTAGGAATATAGGAGGTGATGCCCATGTCAGTAAGTGATAAATGCGTGGGTCTCCAGGTTGATGTAAACCGGCTGTGCGCCGGGGCTGTTCTCTAGAACTAGCTTTAACATCAGTTAGAGCTAGATAGCTGGATTTCCTTCCGGCAGTTTGGTTTTAACCTGAAGACCCGACCAGACCGCTCCCATCTTTGAAGTGTCCTATAGCTGTTCTTGAAGCTACTGGCATTTCCCCAGATGGGAGCGGATGGTTTTTTAAAAGGCAAAGCCAGTTTGACCATTCAAAATTTGATTACAAAGCAGCAGACGTTTTAAGTGCTGCGCTTGATCCCTCTCTTTATGCTCCCTGCTGCTTCCTTTGCAGAGCGCTGAATGAACCACTTGGCCTGATCTTGAGCTAAGTAGCCAGGTAAGACGCCAAAGCAGATTGGCCAGGGTCAGTTGAAGCAAACAAGCAAAACTGTCATATTTGCTAGCCTATGCCAAATGAATCTGCTAGCATCATCTGTAGGTTTGAGAAAAGCATACGCGCTAGCGGATGGCCGCTATGTGGTTTTGTTTCAAACGCTGGAGAAAGTTAGTCGTTTTGAATACCTGTACTTTGAGCCTATGCTCTGTACGTTTGGTCTTAAGATATTGACAGCATTCTTATTTAAAAGGTGTGAGGAGAATTAGACAAATGACGAAATTGCTTTGGAAAACATTGTTGGTGGGCCCCGCTGCTTTGGGTGCGGCTCTAGCTGTCTCTGGTAATGCGATCGCCGCTGACGCGATCACGACTGAATCTGATGCTGTAGAGCCTGCTACTGCGGGCGTTGTCGTTGCTGAGCCAGTCCAACTTGCTCAGGTGACCAGCGTTTCTGAGCTTTCCGACGTGCAGCCTGGCGACTGGGCCTTTACCGCACTACAGCGCCTAGTAGAAGAGTACGGTTGCTTAGAGGGCTTCCCCGACCGCACCTACCGAGGCAACCGCGCCCTGACTCGCTACGAGTTTGCTGCCGGTCTAAATGCTTGCTTGGACGTGGTCATTCAGCTGATTGACGGCGGCACTGGGCTAGATGAAATTCGTCGCCTGCAAGAAGAGTTTGCTGCTGAGCTCGCTACCATTCGTGGCCGGGTAGACACGCTAGAAACTGACGTGGCTGAGCTAGAAGCCAACCAGTTCTCTACGACCACCAAGCTGCGCGGTCAGTTAGACGCTCATTTGGTAGTTCCCTTCGGCGATACTACCGCCATTATTGACAATACGCCCGGCCAGGGGCCTTCTCAAGCGCCCACAGGCCAAGATGGTACAGTAGGTGGTGCCGAAGCCGACGCTACGTTTGAGTACCGAGCTCGACTCAACTTTGACACTAGCTTCACTGGCGAAGACAGATTACGAATTCGCTTGCAGGCTTCTGATGCAGCCGGTTCTCTGCTGAACACTGAGAATGGTCTAGCTAACCAGAGTGGTCGTACTGACGGCTTTCAGGACAACATCAAACTAGATGATGTCTACTACAGCTTCCCTATCGGCAATCGCATCAGCGGTATCATCGCTGCTAACAGCGTCGTCACTGATGACTTTGTTACTAGCACCATCGTGCCTTTTGATGGCCCAAGTGTTGCTGACGCAGGTGGCCCTGAATTCTACGACCTCTATCGAGGCGGCAACTCTTTCGGTGCAGGTGCTAATATCGCCTTTTCCGACAACCTGGTTCTTGACCTTGGCTACGCAACCGATAGAGGTAACGTAAACAGCATAAACAGCGTAAACAATCCTGGTCTCGGTACACCCGATAATGGTGTCGGCCTCTTTAATAGCTACAGCTATATCGCTCAGCTCAACCTGCTGACTGATGGTCTGATTGACGCTGCGGTTGCCTATATCGATGGCGACCAAAACGCTGTCGGTAGCCCTGAGTACACCATTGCGGGTCTGTTAAACCTCAACTTTGGTCGCTTCCAAGTGGGTGGTCACTACGCCTACACGCCTGCCAACGGCGGCGGCGACCTTGACTCCTACATGGGTGGTGTTGCGATCGCTGACCTCTTTGGCACTGGCAATGAGTTCGGCGTATACGGCGGTATTTCTCCCGCAATCAACAGAGACCCTCTGTTAGTTGAGGCTTACTACCAGATAGCCGTGAATGAGTTCTTTACCTTCACCCCTGCTGTTATCTATGCTGATAACGACTCAGGTGTTGGCGACGATAATAATGTCTACGGCGCACTCCGCGCTACGTTCAAGTTCTAAACTTGGCTGCTGTGACCTTCGGGTTTTTAGCAAACCAATCGCTTGAATGAAAGAGACCTCGCTTGCGGGGTCTCTTTTTTGCTGTCAGGTTTGGCCATTAGAGGTGTCTGGCTATCTACTTGGTAACGGTTGACTTTAATAAACAATCCCCACCGTAGAACCGGGATATAATAAAGAGGGCTAGCCTTTGGCTCGGGCGATCCGTAGAACTCTATCGGCGAAACTGTGGAACTATCGTGCAAAAGTGAGTACGCGCTGCTGGCGCTGATGGAACTGAGCTTGCACTACAGCAGAGGTGAGCCCCTGCGGATCTGCCAAATCGCCGCTGAACAACGTATTCCTGATCGCTATCTGGAGCAGCTACTCGCTACTTTGCGTCGAGGAGGGTTTGTTAAAAGCCAGCGAGGTGCAAAAGGGGGCTATCTGCTCACTCGCGAGCCCTGGAGGATGACTTTGCTAGATGTAGTGAGCTGTATAGAGGGCTTTGAGGCAAAGGCCAAAGAAGTGAAATCGCCTCAGACAACCGATGGGGTCGTGCTCTGTGAGGTGTGGCAGGAAGTACGGCAGGCGGCAGAGACAGTGCTAGAAAAGTATACGCTGCAAGACTTAGTAGATAAGCGCAATGCCCACCAGCAAATAGATTTGATGTACTACATCTGATGGCAGGGGCGTTAAAAAGCGGGCCTCTCAGCAGCAAACGTAACTCATATAGACGTAACCCCGACACAAGACCTATGCGAATTGCTAACAATATCACTGAGCTGATCGGCCATACTCCGATGGTGCGGCTGCATCGGATTCCAGAGCGCGAGGGCTGTCTTGCCCAAATCGCTGTCAAGCTAGAGGGGATGAACCCGTCGGCTTCGGTGAAGGATCGGATTGGCATCAGCATGATTGAAGCAGCAGAGGCGGCGGGCGACATCACGCCGGGTAAAACGACTTTGGTAGAGCCGACCTCGGGCAATACCGGGATCGCTCTGGCGATGGCGGCAGCAGCGAAGGGCTACCAGCTCGTGCTAACCATGCCAGAAACCATGAGCTCGGAGCGCCGGGCAATGCTCAGGGCGTATGGCGCTAAGCTGGAGCTGACGCCAGGCGTAGAGGGGATGAGCGGCTGCATTCAGCGGGCTAAAGAGCTCGTTGAAGGGCTGCCTGATGCCTACATGCTACAGCAGTTCGACAACCCGGCGAATCCGGCGGTGCATCGACGATCTACCGCTGAAGAAATTTGGCAGGACACCGATGGCCAGATAGATTTTTTGGTGGCAGGCGTCGGGACTGGCGGCACGATTACTGGCGTTGGCGAAGTGATTAAGCAGCGTAAATCGAGCTTTCAGGTCGTAGCCGTAGAGCCGATCAACAGCTCCGTACTGTCGGGTGGGCGTCCCGGGCCTCATAAGATTCAGGGAATTGGGGCCGGATTTGTGCCGAAGGTGCTCAACCGAGATCTAATTGATGAAGTAATTTCAGTGCGAGATGATGAGGCGATCGCCTACGGCAGGCGACTGGCTAGAGAAGAAGGAATCCTCTCTGGTATTTCTAGCGGCGCGGCGCTGTGTGCGGCGGTCAAAATTGCTCAACGACCGGAAAACGCTGGCAAGCTGATTGTGATGATTCAGCCCAGTTTTGGAGAGCGCTATTTGAGCACGCCCCTCTTTCAAGATCCAGAGCCAGTGGGCTAGCGCCCAGAATCGGTTTAAAATGGCGCTATGGGACAAGACAATCGCGCTGATAATCACTACGAAACGTTGGGCATTTCGGCTGGGGCCACTCAGTTTGAGGTCAAGCAAGCCTATCGTAAGCTGGCCAAGCAGTTTCACCCTGACAGCCAAAATCAGGCAGCGGCTCATGACCGGATTGCGGCTGTAAATGCGGCCTATGAGGTGCTAGGAGATATCCAGGAGCGCCGCCAGTACGATGCTGAGCGCCAATTACAGGTTGAAATGGCCGCTAGCAAGCGCGCTGCTCGGACTGTAGATTCTCATAATCAGTACCGGCGGCGACGGGCTAGCAAAGCGGCTGATACGACGATTGAGCAATGGCTACGCAGCGTCTTTAACCCGACTGATCGGCTGATTGGTCAAATTTTGAAACCTTTAAAGGCTGAAGTTAGAGCGCTTTCGGCAGACCCTTTTGATGATGAGCTGATGGCTGCTTTTCAGACTTATATCGAAACCTGTCGGGCGGCGCTAGAGCAAGCCAAGTCTAAGTTTCGCTCTATGCCCAATCCGGCTGGCGTGGCTGGCGGCGCGGCTAATCTTTACTACTGCCTTAACCAGTTAGAAGATGGGATAGAAGAGATTGAGCGGTTTACCTATACCTACGACGACAGCTATTTGCATGATGGGCAGGAGCTGTTTCGGATTTCGGCAGGGCTGAGGAAAGAGGCAAAGGCCGAGATTAAGGCAGTTTTATAGCGTTTTGGGCGCAGCAGTGCCAAGGGGAATTGCTACAATGGTGGTTTCCGACTATCTCTCGGTTCCGCTATGGCTATCCCTATTGTTGCAATTATCGGTCGTCCTAATGTGGGCAAGTCAGCTTTGGTCAACCGATTGGCAGGCGGGCGGCAGTCGATTGTGTTTGATCAGCCGGGGGTGACGCGCGATCGCACCTATCAGCCAGCCTTTTGGCAAGACCGCGAGTTTTTAGTCGTCGATACGGGCGGATTAGTCTTCGACGACGACACCGAATTTCTACCGTTTATTCGTGAGCAAGCAATGGCGGCGCTAGTAGAAGCCTCAGCCGCCATATTTGTAGTAGACGGGCAGTTTGGCCCAACTGAAGGCGATCAGGAAATTGCCTCATGGCTGCGCACGCAAAACGTGCCCGTACTGCTAGCGGTGAATAAGTGCGAGTCGCCAGATGAAGCCATAATCCAAGCGGCTCAGTTTTGGGAATTAGGACTGGGGGAACCTTATCCAGTTTCGGCCATTCACGGCAGCGGCTCAGGAGAACTGCTAGACACGCTGATAGAGCATTTACCCCCTGCTGACGAAATTGAAGTCACTGAAGAGTATCGGGTGGCGATCGTCGGGCGGCCCAATGTGGGCAAATCGAGTATGCTAAACGCTTTTGTGGGCGAATCTCGATCTATTGTCAGCCCCATTTCTGGTACGACGCGCGATGCTATTGATATGGTGGTGACGCGGGGCGAGCATCGCTATCGGCTGATCGATACAGCAGGCATTCGCAAAAAGAAGAATGTGGACTTTGGCCCGGAGTTTTTTGGCATTAACCGGGCCTTTAAAGCGATTCGGCGGGCCGATGTGGTGTTACTGGTCATTGATGCCTTAGACGGCGTGACTGAGCAAGATCAAAAGCTGGCCGGGCGCATTGAAGAAGAGGGCCGCGCTTGCGTGATTGTGGTGAATAAGTGGGATGCTGTCGAAAAAGACGCGCATACTATTTACGAATTTGATAAGACCATTGAGGCGAAAATTCACTTTTTGGGCTGGGCTAAGCGTCTGTATGTGAGCGCCCTGACCGGTCAGCGCCTGCCAAATATTTTAGACGCGGTGAATGTAGCAGTGGCTGAGCACCGTCGCCGGGTGACAACTTCTGTAGTGAATGAAGTGCTAGAAGATGCGGTGAGCTGGCATACGCCACCGACCACTCGTCAGGGTCGTCAGGGTCGAATTTACTATGGCACTCAGGTGAAGGCCCAGCCGCCTTCGTTTGCGCTGTTTGTGAATGATCCTAAACTCTTTGGCGAGAGCTACCGGCGCTATATTGAAAAGCAGTTTCGTCAAAATTTGGGCTATGATGGCACGCCGATTCGCCTAATGTGGCGCGGTAAGAGTATGCGCGATCTTGAGCGGGGCAGCAGCGCTAACCGGGCGGTTAAAGTTAAGTAATTTAATTTTCTATGGATCTGCTGCGATCGCTCCCCATTGGGCTCTATTTAGAGCAGCCGGTGACCTGGCTGCATCGGATTGATGCGCGGGTAAAAATAGCTTGGCTGCTGAGCTTGTTGCTCGCGCCAGTGTTAGCGAGTTCGCCGTACCGCATTGCTATTGTCGTTTTTCTGGTGCTGCTAACCATCAGCGCCCGCATTCCCTGGCGGGTATGGCGACAGCAGATGGGCTGGCTGCTGCTGCTGGGCACGATTATCACGCTGCTAATCTTGGTGATGCCAGATGGGATTGCTATTTCACAGCAGCCCCGGTTGCCCACCGCTGACTCACTCGATAGCTGGCCAGATGAGCTGACTGCGCCTGAAAAGTTACCTCATTTGCCGCCGGTAACGGGCTATCGATATGACATTGTGAAATTAGACATTGCTGAGCTGCCGCCTCTAAACCTGAGCTTGCAGATGACGCAGCGATCGCTCCGCCTGGCAATTAAAGTCAGTACGCTGCTATTTACGCTTATCTACGCAACGACGCTTTTTTTGCTGACCACTGCACCCGAAGAAATCACCGAAGGCTTAGAAAATTTGATGCAGCCGCTGAGCCGACTAGGGCTGCCAGTGACCGAAATTGCGCTAACGCTGACCCTGGCGCTGCGGTTTATTCCGCTGGTACTAGAAGAAGTACAAAACCTGGTGCGTTCAGTGCGAACGCGGGCAATCAAATGGCAAAAGCTAGGCGTGCGCGGGGCCATTCAAATTTGGCTCATGGTCTCAGAGCGGCTAATCGAAAATCTGCTGCTGCGGGCTGAGCAGATTGCTGGTGCCATGCAGGTTCGCGGCTTTACTAGCCCTAATCAGCATCGGGTGGTGTGGCACCGGCTGCGCCTGCGCTGGTGGGACTGGTGGTTGCTGGGCGGGTTGGTCGGTTTTTGGTGGGCGCGCATCGTATTTGGAGGCGTTGCTTGAAGTCGTTTGCCGGTGCCGAGAGAGAAAATCTAGCGAATGAGTCTGACCGACAGCCTGAGCTGCGCCCCTGTGACGAGCGGGTATGGCGATCGCTTCCCCTAATCCAACGCACTGGCTCCGATATTTTTGCCACTTTATTTCAGCCGCAGTGCGATCAAGCAGGCACTGCTGGCATCGCTACACTATTAGAAAGTCCGACCCTGCCGCCGAGCAGTTCACCGATCAAACCGGCAGAGCGCAGTGCTAGCAACATGGCTCGCTATTCTATCTGCGCTGGCGCACCCCGCATAGCAGACGGGCAAGTGCAGCTATGGACGCCGAGAATCGGCCAGATTTTGCCTTTGTTACAGCAGATGCAAGCGCTTAGCCAGGCTCCTTTAGCCGAGCGGCCATTTTCAGCAGATCAGCGCGCGCTAGATGACCATCTGCCATTTACCGGCGGCTGGCTAGGCTGGCTGGGCTATGACTTTGCTTGGGAGATCGAGCGGCTACCTTGGCGCAAAGCAGACAATCTGCCCTTTCCTGTCGCTTTTTGGTACGAACCGGCTGAGTTTGCGGTGCTCGATCATTACTTACAGCAGCTGTGGCTAGCGGCTGAAACCTCAGCAAAGCTCGCTCGCATGGTAGAGCAACTGAGGGTAGAGCAACTGAGGGCAGATCCTACTCATGCCAAGCAGACAGCTTCTGCCGCTCAGGGCCGAACAACTCAAGCTTTAGTCTTTGAAACTAAACAGGCCGAATTTGAACAGGCAGTCCGGCAGGCAAAGGCGCATATTCGCGCTGGCGATGTCTTTCAGGTCAACCACTCACTGCGGTTTCAGGCTCAGACGACTGTGCCTAGCTGGGAAGTCTATAAAACGCTGCACGCTATCAATCCGTCTCCGTTTGCTAGCTACTGGCACACGCCTTGGGGGGCAATTGTGAGCTGCTCACCAGAGCGTTTGGTTCATTTGGCGGCAGGGGTTGCCCAGACTAGGCCGATTGCCGGAACGCGGCCCCGGGGAAAAACAGCAGAAGAGGATGCAGCGATCGCTCAAGACCTGAAGCGCGATCCCAAAGAACAAGCCGAACACATCATGCTAGTGGATCTAGAGCGCAACGATTTGGGCCGAGTCTGTGAATGGGGATCAGTACAGGTAGACGATTTGATGGCAATTGAATACTATAGTCATGTCATGCACCTAGTCAGCAACGTCATCGGTCAGCTCAGTGCTGAGCAATCGACCGCTCAGCTAGTCGCCGCGATGTTTCCGGGCGGAACGATCACCGGCTGCCCCAAAGTGCGCTGCATGGAAATTATTGAAGCGCTAGAGCCGGTACGCCGCAGCTTATTTTACGGATCGTGCGGATACTTTGATCGGCGGGGCCGACTAGACCTCAATATTTTGATCCGCACCTTGCTGATGGCACCGAGCCCACCGATCTCAACGGTCTCTGAGCATGTACCGCAGCTTACAAACCTGCCGCATCCCAGTCAGCCAACGAGCTGGCAAACCGTTTGGGGTCAGGTAGGTGCGGGTATTGTTGCCGATAGCGAACCCGAGCGGGAGTGGCAAGAATCTTTGCAAAAGGCGAAGGCACAGCTGCTAGCATTAGGGCTATAAAAACAGCAATGCAGTCGCTTTAGAAGCAGGTCTCCAGCCGTATTATGATCCGTAATCCGTATAAAAAATCTTGAGGGACATCCCTGAGAAAATCTTTGGGGGGTTTAGGAAAAACGCTGTAACCTCAGTCATATATGATACTTTCTGCTGTATCAGAATAATCCTCTTAAAATGTTACTTTTCGGGTGAGCTTCGCAGTGCGTCTCTTTAGGTTGAGTCTTTCAAGTTTTGTTGCTTGAGATTAAGCTCGGAAAAAGCGATCGCACCCCTCGAAAAAGCAATACTTAAAAAATGGCTTTAGCTGCGCTACTGCCGCTGCATCTTTTCCAACTCTCCCTCCGAAGCCTGAATGAGCACAGAAAATTACCTTAATCATCCTAACTTTGGCTTGCTCTTTAGAGTGTGTCTAGTCGGCAAGGGACAAGAGCTGTTTGCGACTCTCTACGCGCACCGACTGTTTTTCTTAGTCAGCAACGATTCTAGTGGTCTCTCGTTCGAACCGATTGGGCGAGTAGAGGCCAAACAGCTCATTGAGCAGCGGCTGCGAGTGATTCGGCGCACAGGTCAGCAGATAGAGTACGACCGGTTGCAGAAGACCTACAAGCAAGCATTCTGACCATGTCTTCTCAGCTGTCCGCTCAGTGCGATGCGTCATCTTCAGCCGACCTGCCCGCTCGTCTAGCAAAAATTCAGCGGCTAATTCCGCCGCAGGTGCGGCTGATTGCAGTGACCAAGACCTTTCCGGCGACAGTCGTACGAGCAGCTTACAGCGCTGGCCTGCGAGAGTTTGCTGAAAACAAAGTGCAAGAAGCCCTGGCAAAACAGGCAGAACTAGGCGATCTCACCGACGTAACCTGGCACTTCATTGGGCATTTGCAGTCTAATAAAACTCGTAAGGCCCTCGAAAGCTTCGACTGGATTCACTCAGTTGATAGCTTAAAGCTAGCGACTCGGCTTGATGGGCAAGCGGCAGACCTCGGCAAACGACCGAGCTGTTGCTTACAAGTCAAGCTGGCCCCTGACTCGACTAAAGACGGCTTTGACCCTGCCGACCTCATGGTGGCCTTGCCAGCCCTAGATCGGCTTGGCCACTTAAATATTCGGGGGCTAATGGTGATTGCGCCCTATGGCCTGCCGCCTGAGCAGACCCGAGCAATCTTTGAACGGGCTCAGGCGTTGGCAACCAAAATCGAGCAGCAAGGCTGGCAGCGCCTCAAAATGGATGTGCTGTCTATGGGGATGTCAGGCGATTTTGAGCTGGCGATCGCCTCGGGTGCTACGCTTGTGAGAATCGGCAGTGGCCTTTTTGGTCGTCGCAGCTGACCACAGAATGGGGCCGGAATGCCCTGCGAAGGATCGGTGGGTGCTTCTAGCTAGGAAAAGCAATCAGAAAAGCTTGACATATTTTCAAAACCGTGGGGTAATGCTTGTGAATCTGGTCTTAAGACTGGGTAAAACTAAGTAGCTACTTCCCTCACCTCTTCTGTGTTTGTACTGAGTGAGATCCGTCAGTTGAACTGGCCAAGAAACTGCAATTGTTTGGAAACTATCCAAATCTGTCAGCAACTTTGATGCCTGGGCCTGCTATCATACGAAGCTATTCATACGGACTTCTGACATTGGGGAGCGCCCACTACAAAATATGCCTTTTGAAGCGGGTTGATTTTCTCGGAAATGCCTTAGTTTTATTGCCATGATGCTGCTGTGTTCTGATAGGTTCACGCAGTTTTTTTGCCAAGTCGTCAACGTCGTGATGGAGCACAAGCTATGAGCGGTCTTTTTGGAAAGATCAAAGACTTTGTCGGATTAAATGATCCGGCTGACTACGAATACGAATACGAGGAAGAAGGCGAAGAGTATCAGAGCCTTTACGAAGAAGAAAATACTGAGCCCGAGGCGATCGCCCCGCCAATGCCCCCTGAGGAAACGGCCCAGCCTAGCCGCCGCCGCATCCGCGAGAGAGTTTTGTCCACTGATTCTGGAATGGTGTCAATGAATAACGTAATCGGTATGCCTGGCGCGATGAACGGCATGTCTGAAGTGCTAGTGATGGAGCCCCGCACCTTTGAAGAAATGCCTCAGGCGATTCAGGCACTGCGTGAGCGCAAGTCAGTCGTGCTCAACCTAACGATTATGGATCCTGACCAGGCTCAGCGAGCGGTTGATTTTGTCGCGGGTGGCACTTACGCCATGGACGGTCATCAAGAGCGAATCGGCGAGAGCATCTTCCTGTTTACCCCCAACTGCGTTCAGGTGAGTATGCCCTCTGAAGGTGAAGAGGGATTCAGCGGCCAAGAGCCTATGAGCGCGCCTCGTCAGGCTGCACCAACGCCCGCTTGGGCAACTGAGCAAATCGCCCGAATGGCGTAGGCAAAATCTGACTGCGGCTGAACGCAGGTCAGTTAGAATGAGTGTTCTTAGCAAAATAGTCTAAGACAGCTAAAAGCTCGCGGACTGAAGCTGGATCCACTGCGTATTCCAGGGACTATTCGCGGTATGCTGTGGAAGAAATTGCTAGGGGCGCTGTCTTTTGCCTGTTAGACTTGGCATCATCGGCGGCGGGGTAATGGGCGAAGCGCTCTTATCTCGCCTTCTTGCTCAGGGGCTGTATGCACCTGAAGAAGTTTTGCTAAGCGAGCCGTCTCCGGAGCGGCAGCAGGTGCTCTCTGAGCAATATTCTGTGCAGATGACGGGCAATAACCGTGAGGTGATCGAAGGCAGTCGGGTCATCTTACTGGCGATTAAGCCTCAGATATTTGAGCTGGTAGCCAAAGATTTTCAGGGCGCTCGCTGCGACCCGCCACCGCTGGTTTTATCCATATTGGCTGGGCTACCGCTAGCTAAGCTGGAGGCGGCTGTTCCGGGCTGGCCGGTGGTGCGAGCTATGCCGAATACGCCATCGACTGTAGGTGCTGGAATGACGGCGATCGCCCTGGGTAGCCGGGCACTCCCCGAGCACAGCGAGCTAGCCAATGAAATATTTTCAGCGGTGGGCCAAGTAGTGCAGGTGCCAGAAAGCATGATGGATGCGGTGACGGGGCTTTCTGGCTCGGGGCCGGGCTACGTGTCAATTGTGATTGAAGCGCTGGCCGATGGCGGTGTAGCCGCAGGACTGCCTCGGGCGATCGCCAATCAGCTGGCGGTACAAACTGTGCTGGGCACCGCCGAACTGGTGCGCAAAACTGGCATTCACCCTGCCGAGCTCAAAGATCGCGTCAGCAGCCCCGGTGGCACTACGATTGCAGGCATTGCCTGCTTAGAAGAACTGGGGTTACGATCGGCCTTGATTGAGGCGGTGCGCACTGCTAGTTCGCGATCGCGCGAGCTAGGCAAAGCTACGCAATAAGAATTCTTCTCAGCCACCGGTCACTATTTTTGACCGCTTTCTATTCAGTTCACTCCATTTCTATTCAATCTGCTTCTATTTACCCCACTTAGTCAATCTCTCTCAAACGCCCTAACCGCCTCAACCGTCTGCGCTCATGCCTCCAGAAGACTCTACGCCCTACGAAAATCCAGCAGCGGCCAGCGGTGAGACCGCTCGTCCCAATGCTGCAACTGATCCAACCGCTCGAACACCGCTTGAGCTACAGCGCGATCGCAGTCGAAGCAGCGGTCTGGCCTCAGGGCAGTCATCCAGAAGACCGGCGGCGGGCGTGCAGGCAGATGTCGATCAAATAGTGCGTCAGGGGCTGCAAGATCTAGAGAGCAAGCGGCGCGATTTGCAGCGTGAAATAGAGCAGCTAGAGCGGCGTAAAGAGCGGCTAGCAATAGAAATGCGCTCCAACTTTGCTGGAGCTTCTCAAGATATTGCCATTCGCGTGCAGGGTTTTAAGGAGTATTTGGTCGGCAGTTTGCAAGATCTCACGTCAGCCGCTGAGCAGATGGATATTACCCGGACGGATCCCGCGCCTGCGACACCCGCTATGCCTATCGCTCCGGCCTCAGAAGAGGCGGAAATTGTTCCGCTAGCGGCCCAACGATTTGCTGAGCAGCGCGATCGCATCAACAGCCTGCTCGATCAGTACCGCACACGCCCCGACTACTACGGCCCGCCCTGGCAACTGCGCCGCACCTTTGAACCGGTTCACGCCGACCGAGTATCCAACTGGTTTTTTACACAGGCCGGACGCGGCGCGGTGAAAAGCATGGGCAGCCGCCTGCAAAACGTATTAGTCGCGTCAGCGGCGATCTCTTGCCTGTATTCGATCTACGACCGCAGGCTCTGTGTGCTGGTGTTGGCAACGACCCCCGAGCGTCTAGGCGAATGGCGACGATGGCTGCAAGACTGCCTGGGCATTGCCCGCGCTGACTTTGGCACCAACCGGGGCGTCATGCTGTTTGAAGCCTCTGAGCCAATGACACAGCGAGCCGAACGCCTGCTGGACAGTGGCCGCATTCCTTTTTTAGTGATGGATGAAGCGGAAGACAAAGTTAGCCTCTCGCTGTTACAGTTTCCGCTTTGGCTAGGATTTGCCCCTGACCCGGCCAATCCGTCTACCGACTACGACTACTATTAATTTAAAACAACTTTTAAACGACTGATATGTCTGGGTTTACTCTCGTGATATTGCTACTGGGGCTGCTGGGCGCTTACTTAATGGGGTCTATCCCAACAGGTTTTTTGCTGACAAAGGCAATCCTGGGTATAGATATTCGTGAGCATGGTTCTGGCAATACGGGCGCAACCAACGTGTTTCGGGTAGTCGGCAAAACCGCTGGAACAGCGGCGCTACTGATTGATTTAGTCAAGGGGCTGCTGGCCGTGACAGGAATGATTTGGCTAGTTACGACCGTACTGCGAGGCCAGATACCGCTAGCCTGGGAGCCGTGGACGCATACGCTGGCGGCATTTTTGGCCCTGTTGGGTCATAGCAAGTCAATATGGCTAGGCTTTACTGGCGGCAAGTCGGCAGCGACTGGGTTGGGCGTATTGCTAGCGCTAGCTTGGCCGGTTGGATTGGGAACGGCTGCGGTCTTTGTAGTGGCCTTAGGCGTTTCGCGGACGGTTTCGGTCGGTTCGATTGCGGCAGCTTTATCGGCGACAGTTTTTATGCTGGCAACTCAGCAGCCGCTGGCGTATGTTTTGTTGGCGATCGCAGGCGGCTGCTACGTGGTATATCGCCACCACGGCAATATTTCTCGTCTGTTTGCCGGTACCGAACCAAAGACATTTGGCAATTAGGGCATTTTGCAGTTAGGGCTGCGATCGCGGCTCAGCACAGTCAGCGCCGCCAGCGCAATACATTTCTAGACACTCACGCAGCTGCTGCGGATCAAACAGCACCGGTAAAAAATGAATGCTGTTGACTTCTTTAAAGTAAAAAAGAATCGGCACAGAGGGCCAAAACACCCGCCAGTTCGACCACTCGGCATAGGGAAAGGTCTTGAGCAAGCGATCATTTCGTCTGACCTCTAGATCAGTAGGGGTAAAGAGCAGCCGAATAGTGGTGGCTTGGTAGAGCAAGAAAAGTCCCAACAGAGATAGAACAATGCCCAGACCCATCTGAATAAACAGTACCGGCAGCGAAAGCAGCACAAGGCCAATCGGTAGCCTGTAGCTAGGATCAAGCGTAATTGAGGCGGCGGGCGTAGTCGTCATAGTAATGACCTCTTATAAGCTAAACACTGAGCTAAACCAAAACGGTAGCTGTCAGCTAGTTGCCAATAAAGGCACTGCCAGTACCCTGAAACATTAGCCAGGACATGAAAAAGTTTGTCACAAAAATGGCCAATAAGGAGGTGACAACAGCCGTCGTCGTCGATTGACCCACGCCTTTAGCGCCGCCCGTCGTCGTCAGCCCCCAGCTAGAACCGACAACCGCGATCAAAATGCCAAAGATCACGGCTTTGATGAGCGAACTAGCCAAATCCCAGATGGTAAGAAAATTACGCGCCGAGCTGATGAAAACGCTTGAAGAAATACCGTAAAGGGTCGTTGTAACGAGCAATCCGCCCATCATGCCGGTAATAAAAGACAGTACATTTAGTAGTGGCAGCATCAGCGCGCAGGCAATCACCCGAGGAATGACCAGATAGTCTACAGGGTCACTCTTCAACATTTGCAGAGCGTCAATTTGCTCGGTTACCCGCATAGTGCCGATTTCGGCGGCAAAGGCGGAGCCCACCCGACCGGCGATGACTACAGCTGTCAGCACTGGCGCTAGCTCTCGCGATAGGGTCAGTGCCAGAATGCCACCAATCGCATTAGTCGCCCCAAAGTTAATAAACTCTCTGGCCACCTGAATTGTAAAGACCATCGCAACGAACAGCGCCGTCACCAGAGAAATAATGAGAGACTGCGGCCCTACTGCGGCCATCTGCTCAATGGTATTGCGGCGATGAATAGGCCGGGAGATGATATGAATCAGCACCTGCCCGCCTAGAAAAATGGCGGCCAGCAGCCGCTGTAACCAAAGCGTGAGATTAGCGGGAAGAAGGGAGCGGTTCATGAGAATCGTTTACAGGACTTAGCAACGATGTTTTATGAAAATTTAAGATTTCTCAAGGACGCTGGGGTTCGCAAAATACATCCTCTATGGTGATCAGTAGGCGGAGCGAAGTTAGCGTCGCAAGGTCTAATCTTACATGCTTGGCTCCCCACTTGCGGGTTGGCTCACGGCCTTGGCAGACTCAGAAAGACAGAACCGCTAAACGAAAACAGAAGGAAGGAACGCAGTGTTCCTCTGTTATTTATGGCTACTTTATTACATTTTCTTTGGCAGTTTCTCTGGTCACTAGCGGTTACTTTGCTAGCTGGCTTTTTGCTCTCAATCTGTGCGCTGGGCTCTTTGCTGGGCGGGTTGCTGGTACTGCAAGAATCGCCAGCTGCTTCAATTGCTCAGCCCTGCTACATCCAGGTTAGTCGGTTTTTGGCAGTCTTTGGGGGGGGCGATCGCCTCGAAGGTATCGTCGTGATTGCCCTCACCATCGGCGTCGTCACTGCCCTGTTGGGGGGCTTTAGCGCCTATAAGCGGAGTCAGCGCTCTGAGTGGCACCTGGCTATGTCTAACGTGACCAAAGACTAGCACCGTCTTTATGCCTGATCTTTCGCCACTCTTCCCAACATAATCTGAATATTTAAGTGGGCATTGAGCGGCCATTGAGTGGGCATTGAGCGGGCATTGAGTGGGCATTGAGTGGGCGAGTAGCGTGAAAGACTCCCCCTGAACTCTGCAAAAAAAAACTATGCTAGTAAACAGTGTTTTGCAGAAACAACATAGGTTCTATGGGCTTTTCCCGCCTCCCTGGCTTTTTGTGGCGTTTTTTTCAAGGCCGCTGCCGTCTATTCTCGCAGGTCTTCTCATCATCGGCTCAGCGACAGCCATCCCGAACGCGATTAGTGGCTGTTTTTTGGGTCTGCTGGTTTGGGATTAGTGCGTCTGCGCCCCCTGCCCTAGCTCAGCCCGTCAGCTCCATTCAGCCCTATTTAGACCGGGTGGCCGAAGAGGTGACTGAGTTCACCCTGGATAACGGCATGAAATTTATTGTGCTAGAGCAGCATGAGGCTCCCCTCGTCTCGATGATGCTCTATGCCAATGTCGGTTCGGCCTACGAAGAAGACGGAAAAACAGGCATTGCGCACTATTTAGAGCATTTGGCCTTCAAAGGGACAAGCCGCATTGGCACGCGCGACTATACCGCTGAGAAAAGGGCCCTAGATAAGCTTGATCGGGTTTTTGACCAGTTGCTGGCAGCAGAAGATGCGGGGGATGAGGCGAAGGTAGCTGAGCTGCGATCGCGCTTTGAAGACCTTCAGGCAGAAGCCGCGAGCTACGTCGAGCAAAACAAGTTTGGTCAAATCATTGAGCAGGCCGGGGGCACCGGGCTAAACGCGACGACTTCTGCCGATGCCACCCGCTACTTTTACAATCTACCCTCTAACAAGCTAGAGCTGTGGTTTTCACTCGAATCAGATCGCTTTCTAGACCCGGTTTTTCGGGAGTTTTATAAAGAAAAAGAGGTCATTTTAGAAGAGCGCCGGATGCGAGTCGATAATTCGCCCATCGGCCAAATGATAGAGCGATTTGAGGAAGTCGCCTTCACTGACAATCCTTACCGTCGTCCCACCATTGGCTATACAGAAGACTTGCGCAAGGCCACCCCTGCCGATGTCCGAGCGTTTTTTGATAGGTACTATGGCCCGAGCAACCTGATTACCGCCATCGTAGGTGATGTTGATCCCGAACAGGTCAAGCAGCTAGCCGAGGCTTATTTTGGCCGCTACCAAGCTCGCACCGTTCCACCTGAACTGGTCGTCAATGAGGCTGAGCAGCAGCAGCCGAATAGCTTTACCCTAGAGCTGGTATCGCAGCCCTGGTATCTGGAAGGCTATCACCGCCCAGGGATCAAAGATCCTGACCATGTGGTGTATGCCATGATTGACAGCATTTTGACAGGAGGACGCACCGCTCGCCTGTACAAAGCTTTGGTAGAGCCGCAAATTGCGCTGGATGTAGGAAGCGCGAATGGGTTTCCGGGCGATCGCCAACCCACCGTCCTACTGCTATACGGCCTCACTGCCCCCGGTCATACGGTAGAGGAGCTAGCCGTCGGCATCGAAGCCGAACTCGCCCGCTTACAGCAAGAGCCTGTAGACGAAGCCACCCTAGAGCGAGTGAAAACTCAGGCTAGAGCCGGTCTATTAGGACAGCTAGACTCCAACCAAGGCATGGCCAGCCTGCTAAGCGAATACGAAGCCAAAACCGGCGACTGGCGCAATGTATTTGCAGAGCTTCAGGAGATTGAAGCCGTCAGTGCTGCCGACGTGCAGCGAGTGGCCCAAGCAACCTTCCGCCCAGCCAATCAAACCGTAGGCAAGCTAATTTCTGCGGGCGAGACCACGCCTGCCCCACCGCCAAGCGATATTTCGCCAGTGCCGCCAGCAGGCCCTACCAAAACGCCTGCCGACCCAGCTCCAGCCACCGACCCGTCTACCGAACAGACGACTGAGCCCTCAACCGAGCCCGCTAGCCCTCCCTCCCCGGCTGAGACCATACCTGAGGCCAAGGCAACCCCTTTGCTTAAGACAGTTCGGTAAGCGGCGCAACCGTTCCCTCTCATCATCTAAAGTCTCATCACCTAAAGTCATTCAGCGAGTCATCAAGAAAATCTATGGGTTTGATCTCACGGCGCATACGCAAACGTCTTTTGCCCCTGCTGTTTTTAGCGGCTGCTACCCTTTCAGTCCTGCTGACCTTAGGCTGGTCTGAGCCCGCTCAGGCGATAGAGGCCAAGCATTACGATGAGCTGGTTTTTCCGCCTTTGGGAGACATTCAGATTCCTGAATATGAGCGCTACGAGCTAGACAACGGGCTGATAGTGTACCTGATGGAAGACCACGATTTGCCCTTAGTCAGTGGCTCAGCGACGTTTCGCACAGGCAGCTACCTGGTGTCTCCAGAGCAGGTGGGGCTGGCCGATATTGCAGGCGAAGCGATGCGTTTGGGCGGTACGGCCACTCATTCGCCAGACGAACTCAGTCAGATGCTAGAGCAGCGAGCCGCTTCTGTAGAAACCGGCATTAGCGAGACGGCAGGCAGCGCCAGCTTTTCTACCCTAAGCGAAGATCTCGCTGAAGTTTTTGATCTATTTGCTGAGGTGATTGTTCGTCCGGCCTTTAACGAGGAGCAGGTAGCCCTGATCAAAAGCCGCACAGCCGGGGGCATTGCCCGCCGCAACGACACGCCCGATGACATCGCCTCACGCGAATTTCGCAAGCTGGTTTACGGCGAGGAGAGCCCCTATGCTCGCACGATAGAATATGCCAACTTAGAAAATATCAGCCGCGCCGATGTAGTGAGTTTTTACGAGCAGGCGCTGCGGCCCGAAGACACCATCTTGGGGATTGTCGGAGACTTTGACCCAGCCAAAATGAAGGTGCAGATCGACAGCGCCTTAGGACAGTGGAAAAGCCAAGCATCGGTAGCGACAGGTGAGCCTCCGGTGGGCGAGCAGCAGACTGCCGGTCTATACGTAGTAGATCAGCCGCAGCTGACTCAGAGCTACATTCAAATTGGTCATATTGGTGGCGAGCTGCGCAGCCCTTACTATGCGCCGATGGCCGTCTTGAATGAAGTGCTCAATGGCTTTGGGGGCCGATTGTTTAACGAGATTCGCTCGCGGCAGGGGTTGGCCTATAGCGTCTACGCTTTTTGGAGCCCGCGCTATGACTACAACGGTCTATTTATCGGCGGCGGGCAGACGCGCTCTGAGGCGACGGTGCCTTTTATTCAGTCAATGTATAAAGAGCTAGAAAGAGTTCGCCAGGAGCCGATTACGGAGACAGAGCTAGCCTTTGCTAAAGACTCGGTACTCAATAGCTTCGTGTTTAATTTTCAGACGCCGAATCAAACCCTATCGCGTTTGATTCGCTACGAATATTACGACTACCCGTCGGATTTTGTCTTTCAGTTTAGAGACCAGGTAGAAAGTGCGACGGTAGAGCAGGTGCTAGCAGCGGCGCAGGCAACGCTGATGCCCGATAAACTGATCACCCTTGTTGTGGGAGATACGGCTGAGATGAATCCGGCCCTAGCGACGCTGGGCGCTGAAATTACCCCAATTGATGTCACTATTCCAGCGCCGACAGCTCAGCGATGACGCGGGTACTACTGAGAAGGTGGTCTGTCTATGGGCCTTGGTCTAGAGGGTGAGAGCCAAGACAGTTTGCCACAAAATTACTGTTCTGTTGGCTTCTGCAATGCAGAGATTCTTATGAGGGCGATGGGTGCCGGTGTTTGCCACAAAATTACTGTTCTGTTGGCTTCTGCTCTATCCACTCGGCTAGTGCATATCCTGTTTTTCTGTAGTCTTCTAGCGCTTCGTCTGCTTCTTTCATCTGCTTTCGGAATTCTACCCCATGACCTCTCAGCTTATTCATATGATGGCTGAGCTGGTTGTAGGCGATCTCAAATGCCTTTTTTCGCTTCGCCAGTTCAGGTTAGTAGGGATTGATCGCCATGTGTCTTTGCTATATGAATGCGGCTTAATATTCCCAATTTTGATGGGGCTTATGCAGGAAAACCGGAGCGGATTGTACGGACGCAGCTCGGATAAACCGGGTGTCTGTCGCCAAAAATGTTGGTAGCTTTTTATGCGCCGGGGAAGCCGTAAAATGAATGTTTGCTCTACAAGGTGGTGGTGGGGCGATCGCCCAGTAGAAATAATGCTTTACTGATCGCCAACTTTTTTTGATGAAGATAGCTGACTAGCTGTAAAGCTTCGGAATATATGGAGGACAGGACGTTCGCAACTACAGCATAATAAGAAAACCCTAGACCCTATTTCGGTAAATGGCTACTCAGCAAGACGCTATTCAGTACGCAAAACACTTCGGATGGACTGGAGCCGACGCCAAACGTGCGTTCGCTGACATCGATTTGAAGGATGCAGATGAACTGGCTTTGCTAACCGCGATGGTCAATTTCGCAGGCCCTACACTTTACGAAAGGCAGCGACTACAGGGGGCTCAGAAAGGTTTAGTTACCAAGAAAGAAACCTATATCAAGCAGATCGAGCTAGAGTTTTCTGAAAAAGTGATTGATTACGAAAAGCAGCTCTCTAAGGAGCGCAGCTCGTTTGTAGCGACTATTGCCAAAGTCTATGGCGTCGCTAGCCGCTTTGGGTTCAAAGATCCTTGGGTAGAGATGCTGCTTGAGCAGTACAACGAATACCAGAAGGGGGCATAGCTTTGATGGACTCGTCAGCATCTGCTACTACATCTACTACAACACGCAAACAGCTACGCGGATACGGAGCATCACGATATATCGCGAGAAGATTGACTGCATCGCTCACACCAATTACGAAGGCGGGCAATGCTTATGTTTATACAATAGATCAAGTGATCGCCGCGATTCGCGAATACAGAGCAAAAGCGCGAATTCAGCTCGCAACAAAGCAAGTTCTAGAGAAAATGATGACGCAGCTACTCACTCGGCTGAACAACATTGTGCCTTTAGTGATTGCCAGTGGTACCACAGAGGTCAGCGACGTAGCACGACAACTACTGCATCAGATGCGCCGAACGGATCAAGCGCTAGCAGAATTGAAAGCAACCTCTGCCTCAATAGGTCAGCACTAAACTAGCAAGATGCCTACCTTTGAAACATTAGTCCGAGAACTCCTACAGGCAACTAAGCGAGTTGATCAGAGTTTGTTGAATCTACAGGAACGCGCCGCGCAGGTTCAGAAGAAGTACGAGCCGCGAGTAGAGTTTGAGCGGTGGAAACAAACGCTAGGCGGACGGAAGTGGAAGCAGCAGCAATACGGCTTACAAAAAGGTATTTGTCAGCTTTGCCAGGAGCCAATATCTCTAAAAGGTTCACATATCGACCACATCAAACCGTTGTCTCGCTATCCAAGCTTAGCGATCGCTCCCAGCAACTTACGAATTTTATGCGCGGAATGCAATGCTAGCAAGGGCGCAAGCGAACTACCGAATTTGTAGCTCTGTAGAGGAGCGTCAAGACGATTGGACACCGCTAGCGATCTTGAGAATGCCTAGCTGCTTATCCTGAATCGGTGTCTAAACTTCAAAAGAAGTTGATAGATGCTTTATTCTTTGTTTACTGATTGCTGACTAGGCTAGTGCCAACCATCAGGAAGCAAGTTCGTCCAATTTTTGTCTGCGGATAAGCTGTTTAAAAGAGGCGAGACTTATCAGCTTCAGACAATCTTTGGGGTCACTGTAGGATTTAGTCAGGAGATTTGGTCATCGGATTTAATCACAGGGCTAAATCCTGCCATGGTGACCTGCTGAAGACAAAAGTTGGCTACCTCAGGAGAGTCTACAGCTATGAAAATCGCTCCTTTTAGAATTCAAAAGTTAACTTTTGATGCTGCGAAGATGCGAGTGAAAACGGACGCTGTGAACGGACGTGGCGATCGCATCCACCCTGAGCGCTCAGCAGACGACTTTCCTGCCTATCTGGTCACCAGCACGGCCCCTCACAACATTGACGAAATTGATGCGCCGCCTGAAGATTCGGTGGCGCAAACCCAAAAGGGGCTGATGGCGATCGCCTGCACCCTGCACCGCATTCAAAACGATCCGACCATTGCCGAACCGCCTGAGCTGGTCGTCGCCGTCCACGGCTACAACACTGAAGAAGAGGGTATTCGCGCCTGGTACAGCGACATCTATCGCTATATTGCGCAAGACGACCGGCAAATTCGCCAGCGGCGCAATCTGGTGTTTATTGGCTATCGCTGGTCTTCAGAGCGGCTCTCGCTGCGGCCCCGCCATCTTTGGCGAAATTTAAGGGCCCTGCCTGAGGTGCCTCAGGGCGTGCTGGCATCGGGGCTGGCGCTGGTGCTGCTCTATTGGAGCTGGGCGGGGTTTGGTCGGCCAATGGGCCGGGCGGGGTTTGCGTATAACTTGCTGATAGAGGGCGGGTTGAGCGGGGCGATCGCGCTCACGGTCATGATCTTGACACTACTGATACTACGGCTGTCGGTATACTTTCGAGATGTGTACCGAGCGATTAATTTTGGCGTGCCCGATCTGACAGAGTTGCTTCGGCAGATTGACCAGGCCGTGATCGATCTGCGCAATGAGGAGATTAAACACACTTCGGCTAGCTACAGTGAGGCGATTCGCCGGGCAACACAATCGTATGACGAATCGCTGCCTAGAATTCAGCTCAGCTTTTTGGGCCATAGTATGGGCGCACTGGTGGTTACTAACGTGGTGCGTATTCTCTCAGATGTGTTTGATCGGGGCTCCATTGCGCACAACCCGACACCAAAGATTGGCGATACGCTCAGTCTGGGCCGGTTGATTTTAGCATCGCCCGATATTCCAGTGCTGTCGATTATCTCTAGCCGCGCCAACGGCCTGGCGTCTTCTCTGCGACGCTTTAGCGAAGCCTATTTGTTTAGCAATGAGGGGGATCTAGCCCTGCGGCTGGCCTCTACTGCTGTTAACTATATCTCTTTTCCGAGTGCCAAACAGCACTATGGGCACCGCCTCGGCAGCATTGCACTAACCAACGATGTCTATAAAAAAGGTGTGGTTAATTTGCCATCATTGCAGAGATACTACTCGCTAGAAAAAGACCTGGGCGAGGCCATTACCACTGATCCAGAAGATATTCTAGATGCTCTTTTTATCACGCATAGCTCGGGCAGTGGCGATGGCTATCTTTCGCTGGCCGATCTGTTTGATATTGAGCATCGTGCCAAAAGCCCGGCGACCCTGGCCGATCTCTTTACCTTTTTTGACTGCACAGACTACAAAGACTATCGGCTGACGCTCGGGGCAAATGGCTGGCGCGATCGCTCTGCTCAAAAAACTGGTCTCCTAACGCGGGCAAAGCACCGGCAGCATCTAAATACCTGGGACTATATAGAACTGTTGTTTGACACCGTCACCGGGCGGCGCGACGTACATGGCGGCTACTTTAAAGGTGAATACAGTCGTCAGCTGATCTACCGCATTGCCTTTTTAGGGTTTGAAGGGACTTTGCAAGCGATCGCAACCGAAATTTCTTTAGAGACTATCAGCGCAGACCTGATCAGTTCAGAGCAAGCGCTAGAAGCCTTTAACGGTCGCTGCATGGAAAAGGGAATTGAAGTATATCTTTCCCCTTTGCGCTATCGCGTTGATGTGCAGGGCGCAGATCTTGCTGCCGCCCGAGAGGAAATGCTACAGACCGTGCGAGCCGCTCAGCAGCCTGACGAGGTTTCTGAAAATACTCACAAAGGCGCTACGACTCGGCAATCAGTGTCTGTAGCAGGTTAGAAATTTCTTCGGCCCGGTTCATTACCATCAGGTGGCCGCAGTCTTCGATGGCATAGTCAGGAAAAACAAAGCGCAGCGGAAAGATATGATCGCGCATACCGTGAACATGAACAACGCTGTCAGGAATATCCTGATTTTTCCAGATAACTACTCTATGCAGCGCCCACTTGAGAAAGTGCGGATCGGTGTCGATCAAAATGCTTTTTAGTAGCTGGCGCTGGTCGGGGCCTTCTGGCGAAAACAGCCAGTAAGCCAGCCAATAAACAGCCCGTAACGAACTCTTGAAAGGAAAAATTCGGTGGATTGGCAGCGCCCGAAACAGCTTAAAGTAAAGCGGAATTTCTGATTTTTGCTTGACGCTAGAGAGCAAGATGACTTTCTCGGTAGGAATCTGCTTGGCGACTTCAATGGCAATCATACCGCCAAAAGAAAGACCGACAATAATCGGGCGATCGCTCGTAATCTGCTCACTCAGCCGCTGGGCATAGCGCTCAATCGGCTCACCCCGTTCAGGCGGAATCCAGTGAACATGCACAGGCCGGAAGCCATCGTAGCGCAGCCACTGAAAGACCCGCTCATCGGCCCCTAACCCGCTGACAAAGTAAATAGGTTTGAGCTGAGCAGCCTTGAGCGCTGCCTCAGTGACATCGGGTTCTGTCTGGGCTAGCTCTTCTAAGGTTGTCTCTGTGCAGTCATCTGAGCAGTCATCTGAGCAGTTATCTGAGAGGTCATCTGAGCAGTTATCTGAAAGGTCATCTAATCGGGCGGACTCGTCAGGAATAGATTCATGGCTATCAAGGCTATTGATCATTGATCACGCATTGCTGTGTCCTAGCAGGTGCCTGCAAATCAAGGCCGCAGGGTTGAAGGATGCGACGCCTGATGTGTTGCCCTATACGGCTACTTCGTGGCATATTCAACATCATAGGATATGCAGACCTTTAGTAAATGCACAAAAAGCGTCTCGTCTGCCAAACAATAGATTTTGGAGGCCATTGCTTTTATCCTGATAACGACAAGACTTTTATCGCTTGGGATCGCTTGGTATCTTTTAGCTCTGTTGGAGAGCAAGGCCGTCTAAGTATAGGCACATAGCTAGCCAGACACAGAACCTAGCCAGACACAGAACCTAGCCAGACACAGGATCTAGCCAGACAGCTGCCGATCTTACCCCGTAAAACCGCTACCAATAACAAAACGCAGAAACGAAACGCAGAAACGAAACGCAGAAATTAGCAAGCGAAGGGAAACCCCGCCCATGACTGCCTCAATTTCCCAACTCAACGTTTCCGATACACCTTCTGATACCCCTCTATCAGCCGAAGAATTGCGCAGGCTAGATGCTTTTTGGCGCGCCTGCAACTATTTGGCTATCGGCATGATCTATCTCAAAGATAATCCGCTGCTGCGGGAGCCGCTGAAGCTAGAGCATGTCAAACCTCGCCTGTTGGGTCATTGGGGAACTAGCCCAGGGCTGAGCTTTATGTATGTGCATTTCAGCCGACTGGTTAAAAAGTATAATCTCAATGCTATTTTCATCGCCGGGCCGGGGCACGGGGCGCCTGGCATATTAGCCCCGACTTATTTGGAGGGCACTTACTCAGAGGTATACCCCGACAAAAGTGAAGACACTGAAGGACTGCGCAAATTCTTTAAGCAGTTTTCTTTTCCGGGGCATATTGGTAGCCACTGTACCCCTGAGACGCCTGGCTCTATCAACGAGGGGGGTGAGCTGGGCTATAGCCTGTCTCACGCCTATGGCTCAGTATTTGACAATCCAGATTTGATTACGCTGGTCGCTGTAGGTGATGGCGAGGCTGAGACGGGCGCACTGGCCACTGCCTGGCACTCCAACAAGTTTTTGAACCCGGCACAAGATGGCGCTGTGCTACCGATTTTGCATCTCAATGGCTACAAAATTGCCAACCCGACGGTGCTAGCGCGGATTTCTCACGAGGAGCTAGAGTACCTGTTTCGTGGCTATGGCTATACGCCTTATTTTGTAGAAGGCAGCGACCCGGCCTTGATGCATCAGCAGATGGCCAGTGTGATGGCAGCGTGCGTTAGTCAAATTCGCGCTATTCAGACGGAGGCTCGCAGCAGTGAGGGAAGGCCGGAGCGCCCGCGCTGGCCGATGATTGTCATGCGATCGCCGAAAGGCTGGACAGGGCCTGACACAGTTGATGGTCATAAAGTGGAAGATTTTTGGCGATCGCACCAAGTCCCGCTTGCTGGCCTAAAAGACAACCCCGACCATCTGCGACAGTTAGAAGACTGGATGCGCAGCTATCGGCCAGAAGAACTGTTCGACGAAGACGGTCGGCTAATTGCAGAGTTGAGAGAGCTGCCGCCGAAGGGCGATCGCCGCCTCAGCGCCAACCCGGTCGCCAATGGTGGCAGACTGCGTAAGACACTCAAGCTGCCTGACTTTAAAGACTACGCCGTACCGATAGAAGGGCCAGGTAAAGCCAAGGTAGAAAACACCCGGCTAATGGGCCGCTTCCTCAAAGACGTGATTGCCGCCAACCCCACAAACTTCCGGCTCTTTGGCCCTGATGAAACGCTCTCTAACCGATTAGGAGAAGTTTTTGAAGTGACCAGCCGAGTTTGGATGGGCGACTATTTACCAGAAGACCAAGACGGCGGCTTTCTCTCGCCGACTGGCAGAGTGATGGAAATGCTCAGCGAACATACGCTGCAAGGCTGGCTAGAGGGCTATTTGCTCACCGGGCGACACGGCTTTTTTCATACCTACGAAGCCTTTGCCCATGTGGTCGATTCGATGTTTAATCAACATGCAAAATGGCTAGAAATCAGCAAAAATAAAGTCTCCTGGCGATCGCCGGTACCCTCGCTTAATATTTTGCTCTCCTCTGTCGTTTGGCGACAAGATCACAATGGCTTTAGCCACCAAGATCCCGGCTTTATAGATGTAGTCACCAATAAAAGCCCAGACGTTACGCGCATCTATCTGCCGCCCGATGCCAACTGTCTGCTGTCGGTTGTCAATCACTGCTTAAATAGCACTGACTATATCAACGTAATTGTCTCTGACAAGCAAAAACATTTGCAATATCTGACGATGGATGAGGCGGTAAGACACTGCACCAAAGGCATTGGCATTTGGGAGTGGGCCAGCAATGACGACCAGGGTCAAGCGCCGGATGTACCCGATGTGATCATGGCCTGTTGTGGCGATGTGCCGACGATGGAATCTCTAGCCGCGACAGCTATTTTGCGAGATGAATTTCCTGATTTGCGCGTGCGCTTTATCAACGTAGTAGATTTGTACAAGCTCATTCACCCTAAAGATCACCCGCACGGTTTGTCTGATCAAGATTTTGACACGCTCTTTACAACCGACAAGCCAGTCATTTTCAACTTTCACGGCTACCCCTGGCTGGTTCACAAGCTAGCGTACAGCCGCTCTAATTCAGAGCGCATTCATGTTCGCGGCTATCGGGAGAAAGGTAATATTAATACGCCTTTAGAGCTGGCAATTGAAAACCAAATTGACCGGTTTAACCTGGTGATTGATGTGATTGACCGGGTGCCAAAGCTGCGATCGGCGGCGGCTTACGTCAAGGAGAGAATGAAAAACGAGATTATTGACAATGTGAATTACGCCCGGCTACATGGAGAAGACAAGCCAGAGAGCCGCGATTGGGTATGGCCTTACTAACTACTTAACTAACCACTATGAGCCTAAAACTTTATTTTTTGCGCCACGGCGAGACCAGCTTTAGCGTCAGCGGCAACTATTGCGGCACCATTGATGCAGAGCTGACTGAGCAGGGGCAGATGATGGCCCAAGCATTTGCAGATGAATACAAACCGTTAAAGTGGGAGGCAATCTACTGTAGCCCGCTAAAGCGCACTCGGGCGACGGCTGCGCCGATTTCCAAAGCTACCGGATTAGAGCTAGAAATTCGTGAGGGGCTCAAAGAAGGGGACTATGGCAAGTGGGAGGGCAAGAGCAAGGATGAAGTCAGTCGCCTGTTTACCGATGACTACCAAGATTGGATGACAGAACCTGCCTGGAATTCGCCCGCAGACGGGGAAACGGCGGTGGAGGTGCGCAACCGGGCCATGGCCGTCATCGCTGAAATAGAAGAGAAATATACTGATGGCAATGTGCTAGTGGTTTCTCACCGGACGACGCTGCGCATTGTGCTGTGCAGTTTGATGGGGATTGACCTGGGGCGATATCGCGATCGCCTCGACTACCCGGCAGCTTCGCTCAGCGTGGTGCGCTTTGGTAAATATGGGCCGATGATGGAGCGCATGGGCGATCGCTCATTTATGCCCAAAGAGCTGCGCCAGCGAGAAGGCTAATGAACATTTTGGTGTTCAATGCGGGCTCTAGCAGTCATAAGAGCTGCCTGTATCAGCTCGGCGCACTGCCCGATTCACCCATGGGTTCGCCGCCCGAGCCGCTGTGGGAGGCTCAGATTGACTGGCAGCAGTCGCCGCCATTGCTCACCGCGCTAGGCGCAGGCGAAACGGTAGAAACTGAGCTAGCTGACGACAACTGCGCAGAGGCCGTAGCTCAAATGCTACAGACGCTCCATCAGGGCAAAACGGCTGTGCTCTCTGCGCTAAGAGAAATTGATGCTGTGGGGCATCGGGTGGTGCATGGCGGACAAGACTACCAGAGAAGTGTGTGGATAGATGAGGGGGTGGGCGCAGCAATCGCTCGTCTCATTCCCCTCGCGCCTGCCCACAATCCGGCCAGTTTACAAGGCATTTACGCCATTGACCAGCTGCTGGGAGCGGTTCGTCAATACGCTGTCTTTGACACTGCTTTTCATAGCCAAATGCCAGATGTGGCTGCCCGCTATCCGATTCCTCAAGATTGGACAGACGGCGGCATTCGGCGCTACGGCTTTCACGGCATTAGCCACCAATACTGTTCGCAGCGGGCGGCTGAGCTGCTAAATCGCCCGCTAGCAGATTTACGCATTGTCACCTGTCACTTGGGGAACGGCTGTTCTTTGGCGGCTGTGCAAACTGGTCACAGCATTGACACCACTATGGGATTCACGCCGCTAGAAGGGCTGATGATGGGCACGCGCTCGGGCAGCATAGACCCCGGCATTTTGACCTATTTAATGCGAGAAAAGGGTTACACGCCCGAGCAGCTAGACCATCAGCTCAACAAAGAATCTGGCTTAAAAGGCGTCTCAGGGCTCTCTAGCGACATGCGCCGACTTCAGCCTGCGATGGCTGAAGGTCACCTTCAAGCCAAACTTGCGATTGATATGTATATTCACCGGCTGAGGGCGGGCATTGCCGCAATGACGGCCAGTCTGAACGGGTTGGATGTGCTGGTCTTTACAGGTGGTGTGGGTGAGAATGCGCCTTTTATTCGCAATCGGGTTTGTCAGTCTCTCGCTTTTTTAGGCATTGAGTTAGAAGAGAGAGACCCTGGAATAAGCGATCGCGATATTTCCACCCAACAGTCTGCCGTTCGGGTTTTGGTCATACATGCTCAAGAAGAGTGGCAAATTGCTAAAGAATACTGGCAGCTAGGCAGATAAACGAATAAAGGGGCAAAGCGTGGTTGGCGATCGCTCTCAAAAACCTACAATAAAAGCGTTCAGTTGCAGGAATATCAATGTCTACGCCTCCATCCAATCCCTCACCTCAAGAGATATTGGCCACGCTGCTGCCGTTTCTCAAAGTAGCCGGTGCTTACGCTCAGCAAATTCAGCAGCGAATTGCCAGCCATCCTGACAAGTTTGAAGATGGTCACCTCTTTAGCAACGCCCTGACCGACGCTGACCTCTCAGTACAGACCTTTGTAGAAGTCGCGCTGCTAGCCAAATTTCCTGATCTGCGCTTTTATGGCGAAGAATATGAAAAGTCTTACAACACTAAGTATTTTCGGGCGATTGACTTAGGCCCACAGGGCGACTACCTAATTACGCTCGATCCGATTGATGGCACTCGCTACTACATGGACGGGCATGACAACTACATGATCATCCTCACGGTGCTCAACGCAGATGGGTTTGAAGCGGCCCTAGCGCTGAGCCCGGCCAAAGATTGCTACTATTATGCGCTGCGGGGCAAAGGCACCTTTAAAGGCACTCTGAATGACAGCTTAGATCAGTGTCAGCCGCTGACGGTGACTGACCCGAGCGAAAAAGTGTTTTTGGGCTGGCAGATTAGCCCGATGGCAGAACAGGTGCGATCGCATTATCCAGCAATCAACATCAACACAGACTACTCTGCTGAGGTTGCTGTCCCGTCAGTTAATGGCCTGCTCACAGGCGAGATTTCGGGCGCCATTTTAGCCAGCGGTCAGTTTATTGACACGGCTGCCCTCGCTTTTATGGCCCAAGAGATGGGCTATCACTTAACTACCTATACCGGCAGTCCGCCGCCAGCCCTATCGACCTGTGAAGACTACCGCTGGCCAGGGCTGATTATCTCGGCCACAGAAAGTATGCAGCAAAAGCTCATCGAGATTATGCAGTCCGTCTAGCGACAAAAAGAAAACCCGAACCAATCTTGGCAAGCGATCGCCAAAAAATGTCCGGGCGTTAAGCTGCGCAGTGTATCGGCACGCCAGGAGCTTATCCTTCGCCGCCTTCGCCGCCTTCTTCCATAGGTGCTTCTGCGGGCTGCTCCACTGGGGCAGTTCCGTCTGCCGGTGCTTCCATCATGTCGCCGTCGCCTTCGACAGTGTCTCCCCCGGTGGTTGGGCCGCCACAGGCAGTCGCTAAGGAAGCAATCAAACCGAGAGAGAGAAAGAGTTCAGCAGCCTTTAATTTCTTTGCCATAGGTCGTACTCAGATGAAGTAAATAGTTTTCAAGATCGTATTCTACAAGTGATGACACCTAATATCAATAGTGATGAAGCCACAATCTACCGAAAACCGGCGCTAGATGAGTCGCCAGATGAGTCGATAGGTAAGTCACTGGTCTATAGTTGGGCTTAAATATAGTTGAATTGATCGACTCATAGCTGAAGCTGCCAGCAATTTTACTAAAGACAGATTTCTCAACGGGTACGTCTCTGAGAAGGGGCGATCGCCCGAAAAATTAATAGGAATAGTTACAGACAGGCGCAGTATCGGACAGAGATCACTAGACATTAGCTTTTATCTACGGGCGGCGGCGCGACGGCTTTGCCTTTCATCTCGTCGATTTCTAGCAGGCTAACTACAATACTCGCAACCGGAATCGAGAGAAAAATACCCAGTAGCCCAGCCAGCCGCGCGCCGACAATCAGCGCAAAAAACATCACTACCGGATTGATATTAAGCGAGTCTTGCATCACGCGCGGCATCAGCAAATTCTCTTCTATTTGCTGTAGCACTACGCAGATAAAAACAGATTTTACGGCCAGCACGACGCTCTGAGAGAGCAAAAACAGCATCACGATGCCAATGCCGATGGTGGAGCCAATGCCGGGAATCAGATCAAACATGCCCGCAATCACAGCTAGCGTCAGCGCATAGGGCACTTTGAAAATAAGAAACGTCAGTAGGGTAGCAGAGCCAAAAAAAGTAGAGAGCAGCAGCCTGCCGCCAAAGAAGCCGAGCAGACTGCTTTTGACGGTCTCTGCAACCCGATGACGATGGACGACGGACACCCTTCTGAGCAGCAATTGCCAGAGGCGATCGCCATCTAACAACATAAACAAGGTCACTACCGCAATAAAAATCAGGTACAAAAAGTTAGTGAGCAAGGCTTGCACTAGCGCAATACCGGCCCCTAGCAGCACCGTCGCCTGCTCTCGCAACTGAGCGCCAATAGACTGCAAATCGACCTGCAAGTCCCACTGTTGCAGCCATTGCTCTAGTGATTCGATACGAGGCGACAGCGAAGTCAGAAAGTCGGTAACATTATCAATCAGAGGCTGGCCCTGAGAGAGAATGGTCAGGCCAATCGTAGTGACAAGGCTACCGATGACCGTAAGCGCCACGATAAACACCATAAATACCGCCACATTGTGCGGCACAAACCGCCGCAACCAGCGCACCGGATGGCTCAGTAAAAACGCTAAAATCGTCGCTGAAGTAAAAATCACTACGACAATTTCAAAATATTCTAAAACCTCAATGACCGCCCAGCCGCAGGCAAACAACAACAGATATCTCAGAAGGGAGGAGTTGTTAAAGTAGTTCAAAAGCGGATGGCCTTGCCAGTCGGCACGTCTATGGGAGCGAGTCGGGGGAGGGCGGGTCGGGGGAGGGCGGGTCGAGGAGAGCGGCGTCTGCTGAGCGATCTTGGACTAAGACAAACGGCTGCACAATCAGCGAGGTCAGACGTTTATTTTCGCGGCTCCAATCAGCGAGCTGTTCGGCAGTGGGCTTGCCGACTAGCTGCTCTGTGATCCAGCGCTCGACGATCTGAGTATTGTCGGTAGCGAGTGCCTCGCCCACCACTAGCAAGTCTAGCTGCGAACTGACCACAACGACCACATCGCGCTGTGCGTGGGGCTTTAGCCATTCCCACTGCACTGTTCCGGTCATTTCTTTTAGCTCTGCGCGCAAGTCCTCTGCCATGAATGCTCTTAGCTCATTAACCGCTAGCGATCGCCCGCTAGCTATGAAAGCATTTTACCGTGTCAGCGGGGGCCGCTAGCGACCGAGATCGTGCAGCCTGTGAATTTCGTTGGCGCAGCGCTGAGTAACAGCCTGGAGTAAGGCTTTGTCGGTGGTGGCTGGAGGCGCGATCGCATCCCCAATCCGCACCGTGACGGGCGCAGGTCGGGGCAGCGCCGATCCCTTGCGCAAAATTTTCTCTGTCCCCCACAGGCTGACCGGCAGCAGCGGCACTTGAGCCTTCGCCGCAATTAGGGCCGCTCCTAGCTTCGGCAGCGGCACACGGCCATCGGGAGTGCGCACCCCCTGCAAAAAAATGCCCACAGCCCAGCCCGCCTCTAATTGCTTAAGGGCCGCTCGAATGGCGCTGCGATCAGCCGACCCGCGCTTCACCGGATACGCGCCATACGCCCGAATCGCCGGGGCTAGCACTGGCACCTCAAACAGCGATTCTTTGGCCATGAACGACACCGGCCTACGCAAACAGCTAGCGAGGACGGGTGGGTCAAAATAGCTAGCGTGGTTAGCCACCACAATCAGCGGCCCTGCCATCGGCACCTGTTTGGCTCCATAGATGCGTCCGCGCAGGTAGCCATGCAGCATTGGGCTGACTACCGACCATTTAAACAGGTGGTAAAGGGCCAGGCTGATGAACGGTTCGCGAGTTGGGGCCATGAGGGTCACTACAGGAGTGCCCAAATCTTTGCACATTTTTGGCCAGCTGCATGCAGATGCCGTGCTAAATGAGCAAGCCGCTGCACCAGCCTGCTCATAGACCACCAGCCTGCTCATAGACAACGTGAGTAGGCTGTAGGCTGGTGCCCAGGTGCGGATTTCTTTTAGCTCAGGTTCATACGCTTGGTTGAGATGGCCATCACCTCATGGGGTTTGCCGGTGGGCATGGGTTTGCTCTAGTCATTGGGGTGGGCATATCTGAGCTGGTGCAGGAGCTAAATGGTGGCCTGCACGATTTGAGGGCTGCCAAACAGCATGTGGCGCACGGACTCAAAGCGGTCGCTGGGGCAGGAATTTGGGAGTCGAACTCTGCTTTCAAGCGTTCAGTAGCCTAATCTAACCAAGGCTAAATCGTTTGTATGTTCTGTTTCATAGAAAATTTTTCAATCGAGCACCCACATAGTCACAAGCTATAGATTCAGGAATGATCACCGGGTTCCCTTCATAATAGAAAAAGTTAGCACTTAGCTGACAATTGCCACCTTCCCCCGCAGGCATCATGCTCGAACTCCACAGCCACACCACCTGTTCAGATGGCAGCCTCTCGCCTGCCGAGCTAGTAAAGTTTGCAGCGGAAAAAGGCGTCAGGGCGCTAGCGATTACTGACCATGACACGATGGCCGGTTGGGATGAAGCGATCGCCGCCGCCACCCCCCTAAACCTGGAAATTGTCCCCGGTCTGGAACTCAGCACCGTTTACAATGGCCGCTCCATGCACATTCTGGGCTTTTATCCAGATCAGGAGAAACTGCTAGAGCCCCTGCAAGAGCGAGTCGAAGGCCGCAAACGCCGCGCCCGTGCAATGGCCGCAAAGCTTGCCGAACTGGGCTATCCGATTGAGCTACCCGACCTATCGGGCTCAATGGCACCAGGCCGCCCTCACATTGCCAGCGCCCTCAAAAAAGCAGGTCACGTCACATCCAACCGAGAAGCCTTTGACCGTTTCTTAAAAGACGACGGCCCTGCCTATGTACCCTACGAAAAATTTACAGCCCAAGAAGGCATCGCACTGCTGACCCAGTGCGGCGCGGTTTCAGTTTGGGCACACCCCTACATCTTTCGCGGCGGCACGGTAGAAGCAATTTTGCCAGAGCTGGTCAAAGCCGGGCTGATGGGCGTTGAGGTCTATCACCCCACGCACAGCCCCAGCCAAACCCGTCAGCTAGAAGAATACTGCCAAACTTACGGCCTACTAATGACCGGCGGCAGCGACTACCACGGCCCCAAAAAAGAAAAAAATCCAGACTTTCGCGATTTAAACGATCTGGCAGTGCCTTTGACACTGCTGCCCCCTCTGAAGACAGCAGCGATCGCCCTCAAAAGCACCCTTCAATAAAACCAACGCCAAAAAAAGGACGGCAAGAATCAACCCACCGTCCACTTTTCAATTAGTTATGTGCTGTCAGCGTTGTCAAATCAGCCAGTGGCTAGCTCGCAGCCAAGTAACCGTTGATCGAAGCCTTGCGACGACGCAAGTGCTTCAGCGCCTGCTGCTCTAGCTGACGGACACGCTCACGGCTGATGCCCATCCGCTGCCCAACCTTGGCCAGAGAAAGCGGATTGCCATCGGCCAAGCCAAACCGCAAATTGATCACTTCCTGCTGCTGGGGCGTTAGTTCTGAGAGCATCTTAAAGATGTCTTGGCGCAGAGACTGCTGCACGGTGTAGTCTTCGGGCGAAGCACCGTCATCTTCTAAGAGATCTTGTAGCTCAGTATCCTGATTGTCGCCAATGCGCACATCTAAAGAGATCGGCTGGCGGGCAATCGAGAGATACTCGCGCACCTGCTTAGGCTCTAGCTCTAGCTCTTCACCAATTTCAGCCGCATTAGGACTGCGCCCTAACGTCTGCGACAGCTCTCGCTGAACGCGCTTGATCTTGTTGAGCTTTTCGGTGATATGAATTGGCAGGCGAATGGTGCGGGCCTGCTGTGCGATCGCCCGCGTAATCGCCTGACGAATCCACCAGTAAGCATAGGTCGAAAACTTGTAGCCCTTCATCGGATCAAACTTTTCTACCCCGCGCTCTAAGCCGAGAGTGCCTTCTTGAATCAGATCTAAGAACTCTAGATTGCGCTTTTGATATTTTTTAGCAACTGCAACGACTAACCGCAAATTAGCCTCGATCATCTTGCGCTTAGAGCGCTGACCGCGACGCAGATGGTTACTCAGCTCATCTTCGCTCATATCAGCGGCTGCGGCCCACTCTGCCTGAGAAATATTGTCCTCAGAGGCGTCTTCTTCTGGTAGTTGCTCAACCAGTCCGGCTTTGATTTCTAGCAGCGCCATCATTTGCTGCACCTGCTTGCCCAGTACAATTTCGTCTTCATGGCTCAGCAAAGGAACGCGGCCAATCTCATGCAAATAGGCACGCACTGCATCGGTGGTGTACAGCGGCTTGGCTTTACGCTTGGCTGCCTTTTTGGTAGCGGCCTTTTTAGTTTTAGTAGTGGTCGCTGCCGTCTTAGTCGTCGATTTGACCGCTTTAGCTGTTGCTTTAGCGCCCTGTGCGGTAGCGCTCTTTTGGGTCGTGCGGGCTTCAGATGTAGCCATGGTGTTTGGGGCCTCCGCCGAAAAATTTAAGGATTCAATAGGGGGGCTAGTAGCAGGTACGCGCTGCACTTCAAAACCTACTGTCGAAAGCCGCCAACCTATTGTCAAATACTGCTAACGTTTGCTTAACTCAAAATCGTTATGAGTTTATCTTAACATAACTTCAATGCCTTGGACTAAAATTGAGCTTTAAGGGGGAGGAGTGATAAGGTCTTTTCTACCTTTTTTTATTTTGAGAAGCTACAGTCTATGAAAGAATACTGAGCCCTCGGTTAGAATCAGCTAAGAACCACCCTTTCAGGCGATCGCTTCACTGGTTACATCATCGCCAAAAGCAGCCTCTCTAGCAGTGGTGATTGCCCGCTGTAATCACCGTACTTTTGATTGGGGTGGCTGCTGTCTGTTGGTTTGAGTCTGTTTTATCCTACGATTGCCCGCTTCGTAAAGCATCTGCCGACAGACCTATCCAAAGCAAATATCAAAACAAATATCAAACGCAAACACTTAGGCGCATGTGATAGGCGCTGTCGGCCTGGACAAAGACGGCGGCTGTTGGGATTGCTAACGTCGGGTATCTTAACGCCGCAGGAGAGGCTATGCCCTAACGCAAGTGATTATACTTATCATTGGCGAGCCACTTTGGGGTTCTCAGCCGACCGTCTGTAAGACTAGCTACCCTAAATCATTCGGCCCTCTAAAGAAAAGAGCAGTAGGCAGCTATAAAAACAGGCACAGTGGCAGAAATAACTCTAAACACGGTTCTATCGGCATTTTTTCAGCCGCGCTGCCAGGCAAATTTTACCCAAGGGTTTTCGCTCAGGCTTGCGCTCAGGTTTTCGCTCAGGCAGAGCTCGCCATGATGACATGCCGTCTGGATATTTCGCAGGGTTGCTGCGTATTGTTATTACCTATTGCGCACCGGTCTGCCTAGCGCTTTTCGGTCTGCTTTTCAAACTTCTCATACCACAGCCAATTGCCCGCGACTGTTAGCACCAGCGCCGCACCGCCACCCACTATCGCCAGACTCGGGTCGTAGCCACTTCGCCCGAGAGTAGTCATCCAGGTCGCCGTCAGCTCAGACGGGCGCAGCCAGTGGGCGGCTATTGGCACCAGATAGATCAGCGATGCGCCCACGGCTAGCCAGCCCACCATAGACGCTAGCAGAAAGATAGTTTTGGCTTGAGACTGGCCCCCTGAGCGCTCAGACATGCTGGTAAATGACCCAATGAGATTGGGCGTTAATGGGACTGGTAAATTTCTTTAACCCTACCATAGGCTCTACTGGCGCTGTGAAATGACGCTGTGAGATGGCGCTGCTAGTTACGGCATAAGCTCAAGGGCAAAACTCTCGGGATGGTGAAAATCGGGCGCTGGGCCGGGATGCGCGATCGCCCAAAAAGTCTCTTCGCCGCTTGCCAGCAGCACTACTGCACTCACGCCCAATCGCAGCGGTTGAGTCGGATCAACCAGCTCTCCTACATCCACTGTCAGCGCTAGGTGAAGCTGAGTCTGCTCAGCGCGAACGGTAAAGGGCAGCGTTCCTAGGGCGGTCTCTTCTCGCAATCCCTGACGGTAGCCCGCTAGCGAAAACACATTCCAATCGCCCGTTGGCGACAAGTTAAACTCCCAGTAAGGGTCGGTTTCTGCTTTGTTGGGGCCTTCACCTAAGAACAACTCAAAGCACGTTTGTTGCCAGAGGCGATCGCGGCGATCGCCCGCCTCACCCACTGGCGGCATCATCACCTTGTCAAAATCTCCCTCAAACTGATAAACAATCGATAGAACAGACTGGCTTCTGACTAACGAGCCGCTGATGGCAAGATCGATTGTTTGATCTGTCGGAGAAAACGGTTGCAGTGTGAAAGCAGTAGGCTGAGTCATGACTATATGAACGTAAACAATAGAGCAAGCACTGCTGATAAAGGTAGGCTAAAAGACTTATCTAAAAGATCTAAAAGACTCATCTAAGCGATTGAATAATCGCTCGAAGCGCCTCTTCCTGCGCTTCAATACTCTCTGTCAGCTTAAACTGCACCAAAGCACGAATCAAATTATGCGCCGGGTGCTTGACCTTAAAGTAGACATTGCCCGCCAAATAGTCAGTAAAAAATCTCAGCCCCAGCTCAAACGCCAGCAGGCGAATCGCATCGTACAAGTAGCGGTAGTCTGACTCACTCAAAAAGTCTTTGGCCAGCGCCAAATACCCGCGCAGCATGGCCCCAGCCAGCTCAACATCAAAAACGACATTTTGCCAGTCTTCGGTCTCTTCTCCTAGCCGGTTGCAGCCCGAGCGCAGGCAGTCGCCGATATCGTAGTGCAAAAGCCCTGGCTTTAGCGTGTCCAAATCGATCAGACTGACCGCCTGACCGTTTTCTCCCAGCATCATATTATTGACTTTAGGGTCACCGTGAATAGGACGCAGCTTTAGATGGCCTGCCGCCTTGGCCCGCTCTAATACGTGCGCCCAGTCTTGCCGCTGCTTCACAAACGTCAGACAGTAGTCAACTTGTTCGGCCTGCAAGCTGTCTAGTGCGTCGATCAGCGCTGTGTTTGCATCGGTAGCAGTCGCAGCAGCAGCCCGACAGCGAGCTCGCAGCACCTGTGTGTAGCAGTCCAAATACCCTGGCGTGATATGAAACCCTTCTAACGTATCAGCGAGGTGATCAGCAGGCAGCGTACTGATCAGCCGATGGAACATGGCCAATCCGTAGCCAACTTCTTCTGCATGGGCTAAGCTCTCTACGGTTTCGAGCACATGAGAATTTTCGATAAAGCTGATGGCTCGCCAGTAATCGCCCGCCTCTAGCCAAAAATGTTCGCCCTGCTGGGTCGGTAAAATATGGGGCGTTTCCCATCGCCTGGGTAAATTGGCCGGATGACGGCGCAGGTGCTCGCTCAGCACGGCCATATTTTGAATCACCAGCTCGGGCTGACAAAACACCTGGGCGTTGATGCGCTGGAGCACAAATCGCGATTCTGGGCGCGAGGGCGAAGATACGGTGACTAAAAAAGTGCTGTTGATATTGCCATTGCCCAGCGGGCGAATGTCGCTAACCTGGCCATCGTTGATAAACCGTTCGGCAATGGCCCGCAGCAAAGGCTTTGCTGACTCGGTCAGACATTGGCCAGGAACCGATGCGGCTGCAAGTACTTTCGGCATAGCAATACTGAGCTTTTTAAGACTGAGCTTTTAAGACGTGCCTGTTCTATATAGCCCGACTTGGCCCGATTAGCAACGTGGCTTCAGGCGGTCTTTCTAGCAAGCTAGCACCCTAAAAATTGAGATAAACCAGCACAGGCGTCTTCCCAGCGTTTTTAGAACAACACTTTAAAAAGTAGCTGATGGTTGACGCCTGCCGTCGTTTGGCAGGCAATCTGTAATACCTTTGTTACAGATTGAGTACGGGTCTAGCACAGATTTAGCCGCTGTTACTAAATATTCCAAGGCTGGTTTAAAGGGAGCTAGAGTTCAAGCTTTCGGCCTCTTCGGGGGTCTGCGGAATGTGAATGCCGCACTCCTGCTTGAGCCCTTTAAATCGGGTTGAGCGCTCGTCGGTGTCATCGGCGGTCATCGGGCGGCTAGAGTGCCAGTCGCCTACAGTGACGTAGCCCTGGTCAAAGAGCGGATGATAGGGCAGGTTATGGGCGATTAAGTAGTCGTAAACGTCTTTAGAACTCCAGTGTAAAATGGGCAGCAGCTTGTAGCGGCTGTTTGCAGGCCCGGCTTGATCTGGGCTCGGCTTGGTTGCCTGTAGGCTGATCCGATCTAACGTTTTGCGATGGTGGGTCTGACTTGATCGCAGCCCTGTTAGCCAGGCAGTTGCGCCTAATTCTGCGAGCGATCGCGCCAACGGCTCTACTTTACGAATGCTGTCATAGCGGTTGAGGGCAGCGACTGTGTTTTCTTCCCATAGGCGACCGTAAAGGGCCTCCATCCGAGCTGGGCTGATGGCCGACTGATAGACCTTAAGGTTGAGCGAGAGGCGGCGGCTGAGCTGCTCGGCAAAGCGATAGGTCTCTGGCGGTAGATAGCCTGTATCTATCCAGATAACCGGAATCTTGGGGACAACGCTGGTGACCAGATTCAGCATGACAGCTGACTGAATGCCAAAGCTGGTCGTCATGACCAGCCCTTCGCCAAACGTCTGATATCCCCATTCAATCAGCTCAGCAGCTTTAGCCTGATCGAATTTTTGATTGAGTGCCTCAAGGTCTAAGGCATTGAGCCGCAGGCGATTAGACTGATCTGAATCGGCGCTTTGGCGACCTGGTAACCGACTGGTCATAGAGAAAGATCCTGCTCCCGCTGATTACGGTATAGCTCAGTGCTAATCTACCAGCTACAGCTTCCCATGTTCGGCTCAGTAATACCAACCTTGTCTAATGCCTGCCTACGACCTCGCGAATTCGGTAGATGGGTCGCCGCTGCGATTCGTGATAGGTGCGCATCCCCAATTCTGCCAGCAGACCAAAGCTAAATAGCTGAATACCAGAGATAATCAGCAGCACTGCTAGCATTAGCAGGGGGCGATCGCCAATGCCCTGATTGAGAAAAAGCTTTAAAAAGCTGAGATAGAGGGCCAGCGCAAATCCGGTCACAATTGAAAGAATGCCAAACGGCCCAAAGACGTGCATCGGGCGCGTCAGAAACGTCTTCATAAAATAGATCGTCAGCAAATCCATCACCACCCGCAGCGTGCGCCCGAGCCCATATTTACTGTGGCCAAATTTACGGGCGTGGTGACGCACCGGAATCTCGGTGATGCGGGCTCCTTCAATGTAGGCCAGAGCAGGCAAAAAGCGGTGCAGCTCGCCGTATAAGTGCATATCGCGGGCGACTTCTGCCCGGTAAGCCTTGAGCGAACAGCCGTAGTCATGCAGAGAAACGCCCGTCACTTTGCCAATTAGCCCATTGGCAATTTTAGAAGGCAGCAGACGGGTCATGGCATCGTCTTGCCGGTCTTTGCGCCAGCCGCTGACGAGATCGTAGCCTTCTTGGATTTTGTGATAGACCGTCGGAATGTCGGCAGGTTCGTTTTGCAAGTCGCCATCTAGCGTGACAATGACTTTGCCTTTTGCCTGATGAAACCCGGCTGACATGGCGGCTGACTGGCCGTAATTGCGCCGCAAAAACACGGCTTGGAGATCGTCGCGCTCTTGGGAGATTTTTCTTAGCAGGTCAACCGAGCCGTCAGTTGAGCCATCGTCTACGCAGATAAATTCGTAGGTGCAGTTCATGCTTTGCAGAACTGTTGTAATCCGCTCTACTAATAGCGGGATGGTTTCAACTTCGTTGTAGATTGGCACAACGACTGAGATTTCTGGCGATCGCGCCCATTCTTCAGCGCTCAGATAGCTTGGGGTGATAGAAACAGGCGGTTGTCCAAGGGTAGAGTCAATCATGGCTAATCAAAATAACAGAAAATTAGAAGGTGGCTACTATCTCAAATACACTCAAATACAAGGGTCTCAAACATAATGCAGAAACAGAACGTAGGCTATCGATAAAAATCGCCATCCCAACAAACTATCTCAAGTCTTTATCCTCTCTTAGCAGGTCAAATTAATCAGTGATTTTATGATGAATTACAGGCAGGCTTGTATAAATTCTTCAAGGCAGGTGTTTCCTTTTAGGCAGATCTAAAGCTGGGCGATGCTGACACTCCAGCAACGACTAGGCGATCGCAACCTGGCGCAAACAGAAGTGATAAAACCTACTGTTTTGACTGCGCAGTATCCGTCATCTTTTCCGACAGCCAGGCTAATGCGGCTCCGATAACTTCAGCCAGCGTGCTAATTAGTCGGTAAAAAGCAACGCTGCTTAAGATCACTGCCGCCGGAAAGTCGCCGCCCAACAGCGAAATGGCCGTTGCTTCAAAAACACCAACGCCGCCCGGCGCGCCGGGGATCACCAGCCCCAGCAGCCAGGCCAGGCTAAACGCGGCCACCAAAGACTGAATGGCCTCAGCGGTAAGCGGCTGCAAGGCGGCGACAGTAAAAACAAACCCTGCGGCTCGCAAGGCGACAAAGCCAATCTCACCTACCAGCGGGCGGAGCGGATAGGCTTTGAGCGGTGATGGCCTGTCGCCCTCAAAAGTAAGGCGCTGCGCCTTAGCCTTAGCCTGGCTCAGCGCCTGCAAAACGGGATTAAAAATGCGAGGATGAACGCTCACTAGCGCTATACAGATCACCGCTACTTGGCCGATCCACCAGCGAGAACCGCTCAGCTGCCACCCGCCCACCAGACAACCCAAGATCAGCGCGGCTGCGGCCATCAGCAACGGCTCCATCACCACACTAAGCACGGCAATGCTGGTCGGCGTCCCGGTAGCTTGCAGCGCTCGCACCCGCCCATAGAAGTGCCAAACATTGCCGGGTAGATATTTGGCAACATTGGTTCTGAGATAGACTTGAGTGCTCCACAGTCCGCCCAGAGGCTGATTAAAAATGGCGAGAATCCAGTGCCAGACCCAGCCAGACCAGAGATGAGCTAACAGCGTAATCCCTAAAGATACTGTCAGCATTGACCAGGTTTGCGCGGTGATCTGTAGGTCGGTCACCTCTCGCCAGTTATCTTTAAGCGCTTTGGCGATGAAGAAGAGCGTGCCGCCTAAAATCGCCCAGCGTAAATAGGGCTTAAGACGAGTCAGTAATGGCTTTACAAACATAATCACTTTCAAAACCTTCTGGCCCATTGAGGTGAGTTGACCCTGGTCATCGACCGCGACCAAGATAACACCGATAACTAGGCCGATGGTTTGTACTTACAAGAAAGGCTAGAGATGTATCAGAAAATTTATGTTTTGTTGCTGCTAACTCCATCTAGGCTTCATACGAATCGATTAAGTATTCCGAGCAATATGACCGAGTCCTCATAGATCGCCTTAAAGTCTCTGTGAAGGTTTCTCAGGTGGAACGGATTGTGAGATAAACTCCACGAAGCTTGATTTAAGTAGAATCGCTAGTCAATCGGGGCTAACGAATTGCGGCGCGTCAGTGGTCGAACGGATAGCTGAGTAGATGGGTACTCTGCGCGCAGCTACTGCAACAACACTCAAGCTGATTACTTAAGCTGATTACTCAAGCTGATTGCTCGAACTGATTGCTCGAACTGATTGCTCAAGCTCATTGATTGGGTCGCGGCCCTGTCATTACTCCCACTATGAAAATTAGGCAGCTGTTGATTGTTGGGCTGATAGTGGTGGGCATTTACGCCCGCTGCGCCGACCTGGGTCAAAAAGTTTATACCGTTGATGAAGTGAGGGGGATACTGCGAGCCTCTGGCTACGCGGATCAAGAGCTAATTGACACTGTTTATACCGGCGAGCCGATTACTGGCAGTCGTTTTCAGCAGTACCAGGTTCCTACGGTTGAACATCCTTTAGGCGATGCGCTCAGTGCGTTTGCTAATAATCCTGAGCATCCGCCTTTGTACTATTTGCTGATGCGGTTTTGCTTGCAGCTGTTTCAAACGCCAGTCGCTTCTCGCTGGCTGGCCGTTGGACTGGGTTTGCTGCTGCTACCGGCTGTTTATTGGCTTTGTCAAGAACTGTTTGAGTCGGCAGCGGTCGGTTGGAGTGCGATCGCACTAATTGCGGTTTCTCCTTTTCATGTGCTGCTCGCTCAAGAGGCCCGCCAGTATACCCTTTGGGCGCTGCTGGCGACGGTGTCGAGTGCGCTGTTGCTGCGATCGCTGCGGCAAAATAGTTGGGGGCAGTGGTTAGCCTACGGTCTGACGGCTATTTTGGGCCTGTACTCTCACTTGTTTTTTCTTTGGGTACTGGTTACTCACGGGCTCTATGTCTTGATCGTAGAGCATCGGCTCACGCAGAGACTGCTGCGCTATGTGATCGTGTCGGTCGGGGTCGGGATCGCCTTTTTGCCCTGGGTTTGGGTGGTAGCCACACGGCTGACCCGGCTAGAGAAGACAACCAACTGGGCGAGCAGCTACAAGACGGACTTGCTGAGTCGAATTGGCTACTGGCTGCACAATCTCGGCATTGGCTTTATCGATTTTGACTGGCCGGTCAGCTTTACCAATCCTTTTTCTTATCTACTATTGGGCGCTGTCGCGTACAGCACCTATCAGCTCTATCGCCATACGCCAAAGCGAATATGGATATTTGTCGTGCTGCTGATGTCGGTAAGTACGCTAGCGCAAATCGTACCCGATATTCTCAGTGGCGGTCGGCGATCGCTGCTGCCTCGCTATTCGCTAACGGCTTATTTGGGCATAGAGCTGGCGGTGGCCTATGCGATCGCTCAGGTCTGTGGCTCTCCGAAGGGCAAATGGACGCAGGATCTAAAGCAGCCAGCCAGCCAAATTAGAGGTCAACAGGCTGGAATCATAGCGCTGTTGCTAGGCGGCGTACTCTCCAGCCTGCTGATTACCCAGTCGCCCGGCTGGGGCAAGGGATCTAGCGCTGTCAATTTGACCGTTGCACCCCAAATTAACCAAGTTGAACACCCGGTAGTCGTCACTGACGTTGAGTACTTTTACGTACTGTCTCTGAGCTATCTGGTCGCGCCGGATACTCGCTTCATCTTGGTCAATCGTGAGCGATCGCCCAACTACGCGGCGGCCCTAGAGCGCATTCCACCGGGGAGCGATTTTTTTATCTATTCTCCTTCTGAGGCGCTGGCGGCGTTTATGCAGACAGCAGACAGCATCAAGATTACTGCGGTAGCTGACGACCCTGACTACTCTAAAGGCCAGCTCTATCAGGCGCAGCGACTGTCAGGCACAGCTCAATCGCAAGTTCCAGCACCGGCAGTACTGCAATAGCCCCGTCTGCCTCAAAAATTTGACCTTAAAAGCAAGCTAGAGACATGAAGCAACTATTGGCAAAACTGCCTGAGCCAGCGGCAGAAAACCCATTGATAAGACCCTCTAATCCGGTGGCGGAAAAGGGGATAGTGCTGCTGATCATTTTTGGGGTGGCACTTGCTTTGCGCGCGATCGCCATTGACGTGCCCATCAATTCTGACGAAGGGCTATGGATGTATCGCGGCACCTTTTTCGCTCACCGCCTGATGGATGGGGATCTAGCAGAGACCTATCTACGCCATCATCCAGGCGTCACAAATATGTGGCTGATCGGCAGCAGCATGTTTCTCAACTGCCTGTGGCACAATTGGCATCCTCAGTTTTGGGGCATCGACCAGCCCGCCTCTGTCAGGGCCTGTCTCAATCAGCTAAATTTTCCCATTGGCATGTGGATTTTGCCCCGGATTTTTCAGGCTGTCGTCACCGCTGGCTGTATGGTGGCTATCTACGATTTAGCCAGGCGGCTGTTGGGCAGACCAGTGGCGCTTATGGCCATCGGGTTGCTGATGCTTGAGCCCTTCTTTTTGGCCTATCAGCGCTATCTGACGACCGATGCTATGCAGTCAGATTTTGGGGCAGTTGGGCTGTTGGCCATGCTGGTCTATCTCAGGCAGCCGCTGGGCGACGCTAGCGACCGTCAAGCAAATTCTCAAGCGGGCACTCAGGCAAACTCTCGGCACAGAGGGACTCGCCAGTGGCTCTTGCTGTCGGGGGCGATGATGGGCCTCTCTATCATGTCTAAAATCCCGTCAATATTTTTCATACCGGCAGTGGTGACTTGGCTGGTGATGATTGAAGGAGGCCGCAGCGAGGCTTTTGCCCGGCGAGGCTGGCTGCGGCAGGGATTAGACTTTGGTCTGTGGCTGCTGACGATTGGAGCAACGGCGTTTTTGATTTGGCCAGCCTTGTGGGTGGCACCTATAGATACGGTCACGCAGCTTGTAGAAGGGCTCCGAGGTGAGTCGCAGCGGGGGGCCTTTTTCTATATGGGTCAGACCACCGACGCTATTGGGCTGTCGTTTTACCCTCTGGCGCTGCTCTATCGGCTCTCTCCTGTCTTGCTGGTGGGCTTAGTAATATGGATCGTCATGGCCATAAAAGACGGTTTACAGCGGTCTGACAAGGCCCCTACCCAAGCTAGTATGCTACCCCTAATGCTGGCTAGCAGCGTTATCTGGGTCTTAGGGCTGCTGTCACTGAGCGATAGCAAAATTGATCGCTATATTAATCTGGCCATTCCGCTGCTGGCGATATTGTCGGCGATGGGCTGGGTGAGGCTGGGATCAGCGCTGGCTCTGGTCATACAGCGAAGACAGCCACAGCAAAGACGGTCACAGCGGATGCTAGCGACAGGGATGGTGGGGCTGCTGATCATTCAGTCGGTGGTGCTAGTGAGCTATCAGCCCTACTACCTGACTTACTTTAACCCTGTTGCCGGGCTGATCTACCCTGTAGAGCGGGTGTTTATGTTAGGGCAAGGAGAAGGCATAGATCAGGCAGCTCGGTGGCTCAATCAGTCTCCTGAGGCCAAAGATATGACGGTGGCTGTTTGGTACAAGCGGGCTTTTCGTCCTTATTTTTTGGGGACGGGCGTTAATATTCCTAAGTACGATGGGACAAATGTGCCCTCCTGGCTCAATGCCAACCGGGTTATTCTCTATATCAATCAGTATCAGCGCGATTTGCCTGAGCGCGAGATGCTGGACTATTTTTCGGCCCAGCCGCTGCTGCATAATGTTCGCTTCCACGGGCTGGACTATGTGAAGATCTATCCGGGGCCGGTGGCGACGCCGGGTGATTTGGCAGCGATCGCCGCGCCGCAGTCTGTCAAAGTGAGCGATCGCATTCAGTTTTACGGCCACGAGCTTAAGGGCGATCGCCCCACCACCGATCAGGTGCTGCAAGTTACGACCTACTGGGAATTTGCCGATGCCTTACCCGCCGAATCAAAGCTGATATTGACCCTGAAAAATTTGACCGATGAAGTTAGTACGACGGCTGACCGACTGTTGGGCGGCTATATCGCCATGAATAAGGTGCCCCAAAACCGGCCTCTGAGAGAGAGTCAGACTATTCCACTAGAGACGCTGTCACCTGGCAGATATGACCTTACAGCTAGCTGGCAGGTGCCGATCCCTCAACAGCCAGCGGCATCATACGAGCTGTCTTTGGGGTCAGTTGAGGTCGGCGCAGGCAGCTAAAGGTGAAAGAGCGGCTAACAGCATCCTGGGATCGATTATTCTAAGTCCACCTTTTTACGGAGAGATTTTAGCTGCGATCGCTTTGTCTTGTTCTCTAGGCGTCGTCGCCGCGATCCCTGGGTAGGTCGGGTGGGGCGGCGCTTTTTGGGTAGGGCGCTCGCCGCCTGCACTATCTGCTGTAGCCGTGCTAGGGCTTCCTCCCGATTGCGCTCTTGCGAGCGATGCTGCTGCGACTTGATCACAATGACGCCATCTTTAGTCAAGCGCTTGTCTCGTAGCGTCAGCAGCCGTCGCTTATAAAAATCTGGCAGCGAAGAGGCTTCTACATCAAAGCGTAGATGCACCGCGCTTGCTACCTTATTGACATTTTGTCCGCCCGCGCCTTGGGAGCGAATCGCGCTCATTTCAATCTCACTGTCTGGAATAGAGACTGAGCTGGAGATTTTTAACATCAGAAGAAGCTGTGGCCGTCGTCTTTTAAGATAGCCTTGAATTGTGCAATTGCTCAAACTGCTGCCAGCAGAGATACAGGGCGCGAGGCACATGAAAGCAGCCTTTCCACTTGCCACCTTTAAGCGGGAGTAGAACTTCTCCCTGGCGGTTGAGGTAGCCGTACCATTCGCCCTGGGCCGGATCGCTAAAGTGTGCCCACGTATAGTCGTGAACTGTTTTATACCAAGTCCAACAATCTTCTCGCTGAGTTAGACGATAGGCCATTGCTAGCGCTACCAGTGTTTCTAAGTGCACCCACCAGAGCTTTTGATCCCACTCTAGCTGCTGGGGGGGATGGCCTTCAGCGTCTATAAAGTAGTAGAGGCCGCCATACTGCTCGTCCCAAGCAAATTGAAGAGTGCTCAAAACAACGTCGATAGCTCGGTTGATTAATGCCAGATCGTTTTGTCGTTCGGCGATCGCCATCACAAACCACATTGCCTCAATTCCGTGCCCCGGATTGACCAGACGCCCCTCATAGCAATCAACATGGGTGCCATCAGGGGCGACATGCTCGTATAGAAGGGTGCGATCGCCATCTAAAAAGTCGCCCATCACTTCATCCACCGTTCTTTGCAGCACCGCTTCGAGCTGCCCCACCGCCAATAGCCAATCCATCTCCAGCGACAGATTCGCCAAGATCATCGGCACCGCTAGCGACTTTAGGGGCCGAGTGCCCGGATAAGCCTTGTTGTAATTGCCCTTCGGATTTTTCTGGCGGCGCAACACATTGCTATATGCCTGCAATGCAATCTCTTTGGCCTGTTCTTTGGCCTGTTCTTTGGCCAGGTCTTCTCCTATGGCCAGCGCATATTGACTGAATGCCATCGCCGCAAAACAGTCAGAAAAAATGCTGTAAGGCTGCACTAACGGCTGTCCTGCCTGGTTGAGCGAAAAGTACCAGTTGCCTTCCGCATCTCGCCCATGCTGCGCCAAAAAATCTGCGCCATTTTGAGCGATCGCCAGCCAACTTTCTCGCTTTTCAAACTGGTTGCAAAGCATAGAAAACGTCCACACCTGCCGGTTTTGCAGCCAGATAAACTTGTCAGTGTCATACACACTGCCGTCTGCGGCCAGACAGGTAAAGTACCCACCGAATGCCGCGTCGATAGAATGGCGCTCCCAAAAGGGAATTACATTCTCTAGCAGAGTGGTTTTGTATAGCGCGGCTAAGGCAGAAAAGTCAGCAGTCATCCAAAAATTCCATGCGAACACTTGGGCAAAAAGAGATTAGAAAGCTAGCCAACACCTTTCGGCTAGCTGGACTGGGGATAAACAAGTTTAGTGGTTGTGGTGATCAGGGCATAGTAGGTCGGCTGAGCCCAGTGGCGACGTTCAAAGGCGTTCAAAGGCGTTCAAAGGCATTCGAAGATGTCCTGTAGTTCGTACAGCCTGAATCCCGGAGGGCGGCGTCTTGTTTTGTATAGAGGGGTAATCAGAGTGTTTGTTTTATTGGCACATCTTGTCGTATCTGGACAGGCCCTCATGCAACTTCATCAAGACGCCCCGTCTTTAGGCCTATCTGAAGCTGAGCCCCAAGCTGAGCAGATAGACAGAGACAGCCGAGCCGAGGCCCCTCAGGGCGCGGCGAGTCAGTGGCGATATGCAGGTGCCTTGACCGGCGCGGCGGCAGTAGCGTCAGCCGGTATTGTACTGCCTCTAGCGGGAGAAAGCGCAGTTGCCTATAGCAGTCCGGCTGAGGGTGCAATTCTACCGGTGAGTGCCGCAGCCGCAGATCGGGCGATCAAAGGCGCTAGCCAGAGTCAGCCGTTAGCGCCTTTGATCGCGCAGGCAAACAGCGTTAAGTTTAGTGAAAATACGCAGCGTAGCGCAGCTGATGGCCCTGCTGATAGCCTTAGGCCCAGCACTCAGCCGCCGCTACTCACCAGAGAAGAAGACGGTAGCTGGACGCTCTCCTATGAGTCTCAGGCGGGCCGTCAGTCACAGCAGGTAATTGCCCAGCTAGCCAAAGAGACCGCCCAATCTGCGCAAGCTCAGCGCAACTGTAGCGGCAGCTGCCAGAGCCTGACCTACATCGCCGCCCAATTGCCTCAAGCTCAGCAGCGCGTGCAAACTCTTCAGCAGGCTATGCAAAAGTTTGAAGCGCAGCACGGCCAGCAAGACATGGCAGCTTATAAAGAAGTGCTGAGCGATCGCATATCAGAAATCACTCAGCAAAATACGCAGCTCCAAAATAGCCTAGAGCAGACCCGTCGCAGCCTAATGCAGATGAAGATGCGACTAGCGACCGTCGAGGCCGATCCGGGTATGGCGGAGCAGATTTTGACTGAAGATGGCAATTATCAAGTAGCTTGGATGCGACTACAGCGAGCAGAAGCAAATTTGCTTGCAGAATTTAGCAAAGCAGATCTAGACGCGACGACGCTCAATGAGATTTACGCAGACTACCGATACCAGCAGCAGCAATTGCAGCGAGCGGCTCAAGCGGCACTCGGCAGCTACTTGACGGCACCTGATACCGTGGCTCCAAACTTTGTTTATCAGGCTCCAGCAGCGCTAGACATTATGCAGGATCTGGTGATTACCACCCATCAGTTCCAGGTGCAGCAGCTGCGGCAGAAGACGATTGATGAAATTGAGCAGCGTTTGCAAGATCGCCAAAAACAGCTATTAGAAAATTTGGGTCAGTATGAGCAACTTCAGCGCGAGCTGACGATAGCCCAGCAAAGTGTGGCGCAGTATCAGCAAGAGAGCGATCGCCTCAGCACCAGTCCACAGATCACTAATCAGCCTAGCCCAGCCGCTGAGTCGGTCTCTCAAGCACAGGATCTGGCAGCGCAACTGCCCAATGGCACGGTGGCCAAAACGGTGCTGGGCGTTGTTGTCGCCGCTGGGGCGATCGCCGCCGCCGCCCGCCAGCGATCTAAAAAAGCTGCCGCTGTGCCGGTTGCCGTCGCATCTCCTCCAGCTGTACCCCCTTTCCGACCGACAGTTGATAGCGCGACGCTTAACCGGCTACAGCAGCCTGCGGTTGCGACTTCTCGCTATGCGTCTGCAACTCCAGAACCCTTAGAAACATCAGATCAAGCCGAGCTGCTGACTCAGCTGCTGGAGATGACCGGTCAGTCTATGCAGGTGATCAGCCCTTCTGTTTTAGCCCAAGCAGACTCAGCCGAAGACGATTTGACCATTGAGCTGATGGTGCGTGAGCTAGATGACATTCTCAATCAGGCAACCGCAGAAGCTAGCTTTGCCGATGCCGTCAGCGCGCGGGCTATGCCGCCCGTTCAGATCTCTCTTAGAGAGGTCGATTTGTTTGCCGAACAGGCCGTTCGCTGGGTGCTCAAGGATCTGGGCCTGAATCCTGACGCGGCTCAACCGGCGGCTCAACCGGCTCGCCCAGCGTCAACCGATTACGTCAGGGCGGTTTAGAGGGCTGTTGGAGGGCGGCCATTCAAATGACGGCGCTGCCGCAGCTCAATCTGCCCTTGAGGCGATCGCAAATGACCTAAGCCAAAGACTGCTCCCTTCGGTTTAGTTTGCTATAGTCCATATCTATAGGCAAACGTCAATGATGCCCTCAGGCGCGTTTGCATTGTCTTTTGCGATCGCACCCTATGGCCACCTCCTCTCGCCATCCGTTTCAGCGTCTGTTAGCCTATGGCCGTCGGTATCGGGGCCGCATGTGGCTAGCTAGCCTCTGCTCAGTGCTCAATACGGTATTCGACCTGGCACCGCCTGCCCTAATCGGCATTGCCATTGATATTGTGGTCGATCAGCAAAACTCGATTTTGGCGCAGTGGGGTATTACCGAGCTGCGATCGCAGTTCATGGTGCTCTCGGCGCTGACCTTTTTGGTGTGGATATTAGAGTCGGCTTTTCAATATGCCTATGAGCTGCTGTGGCGCAATCTAGCGCAGACCATGGAGCACGATTTGCGCATGGAGGCTTATCAGCATGTGCAGGGGCTAGAGCTGGCCTACTTTGAAGAGCGCAGCACGGGCGAGCTGATGTCTATGCTCAATGATGACATCAATCAGCTAGAGCGCTTTTTAGATACAGGTGCCAATCAGCTTTTGCAGATGAGCGCGACCGTGCTGATTATTGGCACCGTCTTTTTTGTGCTGGCTCCGGGGCTAGCGTGGATGGCTGTCGTACCAATGCCGCTGATTGTCGGGGGGGCGATCGCCTTTCAAAAGCGCTTGGGGCCGCGCTATGCCCAAGTGCGCGAACGAGCGGGCCTCATTAACTCGCGGCTGGCTAACAATCTGACTGGCATCGCTACGATTAAAAGCTTCACCGCCGAAGGCTACGAGCTATCACAGCTAGGGCGAGAGAGCAACGCCTATCGCACCAGCAACCGCCGGGCCATTTCTCTTAGCGCCGCTTTCATTCCGCTGATTCGCATTATCATTTTGGTCGGCTTTACTGGCATTCTCTTTTATGGTGGCATGGCGACCGCCGCTGGCAATTTAGAAGCGGGCACTTATACAGTGCTGGTCTTTCTCACGCAGCGTCTGCTCTGGCCACTAACTCGCCTGGGTGAAACGCTCGACCAGTATCAGCGAGCAATGGCCTCGACGCAGCGGGTGATGAATCTGCTCGATACGCCTGTGATGATCCCGACAGGAAAGGTTGCCCTGCCGTCTACTCAGGTCAGCGGCGATATTGTTTTTGAGAATGTCACCTTTGGCTATAGCGTTGGCGCAGCCTCTCCTCTGGAGAATCACCATCCTATTCTCAAAAATCTCTCATTGAAGATTCCGGCGGGTAAAACCATCGCCATCGTTGGCGCAACCGGCTCGGGTAAAAGCACACTGGTAAAGCTGCTGCTGCGCTTTTACGAAGTTACTTCTGGGCAGATCACGCTCGACGGTCTGGATCTGCAATCGCTAGATCTCCGAGATTTGCGGCGTTCTATTGGCTTAGTCAGTCAAGATGTATTCTTGTTTCATGGCTCAGTGGCTGAAAACATCGCCTACGGCAGCTTCAACGCGACGCAATCAGAAATTGCAACAGCTGCGAAAATTGCTGAGGCCCATGACTTTATCACTCAGCTACCTGCTGGGTATGACACGGTTGTTGGTGAACGGGGACAAAAGCTCTCTGGCGGTCAACGGCAACGGCTAGCGATCGCCCGCGCCCTGCTCAAAAATCCCCCCATTCTGATCTTAGATGAAGCGACTTCAGCTGTAGATAATGAGACCGAAGCAGCCATTCAAAAGTCGTTAGAGAAGATTACTCAAGATCGGACTGTGGTGGCGATCGCCCACCGCCTCTCCACCGTCCGCAATGCCCACCGCATCTATGTCATGGAGCAAGGCGAACTGGTCGAAAGCGGCACCCACGAAGAACTGGTCGCCAAAAACGGCATTTATTCAGGACTGTGGAAAGTGCAGACAGGTGAGCGCGTCACGGCCTAACGCGGCCTGCTGTGAACTAGCTGTGAACTAGCTGTGAACTATAAGAATCTCTCGCCAATGACGATGCCATCCACTGTCCCTATCAAACAAGATCTAGTCATGGTGGGCGGCGGCCATAGCCATGCGCTCGTCCTGCGCAACATGGGCATGAATCCCTGGCCTGAAGACGTGCGCCTCACGCTGATCACCAACTTGGCCGACACGCCCTACTCTGGCATGTTGCCCTGTCATATCTCCGGCCTCTACGACTTTGACACCGCTCATATCGATCTGCGGCCTCTGACTCGCTTTGCCGACTGTCGGCTGATTATGGATGAAATGATTGGCCTTGATCCCAATCAACAGAAAATTATTTGCAACAACCATCCTCCCATCGCCTATGACACGCTCTCGATAGATATTGGCAGCACCCCCGCAAAGTCTCAGGTGCCCGGTGCAGCGCAGTACGCAGTACCTGCTAAACCTGTGCCAACACTGCTAAAAGCCTGGGCCGACTATCTTAATCAATTTGCAAAAGATCTAGATAACAATCCTAAAACAACAGCGACAGTTGCTATCGTTGGGGGCGGCGTCGGTGGTGTAGAAATGGCCTTTGCTATGCAAGTGCGTCTCACCCAGATGCTGACTCATCGCGGTCAAGATCCGCAGCAAATCGCAATCCATATCTTTCAGAGCGGGCCACACCTGGCAAAAGGGCGCAGCTGGCTGACGCAGCGCATGGTTGAGCGGATATGTCAGGAGCGACAGATACGAGTGCATACCAGCGAAACGGTCTGTGAGGTGACAGCTAACGCGGTGCGCTGCGAGTCGGGTTTGGTGGTGGACTGCGATCGCACCTTTTGGGTCACCAACGCCTCAGCCCCGCCCTGGCTGACTGACAGCGGCCTCATCCTCACCGACAGCGGTTTCCTCGCTGTTAAAGACACCCTGCAAACCTGTTCGCATCCCAACATTTTTGCCGCAGGCGATGTGGCCACCATGGTCAACCATCCGCGCCCCAAAGCGGGCGTTTTTGCCGTTCGTCAAGGCCCTCCCCTCTACAGAAACCTGAAGCGCTACGTCACCGGCCAACCGCTCAAACCCTTTCGCCCGCAGAGCCGCTATCTCAACATTATTGATACCGATACCAACAGTGCGATCGCCTCTTGGGGGCCTTTTGCCATCCACTCCAAATGGAGCCGCCGCTGGAAAAACCACATCGACCAGAAGTTCATGCGGCTCTTCTCAGATTTTCCAGACATGGCTTCGGCCACGCTCAGTCAGCGCCTTTCGCCACCTATAGCTACGCGCAGTCAGAGCTACAGTCCCTGCGCAGGCTGCGGATCTAAAGTCGGCGGTCAAGTGCTCACTCGTGCCCTCAGCAGAGTCCGTGCCGAATCAGCCAGCAGTGCCGACTGGCCCGATTACAACAACATTTATGCTGGATTAGATTCGCCTGACGATGCGGCAATCGTCCGTGTCACCGCTGGCAAGCTGTCTGTCCACACCGTTGACCAATTCCGTGCGATCGTGGATGACCCATTTATCTTTGGGCAAATCTGCGTCAACCACTGCCTAAGTGACCTGTTTGCGATGGGCGCAACTAGCAGCAACGTCCTCGCCTTGGCGACCATTCCCTACGGCACCGATGCAAACCAAGAAGAAACCCTCTATCAACTGCTGTCAGGCGCAAGCTTAGCGCTGGCTGCTGCCAAAACTTTTTTGGTCGGTGGCCATACAACTGAAGGCCCAGATCTCTCCTTGGGGTTTGCCTGCAATGGCTGGATTGACCCCGATCAGGTGTGGCGCAAGGGCGGCATGGTGCCGGGTCAGTCGCTGATTCTTACCAAAGCGCTGGGCACGGGCAGTCTCTTTGCTGCCGATATGCACAGGCAGGCGAAAGGCAGATGGATAGAAGCAGCTGTAGACAGTATGCTGCGCTCTAATCGTCTAGCTGCGGATTGTTTGAAGCAGCACGGCGCTACTGCCTGCACCGATGTCACTGGGTTTGGCTTGGCGGGCCATCTATTGGAGATGCTGACGGCTTCGGGGGTAGGTGCTGAGATTGATTTGGCGGCGATCGCCCGCCTCCCCGGCGTCACCGAAACGCTTCAGCAAGGCATTGTCAGCTCTCTACATGAGCGAAATCGTCAGGCAGCCATCAACAGCTTGCAACCTGCTGCCGCCCAAACCGCCGCCCAAACCACTGCACCCACCTTTCAAATTATCTTCGACCCGCAGACCTCAGGCGGATTGCTCGCCAGTCTTCCATCAGCCCACACTGAAGATTGCTTGGCCGACTTGCACCGCATGGGCTACTCAGAGAGCCGCTGCATCGGCACGATAATGACTGAGTCAGCTTCGATGGCCAAACCCCTTACAATTAAGCAGTGGTAAGCAAAAAAATATCTGTGTCCTCCTCCGTGCAATCGACCGACTATAAACTGCCAGAAGTCGAGATAGATGAGCTGCCATCACCTCAACTGACGGTTGACGATTTTTTGACGGCTTCCGGCCCCATTTTAGACGTGCGCAGCCCCGGTGAATACGAGCAGGGCCATATTCCAGGCGCAGTTAGCCTGCCGCTGTTTAGCAATGAAGAACGGGCCCAAGTCGGTATCTGCTACAAGCAAAAAAGCCGTGATCAGGCAGTAGAGCTAGGCTTTGACATCGCTGGGCCAAAGTTTGCAGACTTCATTCGCACGGCTAAAAAGCTTGCGCCTGAGAAGATGGTGCGAATTCACTGCTGGCGCGGCGGTATGCGCAGCGGGGCGATCGCCTGGGTACTCAATCTTGCTGGTTTCAAAACGGTCACGCTCATCGGCGGCTACAAAGCTTTTCGGCAGTGGGTGCGCCGCACCGTCGCTACACCCAAGCCAATTATTTTGCTCGGCGGCATGACCGGCACCGCCAAGACCGACATTCTTCACGCTTTGGCCCAGCAAGGCGAACAGATGCTCGACTTAGAAGGCTAGGCCAACCATCGAGGCAGCAGCTTTGGCGCGCTCTGTTTGCCCCCGCAGCCGAGCACCGAGCACTTTGAAAACCTGATTGCTGCCGAGTGGCACCAATTCAATGCCCATCGGCCCGTTTGGGTAGAAGCCGAAAGCCGCAGCGTCGGGCCTTGCCGTATTCCTACTGAGCTGTTTGAGCAGATGGAAACGGCCTTTGCCCTAGAAATTACCCGCCCAGTTGCTGAGCGGCTGGCCCTGCTGGTCGATATTTACGGTCAGGCCGACCCTGACGAGCTGATAGCGGCGACTGAGCGCATTCGCAAACGGCTGGGCGGGCAGCGCACTCAGGAGGCCGTGGCCCTGATCAAAGTAGGGCGATCTGACGGCGGCTTTTGCTATTTTGCTCACCTACTATGACCGCACCTATCGCTATGGATTAGAGCAGCGCGATCGCACTGTTCCCGAAGTAGATGTGACTGGCCTATCGCCTGTTCAAGCTGCCCAGCGCCTTTGCCAAACCCTCAAAACCCACCCAGTTGCTCTCTAGCTAATAGGAATCTATCCCTGCTCGGGCATATCAGTTCGCAAGTTGGAGCTAGCGAAAGTCTATCAAAGCTAGATGAAGCCACTGCGCAAGAGATCGTCAAATCTTCACCCATACAGCGAGCGCTAGCCACTACGATCAAAGCATTAAGTGTTCAAGCCAATAGGACAAGTAGAGTAGCTTTAAACCGCGCCGCCCAGTTAAATGGCCGGACTCTCAACTTCTCTTACCTATCAACCTACTGAGCGGGCATATTAACTTCATTCAACCTCATCTCTAAAATCGTCAATGGCTATTGCATATTGGACTGTGGCTGCTATCACCTGCTCCATCGTACTGACCTCCTTCATAAAAGACGCCAACACTCCCAAGTTCAGCGCTGATGCCTGGCTGTTTATTGCGATCGCCACGCTCCTATGGCCAGTTACCCTACCCTCCATTCTCAATAGCAAGCTCCGCAGCCGTCAGCGCCCTAAAGCACCTAATACCGCCGAAAAGTCTCCTCCAGTTGAGTATTCCACTGCTGGATATGCTCTGGAAACCCTATCGACACAGGGCCAGCCACCAACTCTTCTCTCCAATGTGTACACCACATCTGCCTACGATCTTTAAGCTGTGATCTTTAAGCTGTGATTTTTACACTGTGACCTGTAGCCGTAGCTTGTAGAAGGGCTCATCTAAGCCGCCATCGCCTGCTGCGCGTCAGCCAAATGCTTGACTAAAGTCGCCTTGGGCAAAGGGCCTGCTAAATGCTCCCAGGGTAGCACCTGGTCGGTGGGCCACTGCTCGTAGACGTAAAAATCTAGCGGCGGCAGCTTGCCTTTGAGGGCTTTGAAGGCCCGGCGGTAGCTGCCTAGCGTATCCCCGTAGCCTCGGGTGAGCTCTAATAGGTCTGGCAAGACGGCGATCGCCCCTCGAAATCAAAGCCTGAATTACCGACCAGCTATAGCTCTCAGGGCGAAAGTCAATGCCACAGGGCCGCAGCTGCTTTTGCAAAAACTTTAGCCGCTTTTCTGCCTGCCGGTTAACGCCGTACCACTGAAAAGGCGTGTGGCTTTTTGGCACAAACGTACTGCATCCAAGCGTGAGCCGCAGCCCCGGCGTTTGCTTTTTCAGCTCAATCAGCAGATCCGCTGTCTGGCTCCAGATCGCCTTGCGTTTCTCCCGGCACCCCGGCCATGCCGTAGAGCTTTAGGGCCTTTAGCCCGCCTGCTTTAGCCTGCTGCGCTGCTGTCAAAATGTCGATCGGTCTCTAGCTTTTTGTTGACAATATTGCGCACCCGCTGCGAGCCGCTCTCAATCGCGATCGTAATTGACCGGGCACCGTGGCTTACCAGGGTTTCGGCCAGCTTCTGGGTGACAGTGTTGGTCCGCACCGATGACATACTGATCCGTACATCGTCGTACTGGGGCTGGTTGAGATAGTCCAGCAGCGCTTCAAATTCGGGATGCTGGGTAATCGAAGCGCCAAGCAGCCCCAGTCGCCGGGTGGCCTGCAATCCGCTGTTCAATCGCAGGAATCAGCGACGCCTCTATGCTCGCGGCTCGAAAAGGCAGCGTTAGATAGCTCGCCAGACAAAAGCGGCACATCTCCGGGCAGCTACGCACCACCTCCACCATAAAGATGTTTTCCCAGGCTGCCTTTTCGGTGACCACAGTCGAAGCAGAGAGCACATTGCCGCGGTAGGTCTGCTTTTGACGGTTGCAGGGACATCGCTGTCAATCGGCAAAATCGCGCAATCGGCCCGTCGGTCGCCTGATAAGTCACGCTGTACAACGCTGGCACATAGACGCCCGGACACTTGGGCAAGGCCTTGAGCTGAGCCGTTCGTGGGAGCTTCTCGCACCTGCTGATAGGCATCTAAAAAATCATCCAGCAGGGTTTCGCCATCTCCCAGCAAAATCACATCAAAGAAGGCGGCAAAAGGCTCAGGGTTGGCCGTCAGCACCGGCCCGCCGCCAAAGACTAGAGGGTGATCATCAGTGCGATCGCACGCCCGTAGCGGAATATGCTGAGACTTCTAGCAGGTTAAGCACATTGACGTAGTCTAGCTCCCAAGAAAGCGAAAATCCCATCAGCTCAGCCTGGGCGGGCAGCGGCTCGCTGACATCGGTAAACAGCCGACTGACGTCAACATCGGCCCGCTGTGCCAGCATTGCCCACACCACCTGATAGCCCAGGCTGGTGATGCCTACACTGTATTCGTTGGGGAAAGCGAAGATGAGGGGAATGGCGCATCGCTGCAAAGCTGCTGGGGTAAACAGACGTTTCTCAACTGAGAAGACAGAAGTAGACACAAATTAACGATTCCTTGATCTATGTTCAATTCTCCCTCATTTGCCCCAGATTGGGCGCTTGATTAAGATCGCTGACTGCAAACGGCTACTAAAAAAGCAGGAGCCTTGCGCCCCTGCTCTGGTTTCTATCAGGCTTTAGACACCTAAATCTAGTCTTTCCACTTAGTAGCGATGAGTTCAGCTAAGTCTACTACCCGCTGACTGTAGCCCCACTCGTTGTCATACCAAGCAATCATTTTGACCATATCGCCATCCATCACCAGCGTCAGCTCAGAGTCAATAGTGGCAGACTCATTGGTCTTGCGAAGTCGATAGAGACTAGCGGCTCATCGGTATAGCCCAAAATACCCTTCATCGTGGTTTCAGAAGCCTTCTTGAGCACTTCATTCATCTCTTCGGTGATGGTCTTTTTCTTCACCTGAGCTACCAGGTCAACGATAGACACGTTGGGCGTAGGCACTCGCAGCGCAATGCCGTTGAGCTTGCCCTTCATCTCAGGAATGACCAAAGCAACTGCTTTAGCTGCGCCGGTCGTCGTTGGCACGATGTTGATTGCAGCGGCTCTGGCTCGGCGCAAATCACGATGGCTAGCATCTAAGATCCGCTGGTCGCCGGTATAGCTGTGAGTGGTGGTCATCGTGCCTTTGACGATGCCAAAGTTATCGTTGATAACTTTGACCACAGGGGCCAGACAGTTGGTAGTGCAGCTGGCGTTGCTGACGACATTTTGCTTATCGTGCTCGTAGTCTTGGTCGTTTACACCCATGACGTAGGTGCCGATATGGCCGCCTTTGCCGGGCGCTGTAATTAAAACTTTCTTAGCACCCGCTTCAATGTGGCGAGAAGCTCCTTCTTCACTGTTGAAGACACCAGTCGATTCAATCACCAGGTCAATTCCCCAGTCTTTCCAGGGCAAGTTGCTAGGGTTGCGGTCGGAGTAGCACTTAATGACGTTGCCGTTGACGGTCATGGTGTCGGCATCGTAAGAGATGTCAGCATCCAGACGACCGAGCAAAGAGTCGTATTTCAACAGATGAGTGTTGATTCTAGGATCAGAAGTATTGTTGACAGCAACCAGGTCCAGGTTGCTATTTTCACGTGTCAACCAACAACGTAAAAAGTTCCGGCCAATCCGCCCAAAACCATTGATAGCTACTCTAACCACTGCGCGTTAACCTCGTGTCTTTAGAAAGAAAGGGGACTCAAGTCAAGTACTTGATAAGCAAGCTCATCATATCGCATCATTGTCACCTCAATTCTAGGCGGAATGGGTTTTTGTATCCAATGGTGGCCTATACAGGCCCTGGAGCTGGCAGGAAATTGGTAGGGCTGGGGAGATTGCTCGCGGCTGTTTACCAGGTCAGCTAGCAAGATATTGAGGGCTGTCCTCGGCGGGGGTGAGCTGAGCAAAAGCCCTCTGCCGCTTTTATTGGCCGTTGGCAGATCAAGATAGATCTAATACTTTTTGAGCGCTCATCAAACCGGGCTAATTGGCTTTTGTAGATGAGGGTGATCCGAATCAGCCAAATTCAAATAAAAATTGACAGTTTCTTTGCTTTTCTCAGATAAAAATCGGGCCGCTTGGCTTTTTTTCGTTGGTGTTGGGTGAGGCCAATTTCTTCGCTCTGAAACTTTTTTGCTGATAATTATTTTTGTTTTTGATGAGGAGACAGGCGATTATGTTGTGTGGGCTACAGGCAGCGTACTTGCTTTTGTACTATCTGATCTGGCTAGCACCTAGCCGCCTCTTGTTTAGGGCGAGACTGAAGATTCCTGGTATGATACGCCTGATTATGATGACGTACAGCGGCTTGTGAGGGAGTGAAACATGCTGAATTCAGTGGATTTCAGCGGTAAACCGTTCCATTTTATTGGAATTGGTGGAATCGGGATGTCGGCGTTGGCCCATGTGTTGGCGAGCCGCAAACTGCCGGTCTCTGGGTCGGATTTGCGCTTGAGTCACATCACTGAGCGGCTGGAGCGGCAGGGGGCGCATATTTTTAATCAGCAGCAGGCGGAGAATTTGGCCTTTTTCACTGGGCTGGTGCCCCGGCAGGCCTCCGACTGTGCACACCGCCACCTGCCCCAGGTGGTGTGCTCAACGGCCATTAGCGAGAGCAACGCTGAGTATAGGGCGGCGATCGCCATGGGCTGTCCTATCTTTCATCGCTCAGACATTTTGGCAGCGCTGATGAATGAGCGGCAGGGGATTGCGATCGCGGGCACCCATGGCAAAACCACCACTAGCAGTATCACCGGCTACCTGCTGCTGAAAGCGGGCGTCGATCCGACCATTATTATCGGCGGCGAAGTCAGCGCTTGGTCAGGCAATGCCTATGTAGGACAGAGCGACTACGTGGTGGCTGAAGCCGATGAGTCTGACGGGTCGCTAGTGAAGCTCTCATCTGAGATTGGCGTCATTACGAATATTGAGCTGGATCACCCTGACCACTACAGCAGCCTTGATCAGGTGGTGGAGATTTTTGATCAGTTTGTCGCGCAGTGTGAAACGGTGATCGGCAGTATCGATTGCCCGACTGTGCGCGATCGCATCAGGCCTGATATTTCTTACAGTCTTGACGCCTGACTCTGGCGCAGACTATATCGCTACTCATATTTGCGAAAGCGCTGAGGGGACGACGGCCTGACATTTGGGAGCGGGGCGAACAGCTCGGGATGTTGACGGTGCCGTTACTGGGGATGCACAACTTGAGCAATACGCTAGCGGCGATCGCCGTTGCCCGGCAGCTCAAGGTCGAGTTTTGACGCCATTGCCACTCATCTGCCCAATTTCCAAGGGGCGCGCCGTCGGTTTGAGCATCGCGGCTTTTACAACGATATTTTGTTTATAGATGACTATGCTCATCACCCTAGCGAGATTAGAGCAACGCTCGCGGCAGCTCAAGTGCAGCGCAGTGGGCCGTTGCCATCTCATCAGCGCGATCGCCGAGTAGTCGCTGTTTTTCAGCCCCATCGCTATAGTCGCGCCGCTACTTTGCTGAGCGAATTTGCCACTGCTTTTGAAGGTGCAGATCGGGTGATTGTAACCGACATTTACAGCGCTGGTGAAACCAACACTGGCCGAATTACCGGCGAACAAGTGGCTCAGGCGATCGCGAGCATCAGCCCAACCGAGTACTACCCCACCTTAGACGGTGTTAAGCAAGCCCTCGAAACCAGTCTCACGCCCGGCGACATTGTCATTTTCCTCACCGCTGGCAATCTCAATCAGATTATCCCTACCGTGATGGCCGCTTATCAAAAAGCCCCCCAACCCGAAGCGGCTCTCACCTAAGGAGGTGCCAGAAGCGTGTCGATAAGAGCAGCGACAGACAGTTCACCTAGGTGATGATCTTGACATCATAGCCTTAGCACCTTTGGCCAAGCTGACGACTTTTCGAGTGGGCGGCAATGCTCAGTGGCTAGCGCTGCCAAAAACGCCTGAACAGCTCCAGGCAGCACTGGACTGGGGGCGAATGAGGGGTGGCCGGTGACGCTGCTGGGGGCAGGCTCTAATTTGCTGATTAGCGATCGCGGTCTGCCTGGCCTGGTTATTTGCACCCGTGCCCTGCGCCATAGCCAATTTGACTCGGTGACTGGCCGCGTCATTGCCGCTGCTGGTGAGCCCTGGTCTTCGCTCGCTTGGAAAGCTGCCCGCTACGGACTACAAGGCTTTGAGTGGACAATTGGCATTCCGGGTACAGTCGGCGGCGCAGTGGTGATGAATGCCGGGGCTCACGGCAGCGAAACCGCCGATATTTTGGTCGATGCAGCAGTCATTAGCCCAGACGGTAGGCCGAGCCTACTCAAATCCGCAGATCTGGGCTATCGCTACCGCACCTCTCATCTGCAAGGGGGCGATCAGATCGTGACTACCGCCACCTTTCAGCTCAGCCCCGGCCACGACCCGGCCAAAGTTAAAGCGGCCACCGCTGCCGATCTGAAACAGCGCCGCACCACCCAGCCCTACCATCTGCCCAACTGCGGCAGCGTTTTTCGCAATCCTCGGCCCCACAGCGCCGGTCATCTGATTGAACAAGCCGGACTAAAGGGCTACCAGATTGGTCAAGCCCAGGTTTCTACGCTGCACGCCAATTTCATCGTCAATCTTGGGAGGTGCCAGTGCCCGCGACGTGCTTGCCCTAATTCGACATATTCAAGGCGTTATCTGCGATCGCCATCGACATTCAGCTAGAGACAGAAGTTAAGATGATCGGTCAGTTTGACGATCTGCTAGACAATCAAAACCCCTCGAACCCAGCCTTATCCAACGGCTGATTTTTACCCCATACCTGAATAGGGGCAATTGCAAATAACCAAGATGCGCCGTATAGTTTGACAGTTAATTTATCCTTAATTTCGAAAAATTATGACTAAAGGACAAGGGCAAGGATTTGGCTTCGGCCTGGGCAAAATGAAAGAACTCACTGAGGCATTTAAAAAAGCGCAGCAGGTACAAGAAGGGGCCAAGCGCCTGCAAGAAGAGCTAGAGCAGATGAGATTGAAGGCCAGGCAGGTGGTGGCATGGTGAAAGTCACTATGAGCGGCAACCAGGAGCCGCGCAATGTAGTGATTTCTGAAGCCGCGCTCGGTGAAGGCGCAGAAATGCTGTCTGATCTAGTCAAAGCAGCCATGCTAGATGCTTATAACAAGTCCACAGCCACCATGCGCGAGCAAATGGAGGAGCTGACAGGTGGCCTGAATTTACCGGGTATGTAAGCTTTCTCGGGTTTAGTTAATGGCACCGCCCGGTCAGGTTTTTGACAACACGCTTATGGTCACCCGTCTTCTCTTCGTCTGCTTGGGCAATATCTGCCGTTCTCCTTCCGCCGAAAATATTATGAATCACCTGATCGAGCAGCGGCAGCTGAGCGGTCAGATCGTCTGTGACTCAGCCGGTACCGCTAGCTACCATGTCGGCAGCGCCCCCGACCGTCGGATGAACGTAGCAGCGCAGCGGCAGGGCATGACGCTCACTGGCAGCGCCCGGCAGTTTACAGTCGCAGATTTTGAAAAGTTTGATCTAATTTTAGCGATGGATCGCAGCAACTATCAGGACATTTTGGCTTTGCTGCCGGGCGATCGCGCCATCGCGGATCTGTCTACTCGCTACGCCGATAAGGTCAAGCTGATGTGCGAATTTTGCCGGACTCACAGCGATACAGAAGTCCCCGATCCTTACTACGGAGGCGAAGCAGGCTTCGACTACGTCATCGACCTGCTGCGAGATGCCTGTGAGGGGCTGTTAATGGCTATGGCCACCGATTTAGAAACGTCAGTAAACGGGCAGCAGCCAGAGTAGCAAATAATACTAGCTGTCTGTAACCTACAACGATGCAGACCTTTGCTTGCTTAGCTACGCTAGCGGGAACTTTATATAAGCAGCCAAGGGATTGCTATAAACTTTTAAACATTTCGCCCGGCTGCTGACGGCGCTCAGCGCTAGCATGGGTTATCACACCAGATCAAATATCAGTAGAATTGCTTAGAAAGCCAGATAATATTCATCTTAACTTTAAATAAAATAAAATAAGGATTGAAAGCGCTACATGCGTCAAGGTTTTGAGCAGGCAGTAAGCTGCTGATGGGTTTTTACAGGTAGTTGAGCTAGCTAGAAGGCAAGTCTCACCGAGACAATTTCAGTCGAAAGCTGTCTCCTAAGGAACTAGGCCAGTTCAATGTGGCAATTTAGACATAGAGAAATAAGAAAAATTTAATCTATCGACTTTATTGTCAGCCTGAGCTATGAAAAAGATAGCTTAGGCTGAGCGCAGCCATATAAATAAGCTCCTGATTTTGTCAGGATTGAGTGACACAGTTTGTTAAGCAGACGGTTTGCTAGGCAGACAGTTTGCTAGGCAGACGGTTTGTTAGGCAGACAGTTTGTTGGGCAAAACGTTGTCAGATACTTTTATCACGCCAGCTGATGAGGTGACCGGTCGAATATTAGTTGTTGATGATACAACGACTAATCTGTACGTACTCTCTAAGCTGCTAGCGCGTAGTGGTTATGAGGTTTGCCAGACGCAAGATGGCGCTGCTGCTTTGACGTTAGCTAGCACCCAACAACCCAGCCTGATTTTGCTCGATATTATGATGCCAGGTATGGACGGCTATGAGGTCTGCACCCGGCTACGGGCGATGCCTGAGACGGCTCATATCCCGATCATCTTTCTCAGTGCGCTCGATTCGCCTTTAGATAAAGTGATGGCCTTTAGGCACGGCGCGGCTGACTATGTCACTAAGCCTTTTCAACCAGAAGAAGTGCTAGCTCGGGTGCGCCACCAGATTAGATTGCAGGTCGTGCAGCAGCAGCAGCAGTTTCTCAATGCTGAACTAGAACGCCGCGTACAAGAGCGTACTTATCAGTTAGAACTGGCTCATCATCAGCTGCTAGCGGTGGCGATGAGCGATCGCCTCACCCAATTGCCCAACCGACTGGCGTTTGTCAAGCTGCTCGGCCAGGTGATGGCTCAGGCCCAAATCGAGCCAGATAAGCATTTTGCCGTTTTATTTTTAGATTGCGATCGCTTCAAACGCATCAACGATTCTCTCGGCCATCGAGTCGGCGATCAGCTGCTCAAAGAAATTGCCAGCCGCCTGATCCAGATTCAGCAACACCATTCAACCGTGGCCACCGTTGCTCGTTTTGGCGGTGATGAATTTGCGCTGCTGATCACCCCTGTGCCCGACAAACAAGCTGTCGTCCTCGTGGCCGATGAAGTTTTGACCAGGCTAGCTGCCCCCTTTGCCCTAGCTGACCGCAAAATTTTTATGAGCGCTAGTTTGGGCATTGTCTGGGGCGATGCTAGCTATGCAGCTGCCGAACACCTGCTGCGCGACGCCGACGTAGCAATGTACCGGGCCAAAGACTGTAGCTACAGTCAGTATCTCTGGTTTGAGCCAGCGATGCACAATCGAGCGGTGCATTTGCTCCAGCTAGAGACTGACCTGCGGCTAGCGCTGGAGCGCAGAGAGTTTGAGATTTACTACCAGCCGATAGTCGATCTTTTTCAGCTGAAAATAGTTGGCTTTGAGGCGCTGGTGCGGTGGCGACATCCTACCCAAGGGCTCGTTTTTCCGGATCACTTCATCAGCTTTGCAGAAGAGTCAGGTCTGATTGTGCCGCTCGGTGAGCAGGTGCTAGAACTGACCTGCGCCGATATTGCTCAGTGGGAGCGCTCGGGTGCCATTGGCCCTGAGATTACGGTCAGTGTCAATATGGCAGCGCAGCAGCTTTTGCAGCCCGACATTGTGGCTCGGGTTTGTCACTTTATCGAGCAGGCGGGCGTGGCCTCGCATCGTTTGCGCTTGGAGCTGACTGAGCGCTCGATTATTAACAATCATGTCTTTATTGACGAAGTGCTCAGAGCGCTGCAACAACACAACATTCATCTCAGTATTGACGACTTTGGTACGGGCTACTCGGCCCTGAGCTATTTGCATACTCTGCCGGTGAACTGCTTGAAGGTAGATCGTTCGTTTGTGCAGCCGATAACCGCGCAGCCAGATAGTTTGGGCATCGTGCCACTAATTATTAACATTGCGAAAACGATGAACATGCAGGTAATTGCAGAAGGCATTGAGACTATTGTGCAGCTCAGGCAGCTTCAGCAGCTTGGCTGTGAGTATGGTCAGGGCTATCTGTTTCAAAAAGCGGTGCCTGCCGATGTGGCGATCGCCTTGCTCAACCGCCCGATGATTGACTGGGTCAGTGAGATGAGTGCCTAAGACTGGGTGCCTAAGACTGGGTGCCTAAGACTGGGTGCCTGAGGTCAGAAACATTCAGGGTTTAAAGACAAAATCGTAGCCGACATATGCTTCTGCCTGATAGTTCACCACTAGCCAAGCTTCGCGGTCAAAGGCTAGCGGATAGGCTTCTCGCGCGATTGGCCCAGTGTGCTGGCCGTCGGTTTCACCCGCGCCGGGCGGCAGGCGGCAGTAGGGTTCATTAACCACTTGCCGAACGGCGGCCTGAGCCGATCCGACTGGCACTGCTAGCAGCCGCGAAATTTGCCCCCGCGAGATTTCAGCGCTTGACTGCACAATGGCCTGACAGCTCGACTGAGACATGACTTTAGACGTTTCTGAAGGGGGGACGACAGCCAGCAGAGCCAGGGTTGCCACTGAGCCACCTGCCCAGAGGGCTTTTGGAGAGACGCGATCGCTCATCAGCCTCATCATCATGTGTAACCGGCGAGTGAGCCCGCGCCTCTGCCGAGGAACCTGGCGCTTGATCCGGGGAGGGCAATCAGCTGATTGAGCAGCTGCCCGAGAGCGCCCCGAGCCCCGGCCAGTGGTTCTAGTCTCTTGCATGGCCGATGCCTGAACCGCCGTCAATGGGTGCTGCGAATGATGCGATGAGTGAGATGCGCGAGGGTGCGATGGGCGAGAATATGACATCAGCTGTCTCCAAAATCTGCCAGTAGTACAATAATAGTACATAGATAGTACGGGCAAACTATAATTTTTGGAGTTTCCAACCAATAGTTTCAACTGACAGTTTCTAACAGGTGAGTCAGGTCACTGTTCAGCGGCCTCTATGGGCTCGTGCTGAGTCGAGTTGGCTAGGGCAGTGGCGATCGCATCGACCACTCTTCCCACCTCAATCACCTCCATCTCGATATCGCCTCGCTTCTGTCCTTTTGGCACCAGCGCCCGCTTAAATCCTAGCTTAGCCGCCTCTTTGAGCCGCAGTTCCATCTGTGAGACCGGGCGAATTTGTCCGCCTAAGCCCACTTCACCAATGAGCACCAGCTCAGGGTCAATGATGCGATCGCGAAAGCTCGCGGCCACCGCCACCGCAATGCCTAAATCTGCGGCTGGTTCACCCACATTCAGGCCGCCCGAAGAGGCAACATAGGCATCTAACTTCGAGAGCGGAATGCCGACTCGCTTTTCTAGCACCGCTAAGATTTGCAGCAATCTGTTGTATTCGATGCCCGTAGTCGAGCGACGCGGTGAACTGTAGCTTGTCGGGCTTACCAGCGACTGCAATTCGACCACTAAAGGGCGCGTGCCCTCACAGGCGACAATCGTGGCGACACCCGGCACATTTTCTTCCTGGCTGCTCATAAACAGCTCAGAAGGGTTCAGCACTTCTTCTAAGCCTTTGTCTACCATTTCAAAGACGCCTAGCTCATGGGTCGCACCAAAGCGATTTTTTACCGAGCGCAGCAGCCGGTGGCTGGCAAACCGGTCGCCCTCAAAATATAGGACGGTATCGACCAGATGCTCTAGGACTTTTGGGCCAGCGATCGCCCCTTCCTTCGTCACATGACCGACAATAAACAGCGAAATATTCTCTTTTTTTGCTAGCTGCATCAGCGCCGAGGTGCATTCTCTCACCTGCGCCACCGAGCCGGGAGCCGACGTTAGTGCCGAGTAAAAGAGCGCTTGAATACTGTCAATCACCGCGACTTTGGGCCGGAGTGATTCTAACTCTTCTAAAATTGTTTCTAAATTGGTTTCTGGCAGCAGATAGAGATTTTCATGAATGCTGGCTTCGGCCTCACCCATGCCGAGGCGCAGCGATCGCAGCTTCACCTGCTGCCCCGATTCCTCTGCGCAGACATATAGAATCGGCGTTTCTCTCGCCAGCTGATTGGCCGTTTGCAGCAGCAGCGTCGATTTACCAATGCCAGGATCGCCCCCCAGCAAGACGAGCGATCCCGGCACAATGCCGCCGCCAAGCACCCGGTCTAGCTCGTGATAGCCCGACGGAATGCGAGACTGCGGATGGTCTTGAATCTGGTTAAAAGTCAGCGATAGGCGTGGCTGAGCCGGGGCTTTGCGCTTGCGGCTGGTGGTGGCGCGCGACTTCATGCTGGGCCGAGTAGTCGCCGTCTCAGTTGCTTCCACCTTTTGCTCTACCAGGCAGTTCCAGCTATTGCAGGTGGGGCACTTGCCAAAGTACTGACGAGACTCAGCGCCGCAGGCATTGCAGACGTAGACAGATCGGGTTTTAGGCATGGGCGATCGCGCAACTCAAAGCAAAAAGACTGGTAACAAAGATTCCTTTTAATAGTATAAACGTACTTCATACCACCCAGCCCCCTCCCGCTAAACCCATCTATAAGCCAAACGCCTTCCTGAAAAGCAGCCACCGTCGCTACACAAATCTTTGCAAAAACAGCAGATAGAAACCGAAGCGAATTTATAGTAAAAAAGCGAGCGATTTGTCCTCAGGCAAGAATTTTTTCTAATTCAAAATCCAGCGTTAGCCTACGCTGTAGCGATTTGTATCAGTTTGTATGAATATGCTAAAAACCTTAAGAAACCCCGAACACCACTGATGCGGGTCGCTTGAGATTGATTCTGCAACATACAATCAAGTATGAGACGATAGCCATCTGTAAATGCGCACGTAAACGGGGGCGGTTAAACGTAATACTCAGGTATGAAATCTTATTCGTCTGTCTCTCACCGTTTGTTTCAGCCACGACCTCAACCCAGCCACGACCTCAACCCAGCCACGACTTTATTAGGAGTTTAGAGAGCTTTGGAAAGCGCTAAGGAAAAAATTCTGGTTGTCGATGACGAAGCCAGCATTCGCCGAATTTTGGAAACTCGCCTCTCTATGATTGGCTACGATGTCGTGACGGCTGCCGATGGAGAAGAGGCACTAGAAACATTTCGCAACACCATTCCTGATCTAGTTGTCCTTGATGTGATGATGCCCAAGCTTGATGGCTACGGCGTTTGTCAAGAACTACGCAAAGAATCAGATATTCCCATCATCATGCTGACGGCGCTAGGCGATGTCGCCGATCGCATCACCGGCCTAGAACTTGGCGCAGATGACTACGTCGTCAAACCTTTTTCGCCCAAAGAGCTAGAAGCGCGCATTCGCTCTGTGCTGCGCCGGGTAGAGAAAACGGGAGCTTCAGGCATTCCTAGCTCCGGCGTGATCACAATCAACAATATTCGCATCGATACCAACAAGCGTCAGGTGTACAAAGGTGACGAGCGCATTCGCCTGACCGGGATGGAGTTTAGCCTGCTAGAGCTGCTAGTGAGCCGCTCGGGTGAGCCTTTCTCTCGCTCCGAAATTTTGCAGGAAGTGTGGGGCTATACCCCGGAGCGCCATGTGGATACCCGCGTCGTTGATGTACACATTTCCCGGCTGCGGGCCAAGCTAGAAGATGACCCCAGTAACCCTGAGCTGATTTTGACAGCGCGAGGCACAGGCTATCTATTTCAGCGGATTGTCGAACCGGGCGAAGAATAGTTTATCGAGCGTCAACCGGGTGTATTCGGCGCGTATTGACGGACGCGGGAAGATTAGTCTGATAGAATTCTTAAAGTTTCTATTGGCCCGGTCTGTGGGCCAGATTACAGGGCGGAGCTTTGATGAATTCACAGCCGGTACGCATCGCAGTAGACGCAACGGGCGGCGACTATGCCCCTGCTGAGGTGGTCGCAGGCGCGATCAGGGCAAAAGAAGAACTAGGCGTAGAAGTGCTGCTAGTCGGTGATCCTGAGCAAATTAGAACCTCAGTCTCGCAGTCGGCTTCGCAGAGCGATCTGCTGAGCCAGATTGAAATAGTGCCAGCTGAGGGCACGATTGAAATGCACGAGGAGCCGCTGAGCGCACTGCGCCGCAAGCCCAAGGCTTCTATCAATGTGTCGATGGATTTGGTCAAGCAGGGGCGAGCAGATGGCGTGGTGTCGGCGGGTCACTCGGGGGCGGCGATGGCGGCGGCGCTGCTGCGGCTAGGGCGGATCAAGGGCATTGTGCGGCCAGCGATTGGTGCGGTCTTTCCGACGGTGATTGCCGGTAAGCCAGTGCTGGTTTTAGATGTGGGCGCGAATGTGGACTGTCGGCCCAAGTATTTAGAGCAGTTTGCGGTGATGGGCAGCGTCTATTCTCGCTATGCGTTGGGCACCGAGAACCCGAAAGTAGGGCTGCTGAATATTGGCGAAGAGAAGAGTAAGGGCAATGAAGTGGCCGTGCAGGTTCACAAAACCTTAGCCGCGCGCGAGTCGATCAACTTTATCGGTAACGCTGAGGGTCGCGATGTGCTCTCCGGTGATTTTGATGTGATTGTGTGCGATGGCTTTGTCGGCAACGTGCTGCTTAAGTTTGCCGAGGCGGTGGGCGAATCGGTTCTGCAAATTTTGCGTGAAGAGTTGCCCCAGGGCGTGGCCGGGAAGGTAGGCTGTACTCTGCTCAAGGGAAACCTAAAGCGAATTAAGCAGCGGGTGGATCACGCTGAGCATGGCGGTGGCCTGCTGTTGGGCGTCGCTGGCATTGCGGTGATTAGCCACGGCAGCTCTCGGGCTCCCTCTATTTTTAATGCGATTCGGCTGGCTAAAGATGCGGTCGATAACCAGGTATTAGACCGGATTAAAGGGCAGTATCACAAGGTCGCAGCCACAGCTCAAGGTGAATAGCCTAAGGTGAATAAATGAGTCAGCAGATGGATGCCTCTGGCCAGCATAGTCGTCAGCAGCCCTTTGGGGTCGCATTTGTGGGCAGCGGGTCTGCCCAGCTGAAAACCGTTCTCAGCAACGAGCAGCTGGCGGCGGTGGTCGATACTTCCGATGAGTGGATCGCCACTCGTACCGGCATTCGCCAGCGTCATATTGCTGGGCCTGAGGAGTCGGTGCGATCGCTCGGCGCACAGGCAGCAGCAGCGGCGATCGCCCAAGCCCATCTCGACCCGACAGATATTGACCTAATTTTGCTCGCCACCTCTACCCCCGATGACCTATTTGGCTCTGCCTGCCAGATTCAGCATGAGATTGGGGCCAGCCGGGCGGTGGCTTTTGATATCACAGCGGCCTGCTCAGGGTTTGTCTTTGCGCTGGTGACGGCGGCTCAGTTTATTCGCACCGGTGCCTATAAAAATGTGGTGGTGATTGGCGCAGATGTGCTTTCGCGATTGACCGACTGGAGCGATCGCCGCACCTGCGTTCTCTTTGGCGACGGGGCCGGGGCGATGGTAATGCAGCAGTGTGAAGGGAGCGATCGCCTGCTCAGCTTTGAAATGCACAGCGACGGCACCCTAAACGACTGTTTAAACGCGGCTTACCAGCACAAATCGACCCCGCTGACCGGCGATGTGACCTCCCAAAAGGGCAGCTTTGCCCCCATTACGATGAATGGCCGTGAGGTCTATCGCTTTGCCGTCAAACGAGTGCCCGAAGTCCTCGAAAAATCGCTTTTCCACGCCGGACTGACGACAGACGATATCGACTGGCTGATTCTTCATCAGGCCAATCAGCGCATCCTCGACGCGGTGGCGCAGCGTTTAGGCGTCCCAGCTGAGCGCGTCGTCAGCAACATGGCCAAGCACGGCAACACCGACGCGGCTTCGATTCCGATTGCGATTGACGAATGGGTGCGAGCTGGCAAAATCAAGCCGGGCGACACATTAGCGCTATCTGGCTTTGGCGCGGGTTTGTCTTGGGGCGCTGCCATCTTAAAATGGGGCTAGTAAATCCTAGCGAGATGATTAAACGCCGCTAGATACCGGACAAAACAGCATCACGATGACAAAAACTGCATGGGTATTTCCAGGGCAAGGATCACAGGCGGTCGGAATGGGCGCAGACCTAGCTGAGACTTGCCGCGACCAGCTAGACCAGGCAACCGATATTTTGGGCTGGTCAGTGCTAGAAGTTTGCCAAAACGAAGAGAAACTGGCGAGCACGCTCTACACCCAGCCGTGCCTTTACGTGGTCGAATGTGCCCTGGCAGATCTACTTTTGGCTGCGGGCAACCCACCTGAGGTGGTAGCAGGCCATAGCTTAGGCGAATATTCCGCCCTCTACACAGCAGGCGTATTCGATTTCGCCGCTGGTCTGCGTCTGGTAAAGCGCCGCGCTGAGCTAATGTCTCAAGCCTCATCGGGGGCAATGGCCGCGCTGATGGGCTTCAAACGCGATGAGCTAGATGCCAAAATTGCAGAGACTGAAGGCGTCGTTCTTGCCAATGACAACAACCCCGGCCAGGTTGTTATTTCGGGCACACCCGCAGCAGTAGACACGGTGATGGAGAGCGTGAAGTCTAAGCGAGCAGTGAAGCTAAACGTCAGCGGGGCCTTTCATTCGCCGCTGATGGCGGAAGCGGCTGAGGCGTTTGCAGCTGTGCTGGCCGAGGTGCCTTTTCGAGATGCCAAAGTGCCTGTTATGTCTAACGTAGATCCGAGCCCTCAGACGGCAGCGGCGGTATTAAAAGAACGGCTAGCGCAGCAGATGACCGGCCCTGTGCGGTGGCGAGAAATCTCTTTGAATTTGCCTGAGCAGGCAATTGAGACTGTGGTAGAAGTCGGCCCTGGCAAGGTGCTGACAGGTCTGATTAAGCGCACCTGTAAGGGACTGACTTTGGAGAACGTAGATAGCGTTGAAGTAATTAATCGACTTTAACTTGTTCTAAGTTTTGCGTCATAGCGTATTGCCGTAACTTGAACCTAGTCGGCAATCAGGATTAAATGGGGAGGTAAAATTCCTCAGGCAGACAGTATGACCGTTGACCAGCTTAATCGAGAATTTGGCATTCCTGACCAGCTTAAAGTAGTGGAAGGCAAAGGCGGATTTCCGGTCGTTGAAATTGACAACAAGCAAGCTAAAGCCAAAATTTCGGTTTATTCGGCGCAGGTGCTGTCTTTTCAGCCGCTGGGAGAGCCTGAAGATCTCTTATTTGTAAGTGAGAATGCTTATTACCAGACAGGAAAGGCGACAAAGGGAGGCATTCCTGTCTGCTGGCCGTGGTTTGGCCCTGACCCGGAAGGACTTGGGCGGGCGAGTCATGGTTTTGTTCGTAACCGGATGTGGACGCTGCTGAGCGCTGAGGAAACATCTGATGGTGAGACGAAAATTAGGCTAGGGGTGACAGCTGACGAGGAGACTCTAGAAATTTGGCCGCATCGCTTTGAGCTGGTGATGGAGATTTTGGTGGGAACTCAGCTTAGGGTTACTTTGATTACTCAAAACACTGGGGATGAACCCTTTTCCATTACTCAGGCATTTCATGCCTATTTGACGATTGGCGATGTCAACCAAGTGCGGGTGCTGGGTTTAGCAGATAAGACCTATCTGGATAAAGCCGATGGCGGTGCTGAAAAGACGCAGTCGGGCGCGATCGCAATTTCTGAAGAAACAGATCGAATCTATCTAGACGTGCCGCCTGAGCTGGTTGTAGAAGATAGCACATTAGGACGACGCATTCGTATCGCTACGTCCGGGAGCCACACCGCTATTGTCTGGAATCCGTGGAAGGAGATCTCTATGAAGATGGCTGACCTAGCAGAACAAGACTATCAGCGGTTTATCTGTGTAGAAACTGCCAATGCTGAGAATGAGGTGATTGAGATATCACCGGGCAGTGACTACCGGCTACAGGCGGTATATACAGTGGAGCGTGGCTAAAGAATCTCTATATAATTTAGGAGTAGCCGTTCTCGTGCCTGTAAAGCGCGCTGTGGTGTGACCGTATCTCTGTCTCCAGAGCGATCGCCCAATCTTAAAAAACCCTACACCGCTGAAGAATACTTAGCTTTAGAAGTCGCATCTGATGCTCACAGTGAATTTCGAGATGGAGAAATTGTTGAGATAACCGGCGGAACACTAGCTCACAACGAAATTATGGGAGATCTATTCTTCTTGCTAGTTGAGTTTGATAGCGATAGGCCAGGGCGATCGCCCTCAAGCCGATCAAGAGAAGCGCAACTGATTAATGGGCGATAGATACTCTGCTTCGGCTTCCCCGCCTACCTGACAGGCCATTTGATCGACCGCTAGCAAATCGTCACCCCAGATAATCTGACCGATGTCGATAGTTTTGCCCTTGTCGGGTTTCCAGTCGGGGCTGACAAACTTTTGGGTGCAGTCTACCACACCGCCATCGAACAGGTGACCAATCGTGAAGTAAACGTCTTGCAGGACGAGCGGCACCGAGGGGCGGTGGAGCTGACCGCGAGAATTGGGGCTGCGGGCCTTGTATTGGGCACGGGGAAAGAGGCCATAGAGGTTTTTAAGAGAGGCAGAAATAAGAGGGCTGCCTTTGAGATGTGTTTTTTTGAAAGCACCGACAGAAATGCGGCAGTCTACTTCTTGCAGCAGTTTGGGCGCTAGCATGGTTTTAAAACGCACGGGTGCAGGCAACTGGTTAGGGTATTCGATGCAGGGTAGCTCGTCGGCATTGAGCAGACAGATACCTTCAGTCAGCAGGTTAGGTAACCCATGACGCTCGGCGATCGCGGCTAAAGAAACTTTGGAGCAGACGCCTTCGACGATGAAGATTTCGGCGGTGGGGCTGGCCTGTCGTAAGCCCATTAGCACTTTGCCCAGCGCGGCCATACTGACGGTGACCGGTGGCCCAACCGGATAGCCTAAGTTGGGCTTGACTAGGATGCGTCGCGCGTTTTTGGCGGTCTCAGGCGGTGTATAAATAAAGTCTGCTACAGGTGAAACGTGAGCTGGAGCCATGGCTTTTAAGATAGTAACCCCCGGATTTGAGCAAACCTTTGAACGATGGACGGACGCGCTGGAGACAGCGAACGCAATGAAGCCGTCGCTCAAAAGCTGGTTTAAAGATATTCGTATTTTAGAGGGCGGCAAACCGGTGTGGGTGTATAGTCGGCTGCGGGCTCACCCTGAGTATTTGGGGCCAGGCACCTATAACCGGCTAGCCAGGTTATTTGTAGAAGAGGAGCAGGCTGAGGCGGCTAAGGCAGTTGAGGCGTCAGCGGCGCAGTCGTGGCAGATTAGAGCCAAACGATTTGACTGGGGCAGCCGGACTTATTTGATGGGTGTGCTCAATGTTACACCAGATAGCTTCAGCGATGGGGGCCAGTTTGACACGGTAGAGACAGCGCTAGCTCAGGCGCAGCAGCTAGTAGAAGCAGAGATGGATATGCTTGATATTGGCGGGCAGTCTAGTAGGCCCGGAGCGGAGTTAATTTCTGTAGAGGAGGAGAGCGATCGCCTTTTACCCATCATCAAAGCCATCCGCGCTGCTAGTCACGACGGGCTCAGAGAGATTCCGATATCGGTCGATACGACGCGGGCCGACGTTGCCCGGCTAGCGCTAGCAGCGGGCGCTGACATGATTAACGATATCTCTGGCGGCGCGTTTGAACCCGATATTTTTAAGGTGGCAGCTCAATTTAATGCGCCGCTGATGTTGATGCACTTGCGCGGCACGCCCGCAACCATGCAGCAAATGACCGACTACAAAGATCTGATGGGCGAGATTGTCAGTTTTTTGGCAGGGCAGGCAGATCGGGCGGTGGCAGCGGGCGTAGATCCCAAAAAGATCGCTGTCGATCCGGGTATTGGCTTCGCGAAGACAGCAGCGCAAAACATCACTATTTTGCAAGAATTAGAGAAGCTGAAAATTCTGAACTGTCCGATTTTGGTGGGCACTTCGCGTAAAAGCTTTATTGGCAAAATTATTAATCAGCCAGAGGCTAGCGCTAGAAGCTGGGGAACGGCGGCAACTTGCGACTGTGCGATCGCCCACGGGGCCGACATTTTACGAGTGCACGACGGGGCTCAAATGCGCGATGTCTGTCGGATGGCGGATGCTCTGTGGCGGCCTCTGGGCCCACAGGCCGTTTGATCTAAAGGCACGGTGATTTACACTGAGTAACGCAATCTATAGATCGAATACGAGGTTTTTCCATGAGACCATATCGAGCCGTGGTTGGGGTCTTGCTAGCAGCGATCGCCACCCTTCTAGTTAGCTGTGGCGGCGGCCCCGCAGCTGAAGCCCCCACTTATACGCCCGAAAAAATTACCCAGCTACAAAACTACGTCAATCGCATTGAGGCAACCCGCGAGCGCCTGCCTGAATTGGCCGAGTACATTGAAAAAGACAACTGGATCAATGTAGACAACTTCACTCACGGGCCGCTAGGTCAACTGCGCTCTGAGCTGACGCGCTTAGGCAACCAGCTCTTGCCTGAAGATCAGGAAAAGGCTAAGTTTCTGACTGACGATATTTTGGGCCACTTGCAAAACCTGGACGAGGCTTCTCAAGCACGTAATTATGAAAAAGCAGTCGCTCAATACAGCGAATTTGTAGACGACTTTGATGCGTTTTTCACGCTATTGCCTGAAGGGGCTCGTCAGCAAGCCGAAGCCACAGAGGAGCCTAGCGTTTACGAAATGACGACGGCCATCCCTGACCCTGAAGAAGAGCGGGCCGAGCCAGAAGATATGGTGCGTGCGCCCGTCATGCTAGACGGCGGCTCAGATGAGTTTCAAGCCGAAGCCGAAGCGCTGACGCCCAATGATATGAACGAAGCAAGCTAGCACAAGTGCCATCAAGGTTTCCTACTTAAACCACACCAGGAAAGCCTGGTGGCGTGCAAGTTTGCAATTATCAACAGAGAATGAACAACCATTCTCTGTTTTTTATTTTTTAGATTCTGTCTCTAGGTTCTACTTTGGGTTTTACTCTGGGTTCTAATGGTAACAAAACCTAAGATCGTGATTGTTGGCTGCGGCGTAGTAGGCGCTTTGGCAGCTTATGAGCTAAGTCATCAAGTCTCTTCAGACATTGTTGTCATAGACCGGCAGCTATCGGCTCAGGGTTCTACAGCGGCGGCTTTGGGCGTTTTGATGGGCATTATTAGCCATAAGACAAAAGGGCGCACTTGGCGGCTGCGCGAGGCGAGCACTCGCCGCTATCGATCGCTGATTGCAGAGCTAGCGCAACAAGGGCATCCGGTTCCATTCAATACTGATGGCATTGTGAGCCTGTGCTTTGATGAGAGCAAGCTGCCCCGCTGGGAAGCGCTAAAGGAACAGCGCTACGCTCAGGGCTGGCCATTGGAGATTTGGAGCCCTGCGACGTTACAGGCTCGCTGCCCGCATATCGACCTTGTCAGTCAATCAATGCCTGAGCTAGCGGCTGTGCGGGCGGCGATCTATTCACCGGCTGACGGGCAGGTGCATCCGGTAGCGCTCACTCAGGCACTGGTCGCAGCGGCAGCGGCTCGAGGTGTGACCTTTTGCTGGAATACCGAAGTCACACAGCTACAGATAATGAGGCAGCGCTGCCGGGGAGTCGAAACGGGGCAGGGCGATTTTGAGGCCGATTGGGTAGTGCTCTCAGCCGGGTTAGGTTCAGCGGCGTTAGCTCAATTAACAGGTGATAGCGAAGAGGACGGCAGCAAGGATAGTGAGCCTTTAGAACTAATGCCAGTGCTGGGTCAGGCGATGGAGATTCAGCTATTGCAAGCTTTAGGAAGAGCCGATTTTCAACCGGTGATCAATGGCGATGACGTGCACCTAGTGCCGCTAGCAGACGGGCGCTATTGGCTGGGCGCAACGGTAGAATTTCCGCCAGAAGAAGGGCCGTTAGTGCCTGAAGCTGAACGGCTAGCGACTGTACGGCAAGGGGGAGAGCGATATTGCGGGGCGATCGCTCAAGCCAAAATTCTCAAAACCTGGAGCGGCCTGAGACCTCGTCCGGTTGGCCAACCGGCTCCAGTCATTCAGCCGCTAGGCCAGGTTAGCAACGTTATTTTGGCAACAGGCCACTACCGAAACGGCGTTTTACTCGCCCCGGCAACAGCGCAGCAGCTGTGTGAGCTGCTGACATCTGTTTAGCCGAGATTGGTTAAACTAGCAGCTTGCCTCTAAGTTGCCTAGCTGAGGCTGTGTCCAGCGGCAGGCGGCTCTGGCCGAGTTCTGTTGTCTAGGCGATCGCCAGTCGTGCGATCAGGAGATGCGTTTGTAGCTGGAAAGGTCTGCCAATCGTTGACGCGATTGCGCGTAAGGATGTTTTGGGCGTTTTGAATGTCGGTAGAATCGCCTTCTACCATGACCAAATAGTCGCCTGATTTGCTGACGCGATCGCTATAGTACCGAGCCCTATCTTCAGGCAAGCCCCAGCCGACCAGCGCGCCCACTAAGCCGCCACCTGCCGCACCAATCGCACCGCCTAGCACTGTATTCGCTAGCAATACGCCAAGTTCAGCAATTGGGCCGACCCCAGGAATTGCCAGCACGCCCAGACTGCCAATCAGCCCGATAGCACCACCGCCAACGCCGCCAATTGTAGCTCCTTTGCCGGCGGCATCAGCAACCTTACTATCTTTTTCTGAGGTCACCGCCGCGCCGTGCATATTGTCGGCTTCAGCGTTTTTATTTACTACAGAGACTTTGTCCATATTAAAGCCGCTGTCTCTGAGCTGCATGAGCGCAGTCTCTGCGTCGCTACGACTAGAAAACAGTCCAACGGCGCGGTGTAGTTCGGTAGGCATAAGGTTCTCCTAATTTTCTTAACAGCATTGAGTTGCATTGAGTTCCAGCGTGAATGCTGGATTCCTCGATCTCTTCTCTATGGTTAAAGATTTGCTGATAATCTTCATCCTCACTTGGGGGGAGACAATAGTTTTCTCTAAAATACTTGGGAGGAGACAATAATTTTCTCCCATAACAATTGTCTCTAATTTATCAAAGAAGCTCGTCCAAGAAGACTTAAAGAAGACTCAAAGAAGATTTAGAGAAGATTTAGATTTTTGAATAGCGGTGCGGCGATCGCAGCGGTCTAGTTACCTGCAAATTTACCTGCAAATAATCAGCCAAACAACCCTGAAAAAAGTTCTTAAAACAACCATTTTTTGTACATTGGCTCTTTAGGAAGATTGCCTATTGCCCCATCTGCCGACAGCCGATAAAGTAGCAATAGACAAAGATTGCCCTTTAGATAGATGTTTATGCGGTACAACCTCGCCAAGGTGTAAATATACCCTTTGACGCTTCGGTAGCCATGCAAAAATAATTCCATCAAATGGCATAAGCTATCGTAAGACTGTGAAGGATTCAGCCTTACGCTTAATACATAGCAATAGGCTGTGATTATAGGCCGTGGTAATAGGGCTGGGCATAGCTTTACTGCACAGCTCTACTCCAGAGCTTCACTCTAGAGCTTAAAAGACTCATCCCCATGACATATTCGACTCCAGGTTCTGCCCCGGCTCAGGCTGAGCTTATTCTCCGAGCGGTTACGGAGAGTATGCCTGATATCGTATTTGTCAAAAACCTGCAAGGAAAATACATTCTGGTCAATGAGGCGGCAGCTAGCTGGCTGCATACCACTGTTGAGACGATAGTCGGGCAAGACGACGAGGCTCTCTTTTCGGTAGAGATCGCCCGGCAGATTCAAGCAGACGATCAGCGAATTTTGCGCTCGGGTCAGCCGGTTAGCTATGAAGAAGAGATTATTCAGTCTGGAGAGACGCGATCGCTCCTGACTACCAAATTTGTCTGGCGAGACGATAATGGCCACCCGCTTGGCATTGCTGGCATCAGCCGAGACATCACCGAACGCAAGCAGGCAGAGTGCGCCCTGCGTCGTAGCGAAGCTTTGAACCAGGCGATTCTCTTCGCGCTGCCCGATCTGATTATTCGGATGCACGCAGACGGCACCTACCTCGATGTGAAAGCGGGCATTTTTCCCTTGACCCTGGTGTCGCCGGAGATGATCGGTGAAAACATTCGCGATATTCTTTCGCCCTCAGTGGCCGAGCAGCAGCTAGCAGCAGCGGCCAAAGCGATCGCCACCGGAGAGATGCAGCGCTACGAATTTCAGATAGAAATAGCAGATACCCTCTGCTGGCGAGAGGTGCGAATTGTACCTTTAGGACTCAACGAAGTGCTCGTAAGCATTCGCGACTCTAGCGATCTGCGGCAGGCAGAAGCAGCGCTTTCTAGAGCCCTGCAAGAAGAGCAAACGGCCAGACAAGCAGCTGAGCACGCCAGTCAGGTAAAAGACGAGTTTTTGGCGGTACTCTCTCACGAACTTAGAACGCCGCTAAACCCTATTTTGGGCTGGGCTACGCTGCTTAGACGAGGCAAGCTGACGCCCGCAAAAATAGAGATAGCCGCAGAAACGATTGAGCGCAACGCCAAATTGCAAACGCAGCTAATTGACGATCTTTTAGATATCGCGCGGATGCTGCGAGGCAAGCTAGAGCTTGAAGCTGAACCGGTTGACTTAGAAGTGGTGGTCATTCAGGCGCTAGAAACCGTGCGACTAGCCGCGCAGTCTAAATCTTTGCAGGTTGAGACGGCGCTACAGGCAGGCGTGAGAGTACAAGGCGACCCCAGCCGCCTACAGCAAATCGTTTGGAACTTGCTTTCTAATGCGGTTAAGTTTACGGCGATGCAGGGGAAAATCACGGTTCGGCTGTCCGCAGTGGGTGACCAGGCCTGTATTCAAGTTAGCGATACGGGAGTGGGCATTCAGCCTAAGTTTTTACCCTATGTGTTTGAGCGCTTTCGCCAGGCCGATGGCACGCTCACCCGGCAGTTTGGCGGGCTAGGGCTAGGGCTAGCGATTGTGCGTCAGCTGAGCGAGCTGCATGGGGGCACAGTTAGCGTAGAGAGCCCAGGAGAGAATCAGGGTACGGTGTTTACGGTATGGCTGCCTCTGATCAGGGGCGCTGCCGTTGCCCAAGCAGACCTGTTTGCAGCTTGTCAGACGAGCAGTTTGGCGCAGCTCAAAGTTTTGATTGTAGATGACGATGCTGATTCACGTCTGATTGTCACTGAAATTTTGGCAGATAAACAGGCCACCGTCACGCAGGCAAAGTCGGGATTGGAGTGCCTGCAACAGCTTGATCGCTCAGTTCCAGACCTGCTGATCTGCGATATTGGGATGCCCGACTTAGATGGCTATGAGCTAATTGGGCGGATCCGCCAGCGGCCTGCTCAGCAAGGCGGTGAGATTAAGGCGATCGCTCTTACTGCCTACGCCAGTCCAGAGCATGAAAAGCAGGCGATCGCCGCAGGCTTTCAGGCACATTTGGCTAAGCCAGTAGAAGTTGATCAGCTATTGGCAGCAATTGTCGCTTTGGTCTGCCGGGCTGATTAGTTTGCCGGGCTGTTTGGTTTGCCGGGCTGTCTGGTTTGCTGATGAGCTCTAGTTCGTCGGGCTGTTTAAAGGCAGCCAGAAAGTAACCGGTCTCGCGGCCACAGCTAGCCGGTTTTTCTATTCGCCTAGCTATTCGATTTCTTCACGACCCGGCAAAAGAATATTGAGCAGCAGCGCCGTGAGACCGCCCGTCGAGATCCCAGAAGAAAATATACTCTTCACCAGCGCTGGCATTTGCGCTAAGATGTCTGGTGCGTAAGTAACCCCAACGCCCAGACCCAGCGAAGTTGCCAGGATAATAGCAGAGCGCTTAGTGAAGGTAATGGTCGCAAGAATGCGAATGCCCGCCGTCGCTACACTGCCAAACATAATCAACGTCGCGCCGCCCAAAACGGGCTGAGGCACCGCTTGAATGACACCACCAATAAAAGGAAACAGCCCAGCTAAGACAAAGAAGCCAGCAATAAATAAGCCCACGTAGCGGCTACCCACGCCGGTTAGCTGAATGACGCCGTTGTTTTGGCTAAAAGTTGTATTGGGAAATGTATTGAAGCAGGCTGCGATTAAGGAGTTGACCCCGTCGCCTAAAACGCCCCCTTTAATGCGGCGCATGTAAATTTCGCCCTCAATAGGTTCGCCTGAGACTGCCGAAGTCGCCGTCAGATCGCCGATGGATTCGATAGTGGTGATCAAAAACAGAAAAGCGAAGGGGATAAAGGCGATCGCATTGAACCCAAACCCAAATCTAAAGGGAATCGGCAGGGAAAACAGAGAAGCCCCGCTGAGATTGCTCAGATTGACCATACCCATAAAGAGCGCGACGATGTAGCCGGTAATCAGGGCGATCGCAATCGAAGCCATCCTCAAAAAGATGTTTCTAGAACTGTTGAGCACCACAATCATAATCAACACCAAAAAAGCCAGTCCCAGGTTTTGCGGGCTGCCAAAGGTGCCATTTTCTCTCGCTAAAGGCCCGCCGCCAATGGCAGTAATGCCAGTATTAATTAGCGTTAACCCAATCAGAGAAACTACCGTTCCTGTGACCAAAGGCGTAATCACCCGAGAGGCAAATTGCAAAAACTGGCTGAGAAACATCTCAATGAAAGATCCTAAAAAGCACATGCCGAAGATAGTACCTAAGGCTTGCTCTGGCGACCCGCCAGCACCGGTTACGCCCAACCCAGTGGCAATGACCGGCCCAATAAAAGCAAAGCTAGTTCCCTGAACGCTCAGCAGACCCGAGCCCACAGGCCCTAGCTTTTTGACCTGAATAAACGTGGCAATGCCCGAAACAAACAGAGACATGCTAATTAAGTAAGCCACCGTCTCGGGAGAAAGCTGCAAAGCGCCGCCGATGATCAAAGATGGGGTAACAATACCAACAAAACAGGCCAGCACATGCTGAAGTGCTGCAAAAATTGTTTCTCTTAAAGGCGGAACGGCTCGCAGCCCGTAGATTAGGTCAGATTTTGGAGGGGTCGTTGCAGTCGCCTCTTCGATCAGCGCTTCTCCAGACTGCATGGACACATCTACTCTAAGATCCTCTGCGACTTCGTCTTTTCTAGTCATTGATTATTCTACCTATTGCGAAATCGAATAATGGCGGCTCAAGTCATCAGCTCTGAGTTTTACCAGCTCTGAGTTTTACCAGCTCTAGTTGTATGCAGCTCGTTATATCAGCTCTATGTATCAGCTTTAAGTTGCACGTAGCCCAATACTGTTGACCAAGATAACAAGAGACAAAGCCAACATAATGTTCAACACGAACAAACTCCGCAAGTAACCAATCAACGCCTTTTGATGAATATCTTTATGATGATAAATAGGCGACAATTGCATAAAGGCTTATGCAAGGGCTTATGGGCTTTTTAGGTAGACTTTTTAATCAGCCTTTGAAACAGATGATGCGGAGTAGGCAATGGACAATTTAAAGGTGATAGTTGTCGGTGCAGGCATGGGCGGGCTGGCGACGGCGATCGCTTTGCGTCAGGCGGGCTACGAGGTTGAAGTGTACGACCGGGTGCAAGAACTCAAACCGGCAGGCGCAGGCATTTCTCTCTGGTCAAACGGGGTAAAAGTGATGAACCGGCTGGGCTTAGGCCAGGAGATCGCCCAGATTGGCGGGCCCATGAACCGCATGACCTACATTAGCAAAACTGGAGAAACGCTGACAGATTTCAGTCTGGCTCCGCTGGTAGAGGCCGTTGGCCAGCATCCCTATCCGGTCTCGCGTACCGATTTGCAGCAGATGCTGCTGACGGCCTTGGGAGAAGAACATGTGCAGCTAAGCGCCCGGTGTGTTGCCATAGAACAAACTGAAGATCAGGCAACCGCCATCTTTGAAGATGGCAGTCGGGCCTCGGGCGATGTTGTCGTCGGCGCTGATGGTACCCATTCGGTCGTTCGTGAACATGTTTTGGGGCACGCGACACAGCGGCGCTATGCGGGCTATGTGAACTGGAATGGCCTGGTTAAGGCGGATGAAAAGCTGGCCGATAAGGAGAGCTGGGTGATCTATGTCGGCGACGGTCAGCGGGCATCCATGATGCCGGTGGGGGGCGATCGCTTCTATTTTTTCTTTGATAAACCGCTTGACTATGACATTGAGCCGCCAGCCAACCTACAAACCGAACTCGCCAACCACTTTGAGGGCTGGGCTGAACCGGTACAGCGGCTGATTGCCCAGCTAGATCCCAAGGCGACTAATCGCGTCAAAATTCACGATATCGACCCGCTCAGCGCCTTTGTTAAAGGGCGGGTGGCGCTGATTGGCGATGCTGGCCATAGCGCTACGCCAGATTTAGGGCAGGGCGGCTGTCAGGCGTTTGAAGATGCCTGGGTGCTGGCAAATTCGCTGCTGACCACTAACTTGGGCGTGGCGGACGCGCTGAAGCGATATGAGGGGTTGAGACGCGATCGCACTGCCGATGTTGTTCTCAAAGCCCGCAAACGCGCCGACATGATTCATGGCAAAAACTCTGATCGCACGCAAGTCTGGTATGACAGCTTAGCCAAAGAAAAAGGAGACACTATTATCGGTGCGATTTCGAATTTAATCTTGCAAGGCCCCTTAAAGTAGGCTCCCTAAAATAGACTCCTCTAGGGAGGGCAGCATCGCTGCTTCGGCTGGAACGGATACGCTTTGCTTATAGAAAGCTTTTGAGAGAAATAGGGACGATAGCAATGGCTGGCAAACTGACAACGCATGTTTTAGACACCGCGCATGGCTGTCCGGCAGCGGGGCTAACCATTGAGCTGTGGCGAGATCGACCCCTCGCAGGCAGATAGCCTGATCAAAACGGTGACCACCAACTCGGATGGCCGCACCGAGGCTCCTCTGTTGGCAGATGGCGATTTTAAAGCAGGCATCTATGAGCTGCGGTTTGCTGTCGCTGCCTACTTCAAATCTAAAGTCTCCGAACTGCCCGATCCGCCTTTTTTAGCAGTTGTGCCCATCCGCTTTGGCATTGCTGATGTCTCAGCGCACTACCATGTGCCGCTGCTGTGCTCGCCCTGGGCTTATAGCACCTATCGGGGCAGCTAAGGCTAGCGCTCAAGTTAGGCTTTGCGCAAAGCGTGCGAATGTCTGCGGTAGATGGATTATCTCAAACCACAGCTCTCTGGGGCTAATGCCAAAGGCATATTGCAAGACAAGAACAATTGCAACAATCGTCAAAATTGTTCCTGTCCCAATATTTAGCAGTCTAAAAAGCAGTTTTGATAGCAGAAAAAATACGGCGATCGCCCCCGCCACCAAAACAACCTGCGTATCCACCGAGTCTGACAAAAAATCCATCAAAGCGCCTCACCTTTCATTCCTGTTTGTGTGTCGCATTTTCATGTTCTTAGATTTGGGCGATCGCCAAGTGCAAGCGAGCCGCTAATCTGCACCCACCTTCTCTTTAACGGAGTCTATCCCGGCTTCGATTTTATCCATAATTGTCTCTGGTGACGGTCTAAAGGCGTCTTTTGATCTGATACCAGCATCAATTTTTTCTTTGACGCCCTTTGGCAAAGTGTCGCCGTCAGTCTCAATCTTGCTGTTGATCTTATCGATAATGTCATCTGAAGAAGGCATAAATGCTTCTTTTTTTTCTAAGAAAAGCTTCTTCTTTTGCATCGGCGTCAGTGAGGCAAAGGTATCTCTTTTGGGCAGCGATTTGAGCAGTGACTTGAGCTGAGCTTTTTGTTCTGGCATCAGCATGAGCGATTTGAAATGTTTTACGAAAACTGGTGCCACTGGAGATTTCAGCTTCAAATATTTCTGCCTGCTCGGGGCTTAAAATGGCCTCTAGCTGGGGCATCACTTCTGCTTGAAGCTGTGCCATAACATCTTGATCGGACTGAGCTACAGCGCTGGTCACAAAGAAATTCCGAATGCTGGCGGGTATCAGTTGTCCGGCAACGGCATCTCCGCTAACTGTCAGGCTAACCAGCACAATCACTAAACACGTCAAGACTGAAGCTAAAATACGTTTCATTAATTTACTCTCCGGCGGGGTGAACATCTGAAAAGCTGAAAATTGGAGGCTATCTTGGCAACTGTAGCGTCTGAACTGTAGCGTCTGGGCTATGGCATTTGACCTGTAGAAGATACTCGGTGGTGCTGAACGTAAGCTGCGATCGCCAATATCAACACAATCACCAGCGGAATTGTCAGGCTCCACCAGGTCTCTGAAGCCAGAATGAAAAAAGCCGCCGCCCCGCCGCCTAACGCAAACCCGATCAGGACTGGCACATATCGGCGCATTCGCTCTAAAGACTCTCTCGCTTCTTGCTCTGCCATTTCACCAGAAGAGAACTTAGCGCTCACAAACTGAACCAAATCGATGGTTAGCTGGGTAGTGTTTCCAGTCATCACAGTCGTTGGAATATAGCTCTTAAAAACGCCATGAGACTCTTTCATTAGAGCATTTTGAATGGCCATCGCAACCACACCCGACATGGCGATTGGCAAAATGTACTCCTCTTGCACATCTAGCAACAGCGCCGGAGAAAGACTCTCTCCTAGCACCAGAAAGACGGTAAGGGCGATCGCCTCAGCAGTCAGCAACACCGCAAACACCGACCATTTTTTGCGTCGCACATACCGCGCCACTATAGAAGTCAGTGCTACCGTCAGCATAAAGATTGGCAGCATCAGCAGCCGGGTCAGCGTCGATTCTTGGTCTTCGCCGACAAAAGAAGAGCCCGCTAGCGCAATATTTCCGGTCACATGGGCTGTAAAAATCCCAAACAAAATGATAAATGCAGACGTATCGACAAAGCCCGCCACCCAGCTCAGCAAAAACCCAGCTGGGCCGTCGCTAGTTAGAAAAGCACTGACGGTAAAAGGTGGCTTGCCGGGGGATGAGGCTGTTGTCATATTTTTCTCTCAGTCACTGAAACTCAAACATCAAAATATCGGTTAGAAACCCGCAGAGAAGGCCACTCTGCTTAGCAGCGGTACAAAAAAACGGAGACAAGCACCCTGATTCTGATCTTTTCCCTTGCCAAGCAGAAAGTCACGGGCTGCATAGATTGTGTCTACTTCCACTAGGACAATAAGCACCTATAAGCCAGCCCGTATCGACAGCGATCGCTCTACAGACCGGCTGCTGCCTCTTTTTCAGCTTCCTCTAGCGCTTTGGCCTCAGCCTTAGCCGCTTTTTTCAGCTTTTTGGCCTCAGCCTTAGCCGCTTTTTTAGCCGCTTTCTCCGCATCTTCTGCGGCCTCTTCTTCGGCCTCCTGAATTTTCTCTAATCTCTTGGCCTCAGCCTTAGCCGCTTTTTTCTCTTCTTTGGCCTGGGCTTTAGCTGCTTTTTTAGCCGCTTTCTCTGCTGCTTCTAGCTTCTCTGCGGCGGCCCCATCATCATCTTCAAGCTCTACTATCTCTACATCGGCAACTTCTACATCGGCAACTTCTGCATCGGCAACTTCTGCATCGGCAACTTCTGCATCGGCAATTTCTGCCCACGCGGAGACTTCAGCAGCGGTTGTCAGCGCCAGCGGCGTAGCAAATAGGGCAAGACTTATCTCTCGAACAGAGCTAGAAGCAGCAGAAAACTGAGCGGCTTGCACTGATGTTGAACAGGCTAGCAGCCCGCCAAAAGAGACAACTAGAGACAGAGCAAAGGCACTAAGCCTTCTCAGTAGAAGATGTATGCGCATGAGTTATAAACCTAAAACAAATTCAGACAGCGCTTTAGCTAAAATGCCTAGATGCGTTGAATTAGATGAGTTTGAGCTGCTGGTCGCTGGGCGCGATCGCTCAACTAAAACAGAGACATGTTTTGTCCTCGTCTTTAGCCATCGCTGACCGAGCCGATGGCTTTGCTTTCTCCTAAAAATGGATTCAGCTGAGGTCGTAACTAAAAGCTCTCCGCTGCGGTCTCATCTCAATTGCACACCCTACTACATTTCAGTATGCAGTCACTGTCTTACCCCAGCAGTCTAATCTCAACTGCCAATATACGTTCTGTATACCGAGTTACAAAGCCTGATTTTGGTGCCACACTTCTAACCACCTAGACCGAACCAAGACAGCCTAGAAGATCCGCGCTAAAGCGGCCAAACGCCTTCTGTCAACAGAACATCGGCTAGCTGTCAGTAAACTGCTAGCACCGTTTATATCTGACCTACTCATGTAAGCCATGCCTGCTGCTTCTGGTATATTCTAGAGCTGTTTCGTAGGCTATAAGAACAAAGCTCCCAGCCTTCTCAAACCCTATATTTTAAAGCCCTATTATCTTTAAGGACGAAACAGTTCAGAGAAAACAGCAGCATATGGGCAACTGTGCAAAGCTACGAAAGAGCAGCTCAAAGCTGCCTGTTTTAGAGCGCCAGAGGAAATAACCAAGGCTCAATCAGAGGTCTCAATTACAGAGGTCTCAATTAGATTCGGCAGACAAAGCAATCACACCTGAGGCAGCGATGTCGCCTGCCACCCTACCCAAAAGCTAGCCAAGAGATCTTGAGACCACCGTTCAGAATTCGAGTCCAGAGTTCGATTTCAGAACTTGAGTTCAGAGCTCGACTATCCCGATAGCTCGGGATCAGGCAGATCGGATACTCTCTGAAGTCAAAAGCATTAAGCGAAAATAGCTTTCCGCTTTTGCTTATCTTCAGATTTTTTACAGTCAGACTGCTTTTGTTTCACTATCGGTTCTCAGGCTGAAATCTCTTAAGCTAAAATCTCTTAAGCTATCATCTCTTGAGCGGCGACCTCTCCGGCTACGACCATAAGTTATGACAACCGCTCCTATGACAGTAGCCTACAGTGACCCCAATAATCAGTACTTTTATTCGAGCTTTGTCGTTGAATATATTGTTCCGGCTGGGCAAGAGCGAGCCTTTGAGCAGTGGTATGCGCGTCTTGCGAAGGTCGCTAGTCAGCAAAAAGGCCATACTCGCACCGATCTGTGTGAACCGCTTGACTGCGGCGATGGCGTCATTAAGTGCTACTACATTATTCACTTTTCTACACCCCAGCATCTCAACGACTGGCTAGAATCTACCGCCCGCAAAGAGATATTGCAGGCCGGGCAAAACTGCTTTTTGTCTTATCGGTATAAGTCATTTACCACTGGCTTAGAAGGTTGGTTTTCGAGTCAGGCGGGCGAGTTAGAACATAGCGCTCTAGGCCCTCCGGCTTGGAAGCAAGTGCTCTCTGTGGTACTCGGGCTGTATCCCACTATTATGATCCAGACTCTGATCTTTACAGCACTGGGCATTATGCAATCTTGGCCCTATCCGAGTGCGATCGCGGTGAACAACTTGATCACGGCTTCGGCTATGACTTGGCTCGTGATGCCAACGGTGACTAAGCTTTTACGCTTTTGGCTGCGTCCGGCTTACCGCCTGACGACGCTGTCAGCCAATGCTCGGGGGGCGGCGCTGGTCTTGGTGGCGCTAGGCTTTATGGTCAGTTTATTTAACTATTTATATCTCCAAGTTCAATAGAGAAAATCTGTAGAAAAACTTGCTAAATTTTATGCTGAGAATACGAACTTTAACAGAGCAGCTAAGAGGAAGGCTGCGTGAGGTCAAGCTAGGGCCACTGGTCTCTGATTCTGCCGCTGCGCTCAGGCTCAGGCTCGAACGCGCAGCCAGTGAAGCCGCAGACGGTGAAGCCGGCAGCTCTTCCCCCAAAAAGAACAAAGACAGCGCCTTTTACTCTAGCGTAGTTATCGAATACATTGTGCCTCAGGGCAAGGGCTGGGATTTTCGCCGCTGGTATATTCGTCTGATTCGCACGGCAAAGCGATCAGAGGGTTTTATTCGAGATGACCGCCATCGCCCGCTGCGCTGTGAAGACGGCGTTTTGAAGTGGTATACGGTCATTCATTTTGACCAGCCTGAGCATCTCGATCAGTGGCTGTCTTCTGATCAGCGCGAGTCTGTCTTACAAGCAGGCAAGGGTATCTTTGCCGCCTACAAGTTTAAGTCTTTTACCACCGGACTAGAAGGTTGGTTTTCTCCTCAATTAGGCGAAGAGCTAGGCAGTTTGGGGCCACCCGCCTGGAAGCAGATTTTATCTGTGGTGATTGGGCTCTACCCAATTATTATGGTTCAAGAGTATGTGTTTGGCCATCTGGGTATTTTTGAATCTTGGTCGCCTGCTAGCGCGATGCTCGCTAATAACTTGGTGACGACCTGTCTCTTAACGCTGGTGGGAATGCCTTTGATTATTCGACTGCTGGGTTTTTGGCTAAAGCCTGCTTATCAGTCAGCTTCGATCAAAGCAGAAGTGATTGGAACAATCGTAAATATTGCGGCGATGGGACTGATGGTTTTTGTGTTTGATCGATTGCCGGGCTGAGAGATTTTGTGCCCTGCCTTATTCTTTGATCTGCGCTTGGCTCTGGTTACTGGCCTACTGTTTGCTGGCTTACTGGTTACTGGCCTAAGTGAGAGCCTGCGCTGCTGCTTGCCAACGCTTTAAGTGTGCCTTTAAGGTGTTCTCACCGTATCTGAGCTGACCCAGCCGCGTGCGCCCGAGTCAAACTGAACTTGTGACCACAGGCGGCCATCGTCGCCTTGGGCGGTGTTGAGAACGGTGACGCGATCGCCCACCAATCCATAGTGCGGTGAGTTAGAAGAAGAAGACGGTTCTGAGTATACGTCTACTTGATCACCGGGCGATCCGCCTTCTAGCTGAGGGGTCTGCGAGGGAGCTGGTTCGGGAGCAGGTGGCTGCGAAGGAGCCGGTTCGAGAGTGGGAGTCTGTGAGGGAGCCGGTTTGGGGGCAGGCTCAGGCGGGGCAGCGCTGCCCGAAGAGGCATAGGCCGAAGAAACCCAGCCTTCGGCTCCAGAGGAGTAGCGCACGTAGTACCAAGTTGCGCCGTCGTCGCCCTGTGACTGTCGCAATATGGTGGCGCGATCGCCGCTCGCACCCGACTGAGAAGAGGACGCTGCAAACGAAGGACTGTCATACAGTGCAATCTGGCTGCTAGAGGAGCTACTTAGCGTGATTTGTTCACCGCTTTGCGCGTCTGAGGTAGCCGCAGACGAACGCTCTTCAGGAATCTCCTCACTATCTGTAGAGTCGTCTGATGGGGTCTCTGATTGGCGCTCACGAGTATCGTCGGCTGCCTGCTCTCGGTCTTTTTGAGCGGCAGGTTTCTTTGGCTTAGCTGACTGCACGCGGGCCGATTCAGCAGCGGGCTCTTCTCCGGCCCGATTAAAGAGAAATCCGCCCGCGATCGCCCCCAAACTCACAGCCGCAATTAGTAGCCCTAGCATCAGGGGTGAGCGTTTTTTACGGTCTCCTGCTGGCTCTGAAAAGCTGTTGCTTGGGCGGTTGTTTGAGCTATTATTTGGGCCATTATTTGGGCGGTTGTTTGGGCTGCCCACCAGCGTCGGCTGCGCATCTTGTTGATAGGTTGAGGGATCTGCCTGCACAGACACTGCCTGACCTGGCGCAACCACTACTGTTTTTAGCGTGCTAGCGGCAGCACTCGGTGGCCGAGCTGGAATTTTAGCGGGTTGAGCCGGTCTGATCGGCAGCTGACTAGGGGGCGCGATCGCACCGGGTAAAGCCGATAGAGCCGCGAGCATTTGACTGGCGCTGCTATAGCGATCGCGGGGGTGCGATCGCACAGCCCGATCAATCACCTCTACTAGACCCGAACTCACATGCCCGGCCACCGGTCGCCAGATCACCTCGCCAGTTTGCGGATCGGATGCTAGAGACTGCGGTAGCTGGCGCGTCAGCAAGAAAATCGCCGTCAGCCCCAAACTGTACAAATCGCTAGACGGAATCGGTCGCCCTGCCGCCTGCTCAGACGGCATAAAGCCCGGCGTGCCAATCACAATCGAGCTGCGCGGGCTGCTGTAGCTGCTCATGACCGTGCCCATCGTCTCGCGCACCGCGCCAAAATCAATCAGCACCGGCTGCTGCGTATCGGCCCGCAGCATAATATTGTCTGGCTTGAGATCGCGGTGGATAATGCCTTGAGTGTGAATAAAATCGAGCACCGGCAGCAGCGCCACCAAAATAGACTTGACTGCCGCTTCTGAAAGCACGCCTTGTTTGGCCACCAGCGCCTCTAGCGTCGTTCCCTCGATCCACTCCTGCACCAGATAAAAGCGCTGATTTTCGCTAAAGTAGGCATATAGCCGGGGAATCTGCTTATGGTCTTCGCCTAGCTTCTCTAAAATAGCGGCCTCACGCTGAAATCGGGCCTGCACCACCTGATAGATTTCTGGCTTGGTCGTCAGCGGCTTGAGCTGCTTGATCACACACCGCCGCCGTGAAGGCATCTGCACATCGTCAGCTAGGTAGGCATGGCCAAACCCGCCTTCTCCCAACGTGCGGACTACCTGGTATCGGTTGTTGATTAGCATGAGTAGCGATCGCCTCAAAGCGCTGCAATAGCGACACAGAAAAGAGTACAGTCAGAGACTGACGACTTTTTTATTCTATGAGCTGATCTAGCATAGTCTAAGCCTGCGGGTTCGCAACGCATCTCACCAGCGGATGATGAATCGGTCAAGATAAGCGCTACCGGCATCAGACCCAAAATGCTATCGGCATCAGGCTAGGTGTCTAGGCTGAGTATCCAGGCTAAGTGTCATTAATCAACGCCTGCCCTCGCAGACTAAACCCTAAAATATAAAGAAGCCCTGTCAAAAAAGCTCTATCAGCCGCCTCTATGACTGCCCCCAAAGCTGCGGATCCAACTAACTTATCTGCATCACCTCAAAATCTAGCACTCCAAAATCCTGCGCTCCAGCCCCTGCCGCCTCAAGATCATGGCATTCCCGAACGGCTCGCCAAGCATACGGTGCGCTACGCCGACTACCGTGAGGTCAGCCGCACCGATATGACGCCGATGATGCGTCACTACGCCGAGGTCAAAGATCAGCACCCTTATGCCCTGCTGATGTACCGGGTGGGAGACTTCTTTGAGACCTTTTTTCAAGATGCGATCACCATTGCTCGCGAGTTGGAATTGGTGCTCACCAGCAAAGACGCCGGGAAAGCCATTGGCCGGGTACCGCTGTCGGGCATTCCTCACCACGCGCTAGAGCGTTACTGCACGCAGCTTGTCGAAAAAGGCTACGCGGTAGCGATTTGTGACCAAGTGGAAGACCCGGCGCAGGCGCAGGGGCCGCTGGTAAAGCGCGAAGTTACTCGAATTATCACCCCCGGCACGGTGTTAGAAGAAGGAATGCTCGCCGCCCGGCGCAACAATTTTTTAGCAGCGGTGGTGATTGCCGGAGATCACTGGGGGCTCGCTCACGCCGATGTCTCTACTGGAGAATTTCTCACCACGCAGTCTAGTGATTTAGAGGCGCTAGCGCAAGAACTCATGCGGCTACAGCCCGCCGAAATTTTGGTGCCGACGAATGCGCCAGACTTGGGCGCGCTGCTGCGACCGGGCGAAAAGTCTGACCGGTTGCCCCTTTGTTTGCCCGCGCAGTTTTGCTATACCTTTCGCTCGCAGACGCCTTTTACCAAGGCAGAGGCCCGGCAGAGATTGTTAGAGAGCTTGCGGCTGCGATCGCTCGAAGGCACCGGCTGCGATCATCTGCCGCTCGCCACCCGCGCGGCTGGCGGCCTGCTCGAATATTTGGAAGACACCCAAAAAACCACGCTAGCTCCGCTGCACACCCTCTCTACCTACGCCATCACCGAATATTTGGTGATCGACCATCAGACTCGGCGCAATTTAGAAATTACCCAAACCTGTCGCGACGGCATTTATCACGGCTCTTTGCTATGGGCGCTAGATAAAACTGTGACTGCAATGGGCGGGCGGGCACTGCGGCGCTGGCTATTGCAGCCGCTGCTGAGCTTAGAAGGCATTAGCGCCCGACAAGATACGGTTGAGGAGTTGGTGACTAACGGCAGTCTGCGTCAGCACTTGCAGCAGCTGCTCAAGCAAATTTATGATTTAGAGCGGCTGGCGGGTCGGGCCGGATCGGGAACTGCCAATGGCCGAGATTTAGTAGCAATGGCGGATTCGTTTGCCAGCCTGCCAGATTTAGCGGCACTGATGAGCCATGCTGATTCGCCCTATCTAGTGAAGACTGCAGTCTGTGCCGCCTGAGCTGGAGCAGTTAGGAAATGTGCTGCGATCGCACTTAGTCGAAAGCCCGCCCCTCTACCTAACGGAAGGCGACCTGATTCGCGATGGCATTAACCCACAGCTCGATCAGCTGCGATCGCAAGTCGCCGCCGATCAGCAGTGGATTGCCAACTTAGAAGCGACTGAGCGCGATCGCAGCGGTATTTCTAACCTTAAAGTTGGCTACACCAAAGCCTTTGGCTACTACATCAGCATCTCTCGCAGCAAGTCGGCGCAGGCTCCTGACGACTACATTCGCAAGCAAACCCTGACCAACGAAGAGCGCTACATTACCCCCGAGCTAAAAGAGTGCGAAATTAGGTTGCTCAACACTCGCGAAGAGATTCACGAACTAGAGTACCGAGTTGTTCATTGATCTGCGCGAACAGGTGAGCGAGCAAGTGGCGCTAATTCGCAAAGTGGCCGCTGCTGTGGCCGCTGCCGATGTGCTGGCCGCGCTGGCAGAAGTCGCTATCTACCAGGGCTACTGCCGCCCGGAGATGGTGGCTGGTCGCGCTGTCTTTGTTGAAAACGGTCGCCATCCGGTGGTGGAACAATCGCTTCCGGCGGGCTTTTTTGTCCCGAATGATACCGGGCTCGGCAGCGTTGTCTCTAGCGCCGAGCAGCTCACGCCAGATCTGATCATTCTCACCGGGCCAAATGCCAGCGGCAAAAGCTGTTATTTACGGCAGGTGGGGTTAATTCAGCTAATGGCACAGGTGGGCAGCTTTGTGCCGGCGCAGTCGGCGATGTTGGGGGTATGCGATCGCATCTTCACCCGCGTCGGCGCTGTTGATGATCTGGCTACTGGCCAATCGACCTTTATGGTAGAGATGAACGAAACCGCCAACATTCTCAACCACGCCACCCCGCAGTCTTTGGTATTGCTTGACGAAATTGGCCGAGGCACCGCCACCTTTGACGGGCTTTCAATTGCCTGGGCTGTCGCCGAACACCTCGCTACAGAGATCGGGGCGCGCACTATCTTCGCCACGCACTATCACGAACTTAATGAGCTAGCTTCTATTCTCTCTAACGTCGCCAACTATCAGGTCACCGTTAAAGAGATGCCCGATCAGATTATCTTTTTGCATCAGGTGCGTCCGGGCGGTGCTGACAAATCTTACGGCATCGAGGCCGGGCGCTTAGCCGGGCTGCCCACTTCGGTGATTAGCCGCGCCAAGCAGGTGATGGGGCAAATAGAGCAGCACAGCAAAATTGCCGTCGGTCTCAGACAGCCGCAAGGCAAGGGGGCGCTGGGCCGCAGTTCGCAAAATAAACACTCTTCGCAGACGATCACAGAACAAATTCAAACCTATCCACTGCCACCGTCACCAACAGATCAGCCACCAAAAGCAAAGCCCGAAGAACAGTTAGATATCTTTGGAGCATGAGAGCTCTAGTCAAGGAACAAATCATCAGTGCTTTTATCTTGCAAAACGCTGTAGATGTCTATCTCTAGAGAAAGCTGATAGATGTCACGCTTGGCCAGCTCTGTGCTTTGAGCGAGCTGGCGGCTAGCCTCGGAGCGGGAAAGCCCTTGAGCGATTAGGTTCTTGAGTTCGGCAACAATCTCTGTCTCAGAGAGGGTCACCTCTGTTTGAGGCGTGGGAGCGATCGCTACCGTAAATTCTCCTTTGGGCACAACCGTTTCGTAATGCAGCAGCGCCGCGCCAATCGTACCGCGCCAAAATTCCTCATATCGCTTAGTCAATTCTCTCGCCAGCGTAATCTTTCGCTCTGGTGAGAGCACTTCTGCCAAATCTGTCAGCGTTTTAATCAGTCGATGCGGGCTTTCATAAAGCACAACCGTGCGCGGTTCTCGTTTGAGCGCGTCGAGCCGTGCTTGGCGAGATTTGCCTTTGACCGGCAGAAAGCCTTCAAAGACAAAGCGATCGCTCGGTAACCCAGCCGCCGCAACTGCCGTCACCACCGCCGATGGCCCAGGAATCGGGACAACCGTTAGATCATGCGCAACGCAGGCGCAAACCAGCTCATAGCCAGGGTCAGAAATACCAGGCATCCCCGCATCGGTGACCAGCGCGATCGCCTCCCCTTGCTGCAAGCGGGCGACTAGCTGAGGAATCCGCTGCTGGCAATTGTGATCGTGATAGCTGATTTGCGGTGTGGTGATTTGGAAATGGTGCAGCAGTTTACCGGTGTGACGGGTGTCTTCAGCGGCGATCGCATCCGCACTTTTAAGCACGCGCAGGGCGCGCAGGGTAATGTCTTCCAAATTGCCAATCGGAGTGCCGACCAAATACAGCGTGCCGGGTTGGAGCGAGGCAGAATCGGTCACAGAAGCAGAGCCAAAATACGCTTTATAGTGAAGATCCTACCGCACCAAGCCCCCGCCGATTAGCGCTATGAACGGACTCTTTATTGGCCTGACCACGCTCGACTGCCTCTATCAGGCCGAGCATCCGCCTGCGGCTAATGAAAAAGTAGTGGCTGCAAAAAGCCTATTGGTCGCAGGCGGCCCGGCGACTAATGCGGCTGTCGCGTTTGCGCATTTGGGCAGAGCTAGCGGTCATCAGGCAAAGCTGGCTTCGGTTTTGGGCGAGCATTCTCTCACCAGCCTGCTGCGAGAAGATCTGCGCGGTCAGGGCGTGACGCTGCTAGATCTTAGACCCGGCAAAACTATCACCGCCGCCGGTTTCATCAATTGTGGTGACGGCGGCTACGGGCGATCGCTCAGTCATTTCTCACAATGCGGCGGGTATGCAGGTCAAGCCCGAGCAGATATCGCCCGACATTCTCACCGATGTCGATATTGTGCTGATTGACGGTCATCAGATGGCGGTGAGCGCTCAGGTGGCGCAGTGGGCCAAGGCCAAAAAAATCCCGGTGGTGGTCGATGCGGGTAGCTGGAAGCCCGATTTTGAAACGGTGCTGGCCGGAGCGGATGTGGTCATAGCCTCTGCCAACTTTTTGCCGCCCTACTGTCTCACGACTGCCGATGTGCAGACCTATCTCAAAGCGCTAAACGTATCGAAAATCGCCGTCACCCGAGGCGCTCAGCCTATTGACTACGCGGATGCTGAAAGCAGCGGTGAAATTGAAGTACCGCCAGTGCGAGCGGTTGATACGCTGGGCGCAGGCGACATTTTTCACGGCGCATTTTGCCACTTTTATCTGGCGCATACCTTTCCCGAAGCTTTGCTCAAGGCCAGCCGCAGCGCTTCCTTTGCCTGTCAGTATTGGGGCACGCGCGACTGGACTAAGATCTACCAGATAGCCGATGAAACCGCAGATGAAGATGAAGATTAGAGATAAAGACAAAGATAAAGATAAAGCGATTGAGCAATAACGCTGTCCTGACTGGCGATCGCCAAAGCGTATCACTAAGCTAGCGAGTATAATGCCGCTGGGCCTGCCGTCACCAAGGCGGTCACAGGGCACCCTCACTGCTGCCTGCCGTTATTTTGGATGCCGCTTTATGCCGTTTGAGAAAGAAAAAGCAGTTGCGATCGCTGCTGCCACTGCCGCTGCCCAAGTTTGTGAGCAGGTACGCCAGACCATGGTGCCCGAAGCCATTGAAAAAAAAGACCGCAGCCCGGTCACCGTTGCCGACTTTGGCGCTCAGGCAGTCGTTTGCAAAGCCCTGCTCGAAGCCTTTCCGAGCGATCCGGTGGTCGGCGAAGAAGACGCAGGCGAGCTAAAAACCCCAGAAATGGCCGAGCGCTTGCAGCAGGTGACCGGCTACGTGCAGCAGGTTGCGCCCGAGGCCACGCCTGATACGGTGACGCAATGGATCGACCACGGCAATGGCGATGTCGCCGCTCGCTACTGGACACTCGACCCAATTGACGGCACCAAAGGATTTTTGCGCAAAGACCAGTACGCGGTGGCGCTAGCGCTAGTCGAAAATGGCGAGATTAAAGTCGGCGTGCTGGCCTGTCCGGCTTTGACCATTGGCAATAAAACGGGCCTTTTGCTGGTCGCCGTGCGCGGTGAAGGGACGACCATGCAGGCGATCGCAGGCGGCACTCCAGAACCGATTAAAGTAACCAGCGCTAGCGACACAGAGCACTTTCGCTTTGTTGAGAGTGTAGAATCGGGGCATGGCGACCAGAGCTTGCAGAGTGCGATCGCTCAAGCAGCTGGCATCACCACAAGCTCCATGCGCATGGACTCTCAGGCCAAATACGCCGCCGTCGCCGCCGGCCAAGCCGTCCTCTACCTGCGTCTACCTTCCCCCAAATCGCCCGACTATCGCGAAAAAATCTGGGATCATGCCGCTGGCGTGATCGTCGTCGAAGAAGCCGGCGGGCGCGTCACCGACATGACCGGCAAGCCCTTAGATTTTTCTAAAGCTGCCAAGCTAGTAGACAATCGCGGCGTCATCGTCAGCAACGGCGAAATTCACGACAGCGTTTTATCAGCGCTCAAGCAGGCCGCTGGGTAGGTGCAATACATGGCTGCGCAGTTCTGTTGGCAACGAAGTGCCGCTGTCGCTTTTGGCCTTGTCTTTTTGCAGGCCCTGCCGACGAGGGCCGGAGATCTGCTTTTTCAACTGACCAGCCCTGTCTACCAAGATTCTGTGGCTATTGGCGAAATTTCATCTCAAAGCAGCGACCAGCTAGTCTTTGAGCGCAGTCGTGTTTTGCTGGGTAATCGCCTCCCTCAGACCATGACGCTTACGGGGCTCACACCGTCCCAAATCGACGACTTGAGCCCTGGAGATTTTGCTGTATTGTCCCTGTCACAGGACGGCAGTCGAGGGCACTACGTCCTGAGTCAAAATATCTTTAAGGTAACTAGCCCAGAGCCTAGCGCCGCGAAAATTCTCACAGGGCCGCTAAGAGCAGCAGATAGCCTAGCCTATAACTGGTTTATCAATAGCTGCGGCAAAGACAGAGAGTTTGCTTTTGACTACAGTGGTGAAGAGGCCATCGTCTACACCCGACAAGCAGATCGTCTGCACCCCATTGGGAATTTGCGTGATGGGCAGTGGAAAACGCTCACCGACCCGTCTGTTTGTAAGCCGGTCAGGTTTGGCTGGTGGGGGTCACTATTACAAAAGCTGGGGCTGTAATGGCTTGCTGCGATCGCAAATTTGCAATCTCGCACCGCTGGCCTATATCTGCCTCTTCGTTCATCTGCCGGACTTACACTAAATAACCAACCGGTAAACGCAGTAGTACCGCACCGGGGTCTTTTCTCTGCCTTTCTGTACAGAAAAGCCTGCTATGTAGAAACACCTGCTATCCTCTCATCGCTGCTGAAGCCGCCTTTTGAGCAGTCACTGATGGCACATCTGCCCGCACCGCCCGAAACATACCAAACCGACACAGCCCATTGCCAAACGCCAGCCGCATCAGCAGCAGCGTTGGCACCTCGCGCACCGACTTAACAAATCCGGCTGGGCCAAACTTTACCAGCCCCTGCGGACGAATAATGCCTTGCCAAATTGAATCTATCCAGGAAGGCAGCGTCTCTTTCGACCAGTCGGCTGTTTCTACCGAACCCTTCACCAGGCCGGTCGCCTCTAGCAGCTCAGAGAAGCCCTCAATGCTCGAAAATTCTGGGTGAGACCACTGATCGAGCAGTTGTCTCATCACCGGCTTTTCCCACCCGTTTAGCGGACGGCGGCGGTCATCTCGCTGGTTCCAGTCGGCCACAACTAGCACCCCGCCCGGCTTCAGCACTCGCAATAGCTCCTTTGCAAAGACAGCCTTATCCGGCATATGCGGCCCGGCCTCTACCGACCAAACCACATCAAAGCTCTCATCAGGAAAAGACAGCGCCATCGCATCGTCTACCTTAAACTCTGCGCTCATGCCTGCGGGGGTTAGCTGCTGGGCTCGGGCTACCTGCCCTGGGCTGATCGTCACCGCCGTCACATCAAAGCCATAGTCTTTTGCGAGCAGCCGACTGCTGCCGCCGATTCCACAGCCAACATCGAGCAACGTTGTCCCTGGCGCGCACTGGTCTAAGCCGCCCCATTTCACCATTTCGTGAACAAAATCGTATTTAGCTGCCCGAAAATCTTTTTGGCGAGGCGGTGATCCGTAGTGGCCCAGGTGAATGTGCTCTCCCCAGTAAAATTCTAAAATGCCGTCTTGCGTCCACTCGTCATAAGCGTTGGCGACGGAGTCGGCTGAGCTGTAGCGCCTGGCTGTCAGCACGTAGGCGGCAGTGCCAGCAATCAGCAATAAAAGCAGTAAACCAAGGATCAGTAAAAAATTCATGAGGGCAAAAGCGCTACAGTCTTTAAAGAATTTAGCGTATTTTCTGATACCAAAACTTATGACCTCAGCTCTCAAAGAAAATCGTCTGAGGCTTTCTCTCTCGCAGCTAGGCCCAGGGCTACTGATGGCGGGTGCGGCGATTGGGGTTTCTCACCTGGTGCAGAGTACGCGGGCCGGGGCGCTGTATGGCTGGGGAGCACTGATTTTCGTGCTGCTGGCCAACCTAATGAAGTATCCGTTTTATGAATATGGCCACCGATATGCGGCAGCTTCGGGCCAAAATCTGATTCAGGCGTACCGGCAGCAGGGTAAGCGAGTTTTTATCCCATTTTTGGCTATTAGCGTTGTTAGCGCGGTCGGAAGTTTCGCAGTAGATGCGTTTGTTGCGGCGATGCTGCTGCAATATCTGTGGCTGCCTGAAGTTTCGGCGACGGTTTTGGCGGTGGGCGTGTTGCTGTTTTGCTGGGGGCTGATTGCGGTGGGGCGCTATCGCCTATTTGAGCAGATTACGAAGTGGTGCGTGATTTTCCTCTCGGTGGCGACTATGGCCGCAGTCGCGATGGCCATATCGACGACGTTTACGCTGGCTTCAACGACTGAGACAGTGCTACAGCGTTGGAAGTTGCTAATACAACTATTTATCAGCACAGCTCAGTTTTTTCTTGGTCAGCGTTGCCTTTCCTGATTGCTTTCATGGGCTGGATGCCTGGCGGCTTAGAGCTTTCGATCTGGCAGTCGCTGTGGGTGCAGGCCGATGGGGTGGATAAGGGCGAAGCGACTTCTCTGGCGGCAGCGAGCTTTGATTTTAATTTTGGCTATGTGCTGACGGTGGTATTGGCCTGCTTGTTTTTAACGTTGGGGACGCTGACGCTGCCTGAGCAAGGGTTGGCGATGAGCCTGCTGTCTTTGCAGGTCAGCTGGTGGGCATGTATACGAGCTATATCGGCGTGTGGGCGGAGCCGGTGATTGGGCTGTGTGCGATCGCTGCCATCTTCTCCACCACCTTCACCGTCGTAGATGCCTACCCTCGCACATTAGAAGCAGGCTTACACGAGCTGTTCCCCAACATTAAATCCAGCGCTTCCCAATTCGACAGGCGATCGCCCTCACCCTGATCGCCTGGCAGCTCTTCTGCTCACCGCCTTCACCGCCCGATTCGAGCCGCTGATAACACGATCACCATCATCGCCTTCGTGGCCGCCCCTTTCTACGCCTGGCTAAACATGCGCAGCATTCGCACGCTGGCAGAATCTGCCCAACCCGCACCCTGGCTTTCTACGCTGGCGGTCATAGGGTTCCTCTATTTGTCAGGCTTCAGCCTGGTTTTCATTGTTTTAGAATGCTTCTCCCCCTTAGGCTAGCTGAAGCCTATAGCTTCTGAAACCGCCGCTAAGACACCTTGCGCACATACAAAAACACCGCCTGCGCTGACAAATACAGATGAATCATCGTCGGAATCATGGCTAAAGCCCATCATCACCCCAAAATAGATGTTCTTAACATTCTCTCGGCCTGTCGGATCGTTGACTGCCTCAGGAGGCGGTTTTCGTATTTGACAGAGCTTTCTGCCAGTGACTGAGATGAGTGCTGTAGCGTGCCTACCATCCAGCCCGAAACCGAAAACACCATCAGCACCCAAAACGTCGCGACAATCGCAATTAGGACATCAATACTGAGATGGGCGATATAGCTTGGCAGCGAAGTCGTCTTCAGTGCCCGTCTGGCAATCCACACGGTGATAAAAAAGGAAAAGCTATCGAACAGCGCACCTAAAAAGCCCACCGGAAACTGCATCAGCAGATACTCAAACCGCTCATCGCCAAGGATTCTTGCGGATAAGCCGTGAAAATCGCCATCCAAAAGCAGCTCATATTGAGCAGCATGAAAAAGATAAAAAGCTTGGGGAAAAAGGAAGCTAGGCTGCCGCGCTTGCGGGTATAAAAATCCAGCAGCTTTTCTAATGATCTGCGCCAGATAGCCATGATTGGCCTGACTTTGAGTTTTGAAATTCTCATACGCATTACCGCAAATGCTGCGTTTTAACGACTAAAAGCCCGAAGACAAGGGCGTGATGAGTTACACCTTAACCCCCAGTTCAAAGGAATGCTGCCTACATTCGCTCAAGCACATCAATCCCTAACAAAGATAAGCCTAGCTTCAAGGTTCGGGCAGTCACATCACACAAAATTAGCCGGGATGTTCTCAAGGGTTCTTTTGCCTGAAGCACCGAACAGCGGTCATAAAACTGATTGAACTTTTGGCTCAGCTCAAACAAGTACTGACACAGTCGGTTCGGCAGCAGCTCTTTGGCAACTTCATCGAGCACTTCATCAAGCTGCAAAAGGTGCTTTGCCAGCGTAAATTCGCTCTCTTCTGTCAATTTGATGTCAGCATCGAGCGTAGAAAAATCAATCTCTCCTTTGCGGCTAATGCCCTGCACTCGCACATAGGCATACATCATGTAGGGAGCGGTATTGCCCTGCAAAGCCAGCATTTTATCGTAGCTAAAGGTGTAGTCGCTGATGCGGTTTTGGCTGAGGTCAGCGTACTTAATCGCGCCGATACCCACTTTTTCTGCCGCGTTTTGGATAAAGTCTTCGGGTTCGGTTCTATTTTCAGCTTTAGGCGCTGTTCTATATCGCGGCGGGTACGGGCGATCGCTTCATCCAACAGCTCTTTTAGCGGCACCGCTTCCCCCGAACGAGACTTCAGCCGCTTGCCATCTTCACCCTGCACCAGGCCAAAAGGCGCATAGCTCAGCTCTACCGATTCAGGCATCCAGCTCGGCTCGCCGCGCCACCTGAAAGATCTGAGCAAAGTGGTTAGACTGTCCGGCATCTGTCGTGTAGATAATGCGATCTACCTTGTCTTCATTAATGCGATAGCGCAGCGCTGCCAAATCTGTTGTGGCATAGTTATAGCCGCCATTAGATTTCTGCACAATCATCGGCAGCGGATCGCCATCTTTATTCGTAAAGCCTTCTAGGAAAACGCATTTCGCCCCGTCATCTTCTACCAGCAAACCGGCTTCATCCAAGTCTATAATCACATCGGGTAGATACGGGTTATAAAAAGATTCTCCGCGATCAACAATGTCCTGTGAAATATTCAACAGATCGTAGATCTTTCGATATGAGCGTTTAGAGAGCTGACAGACTCGTTTCCAGGCTTCTAACACGTCCGGATCGCCCGCCTGTAATTTCACCACTGCCTGCCGCGCATTTTCTTTAAAGGTTTCGTCATCATCAAAGCGCTTTTTGGCCTGCCGGTAAAATGTTGCTAAATCGCCCGAAGTAGAAGCTTCTGCGGCTTCCTGCGGATCGGGATAAGCCTCTTGCAAATAGGCGATCAGCATCCCAAAAGGCGTCCCCCAGTCACCGATATGATTGACTTTCAGCACATCGTGTCCTAAAATTCAACAACTCTGGCAAAGCATTCGCCAATCATCGCCGGTCGCAGATGCCCGACGTGCATCTCCTTGGCAATATTGGGGCTGGGGTAGTCAACGATAATTTTCTGAGGGGGATCTGCTTTGGCGATACCGAGACGATTGCTTCCCTGCACCGCTTTCAGCTGCTGTTCCAAATACTCAGTTTTCAGCTTGAAGTTGATAAATCCTGGCCCCGCGATGGAGGCGGTTCGCAGAAATCTGCAACGTCTTAGATTTTCGGTGATTTGGGTGGCGATCGCCCTCGGATTACTCTTCAGCGGCTTGGCTAGCGACATCGCCACATTCGCCTGATAGTCACCAAACTTAGGATTATTCGTACTCACCAGCAGCGGATCGGTAAACTGATACTCATCGCCAAACGCAGCGGCCAAAGCCGCCTTCACCCGGTTTTGAAGCTCATTTAGCGTGGATTTCATAATGCGATCGCCCACCACAGGCCCAACTAGACATTCACAACACAGACCCTACAATAATAGACTCTCACTTACAGGTACATCTCCTCGCAGACGCCCTGCTGCAATTAGCCCATTACAAAAACCATCAGGAACCATCAGGCTGCTTCACACTCACCTCGCAAGACTAACATCATGACTATTCAGCGCCACTTTACGAATACCGAGTGGGAATCCAAAGTCGGCTACTGCCGCGCGCTCCGCGCAGGCAATCTGATCTATCTGTCTGGTACCGCTCCTATTGACGACGATGGCAACACCTTCGCCCCTGGCAATGCCTATGCCCAGGCTCGCCGCTGCTTTGAAATTATTCAGCATACCCTCTTGGCTATGCACTCTGGCCTCTATCAGGTGGTGCGAACCCGTATGTACGTCACCGACATTAGCCAATGGGAGGCCTTTGGCAAAGCCCATCAAGAATTCTTTGGAGAGCATCCGCCAGTCACTGCAATGATAGAGATTAAGGCATTGATCAATGCAGACATGTTGATTGAAGTGGAAGCAGAAGCGGTTGTAGGCTAACGAGAGATCACCTGCTAAGCCAGTTGCTAAAAGAAAACGACCTAAAACATGCCTACCTCCCGCCCCACCCGAGCCGAAATTCTCGCCGCCCACGGCCAAACCATGCCCGACATCATCGCGCCCAACCTCAAAGTGCTATTCTGCGGCATCAACCCCAGCCTCTACAGCGTCGTCATCGGCCATCACTTCGGCAGACCCGGCAACCGCTTCTGGAAAGCCCTGCACAAAGCGGGCATCACCCCCCGCCTATACGACCCTAGCGAAGACGCTGCACTAATAGACCTGGGCTACGGCATTACCAACATGGCCCCTCGCGCCACCGCCCGCGCCGACGAACTCAGCAAAGCCGAAATTCAAGCGGGCCGCGAATGGCTTACCGCCAAAATACAAAAATATCAGCCCAAATGCCTCGCCTTTTTGGGCATCACCGCCTACCGGATTGCCTTTGCCCAACCCAAAGCCAAAATCGGCCCTCAGCCCGATTGGGAAGGCACCAAAGTGTGGGCACTACCTAACCCAAGCGGCCTCAACGCTCACTATCAAGTCGATGACTTAGCTGAAGTGTACAGCTGGATTATTGAATCAGCAGACACATGATGCGGCGATCGCGACAGCGGCGAGCACACAACGAGGCAAAGAAATTCCCGACACAGCCTATTCAGATACGATGAAAAACTAAGAGGGATTTATGAAGAATTGACAGAATTAGGGGGCACAAGCTCAAAGGCGAAAGGGACGCTTCCGGGGGTGGGCATACTTTGACAAAGTTGAAACGTTGAGATGACTGACTGATAAACTCTGTAGAGTCTGACTACAGCACTATCTAACTCTGATGACGCGCCCTACAGCAGGTGCAAACACCAAGAGAACAGGCTAGTTCAAATCTCGTTGACCAACGCTTGCTGAACCTCACCTGGACTCATGAAATCTACTCCTGCCGATGTGCCGCTCAATCCGCTTCCAGGCATAGTCCCTGCTGCCCTGCCTGTGAATGAGCAGGAGAGAGTTGCCAAGCTCTTGAGCTACCGGGTTTTAGATACTCAGGCCGAAGCTACCTACGATGACCTGACATCGCTTGCAGCTTACATCTGCGAAACTGAGACCGCTTTAATCAGCTTAGTTGATGTTTCGAGGCAGTGGTTTAAGTCTAGACAGGGGCTAGCTATCAGCGAAACGCCGCGTGACTTCGCCTTTTGTGCTCACACTATTTTACAGGCAGAGGTAATGGTGGTTACCGATGCGGCCAAAGATCCGCGCTTTGCCCGCAACCCGCTGGTGATGGGAGATCCGCACATTCGCTTTTATGCGGGTGCGCCTTTAATCACGACAGAAGGCTACGCGCTGGGCACCATCTGCGTGCTTGACTCTAAACCTCGGCAGCTTAAGCCTGAGCAGATCACGGCGCTGGCAGCACTCGCCCGTCAGGTAGTCAGTCAGTTAGATCAGCGGCTAGCGATACAGAGTATCGACGAAACGCTAGATCAGCTACAGCAAGCTCAAGGGCAACTGGTTCACGCCGAGAGAATTGCCGCTTTGGGGCAGATGGTGGCAGGCGTCGCCCATGAGATCAACAATCCGCTGGGCTTTATCAATGGCAGCATCGATCTGGCCCGGCAGTATGGCGCGGATCTAATAGAGCTGCTACAGCTTTACCGCAACAAGTATGGCGAGCAGGATCAAGAGATTGCTCAAACCATTAAAGCTGTCGATCTCGACTTTATTACTGAAGACCTGGTAGATATGCTAGATGCAATGCAGGTAGGGACTACTCGGATGACAGAGATTGTGCGATCGCTGCGCAATTTTTCCCGTTCAGGCCGACAGGGATTTGACCCGGCTGACATTCACGCTGGCATTGACAGTACGCTGCTGCTGCTGCGCCACCGACTCAAGATGATCGGCAAGGCGCAGCAGCCCGTGACTGTGACCAAGCACTATGGAGATATCCCCAAAATTCGTTGCAATCTCAGTCAGCTCAACCAGGTATTTATGAATCTGCTGGCAAACGCGCTAGATGCGCTCGGCGAGGCGGTAGATTGCTTGGCGACGGCTGAGCCTGCTATCTGGATTGAGACTCAGGCAGCAGATAGGCACGTTTTGATTACTATCAGAGACAACGGCCCCGGCATGTCGCCCGCGCAGGTCGAAAAGATATTTGATCCCTTTTTTACGACTAAGCCTGCTGATCAGGGCACTGGCTTGGGGCTCTCTATTAGCCGCCAGGTCGTTACCCAAAAGCATGGAGGAGAGCTAATTTGCCAGTCTCAACCAGGCGTCGGAACCACTTTTACGCTAAAGATTCCTAACGATCTGTAGGAGAGATTTTCAGGAATCTTTAGCAGTCATCTTGGCAGTAAGCAGCCGCGAGCCAGCCGATTCATAGATCGCTTTCTTTTTTAGAACGGCGAAGGCAGAGCCTTGATTTGCCGAAGCTCGTCAGTAAAATTGGGCACACTTAGCTTAAACAAAAGGCATTAAACACAAGGCAGGTTTTTCTCGCAAAGGCTGGGCTACACATGACCGATGTCTCAACGAAAACAGCGTTTCTCAACGAAGACAGCGTTAACTCATTTCCTTTCTATTAATATGCGACCTGATGATCCCGTTTTTGAGCCGCCGAATCCTCTATCAGGAGCGGTACCGGCTGATTATCCTGATAATGAAGACGAGAGAATTCAAAAGCTGCTGCGCTACCGGATTTTAGACACAGCCGCAGAAACGACCTATGACGACCTGACGGCGATCGCCGCCTATATCTGCGATACGCCAGTCGCTTTAGTGAGCCTGATTGACGTGACTAGACAGTGGTTTAAGTCGAAAATTGGGGTAGAGGTGGCCGAGACCCCTCGCGACAGCGCTTTTTGCGCGCACGCCATCTTACAGCCTGAGGTGATGGTCGTTCCAGACGCGCGCGAAGATGAGCGCTTCGCGAACAATCCGCTAGTTGTGGGTGAGCCCTTTATTCGCTTTTATGCGGGCGCGCCGCTGGTGACGAGCGAAGGCTATGCGATGGGCACGCTCTGCGTCATTGGCCCCGAGCCGAAGCAGCTGACGGCCACGCAAATTGCAGCGCTGGAGGCGCTCGCCCGTCAAATTATTAGCCAGCTAGAGATGCGGCTGGTGTTACAGCGCCTTCAGCAAGAAATAGCTGAAAAGGAGAAGGTCAAGGCTATTCTCCATCAGACTAACGCCAGCCTAGAAAAGCGCGTTCAGGCCCGCACAGAAGCCTTTCACCAAAAAAATGAGCAGCTAGCACAGGCGCTAGAGGAGCTGAGAGGAGCCCAGGCTCATCTGGTGCACTCAGAGAAAATTGCTTCTTTAGGCCAGTTAGTTGCAGGTGTAGCTCACGAAATTAACAATCCGCTAGGGTTTATCAGCGGCAGCATTCGACATGTTCGAGAGTACGCTGACAGCCTGACTGAGCTGCTACAGCTTTATCGTGAGACCTATGGAGAAGCTGATCGGGCGATCGCTCTCAAAATAGAAGAAACCGGGCCAGACTTTATCAGCCAGGATCTCGCAAAAATACTAGAGTCGATGACGGTCGGCGCTAATCGCATGGCTGAAATTGTGCGATCGCTGCGCAACTTTTCGCGCTCGGAGCAACAGCATGGGTTTCATCAGGCCGATATTCATATGAGTCTCAACAGCACGCTCATGCTGCTCAGCTACCGGCTAAAAACAGCGAGCGGAAAGCAGGCCATCACCGTCATAAAGCACTACGGCCAGCTACCCGAAATCAGCTGCGATATTGGCCAGCTCAGCCAGGTCTTCATGAATTTGTTGGCCAATGCCATTGACGCTTTTGAGCAGGCAGAAAAGTCAGTGAATCAAGAACAGATTTCTCAGATTTCTCAGCCGACCATCATCATTAAAACTCAAGCAATTCGCCAGCATATCGTGATTTCTATAGCGGACAATGGCCCCGGCATTCCCGCCGACCTCATCAAAAAGGTATTCGATCCTTTCTTTACGACTAAGCCTGCCGATCAGGGCACTGGCTTAGGACTGTCTATCAGTCATCAAATCGTCACTCAAAGACATCAGGGAGAGATGATCTGTCAGGCGCGGCCAGACTCAGGGACAATATTCACGATCAAAATTCCTAGCAATCTGTAGCCTTTCTGCGTGAGAGCCAGGCAGTTAAAGCCAGACAGTTAAAGCCAGACAGTTAGCATGAAACGGCTTCAGCTAGCGAGATTGGGCCAATGCTTGCCCTGCCAACCAGCCGGTTGTCCAGGCGCTCTGAAAATTAAACCCACCGGTAATGCCGTCAATATCTAATATCTCTCCCGACAGATATAGCCCCGGACACAGTCGGCTTTCCATCGTTCTAAAATTAACTTCTTTGAGCCGCACACCGCCACAGGTGACAAACTCGTCTTTGAAAGCGCCTTTGCCCATGACCGCAAAGTTGCCCTGGGTCAGCTCTTGGCTGAGACGGCTGAGCTGCTTTTTAGAAAGGTTTGCCCAAGTGAGGGTCGGATCGATCTCGGTGCGGCTGAGCAGATATTGCCAAAGGCGCTTGGAGAGCGGGGAGAAAGGACTAAAGGTAGCGATCGCTCGTTTGATGTTTACCGCTTTTACCTGCTGCAAGTCGGCTCGCACCTGCTCTTGACTCAAGTTTGGTAACCAATTCACTATCACCGTCGCCCGGTAGCGCTGACTGTGGAGCAGCCTGGCCCCCCATGCCGATAGCTTGAGTACCGCAGGCCCGCTCAGCCCCCAGTGAGTAATTAGCAGCGGCCCAGTTTGCGTGAGCGGTTTGAGGCCCTCGGCTTTGAGCTGTAGGCTCACCGAATTAACAGCCACGCCACTGAGCTGGTGCAGCTGCTTGTCAGCCACATTGAAGGTAAACAGCGACGGCACAGATGACTCGATTTTATGGCCCAACGCTTTGGCAATGCGATGGCCAGCCGGGCTGCTGCCGGTCGTGAGCAGGAGGCGATCGCAATTTACACCATCGGTATCTGGAGACTTGATTTGTAGCTGAAAGCCACAGTCTGCACGGCTAGCGCTGATGATGGGCGATCGCGTTTTGATGCGCACCCCGGCCCGATCAGCCGCCTCGCTCAGACAGTCGATAATCGTTGCCGAGTTGTCTGTCACCGGAAACATGCGGCCATCGGCTTCTGTTTTGAGCTTTACCCCGCGCTGCGCAAACCAAGCCACCGTATCTTTAGGCTGAAACCGACTGAAGGCTCCTCGCAGCGCCTTACTGCCCCGAGGGTAGTTTTGCACCAGCTGCCCCGGATCAAAGCAGTGATGGGTGACATTACAGCGACCGCCGCCAGAGATGCGCACTTTGGCTAATGGTTCGGGGCCGGCTTCGTAGAGGGTAACCCGGTGAGGAGACTGAGCGGCAGCAGCGATCGCACCAAAAAAGCCCGCCGCCCCGCCGCCCACCACCGCGATGTTTAGCCTCTGATCTGACGCCTGTCTACTTGCCTGCCTGCCTACCTGCTGATCTGGCATTCGTGAGTCTCTAACCTCTTTTCAAACCGACAGCGCTACTACTCTAAATGATGTTGAAACGGCTGTGCTTTATACGTTAGTCTCTTTATTGCGTCAATTGACAGCGCCTTTCATTCGGGCAGCTTTCGAGCAACTTTCGGGCAACTTTAAGAGCACCTAATCTCATGGCAGACAAGCAGCAGATCAAACAGCACCTCGCTCAGAGCGCTAATATCTCTCTAGACAACATCTCTAAACCCGCCAAGGGCGACGAAGCCAAAAAAATGCGGATGATGGAGCATATTAAAAAGAGTAAGGGCAAGGTTTGAGCGTCAAGTTCACTGAGCGAGTTTTGTAAATAAGCGCCAGCAGAACTGGGTTTTTTTGACCTATTTCTGCGCCGCTTCATCCGTTTTAGCCGCCATGATAAAGTCATTCTGATGCAGCCCATTAATGGCGTGCGTCCACCAGGTGACGGTGACCTTTCCCCACTCTGTAAGTAGGGCCGGATGGTGGTTATGCAATTCAGCGATCGCGCCCACACGATTTGTAAACGCCAGCGCTCGTTTAAAGTTGGCAAACTGATACTGCCGCTGCAACTGCGGCACCCCGCCCGCATCGACAATGGCCCATGCGGGTAGCTGACGATGAAGCTGAGCTATTTCCGCTGGGGTAGCAGGCGGCAGCGAACCCGAGCAGGGAAGACAGGTTTGCTGAGCGAGCGTTTCTGGCATTGCCAAATCTCCTACCTTGCAGACAGCTGACGCTGACTGGAGCAACGCCCTTACTGCCAGTCTACATTTTGGCTAGAGCATCGAAGCCGCTTGCAACACACGTTCATAAACGGATCGAAGTCGTGATTCAGTTTTCGTTCATTTTGGTAGAGCCTGGTGAAGCCGGTAATATCGGTGCTGCCGCCCGCGCAATCAACACTATGGGCTACACAGATCTGCGACTGGTACGCCCCCAAACCGACCCGCTTAGCAGCACAGCTAGAGCCTTTGCCCACGGATCCGAACACATTTTAGACCTCGCCCCGGTGTACGAGCAGCTCACCGACGCCTTACACGATATTGACTTGGCTTGTGCCACCACTGCCCGCCATCGCCTCCAAAAGTATCGCTACGTTTCAGTTCGTGACTTGCCAGCTGCCCTCAGCGCCAAGGGCAACAGCCTACAGCGCGTCGCCATTGTCTTTGGCAGCGAGCGCTCTGGTCTGAGCAATCAAGACGCTAGCCAGTGCGACCTGTTTACAACCATTCCTCAGGCTCACCCGCAGCCCTCGCTCAATCTCTCTCAGGCGGTGATGATCTACAGCTTTGCGCTAGCCGATCAACAGGTTCAAGTGCAAATAGCCGATCAGCGGCTAAACAGCGAGAAAATGCCGGTAGAACAGTACGGCCAGCTCAAAACCTCGCTGCGTCAGCTGATGGTTAAAATTGGCTTAAACGAACGCTATCAAAGCTATGCAACCAAGTCTCTAGCTCATCTTAGCTACGAAGATCTGTATCTGCTACAAACCATTCGCACCTTTGCCAACAACAAGATCACCTACTTAGAAACGCTCCTCTCATCTGCAAAGAAGGCAGAACAGTCATCAGGGCCTGTAGAATCATCAGCCTCACTGCTGCTTGAACCCGAAGAAGATATAGCGCCCAGTTGACTGCACCATCGTACAAATGGCCGATCATGGCCGAGGTTTGACGATTTGCCAAATGATGAACAGCGTCAGCGATAGGTAAAGCGCGGTGAATGTCCAGTTTTGCCAGCTATCTGAAAATTCCATGGCAATATCAACCGTTCGCTAAAGGTGTGTCTTCAAAAAGTAGGAAGTTCCACAGTGCTGGAAGCGATCGCCCTGTCAAAAAGCGATGCTCCCGTGGAGAGCCTGTGTCAGCGCCTACCAAACGCGCCAAGCCTCCCAATCCAGATTAAAGATAGACGTATCGGGAAAGGCCGTCGGATTGCCATTGTCATTCAGCCTTTTCTGAAGCTGCTCTAGCAGTGGTTCGCGGGTCGGCAAATCATCCACCAGTTCGTAAGGCAGCACGCCGTTGTCAAAAGCAAAGTCAACCGTAGTACCTGCCGCCGCGCCCACCGACCACTCAAAGGAATGCACTCGGTAAGCTGCCGCTGCAATATTGCTAGTTGCAATCGTCTTACCAGCAATCAGCAAATTGTCAATATTTTGCGGAATCATTGCCCGCAGCGGAATTTGCCCCGGATAAGCCTGACCATGAGCTTTACGAATATTTTCGCGCTCGGTGTTGCCAGGAGTCTCTGGCGGCGAGAGCGTCAGGCAGGGGTGAAAGTCAATGGCGTATTGAGCAATGCCAACCGCATCAGGATAGATAGTCGAGCGCGTGCGGCGCATGATGTCAGCGGCGGGCACATCGTCGTCAATCACCGCTGTCGTATTCAGACCTGCTAAGGCTCGCCACAGATCAAGGTAGCGCTTTGGCCCCAGCGTCGTCTGGTAGTATTCGTCGCGGTAGTCGGCCCGCGAAATGTCGATTTCATTCACGGCAAAGCCTTGCGGATAGCCGTAGGCAGGTCGCCCAACAATGCGTCTGGCCTCGCGAATATAGGGATGCTTAGAGAGGCCATGAGCGGTGCCCATCGGCGCATCTAAGCCAGCGATAAAACGATGGTCGGGGTGGGGCTCTTTGACGCCGGGGCCAAGCTGCGAGTCGGTCGTGCCTTCGACGAGCCAATAGTAGTAGCTGTAGGCGTTTTCTTCGGCTTTGCGCAGGGCGTCAACCCGCAAGCCACCGAGCCAACCGCCCGGTGCGAGCTGACCGGTTTCTGCTAGCTGCGCCGCGCTGAAGATCAAATTGTCCTGCGCGGTGCCGGGGCGGTAGTCATTTCCCCAAGTCCAGTTTTGCATGGAGATATCGCCGGGGGCGACTTGAGAAACGCCAAACTGCTTGCCCTCCGGACGCGGGTTAGGGGCGGCGATGCGGCGATAGGTGAATACGTAGTCAAAATAGTCGCCGCTGTCGCGACGGCGCTCGTAGCTAAAGTAGGGCGCGTACTGATCGTAGTAAACAGGTTTGGGCTGTGGCTGCGCTTCGGCGGTGCGTTCCATCCCGAAAGTGTAGGTGAATCCCTGGGTGCAGTACGGGTCGCCGGTTTCGGTCGGAGAAGAGGGGTTGAGGGGCGATCGCGCGTCTAACCCTAGCCGATAAGGCACCCCAGTCAGGGCAATCACTTCGCCCGTTTCAGTCGCTTCGACTACATACCAGTCAGCCGGGCCAGACTGCTCGCCAGCGGGCGGCACAAACTGAATAATTTTTTTGGTAAATCGCGCCGAATCTTCGTACTGATAGCTGTCGATAAGGGTTTCAGAAAGCAGCTCGGTGTTCAGCGGCGGTGTGCCCGGAGCGGGGGTGTGCTGAATGGCGATCGCACTATCGATCATCCGCCCATCGGCGCTCAGCTGCACCTCTTTGACCACCGTAGAAGGAAACCATTTGAGCGTGCCTTTACCTTTGCGAGCCGCCTTTTCTAGCTCTTGAGTCAAAATCGTATTCGCATCGCGCGGCAGAAAGCAAGAGACGCTCACCCAGCAGCCGCCCGGATTCAGCTCATTGTAAAAGTCTTCAATTCGGCTGCGCAGTTCTTTGTAGCCCTTCGCGTAAAACAACAGCTCTCGCTGCCGCTTGGCTTCATCTAAAGCAGACGTGCCCTGAGAAGAAATCTGCCCGCCCACCCAGTCGGTTAGCTCAGTCATACACACCGTGCGGCCAGCCAACAGACTTTCATAGGCAGTCGCCGTCCCGGAGAGCCCGCCGCCGACAATCAGCAGCTCACACTCAACAGTTTCATCGGGGGCGATCGTCGATTGAGCCACCGCCTGTTCAGAGCGGCCCAGCGGCAGAGACAGCACTGCCAGCAATACACCAAACGCACCCGCAGAGCAGCGACGAAGCAGGGAAGTAGCCATGAGAAATTCATTCAGAGTTCGCCCCTCAAATTAACCCATTCGCCCGCTGCCTTGGCAAGCCCTGCTGTATCAGTTGTCAAAGCTAGCGCCCAAATCGGCAATGCCTGAGCGGTGTAGGATAGATTTTACCCTTCTCATTACCGTAACTGCTCCCGCTCGCGTATGCCCCAGCGACTCCTATACATCAGCAATGGTCACGGAGAAGACAATCACTCTGCCCACATCATTCGCACGCTCAGAGCCATTCGCCCCGAGCTAGAGATTGGGGCGCTGCCGGTGGTGGGCGAAGGCAATGACTACCGCAAGCTCAATGTGCCGATCATCGGGCCGACCTACACGCTGCCCTCCGGCGGGTTTACCTTTATGAACCGGCTGCGGCTAATTAACGACATTCGGGCGGGCCTGCTGACTATGACCTGGAAACAGTTTCAGGCGATGAAGCAGTACGCGGCGCAGGTAGACTTTGTGGCGGCGACCGGCGATGCGGTGGGCCAAGCATTTGCCTATCTCAGCGGCAAACCATTTGTGTCTTTTATTTCGCCGCTGTCAGCGACCTACGAAGGCACGCTGAATGTAGACTTTGTGTTGTGGAATATTCTCAAATCTGACCGGTGCAAGGCCGTTTTTACCCGCGATGCCTACACCGCTGAAGATTTGCGTCGGCAGGGGTTAAAAAAGATTCACTTTGGCGGCATTCCAGCGCTAGACCGGCTGAAGCCGACGGGCAAAGATTTGCAGCTTGCAGACGATGACCAGATGGTGGCCTTGCTACCGGGCTCGCGCACGGCAGAGGCGGTGGAAAATCTCAAGCTAGAAATGCAGATGGTATTGGAAGTTGCTCAGCTCAAACCAGATATCAAGTTTCGAGCGGCTTTAGTGCCAAGCGTGCTGGCAGAAGTGGAGGCCATTGCTCGCGCCCAAGACTGGCAGTATGAGCGAGGCAGCAGCGACCAGCAGGCAGACTGGATTAGAATCAGCCACTTGGAAACTGATGAGTGTCCGCATCCGGTCGAAATTCTCTGCTATGGCGATGCCTTTAGCGATATTGCCTACCGCTGCAATCTGGTAATTGGCATGGCGGGCCTGGCGGTCAATCATGCCATGGCGATTGGCAAACCGATTGTGCAGATTGCCGGGAAGGGGCCGCAGTTTACCTATGCGTTTGCCGAGGCGCAACAGCGGCTGCTCGGGCTGTCGGTGCAGACCATTGGCCAGCGGGCGGCGACGCCTGAGATTTTGCGAGAAGCGGCCCAGTGCGTGGTTAAGACCCTTGACGATGCGGTTTACCTGCAAGCTTGCGAAGAGAATGGTCGGCAGCGATTTGGCCCCTTTGGAGCCTCAGCGCGAATTGCCAATTCGATCTTGACTCATATGGATGAGGCGATCGCCGCCCCAAACAATGCTCCTCCTCTCGATCTAGGCCAACCGTGAAAAGTGCTGTCAAATCTAGCTACTACTATCTGTGGCCTTTCTTAAACGCGCAGCGATCTTGGTTTATCGTCACGTTTGTCTGCGTAATTGGCTATGTGATTACGATGCCAATTTTGCCATACCTGGCCAAACGCGCTTCAGGGGCGATCGCCGCTGGTAATCTCAGCCAAACTGCCTACTGGCTAAGCTTTGCAATGGCAGACTTTGTTGTACAGAGCGCCTTTCTATACGGGCAGCGGGTCGGCGCAGCCAAAGCCTCTCTCAACCTGGTGTTGGCCGTGCGCCAGCGGGTCTATCGCAATCTGCATCGGCTGGGAATTGATTACTTTGCCAACGCCCAAACGGGCGATCTCTCCTACCGGCTGACCGAAGACACCGAGCGCATCGGCGAAGTCACCTTCAAGATGTCTCAGCAGTTTATCTCCTGCGTCCTGCAAATTGTGGTACTAGCAGGCTACATCTTTTATCTCAACTGGCAGCTGTCGCTGACGGGCATTGTAGTTGCGCCCGTAGTGGCCGTACTAATTGGGCTCTTTGGTAAACGGCAGCTCAGCCTGTCGCGGCGCAACCAGACTTCGATTGCCGATCTCTCTTCACTGCTAACAGAAGTTTTTGGCAGCATTCGGATTGTGCAGGCGTTTGCCGCCCAAGAGTACGAAGTTGATCGCTTTGCGAAGCAGGCTGAAATCAACCGCGACGCCCGCTACCGCAGTGAATATCTCACCTCATTGCAGTATCCGGCAGTGGGGCTGCTCGAAGCGCTGAGCGTAATGCTGCTGTTTATGGTGGGGGCGTGGCAAATTTCGCTGGGCAATTTGGAGTCGGGAGATTTTGTTGCCTTTTTGACGGCGCTGGCCTTGCTCATCGCCCCGATTGATCTATCTATTCAAAACTACAACCTTTACAAGCAAACAGAAGCCTCGGCAGAGCGAGTGTTTGAGCTGATGAATTTGCAGCCAACGCTGATCGAGCAGGCTGGGGCGATCGCCCTCCCGCCTATCACTGGCAAAGTCCACTACCAAAACGTCAGCTTTAGCTACCGCAATATCGGCTCGAATTCTATCGCTGACGCAGCGGACGCTTATGAACCTGTCCTCACCGATCTCAATTTGCAGGTCAGCCCCGGCGAAGTCGTCGCGCTAGTAGGCCCCTCGGGAGCCGGAAAAACCACAGTCGTCAATCTGCTGGCCCGCTTTTACGATCCGCAGACCGGCCAAATCTTGGTCGATGGCGTTGATATCAAAACCGTTACAATTGCCAGCCTGCGCCATCAGATTGGCATTGTGCCGCAAGAGACCACGCTGTTTTCGGGCACAATCGCCCAAAATATCGCCTACGGCCAAACCGAGCTAGACTACGCGGCGATTGAAGCAGCGGCCAAAGTTGCCAATGCTCACGAGTTTGTTAGTCAGTTTTCGCAGGGCTATCACACTTGGGTGGGGGAGCGCGGCACCAATTTTTCGGGCGGACAAAGGCAAAGGATTGCGATCGCCCGCGCCATTTTGCTCAATCCCCGCATCCTCATTCTCGACGAAGCCACCAGCGCTCTCGACCCCGAATCAGAAGCCTTGGTGCAAGAAGCCTTAGAAAGGGCTATGCAAAACCGCACCGTCTTTATCATCGCCCACCGGCTCAGCACCGTCCGGCAGGCCGACCGCATTCTATTCTTAGAGAAAGGAAAGATTTTGGAATCGGGCACCCACCCCGAGCTATTGTCCCAAGGCGGTCGCTATGCTCAGTTTTACACTCAGCAGTTCGACGCACCCGCATAGAAAACAAGGCAAAAAAACCGACATCGCATAACGTCGGCAACCGGCGCTGAGCAATATCGGTTAGGTGGGTGTGAGGAAGCGAGTTATCACTCCTATTGATGATAATGAGCGATAGATATGACTTTCATGTGACAGCCCCGTGAAAAAGCTATAACAAAAGCAAACCTGATCATTGCAATGGGGCGTCGCGGTAGAGTGCGCTCAGCGCTAGCGCATCATGTGCAAGAGGGCAAAGCAAGAGACCAGCAGATCAATGGCAAAGAGCGCCACCCAGGCAGTGACCACAGCCGCCGTCGCCGACTCGCCCACCCCCCGACCGTGGCAGGCAGCCGTTAGCCCCCGGCTACAGCTAGCGATCGCAATCACCCCGCCAAACAGCGACGCCTTGCTCATAATCATCAGCACGTCCGTCACACTCAGATAGGTACGCACCCCATCGAGAAAGCTGCTCATCGAGACATCGTAAACGTAAGTAGTGACCAGCCCGCCCCCTGCCACCCCGAAAAATAGCGCCAAGACAGTCAGTACCGGCAGCATAATCGTGCAGGCCAGCACGCGAGGAATCACCAGATAGTCGATCGGATCGGTGCGCAGCATTTTGAGCGCATCAATTTGCTGGGTGAGCTTCATCGTGGCAATCTCAGCGGCAAAGGCTGAACCCACCTGACAGGCCAACACGCCAGCAGTCAGTAGCGGCGCTAGCTCGCGGCAATAAGCAGCAGCAAAGACGCCGCCCAGCGTGCTGATAGCGCCAAACCGGGCCATCTCGCGGGCCGACTGAATGGCAAAAATAATGCCTGCACAGATATTCGTTAGCACCACCGGAGCCAGACAGCGCGGCCCCGCACACATGAGATGATCCATAATCTGCCGCTGCCCATAGCGACCGCGAATCAGACGGTGCATCACCTGACCGGCGAGCAAAATGGCCATAGCGGAGTGATAAACCGGGTTGTCGGCCTCAAGATCGCGGCGACGGCGGGGCTTGGGCAAATGAAAGGCAGGGTGAGGGGGATGCTCCCACAGTTTGGCTAGGCGCTGAGATACGTGCTGATCAGCTTTGACCATCGGAATGGACTCTCCTCTCTACTCTGCTAGTTTTCCGTTTGCTAACGTTTGACTGGCCCGTCTTTGCCACGGCCACCCTGTCTGTCCTGAGCGGATCGTCACCCGTATTTCGTCTGTCTGAGCCATCTATTTTGGTGCATCAATAGTACTTGCTATAGCTTGCCCTGAGCGCACTCTAAAACTAGAAAGCCATTCCTGACCAGTTTTGCTAACCGGCTTTAGAGGGCAGGGCGATCGCAATTCAGTGGTTACATTATGATGCGCGATCGCTCTGCCCTTTTTCAAACTTTCCTGTCAACTTAGAGCGTAAGGCCAGAATTGTCCGTTTTATTGAACAGTTTCGTGAGAAATTAGTAGTACACCTTCAGTACGCTGCTATTAGTGCATCGCTGTCAGTGCATCACTATCAGTACATCACTGCGGAACCGCTCAGCAGCACTAGGCGTTAAGACCCGTTAAGGCCCGTTGCCTGTGAGTCATCAGGCCCCGTTGTCTGTGAGTCATCAGGCCCGAAGCAGAAAGCAGTGGCCCCCCTCTGAGCGCTTCTTAGGAAGATGAGATGCCTCTGAGTCAGCCAGTCAGTCGGCGTCAGGATAGCTTTGGGGTGGCTTTGGAGTAGCTTGAAGCGCACATCAAACAAAAGAAATTGTTAGATGGAGTTGTTTTTTCTAAAGTTTATAGTACACTTGTACCAAGTCAATAGAGGCGCATCCAAAACCCTCTCTGCGCCCTGCCTGAGTCTTGGGAACTATGACAAAAACTAACGTAGACTTGCAGCCCATTCGAGAAAAGCTCCAGATGCTCAAAGCCGAGTTGCCAGCAGCTGAGGTCATTTCATCGCCCTGGGCCGCCCCTCGATCGGCGGTAGAGGCGTCTCACCGGCAATCGACGACTGCTAGCCTTGGCCCGCAGCCCCAAGAAGCCATCAAGACCCTACAGCAGCGCTCGGGTAACTGGTCACGATCGCATGAGGCCCATCCGTCAGTCACCCCTCTAGAAAACCTGATCGCTCAGGAGATTCACGATTTAGAGGTGCGGGCTCATCAAATTAACCAGCGATCGCAGCAGCAGACCGCTGACATCATGGCAATGAAGCGCGCCGCTCAGCAAGCCGCCATTACTCTCGCCCGACAGGGAGTTTACGAGCATCCTCAGCTCACGGCGATCGCACAGCTTTTTGAACATGAGCGGGCGGCGGTGCCTCACATTGGGAGAGATGCACAGGGGCGGTTTGTCCTCACGCACAGCTCAGTTGATTTCCATCGCGCTGAGCAAGAGGCGATAGAGACTGCCGAGGCTTTGCGCAGCCGCCAAGCGCAGGCAGCCATTCCCTTTAATCAGCCCATCACTACCGGGCCACAGACAGGTGAACACTGGCCGCGTGCCGCTGTGACCACTGGTAGCGCTCTCAGCCATCTACAGCCGCCCCAGGGCGCTGACTGGGCGCAAATGCTCGAAGATACGCTTGCCCACGCTAATCAGTGGTTTTGGCGGGGGCAACGCCGGGGCCACCGGAACGCCATGCGCTCAGGCACTCGCCCAGACGGACAGGCTGCCTCTGGCTACTTTTCTTGGTTAGACGGAGCCATTTGGTTTAGCAGTGCGGCGATCGCGCGTATTGTCATCGGAGCCGCGCTAGTCAGTCATCCCTTACTCAGAACACCGCTCCTGATAGGGCTAATCGGAGCCATTGCCCTGGCAATCTACCGGGTAGTCTTTGCCAAATCATCTGACTTTGGTTTGGCCTATCGGCTCTCAGCGGCGCTGCTAGGTCTGTTCTTAGGCGGCTCATTTTGAAGTTGCGGCCTAGCATTTCTGCTGCGATTCCACCGGTTCCAACAGCTCAATTGGTTCAGTTGATTCAATCAGTTGTTAGGAGGTTATCTAATGACAACGTCTAGCTCTACCCGCTATCCGATCAAACCGCTCTTAGCAGGCGGGTTGATGTTTGCACTGATCGGCATATTGCTCGACATCAATGGGGCAAAAAACCTGCTGAGCGGCCCCTTTAGGCTATCGAATACTGCCCAAAGCTCATCGCTTAGCCGTCTAGATCAAGACTGCGAGACCGAGATTGTTGACAGCGCCCAGCTATCGCGAGAGCAGCTACTCAAACTGTTAGCAATTCCTGAACGAGACAGCAAAGCGCGCGTGCGCCAGGTCGTACAGTCGCCCTATTGTCAGCTCTCTTCGCTCGATATTCGAGCCGGTGTCAAGGCCGAACGAGAAGTTTACCCCCTCGCCTTTGATCCTGAGACCACTCTCGTTATCCTCTATGAGAACGATGAATATGCGGGCTATCGCTTTAAGCTTTAGTGCTTTTTGGTGGGATTGGTTGTCCTGGCAAAAGCTTGCACAGTACTTACCGCTGATGGCGATCGCCGTTGGCCTGAGCAGCTGCGCAACTCGCTCTGCGCCCGTGCCTAGAGCCATCACGTTGCAGCAGCAGTGGGCACTCAATCCGGGAGATGAAATAGCGGGCAATTTGGTAGCAGGCAGTTTAGGAGATATCTCTCTCCATTTAAAAAATGATCAAGTCGCTGCGCCTTTTGACGGCAAGCTAGAGCTCAGCGAACTAGACGGCTGCACCCTATATTCCACACCCGAGATTCCGGCCTATCTGTTTCGGCTGTGCGGGCTGCGCCATGTGGCCTATGGCAAGATCAAAGCCGGGAAAACGATAGGCAAAGGAAATTATCTCAGCTTCGCTACGCTCAGGCGACAGCCCGACGGCACCTGGATTATTGTTGAACCGGCCAAAGGCATTTTAGAAAAAGCGTTAGCCCCCGGATAACCCCGGATAACTCACCATCTGTAGATTTCATTCCGCAAGTTTCTGCGCTCAGGTTCGAGCAGTTGTTTTTTTATGGGTTAGGGTTCTCACCTTTCTAGCACAATGTTGAAATCGTCTTTCTTTGCTATTGGGATGTTAGTCACTTTGTTAAGCTGGGCGAACGCGGCCAAAGCTTACGAAAACAATGCCGATCAAAGCAATGCACATGAGAACAATCTAGGACTTAGCTTTGCGCTAGCGCAGCAGCCAGAATCGGGTCAAAGCACCGTCAAATCAGCCAGCAGTCAGATTTCAGAAGACTTAATTCGCGATCAAGAGACTCTCCCACCGCTGACAGAGGCTGCACCCAAACATGAGCAGACTTCCTTTAATAGCACCTCGCATATAAAAGACAGTATCGGCCTCAGTTTTGCTGACAACAGCGTACATATGGCAGCAGCAGGTGATCAGGCCCGCCGACCAGAGAGAGTTCGTAGCGACGCTGCTGAACTAGCTACTTCTACAGAAACTCTGATCGCAGTTTCGACTAAGAACAGCCCTCGCAGCACCGCCGAACCAACCAGCAACCTGACCGTTCAGCAGCCAACCCAACTCGTCTACAACACGCTGGGGCTAGACGACTGGATTTTTGATGGCGGGTCTAGCTCGCTGGTCGCGCGTACCGTGGGCAGCGCCGAAGGTACGCGCCTATCGAACGGGGGGCGCACCCCGGCATATTATGGCCACACCGACCCCGGCAACGGTGTTTGGAATCAAGGAACTTTCTCCTATCAGCACGGAGCCCGCACCCCAGAAGAAGCCGACGAAAAGCAGCTCAGCCAACTGCGAAACCAAGGACTGCAACTTGAAGAAAAAGCCGCTAGCCTGGGCGTACAGCTCTCCTTAGAAGCCAAGCTCAATGGCATTGACCTGGCCAATCAAGCGCCGTTAGCAGCGCTGGATCGAGGAGGCTATGTAGAGCGCTTGGCCGAAGCCAACCGGTTGGGAATGCGCGACCAAAAGGCAATTTTGTGGGCGCGCACCTACGCCTATATCGATCCGGATACGCAAACGTGGAATGCGCCGGGTCTAGGCAATAATGTCTACAGTATCAGCCAAGACCAAGAGCGGCGCGCATTGGCCATTTCGCAAATTCTACAGGTTTACCCTCCCAGCAGAATAGCGGCTGCGGCTCATCTAACAACTACAGCCGTCAGCGCTGATCAGCCGCTGGTAACAACAGCGGCTGCCCCCACTGAGAGCGAATTGGGCGATCAGCGCCTATCGACTCAGGACAATGCTGACGCCATGCTCTCATTTGGGCTACCGCCTGCTAAGCCTCCCGCTGAGGAGATATCCGAGGCCACAGTCTTAGGTTCAACCACACCGCCAGCTTTTTCTGTATCAGCAGTGCCAGTTAGCCGCCTAACTGATCTTGAATCCAAACCGGCGGACGCCACGGTTGATGAGGTGTTGCCCGGCATAGCTGAGCCTGATAACAGCGCTCAGGCAGAAATCGCTAAAGCTGACAGCCACCCGGTCAACAGTCGTGAAGTGAGCCGTGAAGTGAGCCGTGAAGTAGAGGGTGCGGAGATTGCGATCGCCCATGCCTCCGTACCAGACTTAGCGCTATTAATTCCCCCGACAGTAGACTCGGCTCCAGCTGCCACAGCCACCTCTACACTATTGGGCCTAGAAAACGCCGCCGCAGGCAGTGCGGCGCAGCCCGCAACTGAGGCCGATGCGAGCGTCGATACTACCTTTAAAAGGACGGATGAAGCCAGTAGATCTTCAGTCGCCGAGACCGTGGAGGAAGACAGCCGGATCGTTCTCACCAAAGGCCCAAAATAGCAGTCAAACGTCAGGCGCAGCTATGCTGACCATGCCACGGGAAATAGACAATTCCTTGGCGTTCGAGCTAAAGTGGTAGTGACTATGATTTAGGCCAGTGGCAATCATGCCAGCGCCAACCTGACTGCGACCTAACTGGTAGTCTCTACCTTTTGGCCACTCGTCTCTCCTCATGCTATGCAATCATCCGCCGATATTTCTCCCATTGAATCATTAGAAGATGCGATCGCGCGGTGTCAAACGCTAGGCATGCGGCTCAGCCGTCAGCGCCGATATATCTTAGAGCTACTCTGGCAGATTCAAGAGCATCTATCGGCTCGCGAAATCTATGACCGGCTCAACCAGCTAGGCCGAGAGATTGGCCACACCTCGGTCTATCAAAACCTAGAAGCCCTCTCAGAACAAGGCATCATTGAGTGCGTCGAGCGAGCAGACGGTCGCCTGTACGGGCATGTCAATTCGCCCCACAGCCACGTCAACTGCACCAATACTCACCAGATTATTGATATTAATATCACCCTGCCCGCCGAACTTCTCCAGCAAGTAGAGGCGGAAACAGGCGTGAAAATTTCGGACTACCGAATAGATTTCTTTGGAATTAAAACCGACGAAGCGGCCCGACGGCTCTCCTAGCCATTAAGCACTTCTTTACTAAACGCAACCAAGATCACACCAAATATAATCGCAGCTAAAGCTAAATCCATAGATTCTGTCTCTCACATTCGTCGGGAAGGGTTTTTGAGCCAGCTGACAGCGGCCATTTTACAGACCAAGCCGTCTGAGCCTGCCGTTATCTGACCTAGCTGCCGGGCTCATAGCTAAAGTACCCCAATTAGCTACGCCGCACCTGTGTCAGGCGTCATAATTAATCAATATTTCTTGATTCTTGCTCACAGCTTCAAACTCCTAGCCCCTGCCGACCCGGTGACTAGACAGTCCACAGCCTAGCTACGAATCTGTACGGGCATGACCAGATAAGTGATTTTGGTGCCGCCCAAGGGCGTTAATACCGAAGGACTCGTTGCCGTATTGCACTGAATTTGAATTTCTGTCGAGGGTAGGGCCTTAAGACCATCTAGCAAATAGCGCACGTTAAAAGCAATCTCTAGACTTTCGCCCGTTATCTGGGCCGGGAGGGTTTCTAACCCGCTGCCAACTTCTTGCGCTTCGACAGATAAAGCCAGCGACTGATTTTCGCTATCAATCGACAGCTTGACAATATTATTGCGCTGGTCGGCCATCACCGCAATCCGCTCTAGCGAGGCAGTAAACTGCTTGCGGTCTATCGTGAGCTGACGCTCAAACTGCTTAGGCAGCAGCTGGCGGTAATTGGGGTACTGGCCCTCTAGCAGGCGGCTGGTAATTCGCTGCTGCCCCAAGTCAAAAACAGCCTGAGTTTGATCGAGCTGTAGGGCCACGGGTTCGCTGCTAGGATAAGTCTGTAAAATTCGCTCTAGCTCTCGTAGCGCCTTACTAGGAATGGTGACCGTCGTCTGTAGGCCGGCAGCTCCAGTCTCATCTAAGGTTTGCACGATTGCCAGCCGGTGCCCGTCAGTCGCGGCAAATTCTAAGCTCTTATCGTTAGCCGTAAGATGCACACCGGTCAAGACCTGCTTGGTCTCATCGGTGCTCGTCGCAAATAGCGCTCCCCTTAAGCCTTCTATGAGCGCGTCGGCTGAAATTTTCACTGGGTCTGCTGAGATCACTTCGGGCAAATTAGGATAGTTTTCGGCGCTGAGCCCCCTGACCTGATAGCGTCCGGCTGAGCAGGCCAAGGTGATCACAGGCTCATCGTCGTCTTCGCTAATATCGAGATCTTCATTGGGCAACCGTGAGACGATGTCGCCGAGCAGCTTAGCCGGTAGCGTCAGCGCGCCGCCTTCATCAACTTGAGCTGCAAAGGTCGTTTGGATGCCCAGCGTTTCATCAAACCCGGTCAGGGTTACCTGTTGCGTATCGGTGCTAGCCGACACAAGAACATTCCCTAAAACCGGCTTGCTTGGACGCGACGGCACTGCCCGGCTGACTAACGAAAAGTGAGTGTTGAAATCGGTTTGCGGGCAGCTAAATTTCATCGCTCAGCGGGGGATGTTTGAACAGGTAAGACCTTTGAGATGCCCAATACTATCACCCATTAGCCCTGTTCTACAGCCTCTTGTCAAATGCCAATTGCACTTGTTTAAAGACTGCTTTCTCTTTTTTAAAATAGATATTTAAAGTAGTAGTAGTAGAGCTTGTGGAAACTGTGGAAAACTTAGCAATTGTCTAGCGTAAAAGAAGCTTTCAGCCTTTTTGACGCTGTGGAAAACCTGTGGAAAACTTTGGGGTTTTTCCACAGGCCTCGCAATAGCTGGATTCTTTTCCACAGATTGCAATGAGTTTTCCACCGACTTTCCACAGGTTTTCCACAGGAAAGTGGGAGTTTTCCACAGGAAAATCCTGCATACGGTTAACTTTTCTTAACCTTTAGGGTGGGTTTTGCCCATCAAAAATGCCTGATCTGGGAAGATCAGGCGGGCGATCGCAGCTTTAGCTAGTGGGATGGGGGGAAGCGTTAGCGGCTTAGCAGTTGGCAGAAAGGGTGATGCGATCGCTCACTTCGCGCACGGTCTGCGCTAGGTTGAGGTCGCGCTTGACCAGCTGAGCAATCTTGTCACAGCTGTACATGACGGTCGTGTGGTCTTTGCCGCCAAACTGCTCGCCAATTTTAGGTAGGCTCAAGTCAGTGTGCTGCCGCATCAGGTACATGGCCACCTGCCGGGCCAGGCTGATCTCGCGTCGCCGCGAGTTGCTCTTGAGATCTTCAATTGAGATTTTGAAGGTATCAGATACGGACTTGATCACCGCTCTAGGCGAAGACTCAATGCGCTCTGCTGGTGGATTGAGCACAGATATCAGATTTTCGACCGTCATCGGTAGGCCCGAAATAGAGGTGTAGGCGATCGCCCGCGTCAGCGCCCCCTCTAGCTCGCGAATATTTGTCACGTAGGAAGAAGCGATATATTCGGTCACATCTCTGGAGAGCGAAACCTGCTCATATTCGGCCTTCTTTTGCAGAATAGCCACGCGCGTTTCAAAATCGGGCGACTGAATATCGGCAATCAGCCCCATCGAAAATCTTGAGCACAGCCGGTCTTGCAGGCGCGGAATTTTATTCGGCGGTCGGTCAGAGGCCAGCACAATTTGCTTACCGGCCTCGTGCAGCGTATTAAAGGTATGAAAAAACTCTTCTTGGGTATATTCTTTGCCCTCAATGAACTGAATGTCGTCTACTAAGATGACATCGACCTCCCGATACTGCTCGCGAAACCGCTGCATCGTATCGCGGCGAATCGAAGCAATCAGATCATTGGTGAACTGCTCAGTAGAGACATAGGCAACCCGCGCATTTTGATTGCTCTCCAGGCGATAGTGGCCAATCGCCTGCATCAGGTGAGTTTTTCCTAAGCCTACCCCGCCGCACAAAAACAGCGGATTAAACTCTCGGCCAGGCGATTCTGAGACGGCTAGCGACGCTGCGTGCGCCATGCGATTATTAGCGCCCACCACAAAGCGTGAAAAAATCGCTTTGGGATTGAGATCGGAAGAGCCGCTGCTGCTTTTTTCGGGACTGGCGGCAATGGCAGGTGCTGATAGATAAGTGCTATCGGCGGGCGCAGATATCTGGGGCGTTTCATCTGTCACCGTAATCGAGACATCTACTGGGTAGCCTAATACTTCAGCAGCGACCTCAGAGATCTGGGTGAGATAGTGCTTTTGTAGCCAATTACGGGCAAACGGATTGTCAGTGAGGAGCACTAGCTGCTGTTGAGAAAGCGTGCGGATGCGAGTGGGCTTGATCCAGGTTTCGAAGGTAGGACTGCTCAGCTGGCTTTCTAATTTGGCCAGCACCTGATTCCAAAGATCTACATTTGCTTGAGCCACCGATCCGCCTCGATAGTTTTCTGGGGCCTGTTTGGGTGAGTGCTGATCCATGCGCGTGGGGTGGAGCATCTGCCAGCGCTCACCCGGCTTGGCAAATGCCTTGAGTTAACTGTCTAGAATGAATAAAGGAGTGCCTGACTGTATCAGCAAATAGCTAAGCGTGGAAGGTTCAGGGACTCTCTAGAGTACTAGATATAGCGTCTAGAAAGGTAGGCGAAGTCTGTATATATGGCGATTAACACGCACCGGCAATGGGCAGATATAGCTATCAAACAATAGGTATCAAACGATGCTACTAAATAGAGTGATAGGACGTGTGAGCCGCTGCGATCGCAAACCCGCTTCCAAGGCAATTTCATATCAGTCATACTGGGCTGTAATGGCAATTTACCGGGAGACATTTCAAAGAACTGTCACTCCTGAACATCACAGTCTTTGATGCAATCTGCTAGAACAAAAAAGCTAGAGAAGCGCGATCGCTCGACGAGTTCAGCTCGGGAAATCGTAACTGACAGAAGGTAAAATATGAAGCAGGCTGACCCCAAAAACCACAGGTGGCTGCGCCAGTCGCTGACCTATGCGCTGATGACCGCTGCGAGCGCTGGCACCGTGCTGCTAGTCACTGGCCGCTCTGCCTCGCAAACGGCCACTCCCTTTCCGTATGAGACTGCCCAATACGAGACGGTTCGATCTGATCCTGCTTTCATAGCAGGATCAGCCGCTAGTCTAGCTGCCCCTGCCGGCGAGTCGACCCTGCTCGCTCAGGCCACAGGAACCGAGCGCTTAGTTGGGGGCGCAAACTTTATTGCCACAGCAGTAGAGCGGGTCGGCCCAGCCGTGGTGCGAATTAACTCTGCGCGCACAGTGACCGCTGGCCGTCGTCCGGCGATCTTTAACGATCCTTTCTTCCGCGAATTTTTTGGAGATATGGGGGTTCCTGAGCAGCCGACTGAGCGGGTAGAGCGAGGCACCGGTTCCGGCTTTATTCTCAATGCCAATGGCATCATTTTGACGAATGCGCACGTAGTTGAGGGCGCAGACCAGGTAACGGTCACCTTTAAAGACGGTCGGGAGCTGCGCGGCGAAGTCTTGGGCGAAGATCCGCTGACCGACGTAGCGGTGATCAAAGTAGAGGCCAGTAACCTGCCGGTAGTCTCCATTGGAAATTCGGATGCGCTGCGACCGGGTGAGTGGGCGATCGCCATCGGCAACCCCTTAGGACTCGACAACACCGTCACTGCTGGCATTATCAGCGCCACAGGCCGTACCAGCGCCCAAATCCGCGTACCGGATAAGCGTGTGCAGTTCATCCAAACCGATGCGGCGATCAACCCAGGTAACTCTGGCGGCCCGCTGCTGAATGAGCGCGGTGAGGTAATTGGGATCAACACTGCCATCATCGGCAACGCCCAGGGACTCGGCTTTGCCATTCCGATCAATCAGGCGCGGGCGATCGCCGATCAGCTAGTCGCCAACGGGCGCGTCGAGCACGCCTATTTAGGCATTCAAATGCGCACCCTTACCCCAGCTTTAAAAGAAGAAATCAATGCCGATACGCGCTCAGGTTTGCGCCTACAAGCCGATCAAGGCGTGGTCATTTTGGGACTTGCCCGGAATGCGCCGGGGGCTCAGTCGGGCCTACGACTAGGCGATGTGATTTTGTCGATGGACGGGCAGACCATCACAGAGGCCGACCAGGTGCAGCGAGCGGTCGAAGGGACGGCTGTCGGCGAGGCAATCGCTGTGACTGTCAACCGCAGCGGCCAGACGGTAGAGCTATCGGTACGACCGGGAAACTACCCTACCGAAGCGAGTGCTGGCCGCTAGTCATTGCCCAACCACTTGTTCTCAGGACTAGCTTCAATCTAGCATCAGCGTATTAGTCCTGAGGATGGTCTAGAGGACAGGGCATGAATGACGAAGCCGCTAGTCAAATTTCTGTCACTCAACTTCGCGATCGCTGCGGGGTAAGCCGGTCGGCAGTGTACAAACGCATGGAAAATCTCGGTAGCAGGCCGAGAAAGCTGGGCAATCGCGCCTGCGTCATTTAGAAAAGATGGCCAACGCATGGGGCCCGCCGCGTAACTTTATCTGAATACGTCAAAGACTTACCGATCCTGAGGATAGTCTGAAGGATAATATAGAAATTCCTGAGGACGGATAGAGAAGGGGTATGGCTAAGGGAAATATTGATCGCATCCCGGTCAATCAGCTGATTGCTCGCTACAAACTGGCCAGAAGCGCGGTCTACAAGCGCATGTCAGATCTTGGCATTGAGCGGGAGAAAATTGGCAACCGGGCCTATGTCAACGCGCAGCAAATTGCCCTACTCGACGAACTGCATGACTTTATCCAAATTGGCGGCAACGTCGCCGAATTTATCGCTCGCAAGGGACTGAGATCTGTCGGCAATCAGTCCGCTGAGCTCAACGGCCAGTCTGCTGAAGAGTCCTCAGAACTGGCCACAGAAGGGGCCTTGTCGCAGGCAGACATGCTGAAGCTAATCAGCGCATTTGCCACTGAGATGGCCTCCAAAATTCAGCCCGTTGCTGACCCCTTAGCCTATTACGAATCACTAGAGAAAGCTGCCAGCAGAGGCTGGAAGCTCCGAACCTCCGAACTAGCCAATCTTTTAGACCTTGACCCTGACGATATTAATCGCTATGGGCAGACCTTTTATGAAGCAGGGTTTGTCTTCAACCGAGCGGGCTATCGCTCTGGCGGGGAAGCGGCTTGGCTGGTCTCAAAGCGCTAAGATAAAAAAGAGCTGGCAGAAATGTCAGCTCTGAGAGTGTGTTTTGTGTTTATTCAGCCGTTTGATATCTACTGATAGCTATCGGGGGGTGTCGGTGGTTTGAGTCATGGTGGTGTCTGTAGTCATGTTGGCAGTGATGCTGATGTTAGCACTGGCACCACTTTGCTGTTTGAAGGCGATCGCGAAGGCGACAGTGGCGGACTTTCAGTCATTCTGGCCGATGTACGCCAGCGGGAGCTTTACCTACCAGTGGAAGCTGTTCCCCCTAAACCCTCAAGCCTTTTTCTTGATAAACTATAGCATGTCCACAGGACAGTCCGCCGATTATCCCTTGTGAATCCGCAGGACTGTCCTTAATGTAAGTCAAAATGCAATTAGGCGTTTGCTATAAGTATTCACTCACCAGGCTGCCGCTCAACAGGTTCAAGGTTTATGCTATTCTTGATAGGCAAATAAACGCTTCGGGGCGTAGCGCAGCTTGGTAGCGCACTACTTTGGGGTAGTAGGGGTCGCAGGTTCAAATCCTGTCGCTCCGATGGGCAAAACATTTGCTATATAAGGCTTAAAGCCGTCCTCTGATGAGGGCGGCTTTTGTCGCTAAGGTGCAACGGGTGCAGTTAAGGCGCAGTTAGGGTGCACCTTCGTCTAAGTCGGGCAGTTTGGGTACGTCCATCAGGTGCCCGTATGTCTCCGAAACCATGCGCGTAGTGCTGTGCCCGGCGATAAATGCAGCCTGGGCCAGTGACCAACCCTCATACTCAATCCCATAGCTCAGCAGGGTATGGCGAGCGGTGTAGGGCGGTCGGTAGGGAATGCCCGCCAGCTCACAAACGGGTTTCCAGTAGCGCTCGCGGTAGTTGTGGTCATCAATAGGCCCGCCGTCAGCAGCAGCAAAAATCAGCTCATCAGGTTCGGCGTACAGGTACCACCTGCGATTAAACAGTTCGTATAGGCGAGCATTCATCGGCAGGATGCGAACGTTATCAGACTTAGTCCCCTTTCGCTGTCTGGCTTTGCCTGAGGTGCGGCCATCAGGTGAGCGGCTGAGCGATTCGCCGATAGTAATTTTCTTTTGCCCTAGATTGATATCTTTCCAGCGTAGGCCGATGGCTTCTGATGGCCTGAGTCCTAGAGAGAAAAGGACTACGGTGAAATCGTAGTAGTGCGCCGCTGTGGGGTGGGTGCGCATGGTTTCGAGAAATCGGGCCAGCTCGTCACGGCTGAACGGTGTCCGGTTTTGAACGCGCAGCCCTGAGCCCTTCTGTGGGCGGATCGGCTCAAAGACGTTCTTTGGTAGATGGCCATGCGTCACCAGCCATTTACCAAAGGTTTTGAGCATCACCAAATTTTGATTAGCGACTAGAGGCGACTGGCGATCGCGCAGCAGTTGTACCAGGTCACGGGCATCGGCATCGGTGGCCACGTCTTTTTTTAACCGGGCGATGTTAGCGGCTAATGCCCGGTATTTGGTCGAGATGGCCTGGCCGCTGACGCCCTCTAGCGCTTTTTCTTCGGTGAACCAGTCGAACAGCGCCAGCGTGGTAGGGCGTTCTTCTCCACTAGGCCCAGAGATCGCGGGCGGGCGGGTTGCGTATCGGGTAAGGGACTGGTCATAGTCGCCAGTAGCGATGTCATTTTCTATCTGAGCGGCCTTTTGCTCGGCTATCTGGCGCGTGGTGGGGTTGTCGGGCAGGGATAGCGACAGGTGCCGCCGCTGCCCGGCGTATGTCCATCTCAGGCGCAATACGCCATTGCGAGCCGTTACACTCACCCCGCCGCGCCTGCCCCGCTGCTGCCGCGCCATCTACTTCGCCGGCTCCAGCTCCGTAACGTCAATCGACTGAGTAACTAACCAGGTGTCATGGGCAACTTCAGCCATGCCCTCAGCGATTGATTTGATGATTAGCTGCTTTCGTCCGCAGAGGCGATGGAGGGACTGATTAGCGCCTTTATAGAGCGTGCGATCGCCTGCTTTTAGTGTGTGACAGTTGCTAGCGCCATCTAGCGCCAACAGTGGATCGGCCTGTTGGCGCTTTGTATCCCTTGCAGGCTCTGGTTTAGAGTCCTTGCGCCAACAATTACCTTTATCAGGGCTAAAGGTGATCATTTCTTCCAAAGTGATCACTGAGTTTTGATCACTTAGAGCTAAATGATCACTTTGATCACTATATTCCTTAGAACCTTCTTTTTGTTGGCGCAAGGCTGTATCGCTTTCCCCGACTGGGTTAGCTACCGCCAACAGGCCATCTAGCTGTTGGGAGTAGTTGGCGCTACGCCTATAGCGCGCTGGCTTCGGCCCTTTGCCCCCTATCTTGATCACCATATCGTCTGCCTGTAATCTATACAGGATGGTGCTTACAGACGACGCTTTGAAATTTAACGATTCGGCTACCTGTGTGACAGTTGCCTCACCTATCAGATTCAGATGATCTAAAATTTGGTCTTTCATGTCGCCGTCTACCCGTGGTTGCCAGTTGCCTAGCAATCGCCATTCGAGGGTGCCTGGATTGATGCGAATCCTCAGATCCATATTGTCGGTGTGGCCATTTTCGGCGATGAGTCGATAGCAGTTATCAGCCGGGATGATGACCATCGCACCGCGAGCCGTCGCCCGAATAGATCCGCTACCGCGCAGCAGATCAAACGGGTTTTGGTCTTTTTCAATGGTTCCTTTGCTGAGATGGTGAGTCAGGATGACGCAAACGTTTTTCTCTTTGCACAGCTCTTGCAGCGGCTCAAGTACCTGCCCCATTTCTGCCCCGGTTTCCTTCATGCCGTCGTTTCGTACCCGGCTAAAGGTATCGATCACGATTAGCCTGGTGTCGCCTAGCTCATCGATGACTTCTGCTAGGTCGCCTAGCTCGCTGAGTTTAAAGCGGTCGAGCCAGTGAACCGGTAGCCCCCTCTCCCAGCCCTGGGCTATTTGCCGGGTTTTGATTTTGGCGTCGCCGTCCTCCAAATTGATGTATAAAACGCTGCCCTGGGTGACCGGTCTATCTAAGAATTTGCCACCAGTGCTGATCGCCTTGGCTAGGGTCATGCAAAATAGCGATTTGCCGCCCCTGGGGGGCATCCCGAGAATAAAAAGCTCATTGCTAGTAAATAGGTCGGGGACCAGCCAGTCGATGTAGTCCGGCGCTCTATCGAATAGCTCATCATTCGTGATTAGTCGGCGGCGCAGCTCGTTCTGTTTTTCTGGCACTCGCCACGATACGGCTGTGTCTGCCGCCGTATGAATGTCTTCTATGCTGAAAATTTCTAGGGCGTCGGTAATGTCCCAGCCCTCTTTATGGCCCTCTGGCGCTGGCACAGTCGCAATTTTTGCCCTTTTTCCCAGGCGACCGGCGAGCTTTTCGGCTCCCTTTTGGCCTGGCCCATCGAGGTCGTAAAAAATCACAACCTCGCCCGGCATTCGATCAAGCTCTTCGGGTGCTGGTGAGGAGCCACAGCCGCAGGTGAAGCTAGCGATCGCTACCTTCGTTTCGGCCCGCATGTCCCAGCCCAAGCGGATCGCGTCCCACTCGCCCTCGCATAGGTAAGTGCGCTCAGCGCCTGGCGGATTATGCGTGAAATAGACCTGTGCAGGAATTCCGTATTGACTCCAGGCCTGCGCTTCGTCGGGTCGCTCGTCGCCGGTCAGCCAGGGCGCGATCCGCTTCTTTCGCCAGTATTGGGTACCGGTGTGGTTGGGTAGCGGAATGCTGACGCTGTGAAAATGCTTGCTACCGACCTTTGCCCGAGCAATGCCCAGTTTATAATGATCAATTGCTTGATCACAAATGCCTCTCTCATGTAGCCATTCAACAGCATGGGTTGACTTGGCCATTAGGCCCTGGTCTTGGGCAATACGATGAGGGGCCACGCTGGTCGATGTCTTTTGAGGTTGGGCGAGCGCCGTGGGCACCTGGCGCGGCTTTTCTACGCCGATAGCGGCTCGGATATCCTCGGTTGAGCAGCCGCGATGACATTTATAAGCGCCATCGGTGCCGGGAACTATGGCTAGATTGCGCTTTTTAGTTTTGCCGTCAGCGGCGCAGGATGGGCAAACAGCGCGATTAGATGAGTCGAACTCGATGTGATCGCTTATTTGGAAGGCCATATGAGATGCTGGCACTGTGCCAGTTTGATTTATTTTTTGCCGGTATGCTGGTGTGTGGTTGTTTCGCTTGTGCCATTCAGTAGGGGCAGTCAATGGCACGCCGCACTACTGGCACAAGCGAAAAAAGGCCGCGCCTGTGGTGAGGTGCGGCCCTGGGGGGGGGTTTATTAGTTGCTCGCTTGGTCTGGCGTGCGGGCTAGCAGGTAATCAAGCTCAACGGTGTAGGGGTTGAGCACGTAGATCATGGGGCGGCGGAATCTCACTAGCCAGGCGCTATCGTATGTGGCCTGCGCTCGGCGGATGCTCATTGGCCAGCGAACCGCTACTTTGCAGCCTTTGCGATCACAATGATTCGTTTTCAGCGCCCACAAAGCTACTGAAATATCATGTAAGATATATTGCATAACGTTGTATTCCGTTTGATTTCGTTGAAACCCCTTAGAGCTAGCGGCTTTGAGGGGTTTTTGTTTGCATCGGTCTCTGCGTACTTGTACGGTTTTTAGACCGTGCGATCGCGCTCAGGCTAAAACCTCGCTATCCTTAGCTGTAGTCGTTTGGCCTCAAGGGTTTGAGTTCGCAACCAAAAGCCACTGCTGAAGACATCGCGATCGCCCTGGATATCATCCGAGCCAGTAGAGCAAAGGCACTCGCTGAGGCCAAAGCCAGAAAAGATGACATGAACAAAACTGAGAACTAATCTGCCTCCTTGCCAAAGGGCTGAATAATCAAGCATTTAGAGCGGTCTATTAGGGCCGCTTTTTTCATGCTCGATTTGTGATGTGATTGGCATATCTGCTCAGGCAAAGGCCATGCAAGCAAAAGCCTGAGCAGATGTGTAACCCCCAAATGAATTTGAGGTGAATTTATCTTACCTCAAATTGATTTGGGCTTAAATCAATTTGAGGTAAGATGGCTAAAGATGTTCCAAACTCGGAGTCACTGTTGGTGTCACTAAGGCTAGAAGCAGGTTTAACTCAAAAGCACCTGGCGAAAGCTCTCGGTGTCACAGAACAGACAATTCGCAATTGGGAGCAAGGGAAGGTCGAAGCTCGGTTTACCTTGGCCCAGATAAAGAAGCTCTGCGAGGAGCTGGGCAAAACGCTTGATCAGTTGCCCGACAGATTCACAAAAGCAAAATAAAAAGCCGGGGGTGGTACAACACCCCCGGCGACCCCTAAGGGCCACGCACCTACTATCGATAGGCACGCTCAATGAATATACAGAAATTTTCGCCAATAAAAGCCGGTCGCTCTCCACCTATTGAGCGACCGGCTTTGTTCTACCTGAAAAGCCCCCGGCGATTGACCAGTCCAAGAATGACCCAAACGCCAGCAGCCAGAATCCCTAACCAAATGATGCCCGGCATCACATCGTAACGGAGCCACTGAATGAAGTCTTCAAATATGTCCATCCCTATATCGAGCGCAATGACCGCCAGGTAAAGACAAACAATGACAAGCGCAACTGTACCAAGTACTGAAATCAAACGATCCATGGGTAAACTTTGCTCAGAAACAACACCATTACAGAGTGCCCCGAGCACTGCACAGGCGATCGCGCTCCCAACCGAGGGAGGCGGTCGTTTTTCTTATGGCCAGTAAAGCAAGAGCGCTCAAAGCTCTGAAGGATGGCGGCAAGCTTGTAAACGGCTTGATCTGCCTGTGGAATGGCGGTCTAGACACGGAGGCCAACGGGCGGCTGACTCCCGCTCAGCTCAAATCAATCGAACAGGTCAAAGGCGTTGTGGCTTGGCACGAATCCGGCACAACGATCCATATCTACCAAAAAAGCAAAAGGGCCTGAGGATGCACCCTCAAGCCCACCTTCCGTAAACAATCACGAAAACAAAAGGCTCCTAATTATGGCAAAGAAAAAGTATCACCTGATCTACATCAAACCAGATGGCGAAAAAGTAGACACAGAGGTCAGCGGCGACAGCGCCCAGAGTGTCGCCGCTGACAATCGAGACAAATCCGACAAAAGCGGCATCTTCGCCTGCTGGCCCGTCACCGAGCCCAACCAGTAGCCTGCTGTAAACCTCACCGGGGCGATCTCCTCGCCCCTTTTTTTATGCCTGCCCAAAACCGCGCCATCACCAAGGCCCCGCCCGAGCAGCTCACCACCGTGATCGACGGCCAGCGTTGCCAGGTGCAGATAATCCAACGAGACACCGCCCCCGCCCAATACCAAACCAGCAAAAGCCAAGGCCAGCTGCCCGCGCCAATGTCGCTGCCCAAACTGCCCAGCATTTTGCCGCTCACCCTATCGGCGATCATCGCCCTCAGCTTCCTAGTGGCCGCGTCGATGTTTTCAATCAGCCTCACCGCCTACTCAAATTCGGTAGACCGAGTTGACCGCACCCGCTCATTTATCCAGGTAGACCAATGAATCAGCAGCCCAAAATCCTAATCGAAAATCAGAACGCCCTCGGCCATAACGTTGAGCAGGTGACGCTAGATACTAACCGCGTCGATATCGTTGATGAGACGACTTGGCGACTTGGCAACCTGATCGCCCTCTCTAGCCGGGGACTGTGGGTCGATGTCACCGCCTGGATCGTTTACGCCGCCGCCGCCTTCTCCCTCTCCGAACTGGCCCTGATAATGGGCGTCCCGCTTTGGTCAATAGACTTGTTGCTGAGCGTGTCGCTAGTGACCATATCAGTGATTATCGGCACCACCGTACAGCGCCGCTCATCCCTCCTGCCCTTCGGCCTATTCCGCTTCTTTCTCCTTATCCTGGGCGTCGTGATCGCCATCGTTTGATATGTACCTTTTAACCGAAGTCGCCGAACGCGAGCGCCAGGCCAACCAAGCCAGATTTGCCAGCCTGGGCACCTGGGCCGTGTCAATCCTCCTAATCTGCCTATCTCTAACGCCGGTCGCCCGTAACAACCGGCCTATGAAAGCAATTCTCATACTGGCTGCTGCTGCTGCCACTGCTGCGAGCCAGGCCACCGCCCGCAACCTGGCCACGCATGATCGAGTCGTGCAAGATTACCGAGACATCAGCGACAACCAGCGCCAGCAGCTCGCCTACGAAGTCATGAGCCCTCGCCGGGTCATCAAAGCTTCTGAAGAAGAAGAGAACGCCGAGCCGGAATTTATACCGCCGACTCATAATCTCAGCCGCACAGTTGCCTACGATCTAAAAAGTACAGTCGTACTAGGAGCCCCCAGAGCAGGTAAGGGCTATGCAATAGCTAAAGCCGTCGAGCTGCTACCCGGCTCCGTAGACTTGTGGCTGATCGATCCGAAAGACGACAAAAACGAAGCTCACTACTGGGCCAGAGTGCCAGCCAGCCAGGCCACCCACTTCGATGTAACCACACTCGAACCGCCCGCCGTCGAACAGCGGGTGACCGATTTGTTTGCCCGCTACCTGCAAGCCCCCAGCACCCCTACTCATCCAAAGCTGCTGATCGTCGATGAGTGCGCCCCTGGCTTAGCAATGGGCATGAGCAAACCAGCCTATAGAGCATTCATGGGCCGACTGTCTACAATCTGTTCAGTTGGGCCTTCCAAAGGCAAGTTTGTTTGGATCATGACGCAGGCATCCACTGTCGAAGATTTAGCCATGAGCAACGGCAATAAATCGAGCTTTAGACTGTCCGCCGTCGCTCATGCTCAGCGCACCGAAAAGAGCTGGTTTAGCTCACTTAAAAGGTCAATGACCATTGACATGCCCGCCGCTGAACTAACCGGCTTTATTCAAATGCTCGATGGTCAATGGGGATACTCCGAGCCCTTTGAGGTGATCCGAACTCAGCCAAACGTTAGCGGTTTCTCTGAATCCTTAACCTCCTCCTTAACCTCCGTTGAATTAACAACAGAACAATGCGCCTTGAAAGACTTTTTAAAGAAACACTCTACAGAGTCTTTCAACCTCCGAGAGCTGACAGGCAAGAGCTTTGCTAAACGGCTGAGCCTGCGATCGATGGATGCAATGGGCCAAGTTGCCGCCACGCTATTAAGCAGCGGAATAATTGCAGCCGATTCAGAGGGGCGTTACCGTTTTGAGGAGGATATCGAAAGGTGATAAACCGCTATTTACTCGCCACTCTCCGAAAGTCCACAAAACGCCGCATTTCTCTTTCTTTAAAGTGTGGAGGCTTCCACAGCTACTATCCAACAGCATCCGCACGCGGCGATCCTCCACAAAAAATGCCCAGGACTAAAACTGACCTAAACCCGCCAACTGGCACACAGCGAAAGCCCCCATTCTTTCGTCAGGGCTAACAGTTCAAACCCGCATTCTAGCGTTGCCTAGTTGCGGATCGAAGCAAATAACCGAAAAGAAAAAAGGGAGACTTATTCATGCAGTTTGAAATATTCGGATATCTCATCAATCTTTACAGCCCTGTCAAATTGAAGGCAGACTATTATCATGAGGGCTTTCTCTTAGTTTTTAAAAAGCCTTATTACATATTGAAGCTATCAAAAAAAAAGATGATGAATTCTGAAGATCCTGATTACGACGATATTCCATTCTAGAAGCCTTAAATCAGACCTTATTTCGCTCCTTAAGCAGTTCAGTAAGCACCTCTAGAGCGCCAGCAAACCGTTCAAACTGGCGCTCTAGATGATCTAGCCGCTGGTCAGCCTCTTTACTCAAGTGCGTGGTGTTTATCTTGAGCTGCTCAAGATCTCTCTTGATATGCCCAAAATCGCGCTGGGCGGCGTATTCCTTAAGCTCAGTAGCGGCATATTGCTTCTGAGCATCATTGGTTATTCGCCACTTTTCTTTTGCCATCTCGCGGCGATGTGCCCACCAAGCCAAGCCCGCCAGTGACAGAGAAATCGCAGTACTAATACTTTTATCTAAGCCTTCAGGAATCATCATTCAGCATTTATGGCTGTTGGGATACTATCGCCACGCCAAACATATATCCGTACCCGCCAGTTAGCTTTAGCCACCCAGCGAGCCCCCCTATTCCACTTGATTAGTAGCTGATGTAGGCTATAGCCCGCTGCCTGTAGCTGTTCTGGCACTTTGATAGTGTAAATTCTTGCCGAGTTTTTATAAGGGTAGCTGCGCCTAAAAAAATCACGTTCACCATTAGCGTAAACATTGGAGATTAGAGCATGACCAAATCCAGGTAGTAAGCCATCAAAAAGATGCTCAACCTTAATTAGCTCATCCCCAATTAAAAAATCACCGATCACCTGTTCATTAAAACCAGCAGGTGCTTCCCCGTAAAAGACCCAGCCCATGAGCATAGCCCTGATAGCAATAGACTTAAGCGGCAGGTATTAAAACCTGCCGCTTATTCCTCGTTAATCTGTGACTGGGCCAAAGCTAAATGAAACGCCTGACGGGGTCACAATATGAGAGATCTGCTCTGCTTTGTTGGTGCTTCCAATCCAGTAAACAAATTCGTGAACAGACACACCTTTGGGGAAGCCAATAGAAATGCTCTTGAATGGACGGGTTGCAAGGCTGTAGATTCCGTCCGCGCCTTTGATAAGCTCCGGGATCTGAAAATCGGTTTTAGAGACAAGCGTAAAGCTGGTTTGCCTGAATCCACCGAGACGGCGAATGAATTTATAGCCTGCGTTAGGGCCAGCGCCGGAGAAAGTACCCACCAATATAGGATCGTTCCAGGCTAGAGGGCGAATCCCTAACCAGTCTCCGATCGCCTCCTTCATTTTCACTACGATTGGTCTGCCACCAGTGCCTGTTGGCGATTCTCCTACCTGGATCAAATCAATTTTATAAAGCTTTCGTGGCCCGCGAACTGGCATTACTTATCCTCAATCAACATAGCCATATTTCCCATTTTTTAAGCTCTATAAAACTGCGCACCATATCTTAGGGATTAAGAGGTAATGATTTATTTAGCTTGTTTTGCGACGCCAAGCAGGCATCCTGTTCTTTTGGCCATCAGGGAAATATTGGATATAGCGAGGTTCCATGGCGTCAATGGTAACTGGATAGCCGCGCCGTTCAGTAATGGAAAGGCGAAGATCTCCTAACATTGCCGGGTCAATTGCCTCTGCTGCCTCAAGAGCTACACGGCGGGCCTCATCTACTGAATTGGCATTCACAATAAATTTTGAATTGTCTATCAAGACTAGGGTTGCTTGATAGCTACCACTTGTATAGGCTCCGATTGGACTGACAGTATTTGGCGCGGTGACCTTTGGATGTGGAATATTCAGAGCATGATAGTTTCGCCCGATTCCTTTTCTAAAGACAATTGAGAGCTGGGGCCGATCTGCGCCAGGGCGCATCTGCCACCAATCAGGAACGGCAGCAACACAACAATCTTCTGGGGGGCATTTTGTATCGGTGTGGATGAGGTTTAGCGATTTTGTGATTGCGGCGATCGCAGAATAAAGCCCGCTAACCCCCGAGCCGTTGTAAAGCGCTTCTATCGGCCCCTCACCCGGTTCTGAATCCTCACAGGGCGATATATCCAGCGAGCCAGAGCCAGAGCCGCGCAAGAGAGACAGCATTTCATCTAGCCCTTCAATTTCTGGTAGCTCGATTTCTGGCGGGCATTTTGTATCGGAGTGAATCAGATTAAGCGATTGAGTGAGAGCAGCCAGCGCGCCATAAATACCGGCTAGCCCCTCACCGCTAAAGCGAACCGATCTAGTTCCCTCTTGGTTGCACGGTGATAGATCAAAGGTGCCGTTGCCTGAGCCTTGCAATTTACGGAGGATTTCGGAGAGCGATCGCTCTGTGCTTGGGCAGCACTCAGGGCTAGGCGTGGGCGGTGATGGGTTCCCGCCGCCGCCCTGTCCGCCCGGCGCTGGCAAATCTTGGCCACCCGGCGCTGGCAAATTATCGGGCAAGCCATCGTAGCCGGGGGACGGGCGATTGCTCCCGCCACCTATAGGAATGGTGGGGTTAAAAGGCTTGCCGAAAGGACTGCCGCTAGGCAAATCAAAGCCAGGCAATCGTGGCAATCCGGTTGGGAAAGGATTTTCAAAGCCTGGCAAGCGCGGGTATTTAAAGCCCGGCCTAGTTGGATCTTGGGGGATAGCTGGCGCGGTAGGCTGGCGACCTGGGAGGCGATCGCCACATGAGTCGGATTGGCCATCCACTCGGGTAGCTTTAAGCGCAAAGCTTGGATTGCTAAGCCCATTGAGGTTACCGAGGTAAGTAGGCTGACCAAACCGGTCGTTTACAGTCACACGGGGAATACCATTTCTCACAAAGGTATATGGGGCGCTGAGTGGCCCTTGATATGTTCCATACCCTTGACTGGCGTTTACACTGTCCGCATTAGAATAATGCTTACCTTGAGAGGTTGTTCCACTGATGTAAAAATTAATTAGGTAGCCAGTTTCGCACTGCCCCTGAGGGTGAGCGCCTGCCCCCGGAACATTAATATCTCCGGTCGGGGCTCCTTGATGACTGCACAGGCCAAATAATCGGCAGTCTAGATCGCGTGTCAACTGGCCAATACCCCGCCCAATTGCGCCGCCTATTGGCTGAGTGATTGGATCGAGAATTGGCCTCAAAATGCCATCAATCGCCCCGGCGATACCAATAGCATCGCCAATTACAGGCAGTACATCAAAGGCGTTGCCAATAGCCCGACCTGCATTCCTTCGCGATCCGCGATTGCCTGGGTAATCATTCAGCGCGTTCTCGGCATCGCGGATTTCTTGCGGGGTAAAGCCTAGCTCAGGATTAAATTCGGCTCGCCCGGTCACCGGATTTCGCTGAGCAATTGGCCTGCCATAATCATCAGTGCCAAAATCTCGCAAGTCTGCGTCGCTCATCCCTCGCCCGCCACTATCGTAATTTGGCGTAGTGGGCGGCTCGCGATAATAGGGAACCTGTGCCGGGGGAGTCGGTGGCACGTAGGGCACTATCGGCGCAGCGGTGGCAGGCCGAGCATTAAAATCAGGCACATACGAGCCGGTGGCATTGGGCACCAGCTCGATCACATCGGGATAATAATCACTCACTGGCTAGACGGTGTATCCAGCCGGAAGAACAGCCTGCTGCGAGTGCTCGATAACGCCGAGCCAGCCGACCGAGCCAGAGGCCAGCAATTCCTGATTCATGGGCACCGCCAGCCGCGCAATCAGAAATAGGCTGGTGGTGCGCTCCTGACTGGCTACCGGCGCGATTGAGTAGCGGGCAAATCGCTGTAGGTCTGTCGTGTCGCGCTCTCCGTAGGTTTTTCCACCATAGGCCGCTGTGTAGGTGAGCGCGGCCCAAACGGTTAGCCCTTCGAGAGTGGTGATAGTGCTAGGAATATTATTTCGGTTAAGTGCTGTCATTGGTGTTTTTACGAGGGACAGCCTGATAGTGCCCAATCCATTGCTATCAGCTAAACTCAGAGTTTTGGGGTAGTAGGGGTCGCAGGTTCAAATCCTGTCGCTCCGATGGGCAAAACATTTGCTATATAAGGCTCATAGGTATTCTTCAACAATGAATGCCTGTGAGCCTTTTGTGTTTATGAAGCCCTATGAGGGGTTAGTCCTCTCTAAATAAAATAATGCTTTATAAAATAATGCTTTGGTAAAATTTACACCCATACGGCTTGACCCAGTCTCTGATGCGAGGTTGGTGGTGAGGAAAAGTGATGGCCACCTCCAGGTCAAGAGCCTGTATCCCAAGGGTCATTAGCGAGTGCTCAAGCCGAGATTACTCCTGAACTAAATCCTAATAGGGATCTGATGATGTCCTAAAACTCTTCATGGAATTTCGGCTGTTGGTTTATAAAGAGACGCAGACCCAGAAGCCACAGTGACATCTAGTTTCAGTCGTTGTATTGAGGTAGTAGGGGTTCAAATGATGCCCGAAAACGGACATCGCAAATTTAGACAGAGCCTCCTGTGGCACAATGGTTAAGCCCTCGATTATATATATTTCAAGCCTGTGAGTATTGCTAAGCCGCCCGCCCGCCGCGCCGTATTTCCCTTCACTGCGGTGATCGGCCAAGAAGACATGAAGCTCGCCCTGATCCTAAACGTGATCGATCCGCAGATCGGTGGGGTGATGATTATGGGCGATCGCGGCACTGGCAAATCGACTACTATCCGCGCCCTAGCAGACCTGCTACCCGAGATTGAAGTCGCCGCCGATGACCCGTTTAACCGCGCTCCTGGCAATCCTGATGTGCAGGCAGAGCGCGAAGGCCAGGAGATTGCCGCTGCGTCTAAAAAAGTGCCGATGGTCGATCTGCCCTTGGGCGCAACTGAAGACCGCGTGTGCGGCACCATTGATATTGAAAAAGCGCTGTCTGAAGGCGTTAAGGCATTTGAACCGGGTTTGCTAGCCAAAGCTAATCGCGGGTTGCTCTATGTAGATGAAGTCAATTTGCTCGATGATCACCTGGTTGATGTGCTGCTCGACTCTGCTGCCTCCGGCTGGAATACGGTTGAGCGAGAGGGCATTTCGATTCGTCACCCGGCTCAGTTTGTGCTGATCGGCTCAGGCAACCCTGAAGAAGGCGAGCTGCGCCCTCAGCTACTAGACCGATTTGGCATGCACGCCGAAATTCGTACCGTGCGCGAGCCTGCGCTACGGGTGCAGATTGTCGAACAGCGCACTGAATTTGACCGCGACCCGGCGGCGTTTTCGACTAAGTGTGAGGCCGACCAGGTGGCTCTTCAGCAAAAGATTATCGACGCTCAAAATCGGCTTAGGGAAGTGACGCTAGAGCATGACTACCGGCTGAAAATTTCTGAAGTATGCTCAGAGCTAGATGTAGACGGGTTGCGCGGTGACATTGTCACCAACCGGGCTGCTAAAGCACTGGCCGCCTATGAAGGCCGCAGCGAAGTCACCCTCGAAGACGTGCAGCGGGTGATTGCTCTCTGCCTGCGCCACCGGCTGCGCAAAGATCCGCTAGAGTCGATTGATTCGGGTTACAAGGTAGAAAAAACGTTTAGTAAAACCTTTGGGGTGGCAGAGCCGGATATGACCGCTAACGGTCGTCAGCCTGCGGGGATCAAGTAGGCCGCTCAAGCATAGTTTCAGATAGCGCCATATGAGCGAACGCATTCTTGGGCTGGATCCGGGGCTGGCAATTTTAGGCTTTGGGGTGATTGAATACGACCCGGCCAAAAAGCGTGACCTTGCGCCCGACATTCGCGTGGTGGATTATGGCGTAGTGCAAACGCCAGCGCGTACGGATACGGGCAAGCGGCTGTGTACTATCTACGATGACTTGCACAGCGTGATTGATGAGTATCGGCCCGATCTGGTCTCGATTGAAAAGCTGTTTTTTTACCGGATGGGGAATACCATTTTAGTCGCGCAGGCTAGGGGCGTAGTGATGCTGGTGCTAGCTCAGCGCAATTTGCCCTTTGTTGAATTTACGCCCGCGCAGATTAAGCAGTCGATTACCGGGCATGGCAATGCCGACAAGGTAGAGGTGCAAGATGCTATTACTCGTGAGCTAAAGCTGGAAAGTATTCCTAAACCAGATGACGCTGCCGATGGCTTAGCGGTGGCGCTGACGGCTTGGTTTCGGATGGAGTAGGTTGAGTAGAGGGAGTTTATCCGCGATGCCAAAGTTTGCTACGCCCCTGGCTAAGGCTCAAGTAGAGCAGCTCATGCAGCCAGCGCTGATTCGGGTAATTGACAATATTCGCAAACAGCTTGATGAGACCGATTGGCAGGGCAGCTATGAAGAGAAGTTGATTTGGCCGGAGGGCACCACTGCTGAGCAAAAGGCTGACTATGCGACGCTGCAACAACAGCTTCACGGTGTGCCGCCCGAAACCCACGACCGGGTAGCGGCTTTGATGTCGCAACTGCCGCAGCCAGCACCGCTCTATACATTGAGACTGACTAAGGCTGGCAGTGCCGATCGGCGAGTGGATATCTGGGCGCTGTGCTATCAGGTATGTGCGTTGGACTACCAACCGGCTGAAGATAGGCAGGTTGAGGCAGATGATCGCCTATTAGATGAGCAAGGTGAGGTGGACTGGCGTTTGCTGGATGACAAAACGAAGGCTTTGGTGGAAGATATTTTTCGGGCACTGCCCCGCTCGTGAAGGTTTCGAGTATCTATCAATAGGGATGAGGCTATCTGGCGAATAGATATGCGCTGGTCGATATCTGTGGTTGTCTAGAGAGATAACTGACTGTAGGTAGTGCCATGCAACTGATTGGAATGCTTGATTCGCCTTATGTACGGCGAGTGGCGATCGCTCTTCACCACTTCAGTCTCCCTTTCGAGCACCAGCCCCTATCTGTCTTTCGCAATATTGACGAATTTAGCCAAATCAATCCGGTGATCAAAGCTCCGACGCTGATCTGCGATGATGGCGAAGTGCTGATGGATTCGACACTGATTTTAGAATATGTTGAGCGATTAACAGACAAATCGCTGATGCCGGAGCCGATGGCCGACTATCAGCGATCGCTTCGGTTAATTGGTTTAGGGCTCACTGCCTGTGATAAGACTGTACAGATTGAGTATGAGCGCAAACGGCCTGCCGACAAACAGTATCAGCCTTGGCAAAGCCGCCTTCAGTCTCAGGTAGTCGCGGCCTACGACTTGCTCGAACCCTATGCGTCGTCGGGTGGGTGGGTGGGCGATCGCCTTACTCAAGCCGACATTACCATCTGTGTGGCCTGGCAGTTTACTCAGCATCTGATTGCAGATGTGGTGAAGGGCGATCGCTACCCAGCGCTATCAGCCTTATCCAAGCGGGCTGAAGCTCTGCCTGCGTTTCAGACCACCCCGCTCGAACCGAACTGGCAGCCCAAATTTTGATTAGCAATTTTCTAAACGTGAGGAAGGTATGCGAATTGATCTTTCGTCTATTCCGATTGAAAGCGGCACGAGCTATCCTGCCCCCTTCAGCGCATCAGTCGCTGGGCGCGCTCGGCAGCGCGTGGGCAAGGCGGCTGGCCTGAAGAATTTTGGTGTGAACCTAACGACGCTTGAACCCGGCAGTCAATCGGCGCTCAGGCACTGGCACTCTGCTCAAGATGAGTTTATCTATGTGGTAGAAGGCGAGCTGGCCTTGATAACTGACGAGGGCGAGCAAGTGCTAAAACCAGGTGACATGGCTGGTTTTGCGATGGGTCAGGCGAACGGCCATCATCTTGTAAATCGGTCGGCTATGTCAGCGGTGTATTTGGAAGTAGGCGATCGCACTCAACCTGACCAGGCGATCTATCCTGATGAAGATTTGATTTTCAAACTCACTGCCGAAGGTGAGCGACAGTTTGTCCATAGAGACGGTAGGGCTTACTGATAGTAAGCAATTGATAGAACGATGGCGCAGTCGAATTTGAAAAGCCAACGCATAGTTTTCTGGGGGGCGATCGCCCTTGCCGCCGCCTCTTTAGCAGGCTGTCAGCCTCAAGAAGTAGTCAAGCCAGCCTCAGAGCAGCGGCCATCTGTAGCCCCTGCCGCACCGCTGTCAATGCCGCCGCCCCCCCACCAGGATCCTACCTAGGCAAAGTGCCGCCATCGGCACTCAAGCAGCTTCAGGGACTGCCAGTGATGGCTCCGGCCTACGTACCAAATGGATTTACGCTCGCTGAGCACGATACTGCTGATCCCAATGCCTATCGCCTGATCTACCGTAGCGCTGCCGCTCAGTGCTTCGCGATTGAATATGTCGGCCCCGACCAGCCGCCTGCTGAACTATCTACGGCCAAGGTCGCCACGCTTTCTGTCGCGGTATTTGACTCGCCTGTGTTTGGACGCGATCAGAAAATCTACTACAGCTCGCCGCCTCAAGACCGTTCTCAGGACTCACCACCAGATGCTATAGCTAGCCCTATAGAAGTCGTTAGTCAGTGGCTAACCAATAGCCAGGGCTCCTATCGCTTCGTAGGTGCATCATCCATTGCCAAAGACCATCCAGCGCAGCCCACCTGTGAGAACGTCTCGCTACTAGAAACAGTAAAAATCATGGCCTCGCTCACCGAGCTCACCGTCTCACCTACCGATCTGCTCCAGGTCAAATAAGCTGACTGGCCACCTATTTTTTACGATGGTCGTTGTGATAATTGACCCTCGCGCCTGCCCACTGTAGCTTGTTGCGCAGAGTGCGGTAGTAAGAATGATCTTTGCGCAAAATCATAAACTTAGCTAGATGACTGGCCATGCGAATATCGACCCGCTGACCCGGCCAGATTGCCGTGCCAAACACCCCGTCTGTCCAGAGCTTAGTATTGCCCTCGGCATCGGCCAGGGGCCAAACGCTGACAGTACTACCCGGCGGCAGCACAATGGGTCGGCTCGATAGGCTCATCGGGCAAATGGGAGTGACGATAATGCACTGCATCCCCGGATGCACAATCGGGCCATTGGCCGAGACGGTATAGCCGGTTGATCCGGTAGGCGTGCTGATCAGCAGACCATCTCCTTGATATTGATCAACCACTTCGCCATCAATTTCAACCTCCAAAATAGACGTAATCATACGGTTGGGTGAGGCGGGCTTAACGCACATTTCGTTGAGCGCAAAGTAGCGATCGCTCATCGGCTCAAAATTACAGAATCGCCTAATATGCGCTTGCGCTTGCAGCATCATTCGCTGTTGAATGGCAAAGCGATCGCCCAGCAGCCGCTCCCACACCTTCTCAAAATCGCCGATCACCTCAGAAGACTCAGTCAAAAAGCCCAAATGACCGCCCACATTCACCGCCAAAATCGGAATATCGTCCGCTGCCAGATGCCGCGCTGCCGAGAGCGCCGTACCATCTCCGCCCAAAACGACAGCCAAATCAATCGGCGTCGAGGTTGATTCCAAAAAGACCGGGTAAGGGTTATCTTGAGCACCACTTGGCCCCATCATTATCTTGTCCCCGAGCGCTTCTAGCTGACGCGCACACTTATCAGCCCAGCTTTTGCTGAGCTGTTGCCCGCCTTATAGACAATAATGACCTGCTTGAGCTGCACGGTTTACTTACACATACGGGTCTGCCACAGTTTAGAAGCGCAGGCTCAAACCATCACTTACCACTTCAGCAAATTGAACTGCTCCATATCGACAGTATCGCGATTGCGATAAATAGAAAGCACAATCGCTAGTCCGACTGCCGCCTCAGCCGCCGCGATCGTAATCACAAAGACAGCAAACACCTGCCCCTTAATAGCAGCCGGGTCAAGATAGTTAGAAAAAGCCATCAGGTTGATATTGACCGCATTGAGCATCAGCTCAATCGACATCAGCACGCGAATCACATTGCGGCTGCTGACCAACCCATAGATGCCAATGCAAAATAGGGCAGCCGCCAGCAGTAAAAAATACTCAAGTTGCATAAGTCGTCAAAAATCTATAGTTGTCTACACTTCGAAGCTAGTCAGTTTGTCCATTAATCCTAAATCATCAATCCTGAGTCATCAATCCTGATCGCGCGCACTGCCCGCTGCTACCAGCTCACGCGGACGCTCAGGCAGCGTAAGCGACTCTGCTGAGTCGGCTCTTCATCGGGAATCATACTCACGGCGAGCCAGAATAATCGCCCCAACCAACGCCACCAGCAATAAAACCGAAGCCAGCTCAAAAGGCAGCAAATAGTCGCTAAAAAAGTGCTGACCAATCATCTCAATCGCCAAATCACCCGCCGCAGCTCATTAGAAATCGCCCAAGGGATGAGACAAACCATCGTGCCGATCAGCCCAAAGATGCCTGCACAAACCGCACCTGTCGTCGCCTTACCCAACCAGGCCTGGTTAACCGGTGCAAAGTCTTCTTCCTTGTTGACCAGCATAATCCCGAACAAAATCAGCACGTTTACCGCGCCCACATAAACCAACACCTGCGCAGCGGCAACAAACCCAGCATTCAGCAAAATATAGAGCCCAGAAATACTGATAAAGACAAGCCCAGCAAAAACGCCGAGTAGACAATATTGGAGAGCAGAACCATGCCCAAAGCCCCGGCGACCATAATCAGCGCCCAAAATGCCAAACGAAACGAGCTGTACGCCTTCTGCCAAATTCAAAGATGTTCTCCTCACGGTGAGTCTTTTTTGTAGTAGGGTCAAAATTCAGTTCGGTCAAAAGCACACAGCTATGAGCTCTCATGACGAGTTAGAAAAATCGCAGCTTTTCACTATCCGCAGTGGCTTCTGCCGTCGTTTTTTGCGCTTCTCAGCCTCTCAGCCAAATATCTTTCGGCAAGCGACCTGCCCGCTGAGAGCCCGCTGGCAAATCATGAGGATCCATCACGCCTTTGGGCAAATAGGCAAACTCGCGCATCGGCGTCACCATCGGATCTTCGGTGACCTTATAGGGCAAGCGGCCAAGCGCGACGTTGTCATAGTTGAGGTCGTGGCGATCATAGGATGACAGCTCGTACTCTTCGGTCATCGATAGGCAGTTAGTCGGGCAATACTCTACGCAGTTGCCACAAAAAATGCAGACGCCAAAGTCAATACTGTAGTGCTTCAGATTCTTTTTCTTCGTCTCTCTGATTAAATTCCCAATCGACAACTGGCAAGTTAATAGGACATACCCGAACGCACACCTCGCAAGAAATGCACTTGTCAAACTCAAAGTGAATGCGACCGCGATAGCGCTCTGAAGGAATTAGCTTTTCGTAGGGATATTGCACCGTCACCGGGCGACGCTTCATATGGTCAAAGGTAACCGACAGTCCCTGGCCGATAAACTTCGCTGCTTGAGCTGTTTCTTTGGCGTAGTCTCCGACTTGTTTGAGAAAATTCAACATGGCAAGAGGGTGGTAAATAAAGTTCAGCAAGTGTGAATGCTTGATAGAGCGCTGCACTAGCCGCCAAAGGCAAGGGGAAAAGATCAGCTTAAGCGCTGCTGTTGACCAGCAAATTGACCAGCGAAACGGGCAGCAAAAACTTCCAGCCCAGGTCTAGAAGCTGATCGATTCTGACGCGAGGCACTGTCCACCGCAGCAAAATAGTCAGAAAAACCAGCAGATAAGCCTTAATCATGGTCATGACAATGCCTAGAGAGGCAGTGATTACCTGAACCCAGGGCGTCGTCTCACTGATCCCTAGCAGGCCGGTGAGCGTCTCTACTGGAATCGGAAAGCTCCATCCGCCTAGATAAAGCACTGAGACAATCAGCGCCGAAAGCATCAGGTTAACGTAAGAGCCAACGTAAAATAGACCAAATTTCATGCCGGTGTATTCAGTTTGATAGCCTGCGACTAGTTCTTCTTCCGCTTCAGGCAGGTCAAAGGGCAGGCGCTCACATTCAGCCAGAGCGGCAATCCAAAAAATCACAAAGCCAACGGGCTGTCGCCAAATATTCCAGCCTAAAATGCCGTAGCCTGACTGCTGATTGACAATGTCGATGGTACTGAGTCCGTTGGTCATCATCACGACCGCCAGAACTGCTAGCGCCAGCGGAATCTCGTAGCTAATAGATTGAGCCGCAGCCCGCAGTCCGCCTAGCAGTGAGTACTTGTTGTTAGAGGAGTAGCCCGCCATCAGCAGACCAATGGGCGCAATGCTAGAAAGCGCAATCCACAGAAAAATACCAATGCCCAAGTCGGTAATCACCATGTTTTGGCCAAAGGGCACAATCAAAAAAGAGAGAAAGACCGGAATCACCACAATGGCAGGGCCAAGCGTAAACAGCCACGGGTCTGATTTGGCCGGGGTGATGTCTGCTTTAAAAATGAGCTTGACGCCATCGGCGACGGCCTGCAGGGCATCCTAACGGGCCAACATATTCGGGGCCAATGCGCTGCTGGGCGGCGGCTGAGATTTTGCGCTCTAGCCAGACTGAGATGAAAATGCTCACTGTTGCCACAATCAGCATCAGCACCATCGGTAGGGGAACCCAGACAGTTTTGGCGACCCCGGCGGGTAAGTCCTAGTTCGATCAGGGCTTGAACGAAAGTACTTTGAAGGTCAATGCCTGGATTCATGCGCTTTAAGGGTGGCTGTGCTCTAAGTTACAGTTGTCTCACAGATTCTAGCGCTTAATCAACTGCTATAGACTCTTTCGAAGATCAAGGCCAATTGAAATGCTAGCTATCTCGCCATAGAGTCGATACTTCTGAGTCGAAGAATCTTTTGCCGCCCAACTCATCTGCAAAATAAAAACCCCCCCGACAAAGCCGGAGGGGCTGGAGTTCCTGAAAATCGTCACTGGAGATATATTCGGCTGAATTTTAGATATTGACAAGGGGGGTAATGCCCATCACCTCTGTGTTTTTACCAGTCAGCGGCCAGTTGAAATCGCTGTGATCTCCTGAATTGGGTAGATGCCTGGTAGATCTGCTAGGGCTGTTTTTCCCATAGCTGCAAGCGATTTTCTAGTGGAATATAGCGCTGGTCGTGGGGGCCTTCATAGATTTGGGTGGGCCGGAAGATTCCGATTTTTGCCGATTTGCTCTTTCCAGTGGGCTAGCCAGCCAGCGACGCGGGCGATCGCAAATATCGGCGTAAACAAATCGGTCGGAATGCCCAGCTTGCGATAGACCAGCCCCGAGTAAAAGTCCACGTTGGGATAAATGCCTTTATGACCGAGCTTTTCTTCAACGACCAGCTCTAGCTCTAGGGCGATATCGTAATAGGCATCGCGGCCTTCTTTGTCGAAAAGCTGCTCGGCTAATCGCTGTAAGAACTGCTGCCCGAGGGTCTTTGACCTTATAGACGCGGTGACCAAAGCCCATAATTTTCTCTCGGTTGGCAATCCGCGCTTCTACGTAGGGCCGCACATTTTCAATAGAGCCAATCTCTTTGAGCATGGCGATGACTTCTTCGTTAGCGCCGCCGTGCAGTGGGCCAGCTAGCGTACCTACCGCAGAGGCAATGACCGCGTAAGGGTCGGTCAGCGTAGAGGCGGTCACCATCGCCGAAAAGGTCGAGGCGTTGATGGTGTGCTCGGCGTGGAGAATCAGGCAGATATCGAAGATCCGAGCTGCCAAGGGATCGGGCTCTTGCTCATTGAGCATGTAGAGAAAATTAGCGGCGTAGCTAAGATCGTCACGCGGCTGCACCGGGTCGTTACCTTTACGCATGATCTTAAAAGCGGCGACCATCGTCGGGATTTTGGCCAGCAGCCGCACGACAGCATCTTGCACATAGGTCGGATCTTCTAGCTCCCGGCGAGAGTGAAATAGGCCCAGGGCAGCGGCGCAGGCTTGCAGGGCGTCCATCGGGTGGCCGCTTTCAGGAAAGCACTTCATCATGTCGCGAATGCGATATTTGAGCCGGCGATGATACTGAACTTCGATGCTCGAAGTCTTGCAGCTCTTGCTGAGTGGGCAGACCGCCCCAAATCAGCAGATAGGCCGTCTCTAAAAAGCTGCTGTGTTGCGCAATCTCGCCAATGCGAATGCCGCGATACTCTAAAATTCCGGCTTTGCCGTCCACATAGCTGATGCTCGACTGCGTGGCCGGAACGCCTTCTAAGCCTGGCCGATAGTCGCATGTCGTCATCATGTGTAGACTCCTTCCTGAATGAGTAAATGCTTAGCCAATGCTCTTTACCATATCGCTGCGCGTGGCGGCATCGATAGGCAGGCTAGACAAAATTAGGGCGATTAGTCTGTGTTTCTTGACAGAGCCCGTATCCCTAGAGCAAGAAGCGCGGCGGCGATAGCCAAAAAAGCTGGCTTTGGCCGATCGCTTCACTGGCAGCGGGCAACTGAAGGCCGATGATGCCCGCTTTTTTGAGCGTCCACTGATGGCGCTCTCTTCGCCAGTGACTAATTTCTGTGCCCACCGGCTCAAGTTAGGTTCATGACCGACAATGGCGATCGCCGGACGGTCTGACGACTGCTCTAAATGCTGCCAGTTGGCCAGCCAGTTAAGCCAGTCGGAGAGCTCGCCGCCCGGACTTAGCGCCGGAAAGTCTTCAACGTGTGAGGCGAGCCCGGCGGCGTGCAAAATTTTAGCGGTTTGCTGCGCGCGACCAGCGGACTGCTGAGTAAAGCATCAAACTGTAGGCCCAGATCGGCCAGCCTCTGGGCGACTCGCTGGGTTCGGGTAACGCCTTTCGCGGTGAGCGATCGCGCCTCTTCAGTGACATGGCCACTGCGGATCTTCGGCAATGCCGTGGCGAATAAAATAAACTGCGGTATTGGGCATAGTATCAGGGCGTGAGGGTAGGAGGGTCAGGAATGAACTAGCTGACCCTCACTTTATCGTCCTACGGACTGTCCGCAGGACTGTATCAGGACTGAATTCATGACTATTCGCAGACCTTTTATCGCCAGGTGTTCCGGCTTAGTCCGAGTTCAGAACACCGTCTTCTGGATTGACTAGCCGCTGGAGTTTTTGCTTGATTTGCTTGTCGAAAACCTCCCATTTTTGGCGGTTGTAGTCACTGTTATCGTAGTAGCCGGAGAGAAAGCCAATGGGAATTTCAAAGCCGCCGGCCATGGATCGACCGCCGCCAAAAAAGCGGCCTTGGCTGTCTTGACCAAAAGCTTCTTTGATAAATTCATCAGGGTCAAGCGTAATTTTGTTCGTGCGCAGGGAGCCGACGACCAGCTCTTTTTCCTCATCTTCGTCATGGACGATGCCGTACACCACAGCCGTATGCACGTTTTCTTCAGTGATCAAAAAGTCAGCGGCTTGCGGAATCGCATCTCGATCTTCGTAGCGCAGATAGCCCACACCTGCGATAGAGACGCTGTTTTGCATTTTGCGGTTGCGCAGCGATCGCTCAATCACATCCATCACTCGCCGCGATCGCGAGGCTTGCAAAACCGCGTTAAGCAGCTGCGCATCGTAAAACTGGCTGAGGTAAGCCGCCGCCAAAAAGTCAGGTTCAGAAGCCTGCATCAGATGGCTGGTATCTGAGCGGAGGCCGTGCATTAGCGCTGTTGCGCATTTCACATGCGTATTATTACTCCGATCTAGCTGCATCAGCCCCGCCTGCAAGTACTGAGCCATGATGGTGGCCGTCGCATGAATATCGGGGCGAATATCTGCGAGTTCGGCGTCGAGCTTACCTTGAGCCGCATGATGATCAACTACCAAAATCAGCGGCAAATGCGCGTCTCTGACCCGTTCGGTAAGGTGACTGGTTGTCCCTTGCGTATCGATTAGGACATAGCCCTGGTACTGAGAGAGATCAGGAGCTTCGCTGGCTTGAGTGGGCCAGCGCTTGGCGGGCAAATTGGTGAGTTTGACCAGCGCAATATTTTCCTGATGGCTCAGTGTTCCAGAATAGTAAATATCGCACTGAATGCTGTACTCACTGGCAATTAAACGGTAAGTCCAAGCCGCCGATAGCGCATCGGGGTCAGGAAAATCTTGCAGCAGCACTAATTGGCGGGTGCCGCTGTGCTTTTTAAGTAGCTTCTCTAAGGCTTCGGTCGGGCTGCTCTCAAAGCCAGCGGTGCGCCGTAGGGCAGCAGCTTTCTCTACGAGAGACTCTTTCTCTGATGACTGTGCGGCTTCTGAATGGGACTCTTGACTGTCTAGCAAAGCGCTGTTGGATAACGACATAGGAGGAGCGACTGTCGCCTGAATCAGGCGTTTGACGGGAAGTGACGAAAGATAAGGATGAAAGATGAGAGGAATCCACACCGCCGACAGAAACCTGCTAGTAGCTAGCAGGGGCGAGCGCAAAGTCAGTAATTTTACAGGTCTGTTCTTTTACTATTATGAACGCTCACCTGCTGTCTATGAGCAGTGAAACGCGAGGCAGGCGAGAATTTTACAGTTCTGAGTAGTTCTTGGAGTCCACGGGGGCAATGAGTACCTCTAACGAGTACGCTCAACGCATACCTCCGATGGATGTTAGCAATAGCAGTAGGCGCTAGTTGAGCCCAATGACATACCGTCGCCATTCTTGATGAACGCCGCCGCGCACATGCCTGGAAATTTCAAAATATAGGCTGCTGTGGGGTTTACGTGGCGGATTGCTCAGCGGCATTTGGGCCTCTTTGGGCGTGCGACTGCCTTTTTTGACATTGCAGCGAACGCAGGCGCTCACGATATTTTCCCAAGAGTCGCCGCCGCCGCGCGATCGCGGCAATACGTGATCAAGCGTGAGGCCGTCGCCTGCATAGCCGCAGTACTGACAGGTGTGGTTATCACGGTGCAGCAGATTGCGCCGGGTGAGAGGAATTTCTTTGTAGGGAATGCGCACATAGTGACGCAGTCGGATCACCGTTGGCAGCGGAAAATCTGGATAAATTAGCTGTTCGCGGTGCTCTATTTGCTCCGCTTTGCCTTTAATTACCAGCACTACGGCTCGTCGCCAGCTTGTGATGTTAAGCGGCTCATAGGAAGCATTTAGAACAAGAACCTTACTCATTTCACACTCGCCAGGATCCTGCAATAAATAGTAGCACAAACAAAGCCATGAGAGGGTTTGAGCGACTGCTACACTGTTTGCCGGAAGGGGTGCCTCCGGAAATATGCTGATGAGATTTGACTGGAAACGGGCGTCAGGGCTTGACTAGAGAGCGGTTTGGGGCTTATCTGGGAGCTGAATCTGCGGACTCATCTGGGGGCTGAAGTGAAGGGCTGAAGTGAAGGGCTGAAGTGAAGATGGTTTTTGTGAGGTTGTCATGATTAGCTGGGACAAAACGCCTGCCCTGTTGCCGATGCGCTGCTGTCGGGCCTGGGTGGAAATCGATTTGGCGGCGCTAGCTCACAATGTGCGCACGCTCAAGGCGTTGCTGCCGGTGGGTACCGATTTGATGGTGGTGGTTAAGGCCGACGCCTACGGTCATGGGGCAGTCACAGTGGCTGAGCGGGCGCTGCGGGCGGGCGGCACCTGGTTAGGGGTGGCCACGGTGCCCGAGGGCATAGAGCTGCGGCAGGCGGGCATTAGCGCGCCAATTTTGGTGATGGGGGCGGTGAATGATCCCTCAGAGGTTAGAGCGATCGCTGACTGGCAGCTACAGCCGACGATTGTAAACCCGCAGCAGGCGCTGATTTTTTCTGAGACGCTAGCGGCCTGCTCTCAGCGGTCAGCTTCCCCAATGCCAGTGCACCTAAAGCTAGATACGGGCATGTCTCGGTTGGGGTTTAGCTGGCAGCGAGCGGTTGAATTTGCCCGCTTTGTGCAGCAGCTCGCCCATTTAGAGTCAGTCAGTCTGTACTCTCACTTGGCGACTGCCGATAGCCCTGACCAGGCGGTGATGCGGCTACAGCAGCAGCGATTTGAGCAGGCGATCGCCGATCTCCGGCAAGCCGATCTGCTGCCTCCCCGCCTCCATTTGGCCAACGCCGCTGCCGCCCTGACTGATCCGGCCCTGCACTACGACATGGTGCGAGTGGGCCTAGCCACCTACGGCCTGTATCCGGCCCCTCACCTGAAATCTGCCGCTGAACTTAAGCCGGTTTTAGCTGTCAAGGCTCGGATTACTCACCTAAAGGCGATCGCGCCGGGCACTGGCGTCAGCTATGGCCATCAGTTTGTCGCTCAGCAGCCGATGCAGATTGCCATTGTTGGCATTGGTTACGCTGACGGCGTCCCGCGCATTTTATCCAACCAGATGCAAGTCGTCGTTAACGGTCAGCGAGTCAACCAAATTGGCGCGATCACGATGGATCAGCTGATGCTGGATGTCTCGAATTTGCAGTCAGTGCGAGACAGGCGATGTCGTTACCCTGCTAGGACAGGCAGGCAACTATACCCTCAGCGCCGACCATTGGGCAGATATGGCCAACACCATCGCCTGGGAAATTCTCTGTGGCTTTAAGCATCGCCTGCCGCGCATCAACGCAGCTTCGCCCCCGACAGCGGACTCCCGGCCTCTCGCAGAGCGCCTTTTTTCGGAGGCCGCAGAGCCTTAATCAAAAACAACCGATAATATTGCTAGAGCTTTCGCAGAGTTCTTGGTATTATGGTTGCTCACTCATGGAGAAGTGGCTGAGTGGTTGAAAGCGGCTCCCTGCTAAGGAGTTATGGGGTGTAAACTTCATCGAGGGTTCGAATCCCTCCTTCTCCGTTGGTTTCGGCCTTTTTAGACTGGCCTTTTACACTGGCCTCTTTGGACTGGCCTTTTTACACATTGCGAATCGCCCAGAGCAGTCGCTCTGGTGTGGCATTCGTATGCACGAACGAAAATAGATGCTGAAAGCGCAATCTGCCCTCAGCGTCAATGACAAACTGAGCTGGCAAAGGCGCACCCAGCGCTTGGCCCGTACCATACTGACGAAAAGTCTGGCAGGCTGGGTCAACGAGCAGCGGCATCGCCAAAGCCAGATCTTGCTGAACGACCTGGCTCTGGTCTAAATCGGTGCTGGTAATCATGAGCACGGTCGCCCCAAGCCCTACAAATTGGCCGTAGGCATCGTTGAGCGCCAGAATGTGAGGATAGCAGAACGGGCAATATTGCTTTTCGGTAAAGATGCGCGTAAACGCCAGCACAACGGGTTTGCCCCGGTAGCTAGAGAGCTTACTAGCAGCGCCATCGACCGCTGGCAGCGTAAAGTCGGGCAGCGGTTGACCGAGCTGAAACCGGCAGCTAGCGGGAATAGGTAAAAGGTTTTTGAAAAAGCGGCGGCTGATTAAGCCTTGAAAATCGCTCCCTTTTGAAGTTAGCTGCATGACGTGTCAATGGCTAAGGCTAGGCGCTTGGGTGAGGTAAATTTGCAAGTTGATCGCTGGCGATTGTTTAGACGGCAGCAAAGAACTCTTTCGACTTTGCGGGATCGGGATTCATCGTTTTGTCACCCGGTTGCCAGCCAGCGGGGCAGACTTCGTCAGGGTGCGACTGCACATGTTGAATTGCCTGTAGCACTCTTAGAGTTTCTTCTACGCTGCGGCCAAAGGAGAGATTGTTAATCGTGGCGTGCTGAATGATGCCGTCTTTGTCAATGATGAAGAGGCCGCGTAGGGCCACGCCAACCTCAGGGTCTAGTACGTTGTAGGCAGCGCTGATGTCTTTTTTGATATCAGAAACCAAGGGATAGTCAAGATCGCCGACCCCTCCGGCTTTGCGGTCGGTTTGGATCCAGGCTAGATGAGAAAACTCACTGTCTACCGAGACGCCAAGAATCTCTGTCTCAATGTCGCTGAAGTCGCTGTAGCCGTCGCTAAAGGCGGTGATTTCGGTTGGGCAAACGAAGGTGAAGTCTAGGGGATAGAAAAAGAGCACGACGTATTTGCCGCGATAGTCAGACAGCTTGATCGTCTTAAATTCTTGATCGACTACGGCAGTAGCGGTGAAGTCAGGCGCACTCTGGCCTACTCTAAGACATCCTTGGGTCTGCTCGCTCATGAACTCATTCCTTAAATGCGACTAGTTAAATGCGACTGAAGTTTGCGACTAAAGTTTTGTGGAAAGCTTGGCTGCTACTGCTCTTCTCGATGCCGTTCGTCTTCACCCCGCTTGTCTTCACCCCGCTTGTCTTCACCTTGGGTCAACGCAGTGCTAGCCAACGCAGAACTCTAGCCAACGCAGAACTCTAAACGAAACGGGTGAATCTGGCTGTAGATACTTCAAAGATATTAACATTAATGAACCCGTGATGTCTGAATCTTGCTCTAGCAAGGAAGCAGATGGGGAAAGCCGCTGGAGCTAGCGAGGCCCCGTAGGCTTGAGGGGCGATCGCCTCAGCCCTCTTCAGTCATTCTCCTAAAGCCATCTTAAAAAAAGACATCCTAAAGACATCTGCGCTTGAGATACATAAACGGTAGCGCTCATGAACGGTAGTGAGTATGAAAGGCTGGCGGCAAAGCATGATCTCTAGAGATGTTAACGTTTGTTGTTTATTTGCTAAAGCTGCGCCGCTACGGATCTAATATAGAGACATGGGAGCGGTAGGCTCTCTAAAAGACAGATAAAGCAGCCCAGCTCAGTTCGCCAAGGAGGCGCTATGACGACGGTTGCCCCGCATCTGTCTCGTTCGAAAACAGCATCCAGACAGCGCACAGATATTTCTTCAACTGGCGACAGGGAATGTATAACATCAGTCTGACAGTGCTAGCTGCGACTGATCTTGTTATCTCCATATAAGTCTCTTACGAAAGGAAGAATTCAACTGTTGCCTAGTCTCTGGGTGCTGTTTGCTTGAGAAGTAAAAAATATCTGAACGAATAGGACATTGCTGGCGATCGCCTCTATGCGCCTGACTCGCGGTTTAAAGTCTTGATTGCGGCTAGCTCTACTCCTCGCGCTTGTTCATGACAAAGCCGTTGAGCAGCGGGCTTAGATGGAGGCGATCGCCCACGTCAGTCCGGCTGGCTCAACAGCTTAGCAGGAAAAATTTTCTAAACAAAAAAGAGTTTTCAGACAAAATTTCCAGTGAGCTACAGGGCTATGCTGCGGCAGGTGGCTGGCATCTTTTCGGGATCACCTGAGCATTGCTGTTTAGGCAGCTCTAGCTTTAAAACACCTTGGCTATACTCGGCGTAAACCTGCTCTCCTAAAATAGGCTGAGAAAGCTGAATCACCCGTTCAAAGCTGCCGGTTGCTCGGTCGCTGCTGACTAGCTGACTATCGTGCTGGCTGCTGGCCTGAGGCGATCGCCGCTCTCCTTGAATCGTCACCGACGTAGTGCAGCTAGTGATGTTAATAGTCTGGGCGCTAACGCCAGGCAAGTCTATATAAATAGAGAAGCTGTATTCACTCTCTCTCACCTCTGCGGACGGCTGAAAGTCTGCCATTGACGGGCGTTGTGTAGATTCACGGTCTGCCTGATTGGGCGCGGGGTGACCAGCGAGGGGGCGATCGCCGTCGTTCATAGCCTCTTTGTGCGGTTCTTTGTGCGGCTCTTTGGGTTTGTAAAAGGAAGTCATTGTTGTATATGAGGTAATTCTATTGCTCCAAACCTCATTTTAGACAGCAAAAATGAAGAACTTGTGAGCAACCTCCGCTGCTTCGTCAGGTTGCCCTCCTCTGAATGTATACACCCGTCTTTAGACAGAGAGTAAAAATCTGTTGAGTCACCAATTTCATCAAATAGAAAAGACAAAGTGTCTCAGGTGGATGATTCTATAGCGGGCAAAATTCTTTATAGTCATCGTTAATCAACGCAGCCGATAAGGGCAGCCGGAAGGCGGTTATGCAGAGCATAATTGATGGCCTGAGTTGCGTAAAAATTCAGATAATTTTGAGGAGAGATTAAAACATGAAAGCATTGACAAAAACAGAGACAAAAACAGATCGAAGATCGGAAAAAGGGTCGATGGGTGCGAGTGTATTCAAGCTGCTGACGGCTGCGTCGCTGCTGGTTTTAACCGCCTGTGCGAGTGGCCCTCAAGCGACGACTACCCCCTCAGAGGAAGACAACGTTACCACTGAAGAACTTGCCAAAGAGCCTACTAACTATGAGGGCAAGGAGGTAACGGTGCGTGGCGAAGTGGATCAAACCGTGGATGAAACCTCTTTCTTAATGGACGACGGCAGCTTGTTTGCTGGTGAAGGGGTATTGGTGATTAACGCGACTTCAGAACCGTTTGTCGTTCCAGATGTGGGTGACAGCCAAGTTCAGGTGACTGGCGATGTAGAGACTTTTTCGTCAGCTTCGACAGCAGAAAAATATAACCTCACTCTCGATCCCACCTTATATGCAGACTACGAAGATCAGCCGGTGATTATCGCTAAGTCTCTGGCCTTGGCTCCTGATCCGGGTGATATCACAGCTAATCCGGAGCAGTATTACAATCAGAGAATTGCTGTGCAAGGAGAAGTAGACGATATCTACGAGCCAGACTTATTCACTCTTGATGAAGAAAAGCTGTTTGCAACAGAAGATCTGCTGGTTTTGTCACCTGGGCTAACGTCTGCTTTGGTAAAAGATAATGAGATAGTGGCTATTACGGGTGTGCTTCGCCCTTATGTGGAAGCAGACTTCGACAAAGACTACAACTTACAGTGGGATCTCTCGGTAAAAGAAAACATCAAAGCCGAGTATGAGCAGAAGCCCGTGTTTGTTGCCGATACTATCTATCCTTCAGCTGTTCCTGAATAGATGCGAGATCTAGCAAATGTGGCGGTACAGACCTCGACAGCAAGTGTGCGTTTAGCCTGAACCGTTTAGAAGTTGGTGGTCTGAAAAGTAAATGACTGAGTGCAGCTGAAGTTTGACTAGGCTGTGGCTTCGGCTACTGCTTGCCTAAAGGTTGATAGCCATTAACGTTCAGACTCAGTCATTTAGCCCGCTACATTTTTCTCTAACAGCTTAGCCGGACGATGCTGGTGAGCGATCGCACTCTCAGCCTAAGCAATTTTTTTCCAATGGCGCTTCGGTGTTGAATGTCTGTATATTCAGCAGCCCTCCCCGCCGCTCATTGGCAAAATGATTGGTTAGCCCAGCTTCCATAACGAGAAAATCGGCCACAGATCATGCAGTTGGCAAGATTCTCAAGCCCTGTCTGACGAGGGCGGGAGAGAATGACTGTATGGTTCGTTTCCATTGGGTCAGGCAGAGAGACAATCAAAAGCAGCTTCTTTAGAAATGTGGATAATGGGAAGGCAACCCAACCAGCGAGTCATTGACTGGTATGAAGAGAGTTGGAAGGAGTACGAAGCTCAATATGAGATGGAAGAATTGAAAAAGCGAGTCAAAGTAGACCTCAATCATCGAGTCCTTGTGAAAGGAACCTGTTCTACTCTGGCTCAACACTCTGGCTCAACACTCTGGCCCATCAAGAATTGCTATTGAGAAGTTTAAAATTAGAACACGAACTCTATTTGCAAAGAACTAGGGCTGCGCTAAAAAGTCTATCTTTTCAGTGAGGCCAGCATGTCTGAGCCATTTGGAATCTCACTTGAAAAACGTGCGATGGTTAGGTTTAGCCGATGCCCTCGATAACGGGGTGGAAGTAGAAAGATAGGCTAATGACGGCGTAAGTAGCGAGTAGCAGCGTGCCTTCTAGCCAGTTGGATTTGCCGTCGGCGCTGATGGAATTGGCGACGAGGACAGCGACGACGACTGAGAGGAGTTCAAAGTTGTTGAAGTCTAAATCCATTGGCTGGCCCATGAGCGCACCGATGATGACGAGCAGTGGGCCAACAAAAAGAGCAATTTGCATACTGGAGCCAACCGCAACATTGAGGGACAAATCCATCTTGTTTTTGAGGGCGACGGTGACGGCGGTGGCGTGCTCGGCGGCGTTGCCGATGACTGGCAAAATGATGACGCCAGTGAATAGTTCAGAGAGCCCTAGCTGCTTAGACGCGACTTCTAAAGTGCCGACCAAAAATTCGGATTCTACTGCTACGGCCAAAGTCGCAGCCAAGAGCACGCCGATCCAAAGCTTCAGATTAGGCTTTTCGCTATGCTCCCCATGTCCGTTTTCATGGGCTTTGTCCGCCTGAGAATTTGACTCAGTGTCTACGCCTTTAACTGGGGCTGCTGCCATGCCAACGTCGTACAGGTAGGCGTGGGTTTTCATCGAAAATAGCAGAGTGAGGCCATATACCAGCATGAGCACGACGGCAACGGCGATAGAAAGGCGCTGCAAGATGGGTTGCTCAATGCCAGTGGAGGTGAAGTCAACGGCGGTGGGCAGCAAAATCGCAATTACTGCCAGGTTCATTGAAGAAGCGTTGAGGCGGGCGATGGTGGGCTGAAAGGTTTGCTCTTTGAACTTGAGGCCGCCTAGCAGCATGGAGAGGCCCATCACCAGCAGCAGGTTGCCAATAATGGAGCCAGTGATGCTGGATTTGACGACGTTTACTAAGCCTGCTCGCAGTGCGAAAATGGCGATGATCAGCTCGGTGGCGTTGCCAAAGGTGGCATTCATGAGCCCGCCCAGCGAGGGGCCGACGACGATGGCGATTTCTTCGGTGGCAGCGCCCATCCACCCGGCGAGTGGGATAATGGCTAAGGCTGCGGTGACAAAGACAATGAGGTCGCCCCAGCCTAAAAAGTGAGCCGCCAGGGAAACCGGGATAAAGCCTAGAAAACCGAAGAAGATTATATTTTTGATGGACATCTAGCAGCTCCGAAAGAAGTAGGTAAAGCGGCGGTGCTCCGCAGGAGAGGCTTCGCCATCGCACCTACCAGGTTACCCAGCGGGAATCATCCTATCAAAATACGTTGTTTTAGGCAGAGTACCGGGCGAATCAGACGATGAAACTACTATTGAAATGGCTGGGCTTGCTGGTGGGGTTGCCGACAGCGGCGATCGCGCTCTTCTACATATGGGGCACTTCCGGCAGCTACAGCAAGCAAAAATATGCAGCCATCGTTGACTACTCAGCCGGCGGTCTGAATGAGGGCGAGGCAGTCATGCTAGATGAAGTCAGCCATACCATTGTGAGCTATAACTTGGGTTATCTCTCAGGGCTGGCGAATAATACGACGGCGAAAACCGACAGAGATTTTTTTGAGGCAAATCAGCGACAGGTAGTCGCCGCTCTCAAAGCTGTTAAGCCGGACATTGTAGCTTTTCAGGAGATTGATTTTGACTCGAAGCGGTCTTACGGCGTGGATCAAGCCAAGGCGATCGCTCAAGGATTGAAACTCATTAACGGGGCGATCGCCATCGGTTGGGATAAACACTACGTACCGTTTCCCTACTGGCCGCCGTCGGCGCACTTTGGCAAAATTCTCTCTGGTCAGGCCATAATCAGCCGCTGGCCCTTTCCTATTCAGAAAAACAGTCGGGTGGTGCTAGAAAAAGTTGCTAGCAATCCTTTTTACTACAACGCTTTTTACTTAGACCGGTTAGCTCAGGTAGCGGAAATCTCTCTCTACGGCAAGCCCTTAATTGTGATTAGCGTTCATCTAGAGGCGTTTGATGAGCCAACTCGGGTGAGTCAGACCCGGTTTGTGCGATCGCTCGCCGAAGACTACGCCAAAACCCATCCAGTCATCGTGCTAGGCGACTTTAATAGCGCCCTCAACCGCACCGACGAAGAAACCGAATTTTCAATCAAAGAAATGGCGGCATCTGAGCAGTTTGTCTCAGCTGTGCCTCTAGACAACTGGGACAAAGCCGCCGCGACGTTTCCCTCCAACCAGCCTGAGTACAAGCTAGATTACATTTGGTACACGCCCAGCACCCTCGAAGTGCTCAGGACTGAAGTCGTCAGCGCAGCGGGCGAAGCCTCTGACCATTTGCCGCTGATGATGACCTTTCGGCTAAAGCAAGACTAGCAACGTGGCATGATGCAAAGGCATTCGCACGTTTCTTTACTGTAGTTTTTCATGCTCGGCCTTGCCATTCACACTACCAGCCCACAGCTCGGGCTCATGCTCAAATCCGTTGAGGCCAATGGCGAGGCTGAGGCCGTAGCGCGTCATCAGGTGTGGGACTTAGGCCGGGAGGTCTCCAGCCATCTGCACGTCAAGCTCATCGAATTTATCGCGCCCTATACCTGGCAAGACTTGAGCTTGATCGCAGTTGCCAAGGGGCCAGGCGGCTTTACCGGCACTCGGGTTGGTGTGGTGGCAGCGCGAACTTTGGCACAGCAGCTAGAGATTCCTTTATTTGGCGTGTCTGCTTTGGCGGCGATCGCCGTCCAATCACTCGCCCCATCCGCCGCTGGCCCAACCGCAGACATCGCCGTTTCTCTGCCAGCCAAGCGAGAAGCCGTGTATGGCGCAATCTACCGGCCCGACGAAGGCGAATTGACACCATTATTAGCTGAGGCGGTGGTGCCGCAGGGCGAGTGGGCAGATATCGTAGCCAACTGGAAGCACCCTATCAGAGAAGTCACGACGGCGGCAGGCGGCGGTATTGCAGATTCGGTGACTGGGGTGATGGCGGTAGCAGTGGGGCGGTGGCAGGGGGGCGATCGCCCCGAATGGGCATCCGTGCTGCCCTTTTACGGACAACATCCGGTTCACCGCTAACCTAGACTTTTCTAATCAACCTTTTCTAATCAACCTTTGCTAATCAATCTTTTCGCTCTGTGACTAAAGTCAGGCTGATCCAGGCCCCGGCTGCATCATAGCTGCGAATCATCCGCTGACGAGTGCTGGCATTGAGCAGCCAGCCCACCTCTAAAAACAGCGGCTGGCGCGGCGTAATGCGGGTAGGACAGGTTGCAGAGGCACCGTCTGGCAGCAGCAATACCTGCACCGGCTGAGACCCGTCTGTGAACAAGATTTGTGAATCTCCGACTGTACCTGTAGAGCAAATCGGCGGCGAATCTGCAAAAGTAATTGTCTGCCGAACTTGGCTGCTGCCTGTCGTTGCCACCGTCAGCTGAGTAGGCTGCCGCTGCTCGGGCCGCAAATCGGCGTATTGAGTGACTGCCTCACCTTTCCAGGTGCCGATCAAATCTGATAGCGCTAAGGGCTTCCTCTCAGGTTTGTCTGAACCCTGCAAGCGCTCTCGAATCAGCGTGATTTGCTTGAGTTTGCTCGACTCATACAGCTGTACCAAGCGCAGGCGGCGATCGCCCGCAATCAAACCTAGCTCCGCACCAAATTTTGAAAAAGGCCCCCACTGCATCGCGCCCTGCGAAAAAGCGCCGTTTTCAAAAAATAGCGTAGACCGGCTGAGAGAGCGATACTCTAAGACTGTGGTTTGGGCGGGTTCGCCTGACGGATAGCGACAAATCTCTTGGCGCATGGCCCGATCACTGTCTTGAGGAATTAACGCCACCTCAGTCGGTAGGTCAGCCAAAATTTTTCCCTCAGGAGAGATTTGTGTGAATGATCCTTGCCAGGTGCCGACATTTTTTAGCAGGCGCTGCCATTGAGAAGTGTAGGATTCGCTCATAAGCCGGTTAGAGTGTCGATATGGCATAGGCCGTAAGGCCCAATAGCAGAGTGTTTTTTACAAGGTGAGGCACCCGCTGAATAGTCGTACTGAATAGCCGTACTGAACAGTCGCATGATGTAATCGCTGATATCTTCATAATTGGGCCGCTGCCTTTTAAACTGTAGAGCGGCGATCGCCAAATTCACTTGGAAATCCAATGACCTCAGATTCCTCTAACGCCGCTACCCTGCCTGCGAAGGACGAAGCGACCGGGCTCGGTACCTTTGGCGGTGTGTTCACGCCCTCTATTTTGACCATTTTAGGCGTGATCATGTATCTGCGCTTTGGCTGGGTTGTGGGCCAAGTGGGGCTGTGGCCGACGCTGCTAATTGTGACGATCGCCACCTCAATTACCTTTCTAACGGCACTTTCAATCAGTGCGATCGCCACTGATAAAGTCATCCGAGCTGGCGGTGCGTACTATATGATCAGTCGCTCGCTCGGGATCGAAACCGGCGGCGCAGTCGGGATTCCGCTGTATTTTGCCCAGGCCCTTTCGGTAGCGCTCTACACCATTGGTTTTGCTGAAAGCGTCAATACAATCTTTCCGAACCTGTCGATTGTGCCAGTAGCGCTGATAACGACGGTGCTGGTGACCGCACTGGCGCTGATTTCGGCAGATGCGGCCATCAAGGTGCAGTATGTGATCATGGCGGCGATCGTCATCTCCCTGGTCGCGCTGTTTTTTGGTCACGATGTGACGGTTGACCCCTCCGATGCGATCAATGCGGCCAAGGTGCCCAAGCTGGGTTTTTGGGCAGTATTTGCGGTCTTTTTCCCGGCAGTAACCGGGATTATGGCTGGTGTCAATATGTCAGGCGATCTCAAAGACCCGATTCGCTCAATTCCTCGGGGCACACTGGCCGCTGTGGTTGTGGGCTACGTCATTTATATGGCTATTCCCTACATTTTGGTCACCCGCACCCCGACTGCCTACAACGCTTTGCTCAACCCAGACATGCTGGTGATGAAGCGCATCGCCATTGGCGGTCAGTATTTAATCGACTCTATTGTGTTGGGTGTATGGGGGGCGACGCTTTCGAGTGCGATCGGCAGCATTTTGGGCGCACCGCGAATTTTGCAGGCGCTGGCCCGCGACAATATTTTGCCCAGTGCGCTGCGCTGGCTCGGTAAAGGCAATGGCCCGACGGATGATCCTCGATATGGCACGCTCTTTACTCTGGGGATTGTGCTGGCGGTCGTGAGCTTGGGGAGTTTGGATGCGATCGCGCCGGTCTTATCTATGTTCTTTCTCACCACCTACATGGTGCTCAACGTCGCGGCTGGCATTGAGGGTTTTCTCCAGAGCCCCTCTTTTCGACCGACCTTTAAGGTGCACTGGTCGCTTTCTGTATTAGGCGCGCTCGGCTGTATCGCCGTCATGTTTTTGATCAACCCGGTGGCGACGATTGTGGCGTTGATTATCGTCGGGCTTATTTACTTTTGGCTGGAGCGCAGGCAGATAGAAAGCACCTGGGGCGACGTGCGCCAGGGCGTGTGGATGACCATTGTACGAACAGCCCTACTCAATATTGATGACAACGCCGATCCGAAAAACTGGCGACCGCATTTGCTAGTCCTTTCAGGCACCCCCACCAAGCGCTGGTACCTGATTGAAATTGCCCGCGCCTTTACGCATAACCGGGGTCTGATTACGGTTGCCAGCGTGCTGCCTAGCGGCTCTCGCAGCATTGCCCAGCAAGAAAAAGCCGAAGTCACTCTGCGCGACTTTTTAGATCGCAAAGGCGTCCAGGCGTTTGCCAAAATCATCACCGCCGACGATCCGTTTACTGGCGCACAAACCCTGGTAGAAGCCTACGGGATGGGGCCACTGGTGCCAAATACCGTCCTTCTAGGCGATACCGAAAGTCATGAGATTGAGAGCATTGAGCGCTACTGCAATACCATTCGGGTCTGTCATGAGGCCCAGCGCAATGTGATCATTTTTCGGGGCGAAAAAAATGAAGCGGATGAGACCGAATCTTTTTTGCCGCCGATGTTTGTCCGCGATGAAAAGCGGCAGATAGACGTATGGTGGGGCGGTTTGCAGTCTAACGGGGGGCTGATGCTAATTTTGGCTTACCTGCTGCGAACCAGTTGGCTGTGGCGCGCTGCTGAAATTCGCCTGAAGCTAGTTGTGCCGAACGAAGCGGCTGCCCAGGCTGCCAAAGTCAATATGGAGAGCCTGACCAACAGCCTGCGCATTGGTGCAACTTCTGAAATTATTCTGGCTGAAGGCAGGCCCTTTGACGCTATTTTGCAGAAGTCTTCTGCCGCCGCAGATCTGGTGTTTTTAGGAATAGCCGTTCCCGATGACGACTTTCCTAAGTACTACCAGACTCTGCGTGACCGGACAGCCGGCCTGCCGCCGACCATTTTGGTGCTGGCTTCAGAAAATCTGGATTTCTCTGAGATGCTGAGTAAGGAGTAAGCCTCTGACTGATGTCTTCAGATCTCTCCGGCTAGCAACGCGATCGCCGTTAGCTTGAGCATTGAGAAAACGATTGAGGCTATTCTCCTATCGTATTAAATCTCGATGAAACCCCTTAACCCGATATGATCAGAGCATTTACAAATCTATCTAGAGCGAGGTTCGGGCATTGATGAATTTACTGCGTACGCTAGGGGCAAGAGCGCTGCTGGTCTCGGTGATGATATTGCTGCTGGTCACTGGCATGAGCGATCTTGCTTGGGCTCAAGATAATCGGGTGGACTACACCCTCACCAATCAGTCTGGCGCAGATTTCTCAGGCAAAGATCTCTCAGGCACTTCTTTTGCAGCAGCTGAAGTCCGCGATGCTAACTTTGCTGGGGCTGATATGAGCGGCACGATTTTGACCAAGGCGACGTTTATGCGCACTAACTTGTCAAACGTCGATTTTACAAAGACTTTTGCAGACCGGGTGATTTTTGATGGTTCGGATATGACGAATGTGGTGTTTGTCGAGGCGATCGCTACCAGCAGTTCTTTTGCCAATACGATTATTACTGGCGCAGATTTTTCCGATTCAATTTTAGACCGCTATCAGGTCAAGCAAATGTGCGATCGCGCCGAAGGCGTTAACCCGGTGACCGGCGTGGCTACTCGTGACAGCCTAGGCTGCCGGGACTAACATACGAGCAAAGGAGGCTTACAGCTTACGCTCTATCGTCTCAGTCAGCTGCTGCATCGTCAGATCTAGCTTTTCAGTTGGGGTGGGTTCAGCGACGACTTCTTCTTTTCGCTTAAAGCGCTCAAACAGGCGCACAATTAAAAACAGCACAAAGCCGATCACAACGAAATTAATCACCGCTGCTAAAAAAGTACCGTACTTAATGCCGCCCGCCGATAGCTGCGAAATATCGTCGGCACCGGCTGCCGAAAGCGCTGGATTCAGCAGCAGCGGCGTGATGATGTCTTCAATGAAGGACGTGACGACTGCCCCAAAGGCAGCGCCAATGACAACGGCAACGGCAAGATCTACGACATTGCCACGCATCAAGAACTCTTTAAAGTCGTTGGCGAAACTACTAACGGAGCCGGTCGCTCTAGCTCTGGTCTGTCGGTTAGCCATAGGTAAAACGCCTAATCTATAGAACTGGACTTAATGCCGTCAGAATATCAGTATTTTCTGAGCGTTCCAAGCGCTTTTGTTACAAAACCATCTGATACTGCTGCGATTGTGACCGGTCTGAGCCGCTGCCGTCTGCATTCTTAAGCTGCGACCTGCGACCCTTACAATTGAACAGTGATGTTAACGATCCGATCTAGTTTATGACCACCGTTGTCGTCGCTACGGGCAATCCGGGCAAGCTGACCGAACTCAAAGACTATTTGCAAGCGCTGGACTGGACGCTAGCGCTCAAGCCGCAGAGCTTGGAGATAGAAGAAACCGGTAAAACTTTCATCGAAAACGCCCGGTTAAAGGCTTCGGAAGTGGCGATCGCCACTCAAAGCTGGGCGATCGCCGACGACTCTGGCCTCTCAGTGATGGCTTTAGGCGGCGCACCAGGCGTCTATTCAGCCCGCTACGGTCACAGCGACGCTGACCGCATTAACCGGGTGCTCAGAGAGCTAGGCGATGAGACTAACCGCCAAGCAGAATTTGTCTGTGCGATCGCCTTGGCCCGACCCAACGGCAGCATCGCCCTCGAAACAGAAGGCCGCTGCCCCGGCGCAATTCTCACCGCCGGACAGGGTGCGGGCGGCTTTGGCTACGACCCCATTTTTTACGTACACTCTCAGGGCAAAACCTTCGCCGAGATGACCCCCACCGAAAAAGAAAAGTACAGTCACCGGGGTATCGCCTTTGGGCAGCTGATGCCCGATCTCAGGCGGTTAGAGATGAACAGCTAGCGAGAGATGCCCTGTCCTGACCGACCCTGAAGTTCAGCAGCATCACAAAGAAAGGCCACCTCACGAATGAAGTGACCTGGCGAAATGACGCCTGTGACTAGCCTTGAGCGTGCCAGTCGTCAGACCGCTTAAATAGACAGGCTAAACGGCGTTGTTTTTGTTTAACAGATCTTGAACCTGACCTAAGGCAGCTCTAAAGATATTAAACCCTGCCCAGCTCGCAGCGATTAGCACTGGCGATAACACAGCCACAACACGAAAATCCAAGTCCATTTTTAGCCCTCTCTGTAAAAGTCTGCTTAAAAGGTTGTAACAATCCTCTCATATAATCTACATTATCCCTCATAAAACGGGCCAGGCTCGAAATCTTTAAACATTGTATTTAAGATAACGGCGTATTTAAGATAACGGCTGCTGATACCCTAACCCCCTAGCGACGCTAAGCTGATGACAGACACCCCCTCTAGACCTGTAGCCATCGTCACTGGAGCCTCTAGCGGCATTGGACGGGCGATCGCCCGTCGCTTAGCGGCTGCCGGGTACGACTTGGCCATTTGTGCCCGCCGTCAAGATCGTCTTGAGGCCGCCGCTAAAACCTTGCGCCGTCAGGATATTGACGTGCTCGCTCAGACCGTAGATCTGCGGGATGAGGCTCAGATCTTGAGCTTTTTTGCGGCTGTAAAGGGTCGCTGGGGCCGCTTGGATGCGCTGATTAACAATGCTGGGCTCGGGTACAAAGAGCCGCTAATGACCGGCAGCACCGCAGCCTGGCGAGAAATGCTCGATGTTAATGTGCTGGCTCTGTGCATTTGCACACGCGAAGCGGTGACCCTAATGCAGCCGGCGGGCACGGGTCATATTTTGCACATTAGCTCGATGTCAGGGCACCGGGTACCGGCGATCGCAGGCATTTATTCAGCTACTAAGTTTGCCGTGCGATCGCTCACAGAGACGCTGCGCCGCGAGCTACGCACCGCCGATAGCCGCATTCGCATCACCTCTATTAGCCCCGGCATCGTCGAAACCGAATTTGCCCAAAAGTATCACCAGAGCGCTGAAAAAGCCCAAGAAACCTATAGCCAGTTTCCGGTGCTGCAAGCGGTTGATATCGCCAACGCCGTCGCCTACGCGCTCAGCCAGCCTGAGCATGTTGAAGTCAACGACATCCTGTTACGTCCTACCCAGCAGACAAGCTGACGACCGTGGTCAGCTGGCCCTTTCCCTGGGCTGGCTAAACCACTTCTAGCTCATCTTCATGAAGATGAGCCTTAAACGGACGCTTAGCCCCTTCAACTTCAAATTCGGTGACAACTTTGTAGTTAGGGCTGATTGGTCTACCTTTCCAGTCAGAAAGAATGGCAGCAACGGTGCCCTCCATACCTTCGACATTGTGAGGCTGGTTGCGGTGTTTGGGGTGATTAAACAGCGTCAGGGGAGATTTTACGCGAACGCGATCGCCAACTTTCATAAGGAGAGATATCAACAGAAGCTACAGGTCAAAAGCGCTTGAGAATTTGGGCATGGCCCTTTACAAGCTGACTTTATCGGGTGAAGATCTATTCTCTCACAGCAGCGGACGTTCTCCGCCGAGGCCAGATGATGAAGCCGCTGAGACAACCGAACGGTTATGTAGACCCTTCGCTCTCAGGCACATCAGGCCCTGGCGTATCGGGCAGCGCTGGCTGATCTTGAGGCAGCGCTGGGTCTGACTGGAGCGGGTCAAATGTCCGCCACAGCAGCCAGCCAATTGCGCCAATCGCGCCCAAAACCACTATTGCTAAGACTGCCGTTATCAGCTTTTTCCCGGTTGAACGCTTCGCGGCTGGTTGGGTTTCTATCGCCGCCATTTCTTCTTCAGTGAGCGGGGTATCGTCGTCTTCTGTTTCGCCATAGAGCAGCGCTCTAGAGGCAGCGGTCATCTCTACAAAGGGCTGCGGCGGAACACCCCCGGCAGGTCGTCCGCCTGCTAGCTGTGGCATAGCCTCTCTTCCGAGTCTGCTGCTCTCGCCCTTGTCCGCCGTCCTAGTCTCAGAATCCTTGGGCAGATAAACATTCACCAGCACGACAGCCACATTGTCATGCCCGTTTTTTTGGTTGGCTAATTCTATCCAGGCATCTACGGCAGCTTCAAGCGGCACAATTTGCTGCACGATCAGCCCAATATAGTTGGCCCAAGACGCCTCTACCTGATGATTGTCGCTCAGGCCGTCAGAGCACAGCAGTAAGACGCCATCAGAGTCGAATAAAAACCGCTGGGTGTGGGGGCGCAGCTGGTTAAATTCGCGCAGGCCCAGTGCCTGGGTAAGGGCGCTAGCATCGGGCCGCTGCAAAGCGGTGGTGTAAAAGCTGTGACCGGCGCTGACTTCTCGGCCTGCAATATCATCGTCTACGGTGAGTAGCTGGCAGTGTTTGGGCGTCATCCAGTAGGCCCGGCTATCGCCGATGTGGGTGAGGTAAAGCTCATTGACTTCGGTGGGGCCAGTGGGGGTGTCAATGAGCTGCGGCAAAATCAGCGCCATTACCAGCGTTGTTCCCATGCGCTGGCGGTCGGCGCGGCCCTGCTGATCGTTTTGCTGCGCAACGAGATTGTTAGCTACTCGGATGGCTGCTTCGATTTGGTCGATGACCACTTGCGGCGGAATGGCTTGCTCTTGCTCCATTGCTTCGGTGAGCAGACTGCGGAGCTGGAGCTGGAGCGATCGCACCACCATTTGGCTGGCCACTTCGCCGCCCGCATGACCGCCCACCCCATCGCAGACAATCGCTAGCCGGGGCAGCAGCGGTAGATCGGCAGTGCTCGTGCGCTTCAGCTCTATGCGGCTGGGATAGCAGGCATCTTCGTTGCGCGGTTTCTTCGGCCCGGTGCTGGTTGCACCCGCAATCTGAAACTCAATGGCCGCGCCTGCGGCTGCTTGCAATAGCGACTCATTGATCTGCGCTTTAACCGCTGCTAGGTCAGGTTCATCAGTCTGTAACCTTTCACAGATAGACGCTAGCAGCTCAGCTACAGCGGGTTTGGCACCCGGTAAATAGTAGGACTGCCAGGCCCGTCCTAATTCGCTCAGCAGCGGCTCGCCCGGATTGACTGATAGCCCGATTAGGCGCACTCGCCACGCCTCAACCCGAATATTGCTTTTTTTTAGCAGACTGGCGGCAGCTCCAAAACTTTTCAATGGCTCCCACAGGCCAATCATTTGCCAAAGCCAATAAATCTGCCGCAGGGCGGCGGCTTCTGGCCAGGCTTTGCCAATGGCGGGCATGAGCTGACCTTGGTGGTTAACCGGTACGTTGCTCAGCAGCAGCACCGCTTCCCCTGAGGCTTGGTGACAGATGCCATAGACACCAGGCAAATTGAGCTGGTAAGGATAGGCTTTGAGATAGGGCAACGCAAAGTTAGGCACCGGATCTGGCACTTTGGGCGGCTGCTCGGGCTGAGTGTCCAGCCAGATGGAGGGGGCCACCACCTGATAGCGACCGTCAACGCGATCGCCAAGCGGAATCTTGTTGGTACCTAGGCCCAAGGCCCAAACGTACTGTTTGAAGGGATATTTGCTCTCTTCACCGTTCATAGAGAAGGACTGCCGGGGGCGACTGCTGTTAATTTAGGTCAATGGTAAGGGAAAAGGGATTGAGCGCAAATAAATTTGGTGCGATTGAGACCAGGTAACCGCTATTTTCCTGTGAGTTATTCCCCATCAGGGGCATACTCGCGGCTGTCAAAAATTAGCGATCGCCTACCCGCTCATCTCTCAGGAGTAAAGTTTCACTTCTGGCACGTCAACACTGATTCAGTCAGCTGAATTAGGCTATAGATAGGATGGACTCAACGACCGCTGGGCGACCAGCCCACGCACCCCCCTATGAACGCCGCCTTGCTATGGGTAATCATTGGCGCAGTGCTCTGCGCAATGGAAATACTGCTGCCAACTGCCTTTATTGAGTCAGCGCTGGGGGTGAGTGCGTTTATAGTGGCGCTGCTAACGACGGTCGTACCCAGCCTAAACTACCAGATTGCACTATGGATGGTGCTTTCAGTCGCAATCTTTTGGGCGCTCAAGCGATTTATTCCCAACCGCACCGCGCCTGCCCTGCGAGATGCGACCGAAGCGAGAACCACCACCGCCATTCAGCCGGGGCAGTCAGGCAGAGTCATCTACGAAGGCAACTCATGGCAGGCACGCTGTAGCGACGACCAAATCGCCATTGATCCTGATCAAGAAGTCTTTGTCATCGAGCGCAAAGGGAACACGCTCATTGTCATTCCCCTGGCCACCCTGCGGTGACTCTGATCGCCCCTTGCCCCCGTCTTAGCAAATCGCTTATTACGTTAAAGCACTATTTATATACAGGAACCGATAGTTCGATGAATCCCTTTACACTGCTAGTCATATTGGCGCTCGGCGGTGGCGTTGCCGCTAATTCTATTCGCATTATCAATCAGAGTGACGAAGCGCTGGTTGAAACTTTAGGACGCTATAACGGCAAAAAGCTCAAGCCTGGCCTCAACTTTACTGTCCCCTTTGTAGATCGCATGGTCTACAAGCAAACCATCCGCGAAAAAGTGCTCGACGTGCCGCCGCAGCAGTGCATCACTCGTGATAACGTCTCCATCAGCGTAGACGCCGTCGTATATTGGCGCATCGTCGATCTAGAAAAAGCCTATTACAAGGTAGAGAACCTGCAATCGGCCATGGTCAACCTGATTCTCACTCAGATTCGCTCTGAAATGGGCAAGCTCGAACTCGACGAAACCTTCACGGCCCGCGCCGAAATCAACGAGCTGCTGCTGCGTGAGCTAGATATTTCTACCGACCCGTGGGGAGTAAAGGTGACCCGCGTCGAGCTGCGCGACATTGCCCCTTCTAAAGCGGTGCAAGACTCAATGGAATTGCAGATGACTGCCGAGCGGAAAAAGCGAGCCAGCGTGCTGACTTCTGAAGGCGAACGCGATGCGGCCATCAACTCAGCTCGCGGTCGGGCCGAATCTGCCGTGCTCGACGCTGAAGCGCGTCAAAAAGCCGTGATTTTAGATGCTGAAGCTGAACAAAAGACTATCGTGCTGCGCGCCCAGGCCCACCGGCAAGAGCATGTTTTGCGCGCTCAGGCCACAGCAGAAGCGGTAGAGGTGCTCGCTCAAAAGATCAAGACTGATCCCAATGCGCGTGAAGCCTTGCAGTTTATATTGGCCCAAGAATACTTGGCGATGGGTCGTCAGATTGGTGAGAGCGAGAGCAGCAAAGTCATGTTTCTCGATCCGCGCAGCATTCCGGGTGCCCTAGAGAGCATGAAATCAATTGTGGGTGAGCAGAGTGATCCGCGCTTGAGCTGAGGCTATCTCAGCGTACGCAGCCGACTATCGCGAATCTGCACGATGGGGTAGCTGAGCTGGCGCACCATGACTTCGTCGTGGGTGGTGATGACGACTGAGATGCCGATGCTATTTAGCTTGCGCAGAATATTGATCACCTGACGGGCGTTGTCGCTGTCAAGGTTGCCGGTGGGTTCGTCGGCTAAGAGTAAGGGCGGGGTGCCGACGACGGCGCGGGCGATGCTGGCCCTTTGCTGCTCGCCGCCGGAGAGCTGAGCGGGAAAGCGGTCGGCTTTGTCTTGCAGGCCAACCATTTTTAGGGCAACAGGCAGGCGGCGGTTGATCTCTTTGCGGCTATAGCCCTGCGCGTGCAGTACAAAGGCCACGTTTTCGGCGACGGTGCGGCGGGGGATCAGCTTGTAGTCTTGAAACACGACCCCAATGCGGCGGCGCAGCATGGCAAGGCGATCGCCCCGCAGCTGAGTAATATCTTGACCATTAATATAAATGCTGCCTGCGGTGGGGCTTTCTTGGCCGTAGAGCATTTTTAGCAGCGTCGATTTACCTGCTCCGGACGGGCCGGTGATGAAGAGAAAGTCGCCCCGGTTTAGGGTGAGGTTGATATCGAGCAGAGCCGATGTGCCGTTAGCGTAGGTCTTGCTGACGCGGTTGAGCGCAATGATGGGTACGGCTGGGCTGGGCTGCGGCGATCGCTCTCGGACGGGCGCGGTCTCAGCCGTCTTAGAGGCTGTCACGATGGGCGCAGCCGCCTGGTCAGCGCTAACTGGAGAGGGCTGCACTTTGGGCTGGCGCGAAAGAATAGAAATCATAGCGGGAATGACTCGGAGAATGTAGCTCGGAGAAGACAGTCCGATGGAGATCGCACTGAACTCAAGATTCCCTAAATCAGCCGCAGTTGATAGTTAAGCCAGTCAGAATTCTAGGTTTTTTCAAAGGGTTGGGCCAAATCGTCCGGACAAGCAGTTTTTCGTCTGTTGCTCCAGCCCAATCAAAACCGCTTTAGAGCCCAGCGCCAACGCTATCGATGTCGGACGCTATCGATGTCGGAGAGCGGCCCAGGCAAACTGAGGTAGCGCCAGCATCCGTCGCCAGCGCCAGGGCTCTTGATACAGCCGGTAAAGCCATTCCAAATGGGCGCTGCGCATCCACTGTGGCGCGCGGGCTTTCATGCCTGACCAGATATCGTAGCTGCCGCCGACGCCAATCCACACCGCCTGCGGGCAAAGATGCCGGTGTTCGGCAATCCAAAACTCCTGCCGGGGCACGCCCAGACCGACAAAGATCAGATTGGGCTGCACTTGCTTAAGCTGAGTGAGAAACTGATCTAGGTCTGGGCCTTTGGCGTAGCCATGCTGAACGATGGCTAAATTGAGTTGGGGCGATCGCGCTCTCCAGCGCTCAGCCGCCGCTGCTACCACTTCTGGCTTGCCCCCATAAAAAGCTACCTTCTGATGAGGAGCAAGACTCTCCAATAAATCAGCCGCCAGCTCTATGCCCGGATATCGCCTGATCGAGGGTGCGGCGGCGGCGCTCGGCGATCGCCCTTGCAGCCAAAAATACAGCTCAATGCCAGAGCCATCGGGCGCGACTAAATCAGCCTTCTCAATGAACTGGCGTAGCTGCGGGTCTTGCTGAGCCTGCATACACATTTCAGCATTGAGCGTCACCACATGCGTGCCCTGCCGCTGCTCTACTCGGCGGCGCAGCCAGCCCACATAGTCTTCAGCCTGGTGAACCGGCAGGCCCATCACCGACAGCGTTTTTAATTTTTCGGATTCAGCCACAGCCATTTGCTGACCTTGCCTGCCTGATTAAAGAACGTAGGATAAAACCGTCCTAATCATACCGTGAGGCTAGTCACACATCTGCCAGCCTGACTGCAATTTTACTGAAGGATTACTGCTGCCTTAATAGTCGGTTTCCTCTTCATATTCCATCACTTTCTTCTTCGGAATATTCAGCGGCTTAGCCTCGATCAGCTCTTCTTCTCTGACGGGCTCATCCCAGATATCGCCGACCACATCCACGTCTTCTACAGGTAAATCGACCACGTCTGGGCGGGCGGATCTCTGCGGCGGTCTTTGTTCTCTTCTTTGCTCCATTCTTTGCGGTGGGGCTTCCTCTCGCCGCCGATCTTCTACCATAGGACGACTGCGATCGCTCTGCGGCTGACCCTCATTGCGCATACCAGAAGGCAATTGGTTAGAAGAGGAGACCCGCATCATCGCGCCGTCGCTGAGACCGCGCTCCCAAGGCGCATTTCCTAGACCCAAGCGCTCTAGCAAACCAACGCTAAGCTGCACCAGTTTTTCTTCACTGCCTTCAAAAACGATGATCCGATCAGGCCCAGTGCTGACAATTTCTTCTACCGGCAGCTCATAAGTACTCAAGACCTGATCAGGAATCTGCGGCAGCCCCAAAGAAGCCACCACCAAAGTCTCGAGCTTGCCAGTAATCACATTAAATTTAAAGCCTCGCACCCGGCCTAGCACTTCGCCCGATTCGGTAATAACTTCGCTGTTAACAATACTGCTAAAGGAGGCCGTGTTGACATCGCCATCGAGGACGGTATCGTCATCGACGAGCAGCACATCGCCCATTTGCCGAATGTCGCTAAGCAGCATGATCCGCTCATTGCTGGCGATCACCTTAGATAAAATATTTTCTTGTAGGCCCAGCGCCACGACTTCTAGCCGGTCAAGATCTACCCACATCTGACTGACCACCCCCAAACGGCGACCGTTGCTGCGGGTAATGACCTGGGTGCCTACAATGTCAGAGCGGAGTCGGCTTTGTTCAAAAGTCATGACTGTTTAAAAATTGCCTCGAAACGGCATCACGCAGATTGAGGGACTATACCTCATTAACTGACTATTGTATCGAATTGCCTACGCTTTGCCTGCTGGGGAATGCCGAACTCCTTAGGCCGACCCTACCCCTGATGCCCTAGCTGGTCGCTTTTGCTAAGTTAATGCCAAGCACCTGGGTATAAGCGCCTCTGGCCTGTGTGACGCCAATGGTGCGCTCTGCCGATTCGATCATGGGGCGGCGCAGGCTGACGACGATAAACTGCGCTTGTCGGGCCTGCTGCTGAATCATTTTCGAGAGCCGCTCAACATTGGCCCCATCTAAAAACATATCGACTTCGTCAAAGGCGTAGAAGGGAGACGGGCGGTAGCGCTGCAAGGCAAAGATAAAGCTCAGGGCCGTGAGCGATTTTTCACCTCCTGACATTGAGGCTAGGCGGCGGACGGGTTTGCCTTTGGGGTGAGCGACTAGGGTGAGGCCACCGCCAAAGGGATTATTCACATCCTCCAGCTGCAAGTGGCCGTCGCCATCGGAGAGTTCGGCAAAGATTGTCTGAAAGTTTTCGTTAACTGCGTCAAATGCTTCGCGGAAGGCTTCTGTGCGCAGGGTGGTGAAGTTTTCGATCCGCAGCAGTAGCTCTGTGCGCTCTTCTTCTAGGGTCGTGAGCTTTTCGGTGAGTTCTTCTAGCCGCTCTAGGGTGCGCTCGTATTCTTCTAGGGCCAGCATGTTTACTGGCTCTAAGGCTTCTAGGCGGCGCTGCAAAGACTTGAGCGATTTGCCGAGTTCTTCTAGCGTGAGGTCTGGAGAAATTTCGGGCAGAGGATCAGGCAGCTCTAAAGACTGTCTTTGAATGGATGCTTGCAGCTCGCGCAGCTGCTGCTGACGCAGGCCCTGGGTTTCCTGTAGCTTTTGCAGCTGCCACTGCTGCTGCTGCTGTTGGTTTTGCTCGTCTTTATATTGGCGCTCGGCGCTGTCTCGGGCGTTTTTCTCTTGCTTGAGCCGGTCGTCGAGGATGGTCAGAGCCTGCTGACTTTGGGCGATGGTTTCTTTGAGGCTTTGCTGCTGCTGGTTGACGGCTGACTGTTGATTGATCTGCTGCTGCTGCTGCTGGCGCAGGGTTTGGATTTGCTCACTGCCCTGCTGAATTTTTTCTTGCAGTCGCTGCTGCTGCAAGACCAGTTCTTGCTGCTGCCTTTCGGCGGCTTGCAGTCGCTGCTGCTGCTCAGTGAGTCGGGTTTCAAACGCCCGCACCTGCCCCTGGGCTTGCTGCCATTCGCTATGGGTCTGTGAGTTTTCGAGATCGGCTAGCGTTTGACGCCGCTGGGCCAGTACTTGTTCTTGCTCAGGTAGCACTTGCTCAATTTCGGCTAGCCGCGCCTTTGCCTGAGCCTGCTCCCGGTCGGCTTGGCCCTGCTGTTCTTTGGCCTGAGCGAGCCTTTGCCCCAGCGCCTGCCGCTGAGTGGTGGCTTGGCTAGCTTTCAGCTCTGTTTCGCGGTGGGTTTGTCGGATTTCGATCAGGGTCTGAGATTGGGCTTTGGCGGCTAGGGTGAGCTGGCTTACTTTTTGTTCGCAGCGGCTGAGAATGCTGGCGATTTCGGTGAGGCGATCGCGCAACCCCTGAGCCTCCTCAGACTCGCCTGGCGCAACCGTGCCAAAGTGCATTCGTCCCCGACTGCGCAAGCTCCCCCCGGTCATCGCCCCGCTGGATTCTAAAATTTCGCCTTCTAGCGTCACCATCCGGTACTGGCCCAGGTTGCGCCGCGCTGCTGCGAGGGTTTCAAAGACCACCGTGCTGCCGAAGACAAAGGCAAACACCTCGGTATACTGGCGATCGCACTCAATCAAATTCACCGCGTAGTCAATAAAGCCCTCAGGCCGATTCCACTTGTCAGCTGCTCTAAACTGCGGCACCCGAATTTTATTTAGCGGCAAAAAGGTGGCGCGCCCAGCCCGGTTTTGCTTTAGCAGGTCGATGCCCTGCGCGGCTACCCGGTCATCTTCGACCACCATAAAGCCCAGTCGCCCGCCCGCCGCAATCTCTAGCGCTAGCTGAAACTTCGGCTCGACCCGGCCTAGCTCTGCTACTAATCCGCACAGTCCGCTCAGCCCGCTCCGCTTTAGCGCCTCGGTTGCCTGCGTTCCCTGAGATTCTTTAATCGCTTGCTCTTGTGCCTCTAGTCGGTCGAGCAATCGCTGCTTTTCCCGCTGCTCTTGCAGCAATCGGTTTAAGGTCTGTGTCTGCGTCTGCAAATCAGCTTCGATCACTGAGATAGCCTGCGCCGCCGCCTGAATCGCTGCCTGTCCCGCGCCTGCTGCCTGGCTCCCTGGCTCTCCAGCGCCTAGCGCCCCCATCTCTGTCTCTAGCGCCGACAGCGCCCGCCGCTGCGCAATTCCCTGCGCCTCTAGCTGACTAATGCGCTCTTGCAGCCGCACCTGCTCAGTCCGCTGCGGCTCTAGCTCGCTCAGCAGTGTCTCGACCTGACGGCGCAAATGGGTCTGCTGCTGCACCCAGGCTTGAGATTGAGAGGCGATCGCCGTGGTCTCTTCACGTTTGGCCTCTAGCTGAGCGACCGCCTGGTCGCGATCAGCCCTGATTTGAGCGAGCTCTGTTTGCGTTAGTGTGGTCAGCCGTTGGGAGAGCACCCCGAGTTCACCCTCTTGCGATCGCAATACTCGCCTGCAATCTCGGCGAGCTGACTGGCTAGCTCTCGGGTCGAATTACTCAGCCCTTCGGCCTGACGGGCAAGCTGCCGCAGCTCTGCTTCTTGGGTGGCGAGCTGGGCCTGCAACGCTAAATACTCTTCTTCGCCCAGTGCCTTCACCTGAGCATTGAGCGTGGTTAGCTCAGCGGCAGTCTTCTCCATTTGTTCGGTTAGCGCTGCTATCTTCTGCTCAATGGCTTCGCCTTGCTGATGGCCTTGGGCAATCTGCGCTTGGAGCTGCTGGGCCTGCTGCTGCTGCTGTCGCCACTGCAAGACACCTTCCCACTGCTGCTTTTCTTGCAGCGTGGCCTTAATTTGCTGGTACTTTTCCGCCTTTTTGCGGTCTTGATCAAGCCGCGCTAGCTGGTCTGTCAGCTCGGTTTCGACAATTCGAAAGCGCTCTTCTCGGTCTTTGACCACGTCTAGCTTGACCTTGGCCTGGTTGATTTTGCGATCAAACGAGGCGACCCCGGCTAGCTCATCAATAATTTCTCGGCGCTCTCGGGCGTTCATAGAAATAATGCTGGTCACATCGCCTTGCAGCACTACGTTGTAGCCTTCAGGATAAATGCGAAAGCGCTGTAGCTGATCGTGTAGCTGATTGAGCGTGCAGGGCGCGCCGTTGATGTAGTAGTTAGAGGTGTAGGTACCCTGAACGGTGACGCGCAGTCGCCGGGTGACCTGCCATTCTCGCGGTGGCGTACTGCCGTTGCTATTGCCGTTGCGATCGCCGTTGCCGTTGCTACTGTTGGCGCGATCGCCGTTAGTGGCGCTCCCACTCAGGCCATGGCTGGCAGGGTCAATACTCGTATTGTCAGGCGCATCACTCAGATCGTTTCCTAAGCCAGGCTGTAGCTGGTTTAAATCTTCAGCAGCGGGCTCATCTTCACTGATCAGCCGGTCTGCGACATCGCTAATGTCAAAAGTTGCGGTTACAACTGTCTCTACGGTGGAGCGGCGTTTGGCCTGATTTTGGTTGACCAGATCGGGCAGGCGCTCGGCCCGCATCCCCCGAGAGCTGGCTAACCCCAGGCAAAACAGCAGCGAATCTAGAATATTTGATTTGCCAGAACCGTTTGGCCCAGAGATCACCGTGAACCCTGGCAGCAGTGGGACATCTGTCGCCCCACCAAACGATTTGAAATTTGAAAGTTCGACTCGTTTGACGTGCACGCAGGCGTCGCACTGTGCAGTGCGTACGTATGTACTCAATAAAATAGCATTGGTAAGTCGTATTCTTAACAGAGAATGGTGCAAAGATCACCCTTTTCTCCAAAAAGTCTGAGCGTGTAACGGCGACTGACTGGCAAAATAGAGCCACCAAACCATCTCTGACTGCCCTCTTTGAGCTTATCGAGTGTCTTCTACGCCTGACTTATCTCAGTTTGCTTCTCAGTCGTCACCTGGCCCAGCACTGATCGGCCTTGACCCAGGCCGTGCTAAATGCGGCCTAGCGGTAGTGGGGCTAGACCGGGCGCTGCTCTATCATCAGGTGGTGCTAGTCGATCAGGTCAGCTCGACAATTCAGACTCTGCGCGATCGCTATCCAATTTCTAATATTGTGATGGGCGACCAGACGGGATCTAAGCAGTGGCGACAGCGGCTGGCAGCGCTGCCCAACGCGCCGCGAATTATCTTAGTAGATGAGCGCTACAGCTCTTTAGAGGCCCGCGATCGCTACTGGCAAATGTACCCCCCCAAAGGGCTAGGCAAACTGGTGCCCCAGAGCCTGCGCAGCATCTCTAGGCCCATTGACGACATCGTTGCGATCTTGCTAATAGAGCGCTATCTGAAGCGGCTCTCGGGTGAAGACTAGCGCCGCGCAGAGCAAGCCCTGCCCAAAACCCTGCCTATAAACCCCGCTAAAGCTGAGCGCGAATAGTAAACGAATAGTCGCCCCCCGGCTCTAGCTGATAGTCAGACTGCTCCAAAAAGCGGCCTAGCGGCTCTTGAATCAAAGCTCTACCTAACGAAGGCTCTACCGTGAGCTGCCCCTTGCGAAACCGCCAGCGAAACTGCCACTGAAACTCATTCGCCCTAACCTCACCTTCAATCTTGCCATTTTGCCAAGACTGATGGGTGATGCGGACATGGGCAGTGGTGGCGGGCAGGCGTTTGCTAGAACTCACGCGGGCTGAGTACTCCGGGGAGGGTGGGCAGAAAAAGGGAAAAGTTAAAAGGGAAAAGTTAAGGGAAGGAGAAACAGGTTCTCTTCTAAACAAGATAGCGGGCGGTCTCTTCTGCAACTACCCCTATAAACCTGAAAGTTTTGTTAAGAAATATTTTTCGTAACGACTTGTTATAAATCGATATAATTGGCGGTTGTCTTTGTGCCCTCTATTCAAGGTATTGCTAAAGACGGTAGCCTATAAGGTATTCACCTCCTCGCTTTTAAAGAACATACCGTGCCTAAGGTTGGCATTATTTATAACGACATCAAGCCCATTGCTAATGAAGCAGCTCACAGTCTTTGTGACCGGCTTAAGGCAATGAACCATGAGGTTCGTCTGGCGACAGGCGTAGCCGGAATTTTGGGCTACTCGCAGGCGGGTAAGCCAGTGTGCCATACCCCGATAGATAGCCTGGTACCGCCAGGTTTTGACCAGGCAATGGACTTCGCAGTGGTGTTTGGCGGCGATGGCACGGTGCTGTCGGCTTTTCGCCAGGTCGCGCCGAAGGGCATTCCGCTGCTGGCAGTGAATACGGGGCATATGGGCTTTTTGACGGAGATTTATCTCAATCAGCTTAACCAGGCCGTCGATCAGGTGATTGCCGGTGATTATGAGATAGAAGAGCGGGCGATGGTGCGGGTGCAGCTTTATAGCGGCGATTGCCTGGCTTGGGAAGCGCTCTGTATGAATGAGATGGTGCTGCACCGGCAGCCGCTGACTAGCATGTGCCATTTTGAAGTGCGGGTGGGCAACCATGCCCGGTCGATATTGCCGCCGATGGCGTTATTATTTCGACGCCAACGGGCTCTACGGCCTATTCGCTCTCGGCGGGCGGGCCGGTGATTGCGCCGGGGGTGCCGGTGCTCCAGCTAACGCCGATTTGTCCGCATTCGCTGGCTTCTCGGGGGCTGGTGTTTCCTGATTCGGAGCCGGTGATTATTACCTCTGCCAACCCTGAATCTTTGGTGATGGTAGTCGATGGCAATGCGGGCTGCTATGTAGTGCCTTCAGATCGGGTGAGGTTAGCGCGATCGCCCTATTCAGCCAAATTTATCCGACTCAAACCACCCGAATTTTTTAGAGTACTGCGCGAAAAGCTAGGCTGGGGGTTGCCGCATATTGCCAAGCCGACTTCGGTAGAGCTACCCTGAGCGGCATAAGCCAGAAGATAACCCAGAGGAACTGCCATGAGTAGTGTGCCGTCTGCCTCTACCGCTGCCACAGGAGGGCTGCCCCAAGTGCTAATCGTCGAAAGCGATGAAAACCTGGCCAGCGAAATTAGCGTCGATTTGCACGAGGCGGGCTACGCACCGCTAAAAGCCTACAGTCTGGCAACGGGTATGAGCACTGCCCGTACCGCACTCCCGGCCCTCGTCGTTGTCGCCCGCCGTCTGGCCGAAGACTCGGGGCTAGCGCTGTGCAGGCAGCTCCGCGCCGAGCAAAACCGCGTGCCGATTTTACTAATGATGGCTCACGATGCCCTAGACGACCGGGTCGCCTGCCTAGAAGCGGGCGCAGACGACTATTTTCTCGCGCCCTACCGCAGCGACGACTTTATTAAGCTCGTCAATGCCTATTTGCAGCCCAGCGCCACCAGCGGCGAGCAGCTCCGCTTTGCCGACCTCGTGCTTGACTTAGCCCAGCGCCATGTAATTCGCAATGACCGCGTGATTGAGCTGACGATGAAAGAATTTGAGCTACTCAAATATCTGATGGAGCATCCGCGCGAAGTCTTAACCCGCAAACAAATCTTAGAAAGCGTCTGGGGCTACGACTTCATCGGCGAATCAAATGTGATCGAAGTGTACATTCGCTATTTGCGCCTCAAAATCGACGGCGAAAACGAAAAGCGCCTAATTCAAACCGTCCGTAGCGTCGGCTACGTCCTCAGAGAAAGCTAACCCTGCCTTCTGTCTCCTGCCTTCTGTCTTCTGCCTCACCCCTCACCCACCATGCCCACCCCCTTCTGGCCCCGCTACGCCGCTCTCCCGCTTCTCCTCAGCGCCCTGCTCACCAGTTGCTCCATGCCCGATGGCCCTAACCCAGAGGCTGCGAACCCGATGCCAGCGCCCGAAGCGATCGCCACCGACTCGATTGCCCTAAATGGGCCAGGCCAACTGCTGCCCATTACCGCCACGGCTGAAATCAAGGGTCAACTATTCGACTTAGAAGTAGCGCAAACGCAGCCACAGCAGGCTTTGGGGCTGATGTTTCGCTCGGCGCTGCCCGACGACCGAGGAATGCTGTTTCCGTTTGCTCCGCCCCGGCGCACTAGCTTTTGGATGAAGGATGTGCCGGTGCCTCTAGATATGGTGTTTATTCGGGAGGGTGAAGTGGTCGCGATCGCCTCTCAAGTCCCCCCTTGCCCGGCATTGCCTTGTCCTGCTTATGGCCCCCGCGATCAGATAATCGATCAGGTGTTGGAATTACGCAGTGGTCGCGCTGCGGAAATCGGTTTGCAGGCGGGCGATTCGGTAATTATTCGGGAGCGGCCTGCGGGTGAGTAGTCGGCAATGCTTAAGCAAATCGATAAAAAAGATCACAATTTTACATATCTGCCGTAGAATTACGGAACTAAATACGGCCTGCTGCTGTTTTAGTTCTCAAAGATAAAAATTGGGCTCACTAAATCTCAAATATTGGTGAGTTTATTTAAGCCTGAGTGAAACAAATTGCAATAAGCCTGACTTCACGTCAGTGATCTGCTAACTTGGCTTTGCGCTATTGGCTCTTTTACATGTCTCACCTAGAGACATGTGCTTACGGCGGCATTTTTTAAGGGCGTTTGGCTTTAAAGTGCTAGGGCGTTGCTGAGTGTTTGCGAGAGTTTTAGATTAAATTTATTTTCTCTCTTCCTCAGGCAGATTTCGCTCTAAATATAGAAGCTAAAGCTTTGACAACTCTGGCCTTAGACGGAGTTCTCTTTTGTAGTTATCGGCAAAAACTAAGTATAAATTACGGCTTTTCACCCGTTTATTTTCGCCCATTTATAAACCCAACTCTATCTACCCCTATAAGACAATGATTTCCAGCGATTACACTAAGCTCATTCGATTTTTGCAAGAAGAACTGGCGATTCCTCCCACGTCTATTAAGCTGGCGCTACAGCAGTGCCGAGAAGACCTTGGCCCCTTGCCAATGGTGCTGTGGCAGCAGGGCCTGCTAACGGTGCAGCAGCTCGAAAGAATTTTTGACTGGATGGAAGTCGCTTAGTGGGCACTGCGGCCTCGCTTCAAAACGGCTGCACTGCTCTACTGATATGTCAATCTTGTAAAAAATAGCGGAATTCACAGCAAATTTTTGTGATGGATGCAATATTTGTAGGGTTAGCTCTTGATTCTGCCCTATGAGTTCCGGAAATCAGCCACCTAGCTCTGAGAAAGACTTCGTTGAGAAAGTTACTAAGGCGGCGCTCCACTGGATGCCTTTGGGCGGTGGCTTGGGAGTTCTGGTAGATGCTTTAGTACAGCAGGATTTGTTGCAGGCGGTGGTTTCATTTCCTGTACTATTAGTGACGGGAATTTGGGCGAAGTATGCCGAGGAATTTTTAGCGCGGTGCCAGGAGATAGCGGGCGGTCACGGCAGAGAAGACCCCGATAAAATTATCAGTCTCCTTGAAAAAACGAACAGCGCCATACAGTGGCAGCTTTCCGGTTTTCAAAAAAGCTATCTACGCGCTCAAGCAGCCGACTGCGAAGAATACTTAGTCGAGGGGTATTCCAAAATGGGAATTGGTAACCCCTTACTAAAAGAAGTTTACGTGCCACTAGATGTGAGCGTTGGGGCCGTCCCGTTTGGGCGATCATCAGGAACCCGTCGCAGCCCGCAAGATTCTGCAGCGACAGAAAAGACGCAGCAACAAACCTGGTATTTGTGGGATTTGCTGAGAGAGATGAAGCAGATGCCTGCTTACCGACAGATGGCAATTTTGGCACAGGGAGGCTATGGCAAAACGACGCTGTTGCGACATGTGACTTACCAATACGCTACAGAACCGAAGCAGACGAAGCGCCGTCATAACGTGCCGGTATTAATTCCCTTTTTGCTGTATCTGCGGGATTGTCGCGATGGGATTGCTAAGCCTGATGCACCAGATTTGCCAACGTTGATTCAGCAACACCATGTCCCTCATCTGCCTGAGGGCGAAAGATTAGAGCTGCCAGAGAACTGGGTCGCTGATGTATTAAGGCGAGGCGAAGCATTGGTAATGTTTGACGGCTTTGATGAAGTAGCCGATGAGCAGCGGATAGCTGTGGGGCGCTGGGTCAGTCGGCAAATGGCTAATTACCCGCGTTCGGTCTTTATTCTCACTTCGCGGCCTGAAGGATATGATGAATATAGGAACTGTCCAGGTGTTCAGAGTCTATCAGCCATCTATGTGAGTCCGTTTAGCACTGAGCAGCGCAATGAATTTATCAGAAGCTGGTATAAGTACCAGGAGCGCTACGTGCGATTTAATAGAGATACGCCAGCGGTGAGAGACGCTGCTAAACGAAACGCGGAGAGCCTTATCACCGAAATCGAAGAGCGGCCTGAACTAGCAAGTATGGCAAAAAATCCGCTGATGCTCAATATGATTGCTAGCGTCAACCGGTTTGGCTCGGGTAGACTGCCTGAGCGCCGCACTGAGCTGTACTCGGATATTTGTCAAATGCAGCTACAGGATAGACCCAGAGCAAAGAATGTTGAGATGCTAGCGGAGCTGAATGTAAGCAGAGCTATATTGCAGCGTATTGCCTTACATATGACTTACCGACCCAAGCCTACAGTGAAGTTACCCGTCGCAGAGATCACCCGCCTAGTTGCAACGTATGCAGCTCAAGCAGATGAGCCAATTGACGCAGCCAAGTTCGTTGAACAAATCAAAAACGTGAGTGAGTTACTGGCAGAGCGAGATTCGCAAGAATATGAATTTTCTCATCGCAGTTTTCAAGACTATCTGGCAGCTTGTGAGCTAGCCGAAAGGGGCCGGGAAGACTTGGTAATTAGCAATCTAGAAAATAAATGGTGGCGAGAGACTATTTTGCTATATTCGGAGATGGTGAACCCTAGCAAGCTCATAGAAGCTGCCTGCCAGAGAGGAACACCTGCCGCGATTGATGTGGCCTATCGCTGCTTGCAAATGGGATCCAACCTTACACGAGTTTCACCGGCATTACAAGCGCAGTTAGAAGTCGCCCAACCTTTACAAGCACAGCTACAGGATAAGCGTTACAAAAAGCTAGAGGCGTTGCTAAGGGCGGGGCAGTGGAAGGCTGCTGATGAGGAGACCTATGAATTGATGATTCGTACGGTGGGAAAGGAGCCAGGAGAGCGTTTTGTTATAGAAGACCTACGGACGTTCCCTTGTGAAGATATTTTGCGCATAGATAGACTGTGGGAAGAGAATAGCAATGGACGCTTTGGGTTCAGCGTCCAAAAAGAAATCTACAAACGCGACTGCGGTGGTAAATTAGATGGAAAATATGATGCGGTAAGTTTTCAAAGACTGTATAAGAAAGTGGAATGGGGGAAAAGAAAAGAACCTCAAGAACACCAACCCCCGGGTTACCTACCCAGGCAGATTTTCAAATTTGGTTGTTGGGATTTGGGTGGGGAAATGAAATATGTTCTCTTTTCTCGCATCCAGACCTGTGAACTGCAACATACGGTAGCTTCAGCCCATTTTTAAATTTCGTAAACGCTAGCTATTCATACCAGTCCTCGTTGTTTCATCAATTCAATACCTGGCACCGTGCGATCTCTGGGTTGAGGGCATTTGCCTGCAAAAATCGGTCGGTCACGGCCTGGATTTCTTCAAGCGGGATGTCCCAGTTTTCCCACAGCGATTTTTGGCCAGGGCTTTGCTTCTTTTTCGGCCTACGGCTGAGCTTTATGCCTGCTAGTAGCTGGCTGCCCCAGTGACTTTTGCGCTCGGGCTTTGGCTTCGGCTTATATCGCTTGCAAAAGCGTCGGTAGGCTTCGGCGCATAGTTCTAAGGCATTGCCCAGCGCCAAAAATGCTGGGTGCCACTGGGTAATGCCATCTTGCGTGAGCCGGTCGTAAGTGCCGTAGTTGCTAAAGTCGTAAAAAAAGCCCTGCTGCATATTTGCTGCCTTTGGGTTGGCGTGAATGTAGCGAATGGTGTTTAGCGCTCTGCGGTAGTCGCTCATCGGAAAGCCGCTGCTGTGATAGCGCTTTTCCCAAAAGTGACCGGTGCGGTTGAGCAGCCGGTTAAAGCACATGGCGCTGTACCAGTTTAGCCAGTGCATAATCTTGGGCAAGTCTGCTGGCTGCTGCGGCCCGATCAGGTAGTGAATATGGTTGCTCATAATGCACAGCGCATAGAGCTTAAATTCATACTTTGCCTGACATTTTTGAATGGCATAAAGCAACACTTCACGACACTCAAACCGGACTAAGCGAAACTCCCGACTGTTGCAGCGCACTGTGATGTGATAACAAAAATTAGCCTGTAGCTGACGCGGTGGTCGGGCCATGCTATATCACTCCTCAGTAATTGCCAAGATTTTGGCCAAAATATAGTTGCGCCGTAAAAACAAGACTGCTACGCTAGAGCGCATAGCTATTGCCCGGTAGAGGAAAGACTCTTGGCAATAGCTTGACCAACCGCTCGAAAATTTAGTCGCTGCCGATGATTGCTTGAGACCCAATCACCGACAGCTAGCCCACTGAACTGAACACGCAGTCCAGGTGGCTACGGTCATGATGCCATAGCCGCCCCGACTTTTAGTAAGTTTGGGCGGCTAAATTTTCGTGCTTTTCTTCCCATACACCCACAGAAGAGAACATGAAAATGACAGCTTTCGCTAGCGATCTGCTTGGCCCCGTCCCGAGCAGCCCACAGACTGCACCCTTTTTACTCCGCACCGATCCGCGCCCGACTGCGCCGCCGAGAGAGGAGCTGCGCCTCATTTTGCTCGGTAGCCCAGCCGCCATTCAGCAAACCATTCACCGGCTACACCGGCTGAACTACGCTGAATCGGGGCTCTGGAGCCCAACGATGGCGGTGGAGGGGCAGCTGGTGATTACGCCAGCGCAAGGCGAGGCGATGAGCTTGCTGCGACGGTTTTTGTAGGGGAGAGGAGAATCTGTTAGTTGGCCAGTTCCTCTCTTGGGCTATTGCGTATAGACAAGACTGTGAACGCCGTTACATCCTACCGCCCTCATCCCCTGGCCCCTTGCTCCCGAGGGGAGAAGGGGAGCTAGATTAAAGTCCTTCTCCCAGCGGGAGAAGGATTTAGGATGAGGGCCAGTGCAATATGTGATAACCCTTTCCAACCTTTACTCATAGCTATGTGTATACGGTAACCTCTTCGGAGAAGAGGTTTTGGCAAAGTGTTGTTTCCTTCGTAGCGGCACTTCTTAGAATGTCTGCACTCTGTCTAACATCAATAAAGCTCGTATTTCATCAGCTGACAAAGCAGTGCGCCGTTGTATACCGGGGTGCGGGAGGCAGACTTGAGGCCGATGTTGCTGGAGAGGGCTTTGTTGCCGCTCAGCACGTAAGCTGTCCAGCCTTTGAACTGTTGCTTGAGGACGTTGCCGAGCAGTTTGTAAAATGCGCCGAGATCGGAGTCTTTGCCCAAACGTTCACCATAGGGCGGGTTGCAGAGCAAAATGCCGCTGTCGGTGGGGGCTTCTACATTGGCAAGTTCTTTTTGTTGAAACGCGATCAGATGCTCCATGCCGCACTGCTGGGCGTTGCTGTGGGCCTGAATGAGGACGTTGGGATCGCGATCGCTCCCTCCCACAAAAGCCGCTAGCTCACTTTTTTGTTGGTCTTCTGCCTCAGCAATCATGCTCTCCCAGAGGTCGTCGTCATAGTCGAGCCAGGTTTCAAAGCCGAAGCGCTCGCGGAAGAGACCGGGGGCAATTTGGAGCGATCGCAATCCTGCCTCTAGCGGCAGCGTCCCCGAGCCACACAGCGGATCAAAAAAAGGCACATCCGGCTGCCAGTCGGTCATCTGAATCAGCGCTGCCGCTAGAGATTCCTTCAGAGGCGCGGCTCCTACTGCTGGCCGGTAGCCGCGCCGATGCAGACTGTCGCCCGAGCTATCGAGGCTGAGGGTGGCCCGGTCATGGCGTAAGTGCAGATTGATCCGCAGATCGGGCGATCGCGTATCAACATCAGATCGTTCGCCAAACTGCTCAGTCTGCTGGCTGACAATGGCGTTTTTGACCTGCAAAGCGGTGAAATGCGTATGGTTTAGCATCTCGGTCTTGCCGGTTGCCGTCACTGCTAGCGTATTGTCAGGCCGCAGGTATTCGCTCCAGTCAATCCGCTGTATGCCGGCAAACAGGTCGCTGTCGTCTTCACAGTCAAATTCATCGAGCTGACGCAAAATTCTAAACGGCAGTCTGGCCCAGAGATTGACCCGGTAAAGGAGCTTGCGATCGCCTTTAAAAGCCGCCCCACAGAATCCCGGCTCCACGTCCTTTGCCCCTAGCTGTTCTAGCTCTTGTACGACCAGGGGCTCTAAGCCTCTCGCCACCGTTGCAAAGTACTGATTCATCGCCGATTCCTGTTCACCCGTCTGTTTGTGATCCTGATGTGTCAGCTGCTAGCCAGTCTAACAGCAGCGCCGTCACCGTTCCCGGCTGCTCCAAGTGAGGCAGCACACCAGTCTCTGATACTACCTGAAATCGCTGCACCGCTGCCGGATTCAGGCTCGCTAACCGACGACCGAGGGAAACGGATGTAAACTGAGCTTGCTCTCCCCAGATTATTGCCGTGGGCACCGTGAGCTGAGCCAGGTAGGGAGCTAGGTCAAAATACAGATCGCCTCTGAGAAAAGAGAGGGCAGCATATTCGGCGTTGGGCTGTTGGGCAGAGGCTAAGTAGGCGGCGACGGTTTCGGGAGAGAGGCGATCGCGCCTGGCAAACAAAAAGTTCTCTAAAAAATTGCGAACTGCGATCTCATTATTTGCGCCCAGCGCATAGACAACCTGATCTAAAAAAGGCAAATTGATCAGCGGCTCAGGCAGTCGCCGCCCCGCGCCCTTACCAAAATCTCTAAACCCCGCTGGGCAAATCAAAAACAAACGCTGAAACAGCTCAGGCCGATCAGCCGCTAGCCGCGCCACTAACCCGGCTGTAAAAGAGCTAGCAACAGCCATCATCGGCCCGCTCGCTAGCTGTTGAACAAAGTCTTCAATATTGCATAGGTAATCTTGCAGCGTATAGCGCCGAACCGGATGATCAGACGCGCCCCAGCCGATCAGATCAGGGGCTACAACGCGGTAACCAGCCGCCAAAGCAGCATAGACTTTTGACCATTCATACGCTGAAGCACCGCCACCAAAGCTATGAAAAAAGACAACGGTGGGTTGAGACGCATCTGCCGATGATTGTGCGGGCGTCTTAATCGGCGTGTAGTAGGCGACTTGGCCCAGGCGAGTCAGCGCTGATTTTTGTTCAAATCCCGGCGGCTGAAATTTGAGCATGACTCAGACCTGATGAAAAGTACAGCCTTATTGTAGCGAGCTGCTCAGAGCGAGTAAGGCCGTTGGTGAAAAAGGTACGCGGCTGGCCGCTCGATTCGCTTGAGCTGGCGTGCTAGCTGAATATGGTTTGCACTGGAAAGATCTATCAATTTTTGTTTGTTCGCGCCTTAGGGCGGGGAATAATCGGATGCTCCTATCGGTTTGGGTGTCGCATTGCCAGACGGGTATCAAGTCCATCACTTTGCATTTGTAAAAAGCGTATGCCTATCAAAATGTATCAAAGCGCTTTGGCTGGAACAGCTTTGGCCCTGTCTCTCTGCCTGGCTGAATCTGCGGCTCAGGCTAGTGCGCCGCCCAGCGCTGAGCAGCTAGCCGGACTCAGCGCTGTGGGTATCCAACTCACGCCGAGTCAAGCCTTAGCGCCCACCGTACCGGCTGAGACGGTGGCCGAGGTCGCGCGCAGCTCGGCGGCAGCCTTCAGCGATTCTACGGGTGAATTGCTAAAGCGTTTAGAAGCGCGGGTAGCCCAGGCTGAGACGCTGCCAGTGGGCGAGCCATTCTTACGGCTGAGCGAAGAAGAAATTCGCCAGCAGCTGCTGATTGATCCTGCTATCAACTCCATTGACGCACCGGGCGGTCAGCCGCAGCCGGTGCCCTCGTCTAGCTTTTTGACGCCCTCTGCCTATGGCGCAGATGGGGGCGATGTGTTTGCTGGGGTCGCCATCGCAACAGATAATCGACGGGGCAATTTTAACGGGTCTGCCAGTGTGGGGTTTGGGGTGGGCGATGCGGTCAACAGTGTGGGGCTAGAGGTGAGCGCTGGCGTTTTTAGTGGCCTCATTAATTCAGAGACGTTTGCAGATGATGGCGTTGTGGGCTTTAAGCTGCACCGGGCCTTTCCGTCGGCGAATCTGGCGATCGCCCTGGGCTGGGCCAACCCGATTAAATGGGGCGCTGCCAAAAAAGAGGAAGACACTTTTTACGGCGTAGCAACTACCCGGTTTGACCTGCGGCACAATCAGCCCAATCCGCTGCCGCTGACGGTTTCTTTGGGAGCGGGCACCGGCGCTTTTCGCTCAACTGGGGCGATCGCCGCCAAAGATAATTCGCCCAATGTCTTTGGCAGCGTCAGCTTGCGCGTTCAGCCAGAGATATCAGTCATCTCTAGCTGGACGGGCAGTACGTTGGGCCTCGCAACGTCTGTTGCCCCCTTTAAATTTCCGCTTGTGGTGACTGTCGGGCTTTCTGATGTTACTAGCAATACTGCCGATGGCATTCGGCTCATCGGCTCTGTGGGCTATGGCCATAGCTTCTGAGTGTCTTTAAATGTCTTTAAGTGTCTTTTAGAGAGTGAGTCCAAGAGAGGTTCTTATGCAAATTCATCCGTCGGTACTGATCAAAATTCCCTTGCTGGCGCTGCTTTGCTTTTCTACAGCAGAGCTGATGCAGCCCAAACTAGCTCAGGCAGGCAGTACAGCGGTCACCTTCCCTGATTCGAGCGGTGCCGGGGTGAGCGATACGCTATCGCCGTTTGCCTTGTCTGCTGATCGGGCGATCGCCGATCAAATCAGCCAGGGCATAGCTACTGCCCTACAAACACTGCAAACAGAGCAGTCAGTCCCCTCCATTGGCGATACAACGCTAGCGCTTTCGCCTGAGACCGTCGCAGCGATTTCGGCTGCTGCTGCCAACGGCACCCGTAGCGATGCGGCAGTTCTAGAGCAGCTATTGTCAGAGGAGATCGGGGTGGCAATCAACGTTTCCATCTTAGAAACCTCTCCTGAAAAATTAAGAGCAGCGATCGCGGCGATTAACGGCGTGGTGACAGGGCTCAGCAGTGAGCAGTTGGCCGCTGCTATCAGCTCGCCTACGTTTATGTCGGTATTGCAGCTGTTGAAGAATGCTAATGAGGCGATTAAAGATGGCAATACTTCACAGACCAGCGTCCCTTCCTTAGGCATTCTACAGCTCAGCTTAGAATAGGCTCATCTAACAATGAAGAGATCTCTACCCTCTGACCAGCGGGCCGCTGATATTAGATAGTGGCCCGTTTTCTAATCGTTTGGCAACCTGCCTCACTTTTGCTCAGGCTCTTTTGCCACAACGTCTACCTCTCTAATTTCTATTAAAGGGTAGCAAGGAATTGACTTAGGCCCGCAAGTGCCAGAAATGCTGCCCTGCGCTTTCACCGGCTGACCCACATAGCTATTAAGCGGCTTCCCAGTCAGATAGACCCGGCCTGTCTCCGCGCTCTCAATGAAGTAACCCGTCGGCGCTGGCGTCGGCCCATCCCCTGGCTGATGGCCATATCTAGCCTGAACTGTCCCTTCTACCGTAATCAGCGGGGCAATAGTGGCTCGGTATAGCCGATGTAGCTGCCAAATGATCAAAGTTGTGGCTGCTGAGCCTAAGATAAAAGAGATAGTTGCCACTGACCAAAGCGTGAGCTGTGAATGCTCCCTCGGCTGGCGAGAGACTCTTGCAGAAGCCGCCATAATTAAATCCTGTAGTTAAAATCCTGTCGTTAAATCTTGTCGTTAAATCTTGTCGTTAAGTCCTATGAGCGCATTGTATAGACAATTGTGGAATGACCCAGTTTTTTTGATGGTTGCTATGATATAGCCCGAATTGATGCACTGTCTATCGCCATATATTCCAAAAATGTAAAAAGCCAAAGATAAAAAGCCAAAGATAAAAAGCTAGACGGCACCACCCAAAGGCAGGACGCTACTTAGCAATGAGGGTATGATACACCGCCCAAATCGCCATCGGCCTGAGGTAGTGGCAGGCGCGAAAGGTGCCCACAGCAGTAATCGCTTCAGGCGTGCGAAACTGGAGACCGTGCTGGTAGATCTGCTGAACGACGGCGGCGGTGATTTCCATTGCCTCGGCCTGCTTGCCTTCGTGGGCGAAAAAGGCGGCGAGTCCAAAGTTGATGCCCGTCCAGACCTCTAGCTGATGGGTGTCATCGGGGTTTTGGGGAGAGCCATCGGGCCGCACGCCATTGGCACAGCCAATTTTGACGCCTAGTTCAGCGGCGCTAAAGTAGCCGGTTTGCGCCCCTTCAAACTTTTGGTTCTGTGGCCCTAATTGCGCAGCGTACTCGTTGAATTTGATAAAGCAAGCGTCGTAAATGGCGGCGAGCGTCGGCGCTACGAATTCAGGATCGACTACATCAGGCAGATCCATCGTTGCGCAGCAAAACTGACCGCAGAGCTGGTCGGCCATGACTACATCGGAGCCGCTGCCTGTGTCTAGCCGGTAGTAGCTGCCGTTCCAGAGCTGCTTTTGGTAGGCGGCGCGGCCATGCTGCCACCAGCGTCGATATTGGGCGAGCAAAATGGCCAAATTGCCGGGCGCGCGCTGGCGCTGCTGAAGAGTTTCACCGATGGCGATCGCCGCACTCAAAGCCGCAATCCACAGCCCCCCACAGTAAGCGCTAATGCCCTTCAGCCGCCAGTCGTCAAAGGTCTGATCGGGTGCGCCGCTGTTTTCAATTAGACCGTCACCATCGGTATCAAACTGTTTGCTGTAAGCCAGCGTTTCGACTACCGCAGGCCAGCAGTCTACGAGGAAGTCAACATCGGTGCTGCCGGTGCTGTGAAAGGCTCTGTACACCTGAAGAATGAAGTCACTGGAGAGATCTTTCCACTGGTTGCAGTCCTGATAGCTGGTGTAGTTGGTGGCGATCCACGGGTTTTCATTCGGTGCGCCCAGATCGTGCGGGGTAGCGCCTTTGAGCTTGCGCGGGGCCATGTGGTCTCGTTCGCCGATGGTGTAGTAGTAGCCGATGATGCGCGGCTTGGGGTCGGCGGTGGGGATGGCGCGGGCGAAGGCGCGGATGACTGATTTTTCGAGTTCTGGCCACAGCAGCAGGGTGGCAAAGCCGCCGTATAGCCGCACGTCTAAGCTTTCGTACCAGCGGTAGTCCAGGCACTCCAGTACGCCAAACTGACCGACCGGATCGGCGTCGCTCGCTGCTGACCACAGGGTGCCGCCGCTGGCCAGGTCGTATAGCTCGTTGAACAGCGCCATTTTGAACCACGGCGGCAAGTCCTGATCGAGGATGGGCTGCTGCCAGGTTTGGATTTTTTCTTGCCAGGTGGCGTAGTTTTCCAGGGCAGTTTGGGCGATCGCCCAAGCATTCCGTCCATCGCGATCAAAGAAGTCGGTATAGCGGCGAAAGGCACTTTTCCCAGCGGCAAATTCTGTTACCGGCAGATCCCAGCTCAGGGCAAAGGGGATCTGTTTGGTTTCGCCGGGGGAGAGGGTGAAGTGGAGAGCGATCGCGCCGCCAATCTGTTGTTCTGCGCTAATGCCCGCATCTTCAAAGTTAGTTAATTGGCCCGTTGCAGCAAAGCTATCCCACAGATCGCGCCCGTCGCCGTCCGGATTCCAGTGCGTGTTGTAGGTCGCTTCTGTCTTGGGATGGTGAGCCGCGACCGCGAACTGCCCGTCACCTTCGTCTGGAATGCCCGCCCATTCGCCATCCATCACAAAGCCTGCCGCCTTCTCTTCTTCGCAGACCAGTTTGTTGTAGTTGCCCAAACTCTTTCTCAGCCGAGGCACATACTCGTAAAAGGGACTGCCATCTTCTCTCTGCTGAATCTCAGGCGACTTGTTGTTGTTCGTGAACCAGCCCACCATATTTTGCCAGCTCAGCATAATGCTCAGCGTCAGCGGCTGACCGGTCGGGTTATGCGCCGTCCAGACAAAGGTAGCAACCGGGTAGCTACTTTCCTGATAGTTGTCGGCCCATATCGGCGTCAGTTGCTCGCAGGTGAGATCGGCTTTGAAGACATTCTCGTAGGCGTACCAGCTACGCGGATACAGGGCGTGATAGGTGCCTGAATTTTCAGCGGGGTACCACTGCCAGCCGGAAAGTTTGTTCTTTGGCCGGTCGGTAGACATCGCATAGGCTTGAGTCTTACCATCTGCCTCCTCAAACACGCTGAACTGACAGCCCGGAAACGAGTCAAAAATATGCTCGCCGCCGTCAAGATGCCACAGGTTGAAGGAGCCGTTGGGCGACCTGCCAATGCAGCCCGCCCCAAAGCCACCCAAAGGCGCACCGTGCTCCGGCCCATCGTCTAAATTGCTGGCATAGCGCACGATGTAAGGTGTCTCCCACTTTCGCCCAATTGGCCATTGCCAGGAACAGTCTGGGATACTAGGCCTTGAACTTATCGGCTGACTCATCAATGGGGTTCCGCACGCTGGGACATCCCGGATTATCCTACGCTTTGCCCCCGCCGCCAACCTGGATAACCGTCCTACACCCTAATTGGCGAATGCTGCAAACACTGATTTTCCCAATCGGGTTTCAGCCCCAAATCTTCGAGCTGGAGCCGTCCGAGGATTGGCCTTTGGCCAGTGGGTAATTCTAAACAGTCATACCGTCCTTCGCGGCCATCGACATCAAACAGTACACCTTCGTAGATATTGACCGGCTGAAGTCCTGTCTTTGTATGAGCGTCTACAGTCTTTACTTTCCTTAGCCCTAGCTTTTGAATGACATCTGCTGGCAGGCAAAAATGAGTTGTGCGGTTACTGACAACTGCGTCTACCGTGCAGGAACGAACGTCTTCTATGGGGATAAGCCCACGCTCTCCGAGGATTGCATCGACATAGTTTATGAGGATTAAGGTCAAGAGAATTTCGTTTTCGGTAGCGCGGTTAGTCGCTGTATCGCTCATGAGCTTCCTGATAGCGGGCTACTCTAACGGTAGCAAACCACCCCACCGCAATCATGTAGATCGTCTACCATATAGATTCCAAAAGTTAAGAATTCTATCGTCCTCGCCTGCCGCCCCTCATGAAAAAGTTTGACATTCAAGCCCCCTTTGAGCCCGCAGGCGATCAGCCCAAGGCCATCAAACAGCTCGTCGCCAACCTGAACCAAGGTCATCGGTATCAAACCCTGCTCGGCGCGACGGGTACCGGCAAAACGCATACCATCGCCCGGACGATTGACGCGGTGGGTAAACCTGCACTCATTCTGGCGCATAACAAAACCCTGGCGGCGCAGCTCTGCAACGAGCTACGCGAATTCTTCCCAGACAACTCGGTAGAGTACTTCATCAGCTATTACGACTACTACCAGCCGGAAGCCTACATTCCCGTCACCGACACCTACATCCAGAAGACGGCTTCGATTAACGACGAAATTGACATGCTGCGGCACTCGGCCACGCGATCGCTCTTTGAACGCAAAGACGTGATCGTCGTCGCCTCCATTAGCTGCATTTACGGCCTGGGCATCCCGTCAGAATATCTCAATGCCTCTATTCCCTTAAGAGTTGGCGCAGAGACGAACCAGCGACAGATACTGCGCGACCTGGCCTCGATTCAATACACCCGCAATGACATCGAAATGGGGCGCGGGCGCTTTCGAGTAAAAGGCGACGTGCTGGAGATTGGCCCCGCTTACGAAGACAGAATAATCCGCATTGAGTTCTTCGGCGATGAAATTGACGCCATTCGCTACATCGACCCGGTGACAGGGGCCACGCTCCAAAGCATGGACGCCCTAAACATTTACCCCGCTCGCCACTTTGTCACGCCAGACGACAAGTTAGAAGCCGCCTGTCAGGGCATTCGCGCCGAGCTAAAAGAACAGCTAGTCCTATTAGAGAGTCAGGGCAAATTACTAGAAGCCCAGCGGTTAGAGCAGCGCACCCGCTACGACTTGGAAATGCTTGAAGAAGTCGGCTACTGCAACGGCGTAGAAAACTACTCGCGTCATCTGGCGGGCCGGTTGCCAGGAGCTTCGCCGGAGTGCCTGCTCGACTACTTTCCGCTGGACGACTGGCTAATTGCAATTGACGAGTCGCATGTGACGGTACCGCAAATTCGAGCGATGTACAACGGCGATCAGGCGCGCAAAAAAGTGTTGATCGACCACGGTTTTCGCTTGCCCAGTGCGGCTGACAACCGCCCGCTCAAGGCTGAAGAATTTTGGGAGAAAGTGAACCAGTGTATCTTTGTGTCGGCGACGCCGGGTGAGTGGGAAATAGAACAGTCTGAAGGGCATGTGGTAGAGCAGATTATCCGGCCAACCGGTGTGCTTGATCCAGTGATTTTGGTGCGGCCAACCGATGGGCAGGTGGATGATTTGTTGGGGGAGATACGCGATCGCGCTGCCAAAAACGAACGCACCCTGGTCACTACCCTCACCAAGCGCATGGCCGAAGACCTCACAGACTACTTTCATGAGCACGGCGTGAGAGTCCGCTACCTGCACTCCGAGATTCATTCGATTGAGCGAATTGAGATTATTCAAGACCTGCGAGATGGCGTTTTCGACGTGATTATCGGGGTAAACCTATTGCGAGAAGGGCTTGATCTGCCGGAAGTCTCTTTAGTGGCGATTCTTGATGCGGATAAAGAGGGCTTTTTGCGGGCACAGCGATCGCTGATTCAAACCATCGGTCGCGCCGCCCGCCACATCGAAGGCAAAGCCATCCTGTACGGTGACAACATGACCGACAGCATGGAGAAAGCCATCAGCGAAACCGAGCGCCGCCGGGAGATTCAAGCAGCCTACAATGAGGAGCACGGAATTACGCCCACCGCGATTATCCGCCGCAACAGCAACTCAATTCTCTCTTTCCTCGATATGTCGCGCCGCCTGAATGCAGAGGAGCTAGAGAAAGCTTACGACCACAGCGACGAGCTGCCGCTAGAAGACATTCCGATGCTAATCGGTCAGCTAGAGACCAAGATGAAAGAAGCTGCCAAGGATCTGAAGTTTGAAGAGGCGAGTGAGTTTCGTGATCGGATTAAGCATTTGCGCGATCGCCTCCTCGGCAAACACAGAGCCCCCTTCCGGCAAGCTCAAGACGCTGACAGAGTCGCGAGTGAGTAGCCGAAACTTTTTGAATCCATTGAACGCATGTTTTTATCCGGGCTGCGTTGAGTAGCCGAAAACGGCTAAATATAACTAAAGTTTGAATAGCGCTAACCTTTCACCACAGGAATTATCATACTGAGATTTTTCATCTAAATTATGAATTTTGAGTGGGACGAGAGAAAAAATGAGGTTAATATTGATAAGCATGGATTTGATTTTGCTGACGCTTATCGAATCTTTGATATGCCAATGGCAGTTGAGTTTGACGCGCGTACCGATTACGGTGAAGATCGATGGATTGGCACTGGAATCCTAAATGGAAGGGTTGTGGTAGTTGTCTATACCGAACCTGATCGAGAAACAATCCGTGTTATCTCGCTTAGAAAAGCGCTCTCATATGAAAGGAAGAATTATGAACAATACCTCAAGAACGGACTGGGCTAGAATTGACGCAATGTCAGATGATGAAATTGACACTTCTGACATTCCGCCGCTTGCCGATGAGTTTTTCTCAAAGGCCAAATTGCGGATGCCTTCTTCGTTAGCAACTGTTGCTGTTCGGATTGATTCTGAAACTTTATTGTGGTTTCAATCAAAAGGGGAGGAGGCCGAACAGCACATGGCTGCTGCGCTGAGAATTTATGCAGAAGCACAGAAAACGGCTGCCACTATACGTCAATTAGCCTAAAAAGCCGAACGTAGGCGGCGATCGACTCCTCGGCAAACACAGAGCCCCTTCCGGCAAGCTCAAGACGCAGACAGAGTCGCGAGTGAGTAGCAAACTCTCTCTATAAAAATAGCAGTACACTGAGCGCCTGATTTTGAGTCGCTGCTGCCACCTATTGCGTCACGGTCAAATCAGTCAAGAATGCTTCAACTTCTGGAACACCCATTTCTTTGGGATGGCTTGTGATGGAAAAGAATATAGCGGCGAATCCACTGAACGTAAGTTTCTTCCGTGCGATAGGAATAGTGTTTGAGACGAATGGCCTCACGGACTTGGTCGAGCAGTTTTTTTGGAGGCGACTGCAAGGGATGCATTGAGTAGCTATAAATGACTAAATGTAATTAAAGCTTAACCAGCGTTAGTCACTCACAGGAGGGAGGATTATACTGAAACTTTCCACCTAATCTGCCATGTAGGGTAGTTAGGCTGAATTATTTCCGCCTATCCATCCGTATCGGGTGATTAAGCTGACTTATTTCCACCTAATCTGCCCTATCGGGTGATTAGGTGGAAAGTTTCCCTCTAATAAGTAGTTAGCTGGCTCAGATCCTGGTTGGGACAGTAGCCCATATAAAACGTGTTGGCGTTAAGATAATCAAGTCCTGGCTCGATTGTTAGATGGGGGTACAAGTGGTCGTTATGAATAAACCACAACGCAATCGAATAACGGCAATCATCAAAAATTGTAATCAGCAATATCTAAGCTCTTTAACGAATGCAGATTATTACCCAAAATTTCAACAAAAGTTTACTAATCTAACTCGTAAAACTCGATCTCTAACACGTAAAGAGTATGGTTCCGCAACCTCTTTATCAGAAGTTTCACATTTAGGTCGGCTCATAGCAGGATTTATGCAGGATATGAGGCAGAAAAAAGCACCTGCCTTTGATTTCATTGAGTACAAAAACGTGCTTAATGAGTATCTAATCAATTACTTAGAGGCTAAGCGAAAAAGTAATTATGATGGTCAATGTGCTTCCCATGGGGAAACATTATTTGTCCTGTACCTAGATTTATTTATCACTGCAACCATCAGTGAGATAGATAAAGAATTGCAAGTTAATCCGCCATTTCTTATTAATCCTAAGACTTCAGCGGCTCTAGAAATAGATGTCTTCTTTGAAACTTTTAAACTAGCTTTTGAGTTTCAAGGAGAACACCACTATACTGATTCAAAGACTCAAGAAAAAGATTTATTCAAACTAACTGAATGCCAAAATAAGGGAATTGTCCTAATTCCTGTCAACATTTCACAACTAAACAGTAAGATACTTCAAGCTCTCATTATTAACTCGGTTAAAGATTTCTTAGGAATTCATGATCTTTTTACCGCAAAGAGAGATACCTTCAAGCCGACGACCGCTCTTAAATCAAAGCAATTTCTGAACTTTTGCAAAATTACTGAAAGGCTATACACTTCAACTGTTATATTTGACATTTCTGCTGCTTGGCTTGACAGTAAAGCTAAAAAGTATATAAACAACATTCAAGTTAGAAGCCCAATATCCAGCACAGCGCCTGCGCCAAGACAAATGCTACCGCTAGGAGATTTTGATATTGTTACTCTGTACAGAGGATTGAAACATATCTCAGGTTTTCGTAAAACATTTCGCAAAGATACAAGATAGTTTGTATGAGAAGCAATCACCGAACACATGCCGCCGCATAACAACCGCGCTGAACCGGGACGTTGTGATATTGTCGGTTAGTTGCAAAGGTTATCTGCGTCCGGTGAGCGCGAACGTTGGGTAACTTGCTCGGGGCTTGATGATGAGCGAAACTTGCAACAGAAAAAAGGATGGCGGCACAAGATGAGACCCGATGAGGTTGCAAAAAGCTACGATCAAATCGCCGACGTTTGGAACAGTGAAGATTTTCCTCGCACTGATGGGGTTAAGCAGCACGAACGGGCAATCGCTTTTGTCAAAGAAAAACAATACGCCTTGGATGTCGGTTGCGGATGTAACGGCAGAATCATTGACCTTCTGAGGAATCATGGATTTTCTGTCGAAGGAATTGATATTTCAAGCCAGATGATCGAACTGGCAAGACGACGTCACACTGACGTTACGTTTCATCATGCAGACATCTGTATTTGGCCGTTTCCCAGAAAATACAATTTTATTTCGGCATGGGATAGCATCTGGCATCTGCCTTTGCAGGAGCACGAACTAGTGTTAAAACGGATTTTGCAAGCCTTGATGCCCGAAGGCATTTGCATCTTTACCACAGGCGGATTGGATGCGCCTACTGAAAAGGTAGACTCCGCGATGGGGCCTCAGATGTATTACAGCGTGCTTGGCATTCCTAAAACACTCGAAGTGTTATCGGAGACAGGGTGCGTATGCAGGCACTTGGAGTATGATCAGTATCCAGAGCAACATCTTTATGTCATTACACAAAAGGTCTTTTGAGCCTATGGATATACAAATAAGCGAATAATAGACTTCAACAAGCTGCCCAACAAGGCGCTGCACCCGACCGTCTACACTTTCCTCCTCACTTCGCTTCCGGCGGCGGGTGAGCTTGTCGTTGTGCTGCTTCATTTCTTGGTTGTGTCTGTATTTGAAGGTGGTTTGCTAAAATTGCAAAGTTTTCGTTATTGAGATTCTTCATGCAACCCGGTCTCCACAGTGGAAAACTTACAAAATGGAAAGATGAGCGTGGATTTGGTTTCATCCAACCCGTTGATGGGAGTCAAGAAGTTTTCTTGCATATTTCTGAAGTTAAAGATGCAACTCGTCGTCCACAAGAAGACGACACGATTTATTACACTGCGTAGTTGACTCAGATGGCAAAGTTCGTGCTTGCAACGCATTTATTTTAGGAGCAAGAAACAAATCAGCGCCCTTGAGTAATCGCGCCAACCCCTCTGATTCAATCGTTTCGAGCTTTCCGATAGTTGAGGTAGTTTTGTTGTCACTGCTGCCTTTGGTTGGGGCCGTTCATTTCACATGGACGACGCGCAATCCCCTTCCATTGGTTCTTTATCCTGTAATGAGTTTAGTGACCTACTTCCTATACGCTGATGATAAATCTCGTGCTAAACGCAAGGATTGGCGAACTCCTGAACAAACACTACATCTGTGCGAACTTGCAGGTGGATGGTTGGGCGGGTTTATCGCCCAGCGGGTACTGCGCCACAAAAGTCAGAAAGAGTCTTATCAAGCCGTGTTTTGGGCGATCGTGATCATTCATTACCTTGCATGGCTGTTTTGGCTGCTTTTTAGAAGAACGCTATGGGTTTAGCTCTGTCCCATGTGTTGACAGTCAGGCTTTTGATCTAGCTTACAATAGGGAGACGTAGAGTTCTATCTTAATTATTTATAAGGAGAAATCATGGTAACACTGACCTTGAGTGATGAGCAGGTGATCGAGCTTGTCAAGCAGTTGCCAGTTGGGCAACAGGTGGAGGTATTTAGATTTTTACTTCTCCAACAATGGGGAAAATGGGAATCATTATCACGTTATGGAGCCGAAAAAGCGCGGCTGGTCGCTCAAGAGAAAGGTCTTGATTGGAATATGATGACCGAGGAAGAGCGTGAAGCTTTTATTGATGATGTGGTGCATGAGGACTAATGCAGTATATTGTCGTTTTTGATACCAATATCTTGCTTTCCGCCCTATTGTCTACAAATGGTAATCCATTTCGCTGTCTCGCGCTAGCAAAAATAGGTCAGGTTGAATCTGTGACTTGTCAGGAAATCTTGGATGAATTTTCCGAAAAGTTGCTGATGAAATTCAAGTTCTCTGAAGAGATGGCACAGGCGGCAGTGGAAGAGGTGCGTCGATTTTCACGTCTGATTGAAATTTCCGGGACACTCAAGGCTGTTCCAGATGATCCAGATGACGATATGGTTGTAGAGTGTGCAGTGATAGGTAATGCAACTCATATTGTCACAGGAGACAAGCATCTTTTATCATTGACGAACCACCAAGGTATTGTGATTCTCAAAGCAGCAGAGTTCGTTGCATTGTTGTCAGCGCCCTAGCGATCTGCCAGCAGCCCAACAATTCAAATGCAGCGGACGGTTGGGAAATCCTGGTGTTGAGTTCGAGGTTATCTGCCGCCGCTGATTTGAGTCGTCAGGCAGGCTCAAAACGCAGATAGAGTTCCAGTAGTGAATAGCGATCGCTTGTTGCAACGGACGACACTAAGACTATCGGCTCATCGATAGAGCAATTGGACAGTTAGATAAGTTACGATTGTTTTGTGCCGAACTCAAGGAGATTCAGCTTATGAGCCTCGTCTTAGAACGTGAGACACCGCCCCTGCGGGAAGATGAAAGCGGAGCAATTCGCGTCGGGAATTCCAAGGTTTTGTTAGAAACTGTGATTCGAGCGTTTCAAGATGGTGCACTTCCTGAATCGATTGTGCATCGGTACTCAACGCTGTCTTTGTCTGATGTCTACAGCACGATTGGCTACTATCTCAGGCACCAGGGCACCGTGGAAGCATACTTAAACCAGAGAGAGCAGTTAGCTGACTCAGTGAGAGAGCGTCTGTCTGGGATTCAACCCGATTTGAGTTCGATTCGTGCTCGTCTGCTGTCTCAGCTAAATCCGTAGCAGCAAAATTATGCTGAGTTTGGTCAGTGATGAAAACTTCAACGGGGACATTGTCCGAGGGCTGTTTTTGCGCTATCCAAATCTTGATCTTCTCCGAGTGCAAGATGTTGGGTTACAGGAAGCAGACGACCCGGATATTTTAGCTTGGGCAGCAATCAATGAGCGTATTCTTCTCACGCATGATCGGGCCACCATGCCAGACTTTGCTTATGCTCGCTTAGTCGCAGGAGAGCCGATGGCGGGAATGTTTGTCGTCAATAATCGAATGCCCATTCGACAGGCAATTGATGAGCTGACATTGCTGATCAGCGCGAGTGAGCAGGCCGAATGGAAGAGAACTGTTCTACATTTGCCCCTGTGACCGATCTTTTTGAGAATTTAAAGTTTGAAGCGGCAAGTGATTACCAAGACGGAATTGAGCATTTGCGCGATCGCCCCCTCACCAAACACAAAGCCCCCCTCCAGAGTTGCTAGTGAGTCGCAAACTCCGTGAACTTTCGCATACTGGGCGAGTGAAAGGCCAAAACAATATCGCTGGGCGGCACCCCTAGTTCAAGCAACTGGGTAGCAATACCAATTTCCGTTCCATCATGCTGAATCCAAATTTTGCCGTCTTTAATATCCAAATGCAGGCTACAGCCATGAGTGCGACGACTCCCGCGCCAGCCGGTATGCAGCAAGAGATAGTGATCGCGCTGAGTATCTAAAACGGCCTGGGTCTCAACCTCTGGCTGCGAAAGCCCACGTTCCGCCCGCTCTGACAGTAGCTGCTGAATCCAGACACGGTACTGCTCTACATCCATTTTCGGATCACCTCTTCGCTTTGATCATATGTTAGTAGACGTATCTGAGTTCGTTCGATAACAGATCGGACAAATCGACGCTGAAAAAACGAGTTGTACGTTTCATCAGGCACCGCGAGATAGAGCTTCCGGCCAGAATCGACTTCTTCAAGCGCGATCTGATAATTGATAAATTGACCCAGGGCGGTATGAAAATCTGACACAGCAGATCGGCTGATGAAACTCTTGATTTCTACCGCAATTTTTCACCTGCTCTCTCAGCAGCTATCATTTCTGCCGCCAGGTCAATCTCAAAATCGACTTCTCCCACGCTTACTTCATAAGGATCAGCGGTAATCATCCATCCTTCTTTCTCCAATCCCGCTCTCACCACATCATGAAAACGATCTTTTGTCATAGCTCCTGAGGCCGTTGGAAGTCGGTTCTTATTGTATGGTGGATTTTTGTGGGTTGGCGCGATCGCCCCTCGCAAGCCTTCTCTATTTTCCCAACCAGCTTTAAGTCGAGTAACCTGGCTTAGAGGATCTGCGCAGACCGGCTTTATCGGCTAACCTGTGTAGGTCAACTTGCCATAGGCTTTTGGCCGTAGGCTTTTGTAAGGAGTATCAGTATGTGCGGAATCGTTGGATATATTGGCACCAGGGCCGCTAGCAGCATTCTAATCGAAGGGCTAAAAACCTTAGAATACCGGGGCTACGATTCGGCGGGTGTCGCTACCATCAGCGAAGGCCAGCTCCAGCGAACTCGGGCTAAAGGCAAGCTCAAAAACCTTCAGACCAAGCTAGAAGGGCTCCAAGACCCGGCCCGTTTGGGCATTGGCCACACTCGCTGGGCTACTCACGGTAAACCAGAAGAGCACAACGCTCACCCGCATACCGATACCCAAGAGCGGATAGCCGTGGTGCAAAACGGCATCATCGAAAATTACCGCGAGCTGCGCGCAGCGCTAAAAGCCAAAGGCCATCAGTTTCGATCAGATACTGATACCGAGGTAATTCCGCATCTGATCGCTGAATACCTGAAAAACCCTTCGAGTGACTATCCGGCTGCCACGGTGCCCACCTCGCCACTGCTAGAAGCCTCGCGTCAGGCAGTGAACCGTTTGCGCGGAGCCTTTGCGCTGGCGATCATCTCAGTAGACTTTCCTGATGAGCTCATTGTGGTGCGTCAGCAAGCGCCGCTGGCCATTGGCTTTGGTCAGGGCGAATTTTTCTGCGCCTCCGATACGCCCGCGATTATGCCCTATACCCAGGCGGTGCTGACGTTAGAAAACGGCGAACTAGCTCGCCTGACGCCTACAGGCGTAGAGGTCTACGACTTTACCGGCCACCGGCTCAAGAAAAAGCCCCAAACGCTAAACTGGAACCCCATCATGGTGGAGAAACAGGGGTTTAAGCATTTCATGCTCAAGGAGATCTATGAGCAGCCCGGTGTCGTTCGCACTTGCTTAGAGACTTACCTAGATATCGATTGGACGCCTGAGTGTAATCGATCTCCCATTCGCCTCGATCTGCCCGATGCCCTTCTAGACGATCTCCAGCATGTTCAAATTTTGGCCTGCGGTACGAGTTGGCACGCGAGCTTAGTGGGCAAATATTTACTAGAGCAGGTCTCGGGCATTCCTACTTGTGTGCAGTATGCCTCTGAGTTTCGCTATGCGCCCGCGCCGCTGATGCCAAATACGCTCACTATCGGCGTTACCCAATCGGGAGAAACTGCCGACACTTTGGCCGCGCTAGAGATGGAGCAGACTCGTCGTACTGCCAGCGGTGAGGCGCAATTTGCCCCGCGTATGTTAGGAATCACTAACCGAGTAGATAGTTCTCTAGGCCGACTGATTCCTCATGTGGTGGGTACCCAGGCGGGCATTGAAATTGGCGTGGCGGCGACCAAGACGTTTGTGGCGCAGCTAATGGCGTTTTACTTTTTGTCGCTAGAGCTGGCCTACCGGCGACAGGCGATTTCACTGGCGCGCATGGATGAGATTATTCAAGGGCTGCGGCAGTTGCCCGCGCAGCTAGAGCTGGTTTTAGAAAGTCAGGAGCGCTATGTGGAGGAGCTGTCTCACGATTTTTCGGAGACTCAAGATTTTATCTTTATCGGTCGGGGCATTAACTACCCGATCGCGCTAGAAGGGGCACTTAAGCTCAAAGAGATTAGCTACATCCATGCTGAGGGCTATCCGGCAGGCGAAATGAAGCATGGGCCGATCGCTCTGCTTGATGAGAAGGTGCCGGTGGTGGCGATCGCCACTTTGGGCAGCGTCTATGAAAAGGTACTCTCCAACGCGCAAGAAGCCAAAGCGCGAGATGCCAAGCTGATCGGCGTGGTGCCGATGAATGATCCAGAGGCCGAAGAAACCTTTGATGCGCTGTTGCCCGTTCCGGCTGTGGACGAATTGCTTTCGCCAGTGCTGACCGTGGTGCCGCTGCAACTGCTGTCGTACCACATTGCTGCTCGACGCGGTCTAGATGTCGATCAGCCCCGGAATTTGGCAAAATCAGTCACGGTTGAGTAATTAACCAGATGCTTGCCGTATGGAGCGATACAAATTTTCTCAGAAATGTATCATGAGATACTAATTTTTCTCATCAAATCCTAACATTTCTATCACTGTAGGTTCAGGGCGATCTCAGCAGCAGTTGTCATCTTAGTTAGTAAGAAACCATAAAAAAGTTTCGTTACTTACAGGAGACAGCCCTATGAAACGTTTTATTCTCTCTACTTTGGTGGTTCTGCTCGGGTCTACGGCGATCGCGTCCGCCGTCAGCGCTCAGGAGCGGCAGCTCTCCACACCCGATCAGCTCTCAGAAGGAGCCACGATTACTGACTTAGTGCAGCACAATCGCGATGCGCGCAGTAAGAAATAGTACCCGTCAGTAAAATCGGTGCAATGATCGCAGCTGCTAAGGGATCTTCACCCTGACAGCTGCGATCGCGTTTTACAAACCGACCAGCACGAATACAGATGAATTGCAGCAAATAAAGTATCTTGGCTACAGGCCCTTTATCACTGCTTTGTAGCAGCTCTTAGCATGATCGATCTCTACTATTGGACAACGCCTAACGGTCATAAAATCACGATCTTCCTAGAAGAAGCTGACCTGCCCTACACGATTCACCCGATCAACATTAGTAAAGGCGACCAGTTCGATCCGGAGTTTCTAAAAATTTCGCCAAATAATCGAATTCCGGCGATTGTCGATGCTGATCCTAAGACAGGCGACGACCCCATCAGCGTTTTTGAATCTGGGGCGATTTTGCAATATCTAGCTGAGAAGACGGGGAAGTTTTTGTCGGGAGAGCTGCGCGATCGCACCGAAGTGCTGCAATGGCTAAACTGGCAAATGGGCGGCTTGGGGCCGATGCTAGGACAAAACCACCATTTTGCTATCTACGCGCCTGAAAAAATTCCTTATGCCATCGAGCGCTACGTCAAAGAAACAGCGCGGCTGTACGGGGTGCTCAACCAGCGGCTAAGCGATCGCGAATTTGTCGCCGGCGACTACTCCATTGCCGATATGGCCTGCCACCCCTGGATCACTGGCTATGAGCGTCAGGGCCAAGATCTCAACGATTTTCCCCATCTCAAGCGCTGGTTCGAAACGATTCAGGCTCGGCCAGCGGTGCAAGCTGCTTACAAAGTCGCTGAAGCAATTAAAAGCAATTAACTAGAGGCGACCAGCTAGAAATCGTTAAACAATCGCTGCCCCCTCAAAAGTCTTACTCAAAAAGTCCTACTCAAAAAGTCCTACTCAAAAAGTCCTGCCTAAAAAGCTTGGCGAGAGACGAGCTTCTCAATGTCAGCCTGGGTCTGCTGAAGCATAGACTGGCGCGGATCGGCCTGAGCCTTGCTAGTAGACAGAGTTGGCACCAGATTACGCGCTTGCAAGGCCATGTGCAGCTGCAAGTGAGCGACGTATTCGCTAAAGTCTTCGCGGTTTGCGGTAGCTGACATTGACGAAGCCTGCTCAGAAAATGGCTTGAAATGGGGCACTGTTTTTTCTCCAGAAGATATGTTTAAAGAGCAAACTGGTCAGTAGGAGGATATATTAAGAAGCTATCACAGCGCTTAATACAAGACCTAACCGTTCGTAAAGAAGCTTTACACGCTGACAGAGCGATCGCCTCGGCAGGGGTCAAAATTCTGATAATGCCGGTTTGATGCGACAATAGAACCTGAATTGAGCGCTGATCTCGGCAGGATTTCGTCAACTATGAAAGCAATTGTCATCGGGGGAGGCGGACGTGAACACGCGCTAGCCTGGAAGCTGCTGCAATCAGCTAAGGTGACGGAGGTTGTCTGTATTCCGGGCAATGGTGGCACCGCTCGGCTATCTGGCTGTCGTAACGTGGCGATGGTGCCTAGCGATATTGAGGGCATTGTCCGCTGCGTGCAGGTCAACAATATCGCTTTCGTCTTGGTGGGGCCGGAGCAGCCGCTGGCTGACGGTTTGGCAGATGCTCTCAGAGAGCAGCAGGTAAAAGTATTTGGCCCGGGTCAAGACGGCGCGCGAATAGAGTCTAGCAAGGCTTGGGCAAAAGCGCTGATGGCTCAGGTGAATGTGCCAACGGCAGCCTCGGCAGTATTTACCGATGCGGAGCAGGCGATCGCCTACGTCCAGCAGCAAGGCGCACCGATTGTCATCAAAGCGGACGGGCTAGCGGCAGGCAAAGGCGTGACCGTCGCTAAAGAAATTGAAGATGCGATCATTGCCATTCACGCCGCCTTTGACGGTCAGTTTGGCGCTGCTGGCAAGCAGCTCGTGATCGAAGAATTTTTGTCAGGACAGGAAGTCTCCGTGCTAGCGGTGACCGACGGGCTAACGATCAGGCCGCTGCTGCCCGCTCAAGATCACAAGCAGATTGGCGAAGGCGACACCGGGCCGAATACGGGTGGGATGGGAGCCTATGCCCCCACCCCAGTCATGCCGCCCGACCTGCTAGCGCGGGTGCAGACAGAAGTACTAGAGCCAACGCTCAAAGGGCTGCAAGCGCGGGGGATCGACTATCGCGGTGTGCTGTACGCTGGGCTGATTGTGACGCCTGCAAGCGCGGCGAAAACAGTTGACTTTAAGGTGATTGAGTTTAACTGTCGCTTTGGCGATCCGGAGACGCAGGCGGTGCTGCCTTTGCTAGAGACGCCTTTAGATGAAATCGTCTTGGCCTGCTGCGAGCAGCGGTTAGAGAGCCTGCCGCCGTTTGTCTGGAAAGACGCAGCCTCGGCCTGTGTGGTGATGGCCGCTGAGGGCTACCCCGGCGACTACGAAAAAGGGCTATCTATTGGTGGCATTGACGCCGCTGAAGCGATCGCTGACGACACGATGGTGTTTCATGCGGGCACCCGGCTCAGCCGCAATCAGCTACAGAGTACGGGCGGCAGGGTGCTGGGCATCACGGCTACGGCTCCTGATTTTGATGCGGCGCTGGCAAAAGCCTACAGCGCGGTCGATAAAATTGACTTTCCAGGTAGCTACTACCGCCGGGATATTGGCCATCGAGTGAAAGGCTAGGCGGGGCGATCGCCGTCTAGAATAGAATCACCCGTTGCGATCGCCCGTCGCGCTCCCTTCAGAGACAGTGCTTTTTCAGCCATAGACCAGTCAGCCGCGTCTAGCCAGAAATCGCATAATATAGCCGCCATGCAACTCCTTAGTCAACTTAAAGCCTTATTTGTCAGCTGGTGGAGCGATTTCACCCTACAGACGCGGCTGATGGCCGGAGCCACCCTGCTGGTTTCGCTAATTATGAGCGGCCTCACTTTTTGGGCAGTCAACACCATTCAGCAAGACGCCCAGCTCAACGACACTCGCTTTGGCCGCGACTTAGGGCTGCTGCTAGCGGCCAACGTCGCCCCCCTGATTGAAACCAACGACCGATCAGAGCTGGCCCGCTTCTCCTACAGCTTTTACGAAAATACTTCAAACGTTCGCTACATGCTCTACGCCGACCAAGACGGCGAAATTTTCTTTGGCATTCCTTACTCTGAGCCCGCCGTCCAAAACTCTCTCACCCTGCGGCGACGGATGAAGCTGCCAGCCCACTACACCAATAGCGCTAATTCGCCGATGGTGCGCCAGCACCTGACGCCAGCGGGCATGGTTACCGACGTTTTTGTGCCGCTCACCGTCGCAGGCAAGTACAAGGGTATGTTGGCGATGGGGATCAACCCTAGCCCTACCGTTGTTGCCTCCTCTCACCTCACTCGCGATGTCACGATTGCCGTCTTTGTCTCGATTTGGGTAATGGTGATCTTAGGCGCTGTGATCAACGCCCTGACGATTACGCAGCCGATTAAAGAGCTGCTGCTCGGGGTAAAAAATATTGCCGCAGGCAACTTTAAGCAGCGCATAGATTTGCCTTTAGGCGGCGAACTTGGCGAGCTAATCTACAGCTTTAATGATATGGCAGAGCGCCTAGAGCGCTACGAAGAGCAAAACATTGAAGAGCTGACAGCAGAGAAGGCCAAGCTAGAGAGCCTGGTCTCAACCATCGCTGACGGGGCGATTTTGCTAGATGGGGCAACTAACCTGGTGCTGGCAAACGTGGCCGCTCGGCGAATGCTGGGTTGGGAGGTGAACACAGCGCTCAGCGGCAGCATTTTAGACCAGCTGCCGCCCGAAGTGCGCGCTCAGATAGCCCCGTCACTGGTACAGGCAACTACAGGCGAGTCGCATGAGAGCAGTGAGTTTCGCGTTTTCTTGGGTGAAGACAACCGAACGCTGCGCGTTTTACTCAACACTGTGCTAGACCAGTCGCGAGAAAACGTCAAAGGCATGGCGATCACGCTGCAAGATATCACCCGTGAAGTGGCGCTGAACGAGGCCAAAAGCCACTTTATCAGCAACGTTTCTCATGAGCTGCGCACACCGCTATTTAATATCAAATCGTTTATTGAAACGCTGCACGAGTACGGTGAAGACCTTACTGAGACTGAGCGCAAGGAATTTTTGGCGACAGCTAACAACGAAACTGATCGGCTTAGTCGGCTGGTCAACGACGTGCTTGATCTCTCTCGCTTGGAGTCTAGCCGTCGCTATGAGTTTGCAGCGGTAGAGGTGCATCAGCCCATCGATCAGGTGCTGCGAACCTATCAGCTCAACGCCCGAGATAAGCAAATCACCCTGGAGAAAGACATTGAAGACCAGTTGCCTGAGAGCTTGGGCAATTATGATTTGCTGCTGCAAGTGTTTGGCAACTTAGTGGGCAATGCGCTGAAATTTACGCCAGCGGGCGGGCATGTGGTGATTCGGGCCTACCGCGCCCCTAGCATTAATCCGCAGCTGATTCAGAATGTGCGCATTGAGATTGGCGATACCGGGCTGGGCATTGACGAAGAAGACCAGGCGGCTATTTTTGATCGATTTTTTCGGGTCGAAAACCGGGTGCATACGCTGGAGGGCACTGGTCTGGGACTCTCGATTGTGAAAAATATTATGGATCGGCACAATAGCCAGATCAATTTGGTCAGCGAAGTGGGTGTCGGCACGACCTTCTGGTTTGACCTGCCAGTCTATGATCTCGCTGAGTATACGGTGGCTGCCACGCAACCTGCTCTCAAGATTAGCTGACTGATTGCGATCGCCTGCTGAATGTCATGAAAGCGATAGATTGTCACTGATCTTAGCGGGTGCCAAATCGCTCAAGCCGTCTGACTAGAGCAGAGCGCGAATTCAGCTGTAGCAATCGATTGAGGCGGGTTTGCGCTGGGGTTGCTGGGCGATCGCTATCTAAACAAAGTCTTTCGGGAGACGCTGATCGCCATCGGGCTGATTACAATGATGGGCAGACGAATCCTCTGGAGAAGCCTATGAGTTTGCTATCTCAGCTAAAAGAAATGACCGTCGTCGTTGCCGATACCGGTGACATTGGCGCAATCGAAGAATTTACCCCACGCGATACGACAACCAATCCTTCGCTGATTACCGCAGCGGCTGGGTTGCCTCAGTATCAGAGCATTGTCGATGGAACCTTGCAGGAGGCCAAAGACAAGCTAGGTGCTGAGGCCTCTGATAAAGAAGTCGCAATGGAAGCTTTTAAGCATCTGGCCGTGGCGTTTGGTAAGCGCATTTTAGAGATTATTCCGGGGCGCGTTTCGACTGAAGTTGATGCCCGGCTCTCTTACGATACTCAGGGCACGCTGGAGATGGCCCGCGACCTGATTGCTGAGTATGAAGCAGCCGGTGTGAGCCGCGATCGCATTTTGATCAAAATCGCCTCTACTTGGGAGGGCATCAAAGCCGCCGAAATTCTTGAAAAAGAAGGCATTCACTGCAATCTGACGCTGCTGTTTGGGCTGCATCAGGCGATCGCCTGTGCTGAAGCTAATGTCACCCTGGTTTCCCCGTTTGTCGGTCGCATTCTCGACTGGTACAAAAAAGACACCGGTCGCGACAGCTATCCCCCTTCTGAAGATCCGGGCGTGCAGTCCGTTACCGAGATCTACAACTACTATAAAAAGTTTGGCTACAAAACCGAAATCATGGGCGCGAGCTTTCGCAACGTCGATGAGATCAAAGAGCTAGCAGGCTGCGACCTGCTGACCATTTCACCCAAACTGCTGGCACCGCTAGCCGAAACCGAAGGCGAACTGCCCCGCAAGCTTCGCCCCGAGATGGCACAAGATCTCGACATTGAAAAACAGACCATTGACAAGGCCACTTTTGACGAAATGCACGCGGCTGATCGCATGGCCAATGAAAAGCTAGCAGAAGGTATCGAAGGCTTTTCTAAGGCATTAGAAGAGCTAGAGCAGCTGCTGGCCGACCGTCTGACGCAGATGGGTCAGCAGCCTGCCGTCGTCTAAATTGCTTTAGCGCTTAGTAGATTGACTATCTGAGCTAACGCCTAAAACCCGGCGATGTCTGTTATAGACTGGCCGGGTTTGTCTGTCTGACTGGTCTGACTGGTCTGACTGGTCTGACTATCGCAGCCTGGTCTGACTATCGCAGCGCGTGAATCACATGACGCTTATAGTCTAAAAAATCAGTCGTCAGTTTCATCTCTACCTCGCGATGTCTCGGCAGGTCGATGTCTACTGTTTCGCGCAGCTTGCCGTCACGATCCATCACATGCACTCGCTGCGAGAGAAAGATCGCTTCTTCTACATCATGGGTGATCATCAGCACCGTGATCTGCGTTTTCTCCCAGAGGTCGTGAAAAAATGCCTGTAGCTGCTCTTTAGTCTGCGAGTCTAGCGCGCCAAAAGGTTCGTCCATTAGCAGCACTTCGGGGTCGTTAGCTAGGGCGCGGGCGATCGCCACCCTTTGCTTCATCCCCCCGGAGAGCGCTTTGGGATAAGCCTGAGCATAGTCACTCAGGCCGATAATATCTAGATAGTAGGCCACCTTACTGCGGCGTTCAGCCTTGGTCATCCCCTGTAATTTCGGGCCAAACGCAATATTGTCAGCTACCGACAGCCAGGAAAACAGCGTGTAGTTTTGAAAGACCATGCCCCGGTCAGCCCCTGGCCCTGGGACTGGTTCGCCATCGACAAAAATTTCTCCAGCGGTTGCCTGCATCAGACCTGCTGCAATGTTGAGCAGCGTAGACTTACCGCAGCCCGACGGCCCCACCACGCAGCTAAATTCATTCGACCCTAGCTTCAAGCTGACGTTATCAACGGCAGTTTTTGCCTGCTTGCCTTTGCCAAACACCTGAGTAACGCCGCGAATTTCTAGCTTAGGGGCAGTTTGCTGAAACGGCTGGATCAGAGTTGTGGGAAAAGTTTGCATGGAAGAGCCGCCAGCCTAATCTGGCAAGTAGAGATGGGTTTTGGTCAGGAACGCTGCCTGATACATTTGATGCTAAAGGGCGATCGCCTGCCCAAACTGTGACCAAACAGACAAGGTTAGCCAAAAAAGGTCAGCCAGCAGTGGGCTCAGCCCAGGGCAGCCACAGGCGAAACGCCAGCTTAAACGCCCAGTCTGTCAGCAGGCCAATGCAGCCAATGACTAAAATGCAAAACAGCACTTTGTCGGTTTGCAGCGTCCGCTGCGATCGCATAATCGTATATCCTAAACCGCTCTCGGCAGCCAACAGCTCAGAAATCACTAGAAAATTCCAAGCGCCCGCTACGTTTACTCGCAGCGTATCGACGATGCTAGGCAAAGTGGCTGGCAAAATTACCCGAAACAGCACATCGCGACGGGTCGCCCCCAAGGTATAGGCCACGTTGAGCGTTTCATTCGGAATGAACTTGACGGCATCGGCCACCATAATGGCGTTGTAAAACACAATGCCCAAAAAGATGATCAGCACCTTAGGCAGCTCGTCAATCCCCGCCCAGATAATCATCAGCGGGGTGAAGGCAGCAATCGGCATGTAGCGCACCGTGCCAACAAACCCACCAAACAGGCTCTCCATGCTGTAAAAAGTGCCCATAGCAATGCCAATCGGGACGCCAACTGCCGCTGCCAAGGCAAACCCGGCCATCACTCGCCCGGAGCTCGCGACGATATCGGTCGTCAGGTCGCCCGCTTGCAGCATTTCCCACCCGGCTGCGAGTACCGTGGTCGGCGATGGCAAAAAAGTAGAGCTGACATAGCCGCCGTAGCTCAAAACGCTCCAAACTGTGAGCGGAATGGCTAGCGCGATCGCCGTTAAAATAGGCCGCAGCCAGCCTGGAAACCCCTGACGAATGCTCCAAAAGACAGAGGGCTCCAAATAGCGTTTCTGGGGATGGGGCACAAGTTACCTTCCTTTACCGGCTTTAAGAGGGCGCAGCTTCAACAAACTGAGAATCGAGCGTATCGGCAAATTCACCCGGCTCGGCCTCAATTTGTTTTTCATCGAGCATGAAGGTAGCCAGCTCTTTAAAGGCCCAGCTACGTACAGACCGCTATCGGGCTGAGCCATCATCTGCAAATTAGTTTCTTTGTCAGGCAGCTTAACGCCTTCTAAATCGCTGGCGACATCAGCCGGTTCAACATCGAGCGCGACGGCGCTAATCTCTAGTGCCTCTTCCTCGTTTTCTTTAAGAAACGCCAATCCTTTGAAGATACCGTTGACAAATGCCTGCACCGCTTCTGGGTTTTCCTCGACATAGGCCGCATCGAACAGATACATATCGATAATGGCCGTTGGCATTTTGCTAGAGTCGTAGATGATGCGGCCATCTGCTACCGCTTCGGCGGTCTGCTGTAGGTAGGGCGCGTAGGTCACCGCAATATCGACATTGCCCGACTGAAAGGCGGCAGCAGCGGCTGAGGGTTCAGTATTGACAGCAGTAATATCGTCTTTAGTCAGGCCCGCTTCTTTGAGCACTTGCAGGAGGAAAAAGTAGCTCACGCCGCTGGTGTCAACCGCAACTTTTTTTCCCTTAAAGTCTTCAATGCTGGTGATGCTGTCTTTCGCTAAGATGCCGTCGCCCCCCACCGAATTGTCTTGAATCATGACAATTTTATAGTCTTTGCCTTCATCTTTGAGCAGCACCGCCTCCGAACTCACGAGCGAAACGCTGTCTAAATTACCGCTCAAAAAAGCAGAGAGATAGTCGCCGCTAGTGCCAAAGTTACGCAGCTCAAAGTCTAGCCCTTGCTCTTCAAAGAAGCCTTTTTCCATCGCGATATAGAGCGGCACTTGACCAACCCAGGGCGCAGTGCCCAGGGACATTGACATGGTGGTAGCGGCGGGCTCTCCGGTTGCCTCAGAGTCAGTGGCGGCGGTGTCTGCGGGTGCTTCGGTGGCGGGCTGGCAGGCGTGGAGTAAAGCTGCGCCGGAGACACCTGCGAACAGTTGCAGCGCATGGCGTCGGCGAATCTTATAGAGGGGATGAGTCATAGATTTTTCCTATTTTAGGGAGCTGATTAGAGGGTTAAACAGAATGCTCAAAAACATGGCGCTCAAAAATAGGATGTTCAAAAGCATGGCGCTAAAACTGTATCAACAGAAACACAGCTAGCGGTTGGCTGCGATCGCTTGTTTTTCTCCAAAAGCAGCGGTTATGAAGTTGAATACCATACTTTGGCGCAATAAAAAGCTAAGGGGCGATTCTCGCTGAGGGCATCAACCGCTTTTAAAACCATTCATCTTCGGCTTCAGCTTTGGTGTTGGTATGGCGCTCAGGGGTCTGCCGCTCAAAGTTGAGATGGACAGATCGCGACTGCTCACCATCGGCAGCAACCGCTCGAATCGGATAGTCGATTTGGCCATCGGGAAAGGCGACGTGAAAGCGGAAAGTGCCGTCTGGGTTGAGCGGCACCTGCTGGTCGCCGACTGTCAGCGTGGCGTCGGGTTCGGTGGCTCCATATACAATCAGCTCGGCCTCGGCCACCAGCCAAAACTGGCGAGGCTGCGCAGGCGGCATCGAAGCGCCGCCAATGCCTGACATAGTTAAGCCAGATACGTTGAGCCCTGACATATTTGGGCCTATGGCCATCTCCGCAGGCAACTCCTGGTGCATAGAGCCAAACAGGGAGCCCGCTACCCGAGTGACTGCTTGATCTCGACTGAGGGCCAACAGCTCACTGTAAGCCGGCGGCAGCGCTGTGACCGCCGCGTCGTCGGGTTTGGTTTCGGGGCGACCCAGGTCATTTACTGTGCGACCTGTGATACTTTCCTCCCAACCGACGGTGACAAACTGGTCTTTAACCCAATCTGAAGGGTAGATCGGCGGCACTCGTACTGGGGCTGATCGGGTCAGAATTAGCCAGCGCTCGTCAGCTGTGAGGTAGCCAATTTCTATGGTGTAGTCGCGATCGCTCACCGGCACTTCAACATACCAAGAGCGAGCCATCTCGTGGCATTCCTGCTGGTGCATACTGTGGGGAGACTGATGCTGCTGGTCGATATCAGTGACATCGTATAGCCTGAGCATCAGCCGCTGGCCGCCCTGATTGCGCAGCTCTTGTTTGTGCTCGTTGGAGACATCCCAGTAGGCGTAGGCCCATTTCGGATCGCGGGGCAAAAGCACAATGCGGCTATCGCCATAGCCGTCGGGTAGTTCGCTTAGGCCCTCGTCTACCGTCGTCAGGTCTAGCTCAGCGGTATTGCTAACCGGCAGGGAGAAGTCGGTCGGGAGGCTGTCGGCAATAGACCCTTTAAAGATGACGGCGCGATCGCCAATAATCGTCTCTCGGGTTGGTTCAATATCTAAAACCGTCTTAGTCTCGGCAATGACGGTGTCGCGGGTTGGCTCAATGATGTCCAGATTGCTGAGGTCATCGCCAGTCGATTTGACCGTACCAGAATCTGCTCCAACCTCCTCTCCAGGCGGGATTGTCTCAGCGCCGATCGCCCAAAAATCGGCCATGTCAGAAACAGCGGCCCCCGTTACTGCTGAGCCTGCGATTGCTGGATTGGGAATGGCGGGCGCAGCGGTGACTATCGGTTCAGCAATGCCAGCATCAGCAGAGATCTCAGAGACCTCAGGATCAGGGGTCATCGGCCCAGAAATTTCAGACAGTATCGGTTCAGGTAGAACCGGTTCAGAGCGTGCAGGTTCTGCGTCAGCCGCAGATTCAGCGATCGCCGGTTCAGCATTCAGTGGCTCAGCGTCTAGAGTTTCGGCATCCAGCGGCTCGTTATCTAGCGGCTCGTCATCTAGCGTCAGGTCGAGATTGCTGTCCCAAACGTCGTCGGTTTCGTCATTTTCTAGGGTGGGCTCTGACTCAAAACTGGCGGCGGCGATCGCCATGTCCTCATCGGCCCGACCCGACCGCTCAGCCGGTCTCAAGTCTAAATTAGTCCCTTCTAGATCAGGCGATTCTAAGTCTGTTGATTCGTAGTTGGGCAGAGCGCTAGCCGCCATTCCAGCCGGAGCCACCGGTAGCGGTGGGGCAGGTGTCGTACCTGCTGAGGGGATTACCCGAGATTCGTCAGTGACCCGGTCAGTCGAGATTACCGACTGGGCGCGGTTAGAAACTTCGCGATCGCTTTCTCCATCGGTTTCGGGCGGCGGCACTGTCGCAGTCGGTGCGGTTTGTCTGATTGGCTCAGGTTCATCCGAACGCCGCCGCCTGCCAAAGAGCCAAAAGCCTGCCCCGACCAACCCCAGCAGCGGGATGAGCAGCCACCAGGGAGAGACGCCTTCGTCCACCCCATCGGTGACAACTATGCCATCGGCGGCAGCAGCTTCGCCAAAGGGCAAACCGTTCAGCCCCCACAGTCCACGTTGGCTTGGGCTGGCCACAGAGAGTTTGTCATTTCCTTCAAAGGCCAGCTCGGTCACGGCGCTGCCATCGGACACCGCGTCAAAAGCAGCGCCCTGTGGCTGACCATCAGCGACCGTCCAAAACCGCACCTTGCCAGTATCAGCGCCGGTTGCTAGCGTTTGGCCATCTTCGCTGAAGGCCAGGGCCGTGACTGTGCCGCCTGTCTCTTCTAAAGGCCCGGCGACTGGGCTACCCGTTTCATCTGCAATGATGACCGCGCCGTCTTCAGTCCGCGCTGTGAGTCCGTCTGGGCTGGTTGCGGTTGGTGCAGGTGAGTTTGAGGCTTGGGCGAGCAGGGTGGACGAGCGGCTTGAGGCTATCAGCGAGTGATCTACCTGAAGCCGGACTGAGTAAGGAGCGGCAGCAGCTCGCTGAACCGGCACGGCGAGAGCTGTTAGCAGGCACAGCTGGGCAAGGGTAGAACGGTTAGCGCGCATGATGAAGCCCGTCTTAAAATTGTGAAATTATCTTAATATCCCAGTGATTCTTCTGAGAGTCAATCTAAGAAATAGATCTGTTTTACACCCTATTTGCGCCGCTTGCCGCTACGCTGGTTGCCACCGGGCGGCGTCTGGTGCGGCCCAAAGTATTTTTCGCTGCGGTAGCGCAGCCAAATTCTAAGCGGCTGCGGAATTTTCTCTTTTTGAGCTTTGGTGAGCTGATTGTAGAGTACTAGGGCGCGATCGCGCTCCCCCCGGCAGGCAGCGTTGCGGTGCGCATCCCACAGCCCCTTGGCTGCCCGAATCCGGCGAGTGGTCTCTTTGACCAGCGCTTCTCCTGCTAGCGGGTTATCGGGCAGGCCACCGTCGGACGAGCCAGTCAATTTTCGCTGAGATTTAGCCTTAGATTTAGTCATAGACAGGTTGAAAGATAGTTCGAAGGCCGTGCCGCTACCAAACTTTCTTCAAATTTGGAGTAAAGCCGGGTAAAACATTCTCGCCTGCCAGCCCATCGGATGGGCCTGACACAGATCGTAAAACTGCTGATCGGTTAAGCTAGCTAGCGCTTGAAGATCGGTTGTAAAAGTCATCGTGTTACCGCTTGGGCTGACAAACTGGCTAAGTTCAGCGCCTATGTCAGCATCATAAGTGCAATGCTATCTATTTTATCGCTCCGATTAGCTACGGCTCAACTACGACCAGATTTAGGCTTATGCACGCTCAGCACTCTTCTGCTCACGGCCATGCTCACGGCCACGGCGCACCCTCTACACCCGGTCAGATCCGGTCACTGAGCGTCGCCCTGGTAACGGTGAGCTGCTTTTCGGTGGCGGAGCTGTGGGTAAGTGCCCATAGCCATAGCCTGGCGCTGCTGGCCGATGCTGGGCATATGATCAGCGATGTGCTGGCGATCGCCTTGGCGCTCTGGACGGCTCATCAAGCACAGCAAGCTAATAGTGAACGGCTCAATGCGGTTTCGGCGCTGGTCAATGGCGGTCTGCTGCTGCTGGTGAGCGGCTGGCTGGGGTGGGAAGCGATCGCAGCGCTGCGATCGCCCCCAACTGACATTCTCAGCGGCCCGGTTGCGATTACTGCCGCCGTCGGCCTGGGCGTCAACGGCCTCAACGCATATTTGCTGCACGCTCATGCCCAAGACAATTTGAATCTGCGGGGCGCTTTTTTGCATATGCTGGCCGATGCCGGTAGCTGCCTGGGCGTGCTGATAGCGGCTCTGCTAATCGCTCAGTTTGGCTGGTATTGGACAGACGGCGGCGTGGGGTTGGCGATCGCCCTGCTGATTGGCGCTAGCGCCCTGCCGCTCATTCGTCAGAGCCAAGCCACCCTAAAGGCAATATCTCAATCCCAACCGCTGTCAGATTAAGATGCTATTCGGATTAAGACACAGAGACTGGGTTCCTCAGTACTGATCGGTGTCGCCCCTTCCCCTTTTCTCTTTCTGCCCCTTCCGCCCCTATGAAAGTCACTTCCTGGAATGTCAACTCTATTCGCACCCGCCTAGATCACGTCACCCAATGGCTACAGGCCAACCCCGTAGACGTGATGTGCCTACAAGAAACCAAAGTCATTGACAAAGATTTTCCTATGCAGCCCTTTGCCGACATCGGCTACCAGGCATATGTTTACGGTCAAAAGTCTTATAACGGTGTGGCCTTGCTCAGCCGCGAGCCCCTCACCGATGTGCAAATGGGTTTCAGCGCCGTCTTGGGAGAAGATGCAGTTGGTGACCTAGACGATCAAAAGCGAGTGATTAGCGGTTTGATGGGTAACGTGCGCGTCGTGAACCTGTATGTGCCCAATGGATCTGCGATTGGCAGTGAAAAATATGAATATAAGCTGCGCTGGCTGGCACTGCTCAAGCAATATTTGAGCAAACAACTTGCCGCCCATCCGCAGCTCAGCGTCTGCGGCGACTTTAATATCGCCCTCGAAAACAAAGATATCTACACCGATAAAAGCAGAGACAAACACATCATGTCTTCACCGGTAGAGCGCGAGACTCTGCGCGATGTGCTCGCAATCGGCCTAGCCGATGCCTTTCGCAAATTTACCAACGAGGGCGGTCACTTTAGCTGGTGGGACTATCGCACCAACTCATTCGTGCGCAATACCGGCTGGCGCATAGACCATCACTATCTATCGCCTCAGCTATATGAAAAAGCGGTGGCCTGCACGATTGACACTGAGCCGCGCGGCCTAGAGAGACCAAGCGACCACACGCCAGTGACTGTAGAGTACTGAGCGGTGCGGGGTGCGATCGCCCTTACTGAGAAATAAACCCGGTCAGCAGCAGCGGAATCAACAGCGCCACCACCACAATGGCAAACGTTGTAGCAGGTGAGAGCTTAATCAGGTTCGGATCGGGCTTATTCACTCAATAGTTCCTCTAAAGATGACTCGCCAGCGCTTCGCTAAAGGTGGAATAGGGCTTCACGCCAACCATCGTATCCACCAGCTCACCGTCTTTAAACAGCATCACCGCTGGGATACTCTTAATGCCAAATCGCTTGGCCACCGCTTTATTAGCGTCAAGGTCAAGCTTAGAGACTTTAGCTTTGCCCTCATACTCTTCGGCTAGCTGATCCATCAGCGGCGATACCAGCTTGCAAGGCCCGCACCAGCTCGCTGTACAGTCTACTACCAGCACCGACTCGTCTTTAAGTAGGGCATCTAGTTCAGCTTCGTCTTTAACGTACTCTGCGGCCATTATGCGGTTGCTCCAGGCAAAAAATCACGTAGCTATTTCCCTATGCTAGATCAGGCAAAGGCCCAACGCATCCGGCAAAAGTCACATTCAAATCATACACCCGTAGCCATCTCCGCATTTTCAGCCAGCTTTAAGCCCATGAGCTAAGCCCTCTCGGTGCTGTGACCAAAAGGGCTTACGTTCAGCTATTGAAGCCGCGTGAGCAGCAGCGCCTACTTACCGGCTAGCTTTTTCACTTTTTGCATGATGCTCTCAGGATCGAGTCCTTGGTGGTAGAACTGCTCCCAGAGACCGCCGCCGCCTTCTTCGTGGGTGCCCGCATGGGCAAACTTCGGCGTATAGCCCCGCTCTAGCAGCCAGGTACCATAGCGAGCGCCCAGTCCAGTCTTCTCGTTGAACGATTCAACCACCATCACCAGCGGCGAGCTGCCCACTTTCTCTAGCATCTGCTCATCGACCACGTTCAGCGTAGATTTGTTGATCAAACCGATGCTGAGCCCTTCGTTCTTTAGCCGCTCGACGGCATCTAGCGCCCGGTACAGGCCGTCGCCAAAGCTGACGATGTAGCCGTCTGTCCCTTCACGCACCACGTCATCTTTACCAGGAACGAAGCTGTAGCCGTCGCTGTAAAGCGCTTTGCCATCGGCGTCGTTTAGCATGGGCACTTTGGCCCGAGTCGAGAAGATAAAGCGCAGGCCAGGGTCGTTGAATACCTTGTTGACGCAGGCTTTCATCTGGTGCGCGTCGGCAGGGAAATACAGGCGAGTCTCGTAGCCGTCGTCGAGCCCGTTGTCGGCAAACATGTTGTTAATGCCGAAGTGGCAGGTGTTGTCGGCCATGTCGTCGATGCCCGAGTGCGAGAAGTGGCAGAGCAGGTTGGCTTTGTTCAGCCGCGCCATGGTGATTTCAGAAATGCACATTTCTAAAAAGGCGCTAAAGGTGGCAAACACGCCCTGCTTGCCTTCGACCATGCCAAAGCCCGCAGCCGCAGAGAGGTTGCCCCGCTCCATAATGCCGCCACTGACAAAGATTTCGGGGTATGCCTTGTGAATGTGGTTGAGGCCGCAGGAGCCTTCGAGGTCGCAGTCAACTACCAGCACTTTTTCTTTGCGCTCGGCGTCGCTCATGCCGCCTAGCACTTCGACCATGGCCTGACCGAAGACGTTGCGGTTGGAGCCTAGGTCGCTGCTAGAGCCTTTGAACTCGTAGCTGTGCTTGGGCTTTTCAATGTTCTTGAGATAGTCAGCGGCGGACTGCTGCCCGTGCTTCTCCAGGTACTGGATGGCCAGGTCGGTGGGGATGACATCGTGGCCGTGGGTCGTCCCTTCTAGACCGTCAATGCCGACCGTCATGGGGCGCTTGCAGATCACTGCGATGGGGCCGTCGGTGCTGATGGCTTCGCAGATGTTGGCATATAGCGCGTCAATGTCTTCACCGTCGTTGACCAGCACTTTCAGGCCGTGGCCTTCTAGCGTGCTCTGAACGCTGTAGCCCTTCAGGTATTCGGAGGGGTGACCGGCGATGGTGACATCGTTGTCGTCGATGATCAGCTTGATGTTGATGCCCTGGGCTACTGCCAGTCGGGCGGCTTCAGCGTCGTCGCCTTCTTGCTGCGCGCCGTCGGAGCCGAGGAGGAAAGTGGTTTTGCCGGGGTTGGCGATCGCCACACCATTCACAAACGGCCACATATGACCCAAGCGACCAGAACTAAACTTCACACCGGGCGTCAGGCCCAGCTCCGGGTGGCCGGGCAGCTTAGAATCAGCGGCGCGGTATTTCACCAGTTCTTCAGCGGGCAAATCGCCATTCAGCGTCGCCATCAGGTACTGAGTGCCTACCCGGTGACCAGCTTCGTCGAAAAAGGTCGGTACAAACTTGTCAGGATTACCCCGAAACAGCGCGTCCATGATCATCACTTCAGGCACGGTATCGTAAGGCCCGCCCGTGTGACCGCCGACGCCCCGCGCTCCCCCGGTCGCTGTAAAAAAGACAATGGCCTCGCGGCAAAGCTGAATATTGGCCTTGAGCGCCTCCCGCTGCTCGTCAGTGAGCTTATGGGTAGCAGGGTCGAGGGTGATGCGTTTGTAAGCACTCAGATCGATAGGGAAAGCAGATGTGGGCTTGGTTTGGGTTGCTGTCATGGAGCGGTGTCCTAATACGTCTATCACTTCAAAGCTATAAAACGTCAGCTCAGATAGGGCGATGTCTTAAGCGGGCTTTGAAAAAATTAATACTTCCATTCTCCCTGATCATGCCGCTGCGGTTAAGGGGCTGAACAAAATTTGTGCTGTGAGCGACCGTCTATCGGCTGATTGGAGCAGTCGGGCGAGGGAAATTTTGGCGGCGTGTTTCGGTGCGCGATCGCCACTCACACCCCGCCACATGATCATTCACCATGCCCATCGCCTGCATAAAGGCATAGGCCGTCGTTGGCCCCACAAACGACCAGCCGCGCCGCTTGAGATCCGCACTCATCGCGGTTGATTCGGGCGTTTTATCTAAAGACACCAGCGTTTGATAGTCGCAGCGCTCGGGCCGGGCAGCAGCTTCAGGTTCGTACTGCCAAAAGTAAGCGGCTAGAGAGCCAAATTCTTCAGCTAGACCAGTGGCTTGCTTGGCATTATTAATCACCGACTCAATTTTGCGGCGATGGCGCACAATGCCCTTGTCCTGAAGCAGTCGCTCCACATCGGCCTCTGTGTACTGAGCCACTCGCTCAAAATCAAACCCCGCAAACCCCGCTCGAAAGCTTTCCCGCTTGCGCAATATCGTCAGCCAGCTCAGCCCTGACTGAAAGCCCTCTAAGCAAATTTTCTCAAACAGCCTTTTGTCATCGGCGACTGGCACGCCCCACTCCTGGTCGTGATAAGTCAGATAGTCTTCCTTCTCGCCAGGCCACCAGCAGCGCCAGCAGCCATCCTCACCTTTAACCAATCCATCCATAAATTTTGACTCTCAAGGCGCGGTCTCTTTTCAGTCTCTCAGAGGACTGCTGCCGACACCAAATAGCAGCAACGTATCGTCGGCCATGAAACCCAACTGGCACATCATAAAACAACGAATTTGCGTCCATAGACAGACATATTAGCTAGTCCACTCAGAGAAAGTGTCCATGCTGTTGACGCGATCCATAGTCCCAAACGATACAACTTAAACATGCGAAACGAAACAAAGGTTTCTAACCCAAACAACACTTGTTTTCGCAACCTTCTCTACCTTGCATTTTTGGTGTTGCCGCTAGGAAAAACCCTAGAAGCAAAGCCCACTGAAAAGAGCAGAGGCCGCAGAAGTCCTAAGTCCACTCCTTCAACGTTCTCTGTTGTCTCTACACCTTTTGAGGATACTTCCATGAAACTTTCTCGTCTTTCTGCTACTTTCGCTGTTGCTGCTGCTGCTCTTCTCGCAGTGCCCTTCGGCGCTCAAGCCCAAGAAGCTCCTAACTACAACTACGTCGGCATCGGCGGCGGTGACAACGGCTTCGTGGTTAACGGTAAAATCTCTGTTGCTGACAATGTTTCTATCCGCCCTGAAGTGGCTACTGACTTTAACTTCAATGACAGCGAAGATGTCTCTTACCTAGTCCCTGTCACCTACGACTTCAACACGATTGGCGACGGCAGAGCTGCCTTCAACCCCTTCTTGGGTGCTGGCGTCTCGGGTGACATCGGCAACGATAGCAACATCGACTTCTCGCTCGTGGCGGGTTCTGACTACCGCTTTGCTGACCGCTATGTCGCTAATGGCTCCATCAACTATACTCCCTTCGGCAACAACGACGGCGTTGGCTTCACGGTTGGTGTTGGCCGCACTTTCTAGTCTATTTCCCTTAGCATCTACCGCTAGGGCGGTTAAGGCCAATACTCTGATGGATTAGCCGCCCCCCTCACCGCTTTGTCTACATTTACACCTACCTTTTGAGGATACTTCCATGAAACTTTCTCGTCTTTCTGCTACTTTCGCTGTTGCTGCTGCTGCTCTTCTCGCAGTGCCCTTCGGCGCTCAAGCCCAAGAAGCCCCTAACTACAACTACGTCGGCATCGGCGGCGGTGACAACGGCTTCGTGGTTAACGGTAAAATCTCTGTTGCTGACAATGTTTCTATCCGCCCTGAAGTGGCTACTGACTTTAACTTCAATGACAGCGAAGATGTCTCTTACCTAGTCCCTGTCACCTACGACTTCAACACGATTGGCGACGGCAGAGCTGCCTTCAATCCCTTCTTGGGTGCTGGCGTCTCGGGTGACATCGGCAACGATAGCAACATCGACTTCTCGCTTGTAGCGGGTTCTGACTACCGCTTTGCTGACCGCTATGTCGCTAATGGCTCCATCAACTATACTCCCTTCGGCAACAACGACGGCGTTGGCTTCACGGTTGGTGTTGGCCGCACTTTCTAAACAGTGCTTCTGATTGCCGCTTCTGGTTTTCATAAAAATCTCCTGCGGAGTGCGTCTACGCTCTAAACACCATCGCCTTCAGGAATTCTGTTGAATCCTTGAAGGCGATTTTTTTTGCGTTTTGAAAGCGCGATCGCTTCCCTTTTCCTTTCTTTTTTCCTCTTACCCCACCTCCCTCTCAAACCAGGCCACATCCCAATATCGCCCAAACTTGCGCCCCACCTCTCGAAACAATCCCACCTGCTCAAAGCCAAACTTCTGATGAATTGCAATAGAAGGCTCATTTGGCAGCGTAATCCCTGCGTAGGCGCGGTGAACATCTTCGCTGGCTAGGGCTTCAAACAAGCCGCTGTAGAGCTGACTGCCAATGCCCTGGCCCTGAGCTTTTGGGTGAAGATAAACGCTGGTTTCGACTGAAGTATCGTAGGCGGCCTTGGTGCGAAACTTGCTGCTGCTGGCGTAGCCTATCGCCTGCCCGTCGCTCTCAGCTACGAGCAAACGATAGCGTCCGGCCTTTGAGTAGTGGCTCATCCAGGCGGTTTGCCGCTGTTCAACGGTGTAGGGATGCAGGTCGAAGGTGATGGTGGTCTCGGCAATGTAGCGGTTGTATAGCTCGGTTAGGGCAGCGATATCTGCCGGACGAAAATCTCGAATGAGGGTGTTCATAAGTGCGAGTTGGCCTCTAGTTTGGTGGTCAGATAATGAATTTTGAAGAAATTTTGGGTGCAGGCGCGGGGTGGGTCGTCAGCGCGATCGCTATCCTCGTAGAGTAGAATACGATTTTCTACCCCCTGGCAAGCTGTGGCTCATTCTGATTATCTAGAACGCATTTTGAAAGCCCGCGTTTATGATGTCGCGCAAGAAACGCCGTTAGAGCTTGCCCCTCGGCTGTCGGCTCGGCTTGGCAATGAGGTGCTGCTCAAGCGAGAAGATGCGCAGTCGGTATTTTCGTTTAAGCTGCGGGGCGCTTACAACAAAATGGTGCAGCTGCCGCCGGACTTACTGAAGTGCGGTGTGATTGCGGCCTCTGCCGGAAACCATGCGCAAGGCGTGGCCCTCGCTGCCCAAAAGCTAGGGACAACGGCTGTTATCGTCATGCCAGTGACCACCCCGCAGGTGAAAATCGATGCCGTCAAGGCCCGTCAGGCGACAGTCGTTTTACATGGAGACGGCTACGACGACGCCTGCGCCTACGCCCGTCAGCTCGAAGCTGACAAGGGGCTGACCTTTATTCACCCGTTTGACGACCCGGACGTGATTGCGGGACAAGGTACGATTGGCATGGAAATTTTGCGGCAGTATCAACAGCCGATTCACGCGATTTTTGTGGCGATTGGCGGCGGCGGCCTGATTTCAGGCGTGGCGGCCTACATTAAGCGGCTGCGGCCTGAGATTAAGATTATCGGGGTGGAGCCGGTCGATTCGGATGCGATGAATCAGTCTTTGCAAAAGGGCGATCGCGTTCGTCTCGATCAGGTGGGTCTATTTGCCGATGGCGTTGCCGTTAGGCAGGTCGGCCAGGAAACCTTTCGACTGTGCCAGCAGTATGTAGACGAGGTGATATTAGTCACCACTGACGACACCTGCGCAGCAATTAAAGACGTGTTTGAAGATACGCGCTCGATTTTAGAACCGGCTGGGGCGCTGGCGATCGCGGGCGTCAAAGCCTATGTAGAGCGCGAGGGCATTCGGGAAAAAAGCTTGGTGGCGATCGCCTGTGGAGCCAATATGAACTTTGACCGGCTGCGCTTTGTCGCCGAACGCGCTGAGCTCGGGGAGCATCGGGAGGCGGTGTTTGCGGTGACAATTCCTGAGCGACCTGGGAGTTTGAGGAAATTTTGCGATACGTTAGGCGATCGCAGCATTAGCGAATTCAACTACCGCATCGCCGACGAAAACAAGGCCCACATTTTCGTGGGCGTCAAAGTCAAAGGCAGATCCGACGCTCAGGAAATTGCCCAAAACTTTAGAAGCAGCGGCTTTGAGACGCTCGATCTGACCGATGACGAACTCGCCAAAATGCACCTCCGCCATATGGTCGGCGGCAAATCGGCCTTAGCTAACAACGAACTACTCTACCGCTTTGAATTTCCGGAGCGGCCCGGCGCACTGACCAACTTTGTTGCGACCATGAGCCCTAACTGGAACATCAGTTTGTTTCACTATCGCAACCACGGCGCAGACTATGGCCGCATTGTTGTAGGTGTGCAAGTGCCCCCCACCGAAATGAAGCAGTGGGAGGCTTTTTTAGAAACGCTAGGCTATCGCTACTGGAACGAAAGCCAAAACCCAGCGTATAAGCTCTTTTTATAACAAGTCGATCGGCAAAGCATAAGAGCTTGTGAACAAAAGCCCGTAATCAGGCGTCAGAGCCGCCAATACCCGCTGTCTCCTGTCTCCTGTCTCCTGTCTCCTGTCTCCTGTCTCCTGTCTCCTGTCTCCTGTCTCCTGTCTCCTCCCGCCTACAAATCAACGCTCGTAGCATACGCTTTGCCCTCCACGTACTTTACAGTGGCCGTCACTGGTGTGCCTCGTTCTAAACGCTCAAAAATGTCAGCGGTAAGATATTTTTGATGAAACAAAATATCTTTTGAGCCATCGTCGGGTGCAATATAGCCATGAAAATTTCCTGGCTTTGCGGTGAACAACAGCTTGACTACTCCCTTTTTGACCGGTTGTTCGGCGGTAGGTGAGGGCTCAGCAGGGGCTTCTATAGCGGGCGCTAGGTCAGCGGCAGTCACAGTTTCTTCAAAGATCTCTTCGGGGGTCTCTTCAATCACGATAGATATTTGAGCGGGCGCTTTAGCCTCATTGTCCGCAGGGCTTGCGGCGGGCTGGTCTAACTCCATCCGGTCTGTGGGCGAAGACAGCTCGGTGGGCAAAGGCAGCTCTGTGGGTGGCGCTGCTAGCACAGGAGGAGAGTCTGCTACAGATAAGGTCGAACTCAAGGTAAAGGGCCTCTCTCTGAGTTTAGCCGTTTGATAAGCCATCTCATCTCTTGGGGCAGCGGGTGTTGAGACGGTTGTTGCTGGGCTGGGCTGGGCGATCGCCTCATCAGCAGGCATCTCACTTTCAATAATGTCAAAGCTAAAGAGGATCGCCTGTTCGGGGTGCTTTTTGGGGTCGGGGAGCTTGCCGAGTTCAGGTAAATCAGCAGCGGCTGGCTCATTTCTCTCTAGCGGCAGTTCAATTTTGTTTTGCGGCGGCTCAGCCTCTACCGGCAGATCGACTGGATCATCAGGCTCTGTCGCTGGCAGTAGATCGTGAATTTCTGGGAGCTGGCTAGCGTCTTGAATCTCTACTAGAGAGTAGTCAACAGCCGTCAACGGCAGGGCAACTTCTGCTGTCTCTACCGACATGTGCTGACTCACTAGCAGCATTTCCTGTATCGCCGGGGCCGGGTCTAGCTGATGTGGAGCCTCAAGTTCGCTGCCTGTAGCAGCCAAATCAGCCGAGCTGGGCAGCGCGAAATTATTCAGGGAGAGGGGTTCTGTGGGGCGAACCGGCGGAGATCGATCAGGTTTTTGCTGAGCAGGCATAGACGGGCGGGCGCGGCCACGTCGCCCCGAAAAAATGCTCAGCACCTTTTGCAGCCGATGTAGTAGCCAAGTCATAAACCGTTTCAACATAGCGGCTGGCTCCTGTAGACCTTTCGCTTACGTATAAGTACGCATGTCTTTTATGTTACCAGTCGCTGGGATAGGCGATCGCCGAATCATTATCTTTACAGCAATTCATCAATCTTAGATGTCATCTAAACTAACAAAAACGGCTCTCAACACGCTTACACGCTGATCAAAGGCGTTGCCCGCGCTCTGAAGTCAGCCGATTGCAGAGCCGCGACTGCCGCCTCAGCGTTCTGCACTCTAAACTGTGATCCCAATCGCACAGCCTGCCGCTGATCGCGCGTGCGAATCATTGCAATTACCGGTGTCTTCGCGGCAAACTTATTTTCTCCTTGCAATACCTTAAGCACGTTGCGCAGGCGATACTGCTGCTCAATGTCTCCAGCAATTGAGGGGTCTAGGTCTACCATGACCATGCGAATGGCTTCAATCGGCTCGGCATCGTCAACAATCATCTGTATGCGGTCATCGCGCCGGTCTACCTTGCCCCAGACCATCAGGCGGGCATCGGGCTGAATGTACTGACCAATGCGGGCGTATGCCTTAGGAAACACCACCGCCTCGCAGTGACCGCTGAGGTCTTCCATCTGAATGACGGCCATGGAGTCGCCTTTTTTGGTGGTGACGGGCTTGACCGTGCTGAGCATGACGATGGCGCTGAGCGTTACCTTTTCGGGCTGCTCGCTGAGTTCAGAAAGGCTAATCGGCGCGAGAATCTTAGCAGAGCGCTGGATATCTTTTAGCGGATGGTCGGAGATGTAGAAGCCGAGCAGTTCTTTCTCGAGTTTTAAGCGCTCTTGAGGCTCGTAGTCTTCTATTGGTGGGGCTTTGGGCGCAGATTCAAAGGCGGTGGTGGGCGCAGCTGATGCGCTGGCGCTGGCGGTCACACCGGCTAGCATGTCGAAGATATTACCCTGGCCGACCTCGCGATCTTTTGCCCGCGTTTGCGCCCACTCTACGACTAGCTCTAGATCTTTCATGAGCTGTTGGCGGTTGGGTTCGATGCTTTCAAAGGCTCCAGAGAGAATGAGGGCTTCGAGGGCGCGTTTGTTAACGGAGCGGAGATCGACGCGATCGCACAAATCTGCCAAAGACTTAAAGTCACCGTCTTGATTACGCGAAGTAATTAACGCCTCAATCGCCCCTAAGCCGACGTTGCGCACCGCCGACAGACCAAAGAGAATTTGATTTTCCAGCGGGGTAAAATCTACCTCCGACTTGTTCACATCTGGCGGCAATACCTGAATGCCCAGACTGATGCAGCTAGCAATGTACATCTGTACTTTGTCCTGATCGCCGCTAATTGCCGTCAGCAGCGCCGCCATATATTCGACTGGATAGTTCGCCTTCAGATAGGCCGTTTGAAATGTGACAAAGCCGTAGGCCGTCGAGTGAGACTTGTTGAAACAGTACTCGGCAAACAGCACCATCTGATCGAACAGGTCGTTCGCATTTTTGCGGGGAAAGTCATTCTTGCCGGCCCCTTCAATGAAGATTTCCCGATGCTTCTCCATCTCTTTAATCTTCTTTTTACCCATTGCCCGGCGCAGCAAATCGGCCTCGCCGAGTGAGTAGCCTGCCAGGTCTTGAGCGATTTTCATGATCTGCTCTTGATAGACCATGATGCCGTAAGTCTCTTTCAAAATCGGCTCTAATATTTTATGGGCGTAGTCAATTTTTTCTCGCCCATGCTTTCTGTCAATAAACTTAGGAATTAGCCCGGCATCTAGCGGCCCGGGGCGATAAAGCGCCAGTACTGAAGAGATATCTTCTAAACCAGAAGGCTTCAAGTCTTTAACAATCTGCCGCATTCCCGAAGACTCTAGCTGAAACACCCCGGCTAGCTCACCGCCTGCTAGCAGCTTGTAGGTGGCCGGATCGTCGAGCGGCAGGGCGTCGAGGTCAATCTCGATATTGTGGCGCGATTCGATATGATCTACCGCGCTTTGAATCATGGTGAGGTTGCGTAGCCCCAAAAAGTCCATTTTTAAAAGACCAATGGCTTCTACATCTTCCATGTAGTACTGGGTGATAACCGAGCCGTCGTTGTTGCGCTGCAAAGGTACAATCGTATCGAGCGGCTGCTCAGAGATGACGACGCCTGCTGCGTGCATCCCAAAAGTTTTGTTGGTGCCTTCAATGGTGATCGCTGTGTCAATCCAGCGGCGAAAGGTGACGGCGGTACCTGGGATCAGTTCGCCGCTGTCGTACTTTTCTTTAAAGGTTTGATCGGGGGTATCATCCGAGATCATCACCTTGAGCTTGGCGGGTTTGCCGCGTGAAACCGGAATTAGCTTAGCGAGTTTGTCCGATTCGTTGTAAGGGATATCGAGCACGCGGGCCACGTCTTTGAGCACCGCTTTAGAAGTCATGCGGTTGAAGGTGATAATCTGGGCGACGTGATCGGTGCCGTATTTGTCAGTGACGTATTTGATCACATCTTCACGCCGGTCGATGCAGAAGTCGGTGTCTACGTCTGGCATTGACTTGCGCTCGGGGTTGAGAAACCGCTCAAACAGCAGGCCGTGATGCACCGGGTCAATATTGGTAATGCCCATCGCGTAGGCAACCAGCGAGCCGGCTGCTGATCCTCTGCCTGGCCCAACCGGAATGTCATTATCGCGCGCAAACTTGATGTAGTCCCACACGACCAGAAAGTAGGTGGCAAAGCCCATCTGGTGCATCATGTCGATCTCATATTCCATGCGATCGCGATATTCTTCACTCACCGCCGCATAGTCTGCCAGTCCCATCCGGGCGACCAGGCCATCGCGTGCCACCTTCGCCATGTAGCTCTCTTTGGTATGGCCCTCTGGAATCGGAAAATTGGGAATCTGAGGGTTGCCCAGAATGTGGTATTCCTCAACTTTATCGGCGACTTCTACCGTGCGCGAAACCGCATCTTCAATCACCTCGGGTGAGAGATGATCGCGAAACAAGCGGCGCATTTCGGCGGCAGACTTGAGATACTCAGTGCCGCTGTAGCGCAGGCGTTTGTCTTCAGTGATCAGTTTGCCGGTTTGAATGCACAGCAGCGCGTCGTGAGCTTCTACATCTACGCAGGAGATAAAGTGAGAATCGTTGGTAGCAACAACTTTAATATCCAGTTCTTCAGCAATCCGAACAATCTCTACGTTGACAATCCGATCTTCTGGAGAGCCGTGATCTTGAATTTCTAGATAAAAATCGTCGCCGAGCAGATCTTTGTACCACTGCGCGACCCGCCGGGCTACGTCTAGCCGCTTTTTCAAAATCGCCTGCGGAATTTCTCCACCTAAGCAGGCGCTGGTGATAATCAGCCCTTCATGGTATTGCTCTAGCAGGTCTTTATTGATGCAGGGGCGCGAAAAAATGCCTTTGCCCTGAACGCCTTCTAGGTGAGAAATGGTGGTGAGCTTGACTAAGTTTTTGTAGCCAATGTCATTTTTGGCCAGCACCAGCTGATGATATTTGGGGCGGCGCTCTTGCTTAGTGATGTCGCCATTGATGACGTACATCTCATTGCCAATGATCGGCTTAATGCCGTGCTTTTTGCAGACTTTTAGCAGCTCTACTGCGCCATACATGACGCCGTGATCAGTGAGCGCGATCGCCTTCATATCTAGCTCTATCGCCCGTTCTACCAGAGGATCTATGTGGCTAGCACCATCGAGCAGGCTGTAGTCGCTGTGGATGTGCAGGCCAACAAAAGACATTGGAAATATCCTCGCAAAGACGGTAAGCTAGTACAGATCTACTTAAGTACAAATTTACTCTTTATAGTCGGTCTGGGTACTTCCTTCAGGTTAGTTAATTTAACCACTATATATAGCCATCTTCTCAACTTTTATTACGCCTCTACGCTATCAATAGCGATCAAACCCTGTGGGCGATCGCCGCAGCCTTGATGGACATTTCATTAGCGCCCTTCATTGAAAAACCCTCCAGAAAATCTCTAAAGAACCTCGGTCTAAAGCTCGGTCTAAAGACAGAGGTTTCTCACCATTGCCTTACCTACGTTTAAAGGCAAAAATGCGGCAAGCTTTCTCCTCAATTTTCCCCTCGATTTTTCTTAGTCAAAAACTAAACCAAACGGGCTAGTTTAGGTATACTCGCATTATTGCAATTTGCATGACATCAAAGTCCAAACAGTCTAGAAAGTCCAATACAGTCTAGCCAAGACGGTCTAGTCAAGACAGTCTAGTCCAAACAGTCTGTAGTCCAAACAGTAAGCTACACAACCTTTAGACCTGCTGTCGGGTCTTTCAAGCACAGATTCAGCTCAGGGTAACCCTTCCATGACGGCTTCTTCGGACTCATCGCCTGCTTCGCCCGTGCCCCCTATTGCTCCTAGTCAGACTGATTCAAGCAGGGTTGTCTCATCGCCTGAGCGAAATAGGGGCGATTCTCTGACGGCAAGACGCCCGCCTCGTAACTGGCTCAGCCTACTAGCGCTAGCGCTGTTGGTCGCCGGGCTTGGGTTTGTGCTTTGGCGAGTATTTGCGGGGCGAGGCGGCGAGCAGGAAATGCAAATGCCGCCTGCGCCAGTCGAGATGGAGCGCTTGCAGTCGGAACCTTTGGAAGATAGCGCCGAGTTTATAGGAACACTGGACTCACAGGCCGGGGTGAGTTTGCAGCCCGAAGCCGATGGCCGGGTCACCCAGATTTTTGTATCGTCGGGCGACACGGTCGCGGCTGGTGATCCGATTATGCAGCTCAGCTCAGACAAGTCGCAGGCCGATTACAACGCTGCGCTAGCTAATATTAGCGCTGCTCGCTCTGCTAGAGACACGGCGCGATCGCAGCTGCGAGCAGCCGAGGCTAGGCAAACTGAGCTGGTAGCCGATTTACAGCTTCAGCAAACCGACTATGAGCGGACGGCTACTTTAGTGGCGCAGGGCGCACTGCCTCAGACTAACTTGGATCAGATTAGCCGCGATCGCACCGTTGCCCAGTCCGCGCTCAGTTCTGCCAGACAGGAAATCGCCGCGCTCTCCTCTAGCCTGGAGCAGGCAGGCGCAACGCTGGCGCAGACCCAGGCCAGTGCCAACGCCACCCAACAAGACCTGCTCGACAAAACCGTGACCGCTCCGATTGCTGGCGTCGTCGGCGATATCCCGATCAAGCTAGGCGACTATGTGACAGCGGGCAGTCAGCTGGCGACCATCACCCAAAACCAAGATCTCGACATAGAAGTCGCAGTGCCCATAGATGAAGCGCCTCGCCTACGAACCGGGATGCCCGTCGAGCTGATTCCGTTTGGAGAAGATAAGGCGATCGCCTCTGGCAACATTAGCTTTGTCTCCCCGACTACCGATAGCGCGACCCAAACCGTCTTAGCCAAGGCTCGCTTTTCGGCCCCCGCCCAGCCCTTGCAAGACGATCAGCGCCTAGAAGTCAGAATTATTTGGGATCAGCGCCCGGGCGTCCTAGTGCCTACCACCGCGATTTCCCGCTTAGGCGGACAGACCTTTGTTTTTGTCCCTGGTGAGCCCGATCCGCCAGCAGCCGGTGAAGCCCCAGCAAATGAGCCCCCTGGCGGACAGGGCAAAGCGCCTGGGCAAGCGGCTGAACCACCGCCTATGGTCGCTCGCCTCAAGCCCGTGAAGCTAGGCGATCTGCAAGGCAACAATTATCAAGTATTAGAGGGGCTAGCGCCGGGCGACACGGTAATTACCTCTGGCTTGCTCAACTTGCGAGATGGCGTGCCCATCACGCGACAGTCCGCTGCTGATAGCGGCGCTGGCGGTGCGGCAAGTTCGCCAGACAAGCCTGCCGCAAGCAAATAGTCAAACGATCTAGTTGAATGACTTTGAATGATTTAGTCGAATAGTCCAAGTGTCAGCACCTCACGGCTCTCTACCTCTGCCCTTTGCCCATGTTCGTTAACTACTTCATCAAGCGGCCCGTCTTTGCTACTGTCTGCGCACTGATTATGCTGCTGATTGGGGCGGTGAGCATTCCGACGCTGCCGATCGCTCAGTATCCTGACATCAGCCCCACGCAGATCAACGTCAGCGCTCGCTACATTGGTGCGGATGCCGAAACTGTAGAGCGCGGTGTCACCACGGTGATCGAGCGGCAGATCAATGGCGTAGAGGGCATCCGCTACATCACCTCTAACAGCAGCAACGACGGGGCTAGCAACGTCGTGGTCACCTTTGATTCGTCTCGCGATAAAGACTTAGCGGCGGTCGATGTGCAAAACCGGGTGTCGTTAGCCGAGCCGCAGCTTCCCGAATCAGTTGTCCGAGGCGGGGTAACAGTCACCAAGCAAACTAGCAACATTTTGCTGGCGATGAGCCTCTACACCGAAAACCAAGAATATGACGATATTTTCTTGAGCAACTATGCCGATCTATACATCGCTGATGCGCTCAGGCGGGTAGAGGGGGTTGGCAATGTGCAAATTTTTGGTGAGCGCACCTACGCCATGCGACTGTGGCTCGATCCGCAGCGGCTAGCGGGTAGAGGACTGACTGCTGACGATGTGGTAGCTGCTTTGAACGAGCAAAACGTTCAGGTAGGGGCCGGGCAAATTGGTCAGCCGCCTGCGCCTGACGACCAGACGTTTCAAATTGACCTGCGGGCAGAAAGCCGTCTGCAAAACGTTGATGAGTTTGAAGATCTGGTGTTGAGAACGGGCGATCGCGGCCAGCTCATTCGCCTGCGAGATGTCGGTAGGGCGGAGCTAGGGGCGGAGCGCTACAGCTCGTTTTTGCGCTTTCGGGGTGAAAACGCCATCGGTTTAGGTATTTTTCAGCTGCCGGGGAGCAATGCCCTGGAAGTGGCAGCGGGCGTCAAAGAAACGATTGCTGAGCTAGAGGCCGATTTTCCACCAGGGATGAAGTACGGCATTGGCTTTGATACGACTGAATATGTGCGGCAGTCGCTGCTGAGCGTGCTGTGGACGCTGGTGCAGGCCATTGGCCTGGTAGTGCTGGTGATTTACATCTTTTTGCAGGACTGGCGCACGACGGTGATCCCGGCAGTGACAATTCCGGTCTCACTGGTGGCTACTTTTGCCATTATCAAAATCTTTGGCTTTTCGATTAATAGCCTGACGCTGTTTGGCCTGACGCTGGCGACTGGCATGGTGGTAGACGACGCCATTGTCGTGGTCGAAGACATTAGCTCTAAGATCAATCAGCGCGGGCTCAACCCCGTACAGGCGTCAATTGCGGCGATGGAGGAACTCACTGGGGCGGTGATTGCCACCTCGCTGGTGCTGATGGCGGTGTTTGTGCCGGTGGCCTTTTTCCCAGGGACGACCGGGGCACTGTACCGGCAGTTTGCGCTGACGATCGCGTTTGCGATCGCTATTTCTACCTTTAATGCGCTCACCCTTACCCCTACCCTGTCGGGGCTGCTGCTGCGGCAAAGGGGTGAGCATACGGGCTGGCGAGCCAAAATATTTACGCCGTTTAACCGAGGGCTTGACTGGGTGCGCGATCGCTATGGCCGCATCTTGACCGTACTGACCCGCTTTAAGCCGGTTGTATTAGGGGCTTTTGTAGTCTCGTTGGTGCTCACAGGCTGGCTTTATAGCACAGTTCCCTCCGCCTTTTTGCCCGATGAAGACCAAGGCTACTTCATTACGCTTTTTCAGGGGCCAGAGGGGGTTTCGCTGAGCTACACCAGCGATGTGATGAGCGAGGCAGAGGCGCTGTTGCTAGAGCAGCCAGAAGTGCGGGCAACCTTTGCAGTCGGCGGCTTTGGCTTTAGTGGCAACACCGCTAACAGCGGCGTTATCTTCACGACGCTAGAGCCCTGGGGCGAGCGCCAGGCATCTGCCTTTGACATTATTGAGCGAGTGCGCGGGCCGCTGATGGGCACGACTAAAGCGCGGGTGCTGCCGGTCAACCCGCCTGCTATTCAGGGGCTTAGCAGCTTCGGCGGGTTTGAGTTTCAGCTGCAAGATCGGCGCGGCAATGCGGGTCTCGACAATTTGGTTGCCAGCATGGGCGCGATTATGGGCGCGGCTAACCAAAATCCTCAGCTCAGCTCGGTTTTTAGCACCTATGCGGCCAGTACGCCGCAGATTGCGATCGCCGTCAACCGCGATCAGGCCAAAGCCCTCAATGTCAACATCAGCGATATTTTCAGCACCCTGCAAACCAACCTAGGATCGCGCTACGTCAATGACTTTAACCTAGAAGGCCGGACTTACCGGGTCTACGTCCAGGCCGACCAGCAGTATCGCTCTACGCCTGAAGATATCAATCAGCTTTATGTGCGATCGCAAACTGACGAACTGATCCCAATGGGCAACCTGATCACCACTACCGACACCGTCGGCGCTCAGACTATCAATCACTACAACCTGTTTCGCTCAATTGCAATCAACGGTCAGCCCGCTGAGGGCGTCAGCTCGGGCGCAGCGATTAAGGCGATGGAAGGGGTGGCTGATCAAGTTTTACCGGCAGGCTTAGGCTACGAGTGGTCAGGGACAGCCCTAGAAGAAATTGAAGGCGGCAACCAAGCTCCGATTATCTTCGGTCTGGGGATTATCCTGGTCTTCTTAGTGCTAGCCGCTCAGTACGAGAGCTATATAGACCCGGTGATTATTCTCTTTGCGGTGCCGCTGGCGGTGTTTGGCGCACTGCTCGCTCAAACCCTGCGCGGCTTGCCCAACGATATTTACTGTCAGATCGGTCTAGTGATGCTGATTGGTCTGGCCAGCAAAAACTCCATTTTGATTGTGGAATTTGCCAATCAGCTGCGCGATCAGGGCTATTCCATTACCAAAGCCGCGCTAGAGGCCGCTCAGCAGCGGATGCGGCCTATTCTGATGACTGCTATCTCGACGCTGAGCAGTATTTTTCCGCTGGTGATTGCGACTGGGGCCGGGGCGGGTAGCCGTCAGTCTCTGGGGACAGCCGTCTTTGGTGGCATGCTAGTTGCGACGTTTTTGAGTCTGTTTGTGGTGCCGATTCTCTACATTGTGATCAAGCAGTTGAGCGACGGTCGTTCAGGGCCTGATCCTGATCGCCGCTCGGCCAATTCGGCTGAAATCAGCAGCGCTGCGCCCGTGCCAGCCGGGGTCTACCGAGCTCATACAGAGGGGCCTCAGCCACCGGGCTCCTCAGCCCCAACGACTTAGGTTTCATCTTACAACTAGACAAGCTGTCTTTTGACCCTTCGTTCGCGAATGCACACTATAGAGTGTCAGGCAGTTTATCTCCGTTGACAATTTATGATGGTCATTTACCAGGTTTGCAAAACTGTGGTTGTGGGCACGGCGATGGTATAGACCACGGTGACGCTCATAGCCCTCATGATCAGATGCTCGAAATCCCAGCGGGTACGCCTGTTCCCGATCTCGACGAACCCAATTAGCTTGTCTGATCCTGCTTCATCATGCCTAACCCTTTAGATCTATGGTTAATAGCAGCTCTGGGTTTTCTAGGGAGTTTTGGTCACTGCGTGGGGATGTGTGGCCCGGTGACGGCTGCCTTTGCGCTGTCCCACCAACGCCAGTTTGGACAGGGATCGTCTGATTCCACATTGCCTAATCGAGCGCGGTCAGTGCGATCGCACCTCTGGTTTCATATATTGCTCAATCTGGGTCGGCTGCTGAGCTATGCGCTGGTCGGTGCGGGCATTGGCATGTTGGGGTCGGTCGTGTTTGCGAGCGGTCAGATGGCGGGGGTCGGCTCTGCCCTCCGGCGGGGGATTGCCCTGCTCACGGGTATGATGCTGATTTGGTTCGGGTTGACTCAAGCTCGCCCCGGTTTTTTACCGGCTCTGCCCTTTCTCAACCCGGCGCAGCGACTGCACGAACGGCTCAACCAGGCGATGAGCGCTGTTTCTAGTCAGTCAGCTTCTCTGCTCGCTCCGCTGCTGCTGGGCCTGCTTTGGGGATTAATTCCCTGTGGCTTTCTTTATGCCGGGCAGCTGCGGGCGGCTGAAACTCAGAGCTGGGTAGGCGGGGCGGCGATTATGCTGGCTTTTGGGCTGGGGACACTGCCTGCGATGTTGGCAACTGGTGTGACGACTTCGCTATTGAGCCGCGATCGCCGCTCTCAACTTTTTCGCTGCGGTGGCTGGCTGACGGTGATTATCGGCACGCTGCTGCTAGTGCGCACAGGCGACACGATGAGCGACTATAGCGGCCACGCGGCCCTGATCTGCTTGATTTTGGCGCTGATTGCCCGACCAATTAGTCGCTTTTGGGCTGCGCCGCTGCGCTATCGGCGAGCGGTGGGGGTGGGGGCGTTTGCGCTGAGCTGTCTGCATTTGCTGCATATGGCTAGCCATACGTGGAACTGGCAGCTTCGGGCCGTGCAGTTCATGCTGCCCGCGCATCAGATAGGTATATGGCTGGGCACGGTGGCGCTGCTGCTGCTGCTGCCGGGTGCGATTACCAGCTTTGATCGGGCGCAAAGAGCATTGGGCAACCGCTGGCGCAAACTGCATTTGCTTAGCCTTCCGGCTTTGCTGTTGGCGGCTGGGCATACGATTTTAGTGGGCTCTCAGTACTGGGGGGCGGTGGCGACCTGGCAAAATCAGGCGCGGGTAGTTGGCCTGCTTGCTACTGTCGGGTTAGTATTTGCGGTGCGATCGCGTTCAATTTGGTCTTTGCTTTCGGTAGAAAAATACTATGCGCCTCCTCAAAGTCACCCGCGTTCGGTTTTATCTGGCGGTCGCGACTGCTGCCAGTCTGATTTGCCTGAGTCTCCATCCGATTTTTAGCGCTGAGCGGGCGATCGCTCACGAAGTCGAAGTCGTAGGAGCGGTCGGCGCGACTTTGCATATCGAACCGAATGACACCCCTCGCGCCGGGGAAGAAGTGCTGGCCTGGTTTGCCCTTACGCAGCGCGGCGGTAAAACCATTTCTCAAGCAGAGAGCAAATGCGAGCTGGTCATTTACGATCAGCCTCGACAAAACAACGACGCCCCTGTCCTCACGCCTGCTCTCACAGCGGTCGAGGCCGAAGGCTATCAAGATATTCCCGGTGCCCGGTTTACCTTTCCTAAAGTCGGGGCCTATACGCTGTTGCTGAGCTGCATTCCTGAGCAAACCGGCGAGTTTGATCCCTTTGAGCTAGATTTTGAAGTGACCGTCGCCGCCGGACAAGCGGCGGCTGAGCGATCGCCTACTGCTAGCCAGCCAGAAGCCGCCAAGTCAGCGTCAAACAGCCTGGCTGACCCGACTGCCGCGCCGCCTCAATCCGCGCCGTCTCAAACTAACGCTTTGACGTGGGTTGCTTTGGGCATTGGGGGTCTGATCTTGCTAGGCATGTTGGCTTTTGTCGTTCGGGGCTCGCAACAAAAGCCATAATAGAAGCGGAGAGGGGGCGGCTACAGGCACACTTGCAGACGAGTCAAAATCGATGCTGCCACCCAAATAAGAGGCCAGGGAGCGCGCTGAATATGCACACCGCTGAAGTTGATCACGATAGTCTTTTAGACCGAATTCTTATCTGGCTGGTTTCTTGGAAAATGGCCAACGCGATTGATACCGATACGCCGACGAGTGGCTACAGTGGGTTTGTCGATCTCTCTAAGCAAATTATGCAGGGTCGCAGCGCTACTGAGCAACAGGCCGTGGTCGGTCGCGTTTTGCAGTCGCTGGTTCCGGCCCCGGTGCTGTGGATGATTCGGAAGCTTTTTTCACCGACGCGCCTAGTCTGTGTGCTAAATGCCTGGTTTGCCGCGCAGATGTTTGAGTGGTTGGTAGGGCCATGTGAGGTGACAGAAGCAGAGGTTGAAGGGCTCGATGGGGTGGTGCGATCGCAGCCTAGCGCCGTCCATATCGAAAAATGCCGCTATCTCAAAGACAGCCAGTGCGTGGGCCAGTGCGTTAACCTGTGCAAGCTACCCACTCAAAGCTTCTTTACCGAAAAGTTTGGCATTCCGCTGACGATGACGCCCGATTTTGAAGACCTCAGCTGCAAGATGGTGTTTGGGCAAGTGCCGCCTGAGGCGATCAACGACGAAGCCACCGCCCAACCCTGCCTCAGCGAATGCCCCGCCAGTAGCCCGACTGCCGCCGCCTGTCCCAAGCTGGTCGGCTGAGCCCAGCCCCGCGCAACATTTCTTAATCAAAAGGCTAAAATAGAGGTGCTGATACCTTTGCCTGCCCTCTATGATCTCTGAAACTAGCGCGATCGCCTCAACTACTGAAGATCGGCCCACCAAATCTGCCGGCAGTTGGAAAGTTAATCTGCTTTACGACGGAGAATGTCCGCTGTGCCTGCGAGAGGTCAACTTTTTGCAAAAGAAAGACGCCGGGCGCGGCATCGTAAAGTTTACAGATATCGCTGACTCTGACTATCGCCCCGAGCAAAACGGCGGCGTCGATTTTGAAACAGCGATGGGCCGCATTCACGCTGTCATGGCCGATGGTACTGTCGTCAAAAACGTCGAAGTCTTTCAGCGGGTTTACGATGCGCTGGGCATCGGCTGGATATATGCGCCGACTAAGTGGCCAGTCATCGGCCCCGTCATTGATGGCATTTACAATGTTTGGGCCGACCTGCGTTTGTTTGTCACTGGCAGAGGCAGTCTTAAACAGGTGATCGCTGAGCGTGAAGCGCGATTGTCTGGTCAGTCTTGCCAGGTTGATAGGTGTCAGCTAGACAAAGCCTAGCTGACAGCTGACCCGCATTCCAGGCAATTGCTTAACCCAAATTCACGCTAGCTTATTTGGCAAACATTTCAGCCAGGGTATCGAGAACTTCTCTCTGCTCTTCTTGGTCGATTTGACCCAGCTTTTTGACCAGTCGAGCTTTATCTATCGTGCGAATTTGATCGAGAATAATTTGTCCGTCTTTACCCTGAAACTGGCAAGCCACCCGAGTCGGGTATGTCTTTCCTTTTGTTGTCATCGGCGCGACGATCACCGTGGCAATATGGCGGTTCATCTCGTTGGGTGAAACGATAGCACAGGGCCACGTCTTCCGAATCTCACTGCCGACTGTGGGGTTAAGATTTACTAAAAAAACGTCAAAGCGTCTGGCTACCACTGCCATTCAGACTGATCCCAATCGGTAGCAGAGACTTCATCTAAAAGCGCATCGTCACCTTGAGTCGCCATCTCAGCAAAGGCATCGTCCCATCCCGCTCGTGAACGTGGCGCTGTGCGAATAATCAGATGATCGCCCTGCACTTCGATTTCAACTTCTGCATGAACACCGCTTTGTTCTAAGAGGAGCTTAGGAATGCGAATGCCCTGCGAGTTACCGATTTTAGCAATTCGGGTTCTGATAGCCGCGCCCATGTAAGGATGAGTTCCTTCGAGTGCATTGCAAAAGCTGTTGAGGCTATCTAGCAAAGCATTGTAGTAGGGATATGCGTCGTCTCGTTCACGCTGAAGACAAGCATATAAGGTCAGTTCTGGCTCGGGTGCTAGGCGATCTTTGGGGATATCTAAGCCTGCTTGGGTTAAGCGGGTTGAGGCGATCGACACTAATAACGACCCAACTGTCTCATTCTCTCCATTATGAAGATCGTTCAGTCCTGGTAAAATCAACTCTGCCCCTGGAAATTCGTCTAAGCTCATTAGCGACCTAATTCGTTGTTTCGCAACTGTTCTAATGCAGTCATTTTCTCTTGTACACAGGATTTAGCTTTGAGTTGTTCTAACTTGCCAATCTTCAGACGTTAAATCAGCTTCTTCTACAGCTTGCTGGCAGAATCGGTAAGCTGCCTTAGCCGATAAATTTGCCTCTACAAACAATCCATTTGACAACTCTCGTGCGCGGATTATTCTCTCTTTGTCAAAAAATCTTGGAAAACGGCTAACAATTTTTTCAAACTTTTCTGGTTCTAATTCACTAATCGTATTCAACGTGAATACGACAACGTCACTCCAAGACTGAACATTAATAAGCTGTCCAAGGACTGAAAGAGCTTCTGGCGTTTTGCCTGTTACATCAGTCTGCATGTTTACTTCTAGTTGATCATCGCCGAAATATGACCATGTTTTAAGAGCTAAATTGGCCAGATTGTGAGAACGCCAATCAATCTCATCTCTATCCCAATTCTGTCTATTAGAAAAATATTTGTTTAATTCGAGATGACTCTCGGCCAGAAGACTCTTCTTCTTCTCAAATGAAGAATTTGATAATTCGGAGTTATAGCCCGTCAGCGTCAAGTTTCCGATGACGTGTAGGTATAATTCGTGAGTCTCTTCCCAGTCTTCGCCTAAAGATGCCTTCCAGTCTTCACTCAATGTTTGAGGCATAACATGCTCAACTGTTAAGTTGTTGAGCTCAACAACCTCCTTATGACCGCATGTTTCCTCCATAGTTTCAAGAATCAGTTTGCATTTAGCGGTTTTGTCTCTACTTCCATACAGGGAGGTATCTGATAGCCTTTCTCTGAACTCAATATCTTTTGGATATCCTTTAGTTTGTAATATTTTTCTTAATCCATCAGAAAAGCTTCCTGATTCTCTATTCTGAACTTGTGAGTAAAGAGGTGGAAATATCTTGTTCAGTTTATTCGTAGGGACTCCACACACAAAACGACGAATCATGAAGTTCTCAAGGGTGCCAAATATACCTAACAACTCGCTACGAGACATCCGGCTATCCTCATAAGCACTGTAGCAGTTTAATAAGAAAGGGTAGGCGGTTGTCAATCCAATGCGATTCAGTCGTGATATTGCCTTGCGCACCGTCATATCACTCTCATACTGCTCTGGATAGAGAAGCTTTTTATAAAAACCAGCAAAAACTGAGAGATCCTTCAGATATTTTAAAGCTTCGCCATTACCAATCAATGTCTTAAGGTCAAAGTATACATCGCTTTCTTTTGCCCAGGAACCATCCTTAATAAGATAATGACGAATATACTCAGTTAAGTTTTGTCCTAGAGTCTCTTGCATCGGTTGCCAATGCCTGGCATATATGTCTTCTTGATTATCAACATGAATCCTCATGAAGAAGAAATTCCGAATCAAATCCGATTGTGTGAGAGGCCGTCCTTTAGCATTCAAACTTTCGAAGACTAAGTATGGATCATCATCGGCTCCAAGAACAACACTCACAACTGAAAGATAGTTGGTAATAACTTTCTTTATTGTCTGAATATCTATATTACTCCGCTGAAACTTTCTCCTGAAAAAAACGTAGGCCTTAGAGATCAAATCTTGGCCGTCTGTTTTTTTTTGCTTGATTAGACTTTGAAACGAGTCTCTATCAACCTGGGTCGGCAGTAGTTTATAATAGTCGAAATCTTTCTTGTATGGATTTACTAGGAGGGTATTATTAATCTCTTCAGAAAGCCCTTCATCTCCGCTTTCTTTGGCTCTATCTCTTAAAAAAGATAGCAATATAAATATAGTAGTGAGTCGTTGTTGGCCATCAATTAGCAAATATTTAGTAACTCCTTCAGGTACTGAAACCGTAGGCATAGTAACGATAGAGCCAATGAAGTGAGTACGCGGTTCTTGGGCTCTAGAAAGCTCGCATAGATCATTCCATAGAATTTCCCACTCTTTCTTTTCCCAGCTATAAGATCTTTGAAAAAGAGGAATTACATATTGCTTAGTACCCTCTATGATTGGTTGCAGTTTGGTTTCAGATGCTTGCATAGGCTATCACTAGGTTAAATATCCAATAAAGCAACTATAACGACTTATAGCAATAGTGTCCTGCCAATAAAAGCTGAGGTCATGCACCCTGCAAGCGATACGGGTTTGTGAAAGTGACTAAAGATACTAAGTATGCATATCTGTAGAGTTCGATGATAGTTGACTCTTTTGTCGGTCAATATAAAAGGTGAGCGCTGTTCTCCACGAAAGAAACTTGCGTTCAACGGATGTACCATCAAACCGTTAGTAACCTATATCTTGACTCTCTGTGAGAATGCGCTTATCTTTTTATTTATGGCTGTGATGCTGATCGCGCCTGTTCCGTCAAAGCTCGATGCTTCTTAGCGCCATCGGTAGGTGCGTCAACACCATACCGACGGCTAACCGCGAAGGATTACCAAGCAATCCTGGCGGCTAGGGTTAAATGTACCCCTTAGCCACCCCGATTTGCACGTCATCTTTGTGGGTAGCCGAGGGGTATTGAGTTTTGGCTTTTTTGCCAAACTCACCTTCTGGAGACCAAAATTCTATGTTTATCCCTGATGTACCGGGCGCTTTCGCGTCCACAGGTGGTTTTGCTGAGCTGCCTATCCCTCACGAAAATGTACGGCACCTGCTGTTTGGCAGTCTCAGTGTTGTGCAAGCAACCATTAAACAGCTACACCATCTCAACTACGCCGAGCCCAACGACTGGAGCAAACCGATCTCAACCGGCAGACCCAATGAGGTGATGGCGATTTTGACCAAACGGGTGAACATCATCTGAAGGCTGCGCTGTTAACGCTAGGCGGTGAGGGCACTTCTCGCAGGTGCCCTACTTATCTGTGTGCTACCAGGCCGCTGCCAATAAAAGTGAGTAGGGCTTGCTGGTGGGGTTTGCCGAGCGATCGCACTTCTCCCAACCGCTCCGAATATTTCTCACCCGCCCGAATCTCTTCTACCGAACATAGGCCCAAATCTTGTCCTTCATTGAGCTGCAATTCGCTTAAGGGCACCGTTAGCTCGCCGTGATAGAAATAGCGCCGAGTTTTATCATCAGACTGCTGCAAAAAGAGATCTAGCTGAGGCGGCGCGTAGCCCAGTTCTTCTATCAGCTCTCGCTGCATGCCAATGTCTGCATTCTCTCCCGGCTCTATGTGTCCGCCAAAAAAGCCCCAAATCCCCGGATAAATAATGTGGGGGAAATCATCTCGTAACTGCATGAGAAATCTGCCCTCTCGATAGAGAATGGCGAGGGTCACTTCTATTAGGGGCGATCGCATACAAAATAGTCACACACACAATAAATATCCAGCCGCTTATAGCATGAGCTGAGCAGTTCATGCCGCCGCCCAAAACACTCCAAAAGCTCGGTTAGTCATCAGGGCAGAGCACGCTTGCGCCTTCGTTTTGGGTGACGACAGCGCAGCCAGCATAAAACCCGGCTGGCGTCTGAGCCGGGCGAAAAATCACAATCGATTCTGCACCTGAGGCAGAGCCCTGACGCACCAGCAGCGAGCCATCCCAATAGCGCATATCGCTGATGGTGCTAAACGGATAGCTGGTAAATTCGTTAGGAAAGTTGGGCGCGGCTAAATCGACTAAAACGCGATCGCCCGGTAGCTGAGCCCGATACAGCGCGTAGCCACCTGCCTCATTCGCATCTAAAACAAACACCGCCGACTGGTCGGTCTCTATGCAAGAATCTAGCAGTACCGGCACGGCCACATTGCCCGTCGTGCTGTCTACTATCGGTTCACCCACCACTCGCTGAGCCTGCATTGTTTTTTGCTCTACCAGGCTAAGGCTGGGGCAGTCAAGCGCATCCAGCACGTTAACGCTCCAGTTGTTGCCGGTCACCGCCACTTCATTAGAGGCACCGCTGGGCCAGTCTAAGCGAACTGCCGCGCCATCGCTAGTGACTGTCGCCGTTGGAATCTCGCTGGCCGCGACCGGGGATGCAGTCGTCATTTCACCAGCAGCCGAAGACTCAGCTGGATCATCGGGCGGCGAGGCGGCTCCTTCGCTCTCTTCTACCTGCGCAGCCGAAAAACTTCTAGGCGCGTCGGGGCGAGAGCCATCGGCAATGTCAAAGCAGTTTGCGCCAGCGGCTTCAGCGGCTTGGCCATTGGTCGGGCCGAGGGCGACGCTGGTCTGATAGCGGGTGTATTCCCGGTAGGGCCACTGCTCAGTCTGGTCGCAGGTGCCATCTTGACAAACGCACAGGTAGACCGGCACGTCTGCGTAATAGCCGCGCCATTCGGCAATGATTTCAGCGAGATCAACCTCTTCGCCCTGAGCGTATCGAAACGTGGGGGCAGGTGGGCGAGTCTGGGCTTGGACAGACTGAGGCAGCGTTAGGGCCGATCCTATGAGTCCACTAGCGATCGCCAGCGGCACTGCCCAGCGTTCAGAAAAATCGCAGAAACCACGCATGATCTAAAGCCCCATCACTATCCACTGACCCATGATATAACGGCGCTGACTGCGCGCTTGCCATCGTCAATACACATAGCTGTCAATACACGTAGCTACTGAGGCAGTCTCTTGTGGCTAAGCAGCTGAGCCAAACATGTTGTTCAAAATCTTTCCTACAATTTGCACACCCGAAAAAGCCTGCCAGCTAAACAGGCCGACCAACACCGCATTCAGCGAGATGTGCGTATAGCGAGCAGCATCGTTGCCCTTCTGCATAAACGGTACCATCGAAGCAGAGGTAGCAATCAGCCCCATCATGCCCAAGCCAATCAGCAGGTGAGGGCCAAAAAACAGTTTGCCATTATTGATGTAGGTAGACGACATTCCGCCCAGGCTGCCGAGCACCATCAGCGCTAGCAAAGTTGATCCGGCCTGATGATGACGCGCTAAAAACTTACCTTTGACCAGCTCTTTTTTCTCTTCGCCAGAGGCTAGCCGGGTGCGCCGGTGCTGCCAGCCCAAATAGGCTGCGTAAAGGGTTAGGGCCAAAATCCCCCACATCAACGTCGGATGGATAAAATTAAGCCAGGGTTTGATCGCCTCAAAGGTCTCGGAATTCATAGCGCTCTATTTTAAAGTACTTAAAATCTTCACAGATTTAAGTATATTCCGTTCCTAACATTTCTGCGTAGCCCTCACTAAGAGCAAACCGACTGCGATGAAAAGCTTTAAGCCATTCCTGCTAGCTGCTATCAGTGGGTTCACTGTTTCGATGCTGGCAGGCTCTACGCTTCCTGCTGTGGGCCAGATCGTGCCTCCCTCTGGGGCTGAGCAGACAGCTGCCGACGAAGTGACAGCCGCCGCTGAGGGCGATAGTGAACCGGATGCGATCGCAGCAGACCCGGCCAACCCAGACAGCAATCAAACTGACGAAGCTGACGCTACCGACCCAGACGGTGAGCCAGATGCCGCCGAAGCAGACAAGCCAGCAACCGCTAACCACCTGAGCGAAACCGAACGCATTCGCCGCAAGCTAATCATCCAGGCCGACCAAGCGTATGAAGCAGGCAACCTCGCTGAGGCTGACTCCCTGTACCGTCAGGCCAAAGACGAATCCTGGCTGCTGCCCCGTCAGTTCACTACGCTGCCGCCTGCCCCCTTTAGCGACGAAGCTCTTTTGTCTCCTGCTGCCGCCGTCTACTGGCGCGAGGCTCAGGCGGGTATGGCCAACAACCGCCAATCGCAGGCCCAGGTCGCCTTTGCCCTGCTCAGCGCCGAATATCCTGCCTTTATTCCGGGCCATTTGCAGTATGTGGCTATGCTGCGGGCCAATGATCGCCCCGATGAGGCCAATGCGGTTTTAGAGCAGGCTCTGACGCTTTACCCTGATCAGACCGAGCTGCTCCTGGCTCAAGTCGATTTGCTCACCGCTCAAGCGCAGTGGTTAGAAGCGGCGATCGCCTCTCGCCAATTTGTCGCCCTCAACAGCGATCACCCGGCTGCCCCTGCCCAAACGACCCTGGCCGAAGAAAACCTGAAGCGCTTTCAAAGAGAGACGCGATCTGACATTCAGACTGGGGCGATCGCCAACCTCTTCACTGGCATCTTGGGCTACGCCTTCACCGGCAGCATCTTTGGCCCCTTCACCGCCGCCAACTCCGCCATTTTGCTGCTCCAGGGCGAAAATGCCGTCGGCGAACAGTTCTCCAACCGCATTCAGCAGCAGCTGCCCATGCTAGAAAGCCCCGAAGCGCTGGGCTATGTTCGTCAAATTGGCCACCGGCTCTCTACAGCCACTGGCCGCAGCGACCTCGACTATGAATTCTTTATCATTTTAGATCCTAGCCTCAATGCCTTTGCCCTCCCTGGCGGTAAAGTCTTCGTCAATGCCGGAGCCATCCTCGACACCCACTCCGAAGCCGAACTCGCCGGACTTTTAGCCCACGAGCTTTCCCACAGCGTGCTCTCCCACGGCTTTCAAATCGCCACCCGAGGCAATCTCAGCAGCAGCGTCGCCCAGTATCTGCCCTACGGCGGCCTGATTAACAATGTCTTTCTCAGCGGCTACTCCCGCCAAATGGAGCGCCAGGCCGATATCGTGGGCACCCAAATCTTGGCGGCCAGTGGCTACGCTGCCGATGGTCTGCACAACGTCATGGTCACGCTAAACGAGCAAGCTGACGACGGCCCCCGTGCCCCCGCCTGGATCTCTACTCACCCTAACCCCGAAGACCGGGTTACTTACCTCAAAAACCTGGTAGAGCGCGGTGGCTACAATCGTTACACTTATGAAGGCATTGCCAACCACGAAGAAATTCAGGCGATCGTCGCCCGCGAACTCGCTGCCTATGAAGCCCGCCAAAGAGCTAATGACCCTCATAGAGAACCTGAAAACACTGAACCCGAAGCTGTCGAACCCGGAGAAACGCAGACCGACCTATACGACGCCGTAAATCGCTTTAGCTGGTAAAAGCCCAGTCAATCTGACTGAATAATGCTTCAAAATAATGTTTCAAATCTTAAAAACATTAGTAACAAGGTTTTTACCTTGATACACTAATGTTCACACTCTGCGGATAACGCTGGATAGAGGACTCAAATGGTAGCAACGAAACCCACCAAAAATCAATCAGAAAATCAGTTCGACGAACTTCGACCTGGCGTAAAGGCTCCGGCTAAGGACACCATCCTGACCCCCCGCTTTTACACCACCGACTTCGAAGAAATGGCCAATATGGACGTTTCCGGCAACGAAGCAGAGCTAAAAGCCATCATCGCCGAATTCAAAGAAGACTACAACCGTCACCACTTCGTTCGCAGTGACCAGTTCGATGGCGCGTGGGATCACATTCAGGGCAAAACCCGCGATGTCTTCGTTGAATTTTTAGAGCGTTCCTGCACCGCCGAATTCTCTGGTTTCCTGCTTTACAAAGAGCTAGCCCGCAAGCTCAAAGGTCGCAACCCCATTTTGGCTGAAGGCTTCGATCTGATGTCACGTGACGAGGCGCGTCATGCTGGCTTTCTCAACAAAGCCATGTCTGACTTTGACCTACAGCTAGACCTGGGCTTTCTCACCAAAAGCAAAAGCTACACCTTTTTTAAGCCTAAGTTTATCTTCTACGCCACCTACCTCTCTGAGAAGATCGGCTACTGGCGCTATATCACCATCTTTCGCCACTTAGAGCAAAACCCCGAAGATACGATTTACCCCATCTTTAACTTCTTTGACAACTGGTGTCAGGATGAAAACCGTCACGGCGACTTTTTTGCTGCCATGATGAAGTCTCAGCCGCAGTTTCTCAACGATCTCAAGGCGCGGTTATGGTGTCGCTTTTTCTTGCTGTCGGTCTTTGCGACGATGTTCCTTAACGACATCCAGCGCAAAGACTTCTATGCGTCGCTGGGCCTCAATGCTCGTGAATATGATATTGAAGTGATTAAAAAGACCAATGAGTCTGCCGGTCGTCTGTTCCCCATCGTTCTAGACGTAGAAAATCCTAAGTTCTTTGCCAAGCTAGACGAATGCACTCGGCATACGGCAGCGGTCAGCGAGATCAGCCAGTCAGGCCAGAACAAAGTGCTCCAAACGCTACGCAAGATTCCTCACATCATTGCGGTTGGAACTCGGTTGATTGATCTGTACTTCATCAAGCCGATTCGGATGGATGGCGATCGCGCCGTCGTCCGTTAGGACAAATGGCCAGTTAGCCAATCAGCAGCTAAAAACACGGGGTAGGGCAGAAATGTCTTATCCCGTTTTGGCATAGTTTTCTCTGAGATGTAGTTTTCTCTGAGATGTTGAGATGACTGTGCCCTCTCTTATTTCTGTGGGCTTGATGGCGATCGCGTCCAAAGCGCTAGCCCGCCGCCTTTGCCACGCGCCGCGATATAGCGTTCTTCGACTGCGAAAAATGTGAAAAAAGCTTGTTCTTTCAGAGACTGCGATTCAAACCTTTGGGCCTGCGCTTCACCGCCTCGCAGTTTACCGCTGTAAAGCGTGAGCGGGCCAATACTTGCGTTAATCGCCGTAAAGTCGAACCCGAGGCTGTTGGTTTTGGGCCAAAAGCGCGTTGGGCCGGTGAGCTGAAGCTGAAGCCCACCGACCGAGACTGAATTTTTGACCGTGTGGCAATTTCCTCCTGGAGAGGCCGCGCCAGCGCCCAGCGCCTTTTGCGAAGAACTATCTGCTTCGCGGTCTACGCCAGCATAGGTAATCGTAATTGTCAAAAACTTGGGCAAGAAGCGTCCTTTGCCGGGTACTTTTGTCGGCTTGGCACCGGGCTTGGAGCGTTTCTTTTGGGTGCCTGAAACAAGTCCTAGCTGCCAAGAACCCAGTAGCTGCTCGTAATCGTAGCGCTGTTTGGCTTGCTTGCTTTGTTTTTCGGCGGCTAGCAGGGCGGCGATTACATCGGCTGGGGCCGGGGCTGGCCCGCCTTGTTGAAGATAGCTGACGGCTTGAGCGATCGCTCCGGTTGTCATCTCATTTGCCTGCTTGCTAATGGCCTTTCCTGACTTTTTCAGGGCATTCTCAGATATTTTGAGAGCCCGCTTGATAAGGTAAAGCGTGGTTACTCTGTCTCTGGCGAAGCACTTATGTCTACGGCCTATCGTACCTCTTCTCAGCAGGCCAAAGCGGATCATTCTAGCGCTGGCTATCGGCTAGAGCGCATCCATTTGGAAGTGACCAACGTCTGCAACTTTAAGTGTGAGTTTTGCCCCGATGCGATTATGCGGCGGCAGCGGGGGCACATGGACTTAGCACTGCTAAGAAAGGCGCTAGATGAAATTGCAGAACACCGGCTGGCGAAAATCGTAGCCTTTCATCTGATGGGAGAGCCGCTGCTCTATCCACCTATTTTTGAAGCCATTGAGATGGCCTGCGCCCGTCAGCTCAACCTGCACCTCACGACCAACGGCAGCACCTTTCACATTCGCCCTGAGCATATTGATCAGCTGGTCGCTTCTGGCATTCCCAAAGTGACGATCTCCCTGCAAACGCCCGATGTAGATACTTTTATCATCCGAGGCGCGCCGCCCTTGCTCAAACCTGCGCAATATTTTGCAGGCATCACCCGCTACGTGCAGACCAATCTAGCAGATCCAAATTCTGCTACTCGCGTCCATCTCAAATTTTTAGATACGACGCCGCATCCTTTCTTAGTGCCGCACAAAACCATGCACATTGTCGAGGGAAAAGAACAGATGCAGCAGCAGCTGAGAGAATGGAGCGATCGCCTACTTGCCCCCTTGCCCAATCGTCCTACAGCCGCCGCTATCGAACAAAAGCTAGCCAACTACAAGCCCGGACGCTGGCAAGTGATAGAACTCACCCCTAAGCTTGCGCTCGAAACCTTTCCACTCGACAGTTGGGGTAATGTAGAGAGCACTACAGTCGTGCCTGCTAGCTTCGGCTATTGTAACGGCACCACCGATCAGACCGGTATTCTCTACGATGGCACCGTTGTTCCTTGCTGCAAAGACTACGACGGCCAAATTCCACTAGGCAACCTCACTGACAACACGCTGAGCAACATTCTTGATCACCAAGCCCCCGCCTGCGGCCTGCGATCTGGCTTCGACAAATTTCAAGTCACCCATCCTGTCTGTCAGCGCTGTATGGGTGCAGACAACCCGCAAAAATCTCTCCTGCGCCAGGTCGGATCGATTGCCTACTTTAAGCTCTATAGCCCCATAATGAAAAGGCTCAACCCAGGTTGGGGAGAAGTTTAGCCAATCGCTGAATGCGTGGCGGCCCCGCCATACCCGAAGTTTGGTAAAATCTGACCAGCCAATGGCGTCAGGCTCTAAGCAAGAAAAGAAGCGAAAAAAGAAGCGAAAAAGAAGCGAAAAAGTTTTACAATCCTCAACCCCACTTTCATGTCGGATATACCTGAGCCAACGCCTTCCCGGCCCTCTCGTCGCCTGTACTTGCTTTGGCTGAAGGCGAGCGCGGGCTTAGGAACGGTTGTTTTACTTGGCGGTGTAGGGCTTGTGATTTGGGGCGATCGCCTCATCACCGAACAAATCCTGCCGCGCATAGAAGTCGCCATTGAAGACGCGGTTGATCGGCCAATCAAACTGGGCGCGTCGCAGGGAACATCGCTCTGGGGCGTGCGGTTGGGCAAAACCGTCATCCCACCGACTGCCACCGACAAGTCTTCGGTAACGGTAGACGCGGTTGAAGTGACGATTGGACTGCGATCGCTCATTTTTCAGCGCATCATTAAGCCCAAAATAGTTTTGGTGCGGCCCCAAGTGTCGCTAGTGCAGGCAAAAGACGGCACCTGGGGCGAACTGAGCCTACCGGAGCTAGCCGAAGAAGATCCTCGAATCAAGTTAGAGCTACAGTCTGTCGAAGTGCGAGACGCTCAGCTAACAGCAAAACCATTTACCGCCGGGCGCGAGGCTATTGTGCCCCGAAAGACAATAGCCGTTGATGACGTTGATGGCCTCGTCGAATTCTATGGCGGGGAAGATGCTAAAGAAGTCTCTTTTGACGTAGTGGGCGGGGTTGAGACAGGTCGCTTTGACGTAGCGGGCGCAGCTAATCTCGACAGCCGGGCTATCAAGGCAAATGTGCGCACCACAGAGTTGCCTGCTGTTAGCATTAATCCATTTTTACCAGATTCAATCGGGATTGGCTCAGGAACGCTCAGCAGCACGCTCACAGTGGCCGCCGCGCTCACTGAAGAGAACACGCTTGATCAAGCAGCCACTAGCATCAAAGGCACAGCCCGCTTTAAGGAAGGAGAGTTTTGGAGCCGCGAACTTGCCAGGCCGGTTAGCAATGTTCGCAGCCGCCTCCGGTTCAAGGGGCAGCAGGTCACCTTAGAAGACACCGGGCTTCAGCTAGATGACATTATTCTGACGGCCTCAGGCGATGTGGATCTAGAAGGCGGTTACAATCTAAAAGCTCAAATTCCTACCGTCTCGCTAGCACAGGCGCAAACGCTAGCCAAAGTGGAGTTGCCCGCCATCTTGGAGAAAGCCGCAGACGGAACATTTCAGCTAGATACTCAAGTAACAGGCCAGCTCAGCGAACCGCAATTAAAAGGACGCCTTTTTAACTTAGAGGCTTTGCAGGTAGATCGGCTGAGCCTGAAGACTGTCGCTGCCGACTTTGCCCTAACGCGCGCCCGATTTGATCTGAGCAAACTGCGCGTGGTGCCTGAAGCCGGTGGGATGATTGTTGCTGATGGCCAGGTAGACTTGCCGGCAGACCTGACTGATTTGCAGGCTATTAGCTTTCAGCTAGCGGCCCAGACCGATTTGCCCGCTGATGTCTATGCTCAGATCTATGGCGTTGCCATACCAGAAGCAGCTGTCGTCGGTGACTTCAGCGCAGATATTAAAGCGACAGGTAACTTGAAAGAACAAACTGCCTTTGCCCAGTGGCAACTATCAGACTCCAGTTTTCCAGGCTCAGGTGAGATTACTCTGATAGATAATATGGTTGTGCTAGACAATACTCGCTTGCAGGTTGCCAAGGGCACGGTAACAGCAAAGGCGGTTTTGCAGCTAGAAAATGGTGATTGGGAGGCTGTAGCGGCGACTAACAGGGTTCCGATTGAACAGTTTACATCCCCAGCTGAAGGACTGCTCAGCGCAGATATTGAAGCGTCTGGCAATCTGAATTCTCTGGATTTAGGAGAGATTGATGCAAAGGGGACAGCGGCGATCGCCAACGCTCAAATAACTCTCCCTAAAACCAACGATCCTCTATTAGATCGCGGTGACTGGACAACCGCGTTTGAGTGGCAGGGTGACCTCGTCGCTGTTGAATCGTTTACAGCACCGGGCGTTCAGGCCAGCGGCACCATTGGCGTAGACTTCACTAAATCTATTCCTATCGATGCTTTAGATCTCAATGTAGCCCTACAGTCTTTTGATCTTCAGTCGCTCAACAGCTTTGTGCCGCAAAACGTCAAAGAATATGGTGGTGAGCTAGCAGGGCTAACTAGCTTCAACGGTCAGCTCTTTGGCACTTTAGAAAATCCTCGACTAGAAGGAGACGCCAGGCTAGAGGATCTCGCCGTCAACCAGCTATTGTTTGAGCCGTTAGCAGGGCCGGTTTCGCTTTCTCTAGCAGGCGCAAACGTAGATTTGCGAGGGCAGCAAGATCGCCTTCAGCTAGTAGCAAACGGCCCGCTAGCAGAAAATTTTCAGGAACAAACTTTGCCCGATCTCTCTTTTGTCGTGCAAAATCAGGAATTTGTCGCTAAAGGCTATGGAAAAGATCGTCAGCTGCACGCCGACATTGTTCAATTTCCGCTGAGCAGCTTAAACTTTAGACCCGTCGCTCGGTATGGCTTTGGAACGATAGCCGGTCTGTTGGATGCAAGCGTAGATGTGGGGCTATCTGACTTTTTTAATCCTACTGCTAAGGGCACGCTGACCATCGCCACCCCTACTTTAAATCCGGTCAAGGCTGAGCAAATTACCGCTAGTTTTGCCTATGCCAACAATACCGCTACGCTAGACCAAGGCGAACTGCTCTTTGACGATAGCCGATATTTACTAACAGGCAGCGCTAGCCTGACGCCTACCATTCAGTACGAGGGCAAACTCACGATTGCCGATGGGCGAATTGAAGACTTGGTGCCTAGGCTTAAAAAGCTCGACCTGACTTCTTTTGGGATTGGAGAACTGCCAACGCCATCCGGATCAGCGGTAGATTTGGCGACGCAGCCCGTAAGACTGCCCGCTGATACCTTCCTAGCACGATTAGAAAGTTTTGTTGCTTTTGTGCAGGCCCATCCTCAGGAAACAGCCGGGCCCGGTGACTTAGGGGTGCCTGATCTAGATGAGCTCGCTGGAGAATTCACTGGCGTAGTTGAGTTGGCCGGGCGATCGCTTGCCTTAACTGACGTAACTGCCGACTTTAACGTTCAAGGCGAGGGTTGGCAGTGGGGGCCTTACACCCCGCCCAATGATTTTTTAGTGAGCGGTGATGTGCAGCAGGGGACTTTGGCGATAGAAACTGCCTTTGTGAACGCAGGAGAAACTCAGATCGATCTCTCGGGCAGCGGTAGCCTAGATCGGCTGACCGGGCGGCTCACAGTTGATAAGCTGCCGGTGGAGCTAGCGGCGCTGATTTATCCTTTACCGGCAAGAGTAGATGGCGATCTAAATCTGGTGACTACCTTTGGCGGCAGTCTGGCGAATCCTGTGGTGGAGGGTGAAGCAGCGGTTGTCGGTGCGCAGGTAAATGAGCAGCCTATTGAACAAGTAGCGGCAGATTTCACCTATCGCAATGCTGTTTTACGACTCAATAGTGAAACTGCCATTGCGCCTACTAATAATCCGATTACGCTTACGGGCACGATTCCCTATGCGCTGCCTTTTATAACGGCGCAGCCCTCCACTGAGCAGATAGATCTTACAGCCGTCGTACCCAACAGCAGCTTTGAACTCATCAACGCGCTCACAGATAATCAGGTTCGTTGGGAGAGTGGTCGGGGAAGCGTTGTTGTAGCGGTGAACGGTACGCTTGCAGAGCCAGTTGTCGCAGGGCAGGCTAGCTTTAGAGAAGGAACAATTGTCAGCTCTCTTCTGAAAGATTCTCTGACTGACTTAAACGGAGACGTGAAGTTCGATCTCGAACAAGTGACTATTCAGCAGCTACGAGCAAAGATGGGCGATGGCCAGCTAGCGGTGACTGGGACGCTGCCGCTGCTGCTGTCGGGCCAACCGATTTTGGCGGAAGGGTTGCCGTCATTGCAGACAAAACAAACGCCACTAGAATCTCAAACAGAGTCTCGAAATCGTAGCGGCCTGGCGATCGCCCTCCAAGACCTGCCGGTTGACTACAGCGATATTTTGCAAGCCACCTTTGCCGGACGGGTGTTTGTCACGGGCGCAGTCTTAGCACCTACCCTCAGCGGCAGTGTTGAAATCGACAACGGCCAGATTCAGGCCAATCGGTTGCTAAGGCAGGTGGGGTCACTCAATCTGCCGACCGCAGAGGAGGTAGAAGATGTGAATCTTTACCGGGCTGAGTATCTCGATGTCGATCCGCTCGCCTTGCAGCCCGCTGAGCAACCAAAGGGATTGTTTGACCGGCTAATGCTCCAGAATTTGAGCTTAGCGTTTGGCGATCGCCTAGCCATTATGGGTTCTCCTTTTTACAACCTTAGCGCCTTGGGCGATATTACCGTCAGCGGCCCGCTCACTGCGCTACAGCCGACTGGCACCATTGAGCTAAAGTCAGGCTGGATCAATCTGTTCTCCACTCAGTTTAGGCTCGATTCTGGCGCGCCCAATACAGCAACATTCACGCCAGAGAATGGACTTGATCCCTTTGTTGATGTGGTGATGAAAGCGCGAGTGCAAGATGCCGATGTGACGCCAGCGCCGGGTTTAGCGGGAGGCTTTGCCAGCGCCGAAATAAATGAGAGCCCGGTAGAGACGATTGGCAGCGTTCAGTATGTGCAGGTGCAAGCAGTGGCTAGAGGGCCGGCGAGTGAATTGAGCGATCGCCTGATCCTCACGAGCGACTCTGACCGCAACCAGGGAGAGCTGTTGGCCCTGATTGGCAGCGGTGTATTTTCAGGCGTGACGGGCGCTTCTTTAGCTCAGGTGACCGAATTTATCGGGGCAGGTAGTTTGGCCGGTTTTGGCGATCGGATAGCGAGCGCTGTTGGCCTAGACTCTTTTAGCGTATTTCCAACAACCGATCCTGACGCTGACAGTGCCGTTGGCATCGGTATTGGCGTCGAAGCTTCTGCCAGCATTGGTCAGAGATTTGATGTTAGCTTTTTAGATATTCTCAACAGCAACAACCCGCCTCGGTTAGGCGTTGAGTATCGTTTTATCGATCAGCTAGCGCTACAGGGAGCTTCTAACCTGGAGAACACCGATTTTGAACTAGAGTATCGCATTAGATTTTAGCCTTGACCGCTTCTTTTTATAGAGTCTTTTCACAGAGTCTGCTCGTAGAGATTGTCAGCCAGAGATTCCTGCCCAAAGATTGCCGCCTAGGGTAAAAGAGTCTCATTTATGTGAGCAGGCGCTAACGCCGAATCTCAAACGTCTGAAATTGCTGAGGCGATCGCGCCTCACTCTCTACCCTTTCTACCTCTGCCATCGGCGGGCCACTGTGAAACCACTGCACCATTCTCTCTACTTGAGGGCGATCGCCTTCCACCACCGCCTCCACTCTGCCATCAGGCAAGTTGCGTACCCAGCCCACTAACCTCAGTGCCGACGCTTGCTTTCGGGTGCTGTAGCGATAGCCAACACCCTGCACGCTGCCTGAAATTAGCAATCTCAGGCAGATGACATCGGCAGAATTGGAATTTGAAGGAGGGGCGATCGCCACTGATTTGATCCTCTGATAATCTTCTTTTAGCCTTCTTTTTAGCTTTTTTTAAGCCTTCTTTTTAGCTTTTTTTAAGCCTTCTGGGGTTACACGCTAAGCGCTCATCAGAAATCAACTGCTGGCGAAAAACCAACTGCTTGCATCTGACTGACAAGAAAGCTAGCAAAGGTGGGTACCCTACAACAATCATTGCTTATTTCATTGCCTATCTCCAAAAGCGGTTAATTACGACCTGATTTATATCATGGTATCTGTAGTCCCTTCGATTACGTTTAATCTACCTTATACCGCTGTGCCAGAGCCTGTTCGTTCAGCTCATCACTTACAAGGGCTACGGCCTCTTTTTCAGCGTCTGTTCCCAGCGCAGGTCGCCTTAGACTTTACGGTAGTCATTGCTACTTACAATGGCGCAGAGCGAATTGGCGCGGTGCTCGACCGGCTGCGTCGCCAAATCGATACAGCAGATATTACTTGGGAAATTATCGTTGTAGATAACAACAGCACTGACGACACCCGTGCGGTCGTGCAGCGCTATCAGATTCTTTGGCCGCAGGCAGTGCCGCTGCGCTACGAATTTGAGCCACAGCAGGGGGCTGGTTTTGCCCGTCATCATGGCACTAAAGTCGCCAATAGCCCATTGATTGGCTATCTCGATGATGATAATCTGCCTTGGATCAACTGGGTGCGCTCGGCCTATCGCTTTGGTCAGCAAAACCCTCAAGTTGGTGTGTATGGCAGTCGTATTCGCGGTAAGTTTGCCACCTCGCCACCGGCTAACTTCGAGCGAATTGCCTCCTTGCTAGCGCTAACTGACCGGGGCTCACAGCCGATTCCGTATAGACCTGAGGCAAAAGTGCTGCCACCGGGAGCCGGTCTGGTCGTGCGGCGGCAGGCGTGGCTAGACAACGTGCCCGAAGAGAGAACCCTAGCAGAAAAATTTGGCCAAAGAGAAGCCGGTGAAGATCTCGAAGTTGTTTTACGCATTCAGCGGGCCGGGTGGTCAGTTTGGTATAACCCGCATATGCTGATGCACCACGAGATTCCGGCCCATCGACTCACGCGCCCTTATCTGGTATCTCTCTGCCGGGGAATTGGTCTGAGCCGCTATCACACGCGGATGCTCAGCTTTGCCCCCTGGCAGCGACCGCTGATGGTCATTCCCTACGCGCTGAACGACCTGCGGAAGATATTGCGGCATCTGCTGCGCTATCGTCAGCAGGTTTTTACCGATACGGTGACAGCGAGCGAAATGATGCTCTATGCTGCTAGCTTAGTCAGCCCGCTGCACAGCTGGTATCGTCTGCTACGGCGGCGCTTGGCTGGTTTTTTTAGATAGTGCTGTAGCGATCTGACCAGATCAACGCTGTAGCGATCGCACCCTTCCGGCTGGCCAGTAAATCTTATACGCCTTGCCCACAATATTCGCCTTTGGTAAAAATCCCCAGATGTGAGAGTCGCCGCTCTCATTGCGGTTATCGCCTAGTACAAAATAGGCATTGCTCGGCACAAACTCTGGCCCCCACTGATAGTCTGCTGGCATGGTTAAGTAGCTTTCTGCTAACGGAATTTGGTTGACCCATACCTGCTGATCATGGATTGCTATCTGCTGCCCCGGTAGGCCAATCACCCGCTTCACAAACAGGTCATCAGGCTCTGCACCGACGAGGGCGATCGCTGCTGGCGGCACCCTAAAAACAATAATGTCGCCGGTCTGCGGCTGGTAAAAGTGATTTTCTTGGAAGGCTCCGCCATCGCGACTGACAAAAATCCGGTCATTGATTTGCAACGTCGGCACCATTGATTCGCTGGGCACAATGCACTGCATTACCGTCTGATCGACCCACCTGGGCAAATTGCCCACTCCCAAGCGCAGCAGCAGTCCGCCCACCACTATTACCATCAGCATCTGGCGAGATCGGCTACAGTCTCTACCCAGAGCCAGCGGCACGCTGCGATAGGCATGATACCCCGCTATTGACCACACCGTGCAGGCGAGCGGCATCAGTACTGGCTGCTGATTAGCCATGAGAGATAGCCCAACGCCTACTGCTAAAAACAGCGCGCCTGCAACGGCCTGATTGAGATAGAGATGTCCTAGCCCTGGCAAAATTTGCGAGAGAAAAACGCTGTACCACAAATCTCTACCCTGTTGTTTGTTCCCCAGAGGATAGAGCGATCGCCTCGCTGTTGCAAAAGCATCCCAAATATTCAAAAGATAGACCAGACCGGCTGCGCCCAACAGCCAAAAAGCTCGAACAGTATTGCCCTCAGCAGCTAGCAGTGACCAAAGAGCATGACTTACCAACCCGAGAAAAACGCCGGTCACCAGCAGCCCTTTTGCCCGCTGCCCGCTATAGCACTGTCCCATGCCAGGCATCAGCCCAGAAAGATTGACCGCCAGCCAACAGTCTCGGATCGAACGCTGCGCTTCCACAAGGTATGCCTCTTTGCCACAACATCGGCGCTGCCGTCAGCTCATTTTTCCCAATAGGGCGCTACAGCTATTCGCTCCGATCAAGGTGTCTAGCGAGTTTGCAAGAGCTGCTCTAGCGAAGGTCTGGCGGCGGGCACATTCTCCAACACATTCTCCAACGCTCGGCCAACCTCTCGATTTCGCAGGGTTTCTGCCAGGTCGGGCGTATCTGCTTTGAGCATGACCGTCACTGACCCGGTAGACAGCGTCCCATCGGTATCGGGGATGACTTCAATTAGGTAGCCATAGAGGGTGCCTTCAGAAAGCTGAGCCTGTGCCGCCCGCTGCGTGCCGCGATCTTCTGGGCGGCTAGACGAATAGATGAGGGTAGATTGCGATCGCCGGTAGTCTGCATAGACCTCAGCGCCATAGAGCGATCGCAGCGCATCTTCTAGCCGAATGATGCTTACCCCATTGACCATATCAACCAGCGTAAACTTCTCCGAGCGAACCATCACCGGCTGCCTAGAGCTGCGCAACAAGCTATCTCCAGTACTGCCCGGTTCCATACCCGGTTCCATACCCGGCCCAATAACAGAAGCATGAAACGTATAGCGGCGGGCTGGCGTATCGCTGCGACGCAAAGATAGTCTCTCTCGGGGCTCTGCTCGTAGGGTCGGGTGAGCCTGCATCCAGGCAGCTACCTCATCGACCGACTGCCCCGGCAATGCGGCAGCAGCAGTCGCTAACCCCATCCACATCGCCGCTATCGTCAGTCCAACTTTGATTCCGGCGCGCCGCAGCTTTTTCATTGTTTTTAGTTACCGGGTTTGAGTTACAGGGAGCCAAATCCCTTTTTCTTTTTTTGCTTTTTCTTCTTTTTCTGGCTGCCGGGTGCGCCTCGCCAGCCCGGTCTTTGTCCGCCCCCAAAGGGATTGTCGCCGCCCGCCATCGGATTGCCGCCGCCCATCCCCGGAAAGCTGCCGTCCATGCCCGGCAAGCCCATTTCGCCACGGCCCATCTGCTGCATCATCGTGCGCATTCGCTGAAAGTCGGTCACGAGCTTGCTGACCTCTTTTTCACCGTAGCCCGCGCCTTTCGCCACCCGGCGGCGACGACTAGGCGACCCTGAGAGCACCTCAGGATTTTTCCGCTCTTCCATGGTCATAGAATTGATCATGGCCTCACAGCGCTTGAGCTGCTGCTCTCCTTGCTGAAGCTGGTCAGAAGAGAGCTTGTTGCCCATCCCAGGAATCAGTTTCATAATTCCCGCCAGGGAGCCCATATTCTTCATCAGGCGGGTCTGTTTTAAGAAATCGTTAAAGTCGAACTTGGCCGTCAGAATTTTTTCCTGAAGCTTTTCAGCATCAGCGATGTCCACTTCTTCTTGGGCTTTTTCGACTAGCGTGAGCACATCGCCCATGCCCAGAATGCGCGAGGCCATCCGGTCGGGATAAAAGGGCTGGAGCGCTTCGACTTTTTCGCCCACCCCGATGAATTTGATCGGCTGACCCGAAATCCGCCGTACCGACAGGGCTGCGCCGCCGCGTGAGTCGCCGTCCATTTTGGTGAGAATGGCTCCGGTGATGCCAATTTCATCGTGGAAGGTGCGGGTGAGGGTGGCTGCTTCCTGACCGGTCATGGCATCGACGACCAGCAGCACTTCGTCAGGCTGCACAACTTCCTTGATTTGGGCCAGCTCGGCCATCATGTCGGTGTCGATTTGCAGTCGGCCTGCCGTGTCGATAATCACAGTGTCGACGCCGTCTTCTCTGGCTTTAGCCAGGCCCTGCCGCGCAATTTCCACCGGGTTCGCATCTGACCCAATTTCAAATACCGGTACGTCGATTTGCTTACCTAGCGTCAGCAGCTGATCGATAGCCGCTGGGCGATAAACGTCTGTCGCGACGAGCAGAGTGCTACGATCTTGTTTGCGCAAATGCAGCGCTAGCTTGGCAGTGGCAGTAGTTTTGCCCGTGCCCTGTAAGCCTGCCATCAGGACGACAGTGGGTTTGTTTTCGGTGTCTGCCAGGGGCACGTTGGTTTCGCCCATGGTCTCGACCAGCTCGTCGTAGACGATTTTGATAAACTGCTGGTCGGGCCGGACGCCAGAGACGACCCCGGCACCCTGCGCTTTTTCTTTGACATCGGCGACGAAGCCTTTGACCACGTCCAGGTTGGCGTCGGCCTCTAGCAGGGCGCGCCTGACTTCTCGCAGGGCCTCTGTGATATTTGCATCCGAAATTTTGTCCTGGCCACGCAGCTTTTTCCAGGCGGATTCAAATTGTTCTGAGAGGGCTTCAAACATATGACTGAGCGGGTGATGAACTGAAAACGATATATCACCTATTCTAAGGGGTGTGGCTGCAAATGCTGATCTGCGCTTAAAAGCGTGGGGGCGATACGCCAGGGGAGTGGCTTTGCGATACGCCAGGGGAGTGGCTTTGCGATCGCATCTGATAAGCTAACAAATGAGCTGAACCCTTCTAAAACTTTGAGCCTGCCAAAGCAAAGAGCGCCGAATAACCGAACGCTGACGCTCAGTGCGGCAGAAGTGGATCTGTATGCTTCTGAGCTATTGACCTTGAGCAGCGCGTGCTCGATGGATTCTGTCCTTGACCAGACAATTCATCAGAGCGTGTTTGAGGTGCTGCCGTGGCTACCAGATGGCTTTGTCGATTTGCTGATTGTCGATCCTCCGTATAACCGGCATAAAGATTTCAACGGGGCGGCGTTTAAGGCGAGATCCGCTCAGGCGTATCAAGACTGGCTGGTAACCTGGGTGCCGCATTTGCCGCGCTTACTAAAACCGACCGCCTCTATATATATGTGCTGCGATTGGCAGTCGTCCAATGCGATTTATCAGGTGTTCTCCGACTACTTTCAGGTGCGCAACCGGATCACTTGGGAGCGAGAAAAAGGGCGCGGGGCCAAGCGCAATTGGAAAAATGCTTCTGAAGATATTTGGTTTGGGACGGTTGCGGATGGCTATACCTTTAATGTGGAGGCGGTAAAGCTTCAGCGGCGGGTGCTTGCGCCTTATCGAGACCAGTCGGGTCAGCCAAAAGATTGGCAAGAGACGCAGCAGGGAAAATTTAGGGCGACGCATCCTGCTAATTTGTGGACAGATATTTCGGTGCCTTTTTGGTCAATGCCCGAAAATACGGATCATCCGACGCAGAAGCCTGAAAAGCTGATCGCTAAGCTGATTTTGGCCAGCTCTAACCCCGGTGATGTGGTGTTCGATCCGTTTTTAGGATCGGGTACAACCTCGGTGGTGGCGAAGAAGCTAGGGCGTCACTATGTGGGCATTGAGCAGGAAAAGCTGTATTGCTGTTTGGCGCAGAAGCGGTTGGCGATCGCTCAAAAAAACAGCGCGATTCAAGGCTATGCCGATGGGTACTTTTGGGAGCGAAACGTGGGGGGGCGCGATCGCAAAATGCCTTTGGCAAAGAACCCCAAATCCGAAAAACGCAACAGTCGTTAGTTTTTCTTAGACTATGAATACAGGTTGCCAGAACTAACGGACATAGCAGCGTATGGCAGGTCTCAGAGCGGTTGAGCTGAAGTTTTTATTGAGATTGCTAGAGAAGAGAAACCATCGTAGCCAGATTGTAGACATAAAACCGAATGAGAAGACGACCGCTGCTCAGCGCGATCGCATTTGCAAAGCCCTAGCTAAAAAAGGATTGATAGACTACAGCAGCGAAGTCGCCAGATTCACTATCTCGCGCTTTGGTAAAGTGCTGCTGTCACTTGATACAACCAGCCTACTGGTAACGCCCGACGAGCTAGAGCTTTTGAGAAACTGCAAAGGCGCTATGTTTCCAGGTCAGCTCAGCCGCAAAATTCCGGCCAGCGCTCATCAGCAAATCATTCGTAACCTGGCAGCTCGCAAGCTAGTTAACATTTCCAGCGTCAAAATTAAGGAAGTGTGGCTAACAGAACAAGGAAAGAACGTTTTGCGCAATGAGTATAACCACGTAGATATGTCTGTTACCTATCAAACATCAGTAGATGCTTTTTAATTAAACTTTAACCGTTCTATACAGAATTGATGCTGAATACCCGAAAGATAACGTAAGAATAGTTTTAGACAAAGCAAGTTTGATTAAACTGTTGAGGTCTTTCCAAATTTGAAATGGGTGAGCGAGCATGTCAGCAGAGAGTACAGAAAGGAGTGAGTTGCAGTTTTTGTTAGAGCTGGTGAATTGCCAAGATTACCGTAGTAAACTCACAAACATAAAAAAAGTTGGATCAGCCGACTTGCGTGATGTTAGTTGCGATGCCTTACTTGCCAAAGGCTACATAGAATGTAATAAGAATAAGAAAATAGATAGATTTGTCATAGCAGATCCTGGAAAGGATCTGCTAAAAAGGGAACCAAAAGCCTGCCTCTCGATTTAGATCCTAAAAAGCTGGCAGTCTTAAAAGCTTGTGTGAAAGAAGCAACGCCAAGCCAAATCGGTAAAAGAGTTCTCGCCAATGAACGACAGCCTTTGCTACGCAACATGGCTGATAATGGTTTTATAAAAATAAGTAAAGAATCTATCGACGAGGTATGGCTAAGTGCTCAAGGGAAGCAGTTCTTACGAGATGAGTGTTTGCCCAAAAACTCCTGGACAACAACGTCGGCTATGCTGTGCTACTACGTCAAATTCCTACGTGAAAATTTAGAGTCATTACCCGCTTCCAAGCTGCCCACTAGCCAGCCTCAACCGCAAAGACCGCTCAGCCAGCCGGGACAATCAAATATCGCTATGCCGGTCGGGTCGCAAACCAAACCCAACGCTCAAGCCGTTCTTCAGCAAATAAATCAGCTAGACCAGATGATGGGCACTGATAACTATCTGCCGATTTATCATCTGCGTGAGAAGCTACAGCCGCCGTTGACTCGGGAAGAACTAGATAGCCGTTTGTATGAATTGCAGCGCAGCGATCGCATTGAGCTGAGCAGCCTACACGACCAAGGGAACTATAGCGACTATCAAGTATCTGCGGGTATTCCTCAAAACCACGGCAAATCCCTGTTTTTTATCTCCGTTATTTGAGTCATAGCTGCTTGCAGTCTACGACCATTCACAGCGCACTTATTTTTCAGCAGCATAGAGAGTTTTAGCGTGCCATCTATTGAGCAGTTAGTTCGGCAGAATATCAATCCGTTTGATTCCACTACGTTTAGACCCGGTAACTTTTGGAAAGAAAGCCAGGACGAAAGTCAGGAGGTGGCCTCTATTCACAAAGGGGTTCTTGACAGTGTTGAGCAGACGCTAGAGTCACTTTTACGCGATCGCAAAACCCGCACCCTCATGCTGGTAGGCGATGCTGGGTCAGGCAAAAGCTACTTACTCGGTCGGCTCAAGCGCAGGCTTAATGACAAAGCCTGTTTTGCATACGTCACGCCTTGGCCAGACAGCAAATTTATTTGGCGACACGTCCTGCGGCAAACGGTCGATAGCTTGTTAGAAACGCCAGAAGGTCAGAGTGAATCTCAGCTGCTTCGCTGGCTAAACGGGCTAGAAGTGCTTAAGCGTCAAGGGCTAGCTAAACGCATTCGAGGTGAGCGCAGCGTTTTTATTAGCGATATGAGGGCAAGTTTTCCGAGCGGATTGTATAGACCCCGAGATTTTTTCGGTGTGCTGTACGCCTTGCTGGATGAGTCTACTCGTCTGACGGCTTCCGATTGGTTGCGGGGTGAAGATCTCGATGAGGATGAACTCAAGCTACTGAAGGTGAAAAGCTCTTTAGACTCGGAAGATGCGGCCCAAAAAATCTTGGGTAATTTTGGGCAAATTGCTGACTCCACTCAGCCGATAGTCATTTGCTTTGATAACTTGGACAATATCCCTAGCAAACCAGATGGAAAACCTGATTTGCAGGCGATGTTCAACGTCAACTCGACACTGCACAACGAAAAGATCAATAACTTTTTGATTTTGGTGAGTATCATCACGAGTAACTGGCGTGATCATCGGGGCGCGATCGCTCATGCAGATCGCGATCGCATAGACGACGAGCTAAATCTTCGCCTGATTAACCTGGACGAAGCCGAAGCTATTTGGGCATCGCGCCTTCAGCCGCTTCATGCTGAGGCCAGTCCAAAACCAGCCGCTCGTATTACGCCCCTAACTCGCGAATGGTTAGAGCATAAATATCCAGGCGGCAAGGTTGCACCGCGCGAGTGCTTGATACTAGCCGAGGAGCTGATTCGCATTTTTAAAAAAGAGGGTTCGCTGCCTGATATCTCAGAGACTGTCGTTAAAGATAATGACGCAGTAGTGCTCGACCAGCAATCGGCTGCGAGCTTTGAGCTAGCTTGGCAAAAGGAATTTCAGGAAACGGGACAGCAGCTGAGCCGAGTGGCGCAGTACTCTTCTCCTGAGCTTGTCCGCAAATTGCAAGAAGTGCTAGAGGCTTTGGCGATTCCAGAGGTTTTCCCTAGTGTGCTGCCTAGCCCTACTTACGAAAGCTATTCTGTGGGTTACCAAAAATCGGAGCAGCGAGTGGGTATTGTTTGGACGGAAGACAGCAATATGACTTCTTTTTGCAATGTGATGAAAGCCTGTCAAAAGATGTTGGACAAAGGGCTCCGAACTCGTCTGTATCTTATTCGGGGCGCAAACTTAGGCACAGCCAAAAATAAGGGATTTCAACTGTTTAAAGCAGTCTTTTACGATAGCCAACATGTTCACATCAAAACGGATCTAGAATCTGTGCAGTACCTCGAAACCTATCACCGATTGGTAAATGCTGCGGCCAGTCGTGAGCTGGTGATTGCGGCTCAAACGCCAGACATCGCGCACCTGCAAATATTGGTTCGAGAATCTGGTGTGTTGAATGACTGTAAACTGCTCCAGCAGCTAAGCGTTGTGAACAGTAAGACTGTCATTGAGTCCATTGTGTCACCCGATCACCCAGATCCCGCTGATGTTAAGGCGGCACAGAAGTACATTTTGAATTTGATGGCTACCCAGTCAATGATGGGAATGCAGGCGTTAATGAATAGCGCTGGGGAACATGTGCGATCACTCAATGCTGAAGACCTGGAAAACATCATTAACGCACTTTGCGATGTTAACAAAATACAAATGCTAGATCCTGTCGCTCGGCCCGAAAATAAACTGCTGTGTTGGGTACCCAAATAACCTTTCATGGCTAAACAGATCTGCGTTCTACACAGATAATTAATGAAAATAGCCGTTAATGATTCCTCGCTGATGAGCCCTTCTAACCCACCTCCCTCTTTGAGCGTTACTAAGGTTCGTGTGGCTTTTGAGTGTCCCCGGCTGATGTATTTGGGTCATCACGAAGGCGGGATGACGATGTTTCGGGCATCGAATTCCAAGGGCGGTGGCGTGGGCCTAGCCTTTCATAAGCTGTGTGATGACTGTGTGAATCGCATTTGTTCAGATGGGGCGATCGCCCAACTCCTCGCTCCACCCGCCGCCCAACTAAATTCAGAAACGCTCACCCAGCAAATTCAGCAGCAGCTTTACCGCACCGTCTTTTTTCCGCTCGTACAAGAGACCATTCGCAATAGCCCTCACAAAGTCCCGGCACTCAATCAGCTCTGGGAAGGCATCACTGGGCTCATTCGTCGCTGGGCCGAGCTACTTGTCAACAATCGAGAATTCTGTAGCCCTGAGGAAGTGGTTCGCAAAACCTTTTTGGCTCAGGAGCTATCAGTTGAGCATGAGTTTGATCTGCCAAATGGCGATCGCCAACTCATAAAAGGCCGCTTCGATAGCCTCGTATACGACTTTGCTGCCCAGCGACTTTGCGTAGTGGAATATAAAACCTACCAGGCCACCGATCCGGCTGCGCAGCTTGCCCAGGTTGCTTTGTACAGCTACATGCTCAAGCAAAAGCTCCAAGTGAACATCAACTCAGCGGTATACAGCGTGCTGCCCGATTGGCAAGGCGTTGAATATCCATGGGACTTGCTAGAGAAAACGCTGCACGATTTGATCCCGCACAAGCTGACGCAAATCAGGGCTTGGCTGACCTGGCAACAGCCCAATCCCAACCCGCCTCCCATGACAGCTCACCTAAAGCTGTGCAATATTTGCCCGCAAAAAAACAAGTGCCAAACCTACTTTGAAACCGATACCGTCGTCGCACCTGGCGATCGGCTATTACCCGATCCGATCCCGCCCGAAAACATTCCGCCACTGGTCGCTGGTACCGTCGCTGAAAGCTTCGCGCTCGACTACTCCAAGCCAATAAAAATCGAAAGCTTAGCGGTCGAATCGCTGCCGGTTCAACCGCCAGATCGCACCAAAGCCGATCGCACCAAAGCCGATACCAAAGCCACCGGCTGCAATGCTTTCTCTGCCGATCAAACCCGTCTCGAAACTCGTATCTGTAGGAGGCGCAGCGAGTGAAGCTTCAGATAATGTAGCCAGGCAGCTCGTTGAAGTTTTGCAGTCTTTTAAAATCGGCGTTGACTATATAGGATCAGCGCTTGGCCCGGCGTTTATCCGAGTTAAGCTCAAGCCTCATTTAGGCGTTCGCGTGGCTTCTATTTTGAAATTTGAAGACGATTTGCGGGTGCATTTGGGGTTAGAAAATGCCCCGCTTATGGCTCCGCAAGCGGGCTACATCAGCGTCGATTTACCGCGCCCTGACCGGCAGACGGCTTTTTTTCAAGATTATCTCAGCACTTTTCAACAAAATGAGCCGACAGCTAAAGCGGCAATTGGCGTCAATCTTGACGGTCAGCTAATTGAGGCTGATTTGTCTGATCCTAATACCTGTCACCTTTTGGTAGGTGGTACGACGGGTAGCGGCAAGAGTGAGTTTTTGCGATCGCTCCTCCTTAGCCTGATCGTCCGTCACGATCCTGCTCACTTTCAGGTTGCTCTAGTTGATCCCAAACGGGTGACTTTTCCTGAATTTGAAACTATGCGCTGGCTGTATGAGCCAATAGTAAAAGCTAAAGAAGACGCCATAGCACTCATGGAACGTTTGGTGGCCGAAATGGATGATCGCTATCAGCGCTTCGAGCGCAGCCGTTGTCCTAACCTAGCTGCCTATAACCAGCAGGCGGCTCAACCTCTACCCCGCATCCTCTGCATTTTCGATGAGTACGCCGATTTCATGGCTGATAGAGAGGCCGCCAAAGCGTTAGAGCAGCATATTCAGCGGTTGGGAGCGATGGCCCGCGCTGCTGGCATTCACCTGGTCATTGCGACCCAGCGGCCCGAGGCTAAAGTGGTCACCCCTCTAATTCGCTCAAACTTGCCTGGCAGGGTGGCGCTGCGCACGGCCAGCGATGCCGACTCTGCCATCATCTTGGGCGGCAAGCAAGGAGATGCCGCTAATTTGTTGGGGAAGGGCGACCTGTTTTATGGAGGCAGCGGTACATTACAGCGGTTGCAAAGCCTGTTTGTGCCCGCTACGGCGATCGCCCGTTTACTGAGCTGATATCTGGCGCATCTCACCCGCCGAATGCGTGAATGAAGCCTGCCAACATGAGTGAATTTTCGGGGCAAGCTTTGTGCTTTAAATCAGTCAGTATCTCCGTATTTCTTCTATGTATTCAAGACAGTTGTTACGTTTTCTACAAACTGGCCCACCTATGGCCGAAAAAAGAGCCGATTTGTAGATAATGAAGGGCAACTAGTTCCCGTGATCGTTCAGTCGCGTCTTGTCTCCTGCCAACGGGTTGTCTCCCGCCAACGGGTTGTTAGGACGCTGAAACATAAAGCTTCGAAAAAGCCTCCTGCGTTTGACTCGCTATCTGGCCTGCGACAGGTGAGGTAGCCGCCGATAACAGGTTGTCGTTAGGTATACTAACTATCACATTCAATTTGTGTTAGGCAGTTACAAAGCAATACTTAGAAAGCGTAAAGATAGCCCTTTTAAGGAGTAGAGACGATCCCAAAAGCGTCTTGCTTTAGGTAGGTTTGACAGCTTGCTTCAGCCAACTCGAAAGAATGGCCGCTTCTGTCTTTTGGGTTTAGCGTGATGAGCCTGGCATGAGTGCCTTGCTTGAGACTAGCTCATAGGTGCTATGCCGGGCTTAGTAGCTGCTGAGCTGAAGTCTTTTTTTAAACTTTTTCGGGCGTTTGTTGCCTGCTCTGTCAGTTGTGAGCCAGCTAGCTGAGCTTGTAACTGTAGAGCTAGCCCTTTTCAGGCAGCAAAGAAGCTCCCTCCAGCCAAAACACCACCCTGACCAGGCAAAGTGAGGCTGTGAGATCGAAGAGCAGTATTGGGCAGATCAGCTGTAAGGCTGATCAAATTAGGTCGAAGTTGAGTGATGGCGGGGAAGAAAAATGAGTCAGAGAAAACTGAAGCGATTACAGCAGCTAGGCGTCATGATGCTAGGGGCCTATGTGATTACAGGTTGTCCTAATAAAACAGCTAATAGCGTTATGTTGTCCGACGGCAGCGCGCCTTCTCAAAGGTCTGTTGTGCAAGCCTCTATTGAGCAGCAGTCGCTCGGTGAGGAGACTGTTGCCCAAAGTGTTGTACAGAGCGCCGCGATGCCCGCAGCAGTGCCCTTTGAAGTATGCGCTGATGTAGGCAGTTGGCAGCGGCCTAGCGAGGCTGAGCAGGCTAAGCAAGTCGGCGGGGATGCTCGCTATGCTGAATCATTGAGTGGCGATCGCAGGGCCGACCCGCTCAAGAGTGTCTCTAATCAGTTTTGGGATCATCAGGTGATCAGCTTTACGACCTATGGCTTGAGTGCCCGCTTAGAGCCCATCAATCTCTCTGGTGTATGGACGGTGGCTGACGACTTATGGGACTGCTATGAAGCAGAAACGGCGATCGCTATCAATGCGGGCGATCGCGCTGAAACCTGGCTGCTCAACCATCGCATCATTGGCTTAGCGTGGCAGGGCGATCGCTATGTCATGACCGTTGAGCCTGCCGATACCGGCATGCAAGTTGTGCAGTTTAACCGAGTAGACGAACTGGCAAGCCTGCCATTAGAAGTCATTACTGAAAGCGGCGAACCTGTAGAAGCGGTCTCCGGCGACTGGCAGTAAATGTGAGCAGTCGCGAATAGCAGCTCCACGCTTTATCTCGCGTTTTCTCAGTTGCCCATTTTGCGTTTGAGATCTTCAAGTTCGTCCTCGGCTTCCCACTGACGAAAGGTTTCATCAAGGGGATCAATCGGCTGGTTAAAGCTGTAGGGGCTTTGGTTCCAGCCGGTTGTTCCCCAATCAGATGCCTTAGGCATAGTCGCGGCTTGGGCAATCTTGGTTTTAACCTCCTGCCGCTTGGTTTTAACCTGCTGTTGCAGTGCCTTTGTCTGCTCAATGCGCTCTTTGACGCCCTGCATTTGGCCCCAGAGATGATTGCCCTGTCGTAGTAAAGCGGCCTCTCGCTCTTGAGCCGGGCCGACTAAGTCTTGACGATTGGCGGCTTGGGCTTTGGCAATGCGGCGGTGCCACTGCTGAATGTCTTGAGCAGTTTCTAAAATGCTGTCTTCTAGCTGTTTTTCGCGGCGCTTAAGATTGCCGAGAAGGGCTAGTGCGTCTTCCTCTTGCCCGCGCAGCTGATCTTCTAGGGCGCGCAGTTCTAAATGCGGATTAGCCCGCAAAAATTCATCTAGCCGCGTCTCTAAAAAGCGGCTGAGATCGTCAAATAGGCTCATGGCAGTCGTCTATATTTAGAAGCTTTGTCCAATATAGATCGAGCGCACCTCGCCATCACGCCTCACCACCACATCTTGCCCGTTGACGGTGACGAGCGTCCAGCTAGACAGACCAATGCGATCGCCCACATAAGCCCGCTGCGAGCTGCCGCCATCAATATCAAACATGGCGGCTGAGCGATCGCCCAGATTTAAAATGCCGACTAAAACATGCTCAGCCGCTGGTGTAACGTCGGTGACAGCCGCCGCTGCACTGTTAACCGGATTGGTCGGTGCGGTAGCAGTCGTAGTGGCAGATCTCGGTGCGGGCAAAGCGGGCGCTGCGGGCGTTCTGGGCACGGCAGGCACCGAGGGCACTGCAACTGCCCGCAGCGGAATTCGGATTGGCGATGCTGGCACAGTAGGCAGCGACGTGCCAGACGAAGCAGCCGTTTGGGAAGCGCTCTGGGCGGTTTGGCCATTTTCATAGACAGGTACAAAGACACGCTCAATAATATTGGCAGGTGTCTTTATATTGGGCAAAATGGGTAGCGTCCCGGCTTTCACCGTTGCTTCAGATGATGGAGCCGTCGGTGATAGCGCTGAGGGAATAGCTGCCACTGTTTGGTTGCTGCTTTCGTGGGCGCTAATCACTTCTAGCGATCGCCCTAAATATTCTAAAAAGGCTTGATCTGAGCGATTGGATAGCTCGGCGGCGGCGGCTTCTTTATTGCTGAGAGAAAGTAGCCATTTAGGGGCAGGAGAGCGTGGCAATAGCCACAGGCCGAGGGCACTGATGAGCGAAATGCCGACGGCTCCTATGAGTAAAAAAGGCAGAGATACCTGCTTTTTTAGCGGTTGCGGCTGAAGGAGAGCTTGAGGAGCACGCGGCGAAAGGCCCTCAGCGGGTAGGGCTAGCAGCGACTCGCTAGGATAGAGAAAGCTGGCGGCATCTCGTCTGGGCTCAGCCTCAGCAAATGGCGACTCTGAAGAATCTGTCGCTGCCTCTGGAGAAGCTGCCCGAGCAGTGACTGGTCTGCCGCCGCCAGTGTGACTGCTGGCAGCTAAGGTGGCGCGATAGATATCAATAGCGCTCTGGGGTGAAAAGTCGGCGGGTAGCGCAACGGTGCGGGCTGAGGCATAGCCTGGTTCGAGCTGATAGCTTTGTGGCCGGTCGCTGTGTTGCTTAGCGACCTCAGTGGCGGTGCTGAGATCGCCTGCTAAGATCTGATCCACATCAATAAACAGATCGTTCATGAGGTTGTCGCTGTAGCGATCTGCGATCTGCGTGGAAGAAGAAATGTCTGAGCCGAAGGAAATATTTTTGGTGACGGGACGGCTGTTGGGGGTCATGAGTCAGCAGGTGTGGAGAGGCACTTGGAAGGGGGCTGATGATGGCAGACCGAGAGCCATCAGGCAGGCTTAGCGGTTTCTCAAGAGGCGCTGTCTGCAAGCGCATCAAATTTTAGTGATATTTCTTATCCGCTAATATGCCCGGCTTGGGCGCGAACCTATCAATTTTTGATGTTTGATCTTCCGTACATGCTGACTGCGCCAGCCGCTGTCTAGCCGCCGTTTTATTCGATGGCGACCACCGTTTTATAGATTGGGGATCAGATGCCTTATAGAGATGAGGTGACTTGGTATCATCAGCTTAGAATTTTGGTGAGAAGATGACTGGTTTCACTGCGCCCTTTGACCGTTTGGTAAAGCTGCTAGCGGCCACTCCTCAAGCTTGCGAGACGATTGCTAGCGATCGGTCGGTGACTGGAATTGCGACCGATACGCGATCGCTGCGGCCAGGTGATCTGTTTGTGGCGTTAGAAGGGGAGACCTTTAACGGACATGACTTTGCGCAACAGGCGATTGAACGAGGTGCGATCGCTGCTGTCACCCGGCGCACTTTTTTCTCTGCTGAGACCGCTGCCCTACCTCGCCTAGAAGTTGATAATACGCTAGCGGCCTATCAGTCCTTGGGGCAGTGGTGGCGTCAGCAGCGAACGGTGCCCGTGATTGCAATTACAGGCTCTGTCGGCAAGACAACGACCAAAGAGCTGATCGCAGCGGCTCTGGGCAAATTTGGCCCCGTGCTAAAAACTGAGGCCAACTACAACAATGAAATTGGCGTGCCTAAAACGCTGCTAGGCTTGAGCACCGAACACGAATACGCGGTGGTAGAAATGGGAATGCGGGGGCCGGGAGAGATTGCCCTGCTCGCCCAAATTGCTCAGCCTGATATCGCGCTAATTACCAATGTAGGCACTGCCCATATTGGACGGCTGGGATCGCGGCAGGCGATCGCCGATGCCAAATGCGAATTGCTTAGAGAGCTGCCTGTGAATGGAGTGGCCATTCTCAACCACGACGATGCCCGGCTGATGGCAACAGCGGCCAAAGTTTGGGCGGGTCAGCAGATTACCTACGGACTTGCAGGCGGCGATCTGCGCGGGCAGCTAGCGGATGACCGTCCGAGCGACCATTTAATCGTTGAGGGTCTTTCCATTCCGCTGCCGCTACCGGGCAAACACAATGCGCTAAATTTGCTTAGTGCGATCGCCACTCTCAAAGCCCTCAATCTCAATTGGCATCAGCTGGCTCAGGGTTTCACAGTCTCAATGCCTGCTGGTCGCGCCCAGCGTCACCTACTGCCAAACGACATGCTGCTGCTAGATGAAACCTACAATGCTGGGGCCGAGGCGATGGCCGCCGCACTGCAATTGCTAGCTGACCAGCCGGGCGATCGCCGTATTGCCGTACTTGGTACGATGAAAGAACTAGGAGACCAGTCCGTTGAGCTGCATCATCAGATTGGCCAAACGGTGGCCGCCTTAGGATTAGACCATCTGCTGATTTTGGCTGATCCAGCCGAGGCCGAGGCGATGGCAAAGGGGGCAGGGGCTGTCTCTGTTCAGCAATTTGTTAGCCACGCAGCGCTAGCTAGCCACCTGAAAAAGCTGATGCAGCCAGGCGATCGCCTTCTCTTTAAAGCCTCCCGCTCTGTCGCTATGGACAAAGTCGTCGATCAGCTTCTAAAAGATTTCATGGTTACTCCGTAGCCCATTGGCTTACTATATAAAGTCTTAGATACTACCGTCCCAACCGGGGGCGTTTTTGCAAGCGAGCCGTTCCAGTTTTAAGCTGTGGTTTTAGCCCTTTCTGCGCAACAACTTGCCGCCATTTCAGCCCATGCCGAGCGGGTCTACCCTGAGGAGTGCTGCGGTTTGCTGGTGGGAAAAATTCAGCCTCAGCCAGGCGAATTGCAAAAGCGTTTGATAGCGCTAGTGCCGCTCGACAACGAATGGACAGCAGAGGCATTTCCTCAAGAGAGTTCAATGGCTTCAGCTCAGACTAAGCGGCGGCGATATTCCATATCCTCTGAAGATATGCTGCGAACTCAGCGACAGGCGCGGGAGCAGGGGCTAAATATTATCGGGGTTTATCACTCTCATCCTGACCATGAGGCGGTGCCTTCGGAGTGCGATCGCGCCCTAGCCTGGCCCGAATATGCCTATGTAATTGTGTCGGTTTGTGGCGGCAAAGCGGTCGATGTCCAGAACTGGGCGCTAGACTCAACCCATCAGTTTCAGTCAGAGGCTATGCGGATTTCACCTTCATCTGCCAAAGATCGAATGCCGGTTTCGGCTTAAATATTTTTTACTTTCGTCTTTTGCTTTAGCTGCCATCAGCCACTTATTCAATCCTTTCGAACATCATGCTGAATCCCAACCTGGACGAAATTCAACTCGACAAGGCAGAGTACGAACGCTACTCCCGTCATCTGATCTTGCCCGAAGTCGGCCTTGAAGGTCAAAAGAAGCTCAAAGCGGCCAGCGTTTGCTGCGTCGGCACGGGCGGCTTAGGGGCTCCGCTTTTACTCTACCTAGCGGCTGCTGGCGTCGGTCGCATTGGCATCGTCGATTTTGACATAGTCGATCACTCCAATCTTCAGCGTCAGGTAATCCACGGCACCTCGTGGGTCGGCAAGCCCAAAATCGAATCTGCCAAAGCCCGCATTCTAGAAATCAATCCCTACTGTCAGGTCGATCTTCACGAAGTCCGGCTGTCTTCTGAGAATGCCTTAGAGATCTTCGAGCCTTATGACATCATCGTCGATGGTACCGATAACTTTCCGACCCGCTACTTAGTTAACGACGCCTGCGTCTTGCTCAATAAGCCCAACGTGTACGGCTCTATCTACCGTTTTGAAGGGCAGGCGACCGTATTTAACTACGAAGAAGGGCCAAATTACCGCGATCTCTATCCCGAGCCACCGCCGCCGGGTCTGGTGCCTTCCTGCGCAGAGGGCGGCGTACTGGGCATTCTCCCTGGCATGATTGGTGTGATTCAGGCGACCGAAACGATCAAAATCATTCTGGGTAAGGGCAAAACGCTCAGCGGCAGGCTGCTGGTGTATAACTCTCTGGACATGAGCTTTAGAGAATTGAAGCTGCGCCGTCCGCCTGAAGAACACCGCGTGGTAATTGACAAGCTAATCGACTACGAACAGTTTTGTGGCATTCCCCAAGCGGCGGAAGAAGAAGCGAAGCAGGCGGCGAATATGCCTGAAATGTCTGTGCAGGATCTTAAAAATCTGCTTGAGAGCGATCGCGACGACTACTTTTTGCTAGATGTCCGCAATCCAAACGAATACGAAATCGCTAAGATTCCTGGCTCCACGCTGATCCCCCTGGGCGAAATTGAAAATGGCGACGGCGTGCTCAAGCTTCAAGGCATGCTCAACGGCCATCAGCTAGTGGCTCATTGCAAAATGGGCGGGCGCTCTGCCAAAGCGCTAGCCATCTTAAAAGAAGCCGGAATTGAAGGCACCAATGTCAAAGGCGGCATTCAGGCTTGGAGCCGTGAGATTGATGCTTCAGTGCCCGAATATTAGAGGCTGCGCAATCTCCTAAATCTCAAAACACAGGAGGGCTCGCAACAGTCCTCCTGCTGTCTATTCTTACGACGCCAACACCATGAGCTTAAAAGATCGCATCTCTGACGAAATTAAAACGGCGATGAAGGCCAAAGACAAGCTGCGCTTAGAAACCGTACGCGGCATCAAAAAAGTCATCCTCGAAAAAGAAAGCGAAATCCGTGCAAAAGGCCGCGAAGAACTCAACGAAGAAGAAGAGCTAGCCGTCCTTACTCAGCTTGCTAAGCAGCGCCGCGACTCCATTACCCAATATACCGACGCGGGTCGCCCAGAACTCGCCGACAAAGAGGCTCAAGAGCTCACTATCTTAGAAGAATATTTGCCCGCTCAGCTTTCCGATGCGGAAGTCGAAGCTGTGATTGATGAAGTCATCTCTCAAGTCGGTGCCTCTGGCCCTCGCGGTATGGGCAAAGTCATGGGGCCAGCAATGAAGCGACTGCAAGGTCAAGCTGATGGTGGTAAAGTGCAGGCGATCGTGAAAGCTAAGCTAGTCAATGATTAATTTATTTGCTGTGTTTAGGAAGGTGGTTTTCTATTTCACTAGCTCAGTTCACATTTGATCAAGCGACATTTTTCCTCTCTTTGCCTCAATTTTGGACTGAAGCGATGCAAGACTCCAGCGAAAAAACATCTCTTAGGCGGCGGGCAGACAGAATAAAAGACTTTAGGTGTAAAAACCTAATTGCAGTGATTGAAAACCCAACTGATATTAAGAATATCGGCACAATTATCAGAAACGTAAATGCCCTGGGGGTTGAGAAGGCGTATGTTGTAGATAAAAAGAACTCCCTGCCGGATGATTGGCAAGCGATGAGAGAGCGGTCTGCGCTTTCCAAAACCTCAGTTTCAGCCATCAAGTGGAGCTTTGTCAAAAAGTTTCAAGATACAGAATCCTGCATTCGGCACCTTGATAAAAATGGCTTTGTATCTATCGTCACCTCTCCGCACACTAAGGGAAGAACTAATGTAGTCCTCGATGCTGGCGACTATACAAAGTACAAGAAACTGGCTGTATGGTTTGGTAGTGAGAGTACTGGAATCAGCGATCTAGCTCTGGAAAATAGCGTTTTTTGTGTCAACATTCCTATGTTTGGAATTATTGAAAGCCTGAATTTGGGAACATCATCCGGTATTGTCTTGTATGAAGTCACGAAACAAAGAAGAGCCTTCCAAGCTGAGCTAAAAGCAAAAATAGAGGCCAAGGAAAACGCTTAGTGTTTCATTTAGGCGAACTGTGCCAAAAGTAGAAGCTCTCAATTTTCACGGGCTTTGAGAGTTTTTGTCTCCACAAGTTTTGAAGGGGAAAATTGATTGTTGTGTCATTTGTGATAGCTACCGTTTTGAAGAATTGTTTTTGCCCGGTACAGCTGCTCTACTAACATTAGCCTGGCAATTTCGTGAGGAAAGGTCATCGCAGATAGGCTGATCATGGGGCGGTTTTTGAGGCGATCGCTCACTCCCTCTGGCCCGCCAATAAACAGCACTAACCGCCCAAAAGCTTCTTCGCCTAGCCACCGCGCAAAACCTACAGAATCTCTGAGCTGGCCATACTCCGCCAAAATTACCAGCCGATCCTGCGCGGTAATCAGGCTCTCTAGCTTGTCAGCTTCTTTCTCTTTGCCGCTGTCTTTAATTTCAACGATTTCCACCTCAGGCAAACGCTTTGCATAAAGCGCAATCCCATCTCTGAGCCAAGATTTCTTTACCTTGCCAACCGCAATAATCTTGGTCTTAGGAAAACTCTGGCCCACAAGACTCCGATGCAGAACAACTCGAAGATAGCTAACTGGATGAATTTACTTTGTCGTCGTGGGCGTCATTCTACGCTCCAACAGCGAAAATGCCTGCGAAGCAATCACGTTCAAGACCAGATAAATCAGGGCGACCGTAAACCATATCTCGAAGGCCCGAAAATTTCGGGCTACGATCAGCTGCCCCTGGCGAAACAGCTCCTGATAGCCAATAATCGCTACCAGACTCGTATCTTTTAGCAGCGTGATAAACTCGTTTCCCAATGGCGGGATCATGCGGCGCAAAGCCTGCGGAAAAACCACGTAGCGCATGGTCTGAGCTGGCCCTAGCCCCAACGACTCTGACGCTTCTTTTTGCCCTGCTTCAATTGACTGAATGCCTGCGCGAACAATTTCTGCTAGGTAGGCTGCCGAATTGAGACTAAGCCCGACAATGGCGGCGCTCCACTGGCTAAACGTAAAGTCAATGCCAATTGATCGGACTAAAGGCGGCACGCCAAAGTAAATCATAAAGAGCTGTACCAGCAGCGGGGTGCCTCGAAAAAAATCAACGTATATCCTCGCGGCCAGGCTAAGCAGCCTGATTTTTGAAAGTCGCGCAATGCCTAAGGCGACGCCGCCAATAGAGCCAAGGGCAACAGCTGCCGCTGTGAGCTGTAAGGTGATCAGTGCGCCTTGCAGCAGAGCGGGTAGCGCGTCAATGATAAAGCCCAGTGACTTTTCCAAAACGAAAGCTCCAGTAAAGGGTTCAGGCGAGTTCCAGCATCTAGGCTAAAGCTTTATTCAACCATGTCAGCCGGGGGCTCTGTGCCAAACCATTTCTGATATAGCTCTGCGTAGGTGCCGTCGGCTTTGATGGCGGATAGTCCTTCGTTGATGGCCTCTACGTTGTCAGATCCTTGAGGCAGCGCAATGCCGTAAAATTCTTCGGTGAGCAGCTCGCCTACTACTTCAATGCCAGGAATGTTGCCGGTGGCGATCGCATCTAAAGTTGCCGGAGCATCATTCACCACCGCGTCAACATTGCCATTAGCCAGCTCTTGCAAAGCCAGGGGTGCAGAGTCAAAAGTGGTGACTGTCGCCCCTTCAACGCTATTGGCCGCTTCAGCGCCAGTGGTGCCAATCTGCGCGGCAATCTTTTTTCCCTTTAAGTCATCTAGCGTTTTGATCTCGGTATTGCCCTCTGTTACGGCGATCGCCAGTCCCGCTTTAAAGTAAGGATCAGAAAAATCAACCGTCTCTTTGCGCTCGTCAGTAATCGTCATCCCGCTAATAGCTGCATCTATTGAGCCGCCCTGCAAAGCCGGAATCAGACCGTCAAAAGGCAAGCTCTCAAATTCGACGGTTTTGCCCGCTTTTTCGGCAATAGCATTCATTAAGTCGATGTCAAAGCCCTCTAGCTCGCCGCTAGCACCCATCGACTCAAACGGCGGAAAGCCCGGTTCTGTCCCTACCGATAAAACGTCATCGCCAGTACCGCCCCCACCGCAAGCTGCGAGCAGTCCGGCTGTGGCCAATCCTAAAACCGCAGATTTTAGAAAAGCAGCGCGTGTCATTCTCATGGTCAATATCCTCAAACCTCACAGCCATTAGCTGTCTTAAGACAAATTAAAAGCTTTACCCTCTCTTAACCTACTAAAAATAGGGCCTGTAGAGATAGCAGATGCTAAAGGTTTTAATCTTATGGGCTTATTATTGCGCTCTGGTGCGCCAGAGAAGTGACCAATGCTACCTAAAACGGGGTTGAAAGGCTAGATGATACTCTTTAAGTAAGATCTCCCTGGCAACAGCCGCTCTTTATATGTCAGAGTCTACCCCTGCAATTATTAGCGCCAATCTGCAAAAGAAATTTGGTGAGCTTTCAGTCTTGCGAGGCATCGACTGCCAAATTTATCGGGGTGAAGTAGTGGCTATTATCGGCTCGTCAGGCTGCGGCAAAAGCACCCTACTGCGCTGCTTTAACCGGCTTGAAGCGATTAGCGGTGGGCAGCTAATTGTCAACGATATTGATCTGTCTAAAGCAGATCTGAGCCGTCGCCGTTTGCTAGAGCTAAGGGCCCATGTGGGCATGGTGTTTCAGCAGTTCAATCTGTTCCCGCATCTGTCTGTATTAGAAAATTTGTGCCTAGCACCTAAAAAAGTGCTAGGGCAGTCCTCACGCGAAAGCAAAGAAACCGCTAGCTTTTATCTTGATAAAGTAGGCCTGGGTGAAAAGGCTCATGCCTATCCTGACCAGCTCTCAGGCGGGCAAAAGCAACGGGTGGCGATCGCCCGTGCCCTCTGCATGAAGCCAGAAATTCTGCTGTTTGATGAACCTACCAGTGCGCTAGACCCAGAGCTAGTCGGTGAAGTCTTGCAAGTGATGCAGCAGCTCGCCCAAGAAGGTATGACGATGGTTGTGGTGACTCACGAGATGCAGTTTGCCCGTGAAGTCGCCAGCCGGGTAATGTTTTTAAACCAGGGTCAGGTAGAAGAAGAAGGCAACCCGCGTGAGGTGCTGACCCATCCTCGCAGTGAGCGACTGCAAAATTTTCTCAGCCGCATCAATATGACGCTCGCCTGAATTCAGCGCTGCCTACCGCTAGGCGGATGCCAGTAAGATCTAAGTTCCTACATGCTGGAACTGCTTGAGTTATCTGCGGTAGGCAAGGTTAATGGTGCGTAAATATAAAACAGCGGTTCCGGCTGGCGTCAAAGCGATCGCCCATCGGTTTTGGAAAGAAAGCCGTTCACTGCCGCCCGCTGCCTGGTCTCACTGGTGGAAAACGCTCGCCGTGGGGCTAGGCATCTGTGCCCTAGTGACCTATATGATCACCCGTCTAGCGATGGGCCAGGAAGATGCCTGGCTACAAGCGTGGGATGAGAAATGGCTTTTAATTTTGGAAAGCCAGTCCCCGCTGTCGTTTCCTCGCAGCATCACTTGGGAATCTCCTGGCAACACGATTGGAATGCTGCCTATCTTCCTGATGCTCACTGCGCTGACGGCCTGGTTTCGTCAGCCGATTATCGCCGCGACTGCGGTTGCTACTTACATTGGTCAGTTCGCGCTGGTATGGATTAGCTGGGGGATGTGGAGTCGCGATCGCCCTGACCTCATCGCCAATGGCATTGCCGCCCCCGGCCTGCATTCTTTTCCTTCGGGCCATGTGGTTGTCTCGATGACAATGTACGGCCTGATCTTTTACCTGTGGTTTCGCACCTCGCACAACTGGTTAGAAAAGGTAATTGCGATCGCCTTTGGCACAGTTTGGATTGGCTTGATCGCAACTGCTCGCATTACACTAGGCGCTCACTGGCCCAGCGACATCATCGTTGGTTTTATCGTCGGCGGGCTTTGGCTATTGACAGTGATCCTAGCGCTAGAAAACAGCGATCGCGTTGCTAGAAACGCTCAGCGTCACTCATAAACCCTCATACCCTTGAAGCATCTGGCTCCTATAGCGGATCGATACTGCGATATCTCGCCTGAAAGCCCATATGAATGGCATACGCCACGAAGCCAACGCCCAAAATGAGGAGTATTACTTCGTTCGTCGGATTGTTATCAAAAACCGCCAACGCCTCCTCAGTTGTTTTAATCTCATCCGCATCAAATAGCCAGGCCGCTCTTATCGCAAAAACGCCAATTACTGCGTAGACAACACCCCGCGCGGCAATCCCTACCCGGCCTACGATAGACGCCCAGCGTTGAGCCGCATCGCTCATCTTGTGCAGCTTAAAGCGCTTACGAAACTCCGCTTTAACCGCCCGGTAAAAGTAATAGCAGCCAATACAAAAAAAGATAAAACCCGCCGCACCGATCAGCCACCTGCCAAACGGTTGCCTCATAATGATGAAGACCCACTCCTCAGCTGACCTGTCATCACTCTCTGCGGAGTCTTCCAAAATTTCTACGACGCTGTAGGCGATACTGGCATACACAACACCGCTACAGCCGTAGCCAATTCGCCGCACAATATCTGAAGCACCGCAGCCACTGTGCTCAGGGTCTAAAAACGCTTGCAAAAAACGCCACACGACGTAGCCCATCAGACTAGCCGCGATGAGGATTACCAGCACCCGGCCAAACGGCTGGTTAGCAATGCTTCTTAACGCTCCTGTCGATCCCACCACCATTTCATTCTGGTTAAAATCGAGCGCTGCTAGAATCGCCAGCACGCCAGTGCTCCCGTAGATCACTCCCTTAGCGGCATAACCAAATCGGGCATAGTACTCAAGCCAGCGCTCGTAAGGTTTGAGAGAGGGATTAGAACCCATCATATTTGCTGATTTTCTGGCCTAATTTTCTGGCCTAATTTTCTGGCCTAATCCGGCGATAAACCGCCTGAAATCCCATGTGAACACCATAGGCGATAAACCCTATCCCCAAAATGCTCAATATCCACTCATCCGCCGGATTGTTACCAAAAACTGCCAGCGCTCCCTCTGTAGTCTTAACTTTCGAAGGATCAAATGCCCAGGCTGCTCGGAGTGTAAAAACGCTAATAACAATGTAGACAACGCCTCTTGCCGCGTTACCCACTCGGCCCACAACCGTTGCCCAAGTTTTGGCCGTATCGCTCATTTCGTACATTTTCATATGCTTGCGAAACTTAGCTTTAATCGCTCGATAAATGTAATAGCAACCCAAGCCAAAGGCTAGCAGTCCGCCCGCACCGACTAGCCAGCGTCCGAATGGCTGCTGCATGATCGTCAGTGCCCACTCTTGAGCCGTCTTTCCATCCTCTGACGATGAAGATCTCAGGATGCCGACGGCGCTAAAGGCAACACTGGCGTATACTAGACCGCTAATGGCATAGCCAATCCGGCGAGCAATGTTTTTCGCATCGTGACCGCTGTGTTCAGGATCTACAAATGCCTGAATGAAGCGCCACACTACATACCCTATTAAGCTAATAGCCAAGATAGCTAGCATTACCTGTCCATAGGGCTGACTGGCAATCGTTATTAAGACGCCTTTCGAGCCGACGGTTTTGCCCGAGCTGAAGTCAAGTGCCTCTAGCAAGGCCAAAAGCCCGATGCCGCCGTAAAGCACACCCTTGGCTGTATATCCGAATCGGGCAAAGTAGGCAATCCAGTCTCCGTAGTCTTCTCTGGGGTTAGAGTGTGTCATAGTTAATCTCCAGGCGGCAGGGGTGATGCCTCATATCATCAAGCCGCAGGCGCTACTACGTCATCGACCCTAAGCGTGAGCTGGCGACTGAGCGCATGGCATATTAATCCTTTTATGACTCTTCACAAACCGGAACAAGGTGAGTAGCCTTAAGCAAGCTCATTTACCTACACTCTTGGCTATCAAAGTTTCCTTGCCCTTATGAAAGCTGCCCATTTTCTGTCTGCTTTGCTGTTGACCTGGGGATCAACGATGACCGCTGCCCTGGCCGCACCCGAGATTGCCAGCGGAGACGGGATCGTCAACGCTGATGTCCGTACTTGTCTCTCACGTACAGATGCCTTTGTAAATACGTTAGAGATTGACATAGAGCGCGGTCGGATTGACCGCACGGGCTATTTTGGCGATGGCTCTTTTCGGATCCTGTGCTATCCCAATCCTTACGGTCAAGCCGATCAGAGTCTGGTGGTCATTTTTGCTGCTCATGAAGACAGCTTTGACGTGGCTAATAGCTTTGTGCAGATTGCCGTCGAGCAGATTGCCGATTAGTCTTGGCCGTTAGTCGGCGATCGCTACCCGAATAACTAAATAGCCGCGATTGTACAAGGTATTCAAAACCGACCCGCTCAAAAATCGCTATCTAAAATCACTAGCCCGCGCCGATAGATTTCTCTGGCGTAGTCTGTCCACTCTCCTTGACCCCAGTAGCGAAAGCAGCTGGTCTGGAGCAGCAGATTGTGCAGCAGGGCATTGCGATACCGGTGCTGCTGCTTAATTCCAGGTGCCGAAGCAGAGGCTACCGCGCTATGAAACCGATAGCTCAAGTCTTCCATCGGCTCTAGGACATTGCTGTAGCCTGCTACCCAGCTGCGGTCATTTGTCCAAGAGCCGCCAGTCATATTAAGGCCGTCAGGGGCTTGGGCGATCGCCTCTGCCACCTTTTCAGCGGTGGGTTCACCCTCAATCTCCGCCCACAGCCGCGCCTGGCCGACTGCCTGGCAGCTCGGAAAATCTGCCATAGTAACGCCCGTGTCTGATAATAGCTCCAAATATTCCGTTCCATTAAAAGCGACTGTCCCTTGTCCGCTGCTACCCATCTCATGCCAGGCCCGCTTAAACGCACTTGGAAACTCATTCATCATGACGCCCCCGTTTTCTCCATCGGCAATCTGGGTGACCAAAGGTGGAATCTGCTTCCCGCCCAAGGTCACAGGAGACAGCGTTTTTGCCTCATAGTAGGGCTGCATCTGCCCCACCAGTTTTGTATCCGAACCCTGTGTTTTAATCAGTACAGTGATTTCGACAACTTCTCCCGACGCGCTGCGCGCCACCAAACGATGCGGCAGATGCGGCTGCTCAATGCCCTCCCCACCGAGCGTTTCTACCGTGTGCTCTTGCACCATCATCCACTGATAGCCGCATTCTTTTAGCGCCTTGACAAAGACATAGAGGGTTTCTGGATGATTCGGTAGCTGCATCTCTGGCGGTGAAAACCCGCGTACTCGCTGTAGAGCTTCTATCCCAAAGATGGCCGCGAAGTGGTGCTGCCAGGCTTGTATATGCAACTTTATGTCCGGGAGCGGTACCGAAGCGGCCACACCATGCCCCCAAAAGGTGCCTAACCACTCTACATAGGGCTGGTATTGAGGGGTGCAAGTTACGCGCCGCAGCTTGTCTAAAATATCTGCTCGCCCCATCTGCTGGAGTCCCCACAGCAGCGTGCCCGCATAGTCCAGCATGACTCTCGGGTTGCAGCCTTGCGCTACCAGTTCAGGAATAAAATCACCCATCCGGCCATAGCAGTAGGCAAACGGCCCGGCGTTATGATTATCCCCATCACAAGGATGCTCAAACATATGCTGTAAATTGTTGATCAGCTCTCCGTTTTGACCCGCTGGGATCGTCGGCTGATGCATGTGCAAAGTGACGGCAAACCCTGCTGACACATCCGCTAATCGCAGATTTGTTTGAGGTAAAAAGACCGGACGCTGCGGGGCGATCGCCGCTTCAATCTCGCCCTCCCATCCACAGATGTTCGGTAACCCTTCAATTAATCCTGGCAAGCTTACAGACGAGACAGTAGCCATTTTCATACCGGCGTAAAAGAACTTTAAGACCAAATTCCTCTGAACTTCAATGCCTTTATTTAGACCTTTATTTAACCCTTTATCTTAGAGAAGGAGTCGCCTAGTGAACGGGCATCGTTAAGTCAATGGCTAATTCATCTTTAACCCAATTAATAATTTGCTGCCGTTCGCCTGCCGTCAGATAAAATTGCCCGGTCTCGCGAACCCGCTGATGAATATCTTCCATATCAGATCGGGTAAGCAGTTCAGCAGTCAGGCCGATATCGCACAAAATGTCGTCTTTGCCTGCCTGAGCTAGCTGCCCGTGTCGATAGCGACTGATCTGCTTCTCTAGCCGGTCAAACGTATGAGCGTCAGCTGCTTCCAACCGTTCTCTACGCTCCTGGGGAATCGGCTCTCCGGCGATCATTCTGGCATAGTCAGTATCGAGCATATCGAGCCTGGCGACTCCGGGTTGATCGTTCATAAGCACCTCCCCAAAAAACTAATGGACTCAGCCTAGTGCAATTGTTTAACCATACTAGGCGTCCTGTCTCGTAAATTAACTTAAGACTCGGCGACTGCGGCGATGGCACTAGGCTGAAATATTAGTCGCTACAGACGAATTCTCATACTTAAGTCTAGCCAGGGCGATCGCGTCATCGGCGCACTGCTCGAAATATAGTCCACACCCGTTTCGGCCACTGCTCGAATCGTCTCCAAGCTGATATTGCCCGACGCTTCAATCTTGATCTGCTGATTGGCCGCTCGAATTTTTTCAACGGCTATCTCCATCAGCGCTAGAGACATATTGTCTAGCATGATAATGTCTGCCTGATGAGCGATCGCCTCAGCTACTTGCTCCAAGCTTTCTGTCTCCACCTCTATCGTCACCGGGTAAGGAATCCTTCTCTTTATATAGTCAATGGCCAGACCGATCCCGCCTGCCGCTGCAATATGGTTGTCCTTAATCATCACGCCATCATCTAGCCCCATCCGATGATTTTGCGCGCCCCCTACAAAAGCTGCGTACTTTTCTAAGATCCTCAGCCCAGGCGTTGTCTTCCTCGTATCCACTAGCTGAGTCGGCAAATCCTCAATCACTTCTGCGTATCGTTTGGTCATCGTCGCGATACCACTCAGCCGCATTGCCAGGTTCAGCGCTACCCGCTCTCCTGTCAGCAATGTAGCCAGGGTGCAGTCTATCTCAGCAATGGTGGTACCTTGCGCCACCCAATCACCTTCTGACACGGCTGCTCGAAACGTTGCACCAGCATCCAGCAGATGAAAAACGCGGGCTGCGATGGGTAATCCGGCGATCGCCCCCTCCTCTTTCGCGACCCAGTAAGCTTTCCCTTCCTTCGCCACCAGCTCAGCCAGCCCCTGAGTCGTCTGATCTCCTCGCCCAATATCCTCTTTCAGCCAATCGACCAGGAGCCCATCTAAAACTATCCAACTCGGTAGCATCGCCTTCACAGAAAATAATCACTACGATCTCAGCATAAAGCGAGTGCGGCTGTAATCGTTTTGTATAGAGCGCTACAGATGATTCCAACTCCAAAACACAGCTACTTCTGGAAAAGTATTTTCCAAAGAAAAGGGCCAAATCGAGCTAGCTACCCCGTTGCCAAAATTTTAAGAACGCTAAACCCTTTGCTGGAAGGACGATTCAGCGACACAGAAAAAACTTTGCCAATTCAGTTGACACTGTCCCACAAGGAGCGTTATATTCATTAGGCGCTGAAGGGAGCGACCGCTACGGCGGCGACCCTGAGGCGATAGAGTAGCACCTAGAAAGCTGAATAATTTGGAAGAGAGAATTAACGAGACCCTCGTTAATGAATGTAAATTGCTCCAATGATAGCATAGCTATTGTTAGGATGCAATAAGGATAGCTAGTAAATAGCTTGAGACTGAGACGAACTGAATTAATTGAGAGCTGCTTCGGTGGTTATTGATTGATTCAATCTGTTTTACTAAAATGGAGAGTTTGATCCTGGCTCAGGATGAACGCTGGCGGCGTGCTTAACACATGCAAGTCGAACGAACCCTTTCGGGGGTGAGTGGCGGACGGGTGAGTAACGCGTGAGGATCTGCCTACAGGACTGGGACAACAGAGGGAAACTTCTGCTAAAACCGGATGTGCCGAGAGGTGAAATATTTATAGCCTGTAGATGAGCTCGCGTCTGATTAGCTAGTTGGTGGGGTAAAGGCTTACCAAGGCGACGATCAGTAGCTGGTCTGAGAGGACGATCAGCCACACTGGGACTGAGACACGGCCCAGACTCCTACGGGAGGCAGCAGTGGGGAATTTTCCGCAATGGGCGAAAGCCTGACGGAGCAACGCCGCGTGAGGGAGGAAGGCCTGTGGGTTGTAAACCTCTTTTCTCAGGGAAGAAGTTCTGACGGTACCTGAGGAATCAGCATCGGCTAACTCCGTGCCAGCAGCCGCGGTAAGACGGAGGATGCAAGCGTTATCCGGAATTATTGGGCGTAAAGCGTCCGTAGGCGGTTAAGAAAGTCTGCTGTCAAAGCTCACAGCTCAACTGTGAATCGGCAGTGGAAACTCCTTGACTTGAGAGTGGTAGGGGTAGAGGGAATTCCTAGTGTAGCGGTGAAATGCGTAGATATTAGGAAGAACACCAGTGGCGAAGGCGCTCTACTGGGCCATTACTGACGCTGATGGACGAAAGCTAGGGGAGCGAAAGGGATTAGATACCCCTGTAGTCCTAGCTGTAAACGATGGACACTAGGTGTTGGCCGTATCGACCCGGTCAGTATCGAAGCAAACGCGTTAAGTGTCCCGCCTGGGGAGTACGCACGCAAGTGTGAAACTCAAAGGAATTGACGGGGGCCCGCACAAGCGGTGGAGTATGTGGTTTAATTCGATGCAACGCGAAGAACCTTACCAGGGATTGACATCCTACGAATCTCCTTGAAAGGGGAGAGTGCCTTCGGGAGCGTAGAGACAGGTGGTGCATGGCTGTCGTCAGCTCGTGTCGTGAGATGTTGGGTTAAGTCCCGCAACGAGCGCAACCCTCGTCCTTAGTTGCCATCATTAGGTTGGGCACTTTAAGGAGACTGCCGGTGACAAACCGGAGGAAGGTGGGGATGACGTCAAGTCATCATGCCCCTTACATCCTGGGCTACACACGTACTACAATGCAACGGACAAAGGGCAGCCAACTAGCGATAGTGCGCAAATCCCATAAACCGTTGCTCAGTTCAGATTGCAGGCTGCAACTCGCCTGCATGAAGGCGGAATCGCTAGTAATCGCAGGTCAGCATACTGCGGTGAATACGTTCCCGGGCCTTGTACACACCGCCCGTCACACCATGGAAGTTGGCCACGCCCGAAGTCGTTACCCCAACCTTAGGGAGGGGGATGCCGAAGGCAGGGCTGATGACTGGGGTGAAGTCGTAACAAGGTAGCCGTACCGGAAGGTGTGGCTGGATCACCTCCTTAGAA
>CAWCKX010000001.1:495000-590758 GCA_963796235.1 uncultured cyanobacterium
CGGCGGCAGACTGAGCTCTCGCTGTAGTTAATAATTTGGATGAGCTGCTGCTGGGCAATCCGCTGCTCATCGGGATTGGTTTTTTGACTGATCAGGTATTTGACTGTGTGAACATCTCCCCAGCCAAAAAAGATGGTACATCTAGCAGCCTCGCCGTCACGACCAGCCCGGCCTGCTTCTTGGTAGTAGCTCTCAAGATTTCGGGGCAGATCGTAATGAATAACAAATCGAACGTCGGGTTTGTTAATACCCATGCCAAAAGCAATGGTGGCAACGATAATCTGAATGTCGTCGCGAATGAATTTAGTTTGTTTACTCTCCCGCTCTTCGGCGCTGAGTCCGGCATGATAGGGCAAGACTATAATACCGTCTTGCTGTAACTGCGCGGCAACTTCGTTAACTCGCTTGCGGCTGAGACAATAGATGATTCCTGAGCCTTCTGTGCCCCGATGCTGTTTGACCGCTTGAAGTAGCTGGGCGTAAGGCTGTTTAGATTTTTGGCTGACTTCGTAGTAGAGATTTTGGCGGTTGAAGCTAGAGACATAGACTTCGGGGTCAGCAAGGCGAAGTTGCTGCACAATATCTGTACGAACTCTTTGGGTCGCTGTCGCGGTGAGGGCAATGATCGGTATTTGTGGATAGCGTTGCTTAATCTGAAAAAGCTGGCGATATTCCGGGCGAAAATCATGACCCCATTCTGAAACGCAGTGGGCTTCGTCGATAGCAAAGGTGCTGATGCCGACTTTTTGGCCAAGCTGCTCTAAGAATTCTATAAAGGATGGGGTAAAGAGCCTTTCAGGCGCGATATATAAGAGTTTGATATCACCTGCGAGCAGCGACTGCTGACGCGATCGCGCTTCATCTATCGCCAGCGTACTATTTAAGAAAGTGGCATTAACGCCGTTATCTTTAAGGGCTATAACCTGATCTTGCATGAGCGCAATCAGCGGTGAAACTACGATAGTCACACCGCCTCTCAGCAAGGCTGGCAACTGATAGCAAAGCGATTTTCCGCCGCCCGTCGGCATCACTACCAAGACATCTTTATTTTTCAGCACTCGCTCAATGATCGGGCGCTGTTCAAATCGAAAGCACTCATGACCAAAGAAGTGTTTGAGCGCGCTTTCGAGCGAAGCTGAATGAAGGGATTGGGCTGGAATACTCATGCAGTGCAGATGGGAGGCAGAGAGAAGATCAGGCTATAGCGTTGGTCACTCGGATTGAATACAGCAATGCAGGCAAACCCTTCGCATTACCACAGGCCAAGTGACTCACGTCACCCGAATGTATCTGGGTAACGCTACATGTAACCTAAGTACAGCATAGTTAAGGATCAGGTCCTGATGACAGCCCTATTCACTTACCTCAAAGATAAATCGAGTGAATGGCGAAACTTGAAGGTTTCTAGTTTTGTCGTTACCTCGATAAATCTGGTTTCAATTCGGTTTCACGGTTGAAGGATTGAGAAGCAAATTGTTAACCTATGTAAACATAATGACGTTAAGCTGGCATAGAGTCTTGACAGCCCTGAGCAGGCTCGTTAAGCTAACAAACATATCTGGGTCACATTATTCAAATCCGATATGCCAGCTAAGCAAAAGGTTACGCTATATATTTCAGATGACCTGCACCGGCAGTTCAAAATTCGCTCAGCAGTCGATGGCGAAACAATGTCATCTATGGCTCAGCGAGCGATTGAGTTTTACTTGGGTCATCAGAGTTGATTGAGAATTCTGACAAGACTCATGGTCAAACGCATCGCATCCATACCTGTCCGGAGTGCTCCGCTGCTGTGACAGTGAGAGAGGATGGCTTAGTCCTGATCAGTAATCATGCTGAGCGCCAGGTCGAGAATCTGCTTGGGCTAGAGCGTATGGCCGACCTCAATCCAGACTCTCGGAACGCTGACGAAGGGGAGCGTAGCCTCGATGAAGGGGAGCTGATAACCTGCTAAATTTTAGCTTTGCTAGCGATGGTTGATTTCTATCTGTGGCTCACCTAAATATATATCGTTTATATTGTTAGCCCCGCTACGGAATAGTTGTTGTTTTTGTTCTAATCTGTTATTTCTGTTTTAGATAGATGTACAAGTCGTCTTATTTGGGGGCGATCGCTATGAGAGAAGAGCTAAGCGTATTAATTCAAGCTCAATATCCGCTGATCTATCTGGTCACCTTTGAAGAGGAAAGAGCAGAGCGGACAATTTCTGCCCTTGCGCAGCAGCGGCCACAGCGGCGGATGTATACCTGGACAATGACTCACGGCATGGTCGAGTATGGCCAAGAGGGAGGGACAGGTCAGCAAAATAATACGGTCTCTCCTCAAGCGGCAATCAACTGGACCATGCGACAGAAAGAGCCTAGCATTTTTGTATTTAAGGATTTGCATCCTTTCAAAGATAGTCCTGAGGTGACTCGAAGCTTGCGAGATGCCATAGAAGGCTTTCGCGGCACCCAAAAGACCATCGTTCTCATGTCTCCGGTACAGGAAATTCCGATTGAGTTAGAGAAGGAAGTTGTTGTTTTAGACTTTAGGTTGCCTAATATGTCTGAACTCAACCAAGTACTCTCAGCTGAGTTGGAAAAATCTCGCACTACAAGCATTACTACAGAAGGGCGAGAGAAGCTGCTCAAAGCCGCCTTGGGGCTGACCCGTGACGAAGCTGAGAAAGTCTTTCGCAAGTCTCGGGTAATGGCGGGTCAGCTAACAGAGGGCGAAGTTGACATTGTTCTTTCTGAGAAGAAGCAGCTGATCCGCCGCAACGGAATTTTAGACTATATTGAAGAAGATGAGACTATCGACTCAGTCGGTGGCTTGGAAGAGTTAAAACACTGGCTAAAACAGCGCTCTAACGCTTTCACCGAGAGGGCTAGAGAGTATGGGTTGCCGCAGCCCAAGGGCATGTTGATTTTGGGAGTGCCTGGCTGCGGTAAGTCTCTGATTGCTAAAACGACTGCTCGCCTGTGGGGTCTGCCACTACTGCGCTTAGACATGGGCCGTGTCTATGATGGCTCTATGGTGGGTCGCTCTGAGGCTAACCTGCGCAATGCGCTGAGAACGGCAGAATCTATTTCACCGGCTGTGCTGTTTATTGATGAGATTGACAAAGCCTTTGCTGGCAGCGCTGGATCGGCAGATTCAGATGGCGGCACCTCTAGCCGAATTTTTGGCAGCTTTCTGACCTGGATGCAGGAAAAAACCTCACCTGTGTTCGTGATTGCGACAGCAAACCGGGTGGAGCGTCTGCCGAGTGAGTTTTTGCGAAAGGGACGTTTCGACGAAATCTTTTTCGTAGATTTGCCCAACGAAGAAGAGAGAAAAGAGATTTTCAAAATTCATTTGGGCAAGCGTCGTTCAGACACAGAGCGGTTTGACTTTGACCAGCTCAGCAAAGTTTGTGAAGGATTTTCGGGTGCTGAGATTGAGCAGGGATTAATCTCAGCTATGTACGAAGCATTTGCCCAGGGCCGGGAGTTTACTCAGCTCGATATTATTGCGGCGATTCGCGCTACGATGCCGCTGTCGAAAACGATGAGTGAACAGGTAACGGCTCTGCGCGATTGGGCTCGTCAGCGCGCCCGTCCAGCGGCTTCATCGGTTGCGGAATACCAACGGATGGAGTTCTAACAGTCTTTCTGCTCCCACAGGAAGAAGGGCTAGCTACATGCAGCTAGCCACTCAAAAAAAGTCAGGTTCTATCCCATTTGATAGCTGGCTGGTTTCGATTTCTAACCTCGTTGTCTCTCAATTTCTCTGCAGGAGGAAACTCAACATGTCTCACTTTAGTACTCTGCGCACCAAGATCACCGATGCTGAAATTCTAAAGTCTTCGCTACGTGACCTTGGAGCGAGCGTGAAGACTGAGGCCAGCATCCGTGGTTACAACGGTCAAAGCGTTCGCGCTGACATTGTAGCCGTACTAGAAGGCGATTACGATATCGGCTGGTCTCGCAATGCTGATGGTTCTTTTGATTTGATTGCCGATCTCTGGGGCGTTGCCAAGAAGCACAATCAGACTGAGCTAATCAACTCCATCAACCAGAAGTATGCGGTTAACAAAACCCTCGCTGAGGTGAAGCGCCCTGGTTTGCAGAACGCAAACGTAAGGCTCGTTCTTCAGTAGTCTGGCGAGTTGTTTTTGTAACGCCGTTCCCATAACTGCGATGGGCTGACCACTGGTCAGCCCATTTTTTTGTGGCCGCGCTATCGCTTAGCTAGGTGAGTTAGCGATAGTTTGGTTGAGTAGCTCGGCGATCGCCCGGTGCTCAATGGGTGGTTCTGCAATAATCGACTGACGAGTGTCGGTGATAAGCCAGTCCAAGGCAGCAGCTCGTACATCGATAGAAGCGCCCGTCTTATCGACACAGTAACGACCGAATACGAGTTTGTTGACAAGGCGAACGCCCTGACCGATGCGAGAGTATTCAAAAATAACGCTTTTGTCGATGATAGTCCCGCTAGAGATCAGGCAGTTGGGGCCGATCATACTGGGGCCAACGATTTTGGCACCGTCTTCAATATGGGTCATGCCGCCGACGTAAACAGGGCCCTCAATCTCAATTTTGTCCCAGTTGGCTTTGACATTAAGCCCAGCAAATACCCCTGGTCTAACCTCATTGCCAGGAACATTGACACCCTTCACCTGCCCGGTGAGAACATCTTGGATAGCCTGCCAATAATCAGGCACCTTACCAATATCAACCCACTCAAAATCCATGCGGATGCCGTAAAAAGGTGCATTGGCAGCGACTAGCTTAGGAAAAAGGTCGCCGCCAATATCAAACTCTTGCCCCGAGGGAATGTAGTTAAATATCTCCGGCTCAAAGATATAGATGCCGGTGTTGATATCGGTACTGAGCGCTTCTTCGACTGTCGGCTTTTCCTGAAAAGACTTAATCCGCCCCGTGTCGTCAGTGACAACGACGCCATAGCTAGGCACCTGCTTGAGAGGCACCTGTTTCATCACGACGGTGGCGATTGATTTTTTCTCACGATGCTGGCGAACGGCTTCAGTGAGATCTAGATCGATCAGGGCATCGCCGCACAGCACGATGAACGTGTCATCAAAAAAAGGTGAGAAGTCTTGAATCTTACGCATGCCACCGGCTGAGCCGATGGCCTCACCTACTAGCTGGCCATCGGTAATACGCCCCTCAAAGGAGTAGCCAAGCTCTACGCCAAAGCGCTGCCCGTCTCGAAAATAGCCTTCAATCTCGTTGGCGAGGTGACTGACATTAGCCATGATCTGGGTGAACCCGTGCTGACGCAGTAGCTCTAGCAAAAACTCCATAACGGGCTTTTGCATAATAGGGATCATCGGCTTGGGAATGGTGTAGGTGATGGGGCGCACCCGAGTGCCTTTCCCGGCGGCCAAAATCATGGCTTTCATTTTAGAGATTCCTCACGCATAGACTTGTAGAAATAACAGTGTGACTGAGCGGGGTTGCCTTCACAGCCCGAGGGCTGTTTGGAATGAGGCTCTCCCTTGCTTTTCGCAACATCTTAGGACGCAATGCTCTCGATAGCGTAGCTATGAGGCAGAACTGGCTAGCCCGACGCATTGCGGGATGCTGTCACAGCGGGCTAGTGCCCATGCTAGCAAGGTTGATATCAATATGCCCTGGTTGGATTCGAGACTTCATGACTCCCTTATAGGTTTATCCACGGTTAGTCTGAGGGCTTTTTAGGCGGTCGTCTCCCGACTCTTCGCTGGCGTCAGGTTGGCTGCATTCAGAAAAAGCCCCAGGCTTTTCAAAAACCTGGGGCTCACACTCGATAGGAATGAAGAAATTGCTTAGTAAAGCTCTTCTTCTTGATGAGTTGTAACGCTGCAATCAGAAGTGGGGTAAGCCACGCAGGTAAGCACATATCCTGCTTCAATTTGATCGTCATCTAGAAAAGACTGATCGGACTGGTCGACTGTACCGCTTGTGAGTTTACCCGCACAAGTAGAGCAGGCCCCCGCGCGACAGGAATAAGGCAGGTCAATACCCTGCTCTTCAGCTGCGTCTAAAATGTACTCGTCGTCAGCCACTTCGATAGTGGTGTTTAAATTTTCGGTTTCGTTAACCAACGTCACCTTGTAGCTAGCCATGCGTATATCCTCTTCGTTGGATCAAGAATTGCCGCTGCCGATGGTCAGATATCTCGCCAGCGTTGCTAGCCAGATAAATTTTGACAGAAGCACTATTTTGATACTACGAGAAAACCATTGAGCTGTGACTGCGCTTTGTGAGATTGTTGAATGGTATTCGTAATCTAAAGTTGCAGGTATTCCCTGATTTACTTATGATTAAGGGTGCTAAAAGATCGTCTGAACAGCCCAGAACCGCGTAAAAACAAGGAATTCAGGCTTATCGCTCTGCAAATCGAATGAAACTAAACAGCCTTTATTTTATCAGTAATTCTCTTTCTTATAAGCAGAGTTTATGAGTCTATAAAGGGGGAGATAGTGATAGAAATCTACCCTTGTTGAAAATACTTTCTAACTAAAGATAGTGGTTTTTAATACAATCCCAAAAGGACTCAATGGGCTGCTTTTGTCAATAGGTTTGTGCAACAATTAGGAAGTAAATCGCTTCTAGCGATCGCTCGGAACCCCCCCCTACTCGAACAGTAACTTTGCCGAATTTATGACGATTCGAGTTGGATTAGTCGGAACGGGATATGCTGCGGGTGCAAGGGCTAAAGCCTTCAAAGCCGACTTGCGATCGCAGCTCTTAAGCGTTGCCGGACATCATTTTGAGAGCGCATCTGCCTTTGCTGAAGGCCATGACTTAAAAGCCATTGAGGACTGGCGACAGCTAGTGGCTGATGAGAGTCTCGATCTGGTGGTGGTGGCGACTGTCAGCAGTCTGCATGGTGAGGTCGTAGAAGCGGCCCTGACTGCTGGCAAGCACGTTGTCGTCGAGTATCCGCTGTCTTTAGATCTGGCGCAGGCTGAGCGACTGGTTAAACTAGCCGCTGAGCGGAACTTGCTATTGCACATTGAGCATATTGAACTGCTGGGCGGGCTGCACAGGGCTATGCAAGCACATTTGCCCAAAGTCGGTGCGCCTAGCTACGTCAGCTATCGCACGCTGAATCCGCAGCATCCTGCTCCGATGAAGTGGACTTACCGCGCTAATCTCTTTGGCTTTCCTTTCTGTGGGGCGCTCTCTAGGGTACACCGGCTGACTAACTTATTTGGCCCTGTAGAGGCTGTGACTTGCTGTACGCAGACGATAGATAATCAGACTGATTCGGCCTACTTTTCGAGCATTTTAAGCTCGGCTCGCCTGCAGTTTCAAAGTGGCGTTGTCGCGGAACTGACCTATGGCAAGGGCGAAAATCTGTGGGTCTATCGCCGTGAGATAGAGGTGCAGGGTTGCTCAGGCGCTTTAGTGTTTAGCCGGGATGAAGGCAAGTTGACGACAGCCGAGGGGGTAGTACCAATTGCGGTGACGCCGCGTCGAGGTCTGTTTGTCAAAGATACAGAAGGGGTGCTGGACTATCTGAGCGAGGGCAAGCCGCTCTATGTGAGCGCTGCTGAAAGTGTGTACGCGCTATCGGTAGGGGATGCGCTCAGGCGAGCTTCTGCGAATGGAAAGACCGTTACTTTAGGCTAGAAAAATCGGCAGCGAACCCTTATTTCCAAACCAGAATGCCTGGGCTCTGCTGAATAGGGACGATATCTAGAATGTCTATTTGGGCGCAGTAGTCAATGTCGGCGGTATTGTCTTTGCGTAGCAGGCGCTGACCGTGGCTAGCGTGATGCAGCAGCTCGGGGAGCTGTGCCTGCCACTGCAGGTAGAGACTGCCAGCGGCAATGGCGGCGTCGTTGCCGGCAATCTCCAGGTAGCTGAGGTGGGTTTTGGCGATCGCCCCTTGAATAATCGCACCAGCACAGACCGTATCTTCGAGCGAATATTCGCCTTCCCAGCCAGAGCCGACGAGCCAGACGCTATCAGGCTGGTGGTCTAGCAAATAGTTCACAATGGCCTGCCGGGTCGTAAGCGCTGCGGTCAGGACGAGTGGCGCTGCCTGAATCCGCTGCAGACAGCGAGTGCCGTTAGTCGTGCTCATGAACAGACGCTTTCCCTGCGTGCGTGCCGGAGAATGGTCTAGCGGTGAATTGCCCAAATCAAACCCGTCTACTTGCTGCCCGCCGCGCTCGCCTGCCCGAATTCGGCTGTGGTCGGGCCATTTAGTGCTGACGCTGATCAGCTCGTCGAGGTCACTAAATACCTGAATCGCTTCGGCCCCAGCGTTAAAGGCTGCTGCCATGGTGGTGGTGGCTCTCAGTACATCAATGGCGATCGCACAGTCGGGCAAGCTACCTGTCGGGACTTCCTCAGGCGTGTGATAGACAGATATTTTCACTGGAGTTCTTGCCCGTGTTTGATTGCGTATTCAGTTTCTCATTCTACGGAGTCGAGGCTGCAGACTGTGAGCCTGTCTCAACAATTGTAGCCATTGATAAGTAGCCACTGAGAAACTGCTAGGCGGTGACGCGGCACTGCCTGTGTGGCTAGACTTTTCAACGGAGAGGGTGGGATTCGAACCCACGGTACCTTTCGGTACACTCGATTTCAAGTCGAGCGCATTCGACCACTCTGCCACCTCTCCTAGCAAATACTGAGCAGCCCTAACGCATACTCAATAGGCTTGGCTATAGTAGCTTGATTCGTCAGGCAGCGTCTAGCTAGCGTAAAGAATTTCTTCAGAGATCTGCTCAAAGGCGGCGTTGATCCAGATCAGCGCAATTGATTCGACGCTGCCCTGGTGGAGTGTGACCACTGAGAAGCTGCGCTGGCTGCCAGCAGCGGTTTTTTCGATGCGAGGAACGTTGGCCGCATTGAAGTAGATAGTGCCGCTTTGATCGGTGGCCACCCGTTTGCGCAGCTGATGGGGATCGTTTTTGAGTTGGTGGTGCATGTGGCCAAAGGTCACTAGGGGCACGCATTTGCCTGACTGCTGAGTCAGAGCGATCGCCTCGGCAAAATCAGGATCGCCATAGTCGCCGCCGCGATCGCCCCAATCTTTGCCGCAGGGGTCGGCAGGCTGTGCGCCTAAGCCATAGGGGCCAACGTGACCTAAGAAAATCAGGGTGCTCTGTTCGGCCTCGTCGGCAGCAGCCAGGATGAGATCGAGCGATTCGCTGAAATCTCTGACATCGAAGCGATCGCGATAAAACTTACGATAGCGCCATTTGGAGCCGCCCCAGCTAAACGGTCTGCCGCCGACTACCGTCAGCCCAAACTGAGGGAATTCGCGTTTGCTAAAGCCGATATGAGCTTCGCCCAAAAGATCCATCTGTAGCTGCACCCAGTCTTCTTTTTCGCGGTCGTAGGGGCAATTTTTGATGCCTTTATTGCTAGCTGAGTAGTAGGCGTCGTGGTTGCCCATCATGGCAGCTTTAGGCAAATCTACCGCTGCGATTCGTCTGACAACCTCGACGGCTTCGTTCCCATAGTCACCCACAAACAGGGCCAGATCGACGCCTAGCCGTTCAAGCGCCGCATTATCTTCTAGCTCCCATAGGTCGTGGACATCTCCAATGACGGCTATTTTGACCTTTGACTGATGCACAGGCTGCGATACCTCTGGAGGACTAAAGACCATAATTAGCACTTTCTAGATCGTAGTAGATCACCGTGCTCATGCGGGGGGCATACGGAGGCATGCATAGACGAGAGCCGACAGTCTCAGCTGGGCAAAGCGTTTTAATGTTTTAAGAAGTCACTGTTATGAATCCGAACTTAAGACCATGACCGAGCAAATTATTTTGACTGCTTTAGAGGCAATGTCGCTTTCGGTGGCGAACTGCGCGCAGCTGCGACCCGTGATGGCTCAACTGCGGGCAAACGGTATTCCTGTGATTGCCTTTACAGAGCGCGATCGCGCTGAGCTAGAGCCGATTCGTCAGCAGCTGGACTGGGTAGATCCGTTTATTACTGAAAGCGGCAGCGGCATTTTTACCCCGGTGAACCATAATCCTTTTGAACTCGCGCCGGGAGAGCGAGAGGGCAATTACTACGTGCAGGCGTTGGGCTGCCCCTATGTGCAGGCGCGGGCAGGGCTGCGGGTGATGGCAAATATGATTTCTCATCCGCTCAAAGGGTTTGGTGACTTTACCGTAGAGCAATTGCAGCGAGCGGCGGGACTTTCTCAGGAGGCCGCTCACCAAGCCAAAGCCCGAGAATTTAGCGAGCCATTCATGACCCCGCAGGCAGTCGCAGCAGAGGTCATTCTTCAGGCCGCGCAGGAAATCGGGTTTAGGGTGATTGTGCGATCGCCCGAAGAAAGTCGATTTTCTGAGTTGCTGGGTGCCGGCGCAGGACTGGGTGCAGCGGCAGCTCAGGTGATAGCGGCTTATCAGAGCCAGTTGTTGCCAGGCAAAACTTTACAGGTATGGGGTATCAGCAATCAGTCTGAAGCGCTAACAGCGCTGGCTGCGTGTCACGATGCGATGAACTGGACTGGTACGTTAGTCAGCGATCCCTCACCCAGCGGCTGGATCGCGACGGTGCAACCGCTGCTGTAATAGCGCCTCTGAGATGGCATTTTTGGTAGAAATGACTATAATTAAAATTCAGCAATTGGTACTTCAAAACATTTAGAGAGGAAAGCCCTTGTTTGCTACTGTTAGCGCTCCTACCTCCAAGACGGCGTTACCTGGAGATCTTTTTGCAGCCATTGAACAGCTCAAAAAAGACCTGAATGCAGTCGTTTTAGCTCACTACTATCAGGAGCCAGACATTCAAGATATCGCTGATTACATTGGTGATTCTCTTGGGCTGTCGCAACAGGCTGCTAGTACAGAAGCCGATGTCATTGTGTTCGCTGGGGTTCACTTTATGGCAGAAACCGCCAAAATTCTAAATCCAGATAAGCTGGTGCTTTTACCAGATTTAGAAGCGGGTTGCTCTTTAGCTGATAGCTGCCCGCCAGATGAATTTGCCCGCTTTAAGGCGGCTCACCCCGATCATTTAGTGATGTCTTACATCAACTGCACCGCCGAAATTAAGGCGATGAGCGATATCATCTGCACTAGCTCAAATGCGGTCAAGCTGGTTAACCAGTTGCCCCGTGACCAAAAGATCATCTTTGCTCCAGATCGCAATCTGGGCCGCTATGTGATGGAGCAAACCGGGCGAGAGATGGTGCTGTGGCAGGGCAGCTGCATTGTGCATGAAACCTTTTCTGAAAAGAAAATACTGCAGCTAAAAATGGAGCATCCCGATGCGGAAATTATCGCGCATCCAGAATGTGAGGCGGCGGTGCTGCGCCATGCTGATTTTATCGGGTCAACCACGGCGCTGTTGAAGCATGTAGAGTTGAGTGAAGGTGATCGCTTCATCGTGGCTACAGAGCCCGGCATCATTCATCAAATGGAGAAGCAGGTTCCTAAGAAGTACTTCATTCCAGCCCCGCCAGAAGCTAACTGTAACTGCAACGAATGCCCCTACATGCGGTTAAACACGCTAGAAAAGCTATACCTGGCAATGAAGCACCAAACGCCTGAGATTACTATTCCTCAAGAAATTCAGGCAGATGCGCTAGCGCCGATTCAGCGAATGCTAGAGATGAGCGCCCGGTAAACGGCTGCTCCTTGCTTATCCTTGATTATGAGGTGAGATGCTCACGGAGCTTGTAGGCGAGCAGATCGATGACGTTCTGATTGCCTGGATCAAAAGAGGCGGTGGCTTCTTCTTCGGCGCGGCTGACCGCAGACGGGGGCAGATTTAGCAGGCTAACGAGCTTTTGATAGGCTTCGCTTTCGGCCTGGTTGACGAGCGCTTCGTCGGGAGTGCGAGCGCTGGCGTTGATCACCTCATAAGAGAGCCGTAGAACCACCTCTTTTTCAGCGTCGGTCGTGAGCTTTTCAACAGCTTCTTCGAGCGGCACGTCTTGCACAAAATATTCTTGTAGCTGTTGCTGAAGCTGCTGCTGCTGGTGGGGATCGGTGGCAAAGAGCTGGCTAAAGCGGTTGAGCATCGTCTCTACCTCTTTGTGCTCTAAGGTGTCATCGGCCCAGGCCATAGAGAGTACGACCCGCAGCAGATTCATTTGCCGGGGTGATATGGGCGGTGGCTGAATGTTCATGTGCGATCTCTCCCCTCAAAGTGGGGCCTCAATATGGGTCCAGGTAAAGGCTTCTCTAGACTTCTCCTCTATACTTTAAGGAGCCGTTTGGAGAAATCGGTAAGCTGCCCTACAAAAGTTAAAGATGCGCTATTAAGATATATCAACCTAATTTCAACAGATGACGCAGGCTTTTGATATCTAATAGGCTGATGGAGTCTCTGGTCATATTGATCTGTATCCAGCGGCGGGCAGTCAACTTGTCTAGGATTTTAGGCACTTCGGTGATTTTGATATCAGCGATCGCCGCCAGATCGCTTTCTGGAATATTAAAGATTTCAATGCTGCTGCCCCGCTGCTCTCCGTAAGCGTCGGCCAAGTTGACCAGGGTGTAGACCATTTTGATCCCAGGCGCTTTGTGGCGCAGCTGAAAGCGAGTTTGGGTTTGTCTTAGCCGCTGCACCATCAGCTGTAACATGCGGTGATGTAGCTGCGGGTCTTTAAACAGCGTCTGAATAAAGAGCTGAGCGGGAATGCTCACCAGCTCTACGCGCGAAAGGGCGGCCACATCGGTAGAGCGCGGCGCTTCGTTGAGTACGGCCATTTCACCAAAGTATTCGCCTTTACCCAAAATAGCGAGGGTGGCGTAGCCATCGCCAGACTGACAGCGCACTTTGACCCAGCCTGAGGCAATGAAATAGATGGCGTTGCCCCAAGAGTCTTCCATCAAGACCGTGCGCCCCGCCGGACACTCGTTAAAGGTAGACCCCTGGTGCAAACTGTTCAGCGTTTCTAGGTTAGCGGCTTTAAAGAGTGGGAAAAGCTCGCTAAATGCCTCAGCGGGCATCGGCAGTGACAGGGCAGTCAAGGTCATGGCACAAACTTCTGGGAAGCGGGTGGGTAGAAGGCTGGAAAAAACGCGGCACGAAAAGGGGTTGAATTGCCCTTTAGGTTACCCAGTCGGCTCAAAAGAGCTGTCGTCGAGGGGGCGTTTCACGCGGCGGGTAGGTCACTTCTAAACCTGGCGGCCCCGGCGGCGGCAATGGAGACCAGTAGGCAAGCGCTGAGCGATCGCACTGACAGCCTTTCCCCGAGTATCAAAAAGCCCGCCAGCACCCCGGCCATTGGTTCTAGGCTGAGCATGACGCCAAACACTTTCACAGGCAGCGATCGCAGCGCCATCATCTCAAACGAATAGGGGACCGTCGTCGATAGCAGCGCTACGCCAGCCCCCATTGCCAGCAGTTTAGGATCGAGCAGGGCGCTGCCAGCCGTGGCGATGCCGACCGGCAGCAGCAAAACAGAGCTGACAGCCAGTGCCCAAGCCAACCCTTCAATGCCGGGCAACCGTTGGCCGACTTGGGCTGACAGTAAGATATACAGCGCCCAAAAGAAGCCAGCCGCTAGCGCTAAAATAATGCCCCAGCCGTCTACCGTAGAGCCGCTCAGGGGCGTTAGCAGTAAAATGCCCGCGCCCGCTAGGAGCACCCATAGCCCGTCTAGCCAGCGCTGAGACTTGAGAATGGCTAACCCTAGCGGCCCAGAAAACTCCAGCGAAATCGCAATCCCTAGCGGAATGCGATCAATCGCTGCGTAAAAGCAGGAGTTCATTGCGGCAAAGACGATGCCAAAGACGACAATCATGCCGAAGTTTTGGCGAATTTGGCTGTGCCACTTTAGCCGCCATAGCGCAAAGAGAACAACAGTAGAGAAACTGACCCTAAGAGCGACCACGCCCCACATACCGAGTTCGCCAAAGAGAGATTTGGCCAGGGCAGAGCCAAACTGCACAGAGACAATCGCGAGCAGCACCAACCCCACCGGGGAGGGTTTCTTAATCGAGAGATTCATAAAACAAAGGCAGGTTAACTGTGCAGTATAGCAACTGCTGCTGCTAGCTCACGCTGATGAACCGGGAGTGAGCGATCGCCCGCAGACGCTGCAAATCTTCTCGCTTAGAAACAGACAGCGGCACCGTCGCTTTAATAGTTTGCTCGACTAGATCAGTGTCTATTGAGCAGCGTTCGTACAGCGCATGGTAAAGGGCGCTGACAATGACCTGCTCTATTTCTGCCCCGCTGAAGCCCTCGCTAGCCTCGACTAATCGCGGCAGATCAAACTGCTGGAAATCTTGCTGGTAGCGGGCCATCTGAATTTGAAAGATGGTAGAACGCGCCTGAGGTGTAGGCAGATCGACAAAGAAAATTTCATCAAAGCGACCTTTACGCAGTAATTCTGGCGGTAGGCGAGACAGATCGTTAGCAGTCGCAACGACAAACACCTCCTGAGATTTTTCCTGCAGCCAGGTGAGAAACGATCCAAAGAGTCTGCGACTGAGCCCGCCGTCAGTATCGCTGCTGCTCTGGCCCATGCTCTTTTCAATCTCGTCTATCCATAAAACGGCGGGGGCCATTTTTTCTGCCAGGCTGACGGCCTGCCGGAAGTTTTTTTCCGAAGCGCCAATATATTTATCGTAGAGCTTGCCGGTATCCAGCTTGAGCAGCGGCATCTGCCACTGGCGGGCAATGGTTTTAGCCGCTAGCGACTTACCGCAACCCTGAATGCCTACGATGAGAATGCCTTTGGGCGGCGTTAGCCCGCAGCGTTTGGCCTGGTCGCTGTAGCCGGTACGGGCGCGGTTGAGCCACTGTATGAGATGATCGAAGCCGCCGAGCTGCGCGGTATTTTTCTCGGGCGGAATGTAGTCGAGCAGGCCGGTTTCTCGAATAACTTGAATTTTGCGCTCTAGCACCCGCTCGATATCGGCGGCGTTGAGCTGGCGGTCGGTGAGAGCAGCATAGGCGATGATTTTTTTGGTTTGCTTAAGGGTCATGCCCTGTACCGCTTGAACTAGCTGCTGATCGGCTTGGGGCGAGAGGTCAACCGCTACCCGCCCGCGAAGCGCGCGAACGGCGCTGTCAATCGCTTGCTTGAGTTCGGCTGGGCCAGGCAGGGGCAGATCAAAATAAACGGCTTCGTGAGCGATTTCCTTAGGTAGAGAGACCTGTTCGCCTGTGATAATCAGGGCTGATTGGCTGTAGCTAAACGTATGGACAACTTCTCGCAAGAGGCGGGCCAGTAGGGCATCCTCCAAGTGGATGGCAAAGTCTTTAAGCCAATAGACCCCTTTGGTTGACAGACTTTGAATATGGCGCAGTAGCGCTAGCGGCTCGGCGGTTTTTTCAATGATGTGAGGGCGACTCGCGCCGGGCGGGCTAAAGTCGTCTTGCCAGTGGCTGTGGCTACTCTGCAGGCGGCCCATGCCTTGGGCAATGCTCCAGTCAAAGGCCAGCAGTTGCAGGTCGTGAGTGGCCTGACCTAGCAGTGTTTGTACCCGCTCTTCCTCTACCGTTTCGATGACGATGATCGGATGAAAAGACATCAGCAGCGTCTGCAAATGGTGCAGGCTGTGAGCGGCGGTGCTGTAGTTGGAGGGCATCGGAGCGGCAGGCCGTAGAAATCCCTCTTAAGGTTCCCGGGCGGCAGGGTTTCGATGAGCTGATCCTAAATTCTTGTGGGTGGAGCGGGCGGTGTCGTCGGTGGCGTTAGGGCTTCGTCAGGGGCAGCGGCCATAGGGGACGGGGCAACAGGGGCGGGCTCTATGGCTCGATTGACTGGCTGATGGTGGCTGTCAGCAGGGCGTTGCCAGGTGTTGAGCACATCTTTAATCAGCAGCTCTTGAAGCCAGGTTTTGGCAACGACGGTGAGGGGCAGCGCTAGCAGTAGGCCCAAAAAGCCGAAGATACCCGCAAAGAAAATTTGGGCAATCAGCGTGAAAGCGGGCAGTAGGGATACCTGGTGGGCCATGATCGTGGGGGTGAGCCAGTACGCTTCGATCTGCTGAATGATGATGTAGAGAATGATGACGGCGATCGCCTTCCACGGTTCATCTGACAGCAGGGCAACCACGACTGGGAAGACCATGCTCAATGTTGGCCCCAAGTTAGGAATAAAATTGAGAATGCCCGCTAGCAGCGCATGCGCGAAGGCCAGATCGATCCCGAGTATCAATAGCCCTATAAAGCTGACAAAGAAGATAAAGATTGAGCTGATAATGATGCCGCCCAGCCAGTTGCCTAAAGAGACTTCGCACTTGCTGAAAATTTCCTGAGCGCGCTGCCGATAAAATGAGGGGAACAGCAGCAGCACCCCGTCTAGATAAGCACCAGGGTTAGCCAGCATCATAATGGCCAGAACAGTGACAAACAGAGTCTGAATAACGACCTGTAGGGAAGAGTTGAAGAAAGAAAAGAAGTTACCAAAGACATCGAGAACGGCGGAGTCTGGAGAAGTGAGCCAAGCCACGAACTCGCTCACTTCGGGCAGACGAATGCGCTCGGGTAGGTTTGCCTGCACCTGCATAAGTCGATTAGGCAAGGTCTGAGAGAAGCGAATCAGCAGGTCAATCAGCAGCTTGAACTGATCGATAAAGGGGGGAACGATACCCAAAACGAATAGGGCTGCTACTGTTACCGAGAGCAGAATCGCCATTGGAATGGCAAATTGGCGGGGCACATTGAACCGGCGGATCTGGCGGGTGAGGCTATTGAGCGCTATGGCAACGACCACTGCCGCAAAAGCCAGTATCAGCAGTGGCCGAATCGACCAAAGAATATAGCCAGCGGCTACCAAGCACAGTAGGCTAATCCAGTCGCCTAGCTTCATGAGACCTCTCCCTTTCGAGTTGCGCCTATTGTATCTGAGGTCAGCCAGTCAATAGGCTAATGCTCAGTCAATAGGCTAATGCAAAGTGCTAGCTTAGAAATCTCTGAGCCAATGAGGGTTCCCCATGGCTGCTGTTGAAACAGAATGGCAACTTGAGCCTGCGTCCTCTCCACCTGATGAGTGGGTGAACGCTGTCGAGCAGATGACAGGACTGCCTCGTCCTGAGTGGGGGGCGCAGCTGCTGTGGAATCGGGGGCTGAGATCGGCTGAGGCGCTGCGGGGATTTGTCCATGCGGCAGACTATAAGCCAGCTAGCCCGTTTGAGTTCGGCGAAGAGATGGTGTGGGCGGTAGAGCGGCTGATAGCGGCACGCGATCGCGCTGAAAAAGTCGCCATTTGGGGAGACTTCGACGCCGATGGAATCACCTCTACAGCGGTGCTATGGGACGGGCTGCGGCAGTTCTTCAGCGGCCCAGAGCAGCTTACTTACTTCATTCCCAACCGCCTAAAAGAGTCGCATGGTCTCTCGATGACCGGCCTTGAGCAGCTAGCAGACCAGGGCGTGCAGCTGATTGTTACCTGCGATACAGGTAGTACTAACCCGCACGAGATTGACCATGCCAAGCGGTTAGGCATGGAGGTGGTTGTGACCGATCACCATACGCTGCCTGCTCAGCGCCCAGCGGTCGTCGCGATTGTTAATCCTCGGGCTTTGCCAACTGGCCATCCGATGGCACATCTGTCGGGGGTGGCTGTTGCTTACAAATTAGTAGAGGCGCTCTATGAACGACTGCCAGACGTGCCGACCCGACCGCTGAGCGAATTGGTTGACCTGGTGGCAATTGGCTTGATTGCCGATTTGGTAGAGCTGACGGGGGACTGTCGCTATCTGGCGCAAATTGGCATTGAACAGTTGCAAAAGCAGCTCAAGAACGATCGCCCCACCCGGCCAGGCGTGGCAAAATTGTTGGAGTTATGTCGGCGAGCAGGCGATCGCCCGACCGACATCTCTTTTGGCATCGGCCCCCGGATCAATGCCGTCAGCCGCATCTATGGCGAGGCCAGCTTTTGCGTAGAGCTATTGACTAGCAACGATCCTGAGCGCTGCCGAGTGCTAGCCGAAAAAGCCGAAGATGCCAATGCCCGGCGTAAGGCGCTGCAAAATACCGTATTTCAGCAGGCGATAGATCAGCTAGAGAACCGGGATCTGTCAACAACAGGCGTGATTGTGCTGTGCGATCCGCAGTGGCCAGTCGGCGTATTAGGGCTGGTCGCCGGACAGGTGGCGCAGCAGTATGGCAGACCCACTATCTTGCTGACGCTAGATGCGCCGGGGACTGAAGGGACACTGGCGCGGGGATCGGCTCGCTCGGTCAACCAGATTGACCTGTACGACCTGGTCAACTCTCAATCGCATTTGCTCACTGGCTTTGGCGGGCATCCGTTTGCGGCTGGGCTGAGCCTGCCTGCCGCAGATTTACCGATGTTTACAGCGGCGATTAATCAGCAGTATCGCCAAAAGCTGGGCGGGCAGCCCAACCAACCCAAGCTCACGGCTGATCTGGTCGTCACCGTGGCTGACCTGGGCCGGGATCTCTTTAATCAGCTTAATTTGCTGGAGCCCTGTGGAATGGGCAATCCGGCACCTAAGCTGCTGATCAAAGACTGCTGGTTTGAAGGAGTGCGGCACAAAAACTTGACCGACCGCAATGACCGCAAGATCAAATACATTCAGACCAGCTTTCGGCTTTGCGACCAGAGTATTGGCAGCGATCGCACCAGACAATTCCCCGGCATCTGGTGGGGCCACTATAAAGAAGACCTGCCGCCGGGACGCTGGGATGTGATAGCTGAGCTGGACTATAGCAAGTATTCAAAAGACAAATATGCTAAAAGTCAAGACGCTGAGACCCGTCTGCTAGTCAGGTTAATCGACATTCGCCCGGCAGTCGCCACTGACACGCCGCTAGCCCCAACCGTAGACAACTGGCTGCTGGATCGCCGCCTGACTCATCCTGTTCCAGAAGAAAATATCAAACCGGCTATCGCAGAAGATGCTTCAGAAACCGATCTGATCCTGAAAAAATGCCCGACCCACTGGCAAGCGCTACAGCTGTGGCAGCATCAGGCCAGCCAGCGCAATCAGCCCTTGGTGCTCGCCTTTGCCCCGCCCGCAGCGGTTGATCCTCTCTATATGTGGAAAACTTTGCTGGGGCTGGCGAAGTACATCAGCCGGGCGCAAATTGTCGTGACCGCAGAGCGACTAGCCGAAAAATTGGAGGTGGGCGATCGCACCCTCCAGCTAGGACTCACCGCGCTAGCAAAAGCCGGATTCACCGTAGAAACGACGGCAATAGACATTCGCCTGCGCTATGACCCGGCCATCAATCAGACCGACGAACTCGCCAGAGACGAAGCGCTCAGCCATTTTCTAGCCGCTGTCCAAGAAGAGCATTTTCGCCGGCAGTACTTTTATCAGGTGCCTGTGTCTACGCTGCAAGCGGCTATCAGCACTGAAGCTCTGCACTCAGCTGCCAAACCGTATTAGACGCTCATCCTTTAGAAATAGATCGTCTGAACAGATTGACAGCTTGGGAAAAATAACGGTATCATTAGATACAGAAACAAAAGCGTTCATCTTTCAAAGAAAAGCAGCCGCATTGACATTCACTGACCGCTGCAACCTCTGCAAAAGACGGAAGTAAGGGTGCATAGCCCAGCTAATGACTAGCACCAGGTCTACCCACTCTGAAGGAACGCGCCTCTTCACTCTACAAACCCTTTTTGGAGGCGAATCCATGCAACTCTCATACCGTGGCGTTAAATACAACACTTCAAAGTCCGCCGTTGAAGTCACTGAAACTCAGGAAATTGGCCACTATCGCGGTGCTACCTATCACATGCACCGTGCGGTTAACACTCCTGCTCGACAGTCCAACGACGTTTTGAAGTACCGCGGCGCAATTGTTCACTAGAACTTTTAAGTGCTGACGGCTAGCTCAACGGCTTTAATTCAATAGCCCTACTTAGGGCGCGTTCTCTTGGTAGGATGCGTCCTTTTTTTGTTGCTGTATTATAGCGATAGCCACCATAGGGAAGCGCAAAGCTGATGCTAGGATTCGTCGCAGGGCTGGTGATTGGGCTGGTGATTCTCGGCATCCATCGGCGGCGCTATGATGCCAAGCTCAGAAGACTACTGCACCGGCTGGAAGACCGCCAGCCGCTGTCAACTTTGGGATATGGCGCTCAACTTGCCAGTGCGATCGCCGAACAGCAAGGCCAAATCGAAACCCTAACCGAACGGCTGCAAGAATTTCGTCAGCTGATCAAACAGGCCCCGGTAGGCTATTTGCAAGTTGATGAAGAAAATCGCTTACTCTGGTGCAACCAGCGGGCTCAGGAGTTTTTAGATATTGAGCAGAGCGACTATGCCCAGCCTCGGCTGCTGCTGGCCATTGTGCGCTCTTATGAACTCGACCAGCTAGTCGAGCGCACTCGTCAGACTCAGGCGGTCTGTGAAGCCCGCTGGACCTTTAACTCGATTTCTACCGATCCCTTCAACTATTTAGAACGGCCTGCCTATCCGCTGCAAGGCCACGGATTGCCCCTCAGTAACGGTCACGTCGGTGTCTTTTTAGAGAATAAACAAGAAGCCGTGAGTCTGGCACAGCAGCGCGATCGCTGGATTTCTGACGTTGCCCATGAGCTCAAAACTCCGCTAACTTCTATTCGGCTAGTCGCTGAAACCCTCGAATCGCGAGTCAGCCCAGAACTGCTTAGCTGGGTAGAGCGCCTGCTCAAAGAAGTGATCCGCCTGAGCCGGTTGGTCGATGATGTGCTCAATATGAGCCACTTAGAGCAGCATCAGGCCCGCTTAGAAGACGGAGAAGCGATTGATTTGGTCGCGTCGATTCAGTCCGCCTGGCAGGGCATAGAACCGCTAGCTAAGCTCAAACAGCTCGATCTTGACTATCAAGGCCCGCCAAAGCTCATGGCCCACGTCAACGCCAGCCTGATGCACCGCGTATTTTACAATCTGCTGAGCAACGCTGTGAAGTACAGCCCGACCCAGCATCCGATTCAGGTGCGCTTGAGCGTGCCGGCGGCGGCTCAAGCGATTGACCCTGACAATGCTGATATCCTGATCGAAGTGATCGACGCAGGCGAGGGGCTAGCCGAGAAAGATTTGCCCCATGTCTTTGACAGATTCTACCGGGCAGACCCGGCGCGCAGCCGTAAAGAAAGCTTTGAGGGGGTCGCTACCGCCACAGACAGCCCCGAAATAGCCAAACTCTCTAGTAGCGGTACCGGGCTAGGGCTGGCTATTGTGCGTCAGATTGTAGAGTCTCATCAGGGTTGGGTGGAGGCTAAAAATGACCCCGAGACCGGCGGTGCAAGGCTGCGGCTATGGCTACCTGGTAAGCGTCTAAGATCATGATATGGCGTTGGTTACTTTGCTGACTGCGTTAGCGATCGCCAAAACTGCCCCATACGCAGGACGGAATAAAAACATCCGCACGCTTGCCGTATCTATTAAAATATTATTTATTCTACAGAGTTACCCCTTGTGTATGTCCGGAGATACCTGGTTGAATAAGTAAAGATTTGTAGATTGACCGGTTGCTGAGAGCTGCTGCTCGAACAGCTTTTCTATTAGCACTCCCTGACCGCGTGACCTCTTACAGCGTAGCGAAAGCTTCTGTCCCTATGTCCGAAAGGCTGCAAAAGCTGCTATCTCAGCGAGGCATCGCTTCCCGTCGCCAGGCCGAAAAGCTAATTTTAGGTGGTCGGGTGACCGTCAACGGCAAGATGGCTGAGATCGGCCAGCAGGCAGATGCGAATACTGATCAGGTCTGTGTGGATGGCGTAGAAATTGGCAGGCCGCCTCAAGGCGTTTACTTTTTACTGCACAAGCCTAAAGGCGTCGTTTCTACCTGTAAAGACCCGCAGGGACGGAAAACCGTTCTAGACCTGTTGGACGAATCGCTGCAGACTAGATCGGGTATTCATCCGGTAGGCCGCCTGGATGCTGACTCGACGGGAGCGCTCTTACTTACGAATGACGGTCAGCTAACGTATGGTCTTACGCATCCCCGTCATCAGCTGCCTAAAATCTATCAGGTGCGAGTCCAGGGGGTACCCTCTGCTGCTGCCCTTCAGCGGTGGCGCACTGGAGTGATGCTATCAGGCCGCCGTACGCTGCCAGCTGATGTGCAAATTGTTAAACGCTTAGCAGACAGTCAAACCCTCTTGAGCGTAACGTTGACAGAAGGACGCAATCGGCAAATTCGCCGCGTAGCTGAAGCCTTAGGCTACCCGGTTATTGCTCTACACAGAATCCAAATTGGCTCCCTAAAGCTAGGAAACTTGCCTAACGGTCGCTATCGTTCGCTAGAGGCTAGTGAAGTCGCTCACCTCAAACATGCCACCTTAAAAACGGGTCCTCCTGCTCCGGCTGTCAATCTTCAGGTCAGCGAAGCTCGCCATCTCTAGATAATAATCAAAGAATCCATTTCAAAGAATCCATTTCAAAGAATCCTTTTTCCCCTGGCTTAACATCTCGCCTTTATCATGAAGCAGAAAGCTCGTACTAAAAAACCCACTGCTCAGCAGCTACAGCAAGAGCAGCTTTACTCACTGGGCAGCTTGCTCAAGCAGGCTCGTCTACAGGGGGGGCTGTCGCTAGAGGTGATTGAAAAGCGCACTCTGATTCGTCCGATGCTGCTGTCTGCCCTAGAGGAAGGTGAGTTGGCCGAGCTGCCCGAGCCCATTTATATACAGGCTCTACTGTGTCGATATGGCAATGCGCTAGGGCTAGACGGTGAGGCCCTGGCAAGTCAGTTTTTTACACGCCCGGTGGTGCAAGCGCCCAGAGCCTCTTGGCAAGATTCGCCAGCGGCGCAGCTACGTCCGCTCCATCTCTACGGGGCCTACGTACTGCTGATTATGGGAGCGATTGGCGCTCTCTCTGGCCTGTTGCAGCGGACTGCGCCGGATATGACGGCCCAGCCTATCTTAGATCCTGAAGCGATTGAGCAACTGATGCCGAAAGAGACTCAGCAGGTTAAGGCAGAGCCTCAGGCTGCTGTTGAGGACAAGCCCGAGGCTCAAGACCGCCCTGTTGAAGTTGACTTGGTGCTGACCGAACAGTCTTGGGTACGGGTAGTGGCCGATGGGTCTACTGAGTTTGAGGCGATTTTGGAGCAGGGAGAAACGCGCACTTGGGTGGCGGATCAGTCGATTACGGTGCGGGTTGGGAATGCGGGCGGTGTGCTTTATTCTTACAACCAGTCTAAGGCTGAACCAATGGGCGAGTCGGGAATGCCTGAAGAGCGCACCTTCGGCCCAGCTGTTAGCCTGGTGTCGTCGCAGTAGTCGAATCTGTCCGGATTGAGGGTTAGTCAGCGGAAGGGCTTGTCGGGTTGAGCTGGGCGCTGAGATGCTCTCTCTCAGAGGCAGCAATGGCTGGTTGAGTGGCTAGCGGCTTGGTGGGTAGCATCACAGTAGCGGTGGTGCCCTGCCCAGGTTGACTTGCTAGCGTGAGTTGGCCTTCGTGATTATCAGCGATCACCTTGGCGATCGCCAGTCCCAACCCTGATCCGCCCGCTGCTCCATGAGTAATACGAGGCCGGGCCGGATCTACCCGGTAAAAGCGGTCAAAAATGCGGCTGAGGTCTTTGGCCGGAATGCCGATGCCAGTATCGGTAACGGTGAGGGTGATCTGATAGGCGGTAGCCGTGAGCTTTGCTGTAATTTCGCCCTTGCTTGTGTACTGGATGGCGTTAGCAATCAGATTGGTAAATAGGCGGGTGAGCTGGTCAGCGTCGCCTCGCATGAGGATGGCCGGGTCGGTGGCAGTGTAGCTGAGCTGGAGCGATTTTTCTCGGGCGATCGCCTGCTGCTCTTCGATCACATCTTGTAGCAGGGCGGTGAGATCGACGCGATCGCGCTGCATAGGCACCAGACCGCTTTCTTGCCGGGCCAAAAATAATAAATCATCTACCAACCTGCCGAGCCGCCGGGTCAGGCGTTCGACGACCTCTAGCTGGCTGCGCTGAAACTGTTCGTCGGGGTCAGCTAGCGCGACTTGAACATTGGTCTGGATGACGGCAATGGGGTTGCGCAGCTCATGTGAGGCATCGGCAGTAAACTGCTTGAGCTGCTGGTACGAGTCTTTGACCGGGGCGATCGCCAGCCCTGAGAGCAACCAGCCAATGGTCGCGACTGCTACTAACATGGCGCTGCTGCCTAAAGCCAGATCGACAATCAGCTGACGGCTAGGCTTAGAAACTTCAAACCAGGGATGACTGACGCGCAGGTAGCCCAGCAGCTGCGATCCGGACTGCACCCGCTGGGTGATCTGCCGTAGCACGATGCCGTCGGGCGGGGTGACAGTTTCACCTTTAGGATTGACGTGCAGAGAAACCGCATGGGGCCGGGCAAAGGTAGTCCAGACCAGTTCGCCTGCCGGGTTAAACCATTCCAGGTCAATGTGGTCGTCTTCGCTGGCCTCTTCGCTGTTGCGAAAGCTGTCTTCAATATTGACCCTGAGGGGCGGATCGACCACGCCGACAGCGGTTAGCAGTCGTTGCTCAGTGCCGTTGGGATCAGGGTCGGGTTCGATGACGAGCGATCGCTGCACAATTTCCACAACATGGTTCAGCGTATCGTCTACTCGCTCTACCAGCGTGCTGCGGACGTAGATGTAGACGCCGCTGGCAAAGAGCAGCAGCAGAACGGCGGTGACAATGGTGTACCAGAGGGCTAGGCGGCGGCGGGTCGTTTGGAACATGAGATCGGGAGGGGATCAGCGGAGAGAGGGTGATTCGATCATATAATCTGCAAGTGGGTACCTGCGGATTTCTCTATGATTGATCGCCGTCGTTTGCTGTTTTTACTGGGGGCTACAGCTGGGTCGGCGGTGCTGGACGTGTGGCGATCGCCCTCAGCAATGGCGCTACCGCTGCTAGGTAAACAAGCCGACGAGCCTTTTACACTGCCACCATTGCCCTACGAGTACGACGCGCTGGCCCCGACGATAGATGCGGAGACTATGCAGCTACACCATGATTTGCACCATGCGGGCTATGTCAGAAAGCTGAATGCGGCGGTGAGTGATTACCCAGACTTGCAGACGCTGAGCCCTGAAGACCTGATTGAGCAGCTAGACAGTTTGCCTGAGGAGATTCAGACGGCGGTGCGCAACAATGGCGGCGGGCATGTGAACCACTCAATGTTTTGGGAAATTATGAGTCCTGATGGGGGTGGTAAGCCGACGGGGGCGATCGCTGCTGCTTTGGAGACGACCTTTGGCAGCTTTGACGAGTTTGAAATCAGCTTTTAATGACGAAGGTAAAAAGCGCTTTGGCAGCGGCTGGGCTTGGCTAGTGCTCGATAGCGACCAAAATTTGCAAGTAACCAACACAGGCAATCAGGATAGCCCGCTGATGAATGGGCTGACCCCAATCATGGGCAACGATGTCTGGGAACACGCCTACTATCTCAACTATCGCAATCGCCGGGCCGAGTATTTAGATGCCTGGTGGAACGTTGTGAACTGGCCTGAAGTCAACCGCCGTTATGAAATGGCGATCGCTTAGCAGCGGAACTGGACCGACTGATATGAGAGGCCGGTTCCTCGCCTCGAAGGGATTTGAATATATGAAATCTGTTTCTGGCAAAAGACTTTGTAACGTCAGTTCGGGATAGGCAACTTATGCTTATTGCCCGAAGTAGGTCCCTTCTGGAAGGGTGGCCCGTAGGGTCGGGATGGGTCGGCAACGTGCGCTACACACCGAAACCCACCCCTGCGCCCCTCTAGAGGGGATCTACTTTAGGCTATGTGTCAAAAAGCGCCGACAGTCGGGCATCACAGGCAATCACTTATCCCGAACTCAGGTTTTGTAAGGTTGTAGAGGGCAGAGGCTGGATTTTGAGGAGAGTGACAGGTAGTCACCACATTGATGACAAGGACGGAGTAGAGAAAATCCTGTCGATTCCGGTTCATAAAAATCAGTCGTTGAAGATTGGTACTCTGAAAGCGTTAATGAAGGTCGCCGAGCTATCGGAAGATGACTTGACTTAACTGGCTAGAGTAGAGGTTTCCTAAACTTTACGGCGAGTTCTATCAAAATTTGTCAGGATGAGGACGGTTCTGATTTCTCCGCTTCCGCATGAGTATTGATAACGACTTGCAGCCGTCTGCTTCGATTACGGAGGGCGATCGCGCCCTCGACCTTTTCACCGATCGCTACAGCTTCACTCGCCTGCTTGCCGAACGCCTCAATGACCCACCGTCAAAGGAAATTCTGTTTTTTCATGGGGCGGGGGGGAATGGTAAGTCGCTGCTGCTGAAGTATTTGCGAACGAAGGTGTGTAAGGGGCTGACGGCGGAGCAGTGGCAGCGGGCGAAGCCAAAGAAAGATGATGAGCTGGCGAAGGCGCTGGAGGAGTTGCAGCCGACAGAGTGTTTGCCGGTGCCGACGGCGCTGTTGGATTTTGCGCAGGGTGCTTCGGGAGATAAGGGGCGAGATAGCGATCCTTTTTATGGGCTGGTGAGGATTCGGGAGGAGCTGGCGGCGGCTACGGCGGGGACTCCGTATCGGCTGAAGTTTCCGCTGCATACGTATGGCTGCTTTTTGTATTTGCACAAATCGAACCGGCTGAGTGAGGTGGATAGTCTGTTTCCGTTTGAGGAGGCGGGGCTGATTAAGGATTTTGTGGAGCTGTTTCAGCCGTTGCCGGGGGTGGGGATTGGGCTGTCGGCGCTGGGATTGGTGAATAAGTATTCGGGCGATCGCCTGACGCACTACAAGCGACGGTTTGGCCTAGATGAGGCGGCGGTGCAACGGCTGCAAGGGATGGATGCGGAGAGTGAGCTGATTTTGGAGCTGCCGCGTTTGCTGGCGCAGGATTTGAATGTGGCGATGGGGCGGGCGGATGCGCCGGAGCGAATTGTGTTGTTTTTTGATACGCATGAGGCGTTTTATGGGGCGGCGCGAGACCATGCCAAGAACTTTTTTCGGGATGGGTGGCTGCGGCGGCTGTTGCGGCGGCTAGATACGGAGACGGGGATTGTTGTTGTTGTGTCGGGGCGGGATAAGCCTCGGTGGGCGGAGGCAGGTGCGCATGAGCTAAATACGCAGATTCCGGCGGACTATGTTTGTTTGAAGTCGGTGGATGATTTGGCGGTGTCGGATGCGGAGATTTTTTTGGTGCGGGCGGGGGTGGAGGATGCGGCGCTGCGGGAGAGTTTGATTCGGTATGCGAGTGTGGAAGCTGGGGCGGTGCATCCGCTGCATTTGGGGCTATGTGCGGATGTGGTGCTAGAGGCGGCGGCGCAGGGGGTGGCGCTGGTGCCAGGTGATTTTTCGGGGGTGGCGGCGTTTCAGGAGAAGAGTGCTCATTTGATTGAGCAGCTATTGAAGTGGGTGGATGATGGGTTGCGGGATGCGATTCGGGCGGTGAGTGCTTGCCGTGCGTTTGATTTTGAGATTTATCGGCTGCTAGGGGAGGCGCTGAGCTTTGCGGTAGATAGGGCGACTTTTCGGCGGCTGGTTGGGTTTTCGTTTGTGCGGCAGGTGACGCAGCGGGGGGATGAGTGGTTTCGGATTCATGATTTGCTGCGGCGGTTGGGGGATGAGGCGGCGGTGAGGCAGGCGCATGAGGTGTTGGCGGCGCACTATCAGGAGCAAGGAGAGATTGAAGCGATTTATCATGTGAATCGGCTGGACTGGTCACAGGGAGTTGACCTGTGGGTAGGTGCGTTTGATGAGGCGCTGAAGGTTAGCCGCTATGAGCTTTGTCGGGCGCTGTTAGATCTGCGGCAAGAGCTGACGATTCAGACGCCCTTTAAACGAGGGCTGGTGGCTAATGCGGAAGGGCAGTATTTTCAAACCCTATCGCAGTATGATTTGGCGCTACAAAAGTTATGCGAGGCGATCGAGGCTTATCACCAAGATCTCGTTCACAATCCAGATAATGTAGCCACGCTGAACAATAAAGGCCTTTCGCTGCAAAGACTGGCCGATTTGCAAGCAGCGCTCTCGCAGCATGAAAAAGCAGAAGCGAGCTATGCGGAGTCGATTGCGGCTTACGATGCTGCCCTTCACCGCGCCCCTGACGATGTAGAAGTGCTGAACAATAAAGGCCTTTCGCTGCGAAGGCTGGCCGATTTGCAAGCAGCGCTGTCGCAGCATGAAAAAGCAGAAGCGAGCTATGCGGAGTCGATTGCGGCTTACGATGCTGCCCTTCACCGCGCCCCTGACGACGTAGGTGCGCTGAACAATAAAGGCAATTCGCTGCAAAGGCTGGCCGATTTGCAAGCAGCGCTGTCGCAGCATGAAAAAGCAGAAGCGAGCTATGCGGAGTCGATTGCGGCTTACGATGCTGCCCTTCACCGCGCCCCTGACGACGTAGGTGCGCTGAACAATAAAGGCAATTCGCTGCAAAGTCTGGCCGATTTGCAAGCAGCGCTCTCGCAGCATGAAAAAGCAGAAGCGAGCTATGCGGAGTCGATTGCGGCTTACGATGCTGCCCTTCACCGCGCCCCTGACTATGTAGGTGCGCTGAACAATAAAGGCCTTTCGCTGCAAAGTCTGGCCGATTTGCAAGCAGCGCTGTCGCAGCATGAAAAAGCAGAAGCGAGCTATGCGGAGTCGATTGCGGCTTACGATGCTGCCCTTCACCGCGCCCCTGACGATGTAGAAGTGCTGAACAATAAAGGCACTTCGCTGCAAAGTCTGGCCGATTTGCAAGCAGCGCTCTCGCAGCATGAAAAAGCAGAAGCGAGCTATGCGGAGTCGATTGCGGCTTACGATGCTGCCCTTCACCGCGCCCCTGACCTCGTACAGGCGCTGAACAATAAAGGCACTTCGCTGCAAAGTCTGGCCGATTTGCAAGCAGCGCTCTCGCAGCATGAAAAAGCAGAAGCGAGCTATGCGGAGTCGATTGCGGCTTACGATGCTGCCCTTCACCGCGCCCCTGACCTCGTACAGGCGCTGAACAATAAAGGCAATTCGCTGCGAAGTCTGGCCGATTTGCAAGCAGCGCTCTCGCAGCATGAAAAAGCAGAAGCGAGCTATGCGGAGTCGATTGCGGCTTACGATGCTGCCCTTCACCGCGCCCCTGACCTCGTACAGGCGCTGAACAATAAAGGCCTTTCGCTGCAAAGTCTGGCCGATTTGCAAGCAGCGCTCTCTCAGCATGAAAAAGCAGAAGCGAGCTATGCGGAGTCGATTGCGGCTTACGATGCTGCCCTTCACCGCGCCCCTGACTATGTAGGTGCGCTGAACAATAAAGGGAATTCGCTGCAAGGTTTGGCAAGCCTGTTGATGCAGCAAGAGCAGTTGGAGTCGGCAATTGATTGCTTTGGGATGGCGCTGTCATTGTGGGGGCGATCACTCCAAATCGCCCCTGGCAACACTCAACTACAACAACACCACGATCAGGTTTCCGCTTACTTGCAGTCTCTTTTAGACAATATCCAATCAGCCATTACAGCCCAGTCTGCAACAATTCAACAAACGCCTGATGATACGGAAGCGCTGACTAATCAGGCTGGTATGCTGAGTTTGCTAGCAAAGCTGCAAATTGCGCTGTCATCAGCAGATGCAGCCATTGCGAGCTACACCTCAGCGGTGGCTCTTTATCAGGGAGCGATCGCGCTCAACCCCACCAACTGGCAATATCATTTCGGCATAGGTTCAATTCGCCTACAGCTTGCCTCACTACTACACTCAACCCAGATAGCGCAATCCGATGCTTACGGCCAACAGGCATTAGAAGATTGGAACCGAGCCGTCGAACTAAATCCTGACAGCGCCGAACTGCAAGAACGCCGCGACTGGCTACTGACTGAGCTACAAAAAAATGAATTGGCCTAGCTTCTGGACCGCTTCCTAAGCTCTCAGTACTAAACGACTGGCGGCATTCTCTCATCCTCATACCGGAAGCCCTCAGTCACCAGCGGGACTTTATCAGTCACATCCGGAAACGGCTCAGTCATCAACGGGACTTCATCAGTCACACACGGGAAAGCTTCATCCACCAACGGGACTTTATCAGTCACATCCCAGAACGGTTCATTCACCAACGGGCATTGCTCAGTCGCACGCGGCATCAATTCCGCTACAAATGAGCGCCTGCACTACAGACATGGGAACGATAAAACCGCATCGACACCCTACTTTGATCCACCCATGCGTAAAGACTTCAGCATCGACACCCTGCTCAGCGACGCCCAGCTCGCCATCGACAACGCCCTCAACAATTCCACCATCCTCGGCCATCTCACCGACTTCGGCTACACCAGCGCCAAAATCCAACAGGGCAAAAAGCTCTACAGCACAGCCGCCGCTGCACAGCTCGCCCAGCAAAACGAAGCAGGTGGGCAGATTGCTGCCACCACCGTAGTCAACGACGCCTGGGAAACTGCCAAGAAAACCTACAGCCGACTGCTCAAAGTCGCGCGGGTCGCCTTCAAACGCAATTCTGGCGTGGCCACTCAGCTAAATCTGGCCGGAACTCGCAAGAAAAGTCTCTCTGGCTGGATGGCGCAGGCAAATCAGTTTTATAAGAATGCGCTAGGCAATAAAGGAATTCTCTTAGAGCTAAAAGAATTTGGCATTACTGAGCAAAAGCTGAAAGCAGGACTGGCTGAACTGGTGGTGGTTGAGCAGGCCAATCTGGTACAAGAGAAAGAGAAAGGAGAAGCGCAGGCGGCGACGCAAAAAAGAGATGCCGCGCTAGATGAATTGCAAGACTGGCTGAGTGATTATTTGGCGATCGCCAAAGTTGCCCTAGAAGAAAATCCGCAGCTATTGGAAGGGATGGGTATTTTGGTGCGATCGCCGGTTTAAATCATCGGGTCGAGGAGTCGATGCCTAGTCCATCCTTAGACGATATCATTGAAGCTAGATCGCCTCGAAGAGCCTTGCTACTATGGTTCAAACTCCAGTCAAACCCACTACGCTCGCAGCGTTCCTAAAGCAGCCAGAGACTGACCCGGCCTGCGAATTTATAGACGGAAAAATCACTCAAAAACCGATGCCAAAAGGTAAGCACAGCAGACTTCAAACAAAGCTGTCGAATGTGTTTAATGAAGTGCTTGAAGCTGAGGGCACGGGTTTAGCCTTTTCAGAGTTGAGATGTACCTTTGGCGGTGCCTCTATCGTTCCAGATATTGTTGTTTTGCGCAGCGACCTTATTCCCAAAGATGAAGACGGTGATATTGCAGATGCTGTGAAGGTTGCGCCTAGTGCAACCATCGAAATTTTATCGCCTCAGCAAAGCTCTATCAAAGTCATCAAAAATATTGACCACTGCCTCCAGCACGGTACAGAGCTTGGGTGGCTAATCGACCCGAAAGAAAAAACAGTCCTTATTTTGCGCCCTGACATTGCTCTCCAAATAGTTGATCGGCCAGACGCTCAGCTCCCGATGCCTCAAGTGCTCAGCAAACTCAACCTGACCGTCAGTACGCTTTTTGGTTGGCTAAAGGTGTAAATCGAAATCGAGCCCTGAGTGAAGTCGTTGGCGTGGCCTTTTGGAGGAATAGGGAGCTCATGCATACAACCAAGCTACTAGCTCCCCAACCGTTAGCTGAAAATCTGTTGCAAAAGCGGGCACTGGTAATACTGCGTCCGGTTCCTCGTAAAGGAGCGATCGCAAATCAGGTGTATAGCTGAAAACGCAGTCCTCGGCTGGGTCAATCAGCCAACCTATTTGAGTACCGTGTTCTAGCGCGTGCAGAATTTTTTTAACGACTTTCGTCTGGCTCTGACCTTGTAATAAGACTTCGATCATCCACTGAGGGGCGGCAAGAAGCTCGCCCGAGGCTTTGCCGTTTGCACTTCTAGGAATAGCAGACCATGGCAGCACAGTGATATCAGGCACAATTGAGCGATTGCCAAACGTACAGCGCAATTCTGTAATTGCTCTCCCTTGCTTGTTCTGCTTCAGCACAGCATTGATAGCCGTCGCTAGATCCGTTTGTACAATACCGTGATCTGCTTTAGGCATGGGTTTTTGAATAACTTGGCCGTCAATGTATTCGCTAGCTGGCTTCGTATCCGGCTGTTGCAAAAATGCTTCTAGCGTGAGCGGTCTCGCGGGGGTCTGTACCATGACTCAAAACCTGCTTTCCATAGTTGATTATTGCAGCTCACTCGGAAAGTTGCTGCGATCGCCATAGCGTGATTGCTGAAGCAATATTTGAGGCTCTAGCAGTCGTCTAAGCTGGCTGCTTGAATGATGATTTGGTCAATCAGGCTGCGAATGGTTGATCCGCCAGCATTTGCATCATTTACTAAAATGCTGAGTGCCAACGGGGGATGGTTGGGCGGATTGAGGTAGCCGCTGAGGGTGTAGGTGCCGCTGAGAGTGCCGGTTTTGCCCTGAAAGCGACCTTCTGCTAGCGTGCCTTTCATTCGGTTGCGCAGGGTACCGCTGCGGCCCGCGACGGCTAGGGAATTGCGGTAGATAGTGGCATTTGGCGTTTGGGCCATGATTTGCAGCGTATCGACGAAGGCTTCGGGGGTGGCCAGGTTGCGCCGTGAGAGGCCGGAGCCATCGACAACAGATAGGCTGCCCGGGGCGACGCCCAGATCTGGTGAGGATTTGACTGACGGCGATCGCACCACTTTGATAAGCATCTGGCGTCGTGGGATCGACGCTGCGGCCCAGAGACTTGAGCATCGCTTCGGCGTAAATATTGACGCTGTAGAGATTGGTCGGATCGATAAACGCTCTCAGCGGCGGAGACTGAATAGCGGCAAGCTCTACCAGACCAGCGGGCGGATTGGCCATGCTGACCTGGCCGCTAGCTGAGGAAATGCCGTAGCTAGTCAGGCTTTGCTGAAACTGTTCGACAAAGTAGCTGGCAGGGTCGTAGCAGAGCAATCGAATTGTTGTCAGCAGATGATCCAGCAACTAGCTGACCTCTGACTGTCATTACCTTTTGACCGGGTTTCTGGCCTGCATCAATAAATTCATTGCCGCCCGCGCCGACGGTGCGAGTGTTGTTTTCTATGCGCCAGCCCCGCGCAAATTCGGGCCGGTCCCAGGCCACTCGCAGGGGCTGGCCCACTCGGGTCGGAAAAACGGTGAAGCTGAGTTCGTTGCGGTTGAGAATTAGGCTGTTGGCTGGTGCGCCATAGCCTGCTCGGTAGTCTTCGGCATCCCAGTAGGGGCTGGCGGCAGGGCCAGTGAAGTAGTTGTCAATGGCGGTAAGGCTGCTGGCGCGGCGAATGCCTTTTTGCTTGAGCTGATTGGCTAGCAGATTGATCTGATAGCTGGTGAAGGTGGGATCGCCTCGACCGACGACGTAAAGGGCAGAGTCAGGAGCGTTGGGCTGGCCGAATACGGAAGTGCGAATGCTGAAGTCAGGGCCAAGGCTTTGCAGAGCGGCGGCGGTCGTCAGCAGTTTGACGTTGGAAGCGGGGACGAATTTTTCTTGAGCGCGGCGGGCGTAAAGCGGGCGGGCGTTAGGTGCCGCGTCTTCTATTAAGATGCCGACATTGGCGCGGGTGAGGGCTGGGTTTTGGGCGATCGCCTCAATTTTTCCCGGCAGCTCTGCCCGACATATTCCGGCCAATGCCATATCGGCGTGGGTGAGCACAGCCAGACCGCCGATCACACCTAAAGCAGTTTTCCATAGTTGAGAAAGCTGTCTGCTGGGCGACAGCGGTCGCAGTGTTGTCATAGCTCAGGCGATTGAGTGGGGGTTTACAGGTTTGCTCACTCTACTCACGGTTGCTGCCAGGTGGTCGCCCATGAGGACAACTGCTGCAACTGACCCCAAAAAAAGAGCGGAATTGCATAAAATCTTGGGCTTGCTACTCGGATTTTTATCTTCAGCACGGTAGCGCTGCGGCAGTTTTCGCAGTTTTCATAGATAATACTCACAAGTTAAACCCTGGTAACCCCTATGGATGTAAAAGCCGCAGTGGCCTTTGAGGCCGGTAAGCCTTTAAGCATTGAGACTGTACAGCTCGAAGGGCCAAAAGCAGGCGAAGTGCTGGTAGAAATCAAAGCGACCGGAATTTGCCACACCGATGCTTATACGCTTTCAGGTAAAGACTCAGAAGGACTCTTTCCTTCGATTCTGGGCCACGAAGGGGCGGGGGTCGTGGTGGAAGTGGGGCCGGAGGTAAAAAGCCTGAAGCCCGGTGACCATGTGATCCCGCTGTATACAGCAGAGTGCCGGGAATGTGCCTACTGCCTCAGCCAGAAAACCAACCTGTGTCAGGCAGTGCGCAGCACCCAGGGCAAAGGCGTCATGCCCGATGGCACCAGTCGTTTTTCCTTTGAGGGCAAGCCGCTATATCACTACATGGGCACCTCTACCTTTGCTAACTACACCGTGCTGCCAGAGATTTCGCTAGCGAAGATTCGCTCAGATGCGCCTTTTGATAAGGTTTGCTACATCGGCTGCGGCGTGACAACCGGGATTGGCGCGGTGCTCTTTACCGCCAAAGTAGAGCCGGGTTCGACCGTCGTCGTATTTGGCTTGGGCGGTATCGGGCTGAACGTGATTCAGGGGGCGCGGATGGTCGGTGCGGATCAGATTGTCGGCGTAGACCTGAATCCGGCTAAGCGCGAGATGGCAGAGAAGTTTGGCATGACGGATTTTGTCAATCCGCAGGAAGTTGAGGGCGATCTGGTCGGCCACTTGGTAGAGCTAACGGGCGGCGGGGCGGACTACTCGTTTGAATGTATTGGCAATGTGAATGTGATGCGGCAGGCGCTGGAGTGCTGCCATAAGGGCTGGGGCGTCTGCACCATTATTGGTGTGGCAGAAGCGGGGAAGGAAATTAGTACGCGGCCTTTTCAGCTCGTGACTGGGCGCGTATGGAAGGGCAGTGCCTTTGGCGGAGCGAGAGGTCGTACCGATGTGCCAAAGATTGTGGACTGGTATATGGACGGCAAAATCAACATTGACGACTTGATTACGCATACGATGCCTTTAGCGCAAATCAATGACGCATTTGACTTGATGCATCGCGGCGAGTCGATTCGCAGCGTCGTTCTATACGATTAGAAGGCCGCCATAGGAGTTATGTAAATTTGGAAGAGAAATCACGAACAAAGAGCTTTGGCGGAACTACCCGGTTCTACAGCCATCGCTCTGAAGCCTGCGACTGTGAGATGAACTTTGCGGTGTATGTGCCGCCTCAGGCAGAAAATGGCCCGGTGCCAGTGCTTTACTATTTATCGGGGCTGACCTGCACCGAGAAAAATTTTATCGAGAAGGCAGGCGCACAGCGCTATGCGGCAGAGCACGGACTCATGCTTGTGGCACCCGATACCAGCCCGCGCGGGGTGAATATGCCGGGTGAAGACGATGATTGGGACTTTGGCTCGGGGGCGGGCTTTTATGTGAATGCGACCGAATCGCCTTGGGCAAAGCACTACCAGATGTATGACTATGTGACTGAAGAGCTACCGGGGCTGATTGCTCAGCAGTTTTCGGTAAAGGGCGATCGCGCTGGCATCTTTGGTCACTCTATGGGCGGTCACGGCGCACTGGTTTGCGGGCTGAAAAATCCGGATAAGTACGTTTCTATCTCTGCCTTTGCGCCGATTGCTGCTCCTTCTCAATGCGCCTGGGGACAAAAAGCGTTTACTGGCTACCTGGGAGCAGACAAGGCAGCTTGGGCGGCTTACGATGCGACCGAATTAGTTAAAGTTCAGGGCAGTCAGCACTCAATTTTGATCGACCAGGGCGGGGACGACTCGTTTTTGGCTCAAGGGCAGCTACTTCCAGACGTGTTTGCAGCCGCCTGCAATCAGGCCAGTCAGCCGCTGACGCTGCGCCACCAGCCCGGTTACGATCACAGCTACTACTTTATTGCCACCTTTATGGGCGATCATATCCGGCACCATGCGGCTGTTCTCTCTTGCTGATATCAATGACCCCTGCGATGTCTCGTTATTAGAACAACTTAGTTAAACAACGAATAATTATTGGTAAAGACCTATGACAGAAGTTCAGCGTGAAAAAGATTATCTTCACCCTCAGTATAGAAAAGACAGAGAGACACTGAATACCGTCATGGCGGGCAACGCCGACCGCTTAAACATGGCGGAATTGGCCCGATTACGTATCCGCTATGATGGCTTTCAAGGGGCGCGAGATATTCAGCGCGATCTGGATGAAACGCTAAAAAAGTGGAACCTCACAGAAGCTGAACTATTCGCTAAAACCCGAGAGATCCATAAAACAGAAACTGTGTTTACGCCTACCTGGATCAAAAAAGGGGAGGATTGGAGCTGATGTAGGCAGGGCGGTCAGGACTGAATCTAAGTGCTTTTCACTTCGGGGTGAACCGGCAGCTCGATGACGAACTCTGTGCCCTGATCGGGTGTAGAGTGACAGTAGAGCCTGCCGCCGTGTTTTTCGGTGACAATCTGATAGCTGATAGAAAGCCCTAGTCCCGTGCCTTTGCCGACCGGCTTGGTGGTGAAAAAGGGATCGAAGATGCGCGATCGCACCGCTTCAGGAATACCCTTGCCACTGTCAATCACGTGAATCGCTATCCACTCATCGTTGGGCATTTTGGTTTCTATCCGAATAGTCTTTTGCCCGGTCGGATGCTCTATAAGCGTGTCAATCGCATTGCTTAACAGATTCATTAGAACCTGATTGAGCTGTCCTGGGTAGCATTCAACCAGCGACAGATCGCCGTAGTTGCGCTCAATGGAGATGGCTGAATGCTCTGGCGCGGCTTTGAGGCGGTGCTGCAAAATTACCAGCGTACTCTCAATGCCGTCATGCACGTTTACCTGCTTGAGGTCAGCCTCGTCTAGCCGGGAGAAGTTGCGGAGCGAGAGAACAATTTCTTTGATGCGATCGCTCCCATTCTTCAAAGACTTCAACAGTTCTTTCGCATCTTTTACCAAAAAGTCTAGATCAATTTCTTCTAGCAGATTCTGTAACGATTCAGACGGTTGAGGCTGTTCATGCTGGTAGGCGTTGATCAGTTTAACCAGATCTTGAGTGTAGTCTTCTAGATGCTTAATGTTGCCGTGGATAAAGTTAACCGGATTGTTAATCTCGTGGGCGATGCCCGCCACAAGCTGTCCTAGAGATGACATTTTCTCAGTCTGAACTATCTGAGCCTGAGCTGCTTTGAGCTTTTTCAGGGTCTCTTTGAGGTCTTTGACTTTTTGGTTGAGAGCCTGAGTCTTTTGAGCGACTTCTGCTTCTAAACTTTGTGAATAGTTTTCGGTCTGTTGGTATAACCTGGCGTTTTCGATGGAGATAGCAGCCTGGCTGGTGAGAAGCTGGAGAATTTCGATGCGATCGCCCGTAAAAGCGCCTTCGATCAAATTGTTCTCCAGATACAAGACACCCACTAGCTTGCCCTGGCGACTCACCGGGGTACAGAGCGCCGACTTGGGCTGGCAGCGACTGACATAGCGATCGCTTTCAAACTGGGGTGCCATGCCCAAATTCTCAAAGACAGCCGTTTTATGGGTTCGCGCTACCGAATAAATTAAACTTTGAGGAATGTCATTAGACTGCTCGACGAGTGTATCTACTGGGGTTACACAGGTTTTATCGGCTTGGGCGACTACCTGCCATCGGCCGGCTTGGCGCAGGATAAGATAGCCGCTCTGAGCGCCCGCACTGGCAATGACAGTCTGCATCAGGGTCGCCAGCAGCTTTTCTAACTCAATCTCCTGTGAGATCGCCTGCGCGGCTTTTGTGATGGCTAAGAAATCCAGATGCAGACTGCTGCTGGTCGTACTGCTGCTGGTCAGGGTGGGGGTGATCGTGGCCTGATCAGGGATACTGGCAGCAGCTGATTGAGCGACAGCGGCCAGTAGCTGCGGATAGCGCCGTTCTAGATCGACAACTTTAGCCTGCGCCTCCCAGCGGATGTAGCAGATGTAGGCATCCTGCATGTAGGCCGCCGCGACTTTTTCTTTACCCCAAGTTAAGAAAAACTTGGCGCACAGCTCATTGGCTAGGGCTTCTTCTTGAATGAAGCGGTTCGCTCTAGCACCTGTAATCGCCCTATCGTACAGTTCAATAGCCTCGGCTTTTTCTCCCAACACCCGACATTTTTCAGCAGCGATCAGGTCAACCTTATGCTGATAGTTCATCGGCGCGTGGTTGGCCCAATGCTGCTCTAGCTGCGCTTGGTTTTGCGCTACGCGGGTTAGAGTCGCCGAGAGCTCTTCTATCTGTAAATCTGTTGCGGCCAAAGCTGAGAGAGAGTCGTAGAAATAGAAGACCGGCTCACTCACCAGACCAGTGGCTGCGACCAAATAGCATCGGGCGGTGATCGCCTCACTTTCAGCTAACGCTAAGTCCTCAAACAGATATCCCAGCATGAGCCTGTAGAGAGAGAAGTAGAATATCCCCATCGAGTCATTGGCAGCGGTTAGCTGAGGCAAAAACTCCGCTGTCTGAAGCCTTTCTCCAGAGGAATCAGGGGACGGTTCTCCCGCGAGCAAGCTGGATATGTATTGCCAATAGATCTGGCAGTAGGTAGCTGTTGTCAACTGACTTAACTGCGTTAGCGTGTCATGATAGGCACGCACTTCCGGCTCCAGACTAGAGAGCGGTTGACCACACAAAAAAGCGCCGAAGCAAAAGTTGTAAGCGCTGTACCCAACATATTCTAAATTTCCGACTTCTAGGGCGACTAAATAGCCTTCTTTAAGCAGCGGCAGCGTTTCTCGAATGTGAGATTTGCGAGGGAAAATGAACACCCCTCCCACCATAGACACTTCTGCTTGGAACGCCTTAGCATTTAGCTTAGAGACGACCTGGAGAGCCAACTGGCCAAACCTTGTGCCCGTCTCTATGTCTTGAAGAAGATTGCAGGCAATGACGCCATAGGAGGCATAGGCATAGGCCGAGGCCGGTGTATTCCCATATTGAATTGACAGCTTGACAGAGAGAGCCACTAACAGCGGGAATAAAGGAGAACCCGAGATATAAGCGGCTGGTGTAACACTACTGGCAAGCTGAACAATTGCGATCTTCTCCTGGTCTGTCATGATGGGCAGATCGACTAGGCTTTCAACTTCCCGCTCGCCGATCAACTGACCAATCTCTAGCATGGCCTGCTGAATATCTTCTTCCGTCGGGACTTGAGGAAAGCTGATGCCCATCTGCTGCAAGATCTGAAGGGCCGTGTCAATGGCTGCGGTCAGTTTGTTTTGAAAAGCGTTGGACTGGATTTTGATACGATAGGCGCTTGCCTTTTCAATCGGAGAGCGAGCGTGCTCAACCACTTGCGCAATGAAGTCGTCTAACGCTACAAAGTCACCGCACAGTGAGGCAATTTCGGCGGCTGTTGTGTACAGCGCCAGGCTGGTTTCGTACTGCTGCTGCTGCCAGGCATTCTCGCCGAGGAGCGATCGCCCAACGCCAGCATACTCCCGAGCCGACTGATAAGCGACGGCATTCTTCGCTCTCTGGCAGGCAATCAGGTTGAGCTGAGCTAAGTCATGACGTTCTTTCGGGTCGTCAATCAGCGTGATCCCGTGGTTGAGCTGATTGACAATTTCAAAAATGGTCTCCTCTCGAACCGCTAACGGGGTTTCTTTGAGCAAGCGCTGGCCGATACGGTAGTGAGTCTCTTGTTTTTGGTCGGGTGGAATCAGCGAATAGGCCGCCTGCTGCACCCGGTCATGGAGAAACCTGTAGGGCACCGCAATATCTGGCTGTGCGCTCTCTGTATGATCGGCATGAACGGCCTGGAAGAACTTATAGTTTTCAGAGATAGAAAGAATTAAGCCTTCCTGTAAAGCTGGCCACAGTGCGCTGGCTGTCTCCGCCTGGGACTGCTGCAAAATGGCCGCTAGCGTGCTGAGATCGAACTGCGCACCAATACAGGCCGCGAGCTTCAGGGTCTCTTGCGTTTTTACCGGCAGCTTTTGCAGTTGAGCCGCCATAAACTCGACAACATCGTCGGTGAGGGCGAGCGCTTTGATCTGAGCGATATTGCACTGCCAGGCTCCGGCGGTATAGTCGAAGCTGATATGGCCGTCACGATGCAGCCCTTGCAGAAACTGCTTGGTAAAAAACGGGTTACCTTCTGTTCTTTGATGCACCCATTCTGTCAGCGGTTGAGCGACCTCGGCCGGGCAGCCCAAGGTATCGGCAACGAGCTGATTGACTTGGGCTGGCGGCAGCGGCTTTAGCGTGATTGTGTGGATAGGGATGCCTGCTTGTGCCAGTTCATCTACGGCGATCATAAAAGGATGTGTGGGGGAGACTTCGTTGTCTCGGTAAGCACCTATCACCAGCAAATGGTCTTGATTGGCCAGCAGCAGCTTGATCAACTGGAGTGAATCTGAGTCTGCCCATTGCAGATCGTCTAAAAATATCACCAGCGGATGCTCAGTGGTCGCAAAGACCGCCATAAACTTTTGCAGCAGTAATCTAAAACGATTTTGCACGGCTGCCCCTGAGAGCACCGCTGCCGGAGGCTGCTGGCCAATCACCTCCTCCAGTTCTGGAATGATGTCAATCAGCACCTGACCGCTTTCACCCACCGCAGTTGAGATTTGGGCGCGCCATTCGGCTAGTTTTGCATCGGATTCGGTCAAGAGCTGCCCGCTCAAATCTTGCAGCGCCTGCACAAAAGCAGAGAGGGGCAGGTTGCGATTGAACTGGTCGAATTTGCCTTTGATAAAGTAGCCACGCTGCTGCGTAATCGGCTTGTGAACTTCATTGATGACAACCGTTTTGCCAATGCCTGAGAAGCCTGCTACCAGGAGCATTTCTGAACTGCGGCCAGCAGATTCTGGGGTAGGAGGAGAGGCGATACGCATTGCGGCCTCCAGCAGAGTTTGCACCTCCGCTTCTCGCCCATACAGTTTTTCGGGCGTTGAGAAGCGGTCAGAGCGATCGCGCCCACCCAGCTCAAATTCAGCAATTGTCTCTGCCTGCTGCCACTGGGTGAGGCACTGCGCGAGGTCATGCTTAAGCCCTTGGGCGCTCTGGTAGCGGTCTTCGGCATTTTTGGCCATGAGCTTTAAGACAATGGCTGAGACCATCGGCGGAATGCTCGGCGCAACTTTGTCAGGCGGCACCGGAGACTGCGCGATATGGCAGTGCACCAGCTCCATCGGATCTTCTGACTGGAAGGGCAATCTGCCGGTGAGCAGTTCGTACAGCGTTACGCCTAGCCCATAGAAGTCGGTGCGGTAGTCGATGGATCGATTCATGCGCCCGGTTTGTTCAGGGGCGAGATACGCCAGGGTGCCGGTCAGGCCGTTGGGATCTCGTATCTCTGAGGTCTCCTGGGTTAGCCGCGAGGCAATGCTGAAGTCGATCAGCTTCACCTTTTTACTGGCCGTCTCGATCAGAATGTTGGCAGGTTTGATGTCTTTGTGCACCACCCGCTGCTGGGCGAGGTCATGCAAAATGTCTGCGATTTGTAGGGCGATTGCCAATGTTTCGGCGATTGGCAGCGATCGCCCCTGCACATACTGCTGCAAAGACAGACCGCTAAAGTCTTCCATCACCAGCGCGTAGCTATTTTGCCAGGGTTCCAAGCTCAGCGACCGGACAATACCAGGGACGGGCAGGTCTTTGCTAATGGCGTACTGATTACGGAACTGTACCAGGCTGCTAAAGTTTGTATGGGCTGACTGAAGCACCTTAATCACTACTGGCTGCTGCTGGCCCGCTGGCATAGCCCGATAGACGGCGGTTCGCTTGCCTGCATAGAGCTGCTCTGTGATCTTATAGTTGCGGATGAGCGGAAAGGGATTGGCGGCGATCGCAGTAGGTGCCATAGTTTGACTACAGGTTTCATATAAATCTGTCCTTAGAGTTCCCGATGCTCTGATAACTTTTATAAAGTTAGGGTGATCGCGTTCGTATATACGGGGACTGACCTACAGAAAAGAGAGCAAAGACTATGCTGGGGTAGTTCAGCGGTAGAACGCTGAACTCATCACCCTGAAGGCGCTGGTTCGAGTCCAGCCCCTAGATTGATTAGATTCGGGGTGGAAAGGCGACTTGTACATAACACGGAGCGTTTGTCAATCGACAGTCAGCTTTCTCTACGACATGTTACGGTAGCATGAACTGTGGATTTAGCATCTAAACTTATTTAACGTTCTTTAACTGTATGTGGTTTGCAGATACAAATTTCGTTGTCTCGTTTGCTTCTGTTAGGATGACGGGCGATCGCTTTTAACTGGTCTTTTAATTGGCCTATTGCAGCGTACTTTGCGCTATAAACGGTTTACCTTGCACTTTCACAGTTCCTTTATAGACAGGCACTTTTTATGAAAGCCTTGCTGATTTACCCCTTGTTTCCTAAAAGCTTCTGGTCGTTCGATAAAGCGATTGAACTAGCCGGACGCAAGGCAATCTTGCCGCCTTTGGGGCTGGTGACGGTAGCCGCTTTACTGCCCCAAGACTGGGACTTACGGCTGGTAGATCGCAACGTGGAAGACCTTGCCGACGCCGATTGGGACTGGGCGGAGCTGGTGGTTTTCTCAGGCATGATCGTGCAGAAGCCCGACATGCTGGCGCAAATTCGCGAGGCTAAGCAGCGGGGTAAATCGGTCGCAGTCGGCGGGCCTTATGCCACTGCCTTGCCACACGAAGTGATTGAAGCCGGCGCTGATTTTCGCGTACTTGATGAAGGCGAAATCACGCTGCCGATGCTGGTAGAAGCGATTGAAAAAGGCGAAACCTCGGGAACTTTTCGCGCTTTGGAGCGGCCTGATGTGGGCACTAGCCCGGTACCCCGCTTTGATTTGCTAGATCTAAACGCCTACTCCGAGATGGCGATTCAGTTTTCGCGCGGCTGCCCGTTTCAGTGCGAGTTTTGCGACATTATTGTGCTGTATGGCCGCAAGCCGCGCACCAAGTCGCCTGAGCAACTGATTGCCGAGCTAGAGTGCCTGTACGAATTGGGATGGCGGCGCAGCATCTTCATGGTCGATGACAACTTCATTGGCAACAAGCGCAATGTAAAGCTGATGCTCAAGGCGCTGGTGCCTTGGATGGAGGAAAAAGGCTATCCCTTTACTTTCTCAACCGAAGCCTCGGTAGACTTAGCCAATGACCAAGAACTGATGGATCTGATGACGGCCTGCAACTTTGGGGCGGTCTTCTTGGGCGTAGAAACGCCGGACGCAGACAGCCTGAAGGTGACACAAAAGTTTCAGAACGTGCGCGATCCGCTGAGCGAGTCGATTCACAAGATTGCCAGCACGGGCATTCGGGTGATGGCGGGCTTTATTATTGGGTTTGATGGGGAGAAAAAGGGGGCAGGCGATCGCATCGTTCAATTCGTTGAGAAATGCTCCATTCCTACGGCGCTCTTCAGCATGTTGCAGGCGCTGCCCGATACGGCGCTATGGCATCGGCTAGAAAAAGAGAATCGATTGTTGGCTGGTAAAGAAACGGCCAATATTCACCAGACGACGCTGATGAACTTCGTCCCAACCCGCCCAGTAGAAGAAGTCGCCCAGGAGTATGTCGATGCCTTTTGGAATCTGTACGACCCCCAGAAGTACTTAGATAGAACATACCGGCACTACCGCATTTTAGGGGAAGCGCCCTGTCACAACGATAAGCGCCGGGGGCCAAAGCCAAAGTCTGCCAAAGAGCCCTTCAACTGGCACTTGCTGAAAGCGCTTTTCATTGTCTGCTGGAAACAAGGGGTCGAAAGAGAGACTCGCTCTACTTTTTGGATTTATCTGTTGCAAATGTTTAAGCACAATCGCGGCGGCGTTGCCAGCTACCTGACGGTTTGCGCGCAGATAGAACACTTTTTAGAATATCGCCAGATTGTTAAAGACGAAATCGAATCGCAGATTGCCGTAGTTGTGGCCTCTCGCAGCCCTGAGGCAGAGCAGCCCGCTGTGAAAGTTGCTGTAACCCCTTAGATTTCGTTTTTAGTCTTGATTGTGGCATCCGCATCTGTTTGAGTAGGAGTGCCCTGCGAGCAGTCACGCGCTGGCTTTACTGACTTTTGGGTGTGACTAAAAATACATCAGCTGGCGCGTTAACAGAATTGGGAAAGGTCTGATTTTCTAAAACGTCAAACCGTTGATAAATGCTGTCGTGAATTTGCTTTCTGCCGGTAGGTGAGGACTCTAATACGACCAGCCAATAGCGAGAAGACTCTGGCGGCAGCTGCTGAAACATCTCTTGAATAAAAGTGTCTCTAGACTGAGCCACTTCGGTCGGAGGGAGGGGCTCTCGCTGGAGGTCATAGAAGTCAGCGCTGCCCTGGTAATAGCGGGGGACAGTCAGCTGCGGCTCCCACTGCCAGCCGTAAAACCCGATGGCATCTCCGGGCTGCTCGTTGCTGCGGATAAATTCGGCAACGCCGCGCCAGTCATCGTGATAGAGGGCGGTGTAGTAGTGATAGAGGCCGCCGCTGACAGCGACTGCGTAGGCGATCGCCACTGCCAAAGCGATCGCCCGGTAGCGCCGCCAAATCTCTATCATCCCAACCGCTAGGAGAATAAAGACATAGGGAACCGCGAGCATCAGATATCGCTCTCGCCAAATGGAGGCTGATACTACAGAGATAAGGGCGATCGCAGCGATCGGCAAGAAAGCCCAAGCTGCAATCCACCCCAGTTCGATCCGGTGCCGGTGCTTGCGGACTAGCTGTAGAACGCCGACGCCCAGAACGCTCACAGCGAGGCCGGTAAACCCTGCATAGAAAAGCGTGATCAGTCTCTCCCAACCCCAATCCAAGAGAGCCGGGGCACCTCTGAGCGTTTGCAGATCGCTGACTGGCCAAAAGACGGTCACCTCCGACAGCATCGCCAGGATTTGAATAAGGTCGAGGTCGGGCTGATAGATAACCCACCCGCCCATAAACCGGGGGGCCGCTTCGCTGAGCACCTGTGCAAACGGAATCCACAGAACCCCGACCAGCGCTAGCCCGATCCCGAAGGCAACCATGACTTTACGGTTACGGCGAAACCTCCAGAACAGCAGCAGGATATCGGGCAGCAGCAGCAGCACGTTTAAAGGTGTGCTCATCACCGCTAGTAGCCGGGTGACCAGCCAGCCGATGACGCTAAGCGGACGAACGCTTCTAGGATTTTGCAAGATCTGAGCCAAAATCAGCGTTCCCCACAGTCCTAAAAAGGTGCTGAGCGCATACATGCGGATCTCTTGGGCATAGCCGACAAAGAGCGGCGATAGCGCCATCAGCAATGCCGCCAGCAGCCCTACCGCTGCCGAGGCGAGCAGACGGCGGCTCAGCTGGTAGACCAAGATAATGCTGCCCAGACTGAAGGGAATCGAGAGCGATCGCAGCCAGGCATCGCCGCTGCCAAACTGCATCCAAACATGCAGCAGAGCGTAATACAGGGGGCGCGTCCCGAGATCTAAACTTTCAGCATCGAGAATACTGAAGTGCTCGTCGATCCAGATGCTTTCTGTGCCTAGCTGATAAAAGCGTAGTGCCGTTGCCACCAGGACTATAACCGTCAGCAAAATTCGCTGCTGCCGGTGTGAAATGGGGTGCCGTTCGGCGTTGTCTACGGGTAGTTGTTTTGCCGTCATAATTCTGTGACTCAATTGTCCTATTCAGCTGCTGAACGAACTAAATATTCGATATCAGTAGCCGCAGTCGGGAGATCTTGGCTAAGCACTTCGCAGCCCGACGGGGTGACCAAAATGTCGTCTTCTATGCGAATGCCGCGCACATCGGCAAACTGCTCCAGACGGTCCCAGTTGACCATCTGGGCATAGCGATCGCGGTTTTGTGGGTCGTTTAAGATGGCGGGCACCTGATAAAAGCCCGGCTCGATAGTGACGGCCATGCCGGCTGCTAGCGGTCGGTTGAGCCGGAGAAAGGCCAGACCAAAGCGATCGCTCCGCTGCCGCCCCTCAGCGTAGCCTGCTAAGTCACCCAAATCCTCCATATCGTGTACGTCTAACCCCATCAGATGCCCCACGCCATGCGGGAAAAACAGCGCATGGGCATCTTCAGCTACCAGATCTTCGGGCTGGCCGTTGAGAATGCCCAAATCGACCAGCCCAGCGGCAATAGTCACACAGGCAAACTGGTGAATATCGGCGTATTCTGCGCCGGGCCTAGCCGCCTCAATGCAGCGGTCGTGAGCTGCCAGCACAATGTCGTACAGGTCGTGCTGCGTGGTAGAAAAAGTGCCGCTGACCGGCCAGGTGCGCGTGATATCTGAGGCCCAGCCATCGGCTGTCTCTGCGCCTACGTCGGCTAGCAGTAAATCGCCCGGTGAGAGCCGATTGTGATAGTGGTGATTGTGCAGCACTTCTCCAGCAACGGTGACAATGCTGCCGTAAGCGCAAGCCATGTCGTGACTGATGATCATAGCTTCCATCGCGGCCCGCACCTGGGCTTCGGTTTTGGCGGTGCGGGTGTTGGCCATACCGGCTTTGTGCGCTGCGACTGAGACCGCGATCGCCTGACGAATAGCCGCGATCGCCCCTTCGTCTTGAATCATGCGTAGCTGCACAATTGCCTTTTGTAAAACCTGGTTGCTCTGGGGCTGGTGGCGAGGTAGTACAATGCCCCGCTGCAGCATGGCCTGCTCTAGCATCTGGATGGTTTCGTCTTTTTCGCCCAAGGTGGCAGCGCCCAGAGCCAAATCAGCCAAATCGCTCAGGGGCCGGGCGTCGGTTGCACCCATCTGCTGAGCAATGTCGGCGCGGCGCGGGCTAGGGCCGTGCCAGAGGGCGTCGTCTAAAGTGGCGTCATCCATAAATAAGATCAGCTGCTCACCCTCAATGCGAATGGCCGCGTTTTCGATTGGGAGGCCCGCAAAGTAAAGGAAATGACTGCTGGCTCTGTATGGATAGAGGTTGGCCGCAAAGTTTCGCGGCTTGGCCATGCCTGACCACAGCAGTACTGGGAATTTAATAGTTTTAGCTAGGCGCTGACGGCGCGATCGCAAGACATCGGCGAGTGCAGGTGCTGACGACAGGTTGCTGGTCGTCGGATAGGTAGGGGCGGTTTGCATAAGACTATTCGTCAAGAGGGGGTGAGTGGGGCCTACTCAAACGGGCTCTAAGCCTGGCCTCAATATATTGACTCGGCACGAACAAAGAAAGATAAGATCTAGCTTGAGGCACCAGGTCGCTTTTGTGGGCAGTGCCGTGACCTTTGGCGCTATGTTTTACCATTATGTTTTCTGCGGCTGAGGCTGAGCAATTAATCTTGACGTTGGTACAGCCGACTGACACCGTCGAAACGATCACGCTAGCAAACGTATCGAGCTGTCTGGGCCGCGTGTTGGCCAAATCCGTCACTAGCGCCTTAGATTTTCCCCATTGGGACAATTCGGCGATGGACGGTTACGCAGTGCGAGCGAGCGATGTGCAGCGATCGCCCGTCACCCTGCAAATTATTGAAGAAATCCCGGCGGGCAAGCTGCCGCAAAAAACCATCGAGCCGGGCCAGGCAGCGCGAATTTTGACTGGGGCGATGATGCCACCTGGAGCTGATACGGTGGTCATGCAGGAGGAGACTGAGCCGCAGGGCGATCGCGTCACCATTTTACAGACGGCGCAGGCTGGGTCTTTTGTTCGGCAGCGCGGCAGCTTTTATCGGGCAGGGGGCGAGCTGCTTAGGGCCAATCAGGTGATTTCTCCTGCCGAAATTGCGCTCCTCGCGGCGGCTCAGCAGACGCAGGTGCAGGTTTACCAGCGGCCTCGGGTGGCTATTATCTCCACGGGCAGCGAGCTAGTACGGCCCGATCAGCCCCTCCAGCCGGGGCAAATTGTCGATTCTAATCAGTACGCGCTGACGGCGCTGGTCGCCCAGACCGGCGCGATACCGGTGCCGCTCGGCATTATCAGCGATCAGCGCAGTGCGGTAAAGGAAGCGATCGCTGCTGCCCTGAGTCAGGCCGATCTGGTGATTTCTTCAGGCGGTGTCTCGGTAGGTGACTATGACTATGTCGATCAGGTGTTGGCTGACTTGGGGGCGACCTTACACATTCGCGCGGTGGCGGTAAAGCCAGGTAAGCCGCTGACGGTGGCCACCTTTGCCGGTGCAAACCGCCATCAGCTCTACTTTGGCTTACCTGGCAACCCGGCTTCGGCGATGGTGGGTTTTTGGCGCTTTGTGGCACCGGCGATCGCTAAACTATCGGGGCGAGTGGGGCCGTGGTCACCAGACTTTGTTTGGGCGACCGCCACGACCGAACTGCGAGCCGGCGGGCAGCGGGAAACCTATCTTTGGGGGCAGCTAGTGGCGAGCGCTACCGGCTACGAATTTGGCCAGTCAGCGGGCAGTGACAGCTCTGGCAACTTGGTCAACCTGGCGAATACTACCGGGCTGGGCGTCGTGCCTCAAGGCGATCGCCAAATTGCTATCGGTCAGTCGGTGCGGGTGCTAAAGGTCGGTTAGCCCGCATCTCTAGCTATGAATCTAGAAGGGGCATAGACGACTCGGGATAGATCAACCAAGAAAAGATGTTGTCAGCTTTGCTAAATGGGGTAGCCTGCAATGACAATCACCCGGTGCTATCTGCTGTCAACCTCGAACCCCCTCGAACCCCCTCGAACCATTGTTACAGTCCCGTTGTTACAATTGGGTAACATCGCTTGGGCCAGCCGCTATCAGCTGACGTGAGCAATTCCTTAAAAAGTTTTGAAGATGCGCGACCGCTAGGACAGCTATGACATCGAGATACGACGATCACAGTGCTCCTAAAAAACCGGCTGATGGGCCTGCTGCCGGTCGGCGCAAACCTACCAAGCGCCCTACTGACCAGCCTGTTAAAGATCTAAGCACCCGTCAGCGGCCACTGGCTGATCGCCCTAAGCAACCGGGGGGCCGCTGGCCTGCTTCTCTGCTGGGGATGCGCTGGCTGCGCAGCTGGCCGCTGGTGGTGCTAATGACTTTTGGCATTTTAGGGACGGCGGGCACAGCGGCGATGGTTAGCCTGTTTCGCATTCCTAATTTGCCTAACTGCCGGGCGATTTTTTGGCCGACGGCTTCGGCTTCGCTGCGGCTGCAGTGCGCTGAGTCTTATGCGGCGCAGGGCGATGTAAAAAATTTGCTGGCAGCGATCGCCCTAGTAGATCAGCTGCCTGAAGATCATCCGCTGCGCTACGACATCAATCAGCGGATTGAAGAGTGGGCCACTCAGGTGCTCGACCTGTCTGAGCGCGCGTTTGAAGCAGGCAATTTGGAAGAGGCGATCGCCAATGCCCGAAAAATTCCTCAAAGAACCGCTGCTGCCGCCGTTGTCGAAGAGCGGATAGCCCGCTGGCAAAAGATCTGGAAAGAGGGCGAAGATCTCTTTAATTCGGCGGTAGATCAGCTTAAGGCTAAGGACTTTCAAAAGGCGTTTAGCCTGCTAGTTGAGCTGCTAGAGGTAGACAACCAATACTGGTCTACAGAAAAATATAACGAGCTGACCCAGATGATCAGCCAGGGGCGCGAAGACAGCCGCAAGCTCTCTGAGGCGCTAGGCTTTGCTAAAGACGGCACGCTCAAAGGCTTTACCGAAGCGCTCAAACGGCTCAAAAAGATTGATGAAAAAAGCGTATTTTACGCAGAGGCACAGGGAGAGCGCAAAAAAATTGCCAAGCAAATGCTGGCCGCCGGGGAAGATCTCTTGGCTGATAAAAAGCTCTCAGACGCTCAGGCAATGCTCAGCGCCATTCCTCGTGATGTCGGGGTAAATAAAGAGGTCGCTGACTTTCAGATATTTGTCAGCGCTTATCAGCAGGCTTGGGCGGGCAACGCTAGCGGCCTAGAAGATGCTATTACCCGGCTCAAAACCCTGGGCAAAGACCGGCCTCTCTACGCTAGGGCGCAGCGGCTAATTGCGCAGTGGCAGGGCGAAATCCGCAATGTCAACCTGCTAACTCAGTCGCAGGCACGAGCTGATCGCGGCAGTACCTCTGATCTGACAGCAGCGATCGCCATTGCCGAGCAAATTCCGCGCAGTTCATCTCAGTGGGACAAAGCCGCCAAGCAGATTAACCAGTGGCAGACGCGCGTAGAAACCGCCGAGGACCGGCCTATCTTGGAGCGGGCCGACCAGCTCGCGGCAGTGGGGACAGCTGACAACTTGCGAGCGGCCATTCAAGAAGCCCGCCGCATCGCTTCGGGCCGGACACTCGCAGGCGAAGCTGACGAGCGCATTGCCACCTGGACGGGCCGCGTTCAGCGCATAGAAGATCAGCCGCTGCTCGATCAGGCGCGGCAGCGGGCCAATAGTGGCGACTTGTCAGGGGCGATCGCCGTCGCTTCTAGAATTGGTAAAGGCCGGGCGCTGTATGACTCTGCTCAAGATGAGATTGGTGGGTGGCAGGCCCAAGAAAACGGTCGGCTGCGGTTAGGCGAAGCGGTGAATGCAGCAGCGCGGGGAGATGCGCAGTCGCTGACGAATGCTATCGAGATTGCTCAGCGAGTGCCGACCGGAAGCGATAGCCGCGCCCGCGCCGATAGCCAAATCAGCCGCTGGAGCTGGGACTTACTGGCTCAGGCAGAGGCGGTTTCGGGCCGTAGCTTAGAGACTGCGATCGCGCTAGCCGGTCGAATTCCCTCTCAGGCAGAAGCCTTTGAACCTGCGCAAGTGAGAATCAACAGCTGGCAGTCCGCCCTCCGCCGAACCGAAGATCGCAGCTCCCCCCTCGCAAATGAAGGTGCTGAGTTTGACGAAAATGGCCTCCCTAACAAACTTGAGCTGACGCCTGCCGGTGAGTGACCGCAAAAACTATCGCCCTGACCACTGCTTGATAGCGATCAGGGCGATAGTTAAAAGATAAACTGGAAAGATAAACAGGGGAGCCGGACAACCTGTCCTACCTGTTTATCGGGTCTGGTTAGGAACCCGACCGTTCATCTGGTCTGTTGTGTTCACGACTCGGTTAGTCCCTTTAGCCGCTTCGTTGCCTAGCCGGTTCGTGGCTTGCTCGGCTTTGTTGCCCAATCGATCAGTGGCTTTGTCTGCTTTGCGGCCTAGACTATCAACAGCGTCACCGACTTTATTAGTGACTTGGTTGGTTTTGTTGCTGATGCTGTCGGCAGCTCTATCAGCGCGATTGCCGAGTCCGTTCGTTGCATTATTGATTTCTTTTCCGGCGGTCTCTAGCGGGCCGCCCGTTTTCAGATTCGTGCGCACAGCGGTGTCTTTTAGGGCTTTGGCTTTGGCTTCGGCAGCGCGGGTATTGCGTCTGGGGTCAGCGTCGTCAAACCCGTTCATACCACCGGCATCGGGCTGAATTTGGTCGTAGCGCTCAGTGTTTTGGATGCTGCCGCGCTCGTTGCCATAGTAATCGTTGGCATCGGCGGCATAGGCCGGGCTACCGACGCTAGCAGTCCACAGGCCCAGGCTGATTAGTCCTACCATCAGCGATCGCTTCAGGATAGTTCTAGACTGAGCGATGCGGTTGCTGAAAGTTTTTATTTGGCTAAAAATAATGTTCATTATCAAAAATCTCTTTTTGAATCAAGGTGCTTGCAAAGTGTAAATAGTATCGTCCTACACCAGAATCCGTCTAAAGGCGTTCTATCGCTGGGTCTGCCATGACCCTTTAGAGATATGTTCCTTTTTTCAGATGTGCCTTTGGTTGGGTAGATGCGATCGCTTCGCTATAGGTCTTCTCAATTAGAGAAACCGGACAGCCATAGAGATGGCTACAGCGGCTTAGTTTCCTATCAACTGCGGCGCTGGGACGGTGACTTGCCAGGGGTGAGGCTGTTGCAATCGGCGAGTCAGCTCTTCGGCGGGTAGCGGTTTGCTGAAGTAGTAGCCCTGCACTTCGTAGCAGTCATAAGTTTCGATTTGATGGAGCTGCTCTTCTGTCTCGATGCCTTCGGCGATTAGCCCCAAGCGCAGCCCCTTTGCCAGAGAGACAATGGCTCTGATCACTTCTGCGGCATCGGCGCTATGCACCATATCTTTAACAAAGGACTGGTCGATCTTGAGAATGTCAAACGGAAATTTGCGTAGGTAGCTCAGGGAAGAATAGCCCGTGCCAAAGTCGTCTAGAGCCAGGGCGATGCCTTTGCTGTGCAAGCTCTCTAAGACAGCTAGCGTCTGTTCAGTATTGCCCATTAGCAGGCTTTCGGTGACCTCTAGCTCTAAAAACTGAGGCGCTACCTCGGTTTCTTGTAAGATGAGCTGTACGAGATCTACTAAGCCAGGGCTCTCAATCTGACGCGCAGACAGGTTGACAGCCATTGCAAAAGGCTTGAGCCCGGAGCGCTGCCAGGCTTTATTCTGCTGACAGGCAGTGCGCAAAATCCATTCGCCAATTGGCAGAATTAGCCCGGTTTCTTCAGCGATCGGAATGAATTCTGCGGGGGGGACCCAGCCTAGCTCGGGGTGCTGCCAGCGTACTAAGCATTCTACACCCACCATTTCACTGCTGCGCCAGTCGATGCGCGGCTGATAGTGAAGCAGTAGCTGGTTGTTGGCAAGGGCACTTCTGAGATCTTTTGCGAGCCTCAGGTGTTTTTGCAAAGCAATGGCAATCTCGGGTGAATAAAACTGATAGCTGTCGCTTTTGTGGTTGGCTTGCTGGAGAGCGGTGTAAGCATCGGCTATGAGTCTATCGGCAGTGTCGCTATCGGTCGGGTAGATGGAGATGCCGATACTGGCTGTGATATGGAGATGGGGTGAAATCTCTGGGTAGGGTTGATTGATTGCTCTCAGAATGTTCTGCGCTGTGGCAAAGCCAGGCTCTGAGGCTAATGCACCTTTTTGAAAGAGGGCGAATTCGTCGTTGCCTAGCCGTGCCAGCGTCCCTGAGCCGTCAGCATAGTCGGTTAACCGCTGGGCGATCGCCTGCAAAATGCGATTGCCGACCTCATCGTTCTCAGCGGTGTTTAAGTTTTTGAATCCGTCTATGTCAATAACGAAAACAGTAATTCTTTGCTGAGGTTGAATGGCTGCAATCTCTTTTTGCAGTCTGGATTTGAAGAGATCTCGGTTTGGCAAGTTAGTGAGGCGGTCATAATCTGCCATGTAGCGAATGAAGTCGTCTAGCTGCTTGACGATTTGTGTTGTATTGGCCATTAATATGCCAGCATCGTCAGTGTATTGGGTCGGCAGGTTGGGCAACTGTTGCTTGTCTCTGTAATTGCGCAGGGCAAATGCCGTGAGGCCGATGGGCGAGAGCAGATGGTGTAGTGCTAGCAGGGTTACTGCTGTGCCCATTAAGGTCGCTAGCAGAGCAATCCCGAGAACTCTGAGTCTGTCATCTGGGGCGATCGCGCTAGAGCTAATAAAGTAGAACAGCAGCGTTAGCAAGGGAACGTGCGTTCCTAAAAAAGCAACCACCATCAGCTTACTTTCGTAGCTTTTCAGGTAACCAAAACGAGACAGGAAGATATAGAAATTCAAGGTTTTTCGGGAAGCTTTGGCACATTATTTTTAAAGTGGTTTCTATACCGTGTTTGCTATATTGTGTGTTGTTTGGGTAACTTGCTATGCGCGAGTTTTATTAAAAGCAGTATGGCGATGCTACCACGGCTGTCTCAGCAGATCAGTCCGTAATTACCCGTGAATGTCTCAGTAACAATTTTAGCAACCGTAATATTTGGGGAGGCCGTGTCTGTCGTAAATGCGATCGCTCTATCCGGGTCAGCAGCTAAGACCTTAGCGTCAGCTGGCTAGGAGAATAAAGCGATCAGGTAGGATAGGATGCAAGGTCACAATTAGAAATTGTCGCGCTTGGATTGCCCTGTCATGATCGCTTCTCCTCACCCTCAGAAAATGACTGCTCTAGAATATCTGGAGTGGGAGCCTCGCCAAGAGCTTCGCCATGAATATTGTGGCGGTCAAGTCTTTGCAATGACTGGTGGTACCAAGGGGCATAATAGGGCGGCCCTCAACCTGTACGGTGCTTTAGTGGATCGTGTGGATGCAGAAGGCTGTGAGATAAATGTGTCGGATGTGAAGGTCGAGGTAAGAGAAGGTCTGTCGTATCGTTACCCAGACTTGATTGTGAGCTGCGACGAACAAGATAAGCAGGAATCCGCCTTCTACCGTTTTCCTAAGCTGATTGTAGAAGTGCTCTCTCCTGGTACTAAGACAATAGACCGAGAGGACAAGTTTCAGGAATATATTCAAATTCCGACGCTTGAAGAATATGTGCTGGTTAGCTCTCAGCGGATGCAGGTGGAGTGCTATCGCCGGGGAGAAGGGCGGATGTGGCGATACCTTCCATACAAGGCAGGTGAGAAGGTCTGTATTGCAAGCATGGGCGTTGAAGTGCCTATTGAACAGCTTTACAGAAATGTTCGGCTAGAGCCATCGGACTGAGGCTGCGAGGGCAAAGCCTACAACTACGCTCGCCCCTCGGTCAATCAGCGGTAGAGCCGCGACCGACTTAGGCCATTGGCTCTAGCCGAGTTGAGTGGCGGAGCGCTTAAAACTGTGCCAAGGGTCGCCTCAAGAGGCTCATAGATTCTCCCTGCTCTGGTGTGATAATCAACTGCTCGCCGACTGTGACGAGCTGGCTCCAGGCGGGCGGTTCGGCGTAGTCGAGGGCGTGCAACAGGTGAATGGTTTGCCGGATAGCGCCGGGGCTACCGAGCAAGATGTGACGCACTTCTTCGCGGTGAGGTCTGCTTTCGGGGTTGTGGGATGGGCCGAGGGGGGTGCTGCCTTGGGTTTGTTGGTAGCGAAAAAATTGCGGGCTGAGTAGCGTGCTGTCAAAATAAGCGGTCGTTTTCATGGCATCTTCAGTGGGTATGGGGAGAAAATGCCGAAAACTTAGCCACCCCAACTTGCCAAAGGTCAGGGTGGCTATGGCATCATGAACCGTAGCCGCCTGACTGGGTGATCAGTCTGGGGGTTAGCTGTCGGTGATTGCTGGAACAATCATCGGCAGCGACTAAGTTTTCGAGCGGTTGAGCTATTCCCCGCAGGGAAACAGCTATGAAAGCTAGCGTACCGCTTTCTTTTTGAGGCGTCAACTATTTTTGACGGGGAGTTTTTGTGAGCACGTAGAGGGTGTTGGGTTCTGTTAAGGATGGGGGTGGGGCGCGATCGCAAACACTATCACAAACTGTAGAATTGTTGGAGCTGCCCTACAACTTAAGCATTAAGGCTTTCTGCTTAAGCCGTAATAAGAAACGCTTAAGCAGTAGCGTATTTTACTTAAGCTGCATCAACAAACATTTAAGCGATCGCGCTTTCTGCTCAAGCTGCAACAAGAAACGCTTAAGCAGTAGCACCTTCTGCTCAAGCTGTAACAAGAAACGTTTAAGCGATCAGGCTTTCTGCTTAAGCTTTGGGAGAAGATAGCTCATCGTGCACGGCTGTTGGGCCAATGACTTGGCTGTAAATCTGAGGGAGTAAATCGATCTGATAGCAATCCTTAATCGAATCCGACAATGGCACTATACAGTTTTCTAGCAGTCAGAGAGGAGGCTAATACTACCAATGAGATGAACATGACTATCAAAACTATAAAAGGAATCTCATTAAGGTATGTATAGTAAGTGAGGTTGAACTGTAACTCCATCCAATCTATTGCCAAGATAGGATGCCAGAGAACGATACCTGCTGCTAACCAAGTAATGACAAACTCAATGCTATCGATTTGTGGCGTTAGCTTTTCTACTGTAATTGTTTGCCTAAGGATGTCTCCATCAGACATGTTTGATATAGCTTTTCTGGCTACTGGCTCAGGTTTGCTTTTCGCGAGCCTGGTACGGATTTGGTTGGCTTTGTGTTTGTAGAGCAGCCGACGTGCAATAAAGCTGATTAAAGTGAGGCTGTAGAAAGATAATAGCGCTAGCGCCAGACCTGGCTTATCTGGAATGCCCGCAGATGAGCCATCTACACTACCAAATCCACCGATTGAAGACAGATCTACCACGAAGCCAACGAAAGTAGCTACTATGGTGAACTGATCTAATCGGTTTGATTTCATGCTGCTTGCGGTATTGGTTGACTGCACCGCTGTATATTATAACTTTTACAGGGTTTGGCAGGCTCCATAAATGTAAGCTAGGGAACGACTTTAGTAGACCTAGCTCTGTATGACACTCAAACGAAATAAGCTTTCATGGATAGCTGCATCATCAGTTTTACTCTTATTTGCTTCGGGTACTGCTCTAGCTTTTAGCATTCCTTACCTATGGAATCAACCAGTTAGGGAAGTGAACCGTATCCAAAAGAGTCTTCCCGCAGAAAAACGTCTCAGTGCGAAGGAAGCGGTTGAACTGGTTGATAAGAAAAGAGATACGTTAGTAAGCATGATTGGAACAGGAGCTACTATCGTCGGTGGTGTAGTGCTGTTGATTAACGTCTACCTAGCGAAGAGGAGGCTGAGCCTAGACATCATACAACTCGAAATAAACACCATAAAAATTGAAGATAATAAGAAACTATCTGAGTCGCGGTTAATCTCAGAACGCTTCTCGAAGGCAGTAGAACAGTTAGGTAGTGAGAATATTCATATACGTCTTGGCGGAATCTGAGATATAGTCAAATCTGGTGTACGAGACAAAATCAAGCAGCCTTCTGGCGATCACTAACATCGTCGGTCTTCTCAAGTCGAAGACCATCCTTGAACTGAATACCTTCAATTACATCGCCGAGATGTTTGAAGCCACGAATCCGCAGCCACCGTTTCTGAGCACTCTGCACTAACTTGAAGACCAACGGCAAAACTGTTCCTTTGGAGACGGCTCCTCGGGTCTGGTCAGTGCGCAGTCGGACAGTGGCAAAGGTCGATTCAATCGGATTGGTCGAGCGAATATGCTTCCAATGTTCAGCCGGGAAATCATAGAACCTGAGCAGCACGTCGCGGTCCTTGGCTAGGCAGTCAGTCGCCTCAGGATACTTCGCTTGATAGGTTTTGAGAAAGCGGTTGAACGCTTGATTGGCATCGGTTTTGGTCTCGGCCCGATAGATTTCCCATAGGGCTGATTTAGCATTGGGCTGCAGCTTCTTCGGCAGCTTGTTAATCACATTCGCCGTCTTATGCACCCAGCAGCGCTGTTTCTGAGTCGTCGGCCAGACCTGAGGCAGCGCCTTCCAGAAGCCCAATGCGCCATCGCCAATGGCGAGCTGCGGGTCATGCGCTAGTCCCTGGTCTTTGAGCTTTAGCAGCAGTGACTTCCAACTGAGTTCGGATTCTCGGTAGCCAGCCTCAATGCCTAGCAGCTCCTTGTGACCAGTATCGCTGACCCCAATCATCACCAGAATGCACTGACGTTCATCAGCGCGGATATTGAAGTAGATGCCATCGGCCCACACATACACATAGCGCTTAGACTTCAAAGACCGCCCCTGCCAATCCTGATGCTCATTGACCCACTTTGCTTTCAGCCGACTGATTGTGGCTGATGATAGGCCCTTAGCTTCTGGCCCCAGCAGTGCTGAGAGCGCCTCGCCGAAGTCTCCAGTAGACACTCCTTTGAGGTACAGCCAGGGCAACACTTCCTCCACACTGCGACTGCGTTTGAGGTACGGCGGCAGCAACTGTGAGGTGAACTTGAGTCCGCTGCTGCTACGGTCTCTCACCTTCGGCACTTGAATAGCCACCTCGCCTACCCCGGTCGTAATTGTCCGCTCGGGCAGATAGCCATTGCGAACCACCGCCTGTCGCCCCCGCTCATCTTTGAGTCCTTGATACTGGTCTAGAAATTCGCTCAGCTCTGCTTCTACTGCTTGCGCAATGATTTGACGAGCGCCTTGTCGCAATAGCTCACTGAGCGCATCGTTGAAGGTTTCCTCAGTCTCTGGTGTTTTGAACTCGACTAGATTATCTTGAGTCATGGTGTATTCCTTTTTCTGGTGCTTTTTCATTTCCAGAAGGATACGCCTTTTTTTGTCTCCTACGCTGTACACCAGAAATAGTTATAACTCCGGAATCTACTCTCTGGAGAAGATAGCTAAGGACTCTCTGAGCGACCAATGGACAGTTATAGAAATTTTGACTGCTTTTATTAGAGAGGAATCACCATACATAAGCAAGGAAGACCCACTTTACAGAGAAGGACTAGAAAGTTCGAGGATTTCAACTGACGTTCAAGCGGCGCTCACCGTGGTTGGTCGTCGTAAAGTAGACCACCGCTATATGCAATCGCTTGACCTATCAAAGACAAACCTCAAGGGAGCTGACCTACGTGGAGGCGAATTTTCTGGAGCAGTCTTGTGCGGAGCTTATCTAGCCGATGCTGACTTGCGCGGTGCCAAGCTGATTGCGGCTAAACTACGCAGCGACCTCAGTTTTGCTAACCTGAGCGATGCTGACCTACGAAATGCGGTCATGAGCGGTGCCGACCTAAGTGGTGCCAACCTGAGCGGTGCTGACCTAAGTGGTGCCCTTTTGCCGGGGGCTATACTGATCTCTGCTAAGCTAATCAGTACTAAACTTCTCGACACTGAGTTAAGAAATGCTGACTTTACAGGTGCATTCTTGCTCGACACCAATCTGGAAAGTGCCAATTTAGACGACGCAATCAATATTGCTAACAGTTAAATTGACATAGCATGTAAGCTTTGAGGAAAACAATCTTCTAAAAGACTATCTGAAATAGTCACATGCAACAGAAATACACAACAGCTATCTTTAGGCCATATCTAGACATAGTTACTCAATAGTTTTTAGGGTAAAGTTCCATAATTTCCAGGATGTTAGGAACCTCAAACTGACTATCCTCTTTTACATACTGAGTCATGTGGCCTTCTCTAATCAAAAAAGTTTGCATAGCCATCGAGAAGTAACCAAGCCCTGCTAAGTTATGACAGATTGCTAGGTAGGTTTAATGGGCATATCTTTCGACGTTACTGTGGGCTCTAAGTAAAGCTAGCCGGTTTACCCTGTATATATCTTTGGAATCGAATAGAACTGAAGATATTCTAGTGCTGCAAGATACGAAATCCTACTCTTCTCCACCGAATTCTACAACTTATAATCTATGGTCTAGCGCCCAACTATCTCGCTCCTGAGTTGTACTTGTGGTGTAGCCCATTGAAAATAAGACTGTGGGGCAGCTTACCTGAAGAGAACTACTCTGGGAAGATTCATAGCCCTGTATGTATAGACATTGTGCTGCTCGGCTACAGAATTTACAGCACCTATCACTCTCGCTATGACCCTCGATCTGCCATTGTGTCAAAACCCTAAGTCAGCGATCGCCCCCTCCGCCGCCTTAAACACCGCCGCATCCGACATCGTCTCCCAAGCCGTATCGCCAATCTCTTTATAAAACTGTTCATCATAAGGCCGTGTCCTGACAACAACCGGCATCGGCACTGCATGGCCCAACAACAGCGCCTGCTGCTTAGAATCTAGCTTTGACAATACCGAGCGCAAACTCTGCCCGCCTGAGACGCCTGTAAAAATCGCGTCAATGTCTTTTTCATCATTCAACAACGCCGTAATTCGCGTACCCACCTGAGACATGACTTCGTTGTCGATGCCAGAAGGTCGCTGATCGACCACTAACAACGTGACAAAATACTTGCGCATTTCGCGAGCAATCACACCAAAGATGGTTTGTCTGGCTGTCGCCGGGTCTAAAAAGCGGTGGGCTTCTTCGATGGTGATGACGAGCGGTTGGGGGCGATCGCTCGGATTCTTACTTTGCAAAAACCTGTCCGCCTTCCGCACATAGCTCGCATGAATTCGCCGGGCAATCACATTGGTCGCCAGCATGTAAGAGAGCATATTCGACTGCGACCCAAACTCAATTACCACATGCTTACCCGCGTCAATTGTCTCCAAAATCTGGTTCACATAGTTGTGCGGACAGCTACTGCGAATGTACTTCAGCTCTGCCAGACGAGTCAGCTTGCGCTGCAAAGCCATAATGGAAGACTTACTACCCATTTTCACTTCACAAAATTCCTGAATCTCTTCATTGCTGAGCTGCAACAGCCGATTTATCCAACTGCTGCCAAACTCGTTGCGCAAGATAATCGCATTCTCTAAACTCGCCTCCGAGAGATTTAGCTCACGGCTAATCAGCATCAGGTCTTCTACATCAATCTGATCAAAGCTGATGTATAGCTCCTGCGCGTCGTATACGCCTCGCCGCTTAGTCGATTCTGGGTCTAGCGTAAATATCTGCACCTGTCCAGGAAATAGCTGACGTAGCCCCTTCACCGTGCTAAATTCTTTGCCCTCGCTGACCGCCTCCCAGCCATACTCCGAGTGCATGTCAAAAATCAGATTCACCGCCGCCTGCTTGCGGATAATCCCCGAGAGAATCAGCCGGGTTAAAAAAGACTTGCCCGTCCCCGATTTACCAAAAATACCGTTACTGCGCTCAACAAACCGATCTAGATCAATGCAGATCGGCACGTCCATATCAATCGGCTGACCAATTGCAAAATTGCGCCGATGCACATCATCTTCCCAACCAAACACCGCCCGAAAGTCTCTTTCAGAAGCGTCATACACCTGGCTAAAGTGCCCCGGAATCGTCTTCACCGGCAGCAGTTGAATCGGCGCACTAGAGTTCGTCTCGTAAGAAGCCAGCCCATTCGAAGACCTGCCCTTTTCCCCTTTCCCCTTCCCCTTTTCCTCGGTCGGTGTAAACATCAGCATCGGCGTCAAATCCACCGTGCCGTAAGTGCCCGAACCCGCCAGCACCTCTTGCAGGAAAATATTGCTCGGCTCGGGCGGATTCGCCACAATTCGCTGGCTAGCCGTGCCCAGCGCAACATCGGTGAGCATACAGAAAAAGCGCGATCGCACCCCCTGCACCACCAAAAATTTGCCCACCCGCATTTCTTCGACCAGCACATCCGGGTGCAGCCGAACCTCTAGCCCCTTACTCAAGGAGCCCTGAATCACAGACCCTAACGGATGCGTATCGCGCATATTAACCCTGGTTTAACCACCGCTCAGCGGCTTTCGCTGGGTTAATACTAGCGGAAAGCTGAATTTTAGTACATGGGTTCTGCTCAATCGTCTAACAAAAGCCGTCGTAAGCAGCTTCTCTAGAACTGATAGCCCACGCCGCCCTGTACAGAAGTCGCCGTGCCGCCGCCTGATTCGCCACCAATGGCAAAGATAGCGTTGCCGAAGATCACCAGGTTGTTGTCCGTCATGGTGTAGTCTACGCCCGGCTGAAGCACAAAGGCGACATCGTCACCTACGGGCGAGCCGTCGCCAGCAGGTATAGAAATGCCCGCGCCCAAGTAAACTTCGGTATTGAAATTGAGCGGATAGTCGTAAGAGACGGTAGGCACAAAGGCAGAGCCATCGCCAATGAAAGCCGTCCCGCGAATCGAAATCGGCAGCTCCAGCACGTTGTAGCGACCGCTGAGCACCAGCGCAAGGTTACTGTCATCGCCAAAGCCAATGCCAGCGCCAATGCCGACATAGCTGCCGTAAGCGGCCTGGGCTTGAGCGGGCGTCTGTAGAGAAAAGGCGATCGCTAAACCGCCCAGCGCCAATCCGGCTAAACCAGCCAGACGACTCCTAAAATCAGTGATCATCTCGAACTCCTCACAATAGATTGAGCGGTACGGAGAAAGACGCGATATTTTACCCAATACCAGCTGAATATGCAGGTAATAACTTACCACGGGGACAGGCGTCAAGACCGTTCTTGACGGGCAGGTGAAGCGGACTGACAGAAATATCTATAAAAACGGCTGCCAATTATTCAAACAGCGCGATCTAAACCGGTGAAACAAGAGCAGACTTGATAGACTCGACTCAAAGTGTCGCCCGGTTTTTTGGATGATTGCCACACCGCAGACGAAAGCCTATACCGCTGAAGAATACCTGGCGCTAGAAGTAGCCGCCAAAACTCGCAGCGAGTACCGCGATGGAGAAATCGTATTGATGACTGGTGGAACACCTGCCCACAACGTAGTCGCCAGCGCACTAAATGCGCTGCTGTGGTACGGCTTGCGGCAAAGGCCGTATCAGGTATTCGTGACTGACCAAAGGCTGAGCGTCCCTGCGCACAATACTTATACCTATCCCGATGTGATGGTAGTGCACAAACCAGTTGAACTACAAACAGGGCGAAAAGACACGGTAACCAATGCGGTTTTGATTGCTGAGGTGCTGAGTGACTCAACCAAGAGCTACGACAGGGGAGATAAGTTTGCTATTTATCGAACAATCCCCACATTTCGAGAATATTTGCTAATCGACCAATATCGACCTCACGTAGAACACCACGTCAAGCAGGGAGAAAATCAGTGGCTGTTAACAGAGTACGACGGTAGTCAGGCAATGATTTCACTTTCGTCCGTGCCCGTGGAGATTGCGATCGCCGATCTCTACGAAAACGTAGAATTTTAAGGACTACTTCTTAACCCGTGTTGCGCATCCCGGCGGCGACGCCGTTGATGGTGAGCAGTGCGCCGCGCAGGAGTTCGCCTTTGCTGTAGCGCGATCGCATTGATTAAACCCTACGACAGTATTCTTTCGTTAATAGTGGTGATTACGCTGTATCCAGGAAAAAGGTCAAGATATGAAAAAGATTAGCTATAGCAAAGATGTAGATGCGCTCCTGATTGAACTGTCAGATGAGGCTATTGCCTATGCCGAAGACGAGGGCCAGGTAATTCTTCATTATTCTAAAGATGACCGACTATTGCTGGTCGAGACTTAGATTTCCGCCGTCTGATGCCAGCAGAAACCGTTTCTGAGCTGCTTGCAGCCGCTTGAGGCTTGCCCTTTAGAGAGTGATCTGAATTTTGTGTATTTTCAATTCAACTCTATTGTGTATATAGTCTAAAACCTCTTGTGGGATGGCCATCTTGGCCGTTCCGAAGGGAACAGGCGGGACGCCCATCCCACGAAAATCTGAACACTCCCCCCCTTTAACCCGTGTTACGCATCCCGGCGGCGACGCCGTTGATGGTGAGCAGTGCGCCGCGCAGGAGTTCGCCTTTGCTGTAGCGCGATCGCACCCTTCCTGTCACCGCATCATTGCCATACTCTCGCAGCCGCTTCAGCAGCGCTACCTGCAAAAAGCTCAGGGGCACAATGCTGCCGTTTCGCAACTGCACAGAGCGCTGCAAGCCCGGATCGCCATCTAGTAGCGTGGTGTGCCCAGTAATTGACAGCACCACCTCGCGAGTCAGGTAAAACTCAGCCGCGATCTGATCAAACATGGTCTGAAAATCTTCTAGCTTGTCGTCGCTGCTAAGCTGAGTGACGTAGTGCTGAGCGATCTGCAGGTCTACTTTGGCCAAAGTCATCTCTACTTTAGAGATCACCATTTTGAAGAAGGGCCACTTGGTGTAAAAGTAGCGCAGCATCTCTAGGTGCTCTTCGGTATTCTCGCTAATAAATTCGTTGAGCGCCGTGCCTACCCCGTACCACGAAGGCAGTAAAAAGCGAGTTTGCGTCCAGCTAAACACCCAGGGAATAGCCCGCAGGCCGTCTAGCGTTTTTTTGCCACCGCGCCGGGCCGGGCGTGAGCTGATTTGCAGCTGGCTGATTTCTTGAATGGGGGTGACCTGATGGAAAAATTCCACTAAGTCAGGCTGCTCATAGATTAAGGCGCGATAGTGCTGGCGCGACCGAACGCTCAGCCGCTCCATAATCTCGTTCCACGGTTCAATGCTGTCAAAGCTGCTGCCAAGCACGCTGCCCTGAATGACCGCAGTTGTGACTGTCTCCAGGTTATAGAGTGCCAGGTCGGGTAGGTTGTACTTGGAGGCGAGCACTTCACCCTGCTCGGTAATTTTGATGCGGCCATCGACGCTGCGACCGGGCTGAGCCAAAATCGCCTCGTAAGCCGGACCGCCGCCCCGCCCGACCGAGCCGCCGCGCCCGTGGAAGATGCGCAGGGCGACATTGTAGTCTTCAGCGATCGCCTGCAAAGCCTGCTGCGCCTTGTGGATTTCCCAGTTACTGCTGAGAAAGCCCGAATCTTTGTTGCTGTCGGAGTAGCCCAGCATCACTTCTTGCAGGGCCGTTTCTGCCGCTTCGGGCTGAGTCTTCGCTGCCTCCATCGCCACATAGCCACCCTGTAGCATCGACCGATAGAGCGGTAGCTCCCAGAGCTGACGCATTACCTGCGGTGCTCGTCTGAGGTCTTCTACCGTTTCAAACAGCGGCACAATTTTGAGTGCGCCTGTCCCCGTTGCGGGGTCATACAGCCCAGCTTCTTTGGCCAGCAGCGCCACTTCTAGCAGGTCGCTAGCGGTATGGCTCATGCTGATAATGTAGCTCTGGCAAATATCTAGGCCCAAACTCTTGATGAAGCCTGCGCACCATCCGAAACGTGGCGATGGTTTCGGTCGCTTTGTCAGAGAAGGGCAGTTCGCCCGGAATCAGCGGGCGGCGGGTGCTCAGCTCGCCGATCAGCCAGGCGTTTTTCTCCTCTTCGCTGAGGTCGTTATAGGGCTTAGAGAGAACGCCTAAATACTCAGTGACTTCGTTTAGGGTATCGGAGTGACGGGTGCTCTCCTGGCGAATGTCGAGCTGAGCCAGGTTAAAGCCATAGATCTCGACCTGGCAAATCAGCATTTCGAGATCCTGGCAGACCAGACCCGTTTCTTTGAGGTTGCTTTGGATCAGCTGTAGCTCAGTTAAGAAGTCGTCGCCGGAGCGGTAAATATGACCGCCACCGTCGTGATTATGTAAGTGAGTGTCGGCCTCTTGCAGATATTCGCCATTGTGGAGCTTTTGCGATCGCTCCAGCGTATTGCGCAAGCGTCGCTCAATGTAGGCCAGCTTCAGCCGGTAGGGTTCCTGCCGGTAGCGAATGGCTAACTCGTCGTAAATATCCGGCATTTGAGTTTGATCTTGCTCTAGCGATTCGAGCAGATCGGGGAGGACTTCGCTCCAGTGCAGCGACAGGCTCAGCAGATGGGTGAGCTGACTGATTGAGCCAATATATTTGCCGATTACCATGTTGCGCTGGTAGTTGGCAGTCTTCCAGGTGACTTGCGGGGTAACAGACGGGTTGCCGTCGCGATCGCTGCCCACCCAAGAGCCAAATTGACAAAAGTTTTGGCTCGGGGGCTTCAGTGTTGGGAAAAGTGCCCTCTAGCGCCCGGCAAATTCGCTGATAGAGCTGAGGAATGGTATCAAATAGCACCACATCAAAGTAGTGCAGCGTAAAATCAACCTCGTCCAGTACAGAAGGCTTAAACTGATGCAGCTCATCGGTTCGCCACCACAGGCGAATTTCTTCGATCAGCTGAGATTGGAGGGCTTTGATCTCCCAAGATGAGGCCAGCCCAATGGCGCGAGCGCTTTCTTCTTCCCGGTCTAGCTGGCGCAAAATCGCCGAAATGCGGCGCTGCTTATCGCGAATGGTATGCCGCACAATTTCGGTCGGATGGGCGGTAAAGACCAGCCGCACATCGAGCTGGTCGAGCAGCCGCTGAATCATTTTCGGGGGTACATTCAGCCGCTTTAGAGTCGGAAACAGCCAGTAGAAAGTGCCAACATCGCGGCGACTGTCCGGATCACTGTCTGCACCAGAATGGCCAGTGCCGTTACTGGCTAGCTGAATACTATTCGGCGGGCGATGGCCGTCCGGTATGTCTTCGGTGTTGGCTCCGCCTTTGTGCGCCAGGTTCTTGCCGTGCAAAATCGCGGCATCTTCGTAAGCGGCTCGGTACTGCTGCTGCTGACCGCGCTGCTCATAGTGCTGCTCGACAATATTGATCAGCTGAAAGTAGAGGGCGAAGGCCCGCGCCATTTTGATAGCGTCGCTCAGCTCTAGCTCTTCGATCAGTCGGAGCACCGGAGACGCATCGGCAGCATTGGCCTGACCATCGGGGGCGCATAGCTGCCGCAGACGGGTGAGCAGGGCGACGAGATCGGCCCCACATTCATCTTCTAAAACGGCAGCCCAGGTTGCTTCTACGCTTTTGAGCCGGTGCCGCAGCAGCCAGTCATAGGTAGCCACTGCTGGAATTACTTCAACATCTGGCTCTGATACAGCTGCGTCGGGCACATCTGACAGAGTCGTGGGCATTTCACCTGGCGAGTAAAGGGTAGAACTCATACGGCTGAAGAAGATATGTGGTAAGCGCTCGCAATGATTGTAGGAGCTTTAGGGCTCTCGTGGGGCGTCCTTAATACTGCGTGCTAGCGTGTGGCGACTTGTTTATTTAGTCATTTATCTGGTTACGCTTTTGTAGCTGACCATACTTTTACAGCCTCTGCCCAGCGCTCGGCGTTGCCACCGCTTTCGGGCGGGCGGTGGTAAATGCCTGATACCCGGATGGTCTATGGCTGCAGGTGATCTGCTTCGGCGCTCATGCGAGGCAGGCTAGGTAAGCGATCGCCGCGAAAGATCTCTTCGCTGGCCTGCCCTAGCTGAATCAGGCTATCGGCTACAAAACGGCTAGAAATCAGCAGAGCGATCAGCGGCAGGGCGCTCAAGCCAATGGTCAGATCCACCGCCACAGGCAGTGAAATCGACGGTTTGGGTAGGGATGACGCAGGCTCGCGGAAAGATTGCATAGGGTACGCCGGTATAATAATGACAAAGCAGTGGCCAAAGACCGCTCAATCCAAATCATAGACGAGCTTTAAAGATAGCGGTGACACTAATTACGTAACCTGAGTTCGGGATAAGTGATTGCCTGTGATGCTCGACTGTCGGCGCTTTTTGACACATAGCCTAAAGTAGATCCCCTCTAGAGGGGCGCAGGGGTGGGTTTCGGTGTGTAGCGCACGTTGCCGACCCATCCCGACCCTACGGGCCACCCTTCCAGAAGGGACCTACTTCGGGCAATAAGCATAGGTTGCCTATCCCGAACTGACGTTACGTAGGTCTTACGTACGTAAGCGGACGCTCTGGCCTGTTGAAACTTTACTTGCCGATCACATAAAATTTACTCGTGCAAAATGCACAGGAGTAACCTAGAATGCAGCGAGCGCTGTGGGAGGGGGACTGCGCTTAGTCCTGACGAGTAGCCCTTTCAAATAGCAGAGCCCTGATTATGACGGGTCCATGCTATCTACTCTTATGCGCGGTTTCGGGCGGTCAGGTCTGCTCTTCTGTAGTTATCTATGTTAGGCCATTTTCCTGAACAACAAGTCGCTGCCGACCCAGATACGCTGATCCCTTGGCTCAGAGAAACTGTCTTGCGTCCGGAAGACAGCGCTGTGACTAATCTGCAGGTGAGGCTACGGGGCAATATCTTGCATGTCTTGTGTGAAGCTGCGCAAACCGGCCCAGGCCGAGACGATGTGCTGCTCAAGCTGGTGCGATCGCTGATGGATCCTGCGGTTAGGTCCCGGCTAAAAAGCGATTTTCCGCAGATTTACCAGATTTACGTTTATAGCCGTCAGCGCTTTACTAACAAGCCGATCTGGAGCGCTCCTATCTATCTCAACCGCTTGGAGCAACACTTAGAGCGTCTGGTTCCCGCCCCTGCCCCTGAAGATGCAGATCTTCAGGCTACTCAACCGGCTCCGCCCGCCGCGCCTGATGCCTCCCCGACTCCTGATCTTCTGGCTTCTGATGCTAGCTCTACAGATTCATCAAATTCATCTCAATCAGATTCGTCTGTCCTAGCCCAACCGCTTTCCAATTTTGACCTGGCCTGCCAAGGCGACCCAGCGGCGATCGCTCAATATCTGAGTGAGGCGCTCAGCGACCTGAATGTTGGCGTCCAGGTGAGTGCGCGGGTAGCTCCGGGTAAAGCTCGTCGGGCCAAGTCAGTGGTCGTAGCTTATCGGTCTCCTGAGAAAGCTCAGCCAGCTCTGGCGGATGACAAGGCTGAGAATATCAGTGAAGCTGCTCAGGCAAGTGACGATCTGGTCTCCCGACTGTGGGTATTTTGCGAAGCGAGCTACAGTCCCGATCCGCTGCTGATTGCCGAACCGATTGCCGAGCGGCTCAGACAGCTACAGCTGCGACAATTTCAAGATGCGGTCATTACCATTCAGGTCGCCGGTGAAGCGGCTTCAGACTGGCGGCTGCGGGTAGATCTGACCCCGCCCGAAGAGATGCTGCGAGAATGGGGCCGCTGGGGCGATATTCCGGCGATTTCACAGCTGGCTAATCAGATTTCTCAGGCGCACGGTCTCAAGCTAGTCACCGAAGTTAAACAGGCGACGCTGCACCTGATTAGCTATGTTGTTCAGTCGCTAGCGGATGCACCTACTGGCCCGGCAGGCAACGGCCATCGATCTAGCCAGTCAGTTGATATAGAGGCTTTGGTGGGGGCGATCGCGCAAATGCTCGTGGCGATCGCCCCTCAGGGTCTGCACCGGGCGATGCTCTACGGGCCTTCGACAGACGACATCAGCCCGGAGTGGCTGCGAGGGTTTGACCTGCCGGGCGGGCAGCATCCAGAACTAGCCGAGAGCGCGGCGTCTCTGGCGGCAAAAGGCAATTTGCCAGCGTTAGCCTACTGCCTGACCCGGGCGCTCAATCCAGACATTAAAGACCAGCTTGCCACTGGCGGCATTCGCGTGCAGCTCTTGCTTAAAGCAGATCTGCTGCATGTGATGACCGATGGCCCGGTTTGCCCGCCTAAGCACGCCATTGTGCCCCTAGTCACGCAAACTCTGAAGCAGCTTGCGGTGCCTGATCTAGGCGGTATTCGCTTGTACGGTCGCCGGGCCGGTCAAAGACAGCCGATCTGGAGCCACGGCCACGACTATCAGCCCCGACAGCGACTGGTGCCTGAGGCTAAGCCTGAATTTGCTGCCTCTGAGGCTTATATCGGCGAGCTGATTACGCCTATTAGCGATGAGAGCTTACAGACTGACCTGCCCGCTGATGAGCAAGCTGATGCTGCACCGAAGTTAGGGTCGCTGCTGGTGCGATCGCTCCAATATGTGCTGATCAAAAGCCAGCTATTTACCCCTGCCGATCAGCGCGAGCAACTGCCGCCTAATCTGCCTAAAGCCTTCAAGTCGGAAGGCAGTAAAATTGCCCTGGTTTGGGGGGCAGTCGGGCTGCTACTGGCCGTTCAGTTTGACTTTATGGTCGGTCAGGCGCTAAAGCAGGCAGCTGCCCCTGCTGCCAATCAGGTCGCGGCCACTCAGCCTGGACTCTGCTGCTGAAGCGGCCAGTAATCCGATCACTAGCTTTAGAGATGAACTCGCCAGTCTGAACTGGAACAGCGCTCAGAGCTGGTCTGACCGGGATGCCGATGAGGGCTTCGTCGAGAGCGATGAGCGCCCTGACAACCGTGACTTTACGGCTTCGGCCATTGATGACGATGAGCTGATCTACAGTCCGCAGCAGGATCTGGTCTCGACTCAAGCTTGTTAGCGGGCTCGGCGCAGCCGTCTTTTCGCAGTCAGCAGCTTGACGAAAAGTTAGCTCTCTACCAGCGACAGGTGACGCAGTCAGGGCCGCCCGATGTGCTGGTAATTGGCAGCTCGCGGGCGCTGCGGGGGGTCGATCCGGCGGCGCTGCAGTCAGGCGCTAGCAGGCACAGGCCACTGCAGAACTAAGCGTGTTTAACTTTGGGGTTAATGGCGCAACTGCTCAGGTGGTTGACCTGATTGTGCGACGGCTGATTCCGCCTGAGGACCTGCCGCAGATTGTGGTCTGGGCAGATGGGGCACGGGCCTTTAACAGCGGCCGGGTAGACGTGACCTATAATGCGATCGCTGTCTCTGAAGGCTATGAGCAGCTAGAGGCGAGCAGCACGCCGACGGCGGCAGGCGATATCAGTGCTGGGCAGTCTGGCCGACCGAGCTGACGCTTCATGTCAAAGCGGTAGACCGGCAGCTGAGCGAAGTCTTAGGGCAGATGTCTTCGGCCTATGTTCACCGGGGCAAGATTCGCTCGGCGATTGGGCAAGGGTTTGGGGCGATCGCGCCGGAGTTTGCCGACAGTGACAGCACTCGCGCTGGCGATACGCCCACCGGCCTGCCGACAGAGACGAGCCTGATTGACTTTGACGGCTTTTTAGCCCTTTCTACGCGGTTTAACCCGGCTACCTACTACCAAGATCACGCCCGCGTCGCCGGAGCTTACGATGGTGACTACGAAGCCTTTCAGCTAGCGGGTAAACAGACCGACGCGCTGGATAATCTGCTGACATTTGCCCGTGAAAAGCAGCTGCCCATTGTCTTTATCAATACGCCGCTGACTGATGAATACCTCGATAGTCACCGGGCCAAGGCCGAAGATGATTTTCAGCACTATATGCTGAAGTCGGCAGAGCGCTCTAACCTGCTGACGTTTCGCGATCTGGGGCAGCTGTGGCCGCAGCGCTACGACTATTTCTCTGACCCCAGTCATCTAAATCGCTACGGGGCCTATCAGGTATCGCACCGACTCGCCCAAGACCCGATGATTCCCTGGCCCACCGCGCTGCCCGACTCTGAGGAGTAGCAGCGCTTTTTCCCTGATGATGTCGCCGTCATGATTCAGCCGTCTATTCTCTACGGTTTTTTTCTCGCCTGCGTGCTGTTCCTCTTTTGGGTCGTCCCTCGCAAGCGGGCTCGGCTCTGGGTGCTAGTCATCAGCAGCCTAATTTTCTATGCAACGCTACAGGCGCAGTATGTGCCGCTCATGCTGGTGCTGGTGGGGCTCAATTTTGCCCTGGGCAAAGCGCTGGGTGCTCCACTAGACTGGCGCATTCCCAATGAGGCTTGGGAATATGCTCAGGCCGACTGGCAGCGACGCCGTACCCGGTTGCTGGTGCTGGGAATTGCCTTAAACGGACTGCTGCTGCTGGGGTTTAAGTACCTGCTACCGCTGCTGACGCTACTGGGTTTAGAAAAGCTTGATCTGGGGCGACTGGGTCTATCGGGGTTAGGGCTGAAAATTTGGCAGTTGAACCCACAGCGGCCTGGCTGATGCCCTGGGGCCTGAGCTTTTTTACCTTTGAGTGCATTGCTTACCTGGTCGATATTTACAGGGGGTCGCCTGCGAGCGATCGCCTGCTCGATTTTGCTGCTTATAAGCTGTTTTTCCCCAAGCTAATTTCAGGGCCGATCACGCGCTTCCACAGCTTTGCCGGTCAGTTTAAAGGGCTATCAGCGCCGCCAGTGAGTCAAAACGTCGAGGGGCTGTGGCTCATTGCCTGCGGCGCAGTTAAAAAGCTGCTGATTGCTGACTATATCGGGCTGCTGGTAAATTCGAGTGCCGATAGCCTGCCGCGAGCAGGCAGTGGCGATATCTGGCTGTTTGCTTTTGCCTATGGCCTCCAGCTCTACCTCGACTTTAGCGGCTATGTCGATGTGGCTCGGGGCAGCGCCCTGCTGCTGGGCTTTAACCTGCCGCAGAACTTTAACTTCCCCTATTTTTCTACTAGCATCGCTGACTTTTGGCGGCGCTGGCACATCACGCTGGGAGACTGGCTGCGCAACTATCTCTATTTCCCGCTAGGCGGCTCTCGGCGCGGCCTAGCTCGCACTTGCATCAATCTGATGGTGATTATGCTGGTGGCAGGGGTTTGGCACGGCGATCGCTGGGGCTTTATCGTTTGGGGGGCTATCCACGGGTTAGCTCTAATCATCCACCGGCTCAGTGTTGCTCTCTCGACAAAGTCAAAGCTAGTAGAGGCTTTTTGGCAAAGTCTGCCCGGCACCCTGCTCGGCTGGGCGCTAACTCAGCTAGTCGTCTTTTTTAGCTGGATTTTCTTCCGCCTGCCGAATTTGAATGACGCCGGTCTAGCCATGCGCCATCTGTTTGGTCATGCCGCCGACATTCAGTTTGCGCAAAAAGTTTATTACGAATCTTTTGGCCTCAACCGACCGCAGATTTCGCTGCTGCTGTTGGGCGTAGTGGCGCTGATGGGCCTAGCCTACACCGTCCAGCGCGGCCTCAAAATGCAGCTCAGCTGGCCAATCAAAATGCTGCTGTTGCCGCTGTGCTTTTTCCTGGCATGGGTGTTAGCCCCGGCTGAAGCTGCGCCATATATCTACTTCGACTTCTAAAGGCAAGCAGCGGGATTAGGCGACAGCACCCCGTTAATAACTTTATGAGCAAAATGTTAAGTTTCTTGCTTTATTGCGAAATATCCGATACATTACTAATAGAGCTGAGGCAAGCAAACACCTCTTTTTGGGTGGGAGACTGCTTCTCTCTAATACGTACCTAACTACTGGAATAATAATGACTACTACACTACAGACACGCCAAAGCGCGTCGCTGTGGGAGCAGTTCTGTCAGTGGGTCACAAGCACCGAAAACCGCCTCTATGTAGGTTGGTTCGGCGTCTTGATGATTCCTACACTACTTGCTGCTACTGCATGCTTCGTAATTGCGTTCATCGCAGCACCTCCCGTTGACATCGACGGCATCCGTGAGCCGGTTGCTGGTTCCTTGATGTACGGCAACAACATCATCTCTGGTGCGGTTGTGCCTTCGTCCAACGCGATTGGCCTGCACTTCTACCCCATCTGGGAAGCTGCTTCACTCGATGAGTGGCTCTACAACGGCGGCCCTTACCAACTGGTAATCTTCCACTTCCTCATCGGCGTCTTTTGCTACATGGGTCGTGAGTGGGAGCTTTCTTACCGCCTCGGTATGCGCCCCTGGATCTGTGTTGCTTACTCTGCACCTGTTGCAGCAGCATCGGCAGTCTTCTTGATCTACCCCCTCGGTCAGGGTTCATTCTCTGACGGCATGCCTTTGGGTATCTCGGGTACGTTCAACTTCATGTTGGTGTTCCAAGCTGAGCACAACATCCTGATGCACCCCTTCCACATGCTGGGAGTCGCTGGTGTCTTCGGCGGTGCTTTGTTCTCCGCTATGCACGGTTCACTCGTGACCTCCTCATTGGTTCGTGAGACGACCGAGACTGAGTCACAGAACTACGGATACAAGTTTGGCCAGGAAGAAGAGACCTACAACATCGTTGCAGCGCACGGCTACTTCGGTCGGTTGATCTTCCAATATGCTTCATTCAACAACAGCCGTTCACTCCACTTCTTGTTGGGTGCATGGCCGGTAGTCGGCATCTGGTTTACCGCACTCGGTATTTCCACGATGGCGTTCAACCTGAACGGGTTCAACTTCAACCAGTCCATCATCGACTCACAGGGTCGTGTGATTGGTAGCTGGGCTGACGTATTGAACCGCGCCAACCTGGGTATGGAAGTGATGCACGAGCGCAATGCTCACAACTTCCCGCTTGACCTGGCAGCAGGTGAAGCAGCACCGGTTGCGATGACAGCACCTGCCATCAACGCGTAGTCGTCATCTGATGACTGCTCCTTGATTGGATAGCGAAATAGAAAGCCCCCCGCACGCTGCTTCTGGCAGACCGTGCGGGGGGCTTTTTGTTTGTGTTGATGACTCGCTGCTAGGCAGCCGTGAGTCTATGTCTGTAGCTAGACCGATAGCGTAGCCAAGACTCTATACACTGCAAGTGCCATCGGTCAGAGGAGTATGTGGCATGGGTCTGATAATTACTGTTTTTCAATGGGTGCTTATTGGATTAGTCGCGCTGGTTGCGATTGTCTTGCTGAGCTTATACATTCGGGGGGCGTTTCGATGGCGGCCCGCTTTTCATATAGAGCATGCGATCGCCCCTGAAGACCCTCGATTTTTGCTAACGGTGAGCAGCCTAACCAAGTCTCTCTCTTCACAAGGCAAGGTGATCGGCTTCTGGAATACGGCTGACGATATTCAGACAGCTCGCATAGCGGCAATCAACAGCGCGCAGCAAAGCATTCAGTTTGAAACGTTTATCATGACACCGGGGAAACGGGCCCAAGATTTTTCGGAAGCGATCGCCCGCCGAGCAGCCGAAGGCATTGAAGTACAGCTACTCGTCGATAGCTGGGGAACCCGAAAACTGCCGATGAGCTACTGGCGGCGTCTGCACTCAGCCGGAGCGCAAATTGTCTTTTTTAATCCGTTCGATTTCAGGGCACCTGCTAACTATGCCGGGCGAACTCACCGCAAGCTGCTAATTATTGACGGCAAAAAGGTCTGGATAGGCGGGGCGGGCATTTCAGACCTTTGGGATGGCGTTGAGAAATCTGACGATACCAAGCCCTGGTTTGATATCGAGGCGGCCTTTACCGGCGAGATTGTGACCGTGCTATCGACTGTTTTTCAGACCCACTGGCAGGGATACAAGCGATACAACGATAGCCAGGCGACGGCTGTTGATATGGCGAAAATTTATCCGGCGGTGGCTCAGCGAGAGTTGTCAGCCCGTTCAGCTGATTCTGCTCACCGTCAGTACGTTAGGCAGACGCCGCTGGAGGCTGAGAGGCCAACGCTTCGGGGCAAGGTGGATAAGGCGGCAATGTTGGTAACTATAGGTACGAAGCCGGGCTACCGAGAATCGCCTATCGAAATCACTAAGCAGACATTGATAGCCTGCGCGCGGCGGCGGATTTGGTTGTCGAGTCCTTATCTTTTGCCCAATAGCAGTACTCGGGAGCTGCTGATTGGCGCTCAGCGGGCCGGGGTAGACGTGCGGATTTTGACGACTAGCGTTCGGTCTGACAAAAAACCGGTTTATTACGCTTCTTATGAGGTGTATGGCTCGCTATTAAAAGCTGGCATCAAAATCTTCGAATATCAGCCCAGTATGATCCATGCCAAAATGCTGATCATTGACGATGAGTGGGTGAATATGGGCAGCGCTAATATCGACTATCGCAGCTTTTTGCACAACGATGAGCTGGATATTACCTCTGATAGCGCGGAGCTATTCGCTCATGTGGAGCAGGCTTTTGAGCGAGGATTTGCCGAATGTGAGCAGATTGGCCTACGGCGATGGAAAAGACGCTCTTGGCTGAAGCATCGGCTGTTAGGCAATGCAGTGCGCCTGGTAGAGTGGCAGCTTTAGATCCTTATTCCTTTTGACTTTGTCTTCTCTATTTTCGAAAGGGGCCAACCCAGATGGCTGCGCCCGTAACCAGAGGAATCAGGGCAAAAATGCCGCCAAACACGAGCGGATGAGCTCTGGCAGCCGGGAAACTGAGCAGCGTGCCCATGACCAGGCCGCAGTAGAGCAGGGCAGCAAAGGGGACAGCGCAGATTAAGATGATCATCAGGCGATCATTAGATTCTATCGGGGCCATAGGCGGGTATGGGGGGAATAATCGGCAGCGGGGGTTACAGGCCAACCAAATCACGGGAAGTTTGGCTAACATGACCTATGTTAGTAGATGCCTGCGAGCAAGCTCTCTATCTGAGCCCGTCCTTGAGCCGTTAGTTCCTTATTTTTACAGCGTTTGATGCCGCAAAAGACCTCAGAAAGCCTGGAAAATACTGCTGAAAGCCCGTCCAAAAGGAGCTTAAAGAAGTCCCAATCTCGCGCTAAGAAAAAGTCGGTCTTAGATGGCATGGGGCCAATTGGCTTGACGATGCTAATGTTTTTAGGGGTGGCTTGGATAATTCATGGGTGGTCAGTGCCCTCGTCTGAAGAGGCGCTGCTGGAGCCGACGGACTATGTCGCCTCGCCGCTGCCTTTGGTAATGGAGGGAGGCGACCCTTATCTGCGAGCCCTGATGCGAACAATTTCAGCCGCAGAATCGAATACGGCAGACCCTTACCGGCTGCTGTACGGCGGACAGCGTGTGGAGGATTTGAGCGTGCATCCTGACGAGTGTGTGGCGATTGTGAATGGGCCAAATTTGGGAGACTGCACGACGGCGGCAGGCCGCTATCAGTTTTTGACAACGACCTGGGAGAGCCAAGCCCGATACTACAATCCTCAGCGGCTGGCCTGGTATGAGGTATGGGAGCAGCCTAGCTTTGAGCCTAAATATCAAGATGCAGTGGTGTATGACTGGCTAGCTGATTCGGAGGTGTGGGGCGCTGATATTGCTGACCTGCTGCGCCAGGGAGAGGTGGGAAAGGTGCTAGAGCTGCTGTCGGGCACTTGGACTAGCCTGGGCTACGGCATTGAAGACAACAGTATGTCTGACCTGCTGCCTCAAATTTATGAGCAGATGCTGACAGAAGAGCTGGCAAATTGATCCGTAAGGCAGATGCGAGCATTATGGGCGATGGCTAACATGTAGCGACTTTAAGCGGCAGTTGGTGGCTCTGGCCATACAAACAGCAGACTATGTCAACGTATCGGACGGTGATCTTAGAGGCTCATGATGGCTCACGGTGGCGATCGCTGTCCGAACTTCCTACTTTTGAAGACCCCCGTATCAATCAGTATCTGCTGTGGGAAAACCCTAGCCTGTCACCCTTGCCTCAGAACGCCAAAGATTTTCCGCCCCTACCAGATGACTGCAGTGAGGGAGCGCGATCGCGCTTAAAAGAGGTGGCTTACCTGGTGAAGACTTGTCTTAACCTGGCGGGGTTTCGCTCGGGCGTAGAAAACGTTGCCCGCGCCTACAAAGGTCACAGTTCGCAGGCGATGACTGAATTGAAAGGGGCGATCGCTATGGCCGAAGTCCTATCGGGCGGCAATATTCCTGTCCGGTTTATCATCTTGCTAGATCACTAAAAGCCTAGATCACTAAAAGCTTTGCAGAGAACCGCGCAGGCCATGACCTTGGAGCCTGCACATCAGGCCGCTTCGTCAATGGCGGCTCTGATCTCGTAGAGCTTATCTTTGACGGCGTTGTTGGCTAAGAGGGATTCGCTGAGTTTAAATCCGGCTTCTAAGCTATCTACTCGACCGACGCGCCACAGATAAAAGCCACTGTTCCACACGGCTGAGCGGCCAACTTCGTTCGCTTGCCCCGTGAAAGCCGCCTGGTAGGACGCTAACAAATCTGCTAGCGGGGCGATCTCCGGGTCTGACCCATGAAAGCCATAGTCACGGGGATGCAGCAGCAGTCGCGCAGTTTCTAAGGTGCCCGCTTGCAAGTGGTTAATGCAGATAATGCCTGTGCGATCGCGGGCAATATCACAGCTTCCTTCTAAGCCCTTGACCGTCGTAAAAAAGGATGTGCCTCGCTGGGTAAAGGCCTCTTGAGTGCGGGCTTCGGTGGGGGGATGCACATAGCCGCTGACCACGTTGCTCTGGCCGCTGTAGGGCGACCACATAATCTCAACGGTAGCCAGGGTAGGGCGCTTACCAATTTGCTCGCGGTAGGGCACCATCGCCTGCGCCTGCGGAAAGTGAACCGGCTGGTAAACAAAGCCCAGACCGGTCTGAGCCAGTACCGCCTGTACCTGCTCAATAGTCAGCGCAGGCCAGTTAAGTCCTAGCCCCTGCCAAATTTCTGCTGTGGGCAGGCCCATTTTGGTTGGCATGCGATCGCCGCCAGCCATCACCACCGGGGCACCCGCTGCAACCATGATCAGCGCCGTCAGGGGAGTGATTGGCGCTGTGCGCGATCGCCCATCGTAAGGATTGCAAAAAACAGTCACCGGATAAGGTGCGTTAATCTCACTGAGGTGAGGGCCAAGCGCGTCGTAGGTATCGAGCATCCCGGCGAGTTCGGTAGGGGTCGGACGCTTAATTCGGTGGGCGATCATAAAAGCGCCAATCTGAGCGGGAGTGGCCGCTTCAGTCAGCATTAGCGCGGTGGCAGTCGCCGCTTCCTCGCGGCTCAGCGACTTGGCAGTATGGGTGCCGCTGCCTACTTTTTTTAGCAGGTCTCGAAATTGGTCACGCAAAGACTGGTCACGCAAAGACTGGTCGCTCAATGGGGCATTAGGGAGGTGGCTCATAGGGACGGCGGTGGGACCGCTAACCGGCACCGGCTAGCTGGCAGTAGGGAGGATGGCAAGGTCGCTGACTTTGGTAAATTGGTCGCTGGCCTGCTGACGCACCAGATCGCAAAACTCTCGAATAGGCGGAATCATCAGGCGATCGTGGGTCGTCACCATCACCACCTTGCGCAGCAAAACAGGCGCACCGGTCGCCCGCACAGTCAGGTCGGGGTCGCGGCGGCTTTCGATCAGGGCGGAGCGCGGCAGCAGGGCCACCATATTACCCTGGCGAACAACGCCCCGAAAGGCATCAAGCGTATTGAGTTCTAACGCGATTTTGAAGTCTGCGCCCTGATCTCGAAACTGGCTTTGGACAATGCGCTGCATCCCGTAGCCATCTTTAAACACCACCTGCGGATAGCGCGCAATGTCTGCCCAGGGCACTGTTTGGTGACGGCTCAGCGGATGATCTGCCGCCATCAGTACTTCGACAGGCTCTTCGTAGAGCGGTACCACCACCATTTCTTGATTGTTGGTGAGCAGCGGGTTGTGCATGACGATGGAGACATCGACTAGGCCATCGCGCAGTACTTTGAGGGAGCGATCGCTGCCCAATGCCGTAATCCGGAGCTGCACATTGGGGTGCGTATGGCAGTACTGCGTGACAATCGGTGGCAGTAGATATGCGCAGACCGAATGAATTCCAGAGATGCACAGCTCAGTTTGCTTCCCGTTGACCAGATCGCCAATCTCTTGCTGAGCTTGCTGCCACTCTTTGCAGATGCGCAGCGCTCTGGGCATCAGCGTGCTGCCAGCTAGGGTGAGCTTAGCCTGAGCCGTCCGGTGAAACAGCGATACGCCAAAGTCATCTTCAATTGCCCGCACCTGGCGGCTAATGGTGGATTGGGTAACGCCGCACTGCCGCGCCGCCGCCTGAAAGCTGCCCGTTTCGGCGACCGCTAAAAAAGCCTGCAACTGCTCTAGGCGCATAAAAATTACAGAGTGATACAGCTGCGCAAGGTGTAGCTCATGGGTTGAAGCCTGCGCTGTCCCTGATTTCAAACCTCCTGCCTAACTGTAAAGCGCAGTCATATTTGGTTTTGTAAGGGTTGCTACGGCCTAGCTAGCAATAAAAGTGCGGGCTGCCGAATTGACTTCAGCCCGCCCCCGATGCGAAGCGATGGGGCGAACTACCAGGCGGATAAACTCTCAGCCACCTGCTGTCGCCGTAGGGGGGATGTGTTTTCGTCTTCTACATACTGCTGAATTTTGGCTTGGGCCGCTTTGGGATCAATTTGCTTGAGGGCGCTCAGGACGTGCATTCTGATGCGAGAGTCGGGGTCGCTGAGCAGGGGGATCAGGCTGTCGAGGGCGGGGCGAGCGCTAAGTCGGGCCAGAGATGAAATGACGGCTTGCTTGAGGGCTAGGGCGTTTGGGTAGGTTGACAAATCAGATTTTTCAGCGTGATCGTCCTCGACCGTTGGGTTCGCTAAATTATCGGCCTGAAGCCAGCTAAGCAGAGGCTGAGCCGCCTGCGGTTTGAGCGTGGCCGAGCGGGTTTGGCCGAGCGATCGCGCAATCTCTTGCTGAACAGCAGGCATCACGACCGGTGCGGCGCAGTCAAAAGCATGGGTAAGGTAGGCTACGGCAGCTGGCGTATCCAGCCAGCCTAGCGCCCGGACGGTAGCCACCTTGACCGCTGCGGGCTGTGGCTGAGTAAGCGATTCTCCCAGGGCGATGACGGCTGCTTCACTCCCAAGCCGTCCTAAGGCCACGGCGCTTTCTCGGGCGATCGCTTCGTCTGAACGATACAGACAGCGCTGCAGCGGACCGATCAAATCAGTCGTGGTGAGCAAATCAGCCCGCCGGCCCAGCGTGCGGATAGCCTCAATGCAGACCGGGCTCACATCATTGAGCGCGGCCAATAGCACCGATGTCACCCGAGCATCGTGAAAGCTGCCGAGGGCTTCGACGGCGATCGCCCGCAGCTGCGGATCGGCGTCAGCCGCAATGCTCAGTAGCGGGGCTATGGTGACGCTGCGACGAATGCGAGCTAGCGTCCGGGCTGCTAAGATGCGGCGAGCCAGCGGCTGATGCGGGTCTAGCAGGTGAGTAAGGCTAGCGATCGCGCTGCTACCCAGATGAGTGAGGGCTTTGATGGTCTCCATCTGTAGGTCTTCGGCAGCCGTCGTCACCAGCAGCTTTGCCAGCGCCTCGACCACTACCGGATGGTCAAACTGCGCCAGGGCACGCACCAAAAACCACTGATTTTCGGGATCGGTGCTGTCTTCTAGACGATTGATTAAGTGAGGAATAGGGCGATCGCCCCACTGCGCAAACTGCCGATCAAGGCGCTTGGTTCGGTCCCATTTACTCTGAAAGTCACCTTCGATGAGCTGAGCGATCGCCTGCTCTATTTGCCGTTCGGTTTCGCGGTCATCTGTGGATTTTCCGACAGAATTGTCTTTTGGGTGAGCAGCAGAGTCGGATGAAGAGATAGATTCGGCAAACGACATAAGACCTCAAATAACTCCTCAACATAGTGAGCGCAATAACTCGGTAGCAATAGCTAGCCTTTTAGTATTTACCAGGCTATCAGATGACCTGAGGATCGACCGCTTGAACGAAGCAATTAGGTCTTGAGCCGGCTCTCAACTAGCTTTGGTTGCCTGTGTTACAAAAACTGTCTGTGACTAGCCAGGCAATGAAGCATTTAACAACTCCTAGCAAATGCAAAGGCTTAATGTTGATAGCAGATAGCCTGGAGTAACTTAAACGCTGAAAAGCCGCATAGAAAAGATAAAAATACATTCTAAATTGATTGCATAGCCTATCTGAGCGCTAGCTTTGTGTCTCTATTGCGATCGCTCCGACTCAGCATTTTGCAAAAAACGCATCGTGATAATGCAGCTAATGCCTTAGGCAAGCCCAATGAGGCTGCAAGCGTATCGATTAATACAAAACGCTCCGTAGATTTTCCATATCTTAAGAGCAACTCAACAGCAGATGAGTTAGACAAAACCCTAAAACGGTTCCTTATAAGCGTGGTGGGCAAGTGCGCCCGTCAAATATTTAACAAGTCTTTGATAGCTGCACTTGCCACTTTTCTTTGCCGAGTCTCTTTGCTGTAGTTCTTATAAAATTGCGCAGGCTCGTCACTAGAACCCGTCAAAAAATGGTTTGAAAAGCCGCTGCTGTGTTCTACACCTTGAGCGAATTGACTTGCCGCTTGGCGAAAAAATAGCGAAAGCAAATTGATGATTTCAAGGCGAAATTACTAAACATTTGGGTATGGCATGGTTACTTCACCAAACGTCGCAGACAGGGTGGAAAAAAAGAATAAGTTTGAAAAGTACAAAGCCGAAAAAGACGGTCTATCGGTTAAGGACGAACTCGATAAGTTTGCCGAAATGGGTTGGGAAGCGCTCGATAAAACCGATTTGACTGGCCGGCTTAAGTGGTTGGGCGTCTTTCACAGGCCGGTCACCCCAGGCAAGTTCATGCTGCGCTTGCGGATGCCCAACGGCGCACTCTCTAGCCATAAGATGCGCATTCTTGCTGAAATCGTTCAGTGCTATGGTGACGACGGCTGCGCGGATATGACCACCCGCCAAAATCTCCAGCTGCGCGGCGTCCGCCTAGAAGATATTCCCGACATTTTCGAGCGCTTTAAGCAGGCGGGTATTACCTCCATTCAGTCGGGCATGGACAATGTGCGCAACATCACCGGTTCGCCAGTCGCAGGGATCGCTGCCAACGAACTGATCGACACGCAGGGTCTGGTCCGCAAAGTGCAGGACATGATTACCAACAATGGTGAAGGCAACTACGACTTTACCAACCTGCCTCGTAAGTTCAACATCGCGCTTGAAGGCAGCCGGGAAGATTCCATTCATTCAGAAATTAACGACATTGCCTTTTTGCCAGCGTTTAAAGGCGGCATCGAGGGCGTCGAACTCGGATTCAACGTCATTGTCGGCGGATTTTTCTCGGCTAAACGCTGCGATTCGGCGATTCCTCTGAATGCCTGGGTACCTGCCGATGACACGGTGGTGGAGATCTGCCGCGCCATTCTCACAGTGTTTCGCGACTTGGGATCGCGGGGTAACCGTCAGCAGACCCGCCTGATGTGGCTGATTGAGGAAATGGGCTTAGAGCAGTTTCGCGCGGCGGTAGAAAAGCAGATGGGCCAGTCCTTAGCGCCAGCGGCCCCAGAGGACGCTATCACCGACGAAGACAAGAGCGATCATCTTGGCGTTCACGCCCAAAAGCAGCCCGGCTTGAACTATGTGGGTCTGCACATTCCGGTGGGCCACTTCTACGCCGATGACATGTTTGAAATTGCTCGCCTCGCCGAAGTGTACGGCAATGGCGAAATTCGCCTGACCGTCGAGCAAAATGTCATTATTCCCAATATTCCTGACTCTCGCCTAGAGGCGTTTTTGCAGGAAGCGCCTGTGCAAAAATTCTCGATTGACCCGTCGCCGCTGGTGCGCAGGAGTGTTTCTTGCACCGGGTCGCGGTTTTGCAACTTTGCCCTGATCGAAACTAAGCAGCGCGCCCATGCCTTAGCCCAGGAGCTAGACGCGCTGCTTGAGATCAATGAGAAGGTGCGCCTGCACTGGACGGGTTGTCCTAACTCTTGCGGCCAGCCACAGGTAGCCGACATCGGGTTTCTAGGGCACAAAAACCCGTAAGGATGGCAAGACCGTAGAGGCTGTTGATATTTATATGGGCGGTCAGGTGGGCAAACATGCTCAGCTTGGCGAACGGGTGATGAAAGCTGTGCCCTGTGAAGATTTGAAGGAGGTCGTTGCTGACCTGCTGCAAGAAAAGTTTGGTGCGATCGCGAAGCCTCTCCCTTAGGAGAATCGCCCAACGAGTCTGCCATTGACTCATATTTTCCCGGCCTGACGGCTGCTTTCCATTGCGTGAGAGCGGCAGGTTGGGCCACCAAAAAAGAAGCCTTGAGGCGGCAACCTCAAGACTTCTGTCAAATAGCCTTGCTCCAGAACCAACCGGGGCAGGGCATATCCATACTTAGGAGCATAGCTTAAGATGATCGGAGAGTTGTTTACGAAAGCAAGTCAGGGCAGGTATAGAATATTACACCTGACTTGGTTTGCCTTCTTTTTATCGTTTGTTGTTTGGTTTAACTTCCCGCCATTTGCTACGACAATTGTTCAAGAGTTTGGCCTGACGCCCGCTCAAGCCGGCACTATTGGCCTTTGTAACGTCGCTTTAACGGTGCCTGCTCGCATCATCATCGGGATGCTGCTAGATAAGTTTGGCCCTCGTATAACCTATACCTGTCTGCTGATTTATGCGGCGATTCCCTGTTTGATTTTTGCAACGGCGACGAGCTTTAATCAGCTCGTCGTTGGTCGCTTGCTGATGGGTATTGTCGGTGCAGGTTTTGTGATCGGCATTCGTATGACCGCAGAGTGGTTCCCGCCTAAGGAAGTGGGTACTGCTGAAGGTATTTACGGTGGCTGGGGTAACTTTGGCTCTGCGTTTTCTGCTTTTACCATGGTGTTGATTGCAATGGCGCTGAGCTTTTTGCCGGGTTCGTTTCAGCTTTGGTGAGCCGCAGACTTTCGATGTGTCTTGGGGCTGGCTTTTAGCAGTGAAGTGTTGAACTGGAGAGCTGCGATCGCAGGTTCCGGTATCATCGCCGCTCTGTACGGCGTGTTCTACTACTTCAACGTCACCGATACGCCCCCTGGCAAAGTCTATCGTCGTCCTGAGAGCGCTCGCGGCATCGAAGTCACCACCGTTCGCGACTTCTGGTTCTTGATGGCCATGAACGTCCCGCTGACGGCCATCTTGATGGTGATTGCCTGGCGACTGCAAAAAGTCGGCTTTCTCTCTGTTCCGGCGATGTTCATTACGATGCTCTTGCTGTTAGGGCTCTATGCGTTTCAGGCGTACAACTGCTGGACGGTCAATAAAGATCTCTTGGCTGGACGCAAACGCTACCCCGCAGAAGACCGCTATCGGTTTAAGCAGGTGGCGATTCTAGAGCTGACTTACATTGTGAACTTTGGCTCTGAGCTAGCGGTGGTCTCCGTGCTACCGGCCTTTTTTGAAGGCACCTTCGGTCTGGATAAAGCCGCTGCAGGGATGATTGCCGCGAGCTATGCGTTTATGAACCTGGTGTCTCGTCCGGGTGGCGGCATCATCTCTGACTCCGTCGGCAGCCGCAAGTGGACGATGACCGTGCTGCTAGGCGGCATGGGTATTGGCTATTTGCTCTTTAGCATGGTTAGCAGTGGCTGGTGGTTGCCGGGCGCGGTGCTTCTGGTTATGGCTTGTTCTTTCTTTGTACAGGCAGCAGAAGGCGCGACCTTTGCGCTGGTACCGCTGGTGAAGCCTCGGATCACCGGACAGGTGGCCGGTAACGTCGGCGCTTACGGTAACGTCGGCGCGGTAGCCTACCTGACAATCTTGCTACTGCTTCAGCAGGCATTTGTGCCAGCAGGCGACGGGGTTGATCCAGCCGTTATCGCTGCTGGAACGGCTCGGGCAAATGCGCTCTTCTTCCAGGTGCTCGGGGTAGCTGGTTTGATTGTCGCCTTCCTCTGTGCGTTCTTCCTGGATGAGCCGAAAAACTCCTTTGCCGATGCTCATGAAGGTGAAGAGATGGCCATTCCGGTCGTGCCTGCTGATTCCTCTGTGATGGGCTAACGCTACACAAAGGTAAACCACTGGCGGTAAACATTGACACAGTTCTACTGGCCAATTCCCACTAAACCGGTAGGGGGCGTTTAAGCGTTCTCTACCGGTCTGTCTATAAGCATTTATTCAGGGAGGTTTCAAAGTGTCACGTCCAGACAAAGCACTTTCAACCAAAACACTCTGCCCCTATTGCGGTGTAGGCTGCGGCTTAGAGGTTTTTCCGCCCGCTCGCAAAGGGCGAGGAATTACTCGCGACAGCGAAGGTCGGACCGATTTGGCAGGCGGTGGGCGATCAGAGAGCATCCTTCTAGCAAAGGGCAGGTGTGCATCAAGGGGGCTTCAGTGGGCGAATCTCTCAATAAAGATCGGCTTCAAGCATCCGATGATGCGCCACTCGCTAGATCAGCCCTTTGAGCAGGTAACCTGGGAAGCGGCGCTCAGCACAATCACGTCAGAAATTCAAAAGTCCGTCGAGCTGCGGGCCCAAATTCTATTTGCATGTATGGCTCTGGGCAGTTTCAAACTGAAGATTATTATGTCGCGCAAAAGCTAATCAAAGGCTGCATCGGCACCAACAACTTTGATGCCAATTCGCGGCTGTGTATGTCTTCAGCGGTATCGGGCTATATCAAAAGCTTTGGCTCCGACGGCCCGCCCTGCTGCTACGACGATTTGGAAGAAACCGACTGCGCTTTTTTAATTGGCACTAACACCGCCGAGTGTCATCCGATTGTCTTTAACCGGTTGCGTAAGCACCACAAGAAAAATAAAGCCGTCAAGCTGATCGTGGTCGATCCGCGCCGCACCGATACGGCTAAAGACGCCGACCTGCACTTGGCGATTAAGCCCGGTACCGATATTGCTTTGCTCAACGGCATTGCTTACCTACTGATTCGCCAGGGTAAGCACGACCCTGTGTTTATTGACTACTGCACGGACGGCTTTACTGAATATGCTCAGGTAGCCGCTCAGTACCCGCCTGATCGCGTGGCGGAAATCTGCGGTATTGCTAAGGCAGATGTGGAAAAGGCCGCTAAGCTGTGGGGCGAGTCTCAGCGGGTGCTTTCGCTGTGGTCGATGGGGGTCAACCAGTCGAGCGAAGGCACAGCCAAGGTGCGCACGATTATTAATTTGCACCTGATGACCGGCAACATTGGCCGTCCGGGGGCGGGGCCGTTTTCGCTGACCGGTCAGCCCAATGCGATGGGCGGCCGGGAGGCTGGCGGGCTAGCGCATATTCTACCGGGCTACCGGCTGGTGAAAAATCCGGATGCATCGGCGGGTAGTGGAGCAGGTTTGGCAGCTGCCCGAAGGGCAGTATTTCGCCGGAGCCTGGTTTGGCCGCTTGGGATATGATGCTGGCGCTGGAGCGAGAAGCGGTAGGTGTGATGTGGGTAGCTGCCACTAACCCAGCGGTGAGCATGCCCGATATTGAGCGGACGAAAGCGGCGCTGCTAAAGTCGCCGTTTACCATTTGTCAGGATGCTTACTACCCGACTGAGACGGCAGCTTACGCCCATGTGCTGCTGCCGGCGGCGCAGTGGGGCGAGGCTTCGGGCGTGATGACCAATTCTGAGCGGGTGGTGACATTTTGTCAGGCTTTTCGAGCGCCGGTGGGCAGTGCTAAGGCGGACTGGGAAATTTTTGCTGAGGTGGGTCGTCGCCTGGGCTTTGAGAAGCAGTTTGATTGGCCGGATGCAGCGGCGGTGTATGACGAATTTGTCAGCCTGACGGCGGATCGGCTGTGCGATATGAGCGGGCTCAGCCATGAGCGATTAGCTAAGGCAGGGCCGATTCAGTGGCCTGCGCCGGTATGTGAAACGGCGCAGACAGCGGCGACCAAGTTCGACAAGCGGCTGTATACTGACTTCAATTTTTCGACAGAGAACGGTCGGGCGAAGTTTGCCGCGTTTCATATCAAAGGGTTAGCTGAGCCACCTGACCCTGAGTTTCCGATGGTGCTGACGACTGGGCGGCTGCTCGGCCACTGGCATACGCAGACGCGCACCGGGCGAATTGAGAAGATTGCGAAGAAGTACAGCCCAGCCGACGCTAGAGGTCAATCCTCGGGATGCGCAGCAGATGCAGTTGCAGTCGGGCGATTGGGTAGAGGTGCGATCGCGCCGGGGCTTTGCCCATCTCCCCATCCTCGTCACTCAAAATATCTGCCGGGGCACCGTCTTTATGCCGATGCACTGGGGCTTTCTCTGGGCTGACAATGCCGAAGTGAATGGGCTGACCCATCCTCAGGCATGTCCTATCTCTAAGCAGCCAGAGCTGAAAGCTTGCGCGGTGCAGCTCACGCCCATTGCTTCTCAGCCGCCGACCGCTGCGCCCACGAGCGCTGAGCAAATTATGGCGATGGTGCAGTCGCCGCCCGCTGTGGCTCAGCCAGACCGCGATCGCCGCTCAGCGAGATCAGGTGGTCGCCCGATGACTGATCGCCTCAATGACTGATCGCCTCGATGACTGCTCGCAAGGTTGGCTCTACCTGTAGTATTAGATTGAATCTACACAGCAAGGGTCAGCGTGAGCAATCGATTGGTTAGATTTCTTCGCCGTCATTCGAGCGATCAGGGCTTTTTAGAGAACTTGGGGCTGTTTGAGAGCTTGATTTCTAAGCTCCTCTCAATTGCGATGGTAACGGTGATTATCGTTGTCATGGTAGATCTGGGGTTGTATTTGGCCGATGTCCTATTCAATCCCAATCCCAACATCTTTTTGGGGACAACGCTGCTTAATATTTTTGGGTTATTTCTCAGCGTGCTGATTGCGCTGGAGATTTTAGAAAATATTACGGCCTACCTGAGAAAGCACGTCGTGCAGGTAGAGCTGGTGATTGTCACCTCGCTAACGGCGGTAGCTAGGAAGATCATCATTCTAGACCTGGAAAAGGTGACGGGGGTGAGCTTAATCGGGTTGGCGATCGCCATTCTCTCGCTTTCTATCAGCTACTTTATTGTTAAAAACGTGCATTCGTAACCCTGGCTGGCAATGAAACTGCTGTGCATCAGTAACGGCCACGGTGAGGATGTGATCGCGCTACGCATTCTCACGCCGCTGCGTCAGCTTTGCCCTGACATGAGTCTGTCGGCTTTGCCGATTGCCGGGGCAGGCGATCGCTATCGCTCGGCAAATCTGCCGGTGATTGGCCCGGCGCGATCGCTTCCCTCTGGGGGCTTTCTCAACCGCGATCCGCAGCAGCTCGCCCGCGATTTGCAAGGGGGACTGTTAGGGTTAACGCGATCGCAGCTTACAGCGATTAAAACTTGGGCCAAAACCGGCGACGCTGTTCTTGCAGTCGGTGACGTTGTGCCGCTGCTATTTGCCTACCTCAGCGGTTTGCCCTATGCCTTTGTCGGCACCGCCAAGTCGGAATACTGGCTGCGAGACGAACAGGGTAAATTGCCCGCAACGAATTTTTGGAACTCGCTAGAGGGCTGGTCAGGCTCTGTCTATTTGCCTTGGGAGCGCTGGCTGATGTCGCGCGATCGCTGCCGCGCTGTGTTTGTGCGCGATGCCCTCACCGCAAAGCAGCTACGGCATGTAGGGGTGTCGGCTGAGTATGCGGGCAACCCAATGATGGATGGTCTCGAATCCGACCGGGACGCTCTCTGCTCAGCTACTACCCGCTGACGCCCTGACGATTGCGCTATTGCCCGGTTCTAGGCCGCCCGAAGCTTACGATAACTTTGCCCGAATGCTGGCAACATTGCCGGGGCTGATAGCGGCGTTTGGCGATCGCCCGCTGACCTTACTGGCGGCGATCGCCCCTAGTCTCTCTCAAAAAAAGCTGCAAGCTTACCTATCTGATTGGCAGTCTATTCCCGGCACCTATCCTGCTTATGCCCGCCAGACAGCCACGATTGTATTAATCTCTGACGCTTACAACGACTGCCTCGATCAGGCCGAGATTGCGATCGCTACCGCTGGCACGGCTGCTGAACAATTTGTCGGACTGGGCAAACCCGTCATTACACTCCCCGGCAAAGGTCCGCAATTCACCCTGGCGTTTGCGACTGTGCAGGCCAAAATGCTCGGCCCTTCGATACAGATAGTCAACCATCCTGAGCAGGTAGGGATGGCGATCGCTCAAATTATGCGCGACCCCGACCGGCTGCGAATGATCGATCAAAACGGCAAGCAGCGCATGGGAGAGAGCGGGGCGGGCGATCGCATTGCCCAGCAATTAACCCAGTCTTTATTGATAGACTAAAAGCCTACTCTCTGCGCTATCGCCATGAACGCCCAAACCAGCTCACCGCCTGCCAACAGCTCAACCTCTACGGCCCTGCCGCTGGTGGCCATTGCTCAGCAAACGCAGCAGGCCGCTCGCGAACTGGCTCAGCTTTCGGCTGTGGCTAAAAATGAGGTGATTGAGGCGATCGCTCAGGCTTTAGAGGCAGCAGCCGCTACCATCACGGCGGCCAATCAAGCCGACCTGCAAGCGGCCCTCACAGAAAACTTGGCTAAGCCTCTCTACGGCAGATTAAAGCTTGATGACATCAAACTCAAAGGCGCTATTCAGGGCGTTCGTAGCGTAGCGGCGCTGCCCGACCCCACCGGGCATATCACCATTCACCGCGAACTCGACGATGGCCTGACACTCAAGCGTATCGCCTGCCCTCTCGGCGTTTTAGGCATTATTTTTGAGTCGCGCCCGGACGCGGTCATGCAAATTTCTGCTCTGGCTATTAAGTCTGGCAACGGCGTGATTCTAAAAGGGGGCCGCGAAGCCATTCGCTCTTGCACGGCGCTGGTCACGGCTATTCGCCAGGGCATTGCCAATGCCGGGGCAAATCCTAACGCCGTTCAGCTTTTGACGACCCGCGAAGAAACCAACGCCCTGCTGGCGCTCGATCAGTACGTCGATTTGATCATTCCTCGCGGCTCTAATTCGTTTGTGCAATACGTGCAGGCCAATACTCGCATTCCGGTACTGGGCCATGCTGACGGCATTTGTCACCTCTATATAGACAAAGCTGCCGATATCGAGCAGAGCAAGTCGATTGTGGTTGATGCTAAAGTGGGCTATCCTTCGGCCTGCAATGCCGTCGAAACGCTTTTGGTGCATCAAGAGATTGCCGCTCAAGCCCTGCCCCTTCTCGCTGGAGCGTTGCAAGCTAAAGGCGTTGAGTTACGGGGCGATCAAGAGAGCCAGCAGATTTTGAACACTATTAAACCGGCCACAGAAGATGACTGGTCAACTGAATATAGCGATCTGATTTTGGCGATTCGCGTGGTTGATTCGCTAGAGGCAGCGATCGCCCATATCAACACTTACGGATCGCGGCATACAGAGGCGATCGCCACCACCGACCAAACTGCCGCCGACACCTTTATGGCCCAAGTCGATGCCGCTGGGGTGTACCACAACTGCTCAACCCGCTTTGCTGACGGCTTCCGCTATGGCTTCGGTGCAGAAGTCGGCATCAGCACCCAAAAGATGCCCCCTCGTGGCCCCGTAGGGTTAGAAGGGCTAGTCACTTATAAGTATCAGCTTGTAGGGGATGGTCACATTGTTGCCACCTACGCTGGTGCAGATGCCAAGCCATTTACCCACAAAGATCTGACGGTCTAGGAACTGATTCTCCCAATGGACACTATCCATATCAACGGCATCAAAGCCTTTGGCTACCTCGGCGTGCTCAAAGAGGAAAATGTCTTAGGCCAATGGTTTATTGTCGATCTCAAAATCTCTATCGATCTCTCTGCGGCGGGTAAAAGCGATGCGCTAGAAGATACGCATAGCTATGTAGAGATTGTTCAAGAGACTCAGCGACTGATTCAAACAGAGAAATTTAAGCTAATTGAGAGTTTGGCAGATGCGATCGCGACTCATGCCCTCAAGAGCGACCCTCGCATCCAGCAAATCAATGTAAAAGTCACCAAGCCCACTCCACCTATACCCAACTTCAGCGGCACCGTCGCTGTAGAAATTACGCGCCCCAACTAGAACAACACGAGTTTGCAAGGCAATAGCGTGGTTGATGAATAGGATAATGGCTCTATAGCAAAGCCTAATGCCTGCTGTGCCTTTCTTTAGGATGCGTGCTGCCCCTAGCTTGCTCAGCTCTCGGAGTCTTGCCCGCCTTCTTGAGCAAATTTGACCTTAATACCGCCATCTTCAGAAAACACAACATCGCCGCCTAATGCTCTAATCTGGGCAACGGCCCGCTCACGAGTCGCATCGTCTATGGCAGTCATAAGTACACTGCTCCAGGCATTCACCTTAGCTTCCATACTCTCTGGATTGGCAGCCAAATACGCCGCCGTCTGAGCAGATAGCGCCGCCATCTGCTGGCCATTGGCATCGTCAGATTCAGCCGCCCACTCTGCTGCTTTCTCAAAAGACTGTTGCGCTTCGTTACCATCATTAAGAAACAACAGCTCATCAGTGCCTTTATATCGCCAGATGTAGTAGCTGTCGGCAGGCTTTTTCTCTCCAAATGAAGAGAGTGCCTTGTCTATCATCGCCACCGTTTTGTCTGGCATCCCTGCGTAGAATGTAGTGCTTTCAGAGAGAAAGATGTAAAAGGGACGGTAGTAAGGATCGTGGTTTAAAACTGCTTCAAGATAGTTAGGGCTCAGGCCATAGCCACTGATCGGACGGTTTTGGTCATCGCCAAAATACTGCAAAAACTCTAAAAAGCTCCAGCCAGAAACAACGTTTCTAAAGCCAAAGCTGGGTGCCTCGCTGAGCAATTTGAGCTGTTCTAGCTGGCCCGATAGCTGTTGCTCAGACAGAGAAGACGCTGAGCTGCTAGTCTTTAGCTCGCTTAGAGCAGAGCTTTGCAGTGCACCAATTGCACCAGAAATGACTAAAACAAGCGCTGTATTTTTTATTACCTTGATTGGCTTTGCAGTCATGGTCAAAGATAGAAGAGATTAACCAACAGTCTTACGCATGTAGAAATATGCCGCCAAAACAGCTAAGCGGTTTTATCCTACTTAGCTGCTTTAGCAGCAATTAGTCAGCTTAATTTGTTATGCAGTCTGCCCCATGATTACTTCACAGGCTTGTATTTTGCTGTACACTTGAGTTCAGGGGTAGCAGCAGTATAGGCGACTACCTCGGTGGCAGCTCCAGTAGCAGCAGTAGTGACGACAGCTTGAGAATCGTTAGCCTCGCAAAGAATTGCTGTAGTTGTTGCTTCGTTGTTTATCGTAGCAACATTGACGCCACCAATATACGCCTTCACGGATGCAGTTGCACCAGCTCTAGGGGCTGCCTGGTTAGTCACGCCAGCAGGAGCAGTGCTAAGAGCGGAAATATTATAGTTATAGTTGCTAGTGGTCGTAGAGATACCTAGACCAAGCCCACCAAAGTTGGCCTGGTTAGCGAATGAATCATTCTCCAGGTAGTAAGCCTGCTGAGCGCGGTTCATCGAACCAACGTAAGTCTTAGCTTCAGATTGCTTGGCTTTGTTGGCTTGGTTGAGGAAAGAAGGCAGGGCAATAGCCGACAGAATACCGATGATGATGATAACAACGAGAAGCTCAATGAGCGTGAAACCGCCGTTGCCCTTTTTCTTAGCAGAGAAATACTGAAGCATTTTGGCTTTGAGTTCGGTTTTCATGGAAGGTGTCTCCGTGATGTGTTTGAGGTAAGTGCGTATGCTTTGGAAATTAAGCTATCCGCCTGCGCAGTAGAGGCAACCGATGAAGTAACCTCTCTGGGCGGGTCGATGTTGACTTGCTTTCCGCTCCGAACTTACTTTGCCCCTCAAGAAAACTTGAACAGTCAGCCTATTTACACAAGAGACTCCCCACCAAATACTCATTAAATCCGTACTTCTCCGGTACCCGCTTCAGAGTCTTAGCCATAGAGCGCCCCCAACGAACAACCACCTTCAGGTTTCCCATTCCCTCATCAAAATATCTTGTTCTTTCTAAAAGGGGCCATGCAGCTATTGTTTATCCTTTTCATGTAGCCCCTGACGATCTTCTCCGCCAAAGGTACTGCATTTACAACAGACGCCTCTAGCCTCAACAAAACAAATCCAGCGGGAAAGGCCCATACGTGCCGTTGACCTGCTCTAGCTCAGGGTCAGAAGCGTGATAGGTGATCAAAACACCCCGCGATTTGCCGCTATAGCCATCCAAATACCACGCATTTTTCAGCGTATTAAACTTAAGATAGACAGCGCCTGCCCGGTCTGGAATGTCTATCTGAATCGGCTGACTGAGCGCGGCAACGTAGCTTTTAAGCGCAGCTTCTGCGGCTGCAAGCGTGTCGGCACAGATGCCGAGCGTTTGATACTCACTAATTTCGTTGAGCCACAGCAGATCTGTGCAGACGGCCTGCCTTTGCTCGACAGAAAGGGGCGGGGGCGTCTCTGCCATGCTGATTTTTATCAGCGCCTGACGGACGGTTTTGAGCTTGGCAGACATTAGCTCGGCAGATAGTGCCTCAGGCGTAAGTTCAGACGACATCATTAAATAGCCGGGTATCTTCACCTCAGCTTACGGTGTTTTGAGAGCAGTTTCGGGCTCACTAAAAAGAGTCTCTGCTTGCTCACCTCTATGACTTATAGCCTGCGAGTTGCTGATATGGCCGAGGCCGAAAGACCTCGTGAGCGATTGCTAGCCCACGGTGCCAAGCGTCTCTCTGCCGCTGAGCTGGTTGCCATTTTGCTGAGCACAGGTCAGGGGCCAGGCAAACTATCGGCAGTCGGGCTTGGGCATTTTTTGCTGCAGCACTTGGGCAAAGAGCAGCACAGCGGCGACGGCCTCTTAGCCCTGCGAGATGTCACCGCAGAAGAACTCATTGCCGTTTCGGGAGTTGGCCCTGCCAAAGCTGCGACGATTTTGGCGGCGATAGAGCTAGGCAAACGGGTTTTACAAAGCCAGCCGCTAAACCTCACCGTCGTAGACGATCCGAGTGTAGCGGCAGCCGCCCTCGGTCACGAACTCATGTGGCAGTCTCAAGAGCGCTTTGCCGTGCTATTGCTAGACGTGAAGCATCGCATTATCGGCTCTAAGGTAATCACCATCGGCACCGCCACCGAAACCTTGGCCCACCCCCGAGAAATTTTTCGCGAAGTAATCAGGCGGGGCGCAACTCGCGTGATCGTCGCACACAACCATCCTTCAGGCAGCTTAGAGCCCAGCACTGAGGATATCACCCTCACCCGGCAACTGCTCAAAGGCGCTCATCTCCTCGGCATTCCGTTACTAGATCATCTGATCTTGGGCAACGGTGACTTCGCCAGCATTCGGCAGACCAGCGACCTGTGGAATGAGTCAATGGAGTAGACAGACCCGCGATCGCCTATCTATCCCCCAATGTCTGCCTGTCTCCAAACGTGCTAAATTTAAACTCTTGGGCGATTAGCACAGTGGTAGCGCGCTTCCTTCACACGGAAGAGGTCACAGGTTCGAACCCCGTATCGCCCATAGGTTTCAGCCATTGTCATTAATGTTCATACCCACTTCATACCCAATTTGCGGCTGAAGTCGCCCAAACTTACTCATCAAAGAAAGCTGTAAGCATCAGTGAGACGTTGCCCGTCGGCAGTATATTATCTTTGCCGCGAATTTTCCGGCGCAAATTTTTGAAAAGACCAGAACCGTCCTACTGACTTTTCAAAGGCTTTTTCATATTGATTTATTCGGGTCTGGCTGACACCTCAAACTCTCGACTGCCCTATAGCTAAGAGCCTGCCAACCCTTACCCCCATTTCCATGAACACCCTGTAACTGCGCCAAACTATCAACCAATACCTCGATCAGCTCTCTAGCGATCGCCTTCGCCTAGTTGCCGACTTCATCAGCTTCCTCGTTCAAAGAGAACAGCGATCGCAGCCCCAACCCATTGACATCCTTGAAGACTTTCGCCCTGCTAGTCAGTCACTCCTCAGCCATATCGAAACTTGGGAAGGTGCGGCGAATCTAGGGCTAACTGGCACAGTGGAGAAGGCTTGCAGGCGGGCGGGATTACGCTCGCTAGATTGGACAACAGCTTGCGGCAGAAGACTGAGGAACCGCGGGTCGCAGTCCGGCTGATTGCTGAGGGAAAAGTTGCTCGCGGTATCAATGTGCTTGAGCAAGCGGGATGTTTGCAAATTGAGGCGGATACAGGCAATCCAATTAACCAGATGGTTAGTGATTACATGGCGCTATCACCCTCGGAGCGATCTGAAACCTTGCTCTTAGCCGGGACGAATCAGGAGCGGTTGGCGCTGGTTGGGCAGTTGCGGCTATGTATGCCGCGCAGACGATGGATATTGCGATAGGCGATCGCCTCCGCTAGACGAAGAACGACCGAACCACGAAGACCCGTAACGGTCAGCAGTTCACGGTGGCTGAGGTTTTGGACGGGAGGATTGTCCGGATAGTCGATGAGGCCGGGCAGTCCCGCTGGTTTTCGTTATCGGGTCATCAGCGAATCGAGAGGTGTTTTATGTGGCGGTGTCGCGAGCGAAACATGGGCTGAAGCTGTATGCCGCTGATAAGGATGAACTGCTCAAACGGGCGCAGGTATCTAAGACGAAGGAAAACGCCAGCGACTATATTCCATTATTCAGAATAGGAGAGCATTATGCCGAGACCCAGAAAGAAAGTCAGCCAAGAAACGAGCCTAGCTCAGCCGATGACGGTAGAGATGTCGGGCAGCGTACTGGAGCGGGCGTTGGAGAACGCCCTGCACAAGAGTTTGCAACCTTTCCAGGAAGATATTCAGGAACTTGCTCAGCGAACGAGCTTGCTAGAGCAAGACATATAGGAGATGTCAGCAAGCTTGACCCACTTGCCGGTGTCCTTAGCGAACAGCTTGAGCTACTTTCTGACGCAGTTGCAGATTACGCTGAGCGAGCAGCACTCATCGAATGCGAAGGAGAGCTTGCAGGCGCAGTTACAGCAATTGATTACGGCTTTAAGCAGTTGGAACAGGCAGCTAAAGGCAGAAATCAGCTCGCAGCAGCAGTTAATCGACTCGATGCGGCAGTTGGAGAAGCAACTGACAGTGAACGACCGAAATCAGTCGCTGAGAAAGCTGATTTAGCAGACAGCGTATCAAAGGAACGCGATTATGGCGCACTTTGGCAGCACTACAGTCGAGGTATAACGGCTCGTAGCGAGGCTGAGCTGGATTGCCGAGTGGGGCAGCGGGCGTTTGAGGACGGAGTGGGGCAGCGGGCGATCGCGCTGATGCTGGCGTCTGAGAGTTCAGTCGTAGAAAAAATCTATCGTAGCTATGGGAAGTCGCAGGCGATGAAGTACGTGAATCAGATCAAGGGTCAATGATGCGGGGAATTACTGAAATTAAGCCTGGTGCGAGAATCGGCGATATTAGCGCTGCAATTTAAGAATATGCCGAGGTGAGCAGATTTTCAGTTGTTCGAGACATGGTTGGGCATGGCATTGGTAGGCAGATGCATACAGAGCTTCAAATTCCTCACTATGGCAAACGAGGCAGTGGGTTGAAACTGCGTCTGGACATAGTTTTCATGGTTTAACCTATGCTAAACAAAGGAACTTATGAGCTTAAAATTCTTGCAGATCGTTGGACGGTGATTACAAAAGACAAAAAGCTCTCTGCTCAGTTTGAACACACAGTTGCTGTTATTGAGGGAGGAGTAGAAATTCTAACTCTTCCCTAAACTTCAAGACGCAATGCCTTTAATTTGTTCTTTTAGAAACACCCTAAGAATCTGACAAACTGTCCTAAGAATCTGAAAGAAACCGAGCATTAGAACTCATTATGCTTGAGTTAAATCGAACGAGAATTCGATGCAGCATTCATAGGAGACTGCAATGCCTTACGTTACTGTTGGTCAAGAAAATTCTGCAACTATTGATCTCTACTACGAAGATCTGGGGACAGGTCAGCCAATTGTTCTTATTCATGGATTTCCTCTGGACGGTCATTCCTGGGAAAAGCAGACCTTAGCGCTGCTGAATGCAGGGTATCGAGTGATTACCTACGACCGCCGAGGATTTGGTGCGTCTAGCCAACCCTCGTTTGGCTATGACTA
>CAWCKX010000002.1:0-1347467 GCA_963796235.1 uncultured cyanobacterium
GTTTCTGCGGAACCGATGCTTTTATGACAAGTCAGCTGATGATTGGGCAGCTCAATAACTGGTTTAGCAGTGTCAGTGCCTACGCTGACATGAGCCCTGACTTGAGCATTCGCCGCCAAGTCAATGAGCGTATGAAGGCGCGCACTCGTCGAGTACTGAGTCGTGCGGCAGCTGATCGACTCAGGCTCGTCCGGTGCAGACGGAGACTTTGTCCCGGTGCTGGCGTTTGTCTATCAGCACTTTGGCCAATATTGGCATCGAGTTTGGCCGGGTGCGCCCGAGCGATTGCCTTAACTCTATCTTCACTTTCCGCTGGTTTGCTGGGTTCGACTGGTCGCTGACCTTTTGCGAAGGCTTTTTTCAGCAGTTCAATCTAGACTTGAGCGATCGCTTCGATGAGGCCGCCTTTGAAGCCATTGGCAACTTTTTAGTGGAGCAAATCAGTAAAGCAAAATGGCACCCCAGCCATAGACCGCTGCCAACCCTGCCTGCTAGCTGAAGATCGCGCTGCTTGAAGATCACACTGCTTAAAGATCTTTTACGTTTAGGCGATCGCCACCGCTAGATTTTGATAGGCTTGATAGACGCGCTTCACTGAGCGCCGCCCCGAGGATCTTCATGCCTAGAACTCAAAAGAACGATAACTTCATCGACAAGTAATCTTACGGTCATGGCCGACATGATCTTAAAGATGCTGCCAGCCAAGCAGCAGGCGAAAGAAGCCTTTGCCTACTATCGAGACGGCATGTCAGCGCAGGCAGACGGCGAATATGCAGAAGCGATGGACAACTACAGAGAAGCCCTGACCTTAGAGGAAGACCCTTACGACAAGGGCTACATTCTTTACAATATGGGGCTGATCACGCTCAACGGAGAACACGATCAGGCGCTCGCCCTCTACAAGAAGCCTTAAATCTCAATCCTAGAATGATTCAGGCGCTGAACAATACAGCGGTAATCTACCACTACCGGGGCGAACAGGCTGAAGCCGCAGGCGACAAAAGCGAGGCTGACAAACTCTACGACGAAGCTGCTCGCTACTGGTCAGAAGCCGTTCGCATGGCTCCTAACAACTATCTAGAAGCTCAAAACTGGCTAAAAGTGACCGGACGCATGAATATTGACATGATTTAGATAGACTGTTGCCTAGCTAGTAAAATCGCACGGCTAACATCACAGACTGCGTTTAAAGTGGCAAATTGACCACCGCTTGACTCTAAAGCATAGAGTACAGCGGTGGTCAATTTCCAGCTTTAAACGCAGTCTGTGATGTTAGCCGTGCGATTTGACTCGCTCACAGCAGGCTATCTAAATCATGTCAATATTCATGCGGCCAGTTATCTTTAGCCAGTTTTGCGCTTCTAAATAGTTGTTGGGAGCCATGCGAACGGCTTCTGACCAGTAGCGAGCCGCTTCATCGTAGAATTTGTCAGCCTCGCTTTTATCGCCCGCTGCCTCGGCCTGCTCGCCCCGGTAGTGATAGATCACCGCTGTATTATTCAGCGCCTGGATCATTCTAGGGTTTAGCTCCAAGGCTTCTTCGTAAAGGGCGATCGCTCTGTCATGCTCACCGTTGCTAGCGTGGATCAGCCCCATGTTGTAGAGGATGTAGCCCTTATCGTAGGGGTCTTCCTCTAGTGTCAGGGCCTCTTTGTAGTTGTCCAGCGCTTCAGCGTATTCGCCGTCTGCCTGGGCTGACATGCCGTCTCGATAGTAGGCAAAGGCTTCTTTCGCCTGCTGCTTGGCTGGCAACATTTTTAAGATCATGTCGGCCATGACCGTAAATGACTTATCGATAAAGTTGTCATTCTTTTGCGTTCTTGGCATAGATATCCTTGGGGGCGGCGCTAAGTGACCCAATGCCTATCAAGACTATCAAAATCTAGCGGTGGTGATCGCCTAAACGTAAAAGATCTTTAACCAGTCTGACGCCCAGCAAGCCGGAAGGGGTAGCGGCATCCTAGCGCTAGGATGCCATTTGCTCTACTGATATTTGCTCTACTGACGTTTGCTCCACCACAAAGTTGACCAGTTCGCCAATGGTTTCAAAGGCGGCCTCGTCGAAGCGATCGCTCAAGTCCAAATTAAATTGCTGAAAAAAGTCTTCGCAAAAGGTCAGCGACCAGTCAAACCAGCAAACCAGCGGAAAATGCAGATCGCAGTTGAGGCGATCGCTCGGACGCACCCGACCAAACTCAATACCCGAATACTGACCAAAGTACTGATAGATAAACGACAGCACTGGGCGAGTGCTCGCTGGGGTAGCAAACAGCTGACACCACTCAGACCGGCTGAGCACCCGACGAGTGCGTGCCTTCATCCGCTCGTTTACCTGGCGGCGAATGCTCAGGTCAGGGCTCATGTCAGCGTAGGCGCTGACACTGCTAAACCAATTATTGAGCTGGCTGTTAAACTGGCCGGTCATCAGCTGGCTTGTCATAAAAACCTCGGTTCCGCAGAAACCGTCAGAGGATTGTGTGTTTAAGATGCCCACTCACCTGAGGAAATTACGGTGCTTTTTCTCACTCTGCATACTGAACTTAAGGCCGCATACTTGGAGTAAAGATAGTCTGTATGATCATCGTGGGCTGCGTACTCGTAGAGAAGGCCTATGCCTGCGGGCGATGGCTAACCACTTAGCCCGCAGTACGTAACGGTTATAGCGATCGCTAATGCAGTGAACTAAGTAGCCAAAGCGATATTTATCGGCGACAGCTAAGCAGCCAATGTCTCGATCAAATGGGCTGGCCCATTCAGATATGTCGATCAGATGAGCGCATCAAACGTCTGTGGGTTTGAGAGTAGCGATCGCTGCCGAGTAGTCTCCAGATAGCTTTCGAAGGCGGCAACAGGCATGGGCCGACCAATGCGATGGCCCTGCAGATAGTCGCACCGATACTGAGTCAGAAGCGCCTGCTCCGTCTGCGTTTCGACCCCTTCGGCTACCACTTTGAGATCGAGGCGATGGGCCATTTCGATAGTAGACTTTAAAATTGCCTGGTTTTTAGGGTCGTAGCTGCGCCCCGCGTACAAAGCAGCGATCAATCTTCAAAATATCGACCGGTAGCTGCTTGAGATAGCTTAAGGAAGAGTAGCCGGTGCCAAAATCGTCAATGGCAATGCGAATGCCTAGAGCTTTAAGCGCTAGCAGCGTGGTGATCGCTGACTCAGCATCTTGCATAAGCGCGGTTTCGGTCACCTCTAGCTCTAGCTGATCAGGCGAGAGGCCGCTGGCCTCCAAAATGTTATGAATTACCTCGATCAGGTCAGGCTGATTTACTTGAACGCCAGACAGGTTAAGTGAAACATAGCGCATCCCCAGATTTTGGCTCTGCCACCGCCGAGCCTGAGTGCAGGCCGTCTGGAGCACCCAGCGGCCAATATCGATAATTAGCCCAGTCGCCTCTGCCAGAGGAATAAATTTGGTCGGTGAAATGTAGCCCCATTCCGGGTGACACCAGCGAATCAGTGCCTCGCAGCCTTCGATCTGGCCGGTACTGAGGTTGAGCTGCGGCTGATAGTATAGCTCAAATTCATTGCGCTCCAAGGCTTGGCGCAGCCAGGTTTCTACCCTGATCTGGTCGCTGGGCACAACCGGCATATCGGCATGGTAAATTTGGTAGCAGTTGCCCTTCTGCGTTTTGGCAGCTTCTAGAGCGGCATCGGCCTGCCGTAACAAGGTAAAAACGTCCTGGCACTGGCGTGGCAGAAAGGCAATGCCGATGCTGGTGGTGAGAAACACTTCCTGGTTAGGCAGCGAAAAAGGCCGTCTGAGAGCATCGATAAAATTTTCGGCGGTTTCTGTAGCGTGCTGAGGGGCCTCTAAATTGGGTAAAACAACGGCAAACTGATTGGCAGTTAGCCTGGCTAACATAGCCTTGACGGGCAGACAGGCTTTCAGGCGATGAGCGGTGACTTTGAGCAGCTGGTCTCCATTTGAGTAGCTGAGCACGGTGTTGATCAGCCGTAATCGGTCCAGGCTGATAGTCATCAGAGCCAGGCTGGTTTGATTGCTGTGGGCAGCGGCGATGGCTAATTGCAGCCGCTGGTGAAGCAAGTGGTGGTTAGGCAGGTCAGTGAGGCTGTCGTATTGGCCTAGGCGGTTAATCTGCTCAGCAGACTTGCGCAGAGCGATGGCATAAAGCTCGCTAATGGCCGTTTGTCGGTTGAGGCGGGCGGCAATTGTGCTAGAAATTTCAGCATGGGTGAAGGGCTGTACCAGGCAGTCGTCTGCACCTAGCGCCATTGCCTGGCGGTGATGCGATCGCGCCGTCATCTCAGTCAGCAAGATAAACGGTGTGAGCATCAGGTCGCTGTCTTGACGAATTGCTGTCGAGCACCTGATAGCCATCGAGTCCGTCGGCGGCAGCTGAGAGTGCCCAATCACACAAAATCAGGCTTGGCCGCTGCTCGCGGCTACTCGAAATACCTGCCGAACCATCGTCAGCGGTCAATATGGCAAAGTCTTCAAATTCCAGATGCCTGACTAGCTCAGTGCGATCAGAGCTGGGTCGGGCAATGATTAAAATTTTCTGCATGGCCCACGCCTTTCTCACCGTCACAAGACTGAGCTATATTGACCGCAAGTGACCTAAGCCTATTGGGTGAGACGGCAATGCAAAATTCACCTTAGTCTATAGCGTTGATCACATTTGAATTGAGGTCATCACACCGGTAGAAGCCTTGTATGGCAACGGGCAAAGTCGACTAGCGGGCGTTAGGTCTGTATACATTTAGAGCTGTGCCCCGTGCTAGAGTTTAACATGCCCTGCTTTCGGTAATGGGCGCACTGGTTAATACAATCGATTGATATAGTCAATAGCTGGCTCAGAGCTACAGCTCACAAATATCAATTTCAACATCAGAAGCTATCAACTGACGATCGGCTGCCGATCGGCTGGCGATCGCTCAGACCTAGCCTGCCAAATCGCCCTGCGGTAGACAGCGTTTTTACAAAGTCAGGGTAAGAGACAGCAGCAGCTTCTGCCCGGTGAATTTGGGTTTTGCCAGTGGCTCGGGTGGCGGCGATCGCCAAACTCATGGCAATCCGATGGTCGGTATAGCTGTCGAGATCGGCGCCGACTAGCGGCGCGTCTGCGCCCATGCCAGTAATGTCCAGGCCGTCTGGCTGCTCGGTCACGGTCGCGCCGAGCTGAGTGAGGGCGCTGGCCATTACTGCTAGGCGATCGCTTTCTTTTACCCGTAGCTCAGCGGCATCGGTAATCGTTGTCTTCCCCTCGGCAAAGAGCGCTGCCACCGCCAAAATTGGCACTTCATCAATTAGGCGAGGAATCAGATCGCCGCCTAGCGTACAGCCTTTCAGAGCGCTGTGACGAACGCGCAGATCGGCCACCGGTTCACCGGTGACTTCTCTTTCATTTTCGAGAGTGATATCGGCTGCCATCGCAGCGAGGGCATCAAGTACGCCTGTGCGAGTAGGGTTAACGCCGACGTTTTTGATCAGCAGATTGGAACCGGGCGTAATCGCAGCGGCAACTAGCCAAAAGGCAGCAGAGCTAATATCGCCTGGAACGATGACGGTTTGACCGGTGAGCTGAGCGGGGCCGTGTAGCGTGACGCTAGCGGTCGCCGGGTCTATCGAAAGGTGAGCGCCAAAGGCTTGGAGCATGCGCTCACTGTGGTCGCGAGACAGGCTGGGCTCGGTGACGGTCGTATCGCCCTGGATAGAAAGGCCAGCCAGCAGCAGGCATGACTTTACCTGAGCGGAGGCAATAGGAGAATGGTAGTGATAAGGGCGTAGCTGCTGGCCCTGAATGCCCAGTGGGGCCAGGGTATGACCGGCTTTGCCCGCAATCTTAGCGCCCATGTCAGTGAGGGGGGCAATGACGCGCTTCATCGGGCGCGATCGCAGGGAGTCGTCACCGGTCACCGCGAAAAATTTGCCGGGTTGCGCGGCCAATAGCCCCAGCATCAGCCGCAGCGTCGTCCCCGAATTGCCCGCATCTAAAACGTTGTCAGGTTCTTGCAGATTGCCGCCTGTGCCTTCGACCGTGACCCATTCGCCTGCTAGATCAGAAACTTTTGCTCCCATAGCGCTAAAGCAGGCGGCGGTGCTGCGGGGATCTTCGCCGAGTAGGAGCCCCTGAATGCGGGTAGTGCCTTGGGCGATCGCGCCGAGCATTAGCGCCCGATGCGAAATAGACTTGTCGCCGGGGACGGTGATGCTGCCGGTTAGCGGCCCGCTTTCGCTGCTATCAATGACCAGGGTTTGATGGGGAGCCTGGTCGATTAGCTGCAAGAAAGTCATTGCCGAAGGGGGAGGAAGGGCGTTTTGATTTTAGCCTTTTGATCTTAGCTTCAAAGGGGAGGGGGGAAAGGGGGAAAGGGAAAGGGGAAACGGGGTTGAGCTATTCGGGTTGGGCACCGCAATAGTCGTTAATTTGGGTGATCAGGGTTGACTCGGTAGCAGAGAGTGACTGGAGATCGTTGAAGGCGCTGTTGGCCTGGGTTTGGAAGGTGTCAAAGACTGTCCTGAATTCGTCTTCGGATTCGACGGTGGCGATCAGCTGCATGGCATCGCTGGCTTCGGACAGGGCGCTTTTAGAATCGGTGATGACGGTGACGTAACTGTCGCGATAGTCGTCTAGCGGTTCGTCGGCGATGGTGAGGTCGGCGAGCGTTTCGGACATGCCGTCAATTTCGCCCACCACTTTTTCGACGGCGGCGGTGTAGTCTCCGGCAAACGTCTGCAGGTCTTCCAGGTTTTGAGCGCTGGAGGCTTGGGCCATAGCGCTCTGAATTTCGCTCTCAAATTCGGCTTTGAAGCTCTGTGATTGGTTGATGACACTGGCTAACTGATTGCACTGAGAGACTTTGCGATCGCAGCTAGCTAGCCCGACTATCAGCAGGCCACTCAAGAGGATGCGCGCAATTGTTGCAGGCTTAGAGCGGGTGATCATGGGAGGAACTCTCTTAAAGCATTGAGGTCAGCCTAGATGAGTTTAGTGCCTGAGTGCCCCTCTGTAAGCTGCGTAAGTATCTATAGTCAGGCTGTGTTTGCGGTTTAATAAGTGGGTTGAGAGTTAAGTGGGTAAGACCACAGCTGGGGAAGAGATTTATGGTGACTAGCAAAAGGGTGTCTGGCAAATTAGAGATAGCAACCCATCACCGTCAGCAGTTTTCATCTCTGGCAGGTAAGCGCTATTTTAACTACGGCGGGCAGGGGCCGATGGCCGATAGCGCTCTGGCAGCGCTGACTCAGGCTCAGCAGAAGATTCAGACGGAAGGGCCATTTGCCAGCGGGGTCAATCAGTGGCTACAAAAACAGGGGCATGAGACCAGAGGCGCGATCGCCCAAGCGCTAGGAACCACCCCTGACACGATCACGCTAAGCGAAAACGTCACCGTTGGCTGCAATATTCCGCTATGGGGACTGCCCTGGCAGAGCGGAGACCATATTTTGCTAGGCGACTGTGAGCATCCGGGTGTCGTCGCTGCTGTCGCTGAACTGAGCCGTCGTCATGGTCTGGAGGTCAGCACCTGTGCGCTGGCGGATACTATCAACGGCGGCGATCCGGTGGCGGTAATTGAGCAGGGATTGCGGCCCCATACGCGCTTAGTCATTATCAGCCATGTCCTGTGGAATACGGGGCAACTACTGCCGCTGAAAGACATTGTGACGCTGTGCCACAGCCATGCGCCGCAGACCAGAGTACTGGTCGATGCAGCCCAGTCGGTGGGCGTGCTGCCGCTAGATCAGCCCGGCTGGCAGCTACCTGAAACCGGCGTAGACTTTTATGCGTTTACCGGTCACAAGTGGTGGTGCGGCCCGGCAGGGGTCGGTGCGCTCTATGTGAGAGAGGCCGTACTCGCAGAAACAGCGCCCACCTTTATTGGCTGGCGCAGTATCGAGGTCGATGGAGCGGGTAATCCGACCGGTTGGCAGCCCGACGGGCGACGATTTGAGGTAGCAACTTCTGACTATGGCCTGTGGGCGGCCCTCCAGCAAGCGCTGACGGTGCAGGCAGATTGGGGGACAAGTGCGGCGCGCTATGAGCGAATTTGCGCGCTGAGCCAGCGGCTGTGGGCCGGGTTGAGACAGTTGCCTCAAGTGGCTTGCCTGCTGCGTGAGACACCGCCACCGTCAGGACTGGTTTCTTTTCAGCTGAGGGGGGCGTGACGGTCAGCCGAGCCCCGATTTGCACAGCGCTCTGGTGCAGCAGCTAGAGGCAGAAAAGATCTATCTGCGCACGTTGCTGTCGCCCAACTGCGTGCGAGGATGCGTCCACTATCTCACGCTAGAAACCGAGGTAGATGAACTGGTAGAGCGGGTGCGGCTGTTTATGAGCCAGACTGAGATGCCGAAGATTTGATCATGACAGCCCCGCCAGCTTTTTGGGTCGCCAACCCGTTAAGATTCTAGGGCTGGTTAAATCCAGAGCGATCGCACCGACCAATCACTGAAATTCAGATAATCACCAAATTTTCGATCATCACCAACCGAAAACTATGGCGGATAAGCCACTCGCCGCCCGCGCCCAGCCCGACGCCGACCAAATTCGGCAGCTTTTTGACCGCATTGCGCCGCAGTACGACCAGCTCAACCAGGATCTGAGCTTTGGTCTGCATCGGGTGTGGAAGCAAATGGCGGTGCGCTGGAGCGGGGCAGCCACAGGCATGACTTGTCTGGACGTGTGCTGTGGCAGCGGCGACCTGGCGCTACTGCTGGCCCGGCAGGTCGGGCCAACCGGGCATGTCACCGGGGCAGATTTTGCGGTGCAGCAATTGGCGATCGCCGCCCAACGCCGCCCTCACCTGCAAGACCGCCTGAGCTGGGTAGAAGCAGATGCCCTGGCGCTACCCTTTGAGGACAGCAGCTTTGACGCGGTCACTATGGCCTACGGTTTGCGCAATCTCACCGATATTCCGCAAGGGCTGAGCGAGCTTCACCGGGTGCTAAAACCCGGCGCTAAAGCCGCCATTCTCGACTTTCACACGCCGACTAATCCGCTAGTTAGTCAGTTTCAGCAGTGGTACTTGAGCCAGATTGTCGTGCCTACGGCAGAGCGATTCGGGCTGAGTGAGGAGTATGCTTATATTAGTCCTAGCGTAGATCGCTTTCCGCCTGGGGCTGAGCAGGTCGCCCTGCGCTAAATCCGCCGGGTTTGCCCAAGCGGTGCACTATCCACTGGCAGGCGGGCTGATGGGCATGTTGGTCGCGAGCCGAGCCTGACTGTAGGGGTTGCCGGGTCGATAGCAGACGCAATGACGGTAGGCCCAACAGCGGGCAGAACAGAGCATATATGAGTTCGGCCAATCTGTGGATAGTCTTGCTGCCGCCAGTACTCGGTGGCTTGATTGGCTATTTCACAAATGATATTGCGATTAAAATGCTGTTTCGGCCCTACCGGCCAAGATACCTGCTGGGTCAGCGTATTCCCTTTACGCCAGGGCTGATTCCTAGCAATCAGCAGCGGCTGGCAAAAAAATTTCTGAGGTGATCATGCGATCGCTCCTCACCCCCGAGGAGATGCAAAAGCTCGCCCGCCGCCTGCTGCAAACCGAACGCACCGAACGCGCCATTCACTGGCTGCTGCGCCTCGCTTTAGAGCAGGTACAGGGCAATACCCAAACCAAGACCGCCCATATCTTAGGCAGTGTCTTACAAGATTTGATGGGTCAGTCGCTGCCCCGACTGCTAAAAGTATGGTCCCGGCAAGAAGACTTTTTAGAAGAGCAGCTCAACCAGATTTTCGATCAGGTACTGCTCGACTTTCAGCTCTCCGCTGAGCAAGCCGCTCAGGTCTCTGACTGGATGGTCAACGGTCTGCTGCCGCCTGATCGAGTGCGCCAACTGCTGATTGATTTTTTGACCGATTACAACATTCAGGTAATTGATGAAACGCTGCGGTCTAAAACCAGCGGCACTTACTGGGTAGTCGCCAACATCTTTGGGGTGCGCAACGCCCTCACTCGCCTGCGCGCCATCTGCATTGAGGAACCCGCTAAAAGCAACGCCCGAATTGCGGAGCTGACAGCGGCACTAGGGGCAAAAGTACGACTTGCAAAAATGGCTACAGCAGTTTTCACTGCAAGAGCTGCCGGTTTCTACTGTCCGGCAATTGCGGCGCACCCTGCGGCAAACGATTAAAACCTATCTTAAAAACAACGGCAGCGACCTATTGCAGACGCTCAGCCTATCTATCAACTGGGAAAAGCTAGCTCTGCAACTCCTCAATCGCCTGCAGTCTTCTGCGGTGATGACAAACTCGCTCGGGCATGGTCAGCCAGGAGCTAGCCCTCGTGTTAGAGCGCTACTTAGAGCGCGATCTAGAAGCGATTGTCATGCAGGCGATTCCTATTCTCAATATCGATCAGGTGATCATTGAGCGGGTCAATGCCACTTCGCCGCAAGAGCTAGAAACCGCCATTCAGACAATTGTCCGCAATGAACTGCAGGCGATTGTCAATCTTGGCGGCATCTTGGGGTTTGTGATTGGCTGTTTGCAGGCAGGCTTTTTCCTAGTCCAGCGTTAGTCGGCAGCGTATAACCAATATAGTTTAGCTAATATAGCTTTAACCAATAAGTTTAACCAAAGCGGCCCGATACATAGTCGCGCGTGTACTCTTCTTTAGGATTGCTGAAGAGATCTTGAGTTTTGTCATACTCCACTAGGTAGCCCATCTTGCCGCCTTTGTCAGTGGCGACTGCGTTAAAAAAGGCGGTGCGGTCAGAGACGCGGGAAGCCTGCTGCATGTTGTGAGTCACAATCACAATGGTGTAGCGCTTTTTCAGCTCATGCATCAGCTCTTCTACTTTCAGCGTAGAAATCGGGTCTAGGGCAGAGCAGGGTTCGTCCATTAAGATGACTTCTGGCTCAATGGCGATCGCCCGCGCAATACACAGCCGCTGCTGCTGCCCACCAGAAAGCCCTAGACCGCTTTCTTTGAGCTTGTCTTTGACTTCATCCCACAGGGCCGAACCGCGCAGCGATTTTTCGACCAGTTCATCCATATCGCCCTGATAGCCGTTAATCCGTGCGCCAAAGGCAATATTGTCATAAATCGACTTAGGGAAAGGGTTAGGCTTTTGAAACACCATGCCCACTCGGCGACGCAGCTCTACGGGGTCTACCTTTTTGCTGTTGATATTTTCGCCATCGAAGGTGATGTCGCCCTCGACTCGGGCACTCGGAATCAGATCGTTCATCCGGTTAAAGCAGCGCAAAATCGTGCTTTTACCGCAGCCAGAAGGCCCAATAAAGGCGACGACCTGATGCTCCGGAATGTCGAGATAGACATCTTTAACCGCCAGGTTACTGCCGTAGTAAACAGAGACCTTTTCCGCCTTAAGCGAAACTTTAGAACTCGGGGCAATATCTGCAATCGAAGAAGAAGGGAGAGGATTAGCCATAGTAAAGCTTGGTGGGTGAATGACGGTAATCGAATCGAGCTAAAAACACGAGTAAAGCATAGGGCGCACCCTCTAGAGCCTTCTTTCTGGAAACGGTTGCGCAAGTAGATAGCAATCGCATTCATCAGCAGCAGCACCGCCATCAGCACGATAATGCCAGAAGCCGCAATGCTATGAAACTCTTCTTGAGGGCGACCGACCCAGTTGTAAATTTGAATAGGCAGCGCCGTAAACTGACTCTGAAAGTCCTGAGGTAAAAAGGAAATATAAACTGCCGCACCTACCGCAATTAGCGGCGCGGTTTCGCCAATTGCCCGAGACAGCGCCAAAATCACCCCGGTCAAAATGCCAGGCATCGCCGCAGGCAATACATGGCTCCACACCACCTGCCACCGATTGGCCCCCAGCGCATAGCCCGCTAGCCGCATACTGCTAGGCACCGCCCGCAGCGCCTCCCGCGTCGCCACAATAATTACCGGCAAAATCAGCAGCGAGAGCGTCAGCGCCCCGGAGAGCACGCTGCGCCCGCCGGTAATCGGCCCCATCAGCCGGACAAAAGCCATCAGACCTAGCAGATCCGTAGATAATAGAAGGCACACCTGCTAGGTTGCCAATATTAATTTCGATCAGCTGGGTTAGCCAGTTGTCTTTAGTCGTAAATTCTTCAAGAAAAATACCTGCACCGACGCCCACCGGAAAAGATATCGCTGCTACTAATGCCATCAACCAAAGCGTGCCGACTAAAGCCGCAATGATGCCAGCGTCTTCCGCTTTTCGAGAAGGAAGACTTTCGATAAAGTTCCAGTTGAGCGTGCTTAACCCGTCAATTAAAATAGTCAGCAGCAGCCAGGCCAAAATCGCGACTGAAATACCAGTAGCTGTCCAGGCCGCCGCTGCAAACAGACGATCCATCGTATGGCGACCGTTCACATTTGGCCTAAAGGAAGAAGTTGCCGGGGCGTTGTCTTGAGTCGGCCTAGAAGAAATATTGGAGTCCATCACCAAACCTGTATGCTGCGTTTAATTCTGCTCTGAAGCGGCTACCTTTCAATAAATATTGACGGATAGGTAGCGCTGCTTAGTCGTATTTTTCTCGGAAGCGACGGACGAACCAAAAGCTAAAGATATTGAGGGCGAACGTCATCAAAAACAGGGTCATCCCCACTGCAAAGATAGTTTTGTACTCAATGGTGCCGTAAGGGGCATCTCCAGCTGTTACCTGCACGATGTAGGCCGTCATGGTCATCACCGGCACCAGCGGATTGAACCCCAGTGTGGGGTTAGCGCCTGCTGCCAGGGTGACGATCATAGTTTCGCCGACGGCCCGCGATACCGCCAAAATCAGCGAGGCGACAATGCCCGACAGCGCCGCTGGCAAGATGACCGATGTCACCGTTTCGCGCTTAGTAGCTCCTAGTGCATAAGCCCCATCTTTGAGACTGCGGGGCACTGAGTAAAGCGCGTCTTCACTGAGAGAAGCCACCAAAGGCGTAATCATTACTCCCAGCACTAGGCCAGCGCTCAGCGCGTTGAAGCCCTGCAAGCCAGGAACAAATTTCTGTAAAAAAGGCGTCACCGTTAGCAGCGCAAAGTAGCCATATACTACCGTCGGCACCCCAGCCAAGATCTCAAGAATGGGTTTGAGAATGCGGCGGACTTTGGGCGAGGCGTATTCGCTCAGGCAAATAGCTGCCAGTAACCCCAAAGGCAGCGCCACCAGGATAGAAATTACCGAAATCATAATCGTGGCGCTAATCAGCACGAAGATGCCGAATTGCTTACTCGCAAACAAAGGCGTCCATTTGGTATCGGTCAAAAACTGGGAGAGCGGTACTTCTAGAAGGAATTCGTATGCCTCAAAAACCAGCGTCGCAACGATGCCCAGCGTGGTCAGGACAGAAACAGCGGCAAAAGCGCCGCAGATAAATTTGACGATGGACTGGATAAGTTTGGCGCGATCGCGTTTCGGCTTCCAGTCGCCAGCCGCGATATCAAAAGGGGCATCAGCGGTCATTTGAGCAAACCTGATAGAGAAAGTGATGGAGAAAAGTAAGTAAAACGAGAGCAAAGGGGGCCAGCACCTGCTAGCCCCCTGTACCGCAAGGCAACGAGTTAGGACTTACCTGTGACGCCTTCTTCGACCTTGGAGCGAGACTCATCCATATCTGCTTCAGGCAGCGCAATGTAGCCGACTTCTTTGACTAGCCCGTTATTTTCCTGTGCTAGCTGAAAGTCAACAAACGCTTTTACTTGAGGCTTGGTATCGTAGGCTTCTTGCTTGACGTAGATAAACAAAGGACGAGAGAGCGGGTTGTAAGAGCCATCTGCGATCGTGTCAGCAGAAGGCGCTATACAAGTCCCTTCTTCATTTTCTACTTCTAACGCCTTGAGCTGATCTTGGTTTTCCTCATAATAGGCATAGCCAAAGTAACCCAAAGATCCGCTAGACGATTCCACCCCAGTCACAATCACATTGTCATCTTCGCTGGCGGTATAGTCGCCTCGGCTCGCACCTTCTTCGCCGTTGATTTCTTCAGTGAAGTAGTCAAAAGTACCCGAGTCAGTGCCAGGCCCGTAGAGCGATAGCGCCTCATCTGGGAACGAGGGATCTACCTGATTCCAGTTAGAGATAGAGCCTTCTGAGTCAGGCGACCAGATTGTATTGAGCTGGTCAATGGTAAGGCAAGTAGCAAAGTCATTCTCTGGGTTAGTGACTAAGGTAATGCCGTCATAAGCAATGGGTAACTTCAATAAACTCAATGCCTGCTGCTTCACAGGCAGTAACCTCTTCGTCTTTAATAGCGCGTGACGCATTTGAAATATCGGTCTGGCCAGCGCAGAACTTTTCAAAGCCGCCACCGGAGCCAGAGACGCCGACCGTCACCTGAGTGCCTGGGTAAGCAGCTTGAAACTCTTCGGCCACAGCTTCAGAGATGGGGAATACGGTACTAGAGCCGTCAATTTGAATGGCGCCAGAATTTCTTCGCCACGCAGCGGCAGCCGGGTCGCCCTCGGCTGTAGTGGTGTCACCGCCACCGCAGGCTGAAAGACTAGCCACCAGCGCTAGAATAGAGGCAGAGTAAGCCAGACGAGCTGGGCGGGACTTAAATTGCATGAAACCTATAACTCCTTAATACCAGTTGAGAATGACCAGACGAGCAACAGCGCTCAGTAGCATTCTGACTGAAACCTAGCGCCGTTAAGTAAAGGCCAGGTTAAGGAATATATATTGCGAGCACTGTTTGTCATATTTAAGATGTATGGCGGACAACATTTATTAAGTATCTACAGATCACGATTCTATGTACGCTGTAATTTATGACGGCAACTGCAATCTCTGTGTCACGCTGGTGCAGCTCTTGAAAAGCTTGACCGGGGCCAGCGGTTTAGCTATGTGCCGATGCAAGATGAAGCTGCCCTAAAGCGGCTTGAGGTGACTGCTGCTGAGTGCGAGATGGGGATGCTGCTGATTGCGCTAGATGCTCAGGAAAGGGACAGTAGCTAGGGCGCTGGCAGGGAAGCGACGCGGCTGAAGAAATTGGTCGGTTGCTGCCGATGGGCGGGGTATTTGTACAGGCGTATCGGGCGATGCCTGGGGCTAAACCGACAGGCGATCGCACCTAGAATTTATTCGTGACAATCGCTACGGTTTATTTGGCCAGCGCCGCGACACCTATAAGCCGGCCTATCCGCTTCGCTGACGGCGACTGCCAGGAGAAGCGAGTAACTGGTGACTGTCCAGCTGGGCTGTTCTGCTCAGTGCTGACATGAATACGTTCTGAAGGCAAACTTGTATCAAGAACCAACTTACAAGCGTCAAGCTATGGCCCCGAAAAAATCGCTTTTTCTAAGTCGCTGCGGCTGAGCGAATATTTGAAGCTGCGCTGCACTGATTCGCCTCTGGCGCTGGTGTATCTCACCACAATAGAATCCACGTCTAGATAGAGCTTGGCTGACCAGTCGTCACGGGAGAGTGTCCACTGACTGATGTTTTGGCGATCGCGCTGACAGCCTTGGGCAGAGAGCCAGGCTTCGATGTCGGAGAGGGGGTGGCTGTAGAGGGGGGCGTTAGCGGGGGGCATGGGTTGAGAAAGAGAAAAGAGGGGATAGGGCAGACCCGCTCATTGAGGCGAGGAGCCTACCTCAGGAATGAGCTGCTGCTGCATATTAGCTGATTCGGGGGTCGCCACAGGCTGAGTGGGAACAGGCTGAGTGGGAACAGGCTGAAGGAGAGCTGTTGGCGCTAGGTCGAGTGTCGTTGAGGTGATGTCGCCTCGGGTAAGGCTGATAGTCACCACCAAAATCAGACAGCCTATAAAGGTAATGCCCAAGATAAACAGGGCAAAAAGTTCGCCAGCGGATAGAGGGCGATCGGTCGGGTCTAAGTAGGCGCTGGATTTGCCTGGTTGGATGCTCTGCTGAAGGTTTTGCTGACTGGCTCAAAGGCTGAATGACCGAAAGCCGTGAGTAGCCGATCTTGTAGTCGTAGGTCAGGCGTTTTTCGGGGCTGCTAAGGGTGGCATAGGCTTCGTTAAGGGCTTGAAATTTGGCGGTGGCGATCGCCCTTTCTAGCTGAGTGGTATCAGGGTGGTAGAGCTTGCTCAAGTCTCGATAGGCCCGCCGAATATCTTGCGGCGAAGCGCCGGGCCGCAGTCCTAGCAGATCGTAGTAGTTGGGCGGCGCGGCAGGCTGTCTTGCTGGTCTTTTCTTGAGGGGCACCCTCACCAGACGCTGGCCCAGCGGTTGCATCTGTCATGTCTCTCCTCCTAAGCCTCTGCCCAGGCAGATTCAGTCCAAGCAGATTCAGTCCAGGCAGATTCGGTGCGCGTCAGCCGAATTTGAGCGATCGCAAACACCACCGGAATCACCCGGCCATAGTTAGTCGCGACTGCCCGCCAGCCCAAATCGGCTAAAAACCAAGTCCACAGCGCTGGGCCTAAGCAGGCTAGCAGCGATCGCATCGCCCCATAGCGAGCTGTTGTCATCGCCATGCCTCGGGTTGCCACCTGAGCCGCCGCCCGCGACTGAACTTGAGCGGCCACACTCAGCCCGCCTTTGACCAACGTTTGCTTAGCCACCTGATAGCGAGCCATATGCAGCGCAAACTGCTGAGCAATCTGCCGCAGCAGCCAGGGCCGAATCACCGCGCTCAAAGCCAGCGCACTGCCGCCTTTAGCCAGCAGTGCCAGCGGTTTTTGCTGCAAAGCACTGGGGAGCTGCTCAAATTCGGCGGTGCTGATGATGGCGCTGCGAAGGCGATGCTCGATTAACTGCTGCTCTGTTTTGGGCAGCTGTTGCCAGGTTTTTTCGAGCAGCACTAAAAAAACTTCAGCTTCGAGTTCGGCGGTAGATAGCCCTTCGTACTGGCAAATTTTTAGGTAGCGGCACACCTGTAGCAGGGTTTGGCGGTAGCTTACCTGCTGCGTGCGTTTTCTTAAAACGGTGAGGCCATCAGCGGCTAGATAGCGAAAGCGCTGCTCTAGCAGCGTAATTTGCCGAGGGCGCTCGTGCTTACTCACGTCTACCGGCTGGGGCGTATACCAGTAGTCGAGCGGGTTAAATTTAGGCTGAAAGAGCAATTGGGTCATGATCTGCAGCTCGTCATCGGTCGCTAGCTCTAAACCACTTCTTAATTCATCCACTCGCTTTACCTGCCGCGTCTCTAACCAGCTCTTAATCTATAGACTTAAGTATAAGAGTAGCCAGGTTGATTATGTGGGATGTAGCCATTATCGGCGCAGGGTTAACGGGGCTGACCTGCGCTCAGCAGCTAGCAGCAGCCGGTCAAAAGGTTTGCGTTTTAGATAAGTCGAGAGGGCTAGGGGGGCGCATGGCTACTCGGCGCATTGGCCATCTGCGGGTAGATCACGGTTTGCGCTACTGGCAGCCCGCGACTGAGGGGCTGCAATCGCTGACGGCTGAACTGCTGAGCGCGGGCATTCTCAAGCAGTGGCCGGTGAGCGCTTACGAAATTCGTCAGCGCGAGGTGATTAAGCCGAGTAGCCCTCAGGCCCCGTTTACGTAGCTGCTGAGGGCATGAGCGCGATCGCTAAATACCTAGCCCGTGATCTGAGCGCCGACCAAACCCTGACTAGCTACCGCGCCATTGCCCTCAACTATCACAATGGCTATTGGGAGATTAATTGTGAAGGGGGACAGACGGTCGTGGCTAAGCGCTGTGCGATCGCTATTCCTGCCCCTCAAGCCGCCGCCCTGCTTAGCGCTCGCCTCACCGATGATGAAGAAATTGAGACGGTTGATCCGATCGCAGCGCTGCCAGCGATCGCTCAGCTCAGGGCGGTAGAATACTGGCCCTGCCTGACCGTCATCGCCGGTTACGAGCGCGATCGCGACTATGACATGGGGCCGCTCGATCCCAACGGTTGGATGGTTTCAGACTTTGCCGGTACCTCCACCTATTGGGTAGGGCTTGATAGCAGCAAGCGCGGTGCTGCCGATGGCCCGGTGCTCGTCATTCACAGCAAAGCCCCCATGGCCCAGCAATATATAGACGCGCCGGATCTGCAACCCGCCGCCTCGGTGCTGCTCCGCGCCAATGCCCGCAAGCTGTGCGAATGGATAGCGCAGCCTGAGTGGTTTCAGATTCACCGCTGGCGTTACGCTCAAGTCAGAGTGCCGCATCAGGCCGAGTTGCTAGTCATCAAAGATTCGCTGATCAGCGGCGGCGACTGGTGCATTCCGCCCGTTGAAGAAGCCGGCTTGAAGCAGCGACCCTTGAAGCAGCCCTCCTTGAAGCAGTCCCTCTTGAAGCAGCCCCCCTTGAAGCAAACAAAGCAAACAAAGTAAACAAAGTAAACAAAGTAAACAAAGCGAACACGACTGTCCGACAAAATATTGACTATGCCTATCTATCTGGGTTGGCAATGGCCAAGGCGCTGCAAAACACATCACTGTAGAAAGGCGCTCTATAATCTAGGGCAACGTCAGCTACCGTAAACTTTTGCCCAGACTGCATGCGAACTAATCAGTCAGTGCTGACGCGATGGTGTCGTCTCTCCATTTCAGTCAGCGCTCATTTTGCTGGTCTGCCTGAGCAGCGGCTGGAGTGAGCTCACTAGCAGCCCAAATGCTACGACCAGCCCAAATGCCAGAGCAGACCGGCCTAGACCAAGTCGACCCCCGGCGAGATGCGCGGCGTTTGGATTACTAACGTTGCTAGCAGCGTGCTTTTTTCTCCCTGGGGCATTCTCTCGGGCCATGCATCAGCTAGCTGATATGCACTTCAACACCGTTTATCCGGTCGTCTGGAACCGAGGTAAGACTTTCTATCACAGCCCGGCGCTGAAAAAGATCACTGGGCAGGAGATAGATCCCCTGCTGGCCCTGACCCACCCTTTAGAAGACCCCCTACAGGAGATGGTGCGGGTCGGTCACCAGCAAAATTTGCGCGTCATTCCCTGGTTTGAATATGGCTTTATGGTGCCCCTGCACTCTAATCTGGCGCGGCGGCATCCCGACTGGCTCACCTGCCGGCAAAATGGCTCCCGGCTGCTGACAGCCGACGCCTTGCATGAGAAGGCGAACCGCTGCTTGAAGAGCGGCCTCTCGAAGATGCGTCTCTCGAAGAGCCGTCTCTAGACAATGCCACGCGAGCGGCGAGTGTTTCTCGCTTGCTCAACAGTGGTGCCCCTCATCAGTTGGCCTGGCTCAATCCGCTGCATCCTAATGTGCAGGGGCTGCTGCTGGGCCTGGTAGAAGAGGTGGTCAGCCAGTATGCGGTCGATGGCATCCAATTTGATGACCACTTTAGTCTGCCTGTGGAGTTTGGCTACGATGACTACACCGTATCGCTGTATCAGGCCGAGCATGCCGGGCAAGAGCCGCCAGCGAATCCGGCGGACGAAGACTGGATTCGCTGGCGAGCCGATAAGCTCAGCAAATTTGTGAATGTTTTGCACGCTCAGGTCAAGGCTCACTGTCCGAGCTGTACGCTGTCTCTGTCGCCCAACCCGGCGAAGTTTGCCTACCGCTTTTACTTGCAAGATTGGAGCCATTGGGCGGAGCAAGGTTGGCTCGATGAACTGGTGATTCAGGTCTACCGCGACCAGCTAGCCCAGTTTGAGAGTGAGCTGGGCAAAAGCCGACTGCAGGCGGTGCGCGATCGCATTCCGGTCAGCGTCGGCATTTTGACCGGTACCTGGCGACATCCGATTGCCTTTGAGCAGATTCAGGCTCAGGTAGAGAGCAGCCGCGATCGCCACTTTGCTGGCGTCTCTTTTTTCTATTGGGAAACCCTGTGGAGCTACTTCACGCCCGAGCCACCCCGACAGCGCCGACAAAATTTTCGGCGCTTGCTGTCAGATTTTTCATAGATAACCCGGACAATGCAAATTTCCAGGCTAATTTCTGCCAATTTTAAGCCAATAGTCTCACTAGAAAGCTTCATCCTATGGCTCAGATGGACGGTCTTTACCTGGCTAGCTTTTTTGATCAGTCTGCTGTTTGTCAAAATTGGAGAAGACGGCGATATCTGGGTCGTTGAGAGTCTGCTCGGGGGCGGACTAATTGGCTTAGCCCAGTGGCAGGTACTGCGGCCCTATCTGCTGGGCGCACATCGCTGGATAGTCGCCAGCGCGCTCGGCTGGGGAGCGCTCACCCTATTTCACATTGGCACGGTCGGCTGGATCGCACCTAACACCTCGAATCTGTGGCTCCGAGGTCTATTGGGAATACTGTATGGGGGCTACGCGGGGCTGGCTTTAGGCGCAAGTCAGTGGCTAGCGGTTAGGCGGCAGGTGGCGCAGGCATGGCGGTGGATTCCATTGAGCAGCGGCATTTGGGCGGTAGCGATCACCCTGGGCTGGCTCATCGGCGGCGGCTTGCGGGCGACCAGTCACCTGTTTGTCAGTGAGGTGATTGGCTTGGGGGTGGCTTGGGGGGCGATCGCTGGCCTCTCTGGGTTCGGCATGATCGCGCTGCTGTATCAGCCGCTCGCCTTAAAGCAGCCACTGATGAACCACAAGTCTTAGTGCTGGGTGCACAGACTCTGGTTTCGTTGAATGTAAAGCGATAAAAAGCGGGCGCTGGTTGGGCGCTGTGAGGTTGAGAGCGATCGCAATATATAGCCGCTGTCGAGTTGCTTGAGACACTAAAGTAGCCGACGCGATCGCTGGACGCCAGCGGCTTTAATCTAGTTCTGCCTGTAGCTCTGACACTGACCGCTTGATCGCTAATTGCAGCAGTCCTTGCTTAGCTGCCGCTGTCGCCATCACCAACAAAACCGCATCTTGTCCGCAGTTGGTCAGCATACAGTAGCCCTGATCGCCTTCTACAAAAATGCGACCCACGCCCCCTCTCTGTAGCTCTTCACCAATGCGCTCACCAATAGAGAGCATAGTGGCTGCCATCGCCGATACTCGTTCTTCATCCATGTGGCTAGGCAATGTAGAAGATAGCGGCAACCCATCTACAGTCACCAAACTAGCCCCTTCAATATCTGGGGTGCCTGCTACTAGGCTCTGTAAAATTGTTTGTATTTTTTGAACGTCTAAAGCCATAAGAATAATCTCTCCTAAAGTTGAACTTGATCTTGTGTTAAAACCAGGCGCTGTTCTAAACAGTTATTGCCCTAAACAGTTATTGCCCTGCATAGTTGTTGATCTAAATAAGAGCTGAGCTGCCACAAATGTTGTTGCAATAGCAGCGGTTTTGAACAGCGATCGCCGCTACTAGCAACGCCTCTGTGCCTTCCCTATCTAGGCATTCAGATATCTAGGCATTCAGATATTTAGGGGTTCAGATATCTAAGAGCAGTGCCTATGTCAGCGGTGTTAGTTCCACCACATCGTGAGTGCCCCCTCGCACCACCGAGCTAGTCTGTTTGGCGCGCAGCCGTTTTCCGGTTACCTCTTCTAACACGCCTTGCAGCGCGCCCATCGTGTAAGACAGCTCCCGACTAGATCCTTGTGCTTCACCCGAAGAACAAACGGTCTCCCGGCAGTAAACAAACAACTTCTCCTCTTTAGACTCAATTTTATCGACAATACACAGCCGGGTGCCGTTGACACCCAAGACTGCGTTCATCGCTGAAGCAACTACCTCTAGGTCATCTGACATGCCAGATAGCCCTAGTTCTTTGGCAAGCTGCTTACCGCGCGATCGCCCGGCGGCCATCAAGGCAATCATCGCCGCCTTTGGCCCTAGCGCATCTTCAATACCGGTGACCACTGCTCTAAAACAAACAATACTGTTGAAGTCGCCTAGCTCCTGCCGTAGAGTGCTTTGATTTGCCATAGTCTCCCCTCTGATAAATCTACGAATCCAAACACTAAAGCGGTTCATGTTTTCCTGACCAAAGTATTGGCTCAAGGCATGTCCAAGCTCAGTGTCATCTGCGGCTAAAGCAACCCATTGAGTTTTCTCAAATTGCAGAATCCTTTGGGCACAGTTTGTGAAATTCACTACCGCTCTTGCCTTGATGCCCATAGTTTCTAAGCGAGCTAAACCGCATCAGGGCTGTTTTCGAGTTTTTTGGTGAAAAAGGGCTTCAGTTTACAAAGCTATGAACTTCTCATAAATTTCGTGCGGCTGATGGGAGAAACTGCTCGCGAGCCACTCAGCGCTACGGGCATTAACGGTTTGGTAGCCCTCAGCGAGTAAGGATTCTTTGTATCGGATAGTTGACGCTTTTGAAGGAGGACTAATACTCTGTTTTTTTAAGCGATTCTCCTTCGGAGAGGCTTTGCCATCGCGCTTCTTGTGAGCTGCGGGTTAGGTGATCGCTAAACTGCCTCGAAAAATTTAGTCGCTAGCGGTGGTGGATTAGGGCCCAACACCGCTAGCTGGCCTCTAACACTGCGTTACCAGTGAGAGAGGTTGTGGACATTTTCACAGTCCCCCTAACTCGCCAGAAGTCAGGGGGACTGAATTTTTCGTGGTTTTTCTAAACCAACTCCATAACCGTGTAGAGAAACCATGAAAACCATGATGTTCATATCCGGTCAACTGCTTGCGGCTGGCTCACTTTCGCCCGCAACTGAGTCTGTGATGACACTGCCTGAAGCGGTGCCGGTAGGCAATGGAGGGCGGCGATCGCGCCGTCACATTTTGCTTGGACACCTCGAAGATATCCGCCAGACGATGCATCTGCTGCGTACCCTGCACCATGCCGAGACCGTGCTGTGGAGCCCGGTCATGTCCATAGCAGAAGCGCTCACTATCACACCTGCCCAAGGTGAGGCGATGAGCCTGCGGCGGCGATGGGTTCATTAGGGTTGTGAAGCGCAAGCAAGGGCAATGGCGACGGCTATCTCTCTTGAGTCAGTCTGGCAAGCTCGCGTTGAAGCCGAAAGCAGCTATATGAGGAGGGCGATCGCGATCGTATCGATAAACGTCGTGTCTGTAGGCTGAGCGATCGCGATCGTACTAACAAACGTCTCGCCGTTATCAACGAACGTCTTGCCTGTACAGACGAACGTCGCACCGTTATTAACGAACGTCGCGATCGTATCGATGAACGTCTCGCCCGAAGGCTGGGCGATCGCGATCGTACTAACAAACGTCTCGCCGTTACCAACGAACGTCGTCCCCGAAGGCTTGACAGTCGCGCTTGGAGCAGATTTTCTTGATGGTGGAAGGTTGGGCGCTGTGGGCGAAGGAGCAATCGCCTTAGTTCCAAGCGCTTTAGTTTCAATCCCTATGAGGATTTTAGAGTCGTTGTTGCGCCCATTGAGGTACAAGAAGAACTCGATCGAGTTGCTTCAATCCTCACTCGCTTAGGGCTACCAACGGTTTCACTGACCAGAGGCAGCCGTTTTCTAGGCAAGAGGCTGCCGCAACCGAGCATTAGCAGCTGCTAAGTCAAAAGCTTCAGGGTCAAAATCACTATAATCTTCAATGAGGCGCATATAGTCAGGATCTTCTGGATCGTCTAACCGTGCCAGCAGCTCATCGTAGCCCCAGACGCCTCCTGCACCCTCTGGCGGACAGGCTGCTGCCCCCGCGATGCAGACAGGAAGGGTGGAGTTACCGGTAGAGTCACCGGTAGAATCACTCTCTACCGCCTGATCGAGCGCTTCTACTTCCAGGCGATGTAGCCAGCCATCCTGCAAATCGTAGGTGTAATAAATCGTCCTGGTTGGCAAGTCTCCTGCAAACTGTAAGACAGCCGCCAGACTTTGCTCTGGATCACAAGCGGATTGATCGCTCCCAGACTGAGCCGAAACCGATAATCATGCTGGTTTTGCCAGCCCATCGCCCGCTGCAAAATGCCGTGCAGCTCGCGCAAGCTCACTTGGCCGAAACCACAATTTGCCGCCAGACTTCTGGCTCGCTGTCGGCTAGCGTCACTTTAAGCTGACAGATTTTCAGGCCGCTGACCCACCTAAAGCGCCTCCCCTTGTTGGTTTAGCCAGTCTTGCCCCAGCTGAATTGTGATATCTGACTCTAGGCTACCGGTGCTTTCTACCCTGACTTCGCCAACGCCCAAAAATTGCTGAACGGCTTCAGCACTGCTGAGATCACCGCTCTGAGCCACAATCCGGGTTTCGCTTAGAGGCTCAGGCCAGCTGCGATCTACAAACACGTTGTAATAGCCCGCGTCGTAGAGGCGATTGGTCAAAGACTGCACGGCTAGGTCATCGTAGGTGCTGTCTTGAATGGCCACTCGCAGACTAGCCGGATCGACCGCTTCTGCCGTGCTATAGGCTGTTGGCAAGGCCAAAATACTGCTCGGCCAGCGTATCAATTTCAGAATAGTTAGGCAGCCAGTAGCTCAGCTCGTAGTCTTCATAGCTGCTAAATTCGCCCGGCAGCATCAGCATCTGTACATTTGAGCGATCAGTCTGAGCGCCAAAGCCGACGAGCGCTACCAACTCTTCTACCGAGAGATTGGTATCGACATGCGACTGAATAACTGACAAGATTTTGGGCAGTCGGCCAATGGTCGTCGGGTTTAGCGCTTGCTCTACCAGTGCTCGCATCATGATTTGCTGGCGCTGAATGCGGCCAATATCGCCTTGGTCATCGTAGCGATAGCGCAAAAACTGCATGGCTTTGTCGCCGTCTAGACGCTGCTCGCCTGCCTTTAGGTTGATATAGAGGTGCTGGCTATCGTCCTGATATTTCATATCTTTGGGTACATCCACCTCAACGCCGCCTAGCGCATCAATCAGCGTTTCGACGCCCTGCACGTTAATGCGCATGTAGCGGTCAATGCCACCCCGCCCATCAGTTCGCTGACGGCCTGAGCGCTCAGGGCTGGCCCGCCTTCTCGGTTGGCCTCATTGATTTTGGTGACGACGCCATCGACGCTGGTGCGAGTATCACGCGGAATAGACAGCACCGACACTCGCTCGCTGCTCGGGTCGAACCGCAGCAGCAGCATCGTATCTGAGAGTCCTTCAAATGAGTCGACTAGGGCGTCGTAGCCTTTTGCTTCGATGGCCTCATAATCGTCAATATCTGAGCTGATTACCTTTACGCCTAGCACCAACACATTGACCGGTCGGGTCAGGCGAGGGAGCCGTAAACTGTTGCCGGTGGCAATGGGTTCATCTTGCGTAAAGACGGCGGCTTCTTCGGCGGAGAGGTCGCTCTGTAAGAGCGGGGTGCTGCCTAGGGAGACGGCTAAAAAAGCGCCTGCTGCCATTGATGTGCCAGTCACCCCTGCTAGCAATACGCTGACGCCGACCCATTTGGGGATGCGGTTTTTGGTTTGGGGGGAAGCTGAGAGGAGTACGGCTGTTTGGGCATGGGGTTGATAAACGACATAGATGACCTCAAGCTGTATAGGTTTGGCTGAAGCAAGCCAGCAGGTGAGCTTGATGCTGACGCGGCTACTTTAGTAAAACGGCTGAGGTGAATAGATCGATATTTCGGGAGCTGTAATTCACTTTGTTTTACCAGATGTTGGCAGCATTTTTCATAAAGAGTGTGGCAGCTGACCGCTACCTATGGCAGTCGGCGGCTGATCTGACTGACGCCTGGAAGCCGGATAGACTGGCCTTTGGCGACTCGGAACATCAGCCCCAGGCTAAGCAAAAAGTAGCCTGAGCCGACGAAACTGCTGGCTAGTAAAAAGCGCAGGCTCGCCATTTGGGAAGCTTGAGTGCTGGCACCGGCTCCGAGCAGGGCGATCGCACTGATGCAGCGCTAGCCCTAGTGTCACCGAGAGCCGACTTAGCCGTCCGCTGCTGGTCTCTGCTCTATTTCTTCAGTCTGACCGTTACCGTTTTCCGTAAAGTGGCTCGCCATAGAGAGTCCAAAGTGATAGGACAATGCCAAAAACTGGCACCAGATGGAGATAAAGACGCATCTTTTGCAGAGACGGTGGAGTCATAGGCTCAGTTGAAACTTAGCTTGAAATGTAGAGGGACAGTTGCTCAATAACGAGCGAAAAGCAGGCATAGTCTCTAGCAGAACGCATCAAAATTTGTCGTTATGCGAGTCTGCCTCATAAAGCCCAAAAGCGTGTCTAAATCTAACAGTAGTATGGACATTTCCTGATGTGACTGCTGACGGGGCGGCTCACAATTTCATGACATTTCATCAAATCAGCGCCCTGCCTGGTATCGATTCTCACTAATCGCCGGGCAAATCTCGGTAGACTGTAGTCTCTGTAGCTCTTTACGATCTATAACCGTTTTACAGAGAAAGAGGCCTATGATGCTTGAGTCTTATCGCAAACACGTTAAAGAACGCGCTGCTTTAAATGTGCCGCCGCTGCCGTTAGATGCTGAGCAAACGGCTGCGCTTTGCGACCTGCTCAAAAGCCCGCCTGCCGATGAGGCTGAGTTTTTGATGGAATTGCTGTGCGATCGCATTCCCCCCGGCGTTGATCCGGCCTCTTATGTAAAGGCTTCGTTTTTGACGGCGATCGCCCAAGGCGAAACCACCAGCCCGCTAATTTCTCCCAAAAAAGCCGTCGAACTCCTCGGCACCATGATGGGCGGCTACAACGTCGCCTCTCTGATCGCTTTGCTTAAAGACGAGCGCGAAGAAATCGCCCAGCTCGCCGCAGACGCCCTGAAGAAAACGCTGCTCGTCTACGACGCCTTTAACGACGTGATGGACTTGTCCGAAACCAATGCTTTTGCCAAGCAGGTGATCGACGCTTGGGCCGCTGCCGAATGGTTCACCAATAAGCCCAAGGTGCCTGAAACCATCACCGTCACGGTCTTTAAAGTGCCTGGTGAAACTAATACCGACGATCTTTCGCCTGCGCCACACGCGACGACTCGCCCGGACATTCCGCTGCACGCTCAGGTGATGCTGGAGTCCACAATGGACAAGCCGCTGGAGACGTTGGCTAAGCTCAAAGAAAAGGGACATCCGGTTGCCTACGTAGGCGATGTGGTGGGAACGGGCTCTTCCCGTAAGTCTGCGATGAATTCGGTGATCTGGCATATTGGCTCCGATATTCCCTTTGTGCCGAATAAGCGGACGGGCGGGGTGATTTTGGGGAGTGCGATCGCGCCCATCTTCTTCAACACCGCCGAAGACTCCGGCGCACTGCCGATAGAATGCGATGTCACCCAAATGAACATGGGCGATGTGATCACCATCCACCCCTACAAAGGCGAAATCACCAACGAAGCCGGTGAAGTCATTTCCACCTTTAACCTCGTCCCCGAAACCATTCTGGACGAAGTCCAGGCCGGCGGGCGCATTCCGCTGATCATCGGGCGCACCCTCACCGACAAAACCCGCATCGCCCTCGGCCTCTCCCCTTCAGACATCTTCGTGCGCCCCTCTGCCCCCACCGACACCGGCAAAGGCTTCACCCTCGCCCAAAAAATGGTCGGCAAAGCCTGCGGTCTCCCCGGCGTGCGCCCCGGCACCTCCTGCGAACCGCTAATGACCACAGTCGGCTCACAAGACACCACCGGCCCCATGACCCGCGACGAAATGAAAGAGCTGGCCTGCCTTGGCTTCAGCGCTGGCCTCGTCCTGCAAACCTTCTGCCACACCGCCGCCTACCCTAAGCCGGTAGACGTGCTCACCCATTCCACCCTGCCCGACTTTTTCTCCTCGCGTGGCGGCGTCGCCCTCAACCCTGGCGATGGCATCATCCACTCCTGGCTGAACAGAATGCTGTTACCCGATACAGTCGGCACGGGCGGTGACTCTCATACTCGCTTCCCCCTGGGCATTTCCTTTCCGGCAGGCTCAGGACTGGTCGCCTTTGCAGCGGCGATTGGCGCAATGCCGCTAGACATGCCCGAATCTGTTCTAGTTCGCTTCAAAGGCGAATTGCAGCCAGGAATCACCCTGCGCGATGTGGTCAACGCCATCCCCTACGTCGCCATTCAAAAAGGGCTGCTCACCGTCGCCAAAGAGAACAAAAAGAACGTCTTCTCAGGCCGCATTTTAGAAATGGAAGGTCTCCCCGACCTGAAACTAGAACAAGCCTTTGAACTCACCGACGCCTCCGCCGAAAGATCCTGCGCGGGCTGCACCATTAAGCTCAGCGAAGAAACCGTCGCCGAATATCTGCGCTCCAACGTAGCGCTGATGAAAAACATGATCGCGCGCGGCTATCAGGACGCTCGCACCCTGGCCCGCCGCATCGCCAAAATGGAAGCCTGGCTCGCTGACCCTCACCTCATGAGCGCCGACGCCGACGCCGAATATGCCGAAGTCATCGAAATCGACCTCAACGAACTCAAAGAGCCCTTAGTCGCCGCGCCCAACGACCCCGACAACATCAAAACGCTCTCAGAAGTCGTCGGCGACAAAATCGACGAAGTCTTCATCGGCTCCTGCATGACCAACATCGGCCACTACCGCGCCGCTGCCAAAGTGATGGAAGGCGCAGGCCCGGTCAGCGGTCGCCTGTGGATATGTCCGCCGACTCGCATGGATGAAAAGCAGCTTCGCGAAGAAGGCTACTACGGCACCTTTGCCGCTGCGGGCGCTCGCACAGAAATGCCCGGCTGCTCTCTCTGCATGGGCAATCAGGCCCGCGTAGAAGATGGCGTCACCGTGTTCTCTACCTCTACTCGCAACTTCAACAACCGCATGGGCAAAGGCGCTCAGGTGTATCTGGGCTCTGCCGAACTTGCCGCCGCCTGCGCCTTGCTCGGTCGCATTCCGGCGATGGATGAATACTTGGAAGTTGTCGCAAACAAAATTGATCCGTTTGCAGACGAGCTGTACCGCTATCTCAACTTCAACGAAATTAAAGGCTTTGAAAACGAGGGCCGGGTAGTTCCGAAGGAAGACGAGGAGAAAATTGAGAAGGAAGCGATCGCGGCTGGGTGAGACAAAATTGAAAAGGCTTAGAGTCTTTTTGAACTATCATTCACTACTCAGAGTTCTTCTGAACCAATTGCCCAACTCCAAGTTTTTCCAAATGTTTATCTAACTTGCTGAGTAAAAGACTATCCATTTCTATCAACATGAGAGAGAAAGTTTTCAGATCCGTGTTGTATGGCTCAATTCCATTCACTCTGATACTTTCTCTTAGGGAAAAAAGGAAGAATTGTCTAGCTGCAATGACCTCATTAATCTCATCTATGAGGTAGATTATCGGTCTCGTGTCCATGAATAGATCTCTCTCAATTAATATCTCCGGCGAACTCCTCAAGGCAATCTCTAGTGAAGCTTTTCTTAGAAGAGATAACATAATTAACTTGTATTTGCTATCCTGAATATAAGTTGATTCTTTTATTAACCTCTTTCTATTATCTTTCAGCATTCTAATGTTATAAAGGACTTCGTCGAACACTGACAGAATAACTCTTCCCTGCATTTCAGCTTTTGTTTGGCGTTTTTGACGGTTAACACTTAGCTGACCTAGAAAGAAGCTTAATACGGGTAGGAAAAACGGCAATAAGCTAGGGTTTGCTTCGCTTGTCTTCTGTTGATCAAAAATAAATAGAAAAATAAAAGGAGCGAACAGCGTAAATATTGATGGGATAATAATTCCACTGTGATCGTTGATACGCTGCCTATACCACTGTATTGATGCCTCTATTATCCCTCTCAGATCTTCGTCTCTGGTATATCTGATTTTATAGAGAAGCCACAAGATCCCAATGAAAAATACAATTATAGAAATAGAGTTTTTGCTGGCTTCTTCGAGTGCAGAAGATGTACTCAAAATCATAGGAACAGTCAAAAGGTGAATGATCTATTTTTTGGGTTGACCCCTGAACGGTCACCTGTCTCTATCCCATAATAAAACACTTGGCTCTGAAAACATCTACAGTTGGCTCCGCGCCTTCGACCGAAAGGAAGTTTGGAATTGGTTCCAGAAAGTTTCTGAGGCATACCGCAGCGCGGTGATCGCTTCTAATAGCTGGGAAAATCTGGATGCGGTTATTCGTGAGTGGCATGAAAGCGCGATCGCTATTATGACCGCTGACTACGCAACCTGTTAATTGCGTCCTCCGTCAATGGCAAACGATCGCTACCCAAACCATTTAAAACAAACTGAGTTGGAACCAGAAGTAAATGTACTGGTGAATCCGTAGGGGGTGTCTATTCATGAAATCTCTAGGGTGAACTGGAGATTTTTCTTCTAACTCAAATATGAGGTTGACACCCCCCTCTACTGTTCGTTGTTGACTTAAAGAGCGGTGAACTTTTCGCTAATTCGCTGCATGGCGTCTTCTACATTTTCACGACTGTTAAAGGCCGAGATTCGGAAGTATCCTTCTCCGGCTGCGCCAAAGCCGGAGCCGGGTGTGCCGACAATGTGGCAAGTCTGTAGCAGCTTGTCGAAAAAGTCCCAGCTAGTGAGGTTGTTTGGCGTTTTTACCCACACATAGGGTGCATTGACGCCGCCATAGACTTGAATGCCTGCCGCTGTGAGCTTTTCTCGAATGATTCGCGCATTCTCCAGGTAAAAGCCCACCAGTTCTTGGGTTTGCTTTTGCCCGGCTGCGGAATAAACCGCCTCAGCCGCTCGTTGAACAACATAAGAGACGCCGTTAAACTTGGTTGATTGGCGACGGTTCCAGAGCTGCCAAATCTCGACATCAGCGCCGTCTTTGGCCTTGCCTTTGAGAGATTTGGGAACGACGGTCAGGGCGCAGCGGGTGCCGGTAAAGCCCGCATTTTTAGAGAATGATCGAAACTCGATCGCACAGTCCCTAGCCCCCTCAACTTCGTAAATGGAGTGGGGAATGGCGTCATCGACAATAAAAGACTCATAGGCCGCATCAAAAAGGATGATGGAGCTGTTGGCCTTAGCGTAGTCTACCCAGGCTTTGAGCTGGTCTCTAGTCATGGTTGCGCCGGTTGGGTTGTTCGGCGAGCAAAGATAGATCAGGTCAACTTTTTCTGAGGGAATCTTGGCGGCAAAGTCATTGTCAGCGCTGATCGGCAGATAGGTGATGCCCTCATACTTGCCGGTATCGTCAGCATCGCCTGTGTGACCGGCCATTACGTTTGTATCTACATACACCGGGTAGACTGGGTCAGTGACGGCGATGCTGTTGTCGTCACCGAAGATATCTAAAATGTTGCCGCAGTCGCACTTGGAGCCATCGGAGATAAAAATTTCTGAGGCGTCAATGTCGCAGCCTCTGGCCTGAAAGTCTTGCTGGGCCACTTTTTCGCGCAGCCACAGGTAGCCTTGCTCAGGGCCGTAGCCTCGGAAGGAAGCGCGATCGCCCATTTCTTCTACTGCTTTGATCATCGCCGACCGACAGGCTGCGGGCAATGGCTCAGTCACATCGCCAATGCCTAGCTTAATCACTGGCGCATCAGGATTGGCCTCGGTGTAGGCTTTCACCCGGCGGCCAATCTCTGGAAATAGATAGCCTGCTTTCAGTTTGAGATAATTGTCGTTAATCGTAGTCATAGGTTCTTAATTGCGGATTGCAGCATGTGGGCGAGCCGTACAGATCTTATCAGGCGTCCGATGTAGATTATCCTGAAGCCATCATCTAAATTGTCTATCGGCTCATACGATATCGCCCATGATTGCTCTGCATCAACGCACCTGCTGGATTTTTGATATGGACGGCACGCTGACAGAAAGCCTCCACGATTTCCCGGCGATTAGCCGCGCCCTGGGTCTGCCCGAAGATGAGCCGATCTTAGAAGCGCTAGATCGCCTGTCGCCTAGCGAGGCGACCCAGTGTCACAAACAGCTGGCCGAAATCGAAATTGATATCGCGCGTCAGGCGACACCTCAGCCGGGCGCTTATGAGCTATTGCATGATCTGCGTGAGCAGGGCAAGCAGGTGGGCATTTTGACGCGGAATACAAAGGCGATCGCTCACACCACCCTTGCCGCCTGTGGCCTCGCCGACTTCTTCCACGCAGACCATATTCTCGGTCGCACCTGCTGCCTGCCCAAACCCAAACCCGATGGCATCCTTAAGCTCCTCTCTGTCTGGTCAGCTACCCCCGCCGATGCTGTGATGATTGGCGACCATAAGTTTGACCTGCTCGCGGGCCGCAATGCCAAAGCCGCTGCCGTCTATCTCGATCCACAGGGCGATTTCCCTTGGCACGCCTACGCTGACTGCGCGGTTCAAAGCCTAGAAAAGCTGCGACAGCTAAATCTGCGCTGACAATCTTGTGGCACTCTATAAAGCGGCACAGACCGCTGACTTGAAATCCGGACAGAGCGCGATCCTGTTCACAGCACAAGCGTTTAACTGTTGCCCTACCCCATGCCAGCCGTGTCATGGGGTATTTTTTTGCCAATTTTTACGCAGCGACTGGGTCAACATGCTGATTCACCCACTCAGCCAAGATAGGATTGACCACCTCAGGCACTTCATCTTGCGGGCAGTGGCCGACGCCCGCCAGTTCAATGAAGTCTTCTACCGCCGGATAGTCACCATAAGCGCGGGCCAGCTCAACTGGCTCCCAAGGGTCTGCTTGGCCCCACAATACCAGCGTTGGGCAAGTTAGCTGAGGCAGCAGATCTTCAGGAATCGGCCCCTGCGAATAGCTGATAAACGCTAGAAAAACTTCCACCGCACCCGGATCAGCAGCAGGCTCTAGCAGCAGCGAAACCAGCTCATCAGTGACGGCTGTTTTGTCGCCGTAAGCCTGCTGCAAAATTCGCTTTACCGACTTGGGCTGGGCCAGTTGCCTAAAGAAAAAGCGAATCAAAGGCCGATAGCTCAGCACTTTTTGAATTATCGGCGTAGAGGCGCTGCGATACCAGGGTAGCGTCTGGCGCTTACGGTCGTGCAAGAGTCGCAGTGAGCAGTCAAGCAGAGCCAAACCGCGCACCCACTCAGGCCGAGTAACCGCCGCTTGCATCGCCACGATGCAGCCAATCGAGTTAGCAATGAGAAAGGCCGGTTGCCCCACCACTTGCTCACAAAACTCTAGAACCTGCTGGCCCCACGTTTCAAAGGTGTAGTCCAGCGGTTTGCCGGGGGCAGGCTTGGCCGATTTGCCGTAGCCTAGCAGGTCAATTGCATAGACGCGGCAGCTCTTAGCGAGGACAGAGATGTTTTTGCGCCAGTGAATGCTCGACGCCCCAAACCCATGAATTAAAACCACGGCTGGCGCGTTGGTGTGCTGTAGTCCGGCCTGCTGATAACCGATGGCAAAGCCCTGCCACTGCCAAGTCTGAAGGCTGACTGGCGGATTTCCGGATAGATTTTCGGATAGATTTTCTGGCGGTTTTATGGGCTGGTTTTCTAGAGAAGGCATATATAGACAGGTACTAGCGCAGTAGCTCGACGACAGCCGCAGGCCCCAAAATGGAAACTGACTGCTCTACGAAGCAGCGCTGGGCGGCGGCTTCGACATCGGCGATGGTGACGGTGGCGATCGCCGCCGGAAAAGCCTCATCAAACTCCACACCTAGCCCTAACGTCTCATACCAGCCCAGCGTCTGCGCGATTTGACTATTGGTTTGCTTGCCAAGCGCATACTGCCCGAGAATTTTGTTTTTAGAAACCTGTAGCTCCTCTGCGGTTAACGGCGTCGTCTTAATTCGCTCAATTTCCGCTTGCAGACCGGCTAGCGCCACCGGGAGATTTTCTGGCGCGGTGCCAATATAGGCCACAAACTGCGAGACGCCTAAGCGGGTTGGGTAAAAGGCCGACACATCGTAGGCTAGCCCTTGCTTTTCACGCAGCTCTACAAACAGCCGACTAGACAGGCCATTACCTAAGTAGGTGCTAATCAGCTTCAGCGCAGCATAGTCAGGGTGAGTCACCTCGCCTGCTAGATAGCCCAGAACGATAAAGGCTTGATTGGTCTCTTGCGCAGTGACAATTTTTTGGGCGTCTACTGCCACAGGCGGAAAGCTCATGACCGGGAGCGCCGCCGCCGGAGTCTGCCAGTCGCCAAAAAACTGCTCCACCAGCTTGACTGCCAGCTTAGGAGAAATGCGCCCGACCACCGTAATCACGACGTTATCTGGGCGAAAATACTGGCTGTGCGCTGCCTGCACATCTGCCTGGGTAAAATTTTGCATACACTGCTCGACCTGCGCATTTGGCAGGCCGTAAGGATGCCCGGCGTAAAGCGCCTCTCGCAGGTGGTTGTAAGCCACGCTAAAGGGCTGCTCTTTAATTGACTTGAGCCCCTGTAAAATCAGCCGTCGCTCTAGCTCAATCTCGGCTGCCGGAAAGCTCGGCTGCCTAAGAACTTCGGCGGCTAAGCCCAAAACCGTCTCAAAGTCGGCTGATACCGTTTTTAGGCTGACAACGCTATAGTCAGTCGTCACATCTGCCCCGAAGCTCGCGCCAATTGACTCGACGGCTTCGGCAATTTCTAAAGACGTTTTTTGAGCGGTGCCCTTGGTCAGTACGGCAGTCAGCAGACTAAAAAGGCCGGCTGTCGCTGCTGTTTCCTGACCTTGTCCGGCCCGGACAAAAATCCGCGAAGCGACGATATCAGCCACCGGATTTTCAATAGCAATGACGGTCAGTCCGTTGGGTAGCTGGATGCGAGTAGTTGCAGTCTGTAGGGCAAGCGTTGAAGGAGTCACAGGGCAATGAGGAAGGGAAGAAATGATTAGCCAGCCTCTAGCTTAAAGCGCTAAAGGGCAACGGTCGAGCGTAGAGCACTTTGTTAGGAAGAGTATCAAAAAGAAGCTTTTCTTCACGAAGCAGTATTTATACTTAATAATTATTCTACCCGTGAATGAGACTTGGCTATGCAGTTATCAGCTGCGTCGCAGTCAAAAATTACATAATCAAGAACACAGGATTAAGAACGGCGCGGCCTATAGCGATTGGGGCTGTAGCACAACAGCGGTATAGCGTTCGGCCTTGAGATACTGGCAGGCTATTCGCTGAAGCTGCTCTGGCTCAGTGGCTTTGAGGTGAGCTGGGTAGGTGGCGGCTAGTTCGGGCTGGGCGATGGTGGCATAGTAGCCGTATAGCCCGGCGATTTGCCCAGGTGTCTCTGTCGAAAAAGCGTGGTCGTTGAGCAACAGGCGCTGAGCGCGGGCGAGTTCTGAGGGGGCGACGGGCTGCTCAGTGAGTTCGACTAGGCGATCGCTCACAATTTCTTCAACCGCTGCAATTTTGTCGCTCTCTAGCCACATAGACAGGCTCAGCACGCTGCACGCCTGCTGCAAAGAAAAGCTGCTATCAATCGCCTGCACTAGCTGCCGCTTTTCTCGCAGCTCTTGCACTAGCCGCGCCGTGCGACCGCCGCCTAGCAGCACTGAGAGCACATCTAGCCCGCTGGCTGTAGCCAACTGATCGACCCCTGGCCCGATCCAAGCCATTGTCAGGCGGCTCTGCTCCAGATAGGGCAAATGCAGGGTTTGGCGCTGGTGGGGGGGTGATGACAGCGCGGCGGTTGGCGACGGCGGGCAAGGCAGCGGCTCTGGAAACTGGCGAAAGGACTGCTGTATTAGATCTAATGCCTGGTCTTGAGAAATGCCGCCAGCGATCGCCACTGTCATATTTTCAGGCTGATAATAGGCCCGGTGAAAGCGGCGCATCTCCTCTGGCGATCGCGCTTTGAGCACATCTGGGGTGCCCAGCACTGGCCGCCCGTAGGGGTGCGCTCCATATAGCTGCTCACACAAGGCTTGGTAGCCCATCCAATCTGGATCGTCATAAGCCTGCCGAATTTCTTCTAAAACGACTAGGCGCTCTCGCTCAAATTCATCGGCAGGAATCGCCGCCTCTAGCAGCAGATCGGCCAGATAGGGCAGCGTCTGCGGTAGGGCATCGGCAGCCACCGAGATATAAAAGTGAGCATAGTCATGGCTAGTAGCCGCGTTAGTCATCCCGCCCTGGCTCTCAATGGCCCAGTCAAATTCACCAGGCCGCAGCCGCTGAGTGCCTTTAAACACCATATGCTCTAAAAAATGAGCCATTCCCGACCATTCAGCCGGCTCTACCCTGGCTCCGGCGCGCACCCATACATCTACAACCGCTGCTGGCGTGGCCATCTCCTGATGAACGACCGTTAGCCCGTTGGCTAAACGAATAACGCTCGCACTGGCAGCAGAGGACTGAGAATGATTCAAAAAACGAAGACCTAAAAAGAACCGATCAACCTATCAAGATGCGCTTTAGCCATCCGGTCATCTGTGCGCTTTGATACATTTTTTAAGGATGACCGGGCTCTCGGCTATTTACACGTTTGCCCGGTCACGCTTAGCCCAAATAACTAGCCCAAATAACTAGCCCAAATAACTAGCCCAAACAAAAAATCCTCGCCCAAAGGACAAGGATCTTAGAATAGTTCGACCGCAGCGCCGTCTTACCTCAGTTTTTGACCTGGGGTGACCAGGTGGGAATCTCGGCCATAGGTTTATAGTTTCCGGGTACAAGCCCGGTATACTGCCACCTCAGCATCTAGATACCCTTGCAATGAAAAACATAGATCAGAAAACGTTGTTGGCAGTCACCAACGCCGTAGCCAGAACTGCCCTCATCATAGCGAACCCCTGACCTTGATCCGACAAGGGGAAACCCATACAGAAGGGTGACGGATATTGGCCCTATCAATCAAATATTCGAAAGTATCTAAAATCTAAGCGCGGTGGTAGTACCAAAGACTCTCGACTTGTGCGATCGCCTCACGTACAGCCATATCCCTATCTGAATCGCTATCTGAGCTGCCAGTAAGCACGGTCACATGTCCTAGTTTGCGGCCTGGTCGTGACTGCCTTTTGCCATACCAATACACAAAAGCGTCCGGAATCTGTGACAGCGCCGCTCGGCTCTCAGCATAGTCGCTCGCTGCCGACTCTATGCCCAGCAAGTTGACCATGACTGCGCCGGGGTGAGTCAGCGCAGTTGAGCCCAAAGGCAGACCACAAACAGCTCGGAGCTGCTGCTCAAACTGAGAAGTCTCACAGGCATCTAGCGTGTAGTGACCGGAGTTGTGCGGGCGCGGGGCGATTTCGTTGATCAGCACTTCGCCTGAGCGGGTCAAAAATAGCTCAATGCCCAAAATGCCGACAACGCCCAAGCTGTTGACGAGGTGAGTGGCGATCGCCCTCACTGCCGCCTTTACCCTGTCTGCTATCTGCGCAGGCGCAATCACCCGCCGACAGACCTGATCTATCTGCTGCGTTTCTACCACCGGATAGACGGCTACTTCTCCCGACTGAGAACGTGCCACCATTACCGCTAGCTCTTTTTCAAACGCGACAAAGGCTTCTAACAGCACTGGCTGATAGTCTAGGCGCTGCCAGGTAGCTTCTATATCCGATAGGGTTTTGAGAATAAACGTGCCCTGGCCGTCATAGCCGTGGCGACGAGTTTTAAGTGCTAAAGGGAGACCGACTGTCTCTACTTTTTCGCTGAGGGTCGGTAAATCGGCTTGGCTATGTAAGGTGGCAAATTTGGGCGAGGGGAGGTTGAGGCGATCGCAATACTGCCTTTGCTCGTATTTATCTAAAAGCGGCTCCAGACAGTCTAGCTGCGGGTAAAACTGCGTCCCCTGAGCTTCTAACTGCCGCAGCCCAGGCAGGTCAATAAACTCATTTTCAAAGGTGATCAGGTCACATTGCTGCGCGAGTTTGGCCGTGACTGAGGCATCGGACACCGGGCCAAGCAGGGTTTGATGAGCGATCGCACAGGCCGGATCGTCCGCATTGGGCGTTTGCACCAGCAGATCAATTCCCAAAGCCTCAGCGCCCGCCGCCATCATCCAGGCTAGCTGCCCGCCGCCAATTATCCCCACTTGCCGAGTCTGAAAGTTTGTTGCCATACCTGCTATCTCTACCGAAACCAGTCTGCTAGTTTACAAAAGTTCTGCGACACCTATCGGTCACAATTTCTGTGCCAGGCCAAACATCGGTTGTAGCAGTCGTTTGCAGCGGTTTCTACAGCTCGAAGCTAAAGCCCTGCTGTCTTAGAGCTTGATACCGGGCTGCATCAAACTGGTAGAGCTGAGCTGCCCTGTGAGCTACGCCTGTCTCTTTTTCTCCTGTGTCAATCAGCAGATTCATCTTCAACAGCTTTTTGCGAAAGTTTCGTTTGTCGAGCGATCGCTCTAAAATCTGTTCATAAAGGCGCTGCAATTGAGAAAGCGTAAACACCTCTGGCAACAGCTCAAAGCCGATAGGTTCGTAGCGAATTTTGGCCCGCAGGCGAGCGATCGCCCCGCTCAAAATTTCTGCATGGTCAAATCCTAGAGCTGGTAACGTCGCTAGCTCAAACCACTGCGCAGCGCTGGCATCGGTCGCGGCCTGAGTCGGGTGATCTAGCAGATTGATCAGCGCGTAGTAGGCGACTGAGACGATGCGATCGCGCGGATCTCTCTCCACTGCTCCAAACGTATAGAGCTGCTCTAAAAAAACATTTCCAACGCCCGTTTCCTCTCTCAGCTCACGCACTGCCGCCGCATCTACCGACTCATCCATCTGCACAAATCCTCCCGGTAGCGCCCAGCGTCCTTCGTAGGGCGGCAGCTTACGCCGAATCAGCAGCACCTTGAGCGCCGCATCTGCTTCTAGGCCAAACACCACGCAGTCTACAGTCAGCGCCGGACGAGGATAGTCGTAGGTGTAAGCCATCTTGTGTCTTTAATGCCTTGACGCTGGGGCAGCGTGTTCGCTATAACAAAAATAGGTTAGTGTCATTTAGACACTAAGTAAAGCATTGATAAGTCAAGCATTAGTAAAGTTCAAATACAAATAATTGAGGCGTCTATGTTAGGGGCGATCGCTGGCGACATCATCGGGTCAGTCTACGAATTTGATCAGGTCAAACACAAAGACTTTGCGCTATTTACGAGCCAGAGCGCTTTTACAGACGACAGCATTCTCTCGGTCGCCGTTGCCGAGGTGATTCTCAAAGGTGGCAGCTTTGCTGAAACGATTAAGCGCTATGCTCAAGCCTATCCAAACCCGACCGGCGGCTATGGTGCCCGGTTCAGTCAGTGGGCAGCCTCGGCCTCTCTAGAGCCCTACGGCAGTTGGGGCAATGGCTCAGCCATGCGAGTGAGCGCAGTCGGGTTTGCCTATGACAGCATGGCTGAAGTGCTCGATATTGCCAAACAAACTGCCGCCGTCACCCACAATCACCCAGAAGGCATTAAAGGCGCACAGGCCACCGCTGCCGCCATTTTGCTAGCCAGACAGGGCAAAGACAAAACCGCCATCAAAGACTTCGTCGAATCGAACTTTGGCTATGATCTTAGCCGTTCGCTAGAAGACATTCGGCCCGCCTACCGCTTTAATGAATCTTGCCAGGAAACCGTTCCCGAGTCGATTATCGCCTTTCTTGCCGCCACCGACTTTGAAGACGCCATTCGCAATACCATTTCTCTAGGCGGCGATACCGACACTATGGGCGCAATCACAGGCGGTATTGCCGAAGCCTTTTACGGCAAAGTTCCTGACGCGATCGCCCAACAAACCCTCAGCCGATTAGACCACTCTTTGCGCCAGGTAACAGTAGCTTTTTGCGATCGCTACACCCACCCCTACACTTCCCAGCAATAGCCCCTTCTCCTTCCCTAGCCATGACCACCCCAATTCCTCCTTTCTTTGACCCTCAAACCGTCAGCAAAATTCGGCGCATTCCCTATCAAACCCGTGCGACAGAAGCTCAAGCCTACGCCCGCACTCATAGCATTTCGCCTACCCACACCGACCGCTCTCGCATTTGCCTGCTAGCCATTGACGTGCAAAACACCTTTTGTCTGCCAGATTTTGAGCTGTTTGTCGGCGGACGCTCCGGGGTTGGCGCGATTGAAGACACCCGGCGACTGTGCGAATTTATCTATCGCCATCTAGATGTGATTACTGAAATTGCACCGACGATGGATACCCACGCAGCAACTCAGATCTTTCATGCGGTCTTTTGGGTAAACACAGCGGGTGAGCATCCTGCACCGATGACCAATATCTCTTATGAAGATGTAGAACAAGGTCACTGGCGGGTAAATCCTCTAGTCGCCCAAGGTTTGGCCAGTCGCCAATCGACCAGCCCCGACTCTCACAATCTTGAGCCTTCAGAGATAGAAGACTTTGCCCGGCACTATACGCGGCAACTGAGCGATCGCGGCAAATATCCTCTCACCATTTGGCCCTATCACTCCATGCTGGGCGGCATTGGTCATGCGCTAGTGCCTGCCTTTGAAGAGGCCTGCTTTTTTCACAACAGCGTTCGCGCCAGCCAGACTCGCTTTGAGATTAAAGGAGATAATCCTCTGACAGAAAACTACTCCGTTCTCAGTCCGGAAGTCTTGAACGACGCTGCCGATCAACCGATCGCTAAAAAGAACAGTGTCTTCATTCAGCATCTGCTCGGCTTTGATGCGGTTATTATTGCTGGACAGGCCAAAAGCCACTGCGTTGCCTGGACTGTCAGCGATCTGCTCAGCGAGATCCAACAGATCAATCCGGCCCTAGCGCAAAAGGTCTATCTGCTTGCTGACTGCACTTCACCGGTAGTCGTTCCCGATGTCGTAGACTTTACAAATGCTGCGGAAGAAGCTTATCAGCGGTTTGCCGAGGCAGGCATGAATATTGTCAGCTCTACAGATTCTCTCGAAACCTGGCCTGGCTTTCCGCTGGATTAACGCAAATTGACGGCAGATTTTTTAGAGCGATCGCAGTGCCTAAGCTTATCTTGGCTTTGCAAAACGCCATAGTTACGGATAAAGTTAGGCAGGAGAATTAATTAATCCTGGATGGTCATCTGGTCTAGGGCCGGGAGCAGACCAGCGAAAGCGACGTTCTTCCGCCGCAATGGGTCTATCATTGATACTCGCTTCCCGGCGTTGCATTAAGCCTTCTGCGTTGAACTCCCAGTTTTCATTACCGTAGGCGCGATACCATTGCTCCGAATCATCGTGCCACTCATATTGAAACCTGACAGCAATTCGATTTTCGCCAAATGCCCATAGTTCTTTAGCCAGCCGATAGTCTAGCTCTTTATCCCACTTGCGCTTCAAAAACTCTCGAATTGTCTCTCTCCCCTGAAAAACCTCGGTTCGATTTCGCCAATGACTATCTTCGGAATAAGCCATCGAAACCCGCTGCGGATCTCGGCTGTTCCAAGCATCTTCTGCCATGCGCACCTTTTGAACAGCAGTCTCATATGTAAATGGCGGGACTAATTTTAGAGATGACATCGGCAATCGTTCTCAAATAAAAAGCGTAGTTTCTATCTTACGCTGGTGAAGTGGCTAATTTTATAGGACAATCTTTTGAAGAAATAGAACTTTCCTATGAAGTTTTGTCTCCTTAGCCCTTGAGTAATAAGGGGATCCTAACTCGAAATGTTGTCCCCACACCTAGCTTGCTTTCCACTTTAATGTCTCCTTTCTGCAACTCTACAAATTGCTTTACAATGCTCAACCCTAGCCCCGTTCCCGGAATATTGCTGACGTTCTTGCCGCGATGAAAGGGCTCAAATAGATAAGGATAATCTTCTGGCGGAATGCCTAGACCTTGGTCTTTAATGCTAAAGACGGCCTGGCCCTTGCGCTGAGAGAGTGATAGCTGAACTAGGCTGCCTTTGGCGCTATAGCGAATTGCATTCGATAGAATATTGATCAATATAGAGTGCAGCAATGTCTGGTCAGTCGTCGCTATCAGTGTCTTAAATCTGCCGGTAAATTCTAGCTGTCTCTGATTAGGCTGGATTTCTAGCAGTAGCCCTTGGCAGAAGTGTACTAGATCAATAGGCTGTGGGCTCAGGACAAGCCGCTTGGCTTCAACTTTACCCAGGACTAGAATATCGTCAATCATCTGGGCCATCCGCTCAACATTAGCCGCAATACCCCGTAGATACTGCTGCTTTTGCAGCGGAGACATTTGCTGGTCGTATCGATCTAGAGACGATACGGATAGGGCAATATTGTTTAGCGGATTGCGAAATTCGTGACAGACCATCGAAACTAAGCGAGATTTCACAGCGCTGAGCGCCTGTAAGTGTTCGTTAGCGGTATATAGCTCAGCTGCGCGCGATCGCACCTTCAGCTCCAAGTCTTCGTTAGTCTGGTGCAAAACAGACTCTACCCACTTGCGCTGAGTAATATCTTGAAAGGTGACGACCGCCCCCACCACCTGACCTTGCTCATCCCGCATCGGGGTACTAATATATTCCACCGGAAAGCTAGTGCCGTCCTTTCGCCAAAAAACCTCGTCGGTGACGCGGTGAGTACTGCCATCGTGAAGCGCTGCATAAATCGGACAGCGATCGCGTTGGTAGTGGGTGCCATCCAAGTGAGAATGGTGCAGCACCTTATGCATTGACTGTCCGATTAGATCGTTCATCTCCCAGTCGATCATCGCGGCGGCAGCGGGGTTAACGAAAGTGACATTGCCCTGCCTATCTAGCCCATAGACCCCTTCTCCCACCGCATTGAGAATAAGCTGATGCTGTCGCCGCAGCGCTTCTAGCTCGCGGTGCTCCAAATAATCGGGTTTTGAGTTGCTGATCAAGGAGCCCTGCCTCATCCAGCGACTTGTAGTGAATTACACCACAGGCTACTGACGAGATCCTGTAGATGTGGAGATAGGGAGACCTCTTGTCTGTCTGTATTTTGTCTGTCTAAAAACATGGTCGTTAGAAGCAATGGTCGCAAAAATTCTTGTTATTGAGGATGAAGACGAAACCAGAGATATCTTTCTCAGCTGTTTGACCTTTGAAAAGTTTACCGCCATTGGTGCCAAGAATGGTGAAATTGGCGTTGAGCTAGCCGTTCAGCATCGGCCTGATCTGATTATCTGTGACATCATGATGCCAAATATGGACGGCTATGGCGTTCTGAGCCTGCTCAGACAAAAAGCTCTGTTGCCGGTTCCTTTCATTTTTCTCACCGCGAAAGTGACCATGGCCGATCTGCGTCGCGGTATGGCATTAGGCGCAGATGACTATTTGACCAAGCCCTGTACGATTGAGCAGTTTTTGGATGCGATCGCAACCCGGCTCCAGCGCACTCAAGAAATTCAACGCAATAGAACCTACAATCCGACGCCAGATACCGCTGCTAGCATCTTTCCCAACTGCCCAAAGCTAACGCCTGTCTTTCAGTTCATTGATGCTCACTACCGGCAGTCCATTCATCTAGACGATGTGGCCCGCGCCGCTGGCTATTCTCCGGCTTATTTAACCAACCTCTCTCAGAGCCATACGGGAAAAACCGTCAAGAAATGGATTATCGAGCGGCGCATGGCCCAAGCCCGTCAAATGCTGAGAAGCACCGCGCAATCGGTCAGGCAGATTGCTGAAGAGACTGGCTACACCGACGCTGGATATTTCATCCGTCAGTTCCGCCAGCTGCATGGCACCACCCCTAAGGCATGGCGGAGTGATTGCCAGATCTCATCGGTATCAACCACAACAAAATAATCTTACTTGTGTAACAACGGCAACCGAATAGAGTCAGCTTGCTAAAGAGATCGTGAAAAAGTCCTATTTTATTCGACATATAGTCCTATGTCTTCACTTCTTTTTACCTATATAAGTTTAGAAGACAAGTTAGAAAACAACAGCTTAAGCGCTAACCCTTCGCATGACTTGGGCGAATAAATCTATGGTTTCAACATCAGTATATACAAAGCAAAAGCTGCACAGTCTCAGTAGAGATCGCGCTAACCTTTTAGCTAGCCCCTCATCGAACGACGGTTCAGCCTGTGGCGTTTGTGGTGGCACTCATTTTTCTGCTGACCACTGGGAGTTTCTGCAAACCATGCCTACCGATCCGGTAGATATGGTCAGCGATTTGGCAAAAATGGGACTTTATAAAGCGTCTCAGTTCAAAGCGGCAGATAAGGTGAATACCTTTGAACTCCGTAAAGCCTTGCTGCTCAAAGCTGCCGGGAAGGGCGATCCCAAGCGAGAAAAGCTTGTGCTGGCGCTCGCTCAGCAGGCAGGTGGGATTGAAAATGCGTTTGCCGCCGCCTTTGGCCCCCAGGCCGGATTGTTCTTTGCGGATACTATCCGTGGTAGCAGTGCGACTCGCCGAGAATTTTTAAGAAACCTGGCAATCGGTGCAGCAATGGTGACGCTGACTAACTGTGCTAAGCCAGAAGCGCCGAGTGCAGCAGTGTCTGACGAGGCGGCGGCGGCAGATGTTTCTAACCTGGAGAAAACAGATTTAAAAGATTGGGTTTATCCCCATTACCTGCGCGACGCCGATTATTATGTCTGAGCCTTTGGGCTTTTACAAGAAATATGGGTTTAATGCTGAAGTCGTGAAAATGCCGAGTTGGGGAGCGGTGAGAGATTCTGCGATCGCCGGAGAACTTGACGCCTATCACATGCTAGCCCCAATGCCGATTGCGATGACGCTAGGACTCGGATCAGGCGCTTTTGGAGTCAAGCTTGCCAGTGTAGAGAACATCAACGGCCAAGCCATCACGATTGCCAATAAATATAAAGGACAAGTTAACGGCCCCGCCGACTTCAAAGGCTTCACAATGGGCGTGCCTTTCCCCTATTCCATGCACAATCTACTGCTGCGTTACTATCTGGCCACCGGCGGCATCGATCCAGATGTCGATGTCAAAATTCGTCCGGTTCCGCCGCCAGATAGCATCGCCCAGCTCATCGCCGGAGATATTGACGCCTATCTGATGCCCGACCCTTTCAACCAGAGAGCGGTCTACGAAGACGCCGGATTTATCTTTAAGCTCACTAAAGACATCTGGCCCGGTCATCCCTGCTGCGCCTTTGCCGCTAGCGACCAGTGGATAGACACTAACCCCAATACCTTCAGAGCCCTTAACAAGTCCATCATTGAAGCGGCAGGCTACGCCAGTAATCCGGCTAACCGCCCAGAAATTGCAGCAGCGATCTCCGATCGCGCGTTTCTCAACCAGCCGGTTGAAGTCGTCGAAGCTGTCTTGACTGGCAAATTTGAAGATGGTCTGGGCAATACGTTAGATGTGCCCGATCGCATCGATTTTGACCCTTACCCCTGGCAGAGCTTTGCCAACTGGATTTCTGCTCAGCTAGTGCGATGGGACTTACAAGGCGATGGTAAAGCTGCCCAAGAAATTACTGACGATAGCTATAACGAAGTGGGTGAAAAGGTCTTTCTAACCGACCTAGCCCGAGAGCTAGCCGAAGAAGTCGGCCTCAATCCACCTGCCGATGTGTACCGGACAGAAAAGCTTGAGTTTGATACCTTTGACCCAGAAAAACCCGGTGAATATATTAAAGAACAAATCGATCAGTACGGCGTTTAAGGTTGCTAAAGCTCTTTAAAAGAAGGTCTTCAAAAGGAGTTTTCAGATCGTGGTCAAGCTCACTGGCGCAAAAGTATATGACAATCAGTAATCTAGCTTTAGGCGAAGCTAAAACGCCCGATAGTGAACCTTTCTGGCGTCACGAAAATGCAAAGGCAATCGGCCTGTTTGTGCTCTCGCTGGCGCTGTTCCTAGCGTTCTGGGAGCTAGGGGCAAATATGAAGTGGTTTGCGAAAGGGATGCCAACCGCTTCTACAACCCTGCAAGAGCTATGGTGGTGGTCAACCCATCCGTTCTTTGACAACGGGCCAAACGACTTAGGCATTGGCTGGAATCTGCTCATTAGTCTTCGTCGCGTGGCGATTGGCTATAGCCTAGCGTCTATCATTGCCGTCCCTTTAGGCGTTTTGATCGGTATCTCTCCGGTTGCCTATAAAGCCTTTAATCCCTATGTACAGCTTTTGAAGCCAGTGTCTCCTTTGGCCTGGTTGCCGTTAGGTCTCTACATCTTTAGAGACTCTGAGCTGACGGGGATATTCATCATCTTGATCTCCAGTATTTGGCCCACGCTCACAAATACGGCGTTTGGGGTCGCCAACGTTAATCCGGAGTATCTAGATGTTTCTAAAACACTGGGCGCATCTAAGCTACGAACCGTGTTCAAAATCATCATTCCGGCAGCGCTGCCCAATATTGTCTCTGGCCTGCGGATTAGCATGGGCATTTCTTGGCTGGTGATTGTAGCGGCTGAAATGTTGTTAGGCACAGGGCTAGGCTACTTTATCTGGAATGAGTGGAACAACCTCTATATCCCAAATATTTTGGTGGCTATTTTTATTATTGGTTTGGTCGGGCTTATTCTAGATAGCCTGTTTGCCGCGCTTGAAAAGTTTGTTGCATTTGGTCGTAAAGCATGAATCTTGCCTCTGTTGATTCTGTCCATCATTTAACCGGTCAGCCAGCGAATAGTCCTGTGTCTTCAGACCCTACAGTTCCGTCAGCCCAGCTTTCTATCCGCAGTGTTACCAAGGTCTTTGCAGGCAAGCGCGACCTTTTTAGCAAGCTATCGCGTAAAACGACTCGCGACTTTACGGCCATTGAAGAGATTAGCCTGGACATTGAACCTAATACTTTTGTCTCTATCATTGGGCCTTCTGGCTGTGGAAAGTCTACGCTGCTGAATATGATCGCAGGGCTTTCTGAGATTAGCAGCGGAGAAATCTTGCTTAACAATCACCCGATTACAGGGCCGGGGCCGGATAGAGGAATGGTGTTTCAAAACTATGCCCTAATGCCCTGGATGAGCGTTGAAGAAAACCTTCGCTTTGCCGTAGAAACTGTCTATCCTAAGCTGTCGCCTAAGCTGATAGCGCGAAGCATTAAAGAGAACATTCAGCTAGTCGGGCTAGTTGGCGCTGAAAAGAAACATCCTCACGAACTCTCAGGCGGTATGCGACAGCGGGTAGGCATTGCCCGGGCGCTGGCAATCAATCCTCAAATTTTGCTGATGGATGAGCCTTTTGGCGCGTTAGATGCCTTGACAAGAGGGTTTTTGCAAAGTGAAGTCGAGCGAATTTGGGAGCAGCAGCGAAAAACGGTGATTATGATTACCCATAGCATCGAAGAGGCGCTGCTGTTGTCAGATCGAATTGTGATGATGACGCGGGGGCCTGCTGCGCGGGTGAATGAAATTTTGGAAGTGCCTTTTCCGCGCCCTCGCGATCGCGAAACCATCGATCAGCATCCGGCCTACCACTCGCTCAAAACTGAGATGGAGCACCATCTGTTTCGAGAGACTCGCGCGGTAGAAGAATCTCGCATTCGCTAATGCCGGTTTCACCCGAACCCGCTAGATCTCAAAATGTAATTACTCAATTTAGAAGAGACTGATCTTATGAAAACGCCAGAAATTACCGCAAAGCTGCTTGCTGCCAAAAAAGAAAAGGGCTTGAGCTTTGCCGATTTAGAAGCCAAGCTAGGCTATGACGAAGTATGGATTGCCTCGGTGTTTTACCGTCAGGCCAGTGCTTCTCGTGAAGAAGCTGGCAAAATGGTGGAAATGCTCGGGCTCGGGCCAGAGGTTGCTGAGGCGTTAACTGAGTGCCCGCTCAAAGGAGGACTCGATCCGCTCGTGCCGACCGACCCGCTGATCTACCGCTTCTACGAAATTATGCAGGTGTATGGAATGCCCGTCAAAGCCGTTGTTCATGAAAAGTTTGGGGACGGCATCATGAGCGCTATCGACTTTTCTATTGATGTTGAAAAGGAAGAAGATCCGAAGGGCGATCGCGTTAAAGTCATTATGTGCGGTAAGTTTTTACCCTACAAGAAATGGTAAAGATGTGGAGTAAGGCGGGTTCCAACGCGGCATAAGCTGGGGCTATCGCTATCAGTAGCCGATCTCACTGGCTGAACGATGTCTAAGCTCTCTGAAAACGCGCTCAAAGCTAAGGAATTCTGGCCAGCGTGGGTGAGGCAGTTCAGTCAGCTGGCTCACCCTGGCTTTTCTGCCTTGGGGCAGCATTAACGCCAATAGCTAGGTTCTCTGGTATCAGCAAATTTATAGTTAGATTCTGTCGTTAGATTCTGTAGTTAGATTCTATGGCTAGATTCTGTCGTTAGATTCTATGGCTAGATTCTATGGCTAGATTCTGTAGTTAATCTATCTTCAGCCCGCCCCCGCCGCTTGGTATTCTCAAATAAAGGTGAGGAGACTAAAGGTGAGGAGACGCGATGAAGCTAGCTGCGATTGACATTGGCACCAACTCGATTCATATGATTGTGGTTGATGTGCTGCAAAGGCGCAACTTTGAAGTGGTTGACCGTGAAAAGGAGATGGTCAAGCTCGGGTCGGGCGTATTTGCGACTAATCGACTGAGCGATCGCGCTTTTAACACGGGCCTAGAAACTATCCAGCGCTATGTACAGCTAGCCGATCAGCTAGGCGTAGACGAGATTATCACAGCCGCAACCAGCGCCATTCGTGAAGCCCAAAACGGGGAGGCGTTTCTCAAGCAGGTCGTTCGCCGCACCAAAATTACGCCGCGCATGATTTCGGGGAAGGAAGAAGCCCGGCTGATTTTTTTGGCGGTGAGGAATGCGATCGCCATTGCTGACGAAAACGCGCTGGTTTTTGATATCGGTGGTGGCAGTACCGAAGTCGTGCTGGGCAACCAAGACCAAATTCGCCTGGGCACTAGCCTCAAGCTAGGCGTATTGCGACTGCTCGACATGTCTGCCGACCCAGGGCCGATGGGCGACAAAGCTAGAGGCGTATTAGAAGCGCATATTCGCTTTTTAGCGCAGCAGACGCTGACAGAAGCGAGAGAAATTGGGTTTACTCAGGTAATTGGTACTTCTGGCACTATTCGCACGTTGGGCGAGGTGGCTTACCGGGCCAGTGAAAAAAAGTCGCTGCGCTCAGTTAATGCCGAAGTTGTGCAGTTGAGCGCCCTAAAAGATCTGACCGAGCAGCTAGTGAGCCTTAAGCCGGGTAAGCGTGCTGGCATTGACGGCATCAGCGAAAAGCGCACCGACGCCATTCATCTGGGCGGCATTTTACTTTTACAACTGCTAGAAATGGCTGGGACAAAAGCTATCACCCTGTGCGATGCCTCGCTGCGAGAAGGGCTGATTTTAGACTATCTAGAGCGGCATTCTCAAAATGTGGCGACCTTAGCCCCCCACCAGGATCTGCGCCACCGGAAAGCAGTACAGCTGGTTTACAAATATGGCTCTGATTGGGAGCGCAACACTCACCTAGCGGCCCTAGCCTGTCAGCTATTTGACCAAACGCAGGCGCTACATTCGTTGGGTGAGTTGGAGCGCAGCGTTTTAGAGTATGCGGCGCTACTGCACGACATTGGCCAGTACATTTCTTTTCGGGGCTATCACAAAAACTCACGCTACATTCTTAAACGCGCTGACCCACGCGGCTTTACAGACGAAGAAATGCTGCTGATAGGTCATGTTATTCGCTATCATCGCAAAGCTGCTCCCACTAAAAAGCATAAAAAATTTAAGCGGCTGTCTGACTCACATCGGCAAATTGTGCGCGTGCTGTCCGGGCTGCTGCGAATTGCTATTGGGTTAGATCGTACGAAAAGTCAGTTAGTTAAGGCCGTTTCTTGCCAGATCGAAGAGCAGACGCTGAAAATTGAGGTCGTTGGTACGGGTGATCTGGCACTGGAGATGTGGGCGGCTGAGGGCGATCGCCATCTCTTAGCAGACGCCATAGCGCGCGACGTTCATATTCAATCAATCCCTCTAGAAAACCTGACTTAGAGGCGATCGCGCTATGCCCACTCCTCATCAAGATTCGCCCTTGTCTGCTGCTGCACCCGCTAGCACTGAGCGCAGGGCTTGGTCGCAGTTTCAGCGAGATCGAATGGCGATGCTGGGCGCGCTGGTGTTGCTGCTGCTGATCATGGCGGTGACAGTTGGGCCGCTGCTGTATCCAATCTCTTACAGCGACATCAATTTTGCTCAGTCTACCGCGCCTCCTAGCTGGCAGCACCCGTTAGGCACTAACGACTTAGGCCAAGATCAGCTCGCGAGAATGCTGTGGGGCGGACGGGTGAGCATAGCAGTCGGAATGACGGCCATGCTCGTGTCAATTTCGCTAGGGACGCTGGTCGGTACGATGGCGGGCTTTTGCGGTGGGGCGATAGACAATATTTTAATGCGGCTGACAGATTTGTTTCTCTCACTACCGCAGCTACCGCTGTTGCTGCTGATTATCTATTTATTCCGTGATTCGGTGCGAGCGTTTGCTGGGCCAGAAAAAGGTATGTTTGTGCTGATCATTTTGGTGATTGGCGGGCTGACCTGGATGTCTACGGCGCGGCTAGTGCGGGCGGGTTTTTTAGTGGTCAAAGAAAGAGAGTTTGTGCAGGCAGCGCGATCGCTCGGGGCGCATCCGGTTCGCATTGTCTGGCGGCACATTTTACCCAACGTGATTGGCCCGGTGATTGTAGCGGCAACGTTAGGCGTTGGCAACGCGATTATTACTGAATCTACGCTCAGCTTTTTGGGCATTGGCTTTCCGCCAGATGTGCCTACCTGGGGGCGAATGCTATTCGACGGACAAAACTACATTGCTAGTGCGCCTCATCTGGTGATTTTTCCGGGGCTGGCAATTTTTCTGACAGTCTTGAGTGTGAACTATGTGGGCGATGGCCTCCGAGATGCTTTAGATGTGCGATCGCATTAGAGAAAAGTTTGTAAAAAAGATCCGCAAATATACGCTCTAATGTTTACCAAAAAAACAAAGAATCTAGTCAGCTCTGCCCAAGTTTGTCGTTAACAGCGTACAAACCCTCATATAAACTACGAGACTTTAAAGCAACTGCTTAAAACTAGAGAATTCACTGACAAGAAATTACCGGAGAGGTAATAACATTCTCAGTACATCAGACAATTTACACTTCGACTGAAAAACGTAGTAAGTGGCTGTAATTAGCGGTGGCTGATCTTATCTTGCGACAACTATTCTCTATTCTCTCTATTGGACTAGGCCCAATGCTGATAGTCGGGGCGCGACCGGCGATCGCCCTAGAGTTTCCTAGCGCCGCCAACTTACCACAGCTCACTACGGCAGTTCAACTCGGTGACGCCTATGCGCTCGGGCCAGGCGATGCGATCGCCATCAATATTTTCAACGTCCCAGAATATAGCGGCACTCAACAGGTATTAGCCGATGGATCGCTTAACTTGCCGGTAGTAGGCCGGATAAACGTCAGTGGACTAACGCTGAGCGAAGCGGGTAGTGCGATCGCCGCTGCCTATCGATTAGAGCTACGCTATCCGCAGGTCACCGTTGTCTTAGAACAGCCCAGGCCGCTGCGCGTGGCGATCGCAGGCGAAGTCAGTCGGCCCGGTCTCTATACCCTCAGCCCCGACAACGCTCAGTTTCCGACCGTGGCGCAAGCGCTGCAAACCGCAGGCGGCGTCACTCAGGCGGCCAATTTACACAGCGTGCAACTGCGGCGAGCTAACGGCCAGCAGCCCGCTCAAACCGTCATCCTCGACCTGTGGGAACTCTTGAACAATGGTGATGTGCGCCAAGATTTAGCGCTCAGAGACGGCGATGCCATCATTATCGGCGCAACTGATACGGTGAATATTGCTGAAACCAATCAGCTGTCGGCATCTAATCTGGCTGCCAGTGTCGATCAGGCAATTGTCGTAGCCGTCGTAGGCGAAGTCTTTCGGCCCGGAGCCTATGAGTTTGGCGCTGAAGGAGACTCTGCTAAAGGGCGAACGACCGTGACCCAGGTTGTGCAAACAGCAGGCGGCATCAAGCCATCTGCCGATATTCGGCGCATCCAAGTGCGGCGATTAGCTCGTAGTGGCGCTGAACAGCTAATTGATCTAGATTTTTGGCAGCTTTTGCAAGCGGGCGATCTCAGTCAAGATCTCGTGTTGCAGCAGGGCGACACGGTGATTATTCCGCCAGCTAACGACACCACGCCCGCCGAAATAGCCCAGCTGACAGCGGCTAATTTTTCTCCTGACACAGTGCAGGTGAATGTGGTGGGTGAAGTAGAAACCCCAGGTGTGCTCAAAATTTCGCCAAATACTACGCTCAATCAGGCGGTGCTGGCTGCCGGTGGTTTTAACAACCGGGCAACCGAAACCATTGAGCTGATTCGGCTGAATCCTAATGGTAGCGTTACACAACGACAGATTGAGGTGAACCTAGCTGAAGGCATTGACCCAGAAAAGAACCCGCTGATTTTGAACAACGATGTGGTAATTGTTGGGCGCAACGGCAGGGCGCGATTTAGCGATACAGTTGAGTCTATTTTTCGACCGTTGTTACAGCTAGTCTCGCCGATGAGACTGTTTTTTTAGGCCGCTGCTCTGGCTCATTTCCGGCTTTTTAATCTGGTTTTCTTAAATATAATCGCGCGATCGCATGGAACCCTATCAGTCTTCTTCTCTATCGCCTGCTAGCGCCAACGGCAATAACTCTAACGGCAATAGCGCTAACGGCAACAGCTCATTTCCCAAACCCGCCTTTGCCCCGCCGCCTGACCCAGCCTCAATGCTGACCGCCTGGCAGCTCAACGCCCTACAAGAAGAAGAGAGCGATCTGCGCAGCCTGTTGACCATTTTACGGCGACGCGCCTGGATAATTGCGGGCGTTGCCGCTGTTGTCATGGCTGTGATGGGCGCTAGAACACTTCATCAGCCGAAAATTTACGAAGGTCGATTTCGGGTGCTAGTAGAGCCAGTCAATGCCAAAGACGATCTCTCTGAGCTATCTTCGGTATTAGGCGATCAGCTGCCGAGCAAACCTGGCTTAGATTACGAAACTCAAGTGCAGGTGCTGCGCAGCCCAGAATTAGTCGAACCAGTGGCCAAACAGCTCCGGCAAACCTACCCTGAGCTAGACTATCTGACACTGCTAAAAAACTTAAATATCAGCCGACTGGGCGACACCAAAATCTTAGAAGTGCACTACGCCAGCCCCGATCCGGTCAAAATTCAGATTGTGCTCGATCAGCTCTCCGAGGCTTATCTCAAATACTCTTTAGAAGCCAGACAGACCAATCTTAGACAGGGCATTAACTTTGTTGAAAATCAGCTGCCCGACTTGCAGGCTCAGGTTGACAGCCTTCAAGATCAGCTAGAATCCTTTCGCCGTCAGTACGATTTTATTACGCCCGATATGCAGTCTAGTCAGCTATCGGAGCAAACCAACAGCCTGAATGAACAGCGCCTGACTCTCGACCGCGATCTTTCAGGGGCGCAGCAGGCACTGACTAACTTGCAGGCAGAAAATGGTGCTCTAGGTGCCCTTGATGACGCGCCCGTCTATCAGCAGTTGCTCAGTGAGCTGCGCTCTGTAGAAACTACCATTGCCGAGGAGCTAACCCGGTTTACACCCAATAGTCTGGCTATTCGGGTGCTAAAAGAGCGGCGAGAGAATATTTTGCCGTTACTTCAGCAGGAGGCCGAGCGAGTTGTCGAGGCGCAGCAAGCGATCGCCCTTAACAGCTTGCAGGTGATGGAAGTGCAGAGCAACACCTTAGCTGAGGCCGAACAGCAGACAGCGCAGGGGCTAACCAAGCTCCCGTCTCTAATTCGCCGGTATACCGATTTAGAGCGGGAGCTAGCAGTTTCTACTGAGACGCTGACTCGCTTTCGGCTAACTCGAGAAACGCTAGAAATTGAAGCGGCCCAAACAGAGATTCCCTGGCAGCTAATCGAAGTACCCGTGCAGCCGACCGAGCCCATTTCACCTGATCTTAAGCGGGCGCTCATCTTGAGCATAGCGGCTAGTTTGCTCGCTGGCTTAGGAGCGGCGCTGCTGCTAGAAAAACTAGACAATGTCTATCACGCCATAGACGAACTTAAGGCTGGTACCAAGCTACCGCTATTGGGTACGTTGCCCTTTAACAGCGCTCTGCGAGAGCGTTCTAGTATAGGCGCAGGGGCAATCGCCAGGCTGTCTGAGGCCCTCTCGAAAGTTCACCTAGGGCGACTTCAGCTTGGGGGTCGCAAATCAAACTATTACAGCTATGGCAGCGACAGCGAGTCAAGCTTTTTAGAAGCGCTGCGGGTCTTGCATACCAACCTTCGCATGATCAGCTCAGATCGACCCATTCGCTCGGTGATTGTAAGCTCTGCTTTACCAGGTGATGGCAAATCTACCGTCTGCGCCCACTTAGCTCAAGTCGCTGCCGCGATGGGTCAGCGTGTGCTAGTAGTAGATGTAGACCTGCGCCAGCCCCAGGTACACGAGCGTTTGCAGCTCTCTAATGAGCTAGGGCTCTCTAATCTGATTGCCGACGATCTGCCGTTACAATCGGTGATGCAACAGGTCACGCCTACTGAGCAGCTATTTGTGTTGACTGCCGGAAAAATTCCACCTGATCCGACCAAGCTGCTGGCTTCTCAAAAAATGAAACAGCTAATGGAGACCTTCTCGCGCTGTTTTGACTTGGTGCTTTACGATGCGCCGCCTGCTGCTGGCTTAGCCGATGTCAGTCTGATTGGTCAGCAAAGCGACGGCCTAGTGCTGGTGACCCGCATGGGTAAAACCGACCGCACCGTGCTCAAGCAAACTATTGAAACGCTGAAGCTCGCTCAAATTGCGACGTTAGGAATTGTGGCCAATGGTGTTAAGGCGAGTGGCGGCTATTGCTATTACGCATATGGTCACGACGTGGCTTTTAAGTCTCCGGCTAGTATGGCGATCGCCCACAGACCTGATTCAAATTAAGAATAACCAGGTGAATTGCTAGCTATAGGCCTCCTGTCAGCCTCAGTAGGCATGGTGCTGGCGAAAATTTTATACCCTTTATTTTGCGGTAAGTGCTTAGTTCTCTCTTCATGAAGGGAAGATTAATTACACAGGTATCCCCTCTACCGGATGCGCGTATTTCAGCGAGCGATCGCCTTGCCGCATCAAGAAGACTGTAGCTATGAACATTTATCGAATCTACTCAGCAGATGATGCTCTCTCTGCTAGTACCGTAAGGAAAAAACATGGTATTCGAAAAACCTTTAGATTGGCGTGCTCAGATACCGAAGAGCAAGGTATATAAAGCCCAGTCGGCAGCGCCCTCTGAGGCGCTACGGCTGCTGATCTTAACGCAGTTTTTCCCGCCAGATTTTGCTGCGACCGGGCAGCTAATAGAAGAGTTGGCCAAGCAGCTCAGCTGTCAACAGGTGAGTGTGAATGTCTTTACAGGTCAGCCTGCGTATGCCTTTGCTAAAGAACAAGCCCCGCTTATTGAACAAACAGCAGGGGTTTGGATAAAGCGATCGCGCCTGACCCAGTTTTTCCCGAACCGCATCCGAGGCAAAGCGCTCAACGGTCTGTTGTTTGCCATCCGTACTATCACTCATTTAATCCGGCGTCACGAAGACTATCAGGTCTTGCTCGTTACAACCGCCCCCCCTTTTTTACCGATTATTGGCTATTTTGCTAACCTTTTCCTTGGGCTGCCCTATGTCTGCTTACTTTACGACCTCTATCCCGATATCGCCATTGAGCTAGAAGTTGTTAAAGCCAATCATCCTATTGCCAGCGCCTGGCGATTTATCAATCGTCAGATTTGGCAAAGATCGGCTGGCATTATTGTGCTCAGTCCCTCAATGAAACAGCGAATTGTAGAACACTGTCCGGCTGTCAAGGATAAGATCTCAGTTATTCACAGTTGGACAAACACAGAGCAAATTGTACCCATTGCCAAAAAAGACAATTGGTTCGTTAAAAAGCACGGGCTAAACGATCACTTTGTGGTGCTGTACTCAGGTAATATGGGGCGCTGCCATGACACCGATACGCTGCTTGAAGCCGCTCTCTGCTTGAGAGACGAGCCTATTCTATTTGTTTGCATTGGCGGCGGCGCTAAACGATCGCTTTTAATGAGAAAAGTAGAAGAAAGTGGCTTAAACAACTTCCGCTTTCTAACCTATCAAGAAAAATCCGTGCTGCCTTATTCTTTGACAGCAGGTGACCTGTCACTGGTAAGTGTAGCAGCAGGCATGGAAAGCTTAGTGGCACCGAGCAAGCTTTATCCAGCGATGGCAACAGGCCGTCCAGTCAGTGCGATTTGTCCACCCAACTCTTATTTAGGTGCTTTATTAGAAGCTGCTGGCTGCGGTGTGGCTTTTGACAATGGCAATGCTCAGGGACTGTCTGATTTCATTCGAGAGCTATCACAGAACGAGAAAAAGTCTCAGCTTTTAGGCGAATCGGGCCGTCGGTATCTAGAAAATAATTTTACACCCGAGATTATCTCACAGCAGTATCTGAAGGTAATTAAATTGGCAGCTGCGTAGTTACCACTAAGCAGGAGGCATCAAACAAATTCGGAGTTTTCAGAAATGTCTGTGGTTCTTCCGAGGCCAAAAGAAGACGCGGCGGCGATGATTAGTTTGATGTTTATATAAATATTTTTTGATGTTACCGTCAACTTTAACCGCAGGGCTCCATAGAGCTAAGTAGACGATGAGATTGATTCGTTTCCTACGGTACAAATCCGAGAAGGTCGAGTCAGAAATCCTTTTTGCGACTGATCATCTTCACAAGAATCTAAGAGGAAAATCGGTACGAGGTGGAGTAGCCACTTTATCCGCCCAAGGATTTCGGTTCGCTTTGCAAATGTGCTCTACCGCCGTTCTGGCCAGAATTCTGGCCCCGACGGACTATGGCTTAGTCGGTATGACCACTGTCGTGACGGGTTTTGTTCAACTGTTCAGTGACGGGGGCTTATCTCAAGCCACTATTCAAAAGCCAACTATCACTCACAAACAGGTGAGTACCTTATTCTGGATAAACTGCTGCCTGGGTTTAGGGCTAATGTTTTTGGCCGCAGCTCTGGCTCAGGCGATCGCTCGTTTTTACAATGAACCGAGAATCATTGCCATTATGTATATTCTCTCAGCCAACTTTCTAATTGGCAGCTTAGGAATACAGCATAGGGCACTGTTGATACGTCAGATGCAGTTTTCTGCGCTGTCTAAGATAGATGCTTTCTCAATGATGGTGGGGGTCACATCTGGGATAGTAGCGGGGCTATGTGGTGTAGGTTACTGGGCCCTAGTTATTAACTCTGTATCAACGATGGTGACTGCAACCATTTCTGTTTGGGTAGTGTCTCCGTGGAAACCTGGATTACCCGCCTTAAATTCTGGAATCAGTGACATGCTGAAGTTTGGAGGCAACATTACTGGTTTCCAGACCGTAAACTATTTCTCACGAAATCTGGACAATGTCTTAATAGGCCGAGTGTGGGGATCTGGCGCACTCGGCCTATATGCCAAAGCCTATCAGATACTGCTGCTGCCAATTAACCAGATCAATACTCCCGTGAGTAATGTGGTTCTGCCCGTGCTGAGCAGATTACAAGATAAGCCCGAGCAATATCGCCGTTACTATTTTAAGGCCATATCACTGACCACAGCCGTTGGTATGCCAATAGTTTGCTTTTCGTTTGTCACTGCCGATCAGATCATTCTTCTCTTTCTAGGAGAAAACTGGCTAGGTGCTGTTCCTATCTTTCGATTTTTAGCTCCTGCGGCCCTAGTTGGTACCTATAATGTGGCTGGCGGATGGGTTTATAGATCTTTAGGTAGGGCAGACAAGCAGTTCCGAGAGGGCATGGTCACATCAGCTATTAACTCTGCTATCTTTCTCATGAGTGTAAGAGGCGGAACTTTAGCGGTAGCTGCCGCATATGGCCTGACTAGACCTCTGATGAGTGCTTGCGCGACAGCTTACTGCTATAGCGGTACGTCTCTGACACTTTCTGATTTCTTCAGAGCTATTTATGGGCAGCTAATCTCTGCTGTAGTAGCCGCGATCGCAGTTTGGCTGCTGTCAGTCTCACTGCTTCAAGCTACTGGGGAAGTCACGGCCCTACTGACTGCAGCACTGGTTTTCACTGTTCTCTACGTGGCTATATGGACGCTATTCCCGAGTGGGAGAGAGCTCCTGTCTGAACTTGTTAAAACCTTTAGAGACACCCTCTCAGAGAGAAAACAACCCTTTTGAAGAGTCGTTTACGGCAAACAGCATTTCACAGACATGAGCGAACTAACAGACCCGATTTTCATCTTAGGTTCTCATAAAAGTGGTTCTAGCCTTTTACGAAGTCTGCTTGATGGGCACCCAGATCTGTATGCAATCCCGACCGAAGCTCATTTTTTCCAGAACAGTGGTCACTGGGTAGATTATCGACTTCGATATGCCTTTCCCAAAGAAATGAATAGACAAGAGCTTATTGAATCTTTTGTATCGCTTATAGAAAAAAAGAACCGACATGTTAACCCCTATGCCGATTCGATGCTAAAAGGAAAATTTAACATAAAGCTGTTTAAAAGTTCTCTAGAAAAAGCTAACTTCGAGTCTTCTGCTCAGCTTTTCGAAGCTTATACTTCTGCGATCTATCTGTCTTTGGAGGGCACCTCTTTGCCTGAAGGAATAAGAATTGTCGAAAAGTCTGTAGAGAATGCTGAGTTTGCGATTTTTCTGAAGCAAATGATGCCGAGCTGTCGGTTTATCCATATCGTTCGAAATCCATACGCTACCCTCACCGCTATCCGCAAATCTAAAGCCAGATCTTACTACCCCAATTTACGAGATTACCTATTTTTACTTCAAAACTCACACTACTACTTGTTTAAGAACAAGGCTTTGATAGAGAACTATCTGGTTATTCGCTACGAAGACTTACTAACAGAACCCCAATCTACTATGAAAAAGGTTGCTACTTTTCTGAGCATTAGCTTCTCGGATAATCTCCTCAGGCCGACCGTGATGAGTAGCCAGTGGGGTGGCAATAGCTCGGAAAACCAGCCGTTTGAGAGGATTTCAGAAAAGCCTCTGAACAAATGGAGAAGCAGTATAACTGATTTAGAAATTCAGCTAGTGAATGACTTTTTATCTCCTGTATTCGATTTGTACGAATACGAAAGACTTGAAGCTAGCAAGCGAAAGTATTGGCCCATTTGGGGAGAATCTGGGAAGAATTATCTTAAAAATCGCTCTCTACTCTGGCTCAAGCCAGCGGTCAGTGAAGCACCGTGACAGCTGAAAATTTTACAAAAAAGCAGTTAGAGAGATACAGATTTAAAGGCTGTAGCACAACTCAATTTTGTACACATGTTTCTCTAGCTTTTCTAAAAGATTACACCTGAACGCAGTATGTACATGAGTAATCAGTCAAACACCAGACGTTTTCTGAACATTTTAATCATTACAGGGCAGTTTCCGGCACGGTCTGAAACGTTCGTGAAAGAACACACGCTAGGGCTTGCTAGGCTTGGTCATCGTGTGACTGTTATCAGTTGCGGGCCTGAGCGGCAGATATGTCCTTCTGAGATAGAGGAGATAAATGTCGCTAGCGTGGAGAGGATTGAAATATCTCATCTTGGCACAAATTCACTCCGCAATCTTTTTCATTTGCTGACGGCTGCTGTACTTAAGCCCAAAATGGTTAAATATTGGTTTCCTTTTTCTCCCTGGTGCAGAGGGGAGATGTACAAAGCAGATAATATTTGGAGAGAGCTCCGGCGAATCAATCCGGATATTATCCATATTCACTCGGGAATGAATGCGGGTGCTCTAGTTCGGCAGGAAATGCTCAGCCAAGCTGTGGTGTCTTGGCACGGCTACGATGCTAACTGTGTCCCAAAAAGGCGGGGAGAACACATATATGAAAATCTGTTTAGATCTCCGGTTCACCATACTGTCGGATCAGGTTTTATGCTTCAGAGGTTAGAAAAATTAGGTGCATGTCGCCAGAAAGTTTCTCTAATTCCTATGGGTATTGACACTGATTTCTTTGCTTATAAGAAAAGAGCCTCATCACCGTTGTTACCGCTGCGGCTAGTTTCTGTAGGCCGACTAGATGAAATGAAAGGGCATACCTTTCTAATTCAGGCGGTCAGCGAACTACTTTCCGAAGGCATTAAACTTGAGCTTCATATCATTGGCGAAGGTTCTTTAAGGAGAACCTTGAACACAAAGATAGGCGGCGCTCTAGATCCTTCGGCCATACGCTTGCTAGGTGCAAAAGCGAAAGAAGGAGTACGAGCCGAGCTATGGGCCGCTGACATTTTCTGTTTGACAGGGACTGTAGCAAGTTCTGGCAGAGTCGAGACTCAAGGCGTGGTTTTTGCGGAGGCTCAGGCCACGGGGTTACCAGTTATTGGCAGTTCTGTAGGTGGTGTGTCAGACAGCTTAGTTGATGGCGTGACAGGCATACTTTGCCCACCTGGAGATATCCCCGCTATAAAAAAGGCTATTAGGTTCTTTGCACAGAATCGTGAAGCCATTAACGAATTTGGCAGACGCGGCAGAACTTTAGTTGAGATGCAGTTTTCTCTAAAAGGCATGATTGAGTCTTTTGAGCGTTTGTATCAAGAGGTACTCACAGAGACTTAAATCGCTATCGGCTCCAAGTCTTTCAGCTCCGTAGGAATTTTCATGATCTCTATCGTTATTGCCAATTACAACAAAGCCCTATTTATTGCCGAAACGATCCAATCAGTGATGAGGCAAAGTTATTTGAATTGGGAAATCGTGTTTGTTGACGACGGCTCTACAGATGATTCAATAGACGTTGTTCTCAATGCGGTGGATGGAGATGCGCGAGTGCGTATAGAAGCCAACGCTACAGGCCGAAAAGGAGCGAATATAGCGCGCAACATAGGTTGGAGGGCTGCTAAATTCAACTATATTTTGTTTTTAGATTCAGATGATGTCTTGGCACCTCATTGTCTCAAAACTCGTTTAAGCTATATCTTGAGAAACAACTTAGATTTTAATGTATTTCCCGGTGGTACTTTTTTGCAGAGTGTGGGCGATCGCAAAATTATCTGGAAACCTCAAAACTCAAAGTACCCTTTAGAATCTTTTCTTCGTCATGACTTGCCGTGGCATTTGACTTCTGTGCTTTGGTCAAAGGTAGCCCTTCAAGAGATAGGCGGATTTTCTGAAGATCTTCCCCGCCTGCAAGATGTTGACATCCATGCTCGCGCACTTCTGTCAAATCTTAGGTTTTTGGTAGTTGAGAACAAAGCTCCTGATTTTTTCTACAGAGTAGCCCCTGAGAGAAAAACCTTTGCTGCCTACGAGCTAGGCAAGCGATATGTAGAAGCTTGCGATATCTTTCAGAAATCGATGTACAACTTAATCAATGAATCGGAATACTCAGACAGCAAAAAGACGATGTATTTTCGTCGCCTAAGAGGCACTACACTTTCCATGATGTATCGATTTGCGATTGAGTCATCAAGCGGTCTACTTACCGAAGCACAAAAGAGAGAATTGCAAGAGGCGCTTCAAAGCTCCCATAGCAGTCATCTCATTTTCAAGGGGGCATCGAGAGAGCTGCTGTTTGCCTACAGAAAATTAGTGAACGCAGGATGCTGGAAGGCTAAAGGTTTTACAAAAGTGACGAAGTTTCTACTGGCTTAATGCTTGTTTTCTGAGCAGATATTGCGTTGGCTTGAATGAGGAGCCTATGAATGTGCGGAGCATAAGGGCTTTTCATCGCTACTTCGCAGACAAAAAGAGTTTTCCTATTTTGGGCATTAAGAACAGGAAAGGTTTTAAGGAATTTGCCAAATTTTCATACAAAGATATTCTTCGAAACCATTTTTCTCAATTCAACAAAAATTAGGGTAAAGAGACCATGAGGTTATCAATTTTGAGCCCAGGGGTGTTCCCTTATGTTATCGGCGGCATTCAGCGACACAGTTTTAATTTAGTCAAACAATTGGCCAAGCTAGGCGTAGCGATAGATCTCTATCACACAGATTTTGTTCAATCTGAAAATATTGACAAACTGGATGGGATGACGGTGCTTGAAAAGACCAACATCAACAGTATTGCTATTCCTTGGCACAAAGGCGATCGCTTACCAGGACACTACGTCCGCTCACTCAAGCAGTTCTCTAACGCAGCCTACCGTCAGTACCAAAAAAGGCCCGCTACAGATTTTATTGTTGGCAAAAGCCTAACCGCTTGGGCGTTTACTAAAGCTAAGCGATGTGGTGTCAAGCTTCCGCCGGTGGGCGTCAATCTGCACGGGTTTGAGATGTTCCAGCCCTCAGCGAATGTTAGAACTTGTTTAGAAAACGGATTGCTGCGCCCGAGTTTTTATTGTCATGCTCGTGAGGCTGACTATCTTTTTTCCTACGGTGGCCGCATTACCGAACTCATTCAAAACCGGCTGAATATTTCCAGTCAAAAAATTATTGAAATTCCTGGTGGTATAGATGCCTCATGGTTAGTGGAAAAAGGTAACGCGCCCTCTACTGCTGTGCGGTTTGTTTTTGTGGGTCGCTACGAACGCCGTAAGGGAATTGAAGAATTGCAGGCGGCGATCGCCGCTAACCCCAACTGGCAAAAAGCTGCTGAGTTTCGCTTTATCGGCCCTATTCCAACAGATCAGCGCCTTGCTCTTTCCCACGTTAGCTATGCTGGCCCTATTAGCGATGATGCCTTACTCAAGCGCGAGCTGCATCAAGCCGATGTTTTGCTTTGCCCTTCTCACTCTGAAGGGATGCCCAACGTAATTTTAGAAGGAATGGCCTCCGGCTTAGCTGTTTTGAGTACAGATGTTGGGGCAGTTCGGCTTTTGGTCGATGAGAAAAATGGGGTGCTTTTACCAGAAGTTAGTATTTTGGGCATCATTCAGGCAGTTAACCATATGCTAAACCTAGATGCAACAGCACTAAGCACAATGAAACAAGTTTCCTTAAAGCGCATTCAGTCATTCACCTGGAATCGCATTGCCGCGCAGACTTTAGAGGCAATTGAGAGGATAGCGATCGCAACATGAAACTCGCCTTACTCCATACCCGGCTCTCGGGCTATTTGACCGCCTGTCTACGCGAATTTGAGCAGCAAGCCAACGCTAAAGTTTTGATCTACGCCTGGCCCAACCAGCCGGATGCGCCTTTTGATTCGGCTACTTGTGCCGTAGGTGAGGTGCTCAATCGCTATGAGCAGAGCGATCAAGCAATTCTGAAGCAAATTCTAGCGTTTCATCCTATAGCGGTTCTGGTCAGTGGTTGGCGCGATCAGGGATATAGCCGCATCTGTCGTCAGCTTAAAGCCCGTGGCATTCCAGTGATTGCAGGCTGCGATACGCAGTGGAAAGGCTCGGTGCGTCAGTATGTGGCTGGCTGGACAGCGCCTCTACATGTGCAAAAAATTATTGATGTCTTATGGGTGACGGGGGAGCGGCAGCGATATTTGGCTGAGTCATTGGGCTATGCGGGCGATCGCTGCTGGGATGGCTACTATGCTTGCGATTGGCACACTTTCGCTCAGCCTACCGGTCAGCTGACAAAACAGCACGGACCATACTTTTTATATGTCGGGCGCTATGCCCCCGAAAAAGGATTAGACACCCTAGCAGCGGCTTACCAGGCTTATCGTCAGCAAGTAGAAAATCCGTGGCCACTGATCTGTGCTGGCGCAGGCCCGCTGCGCAATATGCTGGTGGCGGCTGGCGCTGAAGACAAAGGATTTGTTCAGCCGTCGGCCCTACCAGAACTGCTGCAAAGCGCATCGGCCTTTGTGCTGCCTAGTCGCTTCGAACCCTGGGGCGTCGCTGCTCAAGAAGCCGCCGCCGCCAGTCTACCGCTGATTCTCTCCGATGCCTGCGGCTCAGGCGTACATCTGTTGCGCCCTTACTACAATGGCTTCAGATTTGCCTCAAGCTCTATTCGAGAATTGACCGCTGCACTCAAGGCAATGCACTCGCTTTCCCCTCAGCGACGGCTTACCTATGGCCAGGCGAGCTATGAGCTTTCTAAGCAATATACTCCTCAGCTCTGGAGCCAAACTCTATTAACAGGGCTGCAACAGCTTCACAGTGTCAACAGCAGCGGATAACACTGAAGAACAGTTTCTGGCAAGCAAAATCCCTATTCGTTCTGATGCCGCCTGGTCAACTCTATGTATGCCTTTTTTTGGAAGCACTTTCCTATATTCTACACACTGCCTTTTTTGTTAGCGGCCTCGCAGTTCAAGCAGGTAGCTGCTGCTGGTGAAGTGCTGCGATGGATGATGCTATTTGCTGGCTGTGCAATGGCCATTCAGTCAGGCTTTAGCAGAGCTGGGCTCAAGCGTAGAATTTTTACCTGGGCAGATAGGGCAATTCTTGCCTTTTTACTGCTGTTTTTAGTTTCTGAAATGTGGACTATTCAGCCCTGGGTAACTGCGCAAAAGGCGATCAGTATGCTGCTGCTGTACGGCTGCTCTTTTTGGACACTATGGAAATATGCCGATCACTTCTCAGAACAATGGCTGTTGCGCAAACTATCGACTTTTTTGGGTATCTTCTTTAGTATCAACCTGCTGTCGGGGCTGGTGCTGCCAGGTGCGCTGCTAGTAGGTCGATTTCGAGGGATCTTAAACAATCCTAACCATATTGGTCTGATTTTGGGTTTGGCGATTCCTTTGGTGATCTCACAGTGGCTCTATACCCGGCAAAAATTATCTTTGGCGATCGCTCTTATCCTCTCTCTCAACGTGATTGCCTGTGGTAGTCGTAGCGCCATGCTTGGAATCGCCGTGGCAACACTCGCAATCTTAATCTCACTATTTGCTAAGCGCTCTAGCCAAGCCTTCGCGATCTCCATTGTTGCCGTGATTGGGTTAGCGCTATTCATACAGACCGATATATTTACCAACCATATTTTGAGAGAAACCTCTCTATCGACCGCGTCAAACCGCACTTACTTTTGGGAGCTCGCTAAAACATACATTGCCCACCGCCCTGATTTTGGACACGGATTTGGAACAGACGAAGTGATTCATAGCTACTACGGCACAGCGTTAAGCAAGTTGCAGCTGCGAGGCTACGGGGTAATGAGTAGTTACTACGGGCTGGCTATACAAGTTGGCTGGCCTGCAACCTACTGCTTTTTTGGCCTGATGTGGGGATTTGTTGCCTATTGCCTTGCGGGATGCTGGCGCAACTATGCGCTAGTGACTTTAGCGGCTGCGATCGCGAGCGGTCTGGTCATGTGCGTTTTTGAACCAGCAATAACATCTGCGGGCAATGTCTTTTCTTTTCTCTTCTGGGCAATTTTTATGCTGGCTATCAGACGAGATTACTACCAAAAAAGAGGCTTGCTTGCTCATATTTGATAAAAAATTTGACGAGAGAGCAGTCGGTGAAGTTGTTCTGAGTACCGCTTTAGAGAATTGATAATGACTTTATTTCATCCTACAGTTTTAGTTACAGGGGGTGCTGGCTATGTCGGCTCCCATACTGTCTTAGCGCTCAAACAAAAAGGATATAACATTGTCATTTTAGATAATCTTGTCTATGGCCATAGAGACATTGTCGAGTCAGTGCTTGGCGTTGAGCTTGTTGTGGGTGATATTAGCGATTATTCTCTTCTGATCCGGCTTTTTAGAAAATATCCGATCTCGGCTGTGATTCACTTCGCCGCGTATGCATATGTAGGTGAGTCGGTTAAAAAACCTCAAAAATATTATCGAAATAACGTTGTAGGCACGCTTACCCTCCTAGAGGCAATGGTCGCCTGTAACCTCAACAAAATTGTCTTTTCCTCTACCTGCGCTACTTACGGCATTCCTGATAGCAATCCCATCTCTGAAAATCAGCCGCAAAATCCTATTAGTCCATACGGCGCTAGTAAATTGACAGTAGAGCGAATTCTACAAGATTTTTACACGGCCTATCAGCTTCAATCGGTTACCTTTCGCTATTTCAATGCCGCTGGCGCAGATCCTAAAGGTCGCCTTGGTGAAGACCACATGCCTGAGCCTCATCTGATTCCCCTAACACTTTACACTGCCCTTGGGAAACGCGAATACATCAGTATCTTCGGCACCGACTATCCTACGCCAGATGGCACCTGCATTCGTGACTATATCCATGTTAGCGACTTAGCAGATGCTCATATTTTAGGTTTGGAGTATCTCCTTGATGGTGGTGAAACTGATCTCTTTAACTTGGGAAACGGCAGCGGTTTTTCTGTTCGTGAAGTGATTGACACTGCCCGTTTGATCACAGGACAAGATATCGCAGTGGTTGAAAGCAGTCGTCGCCCTGGTGACCCACCGATTTTGGTGAGTGGCAGTGAAAAAGCAAGGTGTATCTTGGGCTGGCAGCCGCAATACAGTGATTTGCCTCAGATTCTCAGCGATGCCTGGCGGTGGCATCAAAAGCGACATGGCACAAATAACATGTTAGGAGATGACGAGCCAGCAGGTAGCGTATTAAAAGATAGTGCATTAAAAGATAGTGCACGAAGAATGACAGCGCTTTCTTCTCATTGTGAAATAGAGCTTCACGTGTAGGCTCAGCGGGCATTCTTGAAAGGCGATAGGACATAAAAGCATTTATGAAGATTCTTCAGGTCATCCCCTCATTGAGCCCGCAGTTGGGTGGCCCGACTCAGGCCGTATTAGGGCTCAGCCAGAGCTTGCAGTCAATGGGCGCAGATATCGAAATTTTAACTACCAACGATGATGGAGGTAATCCTCTTGATGTACCGCTTAATCGGTCAATAACTTACCAAGAGATTTCCACTACTTTTTTGCCGTGCACGCTTCGCGCTAAAGAGTTTATCTATTCAAAGGCACTGACTAGCTGGCATCGGGCAAACCTAAAAGAGTTTGACCTAGTGCATACCCATTATCTTTTTTCTTATCTGCCTAGCTGGACAGCGCGCGCGGCGCGGCAGCAAAAAATTCCTTATCTTATGCGGCCCTTGGGCCAACTGACGCCCTGGGCGCTATCTCAAAGCGTGCAGAAAAAGAAGCTTTACGCGGCGCTGCTTGAGCGCCGTAATTTACAGCGTGCTGCTGCTATTCACTGTACTTCTCAAGAAGAGACTGTAGATGTCTTGCAGTTTGGTATTCAGACGCCTGCTATTTCTGTTCCGCTGGGCGTTACTGCTCCTAAAAAGATTAAAAATGCTAAAGAGAGACTACATCAAGCCTACGATATTCCTGAGGATGTGCCGGTTGTTCTTTTTCTCTCACGGCTGCATCCTAAAAAGCAGCCTGAGGTGCTAATAGGCGCTATCAGCCATCTATTCAAGAGACAGCCCTGCCATGCTATCTTTGCGGGTACAGGGCAGCCTCAGTACCTAGAAAAGCTGAAAATGCTGGTTAAAACTTTCTCTCTCGAAAATCAGGTGACTTTTACGGGGTTTGTCGCTGGCAATGACAAGCAGCTATTGCTACAAGGTGCAGATGTGTTTGCTTTACCCTCTCATTCTGAGAATTTTGGAATTGCGATCGCAGAAGCCTTAATTGCAGAACTACCAGTCATAATCACACCCGGCATTCAAATCTCGGCAGAGATTGCAGCAGCCGAAGCTGGCATAGTGGTTGAGGCTGACGAGATCGCCTTTTCGGAGGCTCTCTATCAGGTGATATCACAGCCTGAGCTACATCGTAAGCTGCGTCAGAATGGTTTGAACCTGGCAAACACTCGCTACTCTTGGAGGGCGATCGCTCAAGATATCTCTCTCATTTACCAAACTATTCTGTCAAACTCGTGATGGCCGATTGTCTCTAGATGTAGGCTATATCAGCCAACAGACGCTAAATTTTCGCTAGGCTAAAGGCAACTCCGTACGCAAGCTTATCCTGTGCCTACTCTTACCCCTATTCACGATTGGTTTGCCCAACAAAACTGGGAGCCAATCACCTTTCAGCAAAAGACCTGGGATGCCTATTTAGCTGGCAAAAGCGGCCTTATCCAGGTGCCGACAGGGTCGGGGAAGACTTATGGAGCAGTGATGGGGCCAGTGGCACAGATGCTGGCTGAGGTGGAAGCGGGTAAGCCGATTAGCGGACTGCAATTGCTATATATCACGCCTTTGCGATCGCTCTCCCGCGATATCGAAGCGTCCATCCGGCGACCAATTGAGGAAATGGGCTGGCCAATTGAGGTAGAGTCGCGCACCGGAGATACAAAGCCTTCGGTGAAAAGTCGGCAGATCAAGAAAATGCCGCAGATCTTGATCACGACGCCTGAATCGCTGGCGGTATTGCTCTCCTATAAAAATTCGGCTAAGCGCTTTGGCTCGTTGCGCTGTGTGATTTTAGATGAGTGGCACGAGCTGATGTCTTCTAAACGGGGGACGCAGACAGAGCTATGTCTGTCGCGTTTACGGCAGCTCAATCCGACAGTGCAGACTTGGGCGATTTCAGCGACGCTGGGGAATTTGCCAGAGGCGGCTGAGGCGGCAACCGGCGTTGACAGTCAGCCGCTGGTTATTCAGTCAAACATTCAGCGACAAACGGTGATTACTAGCGTGCTGCCCGAGTCGGTGGATACATTTCCGTGGGCGGGGCACTTGGGGCTACGGATGTTTGAAGAGCTGGTGGCGGCACTAGATATAAAAAAGTCTACGCTGATTTTTGTGAATACGCGATCACAAGCCGAACGCTGGTTTCAAGCCCTCACCTTTTCGATGCCAGACCACGAACAGCAGATTGCCCTACACCACGGCTCAATTGATTTTGACACCCGGCAGGCGATTGAATCGGGGATCAAATCTGGCAGTATCAAGTGGGTGGTTTGTACTTCTTCTCTAGATTTGGGTGTAGATTTTCAGCCAGTCGAGCGTGTTGTCCAGATTGGTAGCGCTAAAAATCTGGCGCGGCTGTTGCAACGGGCAGGTCGCTCAGCTCATCTGCCGGGTGGTACTTCTGAAGTGTTCTTTTTACCGACAAATGCGCTAGAGCTTTTGGAGATATCGGCTTTTCGCCGGGGACTAGCGGCAGGGCAGGTAGAGTCTCGTCATCCGCTAGATAAGCCCTACGACGTGCTGATTCAGCATTTGGTAACGCTGGCCTGCGGCGATGGGTTCAGCGCTAAGGAGGTATTTGAAGCTGTGAGAAAAACGTTTTCCTACCAGAAAATTTCCCAAACAGAATTTGACTGGGTATTAGACTTTTTGCAGAACGGTGGCAAATGCCTAAAGGCGTACCCGCGCTATCAAAAGCTGATTTTAGAAGAAACTCTATATACAGTCTCTACTCCGCAAATCTCTCGGATGCACAAGCTAAGCATTGGTACCATTACGGGCAACCAGCAGATAAAGATTGCCTATGCCAAGGGCAGTCGAATTGGCACGGTAGAAGAAAATTTTGTGTCGCGGTTGAAGAAGGGAGATGTGTTCTTTTTTGCTGGACGACAGCTGGAGTATTTTCAGATGAAGGATATGACGCTGTATGTGAAAAATGCGAAGAAAAAGTCTAGCGTAGTGCCCGTTTGGAGCGGTGGATACTTAGCGATTTCAGACTGCTTAAGTCGGTACATTCGGGAAGAGATTACTCAAGCAAAGGAAGGAAATATAAGCTCTGAAGTCGCATGTATTATGCCAATTTTAGCAGCACAGGATCGGATTTCGCACTTGCCAGGAGCCGGCCAGTTTTTGATTGAGTGCTGCAAAACACGAGAGGGACAGCATTTATACGTGTATCCGTTTGAAGGGCGCAATGTACATGAGGGGCTAGGATTTTTGTGGGCATATCGGTTTTCGCAGCTAGCAAAAGCAACTTTTACAGTGTCAGCCAATGACTATGGCTTTGAGATTTTAGCATCGAAGGATTATCCGTTTGCCGATTTGTTTGATAAACAGTTTCTCTCGACGCAAAATCTATATGAGCAAATAAAAGAGAGTCTGAATATTTCTGAGCTGACGCAGCGCCGGTTTAGAGATATTGCTCAAGTGGCGGGGCTAGTTTTTAAAGGCTATCCGGGTTCAAAGAAGACGGCCAATCAGGTGCAGATCAGTTCGTCGCTGATCTATGAAGTCTTTAGTAAGTACGAGCCAGAAAATTTGCTGCTGAAACAGGCGGAACGAGAGGTGATTGAAGTGCAGATGGAGGCACCGAGGCTGGCAGCAGCGCTGAAGCGAATGCGATCGCTTACCCTAATTTGGCAGGAGATCAAGCGGCCCTCGCCTTTAGGATTTCCGCTATTGGTCGAGCGACTGAGTTCGCGGCTGACGAATGAGAGCCTGCGCGATCGCATTGACCGGCTAAAACAACAGTGGGATAAAAAATAAACCCGTTTCCCTGCGCTAGCCTCACCAGCGTAGCCGAGAAAGTAAGCATGGGCGTCAGCGCGATCGCCGGCGATGGAAGCAAAGAAGACATCCGCTCAATGATAAAAGACCGATTGCGTCCCCATATCTAACAAATAGTATCAAGGGCTGCGAGCGAGCATTGAGCTGTGTTGGCACTTTACGTTCTTACTTTACGCTTCTGCATGAGGGCACCACTTCTGCACCACTTCTGTACCACTTCTCCCGGCAGCATTTACTTTCGGCGACATATCTATTCGTAGAATTGAAGTCCTCAAAATTTTTTTCTCAAAGATAAACAACCTTAAACTTATGTGTCTAGACTTTGAAAGAACTAGACACATAAGTTCAAAGGCTTTTATGGTTAATGAGAGCAAGATTAAGTGGAAAAATACCTATCAATATTCTGATTGATGGGATGAGTAAACGGTTCTTTCCCATGTGGTGAGCATGGCCCAAGCAAGAAGAGTGTGAGCCCATAGTCTTTGATGGATTTTATGGGTTTCTGGTCTGTCAAAAGCCGTCTTAAAGATTGTCGGTATCAATAAGCCAATCGCTTGCAGGGGCTCATGTTCAGCTCATATTCATGCCAGCAAACAATGGGGGCGCTGTTGTTCTAGAAACAATAGGCCTCTGGTTTTTTGCTGAAGCGACCGTTAACTTTTTCGAAATTTGCCCAATTTTCCCAGGCTTTGTCCTGTTGAAAATTACGCAAAAGTAGATTTTTTCTCAGAGCAAAAAAGCCGAACTATAGGAGATTTCATCAATGAGTATCGTAGCTAAAGTGATTGCTCAGTCAGATCGGGCTGACCGATTTTTAGGAAGCGCCGAGCTGACTCAGCTCCAAGATTTTTTTAATGACAGCGGCGTGCGGATTAGCGCTGCCCAAAAGTTAGCCGCTAATCAGCAGAAGATTGTTGAAGAAGGCAGTCAGCGATTTTGGGCTCAGTGCCCCAATACCCCTAGCAATAGCGGTGATAAGCAAAAAACCGCCCTGTGCCAACGAGACCAAGGATGGTACATCCGCTTAGTGAGCTATTGCGTGCTGGCCGGTAATTCTAAGCCCTTAGAAGACATTGGTTTGGACGGAATGCGCGATATGTACGTCTCTCTCAATGTTCCTTTGACTAATCTAAAGCTGGCAATGCGCTGCCTAAAGCAAGCTGCTATGGGTTTTTTGAGTGCTGAAGAAGCTGCTTTAGCTGGCCCTTACTTTGACCAGCTCATTCGAGCTTTTTAAAGCTTACCCCTTCTTCACAGGCGCTATAGCTAAGGAAGGGCTGAGACGCCAACGCTTTTTGCCTGAAGTCTATCCACGTCGTTCTCAAACCTAGAAACAACCATGCAAGACACAATTACTTCTCTAATCAACCCCGCCGATGAGAAAGGCCGCTATCTAGAGAACAAGGATCTCGATCAGCTCAAGCAGTATCTTCAAACAGGCGCTTTACGGGTTAAAGCAGCCAGTCAGATCGGAGACAATGTCGCTAGCATTATCAGCAAAACTGTCGAAAAAAGCCTGCTGTACGGAGATATTACGCTCCCTGGCGGCAACATGTATCCTACCCGGCGCTATGCGGCTTGCCTGCAAGATTTGACCTATTTCTTGCGCTATGCCACCTATGCAATGCTGGCCGCTGACGCCTCTATTTTAGATGAGCGAATTCTCAATGGATTAAAAGAGACCTACTCGTCGCTAGGCGTCCCGATAGAGCCAACTATTCAAGCAGTGCAGGCCATGAAGGAAGTGGTTACCCAGCGGGTAGGCGCTGAGGCAGGGCAAGAAATGGATGTTTATCTCGACCATATTATTGCGGGTCTGAGCTAGGCAGCTGGCTTTTAATTTGGGAAGCTTCAGCTTAGAAGCTCCTGATTTATGGCCTTTTAATCTGTGGGTCTGTCTGTGAGGGTAGGCCCCTGTTGAATATCCCTATTGCAGTCAACCTATTGCCATGTACGCTTCTAGTAAAACCCAAGAACGATATCCCTGGTGGGCCGGAAATGCCCGATTTATCAATCTCTCTAATACGTTTATTGTGGCTCACGTCGCTCAGGCTGCCCTGATCATGCTGTGGGCGGGGGTCTTTACCCTATTTGAGTTAGCTGTTTACTCGCCCGATGCGCCGCTTTACACTCAAGGGCTGATCTTGTTGCCTCACCTGGCGACTGAAGGCTGGGGTATCGGCTCGGGCGGAACCATTGTTGATACCGGTGTCTGGTTTTCGATTGGGGCTATTCATCTGGTCGCTGCCGTTGTATTGGCTGGTGGCGCTTATTTTCACTATACTCAGCTACCGGCTAGCTTGGCGATCGCTCCAAAAAAAGCCGCCAAGTTTGATTTTGAGTGGCAAGATGCTGGAAAGCTCGGCTTTATTTTAGGACATCATCTCCTCTTTTTGGGTGTCGGCGCGCTGCTGCTCGTGGCCAAAGCGCAGTTTTTTGGAGGGTTGTACGATGCCTATTCAGACTCAGTTCGGCTGGTCACTGCGCCGACGCTCGACCCGGCTGTTATTTGGGACTACAGAACGCATCTGTTCGAGGTGCGCAGCCTAGAAGATCTGGTGGGCGGGCATCTCTATGTTGCCGGTCTGTTGCTTGTCGGAGGTGTTTGGCACATTTTGGTGCCTCCTTTCCGGTGGGTTAAGCAGGTGTTCTTTTTCTCAGGAGACGGTATCTTATCTTACTCACTGTTTGGCATTGCGATCGCTGGTTTTGCGGCTTCCTATTACTGCGGATTTGATTCGCTGGCCTATCCCGAAAAATTTTATGGCCCTACCCTAGAACTAAAGTCGTCATTTTTGCCGCGCTATTTTGAGGTTCACCCAACCCTAGCTGATGGATATACCAGCCGCGTCTGGTTGGCAAATGCTCACTTTTATCTGGCCTTTTTCTTTTTGCAGGGTGGTTTATGGCACTTCCAGCGGGCGGCAGGCTTTGATGTTCGCAGCGTGCTAGAAAACTGGAAACTCAATCAGATTGCTGCCAGTGACAATCCCACGCTAGCTTATCAACATTCAGAGCTGTTGCAACCTAGCGCTGCGGTGGCGCTAAGATACGGTATGCCTGAGGCTGAGGCCAAGCCTTATTTTCAAATCAAACAGCCCGACCAGGACTATTTTTATCAGCCTGTTAAAGGAATTTCTCGACCTGATTTGACGGCTATTAACGGCGTCGAAAAAACGCTGTATCAGACGGCTTACCAGTTCCAAAAAGATACGTTCTATCAGCCTGCTAAGCGGGGCAAATCTGAGGCTAAAGCTTTGTTTGGATATGGCAACAGCTCAGAGCCTCTGTATGAGAGACCAGAAAAACTGGTGACAAAGCCATTAGCATATTCTCGGCCCATCGAAACCACGGTTTACGAACCTAAGTCTCAGTGACGGCTCATTCAGACTCCTGCGTTGTTCTTGAGATTTGTTTCTGAAAAAAGATAGCGGCGTGCGGATACCTCTCTCGAAGGAGAGGCTGCGCCTAGCGCAGCGATGCCTCTGAGGTGATACGGACGCCGCGAGCCTACTTTTCTCTTACTGTCAGGGCAAGACACCGCCGTTACCGGCCAACGTCTTGCCCAAATACTTGACTATTTTCCCTGAATTGGCAAACGCCGCGCCCGAATGCTTGACTGGCCCGCCGTTACAAAGAAATGCCGCGCCCGAATGCTTGAACTTTTCCCTTGGCGCAGCTTTGGTTGATGTGTGAAGCCTAACAGCTCATCGATTGAAGCGTTAAAAGAGTGCTAAAAGCTCTGCACACACATCATTGGCTGAGCGTGATATCTAAAGTGTTTTATCTGCAAATTGTTCGTAAATTATCTATAGGATGGCAATAGATTGCTGAGCGGGCTTGGGCTGAGCAATTTGGATGAGCTGCGATTGAGCGATAGGCTTGGGCTATGTTTGGCTTTTGCGATAGCGATTGGGCGTCTGCCCTGTCCATCGCTTAAATGCCCGGTGAAAGGCGCTGGGTTCAGAAAAGCCTAACAAAAAAGCGATATCGTGAATTGAAGTGTCTGCGTTTTGCAGATGCTGTAGGGCCAAGGCTTTGCGAGTTTCTTCTAAGAGCTGCTGGTAAGTAGTACTTTCGCCCTGTAGTTCTCTTTGGAGCTGGCGAACGCTGAGGGTAAGCTGATGGGCGATCGCTTCAATTAGCGGCACTTCTCCCTGCAAAGACTGAGCGATCGCTTCAATAACTTTTTGCCGATAGGTCTGATTTTGAGCGCTGAGCATGGTGTCTGCATGACGCTCAAAAACTGAGAGCAGGCTGTTATTGGCCGAGCGCACTGCCCAACCTAAGCAGACTGGTTCAAACACAATGCGATTGACTGGCTGAGCAAACTGTACGGGCGCTCGAAAGATTCGCTGATGCTCAGCCCAACTGCCGGGAGCAACATGCTGAAAGCGCACAGATCGCGTTAAAAGCGATTGGCCTGTGAGCTGTTGTGTGGCGCTAATTAAAGCCGCAAAGGTGCTCTCAATTGGGTGCCGAGGCTCATTTAACAGATAGTTTTCGACATGATCTACAATCTCACAATCGCACTGCGCCCAGCCTGCTGCCACGCGGTGGTGAATGGCTATGCCCTGGCTAAGAAGGCGGGTGTATTGAGAGAGTTTTTCGAGCACTTGGCCGTAGGTCTGACAGTTTAACAAGACATAGCCGACAATGCCGATGGCAGAGAGGTTAAAGGCTTCTCCAATATGTAACCCTAAGTTGCGATCGCCTGTTTTCACAACCGCTTCACGCCATAGATATTTCAGTACGTCTCCAGAGATCTGCCGATCAGGATCTTCTAGCCAGAGAGGATCGAGCTGAGCTGCGGTATATAGGCAGTCGGCCTCTATGCCTTGCGCCGTTACATAGTGAATGATGTCGCGGGCGATCGCAATCGAAAACGTAGCCTCTGGCATGACTGAGCGCGTCTCACAAATTGGCGTCACCGGTCAACTTTTTGGCGCAGCCTGTCAGCTTATACCGTAGCAGATCGCCTTATCTTTGACCTATCAGCCTTCTTAGTGGGTCTGCTCGACCAATCGCGACCCCGCTAACGCCGCTAACCCCCGCCATGAAACATTTACATCGACCCTTTAAGGCTGCGCTACTCACTGCTGTACTTATTCTCTGTAGAGAACTGTCCTATGAACCGCTTATCACTCATTCGAGCGACCGGAATTCTGTTTATCTTGATGGTGGTTTTGTCGAATATTCCGTATACGCTGCTGACGCTGACTTTTGAATATGATGACATTTTGCGCGAGCCCGTGAGCGAAGTGCTCACAAAGTTCCACGCTGGTGGTACTCAACTAATTCTCATCTGGTTTGCTTTTGGGCTGTCAGCGCTGCTGCTGATTCCCGCAAGCGTGCTGCTATATCGGGCGATGGCTTTACCCTCTAGACGACCCAAACCGGCTTATCTTGCGATCGCCACTTTAATGGGCGCACTTTCAGGCATTTTACAAGCGATCGGCCTGATGCGCTGGGTGTTTGTCGTCCCCATTTTGGCTAATCTCTACACCGCTCCAAACGTGAGTGAAACTACCCAAACTGCCGTTAGCGTTGTCTATCAGACCGTTCATCAATATGGCGGGGTAATCTTGGGTGAGCACCTGGGTCAGACTTTGCTGGTCGGCTGGACAGTCGGTGTAGGGCTGGCTATGCAGTCTTCGCCGCTGTTCAAATCTTGGGTGGGCTGGTGGGGGCTAGCGACTGCGCCGCTACTGCTGCTGGGTCAAAGTGAACTGCTAGCGACCGTAATACCTGCAACGCCCGTACTCGAAACGACCCCAATCGGCTTCATCTGGTGGGAAGTGTGGCTGCTGCTAGTCGGAATCTCTCTTTTGCGGGTACCGCAAAAACGGTTAAAGGCCCGTTGAGAGAAAGTTTGATAGGGACAACTCAACGGCTTCTCAGGAAAATCTCAGGCAAGAGTCACCCCATCTCTGGTTAAATCGACGGTACTTAAATCAACCGTACTTAAATCAACTGAGAATCTATGGCTTTAGCAATGGCCCTTACTTGGGTGCTTCTGGCCGGATACGGCTTTTTTATTTTTCGAGTAGTGCGCAAAACAACGCCGCTAAAGGTGTCTGCCTCAGAGTTTTTTGGCGGACAGTCGCAGCAGGGGCAGGCTCCGGGGCTGTGGCTGCTGGTCTCTAGCGCGGCGATCTCCTGGATTTTTGCTAAATCTATTGATAATGCGGCTAGCTTGGGCAGCGCTTTTGGCATCACGGGCGGCATCGGCTACGCGATTTACTATCTGAGCTTTGTCACAGCGGCGATCGCGCTCTACTTTATCCGCACCCGAGGCGGTCACCAGTCAATTCCAGAATTTTTGGTTAGCAAATATGGCAGGGTCTGTGCGCGGCTGTTTTTGGTGGCGATCGCCATTCGCCTATTAAACGAAGTCTGGTCAAATACCAAGGTTTTCTCACTTTACTTTGGCGCAGAGGGCAGCGCTGGCTACTGGATTGCCGTGTTTTTAGTGACTGCTTTTACCGTGTATTACAGTCTGCTAGGCGGCTTGCGCTCCAGCCTGCTGACCGACCAGGCGCAGATGATTCTAGCAGCAGTGCTGCTGGTGGTCATTTTAGTGACGCTGGGGCCAGGCTTAGCTGACCGGGGCTTGCCTGCGGTTGACCAGGAGACGACTCTAGCCGGTCTGACCTTTTGCGGGCTGGCCTTTGTGCAGATTTTCAGCTATCCCTTTCACGATCCAGTCATGACGGATCGCGCCTTTATCACCTCGCCCCGCGTGATGTTTAAGGGGTTTGTCTTAGCCGGGCTGGTGAGCGGTGGCTTTATCTTTCTCTTCAGCTTTGTCGGGCTCTATGCGCTGGCTAACGGCGTCGAAGGACAGCCGACGCTGGTGGTACCGGCGCTTTTTGGTCTGCCGATGCTGCTGGTGTTTAATGCGATTATGCTCACCAGCGCTGGGTCTACGCTAGATTCTACTTTTTCGAGTGTGGCCAAGCTGGGCGCGCGCGATTGGAATAACCGTCGGGGGTCGCCGACTGAGCAACAGGCGCATCGGGGCCGCTGGTGGATGGTCGCGATCGCCCTGCTCGGCAACTTACCGCTGTTTAGCCTTTACCTGGGCGATCGGGTTGGGCCTGCCATCATCCAGGCAACGACGATCAGCGGCACGATGGTAATGGGGCTTGCGCCGATTTTCCTGCTGGCGTTTATCCGACGAGCAGGCAGCTTGAGCTTTCATCTCGCTTTTTGGCCGGGGCTAATCTTTGGCGTTTTTCGAGTGGTCGAGAGTGCCCTGAGCACTGAGATTTTTCCGGCTTGGATGAGCATTGGCAGCGGTAAATACGCGCTTGATCTAGGTGTCAATGTGTACGGTCTGTTGATTTGTATCGGCGGCTACCTTCTAGGTGCGGCTATTCAGCAGGCCCAGCCCGAAAAAACGACCCAAACGAAGACAGCGCAGTCATGACGGCACTGCTGCCCGATTTTAGCCGACTCCGATGATGAGCCAGCCTAATCACAACAGGGCATTTGTGCCACCTTCTTGAGACAGACTCCCCCCAGGTCAATTCTGTTTCTTATGACAGAGGATTGTTTTGTTGAGTTTTATTAACTTAAAGACTCAAACCAACTGAGGAAAACATCATGCAAGAAGGAACAAACGTACCGGCAGACATGAAGCAGCCCTACGTGGAGCCTGCAACTAGCTGGCGCGGCGGCTTCGTCCCTAGCGCCGAGATCTGGAACGGACGCCTAGCCATGATTGGCTTTTTGGCAGCCACGCTGATTGAGGTCTTCTCTGGCCGAGGCTTTCTCCACTTCTGGGGTCTGATCGGCGGCTAAACCTCACTATTTATTTCAATCTCTTCTCGATATCTCTTCTCAACTTAGAGACGCTGCGGCACTTATGTTATAGGTGCCGCCTTTTTTTCTCATATTTGCTGTGGGGCAATCTGCTTGAGCCACCCCCAAACAGTCTTGCCAATTTGCTTGTACAACAAGATTTTCAGCCGCTAGCTTCTGTACTAGCTTCTGTAATAGTCGCGAGTGCCGCGATCGTCAAGGGCTGTACCCAAGCGGCTGAGAGCATGAATGTAAGCAGCTGTTCTAAAAGAAATTGAGCGCTGCTGAGCAATCTGCCAGATAGTTTCAGCTTCTCGAATAATGCGGGTTTTGAGCTGACTGTGAACTTCGTCTAGCTGCCAGTATAGGCCGCTGCGGTTTTGCACCCACTCAAAATGACTCACCATAACGCCGCCCGCATTGACTAAAATATCTGGAAAAAGAGAGATTCCTTTTTTCTCTAAGATAGCGTCAGCATCGGCGGTGACTGGGCCATTGGCTACTTCAAAAATGTATTTTGCCTGAATGCTGGGCGCATTTTTAGCGGTGATCTGATTTTCTAAAGCGGCAGGGATCAAAATGTCTACATCCAATGAGAGCAGTTCTTCATTGGTAAGGCTATCGTGTTCAACAATGTTACAAAGGCTGTTTTTGTAGTAGACCGCCTGCATAGTGTGGTGCGTTTGCTTAAACAGTTGAATATCTGGAATGTGCAGACCTTTGCTACTGTAAACGCCGCCTTTGGAGTCGCTGACGGCTACAACTTTATAGCCCGCTGCAAAGAGCTGTTGAGCAATTACGCTGCCCGCATTGCCAAATCCCTGTACGGCGACTGTCATCTGCTCGGGTGATTTGCCATATTTAGCCATCATCGCTTGGAGAACGTAAAATGCGCCTGTGCCAGTTGCCGTACTGCGCCCCAAACTGCCGCCCATGCTCACAGGTTTGCCGGTGATCACAGCAGGCGATCGCTTGCCTTTAATAATGCTGTATTGATCCATCATCCAGCCCATGATCATGGCATTGGTATAGACATCTGGCGCAGGAATATCGAGGTCGGGGCCGATGAAGGAGGCGATCGCATCAATGTACCCCCGGCTCAACCGCTCTAATTCAGACTTAGACAGCGCCTTCGGGTTTAGCGCAATTCCACCTTTTGCTCCCCCAAACGGTAAATTTACCGCCGCGCACTTAAAGGTCATCCAAAAAGCAAGCGACTGTACTTCGTCTAGCGTCACCTGTGGGTGAAAGCGAATGCCGCCCTTTGTCGGCCCCCGCGTATCGTCGTAGCGCACCCGATAGCCCTCAAACACGCGCAGCGAGCCGTCATCCATTCGCACCGGAATGGCCACCTTCAAACTGGCTTTGGGAAACTTGAGTCGCTCAGTAGCGTCGGCTGAAATTGGCGCGTACTGGGCCGCTTGCTCCAGGCGACGGCTGGCATCAGTGAGTAAAGCAGCAGGCATAGAGGCTCCGAAGACGAGATAAGAAACGGCTGATAGCTCAGCCGCGTTTACTATACAATCATTTACCAACAGGGCTCAGACGTAATCTCAGACACAATATAGGGCTCAGATACTAAGATCAGGCATCAGCACTGAGCGACGCACTAGCGCGATCGCATTGGCTGGCGCGGTGTTTTAGAGAGGTCAACGGTGGTTGATAGTGGTTAATAGTGATTGATAGTGGTCAGTTTGTGAGTTTGGGGCAACTGTCTGGAGAAAGTGCGCTTGCCCAGCTTTGGTCGTTAGCGAGAGGGGCGATCGCGCTCAATGCCGAAACCTTTCAAGCGATTCAAACTCAGCCTCAGAGCCTGCTGGCCGCCCTGACAATCGTCTTTATCGCCGGGTTAGCGCAGTCTTTAAGCCAGATGGCGGTACTGTTTATCAATCAGGTCAGGCCGTTGCGGTTTGTGCTGAGCCTATTTATTTCGGCGCTTTTTTTTGTCATTGGCTTCGGTTTTTGGGCGCTGAGCATTTGGAGCATTCTCAACCTGGCTTTTGCCGGAGACCTGTCACTGATGGCGGCGGTGCGCACCCTGGGGTTTAGCTATGCGCCGCTGATTTTGAGCATTTTTGTCATGCTGCCGTACTTCGGGGGCGGCATTTTTGTATTGCTCTCGATTTGGACGCTGCTAGCAGTAGTGGTCGGCATTGATGAGATCACGCCGCTGGGCCGCTGGGAAGCTTTTGAAAGCGCTGCCCTGGGGTGGATTGTCGTGCAGCTACTGCAAAAAACGGTGGGCCAGCCAATTGCATCCTTGGGCCAGTGGATTACTAACTGGGCCGCTGGCGAAAACCTGATTACCAATCGCACCCGCCTGGCCGAAGAACTCTATGCAGGGCTCAGAGCCCAACCGGAGCCAATGCAACCGGCTGATTCTTTTAGAATCAACGAACCCGAAAAGCCATCCCATTGAGCCACCCAATGCGGTCTCTCTTCAGCTCTGTAAAATTTTATCTGGCTAGCGGCAAAGGGGTTAGCGGCAAGGGGGCTAGGTGCTAGTGTAGAGAGCTGTATGAACCCGGCATAGCTTCTGTATGACGAGACGATTAATTCAGCTAAGCGGCGTGGTTTTGCTAACGGTAGGGGTGATTGTGCTGCTCTCTCCTGTCAATGAGCAGTGGTTGCAGTGGTACCTGGCCCTAAATAATCAGCTGCTTAAGCTAGTTGTAGATCTGGCCCGCGTCAGTCTGATTGCGCTTTTGCTGGCCGGGCTGCTGTCTCCTTTTGAGGCGCTGGGCTGGTGGGCAGGCTGGTATGGCGATGGCATTGAAACGCATATTCCCTGCAAGCGATCGCTCTCCCCTTCACGTCAGCACTCCCCGGTGCTGCCCAGTCGCTACGTGATCTATCTAGACGGCATTTCTCAAAGCTGCGCCGACTATCCGCAGCGAGTGCAAAACTTCTTAGATACGCTGGCGGCGGCCCTGCCTGCCGATATGGTGTTTGTGCAAGACATTTTGGCTTATTCGGCCCTCAACCGACCGCTGACGATGCAGCGACCCTTTGCCACCTTTTGGCGCTGGGTGAACCGGATTGAAGATGGCTATCCGCAGAGCCCGCTAGATATTTTTGTTAACTTGCGCAACACCTTTCAGGTGGCAGTGTCTACTGACAATCGCTACGGCCCGGTATTTAATCGGGGCACGGCGCAGGTGATTTTAAACAGTTTGCGGCAGCAGGGCTACCGTCCGGGGGTGCCGATTACGCTGCTGGGCTACAGCGGCGGCGCGCAGGTGGCGCTGGGGGCGGTGACCTACCTTAAATACGCGCTGGGTGCGCCGATTGAGGTGATTTCTTTGGCCGGTGTGATCAGCGGTAACAATGGCGTCTCTGAGCTAGACCGGCTCTATCATCTGACGGGCGATCGCGATCTGCTCGCTCAAATTGGGGCGATGATGTTTCCTAAGCGCTGGCCCTGCATTACTTGGTCAACCTGGAATCAGGCCAAAGCTAACGGCAAAATCCGCTTTATTTCACTAGGGCCGGTGAGCCACAACGGGGCGACTGGCCCGATTGATCCGGTGGCCCAGTTGCCTGACGGTGAGAGCCATCTAAACCAGACGATGAAAATTATCATGGGAATTTTGACTGAGCCGGCTGAACGGCCCGGCGCGATCGCCAGCTCATAGCAGCAAAAGTTTGTAACGGCAAAATTCGTGACTTCAGGTAGAGAAGCGCGATCGCCCTTTGCCCCTAGAGTGAACGATGACAGCGGCGATCGCGGCCAGACACAGCACTCTAAGGTTGATCACAAAGCTGGATCACAAAGCTGGATCGATTCTGAGCGAGATTGATCTAAGAAAGATTGATCGCAGCGGCTGGCATCCGGTATTAATATGAGCCGCCGCCGAGGAGCCATTCAAGTGAAATTTGGTAAATATATTGGCCTGATTCTTTTTGTAGGTCTACTGTATCTGCTCTGGCAAATTCGCCAGGTGCTGCTGCTAGTGTTTGCTGCTGTGGTCTTTGCAACGGTGATCAACAAGCCCGTGCAGTGGCTGCAAAAGCTGGGCCTTAACCGAGGGGTCGCGGTCGCCCTTTCTCTATCGACCATTACCTGCATTTTGCTGGGCGCTGTTTGGTTTGTCGTCCCTGCCCTAGTTGATCGTTTGCCCCAATACACCTTCTTTTCAGAACGAGGGATCAATCAGCTGCAAACCTGGTACCAGCAAGTCAAAGGCATTTTGCCGGGCAACCCTCTAGCCGATACTCCGCTGGCCGATCTACTGCCTCAGGTCACGCAGTTTAGCCCCAACTGGATTGGGCGAGCCCTCGCGCTGTTCACCGGCTCTCTAGATTTTTTCCTGAATGCGCTGCTGGTGCTGGTGACCATTATTATGCTGTTGGCGAGCCCGCAAAGCTACCGCCGAATTTTTATCCTGGCTTTTCCTAAGTTTTACCGCGCCCGTGCCAACAAGATCATGACCGAGTGCGAATCAGCGCTGACTGGTTGGGTTTTAGGCATTTTGTTTAATATGACGGTGATCACCCTCTTTAGTGGAATAGGGCTGGCCATTTTGGGGGTGCCGCTGCCGAGTGTCAACGCGGTGATCGCCGGTCTTCTCACCTTTATTCCCAATATCGGCCCTTTATTGAGTGTGATTCCACCTGTGCTGATGGCGCTGGCTATTAAGCCCTGGCTGGCGTTTGCTGTGGTGCTTCTCTATGTGGCTATTCAGCAGCTAGAAGGCAACGTGCTGACGCCGCTGGTGATGAAAAAACAGGTGTCTCTCTTGCCAGCGGTGACGCTGATGGCGCAGGTCATATTCGCGGTTTTCTTTGGCTTTTTAGGGCTATTTTTGGCCTTGCCGCTGGTCGTGGTCTTGCAAGTATGGGCTAAAGAGCTGCTGGTCAAAGATATTTTAGATCGCTGGCCCTCTCCTAGGCGGCAGATACGCCCGCTGGCAGTCAATCCGCAGGAACAAAAGCTCAGGCATCCTGGCTGATTTTCTGGCTGATTTTCCCGACTGATCTGCGGCTTTTGCGCTATTCGCCGCGCAGCCGTTTGAGTAGCTCTAGCGCTTCTTCACGGCCCATGTCTAATCGGTTTTGGCTGTGTTTCCAGAACTGTGCCCACCAGTCTTCGGGCTGGGTATGTTCGCCGCTGTATTCTGTAGGGCGATCGCTTCTACCGTCGGTTACTAGGCTCCCCACATAGTCAGCATCATCGTAAATGCGCTTAATCTGGGTGTCAATTTCAGCCAAATCTGCTGCCGATACCACCCCATTGCTAGTGGCTTTGTAAAACTGCACCGTGACGCGAATGGGCAAGTTTGGGTCGCGCTCAATGGCTAGGTCATCAATTTCAGTAAACGGGCCTTCTACCGGGCCGTGGCCAATGACGGCGGCTTCTACATTGCTTTGTCTGGCCATCGCTGGGGCCGGAGCTGCCTCAAACAGCAGGTCGCCACTGACGCTGCTGCGAAACGGCTCTTTTTGCTTGAGCGGCACCTGGATGAGCATCACCATGTTGAGGCCGTCCTCAGCGGTGACTTCTCCTAGCGGTATTGCCTCAGAATTATTTTGCTCACTGCGAAAATTGCTGATGCGCTGGCCGGTAAGGCTACTACGCTCCCCGTTTTGATTAAAAAATAGCCGCTGGCCCCAGGTGCGGCCCGAGTCAAAGCGATCGCGCTGATTGTCAATCACAGTAATGCTGGTGCCTTCACGAGTGGCAAGCAAGGTGAGCACTGCCGGGTCGCTGGGGTAAGACTGGTAGTTAAACAAAACGGGGTTAAAGGTGGCTTCGCCGCCCTCAGGGATCGGCAAAAAGGCGGCTTGAGCACTGACTAAGACGTGAGAGTCGCGTTCGGCTAGGAGCGACCGACTGCGGCCTGTCCCAGACTCGAGCCAGGAGGCGGGCTGGGTGAGGTGCGATCGCAAATTTTCCAACACTTCTGCCAGCAGCACTGGTGCTACTGCCTCCCCTTTTTCATTGCCAGTTAAGACAGAAAAGCGCTGTAAAGGCACATCAGCCGTCACATCCGAAAAGTTAGGATAGCGAATCACCGGCATCAGGTGCAGCTGCGATTTGCCAGAGCGCGGATCTGTTTGCTCCACTTGAATGGTCATATCGCTGATATTTGGCCCAACCGCAGAGTTGTCATAGCGGCCCGTGTCTTCCCAAGTGACATCGAGAATTTGCAGACCGTGTTCGGCGGCTAAGCGCTGAGCCTCGCGATCGCGAATCATCGCCTTGGTGCGCTCAATGACTTGGCCATACTGCCTAAATTCTGAGGTGTCGGTTACCAATGGCGCGGCCTCTTCTACGGGGTCGATGGCAGATGCAGGATTTTCCTCAGCACCGGTTTCGGCGGGTGTTATTCCCCATGACTGGGCGATCGCTGTTTGATCAAAACTAGCTGCACCGCCCAGCAGCACTGGCACTAGAGTGAGTTTTCCCAATAGTTTCAGCAGTTTTCCTGGGCTTGCCGGCTGCCAGGCAGTCGGGATTGGTAAGTGCGATCGCTTCATCTCATTCCTCACGACTTCTTCTCATCGCTCCGTCACAACGCATCCAAGGTAAGCGGCATCGCCGCAAAAGACTGGCCGGTTTCAGTTTCAGCAACAGCCGCCGCTACCAATCCGGGGAACTCAGACGAAGAATTCGGAAAACTCGGCCCGATGGCATAAGGGACTGGCAAATAAATACATTACCAGTCATTATAGGAGGAATTGAACGAGAAGAACGAGGCTGAGGAATGCTGGATGAGCAGGTAAAGGAAACCTTGAGAGATGCTGCCCGCAAGTTGAGCGGCCCGAAGAAACGAGCGTTCATGGCAAAGGTGGCCGAAGACTACTTCGACGCTTCAGCACGGAAAGCAGAAACGTATCTCGGCTGGGGCCGACAGACGGTGCAGCTTGGGCTGCATGAGCGCGAAAGCGGCGTAGTCTGCCTGGATTACTATCAAGGCCGAGGGAATCACCGGAGCGAAGCGAAGCGACCTGAGTTGGAGCAGGCGATTCGAGCGCTGGTCGATGGCCAAGCTCAAGCCGACCCGAGGTTTCGGACAACGTTCTACTACGCCAGAGTGAGCGCTCAGTCGGTGCGGGACGCACTGATAGAAGAGAAAGGCTACCAGGATGAGGACTTGCCGACGCGCCAAACCATCGGGGCGATGCTGAACCGGATGGGCTATCGGTTAAAAAACTCAAAAAGTGAAGCCGCACAAGAAAGTGCCTGAGACTGAAGCCATCTTTGAGAATGTAGCCGCAGCAAATGCAGCAGCCGATGCCGACCCAAAAGTGTTGAGACTCTCTATTGATAGCAAGGCAAAAGTCGCCATTGGGAATCTATCAAGGGGCGGCGGGGCGCGCATCCTGGAACCACGCCAGGCGGATGACCATGACCACTACCGCGAAGCTACGCTAGTGCCCTTTGGCATCCTGGACGTGAAGGGCGAGCAACTTTCGATCTACTTCGGGCAGTCAGCCGAAACCAGCGACTTCATTGTCGATTGCTTGGAAAACTGGTGGCACACCCATCGGGCCGCGTATTCAGAGATAGAAGAATGGGTGATTGACTTAGACAACGGGCCTGCCGTCAAAAGCCAACGTACCCAGTTCATCAAGCGGATGGCGCAGTTTGCGCAGCGTGTGCAGATGAAGATACGCCTGGTTTACTATCCGCCTTATCACAGCAAGTACAATCCAATTGAGCGCTGCTGGGCGGCGTTAGAAAACTACTGGAATGGCGCTATTCTTGACACTGTTGAAGCTGCCCTACGATGGGCGGCGAACATGACTTGGAATGGCTTTGAGCCAATTGTTGAGCTGGTCGATGCGACTTATAGAAAGGGCATCAAGGTGGCCAAAGACGAGTTAGCGCCGTTCGAGCAACAGTGGCAGCGCTCTGAGACGTTACCTAAGTGGGATGTGACGATTGTTCCGACATAAACGGTAACTTATTTGTTTGTGTGTCCCTAACCTTGAATTCGGAAAACTCGGCCCGATGGCATAACCTTCGCTAGCTAGAGTAAAGCTTTAGCCAGATAGTCCTGCGGACGTGAATACGCTACGATCAGTAAAAACCAAAGAGGAAAATACACCAATGGTAGACAAGATCGTAAAAACCGACGAAGAGTGGAAAGCAGAGCTAACGCCAGAGCAGTATCAGGTCGCCCGCAAAGCCGGCACCGAGCGCGCTTTTACTAGCTCACTCAATGACAATAAAACTGAGGGCATCTACCGCTGTGTCTGCTGCGGTTCAGAAGTCTTCAACTCTCTAACCAAATTTGACTCAGGCACTGGCTGGCCCAGCTTCTACGCGCCTAGCAAGCCCGAAAATATCGCCAATAAAAAGGACTTCAGTCACTTTATGATTCGCACAGAGACCACCTGCGCAGTGTGCGATGCTCACCTAGGTCATGTCTTTGGCGATGGCCCCAAGCCGACAGGCAAACGCTACTGCATGAATGGTGTGGCCCTGGCCTTTGAGGCGGCAGATGTCGATGGGGACGGCCAGATTGACGGCCAGATTGACGGCCAGATTAGCGGCAATACTCCTGCCGAGGCCATGAGCTAACCCAATGCGGCTGCACACTCACATCTGGGGGCCTGCTCAAGGGAAGGGGTTTCCTATTCTCTGTTTGCACGGTCATCCGGGCAGCGGCGCGGCAATGGACGTATTTACCGCGCCACTGGCGGTCGATTTTAAGACCTATGCCCCCGACTTGCGAGGCTATGGTCGCAGCCGCACGGCCTATCCCTTTGAGATGACGCGCCACCTAGACGATTTAGAAGAATTGCTAGATCGCTACCAGATTAGCGCTTGTCTGGTGTTAGGCTGGTCGCTAGGTGGCATTTTGGCGATGGAGCTAGCGCTGCGTCGCCCACAAACTGTGCGCGGCCTCGTTTTAGTGGGGACGGCAGCGCGCCCGCAGGGGTCTCATCCGCCGATTACCTGGCAGGACAATGCAATGACCGGCGTAGCGGGCCTGCTGAACTGGGCATTGCCAGCGCATCCACTAGCGATCGCCTTGGGCCGAAAGTCTCTTTTTCGCTATCTGATTTGCCAGCATACGCCAGTTGCCTATCGCTATTTGGCTCAGCGCGGGGCTCCGGCCTATCTGCGCACCAGCCGCTATGCCGAATCAGCCTTGTTTAGCGCCATCCGAGCCGGTTATAACCGACTGCCTGATGTCAAAACGCTGCCAGTACCAAGTCTGATGCTTTGCGGAGAGGGCGATCGCCATATCACCGCCGAATCTAGCCTGGAGACCGCGCGTGCCTTGCCCAACTGCGAGGTTCACTGCTATCCTGACACCGCCCATCTGTTTCCTTGGGAGATCCCGGCGCGAGTGAATCAAGACATTCGGGCTTGGCTAGATAATCACCCGACTCTCTGGCAGTAATTCTCACCCAACCTGTCTCGTTTCGCTTCGTCTCTTCTTCACCCAACCTGCCGACTGTCCTAACTCAAAAGCCGCATGACCATTCAAACTCCAGACTGGGTAAAGCACGCTGTCTTTTACCAGATCTTTCCCGATCGCTTTGCTCGCACTACCCGCACCGACCTCCCACCCGAAATGCAGGTGCCTTTAGAGCCTTGGGAGGCACCACCGACCTTAGAGGGCTATAAGGGCGGCGATCTTTGGGGAGTAGCCGAGCAGCTTGACTATCTGCAAGATTTGGGCATTACGGCTATCTATTTCACCCCAATTTTTCGCTCAGCTAGCAATCATCGCTATCATACTCATGACTATCATGTGGTTGACCCGCTGCTGGGTGGCGACGAAGCCTTTTTTGACCTGTTGCAGGCGGCTCACGACCGCGATATAAAAGTTGTTTTAGACGGCGTCTTTAACCATGCTAGTCGAGGCTTTCACTACTTTAACGACATTTTAGAAAATGGCCCGCACTCCCCTTGGATTGACTGGTTTAAGATTCAGGGCTGGCCGCTCTCGGCCTACGATGGTGATAAACCTGCCAACTATGAGGGCTGGATCGACAATCGCGCCCTGCCTGAGTTTAATCACGATAATCCGCAGGCCCGAGAGTTTATCATGCGGGTGGGCGAGTATTGGATAGAAAAGGGGATCGACGGCTGGCGGCTAGACGTGCCTTTTGAGGTGGAATCTGAAGGCTTTTGGGTAGAGTTTCGCGATCGCATCAAAGCCATTAATCCCGAAGCTTATATTGTTGGCGAGGTGTGGACAGATGCCCGCCAGTGGCTAGACGGCACCCAGTTTGACGGGGTGATGAACTATCTTTTTACCGGCCCTGCGATCGCCTTTACCGCGCAGCAAAACGTGGTCATGCCGCTAGTAGAGCATGTTGATTACTATCCCTATCCGGCCTTAGATGCTAAGGGCTACGCCGAAAAGATTGACGCGCTGCTCAATCTATATCCTTGGGAGATTCAGCAAACTCAGCTCAACCTGCTCTCTAGCCACGATATTGCTCGGGTGTTGAGCGTTGTTGGCGAAGATGTGGCCAGTATGGAGCTAGCAGCGCTGCTACTGCTGACGTTCCCAGGGGCACCTAGCCTTTACTATGGCGACGAAGTAGGGCTGCCTGGCAAACTAGATCCTGACTGCCGCCGCACGTTTCCGCCCCGAGCAGAGTGGAATCAGTCGCTGCTACAAACTCATAAGTCCTTAATTGCTTTACGCCGCGCTCATCCGGCCTTGCGCACCGGGGAATATCAAACCTTGGCTGCTGAAGGACACTGCTACGTCTTTGCTAGAACTTTAGAAAAAGAAATCGTGGTGGTGGCCGTAAACGTGGGTGAAAATGCAGTTCGCATTCGGTTGGCAGATATGACTGTAGAAAGCGGTCAGGTGCTGTACGGCGAAGGGAAAGTAGATTGGTTGGGCGATCGCACTGCCATGTTAGAGATCCCGGCTCGTTCGGGCATGGTGCTGGGCAACGCTTAAAGAATAGGTTGATAGATGGCGTCTTCGAGAGCGTACAGAGCAAACGACAATTTGTATCGCCCCCTCCTTGACCGCAACAGTCTTCGACTCCAACAAATGTCCCCTGTTGAGAACAGTTAGTTAAAAAAGCAGTCAGAAAAGCTAACAACGGGTGAGTACCCGACCCAGACAAGTATTCACCCGATTGCGCCATTAGCTAGAGGCCACCTGTTCAGACACTGAACTTACTCCTCCCTCAATTGCGTCCCTCAATTGCGCTTTCTTTACTCTCGCTAAAGCATCGCTAGCCGCTTTCTTTTCTGCCGCCTTTTTACTGCGACCTTCTCCTTCGCCGTAAAGCTTACCCTCTACATAAACTCTAGCCACAAACTCCGGCGCATGGTCTGTGCCGCCAACTTGCTCGGTCACATATTTAGGCGGCACCAAGGCTCCGTTAGCTTGAGCAAACTCTTGAAACTGATTTTTAGAATCCTTACTTGAACGCTCCACCACCACCTCCGGATTGACAGAGTCGAACAAATTCTCGATTAAGGGCCGCAAAATTTTAACGTCTTGATTGTTGTCCAAATGGTATGCCCCTACTACAGCTTCAAAAGTACTGCTCAGCAAGTTAGGATTTTGATAGCCCCCTTCTTTAATCATGCCTTGCCCCAAGCGCATCCTGAAGTCTAAGCCGACTTCCGTTGCAAACCGGGCTAGCTGTTTTTCATCTACTAGAGCCGAGCGTCGTCGGGTCATCTCGTCTTCTCCCATTTCAGGATAGCGACGGTATAAATATTCCCCACTGATGTAGGTTAATATGGCATCACCTAAAAATTCTAAGCGTTCGTTATGCCCAGTGTCGCCAGGGTTTTCGTTGGCATAAGATCGATGCGTCAGGGCGCGACGCAGCAGTCTCTCGTCACTAAAAATCAAAAGTTTGTGCATGGTTATTCTTGCGTGGTTATTCTGCGGATGCGAGTTGAATTAAGAATTTTTCTCGGAAGAAGGCAAAGTTGCCGGGTTCGTGAGTGAACAGTCCGATGTTTTTCAAGAACAACTGTTTTTCAAGAACAACATTTGTGAGGCTGCTGAGGCGGAAAAAGACTGTCCCTCCGCGCAGAATTGCAAGAGTGACAGGCAAGCCTGAGATTTTCTAAAGCGTCAGATCCGCCTTTGCTAGTAGGCACTAAGTGGTCAAGCGTCAGCTCTTTTAAAGGCAAAGGCCGTCCACTCCACCACCAACACGGCCCGTACTCGCTGGCGAGCTGACTTCTTCTACGCTGCTTCTGCTTGGAGTTCACTATTATATTCCTCTACTGATCTTTAACCAGCAGCAGAATATCAAATGCACACAAAAATCTGCTCAACTGAGCAAAAAAGATTTTTTGTACTTGCTTTTTGTACTTGACGGTAAGCGTCTCAAGCGTACTACCTCTAAGCCTCAGGCCAGCGCATATCTAGTATGCTGAGCCAGCGATCGCTTGAAAGTCACCTTGACTTCAGATGAATGCCAGCCCAAATCACTAGACATACATTGACCTGAGGCACAAAGGTAGTACCCATGAGACGAACACCCAAGTTTTCGATATTCATCTGCATGTTTCAATCAAACCACGAGAAAATAGTTTCGTCAAGACTTCAAGCGCAAATTGTTTACAATTGTTCTTTATCAACAATATTTGATATTAAGGCCCTGGCCTATTAAAGATGCTAGTGACGAGCGTTTACTTCAGACGTTGCTTTCCAGCATATTCAACTAAAAAGCAACGTTAATGTTATGGGTGCAACTGCCCCTTGCAGGTTAGCTACAACTATTATCATCATAAGCAGAGAAAGGACAACCGTTGCAATTCCAGCAGCCAAGAATGTTTTTTCCTTGGGCCTCCATTTTTTCTTGCTGGCGTTTCGCCTTTTGATTAAAAAGCTCCAAAGGCGTATGCTCAACGCCGTGAATATAATCATCAAGATACTACAGACAACTGCTTTTGTGGTGTGGAACATAACACGCTGGTGAATATGCTGCCTGATAAGAATAGGGGGAGTGCTGCTGCCCGATTGTATCCAATCGCTATAGGCGTGGCGTAATGGTGTGCTATAGGTTGAGGGAGTAAGCGAATCTACCAGTAGTGAGAACCCATACAGCGGATTAAACGCATTTGTGGCGTTCGCCGCAACAACAAGAACCATAAACAGAGCGACAATACTGCTCAAGAGCCCAAAAGAGAAATATACTTTCTTTTTAAATAGAAATTTGAAGAATTTGTCTGGGTTAGATATTTCTTTAAACTTAGCCCAGAAGACCACGCTAAGCGATATCAAAATCAGCGTGAATAACCCGCCAGCAATAACCAGTGTAGCGTGGTATTTGGCATAATCGTTGATGATTTTATGCATAGCTGGGTTAGATTGCCAGCCTGATTGAATCAGCGATCGCAGCATATTTTGTAACTGATCGTCCATAGTGATTTCCTCGTATGTAACAGCTTATTTAGGCCACTTCCACGCATGCCAAACAATCAACAACATGCAAGCAACTTCTACAGTTGCGAAAAACAAGTAAGAAACACTGGTGTTCCCACCGCCGACAACCCAAAGAATAGTGATTACGCCTGCGATGATATTAGCCCAGCGATTTGTTCTATACTTCAATGTTCGGGAAAGAACAATCATGGCAATAGGAATTTCCAACAGTATTGAGAATGCCAGCAGCAACCCTTGATTAGGCTTCATTGCTATCATATTCTCTAAGGTTCCGGGATTTAGGAAGCCGACAATATCTGCAAAAACCATATTAAACATCACGAATATCCACAGTGTCGAAAGTTTTATCTTCATATCTTTCATTTCACTGTTCTGTCTGCTCGTATTTATTTCCATTGGGGGCACCTTTGCGATAGTTGAGTAGATAGGGTTAAGAGGGAAATTGCCCATTAAACAATCCTTTCTCTTGTAGCTGTAGGATCTCTTGTAGCTGTAGGATAGCGATCGCTATAAATCGCTTAGTGACTGAGCCGATTCGAGACTTAGTCTGAGAATTGGATACCTCCTGTTCTTGATTAGCTTAGCCGTAGCTTCGAGTGATACTCTACGGGAGGGCCTTGTCATTGCAAATTTCCGCTGTGAGTGATGTTGTGAACATCCTCTTTTAAAGCTCAAGTCGCTTGGCCTTCAACTGTTCTGGCACGATGTCGATGCCTGTTACCGAATAGGGCTGACCATTTAAGCATCTACGGAACTCATCTCTTACCTGAAGGCCACTATGCCAGGCAGTATTGGCAACAGAGCGACTCCTCTATTTGTATATCAAAACTCTGGACATCTTCCATTCCGGCTAAAGCTGCATCAATAGTGGGTACCGCAAAAGAAATGATGCCAAATGGCAAATCTGGCAATGAGTAATTGAATGCCTGCACCGTTGCTGGAGAATAATCGTTTTGAATTAGCGTAACTGAAATCATCTGCATCGTATCAGGTTTTGGAATCGCGTCTGCCGCAAATGTGAGCAGCGACCCCTGGTAGTCGCCACCTGGCCCTGACAGGTTGACCATCACGGGTGCATCGTTGGCGTCTGGATCTATTGATGCCTTGAAAAAGGAGGCAACACAATACTCACCCGGCTGTAGCCTCCTCTAACGTTGAAGGAAACAGTGTCCAGCTACCCGATAGATATCTTAGATAGTCTGGATCTTGTAATAATTCTGCCTGTTGTTGCAATTGAAGCAGGGCAGCAGCGGTTTGAAATTCTAGTGCCGAAAGCTCTGGATCGTAATAGCTAGCAATCATCACTTATCCTGATAGTCTTGATAATTCGGATCGGTGTCGCAGAGAAGAACGGAGGCAACACCACCCCCTCCTTGAGTACTGCCAACGACGATTTCGCCAGGGCCAGCGGAACCGCATGGATATTCAGCTTTAGCTGCTGCCGTGAAGAAAGTTATAATGACGGCAAGCGGCAACCCAAACAATGCAAGTTTGTTGAACGAGTCTTTAGACAAATTCATTTTTGAAGTCCTAAATTACAAGTGTTTTCTAATGTGGCGGCTGCTTTGATGCGAAGAGCTTATCGGTTCAGGGTTGCCAAATCTGTACCTCTGAGTCTTGAGTGGTGACCAGAAACAGATTGTTGGGGCTGAAGCTAATCTGTTGAGCGTTGGGGATGATGGTTAGTCTATCGCCGGTTGCAATTTCATATAGGTCGATGCCAAACCCAGAGGGAATGAGTGAACTGGCTAATCCCCTAAGAGGGACGGCGAAGGTATCGCCGCTGGCGCTGAGCGTAATGGGTTTGGGTGTAGCAACTGCACCCGAACTACTCACCAAGCTACCGTCTACAGAAACATCGCGATTACCAGAGGCTACGCCAATGAGTCGATTGTTTTGGTAGGTTTGTAGGTTCCAATAGAGCACATTCTGATCACTGTCCCGGCTTATCAAAAGCTGTCCAGCAGCGTCTACAGTCAATGCTTGTACAGGCTGCTGGTGCTGACGCAAAGTAATAACTCTAGCGCCGTTGTTTCTATTCCATAGCTTAATACTATTGTCAGTATCTAGTGTGGCTAAGCTGGCGCTATTAGGAACAAACGCCATGGAAAAAGGCAGTGCCGAACTCAATGATTGGGCCTGTTGAGGTGAGAGCTGCACGGCAACTTTGACGAGTCTGCCCTCCAAAATATCCCAAAGCTGAATACTGCGTTCGGTTGCGATAGCTAAGCGCCTGCTGTCGGGGCTAATTTGCAGCGCCTGCACAGCGGTTGCTTCGGGTTCGCCTGCGGTCAGACGCAGGGTTTGCAGCAGTCTGCCACTGTTGAGTTCCCATACTTTGACGGTTTGATCGCTGCTTCCCGTAATCAGAGACTGTCTGTCTGAGCTGATGGCGATCGCCGTAATCTCAGTCTCATGTGCAGTCCAGCTTCGCACAAGTTTTCCAGTAGTGGTATCCCAAACTAGAACGTTGCCGCTGTTGAGTCCGGCGACAATCTGCCGACTGTTTGGATTAAATACAATGGCACGTGCTTGAGCCTGAGTAATATCCGGTTTTAGCAGCGTAATTCGACGAGTCCCGCGCGATAGGTTCCACAGCGCTAAGGCACCGCGCTCTGGCTGCGATCCTCCAGTAGATTGCGTGCTAGCGATGGCAAGCAGTTCGCTGTCGGGGCTGATGGCCTGAGCGACTGGGCGAATATTGTTGTTGCGGCTAGGATAGAGAGGAGCTGAGATCGATCCGATAAAGGCGCTGGGGCGATCGCCAAGTAGCTGAAGTAGCTGTGATTGGAGTCGAGGTTTCAGCTACGATCTGAGTAGTGGGAATAGACGAGGCGATCGCCTCAGCGCTGAGCCCCCCAAGAATTAATTAAAATTCCTAGCGTCAACAAACAAACAAACGTCGAAAATGATAGGGGTCGATATTTCTTCATTGTAAGACTATATGACAAGGTTATATGAGACTGAAACTAATAACGGATTCGGCAAGTGCCGGAGGTTGACCGAACAGAGCGCTCGGCGTTGAGATAATGAACAATTTGAATTTGTTGCGGAGCGCCTTGGAACGGGCGTAAGCTGGCGTAAAGACCATATTGAGAAGCCGTAACGCTGTAGAGACCGGCATCGTCACTAGATAGACCTCTAAAATTTCTCGTGAATGGCAGATTAGAATAGTCAGCGTCGGGAGCTATTACCTCGAAATTTTTCAGCGTCGTGCGATCTAAAAGGATTTGGACTTGGCCGTTGCGATCGCGCTTTTTAACTGTCATGGTCAGCTCTGCATCGGTTTCGGTAGAGCGCGTTGGCTGACCCGAATCATCTAGGTCAATTGGTCCGGCAGCCTGGTAAATTAGCATACCTCCGTTGACACCAGGAATAGAGGCTTCGCAAGAGATATTTTGGGTAATCGCAGCGCGAGCAGTCGGTGGGCTCAAGCAGGAGAACAAAGCAAGGCCCAGCAAAACTCTTTTCATAATCGATTTCCTAGTCAAATGTAGAGATTTAAGACTTCGTTTTTAAAGCCGAGGACGCGCCGTTTTGCAAGGCAGTGTTTTTGGCAATAATACCTGCGATCGCCTGTTGAAGATTGCCTTCGTTGTCCATAGGCTCAGCCGCACCTGTCTGTGCTGGCGTCTTGTCCAGCTCATTTCTAAATCTTCGACAAATTCTCCGCCTGAAAGTATTTTTCTGCCCTTACGGATCTTGGCGTCGCGCGTAGAAACTCCCCATAAATTTTCCAGGTCAATCGCATCTTCATAGACGATCGCTTGAGACTCATACACCGATGAAAACAAGCCTGAGGCAGCCCAAAGAATAATCAGCTGAACGAACTTAGGATACTCTGTCACATAGACTCTCATACAGATTTTCTGGCCAGTAGTAATACGATTGAGAAGTGACTGAGCAGCCGAAAAGACCGAGGGTTCAAGGGTTTTTTATAAAAATAGTAGGCATCACAGCTATCCTTTACCAAATTTAAGAACAATGAGCTATGAACTCTATCAGGTAACCCGTCGAACAATATGCACATTGAACAGCCTCATTTCAAAAAAGCTAGATTTCTATATTTTTCAGCGCGAATTCGGCTAATCATCCATTCGGCAATCATCAGATTAGGTACCCAAGACAACCAGGCAACCAGAATATAAGATTGAATAAATTCAACCCCACCTAGTTCAAAGACGGCCAGCCATAGACGTAGCATCACCCCAGAAAACGTAAGCGCATAGTTGCGAATCATCCACTGCCGATGAAGCTGAATTTCTCGATTGCGAATATGCTTATAGGCCCTATATCCGCTGAATAGCCAGGCTATAGCCAGCACCGCGAACCCCACTTGGGCAGGCAATCCGCCATAGGCAAGAAAAGACATATATAAGCCGCCCAAACCACCGAACAACACGCCCATCATGTATATCTTACCCAGCCATCGGTGCAGCTTAAGATATCGCCGGGTGATACTCTGAGGCAAGAACTGGAAGGGGCCAAGGATAATCGCTAACATTGCACCAATCACATGAATTAGAATCCCAACAGCGTGAGAAATATAGATCGCCTTTTGTTCCTCAAAGTAAACCTCCGGGTTCAAAGTGAGGTACCGACTGGCTATGAGGAACATCAGTAGAGCCAATATAGTCATAGCGCTCCAGCCTACTTTCTTGAGAAGACCACCATTGGATGGCGGAACAGTTTTATTGCTAAACATTATTTTTCTTGGTAGAAGATTTTTTGACAGCCGGTAGATTTAGCTGAATAAATGCTTATCTAGATCTACTTTGAATCGGTAAAGTAGATCTAGAATCATGAGTGATAAGTATATCCAAAAAAAGGCTATTACTAAACCTACTGCGAAGAGTAGTCCCAAGTCATTAGTTGGCGGTGGCGGAGCAACAGAATGAACCATCCATAAAGTCATGGCGCAGAATATTAGCCCAACGTAAGCAAGCCGATAAGCTGACGACCACTTAGTGAGAAAAAGCTGGCTTCGCCTCGCCCCATACTCTTTAATCCCGCTAAGCAATGTCCAAATCATGGCGGTATCGAGCCCAGTGACTGCCCAGTCAAGGGGCTGCAAGACTGTTGAAGTTGAAGGGTCTAACCACAAAATGATGGACGCTGGAATGAGCAGACATGCGCAGAGGCGAGCGATCGCAAACTGTCTGGATAAAGATATTAAGCTGCCAAGACCAAAAGCGATTAAGATATATCCTACAAAGTCTGGGAATAGACTAAGCTTACTGAAACTATCGTACGTGTAATCAAAGTCTACAAGAACAATCCCCCAGAAAATTGGGATGAGTCCTGTGCCCATCTTTTTCATGACTGTAAATCCAATTCAAAAAATAAAGGACGTTTTGCTATTGCTTTCTCGCTGTTCTTTCATGTGGCCTATCTTTGAGCACAACTCCGTAGTCGCCTGCTGCTATTAATTATTCGCTGGCAGCCAATAGAACATACGCTGTACCTCACAGCAATCCATTTAATAGCTGTGAGGCAACGCTATGCTTGCGCCGGCGGTTTGTTAGGTTATTTTAGCCTTCCGCTTAATAAGCAGGTCGCAAGCTGGATGCCGCTCATGGTATACCACGGATCGGAGCAGCTTCGAGCGAGCGCTACTGGCTCGAAGCCCGAAGGCTTTAACAACTTTGATATAGCGGGCTCAGCCGATTGCATAGCCTCTAGCGCGGCTGGTGCTGTAAACGGTGCTGCTTTGGCAGTGGCGGGTATGGCAACGTTTGCGGCGGCTACGACTACCAACAAAAACAAAGACTGTTGTTTCTTAGAAATTTTGTTTTTCATGCTCGAAGGTTCCCACAATTGAAGAGATTTTTAGATAAGGAAGTGTAGCGGTTCCCAGAGGCATGCCTTAGGGAGAGGCTACACCAGTGAATAGGGCGAGTCACTTTGCCAGTGGTTGCATCAGGCTTTTGGCCAATGTGCTTTATCTTGGCAAAGCAACAAGCGCTGTAGATGCAGTGAATAAGTCATGAGATGCACAAGATATAAGTTAACTTTTCCTTTTAGAACTGGTCAAGTGACTAGCGTCATATATTGGGGCTATGAACCCGATACACAATAGCGATCGCGCCCAGCACTACAACAGAAAATAGGACAATTAATACATGCTGATAAGCGCCATGTGGTTTCACTATTGGCTTTGAATATTGAGAATGTTGCGGAGCATGAGCATTGCTTTGGCGCGATCGCTTGTTCCTAGCTTGGCATAAACGCTGCTGGTATAGTTTTTAACAGTGCCTAAAGATAAAAAAGTCTTTTTGACGATTTCCTTCGCATTTAAGCCTGAGGCAATATACTCCGCAATTTCTAGCTCGCGTTCTGTAAAGCCCAAATCTTCTAGTACAGGCAGACGATCAGAGACAGCACGCATCTGTTGTTTGCGAATGTTAGTCGCTAACTTACTAGCCACTCGTCCTGTCAGCAACAAATTACCAGACAGCGCTTCATAAATAGATTCAATCAGTCGCTTGCCGCCAATATCTTTTAGGAGGTATCCGGCGGCTCCGTAATGCAGCGCATCAACAATAAATTCATCGTCATCAAAGGTTGTAAGAATCAGGATCGCAAGCTGAGGAAAGACTGCTTTAATTTGCTGTGTCGCCCTCACGCCACCGATTCCGGGCATGCGAATATCCATGAGAACAACATCTGGAAAAGCTGTCAGCGCAGTGGTCTTATTGTCATTTGACTCACCATTCGACCCACCATTTGACCCGGCAGCATTCAATGTGGATAAGACTTCTATCGCTTCCTCGCCGGAGCTAGCCGTCAGCACAACAGAAAAGTCCTCGTGAGTGCTTAACAAAGCCTTGAGTCCAGAGATCATGGAGGCTTGATCGTCTACTAACATAATGTTGATCATAACGAGTCGCTCCCTCTAGGCTTTGCTGAGCGGTTTAACTAAAGATTTAGTTTCGGGTTTAGCTGTGGATTTAGCTGTGGATTTAACTAAGTGGTCTAGTGCCAAAGGCAAACATGCCTGAATACTAAATCCAGAGCATATTTGAGTGTTAATGGAGAAAGTCCCGCCCAGTGCCTCTACCTTCTGACTCAGGTGAGTTAAGCCAAACCCAGGTTCAAACGCATCTGTGCCGTCTCCGTCGTCTGTGATGGTGAGGTCAATATAGCTTTTGTCTATTTGCTCAAGCGCGATCAAAAGGCTGTTGGCCTGGCCGTGTTTTAAGGCATTCGTAATACCCTCTTGAACAACACTGTAAAGCACATAGTCTTGAATAGGCAGTAGGGTTTCTTCAATCTTGTATTGCAGTTCAATGTCAATCGAGGTTTGTCTATTCACCCGTTCCACCATTTGAATCAGGCTATCTTGGAGTACGGCATGTTCAGCCAGCGTGTTGGTTTTGAGGTCGCGTACCGTTCTCCTGATATCGCCGAGCCCTGCTTGAAGTTGACCGCGCACAGAATTTAGGAGGGCGATCGCTTCAGTCGGTCGTTTTTCCCACAGCAGAGTTACCCCTTCTAAAGACACAATCGAAGCGGTTAGCGTGTGCCCTAAAGTATCGTGCATGGCCTCTGCCAGCTCGTTGCGCTCCTTTAGCCGGGTCATCTCGGTAGTGAGCTGTGCCTGTGATTGCAGTTGCTGGTTAAGATCTAAGATATATTTGCGTTGATGAATGAGTAGGCGAACGCCCAGCAGGGAGAGAGTGCCAAAAGAGAAGTTGATCAAACTGAGGATATATTCATTGAAGTCTAGAGATTTTGGATCTAGTACGAATAGATAAATTGAATAGCCTGTGTACACCCAGGGAAGGGCTATGAGTGCAGGATAATTAAGGATTGCGCCAGCGGTATAGATTAGAAATATGGTTCCTGTGCTCTCTCCTTGGGAGCCATAGCTCAATACTGTTAAAAGAACAAATTCTGTCAGCAGCAAGGCGTAGTCAAAGTGTTTCGGCTGCTTACCAGGGCATGGCAATTTTTGATGCGAAAAATGCACCAGAAGCACAGTGACGGATAAGAAAATTACCTTAGGAGATCCCCCCATTTTTAGAAAGAGTGCCGCTAAAGCAACACAGTAGCTCACATTTAACCACGCATTGATGGTTGCCATCGGACAACTCAAGGAAAGCAAAGGAGGTAGCCGTTTCATATCAATACGCCTGGGAGCGCCTGTCAGTGTGTTCATCCCTGTATAGTAGGCTGGTTGAGGTCAAGCTGTGGTTTTGTTGTTTATTTTTTAATCATCTTAGTCTTTTGCTCTAAGGTGGGAACTGGTAGGACAAACACGGGTGCATAGAAAGCAGTATTGTCCCGGCTAAGGTCATATGATAAGTGACGAGCGTCATCTGTTGAAATTAGACATATGATGAACAGACATATAAAAACAGACATGTGAAATTAGACACAGATGACAACTTTTCCTCGCACCTGTCTTTGCTCAAGGTGGCGGATCGCTGCGGGAACTTCCTTCAGGCTATAGGTTCGATCAATCACAGGAACGATCTTTTCAGCTTCTAGTAAATCTCTCACGATGGTTAAGTCTTCTTGATTGGGTTTTGCTGCCAGACATTTCACTTGTCGGCGATGAGGCTTTGAAAACCAGAGAGACAAGAGCATCGCCTGTAAAAATCGAAGGGTAGAGCCGCCAATCAAAACGTAGGTTCCCTCAGGGCTTAAGGTAGGGAAATAGTCAAGCGCTGAGCGGTAAGCAGCCGCATCTAAAATCAGGTCGTACTGCTGGCCGGTTTGGGTGATATCTGTTTGTGTGTAGTCGATAATGTGGTCTGGATTGAGCGATGCTCCATGGGAGCGGCCTAGCGATCGCACCATATCCAGCTTGCTCGTACTGCACACAGCCGTAACCTCAGCGCCCAAACCCTTCGCCATCTGCACCGCAAATGAGCCCACGCCACCCGAGGCCCCATTAATCAACACCTTTTGCCCCGGCTGAACTTGCCCGCAATCGCGCAGACCCTGTAAGGCGGCGATCGCTGAACCAGGAACGGCGGCGGCTTGCTCGAATGCCACAGCAGCGGGCTTCAACACTAATGCCTCTGCCGGGACACAGACATACTCTGCAAAAGCGCTAAACCCACACTCCGTTAAATCCCCAAAGACCTCATCGCCAGACTGAAACTGGGTAACGTTTTTACCCACCGCTTCCACTTGCCCTGCTATGTCAGAACCAAGGGTTTTGATTTTTGGCTTCAGCAGTCCGCCAAACATCAGGCGAACGAAAAACGGGCTTCCCCGCATCAAATGCCAGTCTCCCGCATTCACAGATGTCGCCCGCACCCGCACCAATACGCCATCATCAGCGCAGGTAGGCTTGGCCACCTCCGCCAACCGCAAAACATCTGCTGAGCCGTACTCAGACTGGACAATGGCCTTCATCTCGTGATCCTTTGCTAATTTTGACTTACGGCGTAAGTTTAGCATACACTGTAAGTCTGGCACAATAGTTAGCGAACCGATCCCTTAAAACTGGGTCAGGTTCATTTGTGATGAACCGGCAGCGAAAAGATCTCAATGGCTAAGACGAAAAATTCAGACACCAAATCCCGAGTCCCTTTGAGCAAGGAGCGGGTATTGCATACTGCTATTCGTCTAGCTGATGAGAGTGATATCGAGGTGCTCTCAATGCGAAAACTCGCGCAGGCGCTCGGCGTCAAAGCGATGTCGCTGTATAACCATGTAGCCAATAAAGACGACATCATAGATGGCATCGTCGATATCGTAGTCAGCGAAATCGAGGTGCCAGATCTGACCGCTGACTGGAAAACAGCCATGCGGCATCGTGCAACCTCAGCTCATGCGGTGCTATTGCGCCACCCCTGGGCCACAATGCCGATGGTCTCTCGAATCAACGTTGGCCCAGCGATGTTGCGCTATGTAGATGCCACGCTCGGATGCCTATTTGAAGCGGGCTTTTCACCTGAGATGGCAGATCATGCCTGGAATGTGATCGATAGCCATATCTACGGATTTACGCTCCAGGAGCTGAACTTTCCAATAGAGGCGGCAGAGTACTCAGCAACAGCAACAGACTATCTGCCGATGATTCCGGCTGACAAATACCCCTACATGAACCGGCTTAGCCACCAGGTCGCGGAAGGCCATTACGATGGTATCCACGAGTTTGAGTTCGGGCTAGATCTTATTTTAGATGGTCTCGACAGACTTCGAGACCACGTCTGACCCACAGTCTGACCCGACCCACAGTTTGACCCACAGTGCGTATGAGGGCGGTGGCAGTGCCTCTTTTGAGACATTAATTGAGAAATTAATTAAGCCAGCTCTTGTTGGAGTACCCACTTAAAGCCTATGGTCTGGCGCGGTGCAAGATCTCAGATACCTTAATCCAAGACTATTTTATCCAAGGTGCAGAGACATTATCTAGCTGTTGGCTTTCTACGTCAGTCATCTCCCAGCCGAGCGCGCCCGAGTTTTGTTGAGCTTGCTTGGCGTTTTTCGCACCCGGAATCGGCATGATATTGCCTTTGCCAATCAGCCAATTCAGCGCTACCTGTACCGTTGTTTTATCATGCGCTGTGCCGATAGATTGCAGGGCGGCTAAAACAGGTTCAATTTTCTGTAGACCCTTTTTTACTGAATTTGGGATCTAGGCGTCTTGCACCGCTGGGCTGAAGGTCGCTGCCGACGGTGTATTTGCCGGTTAGCAAGCCCTGAGCCAGAGGGCTGTAGGCCAAGATGGTCACTTCCAAATTTTGCGCGGCTTCTAAGACGCCATTGGTTTCTATATTGCGATGCAGCAGCGAATATTGCACCTGGTTGACGGCTAGGGGAATGCCCCGTGCGGCCAGGTAGCTGTGGGCTTCGCGCATTTGCTTGGCTGAGTAGTTGCTGACGCCGATGGTTTTAATTCGCCCCTGATCGACTTCGTCTGCGAGCGCATTCATCAGCGTTTTTTGGCTCATGAAAAAGTCAAAGGGCCAGTGCACCTGGTACAGATCGACTGAGGGTAGCTTGAGTCGCTGTAGGCTGTCAGTGAGGGCATCGGCGACAGACTTGGCCGAAAATCGCCAGGGCAAAGGCATATATTTGGTGGCGATAATCGGCAGGCTAGCGCTGCCTTTCATAAACTGACCGATTAGCTTTTCCGACTCACCCAGGCCATAGACTTCGGCGGTGTCGAAAAAATTGACCCCAGCTGCGATGGAGGTATTGAAAGCAGCGCGGACTTCATCAACGCCATAGCCGCCGCCATATTGCCAAAATAGTGAGTCTCCCCACGACCAGGTGCCGACACCTAGCGCAGGTACCTTTGGGCCTTTGGGGCCGAGCGTGGTGGTTTGCAGGTCAGATTGGCTTGCCATAGAGAAGAGCTGGGGGGTTAGTTACTTGGGTTTTTAGCTTCTTATAAGGTAGCGGGTTCGCTCAAGATTGGTCATCTTGCTCTGCGGTTAGAAAGTCGATAAATTGGCGGGCGGTGCGGCCTGAGCGACCGTTGTGGCGGGTGGCCCACTGCCGGGCGCGCCAGTCGAGGTTGTCTGGGTCTATGTTGAGGCTGGCTTGATCGGCGAGTTCGCGGACGATGGTGAGGTAGGTGGGCTGATCGGCAGGGGTGAAGGTGAGGGTGAGGCCAAAGCGATCGCTAAACGAAAGCTTTTCCTGCAGCGTATCCCAAGCGTGAATTTCTTCAGCGTCTTTGGGTCGGGGCCGCTCGTCATGAAACTCGCGAATCAGATGGCGACGGTTGGAAGTGGCGTATACGACTACGTTTTGCGGTCTGGCGGTAACGCCCCCTTCAAGCACGACTTTGAGCGATTTAAAGGCTTCATCGTCATCTTCAAAAGAGAGATCGTCTACAAAAATGATGAATTTTTGCGGTACGCGGCGCAGCGGCTCGACAATTTGCGGCAGGTTTTGCAGCTCGGATTTAGGAACTTCTATTAGGCGGAGACCGCGATCGCTATATTCATTCAGCAGCGCTTTGACCAGAGAAGATTTGCCTGCGCCCCGACTGCCATAGAGCAATACATTTTGAGCGGTGTAGCCGCGCAGGAGCGATTCGGTATTTTGCACAAGCTGCTGTTTGGGATGGTCGTAGCCGATTAGCTGCTCTAGCCGAATGGGATCAGGCGTGGCGATGCCGACAAGCTGACCTTTGGTTTGCCCAGACTGCCAGCGAAACGCCTTGAACTGTCCGAAAATACCGACGCCGTGAGTGGAGTAGTACTGGGCGAGTTCTGCCGGCGCCGATGTCCAATCTGGCTGATAGGGAAAGGCTACTGGCAGCTTGGGCTCACTGCTGAGCTGCATAGTCGGCGGTGGCGGACTATCCTCGTATACTTGCCCTATCCAGTGGCTCAGTTGCTCAGCGGGCAAATGGTACAGAGCTTGTAAAATGGCCAAGTCGTGATGAACAGCGGCGACGATGCCGGGCGCGAGCTTATCCGTTAGGCGCATCTGCCGCAGCGGTCTGGGCCTGCTGCGAAAAAGCGTTGTCGGCGAGCAAAATCTGCGTTACCAGGTGATGCTGCCAGCTTTGCTGACCGGTGGCTAAGGCGGAGAACCATTTGCCGTAGGCCAGGGAGCTGTTAATTTTCTCGCCTTTGGCTAGGGCTTCTAACAGCGCTAAGAAAGGATTGGCCAATGTCGCCGGTGAGTACGGACTGGTAGAGCAATAGGGCGGCTGAGCTGCTGTTGGTAGTTTTGAATTTTTGCGATCGCCTCATCTAGCCCCATCACCCAATCCTTCTATGACATCAGTCACTATCCTATACAGACGTGAGACAACATGAATTCTGCTGCTCCCTTACTTGCAGCCCTTTCACTGGTCGTCATACTGCTTTTCAAAGCGCTTGTCATTGAGCCATACGAAGAACGTGATGAAAAGTTAAGTCATTTTCTGCGCTCTTTAGCAGAGCCCTTTCTTACCGTATTAGCTTCCTATACGGTCAAACGGCCTACTGATAAGGCCAATGGTCAGTCCCATGTCGGCAGGAATCCCCATGAACAATCTTCCAATTGCAGCATTTGTCACCTTGCTCTACGGCATTCTATCCATCGTCGGTGGAGTCATTGGCTACAAACAGGCTGGCAGCCAAGTCTCTCTGATTTCAGGCTTTATTAGCGGTCTGCTGCTGCTGATTGGGGCGTATTTGCTGTTTGGCGGCGTAGCGATAGGGCCACGCTTTCGGCAATAGTGAGCCTGCTGTTGGTGATAGTGTTTGTCGTGCGGCTGGCCAAAACGCGAAAATTTATGCCTGCAGGGCTGATGATCATCGTGGGCATCATCAATTTGGCAACGCTATGGCTGACAGTGCCTGTAAATTGACATAGCCGCAAATCGTTCCTGAGAGAGTGGGCGAGCCATGTGTAGTTTTGTCACGCTAGAAGAACTAGCGGCACTCCCTGCAGTAAAAGTGCGCGCTGCGCGTATTGCCCTCTTGACTCCTTAGCTCATGTCAGCTCTCAGCCTTCCCTCGTCAATACCTCTATTCAGTCTCTGCCGAAAAAGTCAAAACAACGCGCCTGTGGATGCCCCGGCAGGTACTATTTACGCCCGCTGCGCTAGAAGAAAGCTGGGGACAGCAAATTTATCAGCGGGTCAAAGATTTGGGCCTGCCCATCACCGAGCTAACGCAAAACCGTATTACTGGTATCAAAGGCGACAGCGAACGAGAAACTTACGCTACGGCCAAGCAGACAATGGCCGTGGTCACCTCACCGCCTAGCGCTTTTAAGCTACAGCCAATTCCGCCTTCTGCCGACTGGCAGTTTCACTTGGCCGAAGGCTGTCCGGCCCACTGCCAATATTGCTATTTGGCCAGCAGCCTTTCTGGGCCACCGGTAATTCGAGTGTTTGCCAACCTGCCTAGCATTTTAGAAAACACAGACAACTATCTGTCGCCCTGCCGACCGTTAAAAAGGACAGACAAAAAAGGCGAACCGATTGACCCCGATCGTCCGACCAGCTTTGAAGTGAGCTGCTATACCGATCCGCTGAGCTTGGAGCATTTGACCGGTAGCTTGGGCGAGTGCATTCGCTACTTTGGCACTCAGCCCAATAAAGAACTGCGCTGGGTCTCTAAGTTTGACAACGTAGATCCGCTGCTAAATATCTCCGCACAATGGCCGCACGCGCTGCCGGGTGAGCGTGAACGCCGATCCGGTGTCGCATGCTTTTGAAGGGGGAACAGCGAAGGTGAAAGATCGCCTGCAGGCTCTACGCCAACTAGCGCTGCCCAAAGCTCAGGGCGGCGGCGGCTACCCCGTTGGGCTGGTAATTGCGCCGATTATGGAGTTTACAGACTGGCAGCAGCACTATGAAGCCCTGTTTGAGCAGATTGCCACTGCTCTCGATTTTGACTGCGACCTGGCCTTTGAGCTGATCAGCCATCGGTTTACCGCTAAGTCTAAAGAAGTCCTTGAAGAATGGTATCCCAACAGCAAGCTAGACATGGAGACCGAGCGCCGCACGACAAAGCGTAACAAGTTTGGCGGAATCAAGTACGTATATGACAAAGAGACCGCTCAAGATTTACGTAGATTTATCGAAGCCAAAATTGACCAATATTTTCCTCACGCTGAGCTGCTGTACTGGACATAACGCCGACATTTCACAGGTATTTTTCAAGTTTCTTAAAGTTATTGCGTAATTCTTCCATCGTTTTCTGATGTCTTTATGAGAGCGCCTTTGATAGATTCATGATTTTCAGCCAGGCAGTTAGATTAAATACATCAAGATTATGCGTGCGTTTACTGAGACCTATTCATCTCTGCGCTTCTTTTTCGTTGGAGCAATGCCTGTTATGGTATATACCGCTTTGCAAAACATTAATAGCAAAAAGCCCTGTCCTGTATGCCAGGAGCACAAGCTCACGACCAACAGTACGGCCAAAGTTGACGAAATCATGCACTATCGTTGCTTGCACTGTGGCAACGAGTTCTTTGAAGATGCGCACGACAGAAGGATAAGCGATCGCAGCGCTCGGACAAGATCTGCCGGGGAGCCTTCTATGGGTCTGGGCACTATTCTTCTTGTGCTGCTCGTTACTACTATTTTGGCTATTTCTCTGTACGGTGAAGAAAATCGTCAGCAGAATAATTCACAGCCGCTGAGCCAAGTTGAGCTGTCTGCGCGGTTGGTCGGTTAGGGGGGAGACAGGAGACAGGAGACAGGAGACAGGAGACAGGAGACAGGAGACAGGAGACAGGAGACAGGAGTAAAAACTCTGCGTCTGAGAGGGTTTAGCTGGTTTAGCTATTTTGTGCGGGGTAACTCTGTTGGAGCATTCGGGGTATTTGTTTTAGAGGGGGCTTTTTCAGGCTGTGCGGCTTCTGGTTTTCGGTCTGGGGTTGTCTCATCTGAGGCTAACCATTCGGGCGTGGGCCGGTTGACGGCGTTGTCGATGTTGTCAGAAACTACATGAATTGTCACTGGACTGGTGGGTTCGGTCTCTGAGCTATTCGCCGCTGGCTCTGTGGTCGGCTGAGTATGTTGCCTCTACATAGCGCTGGTTACCGGTAAAGTCGGCGCTGCCTACTTTTAGCTCGTAAGGAGTGCCGTTGGCGACTAGGGTGACGGTGACGGTTGGGTTAGCTAGGCCAAAGTCGGCTAGCGTGCTTAGTTGACGCTCAGGGTATGGGCTGAGCGACTGGTGAGTTGGTGAGTAGAAAGGCGATCGCTCCTGCTTCAGCCGGAGCGACTGTCGGTGAAGTCATCTGCCAGGTGCTGTCAGCACTTTTGGTAAAGGCAATATCGCCCTCTGAGCCGCTTGATTGTCAGGCTTTCAACGTCTTCTTCGGCGAAGGGAAAGAGACTCTCGCCCTCACCTTGCACAGTGTCTGATAGCGGACTGATTGCGGACTATCTGCGGCATCGTCAGCGGCCTGGCTTTCATCGCGCTGACTTTCTAATAGGAGAACGCCACCGCCGAGAGCGATCGCTCCTACTAATAGCCATACCGTTCCACGATTTAACATAGTGATTGGGTTCCTTAACGCCGCCGCGCCCATAGCGTACCAGCCCCAATCAGCCCGAGCAGTGGGAACACCACCAGCGCCAGCAGCGTCAGCAAAATCTGTTGAGTCACTGTCATATTAAAGCGACGATTGGTCGCTTCTTTGGGGCGAATGGAGAGGGTGAGACTGTCTTGCTTGCTTAACCAGCTCACCGAATTTAAAAACACATCTCCATTGAGCTGTTGGTCAAACAGGCCATCAGTGGCAAAGCTGGAGTTGCCAATAACTACCATCCGACTCTCCTCAGGCGCGGTTGGCGCGGTACTGGTTGACCCAGCCGAGCGGATTATCTGGGTTGGCGGAGTCTGGAGCTGCATCCGGCTTCGCCTGGGCGGGCGAGAGAGTGCCACCCCGAGCGCAAATGGCCCCGCAGGAGCCTGGTTAGGATCGACCGACAGTTCGCCTTCTGTGACGGTTTGAGCATGGCTGTTCTCATTGGTAAATAGCAGCGGCGTTTCTGCAATGTTGCTCACTTCTCTGATTTGCAAGGGCCGGGCTACTGGAAAGAAGGAGCGACCGTTGCCAAAGGCAGCCGTAATCGGATGGTCGCCATAGTCGGTTACTAGCGGGGCGGCAGGGCCTAGTCCCACCAGCTGACCGCCGCCAGAAGTATCAATCACCAGCGTATTTTCAGGAACAACTCCCCACTGGCTCAGCAGCCCCTCTAGTCCGGCTTCAACTTGAGGATCAATCAATACAAATACGCTGCCGCCCGTTTCTAGATAGTCTTTAACAGCTGCCACTTCCTTGTCAAATAGCTTTTTTTGTGGGCCGGCAATTACGAGCACGTCGGCATCGGCAGGTACGCCGCCAGTATCGGCCAAGTTCAGTGGTGCTACTGTGTAGTTTTCCTCTTTTAGGCGGTTGGCCGCTTCAAAGAAACCTGCCTGAGAGCCGTCAATCGCATACTCTTCGTGTCCTTGCAAAAAGTACACGACTGCCATATTTTCCTGGCTGAGCTGCGCGAGTTTATTAGTGAGCTGCCGTTCTGAGAGCGGTTCTTGAGGGCCAACCTGCTGAACTAGCAGATCGCGAACCGGCTGATCAGCGTTTTCACTTTCCACCTGTAGAAAAACTTCTCCCCCGGTTTTTACACCCAGCTGCTGCGATAGCTGAGGCTCGGCAAACGGGATCTACATAGCGGTAGGTAAAGTCAGGGTTGTAGCGACGATAGTTTTCTAGTAGCTGCTGATCAGTGGGGTCAGGAACCGGGCTGAAAATCAGCAGCTTCGGTCGGCTGCTCTAGGTTTTCGACTACCTCCTGAGAGGCTGGCGAAAGCGTCAGCAGCTGCCCCTCTGTCAGATCGATGCGACGGCTCGTAGCGATCGCCCAAAAAGTTGACCAGCCCTAAAATCACCAGCACAGCTAGCACCGACACCGCTGCATTAGTGCCTGCCTGAGTTGAGCGCCGCCGCCAAAAGCCACTCCAGCTACGCAGATCGCTAGCTGCTACGCTAGCGACCACCAGCATCAGTCCAATTACCAGCAGCGCCACAGCTACTAGCGATCCAGCCATTGAGCAGGCCAATCACCAAGCCAGCGGTCACTAGCGCCAGCCCTGGCCAGATTAAATATTTCAAAACAGGCTGCAAATTTTTCATTGGCTGCACCGGTAAAACATGGGCTTTAGGGAAGATTTAAGAGCGCTGAAACCGCAGCGTATCAATCGACTGAGCGGTGAGAAATAAACCGAGCACAATATAGCTAACAAATAAGATCAGGCCGCTGGTATCAAAGATGCCCTGAGTAAAATCGGTGTAGTGAGAGAGCAGCGACAGATGGCTCAGCGCGTCGCCAATCACACCCGGAAGGTCGGCGGCGATCGCATCAATCACCCACAGCAGCAGCACCAGCCCAAACGTCATCACCGCTGCCAGCACCGTACTCTCCGACAGTGAGGAGATAAACATGCCCAGCGAAAGCACCCCCGCCGCTAGCAGCAGCAGCCCAAAGTGACCCATCAGCAAAACCGCAGGCGAAAAAGCCGGTTCGCTCGACGCAAATGCCACCGATTCGGCAATCAGCAGCGGCAGCAGCATGGCACTGTAAAACGTCACAACGCCCATCAACTTGCCCAGCGCCACCACCCAATTAGTCACCGGAGAAGTTGCCAAAAGCTCCAGCGTGCCCTGCTTACGTTCTTCGGCGTACAGCCCCATCGAGAGCATGGGCAGCACAAACATCGAGAGAGAGCCCAGCAAATTGAGATAGATCTTGAGAAACTCATAAGGTGCGTCAATCGCCTGCGCGCCTGCGCCTAGCTGATCGGCAGCGCTCACCTGAGCGATGATGCCATTAGGAGAAAGCAGCAGCGTCACCAAAAACAAGCCGCCAATTAGCCAAAATACTGCCGCAATCACATAGGCAAAAGGCGAAGTGAAATAGCTCTGTAATTCTCGGCGGTAAATCGCCAGCAGATTGCTTAGCAAAGTTTTCATAGCTGCTCGCGCTCCTCAGGCGCATCGTCTGACAGGTTCATGTTGCCGCTTGGTCTGGTGGCTCCGGCAAGGCAACTTCTACTGAAGCCGTTTCTGAAAGCAGTGCTTCTGCCTCCTGCTCTCCTGCCTCCTCGTCTTCTAACAAATCAGCGTTCCCTCCATCTATCAGCCCGTCAGCGCCAGCCTGAGGCTCCTGCATCGTCAGGTTAATAAATACATCTTCCAGGCTGGCACGGTTACGGCTCAGTTCAAATATCTCTAGATCCTGACTGACAACTTGGGCTGCGATCGCACTGCCCAAATCTCCCCCCCCGTTATCACCTGAAAGCGAAAATGCTTCTCGGCAGCCCTTCTGTCACCACCGGATTAACCTTGACCACGCCAGGCACCGAGCGCAGCACCGACAGACTGCGGGCAACCTCACCGCGTAGCTCGACCCAATAGCCGCCCTGACCGGTCAGCCGCGCGACCAAATGCTCTGGGCTATCGGTCGCGATAATTTCGCCCCGGCTGATGATAGCAATGCGATCGCACGTCATGCTCACTTCCGGCAAAATGTGCGTCGAGAGAATAATCGTATGCTCTCCGGCCAAACTTTTGATCAGGTTGCGCACTTCAATAATCTGCCGGGGATCGAGGCCCACTGTCGGCTCATCCAGAACGATTACCGGCGGATTGTGGACAATCGCCTGGGCAATGCCAACCCGCTGCCGAAAGCCTTTTGACAGCTTACGAATGATCACCTTTTGCTTTTCTTGAAGGTTGCAGCGCGCGATCGCCGAGGTGACTTGAGTGGCGCGATCGCCCGCCGCCACCCCTTTAATTCGCGCCACAAAGTGCAAAAAGCCCTCTACCGTCATCTCCGGGTAAAGCGGCGGCGTCTCTGGCAGATAGCCAATGCTTTGCCGCACTGCCATTGACTCGGTATGCACATCTTTACCGGCTACCCGAGCGGTGCCAGCACTCGCGGGCAGATAGCCGGTCAAAATCCGCATGGTCGTCGTTTTACCCGCGCCATTAGGCCCTAAAAAGCCCAGAATTTCACCCGGCTCAACCCTAAAGATCACGTCCTTAATAGCAGCCGTAGAGCCGTAAGTTTTGCTGAGCTGGTCAACTTCAATCATGGCGCATAGCCCCAGAGGAGCTTCAGAAAAACCTTAAAAGATTGATGCGATTAGTGCGTAGCTTTTTGTACTTCAAGGCATCGCATCTTAGCACTGATAGGCTTGATTAATATGTCATCTAATGGCCGATCTGGAAAGTGGCCGCTTTCAGTCAGCCAGGTAACCCACACTACTGATACTCACCGCCCTGGTTTACACTGAAATTATTAAGAATCTTCACCATCACAACGTTAAATTCTCTTACGCTAGCGCTGCCTTTTGGCCAAACCCAAATTTCCTCATCTCGTCGGCTCCAAATGGACAGCTCAGCAGAAAACTCTGGGCTGGCGGCATTTTCACGTCGTCAACCGAAAAAATCAGGGCGGTTGGGTCTTTGCCGAGCTGGTGGCGGCTTGTGATCCTCAAGCCCGATTTTGGCTCAATGCTAAGGTGCTCAAAAATCGTCAGCTTTGGGCAGCGGGCTGGCAGACGCTGAATGAAATCCGAGCGATCGCCACTGACTTTGACCTGAGATCTCACCCTAGAGCAGACTGCTGACGAATCATTAGACTGAAGAATGCACCGAGACCGCCCTGATTTACTCACGCCAGCAGAAAGTTCGTACTAAACTATAGGTAGGTCAATAGTCAACGTATGTCTTTCTCCTCTCCGCCACCCGAAGATAGCTCGCCAGAGGTCTCAGAAGACAGCAGTCTGCTTCAGGCCGTGCTGCCCCCTTTGCTCGACGATTTTCAGCACTGGTTTAGCCGGAGCGCCGATCTGCTAGAGACCCAATCTATTGACTTTCTCAGTCAGGAGCAGCAGCAAGCTCTGCGATCGCAAGTCCGCTCAGCCCAAAAGCAAGTCAGCGCGGCCCAAGCCCTAGCCGCCGCCACCGAGGGCAAAGCAGGTATCGATATGCCGGTAGTCATGTCCTGGCACAAGCTTGTTCACAAATGTTGGGGCATTGCCCTGCGCCTGCGCCGAGAAAAATCCAGGCCACCTCAATTTAGATCCGTTAACCTAGATCATCCGTCAGCCATCCTCTATCCCGATGATCCCTATGCTTCACCTGCTTTACGTTCTTGCCTTTACAGTATTAGCTGTCCTTGCCGTCTCTAATATGATTCGCAACCTGGTGAATCTGGGGACTCAGGCGCGGCAGCCCCTGTCACCCAAGCAAAGCGATCGCCGCCCGGTTTCTCACCCCGAGCTGCTAGATGACAGCGGCGATGTCATTAATGAACCGCTGCTGGTCATGCGCTCTATCTCAATTAAAGATGCCAGAGACCAGCTTGACGCCCTGTACAATTCTTCGGGCAGCAGCGAAGACAGCCGCGAAGAGAACTAACTAGCCCGGCTATAGCTAAGAACTACATACATGTGAATGGCAGAGGCTCTGCTGGCGTAAGGTCAGCAGGGCTTTTCTCTGGCGGTGATCGGCGTTAAGGTAATTGGCTGCGCTAGAAATTAGTATCGGTTTCTACCTTGCTCTAGCCAGCAGCCCTGTATTACTTGTATGAGTCAGTAGTGAGTCTCATATAGACGTTTCTATTAAAAACCTGTGTCATGTCCTCCCAAACAGCACCTAGCCCTAACAAGATCCTAACCATCATTCACAAAGAGACCTCTGTGGCGGGTTTGGTAGGCTCTAAGCTGAATGACCAAGGCTATCAGCTAGATATTCGTGCGCCTATTTTTGGTGAGCCGCTGCCAGATGACTTAGAAAATTATGCAGCGGCGCTGGTATTTGGTGGGCCAATGAGCGTTAACGATGACGAGCCCTACCTGCACAAAGAGCTGGCTTGGATTCATCAGGTACTGGCCGCTGACTTGCCTTACCTGGGCATTTGTCTGGGGGCGCAGCTGCTGGCGATGGCGCTAGGGGCAAAGGTAACGCATCACGACGATGCGCTCGAAGAAATTGGCTATTACTCGGTTTATGCAACGGCAGCGGGCGCAAACCTGTTTCCGCCTCAGATGAAGATTTACCAGTGGCACAAAGAAGGGTTTGAGCTGCCGACTGAAGCGGTGCTGCTGGCCCGAGGTGATACTTTTGCTAATCAGGCTTTTCGGTGGGGCGATCGCGCTTACGGCCTACAGTTTCACCCGGAGATGACCACCGAAATGGTGGACTTTTGGAGCACCAATGGCGCTGATCTCATTGGCGCACCCGATACGCAGACTCGCCCAGTGCAGCTGCAAAACCACCGTCGCTACAGCGCTGATGTAGATCGCTGGTTGGAAACTTTCTTAAAGAATTGGCTCGCATGAGCTGGCTAGCCAGCATGATTGATAGGTGGTTATTGAAAGAATAGAGGGAGCCGATGCGTCTTTTTAAAGGGAGCTTTGGGCGATCGCTGTGGGGAGTGCTATTTGCCCTAGCCCTATCGCTGGCTCTACTGTTTCAAGCTTGCGGTAGCACCAGCCCCGAATCAACTGTTCAAAGCAATAATACCGCTGACAACCTAGAGACCCTAGCAGAAGAGCACAGCGGCGATCAGCCGACCGCCACCCCTGCGGCTATGGCCGAACCCAGCGTGCCGGTCACTGGCCAAAAGATCGTCTACGCCACCGTAGAAGGCCAGCCCGTCACCGGCTACCTAGCCCAGCCAGAAAATCCGACGAGCGCAGCCCTGCCCGCGCTGATTGCCATTCATGAGTGGTGGGGCCTCAATGACAATATTCAAGCGATGACCCGTCGCCTCGCCGGAGAAGGCTACACCGTCTTAGCCATTGATCTCTACGGCGGCCAGGTCGCCACCGACCCAGCACAGGCCCGCGAACTGATGCGCTCAGTGATGGATGCTCCTGGCCCGGCCCAAGAAAACATCAGTCAGGCCGCTCAGTTTTTAACCGACGAATATAGCGCGCCCAAGCTGGGCTCTATTGGCTGGTGCTTTGGTGGCAACTGGTCTCTGCGCACGGGCTTACTGCTGCCTGACCTAGACGCCATGGCAATTTACTACGGCGAGCTAATTTTGGCACCCGAAGCCTTGGATGGGTTGGATATGCCGGTAATTGGCTTTTTTGGCGAAGACGACAGCTCCATTGCGGTTGAAGATGTCAAAGTTTTTGAGTCTCGGCTGACCGCGCTCGGCAATCCGGTCAGCATTCAGGGCTATTTCATTTTCGGCTAAATGAGATAACGTTTAGGTACCAGCCCTTTCATCGGATTGCTCATGGGACTACCTACGAAAACGGTACCTGCTGCTGCTGTCAACGATCAGTCAACCTTAACCTCTGAGCAGCTAGAGATTATAGCCGTCTTTTCAGAGATACCCGACGCGCGCCATAGCCTGGGGAAGCGTCATCATATCGCGCTATGTCTGGCCTTATTCACGCTGGCTATAGCGGCAGGGAACCAAGGCTTTCTGGCGATAGGCGACTGGCTCAAAAGCTACCAAACGGAACTGATAGAGCTATTCAATCCCCCGAAACAAAGGTTGCCTTCCTACAGCACTATTCGGCGGGTGTTATTGAAGCTGGACTACAAACAGTACTCAGCGGCCCTGGCTCGATTCTTTGATATCGAGCCGTTACCGGGAGAGACACTAGCAATGGATGGGAAGCAACTGCGCGGGTCGTATCAGATAAAGACTAACAACCCTGAGTCACCGCCCCATCCGGCTATTCTGCTGGTGAGCGCCTACATTGTTGAGCGTGGGCTGATTCTCGAACCCCATCAGGTCGATAGCAAAACTAACGAGATTAAGGCGCTGCCAGAATTCATTGAGCAGCTTGCCCTCAAAGGAGTTGTGATTGCCTTTGATGCCATCAGCACCCAAAAAAACATGTCAGCTGATTGTCGATAGTGGCAACCACTATCTCGGTGCGCTCAAAGGCAATCAGGGCAACTTGCTCAAAGACGTGGAGGCTCACTTTATCGCACAGCAGGTTCACACTGACATCAATGAAGGTCACGGGCGCTGGGAAAAGCGAGTCGTCAGCCTTTGCCAGCAGTTGGAGAACATCAAACCCTGGCCAGGACTCGAAACGCTCGTTCGCGTAGACAGCGAGCGGCGCTTCAAGGTCGGTGGGCATGAGCGCTATTCTCAGGAAACCCGCTACTATAGCGGTCGCCATATAGGTCAAGACGCTAGCCGGAGCACATGCTCAATCGCATCCCGTAGTGTCGGCAACTGGTCTAGTTGCTTTCGGATTCGACTTTTAAGCGCTGACCACTGCTGCTCAATTTTGTTGAAATCTGGCGAATACGCAGGCAAATACCAAATCTCACAGCCAGCAGCTTCTACGAGTGCTTGAATGCGTCCACCCTTGTGAAAAGTCGCATTGTCAATCACCAGCTTTTGGCCTGGCTTGAGTTCAGGGATTAAACAAGTCTCCAGCCAAGTCTCAAAGACAACGCGGTTGCAGGCACCTTCTATGGTGAACGGGGCTAGCAACTGCTGGTTGCACAATGCCGCAATCATGTTGATGCGCCCCTCGCGAGTCCCTGACTTCAACGCCTCCAACCGCTTCCCCTTTGGGCTGTAGCCATAGGGATAATCGTCACGACTGTCCATGCCTGACTCATCGGCATAGACAATTTGCTTAGCCTCAATAGTTGCTAACTGTTCTAGAAAAAGCGATCGCGCTTGCTCATTGCGTTCTTTGTACCCGTAGGTCTTTTTTTTCGCGTGAAGTTAATCTTTTTCAGCGCCCGACTGATAGTGCGGTCGCTGATTTTGTCTGGCTATAACTCGGCCATCTCTTTCTGGGTTTTGTCAGCATGTTCGCGGACAAACGCTTCAAATTGCTGCCAATCAGTAATTTTGTGGCTATGACCGCTGTGATTGTGATGGCTCGCTGAGATACTACCTGTTTCCTCGTGGCGTTTGAGCCAGTCGTAAATCGTACTCCGACTGATGTTGAACTGTTCGCTGGCTTCGCAGCGCTTCATCCCATTCAGGACAATGGCTTCGACGACTTTGAGGCGTAGGTCGTTACTATAGGGTTTCGGCACCGGTTTTCGGGATTTGCTCGACTTTCCTTTAGATGACGTACGAACCTATATGGCGGTTGCTATACGTGGCTTCTTTTATCGAACCGGTTGCCGATATTGCCAACAGAATTAGAGGCTATTGGGGAGTAGAGAACAAAGTGCACTATGTGCGTGATGTCACCCAAGGTGAAGATGCCTCACGCATTCGGATGCAGCAACTGCCACAGAACTTTGCAGTCGCTCGTAATTTCGCGCTCAACGTTTTCAGAAACAACGGCTTTACGAACATGGCTCAAGCTCAGCGTTGCTGTCAGTTTGGACTAGATGCCCTCAAGCAGCTCTTTAGAATGAAATAGCCCTGGGTCAGCATTAACCTTTATCCGGGCGTTGGCCATGCCTTTGCCAATCCCTCTGGCCAAAATTATGATGCTGCTGCGGCTGAAGATGCTTGGGAAAAGACGACTGCGTTTTTTGCGACCTATCTTCAGGCGGGTTGAGTAGGGTTGATTGCAGAAGGGAGGAGAGAAGGGAAAAGGGAAAAGGGGCAAGGAGAAAGGGGTGAGCGAGACGGCTGCTAGTTAGCTGAATAGACAGGTCGATAGGCTGCATTCAAAGAAGGGTATTTTACCGGTATAGCGACTTTTCGTGTTGAAGCGTCCTTAAAACATCCTGGAGAATTTGATATGAGTGCACTTTCTAGTAGAGCTCTGATTCTCACGACCCTAGAAGGAGTGCCAGGCAAAGAAATCGTTGAGCACTACGGCTTGGTTCAGGGCAGCACGATTCGGGCTAAGCATATCGGCAAAGATATTCTGGCTGGGTTCAAAAATATTGTGGGCGGCGAGCTGAAGGGCTATACCGAGCTGCTGCAGGAGGCCCGCAAAGAGTCGGTAGAGCGAATGGTCAGACAGGCTCAGCAGCTCGGTGCCAATGCAGTGGTGAACGTGCGGTTTGCTACCTCTTCGGTAGCGCCGGGAGCAGCAGAGCTGTTTGCCTACGGCACTGCCGTTAAGGTGCGATAGGAGTGCGGCTATGGAACTGATCGTTTTTTTGATTTTGATTGGCGTCGGCTTTTTTGCCGGACAATACTTTGAGCAGCAGCACTACATCTCGATCAGGACTAGGGAAAAGCAGACGCTGCACGTGCCGGTGGTTAACTTTGGGGCTAAGCAAGCCCTGCCCCATGCCCACGAAACCCAGCTCTTTGTCGGCAGCGTCGTTGTCGCTAATGACTATTTCAAGACCTTTTCAGCGGCACTGCGCAATTTGGTCGGGGGCCGCATGGTGGTGTACGAAAGCCTGGTAGATCGCGGTCGCCGGGAAGCGCTGCTGCGAATGAAGGAAGACGCGATCGCTTGGGGCGCTTCTCAAGTGGTCAACGTGCGCTTTGAAACGTCTTGCATTGGGGGGCAGTCGAGCAATAGCGGGCTAGCAGCCGTCGAGATTATGGCCTACGGAACGGCCATTCGTTAGCCAATTTGTGCTCCGCAGCTAGTGTGATCCGTTGCCTCCATGTCATACATTCCTAAAGAAATCACAGAAGAAGTCAACGTCACGCCGGTTCATCCGCTGGTGAATGCGGCCTATCTGCTGGTGACGGTGGCCTGTGTCGGGCGCGCTAATCTACGGTGGTCTGGGCCTGGTGGCTAGTCAGCTAGCTCTGCGTATTGGCCGCCAAACTGAAGAGAAAATTGGCGCGGCGCTGGTGGCTTCTATGCCCTTTTAGGCCGATCAGCGCGATCGCCGGGTCATCTATCTCAGCCAGCTCTTAGATAAGCTGCAGGTCGGATGCTGCCCAGACCTTTGGCAACGCCCAATATCCGCCCCTAAAGGTCAGCATTCTCGATATGCCAGCAGAAAATGCCATGGTCACAGCGGGCAGCTATCTGTTTGTTACCAACGGGCTACTGGCGGCAGTAGAGAGTGAAAATGAGCTGGCTTTTGTGCTGGCTCACGAGCTAGGGCATTTCCATCACCGCGACCCGCTGCAGGCGCTGGGGCGATCGCTCGTTTTGATTACCCTTAGTAGCCTGCTAGGTTTGGGGCAGGAGCCGAGCGAGCCTTTTAGCGGGCCGCGAACCTGGCCGAACTCAGCTATAGTCGTCAGCAAGAAACTGCCGCCGATGACTATGCGATCACGCTAATCATGGCGCACTACCATCACGGTGGTCACAGCCTCGGCTTTTTTAAGCGGGCTCAGACTCAGTGAATTTGACTGGGGCGCACTAAAAAGGTAGCGCAGTGGCAGCAAACTCATCCGCTGACGCGCGATCGCATTCGCCGAATAGAAGCCAAATTTAAGCAAAACAACTGGCCACTGACTGGTGAATCAACGCCTTTACCGCAGGCGATCGGTTGCCCAGACTTTGAACCTTGTCCATAAGCATCAAAACATCCTCAAAAGTAAGTGCAAATCAACCGTGCTAGCATGGCTGAACGTGATCAGCATTACTACATTATCTATGCGTCGCTTTTGGCTGGGACTCTCAATCACGCGGCGGGGTGCCTTCATTTTGCTGGTACCTACTATTTTCACTTTGTCATCTCTAATCAACTGGAGCTGGTCGCGCCAGCAGGAGCGACTGGCTTCTGGCTGGGTGATCCATACTGAAGAAACGCTCAAAGAAAGCAATCAGCTATTAACGCTGCTGGTAGATGCAGAGACCGGTGTTCGTGGCTACGGCCTCACCCAAAACCCTCAGTTTTTAGAGCCTTATCAAGAGGCTAAGCGCACCATTCCTAATCGCATCAATATGCTCACTCAGCTAACGGCTGATAGCCCAGGCAGCAGGCGCGGCTAGCCGCTATTCGATCTGATATTGACACGTATTTAGATCTGCTAGAAGATATCCGCCAACTGCTCAGCCAAACCAGCAGTCAGCGCCCTGAGTCGGCATCTCAGCTTCAGCAATTGCTTGCTAGGGGCCGGGCCGAAATGAATACCCTCAGAGCTGAGCTTGACGGCCTTAAGTCTGAAGAACAGCAGCTACTCCAAGGTCGGCGAGAGCAATTACAGCAAACCAAGCGACTGGTTGACCGGCTGCTGTCGGCGACAGTTGTTTTAAGTTTGCTTAGCTATGCGGTGGCTTTTTATCTCTATCGTCAGGCCGATCAGGTGATCATAGAGCGCAATCGAGATCTGGCGATCGCCAACGAATCTCTCAGCCAGTTCAACACTGCGCTAGCCCGGCGCAATCAAGACCTCAACGAATTTACCTACATCGTCTCTCACGATCTCAAAGCGCCGCTGCGAGCCGTTAATAACCTCTCTGGCTGGATTGCCGAAGACTTGAACCTCCCAGCCGACAGTGCCACTGGCAAACAAATCACCTTGCTACAGGCGCGGGTGGAGAAAATGCACGCGCTGATTGACGGGCTGCTGCAATATTCTAGAGCTGATCGCGGTGAGACCCCGATTGAATCTGTCTCGGTAGAAGCGCTGGTGCAAGACGTGGTCGCAGCATTGGATCTGCCGCCACAGTTTAAGGTGCATATCGCTGAAGGGATGCCTACGCTCGAAACCCAACGACTCCTACTACAGCAGGTTTTTAGCAACCTGATTAGCAACAGCTACCAGCATCACACCCGCAAAGATGGCAAAGTCGTCGTTTCGGCCCAGCAGATCAGCTATAGCGATCAATACCAATTCAGCCATTACGAATTTGCGGTAGCTGACGACGGGCCAGGAATAGACCCTGAGTACCACGAGCATATCTTTAAGATCTTCCAGACGCTCTCAGCCGACAAACCCAATAGCACCGGCATCGGGCTCTCCATCGTCAAAAAAATTGTCGAGAACCGAGGGGGCACGCTCCGGGTCGCGTCTCAAGTGGGTGAGGGCACCGCGTTTTACTTCACCTGGCCAGTCTGAAGCGACAATGCTAAAACCCCAATTACCCCGAGTACTCTAGCACTTCTCAGACGAAGCAGTGTACTACCCGACGCTTGAATTGTCCGTTAGTTAGTACATTTTCTCAGCAGCTTTGGCTTAAAAAGCTGCAACGTACTCATCGCTATCCTTTCAGCCTTATGGCCCGATTTCGCAAGAGTCGGGGCTGTAGACTAGATACCTTTTCGAAGAGTTATGTAACAAACATATATGAAGAAGTAGTAAAAAAGCTTGATGCAAGTGTGTTTTTCCTTTGTCTAGATAGCTTCTTCCCCTATTTGAGTTCTTGTATTGGGTAGATTGTCTTAAGGATGTGTTGTTTGGAGACTTCATCGTGAATTCTGAGGAAGATTTTGAAATTCGCGGTCGTATAAGAATTACTGAGACCGAAGAGCTTTATCGAGTCACTGATGAACATGGCCATACAATCGAATACGACAAGGCAAATGGCCGCGAGCTATTTAATCACTATCGTCACAATATGACAAACTACGATCAGGTGCTTGATAACATTCGCACCGATCAGGGTTACGTCTCAAATCGACAGCGTAGACAGGTTACGACAGGCTCTGCGGAGCAAATCATAGAAACCTATCGTGATGAGCATGTCAGAGTTATCCAAGATAGCCAGAAGAAAGGCAACGTCTTAAAAAGCTTGATGCAAAAAGTCGGTGTCGGTACGGCATCTGCATTATCTCAAACTCTGGATGCTTGGTCGAGCAAACTCAAAGAAGTTGCTCGTCTGGAGAACAGCCAGCGTACCTTACAGGTTTGGAACGATACCTACCGAGTTCAGCGAGAGCTAGTCAAAGAGGTACTTGTCCGCGAAGATGCCTCTGAAGAAATCAGAAAGAACGTTAACGCTATCTATAAAACTCGTTCAGTCGGTAAAGCAACCGCGCTAGGAAAAGACTTGTTCAGTTTGGAGGAAGCTGAAGTTCTAAAATTGGTGAAGACTTCAATTCGTTATACCAAGCTGTAGTCAGGGCGAAGATTATGAAAATGCAGAGGCTCAAGCAGGAAGTATATGACCTGACTCAGACTCTAACCACAAAGCAACTAAAGAAACAGCATCCTGATCTGACTGCGGGTCGAGACCTAAGATATAAAGCACAGTGGACTGAGATCCTAGACAAGCTCAAAGCGCTAAGAGCACAGGGTCAAGATATTTCTATGGCAGACTTGCAAGCGTCAGAGAAAATGCTCAAGCAATCTTTGGTGAGAGTAGGACGCTTATCAGGCTTATCGGATCGAGACATCGAGGCGGATTGGCAGCGCATTCAGCTTGAAGCGCAGTTCAGTGACATTCATATTGAAGAGCTGTAGTGATGACCTTACCTATCACTCATCTAAGCCAACTGCCTAAAACTAGCGGCCTTTATAAAGTTACGAACGCAGAGGGAAAAGTCATCTATGTTGGACAGGCACAGAACATTCACGCGCGTTGGAACCAAGGACATCACAAGCTAAGTGTGATTCTTAATGAGTGCGGTGCGGCAGCTTATATTGACTGTGTGGAAGTTCCCAAGTGGTTGCTCAATCGAGCAGAGCACGCAGCTATTCGTTTCTATCAACCTAAGCTCAATTTAAAGATGCCACCAGTTGTGTAGGCTCAGAGGTGACAAAGCTATGGAATATGACCAGTTCACATCTCAAAACTCATAGTAGTCAATGCTTCTGGCCATGAGGCTGACAGGGCCAGGTTAGCTGTCTAAATCCGCAACCAGCTATTCTGTGTTCAATGCCTAATCCTCCAAGGAGATCTTTTACACGATTGTCTGCTAGCAAAAGTGGTTAGCGCTCTAGTGATAGGTGTGGTTAAAGTAAGTGCTTTGGTTAAAGCAGCGCCATTCCTACCAAAGAGTGATATTTTTTGTTATAGAGTATACTGCTATAATCTGTCGAGATTACTGAGAGTAGAAACCGTTACAGGTCATGTGAACGAGGTTTTTATGTACGCCGATATTGCTTTTTCGCTCAACCGCTCGCTGCATGTTCCGCTGCAAGTGGTGATCAGCTCTATTCTTCGCAATACGTCGCACGGTGAGGGTTTAGCCAGTGACGGGGCTCAAGAACTTGCGCCGCTGCGCTTCAATATTGTGGTGCCGCCGGGTGATCGCGACTTTTTTCCAATCCCAACTTCAGGCAACCTTCGGCAAGGAATACGGGCCAGAAGCCGTCATCTTTCGCGTGCAGGACTTTACCCCGCCGGACTACCTCAAGCAGTATTTAGACAGCAAATTTCAGGAATCAAAGCCCGAACGTAGGCTCTCTCGCTACATGCAGTATGGCCGCTTGTTCTTGAAAGATATTTTCCCCGACGTGCAGCGGGTGGTTTATCTCGACTGCGATACGCTGGTGCTTGGCGATGTGCGATCGCTCTATGCCCAAGGCGACCAGCTCACCCCACAGCGCTACTTAGCGGCGGTACCTCAGTTTTTCCCAGCGATTTTTTACTTTTCCAATCCCTTCAAAATGTGGGGCGACCTGCGCAAGCTTCAAAAGCACGTTTAACAGCGGCGTCTTACTGACCGACCTTTCCTTTTGGACAAGCCAAACCTACAATTTGCTCCGGCACTATCTCGATCTAGATGCTCGGAATAATTACCGGCTATACCACCTCGGCGATGAGACCGTCTTTAACCTCATGTTTAAAGACACCTACATCCCACTCGATACCCAGTGGAATACCTGTGGCTACGGCCAAGGGCACTTTATCGCTGGGCTACTCAAGCGCCCAGTAGAGAAAATCAAAATTATTCACTGGAGCGGCGGTCACCATAAGCCCTGGCAGAGCGATCGCGTCATCTATTCCGATCTCTGGCGCAGCTACCGCCCTGGCTCGGCTACCTGATCCATCGGTCTAGGCTTAATCGGCTTGCAGGGCGTGCCCAGGCAAATTTGTCCGCCCGGCATAGTTCGCAGCACCGTGCTACGAGCGCCAATCACTGCATTTGCGCCAATTCGCACATGGGGGCCAACAAAGCAGTCAGTCGCCACCCAAACGCCGTTTTCGATCACAATCTCGCCGGTTATCAGCCCAAATCGGGGGTCGCTGATGTCATGACTGCCCGTACAGAGATAGCTTTTTTGCGAAATCACACAGTGACGGCCCAGCTTAATCGGGGCAAGGCTATAGAGCACAGCGTCGTCACCGACCCAGCTATAGTCGCCAATCTCAACATTCCACGGGTAGGTAAACCTGGCAGTGGGGCGAATCATCACCTGCTGGCCGATTTTGGCACCAAATAGCCGCAGCAGCCAGCAGCGGATGCCGTGGGCCGTATGCGGGGTTAGCGGAAAGGCCACCGCCTGTACCAGCCACCACACCAGCATTTTTACTCTAGAGCCGCCCGCTGCATAGCCCGGCTGATGGTACTGGCGCAAATCGACAAACGGCGGTGCCCCAAAATCATCCGCCGCTGACTTTACCTCCACCCTACTCAACCTCAGTTTGAGACCGGACTTGCCTGCACTGGGGCAGGCTCACTGCTGCGCTCCAGTTTATTCAGCCGACCGCCAAACTTCAGCTCGTACAGCTTCACCCCAATCTGATACTCATACTGACTGAGCAACCGCCCGTATACATAGCCCGCATATCCATCTAAAAAGCCCAGCTGAATGAAGTAAAACAGCACAAAGCGCAGCAGCGGCTTAAAGGGCAAGCGCACCCAAATTTTTTTGAGAAAGCGCTTACGCTGCACCGCATCACCAAACAGATTGCCGCCAATGGTGCCGTCATCGCCCATGCCGGTGAGCAGGTTGTAATACACCCGCGCTTCCCAGTTAGAGTAGCGATTGTGGCGGGCCAGCCAGTGGTACAGGTCGCGAAAATCTTCGTGGAGCATATCTTCTTTAAGATAGCCCACCTTTTCGTGAGGAATCATCACATGCTCATGCACTTCGTTGTCGCCGGTATTGCGAATGTCTTCGGTGTTGAGGTTTTCGTAGCGGCCCTTGGCATGGCGAAAGAGGCGCAGGTTCCAGTCAGGGTATTTGCCGCCGTGGCGAATCCATTTGCCTAAGAAAAAGACCCGGCGGTTGATGTAGTAGCCGTCTAGATCTGGATTTTTGATCTTCTCGGCAATTTCGGCCCAAGACTCGGGCGTAATCCGCTCATCGCAGTCAACAATCAGCACCCACTCGTTGCGAAAGGGCAGATTTTCTAGCGACCAGTTTTTCTTCTTGGGCCAGCGACCGTTGAAGTCAAACTGGACGACCTTTGCGCCTAAGCGCTCTGCAATCTCAACTGAGCTATCCTCACTCTGAGAATCCACCACAAAAATTTCGTCAGCCTGGGCCAGGCTCGCAATACAGGCGGGCAGATTTTCTTCTTCGTTTTTAGCAGGAATGAGCACAGAAACCGGAATGGATGCAGTCATGATATTAGCGGCGAAGGAGTAGTTAAGGTCGGTCAGATTAAGGGTGCAGGTAGGCTAGAACCAAGCGGCTAAGCTGCGTGGGGCCTGTCCCGATGGCGAATCAGATGGTGGGTAACGCTGCCCAGATAGGCAATTTGGCCGTAGGCATAGGCAAAGTTTTCAAATCGCTGAGCGGGCCGATGAATATATTTGAGCGTTTTATAGAGGCCGCGCACCAAGCGTTCGCCGCCGCTGCGAAGCTGCCAGAGGCCGGTGGTGCCGCTAGCTTGCTCCCGGTAGCTTTCGCTGATGCCCTGCCACCAGCTGCGGCTGAGAAACCAGGCGGGCTTCATCCGAGCCGGGGCGACGTTATGGGCTGCCAGCGCATCGGGCACGTAGGCCACCTGCCAACCCTGGTCGAGCGCTAGGCGAGTCATCTGCTGCTCTTCGTTAGAGAGGAGATTTTTACCCACCCGGCCTAAGTGGGTATCAAAGCCCCCAACTGAGTCTAAAAACTGCTTGCGCACGGCGTAGTTGAGCCCTCGGGGGGTGAGTGCGGGCTGTTGAATATAGACCAGATCATTGCCCAAGTCGTAAGCGCCTAAGCCGCTGGATAGATCGTCTGAGAGCCAGCGGGGGGGCTGGGCGTTGGGCGGCCAGATAAGGGTGACTTTGCCACCGGCGATCGCCACCTTCTGATTGCGCTCAAACACCGCTAGCAAAGCAGCTAGCCAGCCAGCACTGGCCTCAGCATCGTCATCTAAGATAGGCAATAATCGGTGCCTGAGCAGCCGCTGCGCCCGTATTGCGAGCCACCGATAGCCCCAGCGCCGGCTCGTAGATGTAGCGCACCTTAGGGTTAGCTAACCGGGCTTTGGCGACGGCGGCGGTGCCATCAGTAGAGGCATTGTCCACCACGATTACCTCGTAGCTGTCTAGCGTTTGGCTCAGCAGGCTATCAATAGCAGCGCCTAGATACTGTTCACGGTTGTGGGTACAGATAATGGCTGAAATTAGCGGTACGGCCATGGTGGGGGTAAATGAGCGGGTGAGCGGGTGAGCAGGAGACAGACGCAGACGGGAAGGCGAGCGAGACAGCGAAGAGAAAGCGTGACGATGGGTAGGCGGGTATGAGCGCAGCGGGATGTATCAAGATTGCCCTTTGGGATCGGCACTTTCCCGCTAAGTTTGAGATAATAGAGGGGCCGACAATAACAGAGAGGCTAAAAACAATAGAGCGATGGATTTAGGTCTGCTTGGGCGCTCTCTGGTATCAGTGCGCGTCTCAGCGCAGGGCCTGTCCATATATAAGCTCATATGAGCCTCGGGTGACCTTTGCCAACGTCAAGGTTCAGTAATTTCCTGTAAAAGCGATATAAATTTAACATCTTACTTACCTATGAATGCTGGCCGTACTCGCACCGCTCGGACTGTCGATCTAGCCCCGCTGATTGACCACACGCTGCTCGCCCCGGCGGCGACCTCGGAGCAAATTGCCCATGCTGTGTGACGAAGCTGACCGCTATGGGTTTGCCTCGGTGTGTATTTACCCGGTGCATGTGCCTTTAGCGGTTGAGCGGCTGCACAGTAAGCGCCCTCAAGTTTGTACAGTTATTGGCTTTCCGAGCGGAGCGACCACCGCCAAGGTGAAGCTTTATGAAGCCCAAGAAGCGGTTGAAAATGGCGCTACCGAGCTAGATGTCGTGATCAACCTGGGCTGGCTAAAAATGGGGGAGACCAATCGGCTGCACGCGGAGATAGCGGCGATTGTGGAGCTGACGGGCCAGCCGGTCAAGGCGATTTTGGAAATGGCTTTGCTCACCCGCGATGAAAAACGACTGGCTGCTGAGATTTGCCTGGATGCAGGCGCGAGCTTTCTGAAGACCAGCACAGGCTGGCAGGGCGGCGCTACGGTAGAAGATGTCAAGATGCTGCGTCAGATTGGCGGAGAACGCATTGGCATTAAAGCTTCAGGCGGCATTCGCACGCCCGAACAGGCGATCGCGCTCGTCGAAGCAGGGGCCACCCGGCTGGGCACCTCTCGCGGCCCCGAAATTTTACAGCTTCAGGCCGATACCGACCCCGATGCGAATTAGCATATGACGCAACGCAGCTACAAAACAATGGGCATCAACTTGAAGGCGATGCCGATGGGCGAATCTGACCGGCTGGTGACGGTGCTGACCAGAGAACAGGGGCTGGTGAGGGCGATCGCGCCTGGTGCTCGCAAACACAAGTCAAAGCTGGGCGGACGCTCTGGGCTCTTTGTCGTCAACGATCTGCTGTTTATCAAAGGCAAATCTATCGATAAGCTGGTGCAGGCGGAAACTCTGCGCTCCTTTCCTGGCCTAAGTAAAGATCTCGCTAAGCTCACTGCCAGTCAGTATCTCGCAGAAATCGTCCTCTCTCAGGCGCTAACTGACCAGCCTCAAGAGGAGCTGTACTATTTACTTATTGAGCATTTAGGCCGGTTAGAAACGGCGACTAAGGCGAATGTTTTACCCTGCTTGGCTCAGGCTGTTTTTCACCTGCTGGTGTTGGCTGGGGTTGCGCCTGAAGTATTTCGCTGCTGTCTGTCGCGATCGCCGCTCGTGCCTGAACTGGGCAACCCAGACTGGTACGCTGGGTTTAGCGTTTCCTCAGGAGGGGCTGATCGATATGACTGAAATAAGGAGGCTGGAGGGCGATCGCCTGAAGCGCATAGAGCAGGTTCGCTCAGCGCGGCTCAGTCGGTCTACCTCGTCTCTAGCCTGTTGACGACGCTAGCGCTGCCTATTTACCCCAGTCGTTGGCCAGGCAGCCTGCAACTCAGCGCTCTCAACCGGGTCAGCGCCGTAGACCAGTGGTTTCAAAAGAGCTGACTGCTGACTTAGGCATTGTGGGCTATCTGAGCGCTGCCGAGCTGGCCCTGATGCAGCAGCTCAGCCAACCTGAGCTGATTTTAAGCGCCGCCAGTTCTGCAAACTCCAAATTAGCCGCACAATCAGGCACAATAGAAAGGGCCGGAACACCTGCAAAAGTCGGAGACCACTCTGAGCCGCACATCATGTGGCGGCAGATAGAAAAAATTTTACGGCAGTACACCCAATATCAGTTTGATCGGCCTATTCGTTCTGCCACGCTAATTGACACTTGCTTTACCTCCCCAACTCATGCTTCGCGAGTCTGAATCTGACACTGACTATCTAAACAATGAAGAAGCTGAAGATGCCAAAGCACTGGGCGACAGCCCCGACGAGCCATCAGCCCAAGCGAAGAAGAGGGCAGCGGCGCTAACGGGCTAGAACCCAATGCAAAAGAGACTACAAGCGTGCCTCAGTCTGCTAGATACCTACCGGCGATATTGGGGCTAGATACCCCTGCTCAAGCAGCGAGTCTGAGACCGCGAATCGTCTCGCGAGGCAGGGCTTTGGCCGGTATTTCGCAATCGCAACTTTTTGACGCTATGGAGCGGTCAGGTTTTTTCCCAGATAGCGGACAAAGTCTATTTGGTGCTGATGATTGCCATCATCTCTGACACCTACAAGTCGCCAGAGCAAACTATCAGCGGCTGGGTATCGGCGATTATGATTGCTTTCACGATTCCGGCTGTACTCTTCGGTTCGCTAGCAGGGGTCTATGTGGACAGGTGGAAGAAAAAACCTGTGCTGGTCATTACTAATTTGTTGCGCGGTCTGCTGGTGGCGGTGCTGCCCGCGATGCTGTGGGCAACGGCTGGCTGGAACGTATTCGGCCTGCCGGTAGGCTTTTATATTCTGCTGGTGGTTACCTTTCTTGTCTCTGCCCTAACTCAGTTTTTCGCACCAGCCGAGCAGTCGGCGATTCCGCTGATTGTCAGCAAGCGCAACTTACTGCCGGCTAATTCGCTCTACACCACAACGATGATGGCGTCAGTGATTGTTGGCTTTGCGGTGGGTGAGCCACTGCTGGCCCTGGCAGATATGTGGCTAGCGCCGATTGATAACGGCTCGGGACTGGGCAAGTCGGTGCTAGTGGGGGTTAGCTATGCGATCGCGGGCGTCCTGCTACTGCTACTGACTACCCACGAAACCAAAATTGAGAATCCTGAGCAGGCCCACGTCTGGAGCGACATTCAAGACGGGCTAGCCTACTTGCAAAAGCAGGTACAGGTGCGCAGCGCCCTCATTCAGCTCACCGTCCTATTTTCTGTGTTTGCGGCCCTAGCGGTGCTGGCCGTCAGGCTCGCTGAGGTGATTCCGACGATTCGATCTTCTCAGTTCGGCTTTTTACTGGCCGCAGGTGGCGTCGGTCTGGCAATTGGGGCAGTGGCCATTGGCCAATTTGGTCAGCGGTTTTCTCGGCCTCAGCTCGGCCTCACCGGCTCTCTAGGGATGGCAGCAATGCTGACCGGACTTTCGCTGGCACCCGCGCAGCTTTGGCCCAGCTTGGGGCTGATTGGCGGCCTGGGTTTGTTCGGTGCGATGGTGGGCATCCCCATGCAGACGACCATTCAGGAGAAAACGCCAGAAGAAATGCGGGGTAAAGTATTTGGCCTGCAAAACAACGTCGTCAATATCGCCTTGAGCCTGCCGCTAGCCCTAGCTGGCATTGCTGAAACTTTTTTGGGCCTACGCACGGTATTTGGCCTGCTGGCGATGCTGGTGGCGATGGGCGGATTTTTTACCTGGTCGCTCGTTCGGGCGTCTCTGCAGGAACCTGCCGACGAGACTGCCGCATAGCCAGCTGAATCTCAGTATTTATAGCTAATTTTCTCTATCGCACTAGACAAGGGATCTCCCGGTAAAGGCTACCATCTGCGCTTATACTAAGCCAATATACTTGTCAGTATCAGAAGTAACAAAGACCCTGGTGAAAATTCCTGCGTGCCTGGTCATCTTGAGACTCAAAGGGCTCACTGGTGACGGGCTGTCCGAATCAGGCAGTTCACGCTATCAATCAGCTCAACCACCCCGCCCACTCTGATAAAGTCTGAAGGAGCGGCCTCTAGCTGCTAAGGCAAACAGAGTCTGATGGCAACCATCAGCTGCAAAATTTCCTCCTAATAACCAGCGTTTTGACCGGTAAATGCATATTGCGTGGCTTGGTAAAAAATCTCCCTTTTGTGGCAACGTAACCTACGGCAGAGAAATTACCAATGCCCTGTTAGATCGGGGCCATCGGGTCACATTTCTACATTTTGCCCAGTCTGATGAGGTTACAGACGATCACTCTAGCTATGAAGAAGTCTCTCTGCCCTTTATTTTTAAGTCTCAGATTTTAACGATTCCGGCCTTAGGATCGGCCCGGCTGCTGGCCGATACCTTAGAAAAGTTAGATCCCGATCTAGTTCATGCGTCTCTGACACTTTCGCCGTTAGATTTTAAGCTGCCCGAGATTTGCCGTAGCTTAGGCATTCCGCTGGTGGCCACGTTTCACCCTGCCTTTGACCGCAAACGCCGCAATCTTTCTTCTAGCACTCAGCACTTCACCTACCAGCTCTATGCGCCCTGCCTGGCTCATTACGACCGGGTAATTGTGTTTTCACAGATCCAGCAAAATCTGCTGGTGAAGCTGGGCGTGCCGTTAGAGCGGATGGCGGTGATCCCGAACGGGGTCGATATTTCTCGCTATGCCCCCGGGTTTTCTGGCATTAAAAAGCAGCTCAATGCGCGTCAGCTCTATGTATATCAGGGCAGACTGGCGATAGAAAAAAACGTGGAGTCGCTGTTAAAAGGATGGAAGCTCGCCAAACATGGGGGCGGAGAATAAGCTCGCAATTGTCGGCAGCGGGCCTTTAGAGCCTTCTCTCAAGGCTTTTTATACCGATAGCAATATCGTCTGGCTCGGCTTTGTTGCGAATGAAGATCGTCGGATTGAAATTTTGCGAGGGGCCGACTGCTTTATTTTGCCGTCTTTGGTCGAGGGGCTTTCGCTCTCGCTGCTAGAGGCGATGGCCTGCGGTGCGGCCTGCGTAGCGACTGATGCCGGGGCCGATGGTGAAGTTTTGGCGCAGGGAGCAGGCGTGATTCTCAATACGCAAAAGGTCTCCAGTCAGCTGAGAACGGTGCTGCCGCTGTTTCGTGAGCATTCTGAAATTACGACGCTGCTGGGGCAAAAGGCGCGATCGCGTGTCCTGGAGCGCTATACTCTAAGCCAAAACATCACCCTTTTAGAGCAGCTCTACTGCACCCTGGCAATGCCAGCTAGAAGCAGCTATCCGCTCATTAAGGGCGCTTAGAAAAAGGCGCTTGAAAAAGCGCTTTCAAAGTCCTACCCTATTTCGCTCAGCTATCATGACTGTTGGCCTGCCTTTTAACCTCAATACTCAGATTAGCGATCAGCCAGCCGATAATTTTGCGATCGCCTTTGCGCCCCTCTCTCTAGAACGGGCCTATCAGCTAGCCGATGATGGGGCTAACGGCGCAATTGTGCTGATGAGTGGCATGGTGCGCAACCAAACCGACGGTCAGCCGGTGGTCGCGCTAGAGTATCAGGCATACGAGCCAATGGCCATGCAGGTATTTAAGCAAATCGCCGCTGAGATTCGTCAGCGCTGGGCCGAGATTACTCATGTCGTCATTCACCATCGCACTGGCAAGCTAGTCGTGGGCGAAATTAGCGTGCTGGTCGCTGTCGGTAGTCCGCATCGGGGCGAAGCCTTTGCTGCCTGTCAATACGCGATTGACACGCTGAAGCACAATGCCCCTATTTGGAAAAAAGAGCACTGGCAAGACGGTTCGACTAGCTGGGTGAGTATTGGGGCCTGCGAAGAACTGCCAGAGTCGGCATAGTTCAGCAGACTTAGAATAGCCGTGAGCTATGGAGTAAGTTTTCCGAGTAATTTTTGCAGATAGGGTAAGCAGCTGCCGGTACTAGCCGGCACTCTCCGCTGAAGACGCGCTGAGTATTTAGCCAAAAGGCTTGTTCGGTGCGATCGCCCTCAATTAGCTTAAATGTCTCTTCTAGCCGGTAAAACGCCGGATCGACAAATCGGCAGCGAAATAGCTGAATCAGCTCATGCTTGGCCTTGCCATTGATGGTAAAAATATTGTCCAAACAGGTCAGATATTCAATATCGGTCAGCTCAGCCTGAATCTCCTCGCCAAACTCGCGCGCTAGCGCGGCCTGACTGGTCTCCCCAAAATCAATACCGCCCCCTAAAAAGCGATAAAAGGTCTCCTGCGTGTGGCGGTCTTGCCCCTGGCTGACAAAAATATGGCCGCTGTGCTCAATCAGTCCTAGCGAGATCGGTCGAATGCGTTTAGCCATCACAAACCCTAGTCAGGAAAAGCCGCTTCTGGATTTTCTGTCGGGCACTGGCCAGTCTTCATTTTCACCGCCAATGATAATCTGCCGAATTTCTACATAGTCCTGACTAAACTGGCGCACGGTGTTGATCAGCACGTCGAGAGCGATCGCATCGGTCGTGCCCAAATCTAGCCAGCAGCGCGCCCAGAGCCCCTGAAACTCAACTTCTCCCATGTTGTGCATGAGCGAGAGCAGCGATCGCGCCGACTCATCTTCGTCATAGTCAAAATAGCTGATATCAACGCCCGTTTCCTGCACCTGCAGGTTTTCAGCATTAAAGCCGCCTAGCTTGCCCAAGAAAAAACCAGGAGCTAAAAATCTCCTCTACATACTGCTGCTCGGCCACCGAAGGCACCGTCTCAAACTCCAGCCAGATCCACAGATTAAAAAAGTCGCACTCACGAAACTGAACTTGCACACAAACCTCACACCGAAGACAAACAGACGAACACTACCTAATATGCACTATACAATTGAAAGGCCCATCGACCGATATCAGCCGACGCTTTCTGTATGCTTCACCTGCGAGATATTAGCTATCATCCCACTGCCAGCGCCCTGCCGATTTTAAAGCAGATTTCATTTGAATCTTGGCCCCAAGCAGTTAGGGCTGATCGTCGGCCCCAGCGGATCGGGAAAAAGCACGCTGCTAGAAATTTTGGCCGGGCTCGCTGCGCCAACTAGCGGCAAGCTGTTCTGGCGCGAGCAGTCGCTGCTTCCCGAAGCCTTACAGCAGCTAGGCGGACTGGTCTTTCAGTTTCCTGAACGACACTTCTGCGGCCATACCGTCTTTGAAGAACTGCGCTTAGGCCATCCCGAACTCAGCTCAGATCGGGTTCAGGAAGCACTCGCAGCAGTAGGACTAGACGATCTGTCTTTGCAGGCTTCGCCCCAACAGCTCAGTGGCGGTCAGCAGCGGCGGCTAGCCCTAGCAGTGCAGCTGATTCGTCAGCCCTATCTGCTGCTGCTAGATGAACCCACCGCTGGCCTCGACTGGTCAATGCGACAGCAGCTAGTGAGCTTGCTCGCCGAGCTTAAAAAAGAGTGGAGCCTGCTAATCGTCTCGCACGATGCCGAAGACCTAGTTGACATTGCCGATCACTGCTGGACGATCGACCACGGTCAGCTCAGCAGCGCCCAGCCCGATAGCTTGCGCCACCGCCAGCCTCAGCCCGCTGCCTGAGCCGTTTATCTAGACTTTTTACCTAAATCTGTTTACCTAAATTTTCCATCCCAGCTACTCATAGCGCGATCTACCGCTTCACCTATGGCCCTTTTCCTCTTTCAGACTCACCTCAGCTAACAGGTCAGCCGCCCCAAACGTCAGGTTTCCAAGCTTCAGAACCTCGATCTTAGAGGCCAATCAGCTCCTACCTGCCCATCAAGATCTATGGCAGCAAAGCTCTGGGCTGGCAGCCTACTGAGGCTCAGCAAGATCTGTTTCAGCAGCTTTACGCGCAGATTTTGGCGGGCAATCAGCAGCTCAACCTAACTCGAATCACCGGGCCTGATGAATTTTGGGAAAAGCATCTTTGGGACTCTCTCAGCGGCTTAGCGCCTTGGATTGCTGAAGATTGGATTGCTGAAGATACAGCAGCGCCTCTGCCCGAGGAGGCTGACATTGATTCTGATCAATCCCCGATTCGCATGATCGACATTGGGACTGGCGCTGGTTTTCCGGGCATTCCAGCGGCGATCGCCCTCTCACCGCTGGCCCCTATCGATCTTACTTTGGTCGATGCCACCCGCAAAAAGGTGCAGTTTCTCAAAACGCTGTGCCACCAGCTCGGCTTACCGGCTACCTGCATAGCAGATAGGGCAGAAGCGCTAGGTCAGCAGTCAGCCCACCGCGCCCGCTACGATCTAGCGCTGGTACGCGCTGTCGGCTCTGCGGCTACCTGCGCAGAATATGCCCTGCCCCTGCTCACGACAGGCGGACAAGCTGTGCTCTTTCGCGGACAGTGGAGCACCGATGACACCGAGGCGCTGCTGCCCGTGATTGAGCTGCTGGGCGGCGAGCTGACCGATCTGCAAAGCTGGCAGACGCCGCTGACCCAAAGCAGCCGCCACTGCTTGTTTATCCATAAGGTTAGGCTTACGCCTCCAGATCTCCCTCGGGCGGTGGGTGTACCAGGAAAGCATCCGCTGACTTAGCCCTGATTTTTGATTGTTATCACTTCGACAATCTTCAAAGCCAACTCGTCAGGAATGACTAAAATACGACGCAGGTCGTCTATAAAGGTTCGCTCCTCGGCGGAGACGATGCCGTCGGCAAAGACCAGATCGACGGCGATCGCAAAGGCAGTCGGAGCCAAACTGGGCGGGAGCGCAGCTCTGGCACTTTCGATCAGGGCTTGAGGGCCATACTTTTTTAGCCTGCTGACCAGGCTGGCTTGAATGTGCTCTAGGCTTTCTTAGCGTCTCGAAACAGCCGCATTCGGCTTAGCCGCAGCAACATCTCAGTCTCTTCTGATTTGGAGAGGTGGCCATCGGCAGCGATCGCCACCAAACAGATCGCCGCAAATGCCTCGGCTGAATTCATTGCTATCTTCACGTCCGAAGCTGTCCCAAACACCTGATTGAAAACGCCCATCCTGAGGCTCCCTATCTAAACAGCGGCAATGGGCTATTGTTGCCAAGCTCCAGCCATTTTCTAACAGTTCATCCGCCCGTGCAAGCAAAAGGCAACGGCAAAGCAGTAAACCTTTCGCCATCACAAAAAAGGGAAGAGAACCCGATGATCCCTTCCCTGTTTACGGCCAAGGCCTTTCCAAACAGCATCAAGTGGTAGCCAACTTAATGCTGCTTATACTGTCTGACGCGCTTCATACTCTAGCTGCTGAAGCAGTGCTTCATTGCCCTGTGTTTTAGCCACTTCCACACGGTGTTGCAAAGAGCGGCTGATATTTTCCTTATGCAAACGGCTGGACTCACGCAGCAGTTCGCGGCGGGCTTGAGCAGCCGGGCTGCTGCTGACTAACTTGACTGCGCAAGCTAGTTAGCAAAGCAGGCGATGTGCCAGTTATCGTCTGTTCAGTTGTCGTCTGTGGGGTAATCTGCTGAATTTCTCCCTGCCGAGTCGTCTGATAGGCAACTCCTCGGTAAGTCAATCGCTCAGCTGGCTGAGGAATTGGCACATGGCGTACATAGCTGTAGCGAGCGGCATGCCCCCGATACTGACAGGAAATTTCGCTGTCAGTGACCTCTAGCCTCGGGGGGTTATAATCGTACTCAATACCGCGATAGGTAAGTTTCATTTTTCGTTCCCCAAAAAATTAAATGCCTGAAGGCATTCATGAGGCAACGCGTTCCTTCAGGGCCACTCGCATGAAGCCTAGCTATCCCTACTTCCGTCTCAACCTGGACGCCTCGACTACATTTTGATGGCAGCCTGCGAGCGAATCTCTAGGGCTAATACTTGCAGATAATCGGCTGAGATGAACGGGCTCAAATCTTATTTCTGTATTCATTTTACAGCAACGGATTTTAATGACAACCCTTGTGACATACGGTTACCCGCCTGGACTTTCTCATATAAATGGGTGAGCGCTTTAGAGCTTTAATCGTAGAAGGATGTATCAGTCTTATTTTTGCAGGTAAGTAATCCATACGAGAAATCGTTGGTAATTCTTAATATCCAAGCAGACAGAAGAGTATGGTCTGTTCTGACTGGTTTGACTAATCTGGTAGAAGCCAGTTTTCCTATGAAGTGCATTATCAATCGGCGATCGCAGTTTTCATCGAGCCACCGATACTGGCTTGATGAGCTGAGTGAACCCGAAAATATACGCCTTTTTGGCAAGTGTGCCCGCGCGCCCGGTCATGGCCACAACTACGTGCTAAACGTCTCGCTTGAAAGCGAGCTAGACCCCTATGGCATGGTGCTTAACCTCACAGAGGCTAAAGACATTATTCGCCGGGAGGTCATAGAGCCGCTGGATTTTTCTTATCTCAATGAGACCTGGCAGGCGTTTCAAGCGACTCTGCCCACAACAGAAAATGTGGCTCGGGTCATCTGGCAGCGGCTGATGCCCCACTTGCCTCTAATTAATATTCAGCTATTTGAAACGCCAGACCTCTGGGCCGACTATCAAGGAAACGGAATGGAAGCCTATTTAACCACTTCAGCTCACTTTAGCGCCGCTCACCGGCTAGCGCTGCCGGATCTCAGCGACGAGCAAATACTGAGATCTATGGCAAATGCTCCCGGCCTAATGGTCATGGCCATAACTATCGGGTAGAGGTAACTGTTAAGCGGCGAGGTCGATCCGCGCACTGGCATGTTGGTGGATCTAGTTGCGATGCAAGGCGCGATCGCTCAACACGTCATCGAACCGCTCGACCATACTTTTCTCAACAAAGACGTACCTTACTTTCAGGCCGTAGTGCCGACTGCTGAAAATATCGTTATTCACCTTTGCCAGTTACTGCGCCAACCGATTGGCGAACTAGGCGCATCACTGCATAAAGTCAAACTGATTGAAAGCCCCAATAATTCGGCAGAAGTCTTGGCGGAGGACTGAAAGAAACTGACCTTCAGGCGAATCTCAGCTATAGCCTCTGTCGAGTAGGAACTATCCGCTAAGTAAAGCCTGTCGTCATGTCGTCAGCTGATAAAAGACAGACAAAAAGCCGCCCTTGTGAGAATCCAAGGGCGGCTTTAAGTTTAGCATGCGAAGATCCAGTAAAACAATCCGCTCAGATAGCCATCGAATGATGACTAGCCTGAGCGAACGGCGCTTACTTAAGCAATGCTAGCCATCTTCACATCGTTAGTCGCTAGCAGGTTCTGTAGCTCTTCTGAGTCCACAGTTTCTTTATCTACCAGCATATCGGCGAGCTTGTCTAAGATGTGACGATTGTTGATCAAGCACAGACTTACAGCGGTTGTATGCCTGGTCTACTAACAGCCGTACTTCCGCGTCAATCGAGGCAGCGGTTTGCTCAGAGAAGTCGCGCTCGCTGGCAATGTCACGGCCTAAGAATGGGTTGCCCTGCTGACGACCTAACGCCACCGGCCCGAGCACGTCACTCATGCCAAAGCGAGTCACCATTTGACGAGCGACCCGAGCCACCTGCTGCAAGTCGTTAGAAGCACCCGTAGTGACTTCCTCATCGCCAAAGACAATCTCTTCAGCTAGCCGACCACCCAAGGCGACCGCCATCTGGTTTTGCAGGTAAGAGCGAGAATACAGACCCGACTCTAAGCGCTCTTCACTTGGGGTAAACCAGGTGAGGCCACCGGCTCTGCCACGAGGAATGATGCTGATTTTTTGAACGGGGTCATAGTCAGGCATCAGCGCGCCGACTAGCGCATGACCGGCTTCGTGATAAGCCACCAGCGTCTTGCGTTTTTCGCTCATCACCCGATCTTTCTTCTCGGGGCCAGCGAGCACTCTATCGATGGCGTCATTCACTTCATCCATCGAGATTTCAGTGAGGTTGCGCCGCGCTGCTAGAATGGCCGCTTCGTTTAGCAAGTTAGACAGGTCCGCGCCGGTAAAGCCAGGCGTACGGCGGGCAATTTTCTCTAGATCTACGTCTTTAGAGAATGTCTTGCCGCGAGAGTGAACGTTGAGAATTTCTAAGCGACCTGCATAGTCAGGGCGATCTACCACCACCTGACGGTCAAAGCGACCGGGGCGCAGCAGGGCCGCATCTAAGACATCAGGCCGGTTAGTCGCGGCGATGATGATGATGCCTGTGTTGCCTTCAAAGCCGTCCATCTCGGTTAGGAGCTGGTTTAGCGTTTGCTCGCGCTCGTCGTTACCGCCGCCCAAGCCAGCGCCACGCTGACGGCCAACGGCGTCAATCTCGTCAATAAATACGATGCAGGGTGCGTTAGACTTGGCCTGCTCAAATAGGTCGCGGACTCTAGAAGCACCGACACCGACGAACATTTCAACAAATTCAGAACCGGAGATGGAGAAGAAGGGTACGCCCGCTTCGCCAGCAACGGCTTTGGCTAAGAAGGGTTTTACCGGTTCCGGGGGGCCAACTAGCAAGAACGCCTTTGGGAATTTTGGCTCCGATCGCTGTAAAGCGGTCAGCATTCTTCAAAAAGTCTACAACCTCGGCTAGCTCTAGCTTGGCCTGGTCAATCCCGGCAACATCGCCAAAGGTTACCTGAGTCTGAGGCTCCATCTGCACTCTGGCTTTGGATTTGCCAAAGTTCATCGCCTGACTACCAGGGCCATTTGAGGCGCGGCGGAATAAGAAGAACAGCGCTACCAGCAGCAGCACTGGAATAATTAGCGCACTGAAGACCCGTACCAGGGCGCTTTCGTCCTGAGTGGGCTGCACCGAGATATCGACATTGTTACTGGTGAGAATATCGACTAGACCGGGGTCTTGAGGAAGGTTGACGACGATCCGGCCAGTGCCATCAGGCGCGGCAAAGCGGGCCTGAGACTTGTCCGAGCTGACGGCCACGCTTTCGATGCGGCCCTGCTGAACTTCGTCAATAAACTTGCTATAGCGCCAAGACTGGGTCTCGACACGGGGTTGATCAAAAAATGTGGTTGCCAATGCAATCACAACGACGACGAGTAATACGTAAAGACCCGCGTTTCTCCAGCGTTTGTTCACCGGGGGAAAGCCTCCTAAGTGGTGGTGTGAGGACGCCTAGTCTGGGAGCTGAGGGCTGGCTCTCAAGAATCTGACTTTTTGAGAATCTGACTCTCAAGCATCTACAGCTCAAATACTGCTAGCGTTAAATCCTGTGTTATTAACTTATGTTAACCCATTTTCAGGAATCACTACAGGCGTTAGCGGTTTGGGCCAGCGCTCAGGTCGCTTTTACGGCCTGACATCAGCTTCCAAATCAGCTATTTGCGCTTGCAATGCCCTGATACTGGCATGTTGAGAGCTATATTTTAGTGTAGTCGCCCCGTTTAGAATTGTGTGGATGGGTAAAAGCTGGACAGCGCAGTTGCTGTAGGCGATCGCCTCAAATCCCATCACCCGTTCCTTAGTCCAAAGCTGACAGCCTACCTTTTCTCCTGCCGCCGTCAGGACTTGCATCAGCTGGCTTCGCATCAGTCCTGGCAAACACTGATCGCTTACCGGCGTCCACCACTGCCCTTCGGCCCAGCCCCACAGGTTGCCGGTTGCCGTCTCTAGCCACTCGCCCTGAGCATTGGTCAAGATGGCGTCGCGAGCGCCGTAGCGCTGAGCCTGCTGCTGAGCTAGCCAGCAGGCTAAGTAATTGCCGGTTTTGTGGGCGGGCAAGCTGCGGGCATAGTCGGGTGGGGCAACCCAACAGGTAACGCCTGTCTGCTGCTGAACCGCAGCTGAGGCGGTAGCGCCCGGCCTGTAATCCACTCATGGCCGTTGGCAAAGAGCGTAATTCTCAAAATCGGGTAGCGGCTTTTGAGCTGCTCGCAGCCTTGGTAATCCTTGCCCAATTTGGAAGCGTCCAGCCAAACTGCTGGATAGATCGGGTGAGGCGATCGCAATGCCCTGCCACTGAGTCAGCGGATGGTGCAGGTTTTCTCTATAGACCCGCAGTGTCGTAAACACCGTCGCCCCAAATCGCAGCCCCATCCCATCTAGAGGCACTGAGCGGCTACGATCTACCCGTTCAATCACCCCCGCGTTCAAATAGTTTGCCGCTGTACCAGAATGTCACCTAGTAACCCTTACCCCAACGCCCGACTGGAGCGCTCAAATACTGAGCAAGTTCCTTCAGAAGTTACCTGCAACCCACCAGCGGCGACTCCGGATTACGGCATCGCTGGCCGCGCAAATGACGGCAGTAGTAGCAAGTTCGAGCTGATGCCGCCGGATCGCGAGGTGCTACCTGCATCAGCTCCTGCTGATTGAGCCCACGAATCACCAGCTGATCGCCCTGCCAGCTAGCTTCTACAATGCCGGTATCAGCCAGCTGCACCCAGCGCGGATCACCTTCTAAGTTAGGCGGCAGCGTCAGCACCACCCCCTCAGCAGAGATATCTACTTCACCCTCGTAGAGATTTTCGCGGGGCGGGGCAGGTTGCCAAAACGACTCTGCCAATGGCAAATCAATCGGTTGAGCAGCGGTTGGCAGATGTAGCTGATAGCGGCTTTGCAGCGCCTCTAGACTGGCTAGATCGGTGAGCTGCTCTGGATTTCCATGCACAAAAATGACGTGCTGGGGTCGCAAATTGTGAATGAGCTGAGTGGTGCCGCCCCCATCGCTGTGACTGGTGAGCATGTAGTGCTCTATCTCAGCCTTGCCGGTAGCCATCTCCTCTGAAACCGGCTCTGCCAAAATAGTCTGCATTTCTGCTAGCCAGTCAAACGGGACCAGCGCCGTTTGAACTGGCCGTCTAAGGGGTCTGATAGCTGGCCCTGCCATAGCGGAATATCTTCTAAGTCAGGGACAAATACAGTCCAGTCCGACAGACCGGCCTGACAGTAAACGCTAGGATGCGTGGCCGGATGGACAATCAAGATAGCCGGGTCTGTCCCGGCTGCGAGATCTGCCGGGGAGTCGCTTACCCCTAACCGCCTAACTCGGGGCAATACCCGCTCATCCCAAAACAGGGGCTGGTGCTGGGCAAAGTTTTGGACGGTAGCGGGCAGTGACGAAAGGGCTCCCAAGTAGGCATCGCAGCCCAAAGCAACCAGCGGATCGACCCAAATATCTATCGGTTGGCCGGTAAATTGGTGATGGCTCCGCAGCAGCATCAGCAGTTCCTGCCCCAGACCCAGTAGCGGACTAGGAAAGACCGCCCGTCCGTGATTAGCCAACGCTTTGCTCAGGCGCTCTACTAAATAATTTTCCTGCTGCTTGCGGTGCGGATGCCGCTCGGTGCCATAGCTGCCTTCGATAATCAGAACGTCGGGCTTGAGGTTGCGTAACTCTGCTAGGGGTAAGCCATCGACTAAACGCCCGTTGGATAAGAAACAGTCGCCAGAGTAAAAAACGCTGTAGGTGCGCTGAGGCGTTTTATAGGTGATTAAAAAGCAGGCTGCTCCCGGCAGATGGCCGGCTGGCCATAGCCTGACTGTCAGCCCCGGTGCTAGCTCTACAGGCGATCGCCAGGGCAGCGAACGGCAAAATTTGGCATCTTCTTGATCGGGCCAGTTCAGTGGCACCAGGCGAGCAGTGACATCACTGCTGAAAATTGGCAGATGAGGAAAGGCCCGGTGCAGTGGCAATAGCCCTCTGACGTGGTCTGTATGGGCATGGCTGCAGAAAACAAAATCGGCAGCTTCTTCTCTGCAGCGCCGAGATATCGGCCAGGCCGCAGTCAAGCAAGATAGAGTAGGGGCCAATCTGAATGCTCAGACAGACCCCTTCATCTTCGTAGCCGACGCTATATGGCAGGCAAGATAGCTCAGTCACGGGCAGTCTTTAGGCATTGGGCAATGCATCTCTGAGCAATGGATGGGGCAATTAGTGAGCAGAGCCATTGCCATGGTAGTTTTTAGAGTCGTAAAAGCCATTGCGGGTACCAAAGAAAAGGCAGCTGAGCGGCAAATAGACCCGTCAGTAAGAAAAGCACAAGTTTAATATCCATGGTCTAAAATAGCTGAAGCCCTTTCGGGTTCCTCAGAGAAATACGTCAGTGATGATCCTAACAACTCACTCTGATGGCATGTTAATTCTTAATGGTTTATGACAAATTGTGATGACGGCCAGTTTGGGAGGCAGCCGATAGAGACGCCAGCGGAAAAATTGATTTCGGCAGCGTGGTGCGATCGCCCCTCAGTCGCCGTCGCCCCCGATCTGATTGGCTGCACCCTCGCTCGGCAACTGCCCAATGGCTTCGCTGATTCGCGGCACCATCGTCGAAACCGAAGCCTACGCCCCAGGCGATCCGGCCTGTCACGCCTATCGAGGCCAAAGTTTGCGCAATGCGGCTATGTTTGGCCCGCCAGGGCACTGCTATGTGTACTTAATCTACGGCATGTACCACTGCCTGAATGTGGTCACCGAAGCGCCGGGAATCGGCAGCGCCGTCCTGATTCGAGCGCTGGATCTGTGGGCCATTCCACCGCAGCTCGATCCCAAATACAGCCAAAAACCTCACCGTATAGCCGCCGGGCCCGGAAAACTATGTAGAGCGCTGGAGATTGATCGCGGGTTAGATGGCGATCGCTATCATCCTGCCAGCGGCTTGTGGCTGGAGCAGGGCCGCCGGTGACTGCCCAAGAAATCGTACAAACCACTCGCATTGGTATTACCAAAGCCGCTGATCGTCCGTGGCGTTGGTATTTAAAGGACTCGCTAGCGGTCTCTAAGCGGTGAGTTTAAGCAGTGAGAAGATGGCGATAAAAAACGCACTAAAGCAAGATTTCTTGCCGTTGCTGGTAAACTTAACGGCACTGACATTCCAATCGGCGTTATTGAGCAAAGTTTTTTCAACGCTGCCAAAGAGTGCTCGCTGCTCGCAGCTAGAGAGAGAGACAAATTGACGCTGCGAACTCGGCGCGAGCTGCATATCCACCGTAGCCGTACTGCCATTGATGTTGACCTGATAGCTCTCTAGCTTAAAGGCGTTGTAATCGACCGCGCTCCATGGCTCTGCCGACGGCCTCAGTGATCGCCCCTTCGTTGGGAACCTGCACTGCCTGCTCGACAAAATCATTGCACTGATCATCAATGGTATAGACCGAGACAGTCACCATCTCTTCATCAGGCTGCTTAGCGCTATCTGCCTGACCATCGAGCTGAGCTTCAGCTGGCCGATCCTTTTTGGGGGTCTAGCAGTTGGCGGTGCGGTTTGTTTTGGGGTCTCTACGGCTTCAGGGCGTAGGGCTAGGAGAGGGCTCTACAATCACTTTGTCGGGCGCAGTTGCACAGCCCGTAAAAACTAGACTGAGCGTCAGGGCGAGGCCAGCGACACAAGTATTAGTAAGCTTAAATGGGGCAACTCCCACAACCTGCTTGGAAATACGTTTTGGCAACCGAACCATCTGACGAAATACTGAATACAGCACTATTAAAGGTAGTCTTATCCTACAAAATGGATGTCCGCCCTGTCGCTATCGTGTGCCAATTTGCTAAGCTTCTACGCCGTCTAGACCATTTCTGGAGCGGTGATCTGGCCGTATGAATACCTTTCCTTGGCACCGACGCCATATCATTTCTCTGGCAGACTTTACGCCAGCTGAGTATGAGAGCGTTTTACAAACGGCGCTTAGTTTTCAAGGTGTGCTCTCGCGGCGCACCAAAAAAGTGCCGACGCTCCAGGGCCAAGTCGTTGCCAATCTTTTTTTTGAACCGTCTACCCGCACCCGCAGCAGCTTTGAACTGGCTGCTAAGCGCCTGTCAGCCGATACGCTCAATTTTTCACCCGGCAGCTCTTCGCTGACTAAAGGCGAAACTATTTTAGATACGGCGAAAACCTACCTAGCGATGGGCACCGACCTGATGGTAGTTCGCCATCGGGGGGCCGGGGTGCCGGCAACTATTGCGCAGGAAATGGATCGGCTAGGTGCGGGTGTCGGGGTTCTCAATGCTGGAGATGGCCAGCACGAGCACCCTTCTCAGGCTCTGCTCGACTTGCTGACTATCTGCAATTCGCTCAGCCGTCGCTGGGAGAGACAGCCGACGATTGCCGATTTGCGGGGTAAAAAGGTGGCGATTGTCGGCGATATTTTGCACTCGCGGGTTGCCCGTTCTAACCTGTGGAGTCTGACGGCTTGCGGCGCTGAGGTGCATTTGGCTGCGCCGCCAACGCTGCTGCCTAAGGCGTTTGCCGAAGCCTTTTCGCTGCCTCTAGAAACGCCTGAAGGAAGTCGTGCCGCGACGAGTGTTCATTCATTGGCAGCTAGACTCAGCGCTGAAAAATGCTGATTTTGTGATGGCGCTGCGGCTGCAAAAAGAACGCATGAGCGACCATCTGCTGCCTAGCTTGCGGGAGTATCATCAGCGGTTTGGCATTACGCGCGATCGCCTTCAGCACTGCTCACCCCACGTCAAAGTTTTGCACCCAGGCCCGACCAATCGTGGTCGTCGAAATCACTTCTGACCTGATGGACGATCCGCAGATGAGCCTGGTCTCTCAGCAGGTGGCCAGCGGTGTAGCCGTGCGGATGGCGCTTACTGTACTTAATGGGCGGCGCTCAGCAGCCCACTGACAAAAAGACACGCCTTCTTAAACCCCATCGGTCTTCTCAAAAATTAGAGTCTTCGCTACGCTAATTGTTGACAGGCGCTTGCTCTGTAGCTGCGCTATGGGCCGCTAAGTTGGAGAAAGAGGCATGCAGACGTAAAATCTCTGATTCGGCTGCGCTATTTGTATCGGCGTAGCGGCTGAAAAGGAAAACCGTCTTATCACCGTAGCCAATGAAAGTGGCGATCGCCTGGTTCAGCGTATCTGGGCCGGTCAGAGAGCCACATCACCAGAGCAGACTGCCCGTCAACCGTAATCGTGCGATAGCGGCCAACTGTTGAGCCTTCTTCGAGAAAGCTGTCAATATTGGCATTGACGAGCGGGCCGGGTGGCGCATCTATTTGAAAAATTTGAGTGGCGACCAAATCAGCTTCAGTATCGGGCAGATTGGTAATCTTTAAACTGTCGTCTGCTACTTCAATTTGCCAAGTAGCCGGGTAGTCAATAGAAATGGCTTCGTCTGAATAGTTAGCGATGCCCGCATTGAGATCGTTTGAATCAACTGCTGGATCTGGCACAGCAATATCGGAATATTCACCTGGAAGTGGAGACAATTCGGTAGGTGGGGTAGGCGGCTGGGCCCTTACCGGCACCACAGCAGTCAGCACCACAGCAGCAATACTAAAGCCGCTCAGGACTGGCATCAAAACTGGTACTAAGCGCGGCAGCGGCGAGGTCAAACTCGAGGTCAAACTCATAGATGAAGGCTCAAAGCAGCGTTGGGGATTTTTCAAGCTGACCGCATCTGACCGGTCGTCTGTAGTCGTTTCTAAAGATTATTTTGTCGTCTCTAAAGGTTATACGGAAATGCTCACCCCCGCTTCTTGTTACATTTTTGTTAAGATACTGCAAAACTTGTAATTGTAAGTTAGCGAATCCTATACAAGACCCACCCGCCGAAGAGCCACTCAGCGCTACTGGCCAAAAAGCTACTGGCCAAAAAGCTACTGGCTAGAGCTATTGGCTAGAGCGACTGGCCAAAGAGCTACTGTCTGTCCGAGTTTTTTCCCTGAGCGGGTTATTGTCACTACTACTTAAAGAGTCCATCAGGAGCTTTGTCTATGCTGCGCCTTGAAAACATCAGCAAAATCTATTCGACCGGGGAAGTCCTCAAAGACATTAACTGGGAGGTCAAAACCGGGGAGCGCGTTGGCCTAGTCGGGGTAAATGGCGCAGGCAAATCGACTCAGCTAAAGATTATTCTGGGCGAAGTAGAGCCGACCACCGGCTCGATTATTCGCCCAAACGAACTACACATCGCTGCGCTCAACCAAGAATTTGAAGTTGATCCCCGGCGGACGGTCAGAGAAGAATTTTGGACGGTTTTTGCTGAGGCCAATAAAATTCAGCAGACGCTCGCTGATATTCCCAAGCAAATGGAAAGCGCCGATCCGGGCCAGTTAGAGAAGCTGATCAACAAGCTCGACAAGCAGCAGCGCCAGTTTGAAGCGCTAGACGGCTACGGGCTAGAGGCCAGAATCGAAAAGATATTGCCAGAGATGGGGTTTGAGAGCGATGCAGGCGATCGCCTCGTCAGCTCCTACAGCGGCGGCTGGCAAATGCGCATGGGGTTAGGCAAAGTACTGTTACAGTCGCCCGATCTGCTGCTGCTAGACGAGCCTACTAACCACCTAGACCTAGAAACCATCGAGTGGCTAGAAACCTATCTCAAAGGGCTCACCATTCCGATGGTCATCGTTTCGCATGACCGGGAGTTTTTAGATCGGCTGTGTACCTCTATTGTGGAGACTGAGCGCGGCGTCTCGACTACGTACTTGGGCAATTACAGCACTTACCTGGCTCAAAAGGCAGAGAGCAAAGTCGCCCAGCAGAGTACCTTCGAGCGGCAGCAAAAAGAGCTGTCTAAGCAGCAAGCTTTTGTAGAGAAGTTTCGGGCCAGCGCCACTCGCAGCACTCAAGCCAAAAGCCGAGAAAAGCAGCTCGCTAAAATTGAGCGGATCGAAGCGCCCACAGCTGATCTGCGCGGGCTACAGTTCAAATTTCCGCCTGCTCCCCGCAGCGGCAGAGAAGTGGTGACGATCGCCGATATGACCCACACCTACGGCGATAAGATCTTATTCTTGGGGGCAGGGTTGGAGATTGAGCGCGGCGATCGCATTGCCTTTGTCGGCCCTAATGGCGCAGGCAAATCAACCCTGCTGCGGCTGATTATCGGCAGTGAGCCGCCTGACGACGGGATCGTCACTTTAGGCGAACACAACGTGATCCCCGGCTATTTTGAGCAAAACCAGGCTGAGGCGCTAGATCTAGAGAAAACCGTAATTGGCACTATTCACGATGAAGTGCCCGATTGGAAAAACGAAGAAGTGCGCACGCTGCTCGGTCGGTTCTTATTCAGCGGCGACGCCGCCTTCAAGCAAGTAGAAGCTCTTAGCGGGGGCGAAAAAGCTCGTTTGGCCCTAGCAAAAATGCTGCTGCAACCAGCAAATCTGCTGATATTAGATGAGCCGACTAATCATTTAGACATTCCCGCTAAAGAAATGCTGGAAAATGCCCTTAAAACGTACGACGGCACCGCGCTGATTGTGTCTCACGACCGCTACTTCGTCTCTCAAGTTGCCACCAAAATTGTCGAGATTCGAGAAGGCGAACTGCGCCTGTACAGAGGTGACTACCGCTACTACCTCGATAAAATTTCAGAGGAAAAAGAGCGCACCCGGCTAGAAAAAATAGAAGCGGAAAAGGCAGCGAAGGCAGCCGCCAAACGGCAAAAACAGCGCGAGCAGCGTCAGGCAAAAACAGCCGCAAAAGGCGCTAGCTGAGCGTTTACCCTTAAGGATTGAAGCGTCGTCCTACAGATCAGACAATCAAGGCGCTTTATTTTAGGAGTGACACATGCTAAATAATTAGTTAGCTACTTGCAGATTTTTTGCATATCACCTGCAAAGTTTCTGCAAAAGCGATCGCAGCTATAAAAACCTTTGATTAAAAAAGTTTGGATTCGGATCTTAATCTTAGAGAGCGGCGCTACTTTAGTGCTTTAAGCATAGGTTAAATCTGGAGGCAGGTTCGTAGGGCTAGTCTCAAGCCTTGATGCCATAAACTACCCGGCCAATTAACGGCCAACTGAGGCAGACCAGCCAGTGCAGCCGCATCCAGTCTCTTTCTACAGAGGCTGACTACAGAGGCTGACGATAGATCTAACATACGAAGACAGTTAGCCCAAATCAAAACGCTGTCTACTTGTGGCCATCGCTATTGGCGTTCACTGTATTTTTTAGCTGTATTTTTTACAAGAGCAGTTACTGCACTGAAATACTTACCAGGCAGAACTGAACCGAACCCACTCAAAGCCCTTCCGAAACTGTCGCAAATTGTAGAGGATTTTCTGGTATGGCAGACTCGCCTATTGCTCCAATGGTGCTCGTCATCCTAGACGGGTGGGGGTGCCGAGAAGACAGCAGCGGCAACGCCATCAGCCACGCTCAAACGCCAGTAATTGACAGCCTATGGGCGACCTATCCTCACACCACTATCCAGACCTCAGGCAAAGACGTAGGCTTACCTCACGGCCAAATGGGTAATTCTGAGGTTGGGCACCTAAATATTGGGGCAGGCCGGATAGTACCCCAAGAGCTGGTGAGAGTTTCAGATGCAGTGGAAAGTAGAAGCATTCAGGAAAACCCGGCGCTGCTGGAGGTATGCCAGAAGGTGCGCTACGCAGACAGTAAGCTACACCTGGTGGGTCTCTGCTCAGACGGCGGCGTGCACTCGCATCTCAGTCATCTGGTGGGCCTGCTAGAAATGGCCAAGGCACAAGATCTCTCAGAGGTCTGTATTCACGTCATTACCGATGGGCGCGACACTAAACCTACTGACGGCCAGTTTGCCCTGAAAAAGCTTCAAGATGCGATTGAGCAAGTGGGTATTGGTCAATTAGTCACCCTGAGCGGTCGTTACTATGCGATGGATCGAGACAACCGCTGGGATCGCATTGAAAAAGTGTATCGGGTGATGACAGAAGACGGCGAGGGCAGTGGTACCTCAGCACTAGAGGCACTCCTGGCTTCTTACGAAAACGACATCAATGATGAATTTGTCGAGCCGATGCGACTATCGCCAGGAGCCGTCGAAGCCGGAGATGGGGTGATCTTTTTTAACTTTCGTCCCGACCGGGCCCGTCAGCTGACTCAGGCGTTTGTTAAGCGTGAGTTTTCAGGGTTTGAGCGCGATCCGATTTTGCCGCTGGCTTTTGTCACGATGACCCAGTATGACCAGACGCTGCCGGTAGGCGTCGCCTTTACCCCTCAAAGCTTGGATAATATTTTGGGCGAAGTGGTCGCCCGGAATAATCTTAAGCAGTTTCGCACCGCTGAAACTGAAAAATACGCCCATGTCACCTATTTCTTTAATGGCGGTCTAGAAGAACCTTTCCCAGGTGAAGATCGAGAGCTAGTGCCAAGCCCGATGGTGGCTACTTACGATAAAGCCCCCAAGATGTCGGCAGTCAAGGTGACCGATACGGCGATCGCGGCCATTAACAAACGTAAGTATTCGCTGGTAGTCATGAACTACGCTAACCCAGATATGGTGGGTCATACCGGCAAAATGGATGCCACTATCAGCGCTCTCGAAGAGGTTGACCGCGAAGTTGGCCGATTGCTGGCGGCGATCGCTCGGGCTGGCGGGACCGCCTTGATCATCGCTGACCACGGCAATGCAGAATATATGCACGATGAGCAGGGTCGCCCCTGGACGGCGCATACGACTAATCCGGTGCCATTCATTCTAGTCGAGGGCGAGGGACTGAAAATTCCGGGTCATGGCGGTGAGGTGCAGCTTCGGGAGGGCGGTTGTCTGGCCGATGTCGCGCCGACAATTTTACAGATTTTGCAGCTGCCGATTCCTGCCGATATGACCGGGCAGTCAATGATCGTGCAGCCGCAGGCCGACTATAAGGCTAGTCGTTCGCCAGTGAAGGTTTCTTTGCAGCGGTAGGGGCAACAAGGGACAGAAGGCAGGAGACAGAAGGGCGGGGGGCGCGATAGGATAGGGTGAGTAACCAGTTGGGGCTAGCGTTGGCCTAGCGGAATTGTCATGGTAGTCACAGTTGTTAAGGTTGTTTGGGCGATCGCTGCAATCGGCGTTTGTGTTTTGGTGCTACTGCACAGCCCCAAGGGTGATGGGCTAGGCGCATTGGGCGGGCAGGCGCAGCTCTTTACTAGCACTAAGAGCGCAGAGGAAACGCTGAACCGGGCGACCTGGCTGCTGACGATTGTCTTTATGGCGCTGACAGTTGTACTTAGCGGTGGCTGGCTGACGGCAACGCCGTAAAAAGTTTATCGAGTGAATTGGACCAGCAATGAGCTAGTTAGTCTGGCCTCATCAACTGGCCTTTAGCCATCAGTAACCTGAACAATTTTCACAGGGCTGCTGCCTTTAATGGGGTTGAGTGAGTGTTGACCGGCCTCGGCTAGGGCCTTGTAGGCTTTGTCGATAATGATTTGCTCGCGATTAGTAGGATGGTTTTTGTCGGCAATGGCCCCGCCAACTTTGGCATCGACTGCGACGACTGAGCCATCTGCTAGGGTCAAGGGCTCTCTAGTCAGCGATGATTGCAGGGTTTCGCCATACTGTTTGAGTCCGGTTTTATCCATGCCGGTGAGTACGCACATGAACTGCGCGCCGTTTTCGTCGCGGCTGTCGCAGTATAGCCAGGTGTCGAGGGTGACGCTTTGGCGGATCACAGCGGCGATCGCCTGGTCAAGCTGAGCATTTTGCCGCGCTGTGGTCTCGACCGCGCCAATGGGCAACTGCCGCTTAGCATCGACAATCAGCAGACCAATGGCGTTGAACTGCGGATTGCCTGGCTGTAGCTTCATTTGCTGAATGAGTGCTGAGAGAGTCTGAGGGAGCACCTCGGCATTAATCAGACCCGTGCCGGGGTCGGTGAGCTTCAGCGCTAGTAGCAGATTTTCGTGGCTTTGCCGCAGCCGGTCGGTATTGCGGGTTTGACTGGTGAGATCGCGATCGCGACCAGAGAGCTGCTCTTCTAGCTCGGTGGTCTGTTTTTTGGCGCGTGAGACCCGCCATCCTCTTTTGATTAGCGCTGGCGTGAGCACTAGCAGGCCGATCAGGACGCCAATCGCCAGCGTCGAGAGGAGAACTAGCGCTAGCGAGCCAGAGACTTGCGCGATCAAAAAATTGATGATCACTGGCTGATTATTAACCAGGGCAAAGGCGATCGCCAGAAAAGCAATGACGATAGCGGCGACAATCAGGAGGGGCATATCGGCCTCACAGAATACATACTAAAGACCTCTATAGCCTATCGTAAGCTTGCTGAAAAACTCCTGTTCTTGATCCCCTGTTAGGGAGTGGTCAGATTTTCGTGGGATGGGCGTCCCGCCTGTTCCTTCGGAACGGCCAAGATGGCCATCCCACAAGAGGTTTTAGACTATATACACAATAGAGGTGAACTGAAAATACACAAAATTCAGATCACTCAGCCTGTTATAGAGACATCATCACCTGAGACAGCAGAGTTGGCGGCACCGTATTCAGGGCGGCCTGCTGCCCGGCGAGCCCCAGCTGATTGTAGTGAGCCCGCAGGTTGGTCACGATGGCGCTAAAGCGGCCCTGATAGGCAGCCGAGTCAGCAGGCAGACCGTCAATTGCCTGCAGGTAGCTATACAGCGACTTTTGCAAACTCTCAGCAATCTCTGGCAGAGAAGGCGCAGTCTCGGCCATTTGCGCATGGACATCACCCAGGCAGTGATAGATCGCCGCACTGTCCATTTTGCTCAGCGTGCTCGCTGCCTGACTGATATTAAGCGCCGCTTCGAAGGCGATAATCGCATTTCTCTGGTAGCGCAACTTTTGGTCAAGGTAGAGGTCACTGACTTTGGACAAGTCCCAATAGGCCAGGGCTAAATTGTTATAAGTGATGGCACAGGCGGCTGGGTCTACTTCTGGCGTGCGGTATTTAAGCGCGCTGCTGTAAGTGGCGATCGCCTGCTTTAGCAATTCCGGAGTCTGCTCGTATTTAGCCAGGCTCCAGTAAGTGATACCCAAGTTGTTCTGTACGGCGGCATAGTCTAGCGGCTGCTGATCGGGACGATAGCCCGAGCAAGCTGCTTTATAAGCTGCGATCGCCCGATACAAATTAGGCTGCGCTGCATCGTAGTGAGAGAGCTTCCAGTAAACCGAACCCAAACTGTTTTGCAAAACGGCAGACTCTTCAGCAGACAATGCCACAGTGCCCAACTGTAACGCCTGACCGTAGGCTGTTGCGGCCGCCTGCAGATAAGTGACGGGCTCCTCATACGTCGCCAGTAAGCTATAGACCGCGCCAATATTACTGTAGAGCTGCCCGGCAATGCTAGCAGGCTGCTGCGGATCGATCTTGGTGAGCGCCTCTTGATAGAGCGTAATGCTATGACTCATACAGTCTACAGACTGCTGTGGGTCAGTCAACTGCTGCGCTTTGAGCCAGTAGAGCGTCCCGAGATCATTAAGGCTACTGCCCCAGTCAGGATGCGGCCCGTCCAGGCAGCGCAGCCCCCCTTCATAGGCTGCGATCGCCGGTTCAATCAGCGCTAGCCCTCGCTCGCCAGCCTCTATCCGATTACGGTAAACATAGCCCACCGCAAAGTAATCATCCGCAGCCTTCTGCTTATCAGCACTTCCCCGTTCTCCTGCCTCCTGCCCTCCTGCCTCCTGCCCTCCTGCCTCCTGCTCTCCTGTCTCCTGCTCTCCTGTTTCCTGCTCTCCTTCTCCGTTCCTCTCTTCTCCCCCCAGCTCACCCCCGCAGAGTCTGCAAATATGAGTGCAATATCGTCCAGCCCATCCATATCAGCTTGAGCGCTGCCCGCCGCCTCTGAGCTGACGCTGTTGCTGCCCTGGCTGACAATCGAATGCAGACCGCCTGCCTTCTTCACCGCCTGCCTTTTAAGCGTTTTCCGATGAAAAACTGTGGGCTCAAAATCGTCTGCTGCATCTGGGCGGTTCTCCCGATCAAGAGGGCTGATTTCTAAGATATCAGGGTTGCCTGCTTCGCACTCTGGGCAAGGAGGTGAGCAAATAGCGGCGTGTGTCATCAACCGCTTCACCTGGCAGAAAACGGGCTCAGCATGGACGGTGTGTAGCGCAATCTTTGGCTGTATAGCCTCTGCGTCAATCGCTTCTGAATCAACATCAATGGCATCTTCACCATCGCCAGCTTCGCCGTAGAGATTGCCTACTAACGGATGGATATCGAAATCAGCGCTGGGGCTAGCGTCTGGTTGAGTATCTTGTGGGATATCTTGCTCAGAAGCTCTGGTTTCATCCTGATGCAGCGACTCTTGCCGCGCTGAGGCCGGAGTCGGATCGCTGACAAATTCAAAAACGCCGTTGCGCCAGTTCCAAAACGTCGGGGCCGACTGCTGAATCGTGCGCAGCCAGGGCCAGGGCATCCACACCAGCAAACTGGTATTGAGCCGGGGGAGAAGCGCTTCAATTTTTTCGAGCGATCGCAAAAAGTGATTTTGAGCGATCGCCGGCTGACGGGTCATCTGCTCAATGCCCAACATCTGCACTTGCGGCAGCGTGCCTTCTGTGAGCATCGTCTGCTGCATCCACCGGGCAATTTGCCGGGTAAAGTTAGCATCTTCAGGGTCAAACCAGAGCCGCTCTAGCGATCGCTGCTGCCCAGCGACATCTGGCGAACAAGGACGCGCCCATTCACCCAACAAACCGGGGCTGATAGCGTTACTTGCCACCCTTTCCCCTTCTTTTTCGGCTTTTTCCATAGCCGGATCGGCAGCGAGGTGAGCGATCGCCGCCATCTCTTCTAAATCATTTTGCAGCTGGGTAGCCAGCTGATTTTGCAAGGCCACATCGTCGCACACCGCGATTAGCAACTGGCGTCGCAGATCGAGACTCATAGCCGCTTTCAGCGACTGATAAGTCTGCTGATTGACCCCGAGAAGCTGACGAGACTGTGGCTGGATGGCGATCATGAGCAGTGCCCGCACAATGACTGGCTGTTGAAGAGCGTTAGAGGGCAGTTAAAAAGCATGGGGTAAAGTCGTTTCAGGCTTAACTCGAAGCTGACCTGGGTGTCCTCTACCTATAGATCTTTTCTAGCGGTTGCCGCCAGTTCAGGAATAATTTGAGAGGAAACTGCTATGCTAGGGGTTTACACCTTGTGTGGGTTGTACCAGCGCTGAATACATGTCAATTTCCGTTGCCGCTTCTTCTGTTTGCCAGCATCAGCATCCTCTGATTCGCCAGCTCGCCGAGGGGATAGAGACTATTTGGCAAAGCCATCTGTCGCTTTCTCCCTACCAACTGCCTGACGACTTCGGCTATGTAGAAGGCAAGCTAGAAGGCGAAAAGCTGGTGATTGACAACCGCTGCTATCAAACCCCTCAGTTTCGCAAACTGCACCTAGAGCTGGCGCGCATTGGCAAAAATTTAGACATTTTGCACTGCGTTATGTTTCCTCGCCCTGAATATGGGCTCCCTATCTTTGGCTGCGATATTGTCAGCGGTCGGGGGCAGGTGGGCGCGGCGATTGTTGATCTTTCTGCGGCCACAGCAGACGGTCACTTAGGTGAACACTATACACAGGCGCTGAGAGCGCTCGATCAGCCAGGCTACCTTCAGCCTCGCGATCTGCCGGAATGGGGACAGCGGATTTTCTCAGAATTTTGCTGCTTCGTAAAACCTGCCAACCCAGCAGAGGAGCAGCAGTTTTTGGCCCAGGTTAAAGGCTACCTGATGGTTCATGTGCAGCAGGCGATCGCCAAACAGCCTGAGCCCGACCGCCTGAGAGAATTCTTAGACCAACAGCGCTACTACTGTCAGCAGCAGCAGCAAAATGATAAAACTCGCCGGGTGCTAGAAAAAGCTTTTGATCGGCAGTGGGCTGACCGCTATATGACGACCGTTTTATTTGACTTACCGGTTGTTTAGTCTTTAGACCAGCGGTGTCAAGCGGTGCCAGAAGAGGTTACCGCTGCCTTAGCCCTTTCGTTGATCTTTTAAGCAACTGCGATATCAAATAACCCTTTAAATGCTGCTTTTAGCTATATTTTTTTCTTAGCTACACTTTCTAACTATGGTTACTCTTTCTACTTCACCAGAACAGCCGACCCTCGACGTTTTCGCTGAGCAGATAGACAGGCGCTCAGGCCGGCTCATTGTGCTGGCAGGTCCGAGCGGCGTGGGGAAAGGAACGCTGCTCAAGCATTTGCTCCAGCGCCATCCTGATATCAAAGTATCGGTCTCTGCGACCACCCGCAGACCCCGCCCTAGTGAGGATAGACGGTCAGCACTATTACTTTACCAGCCGTGATCGGTTTAATACGATGATCAGCCGAGGGGAGCTGTTGGAGTGGGCTGAGTTTGCCGGATAACTGCTATGGCACGCCTAAAGCCCCGATTGCAGAGGCGATCGCCCAGGGACAGCGAGTCATTTTAGAAATCGAACTGGTCGGGGCGCGCCAGATCAGAAAGAATTTTCCAGACGCTAAGCAAATCTTTTTGTGTCCGCCAAACGTAGCGGCCTTAGAAACGCGCATTCGCAGCCGGGGTCAAGATTCTGAAGCGGCGATCGCCCGCCGCCTGGCCCGTGCCAAAACCGAACTGGCTGCCGCCCACGAATTTGATCAGCAAATCGTCAACGACATCTCTAGAAACAGCCCTCGCCGAATTGGAAACTGCCATATTTAGCTAGACGACGCCAAATCTAGGCCACCTCAAGTAGGACAAGAGACACCTCAGAACAAAGAGACACTTCAGAAAGATACCTGGCAGAGGCGATCAAACGGGTCAGCAAACGCTACGGTTGAAGCAGACAGTTGCGCTTGAAGGTTTGGATAATGTCTCAGCAGAATTGGCCAGACGGTTTGCTCAAAGATCGATTCTCTGATCGAGAGGCTGCGCCAACGCCACGTTCTCAGCCCAAAAAAAATCGGCCTGGGTCAACCGTGGGTCGATTCATAGCCGCCGGTCTTTTGCTCAGCGTTGTTGCCTGCACGTCACCTAACGGTCCGTCTGTCATCAAGCCTGCGGCCACTGAGCCATCTGCCACCCAGTCGTCCTCTACAGAACCCTCTGCCGCACCCACCCCTGTGCCTGGCTCAGCGACAGCGCCGCTCGGTCAGCCAGAAAGCGCTGTTACCCCTGACAATCCCGATCTGGCGAGTCAACCAAACGGTGCAGCCAGCGCGATCGCCCCAGCCCCAGATGAAACGCCTCCAGCTTGCGACAGTCCTCAAACTCAGCAGGCCATGAACCGCTGTGCCCAAGCCTCTTACACTCAGTCCGATGCCGAGCTTAACCGGGTTTATCAGGCTGTTAAAGCCGAGCAGCCAAACAGTGGGAAACAAGCGCTGGGCAAAGCTGAAGTCGCCTGGATAGCGTTTCGCGATCTCGACTGTGCGTTTGAGCGCAGTCAGTTTGATGGCGGATCGATGGCACCTATGATTTATAGCGGCTGTCTGAACGATCGCACCCAAACTCGCACGGCTGAGTTGCGACGACCCGATTTACCCAACCTCAGCTATCAGGCGGCAGACGCTCAGCTCAATCAAACCTATCAGTCACTCTTAGCCGCTTTAAGCGAAGATCGCCAAACGTGGCTTGGTCGAAGCCCAGATTGGCTGGATAGAGTATCGCGATAGCAACTGTGCCTTTGAAGTGCTCTACAGCCCAACGGTCATGGGTGAAACGCAGTGTCTAGCTCGCATGAGCGTGACCCGCACCGCGCAGCTCAAACAGAGTTTGGCGCAAAGCAGCTTAAAAAGCTATAAAAGCGACCGGCTCAACCTTTGTCGCTAGCTTCCCCGGTAGTTTGGCTCTATAGTTTATGGGTGTTGCGATCGCCTGCGGATCGACCTCACGCCCTATCACTACTCCCGCCTGCTATGACGCGCCCTCCCCTGACACCCGAACAAATCCGACTTCAGGAACATCAGACCAAGCAGGCAAACTGGAAGAAATGGGGCCCTTACCTAAGCGAGCGGCAGTGGGGCACCGTCCGCGAAGACTATAGCGAGAATGGCAGCGCTTGGAGCTATTTTTCTCACGAGCAGGCCCGATCACGGGCCTATCGCTGGGGTGAAGACGGCATTTTCGGCATTAGTGACGACCGGCAGCTGCTCTGCTTTGCACTGTCGATGTGGAATACCCACGACCCGATCTTAAAAGAGCGTTTTTTTGGCCTCACGGGCAACGAAGGCAACCATGGCGAAGACGTTAAAGAATACTACTTTTATCTGGACAGCACGCCGACTCACTCCTATATGAAGGCGCTGTACAAGTATCCCGCAGGCAGAATATCCCTACGAGCAGCTGCAGCAGGCAGGATGGGGCGATGGGCGCGATCGCACTGACCCCGAATTTGAGCTGATGGATACCGGGATCTTTGAGGGCGATCGCTACTTTGACGTGCAGGTAGAATATGCCAAAGCCGATGCCGAAGATGTGCTGATTCAGATTTCTGTCACCAATCGCGGACCAGAGACCGCTGAGCTACATCTGTTGCCTACTCTGTGGTTTCGCAACACCTGGTCATGGGATAGCCAAACTCCCAAACCCACATCAAGGCCAGTCTCACTAGCGGCAACGTCTCGATCATCGAAACCAGCCATCCCGAGCTAGGCAAGCAGTGGTTTTACTGTCAGCCCCCTGCCACCGTCCAATCTACCGCTGTTCAATCTGAGGCAGAGCAAAATGAGACTGCCCCCACAAATCCGGGCAAATGGATTGACTTAGGCGGCGATAGCCTCAGAGAATATAGCAGGAGAAAACACGCGGAGAAAATGCAGCGGGGCTGCTGTTCACTGAAAACGAAACTAACAAAGAGAAACTATTTGAGGTTGCAAACCCTTCTCCCTACGTCAAAGACGCCTTTCATAGATATGTGATTGACGGCGACAAGTCAGCAGTCAACCCAGAACAAACCGGCACCAAATCGGCAGTGCACTATCCTCCTCACCCTAGCCCCTGGCGAAACGCAACAGATCAGGCTACGGCTAGCTAACAACCCAATGCTCAACGATCCGCTAGGCAAGCTGGTTCGAAGATACTTTTCAAACGCGCCAGCAGGAAGCCGACAAGTTTTACCATCAGCTCTCCCCTTTCGTTCACAATCAAGACTTGAGCAACGTACAGCGGCAGGCTTTTGCAGGCATGATGTGGTGCAAACAATACTATCTCTACGATGTCAGCACCTGGCTGAAGGGCGACCCCAACACCATTACCCCGCCGCCTCAGAGAAAGCGAGGCCGCAACTGCTCACTGGCACCATCTCGACAGTCAAGATATTCTCTCCATGCCCGACACCTGGGAGTATCCGTGGTTTGCCGCTTGGGACACGGCTTTTCACTGCATTCCGCTAGCGATGCTGGATGCCGACTTTGCCAAGCAACAGCTCGATGTGATGACCCGCGAATGGTACATGCACCCCAACGGGCAGCTCCCCGCCTATGAATGGGCTTTTGGCGATGTCAACCCGCCGGTACATGCCTGGGCTACCTGGCGGGTTTACAAGATTGAAAAGAAGATGACGGGGAAGGGCGATCGCCTCTTCTTAGAAAGACTCTTTCAAAAGCTGCTGTTAAACTTCACCTGGTGGGTCAATCGTAAAGATACCGAAGGCAACAACGTCTTTGAAGGGGGCTTTTTAGGGCTCGATAATATCGGTGTATTTGACCGCAGCAAACCCCTGCCGACTGGCGGGCGCATGGAGCAGGCCGACGGCACTAGCTGGATGGCGATGTACTGCCTGGATATGCTCTCGATTTCTCTAGAGCTGGCTTTAGAGAACCCGGTGTACGAAGATATGGCGACTAAATTCTTCGAGCATTTTATCTATATCGCCGAAGCGATGAACGCCACCGGAGAAAACGCCGTACAGCTCTGGGATGAAGAAGACGGCTTCTTTTACGATGTGCTGCACATGCCGGATATGTCTCGGGTGCCGATCAAAATTCGCTCTTTGGTAGGACTGATGCCGCTCTATGCGATTACGACGCTAGAGCCAGAGCTGATGGAGCGGCTGCCTGGCTTTAATGAACGGCTAGAGTGGTTTGAAGCCAATCGCATCCGGCTATGTCGTAACGTTACGACGATGGAAATTGAACCGGGGCCAGGAGACGATCTGAATGTCTGTCGAAAACGTCGGATGCTCTCGGTTGTAAGACCAGATAAGCTACGGCGGATTTTGGCGAAAATGCTCAAACCTCATGAATTTTTGGGGCCGACGGGCATTCGCGCGCTGTCACGCTTTCATGCTGACCACCCTTATACCTTCGATGTCGATGGCATTATCTACCGGGTAGACTACGAACCCGCTGAATCTAGCCTGGGGCTATTTGGCGGCAATTCTAACTGGAGAGGCCCGGTGTGGTTTCCTACTAACTATTTGCTGATCGAATCTCTACAGCGCTATCATCACTTTTTTGGAGATGACTTTAAAATTGAGTGTCCTTATGGTTCGGGCGATGAGATGAACCTATGGGACGTTGCCACCAAGCTAGAGCAGCGAATGATTAGCACGTTTTTAAGAGATGAGAACGGCTGTCGCCCGGTGTATGGCAACAACAAAACGTTTCAAACCAACCCTCACTGGCGAGACTATATTCTCTTTTATGAGTACTTTAATGGCGATACGGGAGAAGGGCTAGGCGCTAGTCACCAGACTGGCTGGACAGGGCTAGTGGCCAAGCTAATTCACCAATGCTGTGAGTACAGCGCTGACGAATTAATTTTGTAAGAGATTGCTGACCTCAGCGATTCACCTAGCGATTACCAGATCAGCCGCAGGCCAATGACGCCCAGTAAAGAAAGCACAATCCGCTTGAAGTTGTTTGCATCGATCTTTTTAGAGAGCGCAATGCCTGCGCCCGTGCCGACGATAAACAAAGGCGTACTGTACAGTGCAATCTCCATTAACTCGGGCGTTAGATGGCCTTCGAAGTAATGCCCCGTTAGCGCAAACGCCAGTGCGACGACATATACACCTGGCAGATTGCCTTTGAATTCTTCTGGGCTCCAGGCTTTGGAGTTGGCGTACATGACTAGCGGCGGCCCGCCTGCTGTAAAAGCCCCGGTCAAAAAGCCGGAAATGCCACCAAATAAGTAGGCCCAGCGAGGCGACTCTAGGGCAGGCATTGAGACCACTGGCGACACTAACCGCAAAAGATCGTAGGCGACATAGAGCACAATGAAGCTGCCCAATACTTTGCGTGCCACTCCTTCGGGTACGTAGTGCAGCCCCACTAACCCTAAGGGAATCGTTACTAGGGCCGAAAGGGCTAATGGCGCGATCGCCTGCCACCGAAAACTATCGCGATAGCAAACCCACAGTGACAGGCTGCTGAGCAAACACATCAGGAGCACCAGCGGAATGGCCAGCTGAAGATCTAAGAAAAAGGGGAGAAGGGAGATCGCCACTAGCGCAAACCCAAATCCTGACAAACTCTGGACAGCCGCCCCCAGACCAATTACCCCAGCAATCCATAAGATATTTTCCACAAATGCCCACTCACGCCTACTGATGACGCCCACTATCGTTTTTTGTCACTTATATTAACTTATATTAAAATAGTCTCATATTCCACACAGAAAGTAATAAAAGTTACTGTCTAAGGCAGCTAGTCTGCGATAGACAAATGTAGAGGCTGGAGAGCGATCGCCTTAACTCACTGGCAAAAACCACCCTCAAGTTGTCTAGTCAACCGCACGGCCCCGCCGCCATCAACTCACTTTTTACCTGATTGCCGCAATGGGCTCGACCGCAGAAACTACTCAAAAACAAGCCCGCAAAATTGCCCAGCAGATGTCGCAAGAATGTGTGGCCCGTCGGTTGCGGCAGGTTAACCGCACCATCACCCGGCTCTACGACGAAGCCCTTCGCCCCTATGGTCTGACCATCAACCAACTGAATATTTTGGCCGTCATCATCAGCAAAACCCAAATTCGCCCCGGTCAGCTTGGGCAAACCCTCGGCATGGAAAAATCTACCGTTAGCCGCACCGTAGACCGGATGGCAACTAAAGGCTGGCTAAAAATTGTCGCTGGTAAAGATAGCCGCACTCAGCTGTTGAGTGTGACCGCCAAAGGCCAGCAGCTTTTGCTGTCAGTCACGCCTACGTGGGATACCCTGCAAGCAGGCACTCTCACCTCTGACAGCGGCGACAATATTCTTCAGATGCTTGCCCTCAGTGACACATCCGCCGTACCCGCAGACGCCGATCTACCACCCGCAGCAGACGACTTTTACCTTTAAATGTAAGAATTAATCAAAGGCGCATAGAAAAGGCGCAAAGTTAAGCCGTTTAAATCTGATCACGCTGACTGTGCTGTATTGGCAAAGAGATGATAGAATTTGAACGCTAGAGTATCCGCATCGCTCTCGGTATCGCCTTAGATTGCCGTACTGTGGTTAGCCTAGCCAAGGACATGTAGCTCAGTTGGATAGAGCATCAGATTCCGGTTCTGAGGGTCGGGGGTTCGAATCCCTCCATGTTCGTTTGTTCAGCTTGTACAAAAAGCCTGGCATAAGAAGCCTGGTATAAGAAGCCTACAAGGAGCTATCGAGGTCAACCCTCTTTTCTTGTACGCCTTGCATGATGCGCGACAGCTCATTCTTTTCGTTAGTGGCTACTCGTCTGGGCGAACCGCTGATGATTCCCTCTAGATTGCGAAATGACTCTTGAATCTGGGGGCCACCCGCATCGATGGTATACTCGCGGATTGCTTTATCGTGCCAGGAGCCGCGCATCTTAAAGACGTTGATAGCCCGTGACATCTCACCGCGAATTTCTACATATTGCAGCATCAAAATCGTATCGGTGATGGTAGAAATATGGGAGTCGGTAATGGAGTGAGATCCCATAAACTGCTCAGTCGTGTTGGTAAAAAAACCGGTAATTTCTTCTTGCTTGGCGTAGCCGGTCACCCCAATGACAAACTGCCGGAAAGCGTTATTATTGACGCCCCGGTCTAGCGCCGAAAGCGAATCAATGGCAATTCGCGAGGGCTTAAATTCTGTAATCTGCGATTTAATAATTTGCAGGTGATCTTCTAGCCCCGCAGATTCGGGGTAGGCGCAGATAATTTTCAGCAGGCCCTGACGCTCTAGCTCTTCAAAGTCGATGCCCCACGAAGAGGCGTTGCGAGATAGCTGCGATCTAGACTCTTCATAGGCAAACAAGATCGAACGCTCGCCATTTTCACAGGCGTTGGCCAAAAAGTTACTGACTAGCAGCGTTTTGCCGGTTCCGGTCGCGCCTGTTGCCAGAATGATTGAATCTTTAAAAAAGCCGCCGCCGCACATTTTATCGAGCGTCGGCACTCCTGAAGACACGCGCACATTGGAGGATCGCTGAGTCAGGCGCATCGCCCCTAACGGGAAAATGCTAATGCCTTCGTCAGTAATAGTAAAGGGATACTCCCCTTTCATGTGGGTGGTACCCCGCAGCTTCAAAATTTCTAGGGTGCGTCGTCTGCGCTCGGAGTCTAGCGCGTTGCGCACAATCACCACATTGTCTGAGACAAATTCTTCTACCCCAAAGCGCGCGACCGGGCCGTATTCATCAATGCGCTCAGTGGTCATTAGGGTGGTGGCTCCCATCTGCTTGAGCCGAGCTAACAGCCGAAAAATTTCTCGCCGCACCACTTCAGCCGCATCGTACTGATGAAAAACTGCTGTTACTAGAATCAATCGAAACTCGCTTGGCCCGATATTTGCGAATCGCGTATTGGATGCGCTCGATCAGCGCCGACAGATCAAAATCGCCTACGATCTCTTGCCCTTCGGGATCAGGGCAAGCATCGAGAATGAATAGTTTGCCGCTGTCAATCAGAGCCTGTAAGTCCCAGCCAAAGCTATAGGCATTGGTGATAATGTCAGCCGGGGATTCTTCAAAGGTGACAAACACCCCAGGTTCGTCAAAATAGGTCATGCCGTGATAGAGAAACTGCACCGCGAGCAGTGTTTTTCCCGTACCTGAAGTGCCGCTGACTAGGGTAGATCGGCCTACCGGCAAGCCGCCATGACTGATATCATCAAAGCCTTCAATCATGGTGCGGATTTTTTGCACCCCTTTGGAGCGGGTGAGCGCCTGGCTGTCGGCTGAGGGTGTTTTCATAAAGGTCTATTGAAAGCTGATGGAAGAAAAATCAGTAGGACTGCTGCGATCGCCGGACTAGCTAAACAGCCCATCTTCTCGTAGCTCATCATAGAGAAGATCGAGCCCGATCAAAACCCGTTCGCGGTCTGAGAGATCGCCGATGATCTTACGGACGGGGGGCGGCAAGATTTTCGCTAGGGTTGGAGTTGCCAGGATTTTGTCTTCTTCTGCGAGCTGAGGGTTTTTGAGCACGTCAATGACTTTGAGCGCATAGACGCCCTGAAACTCGTTATCTAAAATAGTGTTCAGCATTTTCAGCGCTCGCGTCGAACTTGGCGTATTCCCGGCTACGTATAGCTTTAAGATGTATGTTTTCTGTGGGGCACTCATAGATTGCGGGGTGAAATGGTAGGCGGCTACAGATCGCTTGCTACATATCTCTAGGGATTGACCGGCGGTACATTTCGCATAGATGGGCAATGACATCAATTAGCGTGAGCCGATAGTCTGCTAAGATTTCTTCGTTACGTCCTTCTAACTGTAGCTGTTTAGAAAAATCGTCGATCAGTTCCATATGAATTTCAACAATTTTGGGTACTGACATGTCGGCGAAGAAAGCGACGTTGACAAAGTCGTCTATTTTCTGGTTGATGGTGCTGTCACTGGCAAAGTAGTTCAAGATAATGTGTCGGTAGTCTTGACGTAGCTTGTCTAAAAATTCGCGGTGCTCTGAGGCGCTCATGTGCCGCAAAAAGTTTCGCTGATTGCGCTTGTAATACACACCGGCATAGCCCAAGCGCTCTCGCAGCTTTTCACTCAGGCGCTGCTGCTGCAAGCTCAGCAGAAATAGGCGCTTATCTCGTTGTCGGTGGCGCTTTCAGATTGTTTGGCGGCCTGCGCTTTTGTTTCATCGGTGGGCAGCTGTAAGTAGCAGCTTGACAGCTGACGAATGGCGTCATCAACGCCGTCTAAGTCGTTAATGTCGAAGCAGCGACGGCTTCGTGGTAGAAAACAGTAGTGGCCGACTGGTTCGGCGATCATTTCACACCCGCCTGCCCATTATCGGGTTGCTCATTTGTATCCTCAAGCTGAGCCGCTTCAGATTTAGAAAGCGAATCGTCAGATTTCTCAGCGCGATCAAACGCTGTTGGACAATCGACCGTCAGTGCGGGTAGCAAAATATCGCGTCGCTTGAAACGCTCGCAAGGTCTGAAAAGCTGCTTCCGAAGACTGGACAATCAGGCAGTCAATACGATGGCGGTTGCTAACAACCCAGTATCGGTAAAGTTCTGAGCTGACTGGCTCCAGCTCACTACAAAGCTCTTCTGAGCAAGTAGATGATGCAGAGAATCAGCTAGGGCCTCAGTGGGAACGAAAAGCACCAATGAGAAACTGTGCAGACAAAGGATTTTCTTAAATCGGCGGTAGTGTTAAATATAGACGAGGTCAGCGTTCTGGATAAGGCTAGAAGCATAGCTGTTATAGAGTCCTCATGCTGTAGAGCATAGGGCTTCAGCTAGCAATAGCGGGTTCACAAAACATGATGTGACTAAATATTACTTTTATGTCTTATTGCTAAGTTTGACAATCTCATAAGTATATAGTCTAGTCGGCCATTTAAGAATTTAGAGTCTATATCTTTAGTATGGCGCGTGCTTCTTTGGGAATTCATTTTTTAACAGGCTTGCTTTGTCGATCGCGGCTGCGAGTTTGGTTTAATTTTTATCCTGGCGATAGTTTGGCTGCTTGGCGCGCCTGTTGCGGCCCAGGCCCAAACAGAGCAAGTCCAGACAGCTCAAGCCAGACAGCCAGCCAGACAGAGCAAGTCCAGGCTGGATAAATGAGGCCGTCCTGCTCAGACACTGAGCATGGGCCGAGTCGCTCTTTAGCCTGAACTGCGCGGCTGCCATGCGCACGGCGGCAACATTATTCGGCGCGGCAAAAACCTGAAGCAAAAGACCTTGGCGCGCAATGGCTATGGAAATGTAGCGGCGATCGCATCAAATCATTACCCAAGGCAAGGGCATCATGTCTGCCTATGCAGACCGGCTCAGCGGCTGAGGAAATTGAGGCGATCGCACAGTACGTCTACCAAATCAACGCTGGCTGGTGACAGCCTTGATATCTACCAGATACTTTTATTGACCCAGTATCCAGCGTTCCTGTATCAAGCGCTCCTGTATCAGGCGCTAAAGTACTTCGCCGCCCGTGATAGGTCACAATCGCTGTTGTAGACTGCTCCGGATACAGCTGCTCGCTCTCATCCATATGCATCCCGATCTGCCTCGACGCCGAGTAAATCTAGCTGCTTCGGCTGATCGTGCATATTGGGGCAGGCCGGATAGCCAAAGCTATAGCGAGACCCCTGATACCGCTGCGCTAGACATATCGCGAATGTCCCTCGGGCTCGTGATCGCCATAGCCCAGCTCGATGCGAATTTTGGCATGGCATCCATTCGGCTAGCGCTTCCGCCATTTGCACCGCCAAGCCGTGATAGTACAAATAGTCGGTATAGTTGTCAGCAGCAAATAGCTTAGCGGCGAACTCGGTGGCAATTTCACCCATGGTCACCGCCTGCATCGGGAACACATCATACTCACCCGGCTTAGCTTTATCCTTCGGCAAAAAGAAATCAGCAATACACAGCCGCCGCATTGAGCGCTGACGCGGAAACTCAAATGAGGTCACCGGCTCAGAAGGCTCGCCCTTTTGCGCCGCCTGCCAGTCATATATGTACAGCGTATTGCCTTCGGCCAAGCAAGGAAAATAGCCATACACCAGCTTTGGATCTAGCAAATTTTCGCTGAGGATTCGCTGCTTCCATTCTGTCAAAATCGGCTGTACTTTTTCGGCCAAAAAGGCGTCATACTCTTCGCGAGACTGGCCCTTAGGCTTGCGGAACTGCCACTGACCAGCGACCAGCGCCTGCATATCCAAGTAGTCAAACAGATCTTCAGTCGGAATATCTGCCGACTGTGAGCACCTTTAGGCCCCCAGAAAGGAGGCACAGGCCGCTCAATATCAATCGCCACATCATCAGAGCGGCGAGTATCAATCATCTTAGGCTCATTGGCCGCAGAGGCGTCTTCTGCTTCGGGCGCATTGTTCACAGCCACTCTAGCCGCCTGCTGCATCGGATGATCTTCAGCAAAGCCGTTGAGATTATCCCATTTGCCCTCTTTTTTCGCGGGCATCAGCGCATCCATAAAATGCAGGTCAGCAAAGGCGTCTTTACCGTAAATTACCTGCCCGTTGTACACATTCTGGCAGTCCTCATGTACAAACTTAGGCGTCAGCGCCGCCCCACCCAAAATTACGGGCACATCAATGCCATGCTCATTAAAAGTCGCCAGGTTGTCCTTCATAAAGGCAGTGGATTTTACCAGCAGACCGCTCATCGCAATGCAGTCTGCATTGTGTTCTTGATAGGCCGCGATGATATTATCCACCGGCTGCTTAATGCCGATGTTGACCACCTTATAGCCGTTGTTAGAGAGGATAATATCGACCAGGTTTTTACCAATGTCATGCACATCGCCCTTGACCGTGGCGATGACGACCGTACCCTTGCCGCTGTCGTCCGCATTCGGTCTTTTTCCATAAAGGGCTCCAGGTAGGCCACAGCAGCCTTCATCGTCTGCGCCGATTGCAGCACAAAGGGTAGCTGCATTTGCCCTGAGCCAAACAGCTCGCCCACCACCTTCATGCCGTCGAGCAAAAAGGTGTTGACAATTTCTAGCGGCGGATACTTCTCTAGTGCCTTAGCGAGCTGATCTTCTAGACCAATTCGCTCGCCGTCAATAATGTGTGCTTCAGCCGTTCTTCCAGCGGCAGGTCTTCGTCTTGGGTGGTTCTGAGCTGCTTGGTGCTCTTGCCTGCAAACAGCGTCGTTAGCTCGCCCAGCGGATCGTAGGTGCAGGCATCGCCTTCAAACTCACGGTTGTCGTAAATCAGGTCGCGGCAGATTTTTTGATGCGTCAGGGTCGATTTTGGCCAGTGGCAAAATTTTACTGGCGCTGACGATCGCCCCATCCATGCCCTACTGCCATCGCTTCATTTAGAAACACCGAGTTGAGGACCACTCGCGAAGCCGGATTCAGACCAAAAGAAGCATTAGAAACGCCTAGCATGATGTGACAGCCCGGCAAATTTTCACGAATCAGACGAATGCCCTCTAGCGTCTCTCTTGCATTCACCCGGTCTTCTTCAATGCCGGTAGAAATCGGCAGCACCAGCGTGTCAAAAAACAGCTCGTAGGGCGGAAAGCCATATTCCACCGCGTCGCGGTAGGCCCGCTGGGCAATCTCAAACTTCTTTCTGTGCGGTGCGGGCCATGCCGTCTTCATCAATGGTGCCAATCACGACCCCTGCGCCATAGCGCTTTGCAATTTCTAGCACCTTAAAGAAGCGCTCGTCGCCGTCTTCATAGTTGGTCGAGTTGAGAATGCACTTGCCGCCTGCCACCTTCAGACCCGCCTCCATTTTTTCCCACTCGGTGGAGTCCAGCATCAGCGGCAGGGTGATGTTAGTCACCAGCCGCGAGACCAGTTCGTGCATATCGCGCACACCATCGCGGCCCTACGTAGTCTACGTTTACATCTAAGATATGTGCGCCTTCTTTGACCTGAGACTTGGCCAAGGCGACCAGGCCATCCCAGTCTTCAGCATTGAGCATTTCTCGGCATTTCTTAGAGCCGCTGGCGTTCAGGCGTTCGCCCACAATTAGGAAGGAGTTGTCTTGTTCGTAAGGCTGGGGCTGTAGATAGAGGCGGCTGAGGGCATGTAGGGCAGTTCGCCGTAGGGAGGGAGGGACCGCGCGATCCCCACTGATCCGTTCCTTCGGGGTCAGATCCTTTGTCAGCTCAGCCAATTGCTCAATATGGTCAGGCCGCGTACCGCAGCAGCCACCGATAATCTGCACGCCCAAATCTTCCACAAAGTGCATCAGCGCATCCGCAGCTCCATCGGCGTCAGTCGGTAGTGCGCCTGACCGCCGACGTTCTCAGGCAGTCCCGCGTTGGGAATGCAGGAAATAATAAAGGGCGAATTTTCGGACAGATACTTGATATGCTCCTTCATCTCGGTCGGGCCAGTGGCGCAGTTGAGCCCCAAAATATCGATCGGGATAGGGCTCTAAAATTGTCAGCGCCGCGCCAATTTCTGAACCAACCAGCATGGTGCCCTGCTGCTCCACGGTGACCGAAACCATCAGGGGCAGGCGAGCTGCGCTTACGCGTAAAAACTTCTTCAATCGCATTCAGCGCCGCTTTAATTTGCAGCACGTCCTGACAGGTCTCTACCAGCATCAGGTCTACGCCGCCGTCGAAAAGTCCTTCTACCTGCTCGACGTAGGCAGATTTGAGCGTGTCAAAGTCTACATGGCCCAGGGTGGGTAGCTTGGTGCCAGGGCCAATGGAACCGGCGACAAAGCGAGGTTTTTCAGGAGTGGAGTAGTCGTCAGCTGCTTTGCGGGCGATCGCGGCTGCCTTTTTGTTCAGTTCATAAGCGCGATCTGCCAGGTCATACTCAGCCAGCACCAGCGACATACCGCCAAAGGTATCAGTCTCAATCACATCTGCGCCGACTTCTAAAAACCCCCGATGCACTTTCTCCACCGCATCGGGCTTGGTTTCGACTAAATACTCATTGCAGCCTTCATACTCCGCCCCGCCAAAGTCTGCGGCTGTCAGCTCCTGCATCTGCAAGGACGTGCCCATCGCGCCATCAAAAACTAGAACCGGGCGTTCAGGGCTTTGCAAACGGTCTAGAAACAGGCTTTTCATAGCGGCGTTAGGATGCGGGTAGGAGGAATCTTCAGGCTTAGCGTTTCAATTTTGAAGCTTAAGTAAAGCTCAAGTACAAAGCCTTTATTATTATTACTAAAAATCACCTAGCTGCTCAATGAGCGCTCATGAGTGCGATCGCTCCTCACGCATCAACTTCGCTCATATTCGCTCATAGGCTTGTCGTTTCTATAGCGTCTCAGTTATGACCTTTCCCATCAGTTATCCTAGTCAGCCCGCAGTCAGTGTCTCAGACAGAGCCGCCGGTCTCATACCAGGAATGCTGCGCAGCGTTCATCATATCGCTCTCAATGTGCAGGACATGCAGGCATCTTGTGATTTTTACGGCGCGCTGCTGGGGTTGCATCGGCTCACGGGCGAAGAGGTGCCAAAAACCTTGGTCAAGCTAGTTGCCGAGGGCAAAGTTACCAACTTTAGAACGCCTGACGGCACCATTCTTGATCTCTTTTGGGAACCCGAGCTGACCCCGCCCGCCCCCGATCCCGAACAGGGCTTTACCCGAGCGAATCATCTGGCTTTTGATATTGCCGCTGATCGCTTTGATCAGGCAATGGCGCTGCTACGCCAGGCAGATATTGCCTTCTCTGGCCCAGTAATTCGGCCCACTGGCAAAGGCATTTACTTCTACGATCCTGACGGCTTTATGATTGAAGTTCGCTGTGACCCGGCCTGATCCTATTTCTTTTAATTCTCAGAAATCTCAGAAATCTCAGAGACCATACACTTTAGATCAGTCTGCTACGCCGCTGCTGAGTGCTCTCCAGCGCTGCGCCGACCGCCCGAGCGCAGCTTTTCATACGCCCGGTCACAAGCGCGGCCAGGGAATTTCTGCCCGCCAGCAGCAGCTTTTTGGCCCCGCTGCCTTTCGCGCTGACCTGCCCGAACTGCCCGAACTGGACAATCTCTTTGCCCCTGAAGGCGTGATTTTAGAAGCGCAATGCCTTGCTGCCGATGCCTTTGGCGCTGAGCAGACCTGGTTTTTGGCCAATGGTTCTACCTGCGGTATTGAAGCTGCCATTTTAGCCACCTGTGGCCCTGGCGATAAGCTGATTTTGCCGCGCAATCTTCATAGTTCTGCTGTTTCTGGCCTAATTCTATCGGGTGCTGTTCCTGTCTACGTATCGCCTACCTACAGCGCGGCGTGGGATATGCCTTTGGGTGTAGTGCCTGAAGCGATCGCCACTGCTCTTACAGCTCATCCCGATGCTAAAGCAGTGCTGGTTGTCTCCCCTACCTACTACGGCGTTTGTTCAGACCTGAAAGCGATCGCTCAGCTCGCCCATCAGCATCACATTCCGTTAATCATCGACGAAGCCCACGGCCCCCACTTTGCCTTCCACCCTGAGCTACCCGCGACCGCCTTGAGTGCTGGTGCTGATATCGCTGTGCAGTCGGCTCACAAAGTTCTCAGTGCCTTCACCCAATCGGCCTTGCTGCATGTTCAGGGTAGCCGGATTGACCGCGATCGCCTCTCCCAATCGCTCCAGCTCACCCAGTCCACCAGCCCCAGCTATCTGCTGCTAGGCTCTCTTGATGCGGCTCGCCACCAGATGGCGACAGCAGGCGTCTCGCTGATGGCTCGCACTCTGGCGTTGGCAGATCAAGCTTGCGCCGCCTTGGATGGGTTGCCCGGATTGAAAGTTTTGCAGCCTGCCACTGATGGCGACGGAATGGTCGGCGATCGCACCCGTCTCACTATCGACGTTTCCGATCTAGGAATCACCGGCTTCACTGCTGACGACCGGCTTCACAATCACCACAGCGTCACCGCCGAGCTACCCGCCCGCCGCCATCTGATGTTTATCGTTTCCCTCGGCAACACTGCCGCCGATATCACTCGGCTGATCACTGCCTTCAAACAGCTCAGCCAGCACCCTGCTCCCCCTTTCCGGCGGCCACGCTCAACCGCAGGCGGCCACGCTCAGCTGCTAGGAGTAGCTCCCCTTCCCCTAGCAGCTGAGCGTAGCCAAAGCCCGCTTACTCCTCGCCAAGCTTTCTTCGCCTGCAAAACTCCCCTCCCCACCAGCCAAGCCATCGGCCATATTTGCGCAGAAACCATCTGCCCCTATCCCCCCGGCATTCCTGCCCTGCTTCCTGGCGAACCGATCAGCGCAACTGCGATCGCCCATTTGCAAGCCATTCTCAAAGCCGGTGGTCGCCTGACGGGTTGCAGAGATCCGTCTCTAAAGACAATGCGAGTGATCCAGCCCTAGCCCATCAGCGCTTGATAGGATTTTCTTGCTAGCCGTCCCTCAGCCCTCGACAAATATGTCTGCACTCTGGCCCTACGTCACCCCTGGCATTCCCGATCGCCTTTTTCAGCAGCTACCTGGCATTCCGCTGACCAAGCGAGAGGTGCGGCTGCTCGTGATGGGCTACTTACGGCTCAAAGCTGACGCTCACCTGTGGGATATTGGCGCAGGAACAGGCACGATTGCGATTGAGGCGGCGTTGCTCTGCCCGCAGGGAAAAATTACCGCCGTTGAGCGTGATGAAGAGGTTGCCAGTTTGATTCAGACGAACTGCGATCGCTTTGAAGTTAGCAACGTCGATGTGATTGCTGGCAGCGCGCCCGAGTGCCTTTACCAGATCAAGGGCCAACCGAGCTGCATCTTAATCGAAGGGGCACCGCTCAAAACCACGCTCGAAACTGCCTGGGAAAATCTCATTCTCAATGGCCGCATTGTCGCTACTGCCACCAATTTAGAAGCGCTCTACACCGCTTTAGAAACCTTTGCCGCCCTGCACATGCGCAATATCGAAGTGGCTCAGCCTGCTGTCAACCGGTTAGAAACGCGGGGCAATCGTCAGGTCTTTGCCTCAGTCGATCCGATCTTTGTCATCAGCGGCGACAAGTTGGAGTAGGGCGGTATCAAAACAGCTTTTGAGGGCCTGTGCGCGACCGTAAAATTACTTAATTTGCGAAGACACCTAGTTTAAAGGAAGTTTGAAGATGTCGCTTAGCTGTGAACCATCGTAGATGCTTCATGGTCAAATTACCCTAATGGTCAAATTACCCTAATGCGAGTGTCTTTACGCTTGCCATTTACGGTTGCTTCACCACAGATGCCACACAGTTGGGTTGATATATGTCAAATCTTAGCTCGCTCGGCTCCCCCGCGTCGGGTATTACTTTTACCGATAACTACCAGGCAGGCGCTAACGCTACGCTGGCGTTGAGCCTAGAAGATACTGAGCCCGGCAGCGCGATCGCAGCCTCAGCTGATAAATCTGCCCAGCGCCAAGTTTTAGACATTACGGTTGCTATCCCGACTTACAATGGTGCTGAGCGACTGCCCCTGGTGCTAGATCAGCTGCGATCGCAAGTCAGCACCGACCTCATAAACTGGGAAGTGATTGTCTGTGACAACGGCAGTACGGACGACACCGCTACGGTCGTCCGTGACTATCAAGCGAGCTGGCCCAGCCAGTGGCCGCTGCACTACCGTTTTGCCGCTCAGCAAGGGGCGGCTTTTGCCCGTCAGCGTGCGGTCGAAGTTGCCAGAGGTAGCCTGGTCGCGTTTTTAGACGACGACAACCTGCCGACCGAAAACTGGGTGGCCCAGGTCTACCGGTTTGCGCAGTCTCACCCGCAGGCGAGCGTATTTGGCTCTCAGATTCACGGCAAGTTTGAAACAGAGCTGCCTGATGAGCTCACCGATATCAAGTGCTTTTTAGCCATTATTGAGCGCGGTTCTAAGCCGCACCGCTACGAACCTGCCAATAAAATTTTGCCCCCAGCGGCGGGGTTGGTGGTGCGCAAACAAGTGTGGCTAGAGACGGTACCCGCTCGATTGTTTCTCAATAACAAAGGCAAAAGTGCGGGCCTAGCGAGCGAAGATTTGGAAGCGATTCTCTACATTCAAAAGTCTGGTCATGAAGTTTGGTACAACCCAGATATGGTGGTGTATCACGACATTCCTAGCGGTCGTCTGGACAAAGACTATCTGATTACGCTCTTGCGCTGTGTTGGGCTCAGTCGATTTCATATTCGGATGCTTGGCTTGCAGTCTTGGAAGCGGCCCCTGGCGATTCCTGCCTATGTGACCAACGATATTCGCAAGCTGTTGCTGCATCGGCTGCGCTACCGGTCGAGAGCGCAGCTCAGCATTCTCGAAAACTGCCGCTACGAACTGCTTACCAGCACCTTAGTGAGCCCTTTCTTTTTGTTTAAGAAAGCTTGCAAAGACAGCTTAGAAACCTATCAAGACCAGCGCCAGGGCGATCGCTATTGCCGCGTAGAGCAGCTCAACCAAGCGTTTGAGGAAAACTTATTTGCGCTTTATCAGCAGCCCGTGATGGCGATCGCCTTCTCCGACACGGATGAGTCTAGTCAGCCCCAGGCCACCGGCCATCGAGAACTGCTGCTGCGAATGCGGAATGCAGACAATAGCTACGCACTGCCCGGCAGCTTTTTGCCGACAGCCAGACGACACGGCATGATGCGCACACTAGATAGCTGGGTCATTCGCCATCTGTTCGACTGGGCTAGCCAAAGTCAAGATCCTGGCCCCTCAGGTGCCACCGATTCTGCTTACACCCCCCTCTACTCAATCAACCTCTCTCAAGACAGTGTCGCCGATACTAGCCTAGTGCAGCGGATTGCCAATAAACTGGCCCAAACCAATCTAGATCCCAATCTGTTTTGCTTTGAAGTGACCGCCGCGACAGTTACGACTTGGCCGCTGCAAACTCGTCAGCTCATGGCTGGCCTGCGGCAGTTGGGCTGCCGGGTAACCTTAGACGATGCCACACTCGGCCAAACGATGACAGCATTGAATACCGACTTGCCCATTGACTATGTTAAATTTACACCGGCAGTCACCCAGCCGACTCGTCGTCCGAGTAGAGGAGTATGGTCGCAGCTACACCGGGTCATGCAAGATAGCCCAGTGCAGGCGATCGCCAAAGGCATCGACTCGCTGGCCACCCTGCAAACGATTCAACGGCAGGGTATTGCTTATGCTCAGGGATATCAAACCGGGCGACCTCAGCCCCTTAAGGCCGTCGCGCTCAGCTAATGCCCAGCTAATTAATCCAGCTTATGCTCAGGGATATCAAACCGGGCGACCTCAGCCCCTTAAGGCCGTCGCGCTCAGCTAATGCCCAGCTAATTAATCCAGCTAATGCCCAGCCAACTAATATAGATCGATCGCCTGAGAATACCCACCCGTTTTCGGCTAGTTGAGTCTTGATCGCCTGACAAATCGGCCTGGCTCCGCATCGCTAGGTCGATGATATCAGCAGAGTATATTGATAAGCTGTTGGCGTAGGTAGGCTGCTAACTTGATATCTGAACCTGTCACAGGTTGCCCCCGGCATGTCAGAATGCCAGAACCTTTGTGTAAGCGGGTTGGACTTTGCTGTAGTGTTTTATCAGCGCGCTCTCGCCCTGCAAACACCTGATTGTAAAAACTTTACTGTCAGCAGTTGACCGTTAGAACTATGCCGAGAATCTCATTCACCTGAGTTGATACGTCTATGCCCTGGATTCGCATTGCCAGTGGAATTATCGCGATCGCTATTGCCCTCAGCCTGATTATGTTAGGCGGCTGGTACTTCACAGTGGGGTTTGGCATCATTGTCTACTTGGGCCAGCTAGAAGTCTTTGACCTGGTACGGGCCAAAGGCATTAACCCCGCTGCCAAGACTACCTTGATCGTCAGTCAGGTGCTGCTGATTACCGCCCATCTCTCCCCACCGGTTGCCGATGCTATTTTGGCCTTAGCAGGCACCTGCATTTGCTTTTATCTACTGTTCCAACCCAAGTTTGCCACCATTGCTGATGTGGCAGCTTCGATCTTGGCTCTGTTTTACGGCGGCTACCTGCCCACTTTTTGGATCCGGCTGCGAGACCTTGGTGCCGTCAGTCCGGCTACTTTTCCCTGGGATGGCTCCTGGCCAGTGAGCTTTAGCTGGTCGGAGCTACCAGTTGGGCTAACGGTGACGCTAATTGCGTTTGTCTGCATTTGGGGGGCTGATATTGGAGCCTATGCCTTTGGACGCGCTTTTGGACGGACACCGCTCTCCAGTATTAGCCCTAAGAAAACGGTGGAAGGGGCTATTTTTGGGATGGGAGCTAGCGCCAGCATCGGCATTTTGGGCGCTTGGGCAATGGCCTGGCCCATCTGGTGGCTGACTGGCGCGGCACTCGGCACTATCATCGGCATTTCTAGCCTGCTAGGTGACCTGACCGAATCGCTGATGAAGCGCGACGCTGGCGTTAAAGATTCGGGGACGCTGATTCCGGGGCACGGCGGCATTTTAGACCGCACCGATAGCTATGTCTTTACAGCGCCGCTGGTTTACTATTTTGTGGTTTATTTAGTGCCGCTGATCGGTCGCTACTGACTCGCTTGCGCGCCCTGGTTCTTTATTCGTCGTTGCTAAGGGTTGACACTGATCTGCCCCTGACACAGTAGCTGTGATGGGCACAGCGCTAGCTGAGTGAGCTGCACATCTCTGCCTAAGTTCCATTGAAACCCGTCGAGCGTTTCGATGGGTTCTCCTTGGGCTAGATTGCTCAGGTCGGCTAGGCTTTTTAACCATCGGGGAGACTTGAGCTGTAGCAAATTACCTGAAGCGGTGAGCTTGGTACCTAAGATAATCGGATCGGGGGCGGTTTTTCCTAGCGCATGGGGATAAAAGCTCAGCCCCAGACTCTGATCGCCTAGACAAATTTGCGATCGCTCAAAGCTCATTTTCGAATGCAGCGGCAGCTGTCCGTAGCGGGCCGCTACGATGGGCACTAGGGCCGGGTTTTGCAGTAGGAGCGATCGCCAAAAGCTCTCTAACCCCTCAGCTAGCAGAGGAGATGTTAGCGAAGCCGTGAGATCGCCAGCCGTCAGCGCCACCGTTCCCAATACTGGAAACCCCTTGAGCAATCGCAGTGGTTTGCCGCGAATCACCTGCCCTACATTAATCCGAATATCTATAGCTGATAGCTGCACCTGGCTGAGATGAATGCCTCGGTAGACGGCCTGCTCAGCAGAGACGCTCACTTTTGGCAAATAGCCGGTGATGATATCGCGATCGCGCCCCTCTAGCTGCAAAGATAGCTCGTCTACTCGCTCTACTTGAGAAAGTAGCCAAAGCCGCACGGCCACCGGCAAAATTCGCCCAATAATGCGACTGCCGCCAGCGTCGCTATGAAAATCTGCGTTCTCTCCCATGCCTTTGGTGCTTCTGCTCTTTTATCTGGCCTTATTATCAACTGTATCAGCGCTATCTCAGGGGTGAGTTAGCCCACTCAGGTCAAACGGCGTCTGTGAAATCGGCCTGGATCCCCACTAATGTCACAATTTCATGACATTTTGATCCCAAAACCTGTAGATCGACGTACTTTCGGTGCAAATAGGCAGGTTTTCTTGATCCCCATCTGACTTTTTGTCATATTATGAAGACATTGAGCCCAAAAGTGATCCCAGTGCTATGCCATCTGTGGAAATCTACGGGATCACAATTGACCTTCAGCTAGGAGAACAGCCGATTATGTCGTCCCCAGCACCCAACATTCCACTAGAAGAAATGACGCTCCGCCAGCTCCGCAGAGTGGCTAGCGAATACGAAGTCTCACGCTACAGCCGGATGCGTAAGGTAGAACTCGTTGCTGCCATTAAACAAAAGCAGGCCGCCGCAGGCGTGCGCACGCCCGTTGCCGCTACCTTTGTAGATGGCCAAACAGAAGTAGAAGCGGCTAAGTATGTCAACCCGGCCCAGGGGCATGTGCAGTCAGCTCATCAAGCCGGTGGCCAGTCGGTTGGTAGTCAGTCGGTTGGCAGCTACAGTGACGCAGCTAATGGCGCGGGTGCAGCCGTTGCAGTGTCTGATAAAGCGGCGGCGCTCAGTCCGGATATGGCAACGCTTGCTACGGTAGACGATGGTCTGGGCGAACTGCCTAGCGGCTATGGCGATAGCCGAATTGTGCTGCTCCCGAGAGACCCGCAGTGGGCCTATGCTTACTGGGATATTCCTAACGAGCACAAGCAGTCGCTCCGCAATCAGGGCGGCAGCCGCCTAGCTCTGCGGTTTTACGATGTTACTGATATTGACATCAACACTCAGCGCCCGCACAGCTTGCAGCAGTACGAATGTGGGGAGATGGTGCGGGAATGGTATTTGCCGGTGCCAGTGGGCGATCGCGACTACACCGTAGAAATTGGCTATGTCTGTGACGATGGCCGCTGGCTGGTGCTGGCTCGTTCGGTCTCTATGCGAGTGCCCCCTGTTTACCCTTCTGACTGGGTGGAAGATCAGTTTCTCACCATTGAGTGGAAAGCAGGGTTGCAAAGCCGCACTTTTGCTCAGCTAGTTTCGCCTAGTGAGAGAGCCGGGGCCGCAGGTCAGCCAGCCGGCTGGGCCGGTGAAAATCCGCTTTATGATGAGATGGTGGCTCGCGCTCAGTCAATCGAGGCGCAGCGGATAGCGGGTTCTCTGTTTGGCTCTATGCAGCAGGTGCCTGAGCAAGCGGTTAGCTCTTTTGTCTTTCCGTCTGGCGCTGGGCTATGGGCACTGCCGACAGCCTCTGGCCTCAATATGTCTGGTATTGGGGGTGCCTCTATGCCTCCTGTTCAGCCTCGCAAGTTCTGGCTAGTAGCGGACGCTGAGCTGATTGTCTATGGTGCGACTGAGCCAGATGCGACGGTTACTATCGACGGTCAGCCAATCACCCTCAATGCCGACGGTACCTTCCGGTTCCAGATGTCTTTCCAAGATGGCGAGCTGCGCTACCCGATTGTGGCAGTGGCTAAAGATGGCGAGCAAACCCGCTCTATTCATATGGACTTTGAGCGGCAAACGCGATCGCGCAATACCAATACCAAAGCAGAAGCGGTGGAAGAGTGGTTTGCCTAAAATAGTTTGCTTGATATTGCTATAAGCTGACTATTTCTAATCTGTTTTCATCTAATCTGCTCTCAATAGAGGGAAGTCATCAAGAGGCTTCCCTTTTTTGCGCCCTCTTTTAAGCTGTAGCGCGGTTAATTAAAGGTCACACTCGTCAAGTCGCCGCCGAGAGCCAATTCTTTAGCGCCTGCCATCGATTTTCTATCCACAGCAAAAGCTGATCAACCCATTTCAGCAGTTTTTCTAGTGGGTGCTCAATATAGCTTGCCGCTAGGACATCGGCTTCCCAGTCTGCTGTACTGACGCTGCCCGACGGCTTGACGACCGAGGTCGCCGGTCGATGGGCGGGCAAGGCACACTGTAAATTTGAAGCCGCTTCTATAAGGGCAGACCCAGTTGCTAGTCTGGGCTTGGGCGATGAATCTGACAGTCTGCCAAAACCGCTAGATAGTTGAGGAATGTGACTGCTTAGGCGCTTAGGTCGCTTTTTAAGCTGGACAACGCTCTTGAGCACCTCAATCCAAAATGAAAGCATAGGCCGCATCAGCCCGTTAGCCTGACCTGGCAATGCTTTGTCTGCTTGAACAGGCGTAAATTTTGGCGATGAACCCGGCTGAAAAAAGCCGGGTTTGGGATAGCCGCCGTTGATAAACCGGGAAATCTGTGCCCAAAGCTGCTGCTGTTGCTCCGCGCTCAAACCGCGCCAAACTAAGGTATGACCTAGAACGAGGACGAGCGATCGCGTCTCTAGATCACAGGCGATCGCCGTAATCCGACCTGTCATGCAGGCACCCGCTTTGGCGGGGGAAAGGTTGGTAGAGCGATCGCCCTTTCTTCTGCGCATTGCCCTCAGCAGCTTTACCTGCGCGGGAGAAAGGCAGACACTAATAGCCCTCAGGGTTTGAGCCATTAGCAACGATGGCTCTGCACCCTGTGCAGACTCCGCACTGCGTGCAGACTCAACGGCAGTAGGAAGCTGCTCACTAAAGTCCGAAAAGTCTATCAGCTCGGTCGCTTCTGCATCTGCTCCGAATAAGCGCCCAGATAGGTGGCCAGATAGACGCATACTATTAACAGACTGTCTGAGCCTACGCCCGGCCAATCGAGACGCCTGAACCAGAGCAAACACTGGAAATACCGTCAGTGCTACACCCAAACGCATACCCAGCGTCGCCGTCTCTTGGGTCTGCCGGACAGCGCGGCGATGCCGATCCCGCCCGCGCCGATACTGGCTGATCGCAAACCGTAATAAATTACTTTGATACGGGCTAGAAGTCATGTCATTTGCCCACCTTGCTGCTCTAAATTCTAACGGAAAACGCTAACGGAAGTTATGGTCTCTGCCAACGTTGATCCCGCCATTCCCCCAACCCTACAAGCCAATCTTGACCGCCTGCGTCAGCTCAATACTCAAAATATTCAAGCCAGATGGCAGCAGTATCCTCAAGAGATCGCCCTAGCAGACGTTTTTGCCACCAACGCGCCTGTAGCTGCTTTAAACGACCGCCAGCATATTGCTTGGGAGCGCGGTCGTCATCTTCTCTGGCTTTATCAAACGATTACGGTACCGTCTGATTTTGATGGCTATCCGCTTACGGGTCTGCGCTTACGGCTAGGGCTAACCTGGTGGGCGGATGAGGCGCAGATCTATGTCGATGGTCACTTGGTGCAGACAGGAGATTTGTTTGAATGCTTCACCCGCATCTGTCTGAGCCCTAGCGTCACCAGTGGCCAAACGTTTCAAATAGCCCTGCGGCTGGTTAGCCCCGGTCATGACGAGGGGGCATTGGTGCGATCGCATCTCTTCTACGAACTACCTAACTCTTCACCCGTACCCGAACCCAGCTTTGTCGCTGACGAACTCACCGTTTTAGCCACCCTTGAACCTACCAGCCAGCTCCAGATACAAACTGCCCTCTCTCAGCTAGATTGGGATCAGCTAGATTGGGAAAAATTGCCCAAGGCTGCAACCGGTCAAGATCTGGCAAACCATCCTTTTCAACAATCTCTCAGTCAACTGAGAGAGAAGCTTACTCCTTTAGCAACAACGCTTAAACAGCGACAGATCCAATGCGTTGGTCATGCCCATCTCGATATGGCCTGGCTGTGGCCAGTTACCGACACTTGGGAGGCCGCCGAACGCACTTTTCGATCTGTTCTAGATTTGCAAAAAGACTTTCCCGATCTCACCTATACTCATTCTAGCCCGGCTCTCTTCGCATGGGTAGAGCACAATCGCCCCGAACTGTTCAAACAAATCCAGCAAAAAGTTTTAGAGGGCAGCTGGAGCATTGACGCCGGACTGTGGATTGAGCCTGAATTTAATCTGATTAGTGGAGAAGCGATCGCTCGTCATATTCTCTACGGTCAGCGCTACTGCCAGGAAAAGTTTGGCCAAATTAGCAAAATCGCCTGGCTTCCTGACTCTTTTGGCTTTTGCTGGCAGCTACCCCAACTGCTCACTCAGGGCGGCATTGAAACCTTTGCAACCCTCAAGCTCTCCTGGAACGACACTACCGAATTTCCATATCAGCTCTTTTGGTGGCAGTCTCCTGACGGTAGCCGCATTCTTAGCCTCATGCTGCCTCCCATCGGCTCCGATATTGATCCTGTGAAAATGACCGCTCACGCCAAAAAGTGGGAGAACAGCACCGGCATAGCCAATACCCTATGGCTACCCGGCTTAGGCGATCACGGCGGCGGCCCCACCCGCGACATGCTCGAAAAAGCGCAGCGCTGGAAAAACTCACCCTTCTTTCCTCAGCTAACCTTCACTACTCCTCACACCTACCTCGACAATCTTCCCCTCACCTCATCTCTCCCCACTTGGAACAGCGAACTTTACCTAGAACTCCATCGAGGCTGCTACACTACCCACGCCGATCAAAAACAGCAAAATCGTCGCTGCGAAGACTTGCTATATCAAGCCGAAGTATTTGCCACCATTGCCCAGCTCACGGCCAGCCAGCCTTATCCTAAAGCTGATTTAGAAACGGCCTGGAAAGCGCTGCTGTTTAATCAATTTCACGATATTTTGCCGGGTACCGCCATTCCTGAGGTGTTCGCTGGTGCTAAGCAAGGTTGGCAGACAGTAAACAACACGGGGCAGCGTGTTTTGGAGGAGAGTTTGAGCGCGATCGCCAGCCAAATCAATCTCTCGCACCCACCTCACCTAGAAGCTAAACCTACCGTCATCTTTAATTCACTCAGCTGGCCCCGCAGTTCAGTCATCACGCTACAAATTTCGGAGACATCCGACCCGGTGTCTCTCAACTGGGCCATCTATAATTCAGAAAACCAATTAATACCGTGTCAGATAAGTTCTACCGTTCTTTCAGAACGAGCTGTTTGCAACGTGTCTTTCGTCGCTAATATTCCGGCTGTTGGCTATCAGTACTTTTGGCTGTGCCCTAGCGATCGCCTCTCTTGCTCCCTCCAGCCTGAACAATACATTCTAGAGAACGATTTTCTCAAAGCAACCCTCGATCCTAAAACAGGACATATTGCTAGCTTGCTAGAAAAAACCACTCAAACAGAAACTTTTAGCATCCCAGGCAACCAGCTCCAAACCTTCAAAGACCAAGGTCAATATTGGGATGCTTGGAACATTGATCCAGACTACACTCATCATCCCTTATCAGCTCCCAAACTACAGACTATTCAATGGCTCGAAAACGGCCCCATCTGCCAAAATCTAAAAGTTACTTATCAGTTCCAACAATCGACCATCAGCCATATCTATAGTCTTGAGACCGGCACTCCTTATCTCAAAATCAAAACTGATATCGACTGGCAAGAAACTCAAGTTCTCCTTAAGGCCAATTTCTCTTTTGCCGCCGCCTCAGAGACTGCAACCTATGAGATTCCCTTTGGAGCTATCAATAGAACTACCCACCCCCAAACCGCAGCCGAAAAAGCTCAGTGGGAAGTGCCTGCCCTGCGGTGGGCCGCTATCGGCAGCTCAGACTTTGGTGTGAGTATCCTCACTGACTGCAAACATGGCTTTGACGCTGGCCCTAACCACCTGCGCCTTACTCTCCTCAAGTCTCCTATCTGGCCAGATCCTACGGCTGACAAAGGCAGACACCACTTTACCTACGCTATTTATCCCCATCCTGGCAGCTGGCAATCAGCCCGCACCGTCCACCATGCTCGCGAGCTCAATATTTCGCCCATCGTCTATCAAAACGCCTGTCAGACCGTCTGTCAGAACGCCTGTCAGAACAAGATAAAAAGGTCATCTCCCAGCGTCAGGGAGGGAGCGCATAGCTTTCTACAGATTCACAATTCCAACCTGATTCTTTCTGCGCTCAAGCCCGCAGAATCAAATCCTAATGAATTTATTCTGCGCTGTTACGAAGCGCAGGGTGAGAGTGCCGATCTAGCGGTTAGTCAGACGCTTGGGCTGAGTGAGCTTGGGGGGTTAGAGGGCGATCGCCCCCTATCTGCGCCAGTTCACACAGCCGCCACAGTTCACACAACTCTCCTCGAAACGCCTACTGAAAACGCGCATCCGACTCATATTAAGCCTTGGCAAATTAGCACATACCGTCTGAGCAAGCAGCCATAGACCTCGTCAGAATAGCTATCTCACACCGATATCTTCTCCCTTTTAGATATCTTCTCCCTTTTAACAGAACTACCTGGCCAAAGCTTGCAAGTACGCCTTTACCGCACCCGCAAATCCCATCTCCAAGGCATCTGCTGTCAGCGCATGACCAATTGACACCTCTAGCAAATTAGGAAGCTCTCGAAACTTAGGTAAGTTCTCCAAATTTAGATCATGTCCTCCATTTACTCCAATGCCTAGCTCTTGCGCACACTGAGCCGCCCGCTGATAAATGACAAAACTCTCTTCTTCTTTTCCTTGCCGATAAGCAGTCGCGTAGGGCTCTGTGTATAGTTCAATGCGGCTGCATCCTAGCTCAGGCACTTTTTTAATCTGTTCAATATCAGGATCCATAAACAAACTCACTCGGCACTCCAGCTCATTTAGCTCACTGATAATTGCTTTTAACCGCTCAGCATTTTCTGTTACATTCCAGCCGTGATCAGACGTGTTTTGATTGGGGTCATCGGGTACGAGTGTGCATTGGTCGGGTCGCACATCGCGGATAATTTCCATAAAGGGCGACTCAAACGGATTTCCCTCAATGTTGTATTCGATACTAGGGTGGCTTTTGAGCATTTCTGCCAGCTCGTACACGTCACTGCGGCGAATGTGACGTTCGTCTGGCCGGGGGTGTACTGTCAGGCCATGGGCACCGGCAGCGATACTGATTTCTCCCATTTTTACGACGCTCGGAATCGCTAGGGGTCTGGCATTGCGCAGCATCGCGACTTTGTTGAGATTGACGCTGAGATTGGTCATTGGATATTGGCTCCACAGGCATCGTTTCGCTAGTGATCTTCTCATTCTGCGTCAGTTTCTGCATAGTCAGTTTCTGCGCGGTCAATTTCTGTGCGGTTAGCTGCTGCGCAGGCGGACTACAGATCTTTGAGCGGGTCGGCTTGGGCTTGCTTGTCTTTGAGCTTGGGAATGATCAGATAAGTGGTGAGAAAGTATAGCTGAATGACGAGCAAAACCACGTATTCTCTTGCCAGGTAAGGCCAGTCTGTGTAAGAGACCTGAGAGAATAGGACTAAGCCAACCAATAGCAGAGCGGCATTCTTTTTGCTCAGGCGATTTTTTTTCATTGTAGCGGGATCACAACAGTTTTTTGTAGGCGCGGAAAGCCAGTCCGGTGCGCCTTTTTATTTCTATGGCTGAGCGATAGTCGCCTCTCTGATTTCGCTCATCGACAATCTTTTGGGCGATCGCCCCCTCTACCCCTAGCGCCTGCATCTCGGCAGCCGAGAGAAAATTCACCCGTCGCCAGGAGGTTATGCCACTGTGAGCAGCGTGGTAGGCAAAAACCAAACGCGGCGCAATGCGAGCTACCTGCTCTTCGGGTATGCCGACAATTTCGGTGAGTTCTTCAGCGTAGGTAAAGCAGTAGCCTTCGCTTCTCAGCAGGTCGATATCGTTGGCGTAGACAATGGGCAAATCTAATTCCCGCACCAGATCGTGCTTAGAGCAACTGTTAAAGTCGATTAGCGACAAGGGTGCAGCGGGTGCTTTGGCATATTTCATTTTGAACCAAATCGCTAGACCCATTTGCAGCAGCCACGCTAGCAGCAGCCCATCGGCCAGGGCTAAGACGACCGACAAAGCAAAGACGGCCCAGCCTAGCTGCGTAAACCGGGTATCGCTGAGGCGATTGCCCTCACGCACGATCGCTAGCCCACCAAAGAGAGGAATAAATGACAGCCAGAAGGCATTGGGCGATAGCTGAGAATTAGAGACAGTGAGCTTGGCGGGAGTCATGGCTTTTGATGCTACATAGAGTCAAAGATTTTACGGCGCTTTTCTTCGTATTCTTCTGCTGTGATGATGTCGGCTTCGTAAAGATTTTTTAGCTCTCTTAGAGTGCTGGCTTTGTCTTTGGATGATTCGCTACTGTAGACCAAAGGTACCGGTGCGCTACTTTTGAGTGCGGGGTTATACTTGGCGTTGAAGTCTCGATCTGACATTACCAGTAGCCCGATGCACTCAAAGAAGCTGATCAACCCTGGAATGCAAGTCCAAAAGAAAGTTAGATAGAGGATGCCAGCGAGCGTTTCTCCTAGATAAAACTTGTGTATGCCAGCCCAGCCTAAAAATATTGCTAAGAGGGCGGCGACCGTTTTGTCTTTCATGACTTTGCTGGATACTGTTAGGTGAGGAATGGGGTTTGCGATCGCACGGGTTACCCATACAGACCGCTCAAGGGCAGGCAGCTAGCGACTACTGCCATGATAATCAATCCATTATAAAAAATTACTTCACAGCTCGCGGCGACGGTTCCGGATCTGAAGTGGCGGAGCTATTGCAAGCTGGTGCCGCAATATGCGCAGAAGCGTTGGCGCAGCCTCTCCGCAAGAGAATCGCCTGGCCCAATCGCCGACCCGCACTGAGCACAAAACCGCTTGACCTTAGCGTCAGCCTCACTTGCAGCGCGCTCCGTCCCCTCAGAACTCGCCGATGAACGAGCGCTGTCTGCCGCTGTCGAACTCAGCCTCATATTGCCCATCCGCATTTTGCCCGGACTCATCTCCATATCGCCCATCGACATCGACATTGGGTTAGCATTCATTTGCATAGGTTTCATGGGCGGCATCGGCGTCATAGGTTGCATCGGCGTCATGGGTTGCATCGGTGGCATCGCAGATGAAGGCACCTCGGCGGGCTGCATGGGAATCGGCTGAGACTGCGATAGCTGAGCGGCGATATTGCCCGTACGCCCGGCGCTTAGCTGAGTCTGGCCGCCTTGAATTTGCAGGTAGTAGGTTTCTTTAGCGGCTGCAAGGGTCACCACGACGCCCTCGGCCAGGCGGTGTAGAACGGGGGCAGCTGTCCACTGGCCGGTGGAGAAGCGACTGCCGCTTTGCTGCTGCTGCCCGGCAGACCGGCTGGCCACCGTGAGGAGGGTGAATTCGTCTTGGTTGCTCAAGTAGAGCACCTGATTGGGGCTGAGTTCGTATTGATAAGCCGCCGCGATCGCCATAAACACTCGCTATAAACATCTGCCTGGCGGAATGCGTCTAAATTCCGGGCATAGCTTTAGTATATCTAGGATTGATTGAGCGAAGGCACCCCCTTTTTGCTACGCTCAAGGTACTTTTTCCCAAGCCTCAGCTATGACCTACTGCCTCGGAATCGCGGTCGAAAAGGGGCTGGTATTTGCCTCAGATTCACGTACCAATGCGGGGGTAGACTATATCTCCTCGTATCAAAAGCTATTTGACTTTTCGGTGCCGGGCGATCGCGTCATCATTCTCTGTACCGCTGGTAGCCTCTCAACTTCTCAATCAGTCATCCACCAGATCGAGCGAGACATTACCACCGAGGCTGAAGTCAACCTGCACAACCTTTCTTCAATGCACCAAGTTGCCGCCTACATTGGCGAAAAAATGCGCCAGATTCAAGACAGAGAGCGACCCTGGCTAGAAAAAGACGGCATTGACTACCAGAGTACGTTTATCGTGGGCGGGCAGATCGCGGGCGAAGCGCCGGAGCTATATCTGGTTTACAGTCAGGGCAACTTTATTGCGGCCACACCTGAGACGCCCTTTTTACAAATTGGCGAAACTAAATATGGCAAACCAATTTTAGATCGAACCATTAACTACGATTCGCCGCTCGACGATGTGGCTAAGACGACGCTGCTGTCAATCGATTCGACCATGCGCTCAAATATTTCGGTCGGTCCCCCGATTGATATGGTGCTCTACGAGACCGACGCGCTAGAGGTGCGCAGCCGCGTGCAGCTACAGGAAAATGATCCCTATTTGCGCAAAATGCGGGAGTACTGGGAAAATGCGCTGGCAGAAGCCTCTCGCAACTTTCCTAACATTGAGTGGAATCGCATCGCGGTGCCTGCCGAGCCAGATGCCTAGCAGCGCTCAAACTGCTACGAGGCTAATGTCACTTTCTAAGGTAGTTTCTACCCGTTGATCGGGCTCTAGAAGGCCGGAGACAGGAGCCGCCTGTTTGGGATCGACCGCGACGGCCAAGGCAATGTGGCGATCGCTCACCGCCAAACCCAAAGTGGGGTCAAAGCCCCGCCAGCCGCCGCCTGGCACATATACTTCTGCCCAGGCGTGCAGATCGGTTGACTGAGCCAAGTCGCCTTGCTGATAGCCGCTGACAAACCGGGCCGCTAGCCCCGCGGCTCGGCAGACGGCCATGTATAGCATGGTAAAGTCTCGGCAGGTGCCCGACTGCTGAGCCAGCGTCATCGCCGGAGCCCGAGGCGGCCCTTCTAGCCGCTGCTGATAGTCACATTTCTGAGGAATAATCTGAGCGAGCTGCGTTAAAAAGTAGCCGACATTGTCATCAACTTCTTGCCGGATAGACTGGGCCATGGAGACAATTTCAGGAGCGATCGCATCGTCAGTCCCCCAGCCAATCGGCGCGTTTAAATAAGGGTAAAGCTGAGCTGCTAGCGAACTCGGATAGTCAACCGGCAGCTGGGTTGCCCAAGGCTCACTCACATAGTCAAACGGATTGTTGCGAGTTGTTGTTACTGCGCTCACCGTTTGGATGCGCAGCGATGTCATCGGCTCTGAAAACTTCACCTGCAAGCAAATATTGCTATTAGCATCAAGCCAATAGGACTGCTGCGCCGAACTGGGAGAGAGAGAAATCTCAAACTGCTGGAGCCATTGCGCACCATCACTGCGGGGGCAGAGTCTGAGCGTGTGAGGCTGAAGACGAACAGGCGCGCTATAGCGATAGTCAGTCGTGTGGGTGATGCGGTAGCGCACAGTTTAGCTAGCTCCTTTGAGGGCAGCAGATTGAGGTAGGGACTGAGATGAGATCTGAGCTTGAGAATGGACAGGCAGCGCAATAAAATCGGTGTAGATACATTCGCCGACCTGATTGAGGCGCAGCTGTAAGCTATCTAAAAACTCGTGCAGACCCTGCTGAAAGATTTCGTCAAAGGTCGCATATTCTAATTCGGCTCGCAGTCTGCCCAATTTGCGCTCGCTAGGAAGCGATTTAAATTCAGCCTGACCCGCAATTTTGCGCAGCGACTCTTCTGACCAGCACAGACAAAACTTAATAGAGCGAGGAAAGTGCGGATCGAGAATTAAAAACCGGGCGACGCTAGCCGGTGAGATGGTTTGTTCGGTCTTTCGATACATCTCGTAGGCGCTCGCAGACTTTAGTAAAGCCGTCCACTGTAAATTATCGAGCGGTGAACCGACTTCTTTGACTGAGGGCAGCAGCAAAAAATATTTGACATCTAAAATGCGGGCAGTTTTATCAGCTCGCTCTAGCAGCCTGCCTAACTGACCAAAGTGCCAGCTTTCATTCCAAGACATGGTGGCATTCATCACGCCGACAAAGCGATGACTGGCCATTTTGACTTCAGAGTAAAAGGCATAAAGATCTCTCATACTCTCTTCTTCTTCGGCGGCTTCTTCGACCATAAGATAAAAGGCGTTGACCTGCTCCCACATCTCAGAAGAGATCACCTCACGCACAGAGCGAGCATTTTCACGGGCGGCGCGAACAGACGAGATAATAGAGTTTGGCGCTTTGCACTCAAAGGTGAGAAAGTTGAGTACGTTTTCAGCGGTGGTCTCATCGCCATATAAATCTCTAAATAGATCGCGATCGCCTGTTACCGCAATTAAAGGATCCCACTGCTCGGCCACGCCCACCGGGTTATCCATCAGCAGGTTGAGGTTGACCTCTACAAAGCGAGCAACATTTTCGGCGCGCTCTATATAGCGGTTGAGCCAGTAAATAGAATCAGCAACACGGCTTAGCATGAAGGTAAGAGATAAGAGTAAGAGCTTGTGAATGAGATTTATTCTGTGGTGACAACCCAGGTATCTTTGCTGCCGCCGCCTTGAGAAGAGTTGACCACTAGCGAACCTTCTCGCAGTGCTACCCGAGTTAGCCCACCCGGATTGACATAGGGCGAACCCGACTGGCCATAGAGAATAAACGGCCTGAGATCAACATGCCGACCCTGAAAGGTTTGATCGATCAGCGTCGGGGCGCGAGAAAGGCAGAGCGTTGGTTGAGCGATATAGCCGCGAGGATTAGCTTTGATCTTTTCTGCAAACTCAGCTTGCTCTTGCTGAGAAGACTGCGTGCCAATTAACATGCCATAGCCACCTGAGGCGTCGGTAGCCTTGACGACTAGAGAATCTAAATTAGAGAGCACATGCGCCTGCTGTTTTTCGTCTTCACAAAAGTAGGTGGGCACGTTGGGAATGATCTGATCTTCATCAAGATAGTAGCGAATCATTTCGGGCACGTAGGCATATATGAGCTTGTCGTCAGCAACGCCAGTGCCGGGAGCATTTGCGATCGCTACCCGTCCTTCCCGGTATACCGCCATCAGCCCGGCAATACCCAGCATCGAATCGGAGCGAAACTCAGTGGGATCAAGAAAGTCATCGTCAATCCGCCGGTAGATGACATCGACCTGAGAGAGCCCCTTGGTGGTGCGCATTTTGACATGGCCTTCATCCACCACCAGATCGCGACCTTCTACCAGGGGGATGCCCATCTGCTGCGCTAAAAACGAATGCTCAAAATAAGCTGAGTTAAACACTCCCGGTGACAGCAATACGACTGCCGGGTTGCTAATATTTTCCGGCGCTAAGTGCAACAGCGTTCTTAAAAGCTGACCAGGGTAGTTATCGACAGCTTTGATATTGAGCGCTTTGAACAAGTTGGGAAATGAGCTTTTCATTACCGAACGGTTTTCGAGCACGTAGGAGACGCCTGACGGACAGCGCAGATTGTCTTCTAGTACATACCATGAGCCTTCGCGATCGCGCACTAAATCGGTGCCGGTAATATGGCACCAAATATCTTGCGGCGGCTTTAACCCTTTACAGGGCGGCAAAAAGCCCGAAGCCGACTCAATCGTAGCGCGAGGAATGATGCCATCGGTGATGATCTTTTGGTCATTATAAATGTCGTCTAAAAAGCAGTTGAGCGCCACAATCCGCTGCTGCAACCCCCGCTCTAGCCATTCCCACTCTTTGCCCGATACGACTCGGGGCACCACATCAAACGGAAAAACCCGTTCAGCGCCTTGATTATCGCCATAGACATTGAAGGTAACTCCCAGCTTAAACAGCGCATTTTGCGCCGCCTGCTGCCGACGAATCAGGCTGTCAATCGAGAGCGACTCAATCCGCTCAATCAGCAGAGCCGCCGCGCTGCGGGGCATTCCGGGCGCGGTAAACAGCTCATCATAAAAATCGCCAGGATCATAGTCCTTAAAAGACATAGCAACGCTGTGGGAGAAATGCCGTCAGTAATATCGGGTGTATCTCTATACAAATATCACTCTACCCCGCCTCAGAAATGTATGAATTAAGACGGTTTCATTGACCGCTTTGTGTTGTGTGGCTGGTATTCATTTACACCGGGCAAGACTGTCAGCGATTGGCGATTAATTGGCGATTAATTAGCGATTAACAGTTCTCCTCTAAGCGTCGTCACTGCCTGTCCGCTGATGATTACGCGATCGCCCTCAGCGTCACCCTCAGCGTTATTCTTGGCATCACGGCATTCTACCCGCAGTACGCCGCCTCTAGCAGAGACCTGCTGCGCCAGCATTTTAGACTTGCCGAGTTTCGCCTGCCAGTAAGGAGCTAATGACGCATGGGCAGAGCCCGTGACCGGATCTTCATTAATACCAACGGCAGGGCCGAAGTAGCGCGAAACAAAGTCATACTCATCACTGTCGGCGGGTGCAGTTGCAATCACGCCCTGCACCGGCAGCTTTTTCATTTCGGTAAAGTCAGGTTCGAGCGATCGCAATGCCGACTCAGACTGAATTTCGATCAGATAGTTCGTGTCACTTTTGGCGACAGCGCGGATGGTGCCACCGCAGCAAAGCGACTTAATGAGCTGCGGCATGACATGAGCTGGGCGCACTGGCTGAGCCGGAAAATTCATCTCAGTCCAGCCGTCAGTTTGGCGGGCGCTGAGCCAGCCGCTTTTGGTGTGAAAGCTAGCGGCTTTGTCAGCAGGCAAATGGCCTTCGCTCCACAGCACATGGGCACTTGCTAAGGTGGCATGACCGCACAGATCTACTTCCGCCGCAGGGGTGAACCAGCGCAGGCTGTAGCCGCCTTCGATGGGGTGCAAAAAGGCGGTTTCAGAGAGGTTCATTTCGAGGGCGATCGCCTTCATTAGCCCCTCCTCCAGCGGCGCATCGGTCACACAAACTGCCGCCGGATTGCCTGCAAAAGGCTTATCGGTAAAAGCATCTACTTGAATAATCGTCAGTCCCATCAAACTATCTCCTGTGATATCGCTGCTCCAACCAAACTCGAACCGCTTGCTCAGAGTCAAACAGGCGGCGACTACCAGCATCTGGATCGTACACCATCCATTGAACCGTGCCGTCTGCCGATAGCTGCTTGCGGATGGCCAATGTTTGCTGCCCTGTCAAAAAATCAACGACAGCTTTGGCCCACTGCCTAACCCTCTTCTGCCTTGAGCGCAAATGACCCTGACGCGCCACCTGACAAAATTCTGCTTCTAAGCTACCAGGCGTCAATTCCGAATTCATCGCTGCCTTTCACCTTTATGATCACGACGCTTTTACTATGGCCGCTGTCACAGGAATACAAAAGGTACGCTTTTGGCAAGTTTAGCTAGAACAGTTTATAAACTTTTGACTGTTCTAGCCAAAGTCATCAGAACTGTACTACATCTCATTTCAATAAATCCTGTAGGCTTCAAATAGCGTTTGTTGTGCGTTTTTTTGGTGCGGGCCGATGAAAATTCCTTTAGACCGTCAGGCGAGAAAGCCGGTTTACTTGCAGATACGCGATCGCATTCAGCATCTAATCCACACTGGCCACCTCTCACCTGACACGCAGCTCCCCTCCATTCGCGCCCTGGCCGAAACCGTCAAGGTCAACAAGCTCACCGTCCTCGAAGCCTACAGCGTCCTCGAAGCCGACGGCCTGGTGCGGGCTAAACAAGGCGCAGGCTACTTCATCAACCCGCCCGCCCGCCGCTCTCCCCTTTCCCCAAATCCCCTGCCTCCCTCCACCTTCAACCCCGCTCAAGAAGTCCTCATCCCCCGCCACGGCATCACCTCTTTCACCGAGAGCTACCACGCCTCGCTGCAATCCCACAGTCAGCCCGACTCCATCAACTTCAGTCAGGGATTTCCCTTCGCGATTGGCGCAGACGACCTTCAGCGTATTGCTCGCCGCGCCATGAAAGAAGCCCACACGTTCTTTCACCCCGGCCACCCGCAAGGCGACCCGGCCCTTCGCAGCCAAATCGCTCAGCTCCTGATTCAGCAAGGGCTAGAGACTTCTCCTGAGAATCTCATTGTGACTAATGGATCAATGCAGGCACTCTCTCTTTTAGCGGAGCACTTTCTCGCGCCCGATGACTGGATAGTTGTCGAAGCGCCTAGCTATCATGGGTTTCTCTCCATTCTTCAGCAGCGAAAGGCAAAAGTCATTGGCATACCCATGACCCCGCAGGGCATGAATCTTAAGCTGCTCGCTCAGTATTTAGCAAGCCACCGCCCCCGGCTGATCTACACCATCAGCACACTGCACAACCCGACTGGCATTACCACCTGCACCTCCCATCGCCGCAAGCTGCTCGCCCTCGCCGAACAATACGACTGCTTAGTCATCGAAGACAATGCCTACGAGCCTCTCAGCTTTGACATCACGCCGCCGCCGATTAAAGCATTTGACACGACCGACCGGGTAATTTACGTGGGCACTTTCTCTAAAACGCTGATGCCCGGTTTGCGAGTCGGCTACATGGCGGTCACTGGCAAAGAGAACAGCGCCCTGACGGAGCGCAAGCTGCTGCACGATTTTCGCACGTCGGCAGCGTCGCAGGTGATTGTCAAAGAGTATTTGTCATCAGGGCACTATCGGCGGCGGCTGAATCAAATGCGGGCGCTGTATCGCGATCGCCGCGACTATATGGTCAACGCCCTCATCCGCCACTTTCCCCCTAGCGTCACCTGGACAGTTCCCAACGGCGGCACCTTCTTATGGATTCAGCTACCGGACAAAATATCGTTAGCAGATGTCTGCACCGCCGCCGCCGCGCAAAAAATTTTAGTCGGATCAGGTGCTGCTTTTTTTCCCACGCAACAGGGCTATCCGGCACTGCGACTCAATTTCTCCCTGTCACCTGAGCAGACCGAACGCGGTGTTCAAGTGCTAGGAAACATTCTGCGTACCGTCTTACTGCCATTTGAGCACTCCAAATAAAGGCAGTGCAATAGAGCTAGTATTTGCTTTGCCAGCGGCTACAGCTGCTGCGATCGCTCCAGCCGAAGCAGCCAATGCTCCAGCTCAAGCGGCTGAAGTGAAAGCAGCCAGGCTAGCAGCGCAGCTAAAAGAGTTGGGCAGCGGCCCCATAGCCTGACAGTAATTAAAAAATGATATTCGCACTTTAGAGACGGCTTACCGCTAGCCGCTACAGGCTCTTGTATACTGTGGTTACCAGCGTTTACTCAAAGGTGCGGTTTTTGCCATGGAGACTCACGAGAAACGAGCCTTAATCGAATACTATCTCAATGCTTACAACAGCTTTGAGGTTGATCAGATAACGGCGGCAATTCATCCTGATATTCGGTTTCGAGATGTTTCTAGCGGAGAAGTCAGCGCAGTTGCCTTGGGGATAGAACAGTTTCGGGTATTGGCAGAGCAGGTTAAGCAGATATTTTCAGCCCGTCATCAGTTACTCAAAACGTTTGAGGCTAGGGGCAATAGTGCGTCGATTACCGTAGATTATGTCGGCATCCTCGCGATAGACTTACCCAACGGCCTGAAGGCGGGGGAAACGCTTCAGCTCACGGGCTACTCGGACTTTACCTTTCGCGATCAAAAAATATACGAATTAACCGACTACAGCGGATGGATCGCCTGCTCTCTCGCCAAAGGGATGCTTTTGTGCTCGGTGACCCGGTAGGTATGATCGCGGGCGCTGGTCAGAGGCAGCGCTAGCGTGATCTTACTGCTGATCTTTGCTGTTGGGCTAGTCGCCGGATTTGTCGATGCGATCGCTGGCGGTGGCGGTCTGATTATGCTACCTGGTCTGATGCTATCAGGGCTACCGGTGAGTGGGGCGATCGCCACAAACAAGCTTTGCGGCACCTTTGGCGCACTGACCAGCACGCTCAAGTTCGCGCAGTCTAGGCAAATTGACTGGCGGGCCTGCACCGCGATGGGCATTCCAGTCGTGCTAGGCGCTTACCTGGGCAGTCGCAGTATTGGTCTATTGCCCTCCGCCTGGGCCGAACCGCTCGTCATTGTCTTGATGGTAGCGATCACTCTTTTTGTGGTGTGCAATCCGGGCTTTGGCATGGCGGAGAGCCCCGCTCCAAGCCGTTCATCAGATCGACTCTCATCTCAACAAAAGAAGCCTATCTTATGGAGCACTCTAGCAGGCGGTGCGATTGGCTTCCACGATGGTTTTTTTGGGCCGGGCACGGGCGTATTTCTAGTATTTGCCCTGCTGTCTCTCTGGTCTATCGACTTTTTGCGAGCGACCGGTACGACCAAACTTCTCAATTTTTTAGCCAATGTGACAGCGCTCATCACTTTTACAACAACCGGAAATATCGACTATTCCAAAGGTATTTGTGGGGCCTCTGGTGTGATCATCGGCTCCTTTTTGGGCGCAACCTTTGCGACTAAGCAGGGCGCAAAACTGATCAAGCCAATCTTTATAGCGGTGACAACAACGCTCGTGGCTAAGCTACTACTCGACTACGCTACAAGGTAATGTAAGAAAGATATGCAACAACTCAGGCCCAAACTCAGGATCGCCCTCTATGCTAACCGTCCACCATTTGAACAACTCCCGTTCCCAACGCATCCTCTGGCTGCTAGAAGAACTTGGGCTAGACTACGACATCAAACGCTACGAGCGTGACCCAGAGACCATGCTAGCCCCCGACTCGCTGCGTCAGATACACCCACTCGGCAAGTCACCGGTCATCACCGACGATGACTTAACCCTGGCAGAATCTGGGGCAATTGTAGAATATTTGGTAGATCGATACGGTCAGGGGCAGCTAGCACCTGCGCCTGGCACCCCAGAGCGCTTGCGCTACACCTACTGGCTGCACTATGCAGAAGGCTCAGCTATGCCGCCGCTGCTGCTAAATTTGGTCTTTCAGCAGGTTGAGGAAAAAACGCCCTTTTTCTTGAAACCGATTGCAGGCGCGATCTCCGGTCGTGCCCAAAGCTCATTTATTCAGCCGCAAATTGCCCTACATCTCGACTACATGGAATCGGAACTCAACAAAGCCAAATGGTTCGTTAATGACGAATTTACCGCTGCCGACATTCAGCTCAGCTTTCCCCTAGAGGCAGCCGCTACTCGCGCTGGACTAGACGCTAGCCGGCCAAAGCTCATGGCATTTCTGAAACGCATTCATGATCGCCCAGCTTATCAGCGAGCGCTAGAACGCGGCGGTAAATACGATTTTGTTGAAACCTGACCGGTTACAAGTGAGCCCTAGTGCCCGCTGTGGCGAGCCTCAGCAGTGCGCTCTAGCGGGTGCTTTAGACCAAAGTGACAATTGCCAGATCCGCGAGCAAGACAGACGCAGCATAGGCAGGCTGAGTATTGTATTAAACGTATTGTATTGAACATGCGATCAGTGATACTGAGTGCTCACATCACTTGCAGATACCAGAAAAACTATGCTTGCGTCTGCATAACATCGAGGTTTTGACGGTGCCTGTAAACGACAGCCTGCCTGCCGAAATGCTACCAATTATTCACCTCGGCTGGATTTGTCGAGTAGCGCTGCTGCTCAACAGCGGCTAAACAGTGACAGCGACAGCGCACGTGGGGACAGCGCACGTAGTCCGCAAATATTCAGATCAGCTGCGGCATCAGCAAACTGTTTTTCTGCGTCTCCAGGTTTTTCTGCGTCTCCAGCAAGTGCGCACCTTCGATTGCTCAGGCCAAAGTAGTCAGAGCAGTTTAAGCGATCGCCATCAGAGTGCGATCGCCCCAGTACACTGAGCCATCACGAACGTATTTCTTCGCTCCTGATGGCCGTGCCATCTAACCAATAGAATTCGCCCAGATTTTGGCCCAAGTCAAAATCTCGTGAACTCTTTCAATCGTCGCTGCTTCAGAATACAGCCGTAGCACAGGTTCCGTTCCGCTGAAGCGAATTAGCAGCCAGCTATCGTCATCAAGGTTGAACTTATAGCCGTCAATGGTGAGACAGCTTTCTACTTTACGGCCCGCCACTTCCTGCGGCGTACTCGACTGCAAAGCCTCCAGCAGCTTGGCACGCACTTCCATATTGGCCAGCGGCAAGTCAATCCGGTCATAAGCTGAGCTAAAGTTAGTCAGCTCGCGCAGGGAATCATTTAGCTCGCCAAAGTCCTTACCGCTCTGCACTACCGCTTCTAGCAGATACAGCGCTGACAGTAGCGCATCCCGCTCGGGAATATGGTGGCCATAACCAATGCCACCCGACTCCTCACCGCCAATCAGCACGTCGGCTTCTAACATGCGATCAGCAATATATTTGTAGCCAATGGGCGTTTCGTGAATCGGCAGACCATACAGCTTCGCCAGCGCCGGAAAGAGGTTAGAGCCGCTAATCGTTTTGACTACTTCGCCCTTCATTCCCCGGCGCTTGGTCAGGTGCTCCATCAGAATCGGGATCAGCACCTGGGAGCTGAGGAAATTGGCGTTGCCGTCCATTCCGGCGATGCGATCGCAATCCCCATCAAAAATCAGCCCCACCGTCAGCCCATCATTCGTCTTATGCTTAATCGCCTCAAACAGCTTAGGGATGTACTTCGGCAACGGCTCAGGCGCGCCCCCTGCGAACAGCGGATCAGCCTCCCCATTAATCTCATTGATCTCCCGCTCTAGCAACCGTTGCAAACCCGTTGCTGCTGCCCCGTGCATTACCTCAGCAAAAATAGAGAGCTTCCCGTCACTCACCGCCTGCCGAATCGCCTCAATATCTACCATCGACCGTAGGGCGCTGCAATAGCTAGGCCAAGGATCAAAATTGATAATGCAGCCCTTGGCAGATGCCTCAGGTGCCGCCTGGTCTAGCAAAGCCTCTATCTTTTGGGTCACTTCAGGCGGCACCGATCCACCAAAAGCGCTTTTTACCTTCAGCCCCGAATAAGCTGCCGGATTGTGACTCGCTGTGATCACAACGGCCCCTAATGCCTTTTGCTCAAAAGCAGCCCAGCTAAAAGCAGGCGTTGGCGCAAAGCACTCAGACAGCCTGACATCGTAGCCAACAGCAGCGATCCGCTCAGCAGCGTAGCGAGCAAAATCAGGAGATAAAAACCGGCGATCATAGCCGACGATCACCGTTTTGCTACCGTTTTCGCCGTAGGTAGCCTCCAACACCTGAGCCGCTAACACCGCTACCTTACCAACCCGCTCAAACGTAAAGTCAGCCGCAATAATGCCTCGCCAACCGTCCGTACCAAACTTAATTTCTTTGCCAACAAATGTAGAGGGAGAAACTGAAGCCATAATCAAGTCGCAGTATAGGTATAAAAGTAATGTCTATGGGGGACTCAGCTCGACCCAAGCCTGAAGCATCGCACCTATCGATACAAAAGCAGCGTATCGATAGAATCCGTCAAAATCCTAGCAGTGCCGCGCTGAGCTTTGAGCAGTCGAGCAAGCGTTTATTTTAACGTTCCCAATAACCAAATTTGATACGCTCAAGTCTTCATCGCAACCGTTGGCAAATCGGGATAAGGACGCTATGAAGCGGTTGCTTAAGTTTTTGCTGTTTAAATTTTAGGGCCTGTGATAACCTTAATAAGCAGTCGTTCACAGTAGAGCAGCACAGCGGGATGTGGCGCAGTTTGGTAGCGCACTTCGTTCGGGACGAAGGGGCCGTGGGTTCGAATCCCGCCATCCCGATTTAGCTGAAACCCAATAGACGAAGGCTTTTTGCCTTTTGTGCAAACGCTTTCAAGCCCCTATCCGATGCAGATAGGGGCTAACGAGGTTGGGTGCTTTTAGATGTTTTTAGCGCTAATATTGGTAGGAAATTGGTAGGAAAACTGGTAGGACGATGAATCAGCTCCCGACCACCGCAACCACTTCCAGGCGCGTTTCTGCTATTAATCAGGAATCAGCCAGTAGCCTCGTCAAGGTCGAGAATGATGAAGGTAGATTAAGGCTTCGCTTCAGCTATGGGGGCAAACGCTATGCAATGGCGATTGGCTTGCCGAACTCCTCGCTCAATCGAATGGTGGCTCAGCAAAAAGCATCCCAAATTGAGCTGGATATTGCCTCTGGCAACTTTGACCCGACTCTAAAGAAATACAAGCCGCCCAGGGGTAGCAAGAAGTCGTCCGACGCCCAGGTAGCTGGGCTATTTCGGAAGTTTATGGCTGCTCAGGTTAAGGCAAAAGGTCTAGAAAAAGGTAGCTTGTGTCGCTACGACGCAGTACTGAAGCATTTGGAAAAATTCTTTAAGCACAAGGATGCCGAAGCAATAAATGAGTTGGACGCTCAAGCTTTTGTAGAGTATCTGCGGTCAAAAGTATCTGAGCGGTCGGTTAAGGACTATATGATTCTGGTGCAGTCTTGCTGGATTTGGGCAGAGAAGACGTTGCCGGATAATCCTTGGCACTCAGTACTAAAGCAAGTGAAGCCTGCGCCTAAGCAGAAGGTGAAGCCGTTTACTGCTGAGGAGGTGCAGCGGATATTGGAGGGGTTTGCGTGCGATCGCCACTATCAGCACTATACCGATTTTGTGACTTTCCTTTTTGGAACAGGATGTCGGTTTGGAGAAGCCGCTGCTCTGAAATGGAAGCATCTGGCCAGTGATTTTTCTACGGTTTGGATTGGGGAATCGGTATCGAGAGGGATACGAAAAACCACAAAGACTGGAAAAGATCGGACAGTGATGCTACCTGAAAAAGTAGTCGAGATGCTGGTCGCTCGAAAAAATAATGCTTACAGACCTGATGATTTGGTATTTCCGGCTCCCAAAGGAGAGGAAATTAATGATCGAGGCTTTCGGCGACGAGCTTGGCGGAAGGTCTTAGAAAAATTGGAAATTGAGTACCGGAAGCCCTATGCGACCAGGCATACTGCAATCAGCCATGCGTTAGCAAAGGGCGCAAATCCCTTAGCCGTAGCAGAGCAAACAGGACACGACCCACAGATTCTATTTAAGCATTACGCCTCTGTGATTGAACAGTCGGCAGTGATGATTGGGTTTTAACTTTGATATTTGATGAGGTGCTGTATAGACCCTTCAGCAATACGTGTGTACTATTAAGATGTGCTGAACACTGTGTGGCTGCATAACCTATCTTTGAGGCTATTGATGAATGTCTGATGCAACGCCCGCTTATCGTGGCTACCGGCTTCAAACGTTGTACATTCTTGGCCGCATCCTTGAATCAGATGATAGAAGTGATTTAGTTTTTCACCCTGAAGGTGCAGAAGATTTCTCTATCTGGGAGCGCGGTGTACGCTTGATAGAAGCTGTTCAGGTAAAAGCATACAGCGCTAATTTGACCTTATCGTCACTCTCTCCAAACAAAGAGAGTTCTTTCCTTGACAGAGTTAGCAAACTACTGTCTACCGATAAATCGGTACAAGTCAAATTAGCAAGCTTCGGAAGTGTAGGGCCTGAATTAGAAAAGGCTATAGGTGAGAACGGTAAAGACAGACAAGCGGTTGCAGAGAAACTATCTAGTTACGGTTTTCTATCTATTCAGGAATCCAGAGAACTACTCCATCACTTACAACTTGTCCCTATTTCAGAGGCTGAAATCAAGGAAAACGTTTTTACTACGCTCAGAGGGTTGGCTACTGGGATCGATCCTCAGCCTGCGTTTGAGATGCTGAGCTTTTGGCTTTACATCTGTGCAGAAAAAAGACAGAAGATTACAAGAAATGACCTAATTCAGCGGCTTAATGATGTTGGCCGGTTCATTGCAGAGCGAGATGCATACCACAGTGAATGGTTCAGATCTATCGTCCCCATCGAAAATAGCGCAATAGAAGTTCAGTCGAGAGAAAGACTCTTAGATGAGTTCTATCGTGGAATATCAGCAAGATATGAACATATTCTTGCTGAGGTCGATAAACCTCGGCAAGAAAAACTTTCTGAAATTCATCGGGGATTTAAGGAGAACCAGATTGTAATAGTCCATGGTGCTTCTGGACAAGGGAAAACAACTCTTGCTTATCGTTACCTCCGGGAGCATTTTTCAGAGCAATGGTGTTTTCAGATACGGTTGATTGAGAATAGGCAGCAGGCTCTCAACATAGCTTCTGCACTTTCAGGACAGGCAGGAGTCATTGGTATTCCTATTGCTATTTATATAGATGTTTCTCCTAATGATGCGGGTTGGGACGAACTCATCAAGCAGCTTTCCTCGCATAAAAACATTCAGGTATTAGTCACAGTTCGAGAGGAAGACTTCCGCAGAGCTAGTATTTCAGGTGCAGAGATACAGTTTGCAGAGATGGAGCTACTCTTCGAGAGGTCAGAAGCAGAAGATATCTATAAGTTTCTAGTAGCTACAGAAATTCCTGATAAATTTCTTGATTTTGAAGATGCTTGGAATAAGTTTGGAAACAGCGGCCCGTTAATGGAATTTGTGCACCTGATTACGCAGGGTACTTCTTTGAGAGAACGGTTGCAGCAGCAAGTCAGAAGAATTCATGATGAAGTGAGGGCTAGTATCTCTTCCAAAGAGGAACTTGAGATGCTTCGCCTTGTGGCAGTTGCTTCTGCATTCGAAGCTCGGCTGAAACTCAGGGAATTAGTCAGATATCTTCATCTACCCTCACCTCAGCGAACGTTAGAGCTGTTGGAAAAGGAATACTTACTCAGGAGAACTAAAGACGGAACTCTCGTCGGGGGATTACATCCTCTACGTTCCACTATCTTGGTCGAAATCTTAACTGATCCGGTACTTTATCCATGGGTCGAAAGTGCATCCACTTGCTTGCCTTTGCTGTTTGACCACGATGTGGAAAGTTTTTTACTCTATGCCTTTTCGCGTCACCGCAGTGACCTAGAACTATTTCTGCCAGAACTTGATCGCTATCAGCCTACACAGTGGTCTGCGATTAGCGGGGTCATAAAAGCCTTTATTTGGCTGGGGATAAAAGAGTATGTAGAAGAAAATCTAGATTTGATCCGGCAATTTGATGAAAAGGCTAGCCAGGTTTGGACAGTTTTTTTAGATGTCGATGTGGCTGATGCAATGCCGGGTGTGAGTGACCAGGCACTTTCAACACTGACGCCTCTGATTTCAGATGAGAGAAAAGAATGGGCAATTAATCTTAAAAATCAACAAACAGATAAGTCAGAAATCTTCAGACAGATTAGTCAATGGCTTACACATCTATCTTGCATACCTGAAGAACCAAAAACTGAATCAGACTGGTCAAAGATGGCAGAGTCTCTATTCTGGATCGGTAGATTAGAAGTTGCTTTACCTGTTTCTGAGTGGATAAGGGACTGGCAAATAAATACATTACCAGTCATTATAGGAGGAATTGAACGAGAAGAACGAGGCTGAGGAATGCTGGATGAGCAGGTAAAGGAAACCTTGAGAGATGCTGCCCGCAAGTTGAGCGGCCCGAAGAAACGAGCGTTCATGGCAAAGGTGGCCGAAGACTACTTCGACGCTTCAGCACGGAAAGCAGAAACGTATCTCGGCTGGGGCCGACAGACGGTGCAGCTTGGGCTGCATGAGCGCGAAAGCGGCGTAGTCTGCCTGGATTACTATCAAGGCCGAGGGAATCACCGGAGCGAAGCGAAGCGACCTGAGTTGGAGCAGGCGATTCGAGCGCTGGTCGATGGCCAAGCTCAAGCCGACCCGAGGTTTCGGACAACGTTCTACTACGCCAGAGTGAGCGCTCAGTCGGTGCGGGACGCACTGATAGAAGAGAAAGGCTACCAGGATGAGGACTTGCCGACGCGCCAAACCATCGGGGCGATGCTGAACCGGATGGGCTATCGGTTAAAAAACTCAAAAAGTGAAGCCGCACAAGAAAGTGCCTGAGACTGAAGCCATCTTTGAGAATGTAGCCGCAGCAAATGCAGCAGCCGATGCCGACCCAAAAGTGTTGAGACTCTCTATTGATAGCAAGGCAAAAGTCGCCATTGGGAATCTATCAAGGGGCGGCGGGGCGCGCATCCTGGAACCACGCCAGGCGGATGACCATGACCACTACCGCGAAGCTACGCTAGTGCCCTTTGGCATCCTGGACGTGAAGGGCGAGCAACTTTCGATCTACTTCGGGCAGTCAGCCGAAACCAGCGACTTCATTGTCGATTGCTTGGAAAACTGGTGGCACACCCATCGGGCCGCGTATTCAGAGATAGAAGAATGGGTGATTGACTTAGACAACGGGCCTGCCGTCAAAAGCCAACGTACCCAGTTCATCAAGCGGATGGCGCAGTTTGCGCAGCGTGTGCAGATGAAGATACGCCTGGTTTACTATCCGCCTTATCACAGCAAGTACAATCCAATTGAGCGCTGCTGGGCGGCGTTAGAAAACTACTGGAATGGCGCTATTCTTGACACTGTTGAAGCTGCCCTACGATGGGCGGCGAACATGACTTGGAATGGCTTTGAGCCAATTGTTGAGCTGGTCGATGCGACTTATAGAAAGGGCATCAAGGTGGCCAAAGACGAGTTAGCGCCGTTCGAGCAACAGTGGCAGCGCTCTGAGACGTTACCTAAGTGGGATGTGACGATTGTTCCGACATAAACGGTAACTTATTTGTTTGCGTGTCCCTAAATCTAGATGCATTAGATGCCGTAGTAGAAACTTTACCTTTAGAGGTTTTATCAGAGTTATCTTTGGGCTTATTTTATTGCAGCTCAGAGGATTATCAATTATGGATGAGTAGGAATCGCGAATTGATCCTTGAGCGGTTTCATAAGGAAAAGCATTCGGTTCTATGTGAAGACGATGGCAAAAATCTCCGCACTCACTTTTTTATTAAGCTCTTTCAACCCGGTGAATCTTTACAAGGAGCTAAATCTGAGCAGATTACAGCCGAGCGAAAATTTCTCAATGCTTCAATGACAAGATTGCGTCTTCTTAGAGGATTTTTCCCAGGTTATGAATGCTATGGTAGCCGAGGCTATGGGCATCTAATCTCGATCAACGCTGACTTGAACGATGATACTAAAAAGGACATTCCTGCGCATAATTTTCCGCTTCAGCCGCTGGTGAGAGTAAATTCTATCTTTCGAGCTTTAGGAGAGCAGCCTTCAAGACCTAAGACATGGGAAGTATACGCTCAAAGCGTTATGCAGATACGCAAACAGGTCTTGAAGGCGATGCAACATCTGAGTCAAAAGATGAACGTGTATTTCAGGAAAACAAAGGTAAGTAGGGCATTGAACGAATATGTTCGTTCCGATGAGTGGAAGCAGACACGTCTAATGCTTGAAACTTCTCCTATGTTGCCGTATTGTGCATTTGACGAATGGGGATTTGTAAGCGAAAGTCATGATAGAAGAAACGAGTCAGATCAGAATATATCTAACCCCAATCAAAGTTTAGCTTTTGAGAAGTATCGCTTTTATGTAAAAGCTTTCAATGAATATATTCGTACCTGTTCAAACTTCTTCAAGCAGGCTGAATGGGTTTTAGTCTTAAATCCAGAGCTCAAAGGGGAGAATGCAGAAAGGATTGAGGAAATAGCTAGAGACTCTAACGTAGATTTGAACAGTCAGGCTTATCTTTCTACTGTAAATTTGGGAGATGCATGGAAAGCCCTATCAGATTTTCAAGATGAGTTTGGACAAACTCTAGCTCAGTTTTTTGAAAAACGAGAGCTAAGTGAGATGGAGCGGACAGAATCTGAGATGTTCTCCTCTTTTTGGAAAATGTGGTACTTTTTCGCTTTCAATCCAACGAAACCCCTTGCACAAGCCAGTAAGGAGTGTACGAGCTTGTTCAAAAACAAAGTTAAAGAAGTCAGGGGAAAAATCAAAACGGAACTTCAGACTATTTCTTCCGATGCGGTAAAAGTTGAGATATTTTCTGAGGAAGTGCAGTGGGAGAAAGAAGCTGCATTGTGGATAAAAGTTGACGGAGGACAAGCCGTCGATGTGTACCAGGCTATTGAAGTCACGGTAGAATCGGTTAAAAAGGCAATTCACTCAGTTCACGACAACCTTCTACGGCGCTACGCCACTAAGTGTACATGGCCAGATATTGTCATCGTACCTTTGGTCAAGAGTAGTCCTTTAGATAAAAATGCTTGGAAATTTCCGTCTGATTTATTGTCTGTAGACCCCAATTTTCAGATGAAGTGGTGGAACTTTGTTCCAGTTGAGATTCCGCAGGATGCTTTTTCTTATCTGTCACTATCGCCCTGGAATCATCCGCGTCTTAGCACGATAAAAGAGCTGAGAGCAGCTATATCTGAGCTATATCTTTTATCCTCGCACATTAAAGATTTTGAGAGATTGCCAGATTTAGATACACAAGGATATGAGTTGCTTCAATCTTATACCAGCGAATTTGTGTTGACTCTTAGCAAAAGTTTGCAAAAGGTCTTAGACAAAACCACCGAAGCTTTGGCCTATTTTACAGGACTGCCGCCTGAACAAGTAAGCACTCGGCCATACTTAGAGCTATCCATACAGGCGTTAGTCAGAATGCATCGACAAGTGCTTCCAGGAGAAAGCCAAAATGCAGATGAACAGTTAGAAGTATCGATGAATTTAGAAGAACTATGCGAGTGGGTGGATCAGCTAAACTTAGCTCAACAATCGGCTTTTGAAGCGTACCTATTTTGGGTGTCAGATTTCTTAGAAGAAATTGCTGAGGCTTAAATTCTACTTGATTTCCCTGAACTTTTTTGGTTGCTGAGTAGCCTTTGCTGATATACCTCAATTGCTCTTAGATGAGCTGTAGGGTCAGTACGATTATGAAGCCAGTCCTGAATAAGTTCGAGGTTGTATCGCACGCACCGGCTATTGATTCGCACCCAGTGAAGACCTTCGATCCATTCACCGTTGAGTCTGTACTTTTTGAGCGTAGAACTGCTGAGATTTAGGCACTCGGATGCCTGCCTTTTGCTGACGAAGAGAAGCATGATGTTAACGCTTGAATAATTTGGTTAGTTTGCAAGCGCAGCCGCGAGGCTAGTCGTTCTCGATTTCGGAGCTTCGTGACGTACTCCGCTGCTGAGGCTGCGCTTGCTTGAGTTGCTGAACGCTCTTTAGCACCGTCGAGCGCACGTACTGGCTCATGGGTGCTAAAGGGACGTTGCGGTGATGCACCTGGTGTTGGAGGTAAGGGCTTTGGTGGAGAATGCCGACCGTTTGCTTTGGGGAGTTACCCGCTTTGAGAGACCGTACCGCCACAGCATCGTCGAGCTTGACTGCGGCCCAGTCGTTTTCTGCAAAGCGCTGGTAGAGCGTGGCGTAGTCCAGGTTCGGCTCACCCGTCACCCGCTTGGCAAGCTCTAGATACTGCTGGCGAGCTGCCTTACCTGCTTCGTTGCTCGGTTGTTTGGGTTTGAGTGCCATCTTGCTTTACCTGCTACGCCGCTATCTCAGCGCCCTCGAAGAGTCCGCCGAGTAAGGCATCCTCATCGAAGTCAACGCCTTCGGTTTGGTTGGGCGATCGCTCTGTAACAGCGGCATCAATAGCTTGAACTGCCTGACTCGTTGCGCTTTGAGCGGCTGAGACTGCGATCGCGCCGCCGGTCACTAGCTCCTGAACCACTTCAGCCGCGACCTGTCTCATCTCTTGTTTGAGCTGAGTCGGGTCAATTGTGGCGTTGGCTGCTGCGGGTGGTTCGATGCCATAGGTTTGGCGAATGAGGTCAATCTGCTGAGAGAGGGCTTCGATGGATTCGAGGGCGATCGCCTTTTTCTCCTCCTCACTCAGCGCCTCATTCTCCTGACAAGCAAACGCCTGCCAATAGGCGGTCATGGCATCCAATCCCTTATGCTTGCCCTTCCGACTCGGCAGCTTATCGCTCTTCAGCAAGTACTGAAAGACTTCACCGATACGGGTATCGCAGTCGGCGTTGTAGGCGAACTGAATGCGCTGGCGATCACTGGTGCTGGCGGGGGAACGTTTGCGAGGCATGGTCAGAGTGTTGGTTTACTAGGCAGCTACTTTGGTTAGTTTACCGATAAGCCCCTGGAATAGGCCATAGCAGTCAGACATTCGTAATGGAATTGACGGGTTGTGGGCTGCTTCGGGGAGCTGGCCAACCAGGTCGGTTAGCTGGGGCTGCATTGTGTCGGCGAATATGAGGCGATCGCTCAACCCCAAAGAACTGAAGTAGTCGTTCAACTGCGAGCTAATGACGCCAGAGCCGCCCCCGCTGAGAATGATATCGACTGAACTATCGGTCAGTTGGCTGAGCAGATTGTCTTGCAGGTAGATGCTGACGGCCTGCCAGTAGGTTTGGCGAACGAAGTTGGCGTAGGGGCCAAAGTCAGAAAGTCCGGCCTGCGCTTGGGAGATTTGCTTTGGTTTACCAGTGGTGAGCGCCAGCATGAGCGGCGAGTAGTCCGTTGGCGGAACGCCTGCCGAGCGGGTCGCCTTCTCAAAGGCAGGCCAGAAGCCGGGGCCATCGGAGTTGGATCGACCGGCGCGGAGGGAGCCACCTTCAAAACAGAGAATCGATAGATTGCGGTGACCCATCATCAGAATGAGGGTGCGGCGCTGAGTGATGGCATGGTTTGTGCCGTCGAGCTGCTTTTTGCGATTGAGGTAGAGGCCAAAGCCTTCGGGGAAGAACTTGAGAATAGGCTGTACCTGCTGCGGCCTTCCCCGACAGATGAAGCCTTGCTCGCAGATGTCGTTGAGCTTATGGGCGATCTGTTCGCGAGTTCTGATTTCAGTAAGCGGCAGGGGGAGCCAGACGAAAGCCTTGTATTGACTGGGCAGGTGTTCTCGCTCTGCGGCGATACCGAGCGCGGCTGCAATTTTGTAGGCCGCTTTCTCGGCTTTGTTCGCAGTCAGGCTGGTGCTGTCAAGAAAGGCTTTGGCAGATTCTCCGACGAGGACGACTTCGGAATCGATCTTCAGCCAGGTGCTGTCTTGAGGGCGACCGCCTGCATTAAGGCTAGGCAGAGCCGATTCGTTCAGACCGTTGGCAACGGCTGAGTCCATCCAAACTGGCACAGCCTGTCCGGGTCGGGTGCGATAGAAGAACTTAGAGGCGGATGCGCCAATGTCTCCTGCGATATGGATTGTGGGCGAAGCCACAGTGGTTTGGGTCATGGCGAGTATTAAAAACGCTACATCGTCATAGTAATAACGAAACTGCTTCTTTGGTTCTACATGGTTAATCAAAATATACAAATAACCAATAGGGTGATGAATGGAAAATACTGGTTTATTATTGGAATGAGCGGTAAATCCCGGCCACGAAGCTACGCCCTTTCGGGGGCTCCGCCGGAAATGCCACACAGGACGCCAGGTTTCTGGCAAAAAATCTCGTAAACCCCACAGCGTAATCGGTTTAAGGATTTTTCTGTGTTCTAACCATATGTTCGCCCCGTTTCAGACGCGAATTGTCATGCTGTCTACGAGCAACCTTTCGGCTGCGCAAGCTGAGAACTATTTCGTCAAAGATGACTACTATACCGAGGAGGAGCAGCACGAGGCTTCGTTTTGGTTAGGGAAGGGTGCGGAGAATTTAGAGCTAACTGGCACAGTGGAAAAGGCTGTGTTTGGTGAGCTGCTGGGCGGGGTTGGGCCAGATGGTGAGGTGTTGGCAGGGAAGGATATTGACCCGAAGAAGCGGCGGGCGGCGACGGATTTTACGTTCAGTGCGCCGAAGAGTGTGAGTATTGCCGCCTTGGTGCAGCAGGATGAGCGGGTGCTGGCGGCGCATCATCAGGCAGTGGCAAAGGCGCTATCTGTGTTGGAGGAGCGGTATGCGCAAACAAGGATTTCAACTGAGATGGGTCGGCAAAGACTGACGACGGGAAATGCGATTGCGGCTGTGTTTCCCCATGCGACGAACCGGGAGGCGGAGCCGCAGTTGCACAGTCACTGTGTGGTGATGAATGCGACACAGTTGCCGAATGGTCGGTGGTTCAGCTTCGCCAATGAGGGAGCGATCGCTAACAAGAAACTCCTGGGTCAGATCTATCAGAACGAGTTGGCGATCGCCCTCCAAAACTACGGCTATCTCATCGAACCAAAAGCACACGGCCAGTTCGAGCTAGTCGGCTACTCACCAGAACTGCTGAAGCTGTTCTCAACGCGCAGACAGCAGATTGAGTCGTTGGTAGCGCTATGGGAAGCGGAGGGTAAAACGCTTTTCAGTGCGGATGGAAGGGTATTGCGATCGCGCTTAGCAATCTACGAGGCAGCAGCGTTGAAGTCTCGCAAGCGCAAGCCCACACCGATGCAGCCAGAGCAATTGGTGCGGGGATGGAATGGGTTGCTTCAGTTGGAAAACTTGGCGTTGCCAGCGCTGCCAGATTCCAGATTAAGGGAAGGTGATGAGCAATTAATTGAGTCGCAGGCGGCAGTGAGTGTTGAGGCGGTTAGACCAGATGCGATCGCCAATTCTGAACTTAGGCTTGCTATCCAGCATTGCAGCGAGCGGGAGTCGGTGTTTAGGCGAACGGCCCTGGAACGGTTCGTGTTTGAGCATCAGTTGGGACAGACCAGCTTTGATCAGTTGCAGCAAGTTATTGATGGCAGCGACGAACTGGTTCGGATCGATGAGAGTCGGGTGACGACACAGGCGGCGATCCGGCTGGAGCTAGAGACGATTCGGCTGATGCGAGCAGGGCAGGGAAAAGTAGAGCCTATTGCATCTCTCTCCCAAATCGAGCAGCAGCTTTCGGATTCGCTGACGATAGAGCAGCGACAGGCAATTGAGCAGGTGATGACAGCGCCGGATTCCGTGATGGCTTGGCAAGGGTCGGCGGGTGTGGGGAAGACGTATGCGCTGAATGAGGTAAGGGCAGTCGCTCAGGCTCAAGGTTTCCGGGTCAGAGGTTTTGCACCCAGCGCAGAAGCCGCTCATACGTTAGGCGAAGCGCTGAAAATCAATACAAGTACCGTTGCAGGGCTGTTGGTTTCCCCGCCGCAGGAACCTGAGGCGTCGCTTTGGATTATTGACGAGGCGGGACTGTTGAGCATGAAGGATGCTCACGCGCTGCTTCAGCGAGCCCGAAAAGAAAATGCCAGGGTGCTGCTGGTCGGCGACACCAAGCAGCTATCAGCGGTAGAGGCAGGCAATCCGTTCAAGAGCTTGCAGGCAGGCGGGATTACGCTCGCTAGATTGGACAACAGCTTGCGGCAAAAGACGGAAGAATTACGGGTCGCGGTAAGGCTAATTTCTGAAGGTCATGTTACTCGCGGTATCAATGTGCTTGAGCAAGCCGGATGCTTGCAGATTGAGGCGGATACAGGCAGTCAAATTAACCAGATGGTTAGTGATTATCTAGCGCTGTCAGCGGTGGAGCGATCTGAGACTTTACTCTTAGCTGGGACGAATCAGGAACGGTTGGCGCTGGTTGGGCAATTGCGGCGATCGCTCCAGGCAGAAGGAACGCTCGGTCAAGATGCTTTGGCGGTTTCTAGCTTGCGGCGAAAGGACTTGACCCAAATGCAGGCTCAGTATCTTGTTGCCTACGAACCGGGAGATGTGTTGATGCCGACTCAGGATTATAAGAAGCAGGGGTTGGCGAAGTATCAGCACTACACGGTGAGAAGCATTGACTTAGCAGTTCACCGGTTAGTGGTGGAAACGGCAAATGGTCAACTGCTCAGTATTGATCCAGCGCAGTGCAAGCAAAAGGCTGTGTATGCGGCGCAGTCGATAGATGTGGCAGTGGGCGATCGCCTGCGCTGGACAAAGAATAACCGAAAGACTAAAACTCGCAACGGCCAGCAGTTCACGGTAGCTGACGTTTTGGACGGTGGGATTGTGCGGACGGTTGATAAGGCTGGGCAGTCCCGCTGGTTTTCGCTACTGGGCCATCAGCATGTGGACTATGCGTGGGTGATTACGACGTATGGCGCTCAGGGGAAAACGGCTGACCGGGTGCTGGCGCTGATGAGTGAGAAAACGACGAATCGAGAGTCGTTTTATGTGGCGGTATCAAGGGCGAAGCATGGGCTGAAACTGTATGCCGCTGATAAGGACGAGCTGCTTCGGAAGGCTCAAGTTTCTAGGGCGAAGGAGAATGCGAGTGATTATATTCCGTTGTTTATTCAAGTAGGAGAGAACGATGCCAAGACCGAAGAAGAGAATGACGCCACAGGGGAACGAAGCTCAAGTGATGAGGGTAGAAATATCGAGCAGTCAGTTGGAGGAGGCGTTGGAGAAAGCGCTGGTCAGGAGCTTTCAGCCGATACGCTCGGATATCGACAAACTCAGAAGGCGCATGGGGCTGATGGAACAGGCGGTGCAGGGTTTGACCGAGAGCTTGAATCAGTTGCCGCTGTCTTTGAGAGGCACGTTGAGTCACTTTCTGTTGCAATTGCAGGGCATATTGAGCAGTCAGAATTCATCGACTGCGCAGGACTCTTTGCGGGAGCAATTGAAGCTGTTGATAGCGGCTTTGAGCAGTTGGAATGTGCAGCTAAAAACAGAAATCAGCTCGCAACAGCAATTGATCGACTCGATAGGGCGGTTAGAGGGCAAGCTCAGGAGCATAGAGATAGGCAGGGCACCAGAGATCCACAGTTGAGTTCTGCCCTGCGCATGAACGAGCGTGGAGCGATTGACCAGGTTGAGCCGTTGAAGGTAACTGGGCGTGAGCATTTCCTGATGCTGTGGAAGCATTACAGTGCGGAGATTCAGGCTGATAATCCGGTCAAGCTAGACTGCTTGGTAGGAAGGGCAGCGTTTATGGGTGGGTGTAGCCGGAAGGAGATTGCTCTGATGTTAGCTGCCGGGAGCGGAACGGTTAGGCGAATAAGAGAGCATAAAGGAGCAAAATCGGCAATAGACTATGTGAACAAGACCGTTGCTGCGATTTGTCTGGCACGAAAGGATCAAAAAACAGACGCTAGGACAGTCCAGAGACGATCAGTTGAGTTGGGTGGCTAAGCGATGGGTTTCTGGGTGCTGACGACCGAGCTGAGCGGTGCCTGATGAAACCGAAACAAAGCTAGAAAGCTCAACTCGCTGCTCCAACGACTCGTTATCCTGCCGTCGCAGTTGCTTGTTATGCAGGGAATCCCAAGGCTTTTAGAATCAGTGGTAACAGTTTGCTGCACGCATCCACAATCTTGGCGGTATCAGGCAGACTTTTTAATGTCGCATCGAACATCTTCATCGCTTTTCGGGCAATTCCTTCGCGTTTCGCAGGTTCCTCGACCTGCTTCGCCTCAGCAAGGGATTGCACCTGCTCTAGCAGGTCTGCTTTGTCTGGATCAGGTAAACCACTATCAGTTTCAATCACCTGTTGCAATTGAGCCAGGAGTGTTTTGAGGTTCGCTTGAGCAGGTTCAGGTGAATCGGGTAGCTGATTTATGGCGTTCGTGACATTGCCACTAATGGTGCCAAGATTGACTATCCCATCTCCGCTGCTCAACCCACTGATACTGGCATTGTCACCCGCGTTGATATTGATAGCCCTGTTTTCTGTCATGGCGAATTCTCCCTGAATCATCTGAATGGTTGCTGCCTGAATTGTAGATTGATGAGTTCCAGTCTGAATAAACTTATTGATTACCCCTTCCATTCTGTTAATTTCAGCATCTTGTGCAGCTAGCCTAAGCTGAATTGATCCTAATAGCTCTTTCCTGATTCGGGCGTAGTTTGTGAAATACTCATGATTCAGTTCGGATTTGTCTGCATCTGGCGCGGCGGTGTAGCGGATATTCAAACCGTTGCCTCGCCATTCAATCGCCACAAACTGTAGGTCTGCATCTGGATGGCTTTCAGCCAAATTTTTGAGAGCGATCGAGATACTGCGAGGGTCAACATCCTGACGATGGTATAAATCTAGTGTGTCAAAGTAAGGCTTGATGAAATCAGCAAATTCACCCTCACTAAAGTTTTTTCGCTCATCGTCTGGTTTCCGTAGAGGATTACGCTTTTCTGGTGTTGGCAACCGCATGTAAACATAATCACACTGCACGTTTTCCAGTTTGGTCGTGCTGGTCATTCCCCAATCTTCAATGCAAGCTCCTGTCAAAATCGCGCCTGTCAGATCAGCACCATCCAATTGAGTTTGCTTCAGAATCGCCCTCGACAAATCAGCACCTCTCAAGTTGGACTGATTCAGGTTTGCGCCAACAAAGCTGGCATCTTGCAACTCTGCCCCTTGCAGATTGACTCCAGTTAAATCTAACCCATCAAAGTTTTGCCCTTGCCCATTACAAATCACAACCAACTGCCGAATTTTAGGCTTTGCTAAATAGGTATTACCAAGACGAGCAAATTCCAACCCTTTTGCACCATACCAGCGGGTTCGTGTCAGATTAGCACCTCGAAAATCTGTGTGCTTAAGAATTGCTTGCGAGAAGTCTGCTTCAGTGAGGTTTGCTTGTTGGAATGAAGTGCCACCAATTGCAGTTAGATTGATAGCTAATCGTGCAATTCCCGGAAATCTGCTAGTTGATTCAAGTGCATTCCAGCCTATCAACCTAGTTGAAAGTAAGATGCTTACAGCAATTGCAACATCTGCTAAATCTGGGTTTACAGTACTGCTTAACTGCCCAATTAGTAACAGGGTGATTCCAGTACCCAAACAGGCTAATATTCTCGCACCAGCCAATATTGCATTAGATAAAGTTCGACTAGTGGCAGTGGTTATGCTGCCTAACCAAAGTGCCATTACTTCACTAGTTGTCGTGACAGCAATATAGACAAATGCGTCAATGAGTGAAGAAGTACGAAGAAATAAAATTAAAATTCCAGAAACGATAAATGTTATAAAACCTAATCCTAGAAATGCCGAAAAGCCTCGGTTGAAAGTGATTACAAGTCCAGCAAAAGCAAGAAAGACAATTGAGCTGCCAAGAAGAATGTCATGGAAACTAGATTTTGAACCGATTAAACCTGTAGCAAAAACAGCAGACAAGGCTGCCAAAATTCCAGTAAAAACTGACAAAGCGGATAAAATTAGCGCTTTGTTTGCTACTTGAATAAACGGTAGCCCTGCGCGGCATTCAATAAAAATTTCTTTAGATAAGTCAGTCTTCTCCCAATTGTTTCCACAAATATTTTTTTTCAAGATAGGTTTATTCTTCATCTGGGGGCTGCTGAGGCGTCTTTAAGCAGCGCTTCCCAATAGGATGAGGAAATGTAATGCAATCGCAGGTTCCATCACAAGGCTTTAAATAAGTGTCCAGACTTATTAAAGCGATACCAATCTCCGTGAGAGTATGATGTTTGCCCAGTTGTTCAAGAGATACACCTCCACTATTCAATAAATTTTCTGTCATTTCGTCAGTTAGGTTCAATCCTGATACTTTAAAGAAAGCCTTGCGAAAAGATTCTTTGCTCTTCAACGACTCATCCTGATTAAACATACACAATACCTTACCTAATTATCGATGTACAAAAATGTTGCAGGTCTAATTGTGTTGATCGCACCCTCTTTTCAAATTCTGCCTTTGCGATTACATCATTCATCATCCGAGAATGTAAAATTGCTGCCCACTCTTCGGCTCGTTTGACTAACTCAGGCAATACTTGAACAAAGGCTTGTACCTGTTCCTGCACATCAAATGATTTGAGAAAATGCACCAGGCTAAACATCACCTCTGGTTGCTTACAGGCATCGTCTAGAATCAAATGCAGGCTGGGGAGATCAGCAGGGTTAAGGTTTTGAGCCAGTTTTTCCAGAGTTCGTTCAAAGCGGGCAACTTCATCGGGTGATCGCGACAACCGATTCGCTTCTAGCACATCAATCAGTGAATTTCGACTCATACCGGACACTCCTTCTCAAAACACCCGCCCAAACCGATTGGTTCAGTCGGGTAATTGCTCGTAAACCCTGCTTCATAGTTTCTGTGTAGACTTTTTCCCGTTGGTAGAGCGATCACAGATCCTGAATTTCTCTAGCAAGCACCTGCCTGGGCAAAAGGCTCAAGTCTGGAGGTTGCACGTAGGAAAACGTTTTCCGATGACGACCACCTGCTCCTGGGACTGGATGATCTATATCGTCCTACTATTCCCTCTCCTGCCAATAACCTAGAAATACCGCCTTCCTCCAACACACCACTGTTTTTTGGACACCCATAGTCTATACCGAGGGATGTACTTTGGGCTTTTCATGTTGAGAAAATTATCAGTGTTTTAAGAGAATTGGGATTCTGGAGACTCACAGACAATTTTCCACCGTGCCCTTACAGACAACTTAAAGCAGGATAACGGCTCAGTTGAGGGGGGCGTATCCTTTGCCTCTTCATTAAGATCTCCCGTTCGTCCGCTCCAACGTGTTGTTAGACTGGGCTTTCGCGATAAGCTCACAACTTCTCGTCCGCTTTCCGCTTGCTGATTTTCAAAATCAGCAAAATCAGTATGTTGCGTTCTCAAGAACTTATCGATGAAGTAGTAAGAATTACATTTGAGAACGTACCCTACAGCGACGGCGATCTCACTTAATATCTTTGAGTTTATTAGTTCCACACTGATATCTGGAATGAGCGAGCTATCCTAAAGGTTTTCATTCACTTAGCAAAACAGTGAAGTCGTAGGCATAGCCTTTGGAATTGGAATCGTATGTGAGTTTGTATTCACCATTCTCTTGAACGGTTCCAGTCCACGTTTGAGAAGCAGAATCAGATGGATCTCCCGCAACTAAGCTTCCGCTTGGGGAGTAAATTGCTGGGATACCTATACTTAAGTAGCCTTTTACTGTCAGAGTTTGCCCACTACGACAATCTAATAAATACTCGTGGCTACCTCCACCGACAATAATATCTGCCAATCTGATAGATGTAGTGTTTTGTACTAAACTCACAATCCTTGCTTTCTTACGTGCGTACGTAAAATACATTAACTTCTTGAATACCCAACCACTTATATTATTTGCAGATGTCTCGTTAATTTGAAGCCAGTTATCTTTCTCTTTGATCACTAAAACTTGTGTGCCTGTAGCGAGAGTCCCAATAATTGTTGAATTTCCACTTGGTTCTTTGCGAACGTTTATAGTAGGAGATAGTAAATAGACGTGTTGCGTAATAAGGCTCAAAAACCGCTGTAACCCTTATGTGGCAATGCATTCAATCATCCTGGAGCCAAAAACGCTGAATGCGTTGCGCAGCAATGGTTTCAGACATTATTTTTCTTATATCGCAACAGCCCTAATCTGTAACTAAAGCTTTATCTCCAAGCTCATACTCTATAGATTGAACTACAGAAGATTCAACTTGAGAATTTACCAAATCTTTATCCATATTATTTTCCTGGTACAGTACCTGTTAATTTTCCTTGATCGCTACTTTCATGAATTTAGGGTGATGTCTTCCATTTAAGGTGTCTCACCCAACCTATTAATCGGCTTACTCCAGCCAAGTTAAAGACTGTACTATTTTGATTACTTCGTTCGGAGTAATCGTATTCTTACACTCTGGCGCAGGCTTTACAGGATGCCCGACCACGCGATACAACATATCTGACTTTCCACTAGCATCACTCTTCCAGTCGGTTTGCAGATTTGACTGTGGTGAATTAAGCTGTGCCGCTGAGGGTACTTTAGCTGATCCATCTAGTTCACCAAACAACACTCCAACATCACCAAGTAAACGAGTAGAGACTGGTCGCGTTCTAAATTCTCCGTCGAGGCCGCCCGCACCGCCGCCCGTTGCTTCAATGGCAAAAAAACAGCTATCCTTCGCCACTGCATTCCGATAGGCAATGCTGTAGCTAGGGCCGAACCCACATGTTCCTTTGAGTGATCGCTCGCTTCCCGCAGGGCAAGGTTCAACCTCCACTTTTTTGACCGCGTAGCCGGTCGGAACATATGTGGGAACCGCGATCACAATCCCTAATGCTTTCAGCGCTGTCTGATCTTGGGGCGATAGGGTCGGGGCTTCCGCAGCCGTAGCAGCGGAAGTGAATGTGATCACGCTCAACATGAATACGATTAAAACAACAATGATTCTACGCATGACTCAATTGATGACGAATGAAACAACACGAACACTTTACAATCTGATTTATCTGATTGATTTCAGGCATTTGATAAGGATATTTCGTCCCTGGAACGTTTCATTGTCTATGATTTCCTACACTAGCCCTCTAATTTCATCAATTTTCTAGATTTAGATAAATTGCTTAATAAAAGACTAGGCGTTAGTCCCAATCCAGACTCAATCTCAATCGAAGCCAACTAACAGCTAAGGATCGAGGATTTAATAAGAGATCAAAATTGTAATCTACGGCCCTTAATGTCTGTGGTTAAGTGACTTGCCAACTGAATCAACTAACTAATCCTTGAGCCTTAGTCAGTTCAACTCAGGGCATATCATTTGGTCACTGCGATTACACCAAATATTAAGGATTAGGGCAACAGCCAATAATATTCTTCCTCTACCTATGATCTGAACTTGGTGCTATATTTCGCACTTTCCCAAACCCGCCAAAAGCATTCATTTGAGCAAGATTTACAATATGACATGAGCTATCCCCAATATTAAATTCAGGAATACCTGAACCGAAAAGCCTATAGGCTTCTGGTTGGCCAGAAAGTCTGAAGAAACCGTTAGGCCAACCACATCCACCCAAAAACCCTCCGGATCTACTCCTAAAAGTAAGAGTCTAAGGAGATTGAACCTTGCCAAAGCCCCCAAGTGCATCTATCTGATCTAGGCTTTGAACATGACAGTATCTAGCAAGATCAACGACCATGCTTAAATCACATAGAGCACTGGATGTAATCAAACATGAAAGATGATTGATCCTCTCTAAAATTTCCATTTCCTTGATCCTGGTCATGCCAAGCCCATTGAAATTTACGATTCTCCCACCCTAGATCAACAACTCGAAATTCAGTCCAGGTCGAGTATCCCTTAAGTTTACAGAACTCCAATGCTACAACTCTTCGTGCATCCTCTCCGCAAACATTTGAATATCTGTCAGATCCTACACAGCCTGCAATATTAAGCCTTGTTCCATTTCGATCTGTAAGAGTTGGGTTAAAGAAATCTTGCGTTGCGCTTTGTGACCATGCGAGCTGATTGCCTAAGACAACCATTGTGGTTGATAGTATCACTGCTGGAAGTAGTTTCATTTTACGTTCTCCTTGCTAATCTTCGAGATGCTGAGTTTGAAAAGATAAAGGCGAAAAAATTGGCCGGCAAGCTGCATTAGTATCTGAGATATTGATAACAATATCTCAAGAATTACTCAACTCAAGATATTCCCCAATAGGTAAACATCCCCAAGTGTCAGGGCTGTCAAAGGGAAGTCCATAATCAGCAACGCACTGTTGAAGAAACTCTACATCCTCAACAGAATATTGGCCTAACAAATCCGCCCAGTAATAGTTTCTTATAGGCATATTTAACCCATATAAATCATTCAGGTTTTCACACAAGCCTGCCGTTTCAGGGAGAACTTGCATACATGTAGCGTTCTCATTAATATGTTGCCTTAGACTTTGCTTAAGCTCCTCATATTCCTGACTATATATATTTACTTGTCGCCCAAACCACCGATTAAAGGCTGCTCCAACAGCTCTTGCACCAGTTGTGGTTCGGATGATGTCTTCAGGAGTAGCTGTTGTCGGATCACATCCACCGCTTAAGCAACTATCAATTTCGTTAGTAGGGTCACATCCACCGCTTAAGCAGCTATCAACCTCATTCCCAATCGAATCCAAGGTGTCCTCCCAAAAACCTGCCTGAGCTGGCAATGCCAAGCTACCAAGAGAGAACAAAGTGATACTTATAAGCGCAATGTTTCTAGACATAATAATACCCCGTAGTGAGTAAATGTTGAAGAATCTAGTATTCTGCTCTGCATCAACTAATCTCGTGTGTCACTAACTCCGAGAAACTGGCAGATTCATTGATAGCTGAAACTGGACTGACACTGCCAATAAATTCGCCCGCTGCTAAACCAATGATTCACAAAACTTTTGGCATATTGGTGAAACAAATTTGAGAAAAATCGCAAGATTATCCTGCCATCGAGCAACACATTTTTATTATCCGACGGCTTCGCTTAGGCATATTCGTAAAAAGCCCCCATTATCCTCAAGCGCATTATCCGCATCATTAATTCTAAACTGAATTCGGGTATTAGCAGAAATATCAGGGCCGGGTATGTGAGCTACTCCGTTAGCAACATCGTCAAGCCAAACGACTCCAGTTTCAGAAGTATTCATCAGTAATGCACCGAAAGGAAAGCGTTGATCAAACTTAAGGGAATTAAATGGGGCAAGGCGTTCTGCGTCTAGGTCTCGATGACCATTGTTTCTGACTAGGCCATAAGAGCGAGTATCTACTGACCAACCCCCATCGGTGACATCTATTGAGGCAACGGCATGATTAACAGTAATAGTTTGCCATCCACTTCTGGAATCTATATTCATACAAGTTGGTATAGAAGGTGGCCGAAGAGGAGGAGCAGGATTCCCCCGAGCCTGCTCAAGTGTCCGCAAGCCTTGCTGAACCTCATTCAGTGTTCGTTGTTGTATAGAGGTAATCTCACTTGGCGTACCAACATACACCATGTACACATCTACATAACCTCGATACCACCCTCCTTGATTATCAACACATGTTCCCAAAAAATTCTTTGTGCAGCGTCCTGATGCCTCTGCTGTAATGACGACGCGATCAACATTAGTCTGGGCTTGAGCCAACGCATTTCTACGCCGTTGACTTTCATGTAAAGCTTCGTTGATTTTTTCGGTGAGTCCGCCTACCGTTACAGGCACACCAGCTATTGGAAAATTAGCAAAAGACTGCACTTGATCCCGTGTATTAAGTAACGCTCTATCAAGCTCATCTAAGGTACTAGCTATCTGAAAGTTGCTGCCACGCTGAATAAATTCGAGATTAGCTGAGCCGTTTAATGAGTTAGTTGATACTGGAACATCCCAACCGGTAACAAACCACCCTGCAATTGAAGTAGACTCCCCTCGCCCCCTAGAGATACCCTCTCCGTAGCCTACACGCCGAGCTTCAACCGACACCCTTTGGTAACATGTGCTGATACCTGGTCGAGGGTTACGGACTCGACTGCAAGGTTCACTTGCGTAAGCACTAGAAACGAATACACTCGAACTGGCAAAGGACAAAACCAAAGCCCAAAAAAGATTTCGCATCATATATCGTTCCGCATTAACTATATGTGAATTTAATTTCTCCTACCGAATCTAAAAATACGGAAGTTCAGACACCCCAAAGACTAAAGGCTAACGATTCGGTTTGATCGGCTACAAATAACCTCGAACTCAATCCAGAAAACTTCGGCAGTCCACTCCAAGCGAATTGTTAGACCGCAAATGCCTTGCCACATCAAGTGAACATCTGACCAAGTTCCTTAGGTTCAATGACTTTAGAACTGGATATCTGATCGTGCCATCCGCCTGCAACGTGTCTCAGTTCAGGGATGCTAGTCCCCGGCATTAGTACAAGCCTGTTGCCGCCGAAGTTTATAGCCTCCCAAACGACAAAAACAACACTACCTGATACTTTGACAGAGGAAACTTCATCATTCCAATCCGCACCCCTCAAAGTTCCAGAGAAGTGTATGTCTCGGTAGTTAGTGACTGTCTCGTGCAACCTAAACCCTCTAGCAGTACCGGTATGGTGCGCATGTTGATAGATGATAGCTTGGCTATTAGGGTCTAGAGGATGCCCGTTAATCCACTTGTCCAAATTGCGCGCAATATCTTTAACCTCGTTTCTAATGTCTTTAGCTAAGCCAATTCCCTCTTTGAAAATATCCTTGCCTGCTTTAATAGCATCCAGCGTAGCTCTCACCGTACTCGGCGTTAGCTCTTTTCCATCACCGAACAGCACAGCAGTATTTGCCATGGTTCCCATTCTCCCAGATAAAACTTAATAGTTAGTAGCTTTTCAGGCTCACAAAAACGTAGGTTAACTTGCTTTGCTAGCTTCAAGCGAACATGTTCTTGCGATCGCAACACATTCTTGCTACAACATCCGAAATTGCTTCGGCGAAAGCCCTGTATGTTTCTTAAAATGCTTGGCAAAATGACTGGGATTAGCAAAGCCGCACTCGATTGCGATCACATTAATCGTCAGTTCCCTCTGCTTTAGCAGTTGTTTTGACCGCTCCACTCGTTGGGAGATCAAGTACGCATGAGGCGTTGCTCCAGTTGACTGCTTGAATAATCGACAGAAATAGTACTGACTCATCCCCAATTCCTCGGAAATCGCAGCTAATGACACGTTTTCGCTCAGATGAGAATTTATGTATTCAAGGGCTTGCTTCAGTTTGTACTTAGGTAAGCCATCTTCATGTTCTTGTAAAGAATGCTTGCGCGTTGAGTAGTTTCTCAGCAAGTGAGCTGCTAGAGCCGTCGCCATTGACTCAGCATAAAAGCAACTGTTCGTTGCATCGGTTTCCAATACTGTTCTCAAGGCGAGAATAATTTGACTGACTAATGGGTCGAGGGTTGATAGCGCTGGCTTCAGTTCAACTTGCTCTGGATTTCCAGACTCATAGGCAACTTGAGCTAAAAATACCGGATCAAGATAGCAGTGAGTTGTTTCGGCTGCTTGGTTTGCTCTTACGCTCAGCGGAGTGTAAGCAGCAACCATTTCAACGTAGCCTACTTCATTTGGGTCATGCTGAAATAGGTGCCGCTTGCCATCAGCAATGATCTCCACTTCTGTTTCCTGCTTCCAGGATGGCAAGGAGATAATATGCTGAAGGCTTGTCAATTCGGGAATTTCTATCGCAGGCAGTTGATAATGCGCGATATGAATGTTCTTCCATCCGGCTTGCTGGCTGGAATGAATACGTGAACGCGGAACAAACTTGGAAGATGTATCTTGTTGAGAGTAATCAATCTGTAACAGCTTTTCTCCTGGCATATTATTAGCCCTTAACCGGGCTTCTGTGAAGATTATTAGGCTAGCAGTCAACCCGATAGAAGAGAACTAGCACCTACACTAGTCAATCTCCTTTAGCATGATACACCCGATCTCTAAGTCTCTCTCAATCGGGAAACGTAGATATCCTAGAGCCAGACCCTAAACAGGGTTTAGCGGTCTGAAAATTTGGTGTACTGAAGATTCCTGCACAAGTACCTTGTACAAGATGATTACCCCGAAAATTTCTGTATAACTAACCTCTAAAGCAAGTCACCCCGAAGATTTCCGTATAATATCCCCATTCAGGAGTAATACTCCGAAAATTTCCGTATAATTTCAGAATTCTTTATGAAGATTGATGTGTAATATTTGATGCGCAGGTGAAGTCCGTGACTTGATTCGCTACGTATCTTAGTGTAAAGTGCCGAGCGGGAATGGACTTGGCAGTACGTGTTCCCTGCTGCTCGCTGCTCGATTGATCCTCGCAGCGGTATTGGCCGCCGCCATCATCTCCATGAAAGAGGATTAAACAAAGCGGTCAATCGGGCTGTTCAGTCTATGAGCATTCAAAAGCGAGTCGGCTGCTATACCTTCCGCAATAGGCTCGCAACTCATCTCCTAAAAAGCAGTTGCGATGTCAGCACGATTCAAAAACTGCTCAGTCACAAAGATGTCAAAACCACCACAATCTAGAATACTCATGTTCTGAATCGCGATGGTCGGGTTGCCCGCAGTCCACTAAATACACCAGGATTAATCGTCATCGATCTTGTCCAATGGATTCATAACAAGGCGTTTTTGCAGCTATTTGACCGAAGTCTTTCGCCATCGCCTCCCTTGCTCTATCGGATAACGATTCACCTTTTACATAAGAGATTGCAACTTCTGCAATTCGATTTAAGTATGGCTCGGAACGCTCGATTAAAAATGCTGCCTGGTGCCATTTCCATACAGTAGAAAGTCCATGCTCATATTTTTGGGAAACAGTCTGTTGGGTGCCGGTTAGTTGATCGTTCCAGTCTTTGCTCCTTCTCGGCCATAGCCGCTCTGTTCCAGGCAATTGCTGAGCTACCCGCCATGACATCAGTTCACCTGGTTTGTCGGCATCAAAGGCGATGTTTACCTTCCCACCTCGCTGCATCACAGCCCTTAGCGCCTCCACCGGCAAAGCACCTGATCCATCCACAGATAGATAGATGGTGACGCCACTCTGAGTACGGCTCTGCTTATCCAACATCGCTAGCGACATCGTATCTATGGGCGACTCAGTGAGCATCACCCGCGAAATTTGGCCGCGTCCCGTCCCTAGCCAGAACCACCCCTTGTCTCTTACCGTACCCGGAGCCATCCCCCGAAATGGATGCTGCTCACTCCAAGTTCCTCGCATACTTGCCCCGGTGATGTCTCCTCGCCGCCATTGGCTATCAACCATTTCATGGCGGACAAACACCGCATTCTGAAAATCGTCGGCATATGCATATTCACATGACTTCGGGCTCTTCCTCATTTTTGGTGATCCGAAGAAAAGGGGGCCGAGCAACCTTCAGCTTAGGATGAATCGCTTGGCTAACAGGTCAAGCCCGGCTCGACCAAACATTTGTCGCTTGAGCATCTTTAGCCGGTTGTTTTGTCCTTCTACTTGTCCATTACTGACTTCCAGAGTGACCCCGGCTTTGACGGCATCATAGTCGTCCATCAACCCCTTAGCAAATGACTGAAATGCTTTGGTAGAGGCGTTCATTGCCTTTTTAAGCCAATCATCAAGTTGCTCAGGTAGTCGCTGTCGCACCAGTTCCAGAAAGCCTTGAGCCAAAGAAATGGGTTCTGACAACTCAGGCTGCGCGGCCAGCTTTTCTAGAAGTTGTGCTTGTTCATCCTCTAAGGTTTCGGGATGCTGCAAGATGAGCCACGCTACCCGCCGAGCACTCAGCGGCTTTTGGTTGGCGCTTTTGACTTTAGGGGCGGGGCCACGTCCTGGTAGATCATTAAGCAATTCAGGGGCTGGCCTCATCGGCGGGTCTGATTGACGCAGCGGCTGAAGATAACGGGCAACCATTGCGTAGCTGCCGGTGAAGCCTGCTGAGCAAATCTCTTCAAACAGTCGTTTCGCATGGCGTTTTCCCTGCTGCCACTGCTCAATCAGGTAGGGTTTATACGGGTCAAGAGCACTGCCATACTGCCGACTAGAGGGTTGCCATTCGGGAAAGCTCTCATGAGAAAGATAAGTGTAAACGGTGCGTTTGCCCATGCCAAGATGGTGAGCGATGTCTTTGATAGTATGGCCTTCTTTTCTCAGGGCGTAGACTTGATGGTAGTTTTCTAAGCGCTGGGTGCGCTTCGCCTCACGTTGCTGTTCGTGAGAGCTTTTGGGTCTGGGCAAGTCAGGTAGGTCGATGCCAGCGGCTTGAAGCTGGCTAGCTTCGACCGACTTAATCGCTTGCGCTTTGCCATGGAAGGCTTTTTCGAGGGTCTCTTCCAGATTTTGCAGCAGGTGAAAGCGATCTGCCACCTGGATGGCCTCGGGTGCGCCATCGCTCATACCGCGTTTGTAAGCTTTGGAGCGGTCGCGCGATAGGATTTCGACGCCAGGATGGGCCTTCAGCCAGGCTTCTAGAGTCTCTGCCGTTCGGTCTGGTAGCAAAGCAATCGGTTGATGGGTTTCTAGGTCAACTAGGATCGTGCCGTAGTGCTGCCCTCGGCGCAGGGCAAAGTCATCCACACCCAGTATTTTAGGAGTTTTTATCTGGGGTAAGGGTAGACGTCTCAGCAAATTGAGCAGGGTGCTGCCACAGCAGCGCAAGCCAAGATAAAAACATAAGCGGGCACCCGCTTGTCCACCCGAGGCGAGTGCGATCGCTTGTAGGTGTTCGACGAGTCGCTGTGTTTTTCTAGCCCAAGGAGCGGCGACGGCAGGAAAGCGTTCGGTGAAGATGCGGCGAGGGCAGGCTGGATTGACGCAAAAGAACTTACAGACGTGAACGATCAGCGTCAGGCTAAATGACACACAGGGTAGATCGGCTAATGTACGGCTGTAGCGGCTATGAACCCGATGGCTCGGCTGGCCACATATTGGGCAAAGCACTCGTGTTTGGGTAGACGTCAGATTGAGGGTCAGGTGGTGCTCACCTGGAATCAGGTCGTAGCTATCGAGATGAAGCAGCTGAAGGCTAGGTAGCAGGCAATGAAGCAGTTCCATGAGCAATGTACCCGAAAGGTAATGGCTTCAATAGTTTCCTGCTACTCGCCTCGGATCACCAAAAATGAGGAAGAGCCCGAAGTGGGGGTGATTTTGCAGCTTAGTAGAATCTATCTTTCAACTCATGCAAGTGAAGTTGAGTGTGCCTGAGCATACGACGATATCGAGACGACTAAAGCGCTTAAAGGTGGCGTTGCCAGTGGTGCCGACGAGTGAGAAGCGGCATGTGGTGGTCGATAGTACCGGCGTGAAGGTCTATGGGGAAGGAGAGTGGAAGCGGTGCGACCCCGCGTCGCTTTGCGGCGCTAGGGAACGCGCACCAAGACAGACTCGGCAGCACGGCGTCAGTAAAAGGCGGACATGGCGCAAGCTACACCTAGCGGTCGATGAGGCCACGGGAGAAATTCTAGCCAGCGCGGTCACCGACAATAGTTGTCACGACGGCGAAATGCTTGGTAGGCTACTGGACGAGATTACCGACCCGATTTCTCAGGTCGATGCCGACGGTGCTTACGATACCGGTTATTGCTATGACTTTATTGAGGCCAGAGGCGCGGTGGCGGGGATTCCACCGCAGCGCAATGCCAGGATTTGGTTCCATGGCAATCGCAAGACCCCTCGCCATCCGAGAGACGAGAACTTAAGAAAAATTCGTTTGGTGGGTCGAGCTAAGTGGAAGCGGCTGATTGGCTATCATCGTCGTTCGCTGGCTGAAACCACGATGTTTCGGTTCAAAACAGCCTTTGGCGGCAAAGTCTCTTCGCGTAAAATGGACAGACAGGTGAATGAGTTGACGGTGCAGTGTCTGGTACTCAACCGGATGATTCAAGTGGCTAAGCCGGATAGCTATCTCTGCTAATTGAAGAAAGGCCCTCAACCTGAGGGTCAGCTAGAATAACAGTGCTGTTTTTACATTGGTGCAACAACGCCAGAAAATTATATTGAATTCCACGGGTTTTATTTGTTGAATCTTCGTTAAGATATTCTTCTAGTTCTCGCACACTTGTAACGGCTATCTGAGAGAGGAGCCTGTAGGGTGGGCAGTGCCCACGCTGTTTCTTTGCTATTCTCCGGAGAGTAGATCGACCTCAAGAAGACCCGCAAAATCAACATTTGAACCATTGCACTGACAGGCCCAATCTCGCTGATAGACGCCCTGACCCACTAGCTTATGAAAGCTGGAGTACGGCCACTGATGAGGGCACTTGACCAAGCCATGCTTAACCGGGTTGTAATGAACATAGTCAAGATAACGAGACAGTTCGGCTTCGCTACGCAGAGTATGTTCCCAAAACCGCCGCTGCCACACATCGCTCTCTCGATGCTTGCGACGAGAAGGTGAAAGCGCTTCAGGTTGAGCATCGTGACCTCTCAGTGCCCGAGTGAACAAAACCTTAATCCGTCCAACTCGCTTAGAGTAGTTGTGATCATCAGGCGGCAGCGTCCAGATAAAGTGCAGATGGTCTGGCAGAACTGCCGCCGCGACAATTTGAAAGTCGGCTTCACGCTTGGCCTTCCTAACGGCTTGACGCAAAAGAGCAACCGTATCAGGATGGCTGAAGAGCGGTGCCCGGCGGTAGGTGACCCAGGTCAAGAAGACGGTGCTGCCAGCAATGTAAGCGCGACGGTAGTTGGACATGGGAGGAAAGAGCGTTTATGCTAGGGTGCCCAAGTCGTCCATCAGATATATGTGTGGGCGGTGCCCACCCTACTAAGCTTCCCGTCAGTCTAAGCACCAAAATATCCGAGTATGCCCATTGGAATGTTTCAGAAACTGTTTACATCTTTTGGCGCAGTACAATGACAATAGCGTCCGTGAGCCATAGGAGCACTTTGTGAAAACGATACATATCAGATCCCATGTCGATAGAGATGGCTTGCTTCAAATTCAACTGCCTGAGCATCGTGATCAAGAGGTAGAACTCCTGATTGTTTATCAACCTGCTCAAAAATTACAGAAGCGGCAGTGGTCTCAACAGTTTCTAAACTTGTTCGGTGCGTGGCAAGGCGAACCTTTAGAAAGGGCACCTCAGGAGAACCCATCAGAGCGAAATCTGCTGCTTTAAGTGGCCATAGAAAATGCTCTACCTCTTAGACACCAACACCTGCATTGCCTACCTCAACCGCCGTAATCAAGCCGTCTATGATAATTTCCTGGCTCAGTCACCTGAAAATATCTGCGTTTGCGATGTGGTCAAGTACGAGCTTTATTACGGGGCCTACAGAAGCGATCGCATAGCAGAGAATCTAGAAAACTTAGAGATACTGTTTACGGAGCTTGTGAGCTTACCATTCGACGGAGAGGCGGCAAAAATATGTGGCACGATTCGAGCAGACCTACAGTCGAAGGGGACACCTATCGGCGCTTATGACTTTCAGATTGCTGCGATCGCCATAGCAAACAATCTCACTCTGGTCACACACAACACCCGAGAGTTTGAAAGAGTATCAGGACTCTCGCTAGTGGATTGGCAAACTGATTAGTAGGGTGGGCAGTGCCCACGCCGTTTCTCCGCTGTAAGCTCGCCGGTAGTTGGACATGCGAGGAAACAGCGTTTACGTTAGGGTGCTCAAGTCATTCGTTAGATGGACGTGTGGGCAGTGCCCACCTACTCATGTTAAGAGATTTTTGTAGGTTGTAAGACCGTTCGTAGACCTAGCAAAATTAGCGCCATGCTGACAATCATCCAGGGTGTTACTGGCTCTGCGAAAAACAACCAGGCCAGCAGTGCCACCCAAACCGGCACACCACTGTAGACAATGCTTGTAGACTTAGTCGGGCCAATCCGCTGAGTGCTGAGCGTAAACAACAGATAGCCAATCCCCGAAGCGCCAATCCCCATATAGAAGATGCCTAAAACAGATTCCCGCGATAGGCTTGGCCATCCTGTCTGCTGTAGCTCAGGCCCTACCAATAGCAAGAGCTGCGCCACACCAAACAGCGCACCGTAGTAGCTCATCGCCAGTCCGCTATATCGCCGTCCCAAATAGCGCAGCAAAATAGAATAGCAGGCCCAGCAGAGCACCGCGCACAGCATCAGCAGATCGCCCGTATTGAACTGAAACTGCAATAGAGCTGCTAGGTTGCCGTTGGTGAGTAGAACCAGGACGCCGAGAATGGCGATCGCGCCCCCCACATAGTTCCGCAGCGCCAGCTTCTCCTTTAGCACCACCGCCGCCAGAAAGCCAGTCACCACCGGATTAAACGCATTGATAATGGCAGAATTTGCGATCGCCGTATAGCGCAAGCTAGAAAAGAAAAAGAAGTGATAGCCCACGACCCCAAAGGTGCCCAGCAAAAAGAGACACGCTATGTCCAAGCGGGAAGCCTCGCCAATACGCAGGCCAATATCGCCCCGCTGCCAGACCAAAAGCCCTAAAAAGGCAGCGGCGGTAATATAGCGCAACAGAGTAATTAGCAGCGGCCCCATTTCACCCGTCGTATACTTCCCTGCGACGAAGCTGCCCGCAAATAGTAAGCTAGTCAGCACGGCCAGCAGGCTTTGACGCCAAATGTTGTTTTGATCTGTCATATGGTCGCCGTCTTGTGCTCGTGTTGTTTAGTCATCTTAGAAGAATGAACCCGATTGCCATAGCTGTGTTTGATATTGATGGGGTGGTGCGAGATGTGGGGGGGTCTTACCGAAGGGCGATCGCCGACACCGTAGAACACTATACGAACGGCAGCTATCGGCCTACCGTAGAAGATATTGACCAGCTCAAAAGCGAAGGCATTTGGAACAACGACTGGAAAGCCTCAGAAGAGATGATTAGCCGGTACTACAACACCTCGGCTCGGAGCGTACAGACCCAAAGCAAAACACCTTATGAAGAGATTGTTGATTTCTTTCAAAAGCGCTACCGTGGCCCTGATACTGAAGATCCTGATCAGTGGACAGGCTACATTGCCAGTGAGCCGCTGCTGTTAGACCAGTTATACTTACAGACCTTAGCTCAGTCGGGTGTTCCCTATGCCTTTTTTAGCGGAGCAACTCGGGGATCTGCAAACTTTGTTCTTCAGCGAAGAATTGGATTGCCCAAACCGGTTTTGATCGCAATGGAAGATGCGCCGGGTAAACCTGACCCCACCGGTCTGATGCTGGCCGTCCAACAGATAGAAAAACAACAGCGTACAGCTCAAAACCTGCCAGTGATTTATGCAGGTGATACTGCTGCCGACATGAAGACTATCATCGCGGCTAAGGCTCAGTTTCCGCAGCGACAATGGCTAGCCGTTGGAATTTTACCGCCTCACGCTCAGCAAGCGGTAGACTACCAAACTCAGTACGCCGCCAAGCTTAAAGCCGCCGGAGCTAGCCTTATATTAGAGAACGTTCGACAATTGACAGCAGGGTTAGTTGCGCAGCTGCTAGCGTAGGTTAAATCCTAAAAAAGCCCGTCAACGACTACCCGCGTTACGCCGTCTGTGTATTGCTATGGATACTTATTCGATTCTGAATCAGGCTCACCTACTGCGTGTCAGCGATGGTCAGTCAAGCTCTCTATTTGAAACTTGCAATTCCTCAAAGCGTACATTAGTGCTTATCTGGCCGCAGCTAGGTGACTTCGACACGCTGGAATATGCCTGGTGGATACAGCGCGAAGGCGCAAGGCTAGACGCTCTCAGTATTGAAACACGGGCGGTAGGGATGGGCGATCGCCCCGCCGGACAAAAATTTTGCACCTACACTGGCTTTCCTCCCAAGCATCTGTACATAGACCCCACTGCCACCCTACACAACCAGCTCAATCTATACAAAGGCTTGGCCTGGAACCTTGCAGGTCTCAACTCACGGCAAAAAGGCTACTTCAATTTGCTGCTCATGTGCGCAGGCATTGGCAGCCCCGGCACGCTAAAGGAAGTTCTACGCGGGTATACCGGCGATAAATCCGCGCCGCAGCTCATCGCCGATGACGAAGTGGTCAAAGCCGCTCCCCTCCCCGCACTCAAGGGAGAAACATTCAAAGCAGCAGGCGGCAAAGGCTTTCAGCGGCCTTTTGAGCTAGCGACGCTCAGATTGCGCAATATGGCAGAAGTGTTGGGCAATTGGCAGACCTACGTGCCGGATGCAACCTACTTGACTTATCGCGGGGCGACTTTTTTGTTTGAGGCGGATGGGAAGCGGGTGTATGAGTGGCGCGATCGCAATATCCTCGGTTTCGCGGAAAATATGAGCGACCCACTATCCTTTTTAGACCGCCATCAATAGCGGCAGTAGTCCGCCTCATTAGGCGTATAATCCGTACCCGAGCACCGTTCAAACCAGCGCTACGACCCCGGCAAAATAATTTACAATGTTTAACAGATTGGCACCCTATGCCAAAAGCTAGAAAATGCTTTCCTGTTTTGCAAGCACCACCTAAGTAGGTGGTGTGCCAACCGTTTCCAGAACTCAAATAAAGAATCACCATGAAAGACCTGACCCGCTACCGCAATATCGGTATCTTTGCCCACGTAGATGCGGGCAAAACCACTACCACTGAAAGAATTTTGAAGCTCACCGGTAAAATCCACAAAATCGGTGAAGTTCACGATGGTGCGGCAACCACAGACTTCATGGATCAAGAGCAGGAGCGCGGCATCACCATTCAGTCTGCGGCCACCACCTGCTTTTGGAAAGACCACCAGCTCAATATCATCGACACCCCCGGACACGTAGATTTCACCATTGAAGTTTACCGCTCGCTGAAAGTGCTTGATGGCGGCATTGGCGTGTTCTGTGGCTCTGGTGGCGTAGAGCCTCAGTCCGAAACTAACTGGCGCTACGCTAACGATTCCAAAGTATCTCGCATTATTTACGTCAACAAGCTCGACCGCACTGGCGCAGACTTTTACAGCGTCGTTAAGCAGGTAGAAGAAATTCTAGTGGCTAAGCCGCTAGTGATGGTGCTGCCCATCGGCATTCGAGGAAAGCTTTGTCGGCGTTGTCGATCTGCTGACCGAGAAAGCCTGGATTTGGGATGACTCGGGCGATCCGATGAACTACGAAATCACCGATGTCCCCGAAGACATGAAGAGCAAGGTCGCTGAGTACCGCGAGGCGCTGATTGAAATGGCGATTGAAGTCGATGACGAAGTGATGGAAAGCTACCTCGAAGGCGAAGAGCCCAGCATCGAAACGCTCAAGCGCTGCATTCGCAAAGGCACCCGCGACCTGGCCTTCTTCCCCACTTTCTGCGGTTCTTCGTTTAAGAACAAGGGCGTGCAAAATGTGCTAGATGCGGTGGTTGACTACCTGCCTAACCCCACTGAAGTGCGGCCTCAGCCTGAGGTTGACCTGGAGGGTAACGAGACCGGCAAATTTGCCAAAATTGACCCCGATGCTCCACTGCGAGCGCTAGCGTTCAAAATTATGGACGACCGCTACGGCGCGCTGACCTTTACCCGAATTTACTCCGGTACGCTTAACAAGGGTGACACGGTTCTCAATACCTTCACTGGCAAAACCGAGCGCATTGGTCGCTTAGTGGAGATGCACGCCAATTCTCGCGAGGAAATTGACACCGCTCAAGCGGGTGACATTGTGGCGATTGTCGGGATGAAAAACGTGCAGACCGGTCATACACTTTGTGATCCGAAAAATCCGGCTACGCTTGAACCAATGGTCTTCCCCGATCCGGTGATTTCGATTGCGATTGAGCCGAAGCAAAAGGGCGGCTCTGAGAAGATGGGCATGGCCTTGAGCAAAATGGTTCAAGAAGATCCCTCCTTCTATGTGGAGACCGATCAGGAAAGCGGCGAAGTCATCATCAAGGGCATGGGCGAGCTTCACCTAGATATTAAGGTGGACATTCTCAAGCGTACCCACGGCGTGGAAGTAGAAGTGGGTAAGCCTCAGGTGGCTTACCGCGAATCTATCACCAAGATGCTGACAGATACTTACGTTCACAAGAAGCAGTCGGGTGGTTCTGGTCAGTTTGCCAAGATTGACTACACCATTGAGCCGGGTGAACCCGGCGTGGGCTTTGAGTTTGAGTCAAAAGTAACCGGGCGGTAACGTGCCTCGTGAATTTTGGCCAGCAGTGGAAAAGGGCTTTGCTAACAGCATGGAAAAAGGGCCGTTGGCTGGCTACCCCATGGTGGATGTGAAGGTCACGCTCACAGACGGTGGCTTCCACGCGGTGGATTCGTCGGCGATCGCCTTCGAAATCGCAGCCAAATCTGCCTACCGTCAGTCCTTCCCCAAGGCTGGCCCGCAGATTCTAGAGCCGATCATGAACGTCGACGTGTTTACCCCTGACGACCACATGGGCGATGTCATTGGCGACCTCAACCGTCGTCGCGGCATGATCAAGTCGCAAACGTCTAACCCAATGGGCGTGCGTGTAAAAGCGGATGTGCCCCTGAGCGAGATGTTTGGCTACATTGGCGACCTGCGCACGATGACCTCTGGTCGCGGCCAGTTCTCAATGGAATTTGGTCAGCTACTCGCCCTGTCCTAAGAACGTCGCTGAAGAAGTGATTAAAGAAGCCAAAGAGCGTCAGGAAGCTGCTAAGAAGTAAGCTGCCTGTTAGCTTAAGACAGCGCATCCCTCACCGCGTTGAGGGGTGCGTTTTGCTATCTGCCACTGTCGCTAATGCACTGTCGCTAATGCTGAGTATTGCTAGTATTTATTTATGGAGCCTAAGTCCCTACCGACCGACATTCTTTTAAACGACTCTAAAACCGTCCTGAGTCAGACCAAGTTGGACCGGAGTTTTTCCCCGGCACTTATCTAGAACTTGACGGTCAGACCTATCAAATTCTTGTGCGCCGTCACCAGTACCACCTCAAGCTGGGCCGCTATCATCTGCACAAAGCCATTCTTCACGTTAAGCAAACCAGCCTCCCGACCGAGAGAACGCTGCTCAACGGCTGCTGGGTGATTGGCGATATTACCTGCGCTTACAATGCTCGCTCTGAGCTAGTTCGCTGCGCGGTCAATCCCGATGGCCCCTGCGATGATTGTCTCCACTATCGGTTGGGCGATCGCTAATCGGTTCTGCAAGGGCACAGTGCAACGCCTGCCTACCCATTAGAATGTGTGAGATAGCCCGTGTTATCTTTTGCGCGTCATGATGCCTCTTACCCTAGACATGCGCTCAGCCGACCTTCGCCTGGACGAAGCAGAATTTTACAGGCTGTGTCAGGCTAACCGCGACCTGAGACTAGAGCTGACTGCGGAGGGCAATCTCATCATCATGCCGCCAACCGGATGGGAGACAGGCCATCGCAATTCAGATCTAAATTGGTATGTAGTTAGTTGGGCCAAGTCCGACGGTACCGGATTAGTGTTTGACTCCTCTACCGGCTTTAAGCTTCCAAATGGGGCCACTCGCTCGCCAGATGTTGCCTGGGTAAGAAAAACCCGGTTAGAGGCTCCTGCGCCCGATCCAAATAAATTTTTACCGCTGTGCCCGGACTTTGCCATAGAGCTGCGATCCGCCAGCGACACCCTATCGACACTGCAAGACAAAATGCAAGAATATATGGCCAATGGCCTACAGCTCGGCTGGTTAATCAACCCAAAAGGAAAAACCGTCGAAATCTACAGAGCGGGGCAAGCGGTCGAAACAGTCTCATTTTCTACTGTGATGTCTGGTGAATCGCTGTTGCCTGGACTGACAATAGACCTAACCGAAATTTTTTAGTGATCTCAGCGGCGAATCCATAGGCTCGTCTGCTGAGATCAGTCGCCCTAAAGTCATAATGACTACGCATTACAGAGCAGCTACGCTAGGCTAGTAGAAAGCCCTATCTTTTAGGCACACTTTCACTAGCCCGATGCTTTTAAAGCGAGTATCGAAGACTATGGCCCATCTTAAAAACCGCCGTTCTCAAAATGTCCCAGGCAATTTTTACGTTGACAGCAGTTGCATCGACTGCGATACCTGCCGGTGGATAGCTCCCCAAATCTACACCCGAGAAGGCAGTCAGTCGGCAGTGTATCACCAGCCCACCACCGAAGCAGAACAAGTAGCTGCTCTAGAGGCTTTACTAGCTTGCCCTACTGCCTCAATTGGCACGCGAGAAAAACCTACTGATATCCGTCAGATCCAGCAGCGCTTTCCGCTAAGGATTGACAACAATGTGTTTTACTGCGGCTACCATTCAGAGAAGTCTTACGGCGCGGCTAGCTATTTTATTCAACAGCCTGACCGCGAAGGCGGTAATGTGCTAATCGACTCGCCCCGGTTTACCCCGCCCTTAGTCAAACAGCTTGAAGACATGGGCGGGGTGCGCTATATGTATCTTACGCACAGAGATGATGTGGCCGATCATGAGAAATTCCATCAGCATTTTGGCTGCGATCGCATTCTGCACCAGCAAGACATCACTCCAGGCACTCAGGCAGTTGAAATTCAGCCAGCGAGCGCTGAGCCACTGGCCTTAGACGATGACCTATTGATTATTCCGCAGCCGGGCCATTCGCGTGGTCATACTGTGTTGCTCTATCAAGGCAAATATTTGTTTACGGGCGACCACCTAGCCTGGTCAGCGCGATTGGGTCAGCTTCACGCTTTTCGTAACTTCTGTTGGGATTCGTGGTCGCGCCAAATTGACTCGATGAAAAAACTGGCAGACTATACACAAAACTACGCTTTTGAATGGGTGCTGCCCGGTCACGGTCGTCGTTTTCATGATCGCGCCGGGGCCATGAGCGCCCATATGCAGCAGTGCATTCAGTGGATGGAAGCAGTGGCGTAGCGCGATCGCAAAAAAGCCCAGCCAGTGGCTGGGCTAAATTCCCTTTATGCTCAGATTATGAGTCTTTCAAGGCTAAGGACTTAGTCTGCTGAAGCTGACTGATCCTGCTGACGGCGACGAGTTGCCAAGATTCCGGCAGCTACAGCTCCTAGACCGAGCAGAGCGGAAGGCTCAGGCACATCGGCGGCACTGCCGACCAGCTTAAAATCAGGGCCATTGTATGCGCTTTTGCTGGAAACTCGCAGCGCACTGATGTAGCTGCCGGTCAAACCAAGGTCAGCCAGGCTAATACCAACAGAGCCTACTTTTTGAGCGCCGCTGATTTCTTGAGTGTCAATATCAAAACCAGCGTAGTCCCAGTTTTTAGAATTCAGGTTAAGAAGGTTGCCAATGACATTGCCGTTAGCATCTAGCGCCTGAATATCAAGGCGGCTATTCATGCCTCTCTCCCAAAGGAAGATGTTATCGACAGCTTTGTCAAACATGAAATCTAGAACAAAGCTACCGCTGTCTTCAGTATCGATGATGTTATTGAGATTTAGATTGTTGAGAACTGATTTGATCGCTTCAACATCAATTTTTTCTCGCTTGATACCAGTCGTTGCTTTATCACCGATGTCGGAGCTAGCTGCACCAGTGTTTCCACCTGTATACACGTCGTTAGAGACGACGTTAGCAGCATTAATGAGGCCGAAGCTGTTGATGACTTTACCACCGCCTAGCGTTACCGAGTTGAGAAAGATATTGCCCTTGGACGCATCTTTGCCGCTGAGCGCTGCTGTGTAGTTAGTCTGAAACGAAAAGGCGTGAGCGGGCGCAGAAGAGAGTGCGATCGCACTACTAGCCACAAGACCGACACTAGCTGCAAGTTGACGAATTTTCATAGCCGTTGTGAATTTAATAGAGGAATGACAGAAGCAAACGCATTTTGAATAAAACCAAGCCTGAACGCTTCAACTGATATAAATCCATCGGCAAGGTGTGCTTGATAACCTCATGATGCGCTTTGCTCACCAAGATAGTCATCCCCTGTTGGGTCATCTTGAAAGACTCTTTAAAAATGCCTTTACATACGGAGGCTCTACTGAAGTGCCGCGTCCTATCATCTAAGTATTTCTATCGCTACGCATAAGCTAAGCCAGATCTTTTTTCAGCAGAGTCACGGGAGATTTGCAAATTGCGCTGCTGTCAAGCGCCGACCTGCTAGCTTAGAAAGCTACTACTTGGCCTCCATCCAGTTTTTACCCGCGTTGGCCTCTACTTTGAGTGGCACAGCTAGCTGCGCAGCCGATTCCATAGTGCTCTCAATTAGAGGCTTGAGCTCTTCCCATTCATCTGGCGGCACTTCAAAAATGAGCTCGTCGTGAACCTGCAACAGCATATTTGCTTCGTAACCTTTGAGCAGATTGTGCAGACGAATCATGGCTACTTTGATAATGTCGGCACTAGAGCCCTGAATAGGGGCATTCGCAGCGGCACGCAGTGAGCCCGCATCGTAGCCATTAGTGCGTAGTTCGCTCAGATCAATTTCTTCAGGGTCAGTGCCTTTGAGCGCTTGTAGGGCGCGAGTAGAGAAGTTGAAGTAGCGGCGGCGACCGGAAATGGTTTTGACATAGCCATGGGCGATCGCCTCTCGCTGCATCTGCTGCAAATAGCCAAATACCTTCGGATAGCGATCGTTAAACCGATCAATAAAAGTTTTTGCCTCTAGTCGATGAACCCCGGCCTCGCGGGCAAACCGAGCTGCCCCCATGCCGTAAATCACCCCAAAATTGATCACCTTCGCCAACCGACGTTCTTCGACCGTGATATCCTCCTTGGGCTTCTCAAACAGTAGCGTGGCCGTCAGACGGTGGACATCCTCATTGTTGCGGTAAGTCTCCAGTAAGATCGGTTCGCCGCTAAGGTGAGCCAAAATCCGCAGCTCAATTTGAGAATAGTCAGCCGCAACTAAATGCCATCCCGCTTCCGGCAAAAATGCCTGACGGATCTGGCGGCTAAAAGCTGTGCGAGTTGGAATATTTTGCAAGTTAGGATTAGAAGAAGATAGCCTACCGGTGGACGTTACCGCCTGGTTAAAATCAGTGTGAACTCTTTGGGTCTTGGGGCGAATAAGCGCTGGTAGCGCATCTACATAGGTAGATTTCAGCTTGGAGAGGGTGCGATACTCCACAATGGCATCTACAACCGGATGGTCGCCCTGAAGCTTTTCGAGGGTCGCCGCATCGGTAGAGTAGCCGGTCTTATTTTTACGAGATTTGCGCTTATCTAGCCCTAGCGTGTCAAACAGTAAAGTGCTGAGCTGTTTGGGTGAGCCCAGGTTAAATTCTTCGCCAGCAGACTGGTAGGCTAATTTTTCAATGCTAGCTAGATCACTCTCTAGCTGCTGAGAAAATTTACCCAGGTAGCCCTTGTCAATCCGGATGCCGGTGGCTTCCATCTCGGCTAAGGCGGGCTCTACTGGCAGCTCAACTTCGCCATACAGCTTCTCTAAATCAGGCGTTTTAGCCAGCTCAGCCTTAAGCAGGGGTACCAGGCGATAGGTAGTGTGAACATCGCTACCGCAGTAATCAGCGACGAGATCAATTTTTATCTCTCCAATGGTCTTACCTTTGGGCACCAGGTCGGTATAGCTTACAGTCGTCAGCTCCAGATAGCGCAGCGACAGATCCGAAAGGTTATGGCTATTTTCGGGATTGATAACATAGCTTGCCAGCATCGGGTCAAACACAACGCCTGCTAGCGTCACCCCGGCTCGCCTAAAAACTAAGCGGTCGTACTTCGCATTTTGCAACGCTTTAGGATAAACGGTGCTTTCTAAAACAGATCGCAATGCCTTGAGCACTTGGTCAGCCGGGAGCTGCTTGCCGCTGGTGTGACCTATGGGGATATACGCCAGATCGGTTGGCCCTTCGCCCCAGCAGCAGCCAATTCCGACAATGTCAGCTTCTAGCGGATCGATGGAAGTGGTTTCAGTATCCCAAGCGACTGGCGTCTCGGCGTTAGTTGAGGTTGCTAGCTGCTGTACGAGCGTCTTGAGCTGGGCCGTAGTGGTGATGATCTGCGGCTGGATATCGACTTCGCTCAAACCCATCTGATCGAGTGCGTCTGTTTCTTCAGCGGTGAAAAAGGCCAGATCCTCATCTTCAAAGTCTGGCGGCAGTGTCTCCACTGGGGCTGATGTCCGGGCTGATGGGGAGCTAGGTTCATAGTCAGATTCGCCGCCAAAAAATGCCTGCAATTTGCTCAAGCGATTGATAAAGTGCTGAAGCTCTAGCTTCTTGAGGATAGGCACGACCTCCTCAGGGTCAAAGCCTTCTAGTTTACAGGTATCGAGATCGGTTTCGGTGGGGATATCGGTGATGATTTTGGCGAGAAAGCGCGACTGTTCGGCATTCTCTTTACCCATCTCTAGCTTCTTTTTGACCGCTCCTTTCATTTCATTAATAGAGGCGTAAATAGTCTCTAGATCGCCGTAGGTATCTAGCAGCTTAACGGCTGTCTTTTTGCCGATGCCTTTTACCCCCGGAATATTGTCTGAGGTGTCGCCGCATAGGGCTTTGTAGTCAATTACCTGATGAGGCCAGATCTCTAACTTTTCGTAGACTTCTGCGACCCCATATTCTTTGGCGGAGCCGTCGCTGCGAGCAAATGTGCTGCCCAGATACATCACTCTAATTTGTTCTTCTGGGTCAATTAGCTGAAAAAGATCTTGATCGCCGCTAAGAATTTTGACCCGCTGACCAGCGGCCTTTGCCCGAGTTGCTAGGGTGCCGATCATGTCGTCAGCCTCATAGCCCGGCTCACAAAAAATCGGCAGATTGAACGCCTTGAGCAGCGCTTTTAAGTTCTCAATGTCTTCTGTAAATTCTTCTGGTGTCTCGGGCCGACCGGCTTTGTAAGTGTCGGTTTTTTCGTGGCGAAAGGTCGGTTCAGCCAGGTCAAAGGTAATGGCCACGCAGTCGGGTTTTTCGGCTTCTAGAGTGTCCATAAGCGCTTTGAGAAAGCCAAAGCAAACGCTGGTCGGAATGCCAGTAGAGGTTCGCAGCCCGCCGTCGCGGCTACGAGCAAACGCATAAAAAGAGCGAAAGGCCAAAGAGTGACCATCTACCAGCATTAGAACGGATTGATCAGCATCAGAACTCAAATCAGTACCTAAATCGACGGAGACAAGCAACCCATTTATTATCAACTAGCCGTGGGAAAATGAGAAAAAAAAGCACCTGAATCGCTTCAAGTGCTAGGGTCGATTTCTAGTTAATAGTATTGATCTCTCAATAGTGGAGAAAACGTAGCTGTCGTGCTCCCACACAGCAGCGGATACAAGAAAACTGACACGCCAAAACTGACGGCATTTGCCATCTCATTTCTTTGCGCGAGAAACTCTTGTCGAATCCCCGTTGAGTAGTGTATCAAGAATTACCGTTTTCTGGTAATAATTCTTCACGATTTTGTGGCGGAGAACACAAAGCCGGTGAGCGATCGCCCCACCCCCAGCCGCAGACAATCGCCTCAAAGCCTCATGAACACTCAAAACAGGCCTCTTCAAGTCAGTGTGATGACAGCAGAAAACAAATCTGTAGATCTACTTAGATATGAAGAAGCCATGACATCAGTTAGGCCAGCTGCCTCCCCATTCGCATTGCCGGTAATCTCTGTCAATATAGATATGACGTGTTTGAGAATAAGTCAAAGCTTTGCAGATTACTTTTTTAGGAACCAGTTCGGGTGTGCCGACGCGATCGCGCAATGTCTCTAGTGTGGCCTTGCGCCTGCCCCAAAGAGCCGAAGTGTGGCTATTTGACTGTGGCGAAAGCACCCAGCATCAGTTTCTTAAAAGTGATTTCAAATCCAGCCAGATCCGTCGCATTTTTGTCACTCACATGCACGGTGACCACATTTTTGGACTGCCCGGACTTTTGGCGAGCTGCGGCATGGCAGGCACCGGCCAGCAGCAAATCGACATCTATGGCCCGCCTGAACTAGGCAAATATCTAGAAGCCTGTCGGCGCTACTCCAAAACCCAGTCTTCTTACCCCATCCAAGTGCATGTGACCGAGCCGGGTAAAGTCTACGAAGACGATGACTATATTGTCACCTGCCAGAAGCTCAAGCATCGCATTCCTGCGCACGGCTACCGCGTCGTTGAGAAAGATCGAACCGGCCATTTTGATGTTAAACGGGCGGCGACGCTGGGCATTCCACCGGGGCCGCTCTATGGTCAGCTTAAGCGCGGTAAAGTCGTCACTCTGGCAGACGGTCGCAAAATTAACGGCGCAGACCTGTGCGGGCCAACGATTATCGGGCGTAAGTTTGTTTACTGCACAGACACGGTGTTTTGCGAAAATGCCATCGAACTTGCCGACCGCGCCGATGTGCTGATCCATGAAGCGACCTTTGCTCATCAAGATGCGGGCCTGGCCTATCAACGGATGCACTCAACCTCTACAATGGCCGCTCAGGTCGCGCTCGCCGCTCAGGTGAAGCAGCTGATCATGACCCATTTTAGCCCTCGCTATGCGCCGGGTAACAGTCTGAACTTAGATGACTTGCTGACTGAAGCCAAAGCGATTTTTCCACAGACGCTGATGGCCAGAGACTTTTTGACCTATGACATTGCCCGGACTGATGAGCCGACTAGGGCAGAGGTGGCGGTGTAGATCGGTTTACAGCTAGGGCTGACCGGTAGATTGCAGGCGGTTGTTCATCTGATCAAGGTGACGATGACTGTCTACCGGCAACCGGGGCTGTGGTAAGTCTGCATTGGGCCAGTTGGATAAGTCATCGCACGGGCAGGGATGGGCGCTGAGCTGGCTCTGCGATAGAGGAACAGGCATACCGCAGCGGGCGCAGCCTTCAACATCCCACTTGGGTAAGAGTAGTTCGGCAATGGTTTGGTCGGTGCCGCTTAAGTAGCAGTCTTTACCTTCTCTTTTGAGAATATCTGCCCAGCAGTCTTCAAATTCGGGGCTGAAGCGATCGCCTTGAATGATTTTTCCAGGCTGATATATCGCTCGACCATCGTTGTTCACCACCTGCTTGCCTAGCTGAAACCAGTGAGCTAAATAGTGTTTAACTTCAGTACGAGAGGCCATAGCTTAAAAAGTGCTTCATAAATCTGCACCAATTTTAGCGGCTATCTTCTGAGCTTTGAGAATTCGAGGAGAACATTTAAGGATTAGGACACTTACCGTTAGAGCCGTCATCTAATCGGTTTGCCCAGCTCTGACAAATTGATGGCATAGCCGCCGGTCGTCAGATAGACATCGGCGGCGATCGATCCAACCGCTCGGCTCAAACTGCCCAAGCGATCGCGAAAAGTTCGGCCTAGTTCATACGCAGGTACGACCCCCCAGCCGGTTTCTTCGGCTACTAAAATCACCTCTGCCGCCGTCTGATCAAGGACAGAGATGAGCTGCTGCTGAGTAATCTCCCAGGTTTCAGCTTCTTGATCAATTAAGTTAGCTAGCCAGGTACCAAGAGAATCGATCAGCAAGCAGTGAGTCTGATCGTGGTGGGCGATCGCCGCTGCTAGGTTAATCGGCACTTCCTCACACTGCCACTGCGCGGGGCGTCTTTGCCGATGCTTGGTAATGCGGGCCTGCCAGTCAGCATCGTCAGGGTAAGTTTGGGCCGTGGCAATGTATACGATCTGTTGGTGCTTTTGGGTAGCTTTTTGTTGAGCCAAGCCTTCGGCCCACTCACTCTTACCCGAGCGGGCGGGGCCAGTTACTAAGATGATCGTCATAAGCGCGAGGCTAGTTTCTTACTGGGCTAATGCTGTGCTAATTTTTAGGGCCGATGGTGAAACTTTAGGATTATGGTATAGTAAAAAACTGTAGTTTCGCCCGATTTAGGGATAGCAATTGGAGGTTTTCGCTTGGAGTCTGTGGAATCAATTGAATCGGATGCTCGGTTCATATTAAAGGTACTTTGGTTAGATAAAGACGTAGCGCTAGCCGTCGATCAGGTGGTAGGTAAGGGCACTAGCCCGCTCACCTCATACTTTTTCTGGCCCCGTAACGACGCTTGGGAACAGCTTAAAGCTGAAGTTGAGTCCAAGTCTTGGATCACCGATGAAGAGAGCGTGGCCCTGCTCAACAAAGCCACCGAGATCATTAACTATTGGCAGGAAGAAGGCAAATCTAAGCCCATGAGCGAAGCTCAAAGCAAGTTTCCTGAAGTGGCTTTTACCGGTAGTTCATGATTAGCAGTCCGTGATCGGACTGCTCAGATGACGGGTTATAACCTGATAAAACCACGAAAACCCCTTTGACGGTCACAATGTCAAGGGGTTTTTTCTTAGGCTTCTTCTTAAGCATGGCATGCATGAATTATCGGCTGCGTACGGCTCTCAGACTGCCACCGGCAGCCTGCAGTCGAGCGCGGGCTTTCTTCAAAGCTTGGGTGGCCTGCATGACCGCTTTGCGATCTTCGCTAGAAACACCTGTCAGCGGTAGCCTGGGCTTCTTCGTAAGCTTTGGCAGCTTCTGTTTGGTCAATGCTATCGCCCCGCTCAGCGCCATTGACCAAAATAGTCACTTCATCTGCTTCAACTTCAGCAAAGCCGCCCATCAGCGCAATAGAAGTCCACTCTTTGCTGCCTTCAGTCGAGCGCACCCGCAAAACGCCCGTATCTAAGGCCGTTAGCAGCGGTGCGTGCCCGCCTAATATACCTAACTGGCCGGTAGTGCTCGGTAAAATAACTTCTTCGGCTTCATCATCCCAAACCGTTTTATCAGGCGCAACAACGCGCACGACTAAAGACATAGCTCTCTTCAAATAAATAGTACTTTAAGGCTGAACTCTTCCCCCTTGCAGGAGGGGAGTTTACCGTTAGGCTTACGCTTCAGCTTTCATCTTCTCAGCGGTGGCAATCACTTCCTCAATGCCGCCTTTGAGGTAAAAGGCTTGCTCAGGAATGTCATCGAGCTCACCCGCGAGAATCATGTTGAATCCTTTGATGGTCTCTTCTAGCGTGACGTACTTACCAGGGCTACCGGTAAACACTTCAGCCACAAAGAAAGGCTGAGAGAGGAACTTCTCGATTTTGCGAGCGCGAGCGACTGTCCGGCGGTCTTCTTCAGACAGCTCGTCTAGACCCAAAATAGCGATGATGTCCTGTAGCTCTTTGTAGCGCTGTAGGGTGGACTGCACGGCGCGCGCGGTGCTGTAGTGCTCTTCGCCCACAATGTCTGGCTGAAGCATGGTAGAAGCAGAGTCAAGCGGATCAACAGCGGGGTAAATGCCTTTGGAAGCCAGAGCCCGAGAAAGTGCGGTAGTCGCATCTAGGTGAGCAAAGGTCGTCGCCGGCGCAGGGTCGGTGAGGTCGTCTGCTGGAACGTAAACGGCCTGAATAGAGGTGATAGACCCTTCAGTGGTGGAAGCAATTCGCTCTTGCAGGTCGCCCATGTCAGTCCCTAGGGTGGGCTGGTAGCCTACCGCCGAGGGCATCCGGCCTAGCAGCGCTGATACTTCAGAACCGGCCTGGACAAAGCGGAAGATGTTGTCGACAAACAGCAGCACGTCTTGCTTGTTAACATCGCGGAAGTACTCAGCCATGGTCAGCGCTGAGAGGGCGACGCGCATCCGGGCTCCGGGGGGCTCGTTCATCTGACCGTATACCAGGGCCACTTTAGACTGGCTCAGGTCGTCGGCATTGATTACGCCAGACTCGATAAATTCGTTGTAGAGGTCGTTGCCTTCGCGGGTGCGCTCGCCAACGCCGCCAAAGACAGATACGCCGCCGTGCTCTTTTGCAATGTTGTTGATCAGCTCTTGAATCAGCACGGTTTTACCCACGCCTGCACCGCCAAAAAGACCAACTTTACCGCCACGCCGGTAGGGCGCTAGCAGGTCGACTACTTTAATGCCGGTTTCAAACACAGCTGGCTTGTGTTTCCAGGTCAACTAGCTTGGGAGCGTCGCGGTGGATGGGCAAAAAGCTCTCGGCATCGACCGGCCCTTTCTCATCGACTGGCTCGCCTAAGACGTTAAAAATGCGGCCCAAGGTTGCTGCGGCCTACGGGCACGCTGATCGGTGCGCCTGTATCGGTAACTTCCATACCCCGCACAAGGCCATCGGTAGTGCTCATGGAGACTGCGCGCACCTGAGAGTCGCCCAGCAGCTGCTGAACTTCACAGGTGACGGCAACTTCTTCTCCAGCGGGGTTGGTGCCGGTAATCTTAAGGGCGTTGTAGATCTGAGGCAGCTCGCCGCCCGGAAATTTTACGTCTAAAACTGGGCCAATAACTTGAGTGATGTAGCCGGTGTTTGTTTTCTCTGCGGTGGAGACCATTCCTGCGCCTGTCCTACGGTTTAGCTGATACGGCGACCTCGCAACTCAATCGGTAAGATCTGCTCAAAGTGCCATCTTTAAGGTTATCACTAGATGCCTCGCCTTTGAATATTGGATATCTGACTTGCTCATGGGATCGGCTATTAGATTTGGTGGGTTAGACGACGATGACTGTGTGAGTTCGGGAACCCGTACCGATCTGCTTGTTGCGATCGCCCGCCCTAATTCGGTAAATTGGCACTCAACAGCAGAGAGTGCTAAATTCCTGCTGAGAGGCCCTGCAAAGTGGCTGCGCGCTGCCCATAGCGATGGCAGCTGACGTAGGTTCGCTGAGTTTGCTGGGCTTTAACTGTGCCTAAACGCTGGTTGGACTCAGCCTGGTTTTGAGCTCCGGCGCTGATCTAAAGGCGTTCAGCAGCGACCTTAGGCATGGTCTATATCAACACTCAGTATTATTTGAGTCATCGCGGAGAAAGTATTATGGCAGCCATCTCTTTAGGCAATTCAAATCTCAAGCCCCTGGGCGATCGCGTTTTTATCAAAGTCAGTGCTTCTGAAGAGCAAACGGCAGGCGGCATTATTTTGCCTGACGCCGCTAAAGAGAAGCCTCAAGTGGGTGAAATTACGGCGGTCGGCCCTGGAAAAGTAGATGACAGCGGCAACCGTCGATCATAGATGTGAACGTGGGCGATAAGGTGCTGTATTCCAAGTACGCCGGTACTGAAATTAAGCTCGGCAGACGATGAGTACATCTTGCTTTCTGAAAAAGATATCTTGGCGACCGTTTCATAGGAAGTTTTACAGACGGTTTCATAGGCAGTTTCATAGGCAATTGCCTTGGCAGGCGCTCATTTCGCTGTCAAAGATCCACTGTCAAAGAGCCACCGTTGAAGATCCCTGTCAAAACCTCGATTGTGCAAAATCTAAATTGCTCAGTTGAACATCACAATTCCTCATACTCAACTAATTCACCACTATGGCAAAACGCATTATTTACAACGAAAATGCCCGCCGCGCTCTAGAGCGTGGGATGGACATTTTGACTGAGGCCGTTGCTGTCACCCTCGGCCCCAAAGGTCGCAACGTCGTCCTCGAAAAGAAATTTGGCTCACCTCAAATCGTCAACGACGGCGTGACCATCGCCAAAGAAATTGAGCTCGAAGACAACGTTGAAAATACAGGCGTTGCCCTGATTCGTCAGGCCGCTTCTAAGACCAACGACGCAGCTGGTGACGGTACCACGACCGCGACCGTGCTGGCTCACGCCATTGTCAAAGAAGGCATGCGCAACGTGGCTGCCGGGGCCAACGCCATCGCCCTCAAGCGCGGCATCGACAAAGCCACCGCTTACCTGGTCGATAAAATTGCTGAGCAGGCTCAGCCAGTGGGTGACTCTAAGGCGATCGCCCAAGTCGGCTCCATCTCAGCGGGCAACGACCCTGAAGTGGGTGAAATGATTGCCAACGCCATGGAGAAAGTGGGCCGCGAAGGCGTCATCTCCCTGGAAGAAGGCAAGTCGATGACTACCGAACTGGAAATCACTGAAGGAATGCGCTTTGACAAGGGCTACATTTCCCCTTACTTTGTCACCGACCCTGAGCGGATGGAAGCGTCTTTTGACGAGCCTCAAATTCTGATCACCGATAAGAAAATTGCCCTGGTGCAGGATCTGGTGCCCGTGCTGGAGCAAGTGGCCCGTGCCGGTCGTCCCCTGCTGATCATCTCTGAAGACATTGAGAAAGAAGCGCTGGCAACTCTGGTGGTCAACCGTTTGCGCGGCGTGCTGAACGTGGCGGCTGTCAAAGCGCCTGGGTTTGGCGATCGCCGCAAAGCCATGCTCGAAGACATCGCTGTCCTCACCGGCGGCACGGTGATCACCGAAGACGCCGGCCTCAAGCTCGACACCGTCAACGCTCGATCAGCTAGGTTCGGCTCGCCGCGTCACCATCACCAAAGACAGCACAACCATAGTTGCCGAAGGCAACGAAGCTGCTGTCAAGAGCCGCTGCGACCAGATTCGTCGTCAAATTGACGAATCTGACTCTAGCTACGACAAAGAAAAGCTACAAGAGCGCCTGGCTAAGCTCTCTGGTGGTGTCGCCGTGATTAAAGTCGGTGCAGCAACCGAAACCGAAATGAAAGATCGCAAGCTTCGCTTAGAAGATGCCATCAACGCCACCAAAGCCGCTGTTGAAGAAGGCATCGTCCCCGGTGGTGGCACAACGCTGGCTCACCTATCGCCTGGTTTGACCGATTGGGCCAACAGCCAATCTGACAGGCGAAGAGCTACGTCGGGCGCACTGATTGTGACCCGGGCGCTTACCTGCGCCTCTGAAGCGGATTGCTGAAAACGCCGGTCAAAACGGCGCGGTCATTGCTGAGCGGGTCAAAGAAAAAGACGCCAGCATCGGCTACAACGCGGCGACCAATGAGTTTGTCAACATGCTCGAAGCCGGTATTGTTGACCCTGCTAAAGTCACCCGCTCTGCCCTGCAAAATGCGGCCTCTATTGCCGGTATGGTGCTCACGACCGAGTGCATCGTCGTCGATAAGCCTGAAGTCGATGCGGGCGCTGCTGCTGGCGGTGGCGGCATGGGCGACTTCGACTACTAAACGCTAGTGCTCATGAGCGGCTCTGAGCGGCTCTGGTCATAAATATCAGGCGGTCTGTCTACGGGCAGGCCGCCTTTTTTGTAATCGCTGCTACCTTTAAAATAGAAATGCCGTTGTTACCCATCGCATTCCTCAATATCAGTCACCGCTCAGACCCTCTGACCTGCTATGACGCCTAGTGAAATTACCGCCGCGCTCACGACTCGCTTTGGAGAAGATTGTCAGTATGTGCCGCCCGATGCGTGGCAGATAGAGACCGACCAGCTGCGATTGCTGGCGATTTCGCCATGGCCCTTGGCTAAAGCTGATGACGCCAATTCTACCGATTGCTGAGGCGCAGCCCTTTATTCAGCAGATGATGGAGGCCAACTTTGACCAGACCCAAGAAGCCCGCTACGCCTTCCATCAAAACGTAGTGTGGGGTGTGTTTCAGTATGATTTGGCGGCGCTTGAACGTCGCTCAATTTGAAAGTGCGGTAGATCGACTGCTGGCTGCTCAACTCCAGATGGGGCGGAAGTATTTTTCTCTCGCATGGTTGAAGATCAGGTGACGCAGATTATCGTAGCGGCAAAGCGTCAGGGGCAGTCTTTAGAAGACACGATGAAAACGCTGGATCGCTTTTACTCAGAAGGCATGATGGGCGATATGGCGAGACGGCCTATCAGCAGCAGGCACTAGACGCTTGGCGGCGGCAGCTAGAACGGCTGTGGCCGAGAGTAGATATACAGACAGGCCAGTAGGCAGTAGGCAAGTCAGGAGGATAAATCAATGAATATTGTGGAGCAGCTCAAGCAAGACTACGCCCGCTTTCCTGACCATCAGACCTACGGTCTTTATGCAAAAGATGTCCACTTCAAAGATCCGCTGAATGACTTTAATGGCGTGGGCCGCTACCGAAAAATGGTGGGCTTTATCGGCTGGTTTTTTGGCAATGTGCAGATGGATTTGCACCAAATCGAGCAAATTAGCCCCACGCTAATCACAATGCAGTGGACGCTGAATCTGACAGCACCGCTTCCTTGGTCACCGCGCCTAGCGATTTCGGGTCACACTGAACTAGGTCTCAATCAGGCGGGGCTAATCAATTCTCATGTGGACTATTGGGAGCGATCGCGCCTAGAGATACTCAAGCAGGTATTGGGTCAGTCATGACGCTGAATCTAATGACACGAGCGACCGGAGGTCTTGATTGAGTCATCTTTTATGACGGTGTGAGTTTGCCAGTGATCGTCAGGCACAGGATAGTCGCTGCGATAGTGACCGCCTCGGCTTTCGGTGCGGAAGTCGGCGCTTTTGAGAATGAGGGCGGCGATCGCCAGCAAATTTCTCACTTCGCCCCACAGTCGGACATGATCGGCTGTTACCGACTCAGGCAGCTGAATGGTTTCTCCTGGCTGGAGCCTCAGTGCTTGAGTGATTGACAGCCGCTCGAACTGAGCTTGCCATTGGGTGACCTGACTAAAGCCTGCGCCATTCGCGACTGCTCCCGGCAGATACCTGCGCTTTCCCAAATTAGCTGAGGCAGTTGCGATCGCCAATGCATCAGCGCCTTGAGCCATTCATCCGTCAGCGAGACAGCCACCGCTTTGCCGGTTGGCACCTCAACTCGGTTAGCAGCCAGCCGAATATTTTTTAGCTGCGCGCCATACACCAGACACTCCAACAGAGAATTGCTGGCTAGGCGATTAGCCCCATGAACGCCAGTACTGGCATTCTCACCAACCGCATAAAGATGATCGATAGTGGTCTGGCTGTTCAGCCGCAGGTAATACCGCCCATCCAATAATGCGCCGCTGGCGAGACAGGAATCGGCTCATTAAAAACATCAATGCCCCAGCGCTTGACACACCTTAACAATGTTAGGAAACCGATAGCGAATGCGCTCAGGATCAATCGGACTTAGGTCTAACCAGACTCTGTTATCGGGAACTTTGCCTTTTGCAAATGCGAAAAAATAGCTCTGCTCACCACATCACGAGGCGCTAGTTCGCCGTCAGGATGATAGTCAAAGGCAAAGCGATCGCCCTGACCATCTAGTAAGTGTGCGCCTTCCCCTCGAACGGCTTCACTGATCAAAAATCGAGGTGCTCCCGGCTTGGTCAGCGCCGTTGGATGAAACTGAAAAAATTCTAAGTCGCGCAGCTGAGCCCCCGCTCGCCAGGCCATCGCTACCCCATCGCCTGTACTGGCCGCCGGATTAGTCGTTTGCGAAAAGACCTGACCGCCGCCGCCCGTCGCCAGAAACCACCGCGCGCGCAGGTAGCCACCGAATTTGGGAGATCACCTAGGCATGCTCGGCGATAGCTTGAGACAACGCAGACGCCTCGACAGACAACGCCGCTTACCTGATCCATCCACAAATCAAGCACAAAGGTTTGATTAAAAACCTGAATATTTTTTCGTTTGAGCACCTGCAAAGCCAGCGTCGAAACAATCGCACGGCCAGTAGTATCGGCTGCATGAAGCACTCGCTTACGAGAATGCGCAGCTTCTAAGCGTCATAGCAGCTGCTCATCGGAGCGGTCAAAGGCGACTCCCAAATCAACCAGCGCCTCAATACAGGTGCGGGCTTCTTCTACCAAAAGCTTGACAGCCGCCGATTCACAAAGCCCAGCGCCCGCCCGTAGGGTATCGGCAATGTGGAGCGGGGCAGAGTCATCAGGGGCGATCGCAGCAGCAATGCCCCCCTGCGCCCAGTCACTCGCCGAAACGGCCAAATTGTCTTTGGTAACCAGCGCGACCTTAAAATGAGACGGCAGGCACAGAGCCGAATACAGTCCTGCTGCACCGCCGCCAATCACCAGCACATCAAAGCCAGTCAGCACTGCTGCGAGACAGCTGCGATAAGACTGCGATCGCGCTGAAGAAGAAGGGTTAGCCAACCAAAAACGCTCCTGCAATAGGTGAAGCCTAACTCTAACAGGTCGCACCGGCATTCACAAAAGCAAGCTAGACAGCGTCTAAACCTCGAGCGCTACTTATAAACACCATTATTAAACCGATCAGCGCCTTCTACCAGCGCCGGATCAGGATCAGAGATTGTAAAGATATCCAGATTCTGCTGAATCCGATCTTTTTCTAATCGCTGAGGCCAGGAATTTCTAAAATATCTTCGACAGAATCGTAAGGCGCATTAGAAACAACTTTGCCAGCGATAGTGGGATAGAGCCCACGAAACTTTCTAAAAGCGGCGATATTGGTGTTGTTAACGTCAATTTTATTGCCGTATTCTGTCGCTAGCTTATCATCTATAGTATTGCGCAGATCTCGACCACCCGCATTGGCCAGCAAAGCACCTGTCGAACCGAAGGACTGCTGTAGACCGCCTAGTCCGACGGCTGACACCGGCTGCGCGTAGCCCAACAGCAGAGAACCCACTAAAATTCCAACGGCTACCAGTGCGCCTAGGGCTTGTTTCATAGCTCGTTTCATTGGCTCAAATCCTCTTGTTAAATCTACTCTCAGCATATAGCTTTAGAGGATATCATTTTTGCGGGTAGAGAAGGACACTCAGCCCTGTTAGCGGACTGCCTGCATTGAATTGTCATTAGCGGTCTAAGACAGATCTGTTTCGGGTCGGGTAGCCGCGCTCTGCTGTTGGCGGCTGCGGGCACTCAAAAATCTGTCTAGGTCTGAGAAGGCACAGCCATGGGTGATCAGCGGGTGCTCATAGCCTTTTACTTCTACGGCATAGCGTTTAAAGGTTTGCTCGCCAGCGCCGAGCTGCTCTAGAGCGCTGTAAGTCGTTTCGCCAACCGAAATATCAAGCCCGAGCTGCTTAGTTGAGCTTTCAAACCGAAAGGCGGCATTGACCGTATCGCCGAATGGCGTGTAGTCAGGGCGATCGCTACTGCCTGCGTTGCCGACCATAGCATAGCCCGTATTTAAGCCTGCTCCAATTTTCAAGCGGAAAGGGCAGCGGAAACTCTTCGTGCAGCTGGCTAGTCATGTGATTGAGATCGCTCATAGCCGTTGCGATTTGTAACATCGACTGGGTGGTGACCTCTTGAGTGCCGTGAATCCACACTGCCATCACCGCATCGCCAATGTATTTGTCTACCCAGCTGCCATATTCACCAATGATTTCTCCGGCATAGCGAAACCAAGTACCAATGGCCTCAGAAAGCGACTTTTTCGTCAAGCTGCCGGGCCATGACCGTGTAGTCTCGAATGTCAACCACTAAAACCGAGATCAATCGTCGGACATGTAACGTTGCCGTCGCCGCAAAGCTGTGAGACTCATCAAAGTCATGCGGACTAGCTATTTTTTCAGCGGGACAGTGAAACTTGAGCTCGGTTTGGCCAAAGGTAATGTCGTCTCCGTTGTGTAGCGTCACTGGCACACTGACCCGGCGACCGTTGATAAAAGAGCCGTTGCGACTGCCCAAGTCAATTAGGTAAAACTCGCCTGTGTCCATGTGCTGGAGCATGGCGTGATTTCTGGAGATCCAGCGATCGCTCAAGACAAAGCTGTTGTCGTCGCTGCGGCCAACCGTCCAACAGTTGCTGCCGGTTAGCTGCCAATGTCGCGGGCCAGCCTCCGTCTTGAGCATCAGACAGGGGCCAAGTTGTGAACGGGTCTTGGAAGTTGCCACAGCTACCATTAATGACTGGTTCGGGAGGAAAGACTAGGGATGCTCTGTCACGTTACCCTGGCTAGTAAAAAATGCTTGCAAGATCGCTTTCTTTAAAGCTTTCTTTAGATTGAGGTCAGATAACAGCAAAGACTTGGCCAAGCGCAGTCAAAAAATGACAAGATGCACAGAGTCTACGGCAGATTGCTCGCTAGGTTGTCAAGCTAACAACACAGCCTACCCAAAACTGCCTACTCAGCGCTCATAGAGGTTCAGCGCCTGAGATCAGCACTAGAGGACAAGAGGACAGCACCCCAGAGGCCAGTACCCATAGAAGCGTTGTAAGGGAGATTAGGCAAAGACAGCCGCGACGAAAAATAGACTATCTACCAAAATAGTGCTCAGCACAGCGCCACTAAATACCCACCAGCTAACTCTGTGCGATCGCAGCGGAATCGTCCCCAGCATAATCAGCAGTGATAGCAGCACAATGGCCCAGCCGACGCCCTCGTAAGTTTCCATTCGCAGCAGGGCGCGGTGCAGGATTTGCCCTGCTTCTGTAGGCGGGCTGATCATCAGCTGCCGCCAGTAGGGGATCAGCCCCACACAGTAAAAATAGAGGTCGGTAATGGCTGTCCCAAACAGAGAGCCAAGATAGAAATAATTACCGGTTTTGGCTTTGCCGTAGCCCATTAAGATCAATACAAACGGCAGGCCAACGGCTTCTATCGGCAGATGAATGTAAGGGTTCCAACGAAACCAACCCCAGTAGATAGCGCCTGCCAGCCAAGTCCAGCTAAAGCCGACGATTAGATCGCCCCAAAGGTGAAGGTGGGGTTTTTTCAGCCAAGTCCAGCCTAACAGCAGCCAAAGCCCCGTAATCGCTAAACTCAGCGCTGGCAAGAGCCTTACTAGAGGCGCTTGGATAAAAACTGGCACTGCAACCAAAAAAGCTGAGGCTGCAAACGCCTTAAGCCGATCTGCCTTAGACTTTTGGGCGAGCAGATCTGTGAAATCAACGTTTGAGTGCGTCTGTGAGTCTTTTGTGCCCGTTTTTGTGCCTTTTGCAGCAGCTAACGGATCTTGAGCGGAAGTCTGCAAGGTCTCAACATCCTTAACTTGTGGCGCGGTCGGGTCGAGAACTAGCAATATCTTTCTGAGATTTCTTAACTGTTCTTAACATAGCATATTTCACAGTTGGCTTTGTATACCCACATACGTATAGTCAGGCCGCTCGCTCTATTTCTCTAGCCAAAGTTTACTATGGGCAGTGGGATGGCTAAACAGATCGGCATGTATTTTTGATCGCAGGTTTTCGTCGCAGGGATCCTTCATCTGAGCCATATTTGGGCCACATAGAAACTGCGTTTAGAAATCAATGGAAATTGAACGGACTTCAGGCAAGCATCTTCGAGCCAGAAATCTGCGCTAAAGCTTCGCTGAATAAATTGGCTGAAAATTTGCCAGAATGCGAAGCATTTCTGTTGAATCGTTCACTGGCGCAGCTAATAGTACACATGATGGATCTTATGGATCTTTGCGATATGCCAACGAATGCAACTGTTGAATGGGACTGGGATGGCGCATGGTAGAACCATCAATGACGGTTTGGGTGGTAGCTCAGTCAGCTGCTGTCACGCAGGAAATCACGCTATGGCGAGCCGTGGTGATTGGGATTGTGCAGGGACTGACAGAGTTTTTGCCGATTAGCAGTACGGCGCATGTGAAGGTGGTGCCGGTAATGCTGGGCTGGGGTGATCCGGGCGTGTCGTTTACAGCAGTGATTCAGCTGGGCAGCGTTGGGGCGATTCTCTGGTATTTTTGGGAAGATCTGTCGAAGGTGACACTGAAGGCACTGCACTCAGCGCTTAGGCGCGAATTTGATTCACCTGATTTTCGATTGGGTTTGGGGATCGTTTTGGGCACTGTGCCGATTGTCGTGATTGGGCTTTTGATCAAGCTGTTTGTGCCGGGCTATGATCATTCGATGGTGCGCTCTACGGCGGCGATCGCCATTACTTCTATTGTCATGGCAATTTTGCTGGGCATTGCTGAAATGGTGGGCAGCCGTAAGCGAGACTTTTCTAGGCTAGGGCTAGGCGATGGCATCAGCGTTGGTTTAGCGCAGGCGCTGGCGCTGATTCCGGGCGTATCGCGCTCAGGTTCAACGCTGACGGCAGGGCTGTTTTTGGGCCTGAAGCGAGAGACGGCAGCGCGGTTTTCCTTTTTGCTGGGGATGCCTGCGATTTTGCTCTCGGGGCTGGTGTCTATTGGCGATGTAGTCGGCTCTGGCAGTCAGGTGGCGCTGGTGCCGCTGCTGGGCGGGCTGCTGGCGGCGGTGATCGTTTCTTATTTGTCGATCGCCTGGCTGATTGACTTTCTCAAAAAGCACAGCACTTGGGTGTTTGTCTGGTATCGGCTGGCCTTTGGGGTGGTGATCTTGATTGCGATCGCCACGAAAACGCTAGAGAATGTTTAAAGTTACAGATCTTAAAGTTACAGATCTCACAGTACCGATTCTGAAAACGCACTTCCTAGCGTCCATCTATGAAAATGCGGAAATAGAGCCGCTCTGTACCGCGCATCTGCTCGACTGTTTTTTATGAAAACCGCCTCGATTTCACCGGCTAAAATCACCCGCGTCATGCCTGGCTCTATCGCCGAAGAAATCGGCTTTGAAGCGGGCGATCGGCTAGTGGCAATTAACCAGCAGCGACCTCGTGACCTGATTGACTACCGATTTTTATGTGCTGACGAGCTGCTTGAGCTAGAGGTATTAGATACCCAAGGCGTGGCACATCAGGTAGAAATTGAAAAAGACTATGACGAAGAGCTAGGGCTAGAGTTTGAGACGGCGCTGTTTGACGGGCTGATGCAGTGCGTTAACCGCTGCCCCTTTTGCTTTATTGACCAGCAGCCGCCTGGCAAGCGAGAGACGCTATATCTCAAAGATGATGACTATCGTCTGAGCTTTTTATACGGCAGCTATCTGACGCTAACTAATCTCTCGCCAGCCGAGTGGGCGCGGATTGCTCAAATGCGGCTGTCTCCCCTTTACGTGTCAGTACATGCAACGGAGGGAGCGGTGCGATCGCGCTTACTCAAAAACGACCGGGCCGCTCAAATTTTGGAGCATCTGGCCTGGTTTCAGCGGCAGCGACTGCAAATTCACGCTCAAGTCGTGGTTTGCCCTGGCATTAACGACGGCCCGCATCTAGAGCAGACGCTCAGAGATTTGGCGGCTTTTCATACGGGCGATCTGCCAGCGGTGGCGTCAGCGGCGATCGTTCCGGTAGGGCTTACTCGCTTTCGCCCCGAGCAGGATCAGCTGATCCCCGTGACGACAGCTAAGGCTCAAGAGGTGATTGCGCAGGTGCAGACATTGCAGGCAGAATTTCGGGCCGAACTGGGAACGACCTTTGCCTGGCTAGCCGATGAGTGGTTTTTGATTGGTCGCCAGCCGCTGCCGCCGGAGCGTCACTATGAGTCTTACCCACAGATTGGCAACGGGGTCGGCTCGATCCGTCTGTTTCTCAAGGAGTTTGAGGCGATCGCCCGCGAGCTCCCTGACCAGGTTTATCCGCCACGCACCTTTACCTGGGTAGTGGGCAACGCCGTAGAACAGGCCTTTGCCCCCTTAGTCGCCCACCTGAATAAAATTTCTGGATTGACGGTCAAAATGGCTCCGATTAACAGCGACTATTGGGGCCAAGAAATTACAGTTACCGGGCTGCTCACTGGCCAAGACATTGCCGCCCAGCTTGCGGGTAAAGCGCTCGGAGATGGCATTCTGCTGCCTGCTCTCATGCTTAAGCAAAGTGACAGTCAGCGGCCTGACGACACCTATTTTTTAGACGATATGTCTGTGACGCAGCTCGAAAATAAACTAAACTGTCCAGTATTATCGGTGGCAGGGCTGCCTGAATTGGTGGCCGCCTGTAGTGCTTCAGTAGTGCCTCAGCGTTACCCCGGAGGTGATGGCCCAAAGCGCGAGATGAATTTGCTCAAAGCTTAGCGCTCAAACTCGGTGGCTTTGAGGGATGACCTGGCAGGCATTTTTATGACTTTTGGCTGTATCCAGGTCTTTGCTGTATCCGGGTCTTTCTAGAAGGCAGGTGGATGAATGTTTACCTGTCAGCAAATGGCCGATGACTGAGCGGGTCAATCTTTTTGTCTTCTATAAAAATGGCTTTCAGCCTTTAGCTGTTGAGATGGCAGCTTGAATGCGTTTTTGGGCTGCGCCGCTTTTATGTCAAAGTCATTGAGTCAAGGCTATTGAATTAAAAGTCCATTGAATTAAAGTCCATTGAAGCCATCAGCACTATGCAATATCTCAAGTCTGCTGCTTTCCTACTGCTAGTGATGAGCGGTTCGGTGTCTCTATTGCCGCAAACTGCGATCGCCTCCCCCCCAGAATCAGCTACTCCCCATAGCTCGCTGCCCGATAGCTCGCTGCCCGATAGCTCACCTTTAGTCAAGCCGTCGGCCAAACCTGCATATCTGCTGCCTGTCGCGCCGCTAGCGGTCGATCTCACGCGATCTGACGCAGAGGCCCAGTTGATCGAGCATCAGGTTACCGAGGGGCGATCGCCTCAGTTTTCTCAAATAGTTGAGCAGCGATCGCCAGTTGCCCAGACAGTAGCGCAGGCATCCCCCGCCCAGCCAGCAGCAGCGCCAATGAACCTAGAAGACTTCAGACGCCTTGTAGAGTCATCCGAGCAGCAGCAGGCGCAAACCCCTCCGCCGGCTCCGACGACCGCCAGCCCGACCGCCAGCCCGACTGCCAGCCCCACAGAAAGCGATCTGCCCACGCTAGAAGAACCCGCGCCCGCGCCACCGCCCACTGAAGACGCCACTCCTGAGAACACACCGCCCGCAACGCCTTTTCCCGAGGCCGACTCCAACCCAGCAGATGTCGAAATTAGCGATCCGCTGGACAGTTTGGTCGCGGATCCCAATCCCTTAAACTTTCCCACCGCCCCTGAGGAAGTCGGGATAGACAGAAGCCCAGTACTAACCCTAGAGCAGGCGACTGAGCTAGCCTATCGCAACAGTCAAGCCCTTCAGCGGTCACTGCTGACGCTAGAGCAGGCAGAGGCCGCCCTTGACGAAGCTCGCGCCGCCCGATTGCCCACAGTCGCTACCGGGGCTGACATCACCAGTCGAGAGAACGGCGGCACATCGGGCTTTTCAGACGTAGGAAACATCCCCGGACTGGGGCAGCTTGGCCAAGATAGCGGCATCAGTACGACATTAAGCGGCTCTGTCGATGTGAGCTACGACGTATTGACAGGCGGCGGACGAGCTGCCTCGATTCGAGCGGCAGAGCTACAGCAACAGACCAGCGCACTAGCGGTAGAAGCTCAGCAAGAGCAGATTCGGTTAAATACGGCTAATTCGTACTATGCGCTGCAAGAAGCTGGCGAACAAATTCGGATCAACCAGTCATTTTTAGATGAAGCAGAGCGCAACTTACGAGATTCCCGGCTGCGGCAGGAAGTTGGCGTAGGCACTCGCTTTGATGTGCTGCGCGCCGAAGTCCAGTTTGCCAATGCCCGGCAGTCGCTAATTCAGTCGCAAAGTCAGCAGCAAATTGCCCGCCGAGACATTGCCCGACTGCTCAACCTGCCGCCAACTGCTAGCTTACAGACAACGCCGGTAGCCGTGGCCGAAAACTGGCCGCTTACCCTCGAAGAAAGTATTGTACTGGCTTTTCAAAACCGCGCCGAGCTAGAGCAGCAGCTGCTACAGGCCGATATCAGCGAGCAGCAGCGCCGGATCGCCCTGGCTAATATTCGGCCTCAGGTGAGTTTGTTTGCCAATTACAACGTTCAGAACTCGCTGGATGACAATGACGGCTTTCAAGACAATTACTCATTTGGCGCTCGGTTTAATATGACTTTGTTTGACGGCGGCGCTGCCCGAGCCCGAGCCCGCCAGCAGCAGCTAGATGGCACCATTGCTGAAGAGCAGTTTGGCGAAAATCTCGATCAGTTTCGGTTTGATGTCGAGCAGGCTTACTTTAACTTGCAGGCTAATCAGGAAAATATTGCGACTTCACAAGTGGCGGTTTCTCAAGCGGCAGAGGCGCTTGACCTAGCAAACTTACGCTTGCAGGCTGGGGTGGGTACTCAGCTAGACGTACTCACTGCCCAGAGCGATCTAACTGAGGCCCAGGGCAACAGCGTCACGGCAATCTTGGGCTATAACCGAGCGCTAGCGGCATTGCAGCGAGCCGTCAGCAATGTGGGAGATGTGGGAAGCGTGGAGAATGTAGGGAACCTATAACAGCTATTGAGACCTCTCAGACAGATGTCTCGGCTTTTTTGGTGACCGGGCTACCTAAATTCATAGGCGTACTGTCGTCAGTTGGCCTGGCGATCGCATTAAAAATGGTATCTTCCTGGCACAGTCGTTCAATCACCTGTTCGGCGCTGAGCAGCCGCTTGAGCACCACCTGACCGATAATCGAGTGAGCAACTGCCTTGGGCACTACCTCAACCATTAAGACGGCCTCTTCTACTTGATATAGCCACAGCGTTTCGCCATTTTCTTGAATGCCGAGCGACTGCTGCTGCAAGTAAGGCAAGCGATGCCAGGCCGTTTCATTCCACAGGCCGCCAAATTCCCAGACTCTGCCTGTAGTCCAGCTATCGGATAGAAAAAAATACTTCACAGCGTCACCAATGAGCGTTAACGACACAACAGTTTCTCGTAGCGTAATACATAACTGCAAGCCCTCATGTCTAGCGTAGGCAATTGACGCACTTTCGCCCGGATAGGTCGAATTCTTTAAGAAGAAATAGCTGGTAGATGCACCCTGATACAAACGCTTGGATTCACGTTTTCTGTGGATCTCAAGCGTTTTTTTTGGCTTGAGGGCAGCAGATGCGGCTCAGTTAGATAGCGCTCTGGCAGCTAGCCCGTGATAGGCTATCGCAAAGCATTCTCTAATGTATCTTTTGTATCTTTATTAGCGGGACTAAAAGCTGATGGCAATGCGGGTAGGCTTGTTGTTTGGTGGGCGTTCTGGAGAGCATGAGGTGTCTATTCGCTCGGCTCAGGCGATCGCTCAAGCGCTAGCCACTGGCGACAACCCCCAAAAGTACGAAGTCGTGCCCGTCCATATTTGCAAAGACGGCAGTTGGGTTACTGGCAAGACGGCGCAGCAGGTGCTTGCCGATGGCAAGGCATTGGAGGGTGACGATACCGCTATTGGCGAACTGCCAGCGATCAGCACATTAGAATCACGGTTGCCCAATCTAACCCAATCATCCGCCGCCCCTGTCAAACTAGCCGATATTGATATTTGGTTTCCGGTTCTCCACGGCCCTAACGGAGAAGACGGCACCATTCAAGGCTTGCTGAAACTATTGCAGGTGCCGTTTGTGGGCTCTGGGGTGCTAGGCTCGGCGCTGGGAATGGACAAGCTAGCGATGAAGAGTGCCTTTGCCCAAGCCGGACTGCCGCAGGTGAAGTATCAAGGTGTAACCCGCGCCCAAATTTATTCTAATCCCTGCATATTTCCTAAGCTCTGCGACGACTTAGAAGCTGACATTGGCTATCCGTGCTTTGTTAAGCCCGCTAATTTAGGCTCTTCTGTAGGCGTTGCTAAAGCGACTAACCGCAAAGAGCTAGAAGCAGCCCTCGATAGCGCAGCGAGCTATGATCGCCGGGTAATTGTAGAAGCTGGGGTGGTCGCTCGTGAGGTAGAGTGCTCTGTGCTTGGCAACGACTATCCTAAAGCTTCGGTATTGGGAGAAACCCAGTTTGAGAGCGATTTTTATGACTATGAAGCGAAGTATACAGCGGGCGGAGCGACGCTACTCATTCCTTCGCCTGTGCCAGATGAGGTGTGCGATCGCATTCAAGAAATGGCCATCCGTGCCTTTCACGCTGTCGATGCGGCGGGTCTCTCCCGCGTAGACTTTTTCTACCTCGAATCGACGGGCGAAATCTTAATCAACGAAATCAACACCATGCCCGGCTTCACCGCCACCAGCATGTACCCGATGATGTGGAAAGCCTCGGGCATAGACTTTCCAGAGCTGGTAGACAAACTGATTCAGCTAGGATTAGAAAGAGCCACCTAAAAATTTATAAACGCTCATCTGGCCAGCGCTAGGGCTCAAAGCGACGCGCCACCAGTGACCTCAATACTCTGATCTGAGCTGTCGTCGTCAGTGACAAATTCTTCTGAATCGTCGTCATCGTCAAAATCTTCCTGGCTCAAGGTCATAGAGCGGCTAAGCCAATGCTCATCTAGCTGGCAAATCAGCCGGGCGTTGTTATACGCTTGGCGCATGGTCAGAATAGTGTGACCAATGTACTTGCCTGACGGCTCGCGGCGGGCCACGATCGCACAGTCGGCAATATCTTCATCGATCAAACAGATCGGCAGCAGGAGATCAATACTGTTGATTTTAGGGTAGTAGGTTGGCACCGCCGTCTTATAGTTGATTTGAGTTTTCAGCAGCGTGCGGCGCAGCGCCTCTTCTAGCCGGTTAACAATGTTTCTATAGGCAATAGAGTCAGCGTCTAAAGCCTCGGCAAACTCTCTTTTATAGCTGTGAAAGGCCGGGCCAATCAGCGTCTGAGTATCGCGTGGGATAAAGCCTGCCGGGGCATACTGCTCAATAAAAGCGGGAGGCAAACGCTCCATATTATCTTGCACGACATGTCGCCAATCGACTTCGGGCGCACCCGCCGCTAGGTGATAGAAGGCTTGCTCAGGGTTGGCTAAATAGTTGGCAGCAACTGGGAGCTGAGTAAATTTGGCCACTAGCGTTTTGCCCGCTGAGCCCTCACCAGGAATGCAAAAGTCTAAATCCCAAATTTGGTTAGCCTGCTGAGTGAGCAGGGCGTAAATGGGTCTGAGCAGCCGGTCAAGCAGGCCGGTATTAAAGGCGCGGTATTTGTAGCTGGTGCTAGAGAGCACTTTTTGCTCGTGCTGCAAGCGGATAAAGGTATAGCGCAGGTAGCTTTTAAGAATGGGATGGGGAAAATCGGCAGGCGGCTCAGGGCCAAAGTACCAGCGCTCGCGCAAGGCGATCGCGGCCAAATCACCCACTTTTTGGTGTAGCGTCTCTGTCGAAAACCCCGCAAACCGCGATAAATGAAGGATAGTACGGCTAGGTAGCTTGGGCGCTGGTCGGGTGCCGCTACGCTGCCGGATGCTCGGTGACACTCGCCGAGGTTTAGAAATCACTCGGAGCGGGCCGTTCGATTGGCAGAGCCGGACATAGCTAGGGCTGTCGGCTTTAACTTCGATCAGGTCAGGCCGACTCTCTATGAAGGTCGCAAAATCGGCAAAGCCATATTTTTGAGGGGAGAAGGTCGGCAGCTGAGTGGCGATCGCCCGCTTCAGACTATCTACATGCACCCAGCCATCGGCGCTATCATATCCCGCCAAGGCATCAGTTAGTAGCCGCTTAATATCCGTTGCCGGACGGACGTAATACACAGGCGCTGAGCTAGGACTACCAGGGTCAGGATCAACCCGCTCTAGATCCACTAGATCCGGGACGGCCTCCAGCAGGTCAAGCAGCTTCGCAAAATTATATTTTTCGTAGGAAAATGAGCGATCTTTTTGCCTGAGCAGCGCACCGACCTGGGCAGCATGAGTGCGCTTTTGCTGAGGCAGTTCGTAAGTCGCCTGATAGATCAGCTGCCGTAGCGCCGCAGGCACAGCCATATCGGCAGCGGCAGTAGAAGCTGAGCCCACTGCTGTAGCCCCCGCTGGGCGGCTGTCAGGATGACCTTCTAAACGACCACTAGAGCGACTGTTGAGGCGGCTATCGGGGCGGCTATCTCGGCTAGCGCTGCGGCTAGACGAGCGACTGCCCCCGTAAAGCAGTCGTTGAAAAAATCTGGAGATTGATTTGAGTAAAGATCTCATCTAATCAGAGGCTGTGCGCGGACGGTGACTTACATAAAAATGGATAGCAAATCAACGGGTAAATAATGATGACTGGCGATTGACTGGCGATGACTTGGCAACAGCGTAGCGAGACCGCAACCGAATAAACAGCTCGCTAAGACACATCTTGGCAATAAAAGGCGATATTGTTCGGAATATATTATTGAGAATTATTTTTAGAATTATTGAGATTTTTGAGATTTACGCTTGCCAAAGCCGCCGATAACCCTTCTAAAGGGACTCACACCCGATTGTAAGCATATAGTACGCTGATAGACTGCAACCTAACCGCTTATTACCTGAGACCTATGTCTGTTCGCGTGCGCATTGCGCCTAGCCCCACTGGAAACTTGCACATCGGCACAGCTCGTACTGCCGTCTTTAACTGGCTGTTTGCTCGCCATCAAGGCGGTCAGTTCTTGCTGCGCATTGAAGATACCGACCTAGAGCGCTCCAAGAGTGAATATACAAACAATATTTTAGAGGGGCTGAAGTGGCTAGGAATGGATTGGGATGAAGGCCCTTTCTATCAGTCGCAGCGGCTAGAGATGTATCGCAAAAAAATTCAGCTGCTGCTGGATAAAGGGCTGGCCTACCGCGCTTATGAAACGCCCGATGAACTCAATGCTATGCGCGAAGCTCAGCAAGCTCGCAAGGAAGCCCCTCGCTATAACAACCAGCACCGTCACCTCACCCCCGAGCAGATCGAAGCATTTGAAGCCGAAGGGCGGCAGGCGGTAATCCGCTTTAAAATTGACGATCAGCGCGAGGTTAACTGGCATGATCTAGTGCGCGGCTCGGTCAGTTGGAAAGGTCAAGATCTAGGCGGCGATATGGTGGTGTCTCGGGCCGCTGCTAAAGGAGATGTCGGTCAGCCGCTCTACAACTTTGTAGTCGTAGTCGATGATGCGGATATGGCGATCACTCATGTGATTCGCGGAGAAGACCATGTGGGCAATACGCCTAAGCAAATTTTGCTGTACGAGGCGATGGGTATGCAGGTGCCCGAATTTGCGCATACGCCGCTGATATTGAATGAGTCGGGCGCGAAGCTTTCTAAGCGGGACGGGGTCACTTCGATTTCCGACTTTCAGGAGATGGGCTTTACTGCTGAGGCGCTGGCAAACTATATGACGCTGCTAGGCTGGTCTGCGCCCGATGCTCAGGAGCTATTCGCCCTGCCAGAAGCAGCCAAACTCTTTAGCTTTGAGCGGGTAAATAAAGCCGGCGCTAAGTTTGACTGGGATAAGCTCGACTGGATCAATAGCCAATATTTGCACGACAAACCGGCTGAAGACCTGCTGCCCATGCTGATGCCTTACTGGGAGCAAGCGGGCTACGGGTTTGATGCTGAGACCGATAGAGAGTGGCTGCTGCCTTTGACGGCGATGATTGGCCCGAGCCTGACCCGGCTAAAAGACTGTGTGGCGCTGGCGCACTTTTTTGCGACACCGACTTTGGAGTTTAGTGAGGCCGCTCAAGAGCAGCTAGGTAAAGCGGGCGTCGGTGAGGCTGTACAGTCAGTGTTAGCGGCGCTGAAGGAGACTCAGATTAGCCAACCGGAGGACGCTAAGGGGCTGATTAATCAGGTGACCAAGGCGCTAGGGGTGAAGAAAGGGTTGATGATGCGATCGCTCCGAGCGGCGCTTATGGCCGACATGCAAGGCCCCGACCTAGTCGAATCCTGGGTGATTTTGCACCGTCGGGGCTTTGACCAACAGCGGTTGCAGGCGGCTTTGTCAATTGCTAAAAACTGAACCTTAACAGAGATTTGGCGACTAACTGTGGCTTGATCAGCGTCTATTTTGCCCCTATCAAGATTTCTCGTTGTCTCATCCTCAGAATTTACGTTAAATTTAGTAAAGACAAGTCTCATAAAACTTGTAATCGTTTAGTACTTTGCTAAGGGCAGGTGAGAAGTTTGCAGCCAGCAGACCGCCGCCGCTAGTCAGTACTAAGGGATAATTAGCTTATATGAGCACCGCTGATGTCTCCTGACACGAGATGTTCTGCGGATCGCCGGTTTGGGTATCGGTCAGGGCGAACACCGCCTGCTAGCCAAAGCTCGAATCGCGAACTATCTATATAACAGAGGCCACCGAGTCATGAAATTTTCTTGGAGAACTGCCCTCCTGTGGACACTGCCCCTTCTCGTAGTTGGATTTTTCCTGTGGCAGGGTTCCGTCGGTAGCGCAGATCCCGTCGATACAGGCCGTAACACTGCTAGCACCAGCATGACTTACGGTCGATTTTTGGATTATCTGGACGCCGGTCGCGTCACGTCTGTTGACTTTTACGAGAACGGACGGACGGCCATTGTCGAAGCGGTCGATCCTCAAATCGACAACCGGGTACAGCGCTGGCGTGTTGATTTGCCAGGTAACGCTCCTGAGCTGGTTGAACGGCTGCGGACATCTGACATTAGCCTAGACTCTCACCAGCCTCGCAACGATGGCGCGATAATTGGTGTTTTAGGCAATTTGCTGTTTCCCATTTTGCTCATTGGTGGGCTGTTTTTCCTTTTCCGCCGCTCCAATGGGGGAGCCGGGGGCCCCGGTCAAGCCATGAACTTTGGCAAATCTAAGGCGCGCTTCATGATGGAAGCTAACACTGGCGTCATGTTTGACGATGTGGCCGGGATTGAAGAAGCCAAAGAAGAATTACAAGAGGTTGTCACCTTTTTGAAAAAGCCGGAGCGCTTTACGGCAATTGGCGCACGTATTCCAAAAGGGGTATTGCTGATAGGCCCACCCGGAACGGGTAAGACTTTGCTGGCCAAAGCGATCGCTGGTGAAGCAGGCACGCCCTTCTTTTCTATCTCTGGTTCAGAATTCGTCGAAATGTTTGTCGGCGTTGGCGCATCTCGTGTGCGCGATCTGTTCAAAAAAGCTAAAGAAAACGCGCCCTGCATCATCTTTATTGATGAGATTGACGCGGTAGGTCGCTCTCGGGGCGCTGGCATTGGCGGCGGTAACGATGAGCGCGAGCAAACGCTCAACCAGCTACTGACCGAAATGGACGGCTTTGAAGGCAACACGGGCGTGATTGTGATTGCGGCAACCAACCGGGCTGACGTGCTCGATTCGGCGCTGCTGCGTCCTGGTCGCTTTGATCGTCAGGTATCGGTTGATCCGCCCGATATCAAAGGTCGCCGCGAGGTGCTAGAAGTTCATGCTCGCAATAAGAAAGTATCGGACGATATTTCTTTAGATGCGATCGCCCGTCGCACTCCCGGCTTTACCGGCGCAGATCTGGCCAACTTGCTGAATGAAGCCGCCATTCTCACTGCTCGCCGCCGCAAAGAAGCCGTCACCATGCTGGAGATTGACGACGCGATTGACCGCGTGGTCGCCGGGATGGAAGGCACCCCGCTCACTGATGGGAAGAGCAAGCGACTGATCGCTTATCACGAAGTCGGTCACGCCATCATTGCGACCATGATCAAAGCGCATGATCCCCTGCAAAAAGTGACGCTGATCCCGCGCGGTCAGGCCCAGGGTTTGACTTGGTTTACGCCAAGCGAAGATCAGATGCTGGTTTCTCGCGCTCAGCTCACAGCTCGAATCTGCGGCGCACTGGGTGGCCGGGCGGCAGAAGATGTGATCTTTGGCGACGCAGAAGTGACCACTGGCGCAGGCAACGACCTCCAGCAGGTGACCAATATGGCCCGTCAAATGGTGACCAAGTTTGGCATGTCTGAAGATCTGGGGCAGGTCGCGCTAGAGAGCGAGCAGGGTGAAGTTTTCTTGGGCGGTAATTGGGGCGGTCGCTCTGAATACTCTGAGGAAATCGCCTCTCGCATTGATGCTGCCGTACGCGGGATCGTGCAGAAATGCTACGAAGACACCTGCAACATCATTCGCGAAAACCGCAACGTGATTGATCGCGTGGTGGATCTGCTGATTGAGAAAGAGTCGATCAGCGGCGATGAATTTCGTGAGATTGTGAGTGAGTATACGACCGTGCCTGATAAGGAACGGTTTGTACCTCAGCTCTAACGGGTACTCTGTGATTTGTTGGCGAGCAGCGCTCAGGAATTGATGTCTAGTTGATTTTTGTGCGCTGCGAACGGTAATTCTCTGTAGATAGTTGCTAAGAATAAAAGGGGTTTGCTGTTACTGGCAAACCCTTTTGTATTGGGACAGATGGTATTGGGACAGATGGTGTTGGGACAGATAGCTATTAAGACTCTCAAGGTATCGGCTAGCTTTCTGACGGAGAGACGATTTTTCTTTTGGAACATTTCTCTTTAAGCTGAGCAAGCTGCTCACAAATGCTCTATGCCTACTCTCTACATTGCGGTGACAAACCACGGTTTTGGCCATGCTACCCGCACTGCTTCAGTCGCCGCAGAGATTCGGCAACGCTGTCAGGCCGCTGGCCTACCGCTGAAGCTGATTATTGCGACTAAGGCTCCGGGCTGGCTGCTAGACAGCTATTTGCACGGTGACTATACGCACCGGTCAGTGAGCTTTGATGTGGGCGTGTTGCAAACTGACAGTCTGACCATGGATAAGGCGGCAACGCTGCGAATGGTGCAGGAAATTCGCGATCAGCAAGACCGGCTGATTGCTGAAGAGGCGGCTTTTTTGCGGGCAGAGAATGTTGATCTGGTGCTCTCAGATATTCCGCCGCTGATGGGCAAGATCGCACGGGCAGCGGGGGTGCCCTGCTGGATGATGGGCAATTTTGGCTGGGACTTTATCTATCGGCCTTGGGGCGATGAGTTTGCGGCGATCGCTGACTGGATCTGCGAGTGCTTTGGCCACAGCGATCGCACTTTTCGCCTACCCTTTTACGAACCGATGTCGGCTTTGCCCAATATTACCGATGTGGGGCTCACAGGCGGCACCCCGGCCCATAACGCCGACCATTTGCGCAGCTTGATAGGTCGAGATGTTCCGCCTGAGCGTACTGTGCTGTTGACCTTTGGCGGATTGGGGCTATCGGCAATTCCCTACGATGCGCTGGCCGGTTTCCCCGACTGGCAGTTCATCACCTTTGACCGCCAAGCGCCTGACTTGCCTAATCTGTACCGGGTGAGCGACCCAAAAATGCGACCGGTGGACTGGATGATTTTGTGCGATCGCATCGTCTCCAAACCTGGCTACAGCACCTTTGCCGAAGCCTGCCTACTCGATAAAGGCATCATTACCATCACCCGTGAAGGCTTTGCCGAAGCGCAGATTTTAATCGACGGCATTCAGGACTACGCGCACCATCACATTGTCGATGCGAGCGATTTCTTTGATGGCGACTGGTCATTTTTACAGCGCGATCTGCTGCCGCCTAAAACCAACCAGAAGCTCGATAAAAGCGGTCAAACCGTCATCGCCACCGCCATCACCGACTATCTGAAAAGCCGACCCTAACCCGCGCGGTTGGCAAAGCCATAGGTGAGATAGACTAGCAGTAGCCCGGTTCTATCAAAACAGCCGGCGCTATCTAGTCAGCTCTATTACAGTCAGCTCTATTTATGGTGACCACTTCCAGCACAGTGCACTACCAGCAGGTTTTACGGCTGTCTACTCAGGCGAAGTCTCTGGGGCGATTTACCCATAAGGTGCAGGAAGCTGTCAGCGCTTCGGGTGTGCAGACGGGGCTGTGCTCTATTTTTTTGCGCCATACCTCAGCGAGCTTAGTAATTCAAGAAAATGCCGACCCTGACGTGCTAGTCGATATGGAGACCTTTCTGTCTCAGCTAGTGCCCGAGGGTGACTACTACCGCCACAGCGACGAAGGGCCAGACGATATGCCTGCGCACCTGCGCACCGCGCTGACGCATACCTCTGAGCAAATTCCGATTATGAACGGGCGGCTGGCGCTAGGTACCTGGCAGGGCATTTATCTGTGGGAGCATCGCGATCGCCCCCACACCCGCGAAGTCATTGTCCACATCACCGGCAGCTAAGCCATGAACGATCAGCAAGATCCGTGGCGTCAGGCCACTGGCAGTAACGGTTCAGGTAAGAAGCGTCGGCCTCCTGAGCAGTTTGCTGCGCCCAAATATCGCGGCGTTAAGCAAAAGCCCATCAAGTCTTCAGCGCCGAAGCCCAAGCTGAAAGGAGAGATGAGCGCTGCGCCTAAACTGCCTAAAGCCGCGCCTAAAAGTAGTCTGCCTATTGTTCCATTAGACAATTCAGCAGCAGTTGAGATTAAGGGCAAACCCAATATTAGTGGCGGCCTGATCCCTACGGCTGCGCCAGACTTTCGCTCTGGGTTTATCAGCATCGTCGGGCGTCCCAACGTCGGCAAATCCACCCTAATGAACTATCTGGTGGGCCAAAAGATCGCCATCACCTCACCTATCGCTCAGACAACGCGAAACCGACTTCAGGGCATTTTGACCACGCCTCAGGCGCAGATTATCTTTGTCGATACGCCGGGGATTCACAAGCCGCATCATGAGCTAGGCAAAGTGCTGGTGCAAAATGCGCGGGCGGCGATTAACTCAGTCGATGTGGTGCTGTTTGTGGTAGATGCCACTTCACCAGCGGGCAAAGGCGATTTGTTTGTAGCCGATCTGGTGGCAAAGAGCAGCCGTCCGGTTATCTTGGGCATTAACAAAATTGACCAGCTCAGTGAAAGCGGGCGTAAGGCGGCTGAGGTGAAGTCTAGCTACGAAGCGATCGCCGCTGAACACGGCTGGGACGTAGTCAAGTTTTCTGCGCTTACCGGTGAAGGCTTAGAAGCGTTGCAGGGCCAGCTAGTTGCCAAGCTAGAGCCCGGCCCCTATTACTACCCACCTGATCTAGTAACTGACCAGCCGGAGCGGTTTATCATGGGCGAGCTGATTCGCGAGCAGGTGCTGTTGCATACCCGCGAAGAAGTCCCGCATTCGGTGGCGATCGCCATCGACAAAGTAGAAGAAGACGAACGTATCACCCGCATTCTCGCTACCGTTAACGTTGAGCGAACCTCTCAAAAAGGCATTTTAATTGGTAAAGGTGGCCTGATGATGAAAGCCATTAGCACCGCTGCGCGTGAGCAAATGCAAAAGCTGGTAGCCGGGCAGGTCTATTTAGAAATCTTCGTGCGAGTGCAAGATCGCTGGCGGCAGTCACGCACTCGTCTAGCTGAGTTTGGCTACAAAATAGAGCAATAGTCGGCCCTTTTTAACAGTCCTTTGACTAAATATTCGCGTGAGTCTGACGCTAGCTCATAGCGACAGCCAAAGTTTCTAATAGTGCTAGCCCGCTGATCATCTATTTAAACAGGCAGCGCTGATACTCCTGCAATATCGTCTCAAGACCAAAGCGTTGAGCGCGCTGTCGTAGGATTGAGGAGCAAATAGGTTTGTTCAAAGTGTCAAGCACTGCATGGGCCATCGCTTCCCACGCCCCCACAGGAACCAACCTGCCATATTTTCCATTCTCAAGAATTTCAGCCGGGCCGCTCGGGCAATCAGTGGAGACGACCGGCGTTCCGGCTCCCATAGATTCAACCAGCACATTGCCAAAACCCTCCCAAGCCGATGAGAGAACACAAACTGAAGACTGAGCCATATATGCCAATGGGTTTTCGACAAAGCCTGGAAAGGCAACTTCAGCTTCACTCAGATTTAGCGCTTTACAGAGAGCAAGCAGCCGCTGCTGTTGACTTCCTTGCCCTAAAATCATCAGCTTAGCAGACCGCTGCTGCCGTACCAGACTATAGGCTCTAATCAGCGTTTCAAAATCTTTTTGAGGCTCCAACCTACCCACACCCAAAATTAGGGGACAATCCGGTTCCGAAAGCCACGGGTGTTCTAGACGGGCCTTGACCATATCGTCAAAATCGGGCGTAATAATCGGGTTGTAAATTACTCGAACTTTATCAGCTTGGATACCTAACCCCTTTAAATCTTCAGCAACGCCCTGAGAAACAGCAACGACCCGATCCGCAAAAGGATAGGCCCATCTGATCAGTTTTGGCACAAGCTGACGCTTCAAGCTCTTTAAGCGCTGAGATTCTTGCGTGAGATTGTTATGGACTGTCACCACCAGGCGCGTGGGCACACGAGCCAAAGAATGAGCAAAAATGGCGGCTAAGTTAGTATCTTCAAGCGCAGTCATTAAAATATCGGGCTGCGTTTGCCTAAGATAAGTGACCAGCGCCGGAACGCTGTTTAATAACCGATTGGCCTTAAAGCCGATCAGATTGATGGCCGGATGCAGCTTAGAGAGATAAGGCCCTTCAGCATGCACCAAAAGCAAATCGACCTCAAAACCTTTAGCCACAAACCCATTGGCCAGGTTAAGCATGACCCGTTCGGCCCCGCCGCCGCCTAAATCTGTCAGAAAAATTGCAATCTTTTGGGTGCGGCTACTGCGTCCTTTATCGGCTTGGGCGATCGCCTGATTTCCGGCCCGATTTAAATATTGCATTCAGACATTCTCAGATCTTAGCTAGGTGTAAACAAGTATCGCAATCTGGTGTGCCGAGAATATTTGCCCACTACGATAGGCAGATAAATACCAGCTAATGTTCCCGCACCTATATGAATAAACGGGTTGACAATACCAAATATGCTTTGCAAAGCCACTCTTAGTCCTGCAATTGCAATCACATGCACCAAGAATATTTCTAAGGAAAACCGTCCCCACAGCCCAATAAAAGCACAAAAGTCAACACGAGCCAGCAGACCGGCCAAACATATAGAAGCAAACATACCCGGTGCAGCCACAAAGGGAATCAGCTCAACTTGAGTATTCCAACCCCAAAAAACAGATAGGCTCAGAGCCAAGTAGCTACCCACACTTAAGCCAAATAGGTGCAGGCTCTTAATAGATTTGAGCTTTGACATCAGCTGCGGGCTCTGACCTGCCAACACCCCAACTGCTAGATAAATAGCAAAATGGCGAGCGATATTGAAAACGCCTATACCCACACTAATCTTAGTCACCAAAAGCAAGTAGGCAGCAATAGAGGCTATCAAAAATGAAAAAGAAGACAGACGAAATCGACGAAAGACAGCATACGCCAAGCTTACTATAAATAAAATATAAAGGAACCAGAACTGATTGGGAGGCTGATAGAGAACCTTCCACAAACTGACTAACGAAAGCAAAATTCTGGCGCTACTGTCACTGCCACCTTGGGTTAAAGACTGTAAACTCTCTTGAATCAGTGACCAAACAAGATAAGGATAAGCCAGTACTGTTAATCGATTAGCAACAAAACGCTTAAATGGCCTAGATGTTGACCTATGGAGAAAAAGCCCCGACAGGAAAAAGAACAAAGGCATATGAAAGGCATAAATCCACTGATCGAGATAGTCAACTAAAAGTGAGGTTGATAAAATAGCAGTGTCAGCTAGCCCTCTGAGCACATGCCCTAGTACCACTAAAAATATGCCCAGCCCTTTTGCATAATCTACCCACAGCAAACGCACGACACGCTTTGAGCTAGGTTGAGCATCTATCTGAGCTGTCATAAGGCATTGGGGTAGCGTGAGCAGGCTTTGGATCTTATCCGGTTTAGTCAACGCTTTTCACGCTGCTGCCTCCGTTAGGGAGTAGGGTCAGACTGCATCTTTGTAAACGATATCTGCTCAAACTGATGATAGTCTGACAAAGCAAGCGCAACAAAAAGAACAAAGAAGATTGAGTTGTGCAGGATGAGCGTAGCCTCAGTCTGATTGTATAAGATTAAGAAAGTCAAATATACCAAGGGCCAGTAAGCTGTTTGCAGACCTACCGATACAGGTAACACCGCTGAGCGCAACAAGATGTGTAAAAAGCTAAGGCCAAACAAAGCAACGCCTACAAATCCGAAAGCCAGCGCCAGCTCTAAAAAGCCATTGTGCGCATCTTTAGGCAGATAAATATTGTTGAACACCTTGCCAACATAGGCCGATCCGCCATAAATATCGCGCCAGAAGCCGAGGTAACCATAGCCTAACAGCGGACGCTCGGCAATCTTGTAGCTGACCGCGCTCCAAATCGTTGTTCTGCCTGTTAAGGTCAGGTCTTTGCCTGCATTGTTGGCAATATTTCCTAGGTTAGCGACCAGCAGTAATGACGAGCCTAAAAGTGTCATTAAGAACAAACTTAGGCTAGGGATCAGCAAGGCAGAACGATTTCTGACGAGCGAGTATAGACCTCTATAAGCATATACCGATAGAAGAAGTAAGCTGATCACCAGTAAAGCGGTTTTAGAGTCAGACAAGACAATCATCAAGCCGGATAGAAAGACAATTGCTAGCCGGGTGACGTTCCAGAGGGCACTCTCTGACTTATATAAATAGGTAGAGATACAGCAGAGCACCGTAATTTTTGCGAACTCATTTTTTTGGATGAAGGGGCCTCGCCAGTCGCCCGCGTGTCCTCCAGTTTCGATCGCATAGCCGGGCAGCGCGACTGAGTATAGAAAAGCCGTGAGGATGATGAGGCTACTAGCGATCGCCAGCAGTTGCAGCTGTTTACTCAAGCTAAACCGTGAGCCAAAATAAACGCCAAAGGTAATCGTTTCAAAAAGTGACCCAGACTTTCTCATCGTGTCCGCAGGAAAATCTGACCATAGAAAAGAAGCCATCATAAGGGCTACTAGCAGCCAAAAGATAGGAGCCCTCAGACTAGCCACTAGAGAAAGTTTCCACCTGAGCAATATCAGCAGCAAGGCTACCAAAAAAATACCGTGCTGCAACGCCTGTAGCAGCGGAGTTAGAGGATTATAGATGGCAACAGCAGACAATCCTAGACTATTGACTGAAGACCCGTTAAACAGGCTAGGAAAAGCTAGCAAGTTAGAGTAAAACAGCAGCGACGATACTGTAAAAAGATCTTCTATAGAGGGCAACGTTAGCTTTACTGTCATCTTTTCCTCCGTAGGTAATAGCGCTCTCTTAATTTAACTTTTATTCGCTCGGCAAGAGAAAGCGAGGCGTAATAATCTTTGATCAGCTGATGCAGTTGCAGATTATCTTTTTGAGGTTGTCGTAAAAATTCGGCTGACCCTAGAGAGAATAAGTTGTTGGCGTAGGCTTTAATCTCAGGGAAATCTCTTCTTAGGAAGTAAGCTGTCTGTAACAGTATTTGGGCGCGCAAGAGGGGTCTGTCGTCACGAAAGGTGTAGGCGTTGCTCAGATGTATTCTTTGCAGAGCTAAGTTTTCGAGTAGGACATAGCCTTTGCCAATGCCCATTGCCGCGTACTTAATGTAGTCATCGCTGGTAATTTTAATTTCTAGCGGCATTGGCAATATTTCTTCTAACAGCGATCTTCTAAAGCACATGCCCGAAGTCACGACGCTTTTAAAGGGCATGGCGCTGCCTAGCTTACCTCTTCTCAATAGCTGACGCAGGTCGTAGAGGCCAGGTACGCCGCTATAATTTTCTGGCACCAGGTATGGCTTGAGATGATTGTCCACTCGTTCGAGCGGATGGAAGCACCACCCTACCTCACGGTAGCGCTCAAAGATATCGACTAGCTTTTGCAGCTTATCAGGCAAGAAAACATCGTCAGAATCTAAAAAGCAAACAATATCGCCCTGGCTTTTTTCAAAACCTGTATTAAAAGCGGATGCCTGTCCGCCGTTTTTTTGGGCTATGGGTACGATGCGATCGCCATAGCTTTTGATCACCTGCCAGGAGTTATCTGTTGAGCCATCATCGACGACGATTACTTCTGTATTCTTATACGGTTGCTGTAGAGCGCTATTGATCGCTTGAGTTAAAAACGGTGCGTAGTTGTAGTTATTAATGAGAATGCTGACAAGAGGAGTTGCGTTCATAGTGGGGCTGCTGGTCAAAACGTAAGCTCAGAATTTAGGTTGACTGCAAGGGCGTGATCCAAGGAGGCATTGAGTCATCGCCTTAGCCAGGATGAGAGATCCTGTTGAATCAACGCTTGCAGCTTGAGCATGTCTGCTTGAAATAGCTGATTTAGATAAGCTCTGTCTGCTGCTGGCAGTTCAGGCTTTTTACTATCATTTATATTCCAGTGCTTAATCTGGCTAGAGATACGGTGCCGTACTTTTAACGGCAATAGCTGCTTACCGTTTTTTTAAACGGGTTAGGCTTTAGCAGCAGCCTGTTTAGAGCTACGCTTCTGGGCATTTTAGAGACGTTATATTTTGTAGACATATTAGGGACAAATGCTTTGTCTACACCTAAGAATGCAAACATATCTTGAAGGATTGATTGAGGATTTTGCTTAAAGTTTTCGTATAGGTAAACTTTGACTTGTTCTTTACCAAACAGTTGGTAATAACGTTCAACTTGAGAGTAGTAAAATCCTCTTTTGGTATGGTGCCAAATCGGATCCCAATTCATTTCTATACGTTCTTTCTCGGCTTGGAGCGCTGCGGAAAAGCTCTTTTGCAGCTCGTCGCCATCTCTAGCGAGGTGTAGAAAGCTAGCGTAGGCAGCATCGACCGGATGGCGCAAGATAGCGATGATTTTTGCGTTAGGCAGGCAGCGCTTGATTTGCGCAGCGGCCACATGGCTACCTAGGTAGGTGGTTGAGGCTTCGCCGATAGCAACCTCGTCGCGCACGCCATCAAACAGCCTTTGATAGTCTTCCAAACGGTGAACTGCCGATTTAAAGCGATCTGAATCGCCTGGCCCCTGGAAAGCCGCTTTTTTGTTATCTAACATAAAAAAGTGTGGCTCTTTAACGGGAGACATATACACATCGGGATGCTGTTTGAGGTAGGCGTATATTGAGCTAGTGCCGGCTTTAGGCGCACCGACAATCAAGAAATTAGGCATTGTCATGGCGGCTGACTCCTCAAAGGCTTTGCTTAAATCCATTTGCCTAGCGCTGTAGAGCGAATGCCTAGTCTTTTGTAGACTAAGAAAACTAGCAGTACGTTCCAGGCTATGCGGCTGACGGTCGTTGCGATCGCGGCCCCCTCCGGCCCGCTGTAAGGAATTAAAACCGCATTCAAAATCACGTTGAGAACTGCGCTTGCCGTCACCCCGAAAGCAACATCGCGCTCATAGTTAGTCATCGTTAGCAGCAAAGCCACTGAACCAGTCGCCGCATTGAAAAATTGACCCACAATTAAAATCACTAAGACGCCTTTTCCTTGAACAAATTCTGCTCCAAAAAGCGACAAAAAGTAGGTGCCAAAAACAACTAGCCCCAGACACATCGGTAGCGTTGCCAACAAAATCATCTGCGAACTTTTGGTCACAATTTTCTGTAATCTGCTGATATTTCCCTCGGAGTAGAGACTGGCAAAGGTCGGTGCTAGCGAAGTATTAAAAGCAATCAAAACAAAAGAAAGCAGGCTCGAACCTTGAGAAGCAATGCTGTAGATGCCGACTTCTGCCTGGTCGCGCATGATTCCCAGCATGATGGTGTCCGTTCTATTGTTGACAACGTACATGCCACCAATCAGCAGCATCGGCAGGGCGCTGCGAAGCCAAACGCCAGGTTCATATTCAGCAGAAACCTCTTTGTAAATAGCGGGCAGAGATCTTTGGAGGAACCAGGTGCCTACCAAAAAAGCGACGCCATTAGCCATGACGTACAAACCCATAGCCCAGGGCGCAGTTAAGTTTTTGCCTAAAGCTAGGTAGCTGCCGCTCAGCAAGCTGATCAATAGCAGCGGGCGAATCAAAAGCTCTGGAAGCTGGCCCAAGACGATGCGATTAAGCGCCTGCATCGTTGGCTGTCGGAGCTGTGTCAGTGTGCCTAAAGGCAATGCGATCGCCGCGATCACTAAAACAGAGATCGTCTGAGGATCTGAGTTAGCAAACCTCCAGATAGCTACAGCAAACAGCAAAGCGATCGCAAGAGACATCAAAAAGACAACTTTATTAGCCCAAATTAACAGCCCCTTAGCTAGCCCCCAGTGTGACTTTGCCTGATAGACAGAGACCTCCCGCGTAATCAGCCCCGGCAGCCCCAGTAAGGCAGGGATTGAAAGTAAGCCGAGCCAGGCGAGCGCATAAGCATAGCTGCCGTAGCCTGCCGCCCCCAAAAAGCGAGCAAGCAAAAGCGTACTGATATAGGCAAAACCAGCATTAGCTACCTGCAACCCAAACGTACCGGCAACCGCTTTAGCTAGAAAGCTTCGCAGACTGGTTTCTTTACCCAAAGACTTCATCAATAAAGTTCGTAAGCCATCTGTTCGTAAGCCGTTTAGGAGCGGTCTTATCAAAATCTGCAAAGCTCAGCTGCACGGCGCGGATGCCACTGCTGACTGGCCACTGCTGACTGGCCACTGCTGACTGGCCATTGCTGACTGCCGCTGTTTGCTGACTGGCCCTGTTTCTAGACAAAACCGCTTCATCGCCAACCATCCCCGTAGCTTGACGTATTTTTGGTCACTTTAGTTTCTGAGGCCGGCTGTGAGTCTTCCCATCTTGCCAGTATTTGCTTACAAGACTTCATCCCTGAGGCCGGGCTCATAGACTACTATATTTAACTGACCCGTTTTTGATCTCTACTGGTTCGGCGAACCGCGCAGCAGCTATGAGTAAAGGTACGCTGTTCGACAAAGTTTGGGACTGTACATACCGTTGGCACGCTGCCATCGGGCCAAACTCAGCTATTTATTGGGCTGCACCTGATCCATGAAGTCACCAGTCCCCAAGCCTTTGCCATGCTGAACGAGCGCGAGCTGAAGGTGATGTACCCCCAGCGCACCGTCGCCACTGTCGACCACATCGTGCCCACCGAAAATCAGGCCCGGCCCTTTGCTGACCCCATGGCAGAAACCATGATGCAGGCGCTGGAGCACAACACGCCAGGAGCACGGCATTCGCTTTTTTAACATTGGTTCGGGCAGCCAGGGCATTGTGCATGTGATTGCTCCCGAGCAGGGGCTGACTCAGCCGGGTATGACCATTGCCTGCGGCGACAGCCACACGTCTACCCACGGGGCCTTTGGGGCGATCGCCTTCGGCATTGGCACCAGCCAGGTGCGCGACGTGCTAGCCTCTCAAACCCTGGCCCTGGGCAAGCTCAAGGTGCGCCGCATTGAAGTCAACGGCGAACTGCCCCCTGGGGTCTTTGCCAAAGATATTATTTTGCACATCATTCGCAAGCTAGGCGTCAAAGGCGGCGTGGGCTATGCCTACGAGTTTGCTGGCAGCGCCATTGAAGCCATGTCGATGGAAGGGCGCATGACCCTCTGCAATATGGCGATTGAGGGCGGCGCTCGCTGCGGCTACGTCAACCCCGACCAAACCACCTACGACTATCTAAGGGCCGCGATTTGCCCCACAGAGGCCGCCTGGGATGAAGCTGTAGCCTGGTGGCAAAGCCTGCGCAGCGACGCCGACGCCGACTATGACGACGTGGTGGAGTTCAGCGCCGCCGACATTGCCCCCACCGTCACCTGGGGCATCACGCCCGGACAGGGCATTGGCATTAACGAAACCATTCCTCCGCCCGAAAGCCATGCCCGACGAAGAGCGGCCTGTTGCCGAAGAAGCCTATCGCTACATGCAGCTCATCCCTGGCCAGCAGATCTGAAGGGCACCAAGATTGATGTGTGCTTTATTGGTAGCTGCACCAACGGGCGCATCAGCGACCTGCGCGAGGCCGCCAAGGTGGTCAAGGCCGCCATGTGGCCGAAGGGGTGAAAGCCTTTGTGGTGCCTGGTTCCGAACGGGTAAAGCAGCAGGCCGAGGCCGAAGGGTTAGACAAAATATTTTACTGCAGCAGGCTTTGAGTGGCGTGAAGCCGGGCTGCTCCATGTGCCTGGCCATGAACCCAGACAAGCTAGGGGCAGGCAGATCAGCGCTTCCTCTTCTAATCGCAACTTTAAAGGACGCCAGGGGTCTGCCTCGGGTCGCACGCTGCTGATGAGCCCCGCGATGGTGGTTTCTGCTGCCGTAACTGGTGAGGTTAGCGATGTTCGTCAGCTTGCGCCAGTCGGGTGAGGTTACCTATTCAGCTGCTTTATTGAGCGTCTTCGCTGGGCGGCTCAATGTCTACAGTTGGCACTTCAATAGTTTTCTCTTCGGGTACAGACATCTACTTCTGGCCCATCGACATCGTAGGTAGGCACTTCTCCGGCGTCAACGTCCACCTCAGGAAGCTCTCCTTCGCTGGTTTGCTCAACCCGGCAGCTGGTCACCGCAACGCTCAAAAAGAGAGCTGCTCGGGATTAATAGTAGCTGTCTCCAGCGTAGCTGATGAAGCATGTTAGTCATTGTCAAAACCTCTTGTGATAACGGTTGCTCAAGTTTCACGATGATATGCAGAACTGTTTAATGCAGATTGATGCAGATTAGTCCAAACGAAACGTCCTCGCTCTGCAAGCGCTCTGCAACACCAGCAAGTAGGCCACAGTTGGCCCGTGACTCACGATGGGGCTTGTAACGGGCCTGGGCAGGCTGCACAAAACCGCCGTGCATACTTTTTCTTGAGCGTAGCAGCCACTCTATATTACGTAGGAAACGCAGGCAGAGCCCTCTATCAGGAGGTGTGCTTGAGTACTCTTTTTAGATTTAAATATCTTTCTGAAGAGGCGGTTTTGGTGGCTTTTGGCGATCGCTAACGGGCAAATATTGTTCTTCCCTTAACCTTTTCTTTCCTTTGGGTTAACGCTTGTCATTAATGATGGCCATAAAGTCAGCAGATGCTCACTCAAGGGTTACAGGTACTTAAAGTTAGCAAATTGATCTAGCTGCTGTAAGTTTGCTAGCGCACATTTTTCCACTGCTTTTTCACTACCGATAACGGGGTTAATTCGTTTTGTCTTTAGCTATACCTATGCCAGCTCAAGCCACTTCTCATCGGTTCGTCACGCTGCTAGAGCAGCTTTATCAGGAGCGATCGCTCATCCCCTTTACCGCTGGCCGCAACATTCCCTTACAGCGGCAGTATCTTTACATCATCTGCCGAGGCATTGTGCAGCTTCATACCATTCATGCCGACGGGGGCGAAACTATTAGTCGGGCTCTGCGGGCAGTCGATGGTTTTTGGCCGCGCCCTCAGCAGCGCCGACCCTTACTGGGCAACCGCCCTGACTGACGCCGATATTTTGCCTTTAGCTATCAGCGAAGTCGAAGCTGCTCCCGCGCTCAGCGCCGCCTTATACCCGCAGCTCGTCCGCCGGTTGCAGCAGGCGGAAGCCTGGCTGTCGATTTCAGGTAAGCGGCTAGTAGCCGATCGCTTGCAGTGCCTGCTGATTCAGCTTGCTCAAGACTTTGGCCATGTCGAGCCTAGCGGCGTGCGGATCAAGCTGCGCCTGACTCACCATCAGCTCGCTACCATTATTGGCACAACCCGCGTCACCGTTACCCGGCTGCTGCGCGACTTCGGAGATGAGGGCTGGCTCAATATTCATCAGCGACAGCTAATCTTGACACCTCAAATAGTGGGGCTAGCGCATCAGGGCGAGTCGGCGCAAAAGACCTACCCGCCGCATTAGACCTACCCGCCGACTACGACACCACCATTGGGATGAAGCACCTGTCCGGTCATATAGGACGAGTCTTCTGAGGCTAGGAAAACAAAGCAGGTACCCACTTCGACGGGTTGGCCAGGGCGCTTCATCGGCACCTGTTTGCCAAAGCCTTCTACTTTTTCAGCCGGGAAAGCATCGGGGATAAAAGGCGTCCAGATGGGGCCAGGGGCGACGCCGTTGACGCGAATGCCTTTTTCGAGAACGCGCTGAGAGAGCGATCGCAAAAAGGCCAGATTAGCGCCTTTGGTCGTCGAGTAGCTGAGCAGCGGGCCATTGCCTTTATAAGCATTGATCGAGGTGGTGATGATGATAGCGCTGCCTGCTTTTAGGTGGGGCAGCGCGGCCTTGGTGAAATAAAACATCGGAAACACGTTGGTGCTAAAGATGCTGCCGAGCCGGGCCGAGTCAATTTCTTCCCAGTCTTCTTCTAAATATTGCTCAGCGGCATTGCTCACCAAAATATCAAGCTGGCCAAATTCATCAACGGTCTTTTGCACCACTTCTTGGCAAAAGGTTTCGTTGCTGATGTCGCCGGGCAGCAGCAGGCATTTTTGTCCGAACGCTTCTACTTCTGCTTTAGTTTTTTGAGCGTCTTGGGTTTCGTCTAGATAAGAAATAGCGACGTTTGCGCCTTCTTTGGCATATAGAACGGCAACTGAGCGCCCAATACCGCTATCGCCCCCGGTAATTAGGGCAACTTTACCTTTGAGTTTTTCGCTGCCCTTGTAGCTATCGCGATCAAAGATGGGCGATGGCGTCATCTCATGTTCGCGAGCGGGCTGGCGATCTTGCCCTTGAGCCGGAATTTGATCAGCAGAAATTACCATAGACTGTCTCCTTTTTAGTTGGTTTGTCTCCTCAATATGACAACGGCTTTGGCCTTTTTTTTGCACCCTCTAAAAGCAGAGTTTCGCAGGTTGATTCTTGCCGATCTCTACGTCCTAAGAAGCAAGCTAAGGGGCTTTTCAGGAGGGTTGAGAGGGAGGTTAAAAGGGTTTTGAGAAGCGATCGCCTACTCCATATCTGTCGGCTCAGCCCTATCTGTCGCACCAATAATAGTGCTTGCCAGCTGAACAGCCCAGCCGCCAACCGCGACAAAAAACAGCAGCGTCAGCGGCGCTAACCCAGCAAAAGGAAAGGCAATTAGTAAAAGAATCGTCAGCAATATAGTCAGCCGAACCCAATCACTATTCATGGCATATCTCCCATAACAATCTGAACAACATGCCTTTAAAGATCGCGGCCCGCCCGAAGGTCTGTCTTCAGCCAGAAGACTACTTGTTAGCCACGCTTTACGCTCAAGAGTGATATTTCAGCTTTCATCCCAGCGATGAACATTAGCTTATGAACATTTTGACTACTTTTTCACAGATGAGCCGACTCATGAACCTGCCGAAGCTGCGCAGGTTGGCGATGGTGCTAGTAGCAGGCGTTTTGATGCTGGTAACGACGGCTTGCAGCCAGCCCGATATGACGGCTAGCCAGCCACCAGTTCCCGAGGCGACCGAGGCAGCCGTTGACCGAGCGCAGGGCAATCTCAGTGAGCAGGCCGTTGATGAAGATGTCCTCTCTCAGCAGGGTGAATCACGGGCTCGGCAAAGCGGTGGCGCAGCGACCACCGAGTAGCTATTCCTGTAGCTATTCTTGAGAGTAATCAATACGCGGATACGCAAGAAGAATCAGTAAACGGCAAGAATAGCTATGGTTTCACTCATGTGGCTATCGGGGCTCATAGCTTTACTATTGGCTTTGATTCACATTTATGCTGGCAATTTTAAGTTGCTTAAGCGCACACCTCGCAGCCGCTGGCTTTCACTAGGCAGCGGCGTTTCGGTGGCCTATATTTTTGTCCATGTCTTACCCGATCTTGGCGCAGCTCAGGCTGATTTTCAAAGCAGTGTAAAAGTTTTCGATAAGATTGAGCACCATATCTACTTGCTGTCGCTGATGGGGATGCTGGTATTTTATGGGTTAGAGCGAGCGGCAAAGGTATCGCGTCAGAGGAGTCGGCGGGGCGGTGAAGGAGATGCGACTCAGCCGGGAGTCTTTTGGCTGCATATGGCTTCGTTTTCTCTGTACAACGCGCTGATTGGCTATTTGCTGCTGCATCAAGAAGAGCCTGGATTGGATAGTTTGGTGGTGTATGCGATCGCTATGGCACTGCACTTTATAGTCAATGACTACAGTCTGAGTGAAGATCACAAGCAGGCGTATGAGTACACGGGCCGCTGGATATTGTCAGCTGCTATCATTTTTGGCTGGGTGATCGGCACCCAAACGACCATTCATGAGGTGGCTACTGCCGTACTCTTTGCCTTCTTAGCCGGTGGCATTATTCTCAATGTGCTCAAAGAAGAGTTGCCACAGGCGAGAGAAAGCCGTTTTTGGACGTTTGCGCTGGGCGCAGCTGGCTACTCAGCGCTGCTGCTAGCCTTTTGAGCGGACTAGATTGGCTCAACGGTATTGGCTCGGGTCATTACCGCTGCTGGTAGCGTCATGCCTATAGCCGTCGCTGCTTGGGGGTTGATATAAAGCTGTAAATTTTCGGCGTATTCTACCGGCAGCTCACCGGGCCTGTTGCCTTTGATGACTTTGACAACCATGGCCCCAGTTTGGCGGCCTATGTCGTAGTAGTTAAAGCTGAGACCGGCGATCGCCCCCCGAGTCACCGCCTCTGCGCCACCGGCAAATACGGGCACCCGGCTATTTTTACCAGCTTGAACCACGGCCTCTAGGGCCGCCATAACCGTTTGATCTGATGGCACATAGAGGGCATCGACAGAGGCCGCTAGCGCATTGGCCGCTTCTGACACCTCATCTGAGGCAAATACAGTCACGCCTTTGACCTCAGAAAAGCCTTGTTCGGCGGCTTGGGTGGTAATCGACTCAATCAGCCAGGCTGCGCTCTTTGCACCCGCATCGTAAATGACGCCGAGGGTTTTAGCCGCTGGCACTATTTCTTTGATCAGGGCCAGATGAGGGCTAATCGGTGAAAGATCGCTGACGCCACTGATATTTTGGCCAGGTTTAGCAATGCTTTCAACCAGCTCGTCGCCAATCGGATCGCTTACTGCTGAAAAAATAACGGGCGTTTTTTTGACTACCGCAGCGATCGCCTGAGCACTCGGGGGGGCGATCGCCACAATCACCGTCGCCCTAGCTGCCGCATATTTACGAGCGATCTGCGCCGCTATCACCGGGTTAATTTGGGCGCTGCGCCACTCCCACCGCAGCGTATCGCCTTCTACATAGCCTGCCTTAGCCAGTTCGTCTTTTACGCCATCACGCACCGCATTAAAAGCAGGCTGCTCAGCAAGCTGCGTCACTGCAACAAACGGCAGTTCATCAGATCCACCAACCGTCTGCGCCCGCTGGTTACAGCTGATCAGTAAAACGCTCAGCAGGGCGGCGAGCCCAGTTAGAGCAAAGGACATCCGCTTAACGCGGCTCAGGAAAACCATAGCTTTACGTGAATCCACAAAGAGGGTGCAGAGCGGCAATATCAGCCTACTTCTGCGCTGGTGACACCGTTGCTGCGGCTACGCCTAATGCAATATAAGTGCCACCCGCTACATATTTCTGTCGTCGTAGAAATAAGGGGTTTCGCTCAAACCACTGGCGCAGCTGTCCAGCGATGACAAAATACGTGCTATCGCTCAACAGACCAAGACTCATGAAAATCAGACATAACGGTATGAGCTGTTGCCAGATTGGGCCGATGGCAGGGTTTATAAACTGCGGCAAAAACGCCAAGAAGAAAATAGCGGCTTTAGGGTTCAATACATTGACGACGACGGCCTGACGAAAGATGACGAAGAGGGGGACTTTGGCGATCGCCTCATCAATCACCAGAGTGTCATGCGATCGCAACTTCTGAACGCCTAGATAGATCAGATATAGCGCCCCCGCATATTTGACTATCGAAAAAGCCGCTGCCGAAGTCATCAAAACCGCAGACAACCCTAATCCGGCTGCAATAAAGTGAACCATCGCCCCTACCGAAATTCCTAAAACAGAAGCGATTCCGGCCTGCTTCCCTTGATCCAAACTGCGCGTCACAATGTACAGCGTCGCTGGCCCTGGCATTACCACTAGCGCCGCACTAGCCACACCAAACGAAATCAACGTAGCGCTATCTACCATTATTACGTCCCCTTCGGATTGCGGTCAAAGCACTGGAGCCGCACTTATTCTAGACTGCGGTTCATAATTCAGATGCTCAGCCAGGGCTACTCACCCCCATACTGAGCCTTGAGCTCGGCAACCCGGTCATCGTCAATTTTTTGAAACAGCACAGGCGGGACTTCAAAAGCTCGCCCTGCTTTGAGAATGCTCAGGTCAGTTGCGTCGGTCATGGTGCTTTGGCGCTCTGTTTCTGTCAGTTGCAAAGCGTCAAATAGCTGCTCGGCAGTATTGGGGATAAACGGCGCTGAGGCCACCGCGTACAGTCGAATCAGGTTGACGCAGGTGCGAATGACGACGGCGGCCTGATCTTTGTCTTGCTTAAAGAGCGACCAGGGAGCGCGCACGTCAATATACTGGTTTCCGGCTGACCAAAGGGCGTTGAGGGTTTCGGTGGCTTTGCGAAACTCCATGTTTTTGAGGTGCGATCGCAAGTCTTCAACCAATGCTTTACACCGCGCCTCCAGCGCCGCCTCGGCTTCTCCGGGCTCACCACCTGCTGGCAGCTCATTGCCAAACCGCGACGCCGTAAACTTCAAAATCCGGTTAATAAAATTACCAAAGTTATCGGCTAGCTCCTTATTCACCTTGGTCTGAAACTGCTCCCAGGTAAACGCCGAATCCGAAGACTCCGGCGCAGAAGCCATCAGCATGTAGCGCCAGTAGTCCGCCGGGGCAATCTCCAGCGCCTGATCTAAAAACACGCCGCGCTTAGAGCTAGTCGAAAACTTACCGCCGTAATAGTTCAGCCAGTTAAAGCCCTTGATGTAGTCCGCCATTTTCCACGGCTCGCGCGTTCCTAAAATGGTCGCTGGCCACATAATTGTGTGAAAAGGCAAATTGTCCTTCGCCATAAACTGCGTATAGCGCACATCCTTAGCGTCATACCACCAGCTTTTCCAATCGCGGTCAGAGCTAGCTTCGCCCCAGCTTTTAGTCGCCGACACATAGCCAATCGGCGCATCAAACCACACATAAAAGACTTTGTCTTCAAAGCCTGCTTTAGGTACGGGCACCCCCCATTTCAAATCGCGAGTGATGCCCCGGCTTTGCAGCCCCTCGTCCAGCCACTTTTTCGCAATCGATTTGGTTAAGCTCGGCCAGTCATGCTGCGACTCTACCCAGCTACGCACCTCATCGCTGAGCTTATCTAGCCGCAGAAATAAATGCCGACTTGTGCGCACTTCTACAGCGGTACTGCCTGACACTGCCGACCTGGGGTTAATCAAATCAGTCGGATTCAGCATCTTTGTGCAGTTTTCGCACTGGTCGCCGCGAGCCTTCTCGTAGCCACAGTTAGGGCAGGTGCCTTCGACATAGCGATCAGGCAAAAATCGCTCGTCTGTAATCGAGTAGACCTGGCTGATTTCACGCTCCTCAATAAAGCCATGCTGATCGAGGCTGCGGTAGAAGTCTTGAGTCAGCTCACGCTGCGCTTGAGACGACGTTCGACCGAAGTAGTCAAAAGCAAGGCCAAACTTTTGGTAGACCTCTGCCTGCCGCTCGTACTGGCGCTGGCAAAACTCAGCTACGTCCAGCCCTTCTGCTAGCGCCGCGATTTCAGCGGGTGTCCCATGCTCATCAGTACCGCAGATGTATAAGACTTCTTCGCCCTCCTGTCGCAAAAAGCGAGCATAGACATCTGCTGGCAGCATGGAGCCCACCAAATTGCCAAGGTGCTTAATACCGTTGATATAAGGGAGGGCACTGGTGATGAGATATCGCATATAGCCGAGAGAGTCAGTCAGTAAGGAACGGGTTAAAGCATAAATTATAAACGCGGCAGATAGCCTTACTCAGCCTAGCGGTTTGCGGTACGTGCTGATGAAAAATCATTCGACTATGGTCATACTGGTGCTGAAGAGATCTAGAAAAGCCAACTGATTGTTGCCACTACTCTCGCCTGTAAAAGTCGTTTGGTGAGCAAAATATCGAATTTTTTTGAACTCAGACCTGGTGGCGGTTGTGTGGTAGACCAGTCTTTGAATAGAGGTTACTAACAAGGAGCAGTTTGAAGGGTGCTAGATCTTATAGTTGATGATGCTGTACTCGCTGGGCGAGCGGGACGGTGGATGATCGCTATTCAAAACCGTCTCATTACCGAAGTGGCTCGTACCGTTCAAACTGCTGCTCGTCAGACGCTGAACGCTGACGGCAAGCTAGTCATTCCAGGGCTTGTCGATCCTCACCTGCACTTGGATAAGGCACTGCTGCTAGAGCAATATCCTGCTCAAAAGGGTAACTTTCAAGAAGCGCTAGAAGAGACTTTTCGGCTCAAAAGCGGCTTTACTGTAGAAGGCATTCAGGCGCGGGCGCGGCAAGTGTTAGAAAGTGCGATCGCCTTCGGGACTACCGCCATCCGCAGCCATGTAGAAGTTGACCCGGTGCTGAAGCTGACTTCTATGCAGGCGCTGCTGCCGCTAAAAAAGGAATATGCCTGGGGCATTACCCTACAGCTTGCTGTGTTTGCACAAGAGGGAATTACTAATCAGCCTGGCACTGAAGCGATGCTGCGAGAGGCGATCGCCATGGGCGGCGATGTCATCGGCTCTGCGCCCTACACCGACCCTGATCCTGAACAAAACATTCGGATCGTCTTTGACATTGCTGAAGAATTTGACTGCGATGTCGATTTTCATCTCGATTTTTTAGACGATGACGCGCCGCTGCTGCTGCCGGTCGTAGCCCGCGAAACGATCAAGCGAGGCTGGCAAAATCGCGTTTGCTTGGGCCATATGACTCGGCTCGCCGGACTCTCTCCTGCAGAACTTGAGTCCGTGGGCGCATTGCTAAGAGCGGCGGGTATTTCAGTGCTAGCGCTGCCGGCTTCTGATCTATATATGATGGCTCGTCAGGACACGCACAATATTCGTCGGGGGGTAGCACCGATTCAGCGGCTGATTGAGCTGGGGGTGAATGGAGCGATCGCCACCAACAATATCCAAAATCTCTTCACGCCCTTCGGTGACGGCGACCCGCTCAAAATTTGCACGCTGATTGCTCAAACTTTGCAGCTTGGCACGACGACTAGCCATGAGCAATGTCTAGAAATGGCCACCACCCGCGCCGCCCGCGCCATCGGCATTCACAATCATGGAATTGCGCCAGGGAAAGCGGCTGATCTAGTGATTATCGAAGCTCGCTCAGCTTCAGAGGCCATTGGCGCAGCGCCGATAGGTCGCACAACAATCAAGCGCGGACGGGTGGTGTCGCAGACGATCATACAGCGAACTTTGATGCCAGGTTAGGACTGAACCGACTGATTCGAATCCGCTGTTTTAGGAGCCGCCTCTGACGGAGCCGCTGCCGACTCACTTGCCGACTCACTTGCCAGCTCACTCGCTGACTCACTCAAAGAACGAATGCTGACAATCTCTCCACCTAGCATAGTGATGCGCCGCATTTCCTCATTCATGCGATGGAAGGGAACCTGCATAAACTGGCTGTGACTGCTGCGGATAGGCGACTGAGAGACGGCAGTTACCTCATTCTGGCTCAGGCCAGAAACTTCATATACAAAAACTCGGCTGTCGGTGTTAGCGGCCTTGCTGGCTGCGTATTGTCCTAACATAGCTACCTTGCTTGCTTGGGATGAATGGTTAACTCTAAGGGGAACGGCTTAAGCGGGCGTAATGTTGGCTACCCGACCGCCAGATTTGTTGATGCGCTGTAGGGTCTGCGATAGTTCTTCATAGGGCACCACGAGCGCCCGACTGCTGCGGCGAATGCTCGGATAGCCAGGGAACCGCTGGCCTGATACTTCAATGCGATAGAGCTGACCGCGCTCTGTAGTAGCGGTGGGCCTGGCAAAGGCACGATTAGGAACATTGCCTTGTTTGGCATCACGGAAGGCCCAACCGTTGCTGTCTGTGCCAGAGGGAGGCACTACCGCTGAGACGCTGCCTTGGGCTAGCTCTGCGGCGAGGCGAGAGTCGTTGCCTGCAATTTGAGCGCGATCGCTATTCGCATAGCCCCGGTACAGACTAAACATCCGCGTAAAGCCCGCAATTTTTTGCCCGGTCTGCGTGCTAAACCCCCGGCAGTAAGGCACAATCCCGTCGCCGAAGCTGCTCTCATACTCTGCGGTGTCAATATACGAGTCGATATCGGCATCGAAGCCCTCATTCTGATAGCGGTCGAGATGCTCAATCACTTCAGATTCGTCATAGGGCGCGCGGCCTAGCAGATGCTTAAAGTTCAGCTCGATTACGCGCGTTTGGAAGTTGGGGTACAAAAACTTCTCTTTGTACAGATCCGACTTAGCCACCGCGCGCACAAAGTCTCGAATAGTCAGAGCGCCGCTGGTCACCAGCGACTCTAGGGCCGTGAGCCGCTGTGACTGCATCAGATAGTCATTGCCCAGCACCTGCCGGTAAACGGCATTAATTGCAGCTCGAACGTCGCCCATGGAGAAATTGGGACGCAGTTCTACGGGACTTTGCTCAGTGAAAGGGGCGGTGCCCAACCGAGCGGACGCTGTTGTAATAGCCACAGAATAGATCTCCTTAGACGAGATGAAATGTCTTTGTAGTGGTTTTGAAGCTGCTGTTGAAAAAGATCAGGTGTTGAAAAAGATCAGGCCGATGTGATGCTGACAATTCGGCTACCGCGCTTATTCAGCCGCTGCAAAGTGGGCGAAAGCTGGTCGTAGGGTACTGTGTATTCTTGGACGCCTAGCCGTACTTGCGGAGTGCGTCCGCTTGCAGCTTGAGAGACGCGCACCCGGTATAGCTGTTCGCGATCGCCTCCAGTAACACCCTGCAACTCCTTCCCAAGGGTCGAGGTTCTGACTGGGGTGGCTGAGTTGCTGGCAAGTTCTGCGGTGAGCGCTGCTGTTTTGGCCCTGGCGCGATCGCTACTAGCCCGGCCTCTATAAAGCTGAAACATGCGCGCGAAGCCGACGGTCTTCTGGCTTTTTTGGGTGGCAAAGCCACGATAGTAAGGAACGATGCGATCGCCAAAGTTCTCCTGATACTCTAGCGAATCGATATAGCTGCTAATTTCAGCGTCATAGCCCTGCTGAATATAGAGATCGACATGCTCAGAAATCTCGCTTTCATCGTAGGGCGCTCGGCCCAGCAAGTGCTTAAAATTCAGCTCAATAAAGCGCACCTGAGGACTGTTGTAAAAAAACTTTTGTTTATACAGATCCGACATCGCCAGCGCCCGCACAAAATCAACCACCCGAATATCGCCCTGCCGCAGCAAAGACTCGGCACTGGTTAGCCGCTCAGAACTCATCACATGGTCGTTACCAAATACCTGGCGATACGCGGCCCAAATAATCGACTGCACATCGTCTTCAGACGAATGAGTTCGCAGTTCGACCGGCGGTGATTGGGCGGGCTCAAACCCTAAAAGTCTGGCGGAAGTTTCACTCGTCATCATGGCATCCTCAAAGCTAGCGCTAAAACTGTTTGATGTTTAAACTTTTTCTAGATTGCCCTCTCCCCGGCCCTCTCCCAATTCTGAGAGAAGGCATTGAAGGGATGAAGGCCCTCGTCGGCAATCGCTACCGGCTTAGCTCAAGGCATTAATAGCATAGTCAATGTAAGAGTTTGCTTCAGTCGCTGCGTCACCGTTGAGGCCGTGGTTAGCGCGGATGTGCTTGAGCGCTTCAACATACCAGCTAGGCGATAGCTCAAAGGTGCTGTTGATTGCACCAATGCCAGAGAGCAGATACTCGTCAAGGGGGCCAGTGCCGCCAGCAATCAGACAGTAGGTGACCATCCGCAAGTAGTAGCCAATGTCTCTAGAACACTTGGCTTTACCGGCAGAGTTGGAAGCATAGTTGTTGCCTTCCATTTGGGTAGTGTAGGGAAACTTTTTGTAGACGGCTTGGGCGGCACCATCAACTAGGCTATCGGCGTTTTTGCTCAGGGTCTGCGCGGCAGAAAGCCCAGCTTGGGCCTGGCGGAAACGACCAAAGGCGACTTGAAGCTCTGAGCTGCTGAGGAAACGGCCTTGCGAATCAGCGGCTGCAACCGCTTCTGTCATGGGAGTTTTCATGAGGTAATCTCTCTAAAGGATGTAAAAAGAACAAAGATAACTGGGGCGCGGTTTTGCCCGCAAATGGCTAGCTAACGGCTGCGGCTGCTCGGTCAAAATAACCGCTTAGTTCAGACATTAAAGAACTGCAATCCCCTTGGGTAATGCCGTTGCGGTCATTGGCGATCGCTAAAGCCGCTTCTTTCATCTTGTTCACACCGGTAGCGACTGAGTTGCCCGGTACGCCTAGCGCTGTATAGGTTTCGCGCAGACCGTTCAAGCAGCGATCATCCATCACACTGACATCGCCGGTAAACATAGCGTAGGTGACATAGCGCAAAATGATTTCCATATCGCGCAGGCAAGCGGCCATGCGACGGCTGGTGTAGGCATTGCCACCGGGGGAAATCAGCTGAGGCTGCTCAGAGAACAAATCGCGCGCCGCACTAGCCACAATTTCAGAAGCGCTGCCGGTGATCCGATTGACGGTATCAATGCGCTTGTTGCCTTCGGACACCGCTTTATTAAGGGCGTCGATCTTGTCGCTGCTGATATATTCGCCTCGGGCATCTGCCTGAGAAATTACTTTGGTAAAAACGTCGAACATGTGAAAACATCTCCTGCTTTTGAAAATTGAGAATCAAACTGTCTTGATGCGGGTTCGTGGCTGGTGACGCTGCTTGCAGGTGCGTTCTAAACTGGGCTGTATTACCTTGGTTATGCCATGAATTCGGCCTGGCCATAAATTCAGTCTTGCTGTGAAGAGAAGCGTATCCCCCAAACAGCAGGAAGGCAAAAGTTAGAACATCACTTACAATCTGTCACATTCAGCGACAGACACCCTCACCAGGCTGCCTCTGTTGGCTCCAGCGCTCAAAGTCCTAACGGCTTGACGGCGAGGACTCGGGCGGTCTGAACCAGTAACTTGATTAAATCAATTCGGTTGTGCAGATTCTGTGCACAACTGTGTTGCTGACTGGTTACAATCCCTTGAGAAAGCACCAAAGCCTTCTCTCTGAGGTCTTTTGGATGATTATGAAAGCGTTTTCACAAGTCTAAAAAACTTCATACTCTGTGACAGAGTGGGTTGAGAGATTAGTCCAGTCCGCTACGGCGCATCAAACAGCATCGTTTGTAGATACCGCTGCGCCCAGTCTGCCCCAAAAGCCCGCTCTAAAATGCGCCGCGTTTTGTCGTTTTTTTGCTGCTGTGAGCAGTAGTGCCGCTGCCCCACTAAAACCGACTGACGGGCCGCTGCCGAAGTAAGGGCCGCCGTCTGGCTAGCAATCTGACAGTGGAGGGTCAGGTACTGGGCGACCCGGCTCAAAAACGCCTGCTCCTCCTGGGCCGTAGTTGGGCGGATAAACAGGCAAAAGTCTGAGAAGATATCTCCCCAGTCTGGCAGGTCGCGCGGGTGGGCGAAGTCAGCCGCCGGTAGGGAGGTCAGGGCCTGGGTGTAGGCCGGAGGGAGCGCGCGATCGCTCTGCACTGGCGACAAATCCACAATCGCCGCGCTAACCGCCGTCGGCCCCGCCACAATATCTACCCCAAAAATCGGCAGATCAAAGCTTGGATGCGGAAACATCACACAGTGCAAAATATCCAGGTTGTTCCCTACTTTGGCAAGTTCGATATGGAGCTTGCGAAAGTGAGTCGTCTGATAGCAAAAGTTTTCGACCACCAGCCGCTCTCCTTCCAGACTGCCTTCGACATAGCCCAAATCGGTCGGCATCGGGTAAGGCAGCAGCGTGAGATGGTTTTGCCAGGTGCGCTGGATGGTTTTGGCGAGCTGACCAATCAGCGGATGCTGTGGGGGTAAAGTCTGTTTTGGTAGCGTTGGGTGAGTGTTTTGATGAATGGCTTGAACCATGGTTCTACACAAGTGCTGGAAAAAATGTTCAAGCTATACCTTGCCCTACTTCTCGTGCAGGCATTGTGCAGACCCCGTGCAGCTATAGGGCCACCTGACGGCAGCGCTTCAGCCGATTCAGCACTCGGCCCGCGAGGTCTTTGCCCTGAATCGGCTTGGTAATGTAGTCGTCGGCTCCCAATGCAAACGCCCGCTCTCGATGGGAGCAGTCGGCATGAACGCTCAAAAACACAATGGGCAAATACTGCCACTGGGGATGGCTGCGCAGCACTTTGCACAGTTCAAACCCGTTGATATGCGGCATTTCAATATCGAGAATGACCAGATCGGGTACGACCTGATTAAACAGCGTCCAAAAGCGCTGAGGGTTGGCCAGCGGCGTAATTTCCAAATTCCAAGGATGCAGTAGCTGAATCACCTGCTTGAGGTAGTGCGCGTCGTCATCGACAATCATAATTTTGCTCAGATGGGAGCCTAGGTGAGTGGCTTGCGCGATCGCTTCTAACACCTCAGATGGCACCACCGGATACTCCAACACCATTGCGCCCCCCCGACGAATCAGATCTAGACGATTGCCAAAGTCGGCCTGCGGCGTAATCACCAGCACCGGGAGCTGCGGCCAGCGCTGAGCGATCTGGGCGATTAGCTGCAACAGCATTTGTAGAATCGGCTCGTCGAGGATGGGGTCAGTTTCACCCGCGACCAGATTGATTAGCACTAAATCTGGCAAATCCTCGGGTGGGTCTGCCGCTACCTCAGAAACGGACGGCGCTAAATACAGGGCTAATTGCTGAGAGGCCGCGCCTATCGACGCAGCGACGGTGGTTTCAAAGCCCTGGGCCACCGCTAAAGCCATGACCTGCTGAATGTAGGGCATCTCGTTGACATCGACGATGAAAAGAGCGGGGGAGCGGGGCGCGTCGTCCGGTGGGCTGATCAGCTTGGGCGGATCGTCTAGCGCGTGGCCCAGCGTCGTCACCAACGCGAGGAACTGTGAGGCTTGAGCTGATAAGGTCTCGCTCTGCAAAAGCTGTTCTATGCGCAGGGCCAAGCGATAGCCTTCCATAAGGCCAAAGGTGCCCAGGGTTCCGGCCAGGCTGTGGGCCATGTGCTTGGCTTGTGTCTGCTGCTGCTCGCTCAGGCTTTGTTCTTTGAGCGTGCGGGCGATGTGCAGCAGCGTATTCCAGCGCTCTACGCTTTCTCCTTTATGAGCGTTCCAGGCTTGGGTGAGCCCTTCTAAGTAGCGATGGCGATCGCGCCCAGCCGCCGAAGTCGGTTCTCGCTGTGAGGCCAGTGCCTCAGTCTTTAGCCGATAGCCCAGCCCGTGCACCGTCTCAATCAGATCGCTCCGGGCTCCAGCAGTCTTGAGCTTGTGGCGCAGGCCGCGAATGTGCGATCGCACCGTAGACTCACTCGGAAATTCTTCTGAAGACCAGACCTTATCGAGCAGTGCCTTGGCGTTAAAGACCTGATGGCTGTGCCGCAAGAACAGCTCCAGCAGCGAATATTCCTTGGCGGTAAGCGCCACCAGCCGCCCGCGATAGGTAACTTCGCAGCTAACCGGATCGAGGCAAAGATCTCCCCAGGTTAAAACTGGGGCAGATTCGGTGATCTGCCGCCGCAGCAAAACCCGAATCCGCGCTAGCAGCTCGGCAATGTCAAAGGGCTTAACCACGTAGTCATCGGCTCCGGCTTCGAGTCCTTTAACTTTGTCGGTTTGGTCGTCTTTAGCCGTGAGCAGCAAGATCGGGACACCATAGCCCTGCGCCCGCAGCCGCTGACAGAGATGAATGCCGCTGAGCTGCGGCAGCATCCAGTCTAAAACAATCAGATCATATTCAAAGGTAGAAGCGTAGGCCCAGCCTGTCTCACCATCGGCCACCCGATCTACCACATAGTGCTGAGCAGAGAGCTGCCCGCTCAGCAGCGTCGCCAGGGCATCGTCATCGTCAATAAATAAAACTCTCATGAGCTACACAATATCGTCCCAGGCCAACAGCTTTGAAATTTCGCTGGCCAAAGAAAGCGGGTTGAAGGGCTTGAGAATAACACCAGCAACGCCCAGCTTTTGAAAGAGTTTTTTCTCAGCGGTACGGGTTTTAGCCGTGAGTAAAATCACTGGAATAGATTCTGTTTTGGGATTGCTGCCTAAGGCTTCAAACGTGGCAATACCATCTAGTTCGGGCATCATCACGTCGAGCAAAATGGCGTCTGGACAGTGGTCTTCAGCCTGCCGAATGCCTTCTTTGCCAGAAGAAGCCGTAATGCTCTCCCAGCTGGCTTCTAGCTTTAGACTGAGGCTGACGACTTTTTGAATCGATTCTTCATCATCGACAATTAAAATTCGCTTGGGTGGCTGCATTGGATTGTCTGCACGGTTTTATAGTGACAGTTTTATAGTGAAGGGCTGACAGGGAAGGGCTGACAGGGAAAAACCTACAGGGAGAGGCTTACAGGGAAGGCGCAGCAGCAGGCGCAGAGGAAAGCGGAACAGTAAAGTGAAAGCAACTGCCAACGCCAATCTGACTTTCTGCCCAGATTTGGCCGCCGTGCTGTTCTACGATTTTGCGACAGATCGCCAGTCCGAGGCCAGTGCCACCTTTTTTGCGTGAGTCAGAAGAATCGACCTGCTGAAACCGCTCAAAGATACTGGTCAGCTTGTTAGCCGGAATGCCTTGTCCGTCGTCTTGAACAGAAAAAAGCGCCCGCGCCGGTGCCACCGTTTCGTCAAGGCAAACGCTCAGACAAATGGCACTGCCAGGAGCCGAAAATTTGATGGCGTTGCCCATCAGGTTGGTCAGCGTTTGCATCATGTAGTCGGGGTCAGCCCAGATCGATAGGGGCACAGACTGCGTATAAATTTTGACATGATGCTGCTGGGCGATCGCCTGCATCGCTTCAGCGGCGGCTTCGACTAGATCGACGACCTCACAGGTCTGCACCTCCATCGTCACTTCACCCGACTCAATGCGCTGCAAGTCGAGCACATTGTTGACCAGGCGCACCAGCCGGTCGGTATTTTCATCGGCGACTTGCAGCATTTGCTGACCGTCTTCATCAAGCTGGCCCAAGCGCCCGGTGGCCATCAGCTTGAGCGAGGTATGGATGGAAGTAAGCGGCGTTCTCAATTCGTGGCTGACCACGGCGATAAATTCGTCCTTCATGCGTTCAATGGCTTTGCGATCGCTAATATCTGTCGTCAGCGCAAAAAATCCTTTGACGTTAGGCGCTACCCCAGTCTCTTCAAGATGAGGAACATAGGTAACGCTGACTGAGTGCACCTGACCATCTTGAAAAATCAGCTCATCTTCGTAGGTCACCTGAGCGCCTGAGAGCGCAGCCTCAATATGCTCTTGAACCATCTGATAGTCGGCGCTGCCCATTACCGCCTTTAGTGACTGACCGTAAATGTCGGCGGGAATGCGGCCTAGCCAATGTTCATAAGCCTGATTGTTAAAACGATAGCATTGCTGGGCGTCTACATAGGCAATCAGCACCGGCAAACTGTTGGTCACTAGCCGCAGTTGTTCTTCACGTTGCCGCAGCGCCGCGCCGACTTGTTTGCGCTCCTGAATCTCCTGCTGAAGCGACTGGTTCACCTGCGTGAGTTCGCTCGTACGCAGCTTTACCCGCTCCTCTAAATATTCCATCAGCTGCCCTTGAGAAAGCGCAATGCTGATTTGACCTGCCAGCTGCTGCATTAGCTCTACCTCAAAGTCGCTCCACTGCCGGGGAGACTCGCACTGATGAGCAATCAGCAACCCCCATAGGTCATTGCGCGAGGCGGCTTCGTCTGCCGGTGGCTTCAGCGGATGCACAATCGGGACGATTAGCTTGGCCCGAATGCCCCACTGCTCAATGAAATCGACTAGGCAGTCGGCTAAGCCCGAATCGGGGGCGTGAACATCGGCGATCGCCCGCACCCGTCCCTGCGCATACAGCGCCTGATAATCTTCGGGAAACACCTCTTCAGGAAAAGGAATACCCAAAATAGAAGGATAAGTTGGTACCACGGCCTCGCTAATGGTATTGCCAGTACCATCAGGCAACACCTGATAAATCAGCACCCGATCTGCCTGGAGCAGCCGCTTTACCTCATTTACTGTCGTGTGCAAAATATCTTTGAGCTGCAACGACTGACGAATTTTGAGCGCAATTTCTGAAAATAGCTGATCTCGCTGGTGCTGTCGCTGTACCTGAGTTTCGACGCCCTGCTCGTGCAACGCCTGCAATAGACGGGGGCGGTCGATTATCCCGGCAAAATGGCCCCGCTCATCGACGACAGGCAGATGATCAATCTGATGCTGGGTAAAACATTGGAGCAGCTGATCTGTCTTCTCTAAATCTGAGTGAGAGACGGTCATCACTGGCTGAGTCATTACCTGTGAGAGCTTCATATCCTGCCAATCAGGATTTTGGGTTAGCACCTGTATTAGATCTTGATGGGTAACCGTCCCAACGACTTTTTGGCGGTGCAGCGCCACTACACAGCTCGCCGCTGGCGTTGCAGCCATCTGTGCCAAAACCTCAGGGAGTACAGTTTGATCGGAGACAGTGACAAAGCGAGCTGCTATCACGGCGCTTCCCGCAACAAGCCTTCCCGCCGCAAGCTTAGTAGCAGCTTCAGCAGTGAGCTCGGGCATCCGGTAATCGGCAGGCATCAGCAGCGGGCTCTATAAGACGTCAGGTGGGTTACTCTTAAATCTAAAAGCAGTTAGTCAAAATCACACCACAATTGTTTTTATTCTTTAAGCTTTGGGTGACTACGGTTAAGTAATTTTAAGCTGCCTGTAAAGATCGAGGTGCATCTGCGCTGAGGTTTGCCAGCTATAGCGCTGGGTGATGGGTTGGGGGCTGACCGGGTGCGGATGGGGCGGCGCGTTGGGCTGGGTGATAGAAAGCATTCCAGCGGCGATCGCCCCTATATTTTCTGGCTCTACCAAACACGCATCTTCAGCAGAGAGAAATTCAGTTAAGGGCGCTCGGTTAGAAGTGAGTACAGGAAGACCTGAGGCGATCGCTTCTAACACCACCAACCCCCACCCTTCTTTGACCGACGGAAACACAAAGGCATCCGCCAGCCGATACAGTGCAGGCAGCCACTCATCAGGAACAACGCCCGGTAGCACTAAAGCATTTGCTAGTCCAGAAGCCCGAACAACTGCCATAAATGCTTCTCGGTAGTCCTGATAGTCGAATAAAGTCGCCCCGCCAGCAATCACCAGCTGGGCGTTTGGCTGGGTCGCGCGAACCTGCTCAAACGCTCGCAGCAGCCGAATCGAATTCTTGCGCGGCTCGATTCCGCCTACTGTCAGATAAACCGGCTGCCCGGTCATGCCGTAGGTTTTAGCGACTAGATTTTCCAATCCATCGGGCTCAGGAGAAAAGCGATCGCTCACTCCATTGTTCACCCGATGCGCATCTATTCCATACTCAGCTTTGAGCACCTGTTGCCACACATTGCTCACACACAGACAGCGATCCGGCTGATAGATAGACTTCTCCTGACAGGCTTGCAGATAGGGGCTATGAAAACTCTCTATATGATGCACCGTTCGCACAAACTGAGGAATGCTGCCTCTCTCTCTCAGCAGCGCCAGCGCATTTGCACTCAGACAATCTTGCGCGTGATAAATGTCAAACGCTTGCAAATGTTGTTCAAAAAAGCGTACGAATTCACCGATTCGCTGTTTGATCAAGCCGTCAATATCTCCCCCGCAAGAATCAGCGGGCACTGCGCACGTTTGACAAGCGACTCGGCGATGGAATCCCTGACCGGCTTTATCCAGCGCAAACACGCAAGGCTGATGGCCTAATATCTGTAGTGCATTTGCTAGCTCTAGCGTGTGTATAACGCTGCCGCGAGGTTTAGTAGAATAGGTTAATAGTGCAATCCGGAGAGACGACATAGAGTAGGAGCATTATGAAGTATGGGGCGGACAATTTTTAGCGCGATCGCCAAATCCCGTAAAAGGCCAGGCCAAGTCCCAAAACAACTGCTGTTCTCCCTTGTGTTGCCAATAGACCTGACTGCCGGACGTGATTCTCCCAATCGACTCGCAGGCTAGCCCCTGATTAACAAACATTTGTTGCACCTGAACAACATTATCAGGCGGTACGCTCAGCAAAAAACCAAAGCTAGGAAAGCTGATCAGCCACTTAGTCCAGGCGGTTTCTGCCGGACGCGGCACCTGGTCAAGATTGAGAACGGCACCACAGCCCGAAGCTTCAGTGAGCATCAACACCGTTCCTGCCAAGCCGCCCATACTAATGTCTTTTCCCGCATGGACTAAACCGGCCTCAGACAGTTGAGGCAATAGATCTAACTGTGATCTGAGCTGCACTGGATCGGCCTTTGTTGCCGCATTCCAAAAGGGATAATCGCCGTAATACTGACCGGCCAAGTTGACCACCATCACCAGCTGATCGCCCGGCTGCGCGTTAAAGCTGGTGATGAGGGAGCGCGATCGCCCCAAAATCGAAACCGCCAGTCCGGTGTAAGCACTATGGCAGTTGGTATGTCCGCCGACAATTGGCACGCCGTAAGCCTGAGCCGCTGCCTGCATACCTTCCCACAGCAGTTTGCTCTGGCCGGGCGATTTGCTCCACAGCGCATCGACGACTGCAATCGGCACCCCGCCCATCGCAGCAACGTCCGAAATATTTACCATCACCGCACACCAGCCCGCAAACCACGGCTCTTGCTCCACTAGCTGCGGCCAAATGCCCTCCGCTGCCAGCAGTAGATAGCCCTCGCCGTCAGGAATTGCCGCACAGTCGTCACCCAGACGAATTAGCGCGGCATCTCGACCCTGCACGTATTGACCAATCGCTTTTGCCGCCATCTGAATATCTTGCTTTTGTAAGATGCTCAAAGCAGTCTGCAAAGCGGCAATCAAGTCAGCTAGAACAGTCTGAGTCGTAACCATCAAGCGACTAACCCAATCGGTAGCGCCGGACGCGGCTGATCGGTCGCAGGATAGTAGGCTAAGTCGGCCTGCATCAGGTGATGCGATCGCTCTAGAATATCTATTTCTTCGAGACTTTCCCAGTGAAGTCGGGTAAAAAAGCGAACGTTTTGCAGTTGAACCGTGGCGAGAAATCGGTCGCATCCCCAAGTGTTTGCCGTAGTCACCGCTTTTTGAATCAGCCCTTTGCCAATTCGCCAGCCGCGCCGAAAGTCAGGATGCACGCCGAGTCGTCCGCCATACCAGAGCCGGGGAGCTTGTTCGTAGATTCTCACGACACCGACGACTCGGCTCGGCTGATCAAGTTCATGAGCGATCGCCACAATCGGATAAGACTGTTCATCTATCAAGTCTCGATCATGCTGTTCAAACAGGCGCTGTTCTGCACAAAAAATCTGTTGCCGAAGCGTAAAATAATCGGCAATGTCGGCCTCTGAGAGCGCTAGCTGAAAGCTGTAGGTTTGTTTGGGCATGGTCATAGCAGTCGCAATTAAGCCTCAAAACTAGAGAGAGCCGAACAAGCCCCGCACTTGGCGCAGCCCGCTTTGATATCGGCAGACAGCAAATGGGCCTGCTTTAGCCGTGCGCCAATGGTTTGATATAGGTCAAACATAAACGCACTGTCAGGCGGTGATTGCCCTGCTAGCGGGGTGCCGACAATCGGCACAAACGGCACGACAAAAGGATAAACGCCAATATCAACCAGGCGATCGCTCATCTCAAAAAGCGTCTCTTTACTGTCGCCTAGCCCCGCCAAAAGATACGTACTCACCTGTCCCCGACCAAATACCTTGACCGCCGCCGCAAACGCCTCAAAGTAGTAGCTCAGCGGAACTTTGGCCTTGCCTGGCATGATCCGCGTTCTGACCATCGGATCTGCCGCCTCTAGGTGCATTCCCAGGCTATCGACCCCCGCCGCCCGCATCCGCTCAAACCAGCGAAAGTCATCTGGCGGTTCACACTGCGCCTGAATCGGCAAGTCTTTCACCCGCGTGCGAATCGCCCGCGCGCAGTCTGTCAGATACGCCGCGCCCCGATCTGTTGTATTTGGCGTACCGGTGGTCATAATCATATTCTCAACGCCGTCTAGCCGTACCGCTGCCTCAGCAACTTCAGCAAGCTGTTCTGGCGTCTTCCGGGCGATGGTTTTTCCGGCATCAAGCGACTGGCCAATGGCGCAAAACTGACAGGCAGTTTTTCTGTTTTCGTAGCGAATGCAGGTTTGTAAGACTGTGGTGGCTAGCACATTGTGGCTGTGCAGCAGCGCTATCTTCCAGTAAGGAATGCCCTCGTTAGTTTGCAGGCTGTAAAACTGCGGCTGCTTAGGAAAGTCGATGGAGGCCACCGTTTTGCCATCGTGGGTGAGCGTAGATTTGCCAGTGGTGCGATCGCGCCCAACCGCATAAGGAGAACTCGCCGCTCCGTCTGTATATACCGGCACCATCACCGTTGTGCCACCTACTGTCACTGCTTTATGGTCAGAAGGGCCAGCGCCCCCTTTACGACCCAATGCGCCAACGGTGTCAACAACCAGGTTAAGCCCTTGCGTTTGTAGTTCAGTGATGACCTGCTGTTGATTCATAGATTAAGAAAGGAGAGAAGGAAGCCCTTGATCTCGCTGAAGAATAGGATGGAGTAGGGGAGAAGTGATCGCAGCCTCTTCAGAGACAGCCTCAGGAACGGTTTTGGCAGGAGGGTTGTCGCCAGCCGACGTTATTGTCGCATAGGCACTGCTATTGACCTGAAGCTGAAATAGATCAGGGCGAGCGTAGTGACCGACTGAGTCCATCATGCGCTTGCGCTTGGTGATCAAAGAGAAATCGAGATCGGCGATCGCCATCCCCTCTCCCTCACAGATCGGCTCACACAGATGTACCCCCTCAGGGCTGATAATCGCCGTGTAGCAACCGCCCTTCAGCACCTTTTGCAAGCCTTCACTCGGCGCAATCTGAGCAATCTGCTCTGCTGTCAGCCAGCCAGTCGCACTGACAACAAAGCACCCCGACTCCAGAGCATGATGGCGCATCGTTACCTCCGTTTGCTCAGCAAAGATATGACCCACCATCGAGCCCGGAAACTGCGCGCAGTGAATCTGCTCATGTGCTGCCATCAGGCTATAGCGAGCCAGCGGGTTGTAATGCTCCCAACAGGCCAGTGCCCCCACCCTACCCACAGCAGTATCACAAGTCTTTAGTCCTGCACCATCACCCTGCCCCCAGACCATGCGCTCATGGTAGGTAGGTGTCATCTTGCGACGCTTGAGCAAGCAGCTGCCGTCAGCATCAAAAACTAGCTGGGTATTATAAAGAGAGCCATGATCGCGCTCATTGACGCCCAGCACAACCACCATCTGATGGGCTTTAGCCGCTCGGCTAACCGCCTCAGTCACCGGGCCAGGAACAGGCACGGCTTCCTCATAGAGCTTCATATGCTCTTTTCCCATCAGCACTGGCGGGCAGCACAAAAGAGAAATAAGGATAGTAAGGCACAAACGTCTCTGGAAAAACAATCAGCTCCGCGCCTGCTTTCGCCGCATCTTCAATCGCTTGTAACACTTTTTCCATCGTGCCCGACTGACTGTGTAGTACAGGCGAAATTTGCACAGCAGCCGCTCTTACAGTTCGAGCATAATCCATGAAAAGCCTCTTTCAATCGCTTGTTCCAGTAGTTTGTTCTACCAGTTTGTTCTACTAGCTTGCTTTACCCCGCTTGCTTTACATTGTCCAAGTATCAAGAATGAAGGCACCCTCTTTACGGTGCATCAAAACAATATCTAACACGTCTAGCGGGCTAATCGGTTTAATGCCAGGAATCAGCGAAGGTTCGCCGTGGCCATAGAGCGCCTGTAGTGCAAACCGGCAGGCATAGACCTTGCCCCCCTCTTCAATGATTTTCACCAGTCGGTTGTTCATCGCCAGATGACCAGGAAAAGCTTCGTCGTTTAGTTTAGGAAAGCCTCGCTGTACCCCTAGCGTCACACCCGGCCCATAGAGCAGCACCGATGTGTCAAACCCTTTGCTCATCAGGCGACTCACCTGCAAAAGATTGACTAGACCAATTGACCCTTCAAAGGCAACGGTGTGGAAAGTAACCAGGGCTTTCTCTCCCGGATCGGCCTGAACATCGGGAAATACTTTCTCTTCGTAATCTACAAAAAAGTCGCCTGCTTTGTGTGCGGCGGTGGTTACTTCAGGCATCTAAATTCACTCCCAAGTGATGAGCTGAATACAGGTTATGAGGTCAACAATCGTTTACTTGTATCTGTTGCTACAAAGCCGCAAAGCCTGACAGTTGGGACAGCGCAGCCCCTACCGGCACCTGCACAAAAGGTCAGGTTAACAGAGTCAGAACAAGACTGTTCTGCCGTCAGGCCGTTGGCTGTCCCTGTTCATAAAGCGAGACTTAGCACTTTAGTAGCAGTGGATACAAGCGGCTTTAGATCTCGCACCTATCGTGAAGGCATGAAGAATTAATCTGTTCACACCAGCAGCACTATGCAGTCACATTTTTCAGTTGTTATTGTTGGGGGCGGTCAGGCGGGCCTATCGGCTAGCTACTGCTTAAAGCAAAAAAATATTGACAGCATCATCTTTGAGAAAGAAAGTGTTGCTCATTCGTGGCGCTCAAAGCGATGGGATTCGTTTTGTTTGGTGACACCCAACTGGCAATGCACGCTACCAGGCTATCCCTATGCTGGCAGCGATCCTCACGGCTTTATGCAGCGAGATGAGATTGTTCAATATGTGGAGAGCTATGCTGAGTCTTTTCAGCCTAATCTAAAGACGGGGGTAGCCGTCTTAAAGGTGCGCAAGCGTGACGCTGAGAGAGTGTTTGAAGTGTTTACCTCTGCTGGCACCTACACAGCCGATCAAATCGTAATCGCTACCGGTGGCTACCATACGCCTAAGGTACCGAGAATGGCTGAACGGTTGTCTGAGAGCGTTGTTCAACTGCATTCTTCGGCGTATAAAAATCCGGAGTCGCTAGGCGACCGGGCCGTGATGATTGTCGGCACCGGGCAGTCGGGCTGTCAGATCGCTGAAGATTTGCACTTGGCGGGTAAGCAGGTGCATTTGTGTGTGGGCGGGGCACCGCGATCGCCGCGCAGCTATCGTGGCAAAGACGTAGTCGATTGGTTAGACCAGATGGGCTACTACGACATGCCCATTGACGAACATCCGCAAAAAGAATCGGTCAGAAGCAAGCGAAATCACTACGTCACCGGGCGCGGCGGCGGGCGCGAGATTGACCTACGCCAGTTTCACTTAGAGGGAATGCAGCTCTACGGCAAGCTCAAAGCCATTCAGGGCAACCAGCTCGAATTTCAAGCTAACTTGAAGCAAAACCTTGACCAGGCTGACGACGTAGCCGAAAGCATTAAGCGCACCATTGATGGCTATATTCAAAAGCATCAGATAGACGCGCCGATAGAGCCGCCTTACCGTCCTGTTTGGCAGCCAGAGACTGAGCCCTTAAGTCTAGATTTGCAAGCGGCCAATATTGGAACGGTGATCTGGTCTACGGGCTATCATACTGACTTTGGCTGGATAGAAATTCCGGCCTTTGATGGGAAGGGCTATCCGGGCCATGAGCGGGGGGTAAGTGCGATCGCTGGTCTCTATTTTCTAGGTCTGCCTTGGCTCTATACCTGGGGGTCTGCTCGCTTTTCTGGCATTGCCCGCGATGCTAGCTATGTCGCAGACTGCATTGCGCTCAGCCATAGGCTGCTGCCCGATCAATCGGCTAAAGCTGTCAACGCTGTGGCACTGGGTTCTTAGCGGCCAAACCCGCAATAGCCAAACCCGTAATAGCCAAACCCGTAACCAGCAAGTGAGTTAAGCGATACAGCCGCTGCGGCTAGAAAGCGCTAGGGTCAGAGGAGACTGAGCGATCGCTCAACGGAGGCGGCGTATGGATGTTTCTGTCATTGGGGCTAGCGGTGACTGCGGGCGGGAGATTGTCTCGCGGCTGATTGCGCTAGGGGCACTCATGCCAACGGAGCGCCTACAGCTGGTCGGGCGGGCCAGCGGGCGCAGCAGTCAGATTCTATATGGGCTGTGCAGTGACCTGAGCGATGCCTACGCCGAAAAAGCGCCGATGCTCGATGTGGCTCTGGCCCCAGAAGATATTGTGGCAGATGTGATCGTCATGGCAGCAGGTGCGACCGTAGGCGGTGAAACTGTTTCTCGCGAAGCGCTCTCTTCGACAAATCTGCCAATTTTTGAAACCTACGCGCGGGCGATCGCTCAGCACGGCTACGGCCATGAGGTCGTCATTATTATTACTAACCCCGTGGAGCTAGCGGTAGAAGTTTTTAGCCGTTATCTAGGGCGGCATCGGGTGATTGGCGTGGGGGCTTACTCCGACTCACTGCGCTTTCGGCGAGAGATCGCTGCTGACTTGGGCGTGCGCCGTCAGCTCGTGCAGGGCTTCATTGTTGGCGAACATGGTGAAGGCATGGTGCCACTGTGGAGCAGCGTAAAAATTCACGGCATGACAGCAGACGAACTGAGCAACGCTCGCAGGCAGCTACAGCGCGATCGCCACGTGAGCCAGTTCCCCAAGGAAGTCGCCGCTGCGAAAGAAGTCGTCGTGGGCCATCTCAAGCAAGAAAATATTCAGGCGGCCTACCGCTATGTCGATAGTCTGCCGCCGGATCTGCGGGTGGTAGTCAAGCCCTTTGTCACGCATGTTTCAGGCGCTAAGACCATTTATGCTACGGCCAATGTAACAACCGATTTGGTGCAAAACCTGCTAGAAGGACGAGAGATGGTGATCTCCGGGCAGGTGCAGCTAGACGGCGAATTTTATGGGCTGCGATCGCCCTTTGGCGTCCCCATCGTGGTCACGCCTTTTGGCTGGACGCAAGTAGTGCCGTTGCAGCTATGGGCTGAAGAAGCTGATTTGCTGCAAACAATGGCAACTCAGCTCAACTCGCGACTCAAAAAGGACTTACACAGTGGCCGAGAAAGCAAATGAGAAGACAACTCCGACCCGTGAGACTGTCCGGCGATGGATTTTTGTCGTGCGCGTCTTAGATAGACCCGGCACGCTCACCGCCGCTGCCGCCGTTTTTTCTAATCGGGGCATCTCTCTAGAGAGCATTTTGGGCAGCGGCATCGGCGCAACAGCTGTGGAAGACGGACGGCTAATTCTCAACTTTCAAGCCACCGAACCAAAGCAAAATCTGCTGCACCGGGCGCTAGAGCGACTGCCCTACATTTTTCGGGTCGATGCCTATGCCTATGACGACCCTAAGCTAAGAGCGATCGCCATTGCCAAGCTCAGCGCCAGCACCAAGCTACTTAGCGACGACGACAGCTACTCAGTCGAAACCATTGCCCAAACCGGCAGTGAACGCACCGTCATGTTCAATGGGACGCCGCTAGCGGTGGAAGGGGCGATCGCTCAATTCCGAGCGCAAAATCAGCTCAACGATGTCGTCATGTCCTACATCGCCATCTAAGACCAGGCTTCATCTACATTCATATTGGCCTCTTCATGAATATAGTCTGGCTTGCGCTGACGCGGCAGTTGACCCGAGAGGACTAAATGAGCCATCGCATCACAAATGACCCGAGTGGCCATCAGCGCGGTCATATCGCTGACATCATAAGGCGGCGACACTTCAACGACTTCTATGCCGCAGACCGGCGCTTTAGCGACAATCTTCCCGAGCAAATAGAGCGCTTCACGCGGCAGCAGCCCGCCCGGCTCAGGCCAGCCCGTCCCCGGTACAAATCCGGCATCAATACAGTCAATATCAAAGCTAATCCACACGCAGTCGGTGCCATCCATTGCTCGCTCGAGCGCAAAATCTACCGCCGCGTCCATGCCCATATCCATAATGTCGGTCACGGTTAGGATATTGGTCGCTCGCTCCCGGCAAACCTTAACGCCCGGGCGCGGCACCTGCCAGCCACCAATGCCGAGCTGCACTAGGTTTTTAGCGGGGGCATTAGCCATATTCGTCGCATGAAACCAGGGGCAGGTGTGCATCCGCTCGTCTAGGTCAGTTTCTTGCGTATCAACGTGGCGATCAAAGTGAATGATGCCGACTTTTTTGTCTCCCAAATGACGGCAAATTCCCCGAACCGTCGGAAAGCCGATGGAGTGATCGCCGCCTAGAATAATCGGAAAAGCGCCCGAGCTAAAAACGTGGGCGACCCCTTTAGAAATTTGGTCGAATGACTTTTCGTTATTGGCGGGGATAGTGAAAATATCGCCGACATCGCAAAGCTTGATCTGTTCTCTCAGGTCAACGCCTAGCTCAAAATTATAGGGTGTGTACAAAGCTGAAATTTTGCGAATGCCCTGCGGCCCAAAGCGAGTGCCGGGGCGATAGGTGGTGCCCGAGTCATGAGGGACGCCCAAAATGGCAACGTCGTAATTGCCCACTAGGCGAACGTCTTCTATGTAGGGAGCCTTCATAAAGGTATTGATGCCTGCATAGTGAGGCAGCTCTCCTCTAGAAAAGGTGGAGATAGTGCGATCGCGAATACTCTCTGCCGCCTCTAACCCATAGGTCAGTCCCTGATCCACTTCCTGCTGCCACCCGGTCAAAGGCAGGCGGCTCTCCATATCTAGAGCACGCTGCGCTTCAGACAGCCCACTAGGGTTCTGAAACATCGGGTCATTAGAGGAATCAGTCGTCATGAGCCAGCCTCAAAGTTCATTGATCCATTGAATAGAGTAGCAGAAGTCTCAAACCGTTCAACAGCCAACCTGCAAGCTAGCGCTGATCATTAGTCTTACGGAATTGCCGTTAGCCAAGTTTGATTAATTTTTGTAAGGGCAGTCTAGTAAGTAGCGTTGAGCCCTTAAAACAGCGCTTAGCCATAGCAAGAAGGATCACCCAACAACATTGTGCTAATCCTTTTCTGCTCCACCAAAGCCGCTTCCTGCACATCTAAATCCTTGAGCAAGCGCTATGCAAACTCTCCCTCCCCTGCCTTTTTTGAGCTCACCGCCCAAATCTCAGCCACTCATCGTTCGCGCCCGCCGTCTTGTGATTATGACGCTAATCATCGGGACGATTCACTACGGGTTAGCAACGCTAGCTCAAGCTGTTTCGTTTGAAAGCGGAGCAGCGGCTATCTGGCCCTCTTCGGGTTTTTATCTGGCAGCATTAATGCTGTTTGGCCCCCGTCTATGGCTCCCTATTCTACTGGGCGAACTATTTGCTAACGCGCTGTTGTTTTACCAAAACGCGCCTGCTACAGTCCTTGGAATTTCGGCGATTAGCACCGTCGAGCCGCTGATAACTGCCTGGCTGATTCGTCGATTTATCGGTAAGCGCAATTTATTTGGCCGATCGCTGCATGTTTTTAAGTTTCTGATACTGATCATCCCGAGCCCGCTGGTTACCACTAGCTTAGCGGTCGTCATACTCTGCGCAACGGGCCAAGCACCTTGGGAATATTACGTACCGATCTGGCAAACCTGGACTATTAGCGTCATCACTGGCAGGCTGATCGTCACGCCCGCTGTTCTGGCTTGGGCCAACTACCCTTGGTCGCAGCTCAAGTTAAAAAGTCGCAGCACCCTTGAATTTGTCAGCCTGATTATTTGTCTAGTTATCATCAGTAAATATGCTTTTCTGGGCAACCCAGTCGAGTACATGATGATGCCGCTGCTGCTGTGGGCGGCTTTTCGCTTCAGCGCCTTAGAGTCTACTTTTTTAGTGGTGACGATTTCGGCGATCGCCGTTGTCAGCACCGTGCGCGGTTTTAGCTCATTCGTTAAGCCGTCTATCCCCGAATCGCTGCTGCTGCTGCAATCTTTTGTCTGCGTGATTGCTCTGACCACCTATTTTCTGCTCGCCGTCTTAAACGAAAACCGCCGAGCCGAGCTCAGGCTCAAAAGCGCCAATGAAGACTTAGAGCATCGCGTCATCGAACGCACTGCCGAACTCAACTGGGCCAAAGAGCTAGCCGATACCGCCAACCAGGCCAAGAGCGAATTTTTGGCAAATATGAGCCATGAGTTGCGCACGCCGCTCAACGGCATTTTGGGCTATGCCCAGATTTTGCAGCGCCACGAACCGCTGACGACCACAGGCCGCACGGGTGTAAATGTGATTCAGCAATGCGGCTCGCACCTGCTGACTCTGATTAACGATGTGCTCGATCTCTCTAAAATTGAAGCGCGTAAGCTAGAGCTACAGCCCGCCGCCTTTCATCTACCCTCTTTTTTGCAGAGCGTGGTCGAAATTAACCGTATTCGCGCCGAGCAAAAGGGAATCGCCTTTAAGTTTGAAGCCGATGCTGCGCTTCCAGAGGGCGTTTATGCTGACGAAAAGCGGCTGCGCCAGGTGTTGATAAATCTGCTAGGCAATGCCATTAAGTTTACTGAGGGCGGTGGCGTCACGCTCAAAGTAGAGCCTGTAGAGAACAAAGTGCGCTTCGAGATTATAGATACTGGCGTGGGCATGACGCCTGAACAGATCGAAAAAATATTTTTGCCCTTTGAGCAGGTGGGTGATGCTAAAAAGCAGGCCGAGGGAACTGGCTTAGGACTGGCCATTACCCACAAAATTGTAGCGCTGATGGCCAGTGAAGTCACTGTCGAAAGCGTGGCCGGGCAAGGCAGTTGTTTTTCTTTTGAAGTAGCGCTGCCAGCCGCCAAAAACTGGGCCGAAGCCGCTAGAGCGAGCAGTCAGGGGACAGTCACTGGTTACGAGGGTGAGCGCAAGAAAATTCTGGTGCTCGATGATCGCTGGGAAAATCGCTCGGTGCTCACTAATTTGCTGGCACCCATCGGCTTTGACATGGTCGAAGCCAGCAACGGTCAAGCCGGTATGGCGCTGGCCTTGAGTGCCCATCCCGATCTGATTATTACCGACCTGATGATGCCGGTGATGGATGGGTTTGAGTTTATGCAAAAGCTGCGATCGCATCCCCAAGTCTCTCACTACACCGTGATCGTCTCCTCCGCCAGCGTTTTTGAGATTGACCGCTATAAAAGCATTGAAGCCGGGGGCAATGACTTTTTGGCCAAACCCGTTCAAGCAGATGTGCTTTTAGAAATTGTTCAGAAGCACTTAGCGCTTAAGTGGGTTTATCAGCCAAACCCAGATCACCAGCTTCTAGCCCCCATTGAACCGCCCGCCCCAGAGATCTTACAGCAGCTCTCTGCGCTAGCTCAAGACGGTGAGCTAGATGACGTGATTGCCGTGGCACAAAAACTACAGATAGGGAATGCAGCAGGCTTTGCTCAGACCGTCATCAAACTGGCTGAAACTTGCGAAATCGTGAAGCTCCGTGCCTTTATTCAACAATTTGTCACCGGGTCTTAAAGGAAGCGCTATGTCTTGTACACTACAACCTTTTATCCTGCTTGTAGACGACAACCCCAACAATTTGTCAGTTCTCTCTCAGACCCTCAAAACGGCAGGTTACAAAGTTCGGATGGCTGTCGATGGTGAAGATGCCCTTTCGCAGATAGCACGCGCCCGCCCAGAGCTGATTTTGCTCGATGTGCAAATGCCAAAAATAGACGGGTTTGAAACCTGTCGTCGCCTACAGGCAAACCCTCAAACAGAGGGAATTCCGATCATTTTTATGACCGCCCTAGCTGACGCTAGCCAAAAAGTAAAAGGGCTCTCTCTCGGTGCGGTTGACTATATTACCAAGCCATTTGAGCATGAAGAGGTACTAGCGCGAGTGAGCGTACATTGGCGGTTGAAGCAGCTCACCGAAAGGCTCGAACAGCAGATTGCCGAACGCTCGCGATCGCTCCAGCAAGCCCAGATTCAGCTGGTACAGCAGGAGAAGCTCTCGGCGCTAGGAGAACTGGTCGCTGGTGTGGCGCACGAAATCAACAACCCAATTGGCTGTGTTGTTGGCAATGTGGGCGCGGTGCAGGCGTATCTCAATGATCTGCTCAAGATTATCGATCTCTACAGCGTCGCTTTTCCTCAACCTGGCCCCGACATTGAAGCGGCGATAGAAGAGATTGATCTAGACTATGTCCGCGACGATCTGCCTAAAATGATCAAGGCGATGAAAGATGGGGGCGATCGCATCAAAGCCATCAGCCGCAGCCTGCGCACTTTCTCGCGGGCCGATGTCGATACGCCACAGCCTTTTGATTTGCACGAAGGGCTCGACAGCACGCTGCTGATTTTGCGCCACCGGCTCAAGGCCAACGACAGCCGCCCCGATATAGAAATCGTCACCGACTACGGCAAACTGCCCTTAGTTCAGTGTTTTCCGGGCCAGCTCAATCAGGTGTTCATGAATATCTTCGCGAATGCTATTGATGCGCTTGATGACGCCAATCGGAGCCGCAGCTTTGCTGAAATAGAAGCCGATCCCAGTCGCATCATCATTCGCACCCGCCTTGAGAATGAACAGGTGACGGTAGCGATCGCTGACAATGGCCCCGGCATCTCCGAATCAGTTAAAGCCCGCATCTTCGAACATTTATTTACGACCAAACAGGTCGGTAAAGGTACCGGACTTGGCCTGGCGATCGCCTATCAGATCGTCGTCGAAAAGCATGGCGGCAAGCTCAACGTAACTTCATCGTTGGGCAGCGATACCGAGTTTGTCATTGCCCTGCCGATATCGTCAGAAGCCTCTGCGAAACAACATCTCTGTGCCCGTTTAGTCTGACCCTTTCAGTAGATAAAATGTCAATCTCAAGAACTGAAAAATACGCAAAATTTATAAATGAGCTGGTACTGCTGTTTCAGTCCTCACAGTGCTTAAGATTAAGATAGGGTTAAACTACGATTAGTCTGCTAAAAGTCATCCAAGAAGAGTCATCAAAGGTGCATTAGCCACGGCAAGGGAATCTAGGTGAAAGATAGGACATTTTATGCAAGGGTAAGCCTATCTAGACAAAGAGTATGCGAGTTCTTGCTAGTTTTGGTTTGCGGATTTTCACTGCTCAGCGTTACAGTCAATGCGGCCACGCTTGCCTTTCCTGACACACCTCTTGGCAACGTACTGATGGATACATTTGACGTTGACGCAGAGAGGTCGCTGCCTACCTTTTATTCGTTTTATGCGCTACAGGCTTGCACACTGCTTCTGTGGGCGATCGCCCACATCACAAAAATCAGCCACGGAAAATTTTTGCGGCACTGGCAGCTGTTGTCTTTAATATTTTTATATCTGTCGTTGGATGAGGCGCTTTCTTTTCATGAGCGTTCGATCGGAACCCTGCAAGGTCTGCTGCATACCGAGGGATTTTTACACTTTGCCTGGGTGATTCCGGCGACCTTTCTGCTGGTGATCTTTCTGCTGGGCTATGCTAAATTCATCCTGGCTCTGCCGCAATCGACGCGGCGCTTATTTTTGATAGCAGGCAGCACATTTGTTGGCGGCGCGTTAGGCATGGAAATGGTTGGCGGTAAAATTTTGAGTATGCAGTTGCCCAGAATGGCGTATATTCTGGCGCTGACCTGCGAAGAATTATTAGAAATGCTCGGCATTGTTATTTTTTTATATGCGCTGCTGTCTTATTTCAAAGTCAAAACTGCTAAACGTGGAGATTTCGTTCACTGAATAAGCGCCATGTTTACGCCTATTGAGACCGGCGACGGGTCGAGCACGTTTTACTCAGATGTCTTCGGTGAGTGGTTTCACAGCCGGGCCGGGGCACATTATGAGGCGCAGCAGACCTATGCCGCAACGACTCAACTGGCCCGGCGATCGCACTCTCAAAAGCACACTGACTCACCTTTAAAAGATATTAGATATCTGCTACGGCCTGGGCTACAACACAGCGGCAGCGCTAGAGACTATTTGGCAGGCAAACGACCGCTGCAACGTAGAGATTAAGGCGCTAGAGATTAATATTGAAGTGGGGCGCAGTGCGATCGCCCATCAGCTCACCCGGCAGTATTCTCCGGCAGTTCAGCAAGTCTTGATCGCACTCGCCGCTCACTGCACCGCCAAGTGCGATCATTTGAGCGCGCAGATCCTTTTGGGCGACGCCCGTCAGCAGATTCAGCCGCTCGTTGAGCAGGGCTGGCAAGCCGACGTTATTTTTCTCGACCCCTTTTCACCGCCGCACTGCCCCCAGCTATGGACAGTAGAATTTCTACAGCAAGTCGCTCAGTGCCTCAAACCTGACGGCAGCGAACTGGTGACCTACTCTTGCGCGGCAGCAGTGCGCTCAGCTCTAAAGCTGGCAGGGCTTTCAATTACGTCGATCCAGGCGGGTGGACGCAAGTGGCCGGGCACGCTGGCTCGCTATTCATCTGAGGCTTCACTGGGGCTATCTCAGCAAGAACAAGAGCATCTGCAAACACGCGCAGCCGTGCCCTACCGCGACCCGACTTTGCAATCGACGGCTAAAGAGATCTTGGCGCAGCGCGCTCAGGAGCAAGCAGCTTCACCCTTAGCGGCGACTGGCCCCTGGCGACGGCGGTGGGCGGCTAATCCGCAGCGCGGCTGCCCGTAGCTGCCTACCCACAGCAGCCCGCAGCTACCCACAGCTGCTCGCAGTTGTAAGCGCAGCTCTTCTCAGGTCATCACCAGCAGCGGATAATAAAAGCGTCGTCCGTTTCGATCTAGCTATGGCATCATCCTCTTACCTAGCAGCCCCTGATCGGGTGGCTCCTGATTTGGCAAGTAGTCAGTGGCTATCGCAGCATTTAGACGATCCTCAAGTCGTTGTGGTCGATACTCGCTTTTCTCTGAGCGAACCTGAGCAAGGCCGCAGTCAGTATCAAGCAGGCCACATTCCGGGCGCTTACTACCTCGATCTCAATCAGGATCTCTCTTGCCCTGTGCAGGCACACGGCGGGCGTCATCCGCTGCCCGACTGGGGCTCGTTTACCGCTAAGCTCAATCAGATCGGCATTCGCTCCTATCCGCCCGCTGGCCCAACCCAGGTGGTTATCTACGATGATTCGCGCTTTGCCTTTGCCGCTCGGCTGTGGTGGATGCTGCGGTATCTCGGTCACGAGCAGGTGGCGATTTTAGACGGCGGCTTTCGCGGCTGGCAAGCGGCTGGCTTCTCTTTGAGTCAGGATGTTCCACCTGCTAAGGAAGGGCGCTTTGAGCCGCATTTTCAGTCTGAGTGGACGGTGGATACTGAAACGGTGCGGCAGCGGAAAGCTTTGCCGGGAGTGGTGGTGATTGATGCGCGATCGCCCGAAAGATACCGGGGTGAAGTAGAGCCCATTGACCCCATCGCAGGCAGCATTCCAGGCGCAGTCAATTCATTTTGGCAGGCGGTCACAACAGAATCAGGCTATCTGCAAAGCGCTGATGTCCTTTCTAACCACTGGGCCAATCTCAATCCGGATGACGAAATCATCGTCTACTGCGGATCTGGTGTGACGGCCTGCGTCAACTTATTTGCGCTGGTCATGGCAGGCCACCCCATGCACCAGCTCTATCCGGGCGGCTGGAGCGACTGGTGTTCCTATCTTTGAGCTGAGTTTTTTATCAGGGTTTTGGTAACTTATGGCCGTCCGCATTTACGGTAATCGAGAAATTAAAACGTTGCCGGGAGAAGCTACTCGACCCACCTCGTCGCGGGTAAGAGAGGCGCTGTTTAATATCTGGCAGGGGCGGGTTGCCGGTTGCCGCTGGCTAGACTTGTGTGCGGGCAGCGGGGCGATGGGGGCTGAGGCGCTATGCCGGGGGGCCGCAGATGTGATCGGCATTGAGAAGTCGGGCGCGGCCTGCCGGATAGTGCAGCAAAACTGGCAAAAGGTAGCTAGGCCGGAGCAGCACTTTCGAGTGGTGCAGGGCGATGTCGTTCGGCAAGTGCAGCAGCTCATAGAAACCAGCCTGCCATTTGACTGCGTTTATTTCGATCCGCCCTATGCAGGGGAGCTGTATGAGCCGGTGATTGCGCAACTAGCAGACTTGAGCGATCGCTCAGAAGTCGCCATTGAGTATAGCCGCGAGCATTGGCAACCTCACGATCTGCCTGCGAACCTGGAAATTATCAAAGAAAAACGCTATGGCAGCACCTCACTGGTGTTCTTGCGGCGAGTGGCCTAATCGGTTTGATAAGTATTTATGACGAATGGAAGGCGGCTGAAATTGCCAAGTTGCGGCACAATGTGAATAAAGCAACACTTTTGTTGTTAAACTCAGTTTTAAGGATTGCTCGTACAAGCTAGCCAAAAACCTGGTGAGCTATGCGGGCCGCAGAAATAGGAGATTCACCATGGTTGCCGCCGCTACCCAAACTCAAACTGGTCAAGACCCTGCGCAAAAACGCCTGTCTATGCAGGTTGCAGGCATTGCAGCAGACACGACAGCGATTCGTTCGATGGATTGGGATCGCGATCGATTTGACATCGAATTTGGCTTGCAAAATGGCACCACCTACAATTCCTTCATCATTCGCGGCGAAAAAACGGCGCTGGTAGATACCTCCCACGCCAAGTTTCGTGAGCTGTATATGGGCGCGCTGAAAGGCGAGATCGATCTGGCGACCCTTGACTACATTGTGGTCAGCCACACTGAGCCCGACCACAGCGGCCTGATCAAAGACGTGCTGGAGCTAGCTCCAAATGCGGTAGTCGTGGGCGCAAAAGTGGCGATCGCCTTCCTCGAAGATCTGCTTCATACCCCCTTCGAGCGGCAGGTGATCAAAAGCGGTGAAACTCTCGACTTGGGCAACGGCCATGTGCTCGAATTCACCAACGCGCCCAATCTGCACTGGCCCGACACCATTTTTACTTACGATCACAAAACCGGCATTCTCTACACCTGCGATGCCTTTGGCGCACACTTCTGCAAAGATGACCTGTTTGATGAAGATCTTAGAAGCGCTCTCCCCAGATTTTCGCTTTTACTACGAATGCCTGATGGCTCCCAACGCCCGCTCAGTCATTTCAGCGATGAAGCGCATGGACAAACTCGATGGCGAGATTAAAACCATTGCCACTGGGCACGGCCCTTTGCTGCGTCACAATGTCGCTGAACTCACCGGACGCTACCGCGAATGGAGTCAGCAAAAGAGCGATGCAGAAACGCTGATCGCCGTGTTTTACGTGTCTGACTATGGGTATAGCGATCGCATTTCTCAAGCGATCGCCCGAGGCATTACCAAAACTGGCGTCGGCGTTGAAATGGTGGACTTGCGATCGGCAGATGCGCAAGAAGTCAACGAGCTCGTCAGCCGCTCGACCGGCATCTTGATCGGGATGCCGCCTTCTACTGGCAGAGCCTCTGAAGAAACCCGCGCCGCGCTAGGGACAATTTTGGCAGGCGTCGGCAGTAAAAAGACCTTTGGCCTATTCGAATCTTACGGCGGCGACGACGAGCCGATTGACCCGCTGCACACCAAGCTGCAAGACCTGGGGCTAAAAGTTGCCTTCGAGCCGATTCGGATTAAAGACACACCGGGCGAAGCAATTTATCAGCTCTGTGAAGAGACCGGCACCGACTTAGGCCAGGAGCTAGCGCAGACCAAAAAGATTAAAAAAATCAAGGCGCTAGATGCTGACCTGCAAAAGGCACTGGGCCGGATCAGCAGCGGCCTGTACATCATTACCGCCACCAAGGGCGACGTACAGTCGGCGATGTTAGCCTCCTGGATTACACAGGCGAGCTTTGAGCCTCTGGGCTTTACGGTAGCAGTCGCTAAAGACAGAGCGATTGAATCGCTGATGCAGGTCGGCGATACCTTTGTGTTGAACATTCTCGAAGAAGGCAATCATCTGCCGCTGATGAAGCACTTTCTCAAGCGCTTTCCGCCCGGTGCAGACCGATTCGCCGGGGTGCGCACTCGTCCGGCAAACAACAAGTCGCCCATCCTGGCAGATTCTTTGGCCTATCTGGAGTGCGAAGTCTCTAGCCGCATGGAGCTAAGCGATCACTGGCTGGTGTACTGCATCGTAGACAACGGCAAAGTCGCCAAAGAAGAGGCGCAAACGGCGATTCACCACCGTAAAGTCGGCAACTACTACTAACAACTACTACTACGTAAAGAGAGGACATTTAAATGACTGCTCAAACCCCAGCCACTCAGTCCTCTGCTGAGCAAAAACCTGTTGATTCGGGCCGTAGAGACGTGCAGGTGCTGCCGATTGCAGCGGATACTACTGCGTTGCGATCGCGCTCTTGGGATCGTTTGCGCTTTGAAATCGAATACGCCCTAGAAAAAGGCACCACCGCTAACTCTTATCTGATTCGCGGCAACCGTGTCGCCTTGCTAGATCCGCCCGGTGGATCTTTTACCGCAGCTTTTTTAGCAGCGCTCCAAACCGAAATCAACCCGGCAGAAATCGACTACATCATTTTGGGCCATACCAATCCCAACCGGGTAGAAACGCTAAAAGCCCTACTGCCGCTGACGCCGCAGGCTGTGATTGTCTGCTCTAACCCAGCAGCGATCGCCCTCCAAACTGCCAACATCGACCATCCCATTCAGCCGGTCAAAGGCGGCACCGAGCAAGACCTAGATCTAGGGCAAAAGCACCATCTTCAGTTCATCCTCACGCCGACGCCGCGCTACCCCGATGGTATGGGAACCTACGACAGCGCTACCGAAGTGCTCTACAGCGACAAGTTCTTTGGCGCGCACATTTGCTCCGAAGACGCCTACGATCTTCACAGAACAACCCTGTTAGAAGACCAGCGCTATTACTTCGAGTGTCTAATGGCCCCCAACGCCCGTCAGGTAGAAACGGCCTTAGAAAAGCTCGGCGAATATATGCCCCGGCTGTACGCAACCGGTCACGGCCCCCTAATTCGTTACGGGGTAAGTGATCTAACTCAGAAATACCACCAGTGGGCCGCGCAGCAAAAAGGAAAAGATCTCTCGGTAGCGCTGATATACGCTTCGGCTTATGGCAATACGGCGACGATTGCGCAGGCGATCGCCCGTGGCATTACCAAAGCAGGCGTGGGCGTCAACGCGATCAATGCTGAGCAAAGCGACACCGCAGAGATTAAAGCAGCCGCCGAAAACTCTGCCGGTTTTATCATGGGCTCACCCACCCTCGGCGGCCATGCCCCTACTCAAATTCAAACGGCCTTAGGCGTAGTGCTTTCCGCTGCGAGTAAAACTAAGTTAGCTGGTGTCTTTGGCTCCTTTGGCTGGAGTGGCGAAGCAATTGACCTATTAGAGAACAAATTCAAAGACGCAGGCTACAGCTTTGGCTTTGACCCCATTCGAGTAAAGTTCACCCCCGATGCCAGTACTTTGCAGGAATGCGAGCAGGCCGGTACAGATTTTGCCCAGCAGCTCAAGAAGGCAAAAAAGGCAAAAGCGCCTCGCGTTTCAGCAACATCAGTAGAGAAAGCGATCGGGCGACTGATCGGTTCTATGTGCGTGGTCACTGCCAAGCAAGGCGATATCAGCGGCGCAATGCTGGCTTCTTGGGTGGCGCAGGCCACTTTTACGCCTCCTGGCTTTACGGTAGCTGTGGCCAAAGACCGCGCCATTGAAGGGCTAATGTATTCGGGCTCTCATTTTGTGCTAAATATTCTGGCAGAAGGTAAGCATTTAGGGCCGATGAAGCACTTTCTAAAGCCGTTTAGCCCTGGGGAAGATCGGTTTAAAGGCGTCGAAACGCGGGAGACAGCGGCAGGACAAATTGTGTTGGCAGGGGCGATCGCCTACCTCGAATGCCAAGTCAAAAACCGCATGGACTGCGGCGACCACTGGGTCATCTATGCCACCGTCAGCGGCGGCGAAGTCATCGACAGCAGCGCCAAAACCGCCGTTCACCATCGCAAAACCGGCACCCATTACTAAGCACCGTCCTCAAGAGGGAGACTGCCAGCCTGCTGTCTGCACTCATGCGCTCATAGAAAAGATTCCACATCATCTCTTTATGCGCCAGCCAAACTACTGATTATGCGCCAGCCAAACTACTGAGTGTCACCGATTCACCTTTGAGCTTAAAGCAGCCACGCCGACCGTGACTAAGCCGATCCCCCAAATCTGCTGGGGCTGTAGAGCTTCTTGAAGTGTGATACGAGCGAATAAAGCCGTTAGAGCCGGGGCACTAGCGCTGATGAGGGCCGTTAGCGATGCGCCAATGTAGCGAATGCCAAAGTTGTTGAGAATATAGGCAATGAGCGTGAGCGCTGCCGATAGTAGCGTCATCGCCAGCAGAGGACTCCACGCTGCCGAAGCCACCTCAATCGGTGGTAGCAAGAGAAGGGTAAAACTGGCCAACCCCGATACGCCGATAAAAGTACCCAGGGAGAAGGGCACCGGATGCAGCGCTGGGTGAGAAGACTGGCGCTGAAGGCAGACTTCTGCAAAGATGCCATAAATTCCAAAGCTGAGCCCGGCCCCGGCGGCACTGAGAGCGCCTAACAAAAAGTTATGGGCAGTGCCGGAGCCAGTGGTTACTGTCGTCAGCATGACCCCCATTAAAATCATCACCATCAGCCCTAGCTTGTAGCGGGGAAGCCGCTGGTGAAAGAGCCGCCAGGCGAGCAAAACGGTGATAGCAGGGTAAATAAAAAAGATAGCGATCGCCACACCCGTCGCTATTTGACTCAGTGCCGTGTATAAGCAGGTAAGCCCAACAAACAAACATAGCGAACTGCCCACCACATACCGCAGCAGACGCGGAAATTTGGGCAGCTGACGGAGCGTAGCAAACGTATGGGGATAAAGCCACGGAGAGACGCCCGCCAGTAAAACCGCCATCATCGCCATGCGAACCGCTAGGATCAAAACGACATTCGCTAGCTGAGGGGAAATAAAGCCCCCAAATGTGATCTGGCCAAAGAGCAGACTAGGGACGAAGAAAATTCGAGAGGTAACATTTTGAGCGGCCAGACCAACGGCGCTGAGGAGAACAAGAATAAGACCCAAAAGAGATTCAGAGGAAGAGTCGGGTTGCGTCATATGTAGAAATGTCGGCAGAAGGGCAGGCAACCTGATAATAATCGCTGACGAACCATTGAAATAGCCGATTGCGATTGTTAGTGCGCATAATGTGCTTCGATAGGTACGAATGCTTGTCACTATACACATTGAGAAGATTACTTGTAGAGATTGGACTATAAATAATGCCCCTACCCACAACTGTCAAAGGTATGGACTTTTCTGCGCCCGCACCCGGCAGCTTAGCGGTGAACTGGATTCATGGGTCAGTTTCAGCAAAGCACAACACCGACCCCGATATTCAAGTCCATGCCTACAACGAGCACACCTTTATCCTGCGGCAAAACATGGCGGTGCATGTCGAAGCGCCCTTTATGTTCTTGCTTTTTGGCAATGAGCGCGTTGTTCTTCTCGATACGGGGGCTACGCGATCGCCCCAATTCTTTCCCCTCCGCCAAACCGTTGATGCTCTCATCACCCAGTGGCTAGCCCATCATCCGAGAGACTATTATCCCCTTGTTGTTGCCCACACCCATCTGCACCGCGACCATTTTGAAGCCGACTGTCAATTTGCTGACCGGCCCGATACCACTGTAGTTGGTAAAAGCTTAGAAGCCACGATCGCCTTCTATAGCTTTCAAAACTGGCCGCAGGATGAAGTTACCTTTGACTTAGGCGATCGCATCCTTCGCATCATCGCTACGCCCGGCCACGAAGCCGCCGAAGTCTCCATTTACGACGCTTACACTCATATTCTGTTCACAGGAGACATTTTTTATCCGGGTAGGCTTTATATCGAAGACTGGAATGCCTTTGTCAATAGCATTGAGCGGATGATTGCCTTTTGCGAAACTTACCCCATTACTCATCTTTTGGGCTGTCACATTGAAATGTCGATTTATCCCAAGCTCGACTATCTAGTTCGCAGCAGCTATCAACCTTACGAATGTCCGCTACAAATGACGGTAGATCAGTTGAAATCGGTGCGGGCGGCGATCGCACATATCAACAGCAGGCCAGGCACCTACATTTTTGACGACTACATCATTTACAACGGCGTCCCCGACCGTTTTTTTAGCTATGAAGATGCCCATCCTGAAGCCGAGCCCGGTGACCTCTGCTAACTTAAAGCTAGATGCTGATGTGTTTGTAGGGTGAGCTGACGAGCGATCGCTTCATGATCGAAGTTTAGAAAGCAAAGCGGAACTTCTTCCTTGTCTTCTTCATAGAGTCTGTCGTATTAACCGAACACATTATTAGGATCACCCTAACCCGGTTGGGTTTTCCCGTTGTTTCAGGGCGGTCTCTACACTCGAATGATTCAGGCAGCTCTGGCACGATTAAAGAGTCAATTAAGAAGGGAAACGAAGACTATGAACAAACTCCTCCGCTACGGACTCGGCATCGTATTGCCGCCGGCTGGTGTATTTCTGACCTATGGTATTAGCCCAGCATTCTTTATCAATCTGCCGCTCACTCTTTTGGGATGGTTGCCTGGCAGTATTCACGCAGTGTGGGCGATCGCCAAGCACTACGAGAACTCGCAGTTGACTCAAGACTCTGTTTAAACTAGCTAAACTAGCATGACCTGAGCTGCTGGTATTTACGCGATCGCTTTCAAGCAAACCCCCTAAAAAGAAGAGAAAAAACACATGTTAGGATTTTTCGTCACCACCCTAGTTACCGCCTTGAGCCTTTTAGTCGTTGACCTTGCCGTTCCGGGTGTAGGCATTGCCACATTTCCGGCAGCGCTCGCCGCAGCCTTATCTCTCGGCCTAGTCAACGGTTCTATTAAGCCAGTCATCAAGCTGCTGTCGCTGCCAGTTACCTTCCTCACACTGGGAGCCTTCTCCCTAGTGGTCAACGGCCTGTGCTTCTGGCTAGCCTCTCTATTCGTTCCGGGCTTTGTCGTCCACGGATTGCTAGGCTTTATTCTCGGCCCAGTAGTGCTGTCTTTTGTCGGCACGTTTTTAATGAACTATTTCACCAACAACGGGTTGGATCAAAAGCTAGCTGGCGTTGGTAGCAAGTTTAACCTAAATCGGGCTGAAGGCGAAAGCGTTCAAGCCACTGCTGAGCAAGATGCTATAGAAGCAACCAAAGTCTCCTAATTATTTGGGTGCCAAACACACTTTAGACAGCTCTCAGAGTTGAAATATAGCCTCTGTCGAGCTGCTTAGGACACTTTTTAGAACACTTCTGGCGGCTGAAACCGCTAGAGAACAGCGGGCAACTCGACTAGCAGGTGTCCTAATGCATCAGGACATCTGCTATAGCTCTCTATCTAGCAACCTCCACTGCGTTTTATAGCGGTGGAGGTTGCTTTTGTTTAGCCCTCTCCGCTACGCCCGACGATGAAGCTGCCGAAGTCTCATCTTTACAACGGCATTCCCAACCACTTTTTCAGCTATACAAACGCTCATCTTAAGACCGCACTCGGTGACTGCTGACTCGAATCGGGCCCTTGAGTGTTTATAGGGTGAGCTGACGAGCGATCGCCCACCGAATTAGCTGCCCGCCCTGGCTCGACTTTTTAATCACTTCGCCACGCAAATACTTCATTAACAACAATCTTCCAAATCCTTTGATACGTCCGTATGCTCGCCCTTTTAGCCATTGCCAGCGATTTACCTCGTCGTTAATCTCAGCATACATCGGCGCAAAAGCTAATCTGCCATACAGCACATCGGCCCGGTGGGCTTTGCTGAGTTTGTTCTTGCCGTGCTCCGGGTTGGGGCGACCGCCATGTTCGCCATAGTTACGAAAAGGCACGTAATTATGCAGGTGACAATCTCTTAGATAGTATTCAATCCCTGAGTCCCAAGGTGAATAAGCCCTCGGCCCCGGCTCTTTTTCCACCTGCGCCGCTAGCTCAATTAGCAGCCGGGCGCTTTTGGCTGTCACCACATAGGCCACCATCGAAGTCGAGTAGCCCTGCGCAAAGCCGCTGCGGACGCTGTAAATTTGCGCGGCGCAAGTATAGAGCCAGGCAATCCCTAGCTCTGCATCAGCCGGGTCAAAAGGCGGCGGCAGCTCAGAAAAATTCTTCACTGGCACAAAGTCTGCTTCTACGATCAGCGTAGGCTTTTCGGAGCGAAGGGCCAGTTCCCAGGCGTTGCGATGATTTAGCAGGCACAAAAAACTAGGGGAATAGGTTTCATAACCCGGCTGATGCACCTGCCGCAATACCGTACAGTCGCACCCCGCTTGGGTCAGCGCTGCGGTCAGTTGCTCAGTCGGTTCTTTATAGGCAATCACTAAAGTCTGCGCAATGCAGTCTACCAGTCTGCTGAAAGTTCCCGGATTTTGCATAGAAATACTGACTCTTTATATTAGTGCGCTGTGTCTGTCGGTTCTGATTTTCTCAGTATTTACGCGGTCATATGCACACGGCTCAGACTACTTTAAACCTTTAAACCAAGGTAGTGCCCCGAATCCATATGAATCGCTACGACGATACGGCTCACACGCCCAGAGCGTCAAGCCCTCTTGATCAATTTAATTCGAGCAGCCCTGTTTTTAGCTATCTTTGAAAGCCGCTCTCGAAAGCGTATAAGGCTAGGCGTGCTGACTGTCTTCTGCACGGTCGTCTCTGTTGGGGGCGCGGTTGTTTCTACTGAGTTAGTGTGGCCGGGGGTGATGGTGGTGACGATTTTGGCACCCTCAGCCTATCGACAGTAAAAAATCTCATAGGGTCAGCGATACACTACGAGCGATACACTACGGCTGAAATGATTTGTGGGTATTTATGGCAGTCGGCATCTGGGTATTGGGCGATCAGCTATGGCAGGGGCAGTCGGCGATCGCTAGCTGCGCAGCCGACAAAGCTAATACACCGATTATTCTAATCGAATCACTGAGCCACGCAAAAGAGCGGCGCTACCATCAGCAAAAGCTAATCTTGATCTGGTCGGCCATGCGTCACTTTGCAAAGGAATTAAAAGACAACGGCTGGTCAGTGACTTATGAAACGGCTGACACGTTTAAAAAACCGCTGGCGCAGTGGATCGGGCGAAACAAAATTGATGAACTCAGAGTAATGGAGCCCGCCGACCGGCCTTTTGCCGAATTTTTAGCGGGTCTCAATCTCTCTTGTGACTTAGTGCAGACGCCAAACAATCACTTTCTCTGGTCAAAGGGCGAGTTTGAAGACTGGGCGGCGACTCGTAAAAGTCTTTTAATGGAATCGTTTTACCGAGAAGGTCGCAAGCGATTCAACATTTTGATGAATGGCAAAAAGCCAGTGGGAGAGAAATGGAACTTTGATAAAGAGAACCGTAAGCCCCCCAAAGGTAAAATCTCTCCGCCCGATCCGCTGGAGTTTGAACCGGATGAGGTGACTCATGCGGTGATTAAAGCAGTTGAGTTGGCTGACTATCCTACCTTTGGAGAGGCTAAAGGTTTTGGTTGGGCGGTGACCCGGCAGCAGGCATTGGCGGTGCTAGATTATTTTGTGAGCGATCGCCTCAAAACTTTTGGCCCTTATCAAGACGCGATGGTCACAGGCGAATCAACCCTGTGGCACGCCCTGCTTTCTCCCTATCTTAATATCGGGCTGTTGCAGCCGATGGAAGTCATTGCAGCAGTAGAACAAGCCTACGAAGAAAGTGATATTCCGCTCAACTGCGTAGAAGGCTTCATCCGGCAGGTGATGGGCTGGCGCGAATACATGCGCGGCATTTACAACCATGTTGACGATGACTACCCCTCACGTAACTACTTCGAGCATATTCAGCCGCTGCCCGGCTTCTTTTGGAGCGGCGACACACCGATGAATTGCCTGCACCAAACCATCTCCACACTCAAGCAAACGGGCTACGCTCACCATATTCAGCGGTTAATGCTGCTGGCAAATTGTAACTACTCAGGCTTAAAAAATAGAGATTTTCTGGGGGTTTTCGCAAAAGTTAGATAGCTTGTGATTAGATAGCGGTCAGGTAGGGCCAACCGTGAGCAAACAGAAACCGAGCAACCAACTCAGTGACGCCGAGATTCGTGCCATCTATGCCGAAGGCGAAGATGCCGTGGCGGACTTGGTGAGTCAGCTGATGGCCCGTTTGAACCAACTGGAAGCCGAGGTCAAAGACCTTAAGGGCCGCCTCAGTAAGAACAGTCGCAACAGCAGTAAACCGCCCTCAGGCGATGGCTTTGGCAAACGTACCCGGAGCTTACGTCGTCGCAGTGACAAGCCCTCAGGGGGACAAAAGGGACATCCCGGTCAAACGCTGGAATGGTGCGATGCGCCCGATTTTATCGACCGGCATAGGGTCACTGCCTGTACAGGGTGCGGCGCTTCGTTAGCGGCAGTGCCCGCCGATGCGGTCGTTGCTCGCCAAGTGTTCGACGTACCGCCGCTGGAACTGTTGGTGAGCGAGCATCAGGCGGAGGTGAAGTGCTGTCCCCGCTGCGGACAGGCAAATCAGGGATGCTTTCCTGCCGAGGCGAGCAACGTCGTGCAGTATGGCCCGCGCCTCAAAGGGATGATGGTCTATCTGATGGAAGGTCAGCTATTGCCCTCACAACGCATCTGTGAACTACTGAGCGATTTGATGGGGGTGAGGGTGTCAGAAGGGACGCTCTACAGCACCAGAGAGCAGTGTTTCGAGCGCCTAGAACCGATAGAGCAGGAGATTGGGCAAGCGATTCAAGCTGCTGAAGTCGTTCATTTCGATGAAACCGGTCTGCGGGTCAATCAGCGGCTATGGTGGCTGCATGTGGCGGCGACTGACGGCTTGACCTACTACTTTGTCCATCCTAGACGCGGCCAAGCAGCGATTGACGAGATGGCGATTTTGCCCAAGTTCGAAGGCAAAGCCATCCATGATGGCTGGCAGAGCTATCAGCGCTACGACTGTGAGCATTTCCTGTGTAACGCCCATCACCTCAGAGAGTTGCAGTACATCTTGGAACACTTTGGTCAGTGCTGGGCCTTTCAGATGAGTGTGCTGCTAGTGAGCCTTCACAGCCAAGTCGAGGCGCTCAAAGCTGAGGGAATCTCAGCCCTTTCTAGCGAGCACTTAACTGCCTTCGCGGCCCGCTATGATGCCATTCTAGACCAGGGCTTTGACCAGAATCCGATGTCGCCCCCTGACCAGCACCAGCCGAAAAAACGAGGCCGCGCCAAGCGCTCCCCACCGCGTAATCTGCTCGAACGGCTGCGGTCGCACAAAGCATCGGTGCTCGGCTTCATGCATGACTTCACCGTTCCTTTTGATAACAATCAAGCCGAACGTGACTTGCGGATGATGAAACTCAAACAGAAAATCTCTGGCTGCTTCCGCTCTGAGGAAGGGGCGAGACAGTTCTGTCGCATCCGAGGCTATCTATCGTCGCTGCGTAAGCAGGGCCACAATGTCTTGGACGCGCTCATCGAGTTGTTCTCTGGAAATGCTCAGTCTCCTTTGGCTCAGACTGAGTAGTTACGGCAAATTTCTCTTTAATCGCCGGGCTCTCTCCTCAGCAAGTAGAAGACTGGTTTCACGCCGCTTTTATTGATGGCTATGACTGGGTGATGCAAACCAACGTGATTGGCATGGGCCTATTTGCTGACGGCGGTATTTTGGCAACTAAGCCTTATGCGGCTAGCGCTAACTACATCAACAAAATGAGCGACTACTGCAAAGACTGCCAATACAATCACAAAGCTCGCACCGGAGAAGACGCTTGCCCTTTTAACTTTTTTTATTGGGATTTTTTGGCCCGCCATCGCGAGAAGCTGAGCCAGCAAGGGCGGATGAGCTTTATTTTGAACAATTTAGATAAAATGTCTGATGAAGAGCGCACTGACATCACTCAGCAGGCCGAAGCCTGGCATCAGACTGTAGAGTAGGCCGTGAAATGCCCTCCAAGGACAAACGCAGCACAAAGATAAAACCCGATGTAGAGATGTAGAAATGTGCGCCGCCATTAGTTATGTCTAACTTTAAGAATGTCTAACTTTAAAAAATTTGAGAAGGCAGCAGTTAGCAGCAGATCTTACGCAGTCAATCTGATACTGTGAATTAGGGCAAATACGGGCAACAATGCGGCTCTCTAAAGAGTCTAAAAAAGCAATTCTAGGAGAGACGAGTTTAGGAGTTGGCTAAGCTTTTCAGCGGAGCACCATAGCTCATGGTAGATATTGACTTTTTAGCTTTAATTTCACAGGGAGCCGAGAGCTGGAATCGCTGGCGGTTAGCTCATCCTGACGCACCGCCTGATTTAAGCGCTGCCTATTTGTTTGGTCAAGTCCTAGAAGGGTTTGATTTGAGCGGTGTGAATTTGAGCCGGGCCTGTCTGATTGGGACAAATCTACGCAAAGCTAACTTGAGTGCAGCCTGCTTGCAAGGGGCTTATGCTAGCAGCGCCGATTTTAGCGAAGCCAACCTCGGCAGCGCCGATCTAAGCGGAGGCAACTTTAGTGAGGCCAATTTTAGTCGTGCTAATCTATTTGAGGTGCAAGCGCAGGGGGCAAGTCTGGCAAATGCCTGTCTTGAAGGCGCTCGTTTGGGACGTTGGCAGACGGATTTGGCGACTGCGCTTGACAATGTTGGTGGCAGCTACGTTTATACGGACGATGTCAAGGCCACCGGACAGCAGCGACAGCCTCGGAAAGGCGCTTTTCAGCCAGGTGAGCTAGCGGGCTTTATTCGAGAGTTACCCAATTTTGAATCAGCGGCGATCGCCCCTAAAAGGCAGACCCGACAGCGCCTATTTGTGGGCCTCGGGATGGCAGTGGCGATCGCGGCGGCAGGATCCTTCGTCTTCGCTTTGCGTCAACGCGATGCGATTTTTGCCACGAGCGACCAGACCAGTGCAGCTTCAGGTGACGAACTAGCACGCTCGCCTACTTGCCAACCGTCAGCGCTACCAGCTTTGCCTGTAGGTGCAAGCCGCTACAAGTACGGAGACGATGCGATCTACTACGGCAAACTGATCGACGGGCAGCCCGCCGATGGTCGCGGCATTATGGTTTACGCCAGCGGCAATCGCTATGACGGCGAGTATGTCAACGGCCAGCGCAGTGGCTGCGGCACCTTCACTTTTATCAATGGCAGAAGCTACGTTGGCCAGTTTGAAGCCGATCAGTTCAGCGGGCAGGGCACTTGGACGTTAGAAAATGGCGATCGCTACACAGGTGAATTTAAAAACAATCAGTGCAGCGGTCAAGGAACCTTTATATTTGCGGACGGGTCTTCTAAATCAGGCATCTGGACGCAAGGGAAATTGGCAGACAATGACCTCTCCTGTGAACAGGGTGAGCTTAGGTTGCCGACTTCCCCCAATGGCTAGCGGCGTTCTTTTTATGAAGCCTTCATAAAGGCTTCGTGATCAAGATCACGCCTATTGAGTACCCTCATCGCGTCTGGTAGCATGATGCAAAATTATTAAAAGGCTAATCACGATGCGTCAGCAATCCATCGCTCCAGCAAAGCGTTTGTTTGTAGCGGTTTCAATAATATCTACAGTAGGACTATCCGCAGCCTGGCCAATCGCTGCCTCAGCCCAAGATACGCCCGAGCCGACGCCTTCTTCTATGCCGCTACCTGAAGCAACGCCCAGCGACGCTCCAGAGCCGACGCCAGCGCCGATGATAGAAGCCGACCCAGATACTAGCTCAGACATGCCTGTCGAGGGAACGTCAGCTGAGGAACTGCCCGCTGAGGAACTGCCCGCTGAGGAACTGCCCGCTGAGGAACTGCCCGCTGAGGAACTGCCCGCTGAGGAACTGCCGGTCGGAGGAGAGACAGAAGCTGAAGCAGTAGGCAGGCCAGATGCTGACGTGGGTGCTCCAGCCGTTCCGGCTGCGACGCCCGTCGTGGCCCCAGCTGCGACCCCAGCCGCTGCCCCATCATCGCCGTCGCCAGCGGCTACCCCAGCGCCGGCTGTAGGTAGCCCCGGTTCTAGCCCAAGAGCGCTGTGGTAGGCTGTTGACTTTGTCGCCTTTCTTGTAGGGAGCTGCGCAGTTTTGTCTCCTCGGGCTGATGTTCTAGACCGTTCAGGGCCGAGATGCTGGCTGAGCTAAGCTTATTCAGCAGCTTCCTTCACCGGAAATCGATCAACAAGAAAAGCTGCTTGCCGAGCAGTATTTTTCACTGCGCTCGACAGGTAGGGAACATGAGAAATTTGCGAGAGAAAGTCCAGCGTCCGGCGGAGAATGCGTACAATGTCGCCTTCATCAAGGCTGGTGTTATCGCACAGATCTTGCCAGTCGGCCTCTAGCGCCCACTGCTCTACTAAGGCAATGAAGTCCCACTCTAGCCAAACCGGAATCTGAATATCCTGTCGCCGCTGCTCTTGAAAGATTCGCCGTCTGAGCGGGCGTAAGCCCTCTAAAGCCTCTGTCGCTGGGCTGCTAGGCCGGTAGTAAATCCAGGTGTCGGGGCGGTTGTTTTCCATCAGCAAACCCGCGCAGGCAGCGGCAAACTGCTGCGGCTCTAGATCGTCAAATTCGCCTGAGGCCAACGCCAAGCCCAGCCAAAGCTCATTGTCGCCGCGAATGGCAGCGGCCATCTGTCCTAGCGGCGTCGGCACGTTGTCTTCTAAGCACTCAAAGTTCTCTAGTACCTGCATCAGGCTAGCAAACTCTTGCCAGTAGCGATGGGTTTCTTGTTCGTATTTTTGGGCGCGATCGCTCTTCTCTTCTTGCAGCCGCTTCAGTCGCTGTCGCTGTTTGACTACGGCCTTAGGCTTCTCCAACTGGCCCACCGGATTGGCCGCAATCTTAGCCCAGACTGCATCTATTTTTTCACGCTGTTCTTTGACTTCTGGTGCCTGTTCTTCAAAAGGAACAATTTTTGGCAGCTCAGCCACAACGACTGCTGTTGTGGCATCTCCTTTGGCAGTAGCGCCGGGCTTAATTTCCAAATTTGTTGGCAAGGTAAGCGTCTCCGCTGCACTGACACGCTCAGCATCGTTATGCAGCACCACCACGTCTTTAACCGCCGCCACATACCAGCGATTGTCTTGCCCTAAGCACACCAAAAAGGGAAATTGCCCTGGCCCTGGCACTTTGCTCACCAGCACCGCCGGTAGAGGCACGGTCACCTTGATGTTTTGCCCTTTGAGCGAAAGCATGGTGCCTGTCATCGCAAACGAAACGGTTACCGAATCACTGCCGCCTAGCGTTTCTCTAGCTTGCTTATGCAATATTTTTAGCAGCCTCTGCTCTTCTTTGAGCCAGCCGCGCAGCTTTTCGTATTCGGCGATCGCCGCCTCATCCACATGCGCTAGCTGATCTTGCAGCATCGCAATCTGATCGTCTACATCTGTCATAGCCTGGCGCTGCGGAGCTAGGTGCAGCGTCGCCAAATACTGCCCAAAGCTGCGCTCAATCAGCTCTTGAGCCTCTTCTACCGTATGAATTTGCAGCAGATTAAGCACCATGCCATAGCTAGGTGTAAACTGGCTCACCAGCGGATCGGGCGGCGATAAGGCGAGCTGAGAGGCTTCACGCGCACCTTCAAAAGGCGATTCTACGGTGACAACATGACCCTCGTCATCCATCCCCCGTCGCCCGGCCCGGCCTGACATTTGTAAAAATTCTGAAGCGTGCAGCAGCCGGTGGCCGTCGTCGGTGCGTTTAGAAAGGCTGGCAATGACGGTAGTGCGAGCGGGCATGTTGATTCCGGCAGCCAGGGTCTCAGTCGCAAAAACTACTTTGATCAGACCCGATTGAAACAGCTGCTCAACCAAACCTTTCCAGGCAGGCAAAATACCGGCATGGTGAGCTGCAATGCCCTGGTAAAGCGGCTCTAGCTGATTGGCTCTGACTGCGTCGGGGTGCCGCTGTAAAAAGCTATCAATGCGGCGTTTGAGCAGCTCAGCTTCAGCAGCAGTGACCAATTTCATAGGGGTGACGGCTTGCACCGCCCGATCACAGCCTTTGCGGCTAAAGATAAAGTAGATAGCAGGCAGCATATCTTCTTGCTGAAGTTGAGCGACGATACCCGGAATAGTAGGGGTTGCCTGCTTTTTTTTCTGACCACGCTGCTGACGGGGGGGCTTGCGGCGACGCTTAAGCCGGGGGTGCATACCGCCACCGCGCTCGTTCAGCAGCGGAAAAATGCCTTTATCGACCGCAAAGTGAAAGTTGAGCGGCACCGGGCGAAAGTCTGAGTAGATTAGCCGTGTGGGGCCATGAACTTCTGAAATCCAGTCAGTGAGCTGGCCCCCATTGGCCACAGTTGCAGAAAGGCCAACTAGCTGAATCTCGGGCGGACAGTAGATCACCGATTCTTCCCAGACGGTGCCGCGCTGCCGGTCGTTCATGTAGTGGCATTCGTCTAGTACAACGGCTTGCACATCTCGCAAGGAGGTGCCAACTTCGCCGATGGTGGTGCCATAGAGCATATTGCGAAAGATTTCGGTGGTCATCACCACAACGGGCGCGTCGCGGTTGACGGAGCTATCGCCGGTGAGCAGGCCGACGTTTTCATCACCAAAGATCTGTCTAAAGTCTCGCAGTTTTTGGTTGGAGAGCGCCTTTAACGGCGTGGTGTAGAATACTCGCCTGCCCATCTCTAGCGCCCGGTGAATGGCATATTCGCCCACCAGGGTTTTTCCCGAACCAGTTGGCGCGCAGACGATCACCGATTCGCCCTGATTGAGAGCAGCGATCGCCTCTAGCTGAAAGTCGTCTAACGGAAAAGGAAAAAGGGTTTCAGGCGCTAACACAAAGTCATGGATAATATAAAGAACCCTTCTATTGTGCCAGCCTGTGCAAAAGTCGGGGTAAAATCGCCCAATTTTCATCTCTTAGCGGTTCAGAGATGGCTGGGCATTTGCTCTAAAGATGCTTGTCTAGAAAGTCGAGCGATCGCCCCCATGCCTGCGCTTTGGCCTCAGGGTGATAGCTGTCGCCCGTTTCGTTACCAAAGGCGTGTTCAGCCCCCGGATACCGATAAAACTCGTAGTCAACTTCTTCGTCCTTGAGCGTTTCTTCTAGCTTATCTACCTGCACGATCGGAAAGAAGCTGTCTTTTTCGCCAAAGTGCCCCTGTAGCGGAATGTCAATATCGCCGGGATCACCTGCCTCTTCAGGCGGCAAACCATACCAGCTAATTGCCGCATCGACTTCCGGCAAGTGCATGGCTGCCAGCATTGTCAGCACACCGCCCATACAAAAACCCATCACCGCCACATCAGGGCTAGCTTTTTGTAAATACTGCGCGGCCCCCCGAATATCTTGCTGAGTAGCCTCCTCAAAATTGAGTGATTCCATTTTGTGCTGGGCTTCAGCCGCTTCGAGCGTGACTTCTCCTTTGTACAAATCAGGCACCAATACGCGATAACCCACGTCTACTAGCTGATTGGCAACGCCTTTAATCTGATCATTGAGGCCCCACCACTCTTGGATCACAACCACACCCGGCGCATTCTTGCCCTCCTCATCTGGTTCTGCATAGTAGCCTGAGCAGCTTTTTCCATCAGGACGTTGGAAGGTGATCATTTCAGCCATTTTATTTAAACTCTCTCTTAACGCAAATATTTGGTCTCTGTAGAATAAACAGAGTCTTGTCAGGTTTTTGGGACGAACGTATCTTTTGTCAAAGCACTTGCCCTCTGACAGCGTAAAGCGATCACCCAACTAAAGCCTGACTCCAGCCTGCCCTCAAAACCGACCTAAAGCCGATCCAAAGCTAACTAAGCAGCCTGCTGAGCATGATAGCCTTCGCTAAATTCTTCAATTGCCTTAGCACAGAAAGCATCTAAATCACTAGGCTTGCGACTGGTCACTAGGCCACTATCTACATGCACTTCTTCGTCAACCCAAATGCCACCCGCATTGCGAATATCAGTCTGCAAACTCGGCCAGGAAGTCAGCGTGCGGCCTTTAACCACATCAGCTTCTACCAGTGTCCAAGGGCCATGGCAAACAGCCGCAACCGGCTTTGACTGCTCAAAAAAGGCTTTGACAAACTTCACAGCCGCTGGCTTAGTCCGCAGCGTATCAGGATTATGCACACCGCCCGGCAATACCAGCCCGTCATAGTCTGTCGGGTTAACCTCTGATAGTGTCTTATCAACTGAAAATTTATCGCCCTTGTCGGCGTGGTTCATCCCCTGAATCTCTCCAGACTCCAGAGAGATCAGCTCTACTGTTGCACCTGCTGATTTGATCTCTTCCCAGGGCTGAGTCAGCTCTACTTGCTCAAAGCCATCGGTCGCTAAAAAGGCGATCCGCTTACCACTGAGCTGATTGGTCTGAGTTGCCATGCTATATAACTCCTGCTTAATCTCTGACATTTTTGCGTTAGCTTTTTTCTTTGCTTTTTTCTATGGTTTTTCTATCATTTTTTAGTTGCCTAGCTTTCTACGTGAGTCTTCATAGTGATATCAGCGTTGAGCAGCCTAGAGATAGGGCAGTTTTCCTTCGCTTTCTGAGCCGCTTTTTCAAAAGCCGCTTGGTCAGCGCTGCTAGGCAACTTGGCTGTGACATCTAAGTGAATTTGAGTCACCTCAGGCTCGTTGCCCTCTGTGCTAAGCGTTACTTTAGCAACCGTTCGAATGCTGTCGGGCGTGACGTTTGCCTCACCGAGAAAATCAGTAGTCGCCATCGTAAAGCAGGCAGCATGGGCAGCCGCAATCAGCTCTTCCGGATTAGTCCCCGGATTGTCTTCAAATCGGGTGCCGTAGGTATACACCGACTCTTTAAGAACGCCGCTTTCGGTCGTAATTTTGCCCTGGCCTTTTTTAACGCTGCCTTGCCAAACAACGGTAGAGGTACTGTCCATAGTGAATCTCCTTAAAACGATAAAGCCTTTCCAAAAGCCACTAGCTGATGGAAATTAGCTGATGAGAACTGAAGGGTAAAAGCTGGCCGGTAGGCGGCGGCTACTGAAAACTGGCTGACTTGAGAAGATACCTGCTTTTTACAGCGTTTGTCCTACAGGCTTACCTAACTGTCGAGCTAGCAGCGATAAATCGCTAGCCAGCGCTTTGGAGCCAGGGCTAGTAGCTGCTCTTGGTTGTTTTACTCTCAGTTATTTCACTTTAATTAGAACAGCTAACCGCAGCTGAGTTATCCTTCGCCGGGCTGATTTGCCTGGGCGTGTGGGGAAGACATGAGTGCTTATCTTTCATACGATGGCCATACGTTTGTCATCTCGCTGTCAAACCCACTCTCTATAATCAAAGGCATTCGTCAGTTATGTGTAAAGCCTTATGACAGATAATCACTCCAACTCCAAATTTTCATCTAACCAGCCTATGCCTACCGGTAGGGTCGTTGGCAAACGAGTAGCGACTTCTCTGGCACTGGTGCTGCTTGGGGCGGGCACGGCGACAACGGGTGCTTACTATGCCTGGGGTCAGTCTCGTAATCTGGAGCCGGTCATTTCAGAAGCGGCGCAGCCGGCCTATAAAACGGTGCCTGCTAGTTTAGCGCTGCCAGCCGACGTGGGTTCTGTCGCAGATGTGGTGCGAGCTGTAGGGCCAGCCGTTGTTCGGATTAATGCTTCCCGCACGGTGACTAGCCAGTCTCCTCAAGTACCGGAAGCTTTTCGGCAGTTCTTTGGCAATCAGCTACCTTCAGAAGAGCCTCAAGAAAGAACTGAGCGCGGCATTGGTTCGGGGTTCATTGTGCAGGAAGACGGGCGAATTATTACTAATGCTCACGTCGTGGAAGGCGCAGATACGGTTCAGGTGACGCTGAAAGACGGACGCAGTTTTGAAGGGAAGGTGCTTGGCAGCGATCCGGTGACTGATGTGGCTGTGATTGATATTGATGCGAATGACTTGCCGACGGTGGCGGTCAACCAGGCTGAGCTAGACCCAGGAGAAGTGGCGATCGCCATCGGCAACCCCTTAGGGCTCGACAACACCGTCACAGTTGGCATTGTCAGCGCTACCGGACGCACCAGCAACCAGGTCGGCATTCCTGACAAGCGAGTAGATTTCATTCAGACGGATGCGGCTATTAACCCTGGCAACTCGGGCGGGCCCCTGCTCAATGCTCGGGGCGAAGTGATTGGCATGAATACCGCAATTATCAGCGGCGCTCAGGGTTTAGGTTTTGCCATTCCGATTAGCGACATTGAGCGAATTTCTGAGCAGATTGTCGCGACAGGCAAGGTAGAGCATCCTTTCATCGGCATTCAGATGGTTAACCTCACGCCTGAGATTCGAGATGCTATTAATCAAGATCCTAACAGTGGGGTGAGCGTAGAGGCCGATAGCGGCGTCTTTGTCGATAAGGTGATTCCAAATTCGCCAGCGGCTCGGGCCGGTTTGCGAGCGGGCGATGTGGTGCGCCGGGTCAACGGTACGGCGATCGCAGACGGTCAGGCAGTGCAAGATGCGGTCGAAGCCAATGGGTTAGATCGCGATCTGCGCTTGGAGATTGAGCGCAATGGCACCAGCCAGACGGTATCTTTGCGGCCTACCCCATTACCGGCTCAGGGCTAATGCTTTAAGCGGCCAGATAGCTAACCCCTTTTGGTGAGCCGTCTTTTTGTAACTTTTTATAATTTGGGCGATCGCCGCAGGCACTGCTTTAAGCTAGCGTCTGCGGCGATTTTCATATGCACGTTACCAATTACAACAAAATCAGCTATTTTTCAGCAGTGAATTATTAATGAAGTGAAGCTGTGACTACTCAGGTCTAATTTTTTCTAATCACTTTCTAACCACTGAGGCTGAGTAGCGGCAACTATCTTTAATTTGCGAGAAAGAATGATGAAATGGCAAGGCGCGATCGCTTTTATTGGCATAGCAGTTTTACCGTCTGGCGGGCTCTTTGTAGAGCAGGCTACCGCTGCTCAGCTAGAGATTAATTCGGAGACATCTGCCTTCAGCAATCTGACGCTTAGCGAGGGATCAGTCTCTGTAAATTTGGACTATACACCGCCCGACTTTGAGTCTTTCGCTGATGATACGGGTGAGCACTTAAAGTATCAGATAAATTATGACGGCCAGCTATTTATTGAGGCAACAGCTGAGTCGTATGGTTTTTCTAGCGTCAGCTTGCAAGATTTGGACGGCGATCGCACCGCAGAAATCGTCGTCCAAGATTTTAGCGGCGGCGCTCACTGCTGCACCAACACCGTAGTTTACAGCTGGCAAGGAGACAACTTCAGCCCGGTCGAGACAGGCTATCTAGACGGTGGTGGCGGCCAGTTTGAAGATTTAGATGGCGATGGCCGTTATGAGTTCGTCTCTGCTGACAATGCCTTTCTTTATGCCTTTTCTTCCTACGCCGGCTCTTTTCCACCGCCGCTGGTGATGGCCTTTAGCCATGGCACCTTTACCAATACCACTCGCCAATATCCTGAGCTAATTAGAGAACGCATTGACAGTATCGAAGAGCTGTTGGCCGAAAGCGAGGTTGTCACAGAGCGCAATGGCTTGATAGCTTCCTACGTAGCCAGCAAGATCCTCGTTGGAGAAGAGGAGTCTGGCTGGGCCTACATGCTAGAGCACTACGATCAATCATCGGAGTGGGGGCTAGATATTTACAGCGCAGAGGGAGAAGTTGTGGGCAGCTACCCAGATTTTCCAACGGCGCTGAGGGCGTTTTTAGAAGAGACAGGCTATCTCAGTCCGCAGGACGAATAGGTCAAAAAAAGAGAACCTCAGGTTGCTTAGCAAACCTGGGCAAGCTGAGACAGAGGCTGAAGGTTTTAGAGATTGCTCTGGCCTCTGTGGTTTCTCTGAGAATTTTTTCTGGGGATTTTTTCTGGGAATAGTGTAGTTTGAGAAACAACAGAGCAAGCAGCCAATAGCTACCTTGTGCTCACAGCCTTTTTCGATTTGATTACCTATGCCCGAAATTCACTTTAAAGTTCAGTGGCCCGATGGCAAACAAGAGAGCTGTTATTCTCCTTCTTGGGTGGTCAAAGATTATTTTAATCCGGGTGAAGCCTATACAGTCACTGAATTTTTGAGTCGTTCTCGCGAGTCTTTGCAGATTGCCAGCGATCGCGTCCAAGCCAAATATGGATTTCCTTGCAGCCGCGCTCTGAGCCAGCTCAGACAAATCGAATCGGCAGCTCAGCCGTATTTGGCTCTGCCTGAGGGCAAGGTGACCATCCTAGATTTTGAATGAGCGGGCCTTTAGATCTTTAATTTTAATCACTCAATTTTGATCATCAGAGCCGTTCTGCAATTTGCTTTAGCCGCTGCAACTGAGTTTCCATATCCTGTTTAGTCCAGGCGGCGGCAAATTGCTTAAAGCCAAAACTCACCAGCGGATTTGGAATGATGAATTCAAAGCGGTTGAGCAGGCGAGTGCCCCGGACGCTGCCCTGATTTTCGGGCTGGCATTCCCAGCGATCGCACCCCCGAAAAAACCCATCAAATGCCCAGACAATCAGCCCCGGTTCTCGGTCTACTACCGTACTGGGCAAGGCCGGAGACAGCAGCGGCACCTTCAGCTTAAACTTAAACTCGCTGCCTAGCGTCGTCTGCCACTGACCGACCGGCTCGCACACTAGAGCCGGATTAAGCCACTGGTGCATTAGCTTTTGCTCAGTCAAGCAGCGCTCTACCGTAGTGGCGTTGGCTTTAATAAATACAGACTGCTCGTACAGGTTGGGCTGAGACATGGCAGCGCAGGAATGACGTTATATTGGGCAGGCAGGCAGCGGGCAGATTCAACGGCTACTGGCTTGAGCCGCTCGCTCAAAGTCGGCGGTGGCAGTGAGAGTAGCAGGCACGTCAAACAGGGACTGGGCGATCGCCGCCGAAAAAGTAAACGTATCGACCCCCCGAGCCGCCAGAACAGCAATATCTTCTACATCCCGAATGCTCGCAGTGAGAATTCGGGTCTGGCTGCGAACGCCATTGAGCGCCTGCTGCATGGTAGCAATTTCTTCGCGGCCATCTCGCCCGCTGTCATTAATTCGACCCAGATAAGGCGCGACATAGCTCGCCCCGATCGCCGCCGCAATCATAGCCTGGTGAACCGCGTATGCCGCCGTCAGCGTCACCAAAATGCCCTCTTGGATCAGCGTTTTCGCAGCCGTGGTGCCCATGCGAGTTGCCGGTAGCTTAACGACGATACGGCTATCGGCGCTGCCTAGTGCCTTGCCAATCCGCAGCAGCTCGCTGGCAGAGCCGCCCCAGGCTTGTAGGTGAACTTCTTGAGCGCCCAAGTCAAACGCTTTTTTAGCCAAATCCTGAAGCGTATCCGGCTGACAAGCAACGCCTGCCCGCTCAGTCAGCAACGGATTGCAAGTCACACCGTGAAAGAGTCCTATCGGTAGCCAGGTTTGCCACGCAGCTAGGTCGGCGGTGTCAAGATAAAGCCGTAGATGAGGCTGATCGGCAGACACCAAGGGGCTATCGGTATCGTCGGGTAGGGTTTGCGAAAGCATGGGGCGTACTCTGGCGAGAGGGCATAGAACATACGCTACCTAATAGTATGCGGCCAGCCGAAGAAAAAGCCATCTGAACAAGTTTTATAGCAGATGTCCTAATGCCTCAGGACATCTGCTAGTCGAGCTGCCCGCTGTTCTCTAGCGGTTTCAGCCGACAAAAGTGTCCTAAGCAACTCGACAGGGGCTATGTACTGTCCTGATGGCTAGCGATAGATAAGGAGTTGTCAGCGATCGCCACTAGGCAACGCCTAGTCTGTCAGAATCGGCTTAAACAAAACTAAAGGCAGCGGGAAAGGGGCTGGCCGTTGGGTCGTTCGGGCTCAGGTCGGGGGTAAAATCGGGCGCTGGGCTCGGATCAGCGGGTAGCGGCTGAGTGCCCACGCCTAATGCGTCTATCTCCAGCAGCGGCAGCGCCTTGGCAGCCACCGAAATATTGTCAATAAAGCCGCCAATGCCATCGACCGGGCCAACGGCACGAAAGGCCAGAGTGCTGACAGTGCGATCGCCGCCCTTCACCTCATAGTCAAACGTGACCCACTCATCTTTACCGCCCCCCGTTAAAGTATCTACCTGCTGACCTTCCCAAAATATCTTGATATCGGCGGTATTCGTCAACTGCCCCCGACCTTTGTAGCTCCCCGACAGGCGATAGATTTGGCCTGTAACGGTGTCAATATTTTGGCCAATGGTGCTGTTCTGACCATAGATATCAAGCGCCGCCCAAGCCACGCCATCCGCCGCTGCGCCTAGTAGCTCAGTGCGCTTATCCACCTGTATGCCTGCACCCGAGATGACAGACCAGCCCTTAATTGGGTTATACACAGCAGATTCACCCGCCCCAATGGGCACTTCTTCAAAGCTGCCGTTAACTACCAAGTTAGGCGCAAGCAGCGGCATCGCCAGCGACTTTACCGAGCCCAGCCCAGCTCCGTAGAGGCTGCGAATACCGTTGATATCGTCAGCTAGCAAAAACGGCTGGTCTGCGCCAGCAAAGCGGTTGGCCAAAACCGAATTCATAATCGCCTCGGTGCCGTCCTCGTGCGCTAAGCCCAAAGAATGCCCTAGCTCATGCACAGCCGTCTCTAAAAACAGCGACTCAGTCCAGCTTTCACCCGTATCAAAGGTAATATCGCCAATACTAGGAAAGTAAGCAAAGGCGAGCGTCTTGCCCGGGCCGTCAATGCGATCGCTCTGCGCCCAGATATCTACAGCATCACCCAAGCCCGGATTTTCTATTTCTAAAAAATCTATCGGCGCATAGTCTGCCCAGGTTTGCAGCGCTGAGGCAAACAGAGTTTTGGCTCGGCCCGTCTCCAGCCCGGCAATGGCAAAGCTGTCAGCAAAGGCAAACGTAACGGCAGTACTGGTCTTACCGTCAGCTTTAGTATTGAGCTGTGTCCACTTGAGCTGATTAGGCATCTGAGCATTGCCATTGCTGATCAGCTGACCGGTGGCAGTCACCGTTGTAAATGCAGCAGTACCCTCAGGTAACTCGATAGCGCCTAAGCAGGCCGGGCAGCAGCAGGGAGCGGCGCTAGAGGCATCTGTATGAGCCGGTGTAAATTCTTCTGGCTGCGGAGATGAGTTGCTAGCAGTGGAGAAAGGCGCAGCCGCTAAAAGCTGACGAATTAGCCCGATCCCGTTCAGACTGTCATTCAGGCCCAAGTTAGTGCCCAAGCGATCGCTCAAACCAGCGCCAAAGCTGGCGGCTTTCTGCTGAAAATCACTCAGCGTTGAGTTTTGATCTGAGGCTTGAGGAGCCGTTAATAAGTCTGTCAGAGAGTTGATGAGTTCAGAGCGAGCGTCACTCTGAGAACTGCCACTTTGAAAACTAATAGATGCAGCAATGTCAGAGAAGACTTCTGCAATCATGTCCTGATTGAGATCAGGCAAAACTTCTAAAAGAGCAGTGCGGAAATCGCTCTCCAGCGACTCTAAAAATGAGCGGCTGAAAACGTTCGCTGTATCGGCAGGCAAAGACATTACTTTATCGAAGAAGCTTCAGGCGAAGGTGACCATTATGAGGGGTGTAGCAACCCAGCCTGTAAACATTCATCAGCGAATAATCACCTCTAAAAAAAGGCATCGGTCACTAAAAAATTAACGGTTGCTACCGATAACTGCAAAGGTATAAATGTTCACGTCAGCTAAAAGCCCAGAACGCTTCTGGATTAGCTGATGAGGGTGGCCCTAAATAAATTAGGTCGTCAATAAACCGTAAACAATGGGAGCGCCAGGTGCGCTCAACCAAATACCTATCAAACAATTATGGTAGATGCTTCTCAGATAGCCGCATTGTAGTATGAAGCAGGGGTCAAATACTCACGGATTTTGATAAAGATTTTGTAACGAGCTTTACACTTTGGGCACTTTTGAAGGCACCCAGCAAGGGAACAAGCAGCGTCAGCCCGACGATCTGGCTCTACGGTCTGGCTCTACGATCTGGCCCGGCTACCTGGCCCGGCTAGTCAGCGTCGCCGCCAATAACCACCTCTTTAATTCGTAGGCTTGGCCCGCCGCAGCCGACCGCCAGCCCGCTCTGACCACCTTTGCCGCAGCCGCCCGATTCATCCCAGTAAAAGTCGTCGCCGATCGCTTCTATATTGGCCAGCGTGCTAAATACGTTGCCTGAAAGCGTGACATCTTGCACCGGTTCAGCAATTTTTCCCTGGCGAATCATCCAGGCCTCTCCAGCGGTAAAGGTAAATAGCTCACCGTTGGTTTCACCGCCCACCCAGTTGCGGGCGTAAATGCCGGTCTCAATGCCGGTAAATAGATCGGCGACGGGCGTGCTGCCGCGCTCAATCCAGGTATTGGTCATGCGAACAAGGGGAGAATGGTGATAGTTCAAGCAGCGGGCGTTGCCAGTGGGCGCTTCGTCTAATCCGCCAGCCGTTTCGCGAGAGTGCAGTCGGCCTGTGAGAACGCCATCAGTAATGAGCTGAGTTGTCGTCGCGGGTGTGCCTTCATCGTCGTAAAAGTAGCTGCCGCGATGTCCGGCAGGCGCTGCGCCGTCAAAGATCTGTAGGTTGGCGGGGCCAAACCGTCGCCCTAGCGTCATGGTCTCTAGCAGCTCAGGATTTTCATAAATCATGTCGGCTTCAGACAGATGACCAAAGGCTTCGTGGACGAATAGCCCGCTGAGAATAGGGTCAATCACCACGGTATAGATGCCGCCTTTGGCTGGGGGCAGGGTGAGGGCGGTGACGCTGCGATCGCCTGCCGCTTTAACTTTTTCTTCCAGCCCTAGCACATCTTCATAGGCCCGCCGCGATCCGACCGTCTCTCTGCCGGTTTGCACCTGCTCACCCCGCCGCGCCGTCGCTGCAAAGCGCATCTCAATATCTGTCCAGCCCTGCTCTATCAGCGTGCCTTCAGAAGTCGCCAGTAAGATCTGCTGGTAGCTGTCTTCGTAGCGAATGGCAGTAGAGGCAATGTCGTCGGCATGGGCGCTGCGCAAAACCTCAGTGTAGTGATGGCACAGGGCTTTTTTGTCGGCCAGGGAGACCTGCCGGGGGTCGGTGCCGCTCAGGGGCAAAACGCAGCGAGTTTGAACAATGTCAATTGGGGCGAGCTGGGTAATGTCATCGCCAATTAGTCGGGCGGATGCGATCGCATCTTCTAGCCGCAAGCCCAAATCGGCCAGTCGATTAAAGCTGGCAAAGCCCCAGCCGCCTCTGTAACAGGCGCGCACCTGACCGCCTATAGCAATGTCTTCACTCAGGGCTTCGGGGCGATCGCCGCGCAGCCGGATTTCGCAGCCCTGCGATCGCTCCAGCCGAATCGCCAGATAATCCACCCGATGGCGATGCCGACCGATCAGATCGCTCACCTGATCTTTATAGCTCTCTAGGGTCAAATCAGTCGGCGGGCGATCGCCCTTGATCGGTGAGTCAAACAAAGCGTCAGATGTTTGCATGTCGGCCCTATCCTTGCTTTTCTAAATGATGCTATTGTGCCGTGAAATGTTGCGCGAATGTAGGGTTTCTCCTGACGGCCAACGACTCGTACTACCATAAGGCTAAGCGCCTTTGCCAACGCCCTATCAACCTACTTACAAAATGACGCTATGACAGGTGAACTTGGTTACTCCTTACCCCCGGCCATTCGCCGCATCGCTACCAACTTTCGTTTAGCAGGTTGGATCGGCCTGTGGGCGCAGGCGGTAATTGCTGTAGTCGCGAGCGGTCTGTTCGTCATTTACTCCCTAGAGCCCGAGACCGGGCCGGGAGAGGCCAGCGCTGGCATCTGTACTGCCATTGGCATTGTGACCGCCTTCGTCAGTGCCTTTTGGGGATTTCGCTACACCCGTTTGGCCCGCAAACTGCGCAACCCTAACCCCGACCTGCGGCCCAAACCTAAAGATGCGGCTAAAGCCATTCGGATTGGCTTGGTTATTAGCCTAGTAGGAATGTTGATCACTATTTTAGGCACCCAGTCCATCGTCGGGCCGCTGCTGCTGCGCGGACTGAGGCAAGGGCCAGTGGTGATTGGGGCTACCCGAGATTCCTCCGCCTTTATCAACGCCGCTGATATTGCCGTGGTGTGCTCAGCGACCAACACTATTTTTGCCCATTACATTGGGCTGTGCTGCTCCTTATGGCTGCAATATGTAGTCAACCGCTAGCAAAAAAAATTACTGAGCAACATTAGGGACGTGGCTAAAAGCGCGAGCCGGGCTGCTGGAGAAAGGCAATCTCTGCGGGCGTGCTCTGACGTCCCAAAATTTCGTTGCGGTGGGGAAAGCGACCAAAACGCTCAATGACCGCCCGGTGACGAATGGCATAGTCGAGCCCGCCTTTGAGCCCGTCATCGAGGTCGGGGGTCGTTTCCACAAAATCTTTCATTAGGTCAAGACAGCGATCTTGGTGGGCCATCACCTCGCTGTGCTCAAACGGCATATAGACAAAAAAGCGATCGGCAGGCATGAGCGCTTTGTCTGCGCCTGTATTGACTAGCAGCTTTGCTACCGTTAGCGCTTGCGCATCGGTGGCAAAGCTGCGCGGACTGCCCCGAAATAGATTGCGTGGAAACTGGTCGAGCAATAGCAGCAGGGCGACGGCAGAGCGCGGTGAGGCATAACCGTCGGCAGACCAGTTAGCATAGTCTCCGGCGGCGGCTTTTTCGTAGTCGGCTAAAAAATGCTGACGAATTTGAGCGTCAAAATCGGCGCTTTTACTAAACCAAACCTGGCGATAGCGACCATAGTTAGGGGCATCCGCTGCGCCAAACCAAAAGGTCAGAATGGCGGCTGCGCGGCTCTCAGTTAGGAATGATGTGGGTATCGGCATCGTATGAGAATAAGAGTAGCAGCACAGTCGATTGAGCGCCTTTCCTAATACCTAATATTATTAGAACGTTTTTAGATCAGTTTTTATGTCTTTTCTACCGATTGTGCTGGCGATCGCCCTCATTTTAGCGTTAGTCAGCTGGCTCACAGGCCGTCGATTGCCCATTCAAGGTCGCCGTCGTCGCGGTGAGCACAGCAGCATTCAACGCGATCGCGGCGTATCGCGATCTACCCGCAAACAGCTAATGAGACTGGTCGGGGGCAATGCTGCCGTTGCCCAACGACTGGTAAAAGACGTGCAGGCACGCAATTCGGGCCGCACAGAGCAATGGTGCTGGGAGAAAGCTATTTATGATATTGAGCGCGATCGCCGGGCCTAACCAAGCAAATCTTGCTCAAAATACTCCATAGACATTTTGCAGACACATCACACACTCTTGATGTGCATGACCGGATTATCCGTTTAAGGTTATGTACTCTTGAAGGAAGTACGGCGCTTAAACACATCGCCAACTTTCTACCACTGTTTCTATACAAAGCTTTATCTAGTTTGCCTAAGTAGCCAGACCCCAGATAGCTATCAGAAGCTTTTTGGCCAATATTATTTTTGGGCACCCTATGCTAAAGCTTGACAGGTAGCCCGACTGCCAGAGCTACATCTACACCATACAAACTTCAAGGACGCTGAACATAATGACGCAACCGAAGCGGGCACTTATCACCGGAATCACAGGGCAAGATGGTTCATATCTAGCGGAGCTATTGCTCGAAAAAGGCTACGAAGTTCATGGCGTCATTCGCCGCACTTCTACCTTTAATACTGACCGCATTGATCACATCTACGTAGACCCTCACAAAGAAGGTGCCAAGCTTTTTCTACACTACGGTGACCTCAATGACGGCACCATGCTGCGCCGGATTGTCGAGCAGGTAAAACCCGCCGAAGTCTATAACCTGGGCGCTCAGTCGCATGTGCGAGTCAGCTTTGATTCGCCTGAATACACCGTAGATACGGTGGCCATGGGCGCGCTGCGATTGCTGGAGGCAATTCGCGACTATCAGCAGCGCACCGGTGACGAGGTTCGCTTTTATCAGGCGGGCTCATCGGAGATGTTTGGCAAAGTGCAGCACGTCCCTCAGTCAGAAGAGACGCCTTTCTATCCGCGCAGCCCTTACTCCTGCGCCAAGGTTTACGCGCACTGGCAGACGATTAACTACCGCGAGTCTTACGACATGTTTGCCACCAATGGCATTTTGTTTAACCACGAATCGCCGCGTCGGGGCGAGACCTTTGTCACCCGGAAGATCACACGGGCGATCGCCCGCATTGTCGCCGGTCAGCAAAAGCAGCTTTACTTAGGCAACCTTGACGCCAAGCGTGACTGGGGCTACGCCAAAGACTACGTCAAAGCCATGTGGCTAATGCTACAGCAAGAAAAGCCCGACGATTTTGTGGTAGCAACCGGTGAAACTCACTCCATTCGTGAATTTTTGGAAGTTGCCTTTGGCTATGTCAGCCTCAACTGGCAAGACTATGTCGCTTTTGATGAGCGCTATCTGCGACCGGCAGAAGTAGATCTGCTGATTGGCGACCCCACTAAGGCAAAGCAGGTACTAGGCTGGGAACCTGAAATCACTTTTGAAGGCTTAGTCAAGCTTATGGTCGATTCTGATCTAGAAGCGATCGGGCAAAAGGCGATCAGCGCCTCCGAGTCTGGTAGCAGCCTAGATATGGCGACTATTCGCCGCGAAATGATCGGCTCTATGTCTTAAGCGCCCGATAGTTGAGCGTTCTGTGCCTGAGCACCAAGAGTCTGTGAACTGTAGACTGCAAGCCAACGTCTTGCGGATGGCGTTGGCCTACATTTGTAGGCAGAAAGAGCTAGCAAATTTCGGATCTCAGGCTTGAATGGGTGCGAGTGACTGGGGTGTCTATTTCGACAAGGTGTTTATAAGTGCGTATTCAAAGCAAGATGAAAGACTATGGAATTAGCGAATAAGAAAATTTTGGTGACCGGCGGCGCTGGTTTTTTGGGTAAGCAGGTAGTAGCGCAGCTCCAGCAGGCAGGCGCTGACCCTGACAATATTTTTGTGCCGCGATCGCGCCAATACGACCTCACCCAAATGGAAGCCTGTCAGCGGGCTGTGCAAGGTCAAGATGTGATCGTCCATCTAGCAGCCCACGTCGGCGGCATTGGCCTCAACCGGGAAAAACCCGCTGAGCTGTTCTACGACAATCTGATGATGGGCACCCAGCTGATCCACGCGGCTTATCAGGCCGGGGCCGAAAAATTTGTCTGTGTCGGCACGATCTGCGCCTATCCCAAGTTCACCCCCGTCCCCTTTAAAAGAAGACGATCTCTGGGCAGGCTATCCCGAAGAGACCAACGCTCCCTATGGCATCGCGAAAAAGGCGCTGCTAGTACAGCTAGAAGCCTACCGTCAGCAGTACGGATTTGACGGCATTTATCTGCTACCGGTTAATCTGTACGGCCCCGAAGACAACTTTGATCCGAGCAGCTCGCATGTGATTCCGGCCCTGATTCACAAAGTGCATGAAGCGCAGACCAACGGCGACAAAACCCTACCAGTATGGGGTGACGGCAGCCCAACTCGCGAATTTCTCTACTCTACCGACGCGGCTCAGGGCATCGTCATGGCCACTCAACACTACTCCGACGCTGCCCCGGTCAATTTAGGGACGGGTTCAGAAATTTCTATCCGCGATTTGGTCGAGCTAATCTGCGAGCTGATGGGCTTTGAAGGTGAGCTGGTCTGGCAGACTGATCAGCCCAATGGCCAGCCCCGGCGTTGTCTAGATACGGAGCGCGCTAGACAGGCGTTTGGCTTTGAAGCACAAACTAACTTCCGTCAGGGGCTAAAAAGTACGATTGAGTGGTACCGAAAAAACGCAGTCTTGCAGCCAGCGTAGGCTAGCCGTGGGTGAGATGGAAAATTAAACCGCATAGCTTCTATAATTAGGGCGCGGCAGACTTGTAGCTAGTATCCATGCTATAGATTTGCTGCGCTTGTCGCTTGTTCAGGCGTTTAGAGGACAGTTTAGCTAGACATGGCAGAAAAAAAACCATCAAACGAGACCGCAAAGGAAGATCAAGCTGCGAAACCCGCTGCTAAGTCAGCAGCGGCCAAAGCCGAGACCCAGGCCGATAGCGGATCTGATAAAAAGGCCACGAAACCTGCCGATAAATCCGGCGCGAAACCTGCTGCCAAGGCCAAAAAAGAAAAACCGCCCAAGCTAGAAGACAAGCCCTTTGACGAGTTTATGGAGCAGCACTACCTGCCCAGTCTCAAAGAAGCTTTGGCGAAAGAAGGTATTGACGATCTCAGTTTAGAATTTGCCAAGCGCCAGCTAGTGGCCGTTGGACAGGCTGATAGCGACCCCTACTGGCAGGTACAAGGCGAATGGCAAGAGCCAGAAGAGGGCCAGCGCCAATTTAATATCGCCTTCATTGATGAAGATATCAGCGGCCAAAAGGTATTTACACTCGCCTCTAATGGCGCAGTGCCCAGCACGATTGAGCAGTTTATGGGCGACGAGCGCCGAATTACCTTAGATCTGATGGTGCTCTACACCTTGCAGCGGCTAAATGGCCAAAAGTGGCTGACTCGCAACTGAGCTCAGTTGGCAAGCAAATCAGCTCTATGGTATCGACAGTTTCACCAACTGAAGACGGACAGAGCTAATTTGTCAGAGCTAGATATGGGCTCAGCTAGACATGGGCTTAGTGTAAGAAGTGACGAGTGCCGGTAAAGGCCATCATGAGCCCGAGCTGATCAGCGGCAGCAATAGAGTCTTGGTCGCGAATACTGCCGCCTGGCTGCACAATGGCTTTAACGCCCGCCGCCGCCGCCGTGCGAACCGAATCGTCAAACGGGAAGAAGCCGTCGCTAGCTAGGGTTGCACCCTGGGCTTGCTTGCCTGCTTGCTCTAGGGCTATTTTCACAGCCCCCACACGATTCATCTGGCCGGCACCAACGCCTAGCGTGGTTCGATTGTCTGTCAGTAAGATTGCGTTAGATTTCACATGCTTCACCACTCGCCAAGCGAACAGCATTTCAGCGAGCTCGGTTTCGTTAGGCTTTAGCTGGGTGACAAATGTCCATTGGCTGGGGTCGGGGCGCAAATCGTCTGTCGCCTGGCTGAGAAATCCACCCGCGATCGCCCGCAGGCTCTGACTTGGCCCTGTCACCAAATCAGGCAATATCAGCACCCGCAAATTTTTCTTTTGACTGAGAATTTCTTTTGCAGCCGGGTCACAGCTAGGAGCAACGACACACTCCAGAAAAGTGCCCGTCAGGGCGTGAGCAGTAGCTTCGTCAATTGACTGGTTAAGTGCCACAATACCGCCAAAAGCAGAAGTCGAATCAGCATCGAACGCCTGCTGATAGGCGGTAGAGAGCGCATCGCTGAGGGCGACACCGCAGGGATTAGTATGCTTCAGAACGGCGGCGGCAGGCTGCTCTGCGCTGGGAAATTCGGCAATGATCCGGCGGGCCGCTTCTAGATCGATCAGATTGTTATAGCTGAGCGCCTTACCCTGAAGCTGCTGAGCGGCTGCCCAACCGCTGGCTCCTGCACCGTGCTGATACCAGCCTGCGGCCTGATGCGGGTTTTCGCCGTAGCGCAGGGTTTGCTTGAGCTGCCCGCTGATGGCGTAGTGAGCTGGGAGCGCTGCTGCTGCATCGGGCTGGTGGGTGAGCGTTTGCACCTGAGTCAGATATTGGGCGATCGCACAGTCATAGTTAGCCGTATGCCAAAACGCTTGCTGCGCGCAGGAGGCCCGAAATGCCAGCGGCGGAGTGCCCTGGTTGGCCTTCGCAACAACTAGATAGTCTTCATACTGGTTGGGATTGCACAGCACGGTTAAATAGGCGTGGTTTTTGGCGGCGGCGCGAATCATCGTCGGCCCGCCGATGTCGATATTTTCTATTGCGCCCGCTAAGCTCACGTCGGGTTTAGCAATGGTTTGCTCAAACGGATATAGGTTGACCACGACCAAGTCAAAAGGGCGAATGTCATTATCCGCAAGGTCTTGTGCGTCGGCTGTCTGGTCGGGCCGGGCCAAAATGCCGCCGTGGACTTTAGGGTGCAGCGTTTTTACCCGCCCACCTAAAATTTCGGGTGATCCGGTATAGTCAGAGACTTTGGTAACGGCGATCCCAGCGGCGCTGAGGGCTTTGGCCGTGCCGCCTGAGCTGACAATTTCAAAGTCAAGATCTTGGGTGAGCGATCGCGCCAGCTCAACCAAACCGGTTTTATCTGAAACACTCAGCAGGGCAAGGCGAGACATGGGCAGACAAGCGATAAAAGGGCAGATTTAAAACATTACAGGCAATGGCCGAGAATTAGGAAAGATCTGTTCTCTTCTATGATGAACAGGTCGTTTTTTTCAGGAGGTCTCTTTTGGCTTTGTCGTGCGATCGCTCTCACGCCCAAGACACCAACACGTGCTACCAGCGATCATCTGATTGTACTGCTCCATGGCTGGGGAGCCAATGCTCAAGACGTTGCCGGGCTCATCGAAGGCGATCGGCATGGTCAGCGCCCCCATCTCAGGCGCTGCTGCCCAACGCCCCCTTTGCTCATCCAATGGTGCCGGGAGGACTCGCCTGGTATAGCTTTCCGCCTAACTACGACTTTCGAATGCCGCATGACTTTGCGGCCCAGGCCGATCTGCAATCCAGCCGTCAGCAGATCAAAGCTGGATGGAATCACTGCCCGAACAAACCGGCATTCCGCTAGAAAAAACCATCATGGGCGGCTTTTCTCAAGGCGGCGCAATGACGCTAGATGTGGGGCCTCAGCTTCCCCTAGCCGCCATGATGATTTTGAGCAGCTACAGCCATGCGCCCATTGCCACCTGCATCACGCCGCGCCCCGTGCTGCTGTTGCACGGCAGACAAGACCCAGTGGTACCCCTAGCCAAAGCCCTCGACACCAAAGCGCAGCTAGAGCAGCAGGGGTTAGCAGTCACCTATCAAGAATTTGACATGGGGCACGAAGTCACGTTAGAAGCGCTCAAAATTGCTGGTCAGTTTTGCCTGAAAGTGAGCCAATAGGTCAGGATGACCAGCTAGAAGATAGACAGATCTGGCCTCAGACTTTAACAAATCTGGCCTCAGACTTTAAAGGCAGACACAGTTAGCTAATTTTTTGAACTCTTTAACGTTTAGAAAATTATTGGTAGCGGTTATTTATATAGCTCTTACACTAAAGATAGCGAAGCTAGGCTAGTCTGTTGTAAGCATAAATCGACAGTGATTTGTGAGCGGACAAATTAGCTTAGCTATCGGGTTCCATTTAAAGTTTGAATCTGTACTGCAAGGGTAGGTAAGGAGCAATGCAATCAGCAAAATATCGTCAGTCCACGTCAGACGCTGGGCTCACTTCTAAGATGACTTCTAACCAAGCTTCAACACGCATCTCCGCTCAAGAAATTGCTCAGATGACGCCAGATGACGTGGCTCAGCTGGCCCAGCGTCTAGAGCAAGATGAGTACAACACTGCTTTTGAAGGTTTACAAGACTGGCACCGGCTGCGGGCGGTGGCCTTTCAGCGCTCTGAGCTAGTCGAACCTTACATGCATCTGCTCGATTTAGAAGCATACGACGAGTCTTAGTGCCAGTCGCTACATGCGTGTACTGATTGGCATAACCGGCGGGGTCGCGGCTTACAAGGTCTGTGAAGTGGTCTCGACCCTGGCGAAATCAGGGATCACAGTAAAGGTGCTGATGACCGATCAGGCGCAGCGCTTCGTGTCAGCAGTGACGTTTGCCGCTCTATCGCGTCATCCGGTCTACACCGATGCCGACTTTTGGTCAGCACGCTCAGATCATTCAGCTTACAGGCCGCTACACATCGCGCTGGGCGAATGGGCTGATGTACTGGTGATTGCGCCGCTGACGGCCAATACGCTAGGCAAGCTGGCTCACGGCCTAGCGGATAATTTGCTGACGAATACTGTGCTGGCCTCTGTCTGCCCTATATTGCTGGCTCCGGCAATGAATACCGATATGTGGCAGCAGCTTGCTGTACAGCGCAACTGGCAGCTACTGCTACAGGATGATCGCTACCATGCAGTCGGGCCAGGGGCAGGTCGGCTGGCGTGCGATCGCGTTGGCCCCGGTCGCATGGCTGAACCGACAGCAATCGTGACTCATATCACTTCGCTGCTCCATACCAGCGGGCGCAAAGATCTGGCTGGAAGCATATTCTCATCAGTGCGGGCAGCACCCGAGAATATTTAGACCCGGTTAGATTTATCGGCAACCCGGCAACCGGACGAATGGGGCTAGCCCTAGCAGCAGCGGCGCAGCACCGGGGAGCCCAGGTGAGCGTCGTTCATGGCCCGCTTACTTTAGAGATACAAGCGACGTTGCCGGTGGATGTGCGAGCGATCGCCATTACCACCGCTGCCGAGATGGAGCAAGCTATGCTCACCCACCTCACCGAAGCCGACTGGGTAATCATGGCCGCTGCCGTCGCTGATGTTCGCCCAGTCGATACGGCAGCAGCCAAGCTCCCTAAAAAAGATCTGCCTAACCAGCTCCCTTTGGTCGCCGTTCCCGATATTATTGCCCAGCTCGCAGCGCGCCGAGCTCCTGGTCAGCGCGTCATCGGGTTTGCCGCCCAAACCGGTGAAATTATCACACCAGCGCTCGATAAGCTTCAGCGTAAGCAGCTAGATGCCATTGTTGCTAACCCGATTGATAAACCCGGCAGTGGCTTTGGCAGCCTAAATAATGAAGCTGTCATTTTGTCCGCTGACGGCAGGCAGCAGCAGGTGGCACATAGCAGCAAGCTCATCCTCGCTCACCAGCTCTATGATTTTTTGCTGGAGAACGAAGGACGAGCGTCATGGGCACAACTATAACTCTGATAACCGCCGGTTATCAGTTACCTGGACGGGGAGCAGCATTCTGCTGAATGTCGCTAATCGTCTCGGAGTCAGGCAGTAGGCGAATCTGACTGAGTGTTTCATCGTCACTATTGCGCATTTCCATCAGCATCGCCTCTAGTGGCAGCACCCCTACGCTAATAGCGGCGCGAGCTTCAGGATTACGCTCTCCTAGTTCACTCAGCAACGCCTCTAAATCTGCGCGTGAGAAAAACATCGGGAAGACAGTCTCACCATCATTCTGCTGCACCGGAGCAAGTGAACCATCTTCAAACCGAGCAAAAAACAGCGGCACACCACCTCGGTATTCGGTATTTAGCTCGGCAGCCTGGTTAGCCTCAGATTCTTCAGGGACGTAGACCAGCTGTAGCGGCTGCTCGCTGGACTGAGTCTCTTGATAGAGCCGCTGAAGACTGGTGACGCCTATTTGAGCGTCGGGAGCAAATTCGGGATTGGCTTCGTTGGCCCGCGCTAAAAAGGTTTCAGCATCTTGCTCGGTCATAAAGACATAAAGACTAGGCTGCTCGGGCTGCCCTTCTTGAGAACTAGAAATGAGAATCAGACCGCTGTCGTTACCTAAGATAAAAACTGGCACGCTAGAGAGCTTCTCAGCGACCTGCTCCGGCGTGAGTGCAAAGGCAGGGCCAGCGACTAGGCTCGTGCCTAAAAGGCTGCTGCCGATAATTCCTAAGGCCAGGGTTTGACTCCAGGCGCGGCGAATAAAAGACTTCATAGATTCTCCCGATTCGGCAAAAATTGCACGTCTATCATGGGCGAGTGGCTTCACATTACTCAAGTGCAGGTGGACAATTAATAAACTGATCCGTTTGGTAAGATTTATCAACAGTCGAGTGAAAATCTAGCTCGCGCTAAACCTCAGCATTTAAGTCTCAAAATCAAGTCGCAAATATCTGAGCCCCAACTATTCTCAGCTATTCTAGTCAAGATCGAGCTAACCAAAATCGGGATGACAGGATTCGAACCTGCGACATCCTGCTCCCAAAGCAGGCGCGCTACCAAGCTGCGCTACATCCCGGCTATCTAGGATAACACTAAATGGCGATCGCTCTTACAATTAAAATTCAGCAATTCAGCAATCCAGTTGGATCCACCTTGTGAACTCTGCTAACCATTCGATTGCCCACTTGCCTGGCCTGAGCGCGCCTCAGATCAAACAGCTCAGTGCCTTAGGCATCTTTACCACCTTTGACTTATTGCGGCAAGGTAACAGCCTCAGCCAGCGCCAGCGGCTTTCTCAGCAGCTAGATACGCATATCAAGCACATCAATAAATGGGCGGCACTGGCAAACCTAGCTCGGATTCCTGGCGTAGGCTGCCAGCACTGCGGGCTGCTGCTCCATGCGGGCGTGAGCACACCTCAGCAGCTAGCAGCGATGACCGTACAGCAGTTACATCCTCAGCTGCGCCGTTTTCAGGTGCAGTTGCTCAACCGAGCTGACCTAGCACCAGACACCGCTCAAGTAGCCACCTGGATTAACCAAGCGAAAAGTCTGAACCGATGAGGTAACCGGAAGCGTGCTCCCTGATTCGTCGCTCATCATTTCTATTGCATTGCTTCTTTAATCTGGATACCAAAACATGCCTTTAATCCCTTCGGGGTCGGGCATGAAGCCAAGCTGCTTATAAAAATTCACTACGTCCGGATCGGCAAATAGGGTGACGTTGCTAATGTCTTCGCTGCGCAGCTTTTTGATCAGCTGTTTCATCAGCGCTTTGCCCAGCCCTTTGCCTTGAAAGTCAGGATGGACGACCACATCCCAAATGGTGGCGTTAAAGGCGTGGTCGGAGGTAGCGCGAGAAAACCCAATCAGGCGCTTGCGGTTGCCCTGCTGCTCCCACATGGTGATGACCAAAAAGCTGTGTTGAATGGCTTTGCGCACTTTGCGGATGGGGCGGCGAGACCAGCCGACCGCATCGCACAGCTCTTCTAGCTCGTAGAGGTCAATGGTGCGGTCGGTGCTAAAAAATATGCGGGCAGTGCTATCGGCGCTTTGGGGCTTCGGCAAGGTAACCGGCAGTGGCTGTTTGCTGGGAAGCTGAAGCGGCTTCAGAGGTGGTGAATAAGCTTTTCCAGAAACCCATGCAGGCAAAGTAATGATGTCGTCAAGTCAAACGGAGCTTAATAAGAAGTATATCCTCTGGTCAGCTCACTTCATGAGCCAGATTGTCTGTAATTACCTGGGGCAATAGCGTCAGCGCAGCGCCGATATATCAAATTTACCCAATAGAACCTAACGAATCGCCCTGCAAACCGGGCAAACTAAAGCGATTCTCAGAAATTGGTTACCAGTCTTTGTCCCTCCGGGTACTGATATCTTATCTCATGCTCTTTAAACATCCTCTTGCGAGGTCGGCCCCCTATGGCATCTGGTTTAGACCCCTCTACTTTAGATTTGCTTAAGCGTTTTAATCGAGCTTTTCCCCAATTCTACGAGCAGTTTGTCGGTAGCGATATTCAGCTGCAAAATTTGCGGTTGGCCTATCAGCTGTTTAGAACTAAGAAAGCAGTGATTGAGCTGACTTCTGAGGGCGATCGCACCACTCTACATTTTGCCTATCGCAATCAGTCGTTTTTGCTTAGCGACATTTTCGGCGTTTTGGCCGCGTACGGTTTGACCATTCACAGCCTGAGCCTATACGGGCAAATTTATCCGCCGATGCTGGTGTTTGCCAAGCTAGTCGTCTCCAGAGGCGGCAAAGAGCTCTCACCCAAAACTGCTGACAATGTGCGGCGGGCCATGAGAGAAGCCTTGGCTGGCCGCTTTGAAGTCGAAGATATGCTCAATGTAGAATTTAATTTGGATGCGGGGCTAGAGCAGGTAGAAACAGAGTTTTACGTCGATCCGGTGTTTCATTTGCCAGCACTGCTGATTGAGGCCGACAACCAGCCGGGCCTGTTTTATAAGGTGATGTACACCATCTGGCAGGAAGATTTGCTGGTGGTCAATGCCAACTTGCTGGTGTGGCGAGGCCGTACCCGGCTGATTTTATACCTGCTCGGGCCGAATGAGGGGGTAATTCCAGAGTATCTGGGCCAGAAAATTGCCGAGGGCGTCCGCTATCGGCTGCTAGATAGTCAGGTCAGAGAGCGAATCGGTTAGCTGCCTGTAAACAGTTTTTTGTCTGAATCTGGGTGACGCTTGGCGCTAGCATATTAAGTATGCCGACTGTCAAAGTTTTGGGTGTCTCCCACAGTTATACGCTCACTGAGCCAGCCCTTGCTGAGCCCCTTAGCCGTGAACTTATCAGCAGCGACCAAGCGCTGGTATTTATTCATGGCTGGCTGTTGAGCCGCGCTTATTGGCAACCGCTGGTTTCGCAACTGTCCGCTCATCATCGCTGTCTGACTTACGATTTGCGAGGCTTTGGTGAGTCTACTCAAGGGTCTAATGGCAATCAGCAGAGCCACGCTTCAAAGACATTGCCGTGCCGTCAGCTCAAAATGCCTACTGGCTATAGCTGGATGCCGAGCGATTCAGCTTCAGCGTATAGTTTAGCGGCCTATGCTCAAGATCTTAGTGAACTGCTAGATCGGCTAGGACTCGACCGGGCGTGGCTACTGGGTCATTCTCTAGGCGGCAGCATTGCGCTGTGGGCTGCTTATCTACTGCCTGAGCGGATAAAAGGGGTAATTTGCATCAATGCTGGGGGCGGCATTTATATCCCTAAGGAATTTGAAAAGTTTCGGGCGGCGGGTCAGCAGATGGTGAAGTACAGACCCGCTTGGCTGCCGGCAGTGCCGCTACTGCCTCGATTATTTTCGCGGCTCATGGTATACCAGCCCCTAGACCCTTGCTGGGGACGGCAGCGCATAGATGACTTCATCCGCGCCGATGAGCAGGCGGCAGCGGGCGCGCTGTTAGAGTCTACGACCTGTGAGGCGGTGCATCAGCTACCTCAACTCGTCGCTCAGCTTAAGCAGCCTGTTCACTTTATTACCGCTAGCGAAGATCGGGTGATGCCGCCTCGCTATGTCCATTATTTGGCGAGTTTTCATTCTCACTTTCAGGCCGGAATGTCTGTGTCCGAGCTGACAGACTGTGGTCATATGGCGATGGTGGAGCAGCCGGGAGCGGTGGGGAAAGTGGTGCGGGCCATTTTAGAGAATGGCAGTAGGCAGTAGGCGGGCGCTAGCTGTGGTAGAGCTGGGCAATGTCGGTGATAGATAGCTTGGATTGACCGCCAAGGGTGAGGGGCGATCGCTCTCCTTGGTCAAAGTGCTCGACCGCTGCGCAGGCAATCATCGCGGCATTGTCAGTGCAGTATTTGATCGGGGCGGAAACATAACCTTTAATCTACGCTCAGCGGCGGCTGCCTGTAGCTCCCGGCGCAACCCGCTGTTGGCCGCTACCCCGCCGCCAACGACGATGGTAGAGAGGTTGTGGTCTTGAGCGCAGGCGATCGCTCGCTTAACTAAAGCCCGAACGACAGTCGCCTGGAAGCTAGCAGCAATATCGGCCACCGGCAGGTCGCCTCCATTCTCATCTTTTTCAGTCTTCAGCTTTTCGGTCAGTCGCAATACCGCTGTTTTGAGCCCGCTAAAGCTGGCATCGTAAGGATGGAAGCCGCCGCCTGGCAAAGAAATCTTTCCTTCAGGCAAAGCAAACGCTTTGGGGTTGCCGGTTTGCGCTAGGCGATCAATCACTGGGCCGCCTGGATAGCCCAAATTGAGCAGCCGCGCCACTTTATCAAAGGCTTCACCCGCCGCATCGTCGCGAGTTTTACCCAAAATAACGTAGTCTCCAGGCCGCCGCACATGCACAAAGCTGGTGTGTCCGCCAGAAACCAGCAGACACAAAAACGGCGGCTGTAAAGTCGCATCGCTCAGATACGAGGCGTAAATGTGGCCTTCTAAATGGTGAATGCCAAGGAAAGGCTTGCTATGTACCATGGCCAGGGTTTTCGCAGCGGTGATGCCGACCATGAGTGCGCCGACTAGACCTGGGGCACAGGTAGTGGCGATCGCATCAATAGCAGACCAAGTGAGACTTGCTTCGGTGAGGGCTTGGGCGATCGCTATCCCAATAGCACTCACATGCTCTCGAGAAGCCACCTCCGGCACCACCCCGCCATAGCGCCGATGCACTTCAATTTGCGAAGCCACAACGCTGCTCAGCACCTGCCGCCCTTCAACAATGGCAACTGCCGTCTCGTCACAACTGGTCTCTATGGCTAAAACAGTACTCATTAGCTTGGCTCTTTAGATAGATTTTTAGCGGAGAATAAATTTGCTTTTCTAGGTATTTTCTAGGCCGTTACAGGCAAGTGTGTCGGGATGTAAAGCCTTGGCATCGCTTTCTTTACGGGATTTCCGACTGAGGAGTATGATTACCTAAAAGCTGGACTGAACTTGTAGGTCTTCGTTCATAAGACTTAATCAAAATATAAGTTAGCTCACGCCTTTTTAATCAAATGAGAGGAAATCAATTTATGCGACGATTGTTTGCTCTGGCTTTAGTTCTTTGCCTTTCCTTGGGGTTTGCCTCTCCGGCTACCGCAGGCATTGCAGGTGACAATGTGTCAGGTCTGGTACCCTGTAGCGAGTCAGCCGCTTTTCAAAAGCGCGCCGCTGCTGCGGCAACTGATTCCGCTAAGGCTCGCTTCGAGTTATATGCCAACACTAGCCTTCTGTGTGGCCCCGAAGGACTTCCCCATCTTGTTGTAGACGGCGATCTAGCCCATGCTGGCGAGTTTCTAGTTCCTAGCGTTCTATTCTTGCTAATTGCCGGATGGATTGGCTGGGCCGGTCGTTCTTATGTAATTGCCGTCCGCGAAACCAAGTCTCCTGAAGAAAAAGAGATCATCATTGATGTGCCGCTGGCCATTAAATGTTCGCTGACAGCGCTGACTTGGCCGCTGCTGGCCTTTAAAGAGATTACGACAGGTGAGATGTTTGCCAAGCGCGAAGAGATTACGGTCTCACCTCGCTAGCGGTCTTAGCTGGTTTTAGTCTGGGCTACTTCTGAATCTGGCTGTGCGTTCTTGATAAATTGCTTTTTAGCAATGGAATAGACGAGGTATATAAGGCTGGTGGATGAAGTAGCCAACTTGTTGTCTAGTGCTCCGCAGGAGGAGTTCTTATGAGCAGTAATTTTTTGAAATATCTTTCTACAGCGCCAGTGCTGGCTACCGTTGTAACGATAGTTGCTTCCGGCATCATTATTGAGTTTAACCGGTTTTTCCCTGACCTGCTGCTGTATCCGCAGTAGCTGCTGTAACCCCAGTAGCCGCTGTACCCGCAGGGGAGAGCACACCCGGCGGGTGATCAATTTTTCGTAGCGTGTTGAGTAAGTTTGGAGAACTCATAATAAAGATATGCCGACATCATCACAGTTTATTAAACCCTGGTCTGGCGATCCGCAGATTGGCAACTTGGAGACCCCGTTAAACTCATCGGGGCTCTCAGAAGCCTTTATCAGCCATCTACCGGCCTATCGTGAGGGGTTGTCCCCTCAGCGTCGCGGTCTAGAAGTGGGAATGGCCCATGGCTATTTGCTATATGGCCCATTTTTCTTGCTAGGCCCATTGAGAGATACTGACGTACCGGCCATTGCCGGACTGCTGGCCTCAGTCGGGCTAGTGATTATTCTGACCGTTTGCCTCTCGCTCTACAGCGGTGCCAATGTCAGCCCAGCCATCTCTCGCAATACCCTGCCCTATAAGCCACCCGAGGGGCTAAGTACCGATGAGGGCTGGAGTGAGTTTGCAGGCAGTTTCTTGATTGGCGGTATTGGGGGCGCAGCCTTTGCATACCTGCTGTCAGCGAATTTGCCGTTGATATCTGCTCTGGTTGCAGGCGCTCAGTAGTCCTGTGAACTGGGTGAGATGACTCACTAAGTAGATCGCAGTAGCCATAAAATCCTCTGCTTAGTCGCTTGGCTAGCAGGGGATTTTTATTGCTTAAATTTTAGGTGATCTATATTTTTAGGTGATCCATGTTCGGATTTGGATTGCGGATTGAAAAAGATGGCTGTAACGCTACAGCTCTTCTGGAAAGATCGCTCTAAAATGATCGTGTTCTAACCGTAGCTTAGCCTCAGGCGACTTTTCATGGATATTGGTGTTCCTAAAGAGATCAAAGATCAGGAGTTTCGAGTGGGATTGAGTCCTGCAAGTGTGAAGGAACTGTGCGATCGCAATCATCGGGTAGTGATAGAGACCCAGGCAGGAACGGGGGCTGGGTTTAGCGATGAGGACTATGTGAAAGCCGGGGCTAAGATTGCGCTCGATGCGGCAACGGCTTGGGGGCAGGCCATGGTGGTTAAGGTCAAAGAGCCGCTGAGTGCCGAATATAGCTATATGCGCTCAGAGCAGCTGTTGTTTACCTATTTACATTTAGCCGCTGGCAGAGACCTTACTGAGAAGCTAATGGCGAGTGGGGTGAGTGCGATCGCCTACGAAAGCGTCGAACACAATGGCACTCTGCCACTGCTGATGCCGATGAGCGTGATTGCCGGGCGGCTGTCGGTACAGTTTGGCGCTCGCTTTTTAGAAAAGCAGCAGGGCGGACGCGGCGTGTTGCTAGGCGGCGTACCGGGCGTCGCGGCGGGCAATGTTGCTATTTTGGGCGGCGGCGTAGTCGGCACTGAAGCCGCTAAAATGGCCGTCGGGCTAGGCGCGCAAGTCACGATTCTCGATATCAATATAGAGAGACTGGCCTACTTAGAAACGCGCTTTGGCTCTAGAGTAAACCTGCTATACAGCAATAGTGCCAACGTCGCTGCCGCTGTTACTGCCGCAGACTTGGTGATTGGGGCGGTGCTGGTACCAGGCCGCAAAGCGCCGACGCTGGTAGGGCGTGAGCTGGTAGCTCAGATGCGGGCGGGCTCAGTCATCGTTGATGTGGCTGTAGACCAGGGCGGCTGCATTGAAACGCTGCGGGTAACTTCTCACAGCGAGCCTGTCTACACAGACGCTGGGATAGTCCACTACGGTGTGCCCAATATGCCGGGCGCGGTTCCCTGGACAGCAACCCAGGCGCTAAATAACAGCACTTTGCCTTATGTTTTGCAACTAGCTGACGGGGGGTTGGCCGCGCTCAAGGGCGGATCTGCTATCGGCAAAGGCTTAGCCACTGGCCTAAACGTTCACAATCATCAGCTGGTACACCCGGCTGTGCAGGAAGTATTTCCTGACCTGGCAGCTTAGCTAGATTGCCTGGCTACAGCACCTTTTCTCCACCAGCTTCGATAGTTTCTAATTTGTCTAATCGAATGATAGCGTCGTTAGCGAGCTTGCAGTAATCTGCGCCGTCTTTGGCATAGACATCGACGATTTTGCTTTCGACTTCTACTTTGTCACCGGCTTCATTGCGATAGGCGATTTGGCTGGTGCGGTGGAGAGTGGCGATCGCCTCTAGCTTGTCATACAGCTCACAGCTAACGGGAGTATAGTCGCTCATAGTTGACCTATATCTGTGTAGTTCTGATGCAGACTAGCACAGGTCACTTGCCACCGAACTCTGCCTGCGGTGGGGCGTTATTTTGCCTGCTAATCTTCTGTACTAACCGTGAGCACTTGGGGCGGCGTTGCATCTGGCGGATAAAGAAACTGAAAGTTAACATTGCGCTGTTCGCCGGGGGCAAGCGTAATCTCTACTAGCGGCTGACCCTGCTGCCCCTGGCTTTGTTCTAGATATGTGTAGTAAGCGCGAGATCTGCCATTGTCTTCTTTGTAGATGAACAATGCCGTCCCTCGAAAGAAAATCCGAGAACTAGGCGAGGTATAAAACTGAAGCGCATCGCTCAAATCGTCATTTTGCAAAGGTGTCTGTACAGACAGTGACACCGTCTGCGGGCTGTCCGTCTTGTTAGTCAGCGGTAAGTCTAAGTTATATTCGACGCCATAGTTGCCGTTAGCGCGATAGGCCGTATCCGCGTAGCGAGCGTCAATCGGGGCGCTTTGAATCTGACCAGTGCCAAACGTATTGCGCTCTAGGGTGCTGAGCCCGTAAGAAAATTGCTCGCCGGGCTTAGGAATTGCCAGCTGATCGCTCCGACTATCGGCCAGTGTCGCTTTCCACTGCGAGCCTCGGGCAACACCTGAAACCCGGCCATAGCGAAAAGGATTGGCGCGGCTACCCGGCTGGCTAGGCGGCTGATCGCGAGGGGTTGCCAACCGCCCCCGAAATAAGACTTGCTTCCAATCTTCTAGGCTCGGAACGCGCTCTGTGCCGTTGACTTGAGGGGCGTGCATAGCCAGACTTGCCACATAGACCGGGCCGCTGCTGTGCAATCGCATCAGGGTAGAGCGACCGTTTAGGCGGGGGCCTTCTCCCGATGAGACTCGAACGGGTGCGGGCAAAATCTCACTGCCGGGGGGCAAGCTGCCATCGGTAGCCACGCTCAGGCGACGCAGGGGAATCGGGGCGTTTAAGAGCAGGCGGCTCTCGCCGGGCGGTAGGACGAGCTGATCGGGTAGGGGAGACTGACGGCGATCGCGCAGCACATCGTTCATCACCCGGCTACCGGGGCCAGAAAAGTTGTTGCTATACAGGTTAGAGCTGCCTGAAGCGATTTGATTCCACGGAGACTCCTGGCTAATTTGAGAAGCGCCTTCTCGCACGGAGAGGGTAACCGAACGGCTACCAGGATTGTGAACGATAATGCCTTCGTATATCGTTCGCGTGTCGGCGTCATCTTGGCCGCGGGCCACATGATGAGAAAAAACATCAAAGCGACCGTTAAAGGCGTAGTCGAGATGAGCCTCGGGCGCACTCTTGCCCCGAGAGGGAAACGTAGAGAGCAAAATGCCGTCAGATTCAATAATTTCAGGGCTATTGCTGTTGAATACTGGGACGCTGTCTAGGCCGCCGGGTAAAGGGCGCACTGCTTGCGGAATGGTGATTACGGTACTCTCAGCCTGAGCAATTAACGGCGCACTATCTGGCGCACTATCTGGCGCACTATCTGGCGCACTATCTGGCGCACTGTCTATGGATTCAGCCCAGGGCCGTGAAATGTCGGCTGAGAATGGGGTTGCTAAGACATTAACCAGTGAGAGAAAAGAGGAGTAGCGAAAACATCAATTCCAGAAACCTGCTCGAACGTACAGACCGCTCTGTAAGGTGTATGGAGAATCAGACACCCAGTCAAACGGACGGGTAAGACCATATCACTGTGGGCGAACAGCTGGCAATTGGAAGTGGACAGTTGCCGACAGCGCAGTTAATTTGACTTGGAATCGCTATATCGAGACAGATTCACTAGCGCCTCGCCTGCGATTCGGCAACCTGTCCATTCGTCCATTAAGACTGCGCCGATGCGTTTGTAAAAGGCGATCGCCTCTTCATTCCAATCAAGCACGCTCCACTCCAGCCGCCCGCAGCCTTGCTTGAGCGCATGAGCCGCCAGATACTTCAACAGATCCGTTGCAATTCCACGTCGCCGATATTCAGGTAGTACAAAGAGATCTTCAGATACACACCCGGTTTCATCAAAAAAGTAGAGAAGTTATAAAAGTAAGTGGCTGAGGCGACTACGTTGCCGTCAACTTCAGCTACGACCGCTTCGGCATAGGGCCGTGGGCCAAATAGACCCTTGTGTAAATCTGCCTGGGTGCCCACCATCTCGTGCGCTAGCTTTTCGTACTCACTGAGCGCCTGGCTGAATGCGAAGATAGCAGGGACATCGTCAGGCGTGGCAGGTCGGAGGGTAGCAGTCATAAAGCGATCGCTCTTAAAAGATCTATAAAATTCACAGTCAATAGATTCCCACGGTCTGTCACTCCTAGCGAATAGATTTGCGCTATGGGCTGTATCTATGTCACCTATAGCTATTAGCCACAGCCTAGAAAAAACGACTCGTCACCCGGCCAATAATTAGCTCTCGGCCAATCACTCCAAAAGAACGACTGTCGCTACCTTCGCTGACGTTATCGCTGAGGACATAGCAGCCCCCGTCGTAAAAAGTCTCACTGACGCGCTTAACTATGCGGATATCTCGCTTCAGCGGATGGCGACAGACAACAATATCACCCGGAGAGATCTTTGGTCTGCGCTTCGACAGGAATTACCAGCACGTCTTCTCCTGGAGAAAGCGTGGGCAGCATAGAGTTTCCGGTTACGCAAAATCGCCATCGCTTGCCCATGATCCATCTGCCGATTTCTCTCCAGCTGCGGCTTAGTTTCATGATCTGCAACAGATTTTCAACACTTACTACACCCATCGAAAAAGCCCTGTAAACTGCCGAAACAGACTTACAGAGCTTTTATTCATCGCCTTCTCAAAGGCTTATCCCAACTAGCTAGCAGTATACCAAGAGACATCGCGCTCCTTAGTTGCCCAGAACATGTTGTGGATTTTCTGCACAGCATCCATTAGCTCTGACAGTGCTGAGTGCTGACTTCTACTTTGCAGGCGGAGCAGGTTTTGGCCGCTTTCCAAAAGGTGTCGTGCAAGTCAGGATACTTTTCGAGATGGACGGGCTTGAAATAGTCAGTCCAGAGCACTAGCAGCTCATCTTTGGCAATTTGGGCTTGCTCTTCTTTGATGGCAACATAGCGAGACATGGTGTTTTGGTAAGACGCCATGGCTTGAGCATCACCCCCTTCAGGGTGCTGCAAGTCGAGAATTTTTTTGGTCATAGCGACCACAGCTTCGGCGGCGATGCGAGCAGAAGAAGGATCGTACACACCGCAGGGGCCGTCGCAGTGAGCCTGAACTTCGGGGGCTGGGAACCAGACTTTTAGCGTGGAAATAACTGTATTAAACATAATTTACAGGGTGTAGTTGACAAAGTGTCGGGTAGACATTGTTATCTTTGAAGGCCGTTAACAGGGATTACTTCAAAGGCAGTACGGATCTAAGTATACCGCCCTGGCTTTTCGGTGGGGAACTATAAAAAGGCTGGTTATCTGGCTTGGGCTCTTGTAGCCTATAGAACAGGTGTATTAAATAGGCGATGTTTGGGCGCTATGCAGAAGTTTAGAGGGTTTCGTTTGGGGCGATCGCGCGCTTTAATCGCAGTGGTGGCGGTAGTCGGCTTGGGTGGTGGGGTAGAAGGATGCGATTTGCTTGGCACCGACATCAATGCTAGCCTGCCGCCCTGCGTGGATAGCTACTGCGACTGCCGCGATTTTATCAGTCAGGCAGCCGCTCAAGAGGTATTAAATGCCTTTAAAGCCGATCCGCATGGGCTAGACCAAAGATCAAAATGGTCGAGCTTGCGAAAGTCTGCCGCTGGTGGCTCCTGCCTCAGATCGGGCGACCTATTTTTCTCACAATGAGCATCTAGCGTTGGGTAATCCTAGCAATGCCGGACAAGACAATTCGAATAATTGGCTGATTGAACGGGAGCAATATGTGCTCTCTTATAGTCAGGCGCGTGACGTTTTGAACTGGGCAAGCTGGCGAGTAGACAGTCGTTGGCTGGGCCGCACTAACCGACAGGATGACTTTCGCCCGGATAGCACTCTGCCGCTTGGGTTCTATCAGGTGAGGCCGGGTGAATATCGTCGCAGTGGCTATGATCGGGGGCATATGGTGCCGTCAGGCGATCGCACCGCCAATCCGCAAGACAATTCGATCACCTTTCTGATGACCAATATTTTTCCGCAGGCCAGTGATAACAATCGAGGGGCCTGGCGCGAACTTGAGGAATACGGGCGTGATCTGGTGCAGCAGGGTAAGGCGCTCTACATCGTCGGCGGCATCTATGGCGATAGGGGTACGGTGGGTGAAGTGACGGTGCCGAGCCGAGTGTGGAAAGTGATCGTGGTTTTGGATGGCCCGACAGACGCGGTGACGCGGCGCACGGAGGTGATTGCAGTGGATATGCCGAATAGCGATCGCATTGAGTCGAGCTGGCAACCCTATCGCACTACGGTTGATCGCATTGAGATCGCGACCGGCTACGATCTGCTCTCAGAAGTGCCTGAAAGTATTCAAGCCGCCATTGAAAGCCAGTAAGGTGAAAGCCAGCAGGTGAAAATCGGCAGGTGAAAATCGGCAGGTAAAAATCGGCAGGTAAAAATCGGCAGATAAAAATTGGCCTCAGGTTTCGACGACTGTGGTTGTGACCCCGGCGATGCTGCCATCTGGGGCGTAGCCCACTACGTAAACGCTAACCTCTACTTCACCGCAGCGGTAGACTTTCAGATTTGATAGCGCTGACTGCAAAAGGGCTTTGAGCTGCTGCAACTGCGATATTTGAGCTTTGTCTTCGGCGGTGTGCCAGCTTTTGGGAGCGATCGCCCGGTCAAAAAAATCCTCAACGCCAACCGCCACCAGCTCACCCTCACAGGAGGTTAGCTCGCGAACTAAAAATTCTTGATTTTCATCAGCTGATTCGGCTGGAGCCACAAACCAGACGACTTCTACCGGATAATCGCTCTCGCTACCCCACCACAGATCGTGGCAGGCCGCTTTTAGCTGTGCCTTTAGGCCGTCATGTGCCGTCATGTTTATCTGCCTCCCTGTAGTAGCGATCGCCCGCCAGCTGCCCTATCATGCTTAATCCTACTCATCTTTTAGCCTCGCTTTTCATTTTCACCTTCTATGCGCATTCTTCTCTGGCTTCGTAACGATCTCCGCCTGCACGACCACGAACCGCTCCACCGTGCCCTCGAACGTCAGGCCGAAATCATTCCTCTTTACTGCTTTGACCCGCGTCACTTTAGTCAAACTGCGGTGGGCTTTCCTAAGACGGGTGCTTATCGGGCTCAGTTTTTGATTGAGACTGTGGCAGATTTAAGGCGATCGCTACAGACAAAAGGCAGCGATTTGGTAATTCGTCGGGGCAAGCCAGCAGAAGAGATTCCAGAGCTGGTTAAAGCGCTAGATATCGATGCGGTGTACTGGCATAAAGAAGTCACCTCAGAAGAAAATGGCGTTGACCAGGCTGTTGAAAAAGCGCTGAAAGCAATGAGAGTCAGTTCAGAAACTTATTGGGGTGCTACGCTCTACCATCCCGACAATCTGCCCTTTGAAATCAGCAAACTGCCAGAAGTCTTCACCCAGTTTCGCAAAGCTGTAGAAAAAGAGAGTCAGGTATTCCCAACTTTTGCCACCCCTGAACAGCTACCTGGTCTGCCCGATGGCATTGAACTTGGTAAAATCCCAACCCTTTCTGATCTAGGGCTAGCAGAAAATTCAATAGATTCCAAAGGCGTTTTGCAGTTTAAGGGCGGAGAGACAGAAGCCTTTGCCCGATTGCAACACTACTTTTGGGATGCCGACTGTTTGCAAACCTACAAAGAGACTCGCAACGGCATGTTAGGGGCTGATTACTCTTCCAAGTTTTCACCCTGGCTCGCCAACGGCAGCCTCTCTCCTCGCAAGATTTACGAAGAGGTGCAGGCTTACGAAAACCAGCGAAAAAAGAACAACTCTACCTACTGGATGGTCTTCGAGCTGTTGTGGCGAGACTATTTTCGGCTGGTGTGTGCTAAGTACGGTCGCAAAATTTTTCGTAAGAGCGGCATTCGTGGCTTACCGATCGATTGGCAAGAAGACTGGAAGCGCTTTGACCTGTGGCGCGAAGGAGAGACCGGCTATCCGCTGGTAGATGCCAATATGAAAGAGATTGCCGCTACCGGGTTTATGTCCAACCGAGGGCGGCAAAATGTAGCCAGCTTTTTGACCAAAAATCTCGGCATTGACTGGCGCTGGGGAGCAGAGTGGTTTGAGTCGCTGCTAATTGACTACGACGTATGCAGCAATTGGGGCAACTGGAACTACACAGCAGGCGTCGGCAATGATGCTCGTGGCTTTCGCTATTTCAATATTCCTAAGCAGTCTAAAGACTACGACCCCGAAGGAGAGTATGTGAAGCACTGGCTACCGGCGCTGGCGCACCTGCCCGCTAAAAAAGTACATGCGCCCTGGAAACTACAGCCCGAAGAACAAAAGCGGTTTGACGTTCGACTGGGCGTAGATTATCCCAACCCAGTCGTGGATTTACAGAAATCTGTGGAGACGAACGAGCGACGGTATCGAGAGGCGAGCGATCGCCAAAGTCTCGCGACTGATCAGCGATCGCACTCTTGTTCAGACAGCGCCGCACGACTGTCAGGTTCAGCTTTGATGGATTGATAGGTATTCCAGCTAATACCCAAGAGCTTTACTCATTGCTCAGAGGGAAGTTATGTACTGGCCATCGTACGAGTCCTAGCTTGCTTTAGCTTTCAAATGTATTACATCGTTTGACATCGCCGGAAGTGAAGCCGCGTTTGAACCACTCTGTGCGCTGGGCGGCGGTGCCGTGAGTAAATGAATCGGGGTTGACGTAGCCTTGCTGCTGTTGCTGTAGCTTGTCGTCACCAATCTGACTGGCCGCGTTCAGCGCTTCGTCAATGTCGCCGGGCTCTAAAATATCGCGCTGTTGGTCGGCATTGTAAGCCCATACGCCTGCAAAACAGTCGGCCTGTAGCTCTTGGCGCACCGATAGCTCATTGGCCTGGGTTTGGCTCATGCCGCGCTGGGCGGCGCGCACCTGCTCAGATACACCGATTAGGTTTTGCACATGATGGCCAACTTCGTGAGCAATCACATAAGCTTGGGCAAAGTCACCCGGCGCATTTAGGTCATTTTTGAGCGCTTGGTAAAAGCTCAGGTCGATATAAACTTGCTGATCGGCGGGGCAGTAAAACGGGCCGACGGCGGCTTGAGCGGTACCGCAGGCTGACTGTACCGCGCCGCTGAACAGCACTAGACTGGGTTCTTGATAATCGCGGTCGAATGCTTGAGGAAAGAGGGTATTCCAGGTGTCTTCGGTATCGGCTAAGACCACAGAGACAAAGTCTGCGAGCTTGTCTTCTTCGGGTGAAGTGGGCTGAGGCTGGCCGCTGTTGGGCCGCTGGTTGGGCGCTTGGTTGGGCGCTGCCTGGTCTAAGACGACGGAAGGATCGCCGCCCAGTAGAGCAATGACGACCGCTACGACTAATACGCCTAAACCGCCACCGCCAACGACTAGCGGAGCCCCGCCTCGACCGCGCTGATCCTGCACGTTTTGGCTCCGACGACCCATTTTCCAGCGCATAGTTTTTGCCTATTAGTGACTTGAAGTGATGGCTTGAGCCCTGTGACAGAGCCTAAATTATGCACAGCTTACAGCGAATGGGCAAAGCTGGCTTCTTTCGGGGGTGAGAGACTCAGGGGGTGAATTTTAGTAGATCAGACGCTGTCTCTGGCGCACTCGTTCAACCTGCTGCGGAGCGCGGAGATCTAAGAAGAGGGCGATCGCTTGCTCAAAACAGTCTGCTTGCTCAAAACAATCTGCTTGCTCAAAACAATCTGCTTGCTCAAAACAGTCTGCTTGCTCAATCTCTCTATGATGTTCGGCGCTTAATCCAAGCTGAAAGCACGCCTCGGACAAAAAGGCTTTGTCCATCAGCTGCAAGAAGTAAGCGTAGCAGCTCTGCTAGTCAGCAATTCACGACGGGCCCTGCCGATTAGCAGGGCCAATAGCTGATCGGCCACCGATTCACCTGGCCCATTCACTATTGCCGTGAAATTACCGGCCACCGTCAAAAGCACACCGGGCATTCTTAAAAATAAACAGTCAGCGACCTATGGTTATGAACCTATCTTCTCTTCCTGCCGATCTCAACCCACAGTGCTTACCTCAGCATGTCGCTGTCATCATGGATGGCAATGGTCGCTGGGCCAACCACCGAGGCTTACCCCGTATCGCCGGGCATCGGCAGGGGGCCAGAGTGCTCAAAGATCTGCTGCGCTACTGTAGAGATTGGGGCATTGGCGCGCTGACTGCCTATGCTTTCTCAACTGAAAACTGGCGACGGCCCGCCGCTGAAACTGATTTTTTGATGGTGCTCTTCGAAAAAATGCTGCGCAAAGAACTAAAAAGAATGCACAAAGAAGGTGTCCGCATTCGCTTTTTGGGCGATCTTTCTGGCCTACCGCCTGCTTTGCAACAAGAAATGACCCGAGCGATGGCAGAAACCGCTCACAACCGGGTCATTGACTTTAATGTTGCCATTAACTACGGCAGTCGCAGCGAGATTGTCCGAGCCTGTCAGCAGGTGGCGCAAAAGGTCGCGCGCGGTGAAATGACGGCTGATGCCATCAATGAAGAGACGATTACACAGCACCTGTATACAGTGGGTTGCGATCCTGACTTGCTAATTCGCACCAGCGGCGAACAGCGGCTCAGCAACTTTCTACTGTGGCAGCTCGCCTATACAGAAATGTACTTTGCCGATGCCTTTTGGCCAGATTTTGACCAGGGCGAACTGCACCGGGCACTGTTGACTTACCAGGGGCGCGATCGCCGTTTTGGGCGGGCCAATGATACAGTCGAAGCCAGTCACAGCGTGGGAGAGCCCGCTCTGATCGCCTAGCAACCTGAGGTTTGATTGACCGCGTCGAGAAAGGAGAGCTGCTGGTAGAGCATCACCATAGCTGGTACAGAAACCTTTAACCCCTGAGCCGTGCGGATAGGATTTCCCAAGATGGCTTTTAGCTCTAGCGGGCGACCTTCGTCATAGTCAATTTTCATGCTGGTGCGGTAAGCAGCCATCTCTTCTGTGTGGCTGAGCATTTGCGAAATGAGATCGGTAGGCAGCTCTCGTTTACCCTGAATCCCATTCTGTTGGCCCCAAGCGTTGGCAACAGTAACAACTTCGTGCATTAGGGTGGTAATGAGCGATCGCACTTCACTGTTTCCCATCATCTCATCAGTCGTCGCCTCTAATACGACTGACAGCCCGTTGTAAGGCACATTCCACACTAACTTGCGCCAGCGCGCCAGCGGCAAGTCTTCAGTGGTCTCTACGAGAATATTAGCCCGTTCAAAGTCGGCAGCGATCGCCCTCATCAAAGGCGTTGTCGGACAAAGTCTGTTGTTTTTTTCATATGCACCTAACAACAGCCGACCGTAGTCAAGATGACGGACGTGTCCGGGGCCAACTTTGTTCGCACAGATAAAGCAGAGACAGCCTAAAATAGTCGGCAGCGAATGCACTTCAAACTGCTGGGCAATCTCCGCTTCTACATCTAGCCCATTTTGCAGAGATAAAATTGCACCGTTAGGATTGAGCGCAGGCAACAGATTGAGCAATTGATCATTATGAGTTGTTTTGAGTGCCACAATTACCACGTCTACCGGCGGTATCTGGGCCGGATCGCCATAGGCATTGACCTCGGGCAAAGCAAAATCACCGTCTATAGATTCAATGATTAAGCCGTTTTCTCGCACCTGCGGATAGTCGCTGCGTAGCAAAAAGTGAACCTCGCAGCCCGCCTGCTGAAGCCGCGCTCCATAATAGCCACCAATAGCGCCGGTACCGATCACTGCGTACTTTAGAGTCATACTTTGGTAGAAAGCTGTGAGAGTGCCCACTGCGCCCGCGACTGAACCGCTAGCGTATCGTCTTGACTAATGCGATCGCGCAATCCTTCAGCAATCGGCTCAACTAAATCCGTAAATTTGTAAGCGATCGCCGCCATTCCTACGCCCTGCAAGCCCACCACAGCCCCATAGCGCACCACCCACTCCGGATCTTTGACAACTTTTAGCAGCGTCTCTTTGGCTTTAGTTTGTGCCTGCTGGCATTCCACCTCACCTAGCTGTTCCCACTGAATTGCACCTAGCCCTCTCGCCGCTGCCCGCCGGACGCTGAGAGAAAAGTCTTCGGCGGCGGTTTCTAAAATTAAGTCTAGCCCTCGCGGATCGCCAATGCCTGCTAAGACGCGCAGGGCCCAAGCCCTTGCACCATAGTTGTAGCCGTCCATCTGAGTGAGCAGTGCCGAGGCCGCAGGTGTCCCAATCTGAATGAGTCCGTCTACAGCGGCGACGGCGGCACCGGGGTTGTTATATCCCAGCACGCGAATCAGCATATCGATAGCGCCTTCATCTTGCAGTGCAGCTAGGGCTTCAACAGCGTCAAGCATGGCCTGAGCAGAGTCCGCTTGGTCAACCGCCTGAAGTCGGGTTTGGAGGGTGTCGGCTGTCATTTGCTTACAACCATATACTTACAACAATGAGTCCATTAACGTCATGAGCTGACAGGCATCGTCTGAGATCAAAGTGTCTGTAGCGCGAATTTCTCTCTCTAGCAAACCCTTCAGCGCAATTAGCTTAATGCTGTTTTCGGCTAGGGTATGCGCGATCGCCTCTCCTGCTGGCAAATATCCCACCGCTCCCAAATCCAATAAAGCCGACCGTCGTAGCTGCAAGTCATCGCAGTTTAGAGTATCGACCAACACTTGAGCATACTGGCCTTCGCCTGTTAGCTGATACATCGCTCGGGCCGCTGCATTCTTTACCTGAGGAACAGCGTGCGTTAAGAAGGGGGCTATGGTGGGGATAATGGCGCGATCGCCCAAACTACCCAACGCTTCTAAAATCGCATTGTAAGGCTGCACCAAATGCGGCTTGTCAGGCACTTCGACGGCTGCCTCAACGCCCCCTGCAATCAGCGACAGTAAAGGATCTACAGCCGCTTTAGCACTTAGAGACTCTAAAGACTGAGCGGCGGCTTCTCGCACGTAATAGTCCGCACAGGCCAGACAGTCAATCAGCGCAGGAACAACTGCGTCATCGCCCACCTTACCCAGTGCCCGCGCCGCGTTTCGCCGTAGCGGGAAGCCGCCGTCAGGAGCCAGATCGCGCTCGTCTTGTAGGGCTGCAAGTAACGCCGCGATCGCCGCCGGTTCTCTCACCCGAAATCGTCCGAGCCACCAGGCCGCGTAGTAGCGATCGCCCTTGTCTTCGGTTTGTCTGAGGTTGGCGATCGCCTGGGTCACCGTTAGCTGAGGCGCACCGCCTGCGGGCTGTATATCTGCTGTCGTCATAAGTAAAAGCTGCGCTCAAATAGGCTCACCAATAGCAAACCCAGAGAAACAAACAACCACTAGACGCTTCTAGTAATCGCATATCTCTCTGGGTAAAAATTGAGGTCTAACCACCTGATATAGAAATCAGAGGCAAAAACGTCAATTTGGCTAATTAGCTCAGAGACGTTGATCGCGTAGTTGATGTAGGTGTTGGCTTCAGTTGCCGGATCGCCACTCAAACCGTGGTTAGAGCGGATGTGCTTCAGCGCTTCAATATACCAGCTAGGTGCCAGGTCAAACGTCTTGTTGATTTCAGCTAGACCAGAAACCAAGTAGTCATCCATGGGGCCAGTACCGCCAACGATTAGGCAGTAGGTAATCATCCGCACGTAGTAGCCAATGTCACGAACGCACTTCTCTTTACCACGCTGATCAGCGGCATACTGAGGCCCCTGCATTTGAGTGGTGTAAGGAAACTTGTTGTAAACAGCTTGAGCAGCGCCGTTAGCGAGGCTGTCAGCATTTTGAGTGAGCTTACGAGCAGCTTCTAGACTGGCTTTAGCTTGACCAAAGCGACCAAATGCAACTTGCATTTCAGTCGAGCTGAGGAAACGGCCCTGAGAGTCAGCAGCAGAGACTGCTTCGGTCAGAGGAGTTTTCATCTTTAAAGATCTCCCAATTGAGGTTTCAACAATTTTTTAATGCTAAGAAGCTGCATGGACATCTAAATGCGCTAAGAGCCTATTCCCCAGAGTCAAATCCGCCTCAATAAGACTTAAGCAACAGCAGAAGCTGCCCGATCAAAGTAGCCGCTTAGCTCGGAAATCAAGCTGCTGCAATCGCCGTTAGTCACATTGCTGGAGTCGCTGACGATCGCAACCGCAGCTTCCTTCATTTTCTGTACGCCAGCAGCGACAGAAGAACCAGGCGTACCCAAAGCAATGTAAGTCTCACGCAGAGCCGTTGAGGCAGCGGTCGTCTAGCGCACTAGCATCGCCAGAGAACATAGCGTAAGTGACGTAGCGCAAGATAATTTCCATATCGCGCAGACAAGCAGCCATGCGACGAGACGTGTAAGCGTTACCACCGGGCTGAATCAGCTGAGGCTGTTCTGCAAACAGAGAGCGGGCAGCGTTGGCAACAATGGCAGAAGCATTGCTGGTAATACCGTTAACTGCGTCCATTCTCTTGTTGCCGTCAGCAACCATCTGATCTAGCGCATCTAGCTGCGAACCGGTGATGTATTCGCCACGGGCATCAGCTTGGGAGACAACTTTAGCAAACGCATCAACATAGATCCGAATTCTCCTAATAATTGGCTAATTGGAACAGGGCTCGGAACCGACTGCTCCCACACTAAAAGAGTAAAACGTATACGGCGAGGATCTAAGAAAGTACAAAAAACTTCATAAAAATGGCTCATGCAGCTTCAATCATAGAGAGGTCAAGCCTTTTCGCCCTGTATAAGGCGATCACGCCATCGCTTGCCGCACGTTTCGGCCATGGCAGACAGCCTCTCTCTGTAATACAAAGTTACAGACTCCGTTCGCATTACGCGCTCTATCTAGCGGCTTACCGAGGCAGCTAAAGCAGTTTCTTCCTCGCGGATCTTGCTCCAGATCAAACAGAAAGCCGTGAATATACTCTTCAGTCCACTCAGAGCCATAGAACCGGGTGAGCATACCTCTGGCAGGATCTTTCGCCGCCCGGTAGCGCACATAGCGAAGCTGGGCCTGCTCAATCGCGGCTAGTCGGTCTGGGTCAGTAATGGGTTCTGCCTGAGCGACAAAAGCCCATGTAAGCCTTGAGATAGTCTTCGAAATGCCTGAGAAAACATGGGTTTCTCACATCGGCTGATATCCGTTGGCCGAGTCCATAAGAAGGCCGGAGAGAAAAATGCCTGCGCTTCTTCTGGAAAGTCGCCGCCCCAGGGCAAGTCCGCTGGTACTGGTGGAACATCTCCATGACTGGCTGGCTGTATTTGGCCTGATAAGCCTCGTCTTGAAACAGTGGCTGCATATCTAGCGCAATCAGATGACCGCCCGGCAGCGTCACCAGATCTGCACCGAAAAAAGGCAGATCATAGTTAAGCTGCGGAAAAATCACAAAATTCAAGACCTGAAGCGCTTCACCGCCCTGCACATGCGCTGCCCGAATTTGTCTGAGCTTGGGCGTACAGGCACCATAGCTGGTGGTGGTTGCGGTCGCTTGCCGCTTGCCTTTACCGGTGACGGCGCTTTTAGACTCAAATCCGGCTGGAATCGGATAGGGACTGAGGTCTAAATGCTGTTCGAGCAGGGCGATCGCTTCAGCTAAAAAGGGGTCGTAAATCGTCGTCATGACTGGCGCACGCCGACCGCCAAAGGCACAGCATCCTCAAACAAAAATTCGTACAAAAAGCGCTCAGACCACTCATGGCCAAAATAGCTGCCAAACAGCCCTGAGGCCGGATCGCGCTCAGCGCTGTACTGATCATAGTCGCGCTGCGCCTGAGCAATGCGGGCAATATCCGCTTCGTCAGTCGAAGGCACTGCCGCATCCATCATCTGCCAGTAGAGCTGCAAGTAATCTTTAAAAGCATCAAGCACTCGGGTCTTCACCGTGTCTGGATCGGTTTTGGCAAACAGCAAATACTTAGAGAAATACTGATTGGCATCATAGAACTTCATCTCTAAGTTTTGCGCCAGATCGGGGTACTTGTCGTGCAGCACTTTTAGCGGCGCGATGTACTTTTGCTGATAGGCCTCGTCTTGAAACAGCGGCTGAAAATCCATCACAATCAGATTTTTAACTGCGCCAAAAGAGAGAAAATCAATGCCGAGCAAAGGCAGGTCATAGCGATGGCTCGGATAGATCACACTGTTAAAAATTTGCGCGCTCTGACCGGCATCAATATAGGTATAGCGGGCTTTGCGTAGCTCGGCGCACTCGTGGCACCAGCTTTGAATCGTAGCTGGGTGACGACCTCGCTCGCTGATATTGCACTCTAGACCTGCTGGAATAGGCCGCTTTGTCAGGGCAAATTTTTGGGCAAGTGAATTTTCTAAATGCTCTAGAAAAGGGCGATACATGATTCGACCGTTGATTTTAAACGCACTGCGTTTAATCACCATACGAGATGGCCCCGGCCCCAAGCTGGTTTATTAAAAACAAAGATACATTCCTTAATAAAGAGCGGTGACCAATCGTCTAGAGAGCGCAGTCTTTGTCAGTTTGGGGGGGTAACGCAGTCTGTAGTGAGCCAACAGGAAAAGACTACTGGTGTTTAGCAGCCATGATTGACAAGTCTTCTGGCGTGACAAATCGCTTCTCGGAGCAGTAGGTCATCAGGTTGACACCGCTCATTAGCCGGGCAGTGCTGACCCGCACGCGAAAATCGTCGGTAAGGAACCAACAGCGCTCTTGACCCTGGTTGGTTTCGTAGTCGGTGTCGATGGTGAGAACGCCATCTTGACCAAACCAGTAGCGACTGATGACAGGAATGCTCTCAACGTAGCCGCGATCGCGCACCAATTTCCCAGAGCGCCCACTTTCATCATCTGGCACATCTACTAAGATCGCTGCCGACGAACTCGGTGCACTGTCTGACAGATTGGCCTGCCACGCAAAAGAAGCGCCGCCTGCCGCCAGGCTCGGATTGATGCCTTGCGATTTACAAATATCAATCACCCGCTGATCGATAGCCTCGACCACACCCACAATTAGGTTAGATTCCCCAGATTCATCGGCCACCACATCAAAATGGTGTACCGTCCGCTGCGTAAACCAGGTGCCCTCGCTCTTGCGGAAGAACGCCGTCATCGTCATGGGGGGGTTGAGTAGCATTACAGTCGCTGTATTTAAGCAGAAGAGTCTGCCATTCTATTAGGTAGTGACTTTTATCTTATATAAATGACGGCTTCTAACCAAGCAGACTCTAGGGTCATTGCCCCCGAGTTAACCTAGCGGGCGCTAACCTTGCGGGCGCTGACCTCAGCGGCAAAGATCTCTACCGGGCAAATCTTTCAGGGGCAAATCTTTCAGGGGCAAGCCTTCAATCCGCTGGGCTGACGGGTGCTAACCTTACGGGCGCTAACCTTGCGGGGACTAACTTGCAAAAGGCCGATTTGCGAGGCGCAAGTTTAAAAGGGGCCAACTTGACCAACGCCGACCTGACGGGCGCATATCTCTATCGCAGCGATTTACAGAGCAGCATTCTGACGGGGGCTACGCTGACAGATGCCATTGTGAAGCTAGCGCTTTACGACGGCGCTACTCAGTGGCCTGAGGGCTTTTGCTACCAGAGGAGTGGAGCAGTAGGGCCAGGCGCAGCTTTGAATGGCGCTTACTTGAACACAGCAAATTTGAAGGACGCGGATCTGAGCGGCGCAATGCTGCTAGGTGCCTACTTGAGTGGCGCAAACCTTCAGGGCGCAAACCTATCAGGGGCGGGGCTCAGCGGTGCGAATTTGCAAAAAGCTTTTCTCACTGGGGCCAATTTGCAGGGCGCAAACCTGGCGGGCGCAGAGTTGCAGCGGGCTGACCTGCGAGCGACAAATCTGACGGGCGTTGATTTAGCGAACGTTGGTAGTATTGCTGGCGCTGACTTTAGCAAGGCCGTGGGGATGACGCCGGAGGGCCGCTCTCAGCTACTCAGACATGGCGCAGCGGAGCTAAATGAGTGGAATGCCTACACGCGCAAAACTACTGGGCAAAGCCTGGAACTGTAAAACTCAAGCCTATGAAATTTGGAGCTGCCTAGCAAAATAAGCCCCTCGCAGAGCGGGTACATATAGCCTCTGTCGAATTGCTTAGGACATTTTTGCTGGCTGCAACCGCTAAAGAACAGCGGGCAACTCCATAGCAGCTGTCCTACAGGCATCCGGACAGCTGCTATGGAGGCACCTGCAAGGGAGACATAGCAGCGTCGAAACGAGCCTAAACGCGGGTCTCTAGATACTGGCCAATCATGACTTCTTCACCCGCTCGGGAGATGATGGTCTGCCGCGTGCGATAGTTATCGCCAATCAGCTTGAGCTCTTCTTCAAAGGCGGAGCCATTGTACTCAGTGCGCAAAACCATTGTCCGGTCATTGGTAAACCGATAGTCAGCGGTGACTGGCTTGGGGGTGGCAAAGCCGCGATCGCGATACATTACCTCGCCGCGAATGCCAAAAACCGTTGAGCCTTTAGAGGGCTTACGACTCGGCGTAATATAGTGACTTTCCCAGGTGACTTTTGCCCCGCAGACTAGCGGCTGATCTAGATCGTGGCGGGCTGCAAGTTCGACTAATTCACTATGGCCGCTCTCTAAAAAGCAAACGGTGATGTCACTGACCACTTCTTGAGCTTCACCGCTAGCGAGCGTGTAGTAGCGGCGGCGAGACTGCCAATCGCCTGCCGAATGCTTAAAAAAAGCGATCGCCCGCTGCTCTGTCTCTACAGTGGGGCGAGCAATTTCTGCGGCGGGGCAAGCGGTGTGGGCGTGGGCTTGAATCGATGGCTGAACGTTTGCAGGCTGAACGTTTGCAGACAGTACCATAGCGCTCCTCTTGGGCTCTCCTCTTAGGCTTGATCTGCATAAAGCAGGTCACTTTTTACGCAAAGAAACATTTCTTTACGTTACTCAAGATAGCTTACTTCACTCAGCACAGCAATCAATCGCTCGGCAGATCTACCGAACAGCTGTCACCTAGCTGGTTAGAGAGGCTGCTATAAAAAGAACGTCTACTTTGGCAGCAGATCTTCGAGGGCGGCGGCGACTACTTTGTGATGGCTGTCTTGTCGCAGCTTGGCCAGGGCATCTTTGGCGCGGTCTGACTCAAACGGCTTGAGGGCGTAGGCCAGAGCAAGGCGCGATCGCCAGTTTTGATCCGTCAGCAAAGGCAACAGTGCCGCTAAGGCCCGATCTGCTTCAGAGGTATCGGCTAACAGAGCCAGCGTCGAGATGCCCGCCTGAGAGATGGTTTGATCCGGATCTTTGAGCGCTGCTAAGGCAATTTCCAGCAGTTGCTGAGGACTTTCTAGCTCGGGCATAATCGCCAAAATGCTGCGACGCACCAGCCAATTGTCGTTTTCGTAAAACAGCGTTGCCAGTTGTTCGACCGATCTAGCGCCATGCAGCCCCAAAGAATTGGCGATTTCAGCTTGAACGTTATTGTCGGTTTCCACAGCGAGCATCTCCAGTAGAGCGGCATAAGCAGCTTCACTGCGCTTGCGGCCTAGGCCCATCGCCACAAACGAGCGCACCAAAAAGGCTGAGTCTTGCCGATGAGCAACTAGCAGCGGAACTGCCGTTTCACTTTCAAAGTCCCTGAGGGCAGTTAGTCCCCGCAGCCGTCGTTGGGGATCGTCGCTCGCTAGCAGCGTTTTAACTTCAGAAATATTCATTGAGCTACACAGTAGAGCAAATCAATCGTCACAGAATTGGTAGTGTTTTGACAAAGGCAGCGCTGAAGCGACCTCTGATAGGGCGTCTGAGCATTTTCTGAGCATTTATAAATTTTAAGTGCCTGGTAAAGAAATGTTTTGCGATTTTTCAGGTAACATTTCTGCGGCACTTCTGCGGCACTTCCACAGCAGCTCTTGCGTCTTATGTCTTGCATAGATTAGCTACAATTAGTGTCCGATGATACCATTGTAGGCTGAGCAGAAACACTGAATGGCCTGCGGTCAAACCGCGCACAGCCTTGGCAGCATTGACAGACAGCGTTAACGACGCGATCGCGCCAAATTAATAACCGGACTAACTCAATCCTTGCAAAGATAAAAGAGGTATTCACTCATGGTAGAGAGCACTCAACGCGCTAACCAGATGCAAACTAGCCCCTCCTCTGAAGAAGTGGCTGATGTGATTGCTGATCTAGAAAAGTATCGCCAGCGGTTGACAGAAGACTTTATGGCCACTGCCAAAAAAGCCAAACTGCCAAAATCCATGGTGACAGCTCAGCTCGAAAACCATCCTGAAATTCGCAAAATTGACGCTTCTCTAGCGCAGCTTCGACAGCCGCCAACCGATCCATCACCCGCCGAGGGCTAACCTTTGAACGACTCACAAAATCGTCACAACTTCAGTCAAGTCAACGGCCTAGCTCACGCTCAAGTCGATGGCAATTGCGCTGACGGCGACCCCGACTCCCCTAACTCTCCAGCAGCCAAAGCCCAGATTGACGAGCTCATTGACCATGTCAACCAGCAAATAGAGCTGCTAGCGCTCGACCAGCCCGATCCCTTTTTGCTGCGGCAAATGGTTCACAGCCTAATCGATCCTAGGCGGGCGGCTCGCATTGCGCTAGTGGAGTGCTTCAGCCAGATTGGAGAACCCGCAACGCCTTATCTGTTGGAGGGCATTGCCAGCCATCCAGAGCCGGTGGTTCGCCGGGCCTGCTGTAACGCCCTGACCAACATTGGTGACTCGACTTCGGTAGATGGCCTCATTGAGGCGCTGCTACAGGATCCGGATATTGGTGTTAAAAGTGCGGCGGCAGGAGCTTTGGCTAAGGTGGGCGCGCCAGCATTTGACTCGCTGCGAATGGTATTAGCTTCTGATCAGGCCAGTGAAAGCTGTAAGGGACATGCGGCTTGGGCGATCGCCTCAATGAGCAGTGAAGTGAGTGAACGGCTATATCGCAATATGAGCGATCCTTCTCCGGCAGTCAGAACAGCAGTAATTGGGGCGATCGCTCAACTCGCTCAAAAACAGCAGGTTCCTCAGCCACCAACCAGTCAAAAGCAAACCAACCAAGCACAGACAAATCGTGCTCATGCCAGCGACCGTTCACCGGGGCGACCAGTCGGTCAGCGGCAGCCAGACCAGCAGCAACAGCCCGATAGACGGCAGCCCCATAAACGGCAAGTAGACCAGCGGCAGATGGGCCATTCGCAAGGTTTACCAGCAGCGAGTCCCTACCGGTCAGAGTCAGCTCATAAAGCCATGACGATGCTCACCGAAGCGCTCAGCGATCACTCGCCAGAAGTGAGAATCGAAGCTGCCGCCAATCTTGCCCGGCTCAACCATCAGCAGGCTTATCAGCCCTTAATTGCCTGTCTCAAAGACCGCCAGGCTGAAGTGCGGAAAGCGGCAGCGCTCGCCCTAGCGAGGCTAGGCAACCCTGATGCAATTGAAGCGATTACCGCCTTACAGCGAGATGTAGAGACATCAGTACAGCGGGTTGCAGCGATGGCCGTCAAGCAGCTTCAGGCGTTGAAACAAGCTTAGCGAGCACAGTGAATACTTAAAGAAAACAAGAAACAAGCGCAGAAAAAAGGTAGGACAAAAAGCGATGAACGGACTCAGCGACCGGGCCCAGCAGCTTATTCCACAGGCTCGCATCGTCGGTGTATCTGCCTGGCAGGGGACAGCGGCTGAGGCGATCGCCCCCCTGATTCAAGCTGCCGATGACGAAAAGCGCTATCTCACTGATGACGATCTGACGGCGATCGCTCAGCAAAGAAAGTCGAATACTTCTAGCTCAGTAGACTTAGACGCCACTGCCATCGTCAAGCAGCTACGCGATCAGGCCGCTGCCATCGTTGATGAAGCTCGTGCTGGAGTACTTCAGACGTTTCCGGGCATTTTAGAGCCCGGCGGCGGTCTGTATCCACCTGTGCGAGCAGAGGCCTGCTGGCGAGACTTTTGGCATTTTTTGCGCTGCATTACCTACGGCATTGCCGCTCAGAACGACCGCTACACCAGTCCTGAAGGGCTCGCAGCGATGGAGCAGCTCTACGAAGAGCTTCAGGTACCTTTACCGGCTATGGTCGAAGGGCTAAAGGGCCTTAAACAAGCCAGTCTTAGCCGGGTTTCAGCTAAAGATCAGCCTGCCTTGGCTCCTTACTTTAACCATTTGATTACTTGCCTTTCTGCCTTCACCCGCTAACACCCCAAGCACTGACGCCCGAAGAACAGCTAATTCGAGCCTATATCTAGTGGCGATCGCTCTACTCAACCAAAAACATTAACTTTTGCAACAAAAAATAGCGGGGTTAGGCGATCGCGCCCGGCCCAAATCAGGCTAAATTATGCCCTTCAAATTACCCGTCTGATAGCCTGCCTACCAGCATTTCAGCAAAATTCAAGACTGACAGGCAAAAACGCACAGACAGCCGTTCGTTCATAAAACTTGACAAAAATAGACCCCTTTTACCGACAAAATGAGAACGAGTCAGCAGCGCTCACGCCGCTGCCTACAGAGATTTGTTTCTCAAGCTTGCTGAGTAAAACAGGCGCAGGTGGCTAAATAGCCTGTGATCTGCGCTCGGACAAGTCATTGGGTTTAAGGTGATGGTCTCTCACGATTCGTTTGACTTGTCCCTTAATGTTCTGAGACAGCTCTCTCATTTACTGTTGTCAACTAGGAGATAGCATCCATGGCTTTCGGACCAGCATCGCGATTGGGCGTCAGTCTTTTTGAAGAAACGCCGCCTATCGAGTGGTTTCCCGGCCTCTCAGCTGATGAGAAGACAGACATTATTAATGCCGTGTACCGGCAAGTTTTGGGCAATGCTTATGTGATGGAGAGCGAGCGCCTTGAGGTGCCCGAATCTCAGTTCAAGCTAGGCGAGTACAGCGTCCGAGAGTTTGTCCGCGCAGTGGCCAAATCTGACCTGTATCGCACTCGCTTTTTTGAAAGCTGCCCCCGCTACCGCTACACAGAGCTTAACTTTCGTCATCTGCTCGGTCGCGCGCCTAACAACTATGACGATATGAAGTTTCATAGCAACGTGTTAGATGCTGAGGGCTTTGAAGCCGATATTGATACCTACATCGATAGCGATGAGTATCAAAATACGTTTGGCGAAAATCTGGTGCCCTACATCCGTGGCTACAAGAGCGAAGCCTCGGAAAGCATGGTCGAATTTACGCACCTGTTTGAACTGGTACGCGGAGCCTCTAGCAGCTCTCTCAAGGGCAGCACTTCTGGCAAATCGCCTCGCCTAAACAAACTGGTGATCAATGCCATTCCTACCGCTGTCAAAGCACCTTCTGGCGGTTCTGACGGCTGGGCCTTCAGCGAGCCCCCAACGGCTGCACCGACTCGGGTTGGCTCCAGTATTGGCGATCGCGGCAAAGTCTACCGAATCGAGGTCACGGCCATTCGCGCCAATACCGTGCGCCAAGCCTCTTCCCGCTTCCGCCGGGCTAACCAGGTATATCTGGTGCCTTACGAGAAACTCTCCCAAGAGTATCAGCGCATTCACCAGCAGGGCGGCGTGATTGCGAGTATCACCGAAATAGACTAAATAGCGCAATCATCAGGCGAGCGATTCGGCAGCGGTAGCAGTGCCCTGGTGATCGCTCGCCTTTGCCGTATCTAGCGGCTGCAAAAACCGTTTTTAGATTTTTATAAGATTAAGGAGAATCCTCATGGCCGGTAGCTACACTTACGAACTGTGGCCCACCAGTTCTTCCGAAGACGTTCAAACCATTATTCGAGCGGTCTATAAGCAAGTACTGGGCAATCCTCACGTTATGGAAAGCGAGCGCCTGACCACAGCTGAATCTCAGCTCAATGACGGCTCTATGTCAGTGCGGGAGTTTGTCCGCGCTGTTGGCAAATCAGACTTCTACCGCTCGCGCTATTTTGAGCGCTGTGCGCCCTATCGCTTTGTGGAGCTGAACTTTCAGCATATTCTAGGCCGTGCGCCCGAGTCACAAGCTGAGGTCTCTGAGCACATTCGTCGTTGCGCTGAAGAAGGCTACGACGCCGATATTGACTCTTACGTCGATAGCGAAGAGTATCAGCAAGCCTTTGGCGAAAACGTCGTGCCCTACACTCGCGAAAAGAGCGAAGTCGGACGGAAGCAGGTGGTCTACAACCGCAATTTTGCCGTTGATCGCGGGCCAGCTCAAGTTAGCAGCGCCGTCAAGTCATCTCAGCTGGTATACGAGGTTGCTACCAACAGCGCCAACAAAATCACCACTGCTGAAGCGACACCAGGTTCAGTGACCGAAAAACGCTTTAAGATTCGCACTACTGCGGCTAAGTTTGATGCGCCTCGTCGCGTCAGCTTTAATGAGTACACTGTCTCTGCCCGAAAGATGACGCCTCAAATTCAGCGCATTCAGCGCAGCGGGGCAAAGATTGTCAGCATTACTGAAGTTTAGCGCGCGCGCGATTCTCCGATGGAGAGCTACGGCTCATCTTCACTGATATCTCTTCCGCCAAATTTCCCCATTCAATCTGAATCAATATAAGAGCTAATCGTCAAGCGATCAGTCGTGGCGTCAGCGCTTTTGCACTGTTTGTAAAGACATTGTGCAAAAGCGTTTTACCCATTGCTGAGACTGACGATTAGCTCTTTTTATGGGTTCCTTATTGGTTTTATTAAGTTAATTTGAGAAACTAAACATTTTCTCATGTTGAGGCGCGCAGTCCGGTTACCTGTAAATAGGCCACTGACCTTAATCCACTGGCCTTAATTATTAGTAATGGAGCCAATTTTATGTCGATTTGGGTGACCAGTCCTGAGCCCGTAGAGCTGCGTGAACATGCCTCAGAAGATGACTTAGAAGGCGTCATTCAGGCCGTCTACCGACACGTCTTAGGCAATCATCATGTGATGGATAGTCAGCGCCTGATCAGCGCCGAATCGCTGTTACGAAATGGTGATATCAGCGTGCGCGGATTCGTTCGGGCGGTGGCAAAGTCTGATCTTTACCGCAGCTATTTCTTTGAATCTTCTTCTGCCTACAGCTTCATTGAGAAGAATTTTCAAAATCTCTTAGGGCGTGCGCCTGAAGATCAAAGTGAAATTGCCGCTCATACCGCTATTTATCAAGCGCGCGGCTACGATAGCGAAATTGACTCTTACATTGACAGCGACGAGTACTGGCAGAGCTTTGGGGAAAATACCGTTCCCTACCTGCGCGGACAAAACACCGAGTCGGGAGCTAAGAACGTTCGCTTTAACCGCACGCTGGTGCTAGCAGGGGGCAATGCGTCCCACAAGTCTGGCGCAAAATCAAGATTAACCAGCGATCTCGCCTCGAACCTACCGACCAAAATCAGATCGCCCAAAGGCGTTGGGCTAGGCAAAACCGGCATTGGCGGTCGCTTTCGGATCACGGTCTCTGGGGCGAATACGGGTGGCAGCCGCACCCCTCGTAGCAGCGCCACTTACGAAATTGGCTATAGCCAGCTACAAAGCAAGATTCGTACCATTCAAAAGTTTGGTGGCAAAATCCTCAGTATTAACCCTGTGTAGTGTTTCACTGAGTCTTGTGATTAGCGCTGTAGTGGGCCTGGCAATTGGTCTTTGTAAGGGTCTTTGTAAGGGTCTTTGTATTATGTGGAGAGCAAAGCCATGACGGGTATGAACACGCTTGGGAGTACCGGAATTAGCGAGTATCAAAATCGCACGGTCACCATTGAGGTGTCTGGAATACGTCAGCAGTCAGTAATGAAAACTAGCTGCTATCAGACGCGGGTGCCCTATAGTCAACTGTCTCAGACCCTGCAAACTATCAACCGTCAAGGCGGCAAGGTAGAGTCTGTACAGTTCATGGGCAGCACGCCAGCAGGTCAGACCAGCAAGGCTGATGGCAGGTTCGATGACAGGGCTGATGCGGGCTCAGCCGCAGACGCCTCAGATTCAAAAGCTCAAAAGTCGGCTCGGCGTAGCAAGCAGCGGCAGCGCTAGCTTAAATCGTTTCTGCGATCGCGATCGCAGTCTACTAGAGTAAGGTCTGACCAACATTGGTTTGACTTTGTGAGGGGGTCAAAGCTGGACTGAATGGCTCAGTAGCTTTGGCCCCTTTACTATGGGGTTAGCAGTGATGGTTAACAGCGGCAGTCAGCACTGGTAGATAACAGGTGCGATCGCTCTTGAGCCGAAGCAAGGGATATAGAGATCATGGATATTGATACTTTTGTGGCGCGTTCTTTAGGCCGGTGGAAATCGCAGCGAAGCGCCCATCATTTGGCATTTGCCCACTTTGAAGAAATTCGCTCGATGATCGACATCGAAAAGCTAGAGAAAGATGACCCAGCGGTGCTTGCCCTGTGCCAGAGCCAGGGAGTAGACAGCCAGCTTATCGCCACCCCCTTCAAAATGAGCTGGGAAGGCGAAACCGACTGGAACGAAGACGATGTGCTCAAAGGGCAAACCATCTTAGTACCCGTTCCCGATCTCTCCAGCGCCCAGCCTAGCGGTAAGCTGCTGCGCGATCAGGGCTATGCCGAAACAATTCCGGCAGCTGGACACTATGTGATTAATCCTGACGGCACCTTTGTGCTAACCACCGGCTACGACCGGGCCGCAGCCGAAGAAAAAATCTGGTTTGCCAACGAAAACCTGCGCTTTCGCGTCTCTTTGATCAAAACTAGCAATGGTCAGGGCGTCACGACGGCTTCGCTTTCTTCTGAAGTGCGAGTAGCGGTTAAATAGTCAGCAAATTTTCTACCATTTCTCTATAAACCCTCTTTGCTCAATCAAGCCGTATGACTGCGCCTATTGCCGCTCCCCCATCTGCCAGCCGCGATTTTATAACTTTGGCCACCTGGATGGCTGGAGACTTTAGCAACTTTAAGCAAGCTCACGCTGAGCCCACCCAGTTCGCGCATATCCGCATCTTTTTTCGGCCACTGCCCTTCGATTTTTTTGAGGCGCTGGGGTTGCCGGGGGGCATTGGCTTTTACTCTGAGCAGGTCTATGACTATGACCTATGGAAACCCTACCGGCAGGGATTGCATCGGCTGGTTGACTGCGGCGGTGACGAAGCCTCTGCCGGCAAAAATCGCATCTATATCGAAAACTACGGCTTCGCAGACGGCGTGCCCTATGCAGGATCAGGCCATAATCGGGACGTTTTAAATGTGATTCCGGCAGACTGTGCCATTCGTCGGCCTGGCTGCTCCATGGTATTTCACCGAGAAGGGGAGAAGTTTATTGGCGGTGTCGAACCCGGTAATCACTGCCTGATTCCACGACAGGGTAAAAAAACCTATCTTGTCAGTCGGGTGGAGCTGACCGAAAATACCTGGGAGAGCCTAGATCAGGGCATGGATATTGAAACGCACGAGCCCGTATGGGGATCTACCGAGGGAGCCTTGCGATTTGAAAAACGGCGGAGCTTTGCTGGTGAGCTGCCGTTTGATCGGCTGTCGTAATGTTGCCACCTCCCGCTAAAAAGAAAATGCAGGCATGGATTCGCAGCCGTCACCTGATCTGCTCGGGCAATTTTTTTATTTTTGAAACGGTCGAATATTCTACGGTCGATAAGTTTCAAGACTGTGTGACAGCGCTAGGAGGCACGCTAATCTCAGTCGATCCGATTAAGAAAATTTGGATTGGCAATCATCGCCGAGTAGTGCTCTACCGGGCCAGAGCAAGCTTACACACGCCCCATCACGCCCTTAATCAGTATTGGATTAAGTACGGCAGCTTTCGCACCCGCTTTGATGAGCGGGAATAGCCGCTTTGGCAGCGCGCTTCACAATTCCTAAAATTTAGCGGGGATCAATCTTCATACTATGGGGTTGTATGAAAGCCAGGTTTTTTGTAATGACAAACACTTTTGTTAATCCGGTGGTGAGCCCTGACACGCGATTGGGAGTTGCTGTTTTTGATCAAATCGCGCCGGTTCACCGTTGGCCAGCCGCTGCCGGAGACGAATTAGACACGGTGATTCGCGCTATCTATAAGCAAGTGCTGGGCAATGCCTATGTGATGGAGAGCGAGCGTCTGCAAATTCCTGAGTCGCAGTTTCGCCGGGGAGAATTTGGCGTGGTGGAGTTTATCCGGCAGATTGCCTATTCTGACCTATACCGCACTCGCTTTTTTGAAAATGGCTCGCGCAATCGATTTATCGAGCTTAATTTTAAGCATTTTTTGGGCCGCGCCCCAGAAAGCGTTGCTGAAATCGCAGCTCACAGCGCTATTTTGGATCGAGGTGGCTACGAAGCTGAGATTGATGCTTATCTAGACAGCGACGAATATGACCAGGTGTTTGGCACTGACCGGGTGCCCTACTACCGAGGCCATAAGACTGAGGCGGGCACTAAGCTAGTCGGGTTTACCCACTTGTTTCCGCTGCTGCGAGGCGCTTCTAGCAGTGATAAAAATATTACGGACAATAACCCAGCGCGGTTAGGTCGGGCGCTGTTTGCAGACCAGGCGAGTCAGGTCGTGCCGCCATCAGGGGCCACTAGCCGCCGGAGCAGTGGCACCCCGCAAACAACTGAAGAGCTGCTTCGCTCTGTTTTTAATCGCCCTGCGCCTGCCAGCCGCCCGATGCCTAAGCTAGCTTCTCCCGTTGGGGGGACGGATGATTCGGAGCTAGCAGTCACTGCGCGATCGCAAATCAACCAAATCGAGCAGTTGCAGGGTCAGCTAGACAATCTGCGATCGCTCTCCACAATGGGCACAGCGATGCTGCGCAAAGGCCAGCGGCTGACAGCAGTAGAAGTTGATCCCTACGCGGCCAAACCAATTGTGGATAGATCTGGAACCGCCCTAGAGCAGCAGGTGCGTCAGCAGGCCCAGCAAATTGAAAAGTTGCAGGGTGAGCTGATGTCGGCGCGATCGCTCTCCACCATTGCCGAAGCCAGGCTTAATAAGTGGCGTCAGCGCAGCTACTAGACAGCCTTCTCGGCGCTAACAGCCTCCCTCGATAGGCGGATACCGTCTCGCAAGCGTGCCGCCTATCCTTTAAAGTCTTTGACAGTCCTTATTTATTTTTCTCATTCATGACGCATTCGACCGATGTGGCAACCCTAACTCGCTGGATGGCCGCTGACTTTAGCAATCAGGCCCAGGCAATTGAAAATCCGCCTTTTTTCGCCCATATTCAGGTCTGTATGAGGCCCTTACCTAAAGGGTTTCAGTCGGGAGTTAGCCTCTATCTAGAGCAAGCTTACTCCTATCAGCTCCATTTGCCTTATCGGGTGCGGGTGCTGCACTTCATTCCGCGTGAGAACGATGTGCTGCTAGAGAACTACAAAGTAAAAGATGAGGAAAAGTTTTTTGGAGCGGCGCGCGATCGCGACAAACTTCTCAACCTCACCGCCGCCGACTTAGAAAGTATGCCCGGCTGCGACATTCATGTGCAGTGGACTGGCAGCAGCTTTCGCGGCAAAGTAGAGCCCGGTAAAAAGTGCGCTGTCGTCCGCAAGGGCCAAAACACCTATCTAGATAACGAATTTATCGTCACCGAAGACCACATGACCAGCTATGACCGAGGCCGCGACCCCGAGACCGACGAGCTGCGCTGGGGGTCAGTCGCGGGCCCATTTGAATTTGATAAGGTCAATCGCTTCGCCAACGAAATAGAGATTATAGTAGCTCTGAAAAGGCCTACTTACCAGCCAAACGATGAATACTGCGAGCCCACTTCAAACGCTTCGCGTGCCGCTGCATCGTCTTTGTCTGGTCTCTGGCACCGTTTCAACCCGCGACTCCGCACAAAAAGAAGCCGTACTCAGCCCGCCAAAGCGCTTGACCACGCTAGTGCGCACCCGCAGGTCAGGGTTGGGAAACCAAAAGCGCTCAACCGAACTCATCGTTTCGTATTCGGTGGTCAGCAGCAGGCCGTCTTCGCAGTCCATCTCATAGCGGCCAATCACAGGCACAATCTCTGCATAGCCGCGCTCTCGCAGCAAATTGCCCGTTTGCGGGTTGTCTTCGTCGGGCACCAGCGCAAAGACAGTCGAACCTTTGTGATTTTCGCCTTCTTTATCCCAGGCCATCTCACCATTCCACTGCACGTAAGCGCCGCCGACTGCCGGTAGCAGGGTCAACCTCATGCATCTTGCAAATTTCCACAACTTTTTCGTGATCAGCAGTCAGCGCTTCTACCGAGATATTTGAGCCGCCTAGCTCCGCCCGACGAAAAGGTAGGTGATGAGTGGTGCGCTGAGACTGCCACTGCCCAGCACTCTGCTGGAAAAATTCCATCACGTTCATGTGCTATCTGCCTTTACCTGTATCTGCCTTTACCTATATTCTGTCTTTTCTGTACTGTCTTGATAAGCAGCCATGACTGCTCCCAAGCGCACGCTCCCGACATCTCAATACTATAGCGTTCGAGGCGATCGCGCTAAAGGCCGGTTATCTGACCAGCTAGTCAATATTTTGAGTGCTATCGGGTGAGTGCTATCAGGCAAACTTCTTGCCTCTATAAGTCGTTCTTCCCTGTGGATAGTTTTCTTCTAGCAAAGCTCTTTCTTTGGTCGGATGCTATACGACAAGTCATATCCCCGATGGATGAGCACGACCACAAAAGCGATCGCTACCATTATTTGCATAGCTTAATCGCATAGCTGGTTTTATCTGAGCCGGCGCTGGAGCCCTAGCTAGGCTTTATATAAAGCCCCTTCAACCGACTCCATCAATAAGCTGGTAGCAATAGCGTCACCCGCCGCTAAGCCTACCATCAGAGGATGATTGGAGTCACTTTAAAACTGGTCAGCTGCCAAAAGTTAATTTACGTAACACGCGCTACCGATTTTATTTACAAGTTGACGATAGTATGCGTCGAAGCTAGAATCACACTAACTTAAATTGGTATTGCTCTATGAGCTTTTGGCCAGTTGAGCCGTGAATATTTTGAGCTTTAGAACCTGATAGGTTCTAGGATTCTGATCTTAAAAGATCTGTCTACCTTGCGAGATCTACCTAACCTTTTGATCTATCTAACCTTTTGGAGGAGCAGTTATCATGAGCAAACCACGCAAAGAGGCCATGCCAGGCAGCCTTAGTCTGGAGCAGCAGTTTAAGCTTCAGGTCGTTAAAGACCAGGTCAGCGGGCTGAGCCTAGAGCAAGCGCAAGAATACGTCGTTGAAGTGATGCGCCAGATGATGGTCAAAGACAACTTAGTCAAGCATTTACTCAAAAATGCTTAGCTAGCTTTAGGCATCATGTGGTCTTTTGCTAAGCCTGAATCGGCTAATCTCGCTGGAATAATCTAGTCTCTAAAGCAGGCAATAGAATATAGACAACAGTTAGCTCAGGTTAAGCACTTTAATTAATCAAATAGGCCAGTCAAATAGGCCAGTCAAATGGGCAAGCCGGACTAATCATTGCGATTAATCCGGCTTTTTTGATCGGCTGAGAACGTAGCTGGCACTGTCTTCCGGTAGAGCGCCGAACCGGACTGTCAGGAGTGCTATCAGCAGTGAATGAGCGCAATGATAAGAGATGCTGCGAATTTGTAACAGGCAAACAGCTTTTATGATAGGGCCACACATGCCCGTGCTAAAGGGCTGCGGGCAAAACAGACAAAAATGTGTAACGGATTGTTGCTTTGTTTTTAATAAAGAGGACTGCGCTACGGTCTATCTTTTAGTCTATTTCTACTGGCCGATGCAAAGGTCAGCTGCTGTATTACGAATAAGGAGAGCTTGATGCTTGACGCTTTCTCTAGAGCCGTTGTCACGGCTGATACTAAGACCGCTACTATCGGCGGCAACGAACTAGAAGCCCTAAAGAGCTTTGTTGCTGAAGGCAACAAGCGCTTGGATGCGGTGAACGCGATCGCTTCTAACGCTAGCTGCATCGTTTCTGACGCTGTCTCTGGCATGATCTGCGAGAACACTGGCTTGATTCAAGCTGGCGGTAACTGCTACCCCACTCGTCGCATGGCTGCTTGCCTCCGCGACGGTGAAATCGTTCTGCGCTATGTCACCTACGCTTTGCTCGCGGGCGACGCTTCTGTGCTTGATGATCGCTGCTTGAACGGTCTAAAAGAAACTTACGCTGCTCTGGGCGTGCCGACGGGTTCTGCTGCTCGCGCAGTCAACATCATGAAGGCTTCCAGCACAGCTCACATTAACGAGACCAACTCCGAAGCTGCTGGCGGCAACCGCTTCCGCAAGATGGAAACTATTGACGGCGACTGCTCCGCTCTAGCTTCCGAAGCTGCTGGCTACTTTGATCGGGTTGTGTCTGCTCTTAGCTAGTTCTAACGGCGAGTCTTTGAGACTTTTTGCCTACTGAGCGAACGTTTGAGATTTGACATCACTTTTTAACCTCGTTAACCGATCAAATATCATTTGGAGAATTAAATCATGAAATCAGTTGTAACTGCTGCGATCGCTTCGGCTGACGCAGCTGGCCGTTTCCCGGCTACTGGCGACTTACAGGCTGTTCAAGGTGGTTTGCAGCGCGCGGCTGCTCGCCTCGAAGCGGCTGAAAAGCTCAATGCTGGCATCGACAAAGTGGCTCAAGAAGCTTACGATGCTGCGTTCAAGAAGTACCCCTACCTCAAGAACGACGGTGAAGCAGGCGGCAACCAGGGCAAGCAAGACAAGTGCCTGCGCGATATTAAGCACTACCTACGTCTGATCAACTACTGCCTAGTGGTAGGTGGCACGGGCCCTCTAGATGAGTGGGGCATTGCCGGTGCGCGTGAAGTGTACCGTTCTTTGAACCTGCCGACGGCTCCTTATGTCACAGCTATGCAGTACACTCGCGATCGCGCTTGCGCTCCTCGCGACATGTCTCCCCAGGCCCTGACTGAGTTCCGTGGCCTCATTGACTATGTCATCAACTCCCTCTCCTAGTGAGCAAGGTCTAGTTGGTTAGGTTTGAGCTAGTCGACTGGCTCAAACCTAGAGAAAAGATGGACTCCTGGCTGATACCCTATATTTAGGGAATTCCCCAGGAGTCTTTTTTGTGCGATTAATTTCACATGACTAACCGTTGACAGCCAATTTAAAAACCATGCCCGTCGATTCTCTCTTTAACCAGCTCAAGCACCCCAATCCGCAAATGCGCCGCCGGGCCATGCTAGAGATTGCCGAAACCCGCAACCAAGAGACTGTTCCTAAGCTCATGGCAGCTTTGTCGGAAGAAGATGTGGTATATCGCCGGGCGGCAGTAAAAACGCTAGGCGTCATCGGCATGGAAACGATCCCTGCCATTGTCGAGCAACTGCTCAACCATGAGAACGACACGGTGCGGGCGAGCTGCGCTAAAGCCATGGCTCAGATCGCGGTCAACCACCCTCACGAGGCTTTTCCTGCGGAAGGCATTGAATGCCTGCGCCAGGCGATGAGCGATCCGTATCCGGTAGTGCAAATCGCCTCGGTAATGTCTTTGGGAGAGGTCGGTGCTCCGGCAGTAGATACGCTGCTAGAAGCGCTAAAAACAACTGACAATGTAGCGATCGCGCTTACCATTGCCAACACCCTCGGGTCGATTGGCGATCCGCGCGCCGTAGCGGTTTTGCAAGCGTTAATCGCCGACGACACCATCGATAAGTACGTTCGCGAGACAGCTCAGAGTGCTCTGCCCCGACTAAAACAAATGCTGTCTACGCAGGCAGCCGTCAAAGGCAGCGGACGCAGTGCCTCTGCCGAGAACCATTCATAATGGCTTTAAACCTGTTTTAAGCCTATGAAAAGCTATTCACACGCCATCAGCGCATCAATATTTGCTGAAACAATTTTCTCTAAATTACGAGTAATTTTTTCGATCTCCCAGTTCCACCAGGCGATTTTCAGGAGGCTTTTTACCGTCTCATCGTCAAATCGCTGTCGAATGCACTTCGCCGGATTACCGCCAAAAATCGTATAGGGTGGAATGTCTCCTACCACCACTGACTTTGCTGCAATGACGGCACCATCGCCGATTTGCACTCCCGGCATAATGGTTGCCTCGTAGCCAATCCACACATCGTTACCAACAACGGTATCGCCTTTATACGGCAGATCTCCTACTTGCGGCGTTACTGTCTCCCAACCGTTGCCAAAAATATTAAAGGGATAGGTCGAAAACCCGTCTAGTCGGTGATTTGCGCCATTCATAATGAACTTAACACCGGTGGCTAACGCACAGAACTTGCCAATGATCAGGCGATCGCCAATAAACGGAAAGTGATAAAGAACATTTCGCTCAAAGTCTTCTGAGTCTTCTATATCGTCATAGTAGGTGTAGTCGCCAATCACAATATTGGGATTCGATACCGTATTTTTAATAAAGCAGACTTGCGGGAAACCTGCCATCGGATGCTTCTCTTTTGGATCCGCGCCGTACATAGAGAGCCGCTCAATACAACAAACCCCAAACTTGTTGCAAGTTCGGGGTCTAAATTATAGCTAATGACTTAGCTATCTATCGCTTTGATGGCCTTAGCGACGGTTTTCGCGAGGCTTGGCTTTGTTGACACGCAGATCGCGGCCCATCCACTCAGCGCCGTCTAGCGCATCAATAGCAGCTTGCTCTTCAGCGTCGCTATCGAGATCTACAAAAGCAAAACCGCGTACGCGACCAGTTTCGCGGTCGGTCGGGAGCGTGACGCGCTTGACAGATCCATACTCAGCGAAGACGCCGTTAAGATCAGCCTCGGTTACGTCATAGGAAAGATTCCCTACATAAACGCCCATACAAATAGTCTCCAAAAAATGAAAGAGGATTGAAAGTAATTTGAGCAAAAATCTGAGGAAATGATGGCCTGCAAGACTTCGCAGACTTTTGCTCTAAACGGGATAAAGATGAGAAAACTTAGACTCTTGTGAGTCCAAGGCCCCTAAAGTTTTTCGTCAGCAAAGGCTGAACGCAGAATTCTAGTAAAAGTCTTGGCAAGGGTCTCAGCGACTATCTCAGCTATGGTCTCGGCAATAGCTTAGCGACGGCTTTCGCGAGGCTTGGCTTTGTTGACGCGCAGATCGCGGCCCATCCATTCAGCGCCGTCTAGCGCATCAATGGCGGCTTGCTCTTCAGCATCGCTATCGAGGTCTAAAAAAGCAAAACCGCGTACGCGGCCAGTTTCACGGTCTGTCGGCAAAGTGACGCGCTTGACAGTACCGTATTCGGCAAAGACGCCGCTCAGGTCGGCCTCTGTTACGTCATAGGAAAGATTCCCTATATAAACGCCCATGTGTAGTCTCCAAAAATTAAACAGGATATTGAGAATGATATGTCGGACGGAAGCCTGTAAAAATCAAGGGAAACCCTTTGAAACAGAAAAGCAAACCTGTAACCGATATCGATTTCTTCTTCTACATCTTATAGCGTATTCACAGATTAGACACAGGTGATAAAAAAAATATCGTCAAAAGTTGGTGACTTGTCTTAGCTTAGCGACATGATGACGACGCCTGTGACCATAATTGCGGCTCCGAGCAGCCGTTCTTGCAGACCCTTCTCGCCAAAGAAAAAATGGCCAAAGAGCACGGACAGCAACGCGCTCATCCGCTTGACTGCGATTACTTGAGCGACCGGAGCCAGGGTCAGGGCGAGCATTTGAAAGGTGATGGCGATCGCATTAAAGCCGCCGGTCACAACTAATAGCTGCCACTGCGCCACTAGCGGCTTGAGCCCCCGCCGTAAGACAAATGGCACCATGCCCGCTGCAATCACGGTAAATAGGGCAAAGGCCCAGCACAGCGGTGAAGAATTCACAACGCCGATTTTGTCAAAGTTAGAGGTGATGCTCCAGATGAAGGCGACGCAGAGCATCAGCCGACTGCCGGGGTTACGGGCCATAGCTAGCAGGGGTGACCAGATCTTGGGAGCAGAGGGGAGGTGGGAAGAAAGGGCAGTGGAAGAAGAGGGCGATCGCAAATTCAGCACATAAGAACCGACGACCAGCAAAACCACACCCACGCCGTCAGCCCAAGTCGGCCACTCCTGCACAATCAGCGGCGAAGTGGCCAGCAAAAATAGCGGCGTTAGCGTCACGAGTGGCACCGTTAGGGACAGATCAGCCAGCTTCAGCGCCCGCACATAGAGCGTGAAGGCCAAGATATTCAGACTGCCGCCAATTAACAGCGCCACCCAAAAGCCAGGCAGTAAAGGCGGCACACCCGCAATCAGCAGCACTGGCAGCAGCAGCACGACGCCAACGGACATAAAGCTAAAGAGCACCGAGTATTCGTCCAGGCTTTTGAGGCTTTGCTTGCCTGTAGCGTCTTTGCAGGCTTCAAAAAAAGCGGTGAGAGAGGCAAAAAAGAGCCACATAGCTAGCGCAGAAATATTGAATTGTAAAAGTTTTGAGCTTACAAGGGTGGAGTCAGAGCACGACCGAAATCGCCATGCCAGCAAGCAGCACAAACCCTATCGTCACGTTTTGCTTAAAGATATAGCCAGCGAGCTGAGGAGACTGGGCGCGGCGAGCAAGCTGACGATATTGGCGATACCAGAGAACCACAGCGGCAGTCAGCGCCAGCCAGTAAAAAGCGCCCAGCGCCATCGTCACCCCCAGCCAGGCTAGCATCAGGGCTGTACCCAGAAAAAATAGCCCCACCGCCTGAGGGGCGCGGCGACCAAAGAAAAGCGCACTAGAGTGGATCCCCAGCCGCCGGTCAAACTCCTGGTCAGGAATGGCATAGACCGTATCAAAGCCCAAAGTCCACAGCACCGTCGCTGCCCACAGCAGCCAAGTAGCAAACTCAATCGAACTTGTAACAGCGCTCCAGCTAATCAGGACGGCAAACCCCCAGGCGATCGAGAGCACTAGCTGCGGCACCGGGAAAACGCGCTTGGCCGCTGGATAGAAGACAATTACTGGCACCGCTGCTACGCATAGCCAAAAGCTCAGTGGATTCAGATAAAAAGACAGCCCCCAGGCACACAAAAAAGCGACTAAGACAATGCCAATGCCGACCTTAATAGAAAGCGCCTTGGCCGCGAGTGGTCGGTTGCGCGTGCGCTGAACCTGACTGTCGATATCTCGATCCCACAGATCGTTAACCACACAGCCAGCGGCACTGGTTGCCAGCGTTCCTAGCACGATTACGCCGATTAGCGGCAGCGCAGGCAGACCTCTAGCTGCCAAAAAAATAGCCCACAGCGCAGGCACCATTAGTATCAAGCGACCAGCAGGCTTATCCCAGCGCAGCAGGCGGACTACAGTTATCCAGGTAGATTCAGACCGACTTTCGAGAGCAGGTTTCATAGCGTTGAGGGCGTCATACGGAGGTAATCATAGGTGCAGACCGACCCTTTTTATCTGCCGATTTATCTAACTAGGTCATATCCATCCATACTTTAAGTCTTTTGAGGAACCTTGACGCTGACTGGCGCGTTCGTCGATAGTTAGTCGCCTCTCTTTTGGTTTTATTTACCAAATTAGACCGCGCTCACAATCGTTAGGTAGATTTCTATTTCATCACATTATCGAGGGTGGCGCGGCCCTCAATATTCCTAGAACCCTTGCGAGTAGGAGCTTTTCACCTGAAGCGCGGCCTTTTAATCGCCCTCCAGTTTTCTCAAAGCAGTAGAGATTAAACAGCAGCAGCTGACAATTTACTGCTATTTATGGTTAAAATGACCATAAGTCAGCAAAGGTTAGCGATCGCACCTCATCCTCATGGGCTTTATGCAAGACAGTTCTCCCCAGATAAAGAAGACAGATGCTGCCAAGGCCAAGGCTTGGACACCGGAATCGTGGGCAGCGGAGTCATTGGCAATCGCCCCCGAAGAATACGGCCTGCTGACGGATCTCTATCAGCTCACTATGTCGGCCTGCTATGTTGGCGAAGGGCTGCACCAAAAGCCTGCTAGCTTTGAGCTGTTTACCCGCCGTCTGCCCGAGGGCTATGGCTACCTCATTGCGATGGGGCTAGAGCAGGGGCTGGAGTATCTCGAAAACTTAAGCTTTAGCCCGGCACAGATTTTACACTTACAAAAGACAGAAATTTTTGACGATGCGCCCGACCGCTTTTGGGGCTTGCTAGAAGATTTTCGGTTTGAAGGAGAGGTGTGGGCGGTGCCAGAGGGGACGGCCATCTTTGCTAATGAACCTATGCTGCGGATAGAAGCGCCGCTATGGCAGGCCCAGATCGCTGAAACCTACTTGCTAAATGCACTGAACTACCAAACTTTGATTGCCACCCGAGCAGCGCGGCTGCGGCAGGCAGCAGGCCCGACCGCTAAGCTGTTTGAATTTGGCACGCGGCGGGCCTTTAGCCCTCAGGGGTCGCTCTGGGCAGCGCGAGCAGCGATCGCTGGCGGACTCGATGCGACTTCTAACGTGCTGGCAGCGCTCAAGCTTGGCGAAAAACCCGTCGGCACGATGGCTCATGCGCTGGTGATGGCGATTTCTGCGCTCAAGGGCGGTGAAGACGATGGCTTTGAGGCATTTCATCGCTATTTTCCTGGCGCGCCGCTGCTGATTGACACCTATGACACCGTGGCCGCTGCTCAGCGACTGGCCGCAAAAGTTGCGGATGGGATGCCGCTAGGCGGCGTGCGGATCGATTCGGGCGATTTGGTGGCAGGGTCGCAGGCGGTGCGATCGCACTTACCCGACACACCCATTTTTGCCAGTGGTGACCTAGACGAATACGCCATTGAATTGCTGCGCCAGCAGAACGCCTGCATCGACGGCTACGGTCTAGGCACCAAGCTGGTCACGGGCGCACCGGTTAATGGAGTGTATAAGCTCGTAGAAATTGACGGCACGCCCGTGATGAAAGAGTCGAGCGGCAAGGCGACCTATCCGGGGCGCAAGCAGATTTTCCGCCGCTGTGAAGACAGTCAGGTAGTGGGCGATCGCCTGGCCCTCACGATAGAAGGCGCTCTGCCAGCCGAGGAGCCGCTGCTACAGCGAGTGATGCATCAAGGGGCGCGGATGATCCCACCTGAAAGCCTGAGCCAGATTGCCGAACGTACCGCCGCTGCCGTGGCTGCCCTGCCGCTCTCCGTGCGCCGTTTGCAAGATCCACAGCCTTTACCTGTGGAGATTTCCCACGGCCTAGAGCAGCTGACTGAGCACACTCGCCTCTAGCACGGGCTTTTGCCTGACCTTTGCTGGCCTTTGCCCCGCCTTAAAGCCGTTTCTCTTTTTGACTTCGCTATGCTAACGACACCCTGGAGAGAGCCTCGGAGAAACGCCATGAGAGTTGCCCTGTTTGGCACTAGCGCCGATCCGCCGCATGTGGGTCATCAGAGCATTTTGACCTGGCTCTCTCAGGAGTTTGACCAGGTGGCAGTCTGGGCGGCTGAAAACCCCTACAAGCAAAAGCAGTCGCCGCTGAGCGATCGCACTGAAATGCTCAGGCGACTGATTGACACGCTGCCTGGCGGCAAAGTAGGACTGTATCAGCACTTAAGCGATCGCTACAGCATTCACTCGATTGCCCGAGCCCGGCAGATCTGGCCGAGAGCGCAGCTGACGCTGGTAGTAGGCGCTGACTTAGTCGCCCAACTGCCCAAGTGGTATCAGTCTGAAGAGATTTTTGCCCAGGTCGAAATTTTAGTGTTTCCTCGGCCTGGCTACCCGGTGCAGGGGGCAGCGCTATCAGCTTTACAGCAGCAGGCAACCGTGGCGATCGCCCACCCGCCCGACCAATACGACATTGCCTCTAGCCGCTACCGCCAAACTGAATGCAGCCGGGTGCCCGACGACTTACCGTCTGTCATCCGCGACTATATTACCGAGCACAACCTCTACCCATGTCTTCAAACACCCCCAGCCAGAATATCGACACGCCGGTAAAGCCAGTGGCTGCGCAGACTGCAAAACTGGCCAAACTCAGCAGTCAGCCGCCACCGCTTGACCTCGGCGAACTCGCGGACTTTAAAGTCGGGGTAGATACCGTCATCTTTTCAGTCGATACCGAGCAAAATCGGCTGCTGGCACTGGTCGTCATGCGGCACGAACCGCCCTACAGCGGCTACTGGAGTCTGCCAGGGACACTGGTGCGTGTGGGTGAATCGCTAGAGGCAGCAGCTGATCGAGTACTTACTGAAAAAATTCGCGTCAATAACCTCTACTTAGAGCAGCTATTTACCTTTGGTGGCCCTAACCGCGACCCGCGCGAAGCTGAAGATGCCTACAACATTCGCTATCTTTCAGTCAGCTATTTTGCCCTGGTGCGCTTTGAAGATACAGCGCTGATAGCCGATGGGGTCAGCGGCATTGCCTGGTATCCGCTCAGCCGGGTACCCAAGCTCGCTTTTGACCACAATCAAATTCTCACCTATGGCTATCAGCGTCTGCGTAGCAAACTCGAATATAGCCCGGTCGCTTTTGACGTACTGCCTGAAACTTTTACCCTTAGCGATGTCTATCAGCTTTATGCCACCGTACTCGGAGAAGACTTCTCCGACTATTCAAACTTTCGTACGCGGCTGCTGAAGCTCGGCATTTTGCAAGATACCAAAGTCAAAACGTCTCGCGGAGCTGGCCGCCCGGCCAGTCTGTATCGGTTTGACGCAGAAGCATTTGAACCTTTAAAGGACAAGCCTATGGTTTTTTTGTAAGGCTGGTCTTGTGGTCAAAAATGTGTGCTGCCCTTTTCACTACACGGTTTGTTTATGAAAATTGCGATCGCTCAAATCAACCCAACCGTTGGCGACCTCACTGGCAACGCTCAGCGCATTCTCTCAGTCGCTCAGCAGGCCGCCAGTCTAGGTGCAAACCTGTTGCTGACGCCAGAACTTTCTCTCTGCGGCTATCCGCCCCGAGATTTACTCATGCGGCCCAGCTTTATTCAACAGATGAAGCAGCACATAGAAGCGCTAGCGAAAGCCTTGCCCACTGAGCTGACGGCGCTGGTCGGGCTAGCCGAAGACAACAGTGCCGCTGCTGAAAAGGGAGAAAAACCGATCTTCAACAGCATGGCCCTTTTACAAGGCGGGCAGGTCACCAAAGTCTTTCACAAGCGCTTGCTCCCTACTTACGACGTATTCGATGAAGATCGCTATTTCGAGTCCGGCACAGAGACCAATGTTTTCATCTGCGAAACGTCAGAAGAATCGGTGCGCATTGGGGTGACTATTTGCGAAGACCTGTGGAACAGCGAATCTTTTTGGGGCAGACGGGCCTATCCTGTTGATCCGATTCGGGCGCTAGTAGCTGAGGGAGTCGATTTAGTCGTCAACCTCTCAGCTTCGCCCTTCACCTGTGGCAAGCAAACGCTTAGAGAGAACATGATTGCTCATGCGGCCCAACAACATCACTGCCCAATTGTCTATGTCAATCAGGTGGGCGGCAATGACGATTTGATCTTTGACGGACGGAGCGTCAGCTTCAACAGTCAGGGTGAAGTCATCAGCCGGGCGGCGGCTTTTGCCGATGATCTGCAAATTGTCGAGTTTGATGCGATCGCTCAAGACTTGTCATTCGAAGAGATCAAAGCAACACCTCCAACAGCCGATGCTGAGATTTGGGAGGCGCTTGTGCTCGGGGTGAAAGACTATGCGCGCAAATGTGGCTTTAGCAAAGCGGTAATTGGCCTTAGCGGGGGGATAGATTCGGCGTTGGTAAGTGCGATCGCCGCCGCCGCCCTCGGCCCCCAAAACGTATTAGGCATTCTAATGCCATCTCCCCACAGCTCAGAGCACTCCATCAGCGACGCGCAGCAGCTTGCCGACAATCTCAGCATCGCCACTCAAACACTGCCTATTGGGCCACTGATGACCAGCTACGACACAACGCTAGACGAAATGTTTACCGGCACAGAAAGCGGCATCACCGAAGAGAACTTACAGTCTCGCATTCGCGGCAGTTTGCTCATGGCCGTCTCCAATAAGTTTGGCCACCTGCTACTTACCACCGGCAACAAATCAGAAGTCGCTGTGGGCTATTGCACCCTCTATGGCGACATGAATGGCGGCTTGGCGGTGATTGCCGATGTTCCAAAGACTCGCGTTTATTCGCTTTGCCGCTGGCTCAACTGTGGCTCGGAAGTCATCCCCCATCACATTATCACCAAGCCTCCTAGCGCTGAACTCAAGCCCGGCCAGACCGATCAAGACGCTTTGCCAGACTACGACACGCTCGACGATATTTTAGAGCGCCTGGTACAAAAGCAGCAGTCTGCCGACGACATTGTCGCCGCCGGTCACTCAGCAACCGTCGTTGAGCAGGTCATCAGGCTAGTCACCCGAGCAGAATTCAAGCGGCGGCAGTCTGCGCCCGTGCTAAAAGTAACCGATCGCGCCTTTGGCATGGGGTGGCGAATGCCGATCGCTAGCCGCTGGTCGCTTGATCTTTCTAGACCAGCCGCTGAAGCCCAACCATCGCTTTTGGCAAGCAATCAGACCTGGATGCCGTTATAGCTTGATACCGTTACAGACAGCTAAACTCATCCATCTCAGTCCCAGTTTTCTCGGCGCAGCAGAGGGTTGATAAATTCGTTTAAGCCTTCGCCAATCAGCGAGAGACCGGTCACCATTAGAGTAATCGCCAGACCAGGGAAAAGCGCCGTCCACCAAATACCCGTCGGCAGCGCATCTAGCGCCTGACGCAAGGAGTCGCCCCATTCGGGCGTAGATTCGGGCAGGCCCAAGCCCAAAAAGCCCAGACCGCCCAGCATCAAAATGGCGTCGGCAGCGTTGAGCGTAAACAGCACCGGCACGCTCTGAACCACGTTGAGAAAAAGGTAGCGGGTGAGCACCGTCCAGGTGGACGGCCCCCATCGACTGGGCCGCTTCGATAAACAGCTCGGTCTTAACGCTAACGGTATGGTTGCGCACCACCCGGTAGTACTGGGGAACATAGGCAATGCTAAGTGCGACCGCCGCATTTACCACCCCGCGCCCCACCACAAACGCCAGCGTGACCGAGAGCAGCAGCCCCGGCAGCGTGTAAATCGTATCCATAAAAAACAGCAGGGCGCGGTCGATTTAGCCGCCCAGGTAGCCGCTAACCATGCCCAGGGGCACGCCGATGACCACGCTCTAGCTGGTGGCCAGCAGGACTACCTGCCAGGCCGCCCGCGGTGCCAAACAGCGTTCGCGAAAAGACGTCGTAGCCCTGACGGGTGGTGCCAAACCAGTGCGCCGCAGAAGGCGGCTCATGAATCGGGTTAGCCAGCGCCGCGGTGGGATCTTGAATCCAGCCCCAGCTCTGCATCAGCGGCGCAAACAGGGCGGCGATCACAAATACCAGCGTAATCGCGATACCGATATACATCAGGGCGACAGAAATGGTTAGGGGCCGGGAGTTGCCACCCCAAAATCCGCCGAAAAAGCTGCGCTGTGTTTCTGGGGCCATGAGTGCGATCGCTCGTAGGAGTCGGCTCCCATTGTCTCAGGAATCAGCCAACTCAAAAACTTTTGTAGCCGCAGTGCCTACGGTCGTTCGCAGCCTTTGCTCAATTTGTAGATCGAGAGTTGAGAAGATATAAGGCAATAAAAAAGGGAGCTAGTTAGCCTAACTCCCTCGTCCTACGATCAGTTGATCTCAGTTGATCTCAATTAATCTCAGCTGATCTCAGACCGTTCTGATGTTCTTCGTACAGCCTGATCGCTTGCAGCCATCCGCCGTAGTCGGCAACACTTCTTACTTGACAGTCACCTTAGCGCCTGCGTCTTCCAGCGATTTCTTCGCTTCTTCAGCAGCGTCCTTAGGAATGCCTTCTTTAACGGTAATTGGCGCAGACTCTACCATGCCTTTGGCTTCTTTCAAGCCCAAGCCGGTGAGGGTACGAACAACTTTCAAGATGGCGATTTTCTTGTCGCCAGGAACGTCGTCTAGCACCACGTCAAATTCAGTCTTTTCTTCGACCTCTTCAGCGTCGCCGCCGCCGCCAGCCGCCATCATCATCCCGCCGACGGGTGCAGCCGCGCTAACACCAAAGGCTTCTTCAATCTGCGAGACTAGCTCGGAAGCTTCTAGCAGAGAGAGGGTTTTTAGCTTATCTAGAATTTCGTCAGTTGCAGCAGACATGTTTTATTCTCCTTGATTGGGTTAGAAATTGAGAGTGAACAGTTGAGGGTGAGATAGCCTATTCTTCGCCTTTTTCGGCGTAAGCTTTGATACCACGACCAATTGAAGCCGGAACTTCTTTGATGCCGACTGCCACTTTAGTAGCCACGGCGTTGATGGCGATCGCAATCTTGGCGTATAGCTCGTCTTTAGTAGGCAGGTCAGCGAGCGCTTCAGAATCTTTCTGGTTCAGCAGCTTGCCTTCCAGCACACCGCCGAGCAGCTCGGTTTTTTTGGTATCTTTCTGAAACTTTTTGTAAGCCTTAACCGCAGAACCAATGTCTTCTTTGGTGAGCATGACCGCCGTCGTGCCGATCAGCAAAGACTCTAGTTCTTGCCACTGCGTTTGGCCGTCAATGGCCCGCTTTAACAAAGTGTTCTTAGAGATTTTGCAGACTGCGCCTGACTCTCGCAGCCGATTGCGCAAGTCGCCCATCTGACTGACCGAAAGGCCCTGATAGTCGATCACAAAGGCAGACTCGGCCTCGTCTAAAAGAGCTTTGAGTTCAGTGACAATCTCTTGCTTGTTCTCTAGCGTTCTTCCCATTCTATTTCACCTCCTTTTTGTTTAGATTTTTGCCCTGGTGAGCAAGCCGGGTTGATTTGTCTTGGCAGATGTAGCCAGCAAAAAGCCCCAATCTTAAAACCAGATCGAGGCAGACGTATCGAAGCTTTACTGACGTTATTCAGACAACGCTTCAACCGCATACCTCGGCAGGAAATTAAGCGGTTTGATAGTTAGTAAACTATCGAGCGCACCTGCTGTCTCTGGTAGCTATATTCAATTTAAAAATTGAATCATGGGCTGCTTTAAGAATGCTTAGCTAATAACTTCGTTGAGTTTCAAGTCGCGCAGCGCCTGAACATCGACTGAGATCGATGGCCCCATCGTCGCCGAAATTGAAACCGTTCGCCAGAAGCGACCTTTTGCACCGGAGGGGCGATTGCGATCAATCGTCTCTTGCAGCGCTTTCAGGTTTTCTAGCAGGTCTTCTGGAGCAAAAGAAACCTTTCCAAACATAACATGAACGATGCCCGTTCGGTCGGCCCGAAATTCGAGTTTACCAGCTTTAAAAGCAGCGATCGCCTGCGCCAGATCAAACGTCACCGTGCCCCCTTTAGGAGAAGGCATCAGTCCGCGTGGGCCTAGCACCCGGCCTAGCTTAGCGACTTTGGGCATCATGTCGGGCGTGGCGACCAGCACATCAAAGTCCATCATGCCTTTGCTAATTTCTTCAATCAGCTCTTCCGAACCGGACAGGTTTGCGCCCGCTTCACTAGCCTCATTCACCTTCTCACCTCGGGCGACGACGGCTACCCGCACGTCTTGACCGGTTCCTTTAGGGAGCGCCACCGTTGTCCGCAGCTGCTGGTCTGTGTACTTGGGGTCAATACCGAGTCGAATGTGGGCTTCTGCCGATTCGATAAACTTTGCCGTTGCGGTTTCTTTGAGTAGGGCCACCGCTTCTAGCGGCTGGTAGATTTGTTCGCTATCTACCTTTTCGTAGAGCGCCCGCATCCGTCGAGAAATTTTTGCCATGTTTTTCTGGGGTCAGTAGCGAAGCAGATGCCTCTCCCCCGGTAGTGTTGTGTGTGAAAGTTTGTCTGCGGAAGACTGTCTGTGGGCGGCGGCGATCGCTAGCCTGCGACCTCAACGCCCATATTGCGAGCGGTGCCTTCAATAATATTCATCGCCATCTCAATGTCATTAGCATTGAGGTCAGGCATCTTAGTCTCAGCGATTTCTTTGAGCTGAGCGCGGGTGATTGACCCGACCTTCTCAGTTCGCGGGTTGCCCGATCCCTTCTCAATTTTCGCCGCTTTTTTGATCAAAACTGAGGCGGGCGGCGTTTTGAGAATGAAGGTGAAGCTTCTATCTTCGAAGACAGAAATTTCAACCGGCACGATCAAACCTGCCTTCTCAGCCGTTCTGGCATTGTAATCTTTACAAAATGCCATGATGTTGACACCGTGCTGACCCAGTGCGGGGCCAATCGGCGGCGCAGGGTTCGCCTTACCAGCAGGGATCGCCAGCTTAATGAGCGCAACTACCTTCTTTGCCATTGATTAACTCTTACTAACTGTGAACTCTTTATCATACCGGGATTCGGCTACGCTCAGCCCTCGGGTAGCCTGTGACTATGCTCAGCTTTTAGGCAGCTTTCAATAGACAAAAGGGCCCATTAAGCCAACCCCCATGCCCCTAGCCCGGCGGCTGAGCGTAGTCGAAGTCACGATTCTTTTTTCACTTGATTAAACTCAAGCTCAACGGGAGTATCGCGACCGAAGATTGAGAGCAGGGCTTTTAGCTTGCTGCGCTCAGGGCTCACTTCAATCACCTCACCCTCAAAGTCTTTAAACGGCCCAGAGAGTACGGTAATTTTGTCACCGGCTGCCATGTCAATTTTGACCACAGCCGCCTGCTCTTGAGTCTGCTTAAAGATGCGCTTAACTTCGCCAGGGCTCAACGGCATCGGCTTCACATGACCGCGACCGCGACCCTGCGCCCGCCGCTGCTCGGCCCCCACAAAGTTAATCACATGAGGCGTATTTTTGACCACCTGCCAAGCGTCGTCATCTAGCAACATCCGAATTAGCACGTACCCTGGAAATACTTTCTCCTCAATGTTGTGGCGCGAGCCGTCTTTGCGCATCTTTACCGCTGGTGTCTGAGGAATTTCTACCTCCAGGATGGCACCGGCAAGATCGAATGTCTTTACCCGCTGCTCCAGCGTAAGCTTGACCTTTTTTTCACAGCCTGAGGCCACTTGTACCGCGTACCAGCGCGGTCGCTGTTTGCGCTTTGGCTGCTCTTCGGCGGTGTCGTCTAGCGTGTCTGCTTCTAGTGATTCTGGAAAATCGCTGCTGTAGTTAGAATTGTCGGATGCGTAAGTCATATTAGAAAACCTGTCTAGAGGCCCAGCCAAATAGCTTATCTATGAAGTAGATCAGCGTTGCCGAAAGCCCCACCATCAAAATCACAGCGGCAGATTCACTAATTAGCTGCTGGCGAGTCGGCCAAATCACCTTGGCAAGTTCTTCGCGAGTCCCTCGGCTAAAAGCAGCGGCATCGAAGCCTTCAGACCCATTTTTGGCCTGATCTGCTGATCGTTTGACGCTGCTGTCGGCGGCTGATTTGGTATCTTTTTTTGCCACTGGATAAGTCCTCGCCCGCTCAAATAAAGCTCAAATAAAACTACGCTGGTAAAACCATGCTAACCGCTCAGCCCTCTAGCTGCTCAGAGTCACTGCTCGCTCAGAGCTGCAAGTCTGCCCAAGAGATCATCTGTGAGCGGCTGCGCGGTAATCTCTTCCGGGCAGACCCCTTTTGAGCAGACCCCTTTCGAGCAAACGATCTTTTGGGCAGGCTACAGCATCTGAAAAGCGCGTCCTGGAGGACTCGAACCCCCGACATTCGGTTTTGGAGACCGACGTTCTACCAACTGAACTAAGGACGCATGACTTGTACAGATGCGGCTGTAGAGGTTAGCGCTCTCACCATCCTCTACAGCAAAGCCTCAAAAGGCTATGGCAGTCGGCTACAGCGCGCGGTCAAACCGCTGCTTGAGTCGGGTGGCCTTACCCACGCGATCGCGCAGATAATAGAGCTTCGCCCGACGAGCCTGCCCTCGGCGAATTACTTTAATAGTAGCAACTCGGGGGGCGTGAATTAAAAAGACTCGCTCTACCCCTACCCCTTGAAAGACGCGGCGCACTGTAATGGTCTCGTTGATGCCGCCATTGCGCATGGCAATTACGGTACCTTCGTAGGGCTGGATGCGCTCCTTACCGCCCTCAACAATCCGCACCCCGACGCGAACTGTATCCCCAACGTAGATCTTAGGAAGATCGTCTTTGATTTGTTCCGCCTCAATAGAGCGGATAATTGCTTCAGCGTTCATGACAGCCCTTAAAAGCGCACAGTCTACAAGGTTATAGCAAAAAAGAGAGAATGTGAAGAGGCAAACTAAAAACCGCTACGATAGAAGACAGACTGTCGCCCGTTGCGGTCTATTTACCTCGGGTTTTTGCAGCTATTTTATTTTGCCAATTTTAACTTTCCTACTCCCATGAACTTTTTCACCGACCTACTGCCCAGCGTTTCTTTTCCGGCGGCTCTGAGGGTAAAAGCCGGTAAACGCATTGAGATTAAGTCGGCCTCAGAGATTGAGACCATGCGGTCAGCTGCCAAAATTGTGGCGACGGTGCTAAAGGAAATCAGCGAAATGACGCAGGTGGGCATGACCACTGCTGAGTTGGACGACTACGCCGAAAAGCGCATCCGAGGGCTCGGGGCAACGCCGAGCTTTAAGGGCTATCACGGGTTCCCCGCCTCAATTTGCGCCAGCATTAACAATGAGGTGGTGCATGGCATTCCGCGTAAGCGCAAAGTCATCAAGTCAGGAGATTTGGTGAAAATTGACACCGGGGCCTATTACGAAGGTTTTCACGGCGACTCTTGCGTGACGATTTTGGTGGGCCAGGTCAAACCAGCGGCACAAAGACTAGCTGAGGCCGCTGAAGAGGCTCTATATGCGGGCATTGCTCAAGTCAAGCCGGGCAATACGCTGCTAGATATTGCCGGGGCGATTGAAGATTCGATTAAGGCAAATAAATTTACAGTGGTGGAAGATTTTACCGGCCACGGGGTGGGGCGCAATCTGCACGAGGAGCCTTCTGTCTTTAATTTTCGTACCCATCGAGCGCCGAATGTGACTTTGCAGCCGGGGATGACGCTGGCGATTGAGCCAATTCTGAATGCGGGTACTAAGCACACGCGCACGCTGAGCGATCGCTGGACAGTCGTTACTCTGGATCGATCCCTGTCGGCGCAGTGGGAGCATACGGTGCTGGTCACTGAGACCGGCTATGAGATTTTGAGCGATCGCACCCAGCTATAGCGGATTCAGTCGCTGATCTAGCTGAATCTATGAGCTTGATTGACCAAGTGGCAGCAGTTTTCCTAAGCTGACGCAGGCATCGGCATCATAGTCCACCCCCACTTCAAAGGTGTAGGCTTTAGCCCGATGGTCGGCTGGAAAATTTTCGTAGCTGGCAACCGTGGCCACAATCTCTTCATTCAGGGCGCTATAGCCCGTACTGCGAATCAGCTTAGGCTCGCCCGCGATCGCCCCTTGAGAGTCAAACAAAACACCAATCTCCGCATCGTGAGGGGCTTTTTCTAGACAGAGGCTGAAGGCTCGTCCGCTGTCCTTTTCAGCCGATTCGATGGGGTAGCTAATTTGGGTGAGTTCGGCGATTTGAATCGGTTCAATATTTTCTACGCCATCGTTATTGGCCTGTCGGCGAATGCTGGCTTGCCAGTCAATGAGTGCTTGCTCGGCGCTGGCTTCATCAGTGCCTTCGGGATCGTAGTCTAGCGCCCTGGCAAAGGCCGCTGCCAGTTGCTGCAAAGACGCTGGCAGCTGACCGCGAGCGGAGGCAATCAGACCGCTGATCGATTCATTAGCAGAACTGGCTGATCTATCATCTGAAGCCGACGAACTGGCGATCGCCTCATCCGGATCGCGCTCTGATGCTGGCTGATTTGGAGCGCTTTCTGCCAAATTTTGATCCGCTGCTGAGAGATCAGGCAAAAAAGTATCGGGCTGGGTAGCGGTATCGGGCCGGGGTACTGAGCCTGCGGTGCTACTTGCTGCATCTGAGCGAGCAGCGGGCGTGGTCGGTCTGGCAGTCGGTCTGGCAGTCGGTCTGGCAGTCGGTCTAGCAGTCGGTTGACGGGGTGCTGGCGCGGCTGGGCGCACTGAGGCGGCTGAATTGGCGAGCTGGCTGGCAGCGATCGCCGATGCGCTATCAGGCGGTGTCGTAGACACATTCAGGTCGGGCACGGGAAGGGCTCCTGATAGGTCTGTCCCCAGCACCCCATCTGGCAGGTCAGAGGTGAGATCAGAAAAGGGCACGTCCTCTTCTATCGGCTCTGGTGTGGCCCCGCCTATAGGCACAAAGAGCAGCAGGGCGTGCATCCCCAGGGCCACTAAAAACATTGGATAGATAAATTGAACGACCTTCATAAGGGAATAGCTCAGTGCGCTTAAAAACGACCCGTAAAGGCAGCCAGCGTGGGACAGGGGCATAATCGCAATCTGCGAAAATTTTGGCGAAGCTTATTTTGTCAGCCGCCGCTATCAGCTATCCCAGCATAGCGCTGCCCCTCTCTCTATGGGCTCAGTGGATTACCCTGCCAGATCACCAGCAGAGACGACCCCTTCAAACTAACCAAGCTGATGTACATGAACGGTTCTCCCGCAGCCGTCACCAGCTGATACAGCAGCTCACCGCCATAGTTATCTAGCTGGTTGAAGACGATGCCACTCGGCCCATAAGTAGTTTTCAGCTGATTTAAGACATCATCCGGCCCTTTATCCATCCAGCGGGCATCCTTAGCGCCTGCTGCTGGCACAGTTCCATTCAAAAAGGAACTGGCATTTTCAGGTTGGCGAAAAAATCTAGGCTCAGGTAGCCCTTGAGCAGCCGTATAGTCAGTTAGCCCAATAGCTCCCAGATTGCCGATAAAAATTTCTTGATCGGCGGACGGGTCGTAGGCGGGTAGCGGCGGGGACGGTTTGCCTGCTGGTGCAGCGGTAGCCGGTGCAGATGGCCCCGGCGCAAGTGCAGCAGGCGCAGCAGCAGCGGAGACAGGCGCAGACCGGGACGCAGCAGGTGCAGCAGCGGGGGAAGCCGCAGAGACAGGCGCAGACCGCAGTGCAGCAGATGGGGGCGCAGCAGCGGGGGGCGCGGGAGGTGGTTCTGAAGCAGCGGGGACAGGCGGCTCGGGAGTAGAAATTTCTGACAGGCTTAAGATATCGATAGCGGCCTCCTCGGGCGCTTCCTCTTCTGGCTTTTCGGGCGGTGCTACAGACGGGCTCAGATTGAAGGGAACTACTAGCAGCAGCACATGAACCCCTACTGCTAGCAAAGTTAGTGGGTGATACAGCACCTGTTTGATTGTGAGGCGGCTAGTGACCAAGCGGCGCGGCGATCGCTCAGGCAAAGACGATCTATTTTCAGCGGAAGGAGCCATCGGCAAAAGACAAGTAAACGTTGAAAGTGAGGCTAAACAGGGCGGCTCAATTATGGAAAAAACCTGAGGCTCAGCCGCTGTGAAGGGGCTACGAGCCTCAAGGCAAAAGTGGATTTTAATTAGGCCGTGAGAGCACCCAATCAGTGCCAGCATCTCAATATCATCGAGAAATCATCGAGAAACCAGCAGACTGAGCGAATGCGCGAATAGGCTCAACCTGCTAAGGCAAATTAGAGCTTGCTCAGAGACTCTTCGTAGTCGGCAGCAGGCAGGGCCACATAGCCAACTTCAGGGACAATTGTTTCAGCATTATTGAGGTAAAATTCAACAAACGAGCTGACTTCAGACCGCTCAGCCAAGGCTTCTTTGTTGACATAGATAAAGATTGGGCGGGCTAGAGGCTGGTACTCAGTAATCGTCTCAGGGGAAGGAACCACGGGCACGCCGCCGGTTTCCTCGCTGGCAACACCGACCGCCTGGAGAAGATCCTGATTTTCCAGGTAGTAAGACATGCCAAAGTAGCCAAGCGCATTGGGATCACGGGAGACGCCCAGCACTAGCACATTGTCATCTTCGCTAGCGGTGTAGTCGCCTCGGCTAGCGTCTTCTTCGCCGACAATTTCTTCAGTGAAATAGTCGAAGGTGCCGGAATCTGCACCAGGGCCATACAAGTTGAGCGGCGCATCAGGAAAGTCAGGATTGACCTGATTCCAATTGGTAATCTCACCTTCTGATTCGGGAGCCCAGATGGTTTTGAGTTCTTCAGTGGTGAGATTAGTCGCCCAGTCATTTTCGGGGTTAATCACCACTGTGATGGCATCGGTCGCTACAGGAAACACTTCGTACTCAATGCCGTTAGCCGCGCAAAGCTCCATTTCAGAGTCTTTGATAGGCCGTGAGGCGTCAGAGATGACGGTTTCGCCTGCGCAAAATTTCTTAAAGCCGCCGCCCGTACCCGAAACACCGACGCTGATGCTAACGCCACTGTTGCCAGCCATAAATTCTTCAGCCATTGCTTCGGTGATCGGAAAAACCGTGCTAGAGCCATCAATAGAAATGAGGTTGCTCTGAGCGAAGACTGCTGCTGAAGTTAGACCTAGCGTCGCGGCGACTGCTGTAGTGGCCCCTAAGACTTTGACCTTGCTTGAAAACTGCTTGCCGCTGATTGTCATTATTGAAAGCTCCTAAGCTCAAATTCATGGCCAAGGGGCAATTTATCGGAAGGAGTTTAAGACGGCAGGGCTGGTGGGTTATCGAGAGGTTAACTTTGGCTTAACGGCTAAATAAAACACGGCGCGATTAGGGCACGATAAACAGTTGTGTGAAAAGAATGATCTGAGCGCAGGCTCTCTAAAATCAACTTCGCCTGGTTCAATTTTCCTGAAATCAATTTTCCTGACACTAAATTAAAGAGACCACAAAAAACCACAAACTGAAAAAGCCCGTGAGCAGGCTATAGCCTCTATCGAGTTGCTTAGGACACTTTTGTCGGCTGAAACTGCTAGAGAACAGCGGGCAACTCGACTAGCAAATGTCCTAATACATCAGGACATTTGCTATGTCTTACTCACGGGCTAATCACAAGCTCAGTTTTTGGGCTGGTCGATAGCTGCTAGTGGCCTGTCGCTAGCTCAAGCGCATCGGGTTTGTCATGGATGGCCAGCCGCTCCATCAGCGTCGCACTGGCTTCATTCATGCCGACTAGCTTAACGTCTGAGCCGTGCGCCCGAAACTTGAGTACGACTTTGTCGATGGCTATGACGGCTGATTGATCCCACAGGTGGGCGTGGGTGAGATCGATGACGACGCTGTCTACGTGTTCGTGCAGATTAAAGTCTTCGATCAAGTTGTTAGCGGAGACAAAAAATAGCTGGCCAAAGATGTAGTAAGTGCGTTCAGATCCATCGTCGCTGAGTTCGCTGCGGACATCGATCAGCTTAGCGATTTTGCGAGAAAAGGCGATCGCACTCAAGGCAATTCCTACCATCACGCCCAGCGCCAGGTTGTGCGTAATCACTGTGGTCACGACCGTCGCCAGCATGACCGTCGTTTCACTCTTGGGCAGCTTCCGAAAGTTCACCAGCGAAGCCCAGTTAAAGGTGCTAATCGAGACCATAAACATCACAGCGACCAGCGCCGCCATTGGAATCAGGCTGACCCACGCCCGCAGCACCAATATAAAGAAAAGCAAGAAGATGCCCGCACTCAGCGTAGACAGGCGCTGCCGCCCGCCCGACTTAATGTTGATCACCGACTGGCCAATCATGGCGCAGCCCGCCATGCCGCCAAACAGCCCGGTCACCAAGTTAGCAATGCCCTGGCCTCTAGCCTCTCGGTTTTTATCGCTGTTAGTATCGGTCATATCGTCTAGCACCGACGCCGTCAGAAACGACTCTAGCAACCCCACTGCTGACATTGTCAGCGCCACCGGCAAAATGACTTCTAGCGTCGCCAGGTCAAACGGCAAATTAGGCAGACGAAAGACGGGCAAAGCTGAAGGCAGCTCGCCCATATCACCTACGGTGGGCAGCGTCATGCCCGTGCCCATCGCCACCGCCGTTAGCACCACAATTGCTACTAGCGGCGAAGGAATCACTTTGACAAAGCGCGGCAGCAGGTAAATAATGGCCAGACCCGCTGCGACCATGCCATACATCAGCAGCCCCTGCCCAGCAAACTGCGGTAGCTGGGCGTTAAAAATCAAAATGGCGAGCGCGTTGACAAACCCCACCAGCACCGCACGCGGTACATACTTCATAATCCGGCCAATCCGCAGATAGCCCCAGATCACTTGTAAGAGCCCTGTGAGCAGCGTCGCACCCAGCAAATATTCCAGTCCGTAATTTTTGACCAGTTCGACCATGAGCAGCGCCATTGCTCCGGTTGCTGCCGAGACCATCCCCGGCCTACCGCCTAAAAAGGCAATAGTTACTGCCATGGTGAAAGAGGCATAGAGCCCGACTTTGGGATCGACCCCGGCAATGATCGAAAAAGCGATCGCTTCAGGAATCAGTGCCAAAGCGACCACTACACCCGCTAGCAAATCTGCTGGCACATTTGAAAACCAAGCCTGGAGTTCACCCTTCTGGGTTGAATTAGCGCTGATATAAGTCACGGTTACCTAGCTCAGAATAGTTAGAAGCGCTGACAATCGTTAAGTCGTAGTTGAATCGGATGATTTGCCAGATACGCCTCTATATCATCCTATTAAGCAATGTAAATATCGGCAACCACCGCAGTATCTCGATCTGAGCAACCTAGCAAAATAGATCCTGCGTCAAGCAGATCGCTCAGGCTTGCTTCTGGGCTTTTTTGCTGCGATCGCATTCGTCACGCCATCGGCCTGCTGAAAATATTAGAGCCACCTCATTAGAAATACCTAAGAGGGATCGTAAAACATCCGTAAAAATGCGTATAAAAACCTGATAGATACGATGAAATATTCGGTGGCTCGCCTAAGTAAATTCTCGCTATTAGGTGTGTCTGCCACCCTGATAAAGTGACATCCGTGCTTTCAACTATGTCCGCATTTTTAATCATGAAAAGCATGAAGAGCATGCCTAGTTTGCTCTTGTAATATCGCTCTCCAAGCTAACAGCGAATAGGCCACTAGATCGAAGACTTCTAAATTTTGGAGCTTTGTTGGAATGACGAGTTTACTGCAAGTTCAAACAGCCATCCCTTATTGGGATAGTTTTCATCAGATAGATAATTCAAATATCCCTGGTCTGTTGGACTTACCCATTTCTCTGCCGCACGAAGATCAAGCCATCCTTGATTTTGGTTTTGGAAAGGGCCAAAATTTGCGTCAGTTAATGAAGCAAGGGTTCAAAAATCTTACGGGCATTGAAGTCTCGCGCGACTGCATCGCTCATATGCAAAAAGATACGCCTATTCCGGTTCATCATTTTGACAAACTAGCAAAGCTTGCTAAAACACTGAGAGTAGATATATTTTCAATGTTTGGGGTCTTTAGCACTATCGCCGATCCCTCACACAGAGATCTCTTGATTCGCTCTATCAATGCTGTTCTCAAGCAAAACGGCAGGCTTGTCATCTACGATTACGCTTATGATCCGCTGCGAAGCCAGCAGTATAAAAGCATCTGCTTTGGACAGCATCTACACTGTTTTTTGCATCCTGCCTGGGCGCAGTCTCCCTTCCTTCACTATTCTATTCCTGAAGTCGAAGAAATATTCAGCAATTTATTACTAATACAGGCAACCGAGCTAGCGATTCCCTCATTTAAACATGCTAGTGTTCCCGGCTATCTCATGGTCTTTCAGAAGCGGGCATAATCTATGACTGATTACAACAAGTTTGCTGAAGCATACGCCGAGGGATCAGCCGATTTAGAAAGGGAAATGAAATCGCATTTTTATACCCTGTTGCCAGAGTCATTAGCCGGAAAACAGCTGCTTGATGTCGGCTGCGGCTCCGGGCAAGATGCTGCCATCTACACGAAGAAGGGAGCAAAAGTCTACGGCATAGATATTTCAGAAAAACAAGTGGCGATCGCAAAAAACAGAGAATGCGGCAGTTTTTCTGTAGGTGGGATGAACGAGCTTCCTTACGAGGCCAACACCTTTGACATTATCACCAGCTATTACGCGCTTCAGGCATCAGATTGGGTGCCCGACGCACTCAGCGAGATGGTTCGAGTGACCAAACCCAATGGCGTCTTGCTGATTTTGGCAAAGCACCCTGTCACTCAGCTCTTGGAGAGCCATATCAATGATAAAAACGGTGATTATTTTGCTAAGCGAAATGTGACTTCTTACATTTTCAACCGATCCATCAAGTTATCTCAGCCAGGACACACCCTGATGGAATACTTTCACGCCCAGATTCTAAAAAGCACCCGCATTGAACTATTTGAAGAACATACGGATTTTCCGGCGAGCGAGCAAGTAATTGCTGAAGTGATTTATCCGACCTGCATGATCATCAAATACCGAAAAATATAGCTTTTCATGAAGCTTTATACTTTGAAGCGCGGTGGCGATCGCTCGAACAAAAGTAGCTGTTTAGAATCAGCAGGCGACTAGATCGGAATTTCAACGACGAACTCTGTGCCAGCACCTTCTTCAGAGAAACACTCAATTTTACCGCCGTGCTTTTCGGTAATCAGCTGATAGCTAATGGCCATACCCATGCCAGTTCCTTTGCCTACCGCTTTAGTGGTGAAAAACGGGTCAAAAATGCGGCCTTTCACATCGGGAGAAATCCCTGTTCCGTTATCGGCAATGCTGATAATAATACTGTCGGCGCGAGCTTCAGTGCGGAGGGTAATTTGCCAGGGCTATTTCATTCTAAAGAGCTGCTTGAGGGCATCTAGTCCAAACTGACAGCAACGCTGAGCTTGAGCCATGTTCGTAAAGCCGTTGTTTCTGAAAACGTTGAGCGCGAAATTACGAGCGACTGCAAAGTTCTGTGGCAGTTGCTGCATCCGAATGCGTGAGGCATCTTCACCTTGGGTGACATCACGCACATAGTGCACTTTGTTCTCTACTCCCCAATAGCCTCTAATTCTGTTGGCAATATCGGCAACCGGTTCGATAAAAGAAGCCACGTAGTAGCGGGTTTCCTGAGAATAGCGCTCATGCCCACCGACCTTGAAGCGCCGCTCGCTGTCTACGCGAACGAGCGTTTCGAGTCCTGGCCAGGGTTTGATGTTCTCCAACTGCTGGCAAAGGCTGACGACTCGCTTTTCCCAGCGCCCGTGACCTTCATTGATGTCAGTGTGAACCTGCTGTGCGATAAAGTGAGCCTCCACGTCTTTGAGCAAGTTGCCCTGATTGCCTTTGAGCGCACCGAGATAGTGGTTGCCACTATCGACAATCAGCTGACATGTTTTTTTGGGTGCTGATGGCATCAAAGGCAATCACAACTCCTTTGAGGGCAAGCTGCTCAATGAATTCTGGCAGCGCCTTAATCTCGTTAGTTTTGCTATCGACCTGATGGGGTTCGAGAATCAGCCCACGCTCAACAATGTAGGCGCTCACCAGCAGAATAGCCGGATGGGGCGGTGACTCAGGGTTGTTAGTCTTTATCTGATACGACCCGCGCAGTTGCTTCCCATCCATTGCTAGTGTCTCTCCCGGTAACGGCTCGATATCAAAGAATCGAGCCAGGGCCGCTGAGTACTGTTTGTAGTCCAGCTTCAATAACACCCGCCGAATAGTGCTGTAGGAAGGCAACCTTTGTTTCGGGGGATTGAATAGCTCTATCAGTTCCGTTTGGTAGCTTTTGAGCCAGTCGCCTATCGCCAGAAAGCCTTGGTTCCCTGCCGCTATAGCCAGCGTGAATAAGGCCAGACATAGCGCGATATGATGACGCTTCCCCAGGCTATGGCGCGCGTCGGGTATCTCTGAAAAGACGGCTATAATCTCTAGCTGCTCAGAGGTTAAGGTTGACTGATCGTTGACAGCAGCAGCAGGTACCGTTTTCGTAGGTAGTCCCATGAGCAATCCGATGAAAGGGCTGGTACCTAAACGTTATCTCATTTAGCCGAAAATGAAATAGCCCTGGTAATTTGCGGTGTTTTTTCAGCGTTGGGATGATTGAGCAAATTGGTTTCTAAGGCGTCAATACTGTTAACCAAAATGTTCATAAATACCTGATTGAGCTGGCCTGCGTAGCACTTGACAGGAGGTAACAGGCCATAGTCTCGAACGATGCAAATGGCCGGTCGCTGCGGCGAGGCTTTGAACCGATGCTTCAAAAGCATCAGCGTGCTTTCTAGGCCTTGATGGATATCAACAACTTTAGAGTCAGATTCATCCATTCGAGAAAAGTTGCGCAGCGACAGTACAATCTCTCTAATTCGGTCTGTGCCGGTGTTCATAGAGGTCAAAACTTTAGCCAAATCTTGCTCCAAAAACGCTAAATCAACCGCTTCTTGCTCAGCTTTAATCTCAGCTTGAATTTTAACGGGCAGATGAGAGAAGTGCTGCTGATAAAGCTGAATCAGACGCAGCATATCTGCGGCATACTGCTGAACATATCCAAGATTTCCATGAATAAAGTTGACCGGATTATTAATTTCGTGGGCTACACCAGCCACCATTTGCCCTAAACCCGACATTTTTTCTTGCTGAACGAGGTGAGCCTGAGTTTTTGTCAGCTCTCGCAAGGTGTCGCTTAATTCTTCGGTGCGGGCTGCTACCCGATTTTCTAAGTCTGCATTGATATGTCTTAGATTTTCGTTGGCCTGCCGGTTTTCTTGAATGGCCGCTGATAAGACCAGCGTGGCAATAGTTAGGGAAGCAACAAATGACTGGAGCAAAACCGCTGCACGAGTAGACTCATCTTGGGCAAAAGATCCGTGGCCGTGTAGGGTTTGGTAAATGGCGATCGCACTCATAACCAATGCCAAAAAAGCTGATTCGCGCGGGCCAAAGCGAATAGCCGACCAGATCAGCGGAAAGACCAGCCCATATTCAACGGGTATTGCGCCCGAAAAAGCCGTTAGCCCAATTAAGACAAGCAATCCGAAGACAACGCCAAACTCCACAAGCTGAGAAACCGGAAGCCGCCAGCCCCTTGGTTGAATAGAGTGCCAGACGCAGAGAATCAAAGGCGTAATAACAACGCCGCCCGTCAGCATTCCGCATAGCCAGCCCTTGTAAGCTAGCCAAAACCCATCCCATTGATTCACCTCAAATAAGCAAAGCGTGGCGATCGCTAAGCCAGCCGTCACCAAAGGAATAGGAACTAGCAGCAGCATATACCGCAAGGTGCTCGCAACCCGATCAAAAGGGTACCTGCGCTTGACCCAGTGTAGAATTAACCAGCTCACACAGGCCACTTCTACCGTATCAATCACAGCAATAGAGAAGCTAAGCGGGAGAAATTTGTAGTAGAGCACTTCGCCCACAATCCAGTCGCTGATAAATATGGGTAGCCAAGCCCTAGGGCCCAGTATCAGCGTCGCAGCTAAAAAGATACCGGTAGAAGGCCAAATGACGGCAGTAGCATCTTCAAAGGCAAAAAGCCCCGATATTTTTGCCAGATAAAAATGTATCGGCAGTAGAGTCACTAGGCTGATGGCAGAAACTCTGTTGAATAAGAGACAGTCGAAGGGTTTCTGTAAATACAGCATTTTAGGTGGGTAATTTTAGGAGTATAAGCCTTGGCCCATAATTTGGGCTTGGCTGATTGTTTGGGCTTGTTTGGGCTTGACTTATGTCGGTAGAATGCCCGACAAAAGCAGGCTAGCCATCAATAAAAGTTCAGTCAGTCAGGACGTTTTTACCGTCTGAATCTGTTCAGGCCCGGCAAAATTTGTTAGCATTTATACCGGCAGATTTAATAAGACCCTATTTTTCATAATTTTCACATTTTTTTCATCAGCTCTTCATCAATAAGCCTGCTGCCAGGTTTTGGCTAAGACGCCAGGTAAAACCAAATATTTAAAAAGTGCTGAGAATATCTGAAAGCTCCCAAAAAGCTCAAAAAAGATGGCCCCAACCCCGATGACCTCACAACAGATTTCTCAGGACGAAGCTTTGCTAGGCGGCTACGCCTACCAAATCATTCGGCAGCAGTCAAAACGGGTGTTTAAGCTGCGATCGCAAGTATTAGCCGACACCGATCCAGAGCCTTTGCATCAGATGCGGATTGGCACCCGACGGCTGCGCTCGGCCCTGAGTCTGTTTGCAGACGTTATCAAGATCGGCACGCCTCAGCCAGAAAAGGCCAATACCAATAGCCAGCTAGTTTCTTCTGCTAAAGCCGTCGGCCAACTGACTAAAGCCTTGGGCAAAGTTCGCGATTTAGACGTGATGCAGCAGTGGTTTGAGCAAACGCTAGTGGCCTCTGAAGACAAAGGCAGCAGCGCGACTGACCACGATTTGAGCAAAGCTGAGAAAAAAACGGTGGAGGCGCTGTTAAAAAAGCTAAAGAAGCGCCGCAAAAAGCAATTTTCTCGCTTAGAAAAATTTCTCCAGAAGAAGTCTTACAAAAATCTTACCCGTCTGTTTAAGCGGTGGATAAAGCAGCCTGAGTTTGAGCCTGCTGCTCAGCAGTTAGCCCAGCGAGCCGCCGCTACGCGAATTATTGCACCTGTCACCGATCTTTTACGGCATTCTGGTTGGTTAGTTGCTACTCGTCAACAGAATAATCAAGCGGTGCCTATCAACAATATCTCTCTTTCTAAGCTCAATCGGCTATTTGAGGAAGAGGGCGATCGCCTTCATGATTTACGCAAACAGATTAAGGCCATTCGCTATCAAACAGAGTTTTTTAGAGGGCTCTATGACATCACCTACGCGGCTCAAGTGAGAGAGTTTCGCAATCTTCAAAGCATTTTAGGTGAGCTGCAAGATCAAATTGTGGTCGGTCAGTTTCTCGCTGATGAACTTGGATCAGATTGGCAACAGCAGTTGCCTGCTATTGAGGCCGCTTTTCAAACGTCGCGGTTAGAACTTTGGCAGCAGTGGCAGCCCTATCAGCAAAAGTATTTGAAGTTGCGTAGCGATTTACCTAAAGATTTTGCGGGGGAGACAGCGATCGCTTAGCTACAACCGCAAAATATCTTTCTACATTGTGATCTGGTGTTAGATTTGGCGAGCGGGTTATTGTATCTCGGGTGCAAATGTTAAAGCATCGTGCAATCGGCCTCGATTTGCTGTTGTTGATCTATGGCCTCTGTCGAGTTGCTCTCCTCATCGGCTGCGCCGCCAGTTAAACCAGTTTTCTGCCCAGTCTCGTCGCCAGTGCCCGATTTGCCAGCGAGACTGTTGTGACTGGCTAGCCGCTGAGCAAACCAAATTCGCTAGAGTTTGGGCAGTTTGAGGCGCGAAAGGAAAGCGATCGGCCTCGGTTAGCGCCGTGACGGGTTTGCCGACTAGGGAGGCCAGCGGGTAGATCAGCGCATTGGCCCCGGCACCGAGCAGATGAATACCTAACAGGCGTTGGTTGACACAGACTAGCTTGCAATAGAGAGGGTGAGGGTTTGGCTGGCTCAAATCGGCGCTGTTGGCACTGCTAGCTGTCTCTATCTGAGTCGCGTCGCCGTAGCGCTGCTGAGCTTGGCTCTGGGTAAGCCCCACGCTGGCAAAGCGGTGATGCCCTTGAGCGATCGCTCTGTAGTCCACCCGGCAGCTCGGGACAAATAGCGCATTTTGCACCGCTATTTTTGCCTCATACTCAGCGATCGCCTCATCTACTACCCCTCCTAACATAGGGCCGCAGGCAAACACGCGAGGGTGCGCTGTCTGTAGTTGGCGGTTGACCCTGAGGGGCCGGTGTCGGGGTCGGCCATAGACAAAACTTGGCAGCGCTATGGCTGCTTGATTAGGTTCTAGCGCTAGCGTGCAGTCGGGGTTTATTTGATGGTTGTCAAATTGATGGAGGACGACGCCCGATGCGATCAGCTGCGATCGCACTAACCGCCGAACATCTGCATCTAAACTGGGCAAAAACCGCTCAGCGACCAAAGTCACCCGAGCGCCCAGCGAGCAAAAAGCCTCTGCCCATAAAATTGCCTGAGGAGAGCCGCCGACAATTTTCACAGTTTCAGGCGGCGCGCTCAGCCCCAACAAAGAATTTAGTACCCCAGGCATCGTTCCAGCAGCGATTAAAACAGCTCGCGTACTCAGTCGCCTTTGAGCCGTTGTTACTACGAGCTGACGTGATAGCCGCCGATACCTCTCTGAGATCACATCTACACCGCTAGCGCTCATAACGGCTGGCGATCGCTCGACCAGCTGAGTTTGAGCAGCGATCGCGCTCCATTCCAACAGCGTCGCCCAGTCTAAGCGCGAACTAGGCTCGCCAGACTGCCCAAAATATGAGCCAACGACCTGCCGCTGACTATTCTCTCCTAGCTGCTGTAAGCCCTGAAGTAAAAAGCGCGCCTGCTGCCTTTGTGCGACCAGTCCAGGAGGTTCGACTAGCGCCACCCGAGCCCCGTAGCCTACCGCCGTCAGCGCCGCTGTGCGGCCTTCAGTCGTACCACCTAAAATGACCAAATCGTAGTCAGCAGGCATAGCTGACTTCCAAATCGGGCAGCACATCGGCTAGCGCGTCAAGCAGTCGCTGATTGTCTGCTGCGGTTTTGACAGCCACACGGAAGTAGCGATCGCCCAGTTCCGCAAAACTCATGCAGTCACGAATATAGATCTGGTGACGCTGAAGCAGTGCCGTCTGTAGCGCCGTCGCCGACACCTCGCAAGCAACCAGCAGAAAATTTACACAGCCCGGCAGCGGACTCAGCCCCGGCAAGCCAGATAGCCCTGCATAGAGCTGAGCATTGGCCGCTGCCAGCCAGTCCCAGGTGCGCCGCTGAAAATCGGCATCTCGGATAGCTGCTATGCCCGCTGCTGCTGCCAGCACATTAACCGCCCAGGGGTCACGCCAGGTTTGCCAGCGCTGGAGAGTCTTAGGATGGGCGATCGCATACCCCAGTCGCACCCCCGGCATACTATAAAACTTAGTCAAAGAGCGAATCACCACCAGATTAGGCAGCTCACTCACCCAATCAATCACACTCTGCTCAAGCGCTGGCGGCAAAAAATCCATAAACGCTTCATCCACAATAACCAGCCCAAACTTTGGGAATAAAGGCCACAGTCTCGATTTGGCAAAAAGTGCGCCAGTCGGATTGTGAGGATTATTCAGCAAAAGACCATATCGGCTGAGATCGGTTTGCAGCAGCGGCTTTTCCCAACTGTCAAAATTCCAGCCCTGCTGCGAATTTAGAGAATCTAACAGGGGCAAGTCAATCGGCTCACAGCCAAACGCCCCAATCGCCCGGTCATAGTCGCTAAAAGTCGGGGTTAGCCGCAGGCAGCCGCTCGGCAGCTCAGCTAAGTCACGAGCCGCCCAGGTGAGCAGCTCCGCCGCACCGTTACCGGGCAATACCCAGCCTGGAGAGATCTGGTGGTGATGGGCGATCGCCCCTCTCAGCTCACCATAGTCCGGGTCAGGGTAGGCCACCACAGACGAAAAAGCCGCTCGGATCGCCTCACTGACAGAGCAAGGCGGCCCAAGCGGACTAATACTAGCCGAAAAGTCTAGCAGTTCAGCAGGGGCGCACCGGGCAAGCCGAGCGGCCCAAACCAAATTTCCCCCGTGAACCGGTCTAGACATAAAACGATCAGAGATAGGCAGAAGTCTTACTTCTTTTTACCAGCCACCATCTCCTTAAACTGCTTACCGGCAGAAAAAGCAGGCACCGTAGTCGCTGGAATGACCATAGTATCGCCAGTTTTGGGGTTGCGGCCTTCGCGCTCTTTACGGGCACGCGGCTCAAACGACCCAAAGCCCACTAGCGTCACCTTTTCACCTTTAGACACGGCTTCCATAATGGACTCTACAGCCGCTGAAATGACTGCATCAGCCTGCTTCTTTGTCACTGAAGACTTTTCTGCAACTGTATCGACGAGTTCACCTTTATTCATGCTGATCTCCTTGGCGGATGATTGGGTTAATTGGATCTTAAGTGGACTGCACATTGCCCGATGGCAAATTTAAAGTTTGGATGAGGAGAGTAAATCAGCAATCGCTGAAACCCCCGAAACCTCATGATTTTTACTGCCCCATTCTAAGGGGTACCTGGTCAATCTGAACAGATAAAACCTTGAATTTATATGGATCGCAGGGATTTTTAATAAAGTTCATAGTTTTCTAGAAAAGAATTAAAGATTCTGTCTTGACAAAAAGCCGACGCTTACTAACAGATTTGAAAAATCGACTCCATTCGCAAGGCTTACCGCGCTCACCACGCTTGCCAAGCAGTGGAAGAGTACCATCATTCCTTTGAGCGCCATCAGCGCGGCAGACAAAAATAGCTTCTCATCGCTAATTTTCTACCAGCAGCAACCCCTATCTGCACTAAAAATGGTACTCCCTGATTTACCCGATCTTTAGCCTTAGAGTCGATAGATATAGTCATGGGTGCTCGGCAGCTGCTTCGCTAAGCAAAAAGTCACTCAGCTCAGGCATTGAAGCAAGATTGGCGCGGCATCTTTAGAAGAATAGAACGCCAGCTTATTTATTCGCACCTCACAATACTGAGGAAAACTTTGCACTATCCAGCATACTGTCCGCATGGTTTTTATGTTTAGTTAAGGATTAATCAGGTTGCTTATCGGTTTATTTTCTATAACATTTTAGGCTGTTAATCATGTCACTCCTTAACCAGTTCCATCGACTCGCTGGATTCTCTTTTGCAGGACTGATGATGCTTTCACCATTGAATGCTCTCGCTACAGATGCTACAGAGGGCTTTAGTGCTGATGCACCAATTGAAGAGAACACTTTATTAGCGCAGCGTTCTTATAGTTCTGAAGCTTACAGAAATATGGGAGATAGACTCGCTAACGAAAACTTTGAGATCTACAACCTAGACAATGTTCCCAGATGGGACGGCACTCTCAGCTCTGGCGAAAGAGAGCGTCTCAGCATTTATGTAACACCCGGAGAGTATGTATTGTTGACCGGTGGCGACAACGATACGAGAGATGTCGATCTGATTGTCCATGACATTGGTAGCGATGTAACGGCTAACAATAGAACCGGATTAGTGCATTTCACAATAACGAGAGCTGGCCAGATTTCGTACGACATCAGTATGTTTTCATGCAGAACATCAAGCTGCGCTGTGTCGATTGTCCTCTTAACGGTAAATTAAGCGAGACACGGATACTGCGTTTGTCCCAGCTTTAACCTTTATTACCGACGCCCGTTAGATATCAGCAAATCCAACGGGCGTCTTTTTAATTCACTCACTGTTAGGCTGCGGGCAAATCGATACGCTAGACCGTGTAGAGTTCTTTTATATTGAAGAAGCTTCCCAATGTAAAAGCAATATCTTCTTTAAAAGAAATCTGTTGCTCTATCGCATTCAATCTGATAGGGCAAGCGCTTTGAATCGCTCAGAAACCTGGCTAGTTAAAAGAATATTTCCCATAGGAATCGCTATCAACAGCCAACCCAATCTTCACTTCTACCGATTTTGTCGCTCCTCTAGTAGCTCTTGTACATCTTCACCGGGTGTATAGCTGTAGCCATAAACGCTCGCATCAGAGTCATCAATAATCTGCGGTGTGAGCAAAACAATCAGCTCCCGCCGTTCATTGTTGCGATTGGTACTTCTAAACAGTGCGCCCAGCAAGGGAATATCGCCCAGAATAGGCACTTTAGAAGTTGTCACCCGATCAGACTCCTGAATAATGCCAGAAAGCACAAGCGTTTGTCCGTCTCTGACTCGAATTTGGCCAGAAGTGAGTTGGCGCTTGGCCAAGAGTATGGCCGTTCCGACATCGTTAACTTGGAATGTGTCAGTGGGTGCTGAGATACTAGGTGCGACCGACAGGTTAACAAAACCGTTGTCGTCAATGCGAGCAATCTGCACCTGTAGGTTTAGGCCAGCATCTTCTTTCTCAAAGGTCGTTGTCGTCAAAACGCCGGTTTCGGTAGTCTCTCGCTCAATTTCAATATTGGTTACAACCTCTTGAGTGAGTTGTACAGCGGCTGTTTGACCTTCTTGAACGACTAGCGTTGGGTCAGTGACAATTTTAGCTTGACCATTGGTAATAACTGCCTGCAACTGTGCTAAAAATTGAGATGCAATATTGAGCGGGGCAGAACCAAAGATAGTTGCTAGACCTTGGCCAACCTGAGAAGTTTGCTGATTAGTCGAAGCTGGATTGCTACCGCCAAAGTTAATTAAACCTAGCCCGCCTGTTTGAATCAGACTGGTATCTCCTGCGCCATAGGAGAAGCTAGTGCCAAAAGCGTCAATGGCGTTCAGGTTGACATCAATCACCCGTAGATTGACAGCGACCTGACGCCGCCGTGAATCGAGCTGAATGAGTTGGGAGGTGGCAATCTCAATCTGACGAGGCGTGCCAATTAGCGTCAGCGCGTTCGTGCGCTCATCACCGATTACTTGGAGTCCTCTCAGCAGTGGATTAGAATCTTCAAAATCAGCTCGCTGGTTTTCTAGTCGTGATTCGGTCGTGGTTTGAGATTCGCTCACGTCGGTACCGTCACCAACGGCCACCGCATTGACGCTGGTAACCAGACGCTCTCTCGAAACTGCCGTCTCAGCGCCCATTGCCACCAAAAAGTTGAGGGCGCTAGCCACATCTACCTGATTGAGCCGCACACTGCGAACTAACACGTTGCGAGCGCTGTTAGGCAGGCGCGGGCCGACGAAGATCGTCCGCCCTACCCGGTTAGCCTCTAACCCAGAAATCTGTAGCACGTAGTTAAAAACGTTTTGTACCGGCTCGTTCTCAATATCGATAGAGACTTTGACATCTTCGCCAGTGGCTCCCTCCTCGTCAGCATTGGTAAAGGCCAGGTTCAGGCCCGCCGCTCGCGCCAACAGAGATAAAACTTCACGAGCGGACGCATCTCGCAAAACTAGCCGAGGAACTCGCTCAGCCGTACCTAGATCAACGGTATCTAGAGTGGAGTCGATATCAGAAACAGAGATATCGCCGACTGGCGGCGCGATCGCTCTTGGCAGAAAAGGCGGGGCATTTAGCGTGGGGGCAGTGACAGGCACACCATCAATTACCACGCCTGGGCTAGGAACCAAGATGTCTGGAATTTCTTCACTCTGCTCGGCTTGGGCCAGTCTTGTGGGGGCTAAGGTAACCGTGTCGCCAGCAGCGGCGTCTGGCCTTAGGCGAATCGTCTCAGGTAGCTCAGAAGGTACGGCCTTTGCGCCCAGACGCGCATCTAGATTGATTAAGACACGTTCATCGCCCGTTTTTTTGATGTCGCTGATGGGCGCTTGGTCTAGGCCGTTAACGGTAAGGCGCACATGGTTGGGAGAAATCGCCACTAACTCTACCGATTCAATCCCAGGAACCGGATTTTTTTGCGTAAAGCTTTTGCCCTGGGGCAGCTGTAGCTGGGCGTGGGCCACATCAGCCTGCAAGACTTTACCAGAGCGAGCTGTGATCACCTGAGGCGTGTCCCCAGTCGTCTCTAACGTGAGCGCCAGGCCAGCCCGAGTCTTACGCAGGCTAATGCCCTCAATGGTCGTTGCTGCACTCGCAGGCGCAGCGGCCAAAGGGCCAGCCAGTATAGCAACAGCACTCCCAGCCATTAGACTTTTAAAATTAAGACGGCGTTTCACAGGTCACTCCTTGGGTCATTAGCGGTGGATCGGTAGCGGATTAAAAATGTAGAGCAGGCGAGTAGAACGAAATTTAGGCTTCTAGCCGCCTTCCGGGGGGGGAGCAGGTTCACCCGTCGCAGCCGGATCAACCGGATCAACTGGCTCAGGTGGCGCAATCTCTGGCGGCACATCGGCGTCGGCAGTCGGCAGCAGCGCATCAACTTCAAAAGAGGTCGTCAGCGGCACTTTAGGCTGCACCACGACCTGCCCGCCGCCGCCGATTACCGTTTCGGCGACCGGCTCGCCGCTAGCAACTTTAAAGTCACGGATGAGCAGCAGCGGCTCCAAACGCTCCAAATTACGCAAGATCGACTGGGTCTGAGCATAGTCACCCGAGAAGCTGACAGAGTAAGTTTCTCGTTTGAGCTTGCCGTTGACAGCTTCACCGAGAGAGCCGTCTGTAACCACGGCTTGCTCGCCCGGTTTAAAGGTTTCTAGTTTGGCTTCGACTAACAGGGCCGGGATGCCGCGCGATCGCACCTGATTTCGCACCCCGTTCAGGGCGGCATTGCTGCTTTCAATCCGCTGGTTAATGTCTAGTAGCAGCGTGTCCATCGTCTCTTTACTGGCAAACAGCGAATAGACCTGGCGGCGGCGCTCCATCGCGGCGGCGAGCGCCGCCTCAATTTGCGCAATATTTTCTAGCTCTTGGGCCTGAGAAACTAGCTGACCTTCTTTTGTGGCAATATCGGCGCGCAGCGTAGCGTTGGTGGCGGCGACCGGCTGCACCACTTTGACAAACAGGTAGATCGCACCGCCTAGGCCCAATAGCGCAATCAGAACGCCCAGAATTTGAGGCGACAGCTCAATTCCAAACACCACCGGGTTGATCGGTTCATCAATCAGATCAGCGTCATTAGGGGGAACAAAATCTCCAACGGCAGTCATTACTCAATTGCTCCTGTTGATTGAAGGGCACGAATCCGCGCAGCCAGTCCGGTCGATTCTTGCTGGCGGTTTAATTCATCGAGCAGCACCGTAGCCGGGATGCTCTTAATGTCGCCAGTTAGCGTGTAGCTCACTAGCGCCAGCGGCTTGCCATTGTCAGCCTGGCCGGGGCAGCGGCCCGGCACAGGATCGCCGAGCATAGCATCGGTAATTTTTACGGAGCTGGCCTCTAAGAAAGGTGAATTTTGCAGCGTCAGTAAAAAGTCATTGACATCGTTAAATGAACAGGCGTTACCCACAATCTCAATGCCACCAGCAGCCGACTCACTGCCGCTAGCCGCTACTCCAGTAGTGTCTCCAGCTGTTTGACTGGCGGCGTCTCCGGTCGCTTCAGCCGCTACCGTCTGGGTCAGGCTAGAAATTTGGGCGCGGCTAGGAATCCGACCCTGCACGTCGCGGACGATGGCAGACCAAGGCCGAATGCGCTCAAAGACCCCGGCTAGTGCCTGAATTTCGGTCTCAACTGCGTCGGTCTGCTGCCGCACGGTGTCTACTTGAGCTAGTTTTTGCTGGAGTTCACTGAGCTGGGCATCGAGCTGAGTTTGCTGAGCCATCAGGCTTTTTTGCTGGCTTTGCAAAATCACCCAGTAGCCGCCCACCCCGGCAATAGCAGCGATCGCACAAGCCAAACCAATCAGCAAAGGCATTTTCCCTGCCGTATTCACCGCTGGCCGTTTGGCGGCCACAAATGAATCGACTGGGCGATCAGCGCGATCGTTTAAAAAGTTAATGTCAATCCCGTACATGGCAACCTCCTCTAAATTTCTCTCAGGCCCAAACCGAGTACCGTGGCTAGTCCTGACCGCTGCGCAGGTGACATCTCTTCCTCTAGCTCAATTGCCAGCGACGCCAAAGGGTCAATCACCGTAGCCGCTAGCCCCAAGCGCTGAGCGAAAAACTCATCCAGGTTGCCAATCATGCTGCCCGGCCCAGCCAGCAATAGCTGCGCTACCTCCATGTCCTCGCCCTGATTGAGATAAAAATCAATAGACCGCCGCAGCTCATCCGAGAGTTCACCTACTACCCGCAGCATTGCCGCCGCCCCCGGATTTATCCCCGATTTAGCACTGCCATCCAACGGCCCCGACGGAACAGACATCCCCTCTAGCAAATCGGCACTGCGAGAAGGCGGTAGATTCATCGCCCGGCTCAAAGCACTCTGAATTTGGCTAGTGCCCAGCGGCACCGTGCGCGAAAAGTGCGGAATGCCATCAACCACAATCGAAATTTCGGTGCTCTCACACTGAATATCGACAATCGCTACCGCCTCTTGCGAGGTAAACTGCCGCAGCTGCTCGCGAATGGTGCGAATTAGCGCAAAGCTGCTAGTCTCCAGCACGCTCAGACTGATGCCCGCTTGAGCAAACGTCTCAGCGTAGCTATCGGTAATCTCCTTTTTGACGGCCACCAGCAGCACCTGCACCTTTTCAATGCCGTCTTCATCGACAAAGAACCCCAGCTTTTGGTAGTCCACATCCGCCTCGTCACGCGGAAACGGCAGGTACAGGCTGGCTTCCTGATTGAGCACCATCTCCCGCAGCTCGTTATCGTCTAGCTCTGCTGGCACCGGAATCACGCGGGCCACCGCCCGACCCGGCACAGCAGTCGCCGCCCGATTGACCTTGATTTTGTGCTCAGCCAGCGTCGATTGAATAATCTCAGCCATTGTGCTGCTATCGATAATCTGCCCTTCCTCAAAAACGCCCTCAGGAATTTCAGCCGTTACCAAAGTTTGCAGCTTGAGCTTTTGCCCCTGTTTTTTCAGGCGAGCAATATTAATGCGCTCCGACGTTAGCTCAATGCCAACCCCTGACGATTTTTTAGAAAGTAAAGACTTGAGTCTGTTCACGACTACGCTTGCCCGGTGAGTGATGATAGATCCGAATTTCGCCCCTAGATTGCCCAAATTTCAAAATAAAATTACAGTCAGGCAATCAAAAGTTAAGTACTATTACGCTTGCAATATATTTTTTATTGTGCTGTCTTGCAGACGTACAAACGTTGAATAACGGTTCTTAGTCGATGAGTTTAGAGTTGATGAAGCTTTAGAGTTGATGAAGCTAGAGAGAGAATGATGAGGTACGCGGCTAAAAATATGCTGACAGTGCAGTTTGCCCACCGTCTCCACATAACAAACAGCCTTGATAAGCAGCCTTGATAAGCAGCCTTGATAAGCAGCCTCACGCTAAAAGCTCACGCTTTCAGAGCGGCAAAAATCTGTCTACCTCGCTCGCCCAAACCGACGGCCTGTGCTGTAGAGTCACAAAACAGCAGATTGCGCTGTCAGCATTCGTCTATTTATTTTTGCTTTTGCCATGTCTTTGATTCGCCATTGGAAACGGTTTTTGGCCCTAGTTTTAGTGGGGCTGCTCTCAAGCTGGCTGATCAGCTGTGGCCGTGCCCCCTCTGACGAGGCTGCGGGCGACACCACAGGCGCAGCTGAAGTCGAATTTTGGACGATGCAGCTTTCGCCTAAGTTTGATAACTATTTCAACCAGCTGATTGCGGATTTTGAGGCAGAAAACCCGGACATCACAGTGAAGTGGGTCGATGTGCCCTGGGCAGATATGGAGACCAAAATTTTGGCGGCAGTCTCGGCTGACAACGCGCCAGATGTGGTCAATCTCAACCCCAACTTTGCCTCTCAGCTGGCAGCCAAAGGTGCTTGGCTGACGTTAGATGACAAGATCTCAGAAGCAGATCAAGCTGTTTACCTGCCGAAAATTTGGCAGGCCACTCAGCTCAATGGCGATAGCTTCGGCTTTCCTTGGTATCTCACTGCTAGGGTGACGCTGTATAACACAGACATTTTTCAGGCAGCAGGCATCGCCGAACCGCCCGCTACCTTTGAAGAACTGGCGGTAGTAGCCAAGCAAATCAAAGAAAAAACGGGGAAATACGCCTTTTTTATCAGCTTCGTACCAGAAGATGCGGCTGATGTTTTACAGTCTTTTATTCAGATGGGTGTGCCGCTAGTAGATAGCGAAGGCAACGCTGCGTTTGATACGCCAGCGGGCAAGCAGGTATTTCAGTATTGGACGGATCTTTATCAGCGAGGGTTACTGCCTCAAGAAGTGCTGACGCAGGGCCACCAGCAGGCGATTCAGCTCTATCAGTCGGGGGAGACGGCAATATTAGCGTCGGGCGCAGAGTTTCTTGATACCATCGCCACCAACGCTCCAGATATTGCCGCTGTCACTAAGAGCGCGCCGCAAATCAGCGGCAGCACCGGCAAAACGAACGTCGCTGCGATGGATCTGGTAATTCCTCAGTCAACAGATGTGGAAGAGGCGGCTCTGAAGTTTGCCACCTACGTGACGAATGACGCCAACCAGCTTGCTTTTGCCAAAGCTGCTAACGTGCTGCCTTCGACGGTAGGGGCAATGGAAGACAGCTACTTTACCGAGGTGCCGCCAGCGGCATCGCCTGTAGAAGTTGCCCGCGCTGTCAGCGCTAGCCAGCTAGACGATGCCGCTGTCCTCATTCCAGCGATGGAAGACGTTAAAGAGCTGCAAAAGATTGTCTACGATAATTTGCAAGCTGCCATGCTAGGTGACAAAACCGTTGACCAAGCTGTGAGCGATGCCGCTGATGAATGGAACAACCGGTAGCTTCGGCTGCGCCCGGCTGCCGTTCTCTTGCTCCCTATTTTGGGATTGACGCTGCACTAATAACCGCCTAAGGTGCCTTGTCGCTTTGCCTGCTTTTCGGCCCAGCGAAAGACTAGCGTACCTAGCGTAAAATAGACGATGCCGTTGGCTAAAGCGATCGCCCATATTCCCCAGTCTAGCGGCTGCTCTCTGGCCATTAGGTCACGCAGTAAACCGGTACTCGGCAAAATCGGCAGTAGGTGAGCTACCCACCGGGCTGGGCCGCTCCAGTCTTCTGTGGGGGCAGCGAGCAAAAATAACAGCACAAATTGAAATAGACCTAGAAGCTGCTGCACTTTTTTAAAGACTAGGGCGAATGAACCGATGAAGAAGGCCAGTCCGTAAGCGCTTAAGAGCAAAGTCGATAGCGGCAGCAGCAGCAGCGCCGGAAAAGCAAGCTGACTGCCCGTGATGGCGATGATGATGGCCAGCACGATCAAGATCAGCAACAGTCGCAGCGTCAGACTGGCGATCGCCCTTGCCAAAAACACTTTCGGAGCGCCAAACGGGGAGAGAAAGACCTGCTCTAGCGTGCCGGTTTGCGCCTCTTGCTGAAGATTATTGGCAATGTCATTGACGATGTAGAGCACCAGCGTCCAGATCACGTAGCCCACAACGACCGCATCGAGCCGGTCGCCAAAGGTGCTGGCTGGCCCAGCTATGTATTGAGTGCTCAGAAAAATGCCGTAAAACACCGTCGTCAAAATGACAATGCCGCCGACTACCTCGGTGGGATAGCGCAGCGTCTGCACCCAAGTGCGCTTGAATTCGCCAATTAGTAAATCAATCATTGCGCACGAGCTGTAGAAATACGTCAGTCAAATCAGCCCGATCTTGGCGCACTTCGACCAGTGGCAAAGGGTCTAGAAGGCTCAAAATCTGATAGAGCGTGGCCGAGGGCGACCCGGTCTCTGAGAGCTGGCTGCTGGGGTGATAGTGAATGTAGCGATCGCTCACCGTCGCCCCCAACCGAACAATGGCATCCTTCTGACCTCCAGCTAGCGCCCCTTCAAATTCGATCTGGTAGGTCGTCGCTTTAGAAAACTGCCGGATCAAGTCCTGGGTTGGCTGCTCGGCGACAATCTCACCCTGACGAATCACCGCCACCCGATCAGAGAGTTCTTCGGCCACATTGAGCTGATGGGTCGTCAGCAAAACCGCGCAGCCAGAGGCGGCTACCTGTCGCACTAAACCCTTCACCGTCTCTCCGGCTTCTACGTCTAGCCCTAGTGTGGGTTCGTCAAGCAGCAGCAGTTTGGGTTGGTGAATCAGAGCAACGGCGATCGCAATCTTTTGCTGCATTCCTCTAGAGAGCTTTTGCACCGGCACTTGCCGCTTATCCCATAGGCCAAACTCTTTTAGCAGCGCCTGACCGCGATCGCTAGCCACCCGCCGAGGCACCTGCCGCAGCACGCCAAAGTACTCCAAATTTTCTAAAGGAGTCAGCCGCCAGTAAAGGTTGCGATTGCCTTCTAATACAGCGCCTACGCCGCGCAGCGCCTGCGGCTGCCGGTGCGGATCGCAGCCCGCAATCCTCACCCAGCCCGCATCTGGGCAAATCAGGCCAGCAATCATTTTGATCGTGGTTGTCTTGCCCGCGCCATTTGGCCCTAAAAAAGCCAGCACTTGCCCCGGCAAAATTGTCAGCGAAACGCCGCGCACTGCTTCAAACTGCCGCTTTCCTCGGCCATAGCGCTTTCGCAGCTGATGGGCATCGAGCGCGGGCCAGCTTGGCGCTGCTGAATCTATCTCTGAATGCGGGTTTGGCTGCGGGTCTGGCTGCGGGTCTGGCCGCTGGTCTGGCATATTGACTGAGCGATCGCCCCCAGCCGCATTTGCAGACGAGGGGAGAGGAATATCAAGGGGCGTCATCTTAAGTTAAACGGGGGCCAAGAGCTATGGTAACGCGCCTGCACCAGGAGAGTGGCGAGCGGAATATTGACAGAAGTCACTATGAGGTCACTATGAGGTCACTATGAGGTCACTATGAGGTCACTACTAGAGAGCATGTGACCTCCCAGATCTGCTAGAAAATAACACTCTTTTAATATTCTGTTACAATTCTACAACTACCCAACTGTTAAGCATTCTTAATCAATTGGGTCAGCGCAGTAAATATGCAACAGCGGCCAGTATGACTTCTTTTGACCTAACTACCCCCGCCCTGTCATCTGACACCAAAGCCCTCAGCCTACAAAACCTCAACGGACTTTTGAGAGCTAGCTTTCAGAGGCGACGGTTCGCTCAGTTGCGCCACTATTTTCATCTGAGCGAGCTTGACCAGGCTTTTGTGTGGTGGGGGGCGATCGCCCTGACGGTTTTCGCCCTGGGCGAATTTTCACAGCTGAGCTGGACAACGCAAGCCGTCATTGACGCGGCCTTGACTGGCGCGGGCATTGCGGGCACCGCTGGGCTCACCTGGCTGATTGCTTGCGAAGCCAAGCTGCGATGGGTTGTTTGTCTTTGGGCAGTGCTAATGATGGCTGGCATGATCGTCACCGCTGGCGGTATTTTTGGCGGTATTGGGACGATCTTAGCGAATCTGTGTTTGCTGTGGGTGGGGCTGTGCGCGGTGGGTTATGGGGCGATGGCTTGGGGAATGCGATCGCGCTGCTTTAGCGCTGCTAGTCTGATTCATAGCCTGGCGATGGTTTGGCTTTGCCGACAGCCAGGCTCACAGTTTTTGACCAGCGGCCTAGTCATGGGGCTGACCCTATTTTTCTTCTCTATCGTCCCTTGGGATATGCGCATGGCTGAGGCCGATGGCTAAAAGCAAACAGCGCTAGAGCAGGCAAAGGTAACAGGTTGTCAGTTTCGGGCAGCTCCCTTATTTCGGCGACTATTGCCTCCCGGACGCACGCCCTCAGCGACTTGCTGCTTGAGAATATAGCGTTCTCCATCAAAGACCAGCACTAATTGATCGGCAGGCTGACCAGAATTTGTACGGGCTTCAGCGACCGGCCCCGAGCTGACAGAGCGAGGTGGTTCGCGGTTTACCACCGTTTGATCAGCCGTTCGACCATAGGGGGCCAGCATCCGGGCAACTTCAGACTGCTGCTCTAGAGACTGCGTAGATGAAACCAGATCGCCTAAGCCATTGATCAAATTGCGCAGCTGCTCACGGACTGCCGGATCGCCAGTAATTTCATCGACATCAGCCATAACCTTTTGAGCGCTGGCTAGGGCATCTCGGGCAGATTCTAATGTCTGCTGAAGCAATACTAGATTAGCCGGCGTATTAAGCGAAGCGGTGACCGCCTGCAAATCGGTCGCTGCTGCCGAAGCGTTGCTGACTAACACCTCTAAATTGCTAACTAGCTCTCCGTTTTGAAAGGTCGGCCCAAGCGTATCGGCGGCAGTTCGTAGCTGCGCGCTAGCGGCTTGCACGTTGCCTAGCGTGTCTACTAGCGTGCCGCGATTTTCTCCGATCAAGCTGTTAATGTCTGTCGCCGTCAGCGAAAACTGCTGCGCGGTGCCTTCAAACTGACTGGCGGTGCGCGTCGCTGAATTAATCGCCGCCTGAGCTGATTCGGAAAGGGGGCCAATTTCAGCTTGGGCCTGCTGAGTTAGCGTAGTCGCGGCTTTGGCCAGTTCACCCGCACTGCTGGTCGTCTGCGAGATGTTTTCTAAGGTGGCTTTGAGCTGGGCAATCAGCTCGGGGTCGGCCAGTAAGTCGGCTACCTCGTTTGCCGATCGCAGCAGCTCTTCGTAGCTAGGCCCGGTGATGCCCATCAGGCGATCGCCTGCACAGAGAATCACCTCACTGTTACAGTCCTTGCCGATCGGACTAATCTCAGCCGCGCTAGTCGCTAGCCGGGCGAGCGGCGTAATCTCAATCGACATCTCGCCAATTAGCCCTGACTCTACCGTTTCGACCCGAACATCATTGGGCATTCGCAGATTTTTTTGGGTGATTTCGAGACCCACTTCTACCCCATTAGAAAGCGGCGTAATTGAAGCTACTCGGCCCACAGGTACCCCGCGATAGAGCACTGCCGTCCCGAGCTGAACGCCAGTCGCATTGTCAAACTCAGCCAGCAGCCGGTACGGACGATTGGTGGGGTTAAAGCCTCGCAGCCAAAGCACCAAACCGCCAAACAAGCCGATCCCTAATAAGATCAGCAGCCCCACAGAACCTTCTCGAATTGTTCGTGCCCGCATGAGTTTCCTAAAGTTTGATTGGCCCGGTTGACCGATGCGCTTCCTGACCTGGTTTTTTATCCTGCCACATGAATGGGGCCTTGAACTTGAGCGCTGAAAAACTGACGCACAAACGGATTGTCAGTGGAGTCAATTTCACTGACGCGGCCAATCCACTGCACCCGCCCCGCGTGGAGAAAGACCACCCAGTCTGCTGTACGGCGGATGGTACTCTCCTGGTGGGTCACGATCAGATAAGAGCTACAGGCTTGCCCACTGTGAATTTCTCGAATCAGGTCTTCGATCACCGTTGAGGCAATGGGGTCTAATCCGGCTGTTGGCTCATCGTACAGTAGCAAGCTAGGTCGGTCGGTCGGGTTATGCGGATTAGACATCACCGCTCGGGCAAAGCTCACCCGTTTGCGCATACCGCCCGATAGCTCAGCCGGATAGCTATCAGAAACGTCCGGCAGCCCGACCATGGCTAGCGCTTCGGCGACCAGCTGCTTAATCTCGCGGCGAGAGAGGTGAGAGTGCTGATAGAGTAAAAATCCGACGTTCTCGGCGACCGTTAGCGAGTCAAAGAGAGCAGCCTGCTGAAAGACCATACCAATTCCTAAGGGATCGGGCGAGTCTTCGATTAGGCCCAGGCGCTTTTGCCCGCCCACCCAAATTTCTCCCTCGTCGGCAGCTAGTAGCCCCGCAATAATCCGCAAGATGGTCGATTTGCCGGTGCCTGAAGGCCCAATAATCGCGATCGCCTCACCCGCATTCAAGGCAAAATCAATCCGATCTAACACGCGCGTATTGCCAAATTGCTTAGAAATCCCCCGAAGCTCGACGAGGGGCACTTTGTTGCGAGGGGGCTCAGATGGGGAAGCGTGAGATGAGAACATGAGAACCTAACGATTGAACCCAGGTCGGCTAACACCTAATCTATATCCTATCTGAACGCCATGAAGGCCTGAGAGATAAAAATCCAGCGAAAGGCCGACTGCCCGCCGTAACTTCTGACGACCGTTAACCCTTTTTGCTGTATAACCCTAAGGCATGATCCCGCCTGCATCAGAGCCTGGAGGATCCTGCGTTCTTCGGCCTGGTCTCACTGCTAGCTATCATCATGCGCCCAAACTACAAAAAGTTATACGCCAGACCCAAACGCTGGATGAGATGGCTAAGGCCCGGCCTGTTTGTCAAACGCTGGATGTTTTTGAGTGCAGTCGGCATTTTTGCGGTCGGCATTGGCACCATGGTCTGGCTGAAGCTGACGCCCGTCTTCTATACAGTGCGGTTTGTCGGCAATTTGCTCAACTGGATCACTCAGCTAGTCCCTAACTACGTCAGCGGTTCGCTGGCAGTACTGGGCGGCCTACTGCTGATTGTTTGGGGGCAGACCCGCACGCTAGGACTGATTACCGAAGTGCTGCTGCCTGCCAATGGCGAAGACAATCTGTGGGATGCCATTGCCAACCATCGCCGCCTGCATCGGGGGCCCAGAATTGTCGTGATTGGCGGTGGCACTGGGCTGTCTACGCTGCTGCGCGGCCTCAAGCACTATAGCGCCAATATCACGGCGATCGTGACGGTGGCTGACGATGGGGGTTCATCCGGGCGACTGCGGCGAGAGATGGGCGGCATTCCGCCGGGCGATATTCGCAACTGTCTGACAGCCCTAGCTGATGAAGAAAAATTGCTAACCGAGCTTTTTCAATACCGGTTTGAGGGGGGTAGCGGGCTCAGCGGCCACAGCTTTGGCAACCTGTTTTTATCGGCAATGAATGAAATTACGGGCGACTGGGAGCAGGCGATCGCCGCTAGCTCTCAAGTACTGGCTATTCGAGGGCGGGTGCTGCCCGCGACACTGAGCGATGTCAGCCTGTGGGCCACCCTCAGCGACGGTCGCCGAATTGAAGGCGAATCAAACATTACCAAGGCCAAAGGCAGCATCACTGAGATCGGCTGTCTGCCCGCCGCACCGCCAGCCCTGCCCCAGGCAATAGAAGCCATCAATGGCGCAGACTACATTGTGATTGGCCCTGGCAGTTTATACACCAGCATCATTCCTAACCTGCTGGTGCCAGAGCTAGTAGAGGCGATCGCCGCCCGCCGCATTCCCTGCGTCTACATCTGCAATATTATGACTGAGCCTGGTGAAACTCAAGACTATCAGGTCTCTGACCACATTCAGGCAATTGATCGCGCCTGCGGCAGGTCTTTATTCAATGCGGTTTTAGTGCAGAAAAAAATGCCGTCTGAAGAAGCAATCAGGCGCTACCGCAAAGAAGGCTCAACCCCAGTCACACTCGACCGCAAAGCTGTCATCGACTCCGGTCGCCGGATTGTCATCGCCAACGTCATGAGTGAGAGCAATCACACCGTACGGCACGATCCCAAACGACTAGCGCGAGTACTGGTGAAGTGGTACGAGCGCACCCGAGGCAGTTGGCAATAGCGGGCTCAGAAGCGGCTAGACGCGCTAAGAATCTTTCAAAAACTTTTTACCCACCCAGCTAGAGACCCCGCTCACAATAGCCCCGGCCATCAAAACACCAATCGCTGGCATGATCAAAGGATTCCACAGGCTGTACCACAGGTCAAAGCCTAAATCAACGCGGGTAGAGCGTCCGAGTAACGCAATAGCAAACCAGACAAAGCAAAATAAAACAAAAAATAGATTAAACATCAGCGCTGTGTTTAATCCATTAATCAGGCGATCTTTCATAGTAAAAAACGAAATCTTTTGGAAGAAAAAGGCTCTGACTTGAAACCTAAGACTTAAGACCTAAGACTGAATACTTAGAACTTAAGACTGAATGCTTGAGCTTAAGACTAAATGCTTAGAGCTTAAGACTGAACGCTGATCGTAAGCCAGGTTGGTCACCGTATGGGCATAAGTTTAGCCGCTTTGTTAGCCCCTCTATAAAAGATGGCTGCTTCGTCGGAGAAGCAGCCACTTTATTGTCATAACCATTAAATTACAAACCCTTTTTCCGGGGGCAGTCCTATACAGCTTCAGTCAAATGGACTTCTGCACCCAGTAGATTATCAGGGTCAACATAATGGCAAACTGCATCATCGACGCAGATCAAAGCCCAGCCAGACTTATCAATTTCAACAAAAGTATAGGCCGCATTTTTGATAAAGAAACCTTTGTGATTTCGTGTTTCTGGCTTGATCCCAACAGATTGACGGTTCATAATGAGTGACTCCCAAAGTGAATATTAAGTAGTGGATAGATACTGAGTTGAGAAGCCCAATGATTGGGTAAGGCTTCTTGAACTCTTTACACAAGCTTATCAGTCACAACGGGGATCGCTCATTAAGTTATTGTTTCAGCTGATTGGCTACTCTCTTGAAAGAGAAAAATAGGGCACTAAAGTGACTAAAACCCCCACTATAGAAGACATTAATAAAGGCGACGGAGATCGGTAATAGCACCAATTTCCGTCGCCTGCGTCTCAGATCTGTTGCATTAGTTCATTAAGTTAGACTAAGTCAAAGCCTTAGTCTGAGCGATCTAATGTTGGAGCTGATGCCTTATTTACCAATGGTTATCAGCTTTCAAAGAGCCATGTTTGAATGCGTTTCAGACTTTTCCAATCTGGCTTTCTTCGTAATCCTTCTTCAAGATTTTCTGCAATTTCAGCTTTGAGTTCATCTACCGCGTACAAAACTTGGCTAACTTGCTCTACCTGAGCGCGCACGCCGCTTTTACCGGTCTCTAGCATGGCAATCGACAGATTAACTCGGGCCTGAGGGTCTGTGGGCGCAAGCTTAACGGCCCGCTGGGCTGTTTTGTAGGCAGCATTGGGCTTGTCTGCCAGCAGATAGAGCCAAGACAGGCAGGTCTGAGCAGCGCTGTTTTTGGGGGCTTGCTGGCAGATGTCTTTGAAGGTAGGCAGCAGCGATTCCGCTGAATCACCAGCTTTGTAGCGGGCGATGCCTTCTTCAAATCGAGTTTCTAGAGTTTGCATAGGGGCTAGGTAAACCGGTCGTTATTAAATGTTGAGTGAGGAAATGGGGTGAATTGGATCAGGTGCCGAACGACTTGCCGCAGCCGCAGGTTTGGCTGGCGTTAGGATTAGTAAACTGAAAGCCGCCGCCAATCAGCGCGTCGCTGTAGTCGAGCATGAGACCGTATAAATAGAGTAGGCTCTTGCGATCGCAAACCACTTTAAAGCCGTCGTAATCGTACACTTCATCGTGCTCACCGACGTTACTGATATCTTCAAAATCCATCATGTAGGACATGCCTGAGCAGCCGCCCTGACGCACGCCAACACGCAGGCACAGATCGCTGCCCTGCTTGTCGCGCAGCGCTTTGACATGGGCGAGCGCCGCCGCTGACATAAGAATGCCCTGGCTAGCGCTAGCAGTCGTTGGGATAGCAGCCGTTTCATTGGCAGCGGGAGAAGAGGACGTGGCTTGAATCATAAGGGTTAAGGTAGGTTGATTGGGTACCCACAGTTTAACGCATCGACCTGGTGCATCAACCTGGTGCATCAACGCGGATCGACCTGGTGGATCGATTCCAGGAATTGATTCCAGGGATTAATTTTGCACATCGATCTACAGTTAACAGCCAGCCGGATGAAGGAGGCAAAGTTAGCGAGGGGCTAGTCAGGTACCGCTAACTAGGTAGAATTAGAGCCTGGAGAACTATCCGCTCAAAACTGAGGTCTAAAGCGCCCGGTATTACTCGATAGGCTGATTAGGCAGGTTTCGAATCATCTATAGCCTTTGAGCCCTGGCCTGCTGAGGTCGCCTGCCCGCTGGTTAATTTTTAGCGTTCTAATTTTTTAATGCATCAACTGAGCCCATTCACCTGCCGCCGCCTGAGTCAGCTGCCCCGGCTAACTAGCGTTTGGGAGTGCGATCGCCGCCCGCTAGCAAACGCTGGCTATGCGCTGACAGACAGCTTGGAGGCAGCTCAAGGCGACTGCATTGTCTGGGTGGACAGTCTGCAAGGCGTAGTGCGGGGGCTGAGTGTGGTGCCCAGAGAAACCGGCCACGAGGCCATTGTCAGAGCCCTGCTGCAAGCAATTGAATCACCGCAAGGAGGCGTTGAACCGGCCCGGCCCCGCAAGGTCGTGGTGTGCGATCGCGAAATTCAGTTTTTCTTGCGAGGAGCGCTCCAAGATCTTAGATATCCCGGTGGAGCATACACCAGCGCTGCCGGTGATTGACGAAGTCTTTCAAAAGCTACAGACTCCAGATAGACCAAGGACGCAGCTGCCCGAGGCATTTGAGGCCGTGCTGCTAGAAAAAGCCGACCTGCTCTGGCAAGATGCCCCCTGGGACTACCTGAGCGAGCAAGAAATTTTAGCCATTGAGCTCAACTGTTGGGAGATAGAGACACTCTACCTATCAGTGCTGGGGCTAGCAGGCATGGAATATGGCTTACTGCTATATCGCGATCTAGGCTCGCTACAGCAGTTTCGTCGCAAGCTGCTCAACAGCGAAGACTTCTCTGATGGAATGCAGCAGGCTTTTTTGGAGCAAAACTGTCTATTTATTAACTTCAATCCGGTCGATGATGTTATTCCGCTGCCGACGCCGGGCCAAACCCCAGCCAGCAGCGCGGTGGAGTATGAGTTTGGCAGCTTGCACCCGTTAGAAGGACTGCGATCGCAGCTCGCCGAAGAAGAAGCCGCCAGCCTGATCGTCGTCTTGGAGGCGCTGCACCGCTTTTTTAAAAAGCACGACTTGGGCGCTGAAGATTTTGCCCTACAGCCGACGACCAGCCGCTTTAGAATTGCTAACCCCGCCAGAGCAGCCAAAGCAAACGCTTCGCTAGCGTCATCTGGGCTAGCGGCTGCCCCTAATACCCTCAGCGTCAAAATATCGACAATGCCTGAGGTCTCAGCCGCTTTTTTAGAAGAAACTTTGACTTCCTCTGAGGAGTTTGATCTGACGGCGCTAGTAGACGACAGCGTGCCCGAGGGCTCGTTAATTATGCTGAGCAGCTATACGAACGAAGAACTTGCGCCTTTAAAGCAAAGCGATCGCATTTACTATCAGCGCTTACTCAGTCCGCCGACACAGCCCCTTGCTTCGCATACCGAATGGCCCGTTCTCACCATTCAAACCACCCGGCCCAAAGCCCAAATACTAATTGAGCGATTGCAGCAAGAAGGGGGTATCCAGGCCATTTGCTTTAACCCAGGCAGCGACCCGGTCAGCGCCCAGATATTTCAAGTCGGGCTGCTACAGACCGAGCAGGGGCAATTGCACCTCTTTAACGAATACGAAATGGACAACCCCTTAGATATTCAAGCGCTAGATAAATGGGCTGAAGACAGCGCTAAAAACAGTGGCTGCTGCGGCTGTATCATTGCCACCGGCGCGACCGGCAGCAAACGCGGCAGACCAACGGCAAAAGAGGTGATTGCCTTCTTTGAAGCGCAAGCCAAATTGCCAGAAGAATTGGGACTCGCACCGCTGATTATGAGCTACGCCGTAGAATGGGAGCCCTAACAGAGCATCTGCTTATAGTGATTGCTCTAGGTCATCACTTTAAAGTCAAGCGCGTGGAGTGGACTGGAAATGAGTGAAAGCTCTATGCTGAGCGTTATCTGCTTTAACTGCCTGTTGGCGGTGCTCATGGGCTGGCTGGCCTATCGCCTGTGGCAGTGGCGCTGTCGTCGGCTCACCCAGTTGACTGTCTGGCTGCGGCACGGCGCGTCGGTCTCGGCATATAGAGGAGAATTGGGATATGCGATCGCACTCAAGCGAGTTCAGCTCGCAGAAGCTCGATTAGGACTAGCCCGATGGCAACTGCGATCAAGGCAGGCCCGGCAGGTTTTACGATTTGTCAGGTTCCTGCGTTTGCTGCTGCTTTACCGAGCCGCTCAGCGCTAGACCATCAGCCCCCTCAGCTCAAATCAGCGCAAAACCGTCAGCCTAAAATATAGTCAACCAGCACGCAGTCAACCAGCACGCAGTCAACCAGCACAGAGCCAACCAGCAAGTCAAATAGCGCATCATCAAACAGCCCCTCATTCCAGGACAGTAGCCATGGCAGATAGCAAATCAGATGTACTTATCGGCGGCATGATCATCGGGGCGGCAATCGGCGCAGTAGCCGGTATTTTAGCCGCGCCACGCACCGGCCAAGAGACCCGCCGCATCTTAAGAAAATCCGCCGACGCCCTGCCCGAGCTGGCCGAAGATCTGGCCACTAGCATTCACTTCCAAGCCGACCGGCTCTCAGAAACTGCCTTGGTCAACTGGGAACAAACCTTAGGGCGACTGCGAGAAGCGGTGGTCGCTGGACAAGCCGCTAGCCGCCATGAGTGGGAGCAGCAGGCTTCTTATAGCGACCCGATGCCGACGGCCCCCACCCAAGATTGACAGGGCGCTTAGTGTCCATTTGCGTTTACCCAGTGCCCACAAACAGCCGCTGTGAACAATCCTTTCTTCTGGCTCGGTCTCTCTATTCTACTGGTGGCAATCAGCCTAGTAGCCCTGCTAACCGTGGCAATTTTGACCCTGCAAGAGCTGGCCCGAGCGGCTAGAAGTGCCGAAAAGCTCCTAGACAGCCTCAATCGTGAGCTGCCAGCGACGCTTCAAGATCTGCGTCTCACCGGCAAGGAGCTTTCCGGCCTAACTGACGAAGTCAGCGACAGCGTGCAGAGCGCCCGCAGCGTCGTGCAGCAGGTTGATCAGAGCTTACTAGAAGCTAGAGCCCACGCCCAAAAAGCCCAAGTCACTACGCGCAGCCTCTGGGTTGGGGCCACCGCCGCCCTGCGCGTACTGACCGGCTCGCCTCGCCGCCGTCGTCGCCCCCCGACCCGTCGCCCCCCGATTAAAATTCGCTCTCATTCTCCTGAGCCATCTACGCCTCAACCTGCGACCCAAAAGCCGCCCACGTTAACGCCGCCAAACAATGAGCAGGTCAGCGATCTAGACCATCGCTCAAAAGTTTGACCCGATTATGACTGTCGGCAGGGCTTTCTCCTTTGCTTCTGGTATCTTAAAATTAGGTAAACAACTGTAAACAGAGGCGTCATTGCCTTCGGCTTTAACTAATGAAAACGCGCTTCACGATCGTGCCTGGGCAAGCTACCCACCGAGCAGAATATCCAGCGGAGCAAAGAGCTATTGCACAGATTTTCAATTGGGTGATCAGGTGCGCTGTGGTGTGCTGTATGGTGCTGCTAGCCTGGTCGCCGGCTGCCCCTGCGCTGGCTTTTGACAATCCTGAGCTATTGCCTGATGAGCCGACTGTGGTGATCGACCTGGCTCGTATTTTGAACGAAGCCCAAGAAGACTATCTCAATGAGCATTTGCCCACCTTTGAAGCAGAAACCGGGTGGAAACTGCGAGTGCTTACTCAGTTTGATCAAACGCCTGGGCGGGCGGTGAAGGGCTTTTGGGGACTCGACGATAAAAGTATCATGCTGGTAGCTGATCCTCGGGGAGGTAACTTGCTCAACTTCAGTGTGGGAGACCAGCTTTTTCCGCTGCTGCCGCGAACGTTTTGGATTGAGCTGCAAACGCGCTTTGGCAATCAGTTTTTTGTCCGCGACAACGGTGAAGATGGGGCAGTACTCGGGGCCATTGGCGCGCTTGAAACCTGTCTAAACCGAGGGGGTTGCGCGGTGGTGCCTGGACTGCCCCGTGAGCAGTGGATTTTGACGCTAATTACCTCTGTTTTAGGCGGGGTGATCTGTGGGTTTGCCGCGCAGCCGCGTAAAGCCGGACAGGGAATCGCCTGGCAGTGGGCGCTGCTGTTTTCGCCGCTGTGGGGAATTTTGTTTTTTGCCTTTGGGCTGGGGCCGGTGGTGACACGCACGCCTGAACTATTGCCGGTTATTCGCAATGTGTCGGGCTTCTTGATCGGGGCGCTGGTGGCTTTTTTGACGCCGGTCTTTGGCCAGCCGCCAGCTGACGATCAAGTTTAGAAGGTTAGGCTCGAGGTGGCTAGACTGGCTGGGCGAGCGGCTCGTCATTAGCGGCTGACGATGCCTGACCACTGCACTTTTTTCTCGTGAGTGCGGCGGTAGGAAAAGAAGTTAGCCGGGTCTTGATAGGTGCAGTAGGGCGCGATCGCTATCTGCTCCGGTTCAATGCCTAGCTGCTCAAGCTGCATTTGATTGACTCGTCTGACATCTAAACGCAGTCGGTCGGCCTGGCGATCGCTGAGCAGCGGCGGATTTTTTATCGCCATCATCACCTCGATCAGAGCATCGCCTATTAGAGTCTCCGAGGAGACCCCTGCCCCAATACTGAGAACAACTTCAGCAGCCACGTCGCGCCCCACCTGGTAGACGCTGCCATCAATGGCTGGGCCTAGCGCAAACCGCAGATTTTCAAGCTGACTCCCTTGAGCCTGAAACCGGGCCACCGTCACTGGCAAAATTTTTTGAGCGGTGCCGCGCCAGCCCGCATGGACTGCTGCTACTTGACCAGTCACTACATCGCTCACGAGAGCCGGGGTGCAGTCAGCTGAGCAAGCCCACACTGCTTGTTTAGGTTGCTCGGTTATCATGCCATCGGCGAGCGGTAGCGGTTCCTGGCTCGCTTCAATTTCGGTAGGGGTGAGCACATCGGCACCATGCACTTGCTTTACCCGATAGGCTCGCGCCGCCGGAGAGAGTGCCTGCACCAGCGCTTCTGGAGTCGCCGGGTAAAAATGTCTGGTAAAAAATCCGTGAGATTGAGGCAGCAAACCACAGGTGAGAAAAGACTTCTCTTGCCAGGTTTGCCAAGTCCAAAGTTGCATAATTCAGCTGATTGACCGCTTAGCGGTACGCTTGATTACAGAGCTTACCGCAGAGCAAAGTCTCCGAACAGTGATATCCGATGCACAAGCGCCCTAGCTGGTGACGCAAAGGCGATTGAGGGCGTTACTATGGAATTTCTTGCATACCGCAATTTTCAGGGGCCAATCGCTGAACCGTATAGATCAGAGATTGGCCATTATCGGGGTCAGCCAAGCGCCGATTCTGGCCTTCAGGGGCAACGTAAGCAAGGCAATGTGAGGAATAGAGTCTATGGCTAACAAGTACACGCTTGGCGGCGCAGTTTTAAGTATTTTTTTGCTGGCCATCTTTGGTGTCAATCGCGCTCTGAACTGGCTCACTCAGTCAACGTCGGAGACCGCCGCAGAAGACCGGATTGTCGCAGTCAACACCAATGACACCAATGGGAGTCTTTCACCGGGGGCTGAATCTAACCGCTCAGCTAACGATCAGATTATCAGCCAGGCGGATGACTTAAATGTCGATCTGCTGCCATTAGAAGAAGCAGGCACCTACATTCAGCGGCAGCAAAGCCTCGAACCAGGGGCAGCGGTAGGTGATTCAGAGATCGCTATGAGTCCGTCTGATAACGACAACTTCCCTGTCGCTCAAAGCAGCGACACGATTAACAATCCCCAACCGACCGAGCCCGAAGTTGTCAACGATCCCAACCCGACGACCCCGACGCCAACCCCTGCACCTGCGGTTCCTGCTCTCTGGTAAAAGGCTTTCAGCTCACCGTTTAACTTGACCTTTTGATTTGATCTTTTGATTTGACAGTTCAATCTGACAGTTCAGCGAATAGTTCGGCTATGGGGCAAGCAGACGCATTAATTGTAGGGGGCGGTGTGATCGGTCTGGCGATCGCCCTCGAACTCCAGCAGCAGGGCCTTCAGGTCACCGTTCTCAGCTGCGACTTTAAAGCTGCCGCTGGCCACGCCGCCGCTGGGATGCTAGCGCCCGGTGCTGAGCAGATTGCCCCTGGCCCAATGGCCGACCTCTGTCAGCGCAGCTTAGCGCTATATCCTGACTGGGTGAGCAAACTAGAGGACTTGACCGGGGCAGACAGCGGCTATTGGCCCTGCGGTATTTTAGCGCCTCAGCTTAGATCAAAGCCTCCTCAAACCGCGACTTCTCAGGCACCAGCTAGCCTCAGCGCTGCTGCTCTGCACAGCTATCAAACCGGCCTTAGCCCAGAGGTGACTGGCGGGCACTTTTACCCAGAAGATGCCCAGGTAGACAATCGCGCCCTGATGCAGATTTTGCAGTCAGCCGCGAGAGATTTGGGCGTCGATATGCACACCGGGGTCAAGGTTGAAGGCTTTGTGCAGCGCCAGCAAAAAGTCGTCGGGCTGCGCACGTCTGCTGGAGACAAGCAGGCGGCGCACTACATATTGGCCACAGGCGCTTGGTCAGGCGAGCTGCTGCCGGTTCCGGTGACGCCGCGCAAAGGGCAGATGCTGTCTGTACGGGTGCCGCCTGGCTATGGTCAAACTCAGCCTTTGCAGCGGGTGCTCTACGGCGAAAACATATACATCGTGCCTCGACGCGACGGTCGCATTGTTTTAGGCGCAACGGTTGAAGCGGTTGGCTTTACCCCACACAATACGCCAGCTGGGGTTGCTCAATTGCTGACTGCGGCGATCGCGCTCTACCCGGAGCTGGCACACTTTCCGATTGAAGAATGCTGGTGGGGCTTTCGGCCTGCGACCCCAGACGAAATGCCGATCTTAGGCGCTGGCCCCTGCGAGAACCTGACGCTGGCGACGGGGCATTATCGCAACGGTATTTTGCTGGCTCCTATGACGGCAAAATTAATCGCTGGGCATCTGCAAGGCACCCTCAATGCACCGCTCGCTGACCTGCTGAACGCCTTCAGCTATCAGCGTTTTCGTCAAGCCTCACCGCCGCCTGCTAAACCAGATTCACTTTCTAGCGCCCCGACTTCTAGCGCCCCGACTTCTAGCCCCCCAGTTTCTTCTATGCAGCTAACCGAAACGCCTCGTCCTACCAACCTTGAAAAGTCGATTGACCCAGACATTTTGACGATCGCTGGTAAATCTTTTCGCTCCCGGCTGATGACGGGCACTGGCAAATTCAGCAATCTGGACACGATGCGCCGCAGCTTTGCCGCCAGCGGCAGCGAAATTGTCACCGTGGCGGTGCGCCGGGTGCAGACCAATGCCCCCGGTCATGAAGGGCTCGCCGAAGCGATTGACTGGCAAAAAGTCTGGATGCTGCCCAATACAGCGGGCTGCACTGACGCTGAAGAAGCGATTCGGGTGGCCCGGCTCGGTAGAGAAATGGCCAAGCTGCTTGGGCAAGAAGACAATAACTTTGTCAAACTAGAGGTGATTCCCGATGCAAAGTATCTGCTGCCCGACCCGATAGACACGCTCAAAGCCGCCGAACAGCTCGTTAAAGAAGGGTTTGCGGTGCTGCCTTATATCAACGCCGATCCGCTGCTGGCCAAGCGCCTAGAAGAAGTCGGCTGTGCGACGGTGATGCCGCTCGGTTCGCCGATTGGCTCGGGGCAGGGCATTCGCAACGCGGCCAATATTCAGATCATCATTGAAAACGCGGGCATTCCGGTGGTGGTAGATGCGGGTATTGGCACGCCGAGCGAGGCGGCTTATTCAATGGAATTGGGGGCAGATGCGCTGCTGATTAATAGCGCGATCGCTCTCGCCAGAGATCCCGTTGCGATGGGTCAGGCGATGGGCATGGCAACTCAGGCCGGTCGGCTAGCCTACAGAGCCGGACGGATTCCGGTCAAAGCTTTGGCCATTGCCAGCTCTCCGACGACAGGCACGATCAACAGCTGACGGGCACCCGCTTATTCACACACAGTTATCAATCTGGCGTTAGAAAGCGATTGATATCTTCCTAGCTAGCGCTAAAGGCTGGTTTCGTCCTAGCGCGTTGCCGTAATATGTGACGTAAGCTAGCCCGTTGTGCCTACAGATCTGACTTAAGCCGAGGATATTTTTCGATGACTGCAACTGCTTCAAAATCTCCAGCCCCTGCTTTTTGCGAGGGAATTCAGCATTTTGGCGAGTCTACCGCTGAGTTTGAGCAGTATGGGCAGTCGGCTGTCATCGGAGAAGGGCAGCAGGCTATTGCTTCTCCGAGCGATCCGGCAGCGGTTTATCAGACCTTGCTCGCCGCTGATGCGCTGCGCTACCTAACGCTGCAAACGACCGCAAGTAAGCAGTCGGGCCATCCGGGTGGCTTTGCCAGCATTGCCGATGCGATCGCCTCTCTCGTCATGCTGGGCTACAAAAACCTGATCACCGAAGTCGGCCACCACGCCCCCGGCTTTTATAGCACCGTCTTTATGGACTCGTCGCTAGAGGCCATGGGCATCAAAACCGTGCGGCAGATGGGCGATCGCTTTCGTGAAACCCACGGGTTGCTGGGTCATCTCTCTGGCCAAATTCCCGGCTTGCTCAGTCCGGCGGGCCCCTTAGGGCAAGGTCAGCACTTTGCCATGGCGGGGGCCAAGCTCCACCCTGACAAGCTGTTTCCGGTCACCATTGGCGACGGCGGCTTGGGCGAACCCTACATCATGAGCAGCATGGCCCACTTCCATACGGCCTACCCAGAAACCACTAACTTTTTGCCAATTTTGGTGTGGAATGGCTTTTCGCAAGAGCACCACAGCATGGTCTCTACGCAGAGCAATGAGGCGATGGTGGCCTACTGGCAGGGCAATGGCTTTGAGAAGGTCATTTTGCTAGATGCCAAAGACTACGATGATGCCAATCAGGCTGGCGCTTATGTAGACAGCACGGCCTTCTCTATGGAGCAGCGGCTGGCCTTTACGCAGGCGATGCTAGAAGCAGTAGATGGAGCAGCTAAATCGGCGATGGGCGGCACGCTGACGGTGCTAATTGTCAAACAGCTCAAAGGCGCAGGCGTGCATAAGCGCGGGGCGCAGTCTCACAATTTGTACGCGGGTGACAGCCTAGAGAAAGACTATATTGTGGCGGCGCTCAAGGCGCGATCGCTCCCCCTGCTGGCTGGAATCTAGTGCGGACAAACTTCGCGCGCGCAGGCGGTGGCCCGGCAGCCAAAGTCGCTGTAACCGAGTCAGCGCTACCCCTAGCCGATTTAGGTAAACTGCCGCTGAATGAATTTCCGGTAGGCGAGGGTGAAAAGCAAGTCGCCACCACCGCAATGGGCGCACTAGTCGCTCACGTCGGGCAGCAAGATCCTACCTTTGTCGTTACCAATGCTGACGGCAACGCGGCCTCGGGCATTAACAACATCAACCAGGCGCTGAAGATTTTGCATCCGACCGTCGATGAAACCTATTTTCAGGGGCCGGGCGGACAGGTCTATGAACCCTTGAGCGAAGATGCCTGTGCGGGGTTGGCGGCAGGTCAGGCGCTGCTTGGCGGGCGATCGCTCTGGTGCTCTTACGAGTCCTTTGCGGTCAATGGCCTACCGATCTGGCAGACCGTCATTCAGGCAATGGCCGAGCTGCGCCGAGAGACACCTTCTAGCATTTGTCTATTTACAGCGGGCGCATTGGAACAGGGTCGCAACGGTTGGACGCACCAGCGCCCCGAAATCGAAAACTACTTTGCGGCGATGATGCGCAATGGCAATGTATTTCCGCTATTTCCGGTCGATGCCAACAGCATTCAGGTTTGCTATGACTGGGCAGTCACTACCAAAAATAAAGGCATTCCGATCACCGCCAGTAAATCTCCTTTGCCGGTCAGAACAACAGTTGCCCAAACCCGTCAGGCGCTAGAAAAAGGCGCAATTGAGCTACAGTCTACGCCCGGTGAGAGAACGGTTGTTTTTGCAGTCGTCGGCGATTTGGTTTTAATCCCAGTAATCGACGCGGCCCGCGCTCTCGCTGAACAAGGCATTGGCTCAAAAATTGTTGCTATTGTCAGCCCGCGCCGACTCTATCGCCCGAGCGATGTGGCTTGGGAGACCTGTTCTCAGGCCGCAGACGATCGCTTTTTGACCGATGCTGAATTTTTAGACTTGTTCGATGGCGACGCCCTTGTCGGCATCAGCGGCGGCGCGAGTGCCATGCTAGAACCAGTGATGCTCAGAAGTGAGCTGCCGAGAGATGCGATCGCTTGGAAACGCGGCGAAACCACTGCTAGCGCTGCTCAGCTCCTTGCTTTTAATGGGATAACAGCAGAGAAAATGGTCAACCGGGCCAAGGTGTTACTGCGCTAAGAAACAAATGCGTAAGGAACGAGAGACTCTTACCTTGAGCGGCGGCAGCAGGCAAAAGACCCAATACTGACGCAACCGACCCACTCAATGACTAAATATCAATGACTAAATATTAATATACTGCGCCATCTCCCAATCGGTAACCATAGAACAGAACTCGCTCCACTCTTTGCTTTTAAATTCAAAGAAGGTTTTTGCGCCCAGTTCGCCTAAAGTATCCATCAGCAGTTCGTTTTGCTTGAGTACAGTCAATGCCTCAAACAGATTCGTCGGCAGGGTTTCCAGATTTGGGAACTCTGCGCCCCGAGCGAACAGATTCTCGTCAATTCTCTCTCCCGGAGAGGTCTCTTGTTTAATCCCGTCTAGTCCGGCTGCCAAGAGTCCGGCTAGCGCCAGGTAAAGATTGGCTGAGCCGTCAATTAACCGACATTCAAAGCGGCCAGCCTCAGGAATGCGCAGCATGTGGGAACGGTTGTTGCCGCCATAGGAAATGTATCGCGGTGTCCAAGTGCTGCCAGAAGCTGTTGCACTTGCGCCGAGCCGCCGGTATGAGTTCACAGTGGGCGCAAACAGGGCCGTGAGCCCCTTGGCATGAGCGAGAACACCGCCGAGAAAGCAATAGCCCACCGGAGACAGTCCGCCTGCATCTGCGCCTTTGTCAAAGCTGTTGATGTCGCCTTGCCACAAACTGCTGTGGACATGCCCGCCGCTGCCGGTAATATGGCTGAAGGGTTTGGGCATAAAAGTAGCCGTCAGGCCGCGCTGTTCGGCCAAGGTTTTGACCATGTATTTGAAAAAGGTGTGGCGATCGCACGTCGTTTTTGCATCGCTATAGCCCCAGTTCAGCTCAAATTGACCGTTGGCATCTTCATGGTCACACTGATAAGGCTCCCAGCCTAGCGTTTCCATATAGCCCACTAGAGTAGAAATCAGATCAAACTGGCGCATCAGATTAATCTGGTCGTAGCAAGGCCGCTCTGCGGTATCGCGCTCATCAGCTACAGCGTAGCCAGTTTCTGTTTTTTTCAGCAAAAAGAACTCTGCTTCTACCCCAGCTTTATAGGTGTAGCCCATCGCTTCGCACTGATCAACCACCCGGCCCAAAATCATGCGAGGAGCAGCAGAAAAAGGCTGACCTTCAAAGTACACATCGCTAGCCACCCAAGCAACGCTAGGCTCCCACGGCAGCTGCATCAGCGAACTCGGATCAGGAATGGCGGCAATCTCAGCGGCATCTGGCCCTAGCCCCAAGTTAGAGGCAAACGAGCTAAAAAAAGCGCCGTCCTGCTCGACTGAGGCAATTTTGGCAGCAGGCACTAGCTTGGCCCGCGTGCCGCCGAGCAAATCGGTGTAAGAGACCAAAAAGAATTTGATACCGAGCGCTTTAGCTTGCTCTACCAGGCTTTTTGTCTGCGTTAGCGTTCCGACCATAGTGCATCCCGCCAGCTTAGGCTGTATGGTTTCTGCCTTAGTAAAACAGCCGGGCTCACAAGCTTTTGTAGTGCTAGTTACTGAATGTTTTTTATAGCCGTTAGCGTCGCCGCCTTGAGGAGAGCGACCAAACTAGCGATCGCTCTATGCCCAAAAACTCTCTCCTTCATACGTGACGCCTGGGAAAAACCAACCGCTCGGGCTAACGTAGCGATAGCGAATATCGATATTGTCCAGCGCGGCGCGAGCTGCCCCAGAGAGATCATGCTCTGTAGCCGCCAGATTTTGAGCAATCCGCCCAGCGTTGGTAGACTTAGGAATAACCCCAGTATCTCGGCTCAGAGCCCAAGCAATCAGCAGTTGAGCAGGGGTAATGCCCTCTTGAGCGGCAGTAGCTATGACTGTCTCATTTTCGAGCAGCGGCGGCTCGTTTTTTTCTTCATGCTCTCGGGGCGATCGCCTGACCCCAAAGGCGAATAGGCCGTCATCCAAATGCCTTGCTCGCGGCAGTAGGCCAACAGATCAAGCTGAGGATTGTAGGGATGCAGCTCTACTTGATTAATCGCCGGGACAGCGCCACTCTCATTGATTAACTGCTTCAGTTTAGAGACCGTAAAGTTAGAGACGCCTACGCTCTTGACTAGACCCTGCTCGCGCAGTTTTAGCATCGCTGTAAAAGTCTTTGAAAATGGCATTTCTGCCAGCGGCCAAAAGTCTTCAGGGGCCCGATGATCAGACTTGCCAGGGCGAAAGGCAATCGGCCAGTGCATTAAGAACAGATCAACATAATCTAGGCCCAGCGCCGTTAGCGTTTCTTGACAGCCCTTTTCCACATCGTTAGGGGCGTGAAAAGTGTTCCACAGTTTGGAGGTGACAAAAATCTCCTCACGTGTCACTATTCCAGCATCTATGGCATCGTGAATGCCCTGACCGACCTCTTTCTCATTTTGATAAATCCAAGCGCCGTCAATGTGGCGATAGCCGACCTGTAGCGCTTCTTTTACCGCCTGACGAACCTCACCTTCTGGAGATTTCCAGGTACCCAGACCAAAGGCAGGGATAACGTTTCCATCGTTTAGGGTGAATGTTTTCATGCAAAAGTTCCTTCAGTGAAGCGGTTGATCACCTCGCTACCCTAAGGGTTCTTTTCGTTAAAATCAACTCTCTACAGGTCAGCTTCTAAAGGATAAATTGCCCCGGCTCGGCAGTCTCGCAGCCATAGCCGTACAGCCTGACCGACACTGCCGCGACTGTTTTCGCGGGGGGGCAGGGGCGATCGCATATTGCCCACATCGTCTACTGCCGAAAACATAAACGCCAGCCGCCAGCCGTCAGTGGCCCGTGCCAAAAACAGCCAGTGATATTCCTGCACTTGTTTGTCTCGCAGTCCCGAATATTGACGCGATAGCGTGGTAAAAAAGATTTGAGTGAGCGGCCCGCCTGCATCTGGCAAAGTCGTATAGGTGTAGTCATTCAAATCTAGCGGCTCTAGCTCAGGTCTGCCTGCAATCAGCACATAAGAAGGACGATAGGGCGCGCGACCATCGGCCTCATTGTGAGGCAACGCGGCTACGGTGCGCTGCAATACCCGATTGGTGTAGTTAGGAATGTCTCGAAGCAATAGCGCTGTAAGCGACTCGACCTCTTCTGGGCAAATGGTTGGGGGGCGCAGGGGGGCATAGGGCCGAGGAATATCAGCCTCACGGTTGGTAGCATCATCTGCACTAGCGGGCGGGCGATCTGGCGGGCGATCTGGCGGCAGATCGATTGCAGCCACCCGAGGAAGAGAAAAAAGCAAATGGCTGGCCTCATCAGTGGGGAGCTTGAGACTTAGGTTTAGACTTAGGTTTGTTGCGATCGCCCAGCCCATCATCCGCCCATTTCCTCACAGACCTGCGCAAAGGCCGCTGCCGGATCGACAGCTTGCGTAATGGGTCTGCCAATCACCAGATAATGAGCGCCCGCCTGCACCGCTGCGGCTGGGGTCATTGCTCGCTGCTGATCGCCTTTCTGCGACCAGGTGGGCCTTACCCCCGGACAGACCAGCCAAAAGTCATCGCCGCAGAGGTCTCTAAGCAGGCGGGCTTCTTGAGGCGAACACACCGCCCCCCGCAAACCGCTCTCCTGAGCCAATCGCGCCATCTGCTGGATGTAGTCTGTAAGCGCAACAGGTACTTGGAGTTCGGTAGAGAGCGATCGCGCATCAATACTGGTCAGCAGCGTCACCGCAATTATCCTCGGCGGCAGACAACCGGCCTGCTGAGCGCCTTCAGCCGCCGCCATCTGCGCTGCCATTAGAGCAGCTTTGCCAGCCGCTGCATGAACAGTGAGTAAATCCACCCCATAGCGCCCCGCCGCCCGGCAAGCCCCGGCCATTGTATTTGGAATATCGTGCAGCTTTAGATCTAGAAAGATACGCTTATGGCGGGATTTCAGCTCTTTTAGTAAAGCGGGGCCGCTGCTGACAAATAGCTCTAGACCCACTTTCCAAAAGGTAACCTGAGGGAGAGCGTCGAGGAGAGCGATCGCTTCTCTTTCACCTGGCACATCCAGCGGCACAATAATTTGCTCAGACGCACTTTTCATATTTCTAAGCAACCAACCGCACAAACTTCTTTTTCCCAACCTGTAAGACCTTGCCAGTTAGCTCGTCAGCGCTGGCAAACGTAAGATTTGGATCGCTCATCTTTTCACCGTCGAGCTTCACCGCCCCCCCATGAACATGACGGCGCGCCTCACTACTGCTAGCACAGAGCGGCGTTGCCCCAAGCAAATAAAACAGCTTGGCCGGAAACCCAACCTCAGCTAGCGAAAATTCGGCCACCGCTTCAGCCGCCTGAGCCTGCCCTTGCACCAGCGTCAGCGCATCTTGCTGGGCCTGCGCTGCCGCCCGCTCGCCATGAAACTGGCTAGTCACCAGTTTGGCCAACAGCTTTTGCTGCGATCGCGGATTGTCCGGCAGCTCATCCAAAGGCAGCTTGGTCAAATGCGTAAAGTAGTCCACAATCACCGCGTCTGCCGTTTTCTCTAGCTTGGAATACATCGAGAGCGGGTCTTCTTTTAGGCCGACGTAGTTGCCCAAAGACTTAGACATTTTTTGGCTACCGTCCGTGCCAATCAGCAGCGGTAGCAACATGCCAAACTGAGGCCGCTGGTTAAAATGACGCTGCAAATCGCGCCCGACTGCCACGTTAAACTTTTGGTCGGTGCCACCTAGCTCCACATCAGACTTGAGTGCAACCGAGTCATAGCCCTGTAGCAGCGGATATAAAAACTCATGCATGTAGACCGGCGTGCCTTTTTCGTAGCGATTGGCAAACCCTTCTTTTGCCAGCATCTGACCCAGCGTCATCGTGCTTAGCAGCTCTAGCAGCTGGCTGAGATCTATACCAGCTAGCCACTCCGAGTTATAGCGAATCTCTAGTCTCCCAGGCGTGTCAAAGTCTAAAATGGGCCGCACCTGGTCGATATAGGTTTCGGCATTGGCCTTTACTTCTGCGGGGCTCAGCTGCTTACGGACTTCTGCCCGGTCGGTCGGGTCGCCAATTTGCGCCGTAAAGTCACCAATCAGCAGCACCGCCGTATGCCCCGCATCCTGAAAATCTCGCAGCTTACGCACCACAATGCTGTGGCCCAAGTGAATCTCAGAGCCAGTCGGGTCAATGCCTAGTTTTATCCGCAGCGGCAGGTCACTTTGCTGTAGCCGCGCGATCAAATTGTCGTTGCCGTCAGCTGAGCCAGGCTGGTCAGGAAAAACTTCACTCACGCCCCGGTAGATATCGGCCAGCGCTGGCGGAATCACAGCGGCTGAGGGTGAATTTGAAGCAGTGCTAGCAGTCATGAGCAGAAGAGAGGGTTAACAGCGCTAAGCCACGGCGCTAAGCCACGGCTCTGACAGTGTAGCTTTATGGGCGAACCTCTGGTGCTTGAGTTGGCCGAGGTTATAAAGCTGATCGGTTTGAAAGTTGATCGGCGGGTCTCGGTGAAAATACGGCTCTAAAATGTCTGTATTTGCGAGCTCCGTAAGAAAAATCAGAAAAGTCTGGATATCCACTAGAGATCATCTATATTTATCCAGTAGCTAGACTTGAAGTCAGCGTAAGTCAGACAGTCAGTCAAGTTTATCGCGCTAGGGTGTTAGTTATTTAAGTTGATTTGGTTATCCTTCTTTCATCGTATCGGTCAAAACTGCCTGACAACGCTGTAGCACTTTTCGGCATCATCAGGTAAGCTCCCCTTAAACTAGGAACTATCGTCTCCCTGTGTCTTCTAATACTTATCGCAAAGTCAGACCGCGCAGAAGCTCGCCAGGTGGCTCATCGGTGCGATCGCACCAAGTACTTCGCTACATCCAAGAAGTCGGCCAAATTGGAGCAACGACGCTGCTCACGCTGACCATGCTAGGTAGCTCTGTAGCCGCAGGCGGCTTAGTGGGCCTAGCCATCAGCTTCCGTAACCTGCCCGATGTGCGGGTGCTGCGCAACTATATTCCTTCAGAAACCAGCTACGTTTACGATGTCAACGGCACCCTGCTCGACAGCGTCCACGACGAAGCCAACCGTGAAGTCGTAGATTTCAACGAAATTTCCCCCAACCTCAAACGCGCTGTACTGGCCATTGAAGACAGCTATTACTACACCCACAAAGGCATCAACCCCAGCGGCATTGGCCGGGCCTTTTTAGCCAACTTCAGTGCCGGTAGCACCGTCCAAGGAGGGTCTACCATCACCATGCAGCTGGTGAAAAACCTCTTTCTCTCACCCGAGCGCACCATCAGCCGCAAGCTGGTAGAAGTCGTTTTGGCGATGCGAATTGAGCAGATCTTTAAGAAAAATGAAATTTTCGAGCTCTATCTCAACCAGGTGTACTGGGGACACAACACCTACGGCGCAGAAACCGCCGCCCAGAGCTACTTTGGCAAATCTGCCAAAGATCTAACCCTAGCCGAATCGGCGATGATGGCGGGCCTCATTCAAGCGCCCGAAAGCTACAGTCCTTTTGTTGACTACCAAACGGCCAAAGAACGCCAGCGCATTGTGCTCGGTCGAATGCGCGAACTTAACTGGATTACCGCAGCAGATGTAGAAGCGGCCAAAGCCCAGCCGATAAAGCTAGGAGAAATCACCTCATTTCGCTCTAGCCAAGCCCCTTACGTCACTGACGCAGTGCTGCAAGAGCTGACCGAAAAATTTGGCCAAGAGGCGATGGCTAGAGGCGGTATGCGCATTCAGACCACCATCGATCTAAACCTGCAACGGATTGCTGAAGAGACCGTGGCCGATAGCTACTACCGCTTTTTTGGCAATGGCGCTTATGCCGATGAGATGGCCCTAGTCGCCATTGACCCCCGCACCCATTTTGTCAAAGCTCTAGTAGGCGGTGTCAACCATGAGACCAGCCAATTTAATCGGGCCGTTCAGTCTAGGCGTCAGCCTGGCTCTGCCTTCAAGCCCTTTGTCTACTACGCCGCGTTTGCCTCAGGCAAGTTCACGCCTGACAGCATTATTAACGACTCCTCTGTCACCTACCCAGACGGCTACAACTACTACACCCCGCGCAACTACGATGGCTCATTTATGGGCAGTATCACCCTGCGCAAAGCCCTAGAGACTTCTCGCAACGTGCCTGCCGTTAAGCTCGGTCAGGCGGTCGGCATCAATCGTATCGTCGAGATTGCCCGCACGCTGGGCATCGAGAGCCCGATGGATCCAGTAATTTCTTTACCCTTAGGCGCGGTGGATCTGACACCGATGGAGCTAGCAGGAGCCTATGCTACTTTTGCTAACTACGGCTGGCACTCTGAACCGACGCTGATTGTGCATGTCACCGACAGCAATGGCAATATTGTTTTAGATAACACGCCTAAACCGCAGCTAGTGCTAGATCCGTGGGCCAGCGCTGCCCTGACTGACGTACTGCGCGGTGTCATTGAGCGAGGAACCGCGACCAATGCGCAGATTGGTCGCCCGGCGGCGGGCAAAACAGGTACTACCGACTCTCAGCGCGATGTGTGGTTTGTGGGCTATGTGCCCCAGCTAGCTGCCGCTGTCTGGGTAGGTAATGATGACTACCGACCTTTGGGTAGAGGCGCTACAGGTGGAGGCTATGCCGCTCCGGTTTGGCGCAACTTTATGATTCAGGCGTTGCGCGATGAGCCGGTAGAAAACTTTCGCCAGCCCGGAGAATTTATTCGCCCGTAGTTTCGGCTGCGCTCAACTACCTGTGTTGACCAAGGGTAAGGTCAACAGACGGCTGAGCGCAGTCGTAGGCTTTGCCTTCTCGTAGAGTAGTCACGAGTCGCCGACTTCGGCCTTCATGCGCTCTAGCGTTTGGTGCATTTGGTCAAACATCTGCTGCGGGTTGGTGCCAAACTGACTGAGTTGGGTTTTAAGCTGCTCCATAGTCATTTTGGCCATAAAGTCTTCAGAGAGCTCAAAGCGCTTCATAAAGATGCGGTAGCGCTCCATTACCGACTCCATCTGTTCAATAAAAAGCTTTTTGCCTTTTTGATCAAACTTGCCGTAGCTACTGCCGAGCTGCATCAGAGACTGATAATCCTGAAACAGCTGCATTGCTTCTTGCTGCACCAGGTCTGAATCAAACATTCCCATGACTATCACCACTGCGGGACACCAAGCTAGCCCAAGTTCCAGTAAGGGCTGGGCTGTTGCCTGTAAATCTACAATACCTAGCGTAGGATCTGACCGGCTGCTCGCCAAGGTGAGATTTCACTACTTCGGGCAAAGTTTATCGCTGAGCGGGGGCTAGTCTCTCCTAGCGGAGAATTGCCGACTGCTAGCGGTGAAGCAGTCGGCCTAACCAGGGCTTTTTAGGTGCTGTTTCGGTTGTGATGGCTGAAATGCCTAGTAGCTGGCCGTATTTTTTGGCGACGCGATGAGTAGGATTGAGCTTGAGGGCTTGCCGGAAGTGGGTTCTGGCCATGCCTAGCAGGTGTTGCTTGTAATAGGCCTGGCCGATGAGCGAGTGAATCTCGGCGCTGCGGGGCGTGATTTTGAGGGCTTCGCGTAGCTCTTGTACTGCTGCTGTGTAGTTTTGCTGGCTGAGATAGGTTTTGGCCCGGTTGATGTGCTTTTCGGCGTAGTCAATGGGTGCGGCCTCGGTGATGGCTGTTGCCCTGTTCAGCGTGGCGTCCGCAGCCATAGAATTGGCGGCGGCTGGCATGGCTATCAGCCCGGTGCGTTTGGGGCGGGTGATGAGGCCGTCGACTTGACGCTGTAAAAAGATCAAATTGAGCTGATCTGATTTCTAGAAATTGCTCATGTGAGCGGCTCAATTGCTGAAACTGGTCTTGGGCAAGCTGGGTTAGGGCCTGCTCATAAAAAATATTGACGGCTCCGCCCTCTAATTGGGCAAGCTGCTGAGCGCTTTTGAAGGTGGGCGTCAGGTCTTCGGTGCGAGCGAGTCGCCGCATCCGCAGTCGGAGGTTAATGAGCGCTTCTTGGCGGCCCTTTTCGTGCTTGAGCTTTTGATAGGAGGGATTGACGATGCGGGCGATCGCTTCAACTGCCAGCGCTTGATCGGCGGCTTGAGCTGTCGTTGTTTGCGCGATCGCGTCTGGATGTAGCTGCTTAGCGATTTGCCGATAGCGCTTGGCAATTTTTTTTTCGTCAGCGCTGACCGAAACGCCTAACAGGGCAAATGGATCGGCATCGACTAAGGGAATCAATTTGGCAAACAGTTCGGATTTTGACATGCCAGCGTGCAACAATTGCTATCCTATACAGTGCCCATTCTTTTTGCTGAAATGGCTATCAGCCGGGGTTTTCCGCTGCCAAAGAAATTTCCAGAGGAATTGCTGTATCAACAATGTCGCCTAACGCTAATCGTCGTCAGATTGCGATCGCCTTGGCTTTTGCTGGGGTGCTGCCAAGCCCGATTCCGCTGGCCTGGCTACATAAGTTTTATCTGGGGCAGTACCTATGGGGAATCGCTTACCTGGTGTTGGCTCCGACGCTGCTGCCTCAGGTTGCCTGCTGTTTGGAAGGTGTTTGGTATCTGATGCAGAGCGATGAGGGCTTTTTATCTCGTTTTCCTAAGGCCGGGGCGCTGCTCTCAAGCGGTACAGCAGATATTAGTGCCAGCTCAACGAATTCTGCGCAGACCGCCAGTCAAGTGGCAGCTGCCCTGCGCGATCTTGACCGGCTGCGGCAAGAGGGGCTGATGACTGAATATGAGTTTGAGCAAAAGCGTCGCCAGCTGCTAGATCGGATAGCCTGAAGGGTAATGACCTAACTGCGCTCATCATGCTCAAGAAGTTTTTGGCCCAACCCTGGCACCCGCTGCGTCGTCGCTTGCAGCAGGAGCCTTATTACCGGTTTCGCTCGTTTGAGGAAGTGGAGATCGCCGCTAGCTGGGGCGATCGCATTGATGCCAATACTGCCTCTGTCGATGACTGGCTGCGGTTGCCGGGCATTTCTATTCATCAGGCCCGGTCGTCTGACTCGGCTTACTGAGCGAGGATTGGCTTTTAACTGCATCGAAGATGTGGCAGCGGCGCTGAGCCTGCCGGTACAGCAAATTTGCCGATGGCAGACAATTTTACAGTTTTGCTACTACAGCTCAGATCGGCTTGAGCCGAGGGCGATCGCTGTCAACACCGCCACGGCTGACCAGCTCGCCGCAATTCCGGCAGTCGATCTGTCTTTGGGCCAGGCAATCGTTTACTACCGGCAAACCGACCCCTATAGAGACTTGGCTGACTTGCAGCAGAGGCTTAGACTCACCCCGCAGCTCACTGCCGAACTACTGCACTATCTGAGGTTTTAGGTCAGGGTTTGAGAGCCGACCCACTGCCGATGCGCTCTATTTTTTCTAGCGGCCAAAAGCGAAAAGCGGCCCGGCCAATCACATTTTGCGTGGGTAAAAAGCCCCAGACGTGAGAGTCATTGCTATCGTTGCGGTTGTCACCCATGACAAACAGACTGCCAGCCGGTACCTGAACAGGCGGCATCTCGTAGTCAGGCGATTCTAAAATGTAGCGCTCTACCGTGGGCTGGCCGTTGATCCAGACCTGTCCTTGGTTCACCTGCACGGTTTGCCCCGGCAGGCCAATCACGCGCTTGATAAAGGCCTGGCTCGCCAGATAGCCATATTCCTGAAGCTGAGGCGGTGGCTCAAAGACAACGATGTCGCCCCGTTGGGGGCTGTGCAAGCGGTAAGAGACTTTTTCGACGAGCAGGCGATCGCCCACGGCCAAAGTCGGCACCATTGAAGGGGAAGGAATATAGCGCGGCTCGGCGATAAAGATGCGGACAAAGGCGGAAATAATCAGGGCGATCGCGACCAGTTTGGCGTTGTCTACTACCCACTTTTGCCAGCCACTTTTAGCCTTGGCCGTCTCTGAAAGATCGGCTGAGGGCTGCTCTAAATCATTATTCTCTGGACTTTCGATGCTATCTTTGACCGTCATCTTTTTAACACTGCGTATTCTAGCCGTCTGTCGCTTTTAGAGAAGGCTATCAGTGACCATATCATTGTTCGGGGTAACGTCATTTTTAGTGTCGAACTGGGCATTGGGTGGGGGATTGAGTTGGGCAGCGATCGCCGCTCGCGCATTACGTCTCATCATGGGCGGCTTAATCCGTCTGAGAGCAGAGGCCGGAAATCGCCGATTCCACTCAGCCTCTGTCAGATTAGCCAGATCTGCCAGGGTCGGAGCCACATTGTCAGGATAGGGGTGCAAGGCAGCTTCGTCGGTCTCCTGAGCAAACCGCTGATTCCACGGGCACACGTCTTGACAAATATCGCAGCCCGCAACCCAGTTTTGCAGATGAGCAGCAATTTCTACAGGCAGCTGTTTATCCCGATTTTCAATGGTGTGATAGGCAATGCAGCGGTTGGCATCCACCACGCCCGGAGCCCGGATCGCCTCTGTAGGGCAGGCTGTCATACAGCGGGTGCAGGTGCCACAGTGGGCCGTATGGGGCTGATCGGCCACCAGCGCCATACTCGTAATAATCTCGCCTAAAAATACCCAAGAGCCATAGCGCCGGGTGATCACATTGCCGTTTTTAGCCAGCCAGCCCAGTCCCGCCTGCTGCGCCCAAAATTTATCCTGCACTGGGCCAGTATCGGCGTAAAGCCGCGCCTCTATCGTCTCATCTTGAATCCGCAGCCACTCACAAAGCTGCTTGAGCTTTTTGGTCAATACGCGGTGATAGTCTCTGCCCCAGCCATAGCGCGAGATTTTGGCGTACTCTTCTCCGGTGGGCCGCTGGTGATCTGTATAGTAGTTAAGCGCTACGCAGATTATAGATTTGGCCGCTGGCATGATCTGCCGAATATCTTGCCGTTTGGCGCTCTCCATCCAGCCCATATCGGCCTGAAAGCCCTGCGCTAGCCATTTTTGGAGGGCGGCAGTAGCAGCTTGCTCTGGTGGATCAGGGACAGGAGCAATAGTCGCAATGCCAACCTGATGGAAGCCCAGGGCGATCGCCTGTTGCTTAATCACTTCACTACTGACCTTAGCTGCCATATCTCTACCCCTCAGACAGCTACTCTAGCGAATCGACAGTGCAAACATAGACCGGCTCATCACCGCTCGTTTTTCGGCGGCAAAGCCATAGCGAGCCTCGTGCCGCACGATTGCCCTAATTTCTATAGACCAGCGATCAATAGGCAGCACCTCAAACCCCAACCGCCGATAGAAAGGAATATTCCAAGGGACTTTGCGAAACGTTGTCAGCGTGACTTGCCCAAACCCCCGAGCCTGCGCGCCTAGACAGCAGGCTTCTACCAGCGCCGAGCCAATCCCCTGACGAACGTGGTCAGGATGCACGTCCAGCTCCACGATAAAGCAGCTCTTTAGCAAGAACTTAACCACAATGAACCCCACCGGCTGCCCGGCTGCCACCGCCACCCACAGCCGCCGCTCAGTTTGCGCTTTTAGCAAAAACTTCGGCGTGGTCAGCTCTTTAAGTAAATCAGTCGAAATCTCCAGCCAATCTACATAGGGGACAAACTGCTCAGCGGCAGCACGCTCTATTTCAGGCAAAAAGGCGACATCATCGGCTTCAGCCAGGCGAATTCGGTAGTGCATTTCAGCATTGTGTCAATAGCGCACAGACCAATACTATCGCCTTACGGCCTGCTTCTAGCGAGGCTGAGCCACAGCCTAACGAGCGTTTTGCTGAATATCGTAAGCCAGGCGCTGCGTAGACTGTTGAATCTGCTCAAACTGTTCGATTAGTGGGGCGATGCTAGCGTGCTCTTGCTCTACATACTCGTACAAATCGGCAAAGCTGCGGTCAATTTCTTCGTAGATGACGCTGAGCTTGGCATTAAGCTGTTCTGAAACAGTGGATTCAAAACGGGCTCGGTTGCGCTCTAGCTCATTGTCTAATTTTTCGGTGAGGCGACGCCGCTTAGCCACTAACACACCGCCAGCCAATAGCACACCCACGCCCAAAAAGACGCTGCCGACAATATCGAGAATGACCACTTCAGTAATCGCTGCAATTACCCCACCAATGACGGCCAGAATGCCGCCGCTAGCTACGCCAGGCCCAACGCTGTCAGCTGTATTTGCCAAGCAGTTGATAAATGTTTCATCGTCAAGCAAGTTGGCGATTTTGCTTTTAACGCTCTCAATCACTTCGTAGCGATATTCTACAATCGGCAGAGAGATCTCTGTGTCTTCTCAGATGGTCGTTTTGGAGAGCGGTCAGCTCTGCTAAAAGCTGTTTGATCAGCAGTTGAATGCTGTCTAAAAAGCGCTTGGCCCCCTCCTTTGAGGTTTCATCTAGCGTAGACTCTAGCTCGGCCTGAGCGCGGGCCTTAAGCTCAGCAATCCATGTTTCTATACGCTGCCTGCGGTTAAACAGAGAGAGAAAAGAGCGCTTGGCCAAAACAAAGATAGACAGCCCCTCTCTAAACTCACTCTTGATCTGATAGATCACGCGCTCGTATTGCGCCATCAGCCGGTCTACTAGAGAGTCTATCTCATAGTGGGAGCGGTCTTTTCCCTGCCCTAGCCGCTGCTGAATTCGATTAACAATGGCTTCATCGGTTTTGAGCTGCTGTTGAATCAGCTGCATATCGCGGCCTAGCCGCTCGACAATTTGTTCAGCGGCGCTGATGTTAGAGGCGAGCTTCAGCCGGTAGCCTCTGCCGCCAGTGATGGTGTCGCGCACAAAGGCTTGCACGGCTTCAAATCCGCCGTCTTCGCCATTAATAGACTGCCGAGCAGACGTGGCGAAGACCTGGGGCGACGGAATCTGCCGCTGCTGCGCTTCTTGTTCTATGTATTGGCGAGAAGCCTGTAGCTCAACCTCGTCAGCGAGATCGGCCTGTTGCAAGATAAAAATAACTGGCTTTTTCCACTCGCGGTGGGCAAAGTCAACTAGCGACCAAGCGGTGTTGGTATAAGGATTTTTAGAGAAGAAGACAAAGACCACTAGATCGCTGTTAGGAATAAACTCTTTGGTGATGTCTTCGTGCTGCTGAAAGGGGCTGTTGGTGCCGGGTGTATCGACAATGGCAATTTGCTCAAGGATGGGCACAGGACGGCCAATTTCGAGCAGCTCGCCGGGCTTAATTTCGCGGCTGTAGGCGTCGCCCGCTGCATAGACAATTTTGGCAACTCTGTTGGTGCGTGGGTCTGCGCCAACTTCGCAGATTTCGCCACTTTCTAACAGGGCATTGATAAAGCTGCTTTTACCGGCTTTTACTTCTCCAATTACGACGAATAGGAAGGGCTGGTTGGTGTTTTCTTGAAGGTTTTGAACCGTTTTGGCCAGCGGGCCGTTGTCGATGGATTGGGCGAAGCGCTTTAGGTGGGTGAGGGTTTGGGCGATCGCCGCTTTGTACCGCTGCAAGGTGGGGTCAACGATGGCGCTGTTCATGGGGTCACCTCTGGAGAAAGGAAGAAGGGAAGAAGGGGCTATAGCAGGTTAGCGGCGCGGGCAGCCAGGTTAGAGCGTTCGCCCTGATAGAGCGTGATGTGTCCGGCTAGGGGTTCATGGCGGAAGCGTTCGATGACGTAGGTGAGGCCGTTGCTAGCAGCATCGACGTAGGGATTATCAATTTGAGCGGTGTCGCCTGTGAGGATGATTTTGGTGCCTTCCCCGGCTCTCGTCAAAATGGTTTTAACTTCGTGAGGGGTGAGGTTTTGGGCTTCGTCAATCACAAAAAACTGCTTGGGAATGGTGCGCCCCCGAATGTAGGTGAGCGCTTCGATTTGCAAAAGCCCCATCTCTAAAAGTTCTTCATGGCCTCGTCGCCAGTGCTCGGGCCTATCAGTACTGTCTTGCGTGTTAAAAATCAGGTCAAAGTTGTCGTAGAGGGGCTGCATCCAGGGCGTGAGCTTTTCGGTCATATCGCCGGGCAAGTAGCCAATGTCTTTACCCATAGGGACGACCGGGCGGGAGATGAGCAGGCGGGTATAGCGTTTTTCTTCGGTGACTTTGTGGAGGCCAGCAGCGATCGCCAACAGTGTCTTCCCCGTACCGGCTTTACCCACCAGCGTCACTAGCGGTATCTCATCATTCAGCAGCAAAGAGAGGGCAAAGCGCTGCTCGCGGTTACGAGCGTGGATGCGAGAAATGCCGCTGTAGGGCAGTTTGGTCAGCGGCACGAGCTGGCTATCGGCCTGTAAAATTGCCAGCGCCGTATGTGACGGATTGTTGATATCAATTAGAGTCAGCGCCTGGTTGGGAAAGAACTTTTCCTGGATGTGGGAGAAGGCGGCTATCGGTACGCCACCAGACTGAAACAGCCCATTCATTTGCTCAGCGCTCACCAGCATTTCGCCCATGCCGGTATAGAGATCGTCTACGTCTATTTTGTCAGTTTCATAGTCTTCGGCAGTCAGACCCAGCGTATCGGCTTTGATCCGCATGTTGGTGTCTTTGCTCACCATTACCACAGGGCAGTCGCAGCGCTGCTTCACCTCTAGCGCCACCGCTAAAATGGCGTGATCGCCGCCGTCGCCCGTCAGCTCGGCAGGCAGATTATCGAGTGTCTCTCGGTGGCACAGCGTCACCCGGACACACCCGCCACTCTCTAGCTGAATGCCCTCAGTTAAGCTACCTTTGCGCCTGAGCCCGTCTAGCATTCGAGAGGTTTGTCGGGCGTTTCGCCCCATTTCTTCTGGCCGTTTTTTAAAGCGATCTAGCTCTTCGATCACCGTCATTGGCAAGACGACATCGTTATCCTCAAACCTCAGCAGCGCATTCGGATCATGCAACAGGACGTTGGTGTCGAGGACGTAGCATTTTTTCATAGGGCCAATTGGCTATGTAATGAGCGATGTGGCTAGCTAGAGCGGATGGGTAGCATCTCGCTCGGGCACAGGATCATAGCCACCGGGATGAAAGGGGTGGCAGCGAGTGATGCGACGAACGGCAAGCCAGCTGCCCTGTAGCGGCCCAAACCGCTCAATAGCCTCCATAGCATAGCAGGAGCAAGTCGGCTGAAACCGACAGACCGGGGGAAACAGCGGTGATATCAGCTGACGATAGCCTCTGATCAGCAGTAAAAGGACGGCTTTCATGGCAGTTTTTGGCAGGCGGTGCCCTTCTAATTTAGCAGCCTGATTTAACAGCCTGATTTAACAGGGTGATGGGGCCGTTTGGCCGTGGGTTAGACTGGATAGCTACACTGGTTATAGAGCGCTGTGCGAGTGTAAGAGCGCTACATAAGTATTCGAGTCGGGTTCAACCAAACATATGGAAGTTTTGCAAGGTCGCTATCTCAAGCCGGTTGAGTCAGGTAAGGGCAAGCTCAAGGGATTGCAAATAGAGACAGACGAAGGGGTGCAAACGGTGTATTTGCCGAAGTCGCTGCGGGCGATCGCCCAACAAGAGCTAGCACTAGGCGAACCCATCCGCATCTGGATAGAGACAGACGAAAAGTCTAAAAAGCAAAAGCGGCTGGCGCTACAGCTGATTCCCCTGACGCCTCGGTCTACCGTTCAGGTCGAACGCCTTGATCGCTCCAAAAAGGCCCAAACTGCCAAAGCCCAAACTGCCAAAGCTAAAACTGCCAAAGCCCCGCTCACTGTACAGCTCTGCCAGAAAAAGAACTGCTGTCAGCGCGGCGGCGACGACCTTTGGCAAGATTTTGCAAAGCGACATGCTGCCGATCAGCACAGCTTTAAACTAGAGGCCGTAGGCTGCTTGGGCGGCTGCAAGCGCGGCCCTAATATTCGGCTGCTGCCAGATAACGTTAAGTATCGTCACGTTCAACCCGCAGATATTAACGAAATTTTGCAGCGTCACGGCGCACATCGCTCCAAAACCTTAGCTGTACCTTAATCGGTTCATAAACTGACTGTCCCAATAGCTTCATACAATGAGCGAGCTTTAGGTACCTGGGTGAAGCTTTCATACGGATAGGCGTTCGTAGAGCTGTATATCTAATAGAGTTGTGTAACTATATATTTTGATAGATGCCAAGGGCGCTTGGGTTCACTGAGTGAGATCACTAAGCAGTGGCTTTTTTTCATCAAAAATCAGGGGTATGGCGACGGTTCTTCAGATTGGCCAGATGGGGCTAGATGGCCCTACACTCATTGCTAAGCTCAGGCAATATCAGCTGATGCCTAAGCTGGTGCAGGAGATAGTGATTGACGCGGCGATCGCCCCCATTGAATGCGAGGCCCAGATAGCGTTGCAGGCTTTTTGTGCCAAGCGTGGCCTGTTTTCTAACGAGCAGCAGCAAGCCTGGTGCGACCAGCAGCAGCAAACCCCAGAGCAAATGATGCTGGCCGCCATCAGAGAATATAAGCTGCTGAAGTTTCAGGAAGAAACCTGGGGCGATCAAATAGAGTCTTACTTTTTGCAGCGCAAAGCCCAGCTCGACCGGGTACGCTACTCGCTGATTCGCACCAAAGATGCCAGCCTCGCTCAAGAGATTTACTTTCGCATCAATGACGATGGCGCGGCTTTTTCTGAGCTGGCCAGCCAATATTCCGAAGGGCAAGAAGCCAAAACCGGCGGGCTGATTGGCCCTGTAGAGCTGAGTGTGCCTCACCCGATCTTGGCAAGAATGCTGATGATCAGCCAGCCCGGTCAGCTTTGGGCACCGACGCAAATTGGCGAATGGCTGGTGATTACCCGGCACGAGCAGTTAATTCCGGCCCAGTTTGATCAGGCGATGCGCCAGCGACTGATGAGCGAACGGTTTCAGACGTGGCTCCAGCAGCAGCTAGAAGAAACGCCGGTAGTTGAGCCTGACCCGATTTTATCTGGTAACCCGGCGCTGTCGGGTGAAGAACTGACCGCACACAGCTGATGTGCTGATGTGCTGTTAGTTGAGCGGCTGACCGATGACTGCTAACCGACGACTGGCCCCATGTTGACTGCTTTCTGCTTTGATTGTCCTGCGCTGCTTCTCTAGTTCGCTATGACCTACACCAAAGTCTCACTTGAACAAAGCCTAGGGGCGACTTTTCCCTTTGATCAACTGCCGGTGGCGACGCTGGAGGCGATCGCGAGTAGCGGCCAAATGCTGCGGTACCGAATCGGTCAGCCAATCATGCGACCAGAACTGATGCCGCATCAGCTAGTGGTTATTTTAGAAGGGCAGGGCAGACTGCTGGGCGATGACCCTTACCAAAAAACGCCGATGACGCTGGCGCTGTTGCAGCCGGGCGCGGTCTTGGGCTTGGCCGGACTGGTGCGAGGGGTGCCCTGTGAGCAGGCGATCGCCTCTTCAGAAATGATCGCGGTAGCCATCCCAATCGCCACTATTCACCAGCTCATGGGCGAACATAAGAAATTTGCGCAGGCGATCGCCAACCGCTGCTATCTAGCAGAAGTGTTTGACCTAATAGCTCAGTACTTTAAGACGCAGGCTCGCAGCGTCGGAGATTTGGCCAAAACTGCGCAGCGGCTGCAAACAGAGGCGATCGCCGCTACCGTTAGCGCCGGGCCGATCAAGCTCTCCGACCCCGATCCCCGTCACCTGTGGTTCATCAGCTCTGAGACGCATATCTAGCCATTCTGCCGGTAGCTGGTTGCTACCTGAGATGCTAGATGGCCGCATTACCTGCCAGCGCAATACTCGGCTCGTAGGTATAGACATGCGTCAGTTGGCTACTCAGCGCCCAGCCTCAGATGGGGCAGCGATCGCACTAGCCTCACCCACCAATCTAGCGAATACAGAGCCTACCGACAGTCAAAATGGCCACGCGCCGATTCCTCCCGGCCATCCCCCTAGCCACAGTCGCCCGATTAACGATAGCGGTATGCCGGTTCCGCAAAACACCATCCCCTATGCGCCCGAGCTATCCTACAATTCCAATCTGATTGAGGCAGGCTCAGACCGGGCCAAAGCAATCAAGTACCCGGTGCTGCGCGGTCGCGGCGAGGTAGGTTCAGCCCTAGCCTGCTTTGCGATGGTAGCTCAGCACCTAAACATGCCGTTTAAGCGCGATGTGGTGCAGCGAGTGTTGTCCAATCAAAGCGAGCGATTGGGTCATCTGTCTTTGACGGCCTGCGGCGCAGTAGCTGATTTGGTGGGGCTGAAGCCGCAGCTAGCCAAAGTGCCCGCCAGCGCCGTCGCCCGCCTGCCCAAGCTGGCCCTAATCAAATGGCGAGACGGTTTTGCCATCGTCTACGAAACTTCCGAACGAGAATACGTTCTCGGCGTACCCGCTGACAACAAAATTGTGCGCCACTCGCCGCAAGCCTTTGACGAGATCTGGGGGCCAGAAGGTGAAATTTTGCTGGTCGAGACCACCGAGCAAACGCCACAGCAAAAGTTCGGCTTGAGCTGGTTTACTCCCTCGCTGAAGCGCTATCGAGGCGTGCTGACGACTGTGCTAGTGGCCTCGCTGTTTGTGCAGATCTTTGGTCTGGCTAATCCACTGATGGTGCAGGTGATCATCGATAAGGTAATCTTGCAAAACAGCACCGATACGCTGCAAGTACTGGGCATTTTTCTAGTCGTCGTCGCCATCTTTGAGGCGATTCTCACAAGCCTGCGCACCTATTTATTCGTCGATACCACCAACCGAATTGACATGGCCCTGGGCGCCGAAATTATTGACCACTTGCTGCGGCTACCGCTGCGCTACTTTGACCGTCGTCCGGTGGGTGAGCTTTCTAGCCGGGTAAACGAGCTAGAAAATATTCGTCAGTTTCTCACCGGTACCGCGCTGACGGTGGTGCTTGATGCGCTGTTTTCGGTGGTCTACATCCTGGTGATGTTTATCTACAGCGTAAAGCTGACCTTTGTGTCATTGGCGACAATTCCGCTGTTTATGATTCTGACCTTTTTTGTCTCGCCGATTGTGCGCCGTCAGCTGCGGGCAAAGGCCGAGCGCAATGCCGAAACCCAGTCTTTTTTGGTCGAAGCGCTCTCGGGGATTCAGACGGTAAAAGCCCAAAATATGGAGCTGAAAACCCGCTGGAAATGGCAGGAAAAATACGCCCGCTACGTCAGCGACGGCTTTAAGACCGTGCTGACTTCTACCACTGCCGGATCTGCCAGTGGATTTTTAAACAAGCTCTCTGGGCTGCTGGTGCTGTGGGTTGGGGGCGTACCTTGTGCTAGACGGCAACGCTGACCCTGGGCGGACTGATTGCCTTTCGCATTATCTCTGGCTATGTGACTCAGCCGCTGCTGCGCCTGACTCAGCTCTGGCAAAACTTCCAGGAGACGGCCCTGTCGCTAGAGCGGCTGAGCGACATTATCGACCATCCTCAAGAGCAGGCTGAAGAAGACCGGGCTCAGATCCCGATGCCTGAAATTGTGGGCAAGGTGACCTACGAGAATCTGTCTTTCCGGTTTGCGCCTTCTGGGCCTTTGCAGCTAGTCAATGTCAATTTGGAGTTTCAGCGGGCGAGTTTATCGGCATTGTCGGCCAGAGCGGTTCGGGTAAAAGTACGCTGATGAAGCTGCTGCCGCGCCTTTACAACGCTGAATCGGGCCGAATTTTAATTGATAACTACGACATCAGCAAAGTAGAGCTGTACTCGCTGCGGCAGCAGGTGGGCATTGTGCCGCAAGACAGCTTGCTGTTTGAGGGCAGCATTCAGGACAACATTGCGTTGACGAACCCGCAGGCCGAGTACCGACGAGTATTATCGAGGCGGCTAAAATTGCCGGCGCTCACGACTTTATTATGGATTTGCCCGGGGGCTACAACTCTCGGGTCGGTGAGCGGGGATCTTCGCTCTCGGGCGGACAGCGGCAGCGAATTGCGATCGCCCGCACCGTCCTACAAAATCCTCGACTGCTAATTTTAGATGAAGCCACCAGCGCCCTTGACTACGACACCGAAGCTCAAGTTTGCCGCAACCTGAAGGCAGTGGGCCAATGGCCGCACGGTATTTTTTATTACTCATCGTCTGAGCACCATTCGCCAGGCCGATCGGATTTTGGTGATGGAAAAAGGGCTCGGTTGTAGAGCTGGGCACCCACGCCGAACTGATGGCTCTCAAAGGCCGCTATTACTGCCTATCTGAGCAGAAGGGAGAGAACTAACGCATGACCAGTACTTCTGACAAATCTCAGACTCGTCAATAGATCTAGCAATGGCAATGGCAATGGCAGTGGCAATGGCAATGGCAGCCAGGCGCTAGTCAATGGCGGCAGCGCAGGGATGCCCTCTAGCGGCAACCAGCCGCAGTTTGACGCTTACGTGCCGCAATCATTCGATAAGCCGGTGATTTTACGGCAGTCGCCGCGCTGGTCGAAGGCGATTATCTGGGCGATTATGGGAGTGACCTCAGCCTCGGTGCTGTGGGCCTGCCTGGCTAAGGTTGATGAAGCCATTACGGCTCAAGGCAAGCTAGAACCTGAAGGCGTCGTGCAGGTGGTGCAGGCTCCGGTGGGCGGCGTGGTCGAAGAGGTTTTGGTCAAAGAAGGTGAGCAGGTAGAGAAAGGCCAGGTGGTTGCCACTCTAGATGAAACCTCGACCGCCGCGCAGCTTAAGTCCAACCAGGAGATTGCCGAACGGCTGCGGGCCGAAAATGCCTACTACCGGGCCCAGCTCAGTGGCTCTGTAGAGGCCGTTGCCCCCGAAGGGATCTCTGCAGATTTGATTCAGCGAGGACGCGATCGCGCCGAACTTGTCGCCAGCAACCGCTTGTACAAAGCCCAAATGGACGGCGGCACAGCGGGCCTCAGCCCCGAACAGCTAGACCGACTAGAAACCTCTCAGTCTCGGCTCGATTCACAGCAGCGAATCAACAGCTTGCAAGCCGATCAGCTGCGTGAGCAGCTTGGCCAGACCCGCGTGCAGCTCAGCAATGCCAGAAGCGATCTAGCGACCAACCAAGAAATTTCATCTCGGCTCAAAGTGCTCAACGAGCAAGGCGCTGTCGCCGAACTCTCTTATCTCCAGCAAGAGCAGGAGGTGAACAACAAACAGACAGAAGTCAACACGTTACAGCAAGAAACTGACCGCCTGAACTATCAAATTTCTCAGGCTGAGCAAGAGGTTTCTCGCACCTCTTTTGAATCGCGTGAGGGCCTGCAAGATCGCATTTCAGTCAACGACCAGCGCATTGCTGAGATTGACAGTCAGCTCACCCAGCGAATTTTCGAAAACGACCAGCAGCTCTCAGAGCTTGACGGCCAGCTCGCTGAGCTGAAGCAAAGTATTAAGTACCAGGAGCTGACTGCGCCTGTAAGCGGCACCGTGTTTCAATCTCAAAGCCAACCGAGCGGGCTACGTTGCCAACTCCACCGAGCCGATGATGGAAATCGTGCCCTCAAGATGCGTTAGTGGCCCGCGTATTCATCCCTAACAAAGACATTGGCTTTGTAAAAGTCGGGCAAAAAGTAGACGTGCGAATTGATGCCTTTTCGTATAGCGAGTTTGGCGATATGGAGGGCACTCTAACGAGCATCGGTACCGACGCGCTCCCACCGGACGAGGTCTTCCAGTACTACCGCTTTCCAGCGGAAGTAACGCTAGACGCGCAGCAGTTTGTCGCCAATGGCAACGCCCTCAGCCTGCGCTCAGGCATGTCTCTCAATGCCAATATCAAACTGCGTAAGCGCCGGGTGATCACCTTCTTTACCGATTTGTTTGTTCGCAAAGTTGACTCTGTAAAATCTGGCAACTAGCACCCTTCTATAGAAAGAGACTGTAAGCGATCGCCTCTAACTTGAGGCAGAGATTAGCATCAAAAGTTGAGATTTTGCATTGTTTTCATGCAAAAACGACATACTTCTTGAGGTCTTCACTGCGAAAGGTAAAGGTTGCTACAAATGTCAGTCAGCATAGTTGAGACCCTATACAGGTAGTTTTTACTCAGTTTATGAATAACTTAGCGCCTCTCATTTTGCCTGCTATTCTCGGACTTTTGGCCGGTATGGGCCAGGGTGTGGCTACTCACATAGCAGGCTTACCCGTGCCGTTGGTCGATCAGCTCTCGCAGCCCTTTGAGTCTAATCAGACGCTCCGAGACTAATCCAACGCCCCTTGAGCGCATCTAAAACTGTATACGCAAATACGAAATAATTATAAACAGTATACAGGGATACCAAAAGGTATGAGATTATAGGGAGTGAAGGCATTACTACAGGCTAAACTCCCATGAGCTACAACCAATTAAACCGCGCTTCGACTGCTGACCGGGCAGTCGCTAGTATTTTCGTCGCAGGCGTAACCTTTATTTTGGGCTACACCGTTGTCCGCGCTGCTTTAGGGCCAGCGCAGCAAAGCACATCAGTTGATGCAACGACTGATGCGGAGATTGTAATTCCGCACGAAGCCGCGCTGTGGGCTGATTTTGGTAAGAGCTACTAAGAAGCGACTCTCCTCCATTTTTAGATAAAGCAGTGACAAATGGAGCAGTAACTTTTATAGGCAAGAGCTACTGCTTTGCTGTTTTAGCCGCTTTTTTCGAGACAGCTAGAGACGCTGTGAGATACCAGCGCCAGGAGATATCCACCCCTTTGGTCAGGCCGATGCGGGTAGTCTGAGTGATAGCAGAGGGCTCGTCGGAGAGATGCTGAGCGACGGATGCTGGCCGCCCCTCTACCCACAGCCCCGAATCGGGATGGATCTGCACGCCTCGCCAAGATTCATCTAACTGTAGAGTGCGGCACAGCTTACCCGGCCCGGCGCATACTTGAGAGAGCTTCTCTTTGTCTGGGTCTATCCAGCTCGGGCGCTGTTCTAAATCAATCGCTCTAATCAAAATAGTGCTGGCAAAGTTATCGCAATCAGTGACGATATTAAAGCAGTGATACTGCCGGTAAATTCGATAGATATAGGCGATTCCGGCTGGGCCGAATACTACCTCATTTCGCTTTGTCTTTTCTTGATAGGCATACATAGCCGGGTCGCCCGCTTCGTAGGCTTCGGTTTCTACAATTTGGCCACGAATATTTTCGCCGTTAACGTCTCGAACCAGAACGCAGCCGATTAAATCTACGGCAACTTGCGCTGATGGGCGGCCAAACCAATCGGCTGTTAGCAGGTGGGGGACTGTAGAGTTGGGCATTGCTCCTATCTTTTACTTGACTATCTGTGAAAATACGCTTGGCTTCTTAACTTATAGTAGCGATCGCGCCTCATCTAGAAAACAACACAGGCATAGCTTAGCTAACAACACAGGCATAGCTTAGCTAACAACACAGGCATAGCTTAGCTTTGCAGAAGGCTAAGCGATTTTACCGATAGATAGACAGCACAAGTGATAAATCAATGCTATCTACCCTATCGGAAAAGAAAATGCACGTCGTGCGCTGGGGCGTTTTCCTAGCGTGGTGCCTACTGATTGTCTCTTTGTTTTATGATCCGATTTCGGCAGTGTTAACCCGGCCTGAAAATGATTGGAGCTGGCTAGCTGATCCGACGCTTGCTATCGGCCACTGACCCGGCTCAGTGCGTTAGCACTCAAGGTTACTGTGTTCGCTTGAGCCTTATGCTATTGGCACTCGGGTATTTTGGGGAATGGTGGTGCCTAGCGCCATCTTTGTGGTGTTGGTGTTTGGCCATGAATTTTGGCGGCGGATTTGTCCGCTGTATTTTTTCTCTCAGCTGCCGAGAGCACTAGGCATGAAGCCACTGTTAAATATTGAAGCAAAACCAGTGGCTACAGAAAAACCACTTTTATGTTCAGTTTGTTCTGTTTTTTCTAGGTATTACCGCGCGAATTTTGCTGGTGAATTCGGTGAGATTTGCGGCCGGCTGTGTTTTTTATCCTAACGCTGCTGTCGGCGGCAGGTGTGGTAGCACTTTATGGCGGGAGAAGCTGGTGTCACTATGTATGTCCGTTTGGTATGGTGCAAACTGTTTTCACTGGGCCACGCGGGCTGTTAGATAGTCAGGCTCATAAGGCGGCACCCTACAGCCTGACTCAGTCAATGTGTCGCACCGTAGGAGTCAGAGCCGAACAACCAGGAACAAAGCGCCTGCATCTCTTGCAAGTCAGCCTGTATGGATATTGACTCGGAGCGGGCTTACTGGGAGCAACTGCGTAAGCCAGGCCGGAGACTGGTGCAGTATGGCTATCTGGGACTGGTGATTGGCTACTTTTGTTACTACGGTCTGTATGCGGGTAACTTTAACTATTACTTTTCGGGGGTGTGGAGCCACGAATCGCGGACGATAGCGGCACTGACAGATCCGGGGTTTTACGTGTTGGGGCCGTTGAATGCTATGCCTAAGCTTGTAGCTGCGCCGCTAACTCTAGCTGTTTTTGCCGCTGCTAGCTGCTGGCTATGCACTCGTTTTGAACGCTATTACCGGGGCCATCTCAAAAAAGAACAGTCTGCGGCCGCTGCTGAACTCAGCCTGCACCGAATGTTTTCGGCCTGTACTTTTCTCGCTTTCAATATCTTTTTTATCTACGGCGGTCGTCCTGAAATTAATCACTGGCCGTTGGCTGCTCAGTTTGGCTTTCAGGCGCTGATAGCTATCGTTAGCAGTCTATGGCTATATCGCACTTGGGGCCGCAGTCAGCGCCAATATCAAAAAGAGAGTTTGGCCGACAAGCTGCGCCGTCAGTTAGCAAAAACTGCCGGTGAATGTAGCCGAACTGCTGGGCGATCGCCCACTAGAACAGCTCAGCCCAGAAGAACTCGACATTTTGGCTCAAACTCTACCCCAGATCGCTCCGGCAGCTGTGGTGACTGGCTGCGGTGAGCAGTTGCTGCCTCGAACCATCCTAAAGCGCAGCCTGTCCGCTACCACTCTGCGTAAGGCAACGCTGCCAGCCACTCAAATTCGCAAGCGCTAAAGGGTTTTTAAAAGTTTTGCGTTCAGATCTGTTTGTTTTACGGCTGTTATTTTTTCAAATAGCCAATCAACCATCTTGGAAACCTCTCAAATTATGCTGAAAACAAAGGTCATTAACTACAACAACAATGATGTTTATGAGGCTGAGATAGGGCCTCGTTCAGCTCAGCAGGCTGAGTGTTTGATTGGTCGCCATCCTAACTGCGATTTGGTGTTAGAAGGGCCAGCCGTAAGCCGGGTGCATGGCCGAGTGTTGTTTGAATCGGGTCAGTGTTTTTTTACCGACTTGGGCAGCACCGATGGCTCCCGGCTAAACAATGAAGAAACTCGGGTGAATCAGGCTTACGAAATTGTCCCTGACGACGTGATTCGGATTGGCGAATTTGCCCTGATTGTAGAAGCGCTGACGCCTTTGCAGAGTGCGATCGCTCCTCAAACCTGGTCAGGAGAGATCACCGCCCGCTGCGTACAAATTATCCAAGAGACACGCAATGTCAAAACGTTTCGCTTCGTCGCCGAGCCCGAGCTACAGTTTGACTTCAAGCCCGGCCAATTTGTCACCTTTAAGCTGCCCATCGAGAGCGCCAAAAGCCCCTTCGTCATGCGCTCCTATTCAATTTCGTCGAGCCCATCACGCCCTCACACGCTAGATATCACCGTCAAAAGAGTCGCCGCTGCTAGCCCCGATCTGCCGCCAGGCATAGCTTCTAACTGGCTGCACGACAATCTGGCAGTTGGCATGACACTACCCATACAAGGGCCGTTTGGCCAATTTAACTGCGTCGATCATCCCGCTGACAAACTACTGCTCATTTCGGCAGGCAGCGGCATCACGCCCATGATGTCCATCGCTCAGTGGCTCAGCGACCGCGCCGCTAATACCGACATCACCTTCATTCACGCCGCCCGTACCCCGCACGACATTATCTTTCGTCAGCGGCTAGAGCTGCTCGCCGCCCAGCACCCCAATTTCAACCTGGCTTTCACCCTGACAAAGAACACGCCCGCCGTTCCCTGGTCAGGCTACCGAGGGCGACTCAACCTGGCCCTGCTGACAGCTATCTGCCCCGACTTTGCCGAACGCACCGCTTTTACCTGCGGGCCAGCAGGCTTTATGAGCAGCACCAAAGCCCTCCTCACCGCCGCTGGCTTCCCAATGGAAAACTATTTTGAAGAAAGCTTCGGCAGCCCAAAATCTGCTCTTTGCCCCGTGTCCCTTTCTCCTCTTCCTGCTTTCGCGCGCTATAAGCCAACAGACAAACCTTCGGTGGAATTCTCGACATCGGGCAAAGCGATCGCCTGTGACTCAGCCGACACTCTCCTAGACGCTGCCGAACAAGCCGGTCTGTCACTTACCAGCGGCTGTCGCATGGGCAGCTGTGGAGTTTGCAAGCAGCAGCTAGCAGCAGGTGAGGTGTGCTACGACGTTGAGCCGAGAGGGTTGAGCGAGGGCGATCGCGCTGCCGGACAGGTACTAGCCTGTGTCGCCAAGCCCGTGGGCCGAGTGGTGTTGGCCCTCTAAAAAAAGAGAAATTGAATTCTACAGAGTTGCGGAGAGAAAGCTACGTCTTCATCTGGTGACAAACCTCCAAGCCAGCGGAAGTCGTGAGACACTTAAAGACAGTGATAGAAGCTGAGGGCTGCTCTACCCATGCAACAACTTCCTAAAATAACCAACCGAATTCACTTCAGAAACGTTCGCGGTGATTTGTTTGGTGGCCTTACAGCAGCGGTGATTGCCCTACCGATGGCCTTAGCCTTTGGAATTGCTTCTGGCGCAGGCCCAACCGCCGGGCTCTATGGGGCGATTATCGTCGGCTTTTTCGCAGCCTTGTTTGGCGGCACCCCCACGCTGATTTCTGAACCCACTGGCCCGATGACCGTCGTCATTACTGGCGTCATCGCCACCCTGGTCGCAGCCGATCCTGAAAACGGCATGGCGATGGCCTTTACCGTGGTGATGATGGCGGGCCTGTTACAGATCGCCATCGGCGTGCTCAAGTTGGGCAAATACGTCACGCTGATGCCCTACAACGTCGTTTCTGGCTTTATGTCCGGCATTGGCCTCATTTTGATCATTCTGCAAGTTGGCCCGGCGTTGGGCCAGACTAGTCCTAGAGGTGGCGTCTTAGGTACTCTACAAAACCTGCCAGCGCTGCTGTCGAATATCCAGCTTAGCGACGCTGTGCTGGCGCTGCTGACGGTGCTGATGATCGTCTACTTTCCTAAAAGCTTAAGACGCTTTGCGCCGCCACAGCTCGTGGCCATGGTGATTGGCACAGTCATTTCGCTAACGGTGTTTGGCAGCGTCGATATGCGCCGGATTGGAGAAATTCCGCTAGCGGTGCCGACTTTGCATCTACCGATGTTCAGCGGCGCTCAAATGCGCAATATGCTGGTCGATTCGATTGTGTTAGGTGTGCTGGGCTGTATCGATGCCCTGCTGACTTCGGTGGTAGCCGATAGTCTGACTCGCAGTGAGCACGATTCTAACAAGGAGCTAATCGGTCAGGGCATTGGCAATATTGCCTCGGGGCTGTTTGGCGGACTGCCGGGCGCAGGGGCGACGATGGGCACCGTCGTCAATATCAAGGCGGGCGGACGGACGGCGCTGTCGGGTTTGTTTCGAGCGGCAATTTTACTCATTGTAGTGCTGGGGGCCAGCGGCCTGACGCAGAGCATTCCGCTGTCAGTCCTAGCAGGCATTATCATCAAAGTCGGTATTGACATTATTGACTGGGGCTTTTTGAAGCGGGCTCACTATATTTCGCGTAAGTCGGCTGCGATTATGTACGGGGTGATCTTCCTAACGGTATTTGTCGATCTGGTCGTGGCGGTTGGCGTCGGCATCTTTGTCGCGAACATTCTCACTATTGATAAACTCAGTCAGCTGCGCTCAGAGCAAGGGGTGACTGCCATTACCGATGATGACGACACGATTGTCTTAAGCCCTGAAGAAAAATCACTGCTGGAACAGGGAAAGGGTCAAATATTGCTTTTTAGCTTGAGCGGGCCGATGATTTTTGGGGTGGCCAAGGCGATCGCTCGTCAGCGTGAAGCCGTGCAAAACTGCAAGGCCATGATCTTAGACCTGAGTGAAGTACCACATTTGGGCGTAACCACTTCGCTGTCGATTGAAAATGCTGTGCAAGAAGCGGTAGAAGGCGATCGCGATGTCTACATCGTGGGCGCAAAAGATCAGACCTATAAGCGATTGACTAAGCTGGGCCTACTCAACACCGTCCCGGCTGAACGGTTTTTAGACAGTCGTACCGAAGCCCTCAGGCAGGCACTAGCGGCTGTGAATATGAGAAAAGCTAGCCAGACCGAAGCGGCCACTACTATGCCTCGTCTGGACAATGCCTTAGAAATCGGTGTCGAGCCTAGCTAGCGCGGTTTGGCTGAATCAACACTTCATCAATGCTGGCGCGATCGCACAAACCCACTCAGCCGATCCATACCGCGCTCAATCGTATCAAGGTCAGTGGCGTAAGAAATGCGAATCGTGCCCTCCGTGCCAAAAGCCACGCCGGGAATAGTCGCAACTTGCTTTTCGTCCAGCAGCTTTTCGCAAAATTCTACAGAGCCCAAGCCGACCTGAGAGATATTGACTAGCAAGTAAAATGCGCCGTCCGGCCTGACGCAGCTCAGTCCGTCAATGCTATTCACCATCTCCATGATGGCCAGACGGCGCTTGGTAAAGGCTTGTAGCATCGTGCCGATGCTGTCGGTGGGGCCAGTGAGAGCGGCGATCGCCCCATACTGAGCAAACGTACACACGTTAGAAGTACTGTGGCTTTGCAAAATATTAGTCGCTGCGATCAGCTCTACCGGCGCAGCCAAGTAGCCCAGCCGCCAGCCAGTCATTGCGTAAGCCTTGGCAAACCCGTTGCTGATAATCGTCCGCTTAAAGATCTCTGGCCCGACCGCGCCAATGCTTAAATGCTCAGCCCCGTCGTAGAGAATTTTTTCGTAAATTTCGTCAGACACCACCCAGATATCAGCATCAACTACCACCGCCGCCAGTGCCCGAACTTCGTCTGGCATATACACCATGCCGGTCGGGTTGGAAGGGGAATTGAGCACGAATAAGCGGGTTTGAGGCGTAATGGCCTGGCGTAGCTGCTCGGCAGTAATTTTGTAGTTGGTTTCAGCTGTGGTGGGCACGATGACCGGTGTGCCGCCCGCTAGCTTGACCATTTCTGGGTAGCTCACCCAGTAAGGCGACGGAATAATCACCTCGTCGCCCGGCTCAATCATCGCCATAATCAGGTTGTACAGCGAGTGTTTGCCGCCGTTGGTCACCATCACATTTTCGGAGCCAAAGGGGAGCTGGTTGTCTTGCTGAAGCTTTTGAGCGATCGCTTCTCTCAAAGCCGGTTCTCCCGCTGCTGGGCCATAGCGGGTTTTGCCCTGGTCAAGCGCGGTTTTGGCAGCTTCGCAAATATGCTTAGGCGTATCAAAATCGGGCTCGCCTGCGCTAAAACTACAGACATCTAGGCCGTCCGCTTTCATGGCTTTAGCCTTGGCAGAAATGACCAGGGTCATCGAGGGATCGACCTGACGGATACGGGAGGCGAGCTTCATGGCGATCGCAGGAACCTGTGGCCTGCACAAAATATCGAATAGAACTACTAAAGTAGATCGATTTTGAGGCGTCTTGACACCTAAATTGTTAGATAAGTCAAACTTTTCGGATATTTTACAGGGGGCGACCCAAAGACCGTCAGCGGTTCATGCTGACAGCCGGGCAATCGTAACGCCTGTGCCCCCATCAGCTTGTTCTGCCGCCTCAAAGCTTTGAATTTGCGGATGTTGCTTGAGATATTCCTGCACGCCACGCCGCAGTTTGCCAGTGCCGTGTCCGTGAATTAGCCATAGCGAACCTTGGGCCTGAGCGATCGCCGCTTCTAAAACACTCTCTGCCTCTGCTACCCGCATTCCGCGCAGATCTACCGTATTGCTTTCCGTTCGTATCTCTGGCGCTACTAGCTGCGCCACGGCTACGGGCTGAACTCGCACTTTGGGCGGTTTTTCAATAGGCTCAGCTTTTTCTCCTTTGAGCGACTCAATATCTGCTAGATCAACGGTCATTTTCATCATGCCAAAGCGCACAACTACCTTGCTGTCGTCATCGGCTTCTTCGAGTACTTCGGCGATTTGCCCGCCTAAGTTGGGGAGCCGCACCCGCTCGTTGAGCTTAGGCCGATAGCCTGTAGATTTCACCTTGGCCGGGTGGGTACCCGTTGGCAGCCGCTTTTCAGCAATCTGATCGAGCGTTTCGGTGGCTTTTTGAGCATCTTTAGCAGTGCCGCCCTGCTGTAAGTCGCGGATTACCTTGGCAATTTCAGCGCGGGCGTGAAGCAAAGCCGTTTCTACGTCTTTTTCCTGCTGACGTTTCATAGCTTGCTCGCGATCGCGCAGTCGTTTGGCCCGTTCTTCTACCTCGTGATAAAACTTCTCAGCCTGCGCCACCAGCTTTTCGGCCTCTTCAGCTCGCTTCTCCTGCCGCCGCCGCTGCGCCTCTAGCCCTTCAATCACCTGATTGACCTCTTCATTAGCATCGCCCATGCGCGCTTTGGCCTGCTCTAGCACGCTTTTTCTCAGGCCCAGCCGCTGCGCAATAGAGAGCGCATTCGAGCGGCCCGGAATGCCCCATAGCAGGCGATAGGTCGGCGCAAGCTGCACATCGTCAAATTCGACTGAGGCGTTTTCAAAGCGTTCGTCTTCGTACTTGAGCGATTTGAGTTCGCCATAGTGGGTGGTGGCGACCGTAAGCCGGGCATGGTCAGCTAAATATTGGAGTAGGGCGATCGCCAGCGCACTGCCTTCTGACGGATCGGTGCCCGCGCCTACTTCATCTAGCAGCACTAAAGCATTTGCAAAGTCGTCCTCTGTTTCTATCTCGTCTAAAATCCGGCCTATCCGCTTGACGTGTCCCGAAAAGGTCGAAAGGCTCTGCTCAATCGACTGCTCGTCGCCAATATCGGCTAGCACAGCGTCAAACCAAGGCAGCTCCACAGGCTCTCGGGCCGGAATAAACATGCCCGCTTTAGCCATCAGCGCAGTCAGCCCCAGCGTTTTGAGCGTGACCGTTTTGCCGCCCGTATTTGGGCCAGTAATCGCCACTACTCGCAGATCAGGCCGCATCACTAAGTCGGTAGGCACCACCGCTGCGCCCTGTTCTTTTTTTTGCTGCCACAGCAGTAGCGGATGCTTAAGCTGACGCAGCGTAATCTGTTCGCCATCGACAAATCGTGGGGCGTTACCTGCCATCCACAGGCCATAGCGAGCCCGCGCCGCCGCTAGGTCTAGCTTGACAACTGTGATTACCAAATGCTCTAGCTCAGGCAGCACTTCTGCTACCTGATAGGTGAGTTTTTGGCGAATGGCTTCTTCTTCTATCTCTTCTTCTTTGCGGAGAGCGCGGCGTTTGTTGCCATTGTCTACCACGCTGTGCGGCTCTACGTACAGCGTAGCGCCGCTGGTAGAAACGTCGTGAACAATGCCTGGAATAGCGTCTTTTTGAGCTGCTTTGACTGGGATGACAAAGCGATCGCTCCTTTGCGTAATTAAAGTTTCCTGCACAGCCCCACTCTGCCGCTGGATGATGTGCTGAAGTTTTGAATAAATGCGATCGCGCACCACTTTAAGCTGTCGTCGAACACCGGCTAGGCGATCGCTCGCCCGATCTGCCACCTGAGCGCGATCATCAATGCAGCGGTGAATTTCCTGCTCTAGCTCTGGAAACGTTCGCAGATCCGCCACAAGCACCTGAAGAATTGGCAAGTTCTCGTTTGCATCAATCTGCCTGCGCAGGCGACGAGCCCCCGCTAGCGTGGTGGCAATATCGAGCAGCTCGTCACCGGAGAGAATGCCTTGCACCTGTGCCCGCTCTAGAGCCACGCCAATATCGCGAATGCCGCCAAACTGAAGCCCGCCCACAGTAGATTCTAACTGGGCGGCTTCTACCGTTTGTGCCAGCAATGCCTCACTTTCAGCACGGCGGGCCGGCAATTGAAGCTGTTGAGCGGCGACGGTGCCGATATTAGTCGCAGTAAAGGTCGCCAGATGACGGCACAGCCGAGGCCATTCCAGCAGATTTAGAGTTTCAGCTTGGATCAAAGGGAAATAGGCAAATTCTAAGTTTATTCCTCTTTATTATAGGGAAGAGAACCCAGCCCACGCACGCTATAGCCCACGCACGCTATAGAGGAGGAACTGACCACGCTACCTTCACCCTTGCTAATTCACAAATACAGCGGCGACTCGCTGGTGCCTAAAAAGCTCGCCATCAAGTCTCAAAATCTATCGACTGCTCAAACGCTGATCACTCTTTTTCAGAACGCTGTTGGTCAAACTCAAGGCAGTCTCGACCAGCAATTGCAGGTGCTCGAAGGCGAAAATACCGACTACCGGGTGAAGCGTGGACTCGCCCATATTTTGCGCAGTAGCTTTGGCAATTTTGAGATTGTCAGCCCCCTAGAACCTGAATTGTTGCGCGATCGCATCTTCACCCTCGCCGCCACCGCCATCCCCAGCCCGACCGCTGCCCAGCGCCAGCTCACCACCCTTGCCGCCCAGCTCACCCAAGAACTCAACCGCGAAGTAGAACCTGTCCATATTCAGCAAGGTCTCTACGCCGACCTTAAAGAAAACCGCCTTCTCACCAGCTTCGATGCGCCCACCCCAGAAGCGCTGCTGCATCGCTACAACCTCTCCCAGGTACAGGGCATCTTTTACAAAGCCAGCCACGTCGTGCTCAACCTGCACCGCAATGATCCCGGCGAATACAAGCTGATGTTCCGCTACTTGAAGCTGTTCCGCCTGATGACCTACATTGAGGGCGAAGCCGACCAGGGTTTTACCGTCACCATTGACGGCCCTGCCAGCTTGTTTAAAGCCAGCACCCGCTACGGCGTCGATATTGCCAAGCTAGTTCCCGCCATTTTGCACGTCACCCGCTGGCAGCTCACCGCCACCCTCCAGTGGAAAAACCCCTACACCAAAACCACTCAAGAAAAGCACTTCAGCTTAGGCGATACGTGCGATCTGGTCAGTCACTATCCGCCCGGCAAACCCTACGACAGTATGCTAGAGCAGGCATTTGCTGAAAAATGGGCAAAGACGAAAACCGAATGGCAGCTAGAGCGCGAAGTCGATCTGGTGCCCATTCCTGGCAGCGTTATGATTCCAGACTTTCGCTTGGTGCACCCAGACGGTCGCACTTATCTGCTAGAAATTGTCGGCTACTGGCGACCCGAATACCTGCGTAAAAAGTTTTATCAGGTGCGGCAGGCGAGCCACGAGAACTTAATTTTGGCCATCTCAGAGCGGCTAAACCTGGAAAAAGCAGGCGTCAACACCCAAAATACACCCGCAACGCTTGTTTGGTTCAAAGATAAATTGCAGCCTAAAGCCATTCTCAGAGCCATCGAGGGGAATGATTAATAAAGTTAGGCTTATTCTTCTTAATCTTTACTATAAGTTCCGATTCCTTAAACAGGCTCAGGGCATTCTATAGGCATCCACCATAGCTGCCCAGCCGTTGAATCTACTGAAATTATGAGCACAGTACTCGTCGTAGATGATAGCCCCACACTTCGAGAGATGATCGCCAGTCTTTTGAACAAAACGGGCCTGACTATTTCAGTGGCTCAAGATGGCCAAGAAGCTAAAGCCATCATTGCTGCCAATCCGCCCGACCTGGTCGTGCTCGATGTGGTAATGCCCAATATGAATGGCTATGAGCTGTGCCGCTGGGTGAAAAGCAATGCCGAGACTCGAGACGTGCTGGTGGTGCTGTGCTCTTCCAAGGGTGAAGAATTTGACCGCTACTGGGGCATTAAGCAAGGGGCCGATGCCTATGTGATTAAGCCTTTTCGCCCAGGGGAGCTGCTAGGTACGGTCAAAGCGCTGCTGGCTAGCAAGTGCCCTTAAGCGACGCGCCTATACACACCCGGTAGCGCCCACAGTTTACCATTTAGGCTGTGGGCTTTTTTTATGGCCCTGCTTTCTCGTTCGGCCTTTTTGCCCCCGATCTTCTATGCCTACCAAACGCGCTACTCTGCCCCCTGGCCTGATTGTCCGCACTGGCAAATTTGTGTGGAATACGCTGTGGCACACCATGATGTCGCAAATGGCTCCTCGCAGTCAGTCAGGAGCCTATGTGCGGCCTCAAAGCGCATTTCGCGGGCGAGAAATCAGCGCAGAGCCTGACCGCTATCGGCTGATTGTGGGGATGAGCTGCCCCTGGGCACACCGGACATTGGTGACGCGAGTACTCAAAGGGTTGGAAGATACGGTGGGGGTGACGACGGTCTACCCTTCGACCAATGAGGGCCGATGGCTGTTTGAGGGTCATCCGGTAGAGATTCCTACGGACTGCCGATCGCTGCCCGACTTCTACAGCCACTGTCACCCAGGTTACAAGGGCCGAGCAACGGTGCCAGTGCTATGGGACAGCCAGACTCAGACCATTGTCAATAACGAAAGCGCCGAAATTATTGAGCTGCTCAACAGCGAGTTTGATTCTCTGGCGGCGGGGCCAGATCTCTACCCAGAGGCGCTGCGCCCGCAGGTCGACCAGCTCAACGACAAAATCTACGCGACTGTCAATAACGGGGTGTATCGCTGCGGCTTTGCCCAAACTCAACCGGCTTACGACCAGGCCGTCGGTGAGCTGTTTGCCACCCTCGATCAGCTAGATGAGGCTTTGGCCAATCAGCGGTATCTGTGCGGTTCGCGATCTGACTTTGGCTGATGTGCGTCTGTTTACTACGCTAATCCGGTTTGATGTGGCCTATCACGGCATTTTTAAGTGCGATCGCCGCCGCATTGCCGACTACCCCCACCTCAGCGGCTACTTGCGCGACCTCTATCAGCTTCCCGGCATTGCCGAGACCTGCGATATTGATGCCGTCAAACGCGACTATTATGGCAATTTATTTCCGCTGAATCCGGGCGGTATCATTCCCGACTGGGCCAGGGTGGGAACGACTGAAAGAACCGCACAGCAGAGGAAAAAATTTGTAGTTGAGGCATTGACTGAGAGCCATCGCCTAGTCGCCCGGCTGACAGCAGATGCCAAACACCGACGTAAATCCGTGTAAAAAGGTAGTCGCTCCGACCTGCCCAATTTCACCATTGCAAAAGAAGCCGCCAATCGGCAGAGGCCCCAGATACTTTTCAAACAGATCTGAGTCAAAGTTGGGTTCGTCATAGAGCCCTTGCCCCCGCCCCGTACAGGCAAACAGCAGCGCCCCCATCGGCGAAGCCCCCTGACTGTCTAGCTTGTCTTCTAGGCGCTCTACCCGGTAGCGGCGCAGCCTATTTTCTAGGTCTTCAGCAGAAGTCTGAGCGTCGCGCATATGAAACTGAATGCGCATGCCTGGGCGAATTTTATCGGCTACGGCGATCGCCCCATTGCGCGGATCTACACCTACTAGATTGCGAATCAAAAAATCTCGCCGGGTCAGGCTGGGTTTAAATCCGCTCTGGGCAACGCCAATAAACAGCGCGCTTTGGGCCAGTTCGCGATCAGCTTCGTCTAGTCCCTGAAAAATATTTTGCAGCACTTCTAGAGGCGTTTGAGAGGGGCCATTATCTGCTAGTTCATCTGGCGATAGCTTGAGCATGATATTGCGATCGCCCTCACTCACCCGGTACAGCTCGCCAATAGGCCGGCACCCCTGCGCCACAATCGACTCCAACACAATCTCACCCGACAGCGCCACCCCGACAATGCCCTCCCGATGCAGGCTGCCATCACAAAACAGACCGCTGCTGCGGCTAAAGCTCTCAACCCCCGCAAGCCCGCCCACTTTCGCCGCACCCGGATAGGCAAAATCCATCCCCTGCAGCAGCTCACTGGTACCCGACGAAAACGGATCAGCCATCAAAATAAAGCTCGGATTGCGCTCAGGGGCGACCCCAATCAAATCGCTCCACTGAGCGGGCGGACTATCGAGATCAGGCAGATCAAGCTCGGTAAAGTGAAAGCTCTGAATCTCTACATTGGGCAAGTAGGCCAGCGTCAGACTGAGGGCTGGCCCTTTTTCAACTTCTTCTGGAAAGCCATCTGCCATGCCAATCACCCCGCTGCCGCTACAGCCGACAATCCGGGCAGTCGGCAGCGCTTCTTTGAGCAAAGGCAGCAGCCGCGCATACTCACTGGCAAACGCCGTCGAGACAAAGACCAAAGCCAAATCGGGCGCTTCCCCGAGCTGCTCCGTCGCCTGCTGAGCCACCTCTTTGACCGCAGTTTCTAGCGAGGCCCTGGTCGAAATTGCGCTAGCCCATTTCATAACTTGTCCTGCCTTACAACTTGGAGATTCCTTAAGACAATTCTACGGGTAGAGCATTTTGCTAGGGCGCTTTGGCATACTATTGACAGCAATAAGCTGTAAGCTTTAGTGGCTGGCCCTGATTGACTAGAAACGTTGAGCGCCTTAAGGCAGAGCGACCGCGCTTGCTTCCTGCTGCCTTCTCAGTTAAAGCCTTAAGCCGATTGCTAATGCCCCTTGGCGGCTCCTCTATTCTAGGCCGCTGTCAAACTGACATCTATGATACGGCAGTTTGACTTTTATCCGGGCTAGAATGAGGGAGAATCATACCTCATCACAATTTACTTAATTACGGTTTGCTATGAGCGATATCAAAGAAAAAATTCAGAGCGAAATCGAAGCGGCCCGCGAAGCTTGCTCTACTGATGGCAGCAACTCTGAGAATTGCGCTGCTGCTTGGGACGCTGTTGAAGAACTTCAGGCCGAAGCTTCTCATCAGCGCGAAAAAACGTCTGTGAAGTCTTCTTTTGACAAATACTGCGACGATAATCCCGAAGCGGACGAGTGCCGGGTCTACGACAATTAGTAGACAATCGGTAGACGTGGGAACAAGCTATAGGGTATAGGCCTTGGCAGAACCGCATTACCAAGCAGATAGGCGACATAGATAAGCCCAGTAAACAGGCCCAATAAGCAGTACTCAGAAAAGACCGAAGCTATAGTAGATGCAAGTCAGGTCATCACTAAGTCTGATTCAGGCCGCTATATCAATCAATATGGGAAGGCAGTATGGGGAGGAAAATACCTAAAAAGGCTGTTTCCTTCCCTATTTGATATTTGTCTAGATATTTTCTCGCATCGGCCTTAACAGTCGGGACAACGGCTCTGCGGGCTTGACAAAGTGGCGCTACATTGCGCGGTAGGTGCTACATTAATGACTGCTCATTTATCTTTCGGTGCTACGTGCTAATAGATTCATTAGCGGTGCGTCCCCTGGTTTGGACAGACTACCGACTGGCGCTACTGTTTGCCGTGTTTATTCCGCTGACGCTGCTGGTCTGGTCATGGATACAAAAGTCTGAGCCGATCAGCCTGCTGCTGACGATTTACTGGCGGGTTGCGAGCCTGCTGGCGATCACTGTCTACTTGATGATTGGTGGATTGCCTATCGGCTTTATCACCGCTCTTTTGGCGAAAATACTGATTCCGGTCGGGCTATGGTTTTGGGTAGACCTCAATGAAGAGATTAGAGAGCAGCCCAAGCGATCGCTCAATCTCGGTTTTAATGCCTGGCGCTGGGCAATCAGCGTCTACTGCGCGGTGGGCGTAATCGTACAGCTATTATTTATCCGCTGCGCTTTTTCGAGCGTCCTTTTTAACAGCGAGGCTTGTCAGTCCTGGTTAGAGCCTTCGCTAATGTTCAAAGACTATTTCCATGCCGGTCTCACCAGAGGCTTTTTGGGCTTTTGGGGAATTGTGGGCCTGGTGATCTATGCCGCTTATCTCGGCTACTTCTTATTTGTTAAGTTAGGCCGCCGGGGCCGCTCAGCGCTTCATCAGTAGGTTGAAGCAAATAGGTTGAAGCAGATAGGTTGAAGCGAATAGGTCCAAACAGATAGGCTTGAGCATAGACACGTAAGTGACGATGAGCGATTTGGCAATGTTGGCCACTCGGCTAGAAAACTACACGATCAGGCATCCCGAAGAAGTGCTGTTGGTACATGCCCAAATTGAGGGCGAAGCCGACCAGGTAATTGTCTTTAGAGGGTTTTCTAGCTCCTTGGTACGCCCTACCGCGTTCGACCCAGAGGTGCCGACCCTACCTGCCGATGCGGTCATTCAGCAGATTGACCGGCTGAAAAGCCCCTACCAGCCACAGTCGCCGCAGTATTTAGAGCAGGGGCTAACCCCAGCAGACTTTATCGCTAAGCTAGAGGCACAGGGGTTTTAGCGTCTAGTCCTGGATAAAGGATGGTTTAGAGAGCTATTCCTTGATCACAGGGACGCTTTCTCTGAATTTATCTATCACAATCTGGATACCCCTGTTCCACATTTAGCCAGTGACCTGTCACAATGATGAGGTCTTCATCTGTATTGGTAGACACCTCAGCTATAGCTATGTATAAGACTCAAGACCTTCACGTGGTCGAAAACCGCCCCTTGCTTGCTCCTAATCAGATCCTCGAAAGGCTTCCTCTCACTGAAACTGCCGCTGCTCTTGTAGCGCAGACGCGCGATCGCATTCGCAATATTATGCACAACGAAGATCGCCGCCTGCTGGTGATCGTTGGCCCTTGCTCTGTGCATGATGTGAAGGCTGCTTACGAATACGCTAAGCAGCTTGTCAAGCTGAGAGAGCGATTTGCTGACCAGCTAGAGGTGGTGATGCGGGTGTACTTTGAAAAGCCCCGCACTAGCATTGGTTGGAAAGGATTAATCAACGATCCTCATCTGGACGGTAGCTACGACATCAACGAAGGGCTACAGCTAGCCCGCAAGCTGCTGCTCGACTTAGCTGAATTAGGTCTGCCAGCGGCAACCGAGCTGCTCGACCCGATTACGCCTCAGTACATTGCCGATGTCATTGCCTGGACAGCAATCGGCGCTCGCACCACTGAAAGCCAGACCCACCGGGAGATGGCCTCAGGGTTGTCGATGCCGATAGGCTTTAAAAACAATACCAATGGCAACTTGCAGGCTGCGACTAATGCGATGCTAGCCGCTAGTCAGCCTCACCATTTTTTAGGGATTAATACCAGCGGTCATGCCAGCATCGTTTCTACGACGGGCAACGCTGATGGCCATTTGGTGCTACGAGGCGGTAAGCAAGGGCCAAACTATGAGGCTGCACATGTCGAGAGCGCAGCTAAAGTGCTGGCGGCTGAAAATCTCAATCCTCGAATAATGGTGGACTGTAGCCACGCCAACGCCAATAAAGACCACAGCCGTCAGGTAGCCGTAGCCGAAAACATTGCGGAGCAGATCGCGGGCGGGTCACAACACTTGATGGGGGTTATGATTGAGAGCCATTTGGTGGCCGGGAAACAGCCTATTCCTGAGCAGCTAGGAGATTTGGTTTACGGCCAGAGCATTACCGATGCCTGTGTAGACATTGACACGACGGCTACTATGCTCGAAAAACTGTCGACTGCGGTAAAACAATCTGGCGCCACCAAAGTCGGTCGCCTCTAGAAGAGCGGCACGCTAACGTTAAGCCCTGCGCCGTAAAAGGTGTCATCCAAACTGACGCCCGGACTGGATGAGCGGCCAAACCGGGTACCGCCAAATACGCTAATGCGGCTCTCAGGCGTAATGCTATAGCTGACGATGCCCAGCACCTGCTGATAGGTATCGAAGCGAGATACCTGAGTGTAGTCATCAAAGTCTAGCTGGTAAAGGAGACCCGTTCGCAGGCTACGGCTAATGCCATAGTTTAGCGACAGGGTTAGGGTTTGGCGAAAGCGGCTGGCTGAATCAGGGTTGGCAAACCCTAAGCGAACCTGATAGAAGCTGTCTAGCCACATCCTCGAATTTAAGATGCTGCGGTGGCTGATCAGCGTATCAATGGCGTTGACACTAAAGAGTTTGTCTCTAAATCCTGGAGAATATAGCCGCTGATTGCGCCAGCCAATTTGGGCAAAGGTGCGCGGCAGTAGGCGCTGGCGGATGCCTAGCTGTAGCTCTATCTCGTTGTAGTTGACGCTATCGAAGTTTTCATAGCGGGCCAAGTTGGTTTCGGCAATCGCATACAAACTGGTATTGTCTGACAGCTTAGGAAATAGATATAGCGATAGGCCCGACTGATAGATCTGCTCATCTAGTCTAGGATCAGAGCGAAAGGCATTCTCAGAGCTGAACACGCCTAGACGACCTGTGAGAAAAGCCGTTGGCTGCTTGGGCGGCGGCGGCGGTGTAGCTTGGGCAGTTTGCAGCAGGCGGAGAATGCCGAGTTCTTCGTCGGTGCGCGATCGCAGCTGTCGAACTCGTAAAATACCCAGATCATCATCTAGCTTCTCACCGCTACTTTGCCCACTACCCGACTGGGCCAGTGCCTCAGAAAGAAAATCCGGCAGCTCACGGTCAACTGTCGCTTGAGCTTCTACAAGATCCTTACCAGCCTTAGCAGCGCTGTTCAGCAGACCAAAATCGGCAGCAGTGGCGTCGTTGTTTAGACTGCGCTCAGGATGTCCTAATTCGCTCGTGCTCAAAGAATTATTTAACGCTACGCTCGGCTCAATAATGGCGGGGAGAGGCGCTGCGGTGCTGAGATCACCGGAAAAAGAGGCATTGCTGGACGCCTCTTCAGAGGGCAAATCTAAGGACACTGAATTCGCCAGCGCAGGAGCATTACAAAAACAAAAAATACTACTGAGTCCCAGTCCTAACTGAAGCAGCTGCCGCCTGACAGGAGCAGCCGGTGGCGTGAATAGCGCTGACTGTGTAGGTAGCAGCAGCGCGATTTCTTTGAGTAAAGGCAAAAACATGAAAAACCGCATGGGCTAATGCTATCTATATCAAATCGTTTCGATGCCGATCGGGGAGAGACCGCCCAGCTCGAGGCTGCGGCAGTTCATCCCAGTCGCTCCATTAAGCTAGCCAATGGAGTGAGCCTGCATTCGTCTACTTGATGAACCCTTTTAATCTGCTGTAGGCGTCTATAACTGAGCGCTACTTTGGTGAAAATAGCGGACGGAGAGTTTTAGCAACGGAGATCTAGCGCAAAGAAACTGGAGGCTGATTTATTGCCGCTGGTTTCTGCCTGCTTGAGTTGCCCGCTTTAAATTACACAGCCTTAATTTGTCAGTTTTGCTTTTATTGCCGTTATGAAAGGCTAAAATATGGCAGAGAACGGTTGTGTAAGCCGGTGTATCGCGGTGTATCGCTCCAGCTATCTTCGCATCTACTCTATAAAGTTAGGGACAATCCGGCAGAATCAGGCAGACTGACCTGAGAATACAGAGCGCACTTAAATCTGAGCTAGGCCCTTAAATCTGAGCTAGTTGGACACGACTCCTGAAGGTGTAGTTATCCTATCCGATAAGCAGACCGCTCTGGCTAAACTTTTTTACGTACAGGACTTATGGACGGGTATCATTCCAAACGAACACGCTCTCTGCGAGCGCTATCGGCTGTATTTGGTTTAGTAGGCGTTCTCCTGCTGCCTCGCTCAGTACATGCTCAAGAGGTGCTATCTTGGGCGCGGATAGACTTTCTGAGCAACCGGGTGCAGCTAGTCCCTCGCGATGCAGACGCCCGCCGCGCCAATATTGATGATGTCTTGGGAATTGGAGATGCGCTGAGAACTGCTAGGTCGTCTCTAGCTGAGCTGCGTTTCAACGATGGTTCGCTGGCTCGAATTGGTGAGCGGGCAACCTTCCGGTTTACGCCTGACACTCGTAATTTTCAGCTAAACAACGGCACCGTACTGCTGCTGATTCCACCGGGTAGGGGGCGCAGCACCATTCAAACGCCCAACGCCGTCACTGGGATTCAGGGGTCGGCGCTGTTTGTCCGCTACATTCCTGAGACAGACACTACTATTGTGGGCGCACTGACTAACAATCCTGATGGCCCGATGGTCTTGTTTAACCGAGACGGAACTGAGCAGCAGGCTCTTCGCGCTAATGAAATTGGAGTGATTGAGGGCGGACAAATTACTCAGCTCTATCAGTTTGACGGGACGCTTTTCTGGCAGAGTAGCGGCCTAGCAGAAGGGTTTAACTATCTAACTGACTCCTCTTCTACAGGATCCGACGCGCTAGACGCGGTGCGCCAAGAAATTAGAGAGGCGATCGCAGAGCAAAAACCGCTCAATGGCGAAGGCGTCATTGAGAATCCTGACTCTTTCCGGCGGCCTGCGCCCGATGCAGCAGCCACGCCGCCTGTGACAGCTGCGCCTGCTCCAGCGCCTCCTCTCAGATAGAGAGCGGTAGTAGTAACACAGAAAATTCTTCCGAAGATGTCCCTGAGCTCAGTGGAGCCGATGAGGCCGATGGCGTGAAGCAGAAGTGAGTGTTCCCCCATTTCAGGGCTCGCCTGCTGAGTCGTACTTAAGTGGCCCATCGGCAGCAGGACAGCCGACAACCGGGAGAACCGGTAATTCACTGACACCGACACTACCGCCAGGAAACTCAGAAGGAACAGAGGGTGAAACGCCAGCGACGGTGACGCCTACTGAGACAGAGAAGTTTCGGCCCTCTAACGATGTTCCAGCCACGCCGACCCGACAATCTACAGGTTCTATCGGTGACGGTTCAGGGGAGACCGCTTCGGGCTCAGGAAATAACCCTACTAACTCAATCGATCCGTTGCGGCCCTCCGCACTGACAGATCCCACGATCCCTCTGACGGCACTGAGACGGAAAACAACGCTTCAGAAGGTGGCAGCGAAACCGGTAACATTGATAGTGGCACAGGCAATTCAGGAACGACAGGTGGTGCTAACGCCGGTGCCAATGCTGGGGGGGGTACTGGCGGAACGGGTGCTGGGGGGGGTACTACTGGCGGAACCAATACCGGAGGTACCAATAGCAGCGGCGGCGCGGGTGCTAACACTCCACCTGTAGATATAGAATTGATTATTGAAGTCGAAGACACCACGCCCGGAGATTCTCTGGTAGTCCCTCCCCCTGGCGAAGCTGTCGTAGTGCCTCCTACCAACGAGTCTTTTATTACCCCAGTGTTGCCAACAGAGGTAGCACCAATTACTGATGAGCTGCTGATTGATGAATCGGTAGCCCCTATTATTTCTGACGAGATGACGCCGCCCGTCTCTGCTGAAGAGATGGCACCGCCTGAAGAGATAACACCGCCTGAAGAGATAACGCCGCCTGAGGTTGTCGAACCAGCTCCCTCTAATGAGGGTGGCTCATCGGGTTTGCTGCTGTGACCGGAGTGACTGCGAAAGCTACACGCCTGGTAGCAGTGGATTTGACCAAGTAGTTGGCAGGCTCGGATTTGATAGATTTGAAGTGGACTGACCTAACTGTCTTTCTCGTCACTGCTAGCATCAGCGCTAGCGTCAGGCGCTTTTGCAGAGTCTGCTGCGTCGTTCGGCCAATCAGTAGGCCAAATTTGCGTCTCCTCCAGCTCTGAATTGGTGTCGATGACGCCTGGGCGCGTGCCTTGATTGTGAGGTAGTTTCGTTGTGAGGCCGAAACATCTGGCGCGGTGATAGCTAGGTCATCGGTTAGTTGCTCGTAATCAAGCTGCTCAAGGTCATTTAAAACGCTCTGAGCTGAGTCGTAGCGCTGATTAAAGTCGTAGCGCACCATCTTATTGATGATGCTACAGAGCGCTGGCGAGATATCTTTGACTGTGTGAGACCAGATGATTTCGCCGTCTTCGCTCCGTTTGAATGAATGAGGTGATTTGCCAGTTAACGATTCGATGGCGGTGATGCCCAGCGCGTAGATATCGCTGCGAACAGTCGGCATACCAGCAGATTGCTCGCTGGGCATATACCCTTGAGTGCCAATACCCACCGTCGAGGTTGCCTGCGTGCCAGCATCTGCTAGCTTGTTTGAAATGGTTTTGACTGCGCCAAAGTCAATCAGAACATAGTGGCCGTCTGACTGGCGATGGATGATGTTTGACGGCTTGATGTCACGGTGGATAACGCCGCGAGAATGAACGAAGCTAATGACCGGCAGCAGATCGCGCAGCAGTCTGACGACCGCCCGCTGAGAGAGTGGCTGTCGGCGAGATAAGAGATCGCGCAACAGTTTTCCTTCTACCATTTCTTGGACGAGATAGAAGCATTCTCTCATCTCAAAGTAGGCCAGCAGTCGAGGAATCTGGCTGTGTTCGCCTAGCTGCCCGAGGACGGTGGCTTCTGCTTCAAATAGCCGCTGTGCTAGCTGGTGGGCTTTGGGATTATCGCTGATAATCTTGAGCTGCTTGACGACACAGATAGGACTGCCCGGACGAAGGGTGTCTTTAGCTCGGTAGGTTTCGCCAAAGCCGCCTGCGCCCAATACTTCGATGATACGATAGCGATCGCTCAGCAAACTGCCAATCAGGTCTGCCCGGTTGATCGCCAGCAGATCGTGAAAATCGTCTTGCTGAGAGATAATCTCTTGAACCAGTGGCGAGGTCGCATAGCGAGCCAGCGTCGTGCGCAGCCGCTTACGCTTCAAACGATCAGCTGTAAACCCAGCGCCAAAATCTAACAGACCGATAGCCGCGATCGCAATCATCGGCGTACCCGTAATCAAAATGCTATCAGCCACTACAAATACGCCATAGCCAACCGCTGTCCACAGGCTGAACGCGCCCCCTGCAATCAGCGCCCGTCTCAGCGGTCTTGATGTGCGGTTCATCAGCCCGGCGACTGTCAGCCCCAATGCCAAGACAACTAGCGCATTTAAAACTGGCTGCCGAATCAATCGGACAGGCGATCGATCTTGCTTTAAGGTCGCAACCGTATTGGCCAGCACTTCTACACCCGGCATCGGCTGCGGGTAGAGCAGGCTCTTAGAAAAAGGCGTCTCGTGAAAGTCTTGATGCACGGCTGCGGTCGTGCCAATAATGACGATTTTGCCTTTGAAGAAGCTGCCTGAGCCGAGCTGGTTGCGCCACGGGTCATCATCTAGCACATACCAAAATGGCTTTTGCTCAAACGTACCGCTTGGGCCGTAAAAGAAAATATTTTCTTGGCGGGCGGTGGGGTAAGGCTCTCTGGCCGCTTCTAGAGTTGCCTGGGCAAAGCTCAAAGGCCGCTCGGTGGCTTTGTCAGGCCCTGCCCAATCGCGAAATACATCTGGATCAGAAATTTCTAGCTCAGCTAAAAACTCTTGACCCAGGCGATGAATTTGGCTATCGGTCTCTTTACGAAAGTTGATAGTACCCACCTCAACGCCCGCATCGCGAAACGGTTTGATTGGCAGTAAGGGCTGATACAAATTGCCTTGGTAGATGTCAATATTGTCATAATTAGCGGCGAGGACGATGCGATCGCCATAGCGCGTCAGCACATCAGCTAGCGCATCATCATCGGCCTGACCGTAGGTGCTTGAATCGGTAAACAGCACGTCTAGCGCTACTGCTTTAGCACCTGCATCCATCAGGCGGGTAATCACTTGAGCATAGGCTTGTCGCTGCCATGGCCAAGACTCAATCGGCTGTAGCGCCGCATACCTTGCCGGGTCTCCTGAGTAGTACTGCCCCTGAGAGAGCGAATCTTGGTCAATGGCCAAAATCACGATGTCTGTCGGAGGCGCAACCGGGCCTCTCAGCTCAAAGAACAGGCTCTGCACCTGACGCTCCCAAAGATCGACAATGCCTAAATTTAGGCCGACGGCACCAGCGGCGATCGCCGTACAAGCCGCAGATAGCGCAAATCGCCAGTGCTTAGCGATCGCCTGACGCTGCCAGGCCATTAGGCGATCTTGGGCACTGAGCGCAGCGGTCGCATCTTTAGCAGAGGAAGGAGAAATCGGTCGCAATTGAGCAGGTTTGGGCATGGCTACATGAGGTTTTCTTTATCTGCCAGTCATCATTTTCTACCGCTGATTACCTTCCTCCCCAAAACCGCTGTAACCACTGCAAATTCTATCCTGCGCTTGCTGGGCATGGGCGGAACGTGGGTATCAAAACGTACTTGCTTCGGAAAAAAGAGCCTATAATGTTCAGGTATACAAATGATCTATATGACTTAATTCTAATCTCTGATTCTGCCTTGATCTACCTATATTCTTAACTTCGCCAGTACAGCTTACCAATACAGCTTGATTGACAAGTAACCCTTGTAAACATCCCCATATTATTGCAAAGTCTTTCCTCCGAAGATCCTCCGAAGATAAGTCGTATCGCTAACCGCCAAGACTCTCCTCATAGTGACTGTCTTGAGCGAGTAACAGGTGGGCGATCGCACTAAATTCAAGGCTGCATCCCTCAGCCCAGCTAAAAATAAGGCCAATTAATCAGCCCTGATAGTTTCCCTGTCAGGTTGGTTTTTATTCCCTTATGAAGCACGTATCTCATCATTATATTTAACTGCTATGGCCTCATCTGCACTCAATCGAATTTCTATCTTTGTAGATGGCAACAACATGTTTTACGCCCAGCAGAAAAACGGCTGGTTTTTTGACCCAAAGCGGGTGCTAGAACACTTTATCAGCGAGACAGAAGGACTATCTTTAGTCAATGCCTTTTGGTACACCGGTCTAAAAGATCCGCAGGATCAGCGCGGATTTCGCGATGCGCTGATCAGCTTGGGCTACACCGTGCGCACCAAAGTGCTCAAAGAGTATTATGACGATACCTCAGGCCGCTATTCTCAAAAAGCTAACCTGGATATTGAAATTGTCGTAGACATGTTCAATACCGTTGAGCAATACGACCGGGTAGTCTTGCTGAGTGGTGATGGCGATTTCGAGCGCGCCATTGAGCTGCTGCGCTCAAAAAATACCCACATCACCGTAGTCTCAACAGAAGGCATGATCGCCCGAGAGCTGCGCAACGTCACTGACCGCTATATCGACCTCAACAAGATTCGTCAGGCCATCGAAAAATCTGAAGGATAGCCGACAACTACTGTCGCCTGCTACCTGAAAGGAGCACCCTAAGAGGAGCAATCCTCAGCATAGGTAACCGTCTCAGGCATCATAAAAACTACGCTCCGAGCTGGTTCTCAACGCTAAGCCTAGCTTTTGAAGGATTAGCTCAGGTGAGGTGTAATTTTTGAGGGATAATGAATGTAGGCGGTCAGGTGCTATCTGCTTCTAAGACGGTTTGCTTCCAAGATGGTTTACTGATAAGACGGTAGAAATGCCTAGTGTTTTCAGGCCCTGAGATTAGGTGCTGTAAAGAATCTGGGCTAAGCAAATTGAGTAGCTAGCCAAGCTATTTAAACCGAAATTTAAAGAGTCAAGGAGCCAATGAACCACTCATAGGCTTCTTGTGCTAGGCAAGGTATCTTGATAAGCAAGCGACTGTCTCAGGGTTCTCGCTACTTCGCGCATCTTTCATGCTTTTTTAATATCTATAATACCTATGCAATATCTAGCAAAGGTTTACGCCAAATCTTCCTTAGGCAGCACCCAACTCCAGCTACTAGCTGTCAACACAGCTGACTATGCCTGGGAACTCATTACGCCGCCCAAACTAATTGCCACCACGCGGGAGATCTCCTTCAATGAGCAGGTATTGGTGCTATTAGAGCTAAATCAGGAGCTAAATCAGGAGGAAAGCGTAGCGGCTGTCACAGATGCCACCGAGTGGGTAATTGACTTTATCTCTGAATATCTGACGCTGGGCCTGACGCCGAAGAGTATGAAAGAAGAGGTAGAGCGAGCCGAACAGTGGCGGCAATCGCTGACGCTGCAAACTCAGGAGGTACGCCGAAGAGCACTAGAAACAGCCGCCCGCCGGGATGAGATTCAAAATCTAGAAAAACAGTTGAAGCTAGAGCGCGAAGCGTCAGAAACTCGCGATTCGTAGGGGCTGCTCGCTAGCGGCTACGTGAGGTTTTCCTGCGGCAGGACGTCTTGGAGTAGGGGAGCGAGTTCGTCTTTGAGCTGCCCGGCTCGAATGAATTCGGCATAGGTATCTGATTCTATGGCTAGCAGCTCGTTACGGACTTGCTCAGCGGCGAAGTTGAGAACCTCTGGATTGGAGCGCTGTAGCTTGATGAGGTCTTTCTTGCAGCTCTTCTAGCTGACCTTCTACTAGGGCCATCTGGTATCTGGCGAATTCTTCGTCTACTTCCTGGCGATCTATGAGTTCTTTGAGCCGGTCAAGCACGCGGTTGAGCGCCACTCGGTGGGCAACGAGCTGAGTATATTTTTGCCGAGTGGGCTGATCGCCTAGCAGATTTAGCCAGGAGAGCAGCGGCTGAGTGGTCAGGCCTTGTACTAGCAGGGTAAAGAGCATGACGCCAAAGACCACTGCAATGATTTCTTCTCGTTCAGCCAATGATTCGGGGACGCTCAGCGCCAGCGCGACTGAAACCGATCCTCGCAGTCCTCCCCACCACAAGAACGGTCTGACCAGAGATGGAGATATTTCTCGCCTTTGGTCATGGCGTTGCTCAAAGCGCCCAAGGCATAGATGCTGAGGGCGCGAGCTGTGATGATGATGGCGATCGCCCACAAAATAGTGTCGGCATAGTCAATCAAATATTCAAAGCGCACCTGATCGCCAATCAGCAAAAACACGATGGAGTTGACAAAAAAGGCCAAAAACTCCCAAAATTCAGACACGACCAGCCGGGTACGAGGGTTCATGCCGATGCGGGAGCCAAAATTGCCTAAAATCAGCCCGGTCGTGACTACAGCAATGACGCCTGAACCGCCTAGCTCTTCCGCCACAATGTAGGTGCCGTAGGCCGACACCAGCGTTAAGAGACTGCTCTACCAGCGGAATATCAAACCGCTGCGTCAAAAACGAAATGCCAAAGCCGATCAGCCCGCCCAGGCTGATCCCCAAGCCCACAAACATGCCAAAGCGAGCAATGGTCAAGGTGGCATCAAACTGCTCAATGCCTAAGGCAATGCCCAGCAGCAGGTTAAAGGCGACAACGGCGACCCCATCATTAAACAGGCTCTCGCCCTCCATGAGTGTAGTCAGCCGCTTATCTACCCCGAGTTCGCGAAAGAGTGCGGTAACCGAGACCGGATCGGTTGCCGATAGGCTTGCCCCCACTAGCAGAGCGGTCGCCAGCGAAGCACCCGCCAACTGCTGCAGGCCAAACACCAAGCCCACTATGCAAATGATGACGCCCAGCACCGCGTAGAGCAAAATCGGCACAAAGTCGCTCTTTAAGCGGCTCCACTGAATATTCCAGGCGGCTTCAAACAGCAGCGGCGGCAGAAAGATAAATAGGATGAGCTCGGGGGAAAGATTGACAAGCCGGACATCGACAACCGCTAGCCCTAACCCGACCAGCAGCAGCAGCAGGGTGTAGGGAATATTGCGCAGAATGCTCAAATACCCGTGACAGCGTGGCTACGCCCAAAGAAACCGACAGCACCAGCAAGAACTGGCGCAGGTTGGCCTCAATGGAGGGATCTTTGAGGGCTGGCTTGAGGGCTGGCTCTACGGCTACGGCTAGCCAGTGCATACTGTCTGCGATAGTGCAGCGGCGGTTAGAAGGAAGTCAGGCAAGGCGATCACGGGGATAAAGTGATTGCGGCTAAAGCGATTAAAGTGCCTCTATAGTAAAGCTTAGTGGGCAGCGCATTACCCTGCCTGGCGAATCGTTTCGGCCTGTGACCAGTAGGGAGTCGGCAAAGGCGATCGCCTCGCTGTGCGATCTGCCTCCCGCTAGTTGCGCTAGTTCGTCACGCCGAGACTGGGCGTCGAGCGGCGTCACTTTGACGATAGTGCGCTCTTCTTGCGTCGGCTTTGCCTGCTTTGCTTGTCTTGGCAGACTTGATCGGCGACTTTAGCACGGGCTTTGGCTGCTTCGGTGAGCCGCTAGGCGGCTGACTTTTGAGAGGCGATCGCCGCTGACGGCTGAATGACAATGTGCTTACCAACATGAAAGTGAGCGTCGGCCATGGCAGCGACTAGCGGCTGGTGAGTGACGCACAGCACCTGATGAGTGCGGCCCAAGCTGGTAGAGCTTTTCGGCGATCGCCTGCGCCACCCGCCCCGATACGCCGACATCAATTTCGTCAAACACCATCGTACCAATCGGATCAACCCGCGAAAAGCACGCCTTCAGCGCCAGCAAAAACCGGCTCATTTCACCGCCAGAGGCAATTTCAATCAGCGGTTGCAAAGGCTCACCTGGGTTGGGGCTAAACAAAAAAGAAATCAGATCTGCGCCCTGCTGCGGTGGGGGCTTGCGACTGAATGTCGACTTTGAACTTTACCCGCTCCATCGCCAGGGGTTTGAGCTGCGCGACCAGCGATCGCTCTAGCGTGTTAGCCGCCGCCTGACGCCGCTGAGTGAGCTGCTGACAGCTCTCCATCAGCGCCTTTTGTTTGCTTTGGTAGACCGCTTCTAATTCTTCAATAGACTGACCTTCACCATGCAGCGCCGCCAGCGAAGCCTGAATGCCCTGATAATAGTCAATCAGCTCGGGCAGATCTCGGTTGTATTTGCGGCAGAGCTGCTTGAGCTGAGCCATCCGCTGGTCAATTTCTTCCAGCCGTTCTGGATCGGTCTCAATGCTCTCCCCGTAGGTATTAATCTGACGGCCCGCCTCCTGAATCTGCGCTAGCGCATCGCTCACCATCGCTAAAATTGAATTGACCTCCGGGTCAAAGCGCAGCATATCGCTGAGCGTGCTTTCGGCTTGCCCTAGCATGTCAGCGCAGGCTTCACCCTCATCATTTTCGTAGAGAATTTGATAGACCTGATAGCTCTGCTGCTGTAATTCGACGCTGTGACTCAGGCGCTGATGCTCTATTTGCAGCGCTTCTAGCTCATCGGGCGTCTCTAGCGCCGCCGCGCCGAGTTCTTTACTTTGGTATTCAAGCAGCTCTAGCTGGTCAGTGCGCTGCTGCTCTGCCCGGCGACGAGTATCTAAAGCTTTTTTAGCGGCGGTGGCCACTGCGTAGTCTGCGGCTACCTGCTGGCGCTGCTGCAAAAGGGTTTTGTCACCAAAGCCGTCCAGCCAATCTCGCTGTAAGTCAGGAGAGCCTAGCTGTAGGGTCTGCCCCTGCGCCGTAATTTCGATCAGCAGGCGACGCAGCTCTTCCATCTGCGGTTTTTTGACGACCGTGCCATTCAGCCGAGAGCGGCTACGCACAGCGCCTTTGCCAGCAGTTAGTTCGCGACGGCAAATCAGCACCGTCCCCTCTGAGGGAATTTTATGGGCGCTCAGCCAGTTAGAAACTCGCGCATCCAAGTCAAAACTGGCCTCGATCAGCGCTTTTTCAGTGCCGGTTCTTACCCATCTGCTGGTGGCTTTCCCCCCTAGCACAGCGTCAATGGCATCTAGGATAATAGACTTACCTGCGCCGGTTTCACCGGTCAAAACGTTGAGCCCAGGCTGCAACTTCAGATCTAACTGCTCAATGAGGGCAAAATTCTCAATTTTTAAAGAAGCCAGCATAGCCCTCTATATCGCCACCGTATTTGTTGACAGGTTTCATAGGCAAAATGTGCGTGAGTATGTAAAAAGGCTATGGAAAAAAGTTTTATAGCTAGAGGCGGACGACAGCCCTCACCAACTTGATACAATAGTTTACATATGTTGATTGGATAGCGATTCCTATTTACATCATCATCCCTGCCCAAGCGATTTGTTAAGCCGGTCACCTTTGAGCTTATTCTATCGCTGTGAATCGGGGGCTTGTCCCGGACGACTACATTTTCTGAAATATTTTATGAGCGTAGCTTCTCCTGATCTTGGCCGTCCATCTAAACTTGATACTTCGACAGCGGCACCAGCGGTGGTTCTAGATGCGGCAGGTCGCCCTGTAGATCTGCCGCTTGATACGGTCGAAGACCAGCCGACTGTAGCGGCAGCGACGCGATCGCCTCAGTCGTTAGAAGATATTTTGGTTTATGACCCTGAGGCGATCGCCGCCTTCTATCGCCGCCGTCCTTTTCGCATTTTGTTTCGCCTGGTCGAAATTTTTTGGGTGGCAACAGGCTACATTATGGGGCTGCTCTTAGATCGACTGACAGGTCGCCAAAAAATCAACGAGAAAAAACGGGCAGTGGGTCTGCGGGTGATGCTCACTCGGCTAGGGCCAGCCTATATCAAGGTGGGTCAGGCGCTCTCCACCCGGCCAGATCTGGTGTCACCTTCGACCATGGCAGAGATGGTAAAGCTGCAAGATCAGCTGCCGCCTTTCCCCAATGAAATTGCCATGCGCTTCATCGAAGAAGAAATTGGCCAGCCGTCAGAAAACGTCTATGCAACGCTATCGGCAATGCCAGTAGCCGCAGCATCTCTGGGACAGGTCTACAAAGGGCAGCTGCAAACTGGTGAAACGGTAGCTGTGAAAGTGCAGCGCCCCGGCCTAGCTGAGCAAATTACCAAAGACATTTACATCTTGCGGATTTTGGCAAACTGGGCTACCAACAACGTCAGCCAAATTCGCAGCGATCTGGTGAGCATTGTTGATGAATTTGGTACGCGCATCTTTGAAGAGATGGACTACACCCATGAGGGTGAAAATGCCGAGCGCTTTGCTGACCTCTACGGCTACCTACCAGAAATTTTGGTGCCAGGCATTTATCCGCAGTACACCGGGCGGCGAGTGCTGACGATGGAATGGATCGATGGCGTCAAACTCACTGAGATCGAACAATTGCACGCTCAGGGCATCGACCCCACTCATGTGATTGAGGTGGGCGTGCAGTGCTCACTGCGGCAGCTGCTAGAGCATGGCTTTTTCCACGCCGATCCGCATCCGGGTAACTTGCTGGTTACAAAAGACGGCAAGCTGGCCTACCTAGACTTTGGCATGATGTGCCAGGTGGAGCCCTATCAGCGCTATGGCCTGATCGAGGCGATCGTGCATATGGTTAACCGCGATTTTGAGGGGCTTGCTCAAGACTATGTCAATCTAGAATTTTTGACGCCAGAGACAGATTTGAGCCCCATTGTGCCGGCGCTGGCTGGGGTCTTTAACAATGCCTTGGGCGCTAGCGTCGCCGAGCTAAATTTGAAAAGCATCACGGACGAATTTTCGGCCTTGATGTACGAGTATCCGTTTCGGGTGCCAGCCTATTACGCGCTGATTATTCGCTCGCTGGTAACGCTGGACGGCATTGCGATTAGTGTCGATCCTGACTTCAAGGTACTCAGCAAAGCCTATCCTTATGTCGCGAAACGATTGCTAACTGACCCTGCGCCGCAGCTGCGAGGTTCTTTGCAGGCATTGCTATTTCAAGACGGCAGCTTTCGGTGGAACCGGTTGGAAAATCTGCTTAAAAACGCTCGTAATAGCGACGACTACGATCTCGATCAGGCGCTTGATCAGACTTTGGAATTTTTGTTTTCAGAGCGAGGCCGGTTTTTGCGCGATCGCATTGCCGATGAGCTAGCCAAAGAAATCGATAAAGCAGGCTATAGCTTGGTGCAGCAAGTAGCCCGGACGCTACGGCTCCAAGGCCCTAGTAAAACGACGTTAACATCCATTGACCAGACCGATTTATCTGCAACTAGCAGTTGGGAGCAAGCGGCGCGTGTCTTACGCATTTTGCGAGATACCCCAGGCGTTAATGCTGCTATGCTCGCTAACCTGTTACCGAAGCTGATCGCTCAGCCAGAGGCACGGAATATCGGTCGCCGGGTCGTCAATGGGGTGGTGCAGCGATTGATTGCTCGGCTGATCCGCGAATTTTTGGTGACTGAGCCTGTGACTCATCCGGTTGTCTTTCCGCCTGCTTTGCCGCCTGCGAGAGCTGCCTGAGGCCGTTGTGCTTCTGCCCGGTCTAAAATCAGTCGTCAATTGGCGCAAGGCGCACTGGCAGATGTTCGTTCATTGTCTGGATCAGGCGAGCGGCCTGGTAGTCGTAGAGTTCGACATCCATTGCTGCTGGCAACTGCTCTACAAAGCGGCGGGCGCGCTCTAGGCTACAGTCAGTGACTTTAGTCAGCAGCTGGGCAACCTGTGGCAGCGGCCCGGCATTAGGTTGGGTATGGGCTCGGGTATGGGGTAGCGCCTCGACCGATAGCCGCCAGCGACGAGGCGGGGTCATTTCACCACGCTCAATGCGGCGCAGGCCATTAATAGAAGAGAGAACAAACAGGCGATCGCCCGTCATTAGCCGCTGGTCATCAGTAGGCATCAAAATGCTGCAAGGTTTGCCATTGGGGTCGTAGGTTTCTCTGAGGATCGGTACGACGCCATAGCCATAGGCAATCTGCGCGAGCTGCTTGCCGACCAGCGTATCGCCTGAGCTGATCATATATTCGGTGATCAAAATTGTTTGACCGCTGAGTCGAAATAGGCCCAAAATATTTTCCCCGAAAGCTGCGCCCGCAAACGCCTCAGCCGAGAGTGCGTAGGGGCACAATGCCTGCGCTTGGGGCATCAGCGCCGCTAGGTTGTCACTAAATGTTTGGCTGCGGGTGCGAACGACGGGGGCAAAGGTGCGATCGCTACCCAATGTTTTTTCAGCTGCTAGTAGCGCCACTTCCAAATTAAGCATTTGATCGTCAGTGACGGCAATCACGCTTTTAGCGGTAGCCAGATTCGCTGCCGCCAGCTCTTCTAAAATGTTGCCAATTAGCAGCGGCACCTGCGTATAGAGTTCGGGGTAGCGGGCCTGAGAATCAATAGCGACCAGCGGCTGGTTTAGCTCTTGCAGCAAGCTGGTGACTTTGCGACCAATGCGCCCGAGCCCCACCACCACCACATGCTGCTGGCGGGGGAGGCGGGGCCGCTTTTGTAAAAAGTCAAAGCGGGAGCTGAGCAGCCGGTCGGCCACCAGTCCTAACATGCCCAACACGACCAAAATGCTGGTAAGCGTAATCATCAGGCAGACTAGCAGCACCCAGCCCGGCGCATTCGGCATACCAAAGCCGCCAAAGACATCGCCATAGCCGCCTAGCAGCAAAATTGCGCCCAGCGTGATTGCTTTTACCCAGACCAAACCAGGAATCGTCGCTTTTAGAATCAACGTGCCGCTAATCCACAGCACGACAGCAGTTAGCAGGGCGATCGCCACCACCCGCTCCAAAGACTGCTCAGAAGACTGCCGCCAGTTTCTCAATCGCCGCTGCCAGTCGCCTGATCGCAAGTCTTCTATCCAATTAGAAAATACCGTCAGCGGCCCTTCTTCCTGACGCAGATCGGCATCAGCGTCGGCTTCTATATAGGCGATGCGATCGCCAGGTGCTACCCGCACATGCGGCTGCCAGCGGTAAAACATAGAAGAGGCCGTAGTGGCCCATCCTAAAGGCTGCTGCGGATTTTCGACCGGGGCGAGATCGAGCAGCCGAAAGCGGCCCCGATGCAGTTGCTGCACAGCCTGCCGGTCAAAGCGCGGATCGCCTGCCCCCACAACCCGCTCCACTACTCGAAAGCGATGACGGCCCGCTGTAAAAACGCTAACGGTGTCGTCGCCCAACCCAGCCAGCACAAAAGTCATGGCCGGTAATTCAGTGGCATCGAGCGCGACAAACTTACCGAGCTGCCTTTGCAATAGGGCGTTAAGGCTATGACGCGAAGAGCGCAAAATAATTTGGATATCGGCGTTGAGGCGGCGAGCGGCGATCGCACATTCTACATTGATGCTCTCATCGCTAGTCACAATCAAAATCGCCCGGCTCGTCTCAATTCCTGCCTTTTTGAGCACATCTTCCCGGCGACAGTCGCCCACCACCAGCGGCGCGGCTAGCAAGCTGGGCAAATCGTTGATTTCCCAGACGTGAATCTGCCGCCAGTCAACCGCTGTAATATTTACCTGAAACGGGTTATCGTCAAACTTTTTGAGGCTGACAATGCTTTGCTGGCCCAAGCTGCCTAGCCCACAGACAATAAAGCGATCGTGGTCAGTCGCCGGAAACTGCGTCCCCAGCGGAATCAAAGTCTCCGGGCCAAGCGGATAGTTAGCAGCCATAGCGATGCCTTAGCGGAGAGGGTCTTCTTTACTTACCCTACTTTCGTCAAATTTTGAGCGAGTAGCTATGATCTCTTCAATTTTGCAGGTATCTTGCAGGCTTTAATCAGCCGCCCAGGTTAGGAAACATCACAGAATCCCGGCAAACTGCCGCTGCCTTCGGTTTGATGCGATATTAAAAGATAGGTACTACTCAAAGCTGAGAAACCTCAAACATTTTGAGCAACTAGCTTTATAAAAATTAATAGCTTTAATATCATGTCTTTTACTGCTGAGACCTTTGGAGAAAGCTTGAGTCACTTTGTGCGCTCAATCGATATCGTTGACACATCAACTAAAGATGACGTGCTCAATTTGATAGCAGGCTATCTAGAAGATGAGTTTGGTATTAAGTTTTTTACGATGTATATGGAGAGTTCCATCGATCAGAAAGTGGGCTTGATTCCGACAGATTGGTATCGGGGCGGAGACCGGGCTTCTTTTACTATTCAAGACCACAAAGGCAGCTACCGAGGCCAGGTGTCACTGGCTTATGACCGAGGAATTTCTCTGTGGATCGTCTCTTCTGATGGCGGAGCCTTGAGCCTCGCTGCGCTATACAAAAATCTTTTGCCAAATGCAGAATCCGCCGAAATCCCTAAATACATCAAAAGAACCGAGCACGAAATAATGACTTCCATTATTCGCCCAGTTCACGAAGACAATAGAATTTATGGGGTAATTAATTTTGAGTCTGAACAATACATAGAATATTCTCCGGCGATCGCCGAAGAATTCAAAAAAATATCAAACTCAATCAGTACGCTTTTTTTGCTCAGCAAAATCTATCAAACTCAAAGGCGAAATACTAAGCACGAAATTAACTACCTCTCGGAGCTTAAGAACAATCGAGAGGGTCTGCTGCATCTAGAAAAACCTAGAGTGTTTATAGCATCTTCTAGTCGGGCAGAAGACGACGTGATGTCTTTGATCTTAGAAGTATTAGATGAGTATGATAGAAGAAAGGTTAAGATTGTCTATTGGAAAACAATTTCTGAATCTGGACTGATCACTCAGCAAATTTTAAAAGAAATAAGAAGCTGTCAGTATGGCATCTGCTACTTATCTGAGCCAGTTTCTAAACCGATCGCAGACAAAGTGACAGCAGACAAAGTGACAGCAGACAAAGTGACAGCAGACAAAGCGATCGCCTATCAAGACAACAGTAACGTGCTGATAGAGGCCGGTATGCTCAGCGCGCTGCCTCATGAAGCCAATTTTGACAACTGGATTCCGATCAGAGAAGAAGCCTCCGGCCCGCTACCGTTTGATTTTGTCAGCAATAGAACGCTGCTAGTGCCCAGACTAAAAACCAACGCTCTGAACGCTGAAAAATTTAAAGTGGATCTGCGATCGCGCCTCGAAAACTGTTCAGTCTTTTCTGATCTAAAGTGACTGTCAAATCTAAAGCGACTGTAAAAGTTGGCCAGTTTTGCGGCGCGGGTGAGTTTTTATAAGCTGACGCACCTGCTCAGCATGGTAAGAGCTGCGAGTCAGAGGAGATGACACCACCTGCAAAAAGCCCATCTCTTCACCCGCTATGCGCCAGTCATCAAACTGAGCAGGCGTAACGAAATTTTCTACGCCCAAATGCTTTTGGCTAGGCTGTAAGTACTGGCCGATAGTGACAATATCGCAGTCTATAGCCCGCAGGTCGCCGAGCACCTGCCGCACTTCGCCATCAGTTTCACCCAGACCGACCATCAGACCAGATTTGGTATAAACCCAGGGGGCAATGGTGCGCGATCGCGCCAACAGCTCCAGACTACGGTCATAATTTCCTTGAGGCCGCGTCCGCCGGTAAAGACGAGGCACCGTCTCGGTGTTGTGGTTAAGCACGTCGGGCTGACCTTCCACTAGCAGAGTTTCCAGCGCCGCCCAGTTGCCACACAAGTCAGGAATCAACACTTCAATCGTCGTGCCCGGAGAAACTTTGCGCGTTTCTTCAATGCAGCGAATAAACTGCCTAGCACCGCCATCAGGTAAATCGTCGCGGTTGACCGAGGTAATGACAACATGCTTGAGCCGCAGCCGCCGGACAGCTTCAGCCAGATGCACCGGCTCCAACGGGTCGAGTGCTTTCGGCGCTTTGTCAAAATCAATGTCGCAATAGGGGCATGCGCGAGTACAGGCTGGCCCCATAATCAAAAATGTGGCAGTTCCTACGCTAAAGCACTCGCCAATATTAGGGCAAGAAGCCTCTTCGCAAACCGTATTCAGGCCCAGATCTTGCAAAATGCCTTTGACATTGCCGACCCGCTCCCACTGCGGCGCTTTTACCCGTAACCAGTCTGGCTTAACGACCACGCTAAAGTTGCCTCTAAAGTTGCCTCTTTATATTGCCTCTCACCACTGTTTGAGAGTGCAAAAGTGATTCTAGCAAGGCTAAGGTATAAAAGAAAACTTTAGGCCGACAGCGATCGCCAATCTTTCAGAAGCTCACCCGCGTTAAAGCCACATCAGGTAGCAGACCGATGCGCAGGCAACCTCCTATTATTCGCTGTTTTGTGGTGCTATGCTTCGGCTCGGCAGTGACTCTGGCCGCCTTTGAATGGCGCAACCCTTTCCCAAGGCCAGTGGTCACACCAGATTCTGTCTCAGGCATTAGCAGCCAGTCAGCTACGTTTGAACTAGAGAATCCGCCTCAACCCTCAAGATGGGTCTCTCGGCTACGGATTGGGCAAGTTTTCGCTCAAGATGCGCCTGCTGCTGCCCAGCTCTCAGCCGAACCGTCAGCCCAGTTAGTGCTCTCTCTCAACCAGCGCGCCTTAGAAGTGCGCTACGCCGATCAGCCGACTGTGCGCTACGAGGTAGCCGTAGGCCAGGCCGACTGGCAAACGCCAACCGGTGAATTCTACGTCGTTAACAAAATAGAAAATCCTGCCTGGCAGCATCCTATTACCAAAGACGAAGTGCCCCCTGGGCCAGACAACCCATTAGGGTCGCGCTGGATTGGGTTTTGGAGCGATGGCCAAGCCCAAATCGGCTTCCACGGCACCAATCAAGAAGAACTTATCGGTGAAGCGGTCTCTCATGGCTGCGTGCGGATGCGCAACCAAGACATTCAAGACCTTTATCAGCGGGTCGAGGTTGGGACAGCGGTAAAGATTGAGCCCTAGGGGTTGATTGGTAGGCGGGAGCGGGAGAACAGGCGGTCAGGCGGCAGCGGTCAGGCGGCAACAGATAAATGTAGACAAAAAACGGCAGGTAAGCGCAATAGTTCACCTGCCCTCTCCTGCTCTCCTGCTCTCCTGCTCTCCCATGCCTACGCTGCTGTAGGCTGCTGCTCAAAGTTATGAGCGTAGCCTTTGAGCAGTTTGTTAACCTGGCCCATCAGTCCTTCTTCGGTACGCTGAAGCTCTGTGCGCTCTGGGAAAAATTCGGGCTGATTGAGGCTGCGTCCGACTGATTCGGCGACTTGCCGGGTGATCAGGTCAGCTAGCTCAGCGCGGGCTTTTTCACGCTGGTAGCTAGCGCCTTCTTCGGTAGTGGCATATAGGGGCGGCAGGCGATTGAGGGCGTAGGCAGCAACGTCACCTAAATCCAGGGTTTGATCGCTTTTGGCTTCTACTTCAGCAACCTGGGAGATGGCCTCAGTCAGCACCAGCTCTTCAATCACGTTGATAAATTGTTTGCGGGGGACGGCGACGACTTCGCCGGTGAGTAAAGACCCCATCAAGCGGTCGAGGGCCATATACTCTTCGATGGATAGCTCAGAGGCAGTATCACAAATGCGGCCAACTTCTGCTTCCATAGCAGGGGTCAGGTAGCCATCTTGCAATGCCTGTTCAACGATTTTTTCTATGCTACTCATGCTGGCACAAGACTCCGATTATTGTTCCACTGGAAGATTTGAAGGTCACTGGTGATTTCTGTGACCTGGTTTAGGCGAATCTTAAGTGAAGTATTCCCGTTGTCTCAATCAGCAAAACAGTTTGATGCTTGATTTTGGTAGGCTCATTCTACGCCGTCGTAACGCCAGGGCACCGGATCGACGGCGACCCCGTTGACAAACAGTCCCCAGTGGAGATTTGGCCCGGTGGCAAAGCCCGTAGAGCCCATGTAGCCGATGAGCTGACCGGCCTGGACAAAGTCACCTTCGTTGACAGCAAAGCCAGAGAGGTGAATCATCACGCTGGTGACGCCTTGGCCGTGATCGATGCCAAGGGTGTTGCCATTGAGTACAAAGCCGTCTGCGACCCGACCGACCAGCGCAATCTGCCCGGCGGCTGGCGCATAGATGGGTGAGCCGTTGCCTGCTGCGTAGTCTACCCCCCGGTGGTAGTAGTCTTTGGCAAATACGCCATTGTAGTAACGGCGGTTGCCATAGGTGGAGCTGATATAGCCATTGCTAGGTTTGGTCATGGGGCCATTCCAATAGCGCTCGGGGGTGCGCAGCGCTCGTAAGGCGTCTAGCCGATTAAATTCGTAGTCGGTGCCTTCTAGATCGGCGCGACCGGGAGAGAGGGTGATGTACTGAGTGGGAAAGCTGCGATCGCCAATATTGACCGCTATATTATTCGTGCCTTCCGGGCCACTAATTTGTAGGGTCATCCGTCCGGGCGCTGTATTGGGGCTAGTGGGTACCAGGGCGCGGTAGCGATCGCCTGCTAGCAAAAAAGCCGGATAGCTCGTGTCTCCGACACTGACAGTAGGTGCTGTGCCATTGCTTTCGCCTTGCACAACGACTGACAGCGTATCGCCTAATTTTGGGCTGCTGGGCGATACCTGCACCTCATAGGCTTGGGCAGGAGCGGCGATCGCACTCCATAAAACCAGCGCGCTAATCACAGCGGGCAACAGCCAGCGGCTGGGGGCTAGCCGAAAAGCTAGGGCGTGAGACCGTCTGAGTCTTATGCGCTTAAAAGTGCGCAGCAACGTATCTAGAATAGGCATAAGAGAAAGCATAACAGGCGAAATCTGTAACAAAACGGTTGGGCACAATAACTTAGAGAAAGTCTCTAGTGGGCCCTTTATTATCCAATCAGAATTGTTCGATTCAGAGTGAACAAAACTAAACAGAACGGTTTAGTCAGCATAGACAATATCATTCTCAGCGCTGTCCCAAATGTGATCTGGCAACTCTGGTGAGTCTGAGTGCCTGTCATAACTCACAGCCCAGCGCTTGTCTCAACCGGACAAAAGGCCAGATAAAAGGCCAGATAAAAGACCAGATAAAAAGTTAAAGCGGCCCCTGATAGAGGCCGCTCTAGCCAGAGCGCAGTCAATCGCCTAGAAATTGATTAACTGAAAATTAGCTGCCTGATTTGACGTAGGCGATCGCCCCTCGCATCAAAATCATATTTTGACCGTCAGCGCCTTTGACGCAGACGGCATTGGCATCTTGCCAGATCAAAGCACCGGCCAAGGTATCGCCAGTCGTGAGCTTGATTTCTACCGTTTGCTGATCGCGAATTAAGGTTTGCACCTGGCGGATGCTGGGAAGGCCAGTGTCAAATACGTTAGAAGACATAAGGGTCATGGGAGAGGGCTGTTAGGTGAACCTAAAGAAGTGCTTGATCTGCTTGATCTGTAGGTTGCCCGAGAATGGTGGGAAGAAATCGATAGCGGCGATAGAAGCAAGCGATGGAGCAGGCGTTATAAGATGCTTACTACCGTCTAAAAAGCGCTGTCTTCATGACCTCTCTCTCTTTTAGCAAGTATCACGGCCTCGGCAACGACTTTATTTTGGTAGATAATCGGGCGATCGCAGAACCCATGATGACGCCAGAGCAGGCGGTGGCAGTGTGCGATCGCAATTTTGGCATTGGCGCGGATGGGGTGATCTTTGTACTACCCGCCACTGGCGAAACTGACTACAGTATGCGGATCTACAACTCTGATGGCTCAGAGCCGGAGATGTGCGGCAATGGCATTCGCTGCCTAGCCAAATTTATTGCCGACCTAGAAGCCGCTGACGGGAGCGCGCCTCACCTGCCGCAGACCTACCAAATTCATACGCTAGCGGGCACCATTCGCCCCCAGCTACAGCCGGGCGGTCAGGTCACCGTCGATATGGGTGAGCCAGGGTTGCTAGCGCAAGAAATTCCGACGACGCTAGCAGCAGGCTCAGAAAAAGCCGTTGATCAGCCGCTAGAGGTGGCCGGAGAGTCGTGGCAGGTGACCTGCGTGAGCATGGGCAACCCTCACTGCATCACTTTTGTAAAAGATGTGGCAGCGGTGCCGCTAGCCAAAATTGGCCCCCAGTTTGAAAACCACCCGGCTTTCCCGGCTCGGATCAATACCGAATTTGTCGAAGTGGTACGGCCTGACTATTTAAAGATGCGGGTTTGGGAGCGGGGGGCTGGGCCGACGCTGGCCTGCGGGACAGGAGCCTGCGCCTTGCTAGTAGCAGCAGTGCTCAATGGCAAGAGCGATCGCCGCGCCACCGTCGAACTACCCGGCGGCTGTCTAGAAATTGAGTGGAATCAACATAACCGAGTCTTTATGACCGGCCCGGCTACGTTGGTTTTCAGCGGCAGCGTCTTTGTCGATGCGGCTGGACGCTAACCCAGGAGATGACTGCTATGGCTCTAATCGTATTGACCAATGACGATGGCATTGATGCCCCTGGGATTCGGGCACTCCAAGCAGCGCTGCACCAAGCTTTAGAAAGTGAGGGATCTAGGCATCAGAGCCAAAGCGTGATCGTCGCGCCAGACTCACCGCTCTCAGGGTGCAGCCATCAGCTCAATCGGGGCGGCACCCTTGCTATTGAGCAGAGAGCAAAGGGAGAATATGCCATTGGCGGCACGCCTGCTGACTGTAGCCGGGTGGCGCTGAGCCACTTGTATCCAACAGCAGACTGGGTGCTCTCGGGGATTAATGCAGGTGGCAATATGGGGTCAGATACTTACGTTTCGGGCACGGTAGCGGCTGTTCGAGAGGCGACTTTGCTGCGAAAAAGTGCGATCGCTATCTCTCAATACAAATACCGGCAGCAGCCGTTTGACTGGCCCCGCGCCATCCGCCTGAGCGCCCAAGTTCTTCAGCAGCTAATGGCGACCAAACCTCGCCCAGGGCAGTTTTGGAATGTAAATTTGCCTGCGCCGCCGCTAGATGGCACTGCGGACAGCCCCGAAATCGTGTTTTGCCAGCGCTGCACTCAGCCTTTACCCACAGATTTTGAGGTGGATGAAGCTGGCTTTCGCTATGTCGGCGCTTATGAAGATCGGCTGCGCGATCCGAGTGGCGATGTTGATGTCTGTCTGGGCGGCAGCATCAGTGTAGTGAGTATTCAGATGTGGTGAGTATTCAGATGTGGTGAGTATTCAGATGTGGTGACAGCTGAGTGTCAGTGAAAGAGCGTCCGTATTTGCACACGTGAAAATACGGTGAAGTCGGAGCAAATTGCAAGGCGATATGAGTAATAGTACGGTTTATTGGGGAGGTGTATTCAGGTCTGTGACGCACCGTAGTAAGATGTCAACGCGTTATAAATAGAGCGACGAAAGTTTGTAAATTTTCGGTATAAATACTCTGTAATATGCTTTCACTGTTAGATCTTGATCCAGCTAGCCTGGCATTTCTCATTCCTAAAGATGGTTCAGCTCAATACTGGATTTACGCTATTTCTCAGCTTGCTGGTAGAAGCGATTCCTTTTTTGCTCATCGGCGTGGCGTTTTCTAGCCTGCTGATGTTTTTTGTGGATGAGCGCAAGCTGATTGGCATACTGCCTAAAAACGCTTTTTTGGGGCCTTAGCCGGTAGCCTGATTGGGCTGATGTTTCCGGTCTGTGAGTGCGGCAATGTGCCGGTGGCCCGGCGGCTGCTCGTTCAGGGCGCACCCACGGCAGTATCGGTGGGCTTTTTGCTGGCGGCTCCGACGATTAATCCGGTGGTGTTTTGGGCGACCTGGGTGGCCTTTCGCGGCCAGCCAGAAATTGTGTTTATGCGGGTGGGCTTTACGCTGCTGATTGCGACAACGGTGGGCTGGGTGTTTAGCCGTCAGGCTGATATTGGGCCTTTTTTGCAGACGTCTGTGGCCCGCAGCCGGTTTCGTGATCGCACTGCCAAGCCGGTTCAGAGACAGCTTGGCTTTGCTACAGGGCGGGACTTTTTTGCAGATGGCTGGCGGGGGCACCTGCGGCTCGATACGCCTGTGGCTCAGCGGTTAGTGGCCAATCCGGCGGTGGAGCAGTGCTGTCGGATAAGTTTCGGCTGGCGATTGACAATATGGTGCGTGAGCTGCGAGAACTGGGGGCAGTGCTGGTGCTGGGCAGTGCGATCGCGGCAACTGTTCAAGTTGCTGTCCCGCGAGAGCTGATTTTGAGCTTGGGCCAGGGCATGGTGTCTTCTATCTTGGCGATGATGCTGCTGGCGGTGGTGGTCTCTATTTGCTCGACGGTAGATTCGTTTTTTGCCCTATCGTTTGCATCTACGTTTACCAGCGGATCGCTGCTGGCCTTTTTAATTTTTGGCCCGATGATCGACTTAAAGAATATTGGTTTGCTGCTGACGGTATTTAAAGCGCGGGCGGTGTTTTACCTGTTTGCGCTGGCGGCGATGATGAGCTTTGCTCGTATCGTTTGTTTGTCAATTTGTATATTGGTTGATTTATCTGTGCGATCGCCCCGTTCTTCTGCTCCTAGCCCGAACTACGGCTCCGACTGCCCTGGCGAGACATTCTGGATGTGCTGGCGCTTGGAGCATGGAGCGCCATGCTGTTTCGCTATTGGCTTAGCGGCAAGCTATTACTGCTGCTGCATCCTGACTACGCCTGGCTCTCTAATCTGGCGGCGATTGTGCTGCTGCTGCTGTAGCCGCTCTTTAAGGTGTTTCAAGATCTGGCTTGGCCGCTGTTCGGGCGGCTAACGCAGAGGCTCAGCAAGGATCTAGGCCATGTGACGCTGCTGCCACCGAACATCAGCAGCGCCTTAATGCTGGGCGTGGCGGTTTTTGGCTTAATCTACACACCTCAGGCATTTGCGAGCGAAACGGCGACTGCAGCGAGGCATTTCTGAGAGCTTGACATTGACGCGCGCTCAGCCTCGACGATTTGTGCGGGCAGCGGCCTCCGAAGAGCGCACAATTATCGACTGGATTCGGCTAGTCAACGTGTATCCAGAGCCCGATGCCTATGAGGGTGAAGCCGGTGGTGGTAAATGGCTTTGTGATTCATCCTGAAGACTGGCCAGAGGAGCTATCTGTTAGTATCGCGGTTTGTCCTGACTTGCTGCGCGGCAGATGCCTATCCGGTAGGTCTGCCTGTGCAAACTGTCAGCGGGCAGAGACTTACCCGGTGGATAGCTGGCTAGAAGTGACCGGCCAGATGACGACAGAAAACGCTGGACGGACGCCGCCAAGTTGCGATCGCCCCAACTGCACATCAACAACCATTGAAGAACCTGAAAACCCTTACCAGTATTAAGACCAGTATTCAAACTGGCCGCACTGCTATGTCTCAGTCATATCGAAGACAGCCGCTTGGAAGACAGCCGCTGGATCGGATCGCGCCGGGGGTTATTGCTTTACTCGGACTGGTGATTGCCGCCATGCTGCTACTGGGCGCTCAGGCGCTGCCTCGGGTGCGAGACTTTAGCTGGCAAGCCAAACCGGTGTCAGCCGCAGATGTGGCGTTTATGATGACGTTCACCCAGCCGATGGACACTCAGAGCGTCGAGCAAAACTTGCAGATCGAACCTGCTCTAGCGGGCAAGTTTAGCTGGGCAGGCAGACGAATGGCCTACACCCTGGCTGTGCCTGCACCCTATGGCGAAAGCTACAAAGTGACTCTACCAACGGCAAAAGCGCTGACCGGGCAGGATGGGTTTGAGCCTTTTAACGGCGAGTTTAAGACGCGCGATCGCATTTTTGCCTATATCGGTGCGGCAGGCGAAGAGCAGGGGCGGCTGATACTGTTTAACCTGACCCGCAAAGAAAAAACGCTGCTGACCCCCGAAGGGCAGATCGTGATGGATTTTCAGTCTTATCCGGCGCGCGATCGCATTCTCTTCTCAGCCGTCAGCGCCGAAGAGCAGGCAACAGGTCAGGCGCTGTCTCAGATCTACAGCGTTTCTACCGGACTTACAGAAGCCACTGCCGCCCCTCGTTGGCAGCTTTGGAAGCGTACTGAGCCCGCCGCCGCTGGTGCCATTCAGCTCATACTCGACAATCAAGACTATCAGAACCTCAAATTTGACCTCTCTCCCGATGGCGAAGTCATTGTCGTGCAGCGCGTTAACCAAGCTAACCCAGCAGACTTTGGCCCCTGGGTGCTCATGAATGGAGAACCGCCCCGGCAGCTCGAAACCGAGCCCGGCGGAGACTTTACCATTGCCCCTGACAGCCGCTCACTCTGCTACAGCAGGGAGAAGGTACAGCGGTCATCGATCTAGAGCCAGAGGTCGCTCAGGCCGATGAACTGCTCGACTTTTTACCGGACTATGGGCTGACGCTAGATGTTGCCAGCGACGGCAGCGCCGCCGCCCTCGTCAACTTCAACCAGGATGATCCAGAAAAGCAGTTTACTCAGTCGTTATTTTGGGTGTCTAGTCAGGGCGAAGAAAAGCAGCTATTACAAACTGAGGGTGCCATTGTCAGCGCCCAGTTCAATGAGGACAACACAGTGCTCTACTGCCTCATCAACCGGCTGCTAGTAACCAACGACGGCACCGAAGATGAATATCAAGTGGCCCCCTACATTGCGGCAGTGAATGTCAAAACAGGTAAAGAGCAAGAGCTGCTAGAAATGCCGCCCCAGCCTGAAACAACGGTGAGCCTATCGCCCGATGGTCTCGCTGTTTTGTTTGACGAAAATTTAGTCAGCGACCCCCGATCAAAAGCTAGCGCTGATGAGGCGACAGATCGGCTCTGGCTACTGCCGCTGTTTAGCACGCTAGAAGAGCGGTTGAGCGGAGCGCCGATTCCTTTGCCGCCTACAGAGCTAGAGCTAGCAGGTCGTCATCCAGCGTGGCTGCCCTAGCACTCACCGGTTGTTGCCAGCAGATACCTAGCAGATATGAGGAAGTGAACAGTTAACGACTAGCTGCTGTGGCTGACGTTTCGCTGAATATACATCTGTAAAAAGATCTGCGCGGCGGAGGGCTCTAAAACATCTAGAGCATTGATGATGTCGGGAATAGAGTCCGCCAGAGGATCGCTCACTTCATTGACCCATTGGTTAACCGTAGAGCGAGCAACTCCCATCGTCACAGCCAACCGGTTTTGGCTGATGCCATGCTCTTGGAGAACACACTTTAATGCTTTACCTGCCCTTCCCATTTTTCATATCTCATATGAATGACTATGCCTGCGAGCCCGCACTTTTGAGTGGGCTCTACCAGACTGTTCATAACTACTGACCTCAACAACAGCAATCCTGAAGATTTTATACTGAAGTTTCAAGACTATGATCAGAGATAGATCTGAACTAAGAAATGAACATCAGACAGTAATGGGACTGACACTGTGACATTTTTTTTCTTGGTTATCTGTGCTTAAGCCTGAGGTATCTGTGAAGTCGGTCGGGTTTTTAAGCGTCGAAACTAGCTGCCGAGAGAGACGCTATGGGCTAACGGCGCTAGGTTATTACGATCGCTCAGGCGAGATGCTTACTTAAATAAGTATGTATCAAATCAGCCATATTTCATCCGTAAAAATACGGTGCTGAAGGTGTCTCTAAAGGCTCAGTTTTGTGCGGGCGGGCTTGCTCTGGTCAGAGCTTCAGAGGCTTCGGAGGCTTCAGAGGCTTCGGAGGCTTCAGGGGCGCTTACTGGCTCAGAGTCGGCAGGTGCGGGTTCTTCTAGTTCGACAGGGAGGGCAGATAAGGGGCCGACTAACGGTTCTGCCTCAGGGGCGATCGCATCAGATACAGGCGTAGGGACATCAGCGGGCGGGCGAGCTTCTGCTGATTCTTCACTGACATAATCAGCAAGATCCGCTGTCTCTGCGGTTTCTGCTGGAGTTTCTAAGTATAGATCGCTACTTTCTAACTCATTGCTAGCCTCAGATCGGCGATCGTCAATAGGATCTTCTGTCCCCATCGGCTCTGCTGGCTGGGCGGGCGTTTCTATCATGGGAGCAAGCTCGCGCCACGGCTCGGTTTGCTTTTCGCCCCAATTTTCTAACAGTTTTTCATCTTGCCAGGGTACGCTGACGGGCTCGTCTGCTGAAGGCTCGTTGTCAACGGTAGGCTCATTAAATAATGCCTTTGGCTCCTGCAAAACCGGATGGGATACAGGGTCTTCGTAGTTCTGATAAATTTCTAAGTCGTCTGCGGGCGCTGGTTCGGCGTCTGGAAATTTGGGCGGCTTATCGATTTCTACAAGCGGCCATCTGCTGTCAGCTTCAGCAGTGTCACCTTGATCGCTAGAGGCGGGTTCATTGAGCTTCTGGGGTGGGGTCGCGATGGGGATAGGTTTAGCCTTAAGCACGGCAGGAAAGCGCATGGGCTGATCAAAGCCTTTGGAGGCATCGCGAATGGTCTGAAGAATCGCCGCGCCGCGATCGCCTGTGGCCATTTGCAGGTGAGAGTCTTGAATGGTGACTGGCAAAAATTCAACTTTCATCTGGTGATTGCGCAGTGAGACCTTCAGCGCTGCTGTATCGTGGTCGGCTGATGGCGCACTGCTAAAGACAAAATCACCGAGAGAATAGGCGATGGCGCGATCGCGATAAATCTCTGCCCCTTGAATCTGGTTAGGATGATAGCCCACCACCAAGTCAGCGCCCGCATCTACAGCTTCTCGGGCCAATGCTTTTTGCCAGTCGGACGGCACAGAGGCGGTGAGCAGATTGGTCTGAGAAGGCGCTGACGAAGGGGTCTCCGGAAGGGCTGCTTCTGGCGTTTCAAAGAGTCTCCCCAGCGGTAGTTAACCACAATCCAATCCACCTGAGGGCGAATCGCTTTGATATCTTCGATGATGTACTGCTGCTCTTCACTGCTCGTCAGGGCAACGCCTGCTTTATCGGCTTTGGCACCGCTGAGCGCTTCGGGATTGTAGCCCAAGTAGGCAATTCGCTGGCCCTTCACTTCCAAAATTTCGGGGCGATGAGCTTCCTTCTGGTTAAGCCCGGCACCGACCCGGTAGATATTTTGCTGGTCTAAGGTTTTGAGCGTTTCGCTGAGCCCCTGCGTGCCATAGGCGAGAGTACCCTCGCTGGCTAGGCTGACAATGTCAATGCCACCAGCCTTGAGCGTTTGCACCGCTTGAGGGCGCGTGCGGTGATAGAAATCTTCTTGCAGAGAAGTGCTGGCATAGGCAAGTGGCTCGGCTAGCCCAACCATGGCGACATCAGCCTGTTGATAGAGACTAACCCCTGAAAATAGCTGATCGAGGCTATCGGCCTGCTCAAAAACAAAGTCTTTGAGGCTCAGCTCACCGCCAAAAAGCAGGGTAATAGTCGGGTCGGCAGGCTGAGCGACCTGATCGTGCGGAATCACCGCGACAGTCTCTAGCGCGGCTTCGACGGTTCTCCCGCTGAACCGACTGGCCGGACGAAAAGCTACCGTCGTAGCCTCAGAGGCTTGGGGAAAGTCGGCTGCGGCATCTTCGCCATACCAAGGAATTTCTGCATTCGCTAAGTTAGGGCTTGGCGCAGTCAGCCGACCGGCAAGCACTAGCTCGGTGAATCCGCCGAATAAAAAAGCCGCCGCCGCCGCACCTGACAGGAAAGCGGCTCGAAAAAACTTAAACTGGCTGCGAACCACCTGACGCGCCGCCTGGCTGTGAGCAGACTCGTGTACTAGCCGAGGAGAGCTTTCTTGAGGAATCGCGGGCTGGGCAGGTTTAGATTCTGCTTGAGGCGGTTTTGCTTGAGGCGGTTTTGCCGGGGCTAGCTTAGCCTGACGCTGGGCGGCGGTAGGAATCCGAATAGGCTGCTCCCAATCGGTTTGGTCTGTGCCTAGCACCCGGGCAATTAGGTGAACGCCTTCAATCACATCGGAGTTAAGCCGATAGAGGCGATCGCACACAAAGCGAACCAATCGCTGCGGCTGCGGCACTCGCTCAAACTCCACCAAAATTTTGATCCGACCGGGAATTTCATCAGCCAGCACCTGAGCATAGACTTTTTGCGGCACCAGCGGCTCATTCAGCCAGTAGGCGATCGCCCGAAAATATCCTGCCGCAGCGAGCTGTTGAATGTCTAGCCCGGCAAAACCCCAAGTCGTGGGGTCTACGGCGGGCTCAGGGGGCGCTATTGAATTGGGGGGGGCGATCGCCATTAAGGAGCCTGCTCAAAATTGTTGTCTAGTCGTCTAAAGTCTAGTCGTCTAAATAGACGCAGGTAAGATTGAGTGAACCGCACCTGCTCGTACTTGCGGTAGGAGCATACCCAGTTTATTTGATATTTCGCCATGTCTTAAAGATTTTCATCGACGTAGGGCGATTCATAGGGCACTTCTGGGCTTTGGCCTTCTTCTATGGTCTCCGGTTCGAGTGTGGGGATAGGTCTTCGGCTGCGCTGCCGGGGACGTTGGCAGGGGTAATCGCTGGCTGAACGGCTTGATTGGCTACCTGAAAAATCCGCGCTGAGATGCGGCGAATTAGCTCCACAGCTCGGCCATCATTGGTCGGGCGCTCTACAAGTACCGAGACGATATAGCGTTTGCCATTGGATAGGTCTACCAGGGCGGCATCGCCAAGCACGGAGGCAATATCGCCAGTTTTATTGTAGGTAAGGGCTTCTTGTTCTTCGAGGCCCGCTGCCAGCAGGCTTTTGTTGTGAGTGCGCTGCAAAATGTTTAGGACGCGATCGCGCGATCGCAGCGTCAGCGTTTCGTCTTGTGTGATCAGCAGCAGCGTCTGAGCCAAGTCGCGGGCGCTCGTCGTATTGGTGCCATCGAGATCGGGCAGCGGCTCACTCAGCCGAGTTTTTTCTAGGCCATGACTGACAAATTTACTGTTTAGCGCAGCGCTGCCGCCGAGCAGGTCAATCATCATATTAGTGGCGGTATTGTCGCTGCCGACAATCATTTGAGTAGCCACTTCTAGCGCGGTGAATTGAGTGCCCGGCGCAGAGACCTGCATTTCACCAGAGCCTTCAGCTAGCTGATTTGGCTGAATGGTCATGGTTTGATTGAGGCTGATGCGACCGGCGTCTACTTCTTCAAAAAAGGTCAGCAAAATCGGCAGCTTGATGGTGCTAGCGGCGGCGATCGCCTCACGCCCAGCCATATCTACATAGTCTCCGGTATCCACATCAACGTAAAAAACCTTGGCAGTCAGCCCCGGATAGAGATTGGGGAGATCTTCAAACTCGGCCTTGAGGGGAGCGTTTTCTTGGCTGAGCGCGATTGGAAAAGCGGCTTTGGTCTCAGCAGGCGGGGCTAAGGCGGATTCGGTACGAGCGGCACTCCCAGAACTGCTGCGGCTAGGGAGCACTGTCAGCAAAGTCCCGCCGATAGCGGCAATTCCTAGTCCGGCTACGATCAGGCGACCTAAATATAAGAGAGGTAAAGGCGTTTTGAGCGATCGCCGGACAGCGCGGCGGCGCAGGCGAGGGGGCGATCCGGCCCGACCCGGCTGAGCGCGAGACGCCGCCGGGCGCGGTGAATCTGAAAGCGCCCGCAGCCGAGTTGGAGGCTGGCCTTTTGACCGGGGCGAGGCTGCGCCAGTCGATGCACTAGGGAGAGTGCCAGTTGATGCACTAGAGGGTATGCCAGGGCGGCGGCGATCGCGGCGGCTGCGCCGAGGGCGAGCATGCTTTTCACCTATGGGGCGATCAGATTTACGACTGGGCAGCTTGCTCACTGGTCTGTCAACTGGCTTGCCGACTGATTGGCTAGCAGACGGCTCACCCGGCGGCGCAGACTGGGGACGATTTGCCGGACGACTGTAGCTAGAGCCATTGCCCTGAGCTGCCGACCAGCCCCGACTGCTTGGAGCAGGGCCAGTAGATTGATCTGAACCGGGAGAACCTGGACGGTTGCGCGAGCCGTTGGCATCTGTCATGACTAAAGTTAACCCTTCTTTGAATCTGATAGCGCCCACTCCACCTGTCTGAGGATACCTCTTAGCAGGGCAACTTCACGGGAGGATGGCGCAGCCCTATGTAGCATTAGCCTCAGCTTGCGCATCCGGCTAGGGGCGGTATGCGGATATAAATATCCTACTTTTAGCAGTACGGACTCTAGATGCTGGTAATACCCTTCTAGTTCGTTCAGTGCAGCAGATTCCGTCTGTTTAGCAGATAGGGGGGAGGTTAGTAAAGCTTTTTGAGGATTTTGTGGGAACAGCGGCGGGCAAGACTGGCCCGGTGGAGTTCGTAGCAGCAAATGGCGACAGCTTGAGCCAGATTGAGAGCGCTATATCCGGCATCGGTCGGAACTTTAATGAATTGCTGGGCATAGGTGAGTTCTTGATTGCTGAGCCCCCTGTCTTCGGGGCCAAATAGGAGCGCGGTGTGGCTGCTAGCAGCGGTAGAATCAGCTGAGAGTAGGGCGGGCAGGGCAATTTCAGGCAGCTCTAGTGGCGCGTCGAAACCGCGTTGACGAGCAGTAGTGGCGATCGCCCACTGACAGCCCACCAAAGCTTCGGGCACCGTCTTCACCTGCTGAGCGGCCCTTAAGACATCATCGGCATGGACGGCCATTTGCAGCGCTTCTTCGCCGAGCGGGTCGCACTGCGGATCTACTAAGACGAGCTGAGTGAGACCAAAGTTTTTCATCACTCGCGCTACTGACCCTACATTGAGCGGGCCAGCCGGTGCCACAAGGACAATCCGTACCGAGGCTAAAGTTGTTTGAGGCAATTCTTGCGACATAAATTTTAAAAGTCTACGTCAGCTTCTCCCTGACACATCAAAGTCGTCAATTTACCGCGCTATGGCCCGTCAACGTGCAAAGTCTGATCTGCCGTCTAAAATTTGCCCGGTATGCGGACGCCCTTTTACCTGGCGCAAAAAATGGGAAAACTGCTGGGATGAAGTGAAGTACTGCTCTGAGCGCTGCCGGCGGCGGCGCAATCAGGCCCATGAAGAGACGGGTGAGAGCAGCGTTTGAAGATAGGCGTCGGTGAAGTCGGCAACGGTCTCAACTGCGCCCACTTCTATCAGCGCTGCCTTAGAGTGTGTGGTAGTGACGCCAATTGTTTTAATACCTGCTCCCACTGCTGAGCGAATGCCTGCCGCTGAGTCTTCAAAGGCGATCGCTGCTGCTGCCTCAATCGCTAGCTGATCTAAAGCAGTTTGATAGGGCAGCGGGTCGGGTTTGCCTCTAGGTAAGCGATCGCCAATCACCACCGGATTAAAAGTATTGCTGAGCCCGAGCTCTTTGAGCATAAAGGTGGCGTTTTCGGGGGGGGCATTGGTGACAACGGCGATCGCTAGCCCCTGGCATTTAATCTGGTCTAGCAGCTCAGCTAGCCCCGCTAAGGGCTTGAGGTTTCCTTGAGCAGCCGTGCGAAAGGTAGCTTCTTTATCAGCGCTAAATGCCTCGACCTCGACCGCTGATAGATCGGGCAAAAAATCAGCCAAAATCGCGGCATTTTGGCGTCCGCTGATCTTCTGGCGATAGAGAGATCGGTCGAGGTCAATGCCGCGCTGGGCGAAAATCTTTTGAAAGACTTGAAAGTGAACTTTGTCGCTGTCTGTAAGGGTGCCATCAAGGTCAAAAATAACGGCTTTGAGCATAGGTTTTTAGCGTGGCTCTCAGGGGTAGGATACAAGGCCGATGGCAATTGATCTTCACTTCATTGTGGAGTGAGTTGCCGTGATAGTCTAGGTAGACTAAGACGTTTTCGATAGACGGCGTTGGGCGAGAACGCGATCGCCCGTCCTAGCCCGCCCTATCCTAGCCCGCCCTAAATTTTACAGGGTGACACCAACCACACCTATCCTTATGAGCAAAATACCTGTTACGGTGATTACCGGCTTTTTAGGCGCTGGTAAAACAACACTCGTCCGAAATCTGTTGCAAAATACCCAAGGCCGACGCATAGCGGTAATTGTCAACGAATTTGGCGAAGTCGGCATTGATGGCGAGCTGCTGCGCGACTGTCAGGTCTGCGATGAAGACGATGCGAACAATTCAAACAGCTCAAACAACAACTCAAGCAACATTCTAGAATTGGCCAACGGCTGCCTATGCTGCACCGTGCAAGAAGAGTTTTTGCCAACAATGCAGGCGCTAATTCAGCGCCGCGACCAGATTGACTGTGTAGTGATTGAAACTTCTGGGCTAGCGCTGCCAAAGCCGCTGGTGCAAGCCTTTCGCTGGCCCGAGATTCGCACGGGTGCCACAGTTGACGGGGTCGTGACGGTCGTAGACTGTGAAGCCTTAGCCAATGGAGACTTGGTCGGCGATTTAGAAGCTTTAGAAGCGCAGCGCCAGGCCGACGACAGCCTCGATCATGAAACGCCGATTGAAGAGCTGTTTGAAGACCAGCTAGGCTGCGCCGATATGGTGCTGCTCACCAAAGCTGACCGGGTCAACCCCGATCAGCTAGCCAAAGTAAAAAAATGGCTAGCCGAGTGAACTTGCTAACGGGGTAAAAGTGCTGCCCTGTCAGAACGGCGAGCTAAACCCGGATGTGCTGCTAGGCTTCAACGCAGCTGTAGAAGACAATCTTGACAGCCGCCACAGCCACCACGACCACGAAGCCGAGCATGAACACGATGACGACATCACCTCAGTACCGCTGACTTTAGATCAGGCGTTTGAGCCTAAGGCTTTGGTGCAAAAGCTGACTCAGCTAGTCAATGAGCAAGAAATCTATCGCATCAAAGGATTTGTCGCCGTGCCGGATAAACCGATGCGGCTGGTATTAAACGGCGTCGGCAAACGATTTGACTACTTCTATGACCGGCCTTGGCGTACCGATGAGCCCCGACAGACAAAGCTCGTTGTCATTGGCCACGACCTGAATCCGGCAGATATTCGAGCTGTAGTTGAATGTAAGGCGTAGCGATGTCGTGTCATAGAAAATGTTGAACGAAAATGTTGAACAAATCTCTGAAGGTATTTTTAATCAGCGGCTCGGTTCTCTTCATTGCTTTGGCAATCGGGATTAGGGCAAGCCTCCTTCAGAGAATTTTGGATCATTACGTTTACGATAACAGAAACCACTATTTGCCTTGCCGAAAACTACCGTCTGAATCTGAAGTGAGGGCGGTCGTAAAAGCTCAGCAAAACCTCATTCAGCAGATTGAGCAAGTCAATCCTGACGGGTCGAACGTGCACGTCGCTCAGAACGCTAAGTGCTCTGAGAAGGCTGATATTGTGATAGACTACCCCTCTCATAAAAATAGGATAGAAATAGAAAAGCTGATCGATGGCGATACGTTTCATGGCGTGCCTTACAGATTGCGAAACTACTGACGTATTTGCTGACCAGAATTGCCGCGCTGGACTGCCATGAAAACAGAACGCATCGCTGAGCCGACCGCAGCGATCTAAAGAAGAGCGATCGCCAAAGATCTTTTCCGATGGCTTTTAGCTAAAAGTTAGTTGAGAAGATTAGCTATGGAAGTCATATTAGCGAACCTTGAACATTTGGCAGCGGCAGCGGCGCTGTTTGACCAATATCGCATTTTCTACGAACAGCCTTCAGACCTCGAAGCGGCAAGGCGGTTTTTAAAGGCGCGTTTTGAAGCTGAGGACTCTGCTATATTTTTGGCCCGCGAAGAGACTGACAGCGTTGGGTTTATGCAGCTTTACCCCAGTTTTTCTTCAGTAGCTATGCAGCGAACCTGGATCTTGAATGATTTGTTTGTGAGGCAGTCGCATCGCAATCAAGGCGTTGCCAAGCTACTCATGAGCGCAGCAGAGAACCACGCTAGAGACACAGGCGCAGCCCGCATCGGCCTATCTACCCAGATAGCCAATACTGCCGCTCAATCGCTTTACGCATCCCTTGGCTACAGAAAAGAACAGGCGTTCTATCACTACGCCCTGCCACTTACATAGCCCTGCCACTTAGAATAAAAAACGATACGAGATAGCACACTTGAGAGCAGCGATGAGTGACAGACAGCCTATTCATGTGATTGGCGGTGGCTTGGCCGGGACCGAGGCGGCTTGGCAAATAGCGCGAGCTGGGGTACCGGTGGTGCTGCACGAAATGCGACCCGTGAAAAAAAGCTCCGGCGCATCATTCGGAGTATTTGGCCGAGCTGGTGTGCAGCAATTCTTTTGGGGCGATGGGGACTGACCGGGCCTCGGGGCTGTTGCACGAGGAGCTGCGGCGGTTGGGCTCAGTGGTAATTGGCAAGGCCGATCAGCATTCGGTGCCTGCGGGCGGAGCGCTAGCAGTCAATCGGGGCGTGTTTGGTCACGAGCTGACGGCGACGCTGGAGAATCATCCGCTGGTAGAGCTGCGACGAGATGAGGTACTGCGCATTCCGACAGAGGGCATGACCGTGTTGACGACCGGGCCGCTGACCAGTCAAGCGCTGAGTGAAGACCTGGAACGGTTTGCGGGGCAAGCTACATGAGCTTTTTTGATGCGGCCAGTCCGATTATTGTGGGCGAGTCGATTAATCAGGATATTGCATTTATGGCGTCTCGCTACGACCGGGGTGAGGCGGCTTATCTGAACTGCCCGATGGATAAAGCGCAGTATTTAGCTTTTTATGCGGAGCTATGTGCGGCGGAGCAGGCAGAGCTGAAGGACTTTGAGCGAGAGACGGCTAAATTTTTCGAAGCTTGTTTGCCGATTGAGGAGATGGCGCGGCGTGGGGAAGATACGATGCGCTATGGGCCGCTGAAGCCCGTGGGACTGTTTGATACAGATAAGTATGGGGCGTTTGATGCGCCGGAGAATAAGGTGCATAAGCCTTACGCGGTGGTGCAGCTACGGCAGGAAGACAAGGCCGGGCAGCTATGGAATATGGTGGGCTTTCAAACCAATTTGCGCTGGGGCGAGCAAAAGAGAGTGTTTCGGATGATTCCGGGGCTGGAGAATGCGGAGTTTGTGCGGATGGGAGTGATGCACCGCAACACGTTTATCAATTCACCGGAGCTGCTGAATAGGTCTTTGCAGTTTAAGGCGCGGCCTACGCTATTGGCAGCGGGGCAGTTGGTCGGGACTGAAGGCTATACGGCGGCGATCGCAGGGGGCTGGCTAGCAGGCACCAATGCCGCCCGAATTGCGCTGGGGCAACTGCCGTTAACACTGCCGGTCACGACTATGCTCGGGGCGATCATTGACTTTATCAGCTCAGCCGAGCCCAAACACTTTCAGCCGATGCCGCCAAATTTTGGCATTATTCCGCCCCTGGCGAAGCGGGTGAGGAACAAAAGAGAACGCTATGGGGTGTACCGCGATCGCGCCTTCACTGACCTCCAATCTTGGGCCGATGAAAACCACCTAGCTCTAGAGCAGCCTGTATTGAGAGCGATCGCCTGATCAGCGCTCTAATCCACCATCCGCTCGGAGCGCCAGCGAAACGGGTTAAAGTCTGTGCGGCGATCGTAATAGTCTTCTTGCTCCTGTTGTTTTAGCCAGCCGGTGAGCCAGTAAGTAATAGGGGTAAAGAGAATTTCGACGCCGCACTTGAAAACGTAGTTTGAGATGACTATTGTGACTATCAGCGAGGCAGGAAAAAGGCCCCAAAAGGCGATCGCAATAAACAAAGCCGTATCGAGCACCTGACCGACCAGCGTAGAAGAAATAGTCCGCAGCCAGAGCGCTCGCCCCTCAGTGGCCACCTTCAGCTTGGCCAAAATAAAAGAGTTAGAAAATTCGCCCACAGAATAGGCAATCAGGCTAGCCATGACAATGCGCGGCGTCAGTCCTAAAATTTGGTCATAGGCCGTCTGATAGGCCCAGTCGGACGCGGCGGGCAGACTGCCCACTATCATAAACGTTGCTGACATGACCAAGGCCGCGACAAACCCCGTCCAAATGACCTTGCGTGAGCGGGCGTAGCCATATACTTCGGTCAAAATATCGCCAAAAATATAGCTCAGCGGAAACAGCAGCGTACCGCCATCAAAGGTGAAAAAGCCAAAATCGACAATTTTAGTTGAGACAATATTAGAAACTAAGAGAACGGTAACGAACAGCGCTGTGATCGTATCTAGATGCTTAAATCCGCGCATTGCTAATTTTGCATAGGGAGTAGTGGCTTTTAATTATAGAGGCTGATCAGGATCAACCCTATTTGAAAGCTTTTCGGTATTTTCTGCTCATTAGAACAGGCTCCCAAAAATGTCTGCTGCCCCAGATTATCACTCGTCACCTCGCTTTTTACTGTTGTTTTTAGATGGCGTCGGGCTAGGTGAAGTAGGCGCAAATAATCCGCTGTCAGCGCCTGAGGCAATGCCTTTTTTGACAGCGTATCTAGGACGATCCTTAGTTGCTGAGGCGGCGACGCGGCGATCTGGTGTTTTGTTTAAACCTCTTGACGCGACTTTGGGCGTGCCAGGTTTGCCGCAAAGTGCAACCGGTCAGACCACAATCTACACCGGCCAAAATGCTTCAAAATTTTTAGGCAAACACCAGTCAGGCTTTGCCAACGGATCTTTGCGGCAGCTGATTGACCGCTATGGCTTATTTTCTCAAGCGCTGGCTTTGGGCCAAACGGCAACTTTGGCCAATGCCTATTCGCCCGATTATTTTTATGCGATCGCCCATCGCAAACGCCGTTACTCGGTCTGTACGCTACTAAATCTCTCGGCGGGGCTACCGTTTAGAATGCAGTTCGAATATGACCGGGGCGAAGCGGTCTTTTGGAATATTGTCGGGGAGCAGACGCCTGCCGCCCATCGGTTCAGACAGCCGATCTCGCCAGCGGTGGCCGGGCAGCGGTTAGCTCAGATGAGCGGCAGGTATGGCATAACGCTGTTTGAATGCTATCTGTGTGACTATGCCGGCCATGCCCAAGCGGGAGGACAGGCGATCGCCTACTTGCAGCGAATAGATGCGTTTTTGGCGGGCGCGATCGCTGATCTCCCGCCTCAGGTCACGCTGATCATCACTAGCGACCACGGCAACGTAGAAGATCTCTCTACCAAACGTCACACGCGCAACCCGGTGCCGCTCATCGCCATTGGCCCCAAAGCCGAGACTTTTACAGCGGTCAAAGATCTCACTGGCATCACACCGCAAATTTTGGCCCAAATGGCGATCGCCCGACCGCGTCTCTAAATCAAATCCGCCCATCGTCAGGCGGCGAACGTTGATCGCATTGAGTACAGTCATAAAGGTATATACCCAGGAGGCCAACGCGATGTGTGGACGGTTTACGCAAACTTGCTCGGGCGAGGCGATCGCTCAATCTTTTGATCTTAAAGCTGCACCCGAAGCGCAGCCCAGATACAATATTGCCCCTTCTCAGCCGGTAGCGGCGATCGCCCAGCCCGGAGAGGCCCGAGAGTACCGCCTGTTTCAGTGGGGGCTAGTACCCGCTTGGGCCAAAGATCCCAGCATTGGCAACCGCATGATCAACGCCCGGGCCGAGACCGTCGCCGAAAAGCCCTCCTTTCGGGCCGCCTTTAAGCGGCGGCGCTGTTTAGTCTTGGCCGATGGCTTTTACGAATGGCAGCGCACCGGCCAGCAAAAGCAGCCCTACTACATTCAGCTTAAAGAACAAGCCCCGTTTGGCTTTGCCGGACTTTGGGAGCAGTGGGAAAGCGGCGACGGCAGCTCTCTAGAAACCTGCACCATTCTCACCACCGAGCCCAACGAGCTGATGCAGCCCATCCACAACCGAATGCCAGCGATCGTCCATCCGCCAGACTACGAAACCTGGCTAGATCCTGAGCTGCAAGCGGGTAGACACTTGCAAGCTGTGCTGCGCCCTTACGAAGCCGCTGCTATGCACCTGTACCCGGTTAGCACCACTGTGAACAACCCTCGTCATGAGATGCCGGAGTGCGTCGAGCCACTGGCCTCGTAGCCGCTAATCGATGCGGGAACCTGCTTGCGATAGGTGCGTCCGCGCCATTGAATTGTCGTCTGCAAGGAGGAGAGAAATATGCGCCAAACGGCCAGCGGATCGGCTAAGGGAGAAAGCCAAAAGCACAGGGCGGGCGAAAACAGCTGGGCAGGCAGGTGATAGGAAGACGCGATCGCCCCCTGCATTCCCCAGCGCACCAGCAGCAAAAAGATATTTAACCCGACTACCATTTCTGAGATGAGGCTGCGCTGGGCCGTTAGCAGCCAGGGCGAACCCAACAGCACGCACAGAGGCAAAGCCTGGGTGCTGACCAGCAGGGCCAAATCTCCCCAGAGCTGAGCGGGTGTGGTCGCGTCTTTGAGATCGAGCGATCGCCCCCAGCCCTCCCAAGTCTCGCGCATTCCTTCATACATGCGTACGCTGATCACCTGAGCGCCATCTAAAAAGCCCACCTTAAACCCGGCAGCAGCGGCTACCCGCGCTAGCGTCACATCGTCGCAAAAAGAATTGGCCGCGCAGCGATAGCCCTTGAGCTCGGTGAGAACCGAACGCCGCGCTAAAAAGCACTGCCCGTTCGCCATTATGCGCTCTGAAGCCACTTCTCGCACCCCGGCTGAGTCAAACCGATAGATCAGCGTCATCAGCAGGGCAGGCTGTAGCCACCATTCGCCAGCAGAGTGCAGCTTAAAGCGAGGAGAAAGCGACAGCAGATCGTAGCCTTGCGCTTCGGCCTCGCTGACAATGGCCGCCACCAAACCCGGCTGCGGCTGCGTATCAGCATCAATACCCAACACCCACTCGCTCTCAGACGAACTGGCTAAAAAGCCTGACTGTAAGGCCCAAGGGCGACCGACCCACCCGGACGGCAGCGGCGAGTCGGTGATTAGACGAATCCGAGGGTCTTGCTGGGCGATCGCCTTTACTTTCTCAGGCGTGCCATCGTCAGAGCGGCTGTCTACCACAATAATTTCTCGCACTTCTGCGCCCTGCTGCCCCAATCCCGACAGGCAGGGCTGAATGCGATGGGCTTCATTGAGCGTCGGCACGACTACACTGACCGTTTGCACCTGACCGCTGCTTGCCTGGGGTGAAATTGGCGGCTGTCGGCGGGCTCCTCTCAGCAGACGAGAGAGCAAAATGGCGGTAAACGGAACCTGTAATAACAGCAGCCCGAAAGGCAGCGCTCCGAGCCCCCGTTCTCCTAGATCTAATAGCAGGCTCATTCGGGAGCCTTGTAAAGAGACGCCATCAGCCCACCCACTCGGGGTAGGGTATCCGTCTCACCTTGCTGCGCTAGCTGATAGAGCCAGAGGGCCGGAAAGACCCCTAGCAATAGCCCCAGCAGAATAGGCGGGTAAATTTCGCCATCGACGCTGATCAGCGCCGCAAAAGCAAAGTTGCTCAGGTAGATACCTAGCGGTAGCTCTAGCGGCAAGGCCGACCACTGCTCAGGCTTGGCCTGCCAGAGAAGAGTGGCGATCGCCATAAACACCACACCTGTACCAAACCAGCCCGCGAAGTTTTGATAGGGCATACCAAAGAAAGCGCCGGGCTGATCCCAAGCCCAAAAAGGCATCGTTGTCTGGCTCATAGCCGGGTCTAAGACAAAATCCCAAGACGTGAGCAATAGCGAACCAAAGGCGATCGCCCCTAACTTCGCTAGCGGGCGACTGACCAATGTCTGCAAGCCCATATAAGCAATGATGTAAGCGCTAAAGCCGAGATAAAACCAGGACAGCGGGATGGTAAAAGGCACCAAACCGGCTATTTTATAGCCCAGGCCGCTCAGATAGTGATAGTGCCCAAAGGGAAAGCCCGTGCTGGTGCCCATCAGCTCAGCGCCCAGAGAGAGCACCAGCGCCGGAGCCATAAAACTCAGCCAGTGCCACATCCCTAAGTGCCGGTAGGCATAAACGGCCACTGCCGCCGTCCCCGAAATCATATAGACCGCCCCGCCGCCTGCCATTGACCAGCGAAAGGCCGTGCGACCAATCTCAGGCAGCTGGGCAATAAAGCCAGGATGAGGCAACACCAGCAGCAATCCTGCCAGGCCGAAAACGAGCGAGACAATGTGGACAATCAAACAAATGCGCTGGGCAAGCCGGAACCGGCTAGTCGGCGGTGGAGAGGTCGGTGCGATCGCAAAAGATTTCATAAAACTCAAAATCCTCTAAAAGGGCAGACAAAACGCTCAAATCTGGCAGATAAAGTTAACCGCATCCATCTCCGAAACAGTAGTTTTCTGAAGAAAACCTCAGGGCTTCGCCTTGGATATGGTTTGGCTTGCCGAAATGATCGCTCATCTTTGCTCAAATCACACTCCACCATGACGCAAAATTCAGACTTTTGCACGAACCTGCTGTCAGAAAGGAACCGCCAAACAGCGCTCAAAGGGTAGTCGCAGTCGGAGCAGATGACCACGCTAAATAGAGGCGATACTAGGCAGATCACGAGCAGCTGATCACGGCACATCGCCTAGAGCTAGACAGTGATAAAGTCGCACCTGGCGGTAACTGCGCTGCTGACAAGATCAACTGCAAGCGCTTTATGGGCTTAATGTAGCAAGAATCGACTGATTATAAATTAAGCAAATAAAAAGAATGCCAGCAGCGCTGTCTCGATGCCATACGGTGACAATTCGGCTGGTTTTAACCTCACGCAATGTAGTATTGTTAAGTTTTGCAAATCAGCTCTCATTTTCAATTGCTGACAGCGAAACGTCTGCCCCCAGCTTCTAGGTCTAGCATTTAGCCCTGGTAGTTAGGCAAAGGGGCGCAGTCATTATGTCAATTAATCAGGTAACCTGTGCAGTTAAGTACCCGGCCCGCTAGATTTGCAGACTCTTCTTCCACCGAAGACCTTCCTTTTACGCTTAAAGACTTGAGAGAGGCCATTCCCGACTACTGCTTTACGCCTTCGGCAGGCCGCTCTTTAGCCTACTTTTTTCTCGACATTGGTCTGATCAGTGGGCTTTACGCTCTGGCTTATCACCTCAATTCCTGGCTTTTCTTTCCCTTTTTCTGGGTAATGCAGGGCACTCTGTTTTGGGCTTTGTTTGTAGTGGGTCATGACTGCGGGCACGGGTCGTTTTCTAAGCACAAATGGCTCAATAGCTTGGTCGGTCATCTCAGTCATACGCCGATTTTGGTGCCTTATCACGGCTGGCGGATCAGTCACCGCACTCACCATGCCAACACAGGTAACATCGACACAGATGAAAGCTGGTATCCGCTCTCTCAAACGACCTACGACCGGATGAGTGGGCTTGATAAGGTAGTCCGCTTTAGTCTGTTTTTGTTTGTTTACCCGCTGTATCTGTTTGTGCGATCGCCGGGTCGTCATGGCTCTCACTTTTTGCCTAGCAGCCCGCTGTTTCGCCCTTCTGAAAAGCAAGATGTGATCACCAGTACGGTGCTCTGGAGCCTGATGGTAACCGGCCTGGTGTGTGTGGGTTTTCACTTTGGCGCTGCCTTCTTGTTCAAGTTTTACGTGATGCCGTACTTAGTGTTTGTCGTCTGGCTTGATCTGGTCACGTTCTTGCATCACACCGAGGCCGACATTCCCTGGTATCGCAACGATAGCTGGTACTTTCTCAAAGGCGCGCTCTCTACGATTGACCGTGACTACGGCATATTTAACAACATTCACCACAACATCGGCACCCACGTCGCGCACCATATCTTTTTGAATATGCCGCACTACTATCTTAAAGACGCGACTGAAGCGCTCAAGCCAGTTTTAGGAGACTATTACCGCGAGTCTAAACGCTCTATTTGGTCTAGTCTCTGGCGGTCTAACCGGGACTGTGTGTTCGTGCCAGATGAGGGGCAGACGGTTTATTTTCAGCGATATAAGAAGTGAGTAAACAGGAGACAGTAAACAGCGCGACTTTTGTCTCCTGATTCCTGTCTTCTGCCTCCTGCCTTTTCCTAAAGTTGAGTAGTCGCAATTCCCAGCCGCACTCCGTCCACTTTTCGCAACTGATCCATCGCGGCGACCACTCGTCCGTGCGGGGTGGTTTCGTCGGCGCGAATGGTGATGAAGATAGGTTGGTCGAGAGCGATCGCCTCCCCTTCCCTAAAAGCCTGCACCCGACCGGCCAGACTATCTAGAGCTACAGCCTCTTCCCCCAAGAATAATTCTCCATCGGATGTAATCGTCAGTGTCAAGTTCACCTGATTTTGAGGCGTTGCCGTTACTGCCTGAGGCAGGTTGACCGGGAGTCCTTCAGCTTTGGTGAGATAAAGCGTGGACAAAATAAAGAATGCCAAGATCGCGAAAATCACGTCGATCATCGGCAAGATGTTTACGCTCAGGCGTTGAGTGTCAGTATCTTCAGGTAAGCGCATGTGAAGCAAAAGTTGGGCTAGCGAAAAAATTCCATCCTTGGCAAAGAGGTGGCCTACCTGATCAAGCCTAGCAGCGCTAGTATATAAACCCTGAAGCAAAGAGAACCACCGTCAGCACGCCAACTAAAACCATCAGCGCCTTACCCGCGTCCCAGCTGCCTTTCCAGGAATATTTTGTCTTGTCTGTTTCAGGCATTGTTTATTACCATAGCAACGTATTTTTTTAGAATAGACCTTGCGTGCAGAGGATTCATCTCTCTTGCGGGAGGCATCTTGAGACGGCAGGCTTCTAGACCGCTACAGCAGCGACATCTGCTGCCCCTGCTGCTCATGGTAAAACGTCTCTACCCCCCAGCGGCGATACATCGGTACCTTTTGCCGAGAAGACAAGCGACTTTCTACTTGAGCTGCATCTAGCTTTTGTTGAGCCTCTTCTTTGCGACAGTTCAAAATCTTCGCGGCGTCTTGCAGCCGAATCCACTGCTGACCAAAGCGCTTAATCAAAGCCTCATCGTCTTCCTGCTGAATCTGAGTCAGCAAAATTTTGGCCAGCAGCCAACAGGCTTTGGTGTCGGCCTCGGCCCGGTGCGAAGTGTCTACCTCAAACTTAAAATGCTTGACTAGGTTGGGCAGGCTACGCGAGGGCAAGTCGGCTAGCAGCAGCCGAGAGAGCAGCACCGTGCAAAACTTTTGCAGCGGCGGCTTATAAAACCGAATGCCCAACCGCTTGTACTCAGTTCGTAAAAAAGCGTAGTCAAAATCTAGATTGTGAGCGGTAAAGGTGCCTTCTTTTAGCAGCGGCAGGCACTGTGGCCAAATTTCCTCAGGCGGCGGCGACGGATAAACCATTTCTGGGGTGATGCCGGTGATTTTGGTAATAAACTCAGGAATTTTCACCTTGGGATTGATCAGGTAGGTCTCTTGGTGCTGCAAACCATCGGCTAGGCTTGCTTTGATGACAGAAACTTCAATTACCCGCGCATTGTGACCGAGCGAGCCGGTGGTTTCGGTATCAACTACGGTTAGCTCTGACTGGCTGACTTGGCGGTAGTAGGTGAGTAGCTCGCTAGAGAGCAGGGCAGACTGGCCTTGAAATTTTGCGGCGTGCGCGACCATGGAAGGCGGAGAGGAGAAAGAGATTACTGCTGAGAGAGGCGTTTGACATCGCTGCCGCCTAGCATCTCATGAATTTTGGCCAAGCGTTGAGGAATGGTGCTGGCATGAGGGCTGTGACGCAAGCTTTCGCTGAGATCCAGGTCGGTTACTCTATCGGCTTTGTAGCCGGGAAACCAGTGACCGCCGCTGCCGAGCAGATTGTAACGGGCCTGGGCATATTCGGTCATGTCGAAGGCTTCTATGAGGTTGCCGAGCCAAAGGGCGATCGCAATATTGATATTGCCTGGGGTGGATTGGATGTCGGGTAGTCCTTTTTGCCAAGTGCGGTACCAGTTTTCGCCAAGGGTGGCGATCGCTCGCTCCTCCAACCTTTCTAAAATCGGCGGCAAAAGCTCATCCGCCCGCTCGATCAAAGGCAGCACCTTTAAATGCTCATCAAAATCAGCAGGAGCAGCAGCGCCAAGGCTCAAGGTATGTACCTGCGAATGGCTCAGACAAAAAAGATCGTTAAACATCATCGGGCTCAGCGGCTGACACAGCTCCACCAATCGCGGCGGCGGACTGTGCAAATGCCCGCCTTTATCCGAAGGGCTGATGATAAAAACGCCCATATCGCGCTCAGTGGCCGCTTCGATGGCTCGCCAGTTGTCTTGAAAAATGTAGTACCAGTGGACATTAATATAGTCAAACAGGTTGGTTTCTATAGCCTCGACAATGATCTGCGTCGGGCCGTGCGTCGAGAACCCAATATGGCGCACTTTGCCCTGCGCCTGGAGTTTCTGAGCCACATCGACACAGCCACCGGGGCGCACACTATACGCTAGCGTGTCAGCATTGTTGATGCCGTGAAAGCCTAGCAGATCGATATAGTCTAGCTGGAGATTGTCGAGCGAAGCTTCAACCGTTTCCAAAAAGTCTTGAGGATCTGGCTTAGGAGATACTTTAGTCTGAATAATTAGCTGACTGCGCTCAAACTGTGGCAGCACTTTCCCGAGCTGAATTTCGGAAGTTCCATAGCCTCTAGCCGTCTCGATATGGTTGATACCTAGCTCAACGGCCCGATGAATGGTGGCTTCTAAATTGTCCTGATTTTTCTGAGGAATGTCGGCAGGCGACACGTCCTGCCACGAGTGCTGATAGCGCATTCCCCCGCAGGAGAACACGGGCATTTGCAGTTCGGTACGGCCAAAGCGACGATAGAGCATTCGATAAGCAAAGAGTAAGAACCAGCCTGTTTGATTGTAGACAATGATCACCGGGTTCTGACGGAGCAGGTCTCAGTTCAGCGCTTTAATAGCGATCATTCTCAGCCGTCGGTAATCGGCTACCCATTCTTCGTTTTGGTAAAGCTGAGGTGCCGCAGCTTCAACAGCTTTTATCATCTCCGACCAGTCTTCAGCCGAAAAATCGGCAAAAAATCGCTGGCCAAACATCTCTAACCATCCGGCTAGGCCGCTTTCTCCGAGCGGTGTAGGTCGATCAAATAGGTTGGCATAAACAACTTCTAGCCCGGTGCTTTCGAGTAGGGTGGCATATTCGCCCAGGCTCGGAAAATACCAGGGGTTGAGCGATCGCCCGCTGACTTTTTCCAACGCCGTAAGAATACTCTGCACGTTGCCTTTCCCGCCAAATTCGGCCACGAACCGGCCACCGGGCTTGAGGGCGGCGGCAATACAGTGAGCAGCTGGTTCTGCTTGAGTTACCCAGTGCAACACTGCATTAGACAACACGGCATCTACAGGCTCTGATAGTTGAAAGCTAGCGGCGTCGGCGACTTGAAAGGTGACATCAGGATAGTTGGTTTGGGCTTGGGCGATCATAGCCGGGTCGCTATCTAACCCAATCACCGCTGCCCCACTTGCCGCAATCTGTTCAGTCAGTTGCCCCGGCCCGCAGCCCAAATCTAAAATATGCTCTCCCGCCTGAGGCTTGAGCAGGGCCAGTAAGCTTTTCCCGTGCTGCCAAACATAGCTGTACTGATCTTGATAGGTAGAGGCATTCCAGTTCATAGAGACTATTGACCTAACGGCTCAACTAAATAGAGAATTTGATTTTAGAGGCACGTTGCTGTTAGCGTTTATATGCTCAGTTTAATAGCGGCTAGCTGAGCTTTAACTTCAAGGCCGAAAACCTCTTCAAACCAGGCTTTTTTATAGTCGATATTCCATAGTTCTAATTCGCAGTTGTTGTCTGGCCGAACGGGGGTGAGCTGAATGGTGAGAGCTTTGTTGTCGCTGTCGTAGTGGGTGCTGAGGCTGGCGATCGCCCCACTTCTGCCTCGATCTAGCGCTACGGCTAAGCGTAAAATAGCGCTGAGCTGATCTACTATCTTGCGCTCATGCTTACTCGGCAGATGGCTGTAATTTTCATGACGGCGCTTGGGCTGGCTCTTGCGGTGGTAGCGGGCGATATTAGCGATAATCTCGACTTCAGTTTCGGTAAAGCCGAGCAAACTGCCGTTACGAATGAGATAGTAAGAATGCTTGTGGTGAGCTGAGTGGCTAATGTAGTGGCCGCTGTTGTGCAGCATCGCCGCCGCCCACAGGTACTCTCGCTCTGCGGGCTCCCAATCGTGCAGTATGCCTTGCGTTTGGTCAAATAGGGCAGTGGCAAAATTGGCAACGCGATCGCCATCTGCCTTGTATTTATTAGCCATCTTAACTACTGATCGATGGCGCACCGAGGCTTGAAACGCCATCCGGTCTTCAATTAGGCCGTGCGTTAGCATCCAGTCAACGACAACGCCTTCACGCAGCGATCGCTCACAAATCTTCAGCTGCTGAACGTCTAGCAGCTCCATCGCCACCTGCAAAATAATCGCCCCGGCAACAATAATCTCCGCTCGCCGGTCAGACATCCCCGGCAAATTTAGCCGATCTTCGTAGCTGAGCTTACGCAGGCGACTGACCCAGTGGCTCAGCTCATCGTAGGTCAAGCAGCAGCCGTTGAGCGGGTTAGGCTCCATGCCCAGCCGATCTATAGCGGCCAATACCGCCAGACACTCAATAGTGCCCGAAGTGCCAATTAGACGAAGCGTTTGCGCCGCCGCCTCGCCCTGTCCAAACTTTTTTCTGAATTTCTGCTTGAGCTGGTCAACCGTCGGCTCCAAAACACCGCGCACATAAGCCCGCAGATATTCATACTCTTTTTTGCTGAGCGGATCGGTCGAGACAAACTTAGCTGTCAGCCGCACCGCCCCTACTTTGTTGCTGCTCAAAAAGTCTGGTGAGCCGCCATTGCCCAGCGTAATCTCTGTAGAGCCGCCGCCAATGTCAATCAGCACATGAGGCCGACTCCTCAGCTCCATACCCGAAATGACGCCCAAATAAATCCGTCTGGCTTCTTCTGTTCCAGAAATCAGATTGATTGACAGACCCACCTCTGCTTTGACCCGGTCTATAAATACTTGACCATTGCCCGCTTCGCGTACCGCACTGGTCGCTACCGCCACCACATCATCGGCGCTAAATCGGTGGGCTACCTTAAGAAAGCGCTTTAAAGAGGCAATGCCCCGCGCCATAGCCGCTTCTGTGAGGTTGCCAGTGTCTTCACAAAAGTCGCCCAGGCGCACTGTGTCTTTTTCTTTGCCAATGACATTAAATGAGGGCAAAGCCGGGTCAACGGTGGCAATCACCATGTGAATGGAGTTGGTACCAATATCAATCGCGGCTAAGACAAACTCCTGGCGATCGCTTTGGTTGAATGAACTGCCTAGCCCCTGATAATCAGGAGAACCAGAAAAAGCATCCGCCTGGACTGAAAAATCTGCTGAGACAGTATTAACCATCAAAATGCGAAAATTTCTAACGCGCAATTCACCCTTTTCACTATATGGGGTATACCCCTCGCTGTGAATGCCCTTGAGGCCAAGTTTATAAAGTCTGCGTAGAAATCTAAATTGCGCTTATCCGACTGCCACTACGAGGCAGCCAGAAACTGACGGCGAATCTCCTCGGTTCGTTTGCGATTTGCACCTAGGTCAGACTTGCCAAGCCGCGCCGCCGAACGGGTATGAATCAACGATTCTCCAGGTGGAGCGTAGAATTCGACATCGTCTACAAAGCCCATCAGCTTGCTAGAAAATTCAGCATAGAGATAGTCGTCGCTGACCTGATTAATCTGAGAGCGCTCCATGCCTTCAATGACTTGCTTAAGGCGCTCTATGGCAGCTTTAGCCGATCCGCTGTAGCTAAAGGCTGCGATCGCATGTTCTTTGTCATCAGCAGGCGCTTGAGAGCAAACGCAGTTCGGCGTATCAGGGCAGCTTTTGAGCTGACGGCCATTAATGCCTAAGTCGGTCGGCGGCGTACCAGAAAAAGAAAATAAAGACACGGTAGAGACCCCCTTTAAAAGTTGATGGCTTTTATAACTGAATTTGTAGCGGTGTAGCGGCTGATTTTACGCTAATGGCTCTGCGCTAATGGCTCTGCGCTAATGGCTCTGCGCTACTGATTATGCATAGAAGGCAACTTGTACCAAGGCAAATGCGGATACTGATGATGCTCCCAATGATAGTCGAAATGGTAGCAGCTCAAAAATGACAAAAAGGGTGAGGCATCGCTGCTGTTGGCTCGGTGGGCGTTAGTATGGCCGTTGACCGGACGCTTGTGAGGGCGATAGGTACCAAAGTAAAAGAGTTGCCATGAGCTAATCGCTTGCGGCAATAGCCAAAATAGAGCTGCGTTCAGCACAGGCACATGCAGCCAAAAGATCAGCGGGTAGAACAAAAAAGACATGCCCCAAAAGATAATCGCGCCCTGCCCGTTTTGCAGATAGCCCCACATAAAGCGAGCATACCAGGTGATAAACCGACCCGGATAATAGTCAGGGTCGCTGTCTTGCGCTGGGGTGCGGTGATGCTGCTGGTGACAAGCCAACAGCCGATCATAAGAGAGCATACTGTACACGCCCAAAATAAACCGCCCGGCCCAGTTATTAAGCTTCGGGTAGGCAGGCATCAGCGTTCCGTGCATAGCATCGTGGGCCAAAATAAACAGCCCCGTGTGTAAAAAAGAGCGCCCGGCAATCACAGCAACGGTTACCACAATAGGCAGATCTCTAGCCTCTGGCAGCATGAACAGGCTACCGTAAGCAGTCAGTATCCACAGCAGAACAATAGCGATCGCAATCGAAATAGAGACAAAAGATTCTCTGATTAAAGCGGTAGACAAAGAGCGAACGGGCATGAATCAAGAGAACCTGAGTGAGGACTGCGCAGAGAGAGCCAACATAAACCCGCTTTGAGGATTTGTGTATAAATATTAAGATGGCTATAATGCACAGTAGCAGGCATTTAGCTGAGGCGTGAACTGTCTATTGGGTGATCTGTTGGGTGATCTGTCCTCCGGCCCTGCTAAATAAAAACAGATACAGGGCTGCTCTACTCAGCAGTGCTTAAGACCTGTCGCTAACGGGCAGAGCCCTATACCGGCTTACAGCCGCTGCTCTGTTTGTATACTTCTGTTGATCTTTAATGTGTTCAAGAGTACTTATGCAAGAGCTGTCTCAAGATCAGCTAATCGAGCGCTATCAGGCTTTTCCCCATCAGTTTGAAAGTGTCATTTTAGGAACGCTTAGCAGCCAAGGGGAACCTCAAGCAAGCTATGCTCCCTGCGTTATCGATGAAGGTCGCAACATTTATATTTTTGTCAGCGGGCTTTCTGCCCATACCCAAAACCTGACGGCAACCAGCAAAGCTAGCGCCTTGTTTATCCAAGACGAATCGCATACCTCTCAGATATTTTCTCGCCAGCGATTGAGCTATAGCTGCACGGCGACTCTGGTAGACCGGCAGAGCGATCGCTGGCAGACCATTACTGAGCAGTTTGAGTCTCGCTTTGGCAGCATTATTGAAGTGATGAAAGGTCTGGCCGATTTTCGGATCTTTCGGCTCAGCCCTCAGGCAGGGCGCTTCGTGGTCGGGTTTGGCGCAGCTTACGATGTTGATCCTCAAGACTTAAGCAAGCTCATCCATACAGGCAAGCCGTAGGCCAAGATAGAAGCTATAAGAATGATAAAAGCTAGGCGATCGCGTCTTCTTCTTCTTCCCAGTAATCTACCGCGAGCAGATCGCCGATAGAATCTTGCATGGTGAAGTCAAACGACTCAAGCTCAGACTTCCAATGGGGCCACTTGTCACCAAAGATAAAGGCGATTTTCCACAGGCTGTCAGTCGGCTGGATGGCTTTGGTATCGACCAGCGATCGCACTTTGCGCTGAAATTTTGCCATAGGATGGGCTGCTACCGATGGGGACAACGGTGCAGGCGCAGTGATGTGTGTCATGAATTCGACTGTGTGAATACTTTCAGAATGATGTTTGCTGGTAAAAGCCCAGGATCAGACCGGGCCAGTGATTGAGAAAAACGGATGAAAAAACGGAAATACTGATGCAGATAAGCCAGCCGTTAGCGACTAAGGATTACTAAGGATTACTGACCTGAGGTGATCTGAGGCATTGTTGACCCAAGAGCCTAACTCAAAGGCACAGCGCCGATTTTAAGGGCTAAATGCTTAGATACACCCGGCTACGCGCTTCTTTTTTGGCTATGCCAACCGGCTGATGAAGCTTCCAAACCGGCGCTATCAATTTATAGCGAATAAAGCGTATCACAGCTTTGTGCCGTTAATCTTTTGTAAGAATAATCTTTCTGCTGAAAAGAGAAGTCTATCTTCAGAAGGATCCGGTCAGAGCCAATATCAATAGATGAGGTGTTTATCAAGAGATGCCGTTTTTACAGGTTCCTAACAATCCCTTACTGACCTAATCCTAGCAGAAGGATCGGCGGCTGCGGCACTTTTGCAGTTATTTCGCAGTTATTTCATGGCTGATTAGGCAGTTGACTAGGCGTTCAGCAGGCGTTCAGCAGGCGAGAGGCTCCAAAGACGGTAGGTATTGAGATTCTCGATCTGAGGCGATCGCGGCGCTGTCCGGCGCTAGCTTGTCCCTCTATCGACTGCCCGACTGAATCGATTGCCCGACTGATTGCCCGACTGACAGCATCTATAACCCGGAGCTTCGCGCTACACTAATTACCTCACAGCCCAACGACCTCATAGCCCGCCCGACCGTCTGGCTAGTGGCTTACCCGTTTAGATGCCTTCTAAATTGAGGGCTCAGTTCTATTTAGCAGTTTTCTTATGGTTGCTTCTCAAAATTTCGCTCAGGCCAACGCTCCCGATGAAGCCCCTGAGATCAAATTGCTTCGCACCGACGAATCTGAAAAATTAGAGCGCATTCGTCATACCTTTTCGCATGTGATGGCGATGGCGGTGCAGCGCCTGTTTCCCAAAGCGCAGGTGACAATTGGCCCCTCAATTGAATACGGCTTTTACTACGATTTTGACAATCCGGAGCCCTTCACCGAGAAAGATCTCAAGACAATCAAAAAAGAGATGATCAAAATCATCAAAAAAGGACTGCCCGTGATCCGCGAAGAGGTCAGCCGGGAAGAAGCCAAGCGGCGCATTGAGGAACTAGGTGAACCCTACAAGCTAGAAATTTTAGAAAGACTGCAAGAGCCGATCACCCTCTATCACCTGGGCGACCAGTGGTGGGACTTATGTGCGGGGCCGCATATCGAAACGACTAAAGACCTCAATCCTAAAGCATTTGACCTAGAGAGCGTCGCGGGCGCATATTGGCGCGGCGATGAAAACCGGGCGCAGCTTCAGCGCATCTATGGCACAGCTTGGGAAACGCCTGAGGAACTCAAAGCATATAAGCACCGCAAAGAAGAAGCCAAACGACGAGATCACCGTAAGCTAGGCAAAGAGCTAGGGCTGTTTGTCTTTTCCGATGTCGTCGGGCCAGGACTGCCGATGTGGACACCCAAGGGAACGATATTGCGCTCCACGCTAGAGAATTTTCTCAAAGATGAGCAGGTAAAGCGGGGCTATCTGCCTGTGGTGACGCCTCATATTAGCCGAGTGGAACTATTTAAGCTGTCAGGGCACTGGCAAAAGTATAAGGAAGACCTTTTCCCGATGATGGGCAAAACCGAGGAGGAGGGCTTTGTGCTCAAGGCGATGAATTGCCCCTTCCATATTGAAATCTACAAGAGCCAGCTGCGCTCCTACAAAGAGCTGCCGCTGCGCTATGCCGAATTTGGCACGGTCTATCGCTACGAGCAGTCGGGTGAACTCGGCGGTCTCACGCGGGTAAGGGGCTTTACGCAAGACGACGCTCACCTTTTTATCACGCCCGACCAGCTAAACGAAGAGTTTCTTAAGGTCGTAGACTTGATCCAAACGACGCTGCGAGCGCTGCAACTAGACAAATCTTTTCGGGCACGTCTTAGCTTCCGCGACCCAGACTCTGATAAATATATTGGTTCAGACGACGCTTGGGAAAAAGCCCAAAATGCCATTCGTCAGGCCGTAGAGACCATGGGGATGGCGCATTTTGAAGGGATTGGCGAAGCGGCCTTTTATGGCCCTAAGCTAGACTTTATCGTGCGTGATGCGCTAGATCGCGAGTGGCAGCTCGGGACGGTGCAGGTGGACTATACCCTGCCGGAGCGCTTTGACTTGGAGTATGTGGCCGAAGATGGGAGTCGTCAGCGGCCCGTGATGATCCACCGGGCACCTTTTGGCTCTTTAGAAAGGCTAATCGGCATTTTGATTGAGCAGTATGCGGGCGACTTTCCGCTGTGGCTTGCACCTGAGCAGGTGCGGCTGCTGCCTGTGACTGCCGACCAGTGGGACTATGCGCATGAGGCGGCAGCTCAGATGCGGATGCTGGGTGTTAGAGTCACGGTGGATACCAGCGGCGAACGCTTGGGCAAGATGATTCGCAATGCTGAAAAGGCTAAAATTCCGGTGATGGCGGTAATTGGGGCGAAAGAAGTAGAGGGCAATACGCTCAGTATTCGTACCCGGCAGCAGTCGGGTGACTTGGGGGCGATCGCCCTGCCCGATGTTCTAGAGCGCCTGAAGACGGCTTTGAGCGATCGCAGCGATTTCTAAACCCGGTTCTCAGTCAAAGCTCAGCCCAGAGCACTACCGTATTTATGTCCAACGTCACCATTCGAGCCATTGAGCTGAGCGATTGGGAAGCACTATTCGCTTTACATCAGTGCCCAAAAGTTCGTCAGGGGACGCTGGGAATGCCCTATCGTGCAGCGGCAGAAACCCAACAACGGCTGAAGGATCAGCCAGCCAGTACATACAGATTAGTAGCGATAGAACGGGCAACAGATCAGCTAGTGGGCGTCATCACGCTCAGTCAGGGAAAATTCAGCCGCCAGCATGTGGGATACATCGGCATGGCCGTTCACGATGACTATCACGGGCAGGGCATTGGCTCTCAGATGCTCAAGGAAGCGATTGACGTTGCTGACAATTGGCTGAATCTCAAACGCATAGAGCTATCGGTATTTGTCGATAACGCACCAGCTATCCACCTCTATCAAAAATTCGACTTTGCCATAGAAGGGACATTGAAAAAATATGCCTTTAGAGCAGGGAAATACGTAGACGCCTATACAATGGCGAGAATTGTCTAACCTGTTCTCAAGGAATTGCTTTCACGTGCCCTCTTCCGTTACCGTCACGGTACCTGCTACTACCGCTAATATCGGCCCCGGTTTTGACTGCCTCGGAGCTGCGCTCAGCCTGTACAACCGCTTTCATTTCACCCCTTTTACGCCCCTTTCAGACAGTGCGCCGTTTCAAATCACGGTGGAAGGGGCCGAAGCGAATCGGGTGAATGGGGGCCCGAGCAATCTGGTGTACCGGGCGTACTTAAAGTGCTACGAGCGCATAGGGCAAAGTCCGCCGCCCATCCATATCAAAATTGTGCTGGGTGTGCCGCTTTCGCGCGGGTTGGGCAGCTCATCTACAGCAATTGTCGGCGGCATCATGGGCGCAAATGCGCTGGCCGGGTCACCGCTAGATTCGATGGCGCTGGCCGCGCTAGCAAATGAATTAGAAGGTCATCCCGACAACGTGGTTCCGGCGCTGTTGGGTGGGGCTCAGCTAGCGGTAGTGACCCGAGGCCGGTTACAGCTTTGCGATCTGGCCTGGCACGAATCGGTCGTTCCGATCGTGATCATTCCTGAGTTTGAGCTATCGACGGCAGACGCGCGGCGGGTGTTACCGGCTAAATATAGCCGGGCAGATGCCATCTTTAATACGGCTCATTTGGGGCTGTTGCTGCGAGGGCTAGCAACCGGAAATGGCGATTGGATTGCGGGGGGGATGAGCGATCGCATTCATCAGCCCTATCGTAAAAAGCTAATTCCTGGCTACGACAGCGTCCATCGTGCCGCGCTCAAGGCCGGAGCCTGGGGGTTAGTCATCAGTGGGGCGGGGCCAACTTTGCTCGCCTTGAGCGCAGCCGACACAGCGGCAGCCGTGCGTACAGCGATGGCAGCGGCCTGGCAGTCTCAGAGTTTTGCAGCTCATGCCCACTGTCTGAGACTGGATACGCGGGGGGCGATCGCCGACTCGATCGGTTCACCCGTCTGACCTCACACTCCCTTATCAAATTATTTTTTAACCAAATCGATGTGAATCATTTAAGAATCGAACCCTCTGCCTCTATCAATGGTTGATTAAGTTTTGTATACTATCCAGTGGACGCATTTAAAGCAGGGGTTGCTCTCTACTTCTTTTAGAATGACCGCCTCTTTCCAAGTGACCGCGTCTCTGTCGCTATCGAAGTTGCGTGAATTCTAATGATCGGTGAACAATTTCCATGGCTGACGTTCCTAGTTATCTTTCCGCTTTTGGCCGCAATCCCCATTCCCTTGCTGCCAGATCAAGACGGTAAAACCGTCCGCCGGTACGCACTAGGAGCGAGCCTGGCCGAATTTGGCCTAATTATCTATACCTTTGCTACCCAATACGAAATGGGAACGCCTGGGCTACAGCTCGTTGATGAGTTTTCCTGGATTCCTCAGTTTGGCCTGAGCTGGTCGTTGGGCGTTGATGGCCTTTCTTTCCCCCTAGTCATGCTCAGCGGCCTAGTAACCACGCTAGCCGTCATCGCTTCTTGGAATATTAAGCTGAAGCCACGCCTGTATTACTCCATGCTGCTGCTGATATTCAGTGCTCAGCTCGGCGTGTTTTTAGCACAAGATATCATGCTGTTTTTCATCATGTGGGAGCTAGAGCTGGTGCCGGTGTACCTGCTAATTTCCATTTGGGGCGGTGAAAAACGACTGTACGCAGCCACTAAGTTCATCATCTACACCGCAACCTGCTCGGTTTTCATCTTAGTCGTGTCATTGGCGCTAGCCTTTTATGGCGTGGGTTTTAGCTTCAACATGAGCGAGCTGGCGGCTAAAGAATATTCGCTGCCTTTCCAGCTAATCTGTTATTTGGGACTGCTGATTGCTTTTGGAGCCAAGCTGCCGATTTTTCCGCTCCATACCTGGCTGCCCGACGCTCACAGTGAAGCACCAGCGCCCGTTTCCATGATTCTGGCGGGCGTTTTGCTAAAAATGGCAGGCTATGGTCTGATTCGTCTAAACATTGAGATTTTGCCGGACGCGCACCTTTATTTCGCCCCTGTCTTAGCAATCTTAGGTGTGATTAATATTGTCTATGCGTCACTCACTGCCTTTGCTCAAGACAATCTCAAGCGCCGTATGGCCTATTCATCCGTAGCGCATATGGGCTTTGTGCTGCTCGGGCTAGCCGCGTTCAACTCCCTGGGCATGAGCGGGGCGATGCTGCAAATGATCTCTCACGGGCTGGTCGCGGCGGTGCTGTTTTTCCTCTCTGGCGTAGCTTACGAACGCACGCACACCCTCTCGATGGAGAAAATGGGCGGTATGGCTAAGGCAATGCCCATCACGTTTGCCCTATTTACAGCCAGCGCAATGGCTTCACTAGCGCTACCGGGCATGAGTGGCTTTATTGCCGAAATCACGGTGTTTTTGGGCATGGCTACTAGCGATGCTTACAATGTCTTTTTTAAGGCAGGAATTATTTTGCTAGCTGCGATAGGAGTAGTGCTGTCGCCAATTTATCTGCTGTCAATGCTGCGGCGTATTTTCTACGGTGAAATAGGCGAGGTGAAGCCGCCGTCAGATGCGTCTTGGGATATTCTGCCGCGCGAGGCGTTTGTGGCGATGTGTCTGCTGGTGCCGATTATTGGCATTGGTCTATACCCGAAGCTAGCTATTCAAACTTACAGCGCAAAAACAGTAGAGGTTGCAAGCCAAATTCAGACCACCCTGCCCGATGTGCCTAATCAAGCGCCGCTTTCTAGGGTGATGACGATGCCGGGCGCTGAGCAGATTATTGCGCCGTCGCTGTAGGCAGGGGGCAGGAGGCGCAGGAGGCGCAGGAGGCAGGGGTCAGAGGTCAGAGGTCAGAGGTCTGCTGAGCTTGAGCGTTAGTCTGTAAGAGGCGAATCAAGCCACCTGCCATGACGCCAGTGAGAGCGATCGCAATATTCAACAGCGATACAAATATCGGCTCCGTCGTCCCCACCAGAAAGGTAGAAATACCCCAGAGCAAGGTCAGCGTGAGGGCAAACCCAGCCGCATGAGCGATGGGAGCCCGCTGAGCAACGAGCGCCGCGAGGTAGCCACTGAGGGTAGAAAAGCCCAGCCCACTGACGGCAGCAAACGCCAAAAATTGCGAAGTTAAAGCATGGCCCTCTCCGCTCAGCCAGACGCCGTAGAGCAGGGCAGTGGTGACGCTGATAGTCAGGTAGCCCACGCCGAGCGAGAGACAGGTGAGAAGGATCGGTCGAAGCTTTTGGTAGAAAGGTTTCATAGAACGACGCAGAATGAAGGATACAGCCGCCAAAAAAATAATAGCGCTGTGAAATCGGGCGACCAGATGCGTTAACAGAACGTTTTGAGTTCGGCCAATAAAGTAAGGATGCCCGCGTCAGATAAAGTCGCAGACGACAGGCCGGTGATCGCTGGTAGTAAATTTGCTGTAGCCGGGAACCGTGACCGCTGTTAGCTTCGGCAGCCACCGGGCCGGAATATAGACAAAATCAATATGGAAGCAGCCCGCCGCACCCCACTGGTGATAAAGCGCGGTCATCGCCTCCATCCCAAATCTCTCGTGAGTGAATTCGTGGTAGACCGAGTGAACGTCAAAATCGTGGTTGAGCCGGGCGTTGAGCAGGTAGAACTTTCGCCCCTTTTGCAGTAGGCGAGGGGTCATATTGAAGTCTCTGAGGATGACGGTGGGCCGCTCTCGGATAAAGGAGGCGCAAAGGTCAAGCGTTCGAGAGAGGTCAGCGAAGTACGAAGGCGCTGGCTTAGCCCACACGCACAGCAGGTTAAACGGCCCTAGGTCGGAATCGGCAAATCGAACGCCGACCGCTGGCGAAGTTTCGCCGGAAACTTCAGCGAGGGTGCAGGGGATTTTTGAGGAGACAGCCACGCCCTTGTGCTTTAGATCGCCTGACCAGAAGCAAGACGCTGACTCCATTGCAGGCACTGCTGTTTCCTGCATGGCAACGATGTCGGCGTCATGTTCTGTGCGGAGTTCTGTGAGACGGTCGGCGATCGCCCCACTATTGATATTCCAGGTGGCAATTTTCATCCAGGAATACAGCGCGATGAGTTCAACGCACCTAACTTTACCCAACAGCCATTCGAGCTATCGTCCTTGGCTCACAGGACTCGCCCATTGACAGCGATAAAGTCTTAAAATGGCAGGTAGGCTAATGCTTGTGCCCGTCAAACCGTAGGCTGGATCGTAGCCCTTGTAGAGGTAATGCTGTGAATAAAACCGTGCTGCAACGCGATCGCCTTCAGAACTTGCTGAAAGACTTTATGGCCGAGCATGGGTCTGACTACCATCTGCAAAAGCTGGGCTTTTTCGGGTCTTATGCCCGCAATCAAGCGACCGCTGAGAGTGATGTAGATATTGTGTTCGCCACCGATCAGCCAAATTTGTTCAATACTGCAATGATGAAGCAGGACTTAGAAGCATTACTAGGTCGCCAGGTAGACGTGATCCGTTTGCATCAATATCTCACGCCAGGGTTTAGAGCCAGACTAGAGCAAGAGGCTATCTATATCTGACGATAATGAAATCCTTGTTCAGAAGCGGCTAAAGGTTGTTTTAACCGCTTTAGAGCGCATTCCTCGGCGCTTCGCGACTATTTCAAAACCGAGAAATTTTGTCAGCAGCGAAGCAGGATTAAATCAGTTGGACAGTATTTGTATGGTTCTCATTGCCGCAGGCGAAGAATTCAAAAATATTGACCAACAAACAGCCGGTAAGCTGTCTGCTCAATATCCTCAAGCTCCCTAGCGAGGCGCGATTGGCCTGCGAGATGTTTTTGGCCCATGCGTATTTCTAGGCCGACCCAGAACAGCTCTTTGCAATCTGCCAGGAAAACATTCCGCTGCTGATTGAGACGCTACGCCAAATGATTCGAAATCTAGAGCAAACGCCTGAACCTTAAGCTTTTTACTCAAGCAAGGCTGTCACTGCGGAACCGTCTCTCGGCAACTGTCATCCTGACTACGAATTCAATCCGCTGGCCCCCCAAAACTCGTAAAGACCGAACAGACAGGCAACGCCCATGATCCGGCGCATTTGCTAAGCTAATTGAAAATATTGATAAGGAACTGCCGCCGGTATGACAGCCGCCATTTTTGACCAGCCCCTGCGCCTAGAACAGATTCCCTCCCTGAGCTACAAGTCCACCCCAGACCGGTTTGACCAAACCTGGGAAGCGCCGCTCTCTACATTGCTAGGCTTAGGCCGCGCAGTCGGCGCAGACTTTGTCGAATTTTTTCTAGAGCGCAAAAACTACATCAGCTGTCTAGCCGAAGACGATGCGATTACCAGCATTTCTCCAAGCCTGGTGGCAGGCGCAGGCGTGCGCATCTTTAAGGGTAATTCTGACTGCTACGTCAGCACTAACGACCTGACTTTTAACGGGCTAAAAGCCGCCTTAGAAAAAGGGCTAGCTATTATGGGCCTAGAGCTACCCGGCCCCCATGCTCATATTCCTGAACTTAACTTGGAGCCGCTGCGAGACTACGGCACCAGCCGCGCCAAAGAAAACTGGCTGGCGAGCTGCACTTCTATGCAAACCATGGGAGAAGTCTTACTAGAGGCCAACGCCGCCTTAGCCAAAAAAGCGAGCCATGTGCAGGCCCGCCGCGCCGCTTATTTTCGCGATTGGCAAGAAGTACTGGTCGCTTCTAGCGACGGCACCTTTGCCCGCGATATTCGCCTGACGCAGTCGGTCGGCTACAACTTGCTGTGCGCCGATGGTGAACACCGCTCTTCAATCGGTGAGCGATTGGGCAACACAGGTGACCCCAGCTTTCTCACCGCCTGGGACTATGAGCAAACTGCCGCGCAGGTTGCCGAAGCCGCTGGCAAAATGCTCTACGCCGACTATGTAGAGTCGGGCAACTACCCCATCATCATGGCCAACCACTTCGGCGGGGTCATTTTCCACGAAGCCTGCGGGCACCTGCTCGAAACGACCCAAATTGAGCGGGAGACCACTCCTTTTATGCACAAAAAAGGTCAGCAGGTTGCTAACGAAAACCTCACTGCCTGGGATGAAGGGCTCTCTTCTGAAGCCTTTGGCACTATTGACATGGATGATGAGGGGATGCCGGTGCAGCGAACGCTGCTGATTGAGAATGGTATTTTGAAGAATTTTATCTCCGACCGGGCAGGCGAGATGCGCACCGGGCATCCGCGCACGGGTAGCGGTCGCCGTCAGGGTTATACCTACGCGGCGGCGTCGCGGATGCGCAATACCTACATTGCCCCAGGCAATCACACGGTCGAAGAGCTATTTGCTTCAGTAGATAAAGGCATTTACTGCAAAAAGATGGGCGGCGGCAGCGTTGGCCCAACTGGGCAGTTTAACTTTGCAGTAGACGAAGCTTACCTAATTGAGAATGGAAAAATCACTAAGCCGCTGAAGGGCGCGACGCTGATTGGTGAAGCGACAGGAATTATGAACAAAATCTCGATGTGCTCGAACGACATTAGTTTGGCACCGGGTTTTTGTGGTTCGGTGAGCGGCAGCATCTATGTAACGGTGGGTCAGCCTCACATTCGGGTAGATGATATTACCGTCGGTGGTCGATAACGACAGAATTTACGGCGGGGTATTTGTCTGATGTGCCTCGCCATTTTTCAGCTAAACAACAGTTTTTTCTCTGATTTTTATGTCTAATATTCAAACGATTGCTCAGCAGGCTGAGGCAATAGCACACAAGCTCAGTATTGCTAAATACGACATCTACGGCTCCTCGGTTGATGAGACCAGTGTTCAGGTGGATAAGGGCGAGCCCAAACAGGTCAAAGCGTCTAACCGATCTAGCGTAATTGTGCGCGTATGGAATGAGCACAACCAAATTGGTGTAACTTCTACAACAGATGTGGGTGAAACCGGGTTGGAAATGGCCCTAAAAACTGCTTATGAAGCCAGCGCGTTTGGCGTGAAGGAAAATGCGCCTGACTTTAGCCCGCAGTCCACTGCACCCACGGCTCAGGTGGACTTTAAAAAAGGAACGCCTGCGCCTGTGCCGGAGCTAATTGAGGCTTTGATCGGGGCAGAGAAAGGCGTGCTAGAGGCGCATGAGGCGATCGCCTCTGTGCCTTATAACGGCATCGCGCAGCGTGAAATTGAGCGGTTTTATCTCAACAGTGAAGGTGCCCAGCGCAGTGAAGAGCGCTCCTATGCCTCAATTTATCTCTATGGCAAAACCGAGCAAGAAGGCCGTAAGCCCCGCGCTGCCGGGGCCATGCGAGTGAAGAACAGTCTAGCCGAGCTCGATGTAGACGGCTGCACGCAAGAAACCGCTGAAAAGACCATCAGCCATCTAGGCTACGAAAAAATCGCCTCGGGTAAGTACCCTGTTGTCTTTTCAGCAGAGGCTTTCTTGAGCTTACTCAGCGCTTTTTCCAATATGTACAATGCTCAGAGCATATTGGACAATCGCAGTCTTTCTACGGCTGAATCACTCGGCACTCAGGTCGCCAGTCCGCTGCTCTCGGTATATGACGATGAGCTGCATTCGGAAAACATAGCCGCTGAAACCTTTGATGGCGAAGGCACACCTACTCGCCGCCTGCCGCTGATTGAAAAGGGCATCTTGAAAAACTTTTTGCACAGCGCAGGTACAGCCAAACGGCTGAACGCAGAGCCCACAGGCCACGCTAGCATTGGTGCAAAAGTCAGCATTGGGCTCAATTACTTAGAAGTGTTGGCTGGAAATTCGGCTGATGATGCTTATCAATTAGACAGCGCTGATGGGGTCGTTTTAGTCGATGAACTGCAAGCGCTTCATGCCGGCGTCAATGCCTTACAAGGCTCTTTCTCTCTTCCTTTTGACGGCTGGCTGCTCAAAGACGGTCAGCGAATCAGCGTAGAATCGGCTACTGTCGCTGGCGACTTTCGCCAAGTGCTCAATAGCATTTTGCACATTGAACCTGAGGCCGAAATTACGCCGGGCGGGGTCTGTCCGCGTGTGTGGGTGAGCGAGCTGTCGATTACAGGTGAGGCTTAGGCTGCGAGAGAGAACGCAGCAGGTTTGTGCTCTGCTGTAGCCGATTGCTGAGGGGTAGGGTAAGTTTTTTAAGGCTAACCCTGCCAATACATTTCGATTGATTGATATTGCAGGCCAAACATTAAAATCGTGGATGCTCTAAAGACTTCGCTGAAGTTAGTTTTGCGATGCCCAAGATAAAATTCGCGGCGCTGGTCTCTATCCCCCTTGCGATTCAGCCCGAATTTCATCTAGCTTGGTTTTGACAGCTTGAATGTCTTGCCACATCAGCCATTTGGGTTTGCCGGGCTCACGGGAGGGGTTGCGCAGCAAATAGGCTGGGTGAAGAATAGGCATACATAGCCGACCTTCCCACTCAATCCACTGACCGCGAATTTTAGTGATGCCGCGCTTCTCGCTCGGAATAATTCCTTTGACGGAGGTGGCTCCTGTCAGCAAAATAATCTTAGGGTCAACCAGGCGAATTTGCTCCAAGATATAAGGGCGACAGGCGTTAATTTCGGCGGTGGTGGGGTTGCGGTTGCCGGGCGGACGGCACTTGACAATATTGCAAATGTAAACGTCTTTTTCGCTGTCGATGCGCACTGACCCTAGAATTTTTTCTAACAGTTGCCCCGATCTGCCGACAAAAGGGAGCCCCTGCTCGTCCTCTTGCTGGCCGGGGCCTTCACCAATAATCATAATCGGTGCGGTGCGGCTGCCCCGGCTGACAACAACGTTGGTGCGAGTTTCGGCGAGTTCGCAGCGCTGACAGCTTTTGCAGTGTCTGGCCAGCGTGTCTAGTGAGTCGTAAGTGCCTGGCGGAATCGGGACTTTGGCGCTGGTTGGAATTTTGTCGATGTCAAAGTCTTTGGGTGGGGGGGTGGCTTCTACGCCGCTAGCGCTAAAGAGGTCGATCTGCTCAGTCATGGACTCTTTGTATAACGGATCACTACCCCCTTAGTCTAAAGGCAAAGGACTGAGTCAAGCAGATGATTTATGGCGATCAGCGCTGTGTAAATTGTGAGCACTGTTAGGGCTTAGCGTCTAAAAGCTGTTGGTAGGTGGTGGTAATACGCTGGGCGATCGCCTCCCAGCTATATTTTTCTTGGGCACAGCGCCGAGCATTTTGGCCTCGATGACGGCGTTCTTCGGGTTGAGCGATCGCTAATTCTAGCGCCTCAGTCAAAGCCTTGACCTCACAGGGCACCACCCAGCCTGCCGCACTCGACTGAATCGCTGGCCAAATATGCACCTGGTCAGAAATCACTACCGGAATGCTAGCTGCCATCGCCTCTGCCACTGCAATCCCAAAATTTTCGTAGTAAGAGGGCAGCACAAACACATCAGCAGCGCTGAGAATTTGAGCCTTGAGTTGGCCAGAGACAAAGCCGCTGAGGGTGGCTTGATCTGCCCAAGAGGCTGCTTGAATTTGGCGGCGAATATCGTCTTCGTAAGCCCGGTCTTGAGGATTAGCGCCACAGAGCAAAAAATGAAACAGACAGCCGCGCTGATGCAGCTTTTCAAGCGCCGGCAGCAGCAGATCGAAGCCTTTTTTAGGATCGACACGAGACATAAACAACACAATTGTCCGCTCAGCAGGGATATCAAACGCGGCTCGAACAGACGCTTGGGCAGCAGCGCGTTCGGGCAAATCAGGCAGCGCTACCCCGAGTGGGATGACCACGTCGGGCGTCTCTACCCCAAACCGCTCAGAGACTTTGGCCTCTTGTTCGCTAGTAAAGTGAATTGCGGCGGCTCCGGCCAGATTAGGACGCTCTAACAAACTGGCGTAAAGCTGTTTCATCTGCTTTTTCTTTTGCAGATCAGCCGGGTCTAGCGTGCCCAGCGGGCGCATGAGGTAGGGTAGGTTTTTCCAGCGGCAGACGGTCGCTGCTGAGGTGCTGACCGGCGAAAACAAAGCGTGAATGTGGGCAATGTCGTACTGGTCGGCGTTAGCCCAGAGCCAGCGCAGCAAATCGAGAGAAAACTTGTAGCGGCGAAAAGGAGAGCAGCGAAAGTAAATAACCTCGTAGCCGTCTTCGATCACAGGCTGTCCCAAGGGCACAGCTAGAGGCAGCTCATCGACATCGCCATTAGAGTCGGTAGTGATTACCGTTACCTGGCTCACGACTGGCTGGTCGCTCAGCGCCGCCGCCAGCCCGCGCACCATCTGACTGGGGCCACCGTAGACCAGCGAGATTGAGGGGACAATTTGTAAAATTTTTAACGGCTTCATAGCGGCCACAAGATGGGGTAATGGCGATTTATCTACAGGTCAGCGCGGCGGCTGAGTGTACCTGTGGTCAAATCAACTTCAAGTGTAGTGCCCCCGGTTTTGATTAAGGCATGGTCGCCTTGGGCACTCAAGCGCGGGGGCGCTGAAATCCACCAGCCGCTGACGGCTTGCCGGGTGAGGGCAGCAGGCGAGAGGTGCAGCGCTTTTTGCACGTCGTCAAAGCTGCGCTGCATCACAATTTCTCCGTTTGGGTTGAGCAGCGTCAGCGCGTAAGGGCTAGCAACATTGATAAATTCATCGAGCAAGAGCACCTGCCCGGCAGGGCTGACCAGCGCAAATCTGGGGCCGTATTCGTGGGGCAGATCTTTTTGCCAGCGAAGCGCGCTGCCCTCGTATAGTTGGCCGGTGGTCAGGGGTGTTTGCCAGGAGTCTCTAGCGCTGATGACTAGCTGATAGGGGGCATGAGTAAATGTTTGCCGCAGGGGCGGGCGGGCGATGCGATCAGGCGATGCGGTTGATGCGATAGATAATTCGATATCCGCAGACCTAGTTGCAACAGTCCTCTCTGGGGCCCTGTCTGGGGCCCTGGCAGTCCTCTCTATGGCCCTGTCTGTAGCCGTCGTTTGAGCGCCAGAGACTGATGTTGGATTTTGAGTGGGCCAAAAGATGACCAGACTGGCGATCGCCATCACTACCAGCAGAGGAAATAAAAGTTTTGGCACGATTGCAAACTCCGAGCAAACTGACTGAGGCACTCACTGAGCCTTTTGCACCTACGATCTGGCGCGCTAAGACCGGGGCGTCGCGGCAGATCGCCGGGTTGCAGATCGGCGGGTCACCGTGAGAATAGATACGCCCAGTACTGACCATACTAGCCAGCTAATCGTTGGCTCGGGCACGCTTTCTAACGCTGCTGACCTGTCAGCAGACGAATCTACAGATAAATTTGCAGGTAAAGCTGCCGTTCCCAGGCTTGCTATGAGGTCGTCTGATTGCGTGTCAAGAGAAATTTCTGTGCTGGGCAACAGACCCGGTGCGCCTTGACTGACAAAAGAGCTGGTGCGGATGGTCTTGATCTGGGCGTCGGTAAGATTGCTTAGACCAGCACCGTTGGGGCTGACATCGGCTACCGAACCTGGAATATTGCGGCGATCGCCATCGGTCAACAAATTATTAGCGCCGCCAGCGCCTAGCGTAGCGTGACGCAGCCCCAGGTTATGGCCGATCTCATGAGCCAGGGTATCGGTGCGACCGCTGCTGCCAAAGTCCAGCGCCGCTTCGCTTACCAGCACGCCATTGGAGTTGATCCAGGCCAGACCAAACTGAGTGAAGCCGCTGATCGCTTCAATCTCTTCGACAAACCAGACATTGATAGGGCCACTGAAGCGACTAGAGTCAGGATGGCGACCAAAGGCCCCCGCTCCGCCCGTTCGCGTCAGTTCGTAAAATTCGTACTCAGGCGAATTACGCTGGCGGCTGTCATCAATTTTTAAAAAGCGGGTGGCATTTAGGCGGTTGGGCGGCAAAAAAGACACCTTCAGGCTAGCCTGTTCTAAAATTTTGGCGGTAATGTCTTCAAAAAAGTTGGTACGAGCGCAGCGATCGCCGCTGTCGTCGCAGACCAGAATAGGCTGAATGTAAAGCTTGTCTGGCTCGCCAAAAACTAGGGTCTGAACCGCCTGAACCCCTTCAGTCGAGCAGCCGCCTAGCGCGATCGCTAGTCCCAACAGCAAGGGCCGTAGGGGTCGCTTGAGCAATCGACCCGAGGCCGACTGGCCCAACCGCAGCGAACGGGCTAAATGTTTCACAGAAATAAGTGCCAATAGATAAACCCAAGAGACAAGTTAGGAGAACGTAGTGAGAACAGTACGATTTTTTCAACAAAACATGACGGATTCAAAAAGAGCAAGCCTCACTTTTGAGTCGGCAAATTTTGCGGAGCGACAGGCTTTCAGAAGAAATAGACTTTCAGGAATTTTGCTTAACCCTACAGCGAGAAAAGCCCCTATCAGAACAAGGTCTCATAAAAGCTGAGCAGCCGTTTGGCCAGGGCGCGATTGGTATATTCGGCCAGGGCCCGGCAGTAGCCTTGTTCGGCGAGGGTCTGCTGCTGGTCAGGATGGTTGAGCAAGGTGGCCATTTTTTCAGAGAGAGCGGCAGCGTCTCCCTCCGGAAAAACTAGACCGTCGGTTTTGATCACATGGGGAATTTCGCCCGAGTCTGAGCCGATCACAGGCACCTTGCAAGCCATTGCCTCAATTAGCACATGGCCAAACTGCTCTTTCCAGCCTGCTGCCGTCAGCGTTTTAAACTGATAGGTGGTTTCTGAAGGCAAAATTAAGCAGTCCATCAGGTTGATGTAGCGAGGCACGTCGGCATGGGGGACGCTTTCTATCCAGAGAATGCGATCGCCAATCCCCAATTCAGCCGCCAGCGCTTGCAGCTGATCTTTTAGCGGCCCTCGCCCCAGCAGCAATAGCTTCCAGGGGCGATTTGATCCGTTCTGGAGTTTACCTAGCGCCTGAAACAGCGTCAGCAGTCCCTTTTCTTCGACAAAGCGACCGACAAAGCCGATCACAAATTCGTCTGGGGCAATGCCTTGCTCAGCAGCCAAGTCGGGCTGCGGATCGGGGCAAAAAATCCGCTCATCGACTCCAAGCTGCGGCATCACACAGGCAGGCCCATCGTAGCCATGCTCCCGCAAAATATCAGCCCCGTCTTGATTGCCAACTACCAGACCATCGGTATGGCGAAGGTTATAGCTTTCTAGCAGAGAGAGCGGAAACTTTACCTCATAGGGCAAATTCCACCAGGTGAAAAAGACGTTTTTGGCCTTGAGCCCTAGCGTCCGGTTAAGTGTGATGAGTTCGGCATAGCCGAGCGCTTTTGACCCCTGCTCTACCTGAATCACATCAGGGCGAAACTGCCGCAGCAGCGGGATGATATCGGCCCCAAAGCTGAGCAGCCCCTGGTTGTTTTGGCTAAAGTTAGAGACCGGCACCAGTCGAAAGCGGCCTTCCTGTCGGGGCTGGGTTTCAACCTTGCGGCTCTGTACGCCGCCTGGATTCCAGCGTTTGGGGACGACCACCGTCACTTCGATGTCTGGGCGGATTTGAGTGAGCGATCGCAGCTTTTCACAGTTGAGATCGACAATATAGGTGTGGCTGGCAACAAGAATTTTCATCAGGTCAGCATAATCCGCAAGGTAGAACTAAAAGCAGACGCTACGCCGAGGGCGGCTGGCTAAAAAGTCGGCCATCGCGGCCCGCAGGCTTAAGCAACGTCCAGCAGGCTTTGAGAAAGCCCAGCAGGTAAAATCCAAAGCGACTGAGCACCTTGATCGGCGATCCGCTTTTATTGCAGGGCGGATTGCCCAAAACGTGACAGTCAAATAGCCGCGCCGCTAGCCGCAGCAGCTGCCCCGGCGTCAGGTTCTTCAGCGCCATGAGGAAATGATTGTGGTAGAAGGTCATCTGGTATTCGAGCGATCGCGTGCTGATATCGTGACAGCCGCCCGTCTCCTCACCCAAATGCACCAAATGGGCCGCTGGCTCATACCAAATGATCATGCCAGTTTTGCGCACCCTCAGGCAAAAATCCGACTCCTCCCGCACCGCGCTACCGCGAAAGCGCTCATCAAACCGCAGCCCGTACTCCTCAAACACAGAGCGCCGAAAAGACATATTGCAGCCCCTAGCCGTCAGCACCCGCTGCGGCTTCACCGTATGCACCAAATCAATGTGATACCAGGCAATTCCTGGATCCATTGCTTCTGGCGGCAGCATCTCAATCGTCAGCCCCTTCGCCTCTGATAGCTTCATCCGATCAAAAACACGGCCCGCCACTGCGCCCACGTCGGGCCTACCCTCAAAGCCTTTAGCATGGGCCGCCAAAAAGCCCTCTGGCAGCTCTACGTCATCATCTAAAAACAAAAAAATACTGCCGTTGGCCCGCTCAATGGCATAGTTGCGAGCGGCAGGCAAACTGGCCCAGGTAACGGTATACAGCTGAATTTTTTCTTCAGCCACCAGCTGGTCTAAAAAAGTTTGGGTAGCTGGTTCGTGGCGCTGAGTCTGGTCAACGACAATTACCTCGTAGTTTGCATAGGTCTGCGCCAGCACGCTCTTTAGCGTCTCGCACAGCACACCCTCGCGCCCATAGGTTGGAATCACCACCGAAATTAATGGCCAAGCAGCAAGAGAAGTCATAGTAAAGCCGTCATTCAGGCTAAAGAACTGGCATCAGAGAAAACAATAGACAAGTAGCAAGCTATCTTCAGGCAAACGTTGGCTGCTTTTTCAGGCGCTTACGACGACCCGATTTAGGCGGCAGTTCGCCTGCGGTCTCCGGAGACTCAAGGGCCGCCTTTTCTCGCTCCTGTCGCTCCAGCTCTGGAATCTTGAGAATAATACCGGCAGCTAGCCAGTAGTAAACACCGACCGGGTCAACATCTAAAGGGTAGTAATACGGGCAATAGCTGATAAATAAAACAAACACCCACATAGAAGCAGCATAGCTGCGAAGATTTTTATCGCGGGTGCTGCGATAGATCTTAAAAGTTGCGATCGTCAAAGTGGTATAGACGGCCAGCGCGGCAAAAAGACCAATGGGGCCAATCTCATAAATCAGCTTGGGATGGTAGGTTTCGATTAGCTCCGTCTCCCCAAACGTACGAGCAGAGTTAGTCGCCCGGCCCACCCCATGACCAAAAATGCCCTTTTGCTGCTTCCACACAGCGCCAAATTGCTCTGCGATAAATTCCTGTGGCGGAGAAGCGTCCCACCGAGCCTGCAAGCTAGCTGTCCGCGTAGCAATAACCGTCGGGTTCTTCACCACCAGGTAAAACAAAATCACACCCAAAACGACCCCAATCGGGATAAATCGCTTCAGGTTAGCTACCTGCCCTGTCATCACCGTCAAGATCACAATAGACATGGGCACCAGTACTAAAGCAATTCGCTGACCGGAGACCACAGCCATCACCATGACCGCAACCAGTGAAACCAACCCGATCAGCCGCCAAAAAGCCGACTTATCGCTAAAAGTCGTACCAAAGCTGAAGAAAGCAGCCGAGATCAAGAACCATCCCCACTGCCAAGGGGCAACAAACGTGCCAGGTAACCGAATCTGCCCGACCCCCGGTGAATAGAGTAGAGAGCCACCGACAAAGCAACGGGCATCTAGCGAAGCGCGAAATAGCTCCGAACCGGTGCCAGTAGTACCCGGACAGGCACCCGTTTTTAACATCAAATACTGAACGAGCCCCAAACCGCAGGCCACCAGCACCAAGATTGCCTGTAGCCGCAGAATAAAGACCAAATCTTCTTTATTGCGGATCAAGTAATAAATGCAGGCAACTAAAGGCACATAGCCAAAGAAAATCTTGGCTCCCCAAAGTGCCATCAGCATCGGAAACTTGCCATCTACCTGCCCAATTTGATCAGGGAGATTAGCCACCAGTATGGTCATACACACCACAATCAGCAAAAAAATCAGCGGTGGTTTGATTGCCTTTGGCAAGATGATGGGCAAACGATTTTTGCGACAAAACTGATAGAGGCCAATCAGCGCAGGTATGTAGAAAACATCTTTAGCAATTTGCAAAATTGGGCTACCGCCCAGCGCGTAGGTCACCGTTCCGGCAAAAGGCACATAGATAATAAAGGCATACAGCGCTAGCCGCTGAAATTTGAACGAGAGCAGCAAACATAGCAGGGCACCGCCTGTAGCAACCCCCAGCATCGGATCAACTAGCAGCCCCATCAGCAGACCAATAAAGCCAGACCCTAAGGTCACTAGCGTGGCGTAAGTTACCGTCTGCTGACGGCGCGCTGCTGCTTCTCGCTCTAAAATCAGCTTCTGTCGAGGGCTAAGGGCTTTCTCACTACCGACGGTAGGCGTAGCACCCTCTACAACAGCACCGGTAGCGACGCTACTAGCAGCAGGCTGGACTTGATTCCCGACCCGCTGTTTTCCCCTAGATCGCTTTTTAGCTTGTCTGAGGGACTGCTTGATAGAGCGCTTCCCGGAGGATCGTGAAACCATAGTGCTAAGGCAGAAAGGGCTAAGGCAGAGAGAGCTGAGGCAGAGAGAGCTAAGGCAGAGAGGGCTAAGGCAATAGAAACAGAGCGACGATGAAATGGTTTAGTTAGGGCAAAGACTCAAGGAGCAAAGACTCAGGGGGCAAAGACTCAGGAGGCAAAGACTCAAGGGGACAAATGGCCCGGCAGATATTGCTAAAGCTACGCAAGCATCGTCTTGTCAAATTTACTCTCATCAAATTTACCCAATCATTGCGACAAACCTGTGCTTAAAAGGCCGTTTCATAGACCGCTGTATCAAATCTTCTTCTTCTGTGGCGCTGAGTTGTCAGGATCTTTAAAGAGGGAGGATCAGCGCCCCAGCCGATTGGGTAAGTCGTCGCAGCCGCCAGGAATAGTCTCTCGGGTTTTGCTGCCACCCCAGGTACAGCAGTAGCACCGCTGCACTTCAGAGAGCCGCTGCACGTTGGTAAAGTCAGCGCCTTCAATCACAGTGCCAGTGAATTCACCCGTTGTGTAGTTGGGCTGATCTTGCCGGGTGCGAGGGGTGGCGGTCTGGATGTCGCCGTAAAAGAGGCGCACGCCCATCATGTCGGTATCGGTGAGGTTGGCATCGCAGAGGATGGTGCGGGAGAAGTTGGTTCGTACGAGATCGCAGCTGGTTAGGTCGGCGCGAATTAAGTTGGATTCGCTCAGATCTAACCAGCGCAGGTCGGTATCTGCCAAATTGCTCGCAGCTAGCATTACGCCTAAATCGATGACGCGGGTGCCGTGGGCACGGTCTTCGGCGTAGCCGCCTATGCCATCGAGAATTGGGCGACCCAGACGCTGATCGCGGGCGAGCGGCGTCAGCAGCTTGGAACGGGAGAGAAAGCGCAGCACTTTGGCCTTGCCATCCGCGTCAACGCTGCTGAGAATGGCAGCGGTTCGCGCTTCAGCGATGACTCGTTCTTGCGGCCAGTCTTCTAGCAGCCCTTCATCGTCTAGCACGAGTTCTGAAATGCCTTGAAAGTAAGAGTCGATAGTTTGCTGCTGGGTGATCAGGTTTTGCTGAACGGTGAGGTCACGGGAGATGATGTACTGCCGCCAAGCGACGTAGACGGCGATGATGGCAATGAATATTTGACCGATTGCCCCTAAAAAGTCGCCCAGCGCACTGACAATATCCCAGCGCAGACCGCTGCCCCAACGTGCAATCGGGCGACCGATGCCACTGGTATGGACGAGCCCGATCATGCCTAATAGCAGGCTAGGAATGGCGACAAACAGCGCGCGTTGCTGATGGGTAAGATCGCTGAGTGCTTCTTGAAAGGTGGGCGTTAGCAGCCGCAGAGAGACGACAAAGGCAACGATAGAGCCGACTAGGGTAAGCCAAACGCTGTCTAGGGTAAAACCGATTACGACGACGATGGCACCAGCGATCGCCACAACACTCACAGGTGCTTTAGCCACCTCAATGGGGTTGATTGCTGGCTGACGTTGATAGCGCTCTTGAGGCTGCTGTAGCCCGTCTTCTTCGGGGGCTTCAGTTTTGGGGGAGTGGCTGAGACGGGGGGGGTGAGCTCCTGGAGAGAAGTAGGTAGAGCGATCGCCATTATCAGATTGGAGCTCAGGATCTGGGTTGTAATCGACGGTAAAAGACTCGTTGTAGCTGACGGATGACCCGGCACTCGGTGAGGGAGGTCGGCTGACGGGCCGCTGGTCAGCAAAATTCCGGTTCTGAGCAAAGCCGGTAACCGGAGACTCGCTGATAGACGGGTCGGTTTCGAAAGCGTCGGCAGCAGAAGCAGACTCAGAAGGTTTGACCATAGGGGCTCGTATTGCTTAGAAGCCAGTTTACCGGAAAGCTCTCTGTCCTTGTTTAAGACCCTTGGCTGAGATCTTTAGCTAAGAGGGAGCTAAGAGGGTCACTGTCTGAAAGAGTCCAGCAGCAAAAAACAGCGGGCGGCGACAGGGGCTCTCCGTCCTCCATTAAAATAGACACATAGCTTACATTAGCCTCATCTTCAGACTGTTTACCTTCAGGCTGTGGCTTGTGACTCGCCGCTGGTGGCGGGCCAGACTGCCACAGTAGCCGTTTTATGATCACAATTTTACTTTTACTCGCAGCCGTCGGCATCCTAACCTGGGGATTTTTGCAGGCCAAGCCCTACGGCGAACCGGGCATCTTAGCCTGGTTGCAGACAGTCGTCCTGATGGGGCCGTGGCTGCTGTTTTTTGGGTTTTCAGCTGCGGGCATCTATCTCAATTTGGCCGGGATACTGCTGCTAGTGGTGGCTTCGGCGGGGGCTTACATTTACCTGGGCAGGCGGCTACGGGCGACGGCCAAAGATCCGTTAGCGGCCAAACGAGCGGCCACGCTGATGAACGAGGCGAGGGAGCCGACGATTTCTTCAGCCGCGATCGCAGATACCGACCAGGCGACTAAAACCAGCGAGGCGAGTGAATCAGATGCGCCTGAAGTTGGCGACCCATCTCATGAGGCAGAGGAAGATGCGCTAACGCCTATACCGGCAGAAGATCTGGCGATAATTGAAGGCATTTTTGGCATTGACACCTTTTTTAGAACTCAGACAGTGCCGTATCAGGAGGGCGCTATCTTTAGAGGCAACTTACGCGGGCAGCCCGACCAGGCAGCACAAACGCTGAGCCAGAAACTAACAGAAAAGCTGGGCGATCGCTACCGTTCTTTTTTACTAGCAGACCCTGAGAACAAGCCCGTTGTAATCGTACTGCCCAGCCAAAACGACCCTAAGCCCACCTCAGTCGCCCAAAGGATTTTGGCAGTGGCCCTGGCTGTTGCCACGCTAGCCACCAGCCTAGAGACGGCCAGTATCTTACAGGGATTTGACATCTTTCAAAGCCCTGAGCGGCTCTCCGAAGCCCTGCCGATCGCGCTAGGAATAGCGGCGGTGCTGGGCGCGCACGAACTGGGCCACCGGCTGCTGGCAAACCGCCTAAACGTAAAAATCAGCCCGCCCTTTTTCTTGCCAGCCTGGCAGCTAGGAGCCTTTGGCTCACTGATGCGATTTGAATCTATCTTGCCTAACCGCACAGTGCTTTTTGATGTGGCCTTTGCTGGGCCAGCAGCGGGGGGAATGGTGTCCTTTGTATTTTTGCTGTTAGGTTTGGTGCTCTCCCATCCGGGTAGCCTATTTCAGCTGCCAGCCACGTTTTTTCAGGGCTCTATTCTAGTAGGCACAGTGGCCCGAGCGATTCTAGGCGATGCCCTCCAGTCCACGCTGGTCGATGTGCATCCGCTGATGGTGGTGGGATGGATTGGCCTAATCATTACCGCTATTAACGTGATGCCCGCCGGTCAGCTTGATGGCGGACGAGTCATACAGGCAATCTACGGTCGCAAAACACTGGTGCGGGCGACGGTGGTAACCCTGATACTGCTGGCTATCGTCGGGCTGTTTAACCCTTTGGCGCTGTACTGGGCGGTGCTGATTGTCTTTTTGCAGCGCCAGCCCGAGCGCCCCTGCCAAGACGACCTGACTGAACCCGATGATACGAGAGCGGCTTTGGCTCTGCTCGGGCTGACGCTGATGCTGCTAGTGCTACTGCCGCTGACGCCGAGCTTGGCAATTCGGCTTGGAATCGGCTAAAAAGTATCAGATGTTACCTGAATAAAATTTCCTGAATAAGGTTTCCTGAATAAAATTTCCTGAATGTGGAGTCACTCAACCCATGCCCCTCACCCAAAAAGTTCCCTGGAAAAACCAGCGATCGCAGCTGCTAAGTAGACTGATCAGCCTGAGTGCCATACCAGTCGCAGCGTGGATGTTCGTTCTACCCGCCCTGGCTCAAGACAACACTGAACCAATCACGCTGAGCGGCAGCGCAGCCCAGGTGCAAGGCGTTACCGCCGGAGACTACAGCCTGACTGCGCTAGCCGGGCGCGATCGCCGTCGCCGACTGTGTTTGGGGTACGGATCGGCTGAACCCAACCACACGCTAGTCCTGAGCAAACCTGCCCGGCGCTTACAAGTGACCGTTGAGAGTGGCGGCGACACCACCCTGCTGATACAGGGGCCCCAAGGCATCGACTGCAATGACAATCCTGGCCGCAACCAGCTCAATGCCGCTGTGGACTATAGCGACTGGCCGGAGGGCACCTACCGCATTTGGGTAGGCAGCTTTAGCCGAGGCGATCGCCTCAACTACACCCTGCGCATCTCCGAACCCACACCCTCAGACAATAGCCGCCGATAAAGCCCGCCAATAAAATCCGCCTAGAGGATCGGTTTGCCCCACCCCTCTAAGCCTCTTCCGGGGTTAGAAGGGGGTTGGAAGCGCATTACTCAGACGCTAAGATAGTTTTGGCTAATTGCATCTCTAAAAACTGCATCTCCATAGGAAACTGCACTGTGTTCAAAGCCCTTGCCAAAGACTTTCGGATCATTTTTGAGCGGGATCCGGCGGCCCGTAACTGGTTAGAAGTAGCGCTGCTCTATCCCGGTTTTCAAGCACTGGTACTACACCGGGTGGCCCACTGGCTATGGCACATCGGCATTCCCTTTATCCCTCGGTTGCTCTCCCATCTAGCGCGAGCGCTAACCGGCATCGAAATTCACCCAGGGGCGACCATTGGCTGCGGTGTATTTATTGATCACGGCATGGGCGTTGTGATCGGCGAAACAGCCATCATCGGCGATCTGGCGCTCATCTATCAGGGGGTCACGCTCGGCGGCACTGGTAAAGAAACTGGCAAACGTCACCCAACACTGGGCACAGGGGTGATTGTCGGAGCCGGGGCTAAAATATTAGGCAATATTCAAATTGGCAATGATGTGCGCATTGGAGCAGGCTCTGTTGTGCTGCGAGAAGTGCCGTCTGACTGCACCGTGGTAGGCGTACCCGGAAGAATTGTCTATCGTTCGGGTGAGCGGGTAGATCCTCTAGAGCACGGCAGACTGCCTGACTCGGAGGCAATGGCTATTCGAGCATTAGTAGATCGGATCGATGCGCTAGAAAATGAGCTATCGCAACTTCGCTCAGCAATTCCGGCACAGGTCGCAGAGAGGCAGTTAGTTGCCGTAGGCGCAGGACGTTCAGACCAGTCGGCCCTGCTGTTGCGGGCGCTTCAAGCGGAAAAATGTGACCCTGAGCAATGCTGTCTTATAGAAGACAGAGCCATTCAGGAATTTTTGGGGGGCGCAGGCATTTAGAGCCGGTTGCAGGCGTATTCAATTCGCGATCCCTTAGCCTTCCCTTAGCCTTTAAGGATTGACAGCAGTCACTTGCCACTGCTGCGTCTCTAGACAGGTAGACGAGGGGTCAACCTTCGTATAAAGATGACGGTTTTGAGGCTCGCCTCGCAGCTCCAAGTGATCGACGCTGCTAACCGCTAGCAGCAGCAGGCAAAACTGCGGGGGCGGCGTCTGTTTATCGGGTGGCGGCGGGCTGAAGTCTGGGCTGTCAGCACGGGGAGCTTTAGGGCAGGGCCAAGCAAACTGAAGTCTGGCAGTGTCTGAGATTTGCTGCCAGAGGCGCTGACGGGCGTCGGCAAAGCTAGCCGGGGCGGTGTCAGCTGTGACGACGGCAAGCTGACCGCACAGCCGAAACTGCTCGCGGGTTTTGGCAAAGTACCAGCAGGCTTCAGCAGCCGGATTTTTTGCAATTTGCTCGATTTTTTCGCTGCGGCGATCGCCAATCACCATCAGCTGATTGCTGCCAGTACAAAATCCACGAAATACCACCGTGCGGTTAGCAGGTGTGCCGTCCGGGCGGACGGTTGCGAGCTGAAAATAGCGAGAAAAGGGCTGAGCGCGATTGCGGTGAATGGCTTTAGCAAGTGGCGATCGCCAGGGAGCCAAAACTTGATCGACAGCTTCAATCGCATTAAGTTTTTTAGCGGCGGCATTAGCGCTGTTGTTGTTAGGTTGAAGATTGAGCTGTGAAGAATCAGAACGAGATGCAGAAGACATAGACGATAATTGGTGGGGGGTCTTGCACCCCAAGAGCAGTTATCGTTATTGTAAAGCGTCAGTTTTTTCAAAGTACACCAAAGCCGCTATTAGCAGAGACGTGACGAAGCACCTATGAGTATTTTGACAGTTGGTTCTTTAGTCGTAGGGCTCATCTTGTTGGTGGGCGGCGCAGAAATCTTAGTTAAGGGCGCTTCTAAGCTGGCTGCGACCATTGGCATATCGCCACTGGTGATTGGGCTAACCGTCGTGGCGTTTGGAACCAGTGCGCCCGAGCTAGCGGTGAGTTTGCAAGCAAGTTTGCACGGTCAGGCAGATATTGCGCTGGGCAATGTAGTGGGCAGCAATATCTGCAACGTTTTGTTGATCTTGGGCATATCGGCGATGATTGCCCCGCTGGTAGTGGCGCAGCAGCTGGTGCGCCTAGATGTGCCAATTATGATTGGGGTGTCAGCCCTTCTGATGTTTTTTGGCATAGACGGTCGCTTAAATCGTACCGACGGGGTGGTTTTATTTTTGGGCGGGCTGGCCTACACCGTGTTTTTGCTGTATCAAAGCCGCCAGGAAAAAGATCTAGCTGTGCAGGATGAGTATGCTCAGTTTGGCGCGCGATCGCTCTCTTTCAAAGAAACTGGCTGGAACGTAGCGCTATTTGTAGCAGGCATGGTCATGCTGGTAGCGGGCTCACAAATGTTGGTCAACAGCGCTGTTAGCATTGCCACGTTCTTCGGCGCTAGTCCGCTGATTATCGGGCTAACCGTCATTGCACTAGGGACATCTCTGCCAGAGCTAGCCACCTCAATTACGGCCACTCTACGCGGTGAGCGCGACATTGCAGTTGGCAACGTCATCGGCAGCAACATTTTTAATATTTTGGTAGTACTTGGGCTGACTAGCGCTATTTCGACCACGGGCATGACCATGTCTCAGTCGGTACGTTCGTTCGATCTGCCAATTATGCTGGCAGTTGCGGTGATGTGCCTACCTATCTTTTTTACAGACAATGAGGTCTCGCGGCGAGAGGGTCTGCTGCTGCTGGCTTACTACCTGCTGTATGTCGGCTACTTGGTAGCCAATGCCACGCGCCCTGAGTCGGTTTGGGCTGGGTGGATTGGCATTATTGTGGTGCCGCTAACGCTGCTGATGCTGGCGCTGCTGAGCTGGCGAACTTGGGCAACTGTTAGGCGGCGCAAGCGAGGCGCTGAGAAACTCGAACAACCCGGCGACTGAGCTACCGATCAAGATGTAGAATCAGCCGCCCGACAGCATTAGCGGCCAAAAATTAGTGGCCAAAAATTAGCGGCCAAAAGGCTAAGCAACGGTCACCTGATCAGACAAATACACATCCTGAATCAGATGAAATAGCTTCACGCCTTCTTTGAAGTCTCGCTGAAAGGTCTTTCGCCCTGAAATCAGGCCGCAGCCACCGGCTCGCTTATTAATTACCGCCGTGCGAATCGCCTGAGCAAAGTCATTTTCACCCGACGACCCCCCCGAATTGATGAGCCCGGCCCGGCCCGCGTAGCAGTTCAGCACCTGATAGCGCGTCAGGTCAATCGGGTGATCGCTAGTCAGCGCCGAATAGACTAAGTCGTCGGTTCTGCCGTAGGACTTGCCCACAGCATCGGATACGGCCTTATAGCCACCGTTATTTTCGGGCAGCTTTTGCTTAATAATGTCAGCTTCGATAGTCACACCGAGATGGTTAGCTTGCCCCGTCAAGTCAGCCGCCAAATGGTAATCTTTATCCTGCTTAAAAATATCGTTGCGCAAGTAGCACCACAAAATGGTGGCCAAACCCAGCTCGTGAGCGCGAGCAAACGCCTGACTGACTTCCTGAATTTGCCGGGTAGATTCGGATGAGCCAAAGTAAATGGTCGCCCCAACGGCCACAGCGCCCAGATTCCAAGCCTGATCGACTGAGGCAAACATCGTCTGGTCGTATTCTTTGGGGTAGCTCAGCAGCTCGTTGTGATTGAGCTTGACGATGAAAGGAATTTTGTGGGCGTATTTCCGGGAGGTCATCCCCAACACGCCAAGCGTCGTCGCGACCGCGTTGCAGCCGCCGGAAATCGCCAGATTAACAATGTTTTCTGGGTCAAAGTAAATTGGGTTGGGGGCAAAAGAGGCGGCGGCGGAGTGCTCTATGCCCTGATCGACCGGCAGAATAGAGAGATAGCCAGTGTTAGCTAATCGGCCCGTGCTGTAGAGCTGTTGTAAGCTGCGCAGCACCTGAGGGGAGCGATCGCTTTGCGCAAAGCTCCGATTCACCCAGTCTGGCCCCGGCAAGTGCAGCTGGCTCTTATCTACTTTGGCCTCGTAGCTCAGCAGACTGTCGGCTTCATTACCGAGCCAGTCGGCGATAGATTTGTTTGATCCAGATTTGGTGGGAGTCGCAACCACAGTAAATACCTCGCAAAATGTCTAAAGATTAGCGCAAGCTCTGAAGCCGAGCGCCCTCCTTAAGAGCAGTTTTTGCAAAGCCCGTTGACAGACGATCTACCGACGGCAGTGCTGAAATTAGAGACAATGGGGGCAATTCTCTGCTTACAACCTCAGCAAATGGCAACCCCTCCCAATCAAATCCATAGTCAAATATTCGTCACCTTAGCAAGTCTCCAGCTAGCGCCGCTGGTCAGTTTTTACAGCGCCCTTTTGGCGACTTCTCCTACCCTTCACACCGCTACTTACGCCGAATTTCAGCTATCTGGGCTGCGGTTGGCCATCTTTACGCCCAAGGTAGATCACGTTGCAGAGTTTTCGGCAGCGACCAGCGGAGCGATGAGCTTGTGTTTAGAAGTGGGTGATTTGGTTGGGGCGATCGCCCGGTGCGAAAACATCGGCCATCCACCGTCTAGCCCAACTATGACCACTTCTCACGGTCAGGAGATTTACGCCTACGACCCCGATGGCAACCGGCTTATTTTGCATCAGGCTGCTAGCAAGCTCTAAAGCCGTTAATTTTGAGCGCCCTGCCCAGCCCTTAGCCGCATCACCGCCTGCCGAAAGCCCAGCACCACCAAGATATTAGAAAGCGTCAAAAAAGATTCAGCGCTGCCGTGCAGCCAATCGACATTTGCCAGTTGTTCACCGTAAACCTGCTTGGCGTAGATTCCAGCAGGAATGGTCACCGCGACAAAAATTAGCAGCACATAAAACCCAATCAGCGCCAGCCGAGGCGTTTGCTGCGACCGGGTGAGAAACCATAAGAAGCCTAAATAGGGAAAAAGCGACAGCGCAAACAGCGTTTCTTTACTCATCCTTTAATCTCTCCTTCTGCCTTATCAGACGGCGCTTTAGACTGCCGCCAAATCCACCAGGCTGCCGCACAGACCGTACAGTTGCCCACCACTGTCATGGCAGCCTGTAGCGTGACCAGCCAGTTCAGAGCCGCCGGATTATCAAAAAAATGCCAGGTGCAGGCACACATCGCGCTCACCAGCGCTGGCAACATCCCAAAAGATAGGGTACGCCACGCCAGATAGCCACTGGTCTCAGCATATTGCCATACAAACCAGATAGCCAATATCCACTCCAGCACGCTAGAGACATGAACCATCCAGGTCGGAATTGAGAGCGCGTGCATAGAGACTACCCGTCCGTATATCTTCTGTATTCTGTCTTCTGTATTCTAGAGATCTATGGCAAAACGCTGACAAAAACGGCCAAACAAAACGACAAAAACCAGACAACAAAAACCAGACGGCAAAAAACTATGCAAGCGGTGTTATGTGGCTACTACGGTATGGGCAACGGCGGCGATGAGGCGCTCTTGGCCGCGCTGCTGCAAATGTTGCCTGCCCAGGTGACGCCGATTGTCCTCTCTGGCAACCCTCAGCAAACGAGCGATCGCTACAATGTCGAAGCGGTTCCGCGCAAGTCGGCCAGTGCAGTGCTGTCGGCCCTCCAGCGCTCAGATGCCTTCATCTGGGGCGGCGGCAGCCTCATGCAAGATGCCAGCAGCGCCCTCAGTCCGCTGTACTACGGCGGGCTCATGCTGCTCGCTCAGAAAATGGGACTCAAGACAGTAGCCTGGGCTCAGGGCGTTGGCCCTCTAAATCAGCCCCTCAGCCGGTGGCTCACTCGCACGGCCCTAGCGAACTGTCAGCAGGTGAGCGTGCGCGATCGCAATTCTGAAGCCTTGCTCAGCCAGTGGCAGCAGCCCTGTTTGCTCGCACCCGACCCCGTTTGGGGATTAGACCCTGCGCCTGTAGAAGGACTGTGGGACTTACCGGCTCCCCGCGTAGCCGTTGCCCTCCGGCCCCACCCCGATCTAACCGAGCAGCGGTTAGAAGTCATTGCGCAGGCGCTAGTTAATTTTCAAAAGGCTACGGGCGTCTGTTTAGTGCTGGTGCCCTTTCAGCCGGTTAAAGATCGGGCGATCGCCCAGTTCATTGCCGATCACCTGATTAGGCAAAACAGCGGCCCTCACCATACTTACTGCCTCACCCAGCCGCAGCAGCTCAAAGGGCTATTTCGCGGCGTTGAAATGACCATCGGTATGCGATTTCATGCCCTAGTCATGTCAGCGGCTGAAGGCTGTCGCAGCTTTGCCATCAGCTACGACCCCAAAGTAGAAGCCCTGGCTCAATCGCTATCGCTACCCGGCTGGGATCTCGCTGCGGCCCCGCGCCAACTGCCACCGCTGCCCGATCAGCCGCAAGCTCTCTGCAAAGCGTGGCTAGACTGCTATGCCAACGGCAGCGGCCTCACCCCCGATCAGATTCAATCGCAGGTAGATCGGGCGTTTATGCACAAAGATTTGCTGACACAAGCACTGCTCGGCTGAAAACATACTTTTTGACAGACTTTTATAACAGAGCTTTATAGCTGTGCGGATGCTACATAGCTAACGTAGAAAGACTGGTATCGCTATTCTCACAAAAGTTATCAATGTTTTTTAGATAGAGCTATTGCTATATTGGCTTTTTGTGATACTACTTTAGGAAGTCATAGGAAGTCATTTGTCTTAAGCTTTTCTGATATCCGATACAATAAGCCCATTGCTTGAGCTTCGCCTCGCCTGGGCGCTGTTTGCTGTTGTTTTGTCTGTTATTTACTAGATATGAGTAAAAATAAGTCGTCCAAGCCCTCATTTGATGCTCATTCGCAAGACGCTACAGGCAGCGCAGATGATGCCTACAGCCCCATAGCGGGCAGCTTGCCGGAAGACCAAGTAGCGCCAGAGCGGGTAGCGCCCATTCCCCCTGGGCTAGCAAGCGCAGCAGATAGCGACTGGGAAGCAGTGGATTTGCCGGGCACGGTAACGATAGCAGCAGATGATTCAGAGGCGATCGCCACAGATTCAGCAACATCAGATTCAGCAACATCAGATTCAGCAACATCAGGTTCAGCAATATCAGGTTCAGCAACATCAGATTCAGCTCATGACCCAAGCAGCCTCACAGCCAAGCGCGAGAACGAACTGCTGAGTCTCATTCACGATCTCAATGAATGTAACGACGCTTTACTAGCGCGAATTTCACAGACAGAAAGTGCGCTCGAGAATGCTCAGTCGGCGCTGCAAGCCGAGATAGAAAGGGCAAAAGTGGCACAGGCCAAAATGATCGAACAGATGTCGGCAGATCAAGCTTCAGTTCAGCAAATTTCTCAGACTGCTCAGCAGCAAATTGCCAAGCTCGTCAGCAAGCTAGACACCACCGAGCAAGCCCTTCAGCGTCAGCAGCTCATCAACGAAACACTCCAGGCAGAACTCAACGATCACCAAGAGCGGGTGACGCAGCTAGAAAAAGAATCGGCGCTGATTTCTCAACAGCACGCCGAAGCCGCCCAAGCGCGCATTCAGGCAGAGACCGTTAGCCGAGACTTGCGATCGCGCCTCCAGCGCCAGCAGCGCTACACCCTTCAGTTCAAAGCCGCCCTAGAAAAATCCCTCACGGTCAAAGCCCGACCGGTCTATACCGCTAGCATCGCCGATACCCAGCCGGTCTCATACCCCAGCGCTCCCGCAGTCACCATGCCCAGAGCCCAGCGAATCATGCCCTGGGTATCGGCTGGCCCAGCTTCCTTTACCGGCATCGATCCACATCTAGAAACGCTCATTCGCAATGCCAGCACGCCCGCTAGTGAACCCATCAATTGCCATGAACCGCCCAAAGCGGCTGCGCCTCAAACAAAACCTACCGCAAATGCAAATCCCGCAGCGACAACCGATCTAGAAGCCGAAGATAAGCTCTGGCAAGACTTAGATCGGGTGATGAACGGGATAGATGAGACCCCAGCGTCTGCGGCTGATACAGCCAGTTTGCTAGCTGGTAGCTCAGACAAAGCGGAGGCTGCTACGCCTAGATCGACCAAGCTCAACTGGCAAGCCGCCGCTCAACTGGCTAGAGCCACTGAAAAGCTGTCTGAGACGCAGTCCGAGAGACCGCCTGAGAAACCGCCTGAGAAACCGCCTACTGCTATTGAACCGCAGCCCGCAGAGGCGATCGCGGCCAAAGTAGCTGCCAAAGTAGAAGAGTCGTTCGCTGCCGCCACCGGTCAATTATCAGCCGAAGAAATTGGTTTTACCGAGCCTTCACCCTGGGGCAAACCGCTGCCTGAATCCGCTGAGGAAGCAGTTGCTGAGACTACTGACACAACCACTGGCGCTCCGTCTACAGACTATTCACCCTTAGGCTATTCACCCTTGAATGATCAGGCTGGCTCTACGGTCTCGCCGCTAGTGAAGTCTGTGCGATCGCACAAAAAAGTAAGTTCTATGGCGGCTGTTCAGCTGCCGACCTTTCAGAAGGCCAAGACAGGCAGCTTTAGGCGGTAAGGCAGTATCAAATTTATCAAACTCAGCTGCAAGCCCGCCCAGTCATTAGCAAAACGTTTCTAAACGAGATGGCTGATCTGTAATTGAGCATATCTGTAGTTGAACATACTTACCCATCGCATTGGGCCTTGCCAATTGAGCCTTCTCACAAGCAGCTGCTTAAAAAAAACCACTTAACGACGCTAGTGAGATTGATAGAGCTAGTGAGCCCGCTTACTAGAAATGCTTTTAGCGGAGGTCTTAGTGAAGCGGTCTTGGTGAGGAGGTCTTAGTGAGGAGGTCTTAGTGAGGAGAGTCGCTATCGCCCATCGCCATTTGTACCACCGTCGGCTGGCCGCCGTCAGCGTGATACTTGTTAGCCCACTGGCTAATCAGCTGGTCAAGTTCGTCGAAGGCGACTTCTCGCTTTTCGCTAGGAATGTTGAGTTCTTCTAGAATTCGACGAGTGCCCTGCCGACAGTTTGTCCACTCACGCATCAGGCGAAAATAGCGGGCGGTGTCATCCATCATGGTGTAGGTACGTTCTTCTTCACCCACTGGCGAATAAGAGGCCCGAGTCAGCGCATAGAAAGGCATACCACCCATCGGCGAATCAATGCGAGCAACCGTTCCTGCATAGATCAATCGCCGCCGAATATGCTCAGCTAGCGCATCACTAAGCTGCATACGGCGCTCTTCTGGCAAAGTTGATTGCGATCGGGTGTGGAGATAGTCTACTAGCTCCATAAACTGAAACCCGGTCAGCAACTGGGCATCCGGTAGCGAGTCAGGCAGGCCAGCCGCTTCTAGTTTGGCTTCTACCTGCCGCTTTTCGTCAGCGCTCAAGCTAGTGCCTGGCACCCGAAATTCTCCAGGCTGCCAAGGATGACGCTGTAACCAGACGTGCGGTAGCTGAATCAAATAGCCCGGTTCTTGCGACCCCAGCATTTTCAGCAGTTTGCCTTCTGTCAGCGCAGCCTGCATCTCCTCAATGATCGCCTTCACTCGCTTCGGCTCGATATGATGCAAGTGTCCGGTCATGCGCAGGTTTCTACCCTGCTCTATATAGGTGGTATAAATAGCGCACTTAGCTGCCGTTGCGGCGGCATCTAAAAAAGCGCCGTGACGATGTCCGCCTGTACACATGGCACTAAAGGCCAGATACATCATGATTTCGTCGATCGCGCTGGGTTCTAGTTTCTTTACTAAATCGGTGTTGCTGGTCATCAAAACTCGATCAAGCGTAAATGCTTAATGTATAGAATGCACAGAAGACGGACAGACAAAACAGCTTTGCATACTGCTAGTCAAGCAAACCCATATCACAACAGCTGCGTCAATAAAAACAGCTCCTTAAGAATCCTTTACTTAGCCCATATTCTACACTGGATACGGATGCTAGTTAATACAAGCCATTCTCAACTATTCCCTCACTGACTGCCAAATGACTTTTTCGCAGCAGCCAGCTATTTCCTCTCGCTGTCTGCTTAAGCGCACTTTTAGCTACAGTCAAATGGCAGCTCTACTGAGAATAGAGGCGAAAGGGCCGATGCTCCAAGGCACAGTCAGCGATTCTTGGTCTAGATCTTTGGGTGGCCGGGCGATCACCTAGACGACCACTGCCCCGATCAGAAACTTGAATCAGCTCACGCTGTCTCTGCTCAAAAGAGATAGGTGACATTTGGGAGACAGCTACGCTATGGGCAACAGAGCCAGTGGCGCATGAAACGGTCATAATGCCGCCGAGTAAGTAGTGATAAGAAGTCAGCATGATTGCTAGATGATTTCCAAGTCGTTATTCACTGTTACGCTAACTCTCTATAAAGTCAGGACAATCTATGTGAAGAATTGACATACTTACAAGAACTGGATCTGTTCACAGAGCAGCCATTTTCCAGATGAATTCCATACACCTAAAAGCCGTACTTTTTGACCTTCTAATGTATTTGAAAAAGCTTCGGTAATTTCTGATCTAACTGTTAGTAAAGCGATGCGATCTGGCAGAGTTTTTACTGTGTTTTGACGCAGCTCGTATCGACCTTTGTGAGTGTGCCTAAACTCACCTTGAAGAGACAGCTGGTGAGAAGATGCGGGCGGGCTTATTTTGGAGCTTTGTTCAGGGCTATTGGGCGAATGGTAGCCGCTGATTGGATAGTCTTCTGGCTGTGCTGTGTAGTGCTGCTGGCAGGCCCGCCAGTGAGGATGCTCGGGCGGCAGGTCAAATAAAGGAATTACGGCGGCTGGCGCTGCCGGGTCAGTGATCAAGGCGGTCTGAAGCGATCGCACTCCGCCCCTTTTTACCAAATCCCTCGGCTGACATTTTTGCTCTATGCAAAGCGCTGCTGCCATTCCTGCTGCCTGACCGATGCCTAATACCACCGGCTGCAACCGAGTCGCCCCGTTAGCAATGTGAGAGACCGAAATATTTTTCTCGCACGCCAGCAGCCCATCGACCGTTTCAGGCACCAGCGCCTCGTAGGGAATAGTAAACGGCGTCCCAGTCCACCGGCCACCCCAGCGAATAGATTTAGGCGCTAAGGGCATTTCAAAGCCCGGATAGTGATGGTCATTCGGGTAGTTGCCGAGGGCGATCGCACTCATCTCACCCGCCTGATTTACTGGCAGCGCCGCCGTTTGCCCGCCCTCTACAGGCAAAATGTCGCCCTCACATACCGTCATCAGCCCTTTTAGCCGACGGCTCTCACGATAGTAAGGCATCAGCGCAAAAGCACCGCTTGATGAGTGTTCTGTGGGGGGAAACGTGCCCAACGCTAGCCCGTAGCGACTGCCGAGCTGAGACTGAATGTATCGGACAAAAGACTGGCTGTGCCACTGCGCTTCTTGCTGATACTGAAGCCGGGCTGGCGCTGACTCGATCAGCCGCTGTAGGCCAACGCCGTAATCGTTGCCTCGGTGAGGCCAGTTGATCATGAAGCAATCGCCCGGCAAGCGGCCATAGTTAAGAAAATGCTCACCAGCTGGGGTACCGGCGGCATCATAGCCGGCCCAAGCGCCTTCAAAATCGCTGTCTGGCGACACCTGTGGCGGGGCTTCGATGAATGGGGCGCGCTGGCCCTCGCCGTAATCTTGCATGACCGCAACCCAGGTAGGCGACTGCACCGGATAGCGCTGAGTAATGGCATAGAGGGGGTCAGCGCGATCGCTCAAAGAGTCGGGCGTGCTCGGTTCTCGACCCTCTAACTCAGCCGCCTGCCGCGTTTCCCAGCCCCAGCGGTAGGGCACCTCACCCAGCGCTAGCAAGTCACCTAGTTCAGTGCCATCCAGCGTGATCTGAGCTTTCACAGTTAGCTGATCAAATCGGACGCCAGTGATGCGATCGCCCTGACGCAATACCTCACAGGGCCGCTGCCCAGCAATCCATCGCAGATTAGGCAGGGCATTCACCCAGTCAGCAAAAATCTGCGCCCCCACGGCTGGTTGATAGGTAAAAAAGCTGACCCAGCCGTGATTTAGGCCCTCTGGCTGTCGGCGACGTAGCGCCTTTAAAAATTCGCCCCAAATGCCGGTTTGAAAGGCAGCTAGTTCGTTGCCGTCGGGCGCAGATACGCCTGCTGCTGTTAGCATACCGCCCAGCCAGGGCAGCTCAGACACTAGCACGACACTAACGCCGCGCCGGGCCGCTTGAATTGCTGCTGCGGTGCCGCCAGTGCCACCACCCACGACTAAGACATCAGTAGCTAAGACATCGGCGGCTAAGGCATCGGCGGCTAAGATGTTAATGGCGATCGCATCAATATTCACCGGTTGTGCTCTCTCAATCCTGCTAGAGCATCATAGAGTTTCATTGAGACTCGTAGGGAGCACCGGCCTGGCAACCCTTACAGATAGGCCGTGACATCTTCGCCACAATCATCTGCCAAATAAGACAAGGCCCGAAACCTCAGACCGACCAGCTGCTCGTACAGCGGATTGATTTTGCACATAGGAGGAATGTGAACGACTTTGCGATTAAACAGTGTCACATCCCGCTCAAACGGACAGTGAGAAGGCACCAGCTTACAGACAAACCGGGCTAAACGCGGATCTTCGACACTCAGCTGATCAAGCCAGATGCGAGCGGGCTTTAGCGGATCAAGGCCCGGCGTAGATTGGGGCGGCTGTCGCAAACTGGCCACTGCGCCTTCTGGTTCGGAAGCAGATCGTTTGGAAGCAGATGGTTCGGAAACAGATGCTTCATCGACCTCAGTCAACTCAGGAGCCGATGATTTTAATTGATAGAGGGTTGATTGCAGCGCCTCTAGAGCAGCTGGGTCTAGCGCTAGGGCTTTGGCAAAGGCCATAATTTGATCGCTCTCAGCGCCGGAGTAGACCCCATCGGCCAGCGCCACCATCACCGCCATCCGCAAAAAATTTTGAGCGGCGGCACGCTCTAACCGTAGCGCTGTCGCTAGGTCTGCCGGTTCGATCGGCGCTAGGGTATCAAAATCAATGCCAGGGGCAAATTCAGATTCCACCATGGTGTGAATCATCGATTTTTCGGCATCGTCAAACCGACCGTCGGCCCAGGCAACGGTTAGCAGTCCACGTAGCCACACCTGAATTTGGGCCTGCGTGTAGGGAGAGTTTTGGGTAGCTGATGTCATAGTGTGATGTCACTCTCATTGAGTGATTTCAAGGCTTGTGTCTAAGGGCCTGTCTCCATTCCGAACCGGTTTTTCCAGTAACTACCCACAGCAGCGATCGCACGCCATCTCGCACTTCTTTGAGCAGGGTTTCTGGGCGTTCAGGGCCATTCCCTGTCGTGACAGCCACAGGCTGAAAACCAATTCCCCGACTGCCTAAAACGATTTGGGCCACCACACTGGCGCGGCGCATATGGTAGTCAGACGTAATCAGATAAACTTCCTCAATTTGCCTGGCCTGTAGCTTGTCTACTAGGGTTGTAAAGTTGGTCACCGTATCAACGGCCTGATAGTCTAGCTGCCACTGTTCGGTCGGCACATGAGCCTGGTCAAATACCCACTGCGCATATTCCGGGTTACTGCCCGACGACACCCAGATTTCAACACCGGGATGGCTCCTCGCAAACTGAGCTGCAAACTGCTCACGCTCAGGCGCACCGCCCAACACTAAAGCCACAGAGGGATGAAGAAACTGCTGCTGATAGTGCAGATAGGCGAGGCCCGCAAAGGGAGAAGCTAAAACGAGCAGCCCGGCCCACAGCTTTAGAGTGGCAGGCTTGACGTTACTACGCTGAAGGGAGCGGCTCTGGCGGCGGTGGCGGCGATGGCAGGAGGTCTGGCAAATGGCAGCCCGGCCCGTTAGCGCTTTAGCGATCGCTCTTTTGGTTGGCATAGGCGAAAAATAAATACACCGCAAAGCTGGCGCACACTAGGCAAGCTGGCCTGAGATTTTTTTGGATGTCAGCCCAGCGTCTGATTTATTTCAAATGATAAAACAGTTTTTACGCTGAGACAGAAAATTAACGATTAGATTAATCAAATTAAAGGAACCAAACCATCGGGAGATATAGCAGATACCCTGATGCATTAGGACATCTGCTAGTCGAGTTGCCCGCTGTTCTCCAGCGGTTTCAACCGACAAAAGCGTCTTAAGCAACTTAAGCAACTCGACAGAGGCTATAGCATTGACAAAAAAGCAGCAGAGACCGCTCCAAGGGTACCCGCTGCTCATATGCTCTAAGACGATCTAGTTTAGGCTCTCTGATTTGGAGTTGGCTGCTTACCCAGCACGGGCCAGCAGCCTACCTACACTTCTACGACTTGGCGGTTAAGGCCGTCTGCTGCCCCTGGTGACTGATGATGCAGCTCGCTGAACTTAACTTTCGCAAGCATCGCTCGCAGGCTCTCACCTTCGATCACCTCTTCTTCCAGCAGCAGCTGAGAGATCTCTTCTAGCAGGTCGCGGTTATCTCGGAGAATGGTGAGCGCTCGCTGATGGGCCGCTTCGACGATACTTTTCACCTCTTCGTCAATCGCCTTAGCAGTCTCATCACTGACGATGCGGCGCGCGTTCGGAGCCGATCCGTTGTCCAAGAAGTTGTTTTGCTTGCTGCGATCATAAGCCAGCGGCCCGAGCACTTCGCTCATGCCGTAGCTAGTCACCATTTGCTCAGCCACATCGGTCGCCCGCTGCAAGTCGTTGGCAGCGCCTGTAGTAATTGAGCCAAACACCACTTCTTCTGCCGAGCGCCCGCCGAGCATGGTGGCAATCTGCCCATTTAGCTCAGCTTGGTCTCGCAGAAAGCGATCTTCCGTCGGCAGCTGCAAAGTGTAGCCCAGCGCCGCCATTCCCCGAGGCACAATTGAAATTTTCTCTACTTGATCAGTGCCGGGCATCGCCGTGCCCACAAGCGCATGGCCAACTTCGTGGTAAGCGACAATTTCCTTTTCTTTATCGTTGAGCACGCGGCTGCGCTTTTCTAAACCGGCTACTACCCGCTCAATCGCTTCGGCAAAGTCTTGTTGCTCAACCGATTCGCGGTGATTGCGAGCGGCCAAGAGCGCCGCTTCGTTGACCAGGTTGGCTAGGTCTGCACCTGCGAAGCCGGGGGTGCGTGTAGCGATCGCCTTTAAGTCCACTCCATCTGACAGCTTCACCTCAGTCGCGTGGATATTCAAAATCGCCTCGCGTCCTTTCAGATCGGGCCGGTCTACTAACACCTGACGGTCAAAGCGACCAGGCCGCAGCAGCGCAGGGTCAAGCGTTTCAGGGCGGTTGGTCGCTGCCAGCACAATAATGGTCGATTCGCTGGCGTTAAAGCCGTCCATCTCAGCTAGCAGCTGGTTAAGGGTTTGTTCACGTTCATCATTGCCGCCATAGAAGCCGCCTGAGGAACGCGACTTACCAATGGCATCTAGCTCGTCAATAAAGATGATACAAGGCGCTTGCTTTTTGGCCTGCTCAAACAGGTCGCGCACCCGAGATGATCCCACGCCGACAAACATCTCAATAAATTCGGAGCCTGAGATACTAAAGAAAGGCACGCCCGCTTCTCCAGCCACGGCTTTAGCTAGCAGGGTTTTACCCGTTCCCGGCGGGCCAACTAGCAGCACCCCTTTAGGGATACGTGCCCCCAGATCGGTAAAGCGCTTGGAATTTTGTAAAAAGTCAACGATTTCAACCAGTTCGGTCTTGGCTTCGTCAACGCCCGCAACATCGGTAAAAGTTGTCTTCGTATCTTCGTCTTCTACGTATACCTTGGCTTTGCTTTTGCCAATCGAAAAGACGCCGCCCTGACCACCGCCTTGACCTCTAGCCAAGAAAAGACGCCACACGCCGACAAAGATCAGCGGGGGAATGACCCAGCTCAGCAGACTGCCAAACCAGGCATTGCCAGAAGCGGGTTTGGCAGAAAATTCTACGCCATTGTCTTGCAGCAGCGTCGGTAGATTGAGATCAAAGACCGGTGCAGTCTCATAGACAGCGCCGCCTGCTTCTAGCTGGTAGCGAATGGCTTTTTCGCCGACGGTAGCACTGGTGACCTGATGATTTTTAACTTGGCTAATAAAGGTGCTGTAGGGCTCCTTGGCGGTCTCTTGACCAAAGGAGGGCGGCAAAAAAGTGCTGATAATTAATACCGCACTGATGGCCAAAAACACCCAGTTGGCCACGCGACGCTGCTGTGGCTTTTTATCCTTGATTGGCATGGCGTTACCCTATCTTTCTGATAGGTATTGTTACGTTTTCGTTACTCGTATCGTAACAAGGGCCACCGCGAGCCATGCTCTGCCTGATGGGGTGATTCCCGTAATTCTGCAACAGCGTTATTTGGCCACCAGGCTCTGGCTGGGATCGCTCAGTCAGACATTAAGCCTCAGCCAGCAGAGGCGCAGCTTGTAGCAGGGTTTTGGTGTAAGGATGGGCTGGGGCGCGAAAAATTTGCTCGGTCGGGCCAGTTTCGACAATTTTACCGCCGCTCATGACCGCAATGCGATCGCACAGATACTTCGCAACCCACAAGTCATGCGTGATGAATAGATAGGTCAAGTCCAATTCATTTTTAAGATCGAGCATTAGCTCTAAAACCTGGGCCTGCACGCTGGCATCGAGCATACTGACTGGCTCATCGCAGATGACTAGCTTGGGGTGGGTGATCAAGGCGCGGGCGATCGCCACCCTTTGCTGCTGCCCGCCCGAAATATCGCCAGGATACCGGTGATAAAAATCTGCTACAGGCGTCAACCCCACTCGCTCTAGCATGGCGTTTACCTGTTTTTCGGCCTCGGCAGGTGTGGCCAGCGCGTGGATCAGCAGCGGATCGGCAATGCCCCGGCCTAGCGTCATCATTGGGTTGAGGCAAGCGTTAGGATCTTGAAAAATCATTTGCACATCGCGCCGCCTAGTCTGCAAATCTTTCCGTGATAGACGGGTAAAGTCAATGCCTTGAAAGACAATCTCTCCGGCAGTCGGCTCGACAATTCGCAGCAGCGTTCGTGAGAGCGTGCTTTTGCCACAGCCTGACTCTCCGACTAGGCCCAAAATTTCGCCGGGGTAAAGATCGAGCGAGATGCCGTCTACTGCTTTGATCGGCTCGGGCGGATCTTGCCGCAGCAGGCGACCGAGCAGGCCCTGCTCAAGCGTGTAGTGCTTGGTCAAGTTGCGCAGGCTTAGAATGGGCGCAGCTTCGCTGCTAAACGAAGTCGCCGAATTTTGCGCGCCAGCCGACTGGAGCTGATGCGCCGACTGGAGCAGCGATCGCGTGTAGTCAGCCTGCGGATGGTAAAACACTGATCGGGTGGGGCCAACTTCCACAAGCTGGCCCTGGTACATGACGGCAATGCGATCGCAATACTCTCCCACTAAGGCCAGATCGTGAGAGATTAAAATCAGGCCCATATTTCGCGCAGTGCAAAGCTCAGTCAGCTGCTCTAAAATCTGCGCCGAGACGGTCACATCTAGGCTCGTTGTCGGTTCATCTGCGACGATCAGCTTCGGGTCAAGCACTAGCGCTAGAGCGATCGCTACTCGCTGCCGCATACCGCCGCTAAATTCATGTGGATATTGGTGCCAGCGGCTCGCCGGAATTTGCACAGACGCTAAAGTGGCGATCGCCCTCGCTTTAGCCGCCTTTTTACTCAGCTCAGGCTGATGCGCCAACAGCGTCTCTACACAGTGATCCCCAATCGTCATCAGCGGGTCTAGCCGGGTCATCGGGTCTTGAAACACTAGCGAAACCGCCTCACCGCGAAAGTGCCGTAGCTCGGCAGGTGAAAATTCTAAAATAGAGCGCCCGTCAAAAGTAGCCTGTCCCTCAATTCGAGTAGCCTGAGGCAGCAGTCGCATCGCCGCCCTGCCCAACGTGCTTTTGCCACAGCCCGACTCTCCGACTAATCCCAGTCTTTCCCCCGGTTGCAGAGATAGAGACACACCGTCAACTGCCCAAGCCGACTGCCCCGGATAAGCCACCCGAAAATTTTCTACCGCAAACAGCGACAGCGAGGATGAGGCGTCTGGTGTGCTGTCTGGCGTGCTATCTGGCAGGCTATCGGAGGAGAGAGAAAAATCGGCCATATCAAATAGTCGCTCGTAAGTCAGCAAGATAGCGGCGCTGTGAGTGCCTTTACGCCTCAAATTTTCGCATCAAATAGGCCACGCCAATGTCACCTTGAGGATGGCCTTTAAGCTCATCGGCTAGCTCAAACACCCGGCCTGCTAGCTCGGGGCCAAGTTTTTCGATCATGACCAAGCGCTGCCGTTCGGTTTGTTCGAGCCCTCTGACCTGCGCTTGCCAATCAGGTTTGAACACAATCGGAATCTGCACATGCAGGCCCAGCGCTTCGAGCACCTGCCATTCGCCCTGGTCGCACCAGAAGCCCTCGCACAGCGGGCAGCGCTCAATATAGAAGGCCGCCTGTTTGAGCGTCAGGCGCGATCGCTTCATATAAGCGCCACACTCCGGGCACAGTCCGGCCCTGCTATCTAAAGGCGCAGGCTTAAAGTCGCTCGCTAAGGCAAGCGGCAAAACTTCACCGGGGATCGCGTCTAAACCGGCATTGAGCGATTGCCAGTGCTGATAGTCGGGAGCAGCAACCCAGTTCCCCTGGCAGCTAGGACAGCGCTTCACCGGTAGATCTGCGGTCAACTGCTCAGAAATCAATTCAGATGTCGTCTCTTTAGGGCAGCGCACAAAAGCCTCCTGAATCAGGACTGCTGAGAGGATGCACTCAAGCGAGTCAATGCATCTTTTGCACCCTACTACAAACTCGCCTTGGCAAACTCGTCTTTAGCCGCCATTTGCCGCCAATTTGAGTCTGGCACTTCAGTCGCAGACCTGATCGGCCATCGCCTGCACAAATTTTTGTAGCTCGCTTAGGTGGGTTTGAAGCTGCGATCGCTGCCGTTCTAAAGTAGCGGGCTGTTTTGCCGTGCGCAGTCGCATTGCCTCAATTCCCAGCAGGCGCAACCGCCTGTGCGCCTCAGTTTGATAGGGGCGTAGCTGCCGCTCTACCAACGGAGGGATGTCAGTATTGACAATGGTTGCTAATATGCTTTGAAACTGTTTCTGTAATTGAGCTTGCTGCTGTTGAATGGTGCTGGCATTCAGCGAGTCAGCAGCTAAGCTAGCCGATAGCTCACTCAGCAGACATACCAGCACTTTCATCTGATCGCATAAATGGCTGATTGAAGATGCTGACGGCATCAGCGCGAAGTCTCCCCAAAATTCAATTTCTCGACCAATCCCCTCAACATCTTCTCGGAAAGGGACAGTTTTGTTTATCATTGCTGAATAGCACTTTTATCCCTCTCAAGGGAGACTGCCGCTTTCTTAAGCGGACTGGCCAAGCCCTTGGACACTCCTAAAATGGTGAGTTCTAGCTGAGTCCAGACATTTGCTTGAGTAGCTCAGCTGCTTACCACCAGGGCTCGGCATCTAGATCTTTATAAGCACTTTTACCCTTCTCCTAGCTACACCAGGGAGATGACTTCGTATTCCCAGTTTTATTTTTATCTGAACGTATTTAATTTTTACTTCATCTAACGTTATCTAACCCTTATTGATCCGATCCCTATATAGTTCTTCTTTAAGCCTTCTGCGTACACCTTCGCCCGATAAGAGATTGCCAGCCATGATCGCAACAGCCCTTGCCCTTCCTCAAGATTGTTCGCTACCCGATTGGCTCTCCTCCTGTCTAATAGAGCAGCAGACAGAAGCTGATCCACTCAAGGCAGCGATGGTACCAGCCGCCGCAGATGACGCCGCACTCACCGCAAAGCTGCCTGTCAATGACAACCAGCTAGTCTGTCGCGCTTTTGAATTTGCCTATCAGCTTCATAAAGGCCAAAAGCGGGCTTCGGGCGAACCTTACATTGCTCATCCAGTCGCCGTTGCTGGTCTGCTGCGCAGCCTGGGGGAGACAGCGCCATGATCGCGGCTGGCTTTCTCCACGACATGGTCGAAGATACCGAAGTCACTGCCGAAGAGATCGAGGCAAATTTTGGCGCAAGAGGTCCGGCATCTGGTAGAAGGCGTCACCAAACTTTCTAAGTTTAACTTCGATAGCAAAACTGAGCAGCAGGCCGAAAACTTTCGTCGCATGTTTTTGGCTATGGCTAAAGACATCCGCGTGATTGTAGTCAAGCTGGCTGATCGGCTGCACAACATGCGCACCCTAGAGCATCTCAGCTGCTAACAAGCAGTCGCATTGCCCGCGAAACTCTGGAGATTTTTGCGCCTTTGGCCAACCGCCTGGGTATCGGTCGGTTTAAGTGGGAACTGGAAGATCTCTCCTTTAAATATTTAGAGCCCGACGCCTACCGGCGAGATGAAGCGGCTAATCGTCGAAAAGCGGACTGATCGCGAAGCACGGCTGAGCAGGTCGGCCTACCCTGCGGCAGGCATCACAAATTAGATTCCGCTGCGAAGATGTCAGCAGTCGTCCCAAGCACCTCTACAGCATTTATCGCAAAATGCAGCGGCAGCAAAAAGAGTTTGGCGAAATTTACGACATCGCCGCCGTTCGTCTAATTGTCAATACCAAAGACGAGTGCTATCGCGCTCTAGCTGTTGTTCACGATCTATTTCGCCCCATTCCTGGCCGCTTTAAAGACTACATTGGCTTGCCCAAGCCCAACTGCTATCAGTCTTTGCATACCGTGGTGATGGGGCCCCACGGTCGCCCCATCGAAGTGCAGATTCGCACCGTTGAGATGCACCACATTGCTGAATATGGCATCGCCGCTCACTGGAAATACAAGGAGGTGGGCAATAGCCACACCGTCATCAGCGGTAACGATGAAAAATTTACCTGGCTGCGACAGCTTTTGGACTGGCAAAATGAGCTTAAAGACGCTCAGGAATACCTCTCTGGCGTCAAAAACAATCTTTTTGACGAAGAGGTTTACGCCTTTACGCCCCGAGGCGATGTGATGCCGCTTAGCCGGGGTGCGACGCCTGTAGACTTTGCCTACCGCATCCATACTGAGGTGGGCAACCACTGCGCTGGCGCTAAGGTCAGCGGTCGAATCGTACCGCTCAATACTGAGCTGCACAACGGCGATATCGTTGAAATCATCACTCAGAAAAACAGCCACCCTAGCCTTGACTGGCTCAATTTTGTCGTTAGTACAGGGGCGCGTAACCGCATTCGCCAGTGGTACAAAAGCTTTCACCATGACGAAAACAGGGCACGCGGTCACGAAATGCTCGAAAAAGTCATGGGCAAAAGTGGGCTCGACGCGCTGCTCAAGTCTGACCCGGCCCAGGCAACGGCTGAGCGCTGCAACTATGCTTCGGTCAATGATCTGCTAGCGGGGCTCGGCTACGGCGAAGTGACGCTCAATGCCGTGGTTAACCGGCTGCAAGAGGCCGTCAAAGACACTCAGCCGATGCCGCCAGAAGCGGCCACGCTAGAAGATGAGCTGCCGGCTAGCAAGGCGCTCTCTAACCGCAGGCAAAAGCATGACCATGCGCCCATCGCTGGGTTGGAGGGGCTGCTGCACTATATTGCTGGCTGCTGTCATCCGCTGCCGGGCGAGTCGATTTTGGGCGTTGTTTCTACAGGTGGTAGAGGGATTGCGGTTCACTTGCAAGAATGTGCCAATGTAGAAAACATTCCGGGAGAACGGCTAATTCCGCTGCGGTGGAACCAGCCTGACATGGCTAAGGGACAATCAGAAACCTATCCGGTGCAGCTAAGAGTAGAAGTGATTGACCGGGTGGGTGTGCTGAAAGATATTTTGACGCGCCTGTCAGACCTCAAAATCAACGTGAATAATGCTGGCGTCAAGACTCATCCCAATCAGATTGCTGAGATTGATCTAGGCATTGATATCCTGAACCATGACCACCTTAATAAGACCTTTGCTCAAATCCGTAAGATGTCTGATGTCTTAAATCTTAAGCGGATAACGGCTGCGGACAGTCGGTTTGGGTAGACGCTTTTTTCCGGCCCGGCCCAGATACTTCTAAAAAATGCCTAATCCTTTATTAACTTTGCCCTATGAGTCGTACTTGGCGGCTCTAGGAGATGACTATTTCGATGCGGTTGCGCCAGCGACGTTTCCTCAGCATGTTTTGCGGTTTCGTAATGACGATATTTTGCAGCGGCTAGGTCTATCGCCTGAGCAAGTGAGCGATCGCAACTTCATCGAAGCCTTTGGCGAGTTCAAAGACCACGACACCTTCCTCGCCCTGCGCTACCACGGCTATCAGTTTCGCAGCTACAACCCCTTTTTAGGCGACGGACGCGGCTTTTTCTACGGCCAGGTACGCGGCATGATGGCAAACTTTACGACTTTGGCACCAAGGGCTCTGGCCCCACACCCTATTCTCGCGGCGGCGACGGGCGGCTGACGCTCAAAGGTGGCGTGAGAGAAGTGTTAGCTTCCGAGGCGTTACATGCTTTGGGTGTCAACACCTCGCGATCGCTTAGCTTGATTGAAACGGGAGAATCTCTCCGCCGGGGCGATGAGCCTTCCCCCACGCGATCGGCGGTGATGGTGCGCTTTAGCCATTCTCACATTCGCTTTGGCACTTTTGAGCGGCTGCAATACCTGAAGCAGCCGGAGTTGATTCACAAGCTGCTGAACCACGTCATTGAGGTTTATTATCCTCATTTGCTGGCGGTGGACAGCTGAGCAGGAACGCTATGCCCAGTGGTTTGCCGAGCTTTCTGAGCGGCTAGCGACCTTGGTCGCCCAGTGGATGAGCGTCGGCTTTTGCCATGCGGTGCTCAATACCGACAACATGTCGATTACCGGCGAAAGCTTCGACTATGGCCCGTTCGCCTTTATGGATGAGTACGATCCTAAGTTTACAGCCGCTTACTTCGACTATTCGGGGCTTTACAGCTACGGTAATCAGCCCAGCCGCCTGCTATTGGAATTTAGAAAAGCTGGCAGTTGCCCTCAAGGGCGTCGTTGATGGCGCTGGTATGGAAGCCGGGCTAGCGCAGTATCAGCCTAAGTATGCTGAAGTGTTTTGCTCTAGTACTCTACAAAAGCTCGGCTTCCCCGCCGACCTTGCCGCAACCTTGCCCGCCGATCTTCAGCGCGACCTCCTCCTAAAAACCGTCCACCTTTTAGAAGAAACCCACGTCGGCTATCACGATTTTTTCACCGTTCTCACCCAGCAATTTGTGACTGCATGGCAAACCGAGCCCGAGCGCATTCTGACACCTGCCGTTGAGAAATCTGACCCGGCGGCGGCTGAACTTTTAAAGGAGTGGCGATCGCTCTACCAAACCTGCCTCAGCCAGCTCCCTCCCGAGAAAATGGCTGACGTTCAAGCTTGCCTGCGCGCCACCAATCCGATGACGGTGCTTTTGCGATCGCAGATCGAAGCCGTCTGGGAGCCGATTACCACCGAAGACAACTGGCAACCTTTTTACGATCTGCTAGAAAAAATTAAAAATCCTATGATGGCGTAGCGATCCGCTGACTAAAACTTAAACCCCAGTAGATTCCAGTAGTTGAGGAAGGGAACGAAGGCGATCGCTGCTGAAGCCACCAGCAAATAGTGCAGGCGCTGCCAGCGATCTCCCCGCCTGTAGCCCTTCGCCAACCCCAACAGTAGCATCGCCCCCAAAAGCGTTGTCACGACGGGAATACACAGCAAAACAACAATTGTCAGCGGCACCCCATAGGCCAGTCGCCACACGCCGATCAGCCACAGCGACAGCGGCAACCCCACCACAAAGGCAACATTGAGCAAGCCCGCTATGCCCGCCAAGCGGTACGGCCATGCCAGCTTTCCAAACGTCACCGCCTGTCTTAACGAACCCTGCGTCAGCCGCCCCCTGAGCTGATTGACAGCCGGACGAATAACCCAGCTTGCCGCTGCCGTCATAAAAAAGACCAAGCAAAACAGTAAAACGCCCCCCTGAAAAAAAACAGTTCCGTACCAGGGCACTCGCTCATAGGCTCCGATCTTAGGAAAGATTAAATTGAAAGCATAGCGAACAGAGTTCGACTCATCAGCCTGGAAAGCCGTCAGCGTCACGCCATCGGCCTGCTGAAATAAGTGGGGTTTTAGCGGCGTTAAAACTCGGTTTTTCACAGATGTCCGAAAAAACAGTGCGGGGGATTGCGCTTGCAGCTTGTTTTCTTCGTAAGGACGAACGTGGAGCAGTTGGAATAGCCCCGACAGCTTTGTCATCGTCAGCCGGGGATACTCCAAGTCGCGGTAGCTGCCAGTGAATTCGGACGGGTCTATTTCAACCTGGGGCTCGGTAACCGGATTGACTGGGGGCTCAGGAAAGTATCGATCAAAAAACTGAGCCAAAAATTCTTCGTGAACGCCGCTGAAGCTATTGGTCACCATAAAGATGCCGATGTTCTGCTCGGGCAGCAGGTTCAGCAGGCTCGAATAGCCGCGCAAACTGCCCAAGTGCCCGATGGTGCGCAGACCGTTGACGTAGCGATCGCGAAATCCATAGCCCGTACCCGGCAGTCCCGGATAGGGCGTAAAGTGATCCTGATGCATCAGCCGCACGCTTTCTGGCTGCAAAATCTGCTGCTGCTGGTAGCGGCCTGCCTGCAAGTGCGCAATCATAAAATGCGCCATATCGGTTGCGGTCGCCTGTAGCGAAGCAGCCGGTGCAATATTCAAATAGAGATAGGGAACCGGCTCAAAGGATTGCTTTGCCTTTTGATAGCCCACCGCTAGGTGATCGGCCAAGTCAGGCGGCGGCGGCTGTACAAAAGTTGTGCGATCCATCTCCAGCGGCTGTAAGATACGCTGCTGAATATAGTCAGCAAACGGCAAGCCGCTAATCCTTTCGACCAAATAGCCCAGCAGCGCAATACTGTGGCTAGAGTAGCTGTAAAGTTTTCCCGGCGGAAAGACAATAGCAGGCAGGTGACCCGGCAGATAGTCCGCTAGCGGCTGCATTTCCGCTGCGGTAGGCGCAGCCAGCCCAATTCGGCGCTTGGTGCTACCGTCGGTATGAGTCATTAGGTGATCAAAGTTAATCGGCTCATCGTAAGGATTATCAATCGAGAAGTCGAGGTACTGAGTGATGTCGTCAGTGAGATCGAGCTTGCCCTGCTCGTATAGCTGCATCGTGGCAGTGGCAGTAAACAGCTTAGAGAGAGAAGCAACCCGAAACAGCGTGCGATCTGCCGTCACAGGTGTTTTCGCGGCCAGATCCGCGTATCCGTAGCCTTTTGAGAAAAGGATCTCGCCGTCTTTAACGACTGAAATACTGCCGCCCGGAATAGTGCCCTCAGCCAGCGCCCGCTCGAAAAAGCTATCGACAAAGCCAGCAAATTCGACTGGGTCTTTCAGACCGAGAGCATCCGGGTCAGCCGCTGGGTAGGTGAGGGACGGCGGCACTTCTGTACCAGAGAGGCTTTGCCACTGCCCGTCTAGCTCGCTGACAATATCCCAATCGAACCGACCAGGTTCAAAAGACCCGGCATCAAAGCGGGCTACAGCGGGCAAAGCTGATAGCATAACGACCAGGAAACAACCCCATAGTCCTAAGCACAATCGGTTTTGCATCACTAGGCAGCTCTTCGGGTAATAGTGGACTTCTGCGGTCGCCGGACTCACATTGCCGACGAGTAGACCTCATCTGCTACGAAGACGGATCACTCGTTGGCCTACGGGTTAATTTACAAACACCTGGCCATCGGCCTGAATGCGAATAACGCCTTGAGTATCGTCCAAAGAGGCTTCTGGCGTTAACGAAAGCTCCAGTATTCCGGTCTCTGAGCTTTCAGCAACGACATCGAGCAGACCTTCATCTTGACGGACAACGGTAATCGTTGCCGGTAGCGGAATACCCTGAAGCCTATCAGATTCGCCCATCATCAGTATCCGTCTGGAGGTGTCACCAAGCACTTCATAGGTGACTATCGCCCCAGTATCGTTGGTAAGCAAGACCGATAGCTGGTTATCGATTGGAGAGGCTATGGCGATCGCATCACTCCGTTCTTCTGGCAAAGGCGGTACTGAAGAATTAACAAGCGCGCCCGGCGTCATCACTTCAGATCCAGAAGATTGAAGTTCCTCCAAAGTATCAGCCTGATCGCTATCGCCAACGCCCAAATCATCGACACCGGGTTCCTGAAGTCCCTGCTGATACTCAGTGAGCGGACAGCCTGCTGGCGCACTCACCCGACTGGTAAAGGGCTCTTGGTAGAATATACCGGGGCAGCTCGTTTGCGCAGCGGCGGGTCTGGACAATGGGGCCATTGCCAGCCAGAACCCACCACAGGCAAAGCCAACGGCTCCTAGCTTTGTCAACACAGTGTGAAGGGCCATGGTAAAGCTTCTCCTCAAAAATTTTTCTTTGCTACGAAAGGTAATGCCTGAAAGCGCTGCCGGGATACACCTGAGAGACATCTTCGGTAATGTCGCTGTCGTCAGCGTTTGGCCGCAATTGCAGCAGCCAGCTTCCCAGAATATAAATGCCAAAAACACTGGCTACAGCGATAATTGTCTTAAGAAAAAGGTTGCTGGGTCTTTTAGACATTTGGCCCTCTTATCAAACAGTTTCAACCGGTCTTGCCCAGATAGTCCTGTCTAGACATCTGTGAGCAAATGTTATGGCTTGCCCTTACCCCGAATCATCGGCTGCGGGTAGAGACCACTGCCTCAATAAGAATAGAAAAACAGAGAGCAGGCTGCTGTTCATCTGTCTTTTGGGACAGATGCTTTTGGGAAAGAGGGCAATGGCGATCGCGCAAGCCTTTGGGCCCTGATCGGCTCAAAAACATTGGCTGCAATCTTTCTAGAAAGGCAACGATGGGAGAACATAGCCCACTAGGAAATAGCAGGTAAAGGTAAAGGGCACAGACGATGATACCGGCATCGTTCTATCCTCTAACTAGGGCATAGGCGCGAACAGGAAACGTACCAAACTTTTTGACTTTGACGGGTACAGCGCTGAACTTAAAGCCACTATCGGGTACGTCCTGGAGATGGCACATGTGCTCGACGATGGGAATATCAGCACCTAGCAGGATGGAGTGGGCAGGGCGATCGCCATTCTCTGTCCCGTCGATATTATATGAATCGATTCCCACCAGCACAGCGCCTGACTGCTTGAGCCAAGCAGCAGCAGCTTCTGTCAGGTGCGGATGCCCTTCAAAGTATTGATCCGTTCGCCAGTGCCTATCCCACCCGGTATGAATTAAGACCGCTTTACCCTTGACATCGGCATCAGAAAACAGCGCTGGGCCAATACTGGTTTGCTTCGGCTCAGCGCGAAAGACAATTCCATCCAGGTCAGCAATCGACTCTAGAGCCAGCTCTGACAAGTCTTTGCCATCTTCGTAGCGGTGGAAAGGCGAATCGAGGTAGGTGCCGGTATTGCCCGCCATCTCAATCGTGCCGATATGAAAGGTTGTGCCCTTGGCGTAGTAAGCCTTTGATGCCTCCCGTGTGAGAAAATCGCAGATCAGCGGCGCAGGAATGCCTTTGTAGGTGATCATGCCATCTTCTACGGTATGGCTCAGGTCAATCAGCTTTTTCATCGGTTCGCCTACGTCTCAGCTTCCTTAGTTTGGCAGGACTTCACCCTTTTTGATATGAAAAATCCTGCTGATACGTGCCTATGTTTTCGATAAGGAAATGGCGCTCAACACCTTCTCAGCAACTAGCTCAGAAGACATCGGGTTTTGTCCGGTGATCAAGTTGCCATCGACTACTGCAAATGCTTCAAAATTTCCAGCCTTTTGGATATTCGCGCCGAGTTCTCGCAGCTTACTCTCTAGTAAAAAGGGCACCGTTTCACTTAGGCCCACCGCGTTTTCTTCAGAATCGGTGAAGGCGGCAACCTTTCGCCCTTTGACAACCGATTCGCCCGCAGCGGTTTTGGCTGAGACCAAGCCAGCGGGGCCATGACAAACGGCGGAGACGATGCGGCCCTGCTCTAGCGTTTCGCTAATGATCTGGGAGAGGCGATCGCTTTCCGGCAAATCCCACATCGTCCCGTGCCCGCCCGGCAAAAATACGGCGTCATACTCACTCGCATTCACGTCGATAATTGCAGGGGTGTGGGCGATCGCCTTCTGAAATTTCTCATCTGCCCGAAAGCGCTCTACACTCGGCGAATTTTCTCCATCTGCTTTTTGGCTCCCCGGATCGATGGGCACCGCGCCCCCTTTAATAGAAGCGACAGCAACCGAAGCGCCTGCATCGACAAAGGCGTAATAAGGCGTTGTCAGTTCTTCAATCCAGAGGCCCGTTGTTTTATCGGTATCTCCTAGTGCTGCGTGAGAAGTTGTGATGATCAGAATTTTTGGAGCTGCCATAGAAGTTTCCTCGGTGGGTACAGCTTCAAGATAAAAAAGAAAAGGCAAAAGGAGAAGAGCATTCTAATAAGAGCAGCCATAATAAAATTTATATCTAGGCTGAGCGCGGCCACAGCATGACCTACCTTCCTCAGCTCCGTACCTTCATCGCTGCCTACCGAAAGACAGACTCTATACTCTGTTTGACGAAGGAGCGATTAATCTGGCGCTTACAGCCTCCCTGCCCACCAGCCGCGCGCTTGACTACCCAACCGTTGATCAGGAAACGCTTACGCTGGTAGCTCTGCCCCAGGCTGGGCCAGACAAACCTTAACGGGGCCGGCAACGCCCGAGCAGCTTTTGAACCAGCCGCTGATTGCCTATGATGAAGACCTGCCGCTCGTTCGACAGTATTTTCAGGAAGTTTTTGAGACGGCCATTCAAGTGCAGGCAGCGGTAACGGTAGCTGATTTGAGAATGGTGCGATCGCTTGTCCTAGCCGGTCAGGGCTACTCTGTCTTGCCGCTATATCTGTGTGCCAAACAGCTCCAGAACGGCGAGCTTATCTGCCTTCACACTGACAGCAAGCCGCCTACCAACCGTTTATATCTGGTCTGGAACCGAGGAAACCTCAGATATCCGCGAGTAGCCTTTGCTCGTGAGTACTTTCTTACTCACATCAGCGCCGACCCTTAACCACCGCCAGACCACCGTCAGACCACCGCCAGACAACGAAATTTTGGCTACCGGCTAAGATCAGGGCAATTCACGATGAAATCAGCCTGCATGAATTCAACTCCCTACCGTGCCCCCTGGCTGCTGAGCAATGGCCTGGCAATGACCCTTTATGCCGGACTCAAAGCCGGTGTCAATTGGCAGCGTACCCTCGCTGAACCCGAGCCAGTCTACCAGGAGAAAGTTTTTACAGGTGCGCAGGGCGTTCCTATCTTTGGGCTGGTTGCCATTCCTGACAACCCGATTGGTACCATTGTGGGTACCTACGGCATCACTGGCAGTCTAGAAGACCAGTGGTTTCTCAGGCTGATGGCTCGCAAAGCCTACGCCCGAGGCTACGCAGTCGTCATTTTCGACTGGCGGGCTCACGGTAAAACGGCTGAACTCTCGCCTACTCTGACCTCTGACGGGCTGTATGAAGGCGAAGACTTTGTCCGCATTGCCGCTGCCGCTAAGCAGATGGGCTGTCCGGCTCCGATTTGGTTCACAGCTTTTTCGCTGGGTGGGCTGCTGGCGCTATGGGGCATTAAGGCGGCTCAAACGCTGGCAGAATGGGGGGCTGATTTGGGCTTAGAGAGCGATGATATCGGTGGCTGCGCGGTGATCTGCCCAGCGCTAGATTCGTTGCGATCGCTCAACTACCTAACCAACGCTCCTATCGGCAAATATCTCGAAAAAGCCATCACCCGCAACCTCAAAGCGCTGCTTCAAAAAATTGACCAGGATCATCCTCATACTTTTGACCCAGCCGCTATTCAGCGTGTCCAAGGCATTCGCAGCTTTGATCAAGAAATGGTAGTGCCGCAGCTGGGCCTCAGCTCCGTCGAAGAGTATTACACCATCACCAACGGGCTTTCCCTACTGCCCCAGCTCAATAAACCCACCTTGATTCTATATGCCGCAGACGACCCGCTGTTTGACCCTACCCTAGTTGACGAAATTCGCACCACCTGTACCGCCAATCCGGTGATCGACCTGAGACTGACTGAGCAAGGGGGCCACGTCGGCTACATCAGCAGCTCCGCCTGTCAGCAGCAGATCAAAGACCCTGATCGCTGGTGGGCCTGGAACCGGGTGCTCGATTGGTGCGATCGCGCCAGCACAGCCAATCAATTCGTAAATCCAGACATCAAATCTCAGCCCACCAACCCCTGATTCAGGTATGATTCAGCCGTAACCAGTAGATTTCTTAAGATAGACTTAACTTTTGTCTGCTTTTGTGTCTTTCAATACAAAAAAAGATAAGAAATGGTTTATTCTTAGCGATGCTAGCCTCGCCAGTCGGGTTCAGTGTTTAATCAGTATCTAAACTGAGAACAAAAGCATCAATACAATGTGTATATAAAGGGTGCTAGCTCTCTCTCAGACCTTATAGCCTATCGGCTGCTTCAGACCTTCAGCCTATCGGCTGCTGCTTTAAACGCCTCAGCACTGTTATTCTGACCAAATCCATCTATATTTTTCAAGCAGCGCAAACGGTATGATCTACCATGCCTCAGCGCAATCTTAATTAAGATTAAGACAAGCCAAAATAGAATCCACATATTTCACCTCATAAAATTCGGGAAGTACTGGCTTCAGATAAAATTCTACGGCTTGTCATTCACCAAACTTCTTACCCCCTTAGTAGGCGTGGTTGAGATCTCGGGCCACCCCGAGGTGACTGCTCTTTTTATACACACTTTTTATATAAAAAAATATAAAAAAGATTAGAGCAAAACAGTTTTTACCCGTTCATCTGTGATCAGCTTTAATAGCTAACCTATGAGAGTAGCTTCTTGGCCAGCTAAAGAAACCTTACGTCTTGCAAAGCTCCAAGACTACAATATTTTAGACACGTCGGCAGAGTCTGCCTACGACGACATTGCTGCGCTAGCAGCTCATGTGTGCAACACACCAACAGCATTTGTCAGCCTCATCGACGCCAATCGCCAGTGGTTTAAGGCAAAAATCGGGGCCGACATTGACGAAACACCCCGCAGTGTAGCCTTTTGCGCTCATACCATACAGCAGCTAGGGGTCATGATAGTAGAAGATACTCATCAAGATCCTCGGTTTTGTCATAACCCACTGGTTACCGGCCCCCCCTACATTCGCTTTTATGCAGGGGCTCCCCTATCTACACCCGACGGTCATAATCTCGGGTCTTTGTGCGTCATCGACTCCCAACCTCGACAGCTCACAGCGCATCAGCGAAGTACGCTTCAGGTGCTTAGCCGCCAGATCATGGCGCAGATGGAGCTTAGCCGGCACGCCCGTCAGCTCAAGCTCTCCAACGAGCGCTTAGAACAGCGAGTCAGAGCACGTACATCTGGGCTCACATCGGCTTTGCATCTGTTGCTCAAAACTCAGACCAAGCTACTCAAGCGGGAAGCGGCTCTGCGCCACAACTCCCTCCACGACCCTTTAACTGGCCTGCCAAACCGCAGCTATTTCCTAGAGCGGCTCTATCAAGCCATTCAGATGGCCCACCGCCAGCCCGATCATCTCTATGCGGTTTGGTTTGTTGATCTTGATAATTTTAAGCCAGTCAACGACGTTTTAGGGCACAGCGTCGGAGATCAGTTGCTGAAGCAGGTGTCCGCTCGCATTCAGAAGATACTGCGTAAAAGTGACTTAGTCGCTCGGCTCGGCGGCGACGAGTTTGCGGTTCTGCTCGACAATATTCCCAACGAAGCGCACGCCATCACAGCGGTAAAGCGATTGCAAGCGCAGCTCCGGCAGCCTTTTGTGATGGAAGGGCGAAGGTTTTTTATCAGCGCTAGTATTGGCATTACCTTTAGCCACACGGGTTATTATCGGCCCGAAGCAGCGCTTAAAGATGCCGATGCCGCCATGTACCAAGCCAAAAAGCGAAATCAGCAGCGGCTTAGCTATCGGCTCACATTGCAAAACCAGCAGCCCGCTGATGCGCTCAAGGCACCGATCATCATTCAAGATGAGGGGGCTATAGAGGGCCAGTGGTATGCCCTGTTTGACCCAGCGATGCCAGGGTGGGCGGAAAATCGCGTGGCGCTAGAGAGCGATCTGCGGCAGGCTTTGCTGAGCCATCAGTTTCATCTGTACTATCAGCCCATTTTTGATCTGGTGACCCGACAGCTGTCGGGGCTCGCCGTTCGCTTGCGCTGGCATCATCCCACTCAGGGCTGTCTAGAAGCTGAAGATTTCATGGCGGCGGCTGAAGAAATCGGTATTGTTCGCCCCTTGTGCGAGCAGATCATTCAAACTGTTTGCCAGCAGCTTAAACAGTGGCGACAGCAGCCAGATAGAGCTCATTTGAGGGTATATTTCTCGCTGTCGGCGCTGCCCATGACATTCCCAGAGATGATCTCCCAGTGGCGGGGCGGCTTAAATGCCGCTAAGCTACCGGCATCGGCCTTCCAATTGGAGTTTAATGAGTCGGTTTTGATCCATAGTGACCCTATGGTGACAGGGGTTTTACAACAGCTGAAAGCCTTGGGATTTGGGATTTGTGTGGATGATTTTGCGCGGGGCCACTCATCTCTTAGTCAGCTTCACCAGCTAGCGGTTGATACGCTTAAGATCGACCGATATTTTGTTCAAGAGCTAGATCTCCATCAAGGTGTCAGTCTGGCGAAAACCATTATTTGTTTGGGTCAGAGTGCCGATATGACGGTCATTGCCACAGGTATCGAAACTGAGGCACAGCTGCAAACCCTAGTGGCGCTGGGCTGTCGTCTGGGCCAAGGGCCTTGGCTGTCAGAAGCGCTACCGGCGATCGCCATTGACAATCTCTTGTCCATATCTGATTAACGCTATGCCTAGCAGCAGCGGTGTCAGCCAGTCGCCCCAGCGAACATAAGGGGTTTGGGTTTGTCTGAGGTAGAGGGTGTCTTGGTGAGTGACATATTCATTGGGGGCTGAGAGCCAGTGCGATCGCCCGCGCGGGTCAACAATGCCTGAGATACCGGTATTGGTCACCCGCGCTTCCCAACGGTCAGTTTCAATCGCCCGCATTACATCTTGTGCGTGGTGCTGAATCATCTGCCGGGGCGAATAGGGATCGTTATTAGAAGCGGTGAAAATAGCTTGACCGCCTCGCTGCACTTGTTGGCGAAACAGATCAGCAAAGGCTGACTCATAGCAAATGCCCGCTGCTACCGGGCCAAAGGGCGTCTGCAAGACCTGATCTGCTTCACCGGGAACCAAACTGTCACCGTAAGGCGATAGTCTGCTTACTAGCAGGCCGATGATGCTTTCTAGCGGAATGTATTCGCCTAACGGCACTAGCTTGACTTTGTTATAGCGACCAGCGACTTCGCCTGCGGGCGTTAAGGTGAGCAGGCTTTGGGTCAGCGCTCCCTGGTTTTCTGCCAGGTTTTGGCGAGCAAAGGTGCCCAGCACGAGCGGCACCCCAGCTCTGACGACTGCTCGCTGTAGCAGATAGCGATCTTGCAAAAGCGAGTTCCACACCTGAGGAATTGCGCCCTCAGGCGTCAAGACCAGATCGACGCCCTCAGCGGCTAGCGCTGCGTAGCCCTCTAGATATACCTGCCTTGAGGATTGAATGCCTTTGGCCGTGAGCTTTTGATCAGTGGGAATGTTGCCTTGAATTAAACCAACGACCAGCGCCTCAGTCGGGCGGTCTGCCAGCGGTCGGCTGTAAAGGCAGAGCCCAAGTAGATGAAGGGCAGCGAATAGGGCGATCGCACTGCCCAAATACTGACGAGCAGGCAAACGGGAACGCCATTTGTGCCAGGCTTCAGCCAGCAAACCATTGACAGCGACGATGGCCGCTGTGACCGTAAGTGGCCCCGATAGCTGACCTAGCTGCAACCCAATCAAATTGTGAGGGCTCTGGGTATAGCTCAGAGAAGTCCAATACAGCGGCCCCTGACTCCAGACCCATTCAATCGCGCACCATAACGCGGTTCCAATCAAAACCCGGCTAGTGCCCTTGAGTTCCTGCCAGCGCATTAACCCGCGCATCAGTGCCACCCAGGTAGCGCCAATGGCCGCGCCCCAAAGCGTAATAAATAACCAGGCAAACAGGGCAATCGCCACGCTCTCCAACCAAGACATACCCATCCAGGTCAGGGGATGCAGCGCCAGTAATCCAAGAGAGTGCCGTACCGTGATAGGCCACTCCCCACAGCGCTGCGCATACAGCAGAGTGCTGCGAATGGGCTGCCGCGATCTGTGCAAAAGGCTCCACAGAGGCACCAGCGCAACCCAGGCCAAGCGGCCAAGCATTGACCGGCGCTATGCCCATCAACAAACCACCGCCTATTAAGCTAGCTGTCAGCCGCCGCTGGCTAAATGGGCACATTCCTCCCATTCCGCTCAACCTTTGTGGGCCGCTTGTGAGGGTGGCAAGTCTGATTTTGCATTTGACAATTGGCCCTTCAAGTCAGCATCTCTCTACTTAAACTTCATAGTTATTGATATAATCCCTCTTCACAAGGTACGTTTTATCCCAGTGCATGGCGCCTCACACATCGCAAATTCACCCTACTGATCTTAAAAAGCTCTTAAAAAAGCAAGGAAAACCATGGCAGACTGGCAGGTAATTGAAGGCGGCGTGACTGCGCCTAAAGGCTTTCGGGCGGCTGGCGATTGGGCTGGGCTGAAGCCATCCGGCGCGCCTGATGTTGCACTAATTGTGTCAGACTGTGAGGCGATCGCGGCTGGCGTTTTCACCACGAGCCAGGTGCGGGCTGCCTGCGTCGACTACTGCCAAGATTTGCTCGAAGCAAACCGGCTGCTCGCGCTATCCTCTGCAATGCGGGGCAGGCCAATGCCTGCACGGGCGAGCAGGGCAAGCAAGATGCGTTCGCCAGTGCCGCCGCCGCTAGCTGCCGCGCTACAACATTTCGCCCGATCAAATATTGACTGGCCTCTACCGGGGTGATTGGTCAGCGCCTCAAAATAGATATGCTAAAAGCAGGCATTCCGGCGTCTAGTCGCAGCGCTTTCGCCCAGGGCTCGGACGACGGCCGCTCGGGCTATTGTCACCACCGATTTGGTCACCAAGTCAATTGCGCTAGAAACTCAGATCGGCGATCGCCCCGTCCGCATCGGCGGCATTGCCAAAGGCTCGGGCATGATTCATCCCAATATGGCGACCATGCTGGGCTTTGTCACCTGCGATGCCGCCGTATCTCCTCAGCTTTGGCAAGACATGCTGCGCCGCGCCGCCGAAAAAAGCTTTAACCAAATCACCGTCGATGGCGACACTAGCACCAACGACTGCCTACTCGCCCTGGCTAATGGCGAATCGCGCACCCCGGCCATCACCGCCTCTGGCCCCGAAGCCGACAAGCTGGAGGCCATGCTAACTGAGGTGTGCATTCATCTGGCCAAATCGATTACCCGCGATGGCGAAGGCGCGACTTGTCTAATTGAAGTAGCTGTGACCGGGGCCATGAGCGATCGCGCTGCCAGCCAAATTGCCCGCACCGTAGCCGGCTCTTCCCTAGTCAAATCCGCCATTTTTGGCCGCGATCCCAACTGGGGCCGCATTGCCGGCGCTGCCGGACGGGCCGGCATCCCCTTTGACCAAGCCGAACTCAACATCACTCTGGGCAACTTTGCACTGATGACCGATGGGACTCCTCAGCCTTTTGACCGAGCCGCTGCCAGCGCCTATCTCAAGCAGCAGGCTGATCGCAGCACTCAGGCCATGTCTCAAGTTTTGATTACCCGCCTAGATGAGCGCGATCGCCCATCAGCCGAAGCGTCTCTAGAGCATCAGACTCAGAGCATAGAGGCCCTGGCTCACCCCGTGCAAATCGCTGTCAACGTGGGCGCTGGGCCGGGTAAAGGATTAGCGTGGGGCTGCGATCTTAGCTACGATTATGTCAAGATCAATGCTGAATATACAACCTGATGAATCGGTCAGGAGCCAGGAGTCAAGAGCCAGAAGTCAGGAGTCAGAGGCCAGAAGTCAGAGGCCAGAAGTCAGAGGCTAGAAGTCAGAGGCTAGAAGCTAGAAGCCGGAAACCGGAAGACAAAAGCCAGGGATGTTTCTTTCTGTAATCTCGCGAAACTTCTAAAGGCAAAAGGTCGTCATTATTACCCAATACCGAAGAGCCAAAAGCTAATGCGTAAAGTCACTGCTTCATTTGTCACTTCACTGGCGGCGGTCTTCGCTGGGCTGACCAGCTGCGGCACCAGCAATCGTGTTCCAGAGTGGAGCTTTGAAGCGCCTGCTGTCGAACCGGGCGAAGGGGCTTACGTAGCGGCTAGAGCGGAGACAAGTTTACCTGCCAACGACGTGACAGCAACAGATTTTGAGCAAACTATAGCATCACCGACGATCGGCGATCGCTCGGCTTCTGGCAATAATGTCTCTAGCTCCAGCGCTCTGGCCCGCTACGCCCCTACTAGCTCACGGGTCTACCTGCCGGCTTCGCCGCCTGTTGGCTCATCTCAGGTGAAGCCGTCTGCTAATCCAGCTGAGTCTACCCCTACTCCAATACCCAAGAGCAATTCGGCACTGACCCCGGCTCCCCCGGCTGATACGTTAGCGGCTCGCACCGTCTTAGCGGCGTCAGCCCCCGCACCGTCAGCCCCCGCACCTCAGGCACGCACGCAGATAAATGGCACCGGAGCAGCGCCGACCACTGCCGATGGTCTGCCGCTGCTCCGGCCTAGCACAGCCGATGAATCGATTGCTCAGCGATCGCTCTCGACGGCTGCTCTTTCGACAGCTGACCTAAAAGAACCCGCCGCGACTTCTGAACCAGATCTGGCATCAGATCCTCTGCTACCAGCTACTGCCCCATCAGAAATAGCTGCCCCAGACCTCGCAATGGCGGCAGATCAAGTCACAGCGCGCGCCATTGGCACCGATATTTTGCTTAGTTTACAGCAGCTATCAGAGCCTGCTACCGCAGATGCTACCGTAGGGCTAGCCACTGTCGAACCGGGCTTGACGGCCCCGACTCTAGCTAACTTAACCCAGTCCTTACAGCCTCAGGACTCCGTATTGCTCACTGACCTACGCACTGCTCTAGAGCTTTCGCCAGCGACCGTAAACCTGTGGGATTTGCAGCAAGGACTGTCTAAAACCGCTCTGTTTGATGGCACGCCAGTCAAGCTAAAGGCTAAAGACAATCTGTATTACAGCGCTGGCTATCTGTACTCTCCTTTGATAGCAGGGCTGAGACTACCGACTGCACCCCACCTTGTTACAGACCCGCCCGCTGTAGAGGCTGACTCTACAGCCGAATAAAGCAATTTGAACCGGGTGTGTGAGCAATAGCCATGCGGCTGATGATAGAGGCGGATCTCTCAATCAGCCGCCACTAGCTCGACGGTATTTTCGCGATCGCGAATCGTCACATCATAACCACTCAAAAAGTCGTTGCCGAGCAAGCCGATGCTGACTGAGTCGCCAATACTGACTCGCGTATCGGCAAGCGTAATTTCGCCCAGCGCTATTGAGCGCATCTGCCCCAGCTCAAAGGTAGCCGCCGATTCGCTAGCAGTTGCGGCAATCATGCTCTCGGTCGCGACAACGCCTAGCTCGGCAGCCATCTGACGAGTAATTAAGGTACGGCTAGCGCCAGTATCTAAGATCATCTCGTAGGTTTTTACACCATTAAAAGTAACTCGCACAACCGGCGTGCCGTAGAGCCGACGAACAATAGGCACCCGCACTCGTTGAGCACTAGCAGAAGCGCTGTTCGTCACACTGTTCGTTGCAGCGGCGATCGTTGGCTTAACGGCGGCGATCGCCCCAGGTGGCAGCGGCGCTAGCGGCACATAGACTGACGCCTGTAGGTTTTCTACCACCGCGTTGGCTTGCGCTGCGTTGCGAGTATATTCTGCGATCTTCTGCTGCGCCACATCATAATTTTCATCATCTACACTCACCTGTATCAGCCGCTCAGCCGCCTGCTGCCAGCGGCTAGCAATCAGAGTCCAGTCATCTGGTGAGATGGCCGTCTGACTCAAGCGGTAAGCACTAGAGGCGAGGTTGATCCCCTCGCTGTAAGCCGCCAGTGCGGGCGTAGCAACCAAAGTCGGTGCAGGCACGGCGATCGCAGTCGAGGCTATGGGCAATTGGCGGACAGGGTGATCGGCTGATTCTTCCGCCATACGGATTATCTTTGGAGTAGAAGCGCAGGAACAGCACACCAATCCGACAAAACTAGGCAATAATATGAAGCGATAGGCGGATTGAGACTGGCCCATAATCGATGTTTCACCTGAATCTATCTATAGCGTTTGCCACTTTGCTTCAGACGCTGCCAACCAGTGAAACCCTTGCTCTGAAAAGGCAAAGTGGTCAGCTAGCAGGCGTAGGCGTAGCTTTCTCTGAGAGTATGCACTCAACGCTAGCTACATCTCTAAATTTCCCTGACCGTTTTCCGTCTGACTCTCGTCTTAATACGGATCTTTTCGTCAGGCTCTGTCACAGTTTTTGTCGTTTCTCTGTCAGCTTCAGTATTTTCAGATTGGCCCTCACTTCTTAGCTCGCTATGTTTAATCCCACCGCTCAGCCTGCGTTGCTTGTTCTTGAAGATGGTTCTGTCTATCGAGGCTGGTCGTTTGGAGCGGCAGGTACCACAATGGGCGAAGTTGTCTTCAATACAGGGATGACCGGCTACCAGGAAGTACTAACGGACCCTGCTACTGCGGGCAAATCGTCACGTTCACCTATCCAGAGCTGGGCAACACAGGCGTCAACCCCGAGGATGAAGAATCGGCTCGGCCTTTTGTGCGCGGGGCGATCGCCAAAAATATCTGCGATCGCCCCAGCAGCTGGCGTTCTACCCAATCGCTCAGCGACTACCTCAAAGCGCATTCCATTCCAGGCATCTACGGCATCGATACGCGCGCCCTCACCCGTCAGTTGCGCAGCGCCGGGGCCATGAATGGCGCTATCTCCAGCGAAGTGCTCGAGCCAGAAGAACTACTGCGACAGTTGCAGAGACTCCCTTCTATGGAAGGGCTCAACCTCGTCAAAGAAGTCACCACCCAGCAAGTTTATGAATGGCGCGAGGCCACAGGTCAGGGCTGGGCTTTTAGCGCTGAGAGCCAGCCTGTAGCCGCCTCCGGCAGTCCTGGCGTAGTGCTAAAACCAGTGATAGAAACGGAAGACTCTAGTGTTGAAAAACCTCCTTTGAAAGTCGTCGCCGTTGATTTTGGCATTAAGCGCAACATCTTAAGACGCCTAGCTAGCTACGGGTGTCATGTCACTGTCGTCCCGGCTGACACCTCAGCAGAAGAGATATTAAACTACCAGCCCGACGGTATCTTTCTATCAAATGGGCCAGGAGACCCGGCGGCGGTCACCGATGCGCCTCAGCTTACCCGCGCATTGGTCGAAAGTCAGCTGCCCACCTTTGGCATCTGTATGGGCCATCAGATCTTTGGGGCTCTCCCTGGGCGCTGAGACCTTTAAGCTCAAGTTCGGCCATCGCGGGCTCAACCAGCCCTGTGGTCTCACCGAGCAGATCGAAATCACCAGTCAAAATCATGGGTTCGCTCTCGATGCCGGCTCTATTGACGAAGCGCAAATCGAGATCACCCACCTCAATCTTAATGATCAGACCGTCGCAGGCATTCGCCACCGGCAGCTGCCCGTTTTTTCTGTGCAATATCATCCCGAAGCTAGCCCTGGCCCGCACGACGCTGACTACCTGTTTGCCAACTTTGTGAAAGCCATGCGCGAGCGACAAACCCCTCCGAAAAAAACGCCATAAGTGGGTTTTGCCTGAAAGAAAACGGCCCGATGGCGGGCATGATAGCTACGTCTAAAGAGGGAGATGTCGTCAGACAAAATTCTATCTTGCAGTCAATAGTATCTTGACCTATACTTAAGCGTCATATTGTCGTTCAACGCTAGGCATATCAGGAGGTCTTCCCATCGCTGAGTCGCTCACCCTAACAGTTAGTCTTAGAGGCACCCGCGAAGTTAGGGGAAAATGTCAAATTTTTCGCCTCACTGGGCTTTTAGATGCTTTTTCAGAGCCAACTTTTTTGAAGGTTCTCAATAAGTACATAGAAGATGGCCCAGCTCATATCATTCTAGATTTGTCCACAATTGACTTTGTTGACAGTTCTGGCTTGGGCGCACTGGTTCGCTTGGTCAAAAAAGCCAAAGGCGAGAGCGGTAGCGTCCAAGTGGTCAGCAATCCTCGGGTAACGCAAACGGTTAAGCTGGTTCGATTAGAGCAATTTTTATCTTTGCAGCCCAACGTGGATACCGCCATCGAAAACTTAAAAAATATTTAAAGGTCTCTTTACTTAAAGCTTTCTTCATCCGAAGCTGTCTTCACTGGCAAGATTGCTTCACTGGCAAGATTGCTTCATCTAGAGAGGTATTCCATAGACATCCGCTCATCTACCGCTGTAGTATCGCCGTCAAGGCTTAGGCTTGTGCTTTATAGCGTTTGGCCTTAGCGACTGTTGGCAAAGCGGTTGTTTGCTGTTTTTGGGCAAAATCTATCGTGGTACAGCTGCCGTCAAACCATTCGTCAACCGATGTTCCGCTGTCACTGCCAGCTAAAGCTTTAGCGGCTGATCTCGCCCAGGCCGGTGGACAAGAAAGTGGACAAAAAAGTTTTACTCAATTAATTAACCCGCTGCTAGGGGATGAGCTTTCGGCTGCTCAAATCAGCTCGATTGCGCCTGTCTCTCTGGCTTACATCGGCGATGCGGTTTTTGAGCTGTATGTGCGCTCGCGTCTACTGTTCCCTGCCAAGCGCATTCGGCACTATCACCAGCAGGTTGTCGCACAGGTTAAAGCCGAACAGCAAGCAGAGTATGCAGATGTTTTGATTCCTCATTTAAGCGACTCAGAAAGGGATATTTTGCGGCGCGGGCGCAATGCTAGCTCCGGTCGCCGTCGCCGGGTAGCAGCCCAAGACTATCAAAAGGCCACCGGGTTTGAGACCTTAGTGGGCTTTCTCTATCTCAACAATCAGCCTCGTCTGCTTGATTTGCTGAATCGGCTAGAAATATAGCAGCTGCGTACCAAAGCTTTTGTAGCCTGCCAGTTCGTCCTAGCTGTCAGTATATAAATCTCCAAACTTATATTATTTATTGTGACCTAACTGCCATCTCTATCAGGTATCAGTCCGCCTACACTTAAAAGGAGTGTCAGCTCCAAAAGACTTGTCAGACAAGGAACTATCAGAGGAATTGCGCGTGAGCGGCCCAGAGCATCCATCCGACCCTTCAAAACCATCTTCAAAACCTTCTCGCAGCCGAAAACCAGGCTCTAAACCGTATAGCAAGGCTAGCTCTAACGCTGGAGCAAAGCCGAGAATTAAGTCAAAGTCTGTGGGGAGCAGCAGACCGAAGCAGTCGGATCGTCCGCAGCTAGCCAAAGGGAGAGGTTCTGCTAGAGCCGGTCAATCACTTGGCAAGCCCCGGTCTGACCGCGCTCCTAAAGAAAGCTTTAGAGACCGCTCTCGTCAGCAGCCTCACGAGAGCGATACTTCGTTCGAAAATCTCAAGCCAGATCTGATCTATGGCCGTCATTCAGTAGAGGCAGCGATCGCCGCTAAGCGATCGCTCAACCGCCTTTGGATCAATGCCAAGCTCCGCTACGATTCTCGCTTTCGCCCATTGATTATGGAAGCTAAGGCCAACGGGGCGGTGATTGATGAGGTTGACAGCCTGCGCCTAACTCAGATGACACAGGGAGCCAGCCATCAAGGAATTGTGGCTCAAGTTGCAGCCTACGAGTACGTCGAATTGGAAGCTCTAGTCGAGCAGGCCAAAGCAGCGGCCCGTCGTCCGGTGATTATCGCTGCCGATGGCATTACCGATCCGCACAATCTAGGGGCGATTATTCGCTCAGCCGAGGCGATTGGCGCTCAAGGAATCGTGATCCCACAGCGGCGAGCTGTGGGGATCACCTCTACCGTTTCTAAAGTGGCCGCTGGCGCTTTGGAGAATATTCCTATTGCCAGAGTTGTGAATTTGGGGCGATCGCTGAGAATACTTAAAAAAGAGTGAATTCTGGATTTACGGCCTAGCCGCCGGAGCCGCGCAGCCTATTTATACTACCGACTTTTCAGCGCCTGTTGTTTTGGTGGTAGGGGCTGAGGGAGCCGGTCTAAGTCTGTCTGTGCAAAATCTTTGTGATTCGCTAATTGCAATTGAGCTGCAAGGTAAAACCCCCAGCCTCAACGCATCTGTGGCAACTGGCATGGCCCTCTATGAGATCTATCGTCAAACTTGGATAAAGAAATTACCAGCTTTGACGATTGCCAGTTCTTCGAGTAACGAAGTATAAAGATACAAGTGCTTAATTATGGATTCTCTCTGAAATTGTTATGTTCAAACATTCATAGCTAAGCATTTGCTTTAAGATAAAATTCTTGAATAATCTATTCATTGAGGAATTGTGGCTGTCAGCCAAGCTGTATCACTGGTTCCCCAGCGGTTTGCCTAGCAACCATCCAAATTTCTACCTTTTCCTGATGTAGCTAAAGGTATAGCTAAAGTTTCTACAGGGGGCGATCGCCTCTCTGACAGTCCGATTTAAAGGGTTCCCTCTGGCCAGTCCACAGGTCATATTTGTTTGGCTAGCAACCCCCGTCCATCTGTAAAGACATCCCCTACTACTGTGATGAAAAACTTTTTTGGTAACTTGTTCAGCCTGTTCTCTGCACCTTGGTGGGTCAAGAATCACCACAGCAGAGCCCCACTGCATTTATTACTTTGGCCCGTTTGACAGCGAAACCGAAGCCATTCAAGCTCAGCCCGGCTATATCGAAGACCTCCAGCAAGAAGGCGCTCAGCAAATCCAAACCAGCTTGCAGCACAGCGCGGAGCCCGATGAGCTGACTATCGAACTAGAGACCTCCCTCCAGTCTTCCATGATGATGCCTGTCTAAGCTGCCTGTCTAAGCTACATCTCAGTCTCTGATCAGATGGCTCGACAGGAGCTAGGCTGCGGTGTTTTAGCAAGCAGCGGCGGTTTCAAGCTATCCGCTTTGAGCTGGCCTAGCCGTGTGCTCCCCAGTCGGCTGGCCAGTCAATTGGCCAGTCAATTGGCCAGTCAATTGGCCAGTGCCGGTCGATTTCTATCCAATCAGGGTGCCATCTATGCTGCTTCAAGTCCAGCTTTCTCCCCCTAAACGCGATCCCTTCTGCTTCTAACAATAGCTGTTGCAGATCGTCGGTACCGTCTCTAAATGAAGAACGGGAAACTTCTCCTTTGGCGTTGATGACTCTATACCAGGGGATATCACTGTCAGAAGTCACCCGATAAAGGGCATAGCCGACTACTCTAGGCTTGCCCATCAGCCCCGCTAAGTCGGCTACCTGGCCATAGGTAGCCACTTTTCCATAGGGAATCTGTTTGACCACTTGATAGATATGAGGATAGCAAGACATTGTTCTATAGGGCGCTAACTGGGAGGCGCTAAATTAGACTACTTTTACTCAGCGCAATAAGTGGGATCGTTAACAGCAGCCAGGCTGAAGCAGTGAGCGCAGCTTAGCACCATCAGCGATCGCGCTGCGACCGTCACCGTATGCTCCCGGCAATAGACCTGGCCTTTTTCGACAAAACCAGTGGGTTCTTTGGTATCTATCAAAATCTGCCACTGCTGGTTCTCAATCGAAGTAGGCACAGCAAACGGTAATGGCTCAGCCGAAGGATTAAAAAACAGCAGGAAACTGTCATCGAAAATGCGCTGTCCTCGGCTGTCTACGTTGGGGATCTCTGCCCCGTTAATAAAAATGCTGATGGCTTTGATAGCGTTATCGTGCCACTCATCATCATCAATCGCGCTGCCGTCGATGTGAAACCAGCCAATATCTACGATGCCAGACCCATGAATTTCACGGCCAAAAAACCAGTGATGGCGGCTGAAGACCGGATGAGCCCGGCGAAAAGAAATCAGCTGGCGGGTAAAGGTCAGTAGCGCTTGGTCATCAGGCTGCAAGTCCCACTCGAACCAAGACAGCTCACTGTCCTGACAATAGGTATTGTTGTTGCCTTGGGTTGTACGGCCCATCTCATCGCCACCTAGAAGCATAGGCACCCCTTGCGACAGCATCAGAGTGGTGAGCAAATTGCGGCGCTGCCGGGCCCTCAGCGCCAAGATCTCGGGATCATCGCTTTCCCCTTCTGCGCCACAGTTCCAGGAGCGGTTATAGCTCTCGCCATCGCGGTTGCCCTCACCGTTGGCTTCGTTGTGCTTTTCGTTGTAGCTCACCAAGTCGTTGATGGTAAAACCGTCGTGAGCGGTAATAAAGTTAATGCTGGCATGGGGCAGTCGTCCGTCATTTTGGTAGAGATCAGAGCTACCAGTGAACCGAAACGCAAAGTCTCCTAAGCTACAGTGCTCACCTCGCCAAAAGTCGCGAATGGTGTCTCGGTATTTACCATTCCACTCAGACCACAGCAGCGGAAAGTTGCCGACCTGATAGCCGCCTTCACCGAGATCCCAGGGCTCAGCGATGAGTTTGGTCGTCGATAGCACCGGATCTTGATGAATAATGTCGAAAAAGGACGACAGCCGATCTACTTCGTATAGCTCGCGGGCTAGCGCCGAAGCCAGGTCAAATCGGAAGCCGTCTACGTGCATCTCTTGCACCCAGTAGCGCAGGCTGTCCATGATTAGCTTGAGAACTTGAGGATGACGCACGTTGAGCGAATTGCCGCAGCCTGTGAAGTCCATGTAATAGCGAGGCGCAGTTTCAACTAAGCGGTAGTAGGCAGCGTTGTCTATCCCTCTAAGAGACAACGTTGGGCCCAGATGATTGCCTTCGCCCGTATGGTTATAGACCACGTCTAAGATGACTTCAATGCCTGCCTGATGCAGCGCTTTCACCATTGCTTTAAACTCGCGCACCTGCTGACCGCAGTGGCCTGCTGAGCTGTAACCAGCGTGGGGGGCAAAGTAGCCGAGAGAATCGTAGCCCCAATAGTTATGTAAACCGGTGTTCACCAGATGCCCCGGATGAACGTCGTAGTGGTGAACTGGCAGTAGCTCTACGGCTGTAATGCCCAGGCGTTTGAGATGGGCGATCGCCTCCGGATGCGCCATGCCTGCATACGTGCCTCGCAGTTCTGCAGGAATCTTCGGCTGCTGCTGGGTAAAGCCGCGCACATGCACTTCGTAAATGATGGTCTGATCCCAAGAGATATCAGGATGAGCGTCTGCTTGCCAGTCAAAGGTCGGATCAATCACCACTGACTTGGGCATGGAGGCCGCACTGTCGGTCGGTGAGAAGTCTAGATCGCGATCGCGATCGCCAAAATGATCCATCGGAAAGCTAAACAGCTCTGGCCCAAAGCAAATATCGCCAGCGATCGCCTTAGCATAGGGGTCGATCAACAGTTTATGAGCATTAAACCGATGGCCTGCCGCTGGCTGATACGGCCCCTCTACTCGAAAGCCATAGTGCTGCCCTGGCCCAACACCGGGCAAAAAACCGTGCCAGACGTAGTTGGTGACTTGAGGCAACTGCACTTGGGTCTCGCGGCCTGCGGCATCGAACAGGCACAGTATAACCCCAGTCGCGTTTTCAGAAAACAGCGCAAAATTAGTCCCTTTGCCGACCAGGTTGCCCCTAGCGGGTGCGATCGCCCTGGCCAAACTTCTACCGTCATAGACCCCCAAATCGTTCGTGTCCCCAGTGCAACCGTACCAAAATTTGTAGTGACCTAAAAGCGCAGTCTCAAAACGGCCAGCTACTGGTGATAGACATCACTATGACCTACTACAGTCGTCACACTGGCGTCAATTTATACCGAGTATCCTAATGAAACACGTTTAGGGTGCATGATATGCCCACAGTTAGCCGTCGCCCGCTCAAACCCAACCCTTTTATCTCGCTGCGCGACCCTAAGACGGGCAAATGGAGAGTGATCTTAAAGCGGGCTCTTCAGCAGAGCTTACAAAAAGTCCCAACCGAGCAGCGGATCGAATGGGCAATCGTACCCCAAATGTATTGGAGTGCAGTATATTTCATCAGATTCGCCAGCGCAGCGCAGACTATCTACCGGTCAGATCTGCTGTCACAATGACAGCAGTCATTGTCTTCCCTCATGCGCCAGCTATATCCCCCTATTCAACCTTATCGCCAAGGTACGCTATCAGTTTCAACACTGCATACGCTGTACTACGAAGAAGCAGGTAACCCAGCCGGTAAGCCTGTCGTTTTTTTGCACGGTGGCCCCGGTGGTGGCATCACTGCACTCTATCGCCAGTTTTTTGACCCGGCCCGATGGCGCATTATTTTGTTTGACCAGAGAGGCTGTGGGCGTAGCACACCCCACGCAGAACTCACTGAAAACACAACGTGGGATCTGGTTGCTGATATTGAACGGCTGCGATCGCATCTCTCTATTTCCCAGTGGGTCGTCTTTGGCGGCAGCTGGGGCAGCACCTTAGCCTTGGCCTATGCCCAAACCCATCCCAATCGCTGTAGCGCTCTGATCTTACGGGGCATTTTCATGCTGCGACCCAAAGAAATCCGCTGGTTTTATCAGTCTGGCGCGAGCTACATCTTTCCAGATGCGTGGGAAGGCTATCTAGCACCTATTCCTCTCACTGAACGCGATGATTTAGTCGCAGCTTACTACAAGCGTCTAACCAGCACCGATGCCCAGACTCGTCAGATAGCCGCCCGCGCCTGGTCGATTTGGGAAGCTAGCACCAGCAAGTTAATCCCCGATACTGACCTAATTGAGCGCTTTGGCAGCGATCACTTTGCCGAAGCCTTCGCTCGAATTGAATGTCACTACTTCGTTAACGGCGGCTTTTTTACAGAAGCAGATCAGCTGCTAAAAAACATAGACCGCATTCGTCAGATTCCAGCTGTCATCGTACAAGGGCGATACGACGTAGTCTGCCCCATGACCTCAGCCTGGGAGCTCCATCGCGCCTGGCCCGAAGCCGAGCTAGCGATAGTCGCAGCCGCAGGTCACTCCGCTACCGAGCCTGAAATCACCAGCGCGCTCTTAGCGGCGACTGATCGATTCGCAGAGCCTTAAACTGTGAATCTCAGACGTAGAGCCTAGAATCTGTGACTCTAACGCTGCCAGAAGCGCCGTTTGCTCTCGCAAGGAACCGGCAGACCCAGAGCCGTGTGAAATTCTTGCTGCACCTTTCTGGTCAGCCGTTTAGAGACCTGACGGACGATTTGGTTAAGCAGCTTGTCACCCGAGGCTTTAATCAAATTATCGGGCAGTACCTGAACAAATCGTGGCAGTTCTACCCAAGTAGACAGGTTTAGCTCCCATTCGACATGAGTTGTCTTATCAATCAGCAAATCTTCTGGTAAATCTTCCAGCGCTTCGGCAGCGCTTTCGCACAGCGTCATCGAAGCGCGAAAATCGACATCGTAGCCAACCGGATCGTAGCCAGGAACAGGAATGGTCTCAATGCGATAGACGCCTTCATCGTGAGGCAGCAGGTGCAAACCAATCTTGGGTTCTACCTCGTGATTCAAGCTCTTAAACTTGCCCACCGTCAACCCATAGCCATTGTCTCCAATCGACTCTACGGTCATTGGCTTAGCACAGCGATAAAACCACTCCTGATGAGCATCTAGATACTTGGCAACGCTCGCCGCATCCGCATACATCTCCATGTGGCCGATATAGTTGCCTTGAAAGTGCAATGTCTCTTTCGAAGAAAATTCTGCGTGTGAAGTTTTTTGACCTTCAATCAGACTAGCACCCACCTTAAGAAATTGGGAGCCTAGCTGTGAGGAAGATGGGCTAGAAGGAATCTGCATAAGGGCAAGTCAAAAGATGGTTTCAGTCTATTTTTGAGAATAGGTAACGAACTGTAGCGTATGCCACACTCGAACTGCCTGTTTTTGCTTGATTTTAGACTGGCAGTCTTCCAGGGATAAAAATGTTATGGCATACGGAAGCTCTAATTTTATCCGTACAAAGCAGATTTAATGGATTCAAAATATACCCTAACATTCACAATATCTACTGCCAAACGATGGCGCATTCGCTGATTTACGGATATGCCCAGCAGGTGCCCAGCGGCTATACCCAAAGGATACGTACAGAGAGGGGCTTATCAATGCAAGGAACCTTCTATACTGCCCTCAGCTTTGAAGCAAAGGACACGCAGCGCATGAGAGCATTAGTCGCAGGGGCAACCGGTAAGACGGGTCAAAAGATTGTCAGACAGCTACTTGAGCAGGGCATCACCGTTAGGGCATTAGTTCGAGATCCAGCTAAGGCCGCCGCCGAGCTGCCAGCAAATATCGAGACCGTTGTGGGCGATGTGCTAGAGCCAGCAAGTCTCAGCAGTGCCCTGACAGACACTCAGGTTTTGATCAGCGCGACAGGTGCTGCGCCTAGCTTCGATCCGACAGGGCCTTATAGGGTTGACTACGAGGGCACCAAAAATCTGATTGACGCGGCTAAGGCGGCGGATGTCGATCAGTTTGTGATGGTTTCTTCGCTCTGTGTCTCTAAGCTATTTCACCCGCTTAATTTGTTTTGGGGCGTGCTCTATTGGAAAAAGCAGGCCGAAGACTACCTAAAGAGCAGCGACATTGCCTATACTATCGTTCGTCCAGGCGGTTTGAGAGAAGAGGATAATGACCAAGCCATTGTCATGTCGTCAGCAGATACGCTGTTTGAAGGGAGCATTCCCCGGCAGAAAGTGGCGCAGGTGTGCGTGGAGTCTCTGAGCCAGCCAGCCGCCAAAAATAAGGTAGTAGAAATTGTCACGAGCGAGAGCGCGGCCTCCCAGCCGCTGGCCACCTTATTTGCTAACGTCGGCTAGTTTACTAACGTCGGCTAGAGAGCAAGAGGGTTAGGCTAACTTTTGCCTAAAAGAACCAGCCATAGCTGTGGAGCCCTTTACCTAGAAGGTTGACGCCCAGGTAGCAAATCCACACTACGACAAATCCGGAAGCGGCTAAGAGGGCGGGTCTTCTGCCCTGCCATCCTTTTGTAATGCGAGCATGTAGATAGGCGGCGAAAACTAGCCAGGTAATCAGCGCCCAGGTTTCTTTCGGATCCCAACTCCAGTAAGATCCCCAAGCTTCGTTGGCCCAAACTGCGCCTGCGATGATGCCAATAGTCAACAGCGGAAAACCCAGGCCAATCATGCGATAGCTGATGTTGTCTAAGGTGTCAGCTAAGGTTAAGCGCTGGGGCGAGAGGGCATTGGTCACAGCAGCAGATTGAGTTCTTTCGAGTACGGCTGTGCCGCCGCTAGAGAGACTTAACTGGTCAGCGGACAGTTTTACTGCTAAGACGGAGTCGGCCCGTTTTAAAGCGTACTTTCTATCGCGGAATCCGCCGGTGCCCACTGAGCTGCCTTTGAGTTCGACAGACTGCCCTCGGGTGATGATAAGAAAGGCGATCGCAATCAGCGATCCCACCATCAGCGCCGAGTAGCTGAGCAGCATTACGCTCACGTGCATCATCAGCCAGTTAGACTTGAGAGCGGGCACTAGCGGCTCAGAGACCTGCATCGTAGCGGGCAAGGTCAGGGCGGCAAAGGCAGTAATGCCCATCGCCACCGGAGAAGTCACTGCGCCCACCCAGCGGCTACCGCTCATGCGCTCAGCCACAAAGTGCATGGCGGTGATGCCCCAAGCAATGAAGAATAAGGATTCGTATAGATTGCTAAGCGGGAAGTAGCCACCCTCTATCCAACGAGCAGTGAGTAAGGCCGCCAGAAAGAGGTTGCCAATTGCCATACCCGCTCCGCCAATTACCGGCAGCAGCCTAACCTCTGAAAACGCTAGCCCAGCCCAGTAGGCCAACATAGTGGCAAACAGAACGGCAAAAGCGGCATTGTCTAACCAGCCTTCTAGATTGGCAAGATTTAGATGGGCGATATCCATAAAGCAGCAGTAATTATTCAGTCTTTCTTAATCTCAGGGACTGATCCCTTTCTATATCTTACCGACAGGAGATGCGAAGGGTGATAGAACTGAATGAATGTTAATTTCCCTGACCGATCAGCAGCCGTAGCTTAGACAACGGCTGCTAGGTTGAATTGCACCTATAAATACAGCTGTACAAATACACCCACACATCACTGAGAGAATAATCATGGACGAGGCGGCACTCTGGCAGCGCTATCAGGACTGGCTCTATTACCACGAAGGGCTGGGCATCTATGTCGATGTCAGCCGGATGAGCTTTGATGAGGCGTTTGTCGAACAGCTCACACCCCGATTTGAGCAGGCGTTTGAGGCGATGGCAGACTTGGAAGACGGGGCGATCGCCAACCCCGATGAGAACCGCATGGTGGGCCACTACTGGCTGCGAAACCCTGATTTGGCCCCTTCTGAAGCGCTGAAGCAGGACATACACAAACCCTCAGCGCCGTCAAAGCGTTTGCTCAGAAGGTGCGCGGCTGGGGAGATTACGCCACCCGGAGAAAGCCGCTTTACCGACATTCTCTCAGTGGGCATCGGCGGCTCGGCGCTGGGGCCTCAGTTTGTCTCTAAGGCGCTGACCAACGCTCATCCAGACATTGATATTCACTTTATTGACAACACCGACCCGGTGGGGATTGACCATACCTTGCGGAAATTGGCACCGCCTCAAAAGCACGCTGTGTTCTGTCATCTCTAAATCTGGCGGCACTCCCGAAACCCGCAACGGCATGGTCGAGAGCAAAGCAGCCTTAGAAGCAGCGGGGCTAAACTTCGCTAAACAGGCTGTTGCTGTCACTGGAGAGGGCAGCAAGCTGGACAAAATTGCCACCTCACGAAGGCTGGTTGGCTAGCTTTCCCATGCGCGACTGGGTGGGTGGGCGAACCTCTGAACTATCGGCAGTAGGTCTGCTGCCCGCTGCGCTGCAGGGCATTGACATTCACGCCATGCTCGGCGGGGCAAAAGAAATGGATGACGCTACCCGCGTGGCTGACCTGCAAAACAAATCCGGCGGCGCTCTTAGCCCTTGCCTGGTACTTTGCCGGTAACGGTAAAGGCGAAAAGGACATGGTGGTGCTTCCTTACAAAGACAGCCTGTTGCTCTTTAGCCGCTACTTGCAGCAGTTGGTGATGGAGTCGCTCGGCAAAGAAACCGACCTAGACGGCAATATGGTTTACCAGGGCATTGCCGTCTATGGCAACAAAGGCTCTACCGACCAGCATGCCTACGTTCAGCAGCTGCGCGAGGGGGTGGCCAGTTTCTTTGTCACCTTGATTGAAGTGCTGCAAGACCGCGAGGGAGAGTCGGTGGAGGTGGAGCCCGGTGCCACTAGCGGTGATTATCTCTTTGGGTTATTGCAGGGCACCCGCCAAGCCCTCTACGAAAACCATCGCGACTCCATCACTATCACCATGCCCGAAGTGACGCCTCAGATGGTCGGTGCGCTGATTGCGCTCTACGAGCGAGCAGTCGGTTTCTACGCCTCTCTGGTGAATATCAATGCCTATCATCAGCCGGGTGTAGAAGCGGGCAAAAAGGCCGCAGCTGATGTGCTCGATCTGCAAAATCAGGTCAAAGACTTGCTAAGCAGTGCCGAAGCGCCGCTGTCTCTGTCTGAAATTGCTGACAAAATAACGTCTTCAGACAAAATTGAAAATATCTATAAAATTGTGCGTCATCTCGATGCCAACGGTCGCGGCGTAAAAATAGAGGGTGATCCCAGTCAGCCAGCATCGCTCAAAGTGTCAGCGCGATAGCAGCGGCAAGTGCGGCTGGCCCCTCAAAAGAAGCGATGTCTTTTAGAGCAGATAACTTTACAATAGATACCTGCTATTTTGGGTCGTTTCGCGCTTTAAGACTTCATGGCGTTTTCTTCGATTACTCGTGCGATTGCACGCACAGCCCTGGGCAAAGAACTGGTCACCAAGCTAGAGCAGCAGCAGGTGTTGCAGCTCAGCGGCGTACCGAGATTGCCGAAGGGACTGGTCGCGTCGGCGCTGGCTCAATCTCAGCAGCGGCCTTTATTAGCGATCGCTGCCACGCTAGAAGAGGCCGGTCGCTGGGCCGCTCAGCTAGAAGCAATGGGATGGGCCACCGTGTCGTTTTACCCGACCTCAGAGTCCTCCCCATACGATGCCTTTAATCCCGAGTCAGAGCTGATTTGGGGACAGCTTCAGGTCTTATCCGATCTCATTAACGGCAAGGCTCAGGCTGACCATTTGCCGCCGGGCTCTAAGCATCTGGGCTCAATGGCGATCGTCGCGACTGAGCGGGCATTGCAGCCACACCTGCCGCCTGTAGAGGTATTTCGCCCCTACTGCCTGGAAATCAATCTGGGTATGGATCTGAACCTGAAGGAGTTGGGCCTGAGTCTGGCTAAGCTGGGCTATGAGAAGGTCGCTACGGTTGAAACCGAGGGGCAGTGGAGCCAGCGCGGTGACATTGTAGACGTGTTTCCAGTGGCGGCTGAGCTGCCGGTCAGACTAGAGCTATTTGGCGATGAGCTAGAGCGCCTGAGAGAATTTGACCCGGCCAATCAGCGATCGCTCGACCGGATCGACACCCTACTGCTCACGACCACCGACTACAGCCCGATTATTTCAGAAGTCTTAGCCAAGAAAGGACTATTGGCAGATCTGCTGCCTGCTGAAGAGCAAGAAAGCTTTGACACCAGCGCCCAAACCAGCACCCAAGTAGAAGGCATCCGGCGATTTTTGGGCTTGGCCTTTGACCAGCCTGCTTCGCTGCTCGACTATCTGCCCGAAAATACGCTAATTGCCTTAGATGAACCTGAGCAGTGCCGCGCTCACGCCGACCGCTGGCTAGAAACCGTTGAAGATCGCTGGGCAGAGACTCAGGCCGCGCTTCAAGCCAGCGACGATATCGAGCTACCCGCTGCGGGCCTGCCAAAAATTCACAGGCCGTTTGCTGCCGCCCTTGAAGAACTCAGCCTGTTTCAGCGGCTCGAACTCTCAGAAATTGCCGAAGCAGGCGTTGGCCTTAACCTGGCGAGCCGACCGATCCCGACGATTCCCCATCAGTTTGGCAAACTGGCTGATTTGCTGCGGGCGGAGCGCGATCGCAAATTCTCCCCCTGGCTAATCTCTGCCCAGCCCTCTCGCTCAGTCGCCCTGCTGCAAGAGCACGACTGCCCGGCCCAGTTCATTCCCAACCCCAAAGACTATCCAGCGATTGACAAGCTGCAAAATCAGCGAATTCCGGTAGCCGTGAAATATTCGGGCCTGGCCGAACTCGAAGGCTTCATTCTGCCGACCTTTCGCATCGTCGTAGTTACAGATCGCGAATTTTTTGGTCAGCACACCCTAGCTACACCCAGCTACGTTCGCAAGCGCCGCCGTGCCGCCTCTAAGCAAGTTGACCCCAATAAGCTGCGGCCCAAAGACTATGTGGTTCATCGCAATCACGGTATTGGGCAGTTTCTCCGGCTCGATAGCCTCACAGTCGATAGTGAAACCCGTGAATACTTAGTCATTCAATACGCTGACGGTCTGCTGCGAGTAGCCGTAGACCAGATGGCGGCGCTTTCTCGCTATCGCACGGCGGTAGACCAGCGGCCTCAGCTCAACAAGATGACGGGCAAAACCTGGGAGAAGACCAAGGGCAAAGCTCGCAAAGCCATTCAAAAAGTGGCGGTCGATCTGCTCAAGCTCTATGCTAAGCGCGCCCAGATGCAGGGCTTTACCTACCCAGAAGACATGCCCTGGCAGCAGGAGCTAGAAGATTCTTTTCCCTACAGCCCGACGCCAGATCAGCTTAAGGCCACGCAAGATGTGAAGCGCGATATGGAGAGCGATCGCCCGATGGATCGCCTGGTCTGCGGCGACGTGGGTTTTGGTAAAACTGAAGTAGCGCTGCGAGCCATTTTCAAAGCAGTCATTGCCGGAAAGCAGGTCGCGTTGTTAGCGCCTACGACTATTTTGACCCAGCAGCACTATCACACGCTCAAAGAACGCTTCGCCCCCTACCCGATTCAGATCGGACTGCTCAACCGCTTTCGCAGTGCCAGCGAACGCAAAGACATTTTGCAGCGGCTGATCTCCGGCGAACTTGATGTCGTCGTCGGTACGCACCAGCTCTTAGGCAAAACCGTTAAATTCAAAGACTTAGGGCTGCTCGTGGTAGACGAAGAACAGCGCTTTGGCGTCAACCAAAAAGAAAAGATCAAAGCGATGAAGGCTCAAGTAGACGTGCTTACCCTCAGCGCGACACCGATCCCGCGCACCTTATATATGGCACTCTCCGGTGTTCGCGAGATGAGCCTGATCACCACGCCGCCGCCCTCTCGCCGCCCGATCAAAACTCACCTCTCGCCCTACGATCCCGAAAAGGTGCGAACTGCCATCCGCCAAGAGCTAGACCGGGGCGGGCAAATTTTTTACGTGGTGCCTCGGGTAGACGGTATTGAAGAAGTGGCCGGGCGCGTTCGGGAGGCAGTACCGGGGATCAAGCTGGCGATCGCTCACGGCCAGATGCCCGAAGGCGAACTCGAAGCCACCATGCTGACGTTTAGCAGCGGCAACGCTGACCTAATGGTCTGCACCACCATTATTGAATCCGGGTTAGATATTCCTAGAGTCAACACCATCATCATTGAAGATGCCCACCGCTTTGGCCTTTCACAGCTCTATCAGCTGCGCGGGCGAGTCGGCAGATCGGGCATTCAGGCTCATGCCTGGCTGCTGTTTCCCAAGCAAAACCAGCTCTCAGATAAAGCCCGCAAACGGCTGCGAGCCATCCAAGAATTTACCCAGCTCGGATCGGGCTACCAGCTAGCCATGCGCGATATGGAAATTCGCGGCATCGGCAATCTGCTCGGCGCGCAGCAGTCTGGCCAGCTAGAAACCATTGGCTTTGATCTCTATATGGACATGCTTGAAGAATCCATCGCTGAAATTCGCGGTCAAGAAATTCCGCAGGTGGACGAAACGCAGGTAGACCTAAAGGTAACGGCGTTTATTCCTGCCGAATACATCGTTGATCTTGACCAAAAGATGAGCACCTACCGGGCATTAGTCGCCGCTGAGACGAAGCGATCGCTCATGGAAGTCGTTGCCGATCTCAATGATCGCTATGGCACTTTGCCCCCGGCAGTCGGGCAGCTTGTCAAAGTGCTAGAACTCAAGCAAATTGCCAAGCCGCTGGGCTTTTCTCGCATCAAACCGGAAGGCGCGCAGCATATCATCATGGAAACGCCGATGGAAAAACCGGCCTGGAACCTGCTGCAAGAGAAATTGCCCGCTCATCTGCGATCGCGCTTTATTTACGCTCCTGGCAAGGTCACCGTCCGAGGGTTAGGCGTGCTCAAGCCAGACAAACAGGTGGAAAATCTGATCGACTGGCTCGGACAGATGCAAAGCGCCTTAAAAGAGCCAGCGCTCTCAGGCAGTGTTCTCTAAATTAAGCACTGATTAAGCACTGATACGAAGCCACCTCTAAAACTCGTCGTCGTTGTATCCCATCGGCGATTCGTTATCTCGCTTTGATCCCAGCAGATCTAGCTGCGTCACGCGAATTATTGGGCTAGTTCGCAATGCGCCAGTGCTGCGATCCTGCCAGCTATCGAGCTTGAGAGAACCGGTTACGCCAATTAAGCTACCTTTACGCACGTAGTTGGCAGCAATTTCCGCTGTCTTACCCCAAATTTCTAGGTTGAACCAGTCCGGCTGATCGTTATTACGCGATCGCCGATTAACCGCCAGACCGCACTTTGCCAGCACATTGCCCGACTCAAAATATCGAACTTCTGGATCCCGTCCAACCCGTCCGACCAAAGTGACTACATTCACGCTCATAACAATTCAAATTCCTAAACTTAACTTAGTGTCTGATTCACCTATATTAATTGTCCCCCACCTCTGTACAATTGGGGGCAGCGTAATCCTCATAGGCGCTCACTAGGCAGAAAGCTGAATCCTGCCAGTTTATTCTTGACAGTTTGTTCCTGCCAGTTTATTTCTGACAGTCTATTTAAGTGCGATCGCTGCCTGAGAGCGCAGCGCCGATCAAAATTAACTAGACGGCTTGATATGAAACGTAATAAAATTCATTCGAATCGTCAAACGTATAAGTTTTAACCGACATCTCTTAGGAACCCTTAGCCTGTGGCTTTCTTCAATCGCTTATCCCTCTCCCGTGACATGGGTATCGACCTGGGCACAGCCAATACCCTGGTCTACGTTTCCGGTCGGGGAATTGTTTTGCAAGAGCCCTCCGTGGTCGCCATCGATGAAACCGATGGTAAGCCCTTGGCCGTTGGCGAAGAGGCCAAACAGATGCTAGGCCGCACCCCTGGCAACATTCGGGCCATTCGCCCGCTGAGAGATGGAGTAATTGCCGATTTTGACATCGCTGAAGTGATGCTCAAACACTTCATTCGTCGGGTGCATGAAAACAAGGCGCTGGTATCACCTCGCGTTGTCATCGGCATCCCGAGCGGGGTTACAGGCGTCGAGCGCCGGGCAGTTATGGACGCGGCACTACAGGCCGGAGCCCGCATGGTCTATCTGATCGATGAACCGGTCGCGGCGGCGATCGGCGCGGGCCTACCCGTTGACGAACCCACTGGCAACATGATCGTCGATATTGGCGGCGGCACCACCGAAGTTGCCGTGCTCAGTTTGCAGGGAACCGTACTCAGCGAATCGGTACGGGTGGCCGGCGATGAACTCACGGACGCAATCAAGCAGTACATGAAAAAGGTGAATAACCTAGAAATTGGCGATCGCACCGCTGAAGAAATCAAAGTCAAGATCAGCTCCGCCTACCCCAGCCCAGACGACGACGAAATTTCGTTAGAAGTGCGCGGGGTACATATGCTCTCTGGCCTACCGAGAACCGTCACCGTCAAAAGCCCAGAAATCCGCGAAAGCATGGCCGAGCCGCTCTCGGTAATTGTCGAAGCCGTCAAGCGCACGCTAGAAAATACGCCCCCAGAACTGGCCGCCGACATCATCGACCGGGGAATTATGCTAGCGGGCGGTGGCGCTTTGCTCAAGGGCCTCGACACTCTGATCTCACACGAGACCGGAATCGTCGTGCATGTGGCCGCTGACCCACTTAGCTGTGTGGTTTTAGGGACAGGTCGCGTGCTCGAAAACTTCAGTCAAATGGAGCGAGTATTCAGTGCGAGATCGCGTGATCTGTAGCATTGCGCTCAGTAGTAGCGACCGTAGAGAATAAGCGGGGTGGTAGCATCCCTTCTCTCTCAAGAATGCGCGCATGGCATCAAATCGACCGGCTAAGCCTGACTGTTTGGGATGGGCTAACTGGCATATTCACTGAAGTGCGCTCAGAGATTAGTTGATATATTTGCTTCAATGTTTACTTTAAGACGATGGTGGGAGAAAAACGCCCTCAAAGCCGGACTTATCTGTCTGGCTGTGGGGACTGCTTGGGGTATTCGGCAAACCAACGGCACGTTTATCTACGAAACCTATCAGCTCATAGCACGGCCTTTTCCAGGTGCACCTTCCAGCGCTAAAAAGTTAGAAAATGCTTACGTGCTCGATTTGCAGCAGCGCGTTGTAGAGCTAGAAAACCAAAACCAGAAGCTACGCGAGCTGATCGACTATGAAAAAGGCAGCGATCTAGAAACCACATCGCTAGCAGCTGTCATTGGGCGTAGCGCTGACCATTGGTGGCAGCAGATTACGCTAAATAAAGGCACCAAAGACGATATTAAAGTGGGCGATATTGCCACTGGCCCAGGCGGATTGGTGGGGCGAGTGACTACGGTTACCCCGCACACTTCCCGAGTGCTGCTGCTAAGCGACCCGACCAGTCAGATTGGGGCAAAGGTGAGCCGCAGCCGTTCGACTGGCTACGTTCGCGGGGGAGCGGGGAGCCAGGCAACCATGCAATTTTTTGAGAAGATTCCGGACGTTAAGCCCGGCGATGTGATTGTCACCTCTTCTTTTAGCCGCTTATTTCCGCAGGGCATTCCTATCGGGCGAATTGCTTCAATTGATTCTAGGGACGAGCCCCGCACCAGAGGCCGTTATTCAGCTTTCGGTGCCAGTCAGCAATCTGGAGTGGGTGACAATTCATCCCTACATTCCCAAACTAGATGTAGATGCGGCTCCCGCCGAAATTGTCACTGAAGACAGCCCTTAATTATTCCTTAATTATTTTTTCGCTAAGATCTCTTCTGCAAGTATTTTTTCTGGTCATCTCCCTTGCTGGCCCTACGCTATGACTTCCTTTCGATCCCGGCGCTCAGGTTCTCGTCAGCAGCTGTGGAATTGGTTAGTCACTATCGGCTCAGCGTTTTTTTGTCTGCTGATTTTGCCAACTCGGTTGCCGGGTATGGATATTTTGGGCGTTGGCCCCAACTGGCTGCTGATTTGGGTCGTGGTTTGGAGTATTAGCCGCACGCCTTTAGATGGGGCGATCGCTGGCATTACGCTGGGCCTTCTGCAAGATAGCCTGACGGCTCCCTTTCCGACTCATGCGCTAGGGCTTACTCTAGCTGGGGTCTTAACGGCTCGCCTACAGCAGCGTCGATTTTTGCCAGAAGATCTGATTTCGGTCGTGCTAGTGGTCTTTGGTTTGGCTGTTATTACTGAAACCTGTATGGCGCTTCAGCTGACCGCGCAGCATTTGTTTGGCGAGCAGACGCACGATAGTCTGGGCTCCATCTGGCAATACCATCAGCGCGTCGCTTTGAGCTCTGCTATTCTCAGCAGCCTTTGGGCACCCGCTCTTTACTACCCGCTCAAACGCTGGTGGGAAAAATATAAGGTCAAAGACTGAGCACTGTTAGCATCAGCCACTAATAGCACCGGCCACTAATAGCACCGGCCACTAGCTCAGTTCTGTCTGGGTCGTTTTCGTCTGTTTGGACTAATTTTGCTTGCAGTTAGCCAGATCTATGCTGCCTGGGGCATAGCTGCCTTTGTAACCCCGCGAGCCGCCGTGAGTAAGCAGCCGTAGAGTTCTGTAGGCTTTAGCTGCTGCAAATAACTGGCGCTACGCACACCGCAGGCGATCGCCGCTGTCGATAAACCAGCCGACTGACCAGCCAAAACATCCGCTTCTGTATCACCCACCATCCAGCTATTGTGAGTGAGGTGGCCTTGGGCCTGCTGCTGGGCGATCGCCTCGGTGAGCAGCTCACACTTTTGCGCCACTCGGTTGGCATGAGCAGCTCCCACGTCCCAAGCGCCGTAGACCTCATCGACTAAGTGCGTTAGCCCCTGAGCCTGCAAAAAGCCTTTAACCTGCCTTGGATGACGCAGCGTTACCAACACCAAGCGAACGCCCGACTGTCTGAAATGGTTAAGGGCAGCTTGAGCAGACGGCTGTATCTGATCCCATTGCAGCAAACTCGGATGGTTAACAAGCCTTTCCACCTGCTGCATGAAAGGGTCAAACAGCACAGCCGGTAACCCTGACCGCATGGCAATCTCAATATCAGCAATCCGATTTTGCTTCATCTGCCAAAACTGCGCTTTGCTCAAAGGCTGAAGATAGGCTAATTCGAGCTGATGCCGATACTGCTGCGCGATCGCCACTAGCCCCGTTCGATAAGTCTGGTAATAGCGCTCTGAGACATCGACAATTGGGCCATCAAAGTCACAAAACACCACCGGCCTAGCAAGAGAAGGCCCAGAATGGGAAGGAACGGCACAGAGAAAAGAATTTCGGACTGACATAGTGCAAACAGCAAGTCTTAATTGCAGCAGCTTAACGCTTCTTTACTCTAGCAGGCCATTCATCACAATAGGAGATAAATTTTCTCTTCTTTGATTAGATTAACTGATGCCAAAGAATATCAGCGCTTACCGGCCAAATCCTTTGCCCCGGTCAGCAGACTCAATACAAAAGCAGCTTTCAATCTGTTCGCGCAAGGCTTTTTCGTCCAAATTTTGGCCAATCAGCACAAGCTGATTCTTCTTAGGGCGACCGTTCCACTCTTCATTTTCTAAAGAAAACCGCTTACCGCTCAGATGAAAGACATGACGTTTTGGGCTTTCATCAAACCATAAAATGCCTTTTGCTCTAAAAACTGACGCCGGGAGTTGATTGTCTAGGAAATGCTGAAACTTACGAATTGCTAGCGGCTGCACCCGGTCAAAAGAAACCGACGTGAATCCATCTATGTCCAGGTGAGAATGAGCGCTGTGGTCGTGGTCATGCTCACAGTGGCCGTGGTCGTGATCGCAGTCAGCGTGCTCGTTAGCGTGCTCGTCGGAGTCGTGGTCATGCTCATGCGCTGATCGATCATGACTGTGTCCATGCGCTGCGTGAACAGGATCTTCGTGCTGATGGCCATGCGTAGCGCGATCGCTGCCATCAGCAGTACCAGCTGCTTCGCCAAAGTACTTATCCGACTCAAACAGGCCCACACTGAGAATTAGCGGCAGCGGCACTTGGGAGTGATCAGTTCGCAAAATTCGAGCGTCTTGCTTGATATCGCGCAGCTTCACCTCTAGTAAGTCAGCATCAGCCTCATCAACGACATCCATCTTATTCAGCAAAATGATGTCGCCGTAAGCAATCTGGTTGTATGCCGCTTGAGAATTAAACAAATCTAGACTGTAATTTTCAGCATCAACTACGGTCACGATCGAATCTAGACGAGTTAAATCGCGCAGCTCAGTACCCAAAAAAGTCAGCGCTACCGGCAGCGGATCGGCTAGACCGGTGGTCTCAACGACCAGATAGTCAATTTTATCTGAGCGCTCTAAAACTTTGTACACCGCCTCTAGCAGGTCATTATTAATAGTGCAGCAAATGCAGCCGTTGCTCAGCTCCACCATATTGTCATCGCCCGTGGTAATCAGCAGCTCGTTATCGATCCCCACTTCGCCAAATTCATTGACCAGTACCGCCGTCTTCAATCCTTCTTGGTTGGTCAGAATATGATTGAGCAGGGTGGTTTTTCCACTGCCCAAAAAACCGGTGATGATAGTCACCGGCAGGCCATGCTTAGAAGCGTCCATTGCCTGAAGCGCTGACTGATTAGGGGCGGGCGTCGTAGCAGTCATAGAAATCTACTGGTGATGGGCAGGTGTGAATGACTTTGGGGTTCTTAGGGTTCAATTATCTCGCATCTGTTGGGAGTTGCGGGCCTAAGTTTACGTCAATTAAAAGATTTCATAGCACGGAGGCTCAAAAAGTAGCCGTAAAAGTTAGCCGGTCAGCCGGGTTTCAACTTACTATGAGAGGGCTCAAGGCGGCGGCTTTGAGTCCCTAATTTTTATCGATTTCTAATGAGCGTAGCCATTTACAACACGCTTTCTCGCCAGAAGGAAGCTTTTGATCCCCTCTTGCCCAATCAGGTAAAAATGTACTGCTGTGGGGTGACAGTTTATGACTACTGCCATTTGGGTCACGCCCGCTCGTATGTTGTCTGGGACACGGTGCGTCGCTACCTCACCTGGCGAGGTTATAAGGTGCGCTACGTCCAAAATTTCACTGATATTGACGATAAAATTCTCAATCGTGCTCGCCAGGAAAAATCTTCAATGGAGGCAGTCGCTAAGGCCTATACGGTCGCTTACTTTGAAGATATGGCGCGGCTGAATGTTCTAGAGGCCGATGAGTACACCTACGCTACACACACCATTGATGGCATCAAACGACTGATTCATGAGCTTGAGCAAAAAGGCTATGCCTACGCAGCGCAGGGCGATGTATATTACTCGGTGCGTAAATTTAAAGGCTATGGTAAGCTGTCAGGCCGCAAGCTAGAAGATATGCAGGCCGGAGCTAGTGGCCGCGTTCATGAAGATCAGCCAGTCAAGCATGATCCGTTTGACTTTGCGCTGTGGAAAGCCGCGAAACCAGATGAGCCTGCTTGGGAGTCGCCTTGGGGATCGGGGCGTCCGGGCTGGCATATTGAGTGCTCGGCGATGGTGCGCGATCGCCTTGGTGAAACCATTGACATTCACGTTGGCGGAGCCGACTTGCAGTTTCCTCATCACGAAAATGAAATTGCCCAGTCTGAAGCTGCCACGGGTCAGCCTTTGGCCACTTACTGGATGCACAATGGCATGGTGAACGTGGGGGGTACTAAAATGTCCAAATCTTTGGGCAATTTCACGACGATTCGCAGCCTGCTGGATGCGCCGGATGGCCCTGATCCAATGGCCGTTCGCATGTTTGTATTGCAGTCTCAGTATCGGATGCCGCTAGATTTTACGGCAGGGGCGATCGCAGCAGCTCAAAACGGCTGGGCGACACTCAACGAAGGGTTAAGCTTTGGCCCGTCCTACGGCCAGACGCTCGGCTGGGCTGAGGAAAAACCGGCGCTAGATGAGACAGCCGTACAGCAGTTTAGAGCCTTCATGGACGATGACTTTAATACGCCAGGGGCGATCGCCATCCTATTTGGTCTCGCCAAAGAACTCCAGCGTCAGGGCAATCTTATCGTTCATGAAGGCAGCGCCGATATTGAACCCTTTCTGCTTCAGCAGCGGTGGCAAACCCTGGTGCGGCTGGCCCAAGTCTTAGGACTAGAAGCGCAAGCGACCAAGACAAATAGTTTAGACAGCTCAGATAGCAACATCAGCGACACCGACATACAAGCCCTGATAGCCGAGCGCACCGCCGCTAAAAAAGCCAAAAACTATGCCGAATCTGACCGTATCCGAGATCAGCTAAAGGCCCAAGGAATCACGCTGATCGACAAGCCAGGTGGCGTTACCACTTGGCATCGCTAGTTCATAAAACCTGAGATATGCTGGAATTTATCAACCTTCCGGAGGGCCAACTGCCGCCAGTTGCCCCTTACTCCCACGCCGTCCGGGCAGGCGATTTTTTATTTGTAACCGGTCAGCTCGCCGAAGCCCCTGACAGCGGGCAAGTGGTCAAAGGCAGCATTGAAGCGCAAACCGAGCGAGTCATGGCCAATTTGCAGCTGGTTTTAGCCCATGCAGACACCAGCTTCGAAAAAGTCGTGATGTCACGAATTTTTGTAACCGATTTTCGCTACTACGAAACAGTCAATCGGATCTACGCCAGCTACTTTACAGCAGGCCGCTACCCAGGGCGAACGACCGTTGGCGTCACGGCGCTAGCTGGGTTTGGTGATGTTGAAATCGATTTGATTGTCTACTGCGGCAGTTAGCGCTTATCTGCCGATATCTTCTAAGTCTTCCAAATCTTCTAGGTCTTCGACCGCCGATAGATCTACGCAAAGCTCCTGAAAAGCCTGATTGCGCGTTTTACGGGAGGTTCGCCGATATTTTTTTGCTGATAACCGGGGCTCTTGCACGGCTTTACCGTCTTCTCCCATTTTGATTTTTTCAGTCGCTTCCGCATCTCGCTGCTGCAAAACCTGCTGCTGCTGCTGAATTACTTCCGCCAACAGCATTAAATAGTATTCATAGCGCTCCCAATCGCCGCGCACGGCGCAGCCTGGCTCATCGCGATGCAGGCAATTGCTAAACTGACAGGCCGCCACAGCCCGCCGCTGCCGAACCTCCGGAAAGTAATCGCCCAGCGCTTCGGGCGTGCTGACAATATCTGGCTGATTGAACCCAGGTGTATCTGCCAAAAAACCACCCATAGGCAGCTCAAACAGCTCCACATGGCGCGTCGTGTGACGACCTCGTCCTAACCTACCTGAGACCGCGCTCACCCGCAGCTCTTGCTGAGGCACAAGTCGATTAGTCAAGCTAGATTTACCAACGCCTGATGGCCCAGCAACCACCGTGATTTTGTCTTGCAGTTCGGCTATCAAATCAGCCTGTAGCTCAGCGTCTTTGCGAATGCTCACCATCAGCGGTTGGTAGCCCCAACTAGCTAGTCGCTGATGCCAGTGGTCGGCAATATCGTCGGTAACGAGATCTCGCTTGTTCAGACACAGCGTAGTTGCCAGCCCAGTTGATTCGGCTTTGACTAAAAACCGGCTGAGCTGATGTGCATCAAGAGCCGGTTCTGCGATCGCAAATACCAATAAAATCTGATCCACATTGGCGATTGGTGGCCGGTCTAGAGCGGTTTGGCGCGGATAGATAATCGTAATCGCCCCCCGCATCCCCTGCCAATCGGGTTCTTCCACGGCAACGCGATCGCCTACCATAATCTGCTGATTAAGCTTCTTTAGCAGACCCCGACGAATACACAGTAAAGCAGGCTGGCAGGAGAGATCGAGCGATCGCTGCTCAGCCACAGCCACCAGCGCCAGCGAAGCATCTAGCTGCACCGAATAGTAATTAGCCTGAATAGCGGTGACCGTGCCTATCCATAAGTCATCTGTAGGTAACGGCTGAGGAAGCTGAGCGCGAGCAACCAGGTTCACAGGGTTGCCGGTCGGCGCACCCGCACCGCAAAATACCCGTTGCAGTCATTGATCGCCTCAACCCCGTAGCCATCCATCTTCAGGCTATCGGGCACCTGCTCAATCGGCTCACCTGGATCTAGCCATACTTCCAGCAGCGAACCCGGAGCCATCTGCTCTAGCTTCAGCTTTGTGCGCACAAAGTTCAGCGGACAAGGCGTTCCTCTCAGGTCTAGCTGCTCAATAGACAGCGCACTATCCATTAAACAATCCTCCCAAAAAGCCCTCTTTCCTACTCTTTCCCACAGAGTCCCCGCGAACCTCTGCTAGCTTATGCAGCAGCTCTTTCTCGTCTGCCTTTAGCCGAATAGGAATCTCTACTTTCACCGTAATCAGGTGTTTTCCTCTGCTGACTGGATTACCCAGGCGAGGCACCCCACGCCCCTCTAATGCCAGCACCGTATTTGGCTGAGTCCCCGCCGGAACCTGCATCGCGACTTTACCGTCAACCGTTTCTACATCTAGCTCACAGCCCAAAATCGCCTGCAAATAGCTCACATTTAGATCAGAAAGAATATTGATGCCATCTCGTTTGAACTTCGCATCCTCATTGACCATCAAGTAAACGTAAAGATCTCCAGCCGGGCCATTCCGCTTACCGGCATCGCCTTCGCCCGAAACCCGCAGCCGAGTGCCATTTTCAACGCCAGCAGGCACTGTGATTTTGAGCTTCTTTGCCGTCTGCTTTTGACCACTACCTCCACAGGTTTCGCAGCGATCTTCGACAACTTCACCGCTACCGTTACAGGTCGGGCAGGCTGAAACCTGGTTAAAAATGCCAAAAGGGGTGCGCGTCGCGCGTCGCACCTGACCTGCACCATTACAAGTAGAGCAGGTACGTGGCCGCGTACCGGGCTTCGCACCAGAGCCAGAACAGGTTGTGCAGGTCTCTAAGTGGCTGATTCTAATTTCTTTCTCGCCACCAAATACAGCTTCTTTAAAGTCGAGCTTGAGGTTAAGCCTCAAATCATCGCCGCGCATTGGCCCTTGGCGGCGCTGCTGCCCAGGTTGCCCTGAAAATCCGTTGAAAAAGCTCTCAAAAATATCGGCAAATCCGCCCATATCTTGAAAATCTTGAAAGCCGCCGCCTGCTGCTGCCGCACCGCCTACGCCCGCTTCGCCAAATCGGTCGTAGCGCGCCCGCATCTCTGGTTCTGAGAGCACTTCATAAGCCCGGCTAACGTCTTTAAAGGTTTCTTCAGCACCTTCGTCTTTATTAACGTCCGGGTGATACTTGCGGGCTAACTTGCGGTAAGCACGCTTAATTTCATCTTGCTCGGCATTGCGCGAGACACCCAGGGTCTCGTAGTAATCACGGGCCATAAAACGTCAATCAGAAAGAGAACTAGCAGGTCACAAATCAACACGCATTGACCCATTGTATAGCAAACCTCCTGATGCATAGGGACGCTTGTTGACCACTTTATGCCTCAACTTCGTACTTTCATGACATAGCACCGTCGCCTACTGCTTCGACAGCCGCCACCATCGCTATACATAGCCCATTCGCTAATAAGCCCGTCAGCTTTTATTCAATAGCTTCATAATCAGCCGCGACCGTGCTGTCAACATCAAACTCATCCTCGGCAGCGCGACGCGCAGTCACAACGGCAGCTACCGGAACAGGTGCTACCGGAACAGATGCAGAAGAGGCTGCGGAGCTATTGCCCGACGCTGCCTCTTCAGATTGCGCTGGGCGGGCAGACTTACCGCTCATACTCGGGTCGCTATCTTCGCTATTGTCCTGACGGTAAAGGCCAGCGCTGATATTAAAGACAGTTTGCTGCAAAGCCTCTAACTTCTGGGTCAGCTCAGCGGGCCGTGCATTTTTATCGGCGACGGCTTTCTTAAGGGCATTGGCTTGGGCTTGGGCTTGGGCTTTTAGCTCCGCAGCCAGGCTGCCAGCACTATCTCGCAGCGCTGACTCATAGCTATAAAATAGGGAGTCAGCCCGGTTTTGCAGCTCTGCCAAAACTTTTTGGTTTTCATCTTCACCAGCATAGGCTTCAGCTTCTTCCCGCATCTGAGCGATCTCAGCAGAGGTTAAGCTGCCCCGATTGGTAATTTCTATGCTTTGTTCGCGATGGGTTCCCCGGTCTTTGGCCGACACCTGTAGAATGCCGTCGGCGTTAATTTCAAAAGAGACTTCGATTTGTGGAATGCCTCTAGCAGCGGGGGGAATGCCGGTGAGTTCAAACCGTCCCAGGGTTTTATTATCGCGAGCCATTGCTCTTTCACCCTGAAGGGCATGGACTTCTACGACCGTCTGGCCATCAGCCGCCGTTGAAAACGTTTGGCTCTTGCTGGTAGGAATCGTTGTATTGCGCTCAATGATTTTGGTAAAGACTTCCCCTAGCGTTTCGATGCCTAAGGAGAGTGGTGTTACATCGAGCAAGAGCAAGTCTTTGATTTCACCGCCAAGTACGCCTGCCTGAATAGAGGCTCCTAAGGCAACGGCTTCGTCTGGGTTAACCGAACGATCGGGGGGTTTGCCCTCAAAGAAATCGGTGATGGCCGTCTGCACGGCAGGAATTCGAGTCGAGCCACCGACTAGCAGAATACGATCAATGTCGGCGACTGTGAGTTCGGAATCTTTAAGCGCTTGCTTCACAGGGTCTAATGTGTTTTGGATTAGGGTCGCTGCTAGCTCTTCAAACTGCGATCGCGTCAAGTCCATCTCTAAGTGTTTGGGGCCTGTTTCATCAGCAGCAATAAAAGGCAAATTAATTGATGTTTTAGCCATCGTCGAAAGCTCAACTTTGGCCTTCTCAGCCGCTTCTCGAATCCGCTGAAGCGCCATCCGATCATTGGTAATGTCTACCCCTTCTTGCTGTTCAAAGGCCGCTGTCATCCAAGTGACAATGCAATTGTCAAAATCATCTCCCCCTAGCTGGTTATTGCCAGAGGTCGCCTTAACTTCAAAGACGCCATCTCCTAGCTGCAAAATCGAAACGTCAAATGTGCCGCCACCCAGATCAAACACCAGAATCGTCTGGTCTTGATCCTGTTTATCTAGGCCGTAAGAGAGCGCTGCTGCGGTCGGCTCATTAATAATTCTGAGCACTTCTAAGCCAGCGATCGTCCCCGCATCTTTAGTCGCCTGCCGCTGCGCATCGGTAAAATAAGCAGGGACGGTAATCACCGCTTGAGTCACCGTTTCACTCAGATATGCCTCGGCATCATGCTTTAGCTTTTGCAGCGTCATGGCCGAAATTTCTTGGGGTGTAAAGCTCTTAGCACGAATCACCACATCGACCGTATCGTCCTTGCCGCGCGTGCATTTGTAGGGAACGCGCGACTGCTCAGTTTCAGTGTCGTCCCACCGCCTGCCGATAAACCGCTTGATGCTGTAAACCGTGTTTTCAGCGTTGGTAACAGCCTGCCGCTTGGCCAACTGACCGACTAGCCGTTCGCCGCTTTTAGCAAAACCAACAATGCTGGGCGTAGTGCGGCCACCCTCTGTATTAGGAATCACCACCGGCTTACCGCCTTCGAGCACAGCTACGCAGCTATTTGTCGTTCCCAGGTCGATGCCGATCACTTTTCCCATAGTTCGTCCGGACGATGTCACATGAAGGTCGTTTGCGAGCACGCCAACTTTGCTCCTGACAGTCGCTTTGAGCCACTGTAGAGATGCAAAAGCGCCATCCTTCAAGTCATTGCGCTACACCGTGCTAGCCTTCATGACCCCATTGGCCAGCATTAGGCCCAAGCTTGCGATCGCCGGACTATAAACCTGGAATCAAGGATTCGCTGGGTTCAGCAGAAGGATCTAGCGGCGTGGCCACTTTGACCATGGCATGGCGTAAAACGCGCTCTCCTAAAACATACCCACGCACGAACTCATCAATAACAGTTCCTTCCGGATGCTGGTCAGTCGGCTCTCTCATAACCGCCTCATGCAAGTTTGGGTCAAACTCTTGCCCTTCAGAGCGCATAGGCGATACGCCTAGCTTCTTAAAGGCATCGACTAGCTGCTTATAAACCCCCTGATAGCTCTTATGAATCGCCATCTCACCTTCAGTTTGAGGCTTAATTTGCGACCTAGCCCGCTCAAAATTGTCTACCACCTCTAGCATGGCGCTGATGGTATTGCACTTAACTTTGACCTCTAGCTCTTCCCGTTCTTTGGCGGTGCGCTTACGAAAATTATCAAAATCGGCAGTCAGCCGAGTAAACTGCCCAGTTCGATCTTCTAGCTGAGCTTGCAGTTCGCTGACCTGGCGCTGCAAATCCTCGCGAGCGCTAGCCTCAGCCGCAAACGCATCTTCTGCCGAAATATCTTCTGATGGCTGCCCTGAGGTTTCATCTACTCCTTGAGCATCCGTTTCAAAAGCCTGGTCAAAGTCAATCTCAGTCGAGGCGTCTTCGGCGCGAAGTTCCTCAATATTCTCCGGGTCTGGGTTAGTGCCCGGCTGATTATCGTTCGTATCTGCGTCCATCATATTGTCAAACTCTCCACTCAAACTTTTCGCTCCCAGCAGCTCAGCGTCAGTGACTATTCAGTGACTGCCATGCGTTGCTTCCCCTCTCAAGCACTGAAGCATCAGAGCTTAGACAAGTGCGGGCTAAACAAATACTAGCTGAGCCTATTTACCCTGTCTATATTAGGGTCTGAAGCAGCAATTGAGGAGCGGTTTTCCGTAGCGGGTTTTACTCCCGGCGTTATTGCCCTGCTAGCGCTATGCAGCCAAATTACCAGCGAGGAGACCAAGGAGACCAGCCCGCAGCCAACACGAATTAAAAATGAGTCTGGGTATTGGTTTGAGCTTTGTGGGCACACTGGTGTGAGATTTTTTCGCATCGACCATGACAAACTCCTCATCTACGCGAAAGGCCCTCGTCTTACAAAAGAGCTTTTCGCCCTTTAGCAATCAGCTGATTCGGGCAGGCTTTGTAGACGGCAGTCAGATGCAGCAAGCCCTGGTTGAAAGCCGCAAATCAGGCCGCGCGCTCACCGATGTTTTGGAGACGATAGCCGGGCAGCAGCTATCGCCGGAGCTACTGCGTCAGTATAAAAAGCAGCAGCTTTTTGAGCTTAAAATTATCTACGGCGTTGAGTCTCTCGACCCTGAAGTAGAAGACATATCAGATGCTCAAGTTACCAGTTTAATTGGCAATCTCATCCCAGTCGATATCTGCCGTCGGCACCGCTTAATTCCGCTCTCTCAGACGGGAGAAGCCGAAGACCAGGCAGTATTAGTGGCGATGGTCGATCCAGAAAATTTAGAGGCGCAAGACGATTTAAACCGCATTCTTCGGCCAAAAGCCATCAAGCTGCGGCGCATGGTGATTACAGTCGATGACTATCAGCGACTGATGGCCAAGTACCTAGACGAGCAAGTTGCTAGGGAAAAAAAGCGCGACCTTGAAAAAGCAGTTGATGTCAGAAGTGACTTAGACGATTTAGAACTTGATGGCAACAGCCTGGAGGATGTCACTGAAGAAGATGCCGATCTCGATGCAGCCTTACAAGATGCGGATGCGGCCCCGGTGATCGCCCTAGTCAACAAAATATTAGTGAAGGCTCTACAGGAAGATGTCTCAGATATCCATGTGGAGCCTCAAGAGGAATTTCTGCGCATTCGCTTTCGCAAAGATGGCGTTTTGCAAGAGGCTTTCCCACCGCTGCCTAAAAAGATCATTCCGGCGGTTAACTGCGCGCTTCAAAATCATCTCTGAGCTAGATATTGCCGAGCGTCGAATGCCTCAAGACGGCAGAATTCGCCGAGTCTTTCAAAACCGCAAAGTCGATTTTCGGGTCAGTACTTTACCTAGTCGCTACGGCGAGAAAGTCGTACTGCGAATTCTAGATAACTCATCAACTCAGCTGGGGCTAGACAAGCTCATCACCGATAGCGAAACGCTGCATATCGTTCAAGAGATGGCCAAAAAGCCGTTTGGCTTAATTCTGGTGACTGGGCCAACTGGCTCTGGTAAAACCACCACGCTATACTCTGTCCTCTCTGAGCGTAACGATCCAGGCGTGAATATCAGCACAGCTGAAGACCCCATTGAGTATGCGCTGCCGGGCATTACTCAGGTGCAGGTAATTCGTGAGAAGGGGATGAACTTTGCCTCGATTTTGAGAGCCTTCTTAAGGCAGGATCCAGATGTGATTCTAGTGGGTGAAACTCGCGACCCTGAGACGGCGAAAACAGCGATTGAGGCCGCTTTAACAGGGCATCTAGTCTTGACGACGCTGCACACCAACGACGCAGCTGGTGCGGTGTCTCGATTGGGAGAGATGGGCGTTGAGCCCTTTCAGGTTTCTAGCTCTTTGATTGGGCGTGCTGGCTCAGCGGCTGGTTCGCCGGGTGTGTTCTGATTGCCGGGTTGAGTACCAGCCGACTTCAGAAGAGCTCGCTCGATTTGGCATGACGGCCTCTGGCGACTGCGAAATGACGCTATATAAGGCTAACCAGACGCCTAATGACCAGATTTCCCAAATCAGAGAGTCAGGTCAGCTTTGCAGCAGGTGCCAGGGCAACGGCTATAAGGGACGGGTTGGGGTATATGAAGTCATGCGCGTGACTGAGCGATTGCAGCAGCTGATTTCAAACGGTGCGCCCACTGAGCAAATCAAAGAAGCCGCAGTGGAAGAGGGAATGCACACGCTGCTGGCCTACAGCTTAAACCTGGTTAAGGAGGGCCACACCACCTTAGAAGAAGTAGAGCGGGTTACCTTTACCGATAAAGGGCTAGAAGCTGAGCTGAAGGCTAAGCGTAAGAGCGTCCTCTCCTGCACACAGTGTACTGCTGAGCTGCACCACGAGTGGATGGATTGCCCTTACTGTTTGACACCACGCTATAAGGACTAGCGCGAGAGCCTCGGGGGCGATCGCAACACCTCCACCTGCTCACAATTTTCACCTTATTTCAACGCTAGCCAGCTTTTATCTTTAACAGCAGCCAACGGCTCGCCAACCTATCAACCTATCAACAACCCACTAGAGGAAATATCTCATGGAATTAATGATCGAAGACTTAATGGAAGAAGTTATTGAGCGTGGCGGCTCTGACCTGCACCTGTCTACCGGCCTCCCGCCTTATATTCGCATCAGCGGTCATCTGACCGCTACTGACCACCCACCGATGACAGCAGATCAGTGTCAGCGGCTAATTTTTAGCATGCTAAACAACTCGCAGCGAAAAATCTTGGAGCAGACCTGGGAGCTCGATTGCTCTTACGGAGTGCGGGGTTGGCTCGCTTCAGGGTGAACGTGTACAAAGACCGCGGCACCTATGCAGCCTGTTTGCGGGCGCTGAGTTCTAAAATTCCGAGCATGGATGTGCTGTGCTTACCGCCAATTGTCACCGAACTCTCAGAAAAGCCCAGAGGATTAGTACTGGTGACTGGGCCTACGGGTTCGGGAAAAACAACCACGCTAGCTTCGATGATCAACAACATCAATCTGACCCGGGCAGAGCACATCTTAACGGTAGAAGATCCGATTGAATTTGTGTATGAGCCCATTAAAAGCCTGATTCACCAGCGACAGGTGGGAGAAGATACCAAGAGTTTTTCCAATGCCTTGAGAGGCGCGCTGCGAGAAGATCCGGACGTTATCCTAGTTGGTGAGATGCGTGACCTAGAAACGATTTCGCTAGCAATTTCGGCGGCAGAGACCGGGCATCTCGTATTTGGCACCTTACACACCAGCTCAGCAGCGCAAACTGTAGACAGAATTGTAGATGTGTTTCCCGCCTGACCAACATCAGCAGATCAGAGTGCAGCTTTCTAACTCACTGGTGGCGGTGTTAAGCCAAACGCTTGTTTCTAAAGGCCAATCCTAAACCCGGTGAATTTGGCCGAGTGATGGCACAAGAAATTATGGTGGTCACACCGGGTATCTCCAATATGATCCGCGAGGGTAAGACTGCTCAGATCTATGGCGCGATTCAGACAGGAGGAAGGCTGTCTATGCAGACTTTAGAAATGGCGCTGGCTGAGCTCTATAAGAAAGAACGTGATTAGCTTTGACTCGGCGATGGCTAAAACTTCTCGTCCTGAAGAGCTCCAGCGGCTGATTGGCGATAAACCAGGGGCGACTAAGGCGGGTGCTAAGGCAGGCGCTCGTCAGTAATTTTGCAGCGTTGAGCGCAGGTCTAGCAACCAGGCTCTTCCGCTGGCTGAGCGTAGCCGCAGGTATTAGCTACAACTAGCCGGACTTCTGCCAAGGCAGCAGATGCTATAGCTTTTTGACAGCTTTTTGACAGTTTTTGACTGCTAGGCGTGTCACTGCGCACTTTTCAGAACCTTTCAGACACTCACACTTCAGCCACTAAAAAAGAGAGAAACCATGCCTACCTACGTTGCCATTGGCCGGAATAATACTGGTAAGGCCATCCGCCAGAAAGTAGAAGCCGCTTCACCCTCTGATGCGCGTAACCTGATGTCACAGAAGGGGATGCACATTCAAGATATTAAGGAGAGTGTGGGCTTTAGCTTCAGCATGGCTGATATCAAAACCTCGATGACGAAGGTGACCGTTAAGGATAAAGCAGTCTTTTCTCGTCAGTTTGCGGCGCTGGTCTCTTCGGGGGTGGCGCTGGTGCGCGGCATCGGCATTTTGGCCGATCAGTGTCCTAATCCCGGCTGAAGATAGCACTAATGGGCATCAATGCGGATGTGCAGCAGGGTACTAGCCTGTCTGACTCTATGCGAAAGCATCCGAAGTGCTTTGACAACCTGTATGTGAGTATGGTGCAGGCAGGTGAAGTCGGCGGCGTATTAGATGAAGTACTGAACCGGTTGGCAAAACTGCTAGAAGACCTCAACCGGTTGCAGAACCAGATTAAGTCGGCAATGGCTTACCCAGTGACGGTAGGCTTTTTGGCTACTGCCATTTTTATTGGCATGACGGTATTTTTGCTGCCGATTTTTGCTGATATTTTTGACGATTTGGGTGCACCGTTGCCACTGTTTACGCAGGCGCTGATGGCTATCAGTAAGATGCTGCGTACCTGGTATCTCAGCTTAGGGCTGATGGCTGCGATTGCTGTATTGGTATTTGTCTATAAGCAGTACTACAAGACGCCTGTGGGCCGGGTGACGATGGATGGCTTTTTCTTAAAGATGCCGCTGTTTGGTGATTTGGCGCAGAAGTCAGCGACAGCGAGGTTTTGCCGGACTTTTGGTTCATTGTCGCGTTCAGGCGTGCCAATTTTGACGGCGCTAGAAATTGTGCGCGATACGTCGGGTAATCAGGTGATTGCCAATGCGATTAATTCGGCGCAAACGGAGATTCAGTCGGGCGGGATGATTAGTATCGCTTTGCAAGAGCACGGGGTCTTTCCGGTGATGGCGATTCAGATGATTAGCATTGGTGAAGAAACGGGTGAACTCGATCAGATGCTGATGAAGGTGGCGGACTTTTATGAGGATGAAGTGGAGCAGGCAGTGAAGGCGCTGACCAGCATTATGGAGCCGATTATGATCGTAGTGCTAGGGGGCATGGTGGGTTCGATTCTGGTGGCGATGTATTTGCCGATGTTCTCAGTGATGGATCATCTGGGTTGATGTCAGTAGGCGTAGGGTTACGATTGTGGGATAACGTTTTACCTTACTTTGAACTGGGTTGGTTAGATTCGAGGGCCGTTGCTGGCTTGGGTTTGCGCTCAACGCTGGCAACGGTTATTTTTTTGAGAGCGGCGGCGGCTGATAGTACAATTATCCGACCAGCTAGTGGGCAACCTTTTGCTTCAGTGTGCCAATCGTTTTTCAGGGAATCATGACAATTGGGTGAACAATTCATGCCGCATAGGGTTGCTGTTTTTTACTTCAGAGTGATTGCTTAGAAGTGGCTGCAATAAAAAGCACATTCGGGGTTTTGCTCTATGCTTTTTAAGTTGCCACATTTGGCGACAGCCGTTCGTCAGACTTTTGCTTTACCTCTGACACTGTTTATGATCATGACTCAGCCCCTTGGTCAAAGGTTTATCATTCAATGGGCAGCGGCGACTGCGGTAGCGCTGCTGACTGCATCGGTGGCGATGCCTGCGCTGTGTCCGCTATGGTTAAGCATTAGTCAGTGGGTAGTTTTGCGGCGGTATATGACTAGAGCTTGGCAGTGGCTGCTGGCAACCGTGATTGGTGGCTACTTGGCATTTACTGTTTTATTTTTGTTTGCGATGCTGCTGGGAGCGTATTTAGACTCAAGCTACCCAATAAACAATAATTGGGTGGCTGATATAACTGTTTTATCACTGCTGCTTGCTGCCTTTTTGTTGGCGGGGGCGATTCGCAGCAGTATTCAGTGTTTGACCTTGACTGGACAAACTGCGCCGTATAGACAGTGGATTTGGACGGGGGCGATCGCTACAGTGGTTAGCCTAATTGCAGCCGCTGTTTTATCGCATACAGTATTGCCACTTGGCCTGGAATTTTCGGATGTGGCTAGCGAGCTGCCGCTAGGGTGGATGGCTGTTTGGGGGCTAAGCGGTCTGCTAGGAGGATGGATTGAGGCGCGATCGCTGTCGCAGATTTTTTCTTCGCAGGCGTTTTAATGGCAGGTGAGAGTGATCGCCTCAAATACTTTTTTGAGCTGAGTCTGGGCTTGCTCAAATTTTGGCCCTTGCCACTGCGGAATCTTATCAACCTCTAGCTGATCGTCGGGAAGATAGGTAGGGTAGCGAATCTCAATTTGTAACGCCTCGACATTGGGCTGCTGACCGTAGTGGCGAGTGATAAAGCCGCCGGTAAAGACTTTGTTTTTGACAACCTGATACGTCTGCTGAGCGAAGCTATGGGCCACCTGGTCGATCAGCGCAGCGGCGCAGCTCTTACCATTGGCATTGCCTAGACATACATCGTCGGTAATCAGCCCCATAAAGCTGTGTAGATCTAGCAGGTATACTCTGCCAAACTGGGCAACTTTTTCGTTGAGTAGCGCTGTTAGCTGATGGTGGTAGGGCGTATAGAACTGATCGATACGCGATCGCACTTCTGATGGAGTAGGCTTTTGGGCGTAGAGCGGCTGCTTAAACGCCGTCTGCTCGGGCACCACCGCCGACCAAAAAGAACCAAACAAAGGTGGCTTTAGTGCCCGGTTTAGATCGACGACATACCGGCTGTAGTTAGCCTGCAAGACAGTGACCCCCAAGCTGGGTAAAAAGCTGTAGAGCTGCTGTAGATGCCAGTCAGAGTTGGGCAGACGGCGCAACTGCTCAGGGATGAACTGCTTAGCAATATCTGGAGGTAGCCGTAGGCCGCTGTGAGGCAGATTGGCTACAATTGGCAGCACCTGCCCCGGCGGGGTGAGCAGGGTAAATAAGTCGGTTAGCAAAAGCAGGGGTTCTCATGACTCAAGTATTTCTATCTTACGCCCGCGCTGATGGTGCTAGCGCTGCTGCCCGGCTACGCGCCGAACTGAACCGCAGCGAGTTTACGGTCTGGCAAGATATTGAAAATATGCAGGGCGGGCAAGCTTGGAAAGAACAACTGCGGGCAGCTATCAGACAGGTTGATGCGGTGCTAGTGCTGCTTACACCCGGTGCAGCGAAATCTCACCATGTGACGTGGGAGTGGGAGATGGCTCAAATGGTTGAGAAGTCGGTAATACCGCTATGGGTAGCGAAGTGTGGCATTCCAGAAGAGCTGAGCCGCTTGCACTATCACGACCTTACCACCGAGTCAGCCTACACGCTGGGTCTGATGTCGCTAGTGCGAGACTTGCATCGGCTTGGGCCGGGCAAACCGTCTGTAGAGCCAGGTCAGATGATGGGTAAGGGCGATCGCTACATCTCTATCGGCGGCAGTGCCTCCAACAGTCAGATTGTCGTCGGTGATGGTAACCGCGCCACTCAGACAAATCAGCACCCTCCTCAATCATAAAGGACACTACTTGCTTTCGCAGGAGTGTCCTTTGTAAATAAGCACTTATGCACATAAGCACTTAGGATGTCTTGCCTTGGCCTACGCGCCAACTAGCTCGGGGGCCAAAATAGGATAACGCAACGTAGCCGCAGCGTCGGCTTTTTCGGGCACTTCATCGCGGTTGACAACATATACCTTAGCATCGGTAAACAGCGACAAAACAGCGGCCATATTGAGGAGATCTTGACTTTTGATCGTCTTCTCGTCGTGTAGGGTTGCTTTGCGCGCCTTAGCATCAAAACTGCCCCACTGCTGAGCATCTGCGGCAATGAGCAACGTATCTACCTGCCCGTCGTGAGCAGCAGGCAAAATGGTTTCTAGCTCAGCGGTTGCTTGATTGTTATTTTTTAAGCTGCCGTACTGTTCAACTACGGCTTTGCGGCTGGCCGTGAATTGGGGTTCTACGGCTTTTAGAGCGCGATCGCGTATTTCTTTGGGGCTGAGCTGATCGGGTTGAAAGGCGATCGCCTCATCCATCAAATGAGGATACTTATTGGCCTCTTTATATATCGGGAATAGAAAGTCTACCCCCATAAATACTAGCGGCACACTCTGCCCGGCCAGTACGTCTTCGACGCCATCACTTACCAGATGAAAGAACCTGAGAATATCGGAATTTTCAGAGTCCTTACCGCCGCCTTGTCCGTGAAACGTGGTTTGGCCACCACCGCGATTGCTGCTGTGCCCTTGTAAAGACTCTTCTGGGTCGTCATAGCGCAGAGCCACAGCCTCACTCAGAGGCGTATCACCTAGATCTACAGCTTGCACACTGTGACGAGTCGCGTGATACAGCGCCACCTTGTTCTGACTCGCCGCAAGCACATAAAACTGCCCGTCGTCGGTAACCAGCGGTAGTAACGGCTTCACCTGAAACTGATCGCCTACTACTGTCATCGTTTCCAGCTCTAGCGGTACGCGATAATAGCGCAATTGTTCTGATGTGATAAACAGCGCCAATCCACTGTCTTGATGCTGCCAAAAGTCTCGGTTTTCCAACAGATCAGCGGCAGGCTTGAGCAGTTGCTGGCCTTCTGTCGTGCCCATACCCGCCTGACCTAAGAGTTTCTCGGCCCGAGCTAGCTGATTTTTGAGGCGAATGGGGTCTTGACGAATTTCTCTACCCGCTTCGTGAGTCGGCAGATAAATAGAGACACAAGGCGACTTTTGGCTGGTCAAAAGCGACTGTAGTTCTTTTCTTGATAGCAGTGTCATAAGGTTCCTCTAAAGAGACAATAAGGCAGTAGGAGAGAGCAAAATCTACTTGCCGTCGCGGTAACCTCTAGCGGGGGGATGAGTCGCTTCTACAGCGCGAAAGGGCTCTAAAATACGATAGGAATGCTCGGCTCCTTGAGGCACCACCCAGGAGACGCGCTCTAGCACGATGGTTTTTTCCGATAGGTAAGCTCTGCGCGGCCTTCAATCACATAGCCAACTGTCTCGTAGTCACGGGTATGAATAGATTTGCCTTCGCCATCACCGGGCTGTTCATCCCAAAGGCGCAGGGCGATCATATCGCCGCTAACTAATAGCTTTTGGCCCATTTTGCCAGTGTTGGCTTCGTTAGCATTGACAGTCACTTTAGTGGTTTGCATAGGTTGGGTAGTCATAATCTCCTAAGATTGTCTATATAGCTCTTGAAACAAACGCCTGTAGCCTAATCATTTATGGCTTAACGGGTAAGAGCCACAGCGATCGCAAAGCCGTAGAGGGGCTTGCCCTAACAGGCTGTGCCTCTTTTCAAAAAATCAGTATTGCTGGCTTGTTTGTCTCACTTATTAATTAAGATTACTGCGATCGCCCATCACGCTTCTTCCTTCACAGGAAATAACTTGCTCAATCAGAAGAGAGAGATAGCACAGCCTGCTGTCTCAATAGCGACCACTGCTGTCTCAATAACTCCATATGCTAATATCTAGGCGGTTTTGCAAACTGCAAATTGCCAAAATTACTTGAGAGGAATCTATGGCTGACAGCACTCAAATCACCATCAAAGACAGCGGCCCTTACCTGGTAAAAGGCCCCTTCACTCTGACAGACGCAGAAGGCAACGATTTTACAATTGAAAAGGAGGCAGTTGCCCTGTGTCGGTGCGGCGCATCTACCACTCAGCCCTTTTGCAGCGGCACCCACCGCAAAATAGAGTTTGAATCAGTCATCCGCGCCCCGCAAGACTAAACTTACCAACCCAGCACGCTGCCCCTAGCCGTCTTCAGCACTACAGCAGGCAAGGGGCATTAGCAAATTCTCCCAATTTGTGTGAACTATCCGACCACGCCAGACAACCGTTACTTTATTGTGAAAGGCAAGCTGTGGCGCTGCACAAACCCGGCGCTAGACGACGAGACTAAACAGCACTGGGTTCATCAGTTAATGAATGCTAGGCGAGAAATAAAACAGGCCAAGCAAAAGAACGACTCAGCGGCCCTAACAACAGCGCGCCAGCAGGTCAATCAGGCAAAAGTGGCGCTTGGCGAAAGGGGGCCAGTGTGGTGGAAGGATGGCGCACCCGACTACAGTCGCTACTCGGTGAAAAATACCCCCTATGCTAGCTGGTATGTCCAAGTTGGCAGCGACGAATAAAATCCATAGAGCAAGCCGCGTATGGTTTCATCAGCTCATTGCTACTGGTATCTTTTGGTAAGTCTTAGAAAAAGTCTTTTTCTTCTAGTTCTTCAGCATCTAGCGTCAGTGCCCGCCCTGCCATAATCGACAAAATTTCTTCACCGACCTTTTCATAATCTTGCCAGCTAGCTTCAGCGCGAGGATCTTTGACTGAATAAACCGGCATCCCTTTTAGCGCTGCCTTTTGAAAGGCAGCAAACCGCCGGACGCCTTGCTCAAAGACGGGTAAGTTAGCTTCTTGTAAGAGCGCTTTAACCTCTTCTCCTGCTCTACTTGGCTTAGGCGGAATCGAGGTGATCAAAATTCGGTAGTGCCTAGTGCTAATCGCTTTGAGGTATTCAATCGTCAGTATTAGCGCATCGAGTGCAAGAATATCTGGGGTAGTGGGGAGTACCAGCAAATCGCAGGTTTCGGCTAGGGCGGAGAGATCCTCTGGAGTAGGCCGCGCCTGGGTGTCGATTACCACATTGCCGCTAGGGTTGATATTTTGCCCGGCTTCCCACTCATCCATTACCAGAAAAGGCAGCTCTCCCCGACTGGCCCAGCTTAAAGCCGACCGATTAGGATCAGCGTCTACCAGCAGCGTTTCTGCCTGCCCTTGTAAAAAGGCCGCAAGGTGGATGGCAGTCGTCGTTTTGCCGACGCCGCCTTTAAAGCTGGCAACGGTGATAATCATGATTTAGACGATAGTGTAGATATACAGATAGCACAAACCCTATGAGGCAACTGAACGAGCGAGTCATTGACCTGCCAAACGCGCAAGCCACTCAAGCCTTGGGTTATGCGCTTGGTGAGCAGCTACCGGCGGGCAGCGTACTGCTTTTAAAGGGCGACTTGGGTAGCGGGAAGACAACGCTGGTACAGGGGTTAGGCGCTGGCTTAGGAATCGCTGAAATTGATAGCCCGACGTTTACCCTAATCAATGAATACACTGGCGGTAGACTTGGCGGTAGACTGCCGCTCTACCATATAGATTTGTACCGTCTGTCTGCGGCAGAGGCAGAGGCGCTGTATTTAGAAACCTACTGGGAAGGTGTGGAGGTAGAGCCGGGTATTGTCGCTATTGAGTGGGCGGAGCGGCTGACTTATTTGCCACCGGAGCCGGTGGAGCTAGTCTTGAGCTACCGACCTGAGGCAGGCCGACAAGCTAGGCTGACGGTGCCACAGACACTTAATCTTAGATCTATCGCTGGCAGCAGACTTTTACAGAACAAAACATGAACTACTGGCTGATGAAGTCTGAACCGGATGTCTATGGCATTGAGGATTTGGCGCGCGATCGCACCGAGATTTGGGATGGGGTGCGCAACTATCAGGCTCGAAATTTTCTTAAGTCGATGGCGGTTGGCGATGTCGCCTTTTTTTATCATTCCAATACCAAGCCGCCGGGGATTGCGGGGCTGATGACCATTCACGCGGCCAATGTCGTAGACCCAACTCAGTTTGAGGTGGGTCACAAGTATTACGATCCTAGATCTACTCCCGACGCCCCACGCTGGCACACGATTACCGTTGCGTATGACCGTACCTTTGACCACTACATTTCGCTAGAGCAGCTTAGAGAGACCTTTAGTCCAGAAGAGCTGCTGCTGGTGAAGCGCGGTAATCGGCTGTCGGTGATGCCAGTGGAGAAGGCGATCGCCCAAAGAATTCTTCAGCTAGCCGAGTCATAGCGCTTGTCGCTCAGTAGAGGGCCGCATGGGCACGGACTTTTTTAGCCAGGACAAAATCAGCGAATTTACAATCTCAGGTCGCTCATCGTGAGGGCAGTGACCTGTGTCTGAAATAGCATGAAAGTCTACGTCTCGCTCGGAGTCAGCCGCTAAGTCTTGATAGATCCCAGCTGCTGCAATCGGCGTCCAAGGGTCTTTTTCACCCCAGAGCACCAGCAGGGGCTGAGTCACCTTGGGCAATAGCTCAGTCGGACGGGGGCCGGGTGGCGCGGACAAAACAGAGGCAAACACCTGCTGCGCGCCGGGCTGACAGGCAGGGCCGTGCAAAATATCAACCAGCTCAGGGGTAATCGCCTGGCGGTTGCCATATACCTGCTTGAGCGAGCCGCGAATTCGGCCTTTGGTGCGCACCCGGTTGAATAAAAACGGTCCGGTGAAACGATTGCTGACCAGCTTGTTAAAAGCGCCCATCACCATCCGTAGTGATCCGGGCAGGTCTTCGGGGCGATGGTTAAGGCTACCTGCACAGTTGAGCAGTACGCCACCAGAAGCTGTTTCGGGGTAGTTGGCCAGCGTCATCAGCGCCATTAATGCCCCAATAGAATTGCCGATGAAGATAGCGGGCGATCGCACTTTTGCCAGCCAAAAGTCGTGCAGTAGCTTCACCCAAAATTCCAAACTGTAGTCCAGCGCGGGCTTATCCGAATCGCCAAAGCCCAGCAGGTCAATCGCATAGACTCGGTAGCCTGCCGCTGCCAGCGCCGGAATGTTTTTACGCCAGTGACCAATCGAAGCGCCAAACCCATGCAGCAGCACAATCGGCTGACCTTCGCCTGCTACTACGTATTTGATGTCGTAGCCGCGCCAGTCCCAGGTGAGCTTTTCACCAGTGTAGTTGGCCGCTGTCTGGCCATCGGTGGGTTGAGGTGCTGCGGGCGGGGTAGTCAGTCGGGCAGTCATCCGGGCGTCTGGTGAGAATACGCCTTCTATCATACGGAATTGTTTAGAAGAATGTCGGCTGGGAAAACCGGCTGGGTGGGTGAGGTCGATTCTTAGAAGAGGCTACACCGACGCCCCGCCCCATTCCCAGGGGTCAGATCAGACGGTAGGCTACAGTCAGCAACCAGATCACTGCCCTTTGGCGATGCCGTCTCAAACTATAAAATATGGAAAAAATATGGAAACTCCCAACTTCATAATCTGGGCTGTGGTTATTCTCGGCATCGCCGGATTTTCTATCGGCTCTATGGTCAACGCCTACCGCCAGCCCATTAGCAAGGCTCCTTTCCCCAACGCCGCTATCGATCAGCCCTCAACTCCGCTGGCCGCCGCTGCCCTGACTATTTTCGTAGGCGCAGTTGGCACTTATAGAGCTGGCGACTATCGCGGTGCCATTGAACAGTTCGCTCAGGTAGTTGAGCAAGAGCCTGGCTGCGCCGAAGCCTGGCACAATATGGGCCTGGCCTACGCCAACATTGGCGATAATAATAAAGCCGTCCGCAGTCTCCTGAAGGCCAGCGCCGCTTACGACCAGCAAGATACCAAAGCAGGTATCGACCGCATCAGACAAGAGCTAGAAGTCCTCAAGTCTATCGATTAGCCTGCTCTAGCTTCGATTATCCTGTTTAGTATATTAGGCTCTACTCCCCCTCTGCCATGCCCCTCAACTACCCCACCACCCGCGAAGCCGATCAGACTGACACCTATCACGGCATCGAAGTCGCTGACCCCTACCGCTGGCTTGAAGATCCCAACTCAGACGAGACTGTCGCTTGGGTGGAGGCTCAGAACAAGGTGACCTTTGGCTATTTGAATGAGCTGCCGGGGCGCGATCACCTTAACGCTCGCCTGACTGAGCTGTGGAACTATGAGCGCTATGGTTTGCCGTTTAAGCAGGGCGATCAGGGCAGCGCTGACCATCCGGTTCGCTACTTCTACTCCAAAAACGACGGCCTGCAAAATCAATCCGTCCTCTACACTCTCCCTAGCCTGGACGCAGAGCCCACTGTCCTACTCGACCCCAACACCCTTTCAGAAGACGGCACGGTTGCCCTCTCTGGCATCGCCATTAGTGAAAATGCTCAGTATCTGGCCTACGGCCTCTCCACTGCTGGTTCTGACTGGATGGAGTGGAAAGTGCGCAACATCGCCACTGGCGAAGATACTGACGACCATGTGCAGTGGGTGAAATTTTCGGGCGCGTCCTGGACTCACGACCACAAAGGCTTTTTCTACAGCCGCTACGACGAACCCAAACCCGACACTCAGCTAGAGGATGTCAACCGCTACCAAAAGCTCTACTACCACGCCCTCGGTACGCCTCAATCTGAAGACAAGCTCATCTACGAACGTCCCGACCAGCCTGACTGGGGATTTAGCGGCGGCGTCAGTGAGGATGGCCGATATCTGATTATCTCTGTGTGGCTGGGCACTGCGCCGAAAAATCTGTTGTTCTACAAAGACTTGCAAGATCCTAACAGCGAAGTTGTTGAACTGATCTCAGAATTTGAAGCGCAGTACAGCGTGATTGACAACGACGGCACCACCTTTTGGATTCAGACCGATTTAGACGCGCCCAAAGGCAAAGTGATTGCCATCGACATTGCGAATCCTGATCGAGACAGTTGGCAAGTACTCATTCCTGAAGCCGAAGAGACTCTGGAATCGGTCGGCGTGCTCAACAATCAGTTTGTTGCAGATTACCTGAAAGACGCTTACACCCAGCTCAAGATCTTCGATCTCACAGGTGCTTTTGTCCGCAATGTAGAGCTTCCTGGGATTGGTTCAGCGGGTGGGTTTAATGGCGATCGCACCGACACCGAAACCTTCTACAGCTTTACCAGCTTCACCGTCCCTAGCCGCATCTACCGCTACGACTTCACCACGGGCGAAAGCACCCTCTTCCGCGAACCCTCTATCCCCTTCGACCCCGACGCCTACGAGACTCAGCAAGTCTTTTACCCCAGCAAAGACGGCACTCGAGATCCCGATGTTCATCACCGCTAAAAAAGGGCTTAGACCTCAATGGCGAAAACCCGGTGCTGCTCTATGGCTACGGCGGATTTAGCATCTCTCTTTCGCCTAGCTTCTCGGTCAGCAATCTGGTTTGGCTGGAGATGGGCGGCGTATATGCAGTGGCCAATCTGCGCGGCGGCGGCGAATATGGCGAAGCCTGGCACGAAGCCGGGATCAAAACCCATAAGCAAACGGTGTTTGACGACTTTATTAGCGCGGCTGAGTGGTTGATTGCGAAAGGGTATACGAAGGCAGAGAAGTTGGCGATCGCAGGCGGCAGCAACGGCGGCCTGCTCGTCGGAGCCTGCATCACCCAGCGCCCCGATCTCTTCGGCGCAGCCCTACCCGCTGTCGGCGTCATGGACATGCTGCGCTTCAACCAGTTCACCATCGGCTGGGCCTGGGAATCTGACTACGGCTCGCCGCAAAACGAAGCCGAATTTAAAGCCCTCTACGCCTACTCACCTCTCCACAATCTCAAGCCCGGCACCGCCTACCCGCCAACCATGATCACTACCGCCGACCACGATGATCGCGTCGTCCCCGCCCACAGCTTCAAATTTGCCGCCGCCCTGCAAGCCGCCCACAAAGGCGACAACCCCGTCCTCATCCGCATCGAAACCAAAGCGGGTCACGGCGCCGGCAAACCGACCACCAAGCAGATCGAAGAAGCCACCGACAAATGGGCGTTTTTAGCTCATGAGCTAGACGTAGATATGGACTGATAGCTTCGACAAGCTATTGCAGAATTACGAGCGCACTGTCTAAAAGATAGATCTACAATCGTAAAAACTTCTGTTGTCCCTTCTAGCTCAACCAATGGTTGCTACACCGACTCGTCCAAAAGCTCAGCTCGGTACCAAGCCAGAAATTGTCTGGGAAAAGCTGCCTGAGAATTTCGTTTTACCAGACGACCCTGTGGACGATATCAATCAACCGGCCTTGGCCGCTACGCTGACTGACAGCCTATTTTTGGCAGGCTACCTATCAGAAACGGGCTCTTCCTCATTTTTGGTGATCCGAAGAAAAGGGGGCCGAGCAACCTTCAGCTTAGGATGAATCGCTTGGCTAACAGGTCAAGCCCGGCTCGACCAAACATTTGTCGCTTGAGCATCTTTAGCCGGTTGTTTTGTCCTTCTACTTGTCCATTACTGACTTCCAGAGTGACCCCGGCTTTGACGGCATCATAGTCGTCCATCAACCCCTTAGCAAATGACTGAAATGCTTTGGTAGAGGCGTTCATTGCCTTTTTAAGCCAATCATCAAGTTGCTCAGGTAGTCGCTGTCGCACCAGTTCCAGAAAGCCTTGAGCCAAAGAAATGGGTTCTGACAACTCAGGCTGCGCGGCCAGCTTTTCTAGAAGTTGTGCTTGTTCATCCTCTAAGGTTTCGGGATGCTGCAAGATGAGCCACGCTACCCGCCGAGCACTCAGCGGCTTTTGATTGGCGCTTTTGACTTTAGGGGCGGGGCCACGTCCTGGTAGATCATTAAGCAATTCAGGGGCTGGCCTCATCGGCGGGTCTGATTGACGCAGCGGCTGAAGATAACGGGCAACCATTGCGTAGCTGCCGGTGAAGCCTGCTGAGCAAATCTCTTCAAACAGTCGTTTCGCATGGCGTTTTCCCTGCTGCCACTGCTCAATCAGGTAGGGTTTATACGGGTCAAGAGCACTGCCATACTGCCGACTAGAGGGTTGCCATTCGGGAAAGCTCTCATGAGAAAGATAAGTGTAAACGGTGCGTTTGCCCATGCCAAGATGGTGAGCGATGTCTTTGATAGTATGGCCTTCTTTTCTCAGGGCGTAGACTTGATGGTAGTTTTCTAAGCGCTGGGTGCGCTTCGCCTCACGTTGCTGTTCGTGAGAGCTTTTGGGTCTGGGCAAGTCAGGTAGGTCGATGCCAGCGGCTTGAAGCTGGCTAGCTTCGACCGACTTAATCGCTTGCGCTTTGCCATGGAAGGCTTTTTCGAGGGTCTCTTCCAGATTTTGCAGCAGGTGAAAGCGATCTGCCACCTGGATGGCCTCGGGTGCGCCATCGCTCATACCGCGTTTGTAAGCTTTGGAGCGGTCGCGCGATAGGATTTCGACGCCAGGATGGGCCTTCAGCCAGGCTTCTAGAGTCTCTGCCGTTCGGTCTGGTAGCAAAGCAATCGGTTGATGGGTTTCTAGGTCAACTAGGATCGTGCCGTAGTGCTGCCCTCGGCGCAGGGCAAAGTCATCCACACCCAGTATTTTAGGAGTTTTTATCTGGGGTAAGGGTAGACGTCTCAGCAAATTGAGCAGGGTGCTGCCACAGCAGCGCAAGCCAAGATAAAAACATAAGCGGGCACCCGCTTGTCCACCCGAGGCGAGTGCGATCGCTTGTAGGTGTTCGACGAGTCGCTGTGTTTTTCTAGCCCAAGGAGCGGCGACGGCAGGAAAGCGTTCGGTGAAGATGCGGCGAGGGCAGGCTGGATTGACGCAAAAGAACTTACAGACGTGAACGATCAGCGTCAGGCTAAATGACACACAGGGTAGATCGGCTAATGTACGGCTGTAGCGGCTATGAACCCGATGGCTCGGCTGGCCACATATTGGGCAAAGCACTCGTGTTTGGGTAGACGTCAGATTGAGGGTCAGGTGGTGCTCACCTGGAATCAGGTCGTAGCTATCGAGATGAAGCAGCTGAAGGCTAGGTAGCAGGCAATGAAGCAGTTCCATGAGCAATGTACCCGAAAGGTAATGGCTTCAATAGTTTCCTGCTACTCGCCTCGGATCACCAAAAATTAGGAAGAGCCCAGAAACGGCAGCAACCACCACTAACTACGGCATCTGCGCCAAAGCCGATGGGAAAACGGTGGTGAAAGCGCCAGACTGGTCTTGGATTCCAGAGATCGCCGTCCCCAAAGCAGAGGTCGAGCGCAGCTACACGCCTGTCTTAGAAGGAGACCTGCCCCTTGTCGTCATGGAGTTCATCTCAGAGACAGAGGGCACCGAATACTCGATTAAGCCGACTTATCCACCCGGTAAGTGGTTTTACTACGAGCGCGTCTTAAAGGTGCCTAACTACGTTATCTTTCATCCAAAAACAGGCACGATTGAGTTTTACCAGCTTTCAGAAAACGGGCTCTATCAGCCACAGATGCCTGATCAAGATGATCTGTATTGGCTTGCTGAGGCCAATTTGTTTTTAGGCGCATGGGAAGGGGCTCACCAGGATCGTTCTGGCTGGTGGCTCCGCTGGTGGGATGCCGATAGGCAAATGCTGCTTTGGGGTGAAGAGTTAATCCAGCAGGAAGGGCAAAAGGCTGAGCAGGTGCGGCGTAATGCGATCGCCAAACTCACTATACTCGGGCTTAGCACTGAACAAATCGCTGATACTCTATCGTTATCGGGAGAAGACGTACAGCAGATTGAAACCTGACTCCCCCCAAATCTATCAACAGAGAGCCCTTATGTCCGCTTACCCAACCATTGCAGAAACCGACGTAGAGACATTGGCCCAGCGGTTAGCCACCGATCCAGAAGCTGTACAGCTCATTGACGTGCGCGAGCCTCAAGAATTGGAAATTGCTAGCCTGCCCAAATTTGTCAATCTGCCGCTGAGTCAGTTTGGTGAATGGTCGGGGCGATCGCCACCCAATTTGACCCCACCGCCGAAACGATTGTCATGTGCCACTTGGGTATGCGCTCAGCCCAGATGTGCCAGTGGCTGATGGAGCAGGGATTTACGGATGTTAAAAACTTGTCGGGTGGGATTGACGCCTATAGTCGCAAAATTGATCGGGCGGTGCCGATCTACTAAGGGTCGATCTACATGCCAGTCGGTGGAAAGATTGTTGTTAGCACAGACTATCGCTTGCTCGGTTTGGTAGGGCAGGGACAGTTTGCTCGGGTTGACTGTGCCATTCACCGCCAAACCGGTCAGATGGTGGCTATCAAGCAAATCCGCCATCGTCGCCCGAGGCAAAATGCTCAAGAGCCCTTTATGCTCTGTAGGTTTGACCATCCGAACGTAGTGGGCTGTCAGGCGGCTGTCCCTACTTCAGCTTTCTATCATTTGATTTTGGAATATTGCGAGGGCGGCACGTTGCGATCGCACCTCAAGACCGCCGCCCCGATCCTGCTCAGCGAAACCAAAGCCCTAATCGGCGACATCCTTCAAGGACTCAGCTACGTTCATCAACAGGGCGTTGCCCACGGTGACATCAAACCAGAAAATATTCTCCTTACCTACACCCCCACAAGACTGACTGCCAAGATTGGTGACTTTGGCAACGCCCGATTCGTTGAGCTGCCCGGTCACTCCCCTCGGGAAATAGGCTCTCCTACCTATGCCGCGCCTGAGCGCTTTGAGGGGGAGTCAACCTACGCTACCGACCTCTATTCTGTGGGAGTGATGCTGTATGAAATGCTGTTAGGCGATCGCCCTTTTTCGGGCAGTCCCGATACGCTACGCCAGGCTCACCAAACTCAGCCCATGCCTCTCCCCGCTCAGCTCACTCACTCAGCCCAAAAGCTGCTGACCACTGCCCTACACAAACAGCCCGATCAGCGGTTTACCAGTGCCGCCGCCATGCTCACTGCCGTGCAGCAGCTATCAGCCATATACAGCTCGGGCCGATCTTTAATTCCTCCACTCAACGTTCCTGTGGTGACGCTGCCTCAGCCCCTCACGCCCATTCCTTTAAAAAACATCACTGAACCGATTGACACCCTATTGACCATTCCTCAAGGCTGCTGCATCGTCACCGCCAAATCTCTGCATGTGCTCACACATCAGCGGCAGTTGATACCTATAGCCCGATTCGACTCAGCCTGCCGAACGGCGGTCGATCCTAAGGGGCGCTGGTTTTTTACGCTGCCACAGCGGCCATCGCCCTCGGTGCAGATGCTGGCAATTGACTCTCGGCATTACCTACATGCGCGCACTTTCGCCTCTAGCACTCAGCTAGAGTGCTTTACCCGTCGCGGGCAGTCTATCGGCCAGCTGTCGGTCAGCCTACCCATTCTAAAGATGGCCGTGACGCCTGTGCCCTATCAGCTCGTAGCTATTACCGCCCCTTCTCGGGTTGCTTCTACAGTTCTGCTAATCACGCTCAAACCTTTTCGAGTCCAACAGCTGCGGTTGCCCATCAGCTCTCAGCAGGTAGGTGCTTTTTCTGGGGGCTATGCCGTTGCCGATTCGCGAAACGTGCTGCTGCTTGATCGCGCAGCTGAGCCTATTAATTGGATTGAAGGGGTGCCAATGGTTAGTGCGATCGCCCCCCTAAGCAATCACGAACTTTTGTTGGCCAACAACCCAGACCTGCGCATCCAAGAGACTTTGCCTCACAGATCACCGTCTCTATTCGTCGTAGATCTCAAATCGCTTGATGTTGATCTAATCTTTTAGTGAGATCGCTTAGTGATCTGATCTTTTAATGAAATCTTTTGGTGAACCTTTTTGGGCAATGATTCAGGCAATGAAAGCCTTAACTCCTAAGGCAAATACTCTACCCGAGCATCGAAGTTATAATCTTCTAGCAGTTGCCGCCGGTCTTCTGCTTCTGCCTCTGTTGGAAACGCTCCCACCTGCATTACCATACGCCCTTCAAAATTAGTGCGAAAGGCATCTGGCACGACACTTTTTACATCGTCTTGTAGGTAAGGATCAGCGGCTTCAACAAACACCCGGTAATACAGCCCTAGCACTTGCGCCCGCGAGGAAGGCGCGTAAGATATGCCAGTGCCCCCTGACGGTGGTGAAAAGACAGTTGTAGAGCTGCCGCTGCCAATCGGAATTTGGCTGTTGGGCACAGCCAGACGATTGTTGTTTACAGGAATCTCTGGCAGATTATTAGCGGGTGTTGGCCTGATGGCAGGTGCTGGCCCGTTGGCGGGTGTCGTGTCTTGATCATTTGGGCTCAAAACAGGAGAGTTATCGTTTTCGCCGCTCACCGCACGAGGGGCTAAAGCCAGCCTTGAGCGCAGCGCGGATAAATCTGGTCGGGCGGCAGCGGCTGGTTCATTGACGGGCGGAGCGCTCGGAGCGGGGGCCGCTACAGCGGCAGAGTCAGCATTGCCACTGCTGAGCGACAGAGGGGCAGACGTTGTAATGCCTGAGCGCAGCGCCAGCAGCGCCGCACCGGGGGCTCCAGCTAGCGGTAGATTCTCTGAGGTATTAACTTCTACGGCATCAGCTTCTACCACGTCAGCTTCTACCACGTCAGCTTCTGCCCCAGGGGGAGGATCTGCTGCTGGCCTCAATAATCGCTGGCTGACGGGCTGAGCTGCAACAACCGCTGGCACCGTCTGAGCTACAGGCACCGTCTGAACTGCGGGCACCGTCTGAACTGCTGGTGGGGCAATAGGCTGAGCGCTTGACTGCAAAACTGGCAGGCCCATGGGCTGCTCAACCGTGATTGATTCGGCGCTAGCCACGGGTGGATCGACTGACAGATTTAAGGCGATCGCCGGTGCAGACAGATTGGCACCCGCGTCATCAGCAACGGTCGGAGCTGAAATATCGCGCGTGCGAGCAGCGATTTCGACCACATCGTTACGACGGTTGCCCGCAATTTGATTGTCACGGAGGACAGGGCGGGCGCTGCCAATGAGTACTAGGGCCGCATCGTTGTTAGTCATGCGGTTGCCGATGATTTCGGGCGTGGCTCCCTCCATTACCTGAATGGCATCGCCAGTGCCGTCAAAAATGTTGCTCTGAATGCTCGCGCTCGATACGCCAAAGACAATCAGCCCGGCGACCTGATTGCCCGAAAAGTAGCTGGACTGTACCCGAGGAGAGCCGCTGGCCACATAGATGCCGGTCTGACGACTGCCAATAAAGGCACTTTCTAGAATAGTAGGGCTCGCAGACTCGATCCAAACGCCGTAGCCATCGGGGTTAGAAATGGCGACTTGGGCAATACCCGCTCGATCTGCTGCGAGAATGGCGGCATTTTGCTGCGATCGCGTCGGACTCGTAAAATTACCGCCCCCTTCAATAATGGCAGTGCGATCGCGCGATCCGGGTGCCCCTTGAATAGTCACACCCGGCTTTAGCTGTAGCGGAAAAATTTCTCCGGTAGACTGCGTATAGCGTCCGGGCGCTAGCACAATCACCGTATTCGGTGGAGCCACAGACAAAGCGTGAGTCACCGTCCTTAGAGGCTGATTTTGTACCCCGGCGGCGCGATCATCGCCCGTGTCAGGGTCAACGTAAAGAGTTTGGTAGTTGGGGGCTGTGCTTCTAGCACCCGACGCCACCCGCCTCGGCGACTGTGAACCGAGCGACTGTGACCCGGCTGATTGAGCCCATGCGGGGGTAGTCAGCAGCCTGGCTAATGGCCCAGCTAGCGACCCAGAAACCGGGCTAAATAACAGCAATCCAACGGCGAGGGCAATTGCCCTACGAGAATATCTACCTAGCATACGTATGTAGCCTCGCCCTAGCGAATGAACCCTGAAAGCAATCGACGCAGAAGCCGCCAGTTCGTCCGGACAAATCGGGGAAAATTGATACAGTCGTAATTGAAATATGCGGCTTCAGACCTGATATTGTCAAGTTTTTTGACATCTTGCCGGACGCAATATGAGATGCGCTCACGCTAAACTTCATTCGTTCTAAAAAGGATTATTGCGATCGCTCGTAGCACTCAGCCGCGCCACTCTCACTCGACCTTTTGCTTGAATCAGAGCTTGAACCCATGACCTCACCTGATACCTCACTGTCTAAGTCACTGCTGTCTAAGTCACTGCCTGAGCCGTCTTCGAGTGTTGCACCTGAATCTACATCTGGGCCTAAGCCCGAACCAGCAGCAGGCGCAGCTGGTTCAATAGATGCTGACCCATCAAACTTTTTGCATATAAAGTCTTCCCCATCTGCGCCCGAAACTACTAACGGCACGTTGGCAAATTTGAGCGACCAGCTTACCAACAGCACAATGCCAGACATAACAATGCCAGACATAACAATGCCAGACATAACAATGCCAGACATAGCCGCTAACCAAGCGCTCTTGAGAATTTTAGACGCCAATTTAGATCGGGCCAGAGAAGGGATGCGCGTAATTGAAGAGTGGTGTCGCTTTGGCTTAAACGATCAGGCAATGACCGCGCAGATCAAGCATTTGCGTCAGTCGGTAGGCCATTGGCATAGCGCAGATATTCGAGCAGCGCGCAACACGCCAGGCGATTTGGGCACCGCGCTAACTCACCCGCAAGAGGCTACCCGCAGCAGCTTAACTGATGTCTTGCAAGTCAACCTGGCCCGCAGCCAAGAGGCGCTGCGCGTACTAGAAGAATACGGCAAGCTGTACAGCCCAGACATGGCCGCTGACTGTAAGCAAATGCGCTACCAGCTCTATACTCTAGACAGCCAAATTATGAATTCCATGATTGAGTCCAAGCGCACCAACTCAGCCCAGCAGCGACAGCATCAGCTGATGCAGGCCCGCACTTATTTGGTCACTGCCCCGGTGCCAGATTTGCTCGGTACGGTAGAGGCCGCGCTCAAAGGGGGCATTGCCATTGTGCAATACCGCGAAAAAACGGCTGATGATGATGAACGGCTGCGGATAGCTCAGCAGATGAAGGCGCTCTGTCATCGCTATGGCGCACTTTTTATCGTCAATGACCGGGTAGATATTGCCGCCGCCGCCGAGGCCGATGGGGTGCATCTTGGTCAGCACGACTTGCCAATGGCAGCGGCTCGCAAAATTTTGGGGCCCGATAAGCTAGTGGGCCGCTCTACGACCCATCCGGAGGAGCTAAAACGAGCATTGAATGAGGGCGCTGATTACATTGGCGTCGGCCCCGTGCATGAGACGCCGACTAAGCCCGGTAAAGCCGCTTCCGGCGATGACTATGTGCGCTACGCCGCTCAACATGCCACTATGCCCTGGTTTACGATTGGGGGGCTCAATGCTGACAATCTTGCGCCGACGCTGGCAGCTGGGGCGACTCGGGTGGCGGTAGTCAGAGCGCTGATGCAGGCAGAAGACCCGGCGGCAGTGGCGCGATCGCTCGTCCAGCAAACCCAACAGGCTCCTCGTACCTAATCGCAGCTTCACTTTACACATTCCGATGGACACATTCCGATGGACAAGTTCTGATGGACAATTCTCCAGGCCCCATAGCGCTGCAAGTCAACGGTGAAACCAAAACCTGTCTGCCCGGCACTCAGCTGCCGGAATTTCTCACGCAAGTGGGCCTCAACCCAAAGCTAGTCGCCGTTGAATATAACGGTGAAATTTTGACCCGCCCCCTTTGGGACTCAACAACGCTGCAAGCCGACGACCAGCTGGAAATTGTCACCATCGTCGGCGGCGGCTAAATAGGCAGATGTACGGCAATCCCTTCCTTTTGAGAGGCCGTTTGACTGCCGTGGTCTCAGCGAAGAGCGCTACAGTAAAGACAGACAAATTCACTAGCGATAAGCCTTTCAAGAATCAATCATGGTTGAAACAAAACCCTGGGCTCGTGCCTTACAGTCAAGGCTCAAGTCCCTACTTAAGTCCTGCTTCGTCTTTGGCCTGGTGGCCTTACTGGTCTTCTCTCAGGCAGATGGAGCCCTGGCTGCACGCGGCGGCGGGCGCATTGGCGGCGGCAGCTTCCGGGCCCCGACTCGTTCGCTGCCGAGTCCATCTCGGGGGCCGTCTGGCTACGGGGGCGGCTATGGCGGCGGGGGCTACTATCCGGGGGGTGGCTTTGGCTTTCCCTTTTTGCTGCCGTTCTTTGGCTTTGGCGGGGGTGCGGGCGGTCTGTTTGGCATCTTTATTGCGATCGCCGTTGCCAATTTCCTCATTCGCAGCTTTCGCAATGCGGGCGTAGGTGACGATGGCAGCAGCCCCTACAGTGACAATCCAGCTGTCTCTGTGGCGCGACTACAAGTGGGTCTACTAGCCCAAGCTCGCGGACTACAGGCCGATCTCAATCAGATTGCCGAAACTGCTGATACCGGCAGCTCAGCCGGGCTGACCAAAGTACTGCAAGAGACCACACTGTCACTGCTGCGTCACCCTGAGTACTGGGCCTACGCCGATGCCGAGTCTGATCAAACCCGGCTAGCGTCGGCTGAGCAAGTGTTCAATCAGTTAGCGATCGCCGAACGCAGCAAGTTCACAGGCGAGACCCTTTCCAATGTCAACGCTCAGATTTCTCAGGCCCCCGCCAAAAAAGCGCTCAGCGGTAACGGCAAGGGCGAGCTAGCCGCGACAGAAGCCCCAGGCGAATATATTGTGGCAACAGTGCTGTTAGCCAGTCAGGGCAAACTCAAGCTGCCTCCGATTAGCTCTCAGGCAGACGTGCGGCAGGCGCTCAATCAGATCGGCGCGGTCTCTAGCGAACAGCTCATGGCCGTAGAAGTGCTCTGGACACCGCAGGTATCGGGCGAAACCCTCAGCGCCGATGAGCTGATTGCAGAATATCCTAACCTGACGCTGATCTAGGTTTCTAGCGCTGGCAAGGCCGGTTAGATATTTGACTTAGATACTTACCATAGTTGCAAAAGCGGTAGTCTTCTGACAGGCTCCCGCTTTTTTTATGGATGAAATCAGCTGAATATGCTTAACTCTTCAACAAAGGTGGTTAAATGAACCCGGCTGCTGTTCGCTCTGAGCGCCGTAGCTAAAGCTATAAGAGAGACAGAAATGCTAGTACTGCTCACCCGTGTACTATTGTGGGCCTCCGTGGGGCTGCTGATTTGGTACATCCTCACGCGCGTCATTCCTAAAAAATATCTGACCTGGCTCGGCGGTGTGATTTTGCTGCTGCTGCTGGTGGCGGCCTTTATTGAGCCAGATGATGGCACTATCAGCGTGCTCTGGCAGATTTTGTCTTTTCCGCTAACGCCGCTAGGAGCAGCCATTGTGCTGCTGGGCTCGGCGGTGAGTGAAGGCGTAAAAAAGGTGAAGGGTAATCCGGTAGCGATCGCCCTTGCCATTCTTCTTATTTCCAGCATTCCGATCTCGGCTCAGTGGCTAGTCAGCGATGCCGAAAGATCAGTGAGAACGGCCTATCAAGAGCGCGCTGAACTATGCGGTGAAGTTTGCCGCACTGACATCCCTGGGCAGGGCAATCTAGCTGAGGCTGCTGCCATCGTCGTGCTGGGCGACAGCCAAGATATTAACAAGGCCATCACGGTCGCTGATCGGCCCGACGATGTCTCTGTCAACTCGGCCTTAACGCCCCGACTGCTCTATGCGGCCAACCTATATCAGCGGGCCAGATCTCAGGGGGCCTCGCCAGTCGTGATCGTGACAGCCGGTGCTAACCCTGCCGGTGAACAGGAGCGCAGCGTAATTCGCAGCATCTTAACTCGCAACGGCGTGTTTGAAGGCGATATTCAAGTTCAAAACACCGGCTTAGATGTGCGTAGTACCAGCCTCAATGTCGAAAAGTTTTTGCAAGACCGACAGATCATCGCCCCTCGCAGCACGCGCAGAAGTGAGGGCATTACCAACGATCCGAGAGTTGTATTGGTAGCCCCGGCCATTATTATGTCGCGGGCGGCACTCACTTTTGAGCGTCGAGATTTACAGGTGATTGCAAAGCCGACTGATTTTTACACCGCGCCTGTGACAGATAACGGTAGCCTGCTTAGACGGCTGCCGGATATTTTGCCTAATGTTGACGCCTTGCAGCTGACTTCGCGCTATTGGAATGAGCTGCTGACTTCGCTGTATTACTTTCTCAGAGGCTGGCTGCCTAACTTTAACTTTGGCTGGGATTCTAGTATTGAGATTTGAGTGAGATTTGAGCTGGAGGGGGCAAGAGACAGAAGGCGGGAGACGGGAGACAGAAGACGCTAGAGCAAGCGCTATGCTAATGAGTAGCACGGGTATCTCTGGTAACACTAATTTTTCATGGCTCAATCTTCTAAATTTGTTCGGTTAGCCAGCTATCTTAGGCCCCACTGGCAGCAGGTGACGTGGGGCCTAGTAGCGCTGCTGGTGGTGAATGCCATTGGCGTGACGATTCCGCTGATTATTGGCTATGTGGTCGATGAGCTGGCAGTGAGTTTTACGCTGACTCGGGTGTTGCGCTATGTGCTGCTGGTGCTGGCGCTAGCTAGCGTCATGTGGGTGATCCGCATGGCCTCGCGAATTTTCCTCTTTGGGGCGGGCCGGCAGGTTGAGTTTGACCTGAAGCAGCGGATTTTTGAGCATTTGCTGACGCTGGAGCCGGCTTATTTTGGGCGCAATACGATTGGCGATCTGATTAACCGGGCGACTAGCGATGTCGATAATATTCGGCGGCTGCTGGGGTTTGCGGTGCTCAGTATGGCGAATACGCTGTTTGCTTACATCATGATTGTGCCGGCGATGGTCAATCTCAATGGCAGTGTGGCTTTCTTTTCGCTGGCGGTCTATCCGTTTATGTTTGGGGTGGTGGCGATTTTTGGCGATCGCCTGCGCAACCAGCAGCTCGACGTACAGGTAGAAATCTCCAACCTCAGCGATCTGATTCAGGAAGACATGGGCGGCATTTCTCTAGTCAAAATCTACGCCCAAGAGGAAAACGAACGCCGCGCTTTTACCCGCCGTAACCGCGAGCTGCTCAGAGCGAACCTGGCCCTAGCTAAAACCCGGAATACCTTATTTCCGCTGTTGGGCGGATTTGCCAGCTTGAGCCTGGTGATTGCACTGGCAATTGGCTCGCAGGCGATTGTGGCCGGGCAGCTGTCAGCGGGTGATTTTGTCGCGATTATTCTCTTTATTCAGCAGTTGGTCTTTCCGACTGCCTTGCTGGGCTTTACGATTACGGCCTATCAGCGCGGCGAAGTCAGCCTAGATCGAATTGAGGCTATCTTTGCGGCGCAGCCTAAAATTCGCGATGCCCAGGGGGCAGTCTCTCTTCCTCATCCAGCGGGCCATTTACAGGCCAAAGGGCTAACTTTTACCTACCCCGGCACGAACCGTCCGGCGCTGGACGATGTGAGCTTTACGATTGAACCGGGGCAGACGGTGGCGGTAGTAGGCCCGATTGGGTCGGGTAAATCGACGCTAGCGATGGCCCTGCCCCGGCTTTTAGAAATCGACCCAGGGCAGCTTTTTTTAGATGGTCAAGACACGACGCAGATTGCGCTGACGGATTTACGCGGTGCCATTGCCTTTGTCCCTCAAGACAGTTTTCTCTTTAGCACCACCATTAAAAACAACGTTCGCTACGGTGACCCGATGGCTGAGCAGATGGAAGTGGAACACGCCGCCAAAGAAGCGCAGCTATATGGTGAAATTCTCAACTTTCCGCAGCAGTTTAAAACCACTGTTGGTGAGCGCGGCATTACCCTCTCGGGCGGTCAGCGGCAGCGCTCGGCTCTCTCGCGGGCGCTGCTGGTAGATGCGCCGATTTTGGTACTGGATGATGCGCTGTCGAGTGTAGATAATCAGACAGCCACTCGGATTTTGGACAATCTCTCGGGCGGGGCGGGGCGCAAGACGGTAATTTTTGTCTCTCATCAGATGTCAGCGGCAGCGGCGTGCGATCGCATTCTAGTCATGGATCAAGGCCGGATTGCGCAGGCAGGCACCCACAGCGAGCTAGTCAGTCAGCCGGGGCTTTATCAAGAGCTGTGGAATCAGCACAAGCTCAAAGAGGTGTTGCAGTAGTGACGGATGGCCCCCAACCCCCAATCCTTGGGGGCTCTGAGACCGTTTCCTCCCAAGCTTGGAGGGCTAGGGGGCTGCCGCAAATGAATTGAAACCTCTAGTTCGCGTTTCGTAGTCCATTTTGCCTGACTACTCAATTCTGATCCGCTTGGTCAATATGGCCATCACTTCACTGGGGCGACCGGTGGGCATGGGCTGGCTCCAGTCAGTGGGCTCGGCGTAGCGGAGTTTGTGCAGATGCTTAATGGTGGCTAGCACGGCAGGGGCAGTGCCCAGCAACATGTGGCGCACGGATTCGGGGTGAGCGGTGGATGTTTGGGTAGGGGAAGGGGTGGACGCGGCAGCGCCCTGAGAGGAAGGGATAAACATAGGTGTCCTGGGTTTCGTAGGGGTGGGTCGAAACCCAGAACTCGCGAATCCTTAGCCGCCCGCAGAGATGACGTGCAAATCGGGGTGGCTAAAGAGTACATTTACTCTTAGCGTCCGGGATTGCTGGTTAATCCTGGGGGTTAGCCGTCGGTTAGGTGGTACGAACACCTGCCGATGGCGCTAAGTCATGTTGAGTTCTGAGTGGGATGCGATACGCGATCGCAGCCGTAAAAACGATAATAAGCGCATTCTTACGCAGAATCAAGCAGTAAATTGTTACAGAGCGTTGACACTTAAGGCGCAATAGTCAGTCAGTAGTGTCGCGACCAGCTCTCGTCAAGCAATCCGCGCTGCCGTGCGTAAAATTTGCCCCGCTAAAATCGCCGCGCCAAAGCCGTTGTCAATATTCACAACACCAATGCCGGTCGCACAAGAATTCAGCATGGTCAACAGCGGCGCTAGCCCCTGAAAGCTCGCACCATAGCCAATGCTGGTTGGCACAGCAATCACCGGACAGTGGGCCAATCCTGCGACCACACTCGGCAAAGCCCCTTCCATGCCCGCCGCGACAATCAGCACGTCAGCTTGATCGATAACATGACGATTGCTCAGCAGCCTATGAATGCCCGCCACCCCGACATCCCACAGGCGGGTTACCTGGAAGCCGCACAGCTCTGCGGTAACGGCGGCTTCTTCGGCAACGGGCAAGTCGGCAGTGCCCGCTGTGAGAATGCTGAGGTTGCCAGGTTGAACTGCCCAGGCTTCTGGAGGTCTAATCGCGCAAATTCTGGCTGTGTCAAAATAAGTCGCCTGCGGCAGAGCAGACTGCACATCAGCGCCCTTGTGCGCATCTACCCGCGTGGCCATCACCACCGGGTGCAGCGGCTCCATCGCCCGCATAATTTCAATAATTTGGCCGGCAGTTTTATCTTGCCCCCAGATCACTTCAGGAAAGCCCGTGCGCATTGCCCGCTGGTGGTCGATCTTGGCAAATCCACCGACTTCTTCGTAGCCTGATACTTTCTCAGAGGCTTGCAGCTTGTCAAAAGCAACCTCTGGGCTGAGGCGGCCTGCGGCCACGGCTTGAAATAATTCACGAATGGCGTCAGGCTGAGTCACGGTGATAATCGTTAGGGTAAAAGAAGTTCAACTGTTGTAATAGGCTAACGTGATTTAGTTCGTCTCAGGGTTGGTTTGTAGGTTTCTTTTGTTGGGGTTTATGACTACTGCGCCTACTGATATTGTAATTTTGTCCAACGGGCCGGGGGAAGTGGCTACTTGGGTGAAGCCAGTGGTGCGTTCACTCCATCAAAAAGCCTCTGACACCGGCAGTCTTCGAATTTCAGTTGTCCTCTCGCCCTGCCCGCACGCCTCCGGCCAAGAGCCCACTATTTTGCAAAACTACCCGGAGGTAGACCGGGTACAGAGCGCGCCGCACTTTCTTAAGTTTTTACTGACGGGTAAAACCGCCGATGATTGGGACTGGCATCCGCAGGGCGTGGTGGTCTTTTTGGGTGGCGATCAGGCATTTACCTGGCTAATTGCTAAGCGCCTCGGCTATCGCACGGTTATCTACGCTGAATGGGAGGCCCGCTGGGCTGGGCTAATTGACCGCTTTGGCATCATGCAGTCTGAAGTCGTTAAAAAAGTGCCCGCGCGCCACCAAGATAAGTTCACTGAAGTCGGCGACCTGATGGCCGACGTGCAAACCACGGCTGACCGCACCGAAATCGCTGCGTCCTTGGGCATTTCTCCTGATGCCGATCTAATTGGCTTTCTACCAGGATCAAAACCGACGAAGCTAGGGCCGGGCATTCCGCTATGTCTGGCGATCGCCGACAACCTCCATACTCAAAACCTCCACACTCACAATCCCGTAGTTCAATACGTCATCGGCGTTGCGCCCAATCTCACCCTGGCAGATCTAGCCCGCTACACTAACGCAGATCACAATCCATTAGTCCCCATCCTTGAGGGGCCAGCTGCCGCCCTGGTTACCCCGCCTACAGGTCTGCCCTATTTCCAAATTGTAGACGGCCCTAGAGTCTTTCTCTGGCAGCGTTTTCCAGCTTTGGATTTGTTCTCTCAGTGCAAGCTGTGCCTGACGACGATTGGCGCTAACACGGCCCAGCTGGGCGCACTGGCCGTCCCGATGATCGTGCTGCTGCCAACCCAGCAATTTGACGGGCTGAAGCTGTGGGATGGTCTGCCTGGGCTATTAGCGCAGTTGCCGGGGGTGAGGGCGATCGCCCGCCAGTACATCAACCCCCTCATTATCAAAAGCGTCCAAAAATCAAACCGGCTGTTTGCCTGGCCCAATATCTGGGCGAAGCGCGAAGTCGTCCCCGAACTGCTCGGCCCGATTACCGCTCAGCAAGTGAGCGAAGTCGTCCAAGACTATTTGGCCCATCCCAAAAAGCTGACCACCATGCGGCAAACTCTACGCAAACTGCGAGGGCCTGCTGGCGCTGCTGACAAGATGGCCAACCTGATATTAGAAGTCGTCAATTATCCTGGGCAAGAACCGACAAATACAGCGAGCCATAAATGATGCAAGCTCGTGGGATCACCGCTGTATAACCGTCTGGGTTGACAGCGCTGGGTTTAAAAAGAAAAAAGGAGAGCCTTGTGGCTCTCCCTACCATCAGGGTGCATCTACATGTACACAGTATCGCACGCTCGGGGTGAGGGGTGTAACCCCCTTTTGTACTGATCCTAGAACTTTTTCGTTCGTATTTTAGAATTTGAGGAGTTAACTAACAACTGTCTGTGATCTGGAGCAGACTTTGCTCACTTTTTACTCTAGCGCTGGTCACTTTGCTGAAATCCATCGCCCGATCGCAAGCCGCAGGCTTCAACCAGCAAAGTGACTCGCAGTTCCCGAATGCATCCGGAAACCGCTGTCGACGGTTAGCCGCCCAGCTTTTTTCCGAGGAGCTGATTAGTCAGCTTAGGGTCGGCGCGTCCGCCTGTGCGCTTCATTACCTGACCGACAAAAAAGCCCTTGAGCTTAGTCTTCCCAGCGCGGAACTTAGCTAGCTCATCGGGATTAGCGGCGAGCACTTCGTCAATCATCGCCTCAATCTCAGCTGGGTCAGAAATTTGGCTGAGCCCTTTACTCTCCACTATTTTCTTGGGAGATCCGCCTTTATTTAGCAAATCGGGCAGCATGTCTTTGCCGATTTTATTGCTGATGGTGCCGTCTTCAATCAGCGCCACCATTTCGGCTAGGGCCGCTGGCGTTAGCTTAAGTTCGTCAATACTGATCTTTTCGGCATTGATATAGGCGGCAATGTCGCTCATGATCCAGTTGGCGATGAGCTTAGCGGATGCGCCAGAGGCGATCGCTGCTTCAAAATATTCGGCCACTGTGCGGTCATCGGTGAGCACTGCCGCATCGTAAGCTGACAGCCCTAGCTCGGCCTCATAGCGCTGACGCTTTTGGGCGGGCAGTTCGGGCAGGTGCGATCGCCACTCATTAAGCTGGTCAGCAGTCACTTCTATCGGCGGTAGATCAGGCTCAGGAAAGTAGCGATAGTCGCTCGATCCTTCCTTCATGCGCATACTCTTGGTGCGCTGTGGGCCTTCTTCCCATAGCCGCGTCTCCTGATAGATCGGCTCACCCGCTTCGACTGCTGCGATTTGCCGCTCAATTTCGTAGTCAATGGCTTTGGCGATCGCGCTAAAAGAATTCATATTCTTAATCTCTACCTTGGTACCAAACTCAGCTTGGCCCACCGGTCTTACCGAGATATTCACATCGCAACGCAGCGATCCTTCTTGCATATTGCCGTCGCCCACGCCCAAGTAGCGAATGATCCGGCGAATTTCCTCAGCGTAAGCCGCCGCTTCTTCACCTGAGCGAATGTCTGGCTCAGAGACGATTTCGACAAGGGGCACGCCCGCCCGGTTATAGTCCACCAGAGAATACGCAGAGCCCGACAAACTATCGCTACCGGCATGTACTAGCTTGCCCGCATCTTCTTCCATATGCAGCCGCGTAATGCCAATGCGCTTACGCACCGGCTCACCGTCTTTTACCAGCTCAATTTCTAGCCAGCCATGTTCAGCGATTGGCAGGTCAAACTGAGAAATCTGATAGTTTTTAGGCAGGTCAGGGTAAAAATACTGCTTACGGTCAAACTTGCTGTAAGGCGCAATCTGACAGTTCAGCGCCAGCCCCGCTTTCACTGCGTACTCCAGCACTTTTTCATTTAGCACAGGCAGCACACCCGGCAGGCCCATCGTCACCGGGTCGATATAGGTGTTTGGGTCAGCGCCAAACGCTGCCGAGCTAGTCGAGAAAATTTTGGTCTCCGTTCCTAGCTGGCAGTGGGTTTCTAGGCCAATCACGGCTTCATATTTGGCGGTTGTAGAAGGTTTAGCAGGCGCGGCAGCAGTCATAAATACTTCGAGGTAGGTAGGTGAATTCTATAGCGTGGGGCAATTACACGGGTAATTGTAGCCCTATCGCTAGCGCTTGGAACGCTTCCAAGCGCGATGTCTCGGCTAGGAAGCCAATCAGCGCCGCTTTGATCGCGCCCAACTCTGTTTTGAGAGGGTCGGCCAGAGCTTTGGCTTACTGTAGACCGGCCTGATGACCGGCCTGATGACGGGCTTGCAAACGCGATCGCACTTCAGCTTTGCGCCGCTGCCAATGCGCCACGGCAGGCTAAAGCTCAGATATCACATGTTCAGAGCGAGCCGCTGTCATACCATTCATTATATAAGCGCCCATTAAGCACCTATCAGGCGCTCATGACGGAAAACCGTTCAAGCTTTACTCCTTGCTAAAGCGAAGTCATTATGAGTACAATATAGAAGCTCAAGCGGAGGTGCTAAATTTACAGTAGCGATCATGGCTGCTCTAAATCGTCCTTTACAGTGCTCTAGATACTGCGCTTAAATACTGCGCTTAGATACTGCGCTTAGATACCGTGCTTTAGATTTAGCTATTTCTCTAAAGACGTTTAGACCTTCTTTAATTTTGGAGACTCCTTCCTATGGTTTCAACAACTTCTAAATCTGCCTTTTATCCCACCCGGATTGACTTACCGCTAGATACCCGTCAGTCAGTAGTCGCCCTGCTCAACAGCACACTCGCTGCGACCACAGACCTGCGGACTCAGACCAAGCAAGCTCACTGGAATGTCAAAGGCAAAGACTTTTACCAGCTTCACTTACTCTTTGATGAAATGGCGGGCGAGCTAGAAGAGTATAGCGATTTGGTAGCTGAGCGGGTCACGGCCCTAGCTGGCACGGCGATGGGCACAGTGCGCATTGCCGCGAGCGAGTCAATTTTACCGGAGTACGACTTTGACGCTGTTGGTGGAATGGAGCACGTCGCGGCCCTAGCTGATCGCTATGCAGCCTACGCCAAGCACCTGCGCGAAGGCATTGATAAAGCCGACGAGCTAGGCGACCAAGACACCAATGATCTCTACGTCGAGATCTCTCGGACTATCGATAAGCGTCTTTGGTTCTTAGAAGCTCATCTCGTAGGCTAGCGCTGGCGTGATTATCCACACAGCCGTTTGAGCGTCTGCTGAAAGGCGGCCCTCAATAAAACGGAAAAAACGAGGAAAGTTCTCAACACAGACTTCCTCGTTTTTTAATGGGTGACTATTCTGAGCCTGTCGAAGAACTGCCGCCGCCGCTTTGCAGCAGCAAGTCTTCGACGCTATCGCCTTCGTTAGCCTCTCTAAGAATGGCGGGGGCACGGGTATCTGGGGTGTTGAAAATGGCTTGCAAGCTTTGCTCTAGCGTTTCGGCCATGGCAATCTTGTTCTTGTAGGCGACGATTACTCGCACGAGCGTCGGCAGTCGATTTTGCTCAGCTTCTAGATACAGTGGTTCTACATATAGCAGCGATCGCTCAATTGGAATCACTAGCAAATTACCCTGATTGGCCCGCGATCCTTGTGTGTCCCAAAGCGAGATGCGCTGAGAAATCTCTGGATCTTGGTTAATCCGCGCTTCAATTTGTTCGGGGCCAAAGACCAGTTCCTGCTTAGAAAACTCATAGAGCAACTGACGGCCATACTGTTCGCCGTCAGAGCGGGCAGCGAGCCAGGCCACCATATTGTTACGTTGAGCAGGCGTAAAGGGACGCAGCAGCACAAATTCGCCGTCATCTTCGCCCGGCAGCTCCATGATCAGATAGTAGGGTTTGACGATTTGTTCTTCATTGGCGTAGATTTCGTTGGGGGCGCGCCATTGGTCTTCACGGTTGTAAAAAACCTGCGGTTCGGTCATGTGGTAGGTGAGCAATTGATCAGACTGAATGCTGGAAAAATCTAACGGATAGCGAATGTGAGAGGCGAGCGCAGGCGGCATATCTGAGAGCTGCTCAAACATGTTAGGAAATATTTGCGCCCAGGTGCGAATAATTGGGTCACTTGGGTCGGCAATGTAGAAGTGAACCGAGCCGTTGTAAGCGTCAATAATGACCTTGATAGAGTTGCGAATATAGTTAAACTTATTGTCGCCCGGATCGGCGTAGGGATAGCGATCGCTCGTCGTGTAGGCATCGATCATCCAGTACAGATAGTTTGAACCTGAATCCGCACCGGCGATCGCAAACTCATCGCCCGCGTCGGCCACCACCAAATACGGATCGCCATCAAACTGTAAAAAAGGCGCAATCCGGCGCACGCGCTGCTTAATATTGCGCCGAAACAGCAGCCGGGTATCGGCAGTAAAGTCGCGGCTGAGCAGCATTTTCCAATCGCCCAAGTGCTTGGCAAACAGCAGCCGCTTCCAAAAAGGAGCGATACTAAGCCCGCCCTGGCCGTCGTAGCGGTTATAGATATTGTCGCTACCGCTAGGAAAATCTAGCTCAGGCACCTGAGCGCCCGTCATCACGTAAGTATTAGTCAGCTCACCAAAATAAATGCGCGGCTTACCGACCGGAATCGAACGCTCTACCACCGGAGAGCTGGGGACATGAGCAATATCTTTGACAAAGTACGTGGGCAGACCGCTCGGCCCCGCCGTGTTCACCGGGCTCATGGTAAAGCCATAGCCGTGAGTGTAGGTAAGATGCTCGTTAACCCAGGTCTGAGCCTCGGCAGGTACCTGCTCATAGTTGAGTTCGCGAGCAGAAATCAGCACCTGCCTGCGATCTACCACCTGATCGGCCTCATCCATCAGATCGTAGCGATCTACATCGGCATCGGCAAATTCGTAGTACAGGCGAATCTGCTGAAGCTGCCGGTTAGATTCCAGCAGCGGGCGCGTATCCCACAGGCGAATATTTCGAATGGTCAGGTCGTTTTCTTCTAGATCAGCGGCGCTCAGGTCGCCGGCTGGATCAAACTGGCGGGTCTCAATATCGGTCAGGCCAAAAGCGTTGCGGGTGAAGGCAATAGTGCGCTCGATGTAGGGCAGCTCGCGCAAAAATTCGTTGGGCTGCACGACAATGCGCTGAACTAGCCAGGGGGCTAGCGTGTTGCCGACGATGGCAAAGAGTAAGTAAATGGCGATCGCCCCGACTACAGGCCGGGCTCGCAGGGGCCGAGTAGACTGAGTCCATCCGGCTCTAGGCTGCACAAAAGCGCGCCACATCAGGGTGAGCGCCAGCCCTAGCGAGATCAGGCTGAGGGCCCCATTTACCGGCAACCCCACATGAATATCAGTGAAGCTAGCGCCGTAGGTAACCCCTTGCAATGAGTAAAGTAATTCGTAACGGTTCAGCCAGTGCCCCAAAGCAGTCACCAGCAGCAGGCTAGCAGAGAGGGCATAGAGATGGCGCTGCTGCGGCAGAGAAAACCCGGCAAAATGTCCTTGGCTAAAAGTATTCCCCGCCAGCAAATACTCCAGCGCTACCGCCATCAGCAAAAACAGCAGCAGCCCCGAGAGCCAAAATTCCAAAAGTTCCCAGATAGGCAGCTGAAAAATATAAAAGCTTAGATCTTGGTTAAAGACCGGATCTAGCTGGTCAAAAGTCACAAAGTTGAGAGCGGGCAATATTCGCACCCATTCCCGAGTCAGCACAGTGCCAAAGCTCATGCTTAAGACCACCGCGCCCACGCGAATCAGCGTTTGCGGGGCAGTGGCAAAGGCGATCGCACAGCCCACCACAATGCCAATGCCCACGGGCTGCGCCACTAGCTTCTGTACCAGATCCCAGTCAGCGTTAAACCCTAGCCCCAGCGGTATGGGAATAGACGGACGCGGCGTCAGCAGATCGGTGACTGCCAAATAAGTGTGATAGAGCAGATCTGCCCCAATGCCGAGGCCCAGCCCTAGCATCACCGGCAGCAGCCACTGCAAACCCAACCCAGTGCGCAGATTAGCCTGATTAGGCAGCAGACAGTTTTGGTTGTACTGCAACCGGGTAGCCAGGTTCAAGTTAAAAAAAGCAATGGCTAAACTAGCGAACAATGTAAACAGCCCGAGCACTAGCTGAGTGAGCGATCGCAGCCGAAATTCGTCTAAGAAATGAAGCTCATTAAACCACAGCCCTTCAGCCCAGTAGTAGGTGGCGATGTAGATAGCCGCCAAAAGAATCAGGCTCATTGAAATCAGCGTTGCACCCGCAGGCGATCGCACCTGACGCAATAAGCGATCGCCCGGATACCGGCTCAGCCGTTCTTGAGGAAGATTATCAGCCTTAGCCATGGCCTACTGGCCCCAAAAATCAATTGCGCGGTAGCCCAGCTCTGCCATCATCTGCCGCAGCATTGGAATGCTCAGGCCCACCACATTCGTATGGCAACCCTCAATTTTTTCAACAAACATGCTGCCCTTCCCATCAGTGGCAAACGCGCCCGCACAGTGCATCGGTTCACCCGTGGCAATATAGGCTTCTATTTCTTCATTAGAGACATTGGCAAAAAATACCCGCGTCATTCGGTAGTTCACCAGCGGGTCGCGGCCTGGGGCAATCAGCGCGTAGCCGGTGTAGAGTTCGCCGATGCCGCCGCGCATTTGCTGCCAGCGGGCGACTGCCTCTTCCTGGCTCTCTGGCTTACCGTAAACTACCCCATCAATCGACAAAACTGAGTCACAGCCCAGCACCAGCGCTCTCGGGAACTGAGGCGCGACAGTCAGGGCCTTGCCTTTGGCTAGCACCTGCACTAGCTGCTGCGGATCGCGAATTTTTACCTGATCCTCGTCAAAGTTGCTAGGGCAGACAAAGGGCTGAATGCCCGCTTCTACTAGCAGCTTTCGCCGAGCCACCGAGGCCGAGGCCAGCACAAATTGAATATCGGCCATAGGGTGTGAAGTTAAAAAGTGAGAAAATTAGTAAACCGAGAAGGAGGCCACCGTCTGCTTCATTGTATCTTTGAGTTTTTCCCATCTAGATTCAGGAATAGACGCATTGAATGTGTAAAGCTGACCGCGCCGCACAATTACGCTGGCGAGGTCGTGGCGAGTTCCTGAAGGCAAGTTAGCAATATATTCTAAAATGTAATACAGCTTATCGCCCGTTTCAAAAGACTGAGCATTTACCAGCTCTACGTTGCGGTCGTCTGTGCTCTGTGAGGTGATGCTTTTAGAGAGCTTATAGCCCACTTCAGAGGGCGTACCAATATCAGGCAGAGTTTTACCGCCTGACACGGGGCTAATCACCACACTGACATTTTCGCTAGAATTAATGATGTCGTGAAAAACCGTATCTGGCCCGTCTGGGACTTCGGCAGCAACCCAGCCCGTTGGATATTTAAACTCGTAGCCCTCATAGCTGTCGCTGTACGATTGCAAACTGGTGCTCGCGGCGCAGCTTTGCAAGCTCAGCGTAATGACAACTAACAGCAACGCGGCAAATCGCTTCAACATCTCAAGATTCCTTTCATCCTCTGGCTGCTTCAATTGTGCCATGAGCCGGTGAATCAAAAAAATTCCAGTCGCAAAATTCTGGCAGATCTCAGGCAGGCCCCCAGCGTTCCATTAGTCAGATGGTCAGTACCCTGCTCAGCTCGTCAAATTAGGCAGCGCCAGATGACAAGGTTTTTTAGGCAACGATCCGATCCCGGACGCAGCAGCTTTATCGGGGTCAGCGGGCACTGAATCTTGCAGACAGTGACAGCGGCAGACAGTGACAGCGACGGTGGGCGATCGCTAGCTCCATATCGCTAACTCCTTTAAACCGCCAGGCGACGACAGCAGGCATACGACTCAGGCCAGTGATGCTGTAAGCCAACACACGCAAAAAAGCGAAGCAGCCCGTAAAGAATCGCTTCGCCCTATTCAGAATTGTTAGACTGGCGCACCCAGACAATGGCTAATTGGGCTAACAGCTAATTAGGCTAATTTAGATAGTCTGAACAACTTAGACTTCGTTCATCAGATATCATATCTGGGTGCCATTCATCGCCTATCGATTGGTGATGACATCATTAGCGCCTTCGATATCTAACTCTTCGCGGCGAACGGTTGCTTGCTCGTTTACCAGCTCCTCTTCAGTTTCTTTGTGCACGCTGACTTCTTCACGCACAAAGGCTTCTTTACGGACGTTGGCTTTCTCTTCGTATACTTCTACGCGAGCCACTTCGCCATCTTCAAAGGCATGATTAGCGTCGGTTGCAGCTCTTTTCCCCGTAGGCGTGGTTCGCTCTACAACTACTCGCTCTTTTTCGACCGGCACAGATACGTTGGCCGTCTCAGATTTAACGCGCTTGCCGACTACAACATCGCCTGTTTTTCTCCGATCTTTGTCGGCGATTAAACGCTCTTCGTAAAGGCGAATAGGCTGGGTGCGATCTGCTGTATCTCTCATCTTGTAGAGGCCCGGATCGCGGTCGTAGGTGTAATCGTCAGGGGTATAGTCGCCGCTGGTTGCGTAGGCAGCAGTACCGCTAACTGGCGCTGACTGGCTGGCAGTCGGCTCACGATATACACCGCGCACATTCTCTTCATAGTCGTAGTCAACGTCGGCGCTACCGTGATATTCAGGCAGGTCTTCAACTTGCTGCTTGGTCAGACCATTGACATAGACGCGCTCTTTGCTGTTGTCAAACTCAGCGCGACCGATGGGCAGCAATACTTTCTTACCAAAAATCCACGGGCCGGTATCTACGATCAAATAGCGGAATTGACCGGTGGTATCGTCAAACAGTCCATCTTCTACAGACCCGACTTTGTTGTCAGCATCTACATAGACGCTGTAGTCATCCAAGTGACTCAGGCTATTGTCGCTGAACGTATTGCGATAGTCAGGATAGGTTTCTTTAAGACTCACTAATGCCATATGCTTAAGGCTCCATTACTAAATTCTTCAGACAATTCAATGTCGCTTTTTAAAGCATACCAACCCTTGCTTAAAGGCTCATTGAACAAGAGAAATAGATTAGGCAGGGCCAGCCTATTTCAATAGTGAGAATAAGACAGCGCCAAAAGACGGGGTCAAAAAAGGTGCCACTAGCTAATTGGAGCGCAGGCAGCTCAACAGCCAAATCACAAGATTGCAAGATTTCAAGATTAAAGGAGTGTTGCGATCGCCCGCAACACTCCTTTAACCCAAAACCAACCAAAAACTAATTGTTAAATGCTCGACTCGCTATAGGCGATCGCGCCTATCAGCTGCATCTTAGCGGACAACCGCTCTGGGCTTCTTGGCACCTACTGTAGCGCCAATGAGAGAAGCCACCAAACCCAACAAGGAACCCACAATGAAAGACAGCCCTGCTCTAGAAGCATTAGCCGCATACTGAGCAGCCTGCTCAGGGCTCACATTAGGAATAGCCTGGCTCACCTCATCCTGATTAGGCAGCGACACCCCCGCCGACTCCTGTACCTGAGTGAGCACATCGCCCGCGTTAGCAGCAATGATGCCAAAGGTGCCAGAGACACCGCTTGCCAGCAGCCAACCGCTGATTACCAACGTTGTAGCCCACAAAATCGTGCCGTTGAGTAGCGCCGTCTTATTGTTCATCGGGCCACAAGAAGCAGCCATTACCCATCCGCCCAAAAAGAGAGAAATAAGTAAGCTGATAATAGCCCAAATGCCCAAGCTGGTGCCGATGGTGCCAGGAGTCGCCTCACCCGCAGCAAATCCGCCAATGGCCGCGCCCAAAGCACTCAGCATGAGCTGAGCGACGATGGAAACCACAATACCGGCAAAAATAGGCCCCCAGCGAACTGTGTCATGGTATTCCATGATTGGGCCAGTGGGGACTGGAGCTGGGCGAGTACCCACATTGGACACATCCGTTCTTTCTGTATACGCCATAATTCGAGTTCCTTAAATAGAGACACTTCTTGCTTAGCGGGGCTCAGTGTAGCCGCATAAAAATCGCCATTGGTCGCCCTGCCACCAATCTGCCTGCCACCAGCTCTGCCTGCCATTAACTGTAATCATCGATAATCATCGATTTGGCAAGTGGGTGACGCTGTATATTGAAGCTTAATACAAGCACGATTTCCTAATAGATTACGGGTCGAATTACTGTTGCGAACCTGTCAAAAGATAGAGAGAATTAAAGACAAGAGATAGATTTTTAAATTTGATATTTCAACATGCCTTTATTCGCAAAACTTTACATACAAAACTATAAGCTTTAGCAGCCATTTTTTTTCTAAACTATTTCCCTTGACAGAAGGAGTTTGTGTAGCAGTTCGGTCACTATAAAACAACCTAAAAGTATTGTGTTTAAGGCTGGCTGCTATGGCTCTGTATAAAATCGGCGATATCCATCCAAATTATCGAGATACTTACTTCAACGGGCAAGATCTCAAGGGTAAACCTGTCTATAGCGCTGAAAGCCACAAAGTTGGTACGGTTAGCGACGTTCTAATTGATGAGGCTAGTCAGCCCCAGTATTTAGTTGTCAAAGTAGGTTTGCGTAAAAAAGTGCTGTTGCCTGTGAGTCGCTGTGCAGATCTCTCTGGCACAGATCGCATTTATGTCAGCACGCTCAACCGAGACGAGTTTAATACGCTAACAACATACGATAGCCATTCACAAGCAGAGCCAGGCCAAGCTCTTGAAACTTACCAAATGGCATCGCTTGAGCAGTCGGCGGCTGTAGAGATGACTGTTCCAGTAGAACGGGCAGGAGTAGTGGCTGTTCAGCAAGGCGTGATTGCAGACGTATCTCGCCCTACAGCAAGCGTTGAAGCTGCACCGGAGCCGGGAGATCGGCCTATTCAGCTTTATGAAGAGCGCCTATCTACCCAAAAGCACCGAGTGAAAACGGGTGAGGTGAGAATTTCTAAGCGAACTGTAACGGAGGCAGCTAATACCACCGTGCCAGTGACTAAAGAGAAAGTCATTATTGAAATAGAGTCGGTTTACGGCGGTGAGACCCGAGTTGACTTTGGCGATGCTCAAGTGGGTGAAGATGGCTCTGTTCGCATGGATATTTACGAGGAGCAGGCAGAGGTTTGCCGCCGTGTGGAGCCTTATCAAAATGTGTCTGTTCGTAAAGAAGTGGTGCAAGACGTGGTGAGGATACAAGAGCCGCTGCGCCGCGAAGAGTTAGCAGTCACGTCTGACGGCAATCCTCAGATTGATTGGGTCAATGAAGCCGATCCTAATGAGGCTGATTCTACAGTCAATGTAGACAGAGGCCGAGAAGATAGAATGGTTGGTCGTGACTGAGCCGAATTATTCAGTCAGGTTATAAGTGCCTCTAACATCAGACGCTTTGACTCCATCGCAAATAAGCATACGGACATCCATTGAGATCGCGTCGGGCTGGTGCTTTTAGATAAGGATGATCGCCTTTTCCCATTTTCGATTTAGCCAGTTACGATTAAATCTGGCTCCAACGATGAATGAGCGAGAAGCTATGGATATTATCTGGCTGCTGATCAGAGCCTCTTGGGTTAGGGTTTGCGTGGCGATCGCTGCCGGGCTAATCAGCGGGGGAACAAGTGCAGGGCTAATTGCGCTCATCAACGACGCCATTGCTCAGAGTTCACGACAGCCGTTGATCGCCCCTTTTGCCGGGTTGGTTTTACTCGCGCTCATTTTCAGCAGCCTGTCGCAGTTTTTGCTGGTTGACCTATCGCAAGACGCCGTTTATCAGCTGCGAATGAAGCTTTCTCAGCGCATTCTCTCTGCGCCGCTACAGCAGTTAGAACGGTTGGGGCCAAGCCAGCTCTTAGCCGTACTGACTGAAGATATTCAGGCTATCTCTAACACTATTTTTGTCATCCCTACTCTCTGCGTCGATGTTGCCGTCATCTGTGGCTGTTTGATTTATTTAGGCTGGCTGTCAGGGTGGGTCTTTTTGGCAGTGGTGGTCTTTTTAGGGTTGGCGATCGCCATTGTCCAAGTCCTCATCACCATCGCCTACCGCTACATCTATCTGGCTCGTCAGGAAGTAGACCGCCTGTTCAAACAGTTTCGCGGCATTACAGAAGGCACCAAAGAGCTGAAGCTACACGCTACTCGAAGACAGCGCTTTTTTGAAGAAGACCTGAAGCCAGCCGCTATTGCCTCTCGCAACTACACGAAAACCGCGTTTAAAAGTGGCCGCTTTGACGGAAGGGGGCGGTCAGCTCCTGTTCTTCACCCTGGTGGGTCTGCTCCTGTTTGGCATATCTCAGATAATTCCCGATGCCGGGTCAGTCTTACCCGCTTACGTGCTCACCCTCACCTACGTTCTGCGCCCGATAGAAGGCACTATTCAGCGCTTGCCCAATCTGGCAACCGCCAACGTCGCCATCCAAAAGGTGAACAAAATGGGACTGTCTTTGGCAGAAGGAGCCGAGATTAATTCGGTTCGTCAGTCTACCGCTGATAGGTGGAAGTCGCTTGAGCTGAAAGAGGTCGTCCATACCTACCATAGCCAAGAGACAGACAGCCACTTTTCAGTTGGCCCGATTGACCTGACGCTAAAAGCCGGAGAGCTGGTCTTTATTGTGGGCGGCAACGGCAGCGGTAAATCGACGCTCGCGAAGCTGATTACGGGGCTATACATTCCTGATTTGGGGGAGCTGAGATTGGATGGTGAACCGATTGTAGAGAGCAACCGCGAATGGTACCGGCAGCTTTTTTCAGCCGTCTTCTCAGATTTTTACCTGTTTGAGCGTCTGGTGAGTACAGAAGCGCTGACGCTAGATAGCCAGGCGCAGACGTATCTGGAGAAGCTACAGCTTGAGAAAAAAGTCTCTGTGCAAGACGGTCAGCTCTCAACAACGGCGCTTTCCCAAGGTCAGCGCAAGCGGTTGGCCCTATTAGCTGCCTACTTAGAAGATCGCCCAATTTATCTGTTTGACGAATGGGCCGCCGACCAGGATCCGATGTTTCGAGAGATCTTTTACACGCAGATTTTGGCCGAACTCAAGCAGCGCGGTAAAACCGTGATCGTCATCAGCCACGACGATCACTATTTCCATCTGGCAGACCGCTTGATTAAGCTTGACTATGGCCGGATTGAGTCCGATCAGCGCTGAGGGGGTTTAGGGCGCGATCGCCCCGCTCGAAAGATTATCCAGTGCGCCCGCAATCTGCTGAATCACCTGATTGCCACAGTCGCCTAATTGATGCCGACCGCCCAAATAGCGCGGATCGTTGTAGGCAATCTGCACCTGGCCCTGCTCATCTTCCCAAATTAGCATTTTCTGCGGCAGGTCAATCGCGATACTCTGCGCGCACTGCATCAGCGGCGTTCCCAGCTGAGGATTGCCAAAAATCACCACCCGCGTCGGTCGCAGGCTCAGCCCAGCGCCCTCAGCGTTTTGCGCGTGATCCACGGTAGTGAATAGGGTGAGTCCTTTCTCTTCTAAAATGCTGACGAACCGCTGTTCGGTCTCGGCGACGCTGTGAGGACTGGTTTTCACCACCAGGCCAGTGGGTGTGGGTACCGGCAGTGACTGCCCTGGCTGCGGCAGCCCTATCCCCAGCGCTATTGTCAGCACTGCGATCGCCCCGCCTATCCCTAAAAGATATCGCGCCGAAAACCGACTCCCGCGTAGTGAGTGCATAGTTCCTCTAGTTTTTACTTTTGCAGCCTCAAAACCATACCAATTTAAGGCAGCTAGCGCCGTGAGATATGAAAGGGCGGCATAACGCTATGCAATTGGATGAACTCAGGCATAAAAAGATCGGGTTAAAGAATGATTTGCTGATTGGTGAAAGATTTCTACAGTGAGGAGAGTGTTTCGCCGTAGGCAGTATGAATGTGCTAGATTTTGTGACTTCAACGTCTACAAATACAACTGTAGAAAGCGCTGTGGAAGGGCTGTATCTATTCACCCGGTTTCCTCAACCTGGGCAAACTAAGACTCGGCTGATTCCGGCATTGGGCGCGGTTGGCGCGGCTGATTTGCAGCGGCAGATGACGGAGCATTTACTCAGGCGCTTTCAGGCATTTTGTCCTGAGCGATCGCTTGCACTAGAAGTTCACTTTGCTGGCGGCACCTGTGAGCAGATGTCAGACTGGTTGGGTGACGAGGCTAAGCTAATGCCCCAGTGCGAAGGATCTTTAGGAGAGCGGCTAACGTTTGCCATGCAGACCGGATTTGCGGCTGGTCTAGAGCGAATTATTATTGTCGGCAGCGACTGCCCGGACGTTAATGAAGGTCAGATCGCTCAGGCCATGACTTTACTACGCTCTCAAGATGTGGTGCTAGGGCCGGCGGTAGACGGCGGTTACTATCTAGTTGGGCTCAGCGGTCTGTATCCGGCTCTGTTTGCAGGCGTTCCTTGGAGTACAGACCGGGTGCTAGAAACAACGCTGGCGATCGCCCATCGTCATGGTCTCTCGGTCGCCCTGCTAGACTGGCTTTCAGACATAGATCGGCCTGAGGATTTGCCGCTCTGGAACAACCTGACAAGCGCTTAGTCAGTCGGTTGCAACAGCAGTTTCCACAGCGGGCTATAAGGATGAACCTGACGGGTGGGCTGGCCAGCTGCGACCAGCGATCGCCCCTCATTTGCCCACTGAAAAAGAGAACCTTCTAGATTGATCGCCCGGTAGCCTGCTGCCTGGAGCTTTTGGCTTAGCCGCGCTGAGCGATAGCCCACTGAGCAGTAGAGCACGATAGGCGTTTCTTTGGAAATGCCCATCGCTGCGATCGCTTCTACAGTACTGGCGTGGCGGGCCTGAGGGAGATGACTGACAGCATATTCAGCTGCTCGGCGAGCGTCGATCAGCAGGGGCGGATTATCCTGCGCTAGCCAGTCGGCTAAAGCTGCTGTAGAAAGACTTTCTATCGATGGAAAGCTTTGGCGTATCCAGTGTTTTACCCCTTTCCATGCGAGAGGCCGTAGAGGATTAAAGGCAAAAGACAGCCAGGCCATAGAAAATTATAGTAAGCGACTTATCGGAGATTTTAACCTTGATTGACTTTGAGCCCTGGAACCAGATGCTAGCAGAATACGTAGATGATGGCTGCGTAGACTATGGCCGCTGGCAAATGGAGTCGGCGCAGGCTTTAGATCGGTGGCTAGCTAGCGTGCAATCGGTCGATCTAGAGACGCTGGATAGAGATGGGGCGATCGCCTTTTTGCTCAATCTTTACAACGCCCTAGTGGTGCAGCAAGTCCTGCAAAAATACCCCATCAAATCTATTCGGCCCGAGCTTTTAGGCATTCCCAACTGGGTAAGCTTTCTCCTATTTTTTAAGCGCAGACGCTATCAGCTTAACGGTCGCTCGCTCAGTTTAGACGGCATTGAAAAAGGGATTTTGCGATCGCGCTATGACGAACCCCGCATTCACTTCGCCCTGGTTTGCGCCTCTCAGGGTTGCCCGCTGCTGCGAGCCCACGCCTACCGCCCCGAACAATTGCCCGCGCAGCTAGAAGAAGACGCCGCCCGCTTTATCAATAACCCCGATAAAGTCCACTACAGCGCTGGCGATCACACCCTCCACCTCAGCAAAATTTTTAAATGGTACCGATCAGACTTTCTCACTCAGGCTGCTTCAGTTCCTGCCTATATTCAGCCCTATCTTCCTGGCATCGACCTGCCTGCTGACCTCAACATCGCCTACAAACCCTATAGCTGGCAGCTCAATCAGCGCACGTCTTCATAAAAGCGCTTCAGCGTAGCCGCCGAGACGCCCATGCCCCAGAGAAAGCCAATGCCCAGGTAAATAGCATTCGCCTTGAGTGGGCCCCAGCGAGCAACCCGGCGATCAGAAGACTGCACCGTTCGGTTCACCTGCCGAATCCGTCCTTGCGCAGAGAGCTTTACGCACAAGTCGGCCTCTTCCATCAGCGCCAGGTTGCTGTCAAAACCGCCGCAGTCAGCAAAATCTTGCCGCCGACAAAACATCACCTGATCGCCAAACAGCAGCCGCAGCCCGTTTTGAAAGAACTGCCGAGGGCGAAACAGCAGCGGTGCGTAGTAGGTTTTGAGCGCGTTGTGTAGCGAAGTGCCCCAGCGCGTGGTCGATGGCCCACTCATCAGCGAGATAAAGCCGCCGCCAGCAACTTGAGCATCGGCCAAAGTGGCTGCGATCACCGCGATTAAATCGTCCGGTACCCGCGTGTCTCCATGTAAAAAGCACAGCACCTCTCCGGTCGCCTGCGCCGCGCCCAAGTTCATTTGCAGCGATCGCCTGCCCTGCCCTGCGTGGATCACCCTAGCCCCGGCTTGCTGAGCGATCGCCACCGTCTCATCAGTGCTTCCCCCATCGACCACAATCACCTCTTTGGCAGGCGGATGGAGCAGGGTTAGGCAGCGCAGCGATCGCGCCAGATAATCAGCCTCATTTAGCGTCGGCACAATAATCGAGACTTCAGTCAAATTTTGCAAAATAAGCCTTCCCCAAAACTACGCCAGTCAGTAAAGGCTAGCGTCAAATAAAACCCGTTCACCGGCTTTACGATCATCGGGTCATCTAGAAATCCTCTAGCAAAAAATAGCCTTAGCAGACAGTAACAAGGTAGGCTAACGACTGTCGATTCAAACCGGGCAATTTCAACCAGCCAAAAATCTAGCTCAGGCAATGACGTAAGACGATCCCCAACACTTGATAGCGAAATGAAGTATGGATGAAGGCCATACAAGCGCCCGAATAAGGCTGTACTCTTGGTAAGACCACAAGGTCAGTGGTTGTATTCGGTCATGATTGTGTCAATGATTTTGTTAATGATTTTGGTTTAGCGCCATTACAAAGTTTTTTATGAAAAGGCGCATCCTTTACTTTTGCGTTGCCGTCACGCTAACGATGGTTTGGGGAGCCCTATCTCCAGCGATCGCCCAAACCGAACTTGCCACCTCTCCCACCGAGAGCCCCGTCTTAGCCGCCGCGAGCTGCCCCACCATTCCCAATGCCCGCAGCTACGATGTGATTGTCTTTGGCGATGAAGTCCCCGGCGTGATGACCGCGCTGCAAGTACAGCGAGAACTTAAGTCTCGTCAGCAAAGCAGCCGGGTCGCCATTCTCACTCAGGGCAATACCGACAAAGGCATTGGCGGGCACCTAGTCAGAGGTGGCCTCGCTTACCTAGATCGCAACCAGGTACCCGCTAACTTGCAGTCGCGCTATGGGACGTTTGGTCAGCCTAGTCGCCTCTATCAGGAGTTTCTTAGCCTCGGCCAAGTCAACACCATTGCTTTAGATCGCTTTGTCATTGCTCAAAGCTTTGCCAGAGCGCTACGCCGCAACCATATCGACGTGATCGGCAGCGTCAATTTAGGCAGTGTGCAAACAGCCGGTTCGCTCGTTTGCGCCTTGACTGCCAGCGGCCAAACCTACAGCGCCAAAGCCTTTGTCGATGCCAGCCAGAGTGGTGAACTTGCAGCAGCCAGCGGCGTCAAGATGATGGTGGGCCTAGAAGCTTTAGGGTTTCCTAATAGCACCCTAAGTATTGGCCTGATGATTGACCTATATGGCGTGACGGTCGGTCAGTTTGCCAGCATGGAAGCCGATCTGATCGGGCGCTATTTTGATCCTCAAGATACGGCAGCCCAACGATGGCTAACGGCGGCTAGTGGCAATGACGCAGCCAAGCGACAGGAGCTGCTCAAGAGCCTTTTGGACTACCACGGCGATCCGAAGCTGCTCTATCAAGGCACACCCGACTCGGCAGACGTGCGCTCTTTGGCTTTTAGCATATTGGTACATGGCTATTTGGGGCGCGAGTACGATATCAAATCTTCTGGCTTCTTGTTTGACCGTGCTAATATCGCCGTTTTACATGACCGCCTGAGCTTTAATGCACTGCTGTTTTACGCCGATGCCGAAACCGCTCAGCGACTCAGCGTCTCTGGGGCTAAGCCGACAGCGCAAATGCAGGCCGTGGCTGCTGAAGTTAAAACGCTGTTTGAAAAGATCGGCGTGCCTCGGGTAGAAGTGATGGACGAGCTGTACATTCGCAATGCCGGACAAATTGCCAACCCGGTTGACGAACTCTCAGCCACGCTGATGGCAGCCGGTGGCGTTGGCCCTGAAGAAGCTCTAGGCACCTTTGGCTATCACTTAGACGATCGCGGCGGTATTGAAGGGCTAGACGAGCGCGTCGATGAGAGCGTGCTGCGGCTGTTTGATTTTGAGCAGATGCCCGTGTTTAACTATGGGTTTCGCCATACTTTGCCGCGTGAGCGCAGTAATTTGGCCGTCCTCGGCCCGGCTGCTGGCTTTGGCGGATTAGGAACAACTGCCGGGAGAATTGTTGAATTTAATGTCAGTGTCGGTGAGGGGCTAGCGATCGCCATTGCCAAATCCCTGAGTGAGCAGCGATCGCTCTCTACCATTACCAACCACGAAGTGCAGCAGGCGATCGGCACCCCACCGCCGATTTATGGCTATCGCACCGACAGCTTCCGCGCTATTTCGACTTTAGAAAGGCGATTTAGAGGCATTGACTACGAGCGAGACTATCTACAGCGGGCTCAAACCTTTTTTGATGAGCACAACTACAGCGAAGCCACCCGTGAGCTTTCGCGGGCGCTCACGCTCAATCCTCGCAGCGCCCCGGCCTACTATCTGCGAGGGCTCATTCAAGCGAAGTCAGGCAATCGCGTTCAAGCTCAAGCTGACTTAGAGCAGGCGATCGCGCTTTACCAGGCTCAGGGCAACGCATCAGCAGTAGGCACTACCCAAGGCGCACTAGAAACACTGCTCAATTAGCGCCATCGCCTCAGCGCCCCCAAAATATTTCCTTTTAGGGGCGCTAAGGCTACTCTAAAAATGGGTTTATCGGGTTTCCATCTGCGATCAGACTGGCAGCCCATTATCCAGGGCGCTTGCCCGGCGGATTAAAGCCTTTTGACCTCTCCTGTTCTCGCTCTGAGCTGATCTTTTTGGGTAACCGTTAAGTAGCCAATCAGAAAGGCAATGGTGGTAAGAAAAATTATGCTAGTGCCAACGGTGCCGAAACCCAGTCCGCCATTTTTGACAGGCTGCGAGAGCAAATCGCCCATAGAGGCTCCCAGGGGCCGGGTGAGAATGTAAGCCGCCCAAAAAGTGAAGATTTCGTTCACCTTAAGAGCGTAGTAGGCGGCAGCGATGAGGGCGATCGCCGCACCAAACACCAGCGCCGACTGAAAATAGCCCAAGCCAGTACCTTCTGCTAGCAAATCACCAGCAGCTGTACCTAAAGCAAAAGTCGCAAAGATAGCAGCCCAGTAAAAAGCCTCTCGTTTTGCCGTGCGAATAGAGTGCATGGCCAGCGTCTTTTCGCTCAGATACCAGGCAATAAAAACAGCCGCCAGCAAAATACTAAAGCCGACGGTTGCGCTCACCAAGCTTACGCCATAGTCATCGACTAACAAATCTGTAATCAAGGTGCCTACGATACTGACAGAGACCACCGCCAGCCAGTAGCTAGCAGGCACATATCGCTGCAACCTAAACTGATTTACCAACGCTATCACCAGGAACACACTCATGATAATAGAGGTGACGACGAGCCCGAGTCGAAGCGTTATGGCTAAAAAGTCAGCGGCAGTTTCACCGACAGTAGTCGCCATAATCTTGATAATCCAAAAATAGAGCGTGACTGCCGGAACTCTCACTAAAGCGTTGGAAACATTGTCTGAAGTCTCGGGAATAGTTTGCATAGGTCTTCTCTCAAATAAAGGAAGGATGAAGAGGACTGAATGAGAAAGAATATGGAATGAAATGAGATGGCTTCACTGTTTAACTAATTTGGTCAACTGATCTTGCCACTAGCATGTTTTTGCTGGCGGGCCTTCTGGTTTGATTTTTCTTCTGCTCGCATTGAGAAGAAAAGCACAGCCGCCATCAGCGCAAACGCGCTCAGTGAAGCGTAGCCTTGTGGCAAGCTAAGGCCGCCCTTTTCGACAGGCTTGGTAATAAAGTCTCCGAAAGTAGCCCCAAAAGGGCGAGTGAAGATAAACGCTGTCCAAAACAGCAGCACTTCACTCAAATGAGTGGCGTAGTGAAGCAAAATAACCACACCAATGACGCTGGCAGTTACCAAGGCACCTTGTATATAGCTCAAACCAGCATTGTCGGTGAGAAAGTCGCCGAAGGCTGTTCCTAAGCTGTTAGAAAAGACAATGGCTAGCCAGTAAGTTGTTTCTGCATCTCGCTGGGCGATCGGATAAACGCTCAAATCTCGATCTCGGTAGTACCAGACTGTCAGCGTCGCTAGAAGGCAGGTTACAAGCACGAGCGAACCGATCGCGTAGCCAAGACCCAACGAGCGATCCATCAGGTCTGAGACTTCAGTTCCGGCAGTCGTCGTAGCGACAATGGCCGTCCAATAAAGGACGGCGCGATATCGGTCTGACTTGATTTGAGCGAATAGAACAATGACTAAAGCCACAGCTGTAACGGCAAAACCGACGTAGTAGCCAAGCCCTAAACCCATCGAAATAAAATCGCCTGCGGTCTCACCTAAAGTAGTGGCGAGAATCTTTAGAATCCAGAAAAATATTGTAACTTCTGCAACTTTGTTCATTGCTCTCTCAAAACAATAAGGGGTAGGCTGTTAATAATTAGAAACTCGACGGCGTGAGTCCTAGCAGGACTATAAGTGCCAAAGGTCAAGAACTCGACAAGATCGAAACTTTCATCAAATAGCGGCACCCAAAGCACTGCTTAACTCTGCCTTGAATGCCGCGATCGCGCTAACCTAAACAACGTAAGCAAATGACGCTAATTGCTATTGTTGAGATGATCTAGACGCATCTGCTGCAAAGGAGACACTGAGCCGAGATGATGAGAATCTTCTAGGCGATGAGTCGCCGCTTGAGGTGGAGAAGCCGTCAGCGAGCCATCTGCATTAGTGACCCGATCTAAGCGGTTAAGACGGGCCTGTTCAAGCGCAGGAACGGGGCGGGGTTGACTTGAGGGCTCTACGTCTAAAGACGGAGTTTTAGGCTGATAGAGCAAGGCAGGACGGATGCCTGCTTTAGGATTCAAGTTTTTGCCGTATAGCGTCGCGGCTCGAGCTGAGGGAATCACAGCCGTAGCCAGCAAAGCGGCAGAGATAAGAGATGTAGAAATGAGAGAAAGTGACAATCGTTTCATGATAGTTACCAAGTCAGGGCTATTTCATTCTAAAGAGCTGCTTGAGGGCATCTAGTCCAAATTGACAGAGACGCTGAGCTTGAGCCATGTTCGTAAAGCCGTTGGATCGGAAAACATTGATCGCGAAATTACGGGCGACCGCGAAGATCTGCGGTAGTTGCTGCATACGAATGCGTGAGGCATCTTCACCTTGGGTGACATCACGGACATAGTGCACTTTATTCTCTACTCCCCAATAGCCTCGAATGCTGTTGGCAATATCGGCAACCGGTTCGAAAAAAGAGGCGACGTAGTAGCGTGGTTTCCTGAGAATAGCGCTCATGTCCACCGATCTTGAAGCGCCGCTCACTGTCTACGCGAATGAGTGTTTCGAGTCCTGGCCACGGTTTGATGTTCTCCAACGGTTGGCAAAGGCTGATGACTCCGCTTTTCCCAGCGCCCGTGACCTTCATTGAGGTCAGTGTGAACTTGCTGCGCGATAAAGTGGGCCTCGACGTCTTTGAGCAAGTTGCTCTGATTGCCTTTGAGGGCACCGAGATAGTGATTGCCAGTATCAATAATCAGCTGACAGGTTTTTTTGGGTGCTAATGGCATCGAAGGCAATGACAACACCTTTGAGCGCAAGTTGCTCAATAAACTCTGGTAACGCTTTAATTTCGTTAGTTTTGCGGTCGACCTGATAGGGTTCGAAAATCAGACCACGCTCAACAAATAGGCACTCACCAGCAGAATAGCTGGATGGGGCGGAGACTCAGGGTTGTTAGTTTTTATCTGATACGACCCGCGTAGGTGCTTCCCATCGATTGCTAGGGTCTCGCCCGGTAACGGCTCAATATCAAAGAATCGAGCTAAGGCCGCTGAGTACTGTTTGTAGTCCAGCTTGAAGAACACACGCCGAATAGTGCTGTAGGAAGGCAACCTTTGTTTCGGGGGATTGAAGAGCTCAATCAGTTCCCTATGGTAGCTTTTAAGCCAGTCGCCAATCGCCAGAAAGCCTTGGTTCCCTGCCGCTATAGCCAGCGTGAATAAGGCCAGACATAGCGCGATATGATGACGCTTCCCCAGGCTATGGCGCGCGTCGGGTATCTCTGAAAAGACGGCTATAATCTCTAGCTGCTCAGAGGTTAAGGTTGACTGATCGTTGACAGCAGCAGCAGGTACCGTTTTCGTAGGTAGTCCCATGAGCAATCCGATGAAAGGGCTGGTACCTAAACGTTATCTCATTTAGCTGAAAATGAAATAGCCCTGGTTACCAAGTACCTAGTTTAAGATGTAGTGATCAGATCCAGTGAAGGGCTTAGGAGCTGCCTTTTGCGCTGCTTCACAGGTCTATATTTCGCATATTAGGAAGAAACTGTTAGGAACTCGGAAAGATAAAACCAACTATCTTGCAAAATTTAATCTGCGATCGCTACTAGAACAAGCCATATGCCGTCTTGACGAGTTCTTGACTATCCCCCCTTATCTTTATGGGTATCTCCTCACCGGAGAGCATGAGCATGAAAGCAACAAAGGAAACACCATGAAAAGCACAATCAAGACTCTTCTCGCTGTCGGCCTAGTAAGTGCCCTCGGCGCGGGCGGTATCGCACTAGTGGCTAACGCTAACACCGAACCGACGACATTGACGAAAGGCGATCGCATAGCTCAAACCACAGACAGCGAAGCGGGTGAAAGCTCCGAAGATGATATAAATGAAGCCGCCGAAAACGAGACAGAAAACGCGAATGAAGCTCAAGCGATGGCTCAATATCAGTCTTTGGCCAAAATAACCCCCCAGCAGGCGCAACAAGCCGCCGAAGCTGCTCAAGGTGACACCGCCACCGCAGTCGAGCTAGACGCCGAGACAGGTAGCCTGGTTTACGAAGTCAATTTCAGCAATGCTGAAGTAACTGTCGATGCTGGCAACGGCCAAGTACTCAAAGTCGAAGGCGAAGGTCAAGAGGAGAATGATGCCAGCGAAGCCCCTGTCCAAGGCAGCATTCAGGTACCTGTCAATTGATTTGGTGAGGGTGCAAAGACTCGGGTGCAAAGACTCAGGTGCGAAAACTTGGGCGCGAAGACTTTTTTAGCAAAAGTCTTTCTCTTAAATCGCAGCCAGTATCACAATAAAACAGCTCCCGCCACCCAAGCTGCTATCGACCGCAATTGTCCCCCCGTGGCTGTAGACAATCGCTTGGGTAATCGGTAGCCCTAGTCCAGACCCGCCATCGTCATAATGGCGGGTTTTATCGGCTCGCCAAAAGCGCTCGAAAATTTTATCCTGATGTTCTTTGGCAATACCAGCTCCTGTGTCTCTTACCTTAACTCGCAAATGATTTCCCCAGCGTCTGGCGTCAATGCTGACCTGGCCGCCTGCTGGCGTATAGCGAATGGCATTTTGCAACAAGTTTGTAAAAGCTCTTGCCAAACAAGCAGCATCTCCTCGCAACCACAAGTCTGGGCTTAAAGCAGCCGTTAGCTCAATCTGTCTGCTTTCTGCCTGAAAACGATAAAGCTGCACTAAGGTCTTCAGCATTTCTGTTAAATTGACTGGAATTTTCTCCATTTTAGAGGCTTGGTCTGTTCTAGCTAGGAGCAGCAAGTCTTCTGTCAAATGAGTCATCTGGTCGGCAGCACTACTCACTGAAACCATAACTTCTCTGTCTTCTTCTCGCATTCCCGCTGGGTATTTGAGCGCTACTTCTACGTTGCTAGAAATTGCCATTAGCGGGCTGCGCAGCTCATGAGAAGCATCGGCGGTAAACTGTTTGAGCCGCTGAAAACTGTCTTCAATTGGCTGCATTGCTTGCCGGTTGAGCCAGAGAATACCGGCACTGCTGAAGATAGTGGCTACAATCACCCCCACGCCTAAGCCGATATCTAACTGGAGTACTGTTTCCTCAAATTCATCCAGCAGTTGACTGACTCGCACGTAGCCGATCAGCGCTTTACCGTTGTCTCCTAAAATCGGCAGAGTAACTGATTGAATGGGCAGATCTTGATCTACTATCTCTACTGTCGCTTCAGGATTGAGCGGCGTCTCAGGAAAAGAGTCGCCCATTCTCTCCACTGAATTGCCCTGGCGGTCAAACCACTCAAAGGATTGATGGCGATTGATCAACGTCTGAGCCAAAAAATCATCTTCAACCTTGAGCGCTCCATCGTCCATTTCAGCTTCAGTCACCACCCCCTGACCTAAAGCAGTGAGCTGAGCGGCGAGCTGCTGATGTAGGTTTCGGACAAATACTGTCCGGACGGCGATCGCCGACCCCGCCAAAACCAAAGCAAACACAACTATATTGTTAATCAGCAGGCGGTTGCGAATTTTCTGGAACATATCGCTCTTGAATCGAGAGACTAGGTATTGACAGACATCAGCCGGTATCCCATGCCGTAAACCGTTTCAATAAAGTCTTTAGGGCTGCCTGCTGCCTTGAGCTTACCGCGTAGATTAGTCAAGTGAGTTTTAATGGTGCCCTCGCCAGATTCTTGGTCGAATTCCCAAAGCTTATCCAGCAGGGCTGAGCGACTGAGCACCTGACCGGGATGGCGAACAAAGTATTCTAAAAGAAGATATTCTTTGGGCGTTAGCGCCAGCAGCTCTTGGCCATAGGTCACGATTTGGCTAACAGGGTCAAGCTGGAGTTTGCCATGCTGTAAGGCTGGTGGTGTTAGATCCCGGCTGCGACGCTGAAGGGCGCGGATACGGGCCGCTAGCTCCTCTAGCTTAAAGGGCTTGACGAGATAATCATCCGCACCAGCGTCTAGGCCAATCACCTTGTCGCTTGTCGTGTCTCTGGCGGTGAGCATGAGAATAATTGACTGACACCGGGCAGCGCGCAGCTTTTTACACAGACCAATGCCGTCTAGTCGCGGCAGCATCAAATCGAGCAGAATCAAGTCGTAGTCGGCTGCTTGAGCATATTCCCAGCCTTCTAGGCCATCTTTTGCCATATCGACACTGTGATGTTGATGGCGCAAGTCTTTGGCCAGCGGTGCGGCAATTCGAGCGTCATCTTCAACAATCAGAATTTTCATAGCGTTGGCAGTAAGACAGAAGACTAAAACAACGTAACAACGTTTTGGGCTCGCAAGCTTCAATTTATCCTCAAATTGTCAAGGACTCGGCAAGAGGGTGCCTTAAGAAGCGGTTTGTTCTCTCTGTTGTGGGGTGGAGCGCTCAGTATAATTTTCGCTCGGTATAATTTTAAGCATAGAAAGCACAATCGGAAGGTTAGCCCCATGGAAGCTCTCATTGCCTCGATACTGCTAGGCGGCGGCGCACCCGCGCTGCCTGCGGCAACGCCTGAGCAGATCTCATCTGAGCGTATGAATATCACTGGAGAAACGCTGCGCCCGACGACCAGCAGCCAAAAACAGGCCGCTTGCCCGCCCGGACAGTTTCCTTCAGCATTCCCAGATGTCTACCCGACAGACTGGGCATATCAAGCGGTCAACCGTCTGGCAAGTAGGGCTATCGAATGCTTTGACCTGCCCGCCGCAGGTACGCCCGACGCTTAGCATGGTGCTGGGCAGGCTATTCACAGAACACAGCTATTCTTGGACGTAGACGTGTATGTAGCCGTTGGTGTTGCGTTCGACTGCGCCGGAAAAGCCGCTTTTTTTGAAGGTGAAGCGATCGCGCTCTCCCTTTCTGACAGCTTCTAGATTATCTTCAATCTTTTTAGTCGAGCGACCGTCAAGCATTCCTAAAAGGGCAGCGCGCATTACCAGCCGGTCAGTCGCCGGAGAGAAGGCCGCTTCTGACTGGCGGACGCGGGTTGAGTCTTCGTCATAGACGTAGGCCAGCGTTACTCGATTAGGCACTACGGTATAAACGCTAGTGTAGAAGCCGCCTTGAGAGGATTCTTGCGTCGGCGAGCCGAGCCGAGCGCGAATGTCATCTTCGGAAGTGCCGGGCGGAAACCCCGGAATCGCGACCATGCCGCTACCTGTGTTGCCGGGCTGGGCATTTGCCGGATTGCCGCTGTTGGTCAGCAGCAGCGGTGGCTCGGCGCTGTTCGATTTTGGCGGTTTTTTGGGCTTCGTCTCTGTATCTACCGGCTCAGCGGCGGTTTCATCAGGCTCGGCACTGTCTTCATTGTCACCTGGATCGGCGATGGTAGGCTCTTCTGGTTCATTGTCGTCTACGGTGGCTGGCTCGTTCTGTTCGCGCTCAGAATTATCGGGCGCTGGCAGTTCTACTTTTGGTAGAGAGACTTGAGGAAGATCGCCTAGCCCACTATTGAGCTGCTGATATAGCCAAAACCCAGCGCCCGCTACGATACCGGCGATCGCCATCAGCCCAATGCCCAGCGTCGCCGCACAGCCACCCCCTTTAGACTGCCGCCGCACCGGAGGCCGCATCGGTGGTTGAACAGAAGGTTGATATACCGTATCAGCGCCGTAGCCGGTGGGTACAGGCATAGCCACTGTGCCTTTTTCTATGGCCGCTGGCGCTGAGTGATAGGCCGGAGAGACCACCTGAGTGGGAAATTCTGAAGGGCTAGGCGGCGGCATTCTGCTGGCTGGCGGCTGCGTGCGGCCAAAGAAACCGGTTCGCTGATGGCTGTCTAGCAGGGTTAGCCAGTGGCCTACCGACTGAGGGCGATCTTTTAGCTCGACGGCCAGGCCTTGCGCGATCGCCTGTGCCACGCCTGCTCGCACATCTGGCCTAAGCTGCTGCACGGGCGGCAGCGGCGTCCGATTGCGCAGCACTGCCGCCACCGGAATTTGAGCCGTCAGCAGGCTGTACAGCGTCGCTGCTAAACCATACACATCGGTCGCTGCCGAGCGGTGGGCCTTGGGCAAATACTGCTCTATTGGCGCGTAGCCTTCAGAGACAATGCTGGTGTGCGTTTGAGTGGGGTTATGGCTCAGCTCGCGGGCAATGCCAAAGTCGATTAGCACGGCTTCGCCCGTGAGCTGATGGATCATGATGTTTTGCGGCTTCACATCGCGGTGCAATAATCCTTTGCTGTGTACGGCCTGTAGCGCCTGGCCAATCTGCTGCACATAGCTGACGGCGGTTGCCTGAGGCAGCGGATTTTCGGGGAAGATGATGTCGGCAAGCGATCGCCCCGGAATGTAGTCCATCACCATGTAGGGCAGGCCGTCTTCGACAAAAAAGTCGCTCACCCGCACCACGTTAGGATGGCTGCACAGCGCCAGTCTGCGGGCCTCGTCTTGAAACTGCTGCTGTAAATCATTGAGGTTAGGCGATCGCCAAAACGACTCATTCAGCGTTTTAATCACCACCACCTGATCGAGGTAAGTCTGATGTGCCCGAAACGTCAGCCCAAACCCACCTCGGCCCAGCACTGCCTCTAGTCTATACTTTCCCCCTTGCAGGAGCTTACCGATTAAACTACTCATAATCTGCCTTGTGCGGTCTGCCTTGTGCGAGCCGGGTGATTAGCCGATACCATTGTGTATGCTTCCCTCGCTGCCGACAAGCCGCCCTGTTCCGGTTCATACGATGGTTCAAACTGCTCAAGCTAAAGACATCAGCCTAAAAACGCTGCAAGCCCAATTTGGTTTGCAGAAGGTTCCTTACCAAGACTTTTTTGAGGAGTGGCAAGAAGAATTCTCGCCCTTATCAGAATTTGAGCAGCAGCAGCTAGCGCGAGTTCAAAAGAATTATATGAACTTAGCGGAAGATAAACTCTTCTCAGAAGAGTCCGTCAAGATGGTTGTGCTCTCTCCGCTACTAGACTTAGCCGAGTTTTATCAAGCGCCTTTCAGCCTGCTAACCGAGGAGTCAGTCGAGATTGCCGCAGAAGACGAAGATACCGTTTTCAAAGGAAAAATTGACGTATTAGTAGCCTTACAGCGGTTTTGGGCATTAGTCATCGAGTCTAAAAGTGCACGATTCAATGTGCTCCTAGCGCTACCCCAAGCGCTCACCTATATGCTCGGTGCTCCAAACCGTGAGAAGCCAGCTTACGGCCTTCTCGTAAATCGAACCTGAGTTCGTTTTTGTTAAGCTTGCTCACCATCCCACCCCTCATTACGCCCGCTCCTTTCCGCTGTTGATTGAGCGAGGTGAACTTCCTCAAGTACTTAGCATTCTCAAGCGCATTCGCCGCGAAATCTTAGACTCTAATTAATACCCACAAACCAAAAAACAATGCAAACTACCGTTCGCCCGCCTGCTTCAGCTTCTTTTCCTCAAGTTTGGGACAACAGCCAGTTTTTTAGCGGGACTGACGATCCGGCGATCGCCACCACCCTAGAAGCCCTCAAAGCCGACATTGCCAGCATTGGCACCGCCTGCCTCCCCTTCATGACCGTCATCGCAACTGCCGAAACCCTCGCTCCGACCGAATTTACTACGCTGATCGACCAGGCCAGCACCCTCTACCAGCAGCGCAAAGACATCCAAAAGCGCCTTGGCAACGTCAGCACTTACATTTACACCGCCCTCAGCACCAACACTCAAGATGCCAGCGCTAACGCCTGGATGCCCATTCTCCAAAAGCTTAGCGCCGATCTTTCAGAGGCCCTGACGCCTTACAACGTCTTTCTCCGGCGGGCTAGCGAAGACTTTATCACAGCGCTGCTTTCTAATTCTGAGCTTGCTGAAACCGCCTTTTCTATCCACCACAGCCGCAAGCTCAAAGATCAGCTGCTTAGCGTCGCTGAAGAGCAGCTAATTACGGGCCTTGCCACGAACGGACTGCACGCCTGGGGCAATCTCTACAGCGAGTTGGCCGGTACTCTGAAGTGCGATATTCAAGGCGACTCTAGGGGGCTGGCACAGGCCGCTAACTTGCTCAGCCATCCTCAACCAGAAACCCGACAGGCCGCTTGGCAAGGCATTCGCAGCGCCTGGAGTGTTCACCAGCCTGCCGTCGCTGCTGGGCTCAATGCGATCAATGGCTGGCGGCTAGAAGAAACTCAAAAGCGTTCTCATCACCGTACACTTCACTATCTCGATAAAAGCTGTCATCAGAGCCGCATCGAAAGAGAAACGCTCGACGCGCTGATGGAGACCACCTACCAAAATCGTGACATTGGGCATCGGGCGCTGGCGGCGATGGCTCAAGCTTTAGGTCAGGAGAAGATGAACCCGTGGGATACGATGGCTCCTGCGCCTGCTGCGGGCGAGGAGGAGAAAATTGGGTTTGAAGAAGCGATCGCCCTAATTTCAGACGCCTTCAATCAGCTCACCCCAGAAATGGGCGAATTCGCCACGATGATGGCTCAAAAAGGCTGGATCGACGGGCAACCGACTCCCAACCGAGCCACTGGCGCTTACTGCACCAAATTTTCCGACCCTCGCGAGCCGCGCATCTTCCTCACCTACGAGGGCACCATGAACAACGTGATTACGCTGGCTCACGAGCTAGGCCACGCCTGGCACAACTGGGTGATGCGCGATCTCTCCGCGATCGAAAGCCGCTACCCAATGACCCTGGCTGAAACCGCCAGCATTTTCGCTGAAACGCTGGTGCGCGACGCGCTGATGAACAGAGCTACAACGCCTGCCCAGCAGCTAGCGATCGCCTGGCAAGATGCCCAAAGCGCAGCGGTCTTTTTGCTAAATATTCCGGCTCGCTTTGAGTTTGAAAAGCGCCTGGTTGAGGCCCGCAAAGTGGGTACTGTTCGCCCGGCACAGCTCTGCGACATGATGGACGCTAGCTGGCAGCTATGGTTCGAAGAGAGCCTAAGCAAATATGACAATCTCTTTTGGGCAAGCAAGCTGCATTTCTCGATTTCTAGTCTGGGCTTTTACAACTATCCCTATTTGTTTGGCTATCTCTTTAGCCTGGGCATCTACGCCCAACAGCCCGCCTATGGCGACAGCTTCAACCAGCGCTATACCGATCTCCTGCGCGATACGGGCACCATGACCGCCGAAGACCTCGTGCAGCAGCATCTGCAAAAAGATCTTCGCCAGCCTCAGTTTTGGCAAGACAGTCTCACTATCGTCGAAAAATCTGTTGCTCACTTCGAGCAGCTCGTAAAGTCTGTGACTAAAGACTGACCTGTTCAAACGCTGCTCGCGGTCTAGAAAAGGAGTTTTCTGAGTCGGGCATCTCTACCCACGCAGCGTCTGATCTAAAAAACGCTCGATAAAGTGTAGAGCGAGCTGGTTACTGACGCCGTTGAATACTTTGTCAAAAGCGTGCTCAGCCCAGGGAATCTTCACCCAAACGGCTGTGTTGCCGCTGCTGGTGATTTCATCATATAGCCGCCTGCCGAACCGGGCCTCAACGACGTGATCGCGTCCGCCGTATATCAATAGCATGGGTGGCAGTGTGTTGGCCTCAGCCGCTTCTACGTAGGTGATGGGTGAAGCCTGGGCATAGGCTTCAGGAAATTCGGTGGGCGTCCCCCCAATGAAGGCGGCTAATACCTGCTTGACGTCAATCGGATCGGGGACGGGCGGATCGCTGTAGCCTGCGGCTAGGTCGATGGGGCCGTAGTAATCGACGATGCTCTGCACTGCTGGGCTTGACTGAAAGCCGGTGAGCATGGCTAAATGTGCGCCTGCTGACCACCCGAGCAGACCGATGCGATCGCTCATAATCTCATAGTCATCAGCGCGATCGCGCACAAAAGCCAGCGCCGTCTGCACATCTTCTAGCTGAGCAGGAAAGCGATAGGCCGGGGTATGGCGGTAGTCAATTGCCGCTACCACATAGCCCCGCGCTGCCAAAAACCGGCTGAGATCGGCACTCGCCGCCGGGTTGCCCCGCGCCCAGCTACCGCCGTAGATAGTCACCACAGCCGGATACTTACCCGGTGCGGCTGGCTGATATAAATCTAAAGCCAGCGGAACGCCATCGGGCGAGGCAAAAAGGATATTTGCCCGATAGCGCACTTCCTTTGGTGGCACGCCTCGGAAAAAAGTCAGCCAGCTAAAGGGTGAGGTACTAGCAACCTGACTGGGGGAGGCAAACGCCGCTGACATAGAGGCTTCTGCTCGGGCGACGGTATTGGGCAATCTGAGCAGCGGCGAGCTACTCAGCAGCAGCGCTGCTAGCAATAGGGCAATCAGCAGACGCGGCAGCCGTTTATATCGCCATAGCGTTATCACTAGCATGGCTAAGCTTATCAGCCCCAACAGCGGACTGATTTCGGGCGCGCCTACTGCCAGCCTCAAAAAAAATAAATTTGGCGCAGGCAGCACAATCCACAGGCTCAAAAAGAACGTCACGCCAGTTACTAGCCAGAGCGAGATCCGACCAATCAACGCTGCTTTTTTCCACACTATCTGCTGGGTCAAACCCCTCACTCCATGCTATCCGGTCTACATGCTACCCGGTCATCGGCAAACTATAGCAAGATATGCGGTAGTCTAGTCGCTGCTATGATTCATAACGGTTGTGTACTAGGTCGCCCGCCTGGTGGCTGGTGAAAGAGATTTGCTAAGGCGATCGCCCTCTATCCGTTACTGTCATCTGGGGCTAATTGCTGTCGTTGGTCTGAGCTTTGGGCTGCGCTTTTGGCAGCTCTCTCGATTTGACGCGCTGGTGTTTGATGAGATTTACTTTGTCAAATTTGCTCATGCCTATCTGATTGGCACGCCGCAGTTTGACGCTCATCCGCCGCTCGGCAAGTATCTGATTGCGGTTGGCATTTGGCTGAGTACGCACTGGCCATTTGCAAATGGGCCTTTTACGGCAGCGCCTGAGGAGTTAGCGCCTTTTAGCTATCGCTGGATGAATGCGCTAGTCGGCAGTTTGGTGCCTCTCGTGGTGATGGGAATTGCGCATACGCTGGGGCGCTGGCAGCGGGCGGCTAAGCGGTGGACGTTTGCACTTTTGGCGGGTGGTTTTGTAGCGATAGACGGCCTGTTTATCACTGAGTCTCGCTACGCGCTGATCAACATTTACATGGTGTTTTTTGGGCTGTTAGGTCATTGGCTATGGCTGCAAGCGAGCATTGGTTCAGACCAAGGGAGAGTTTTTAGAGGCATTTTACGAGCGTTAGCGGCTGTGGCGTTGGGGGCGGCTGTGGCAGTCAAGTGGAACGGGTTGGGCTATTGGCTTAGTTTGTTGATTTGGGAAGCTTGGCAGGGGAGGTGGCTTGAGCGATCGCACCGCTCAAAAGGTCTCTTAAAAAAGCTCTCAAAGGCACTACTCTACGGCGGATTTATTCCAGCTCTGACCTATAGCCTCATCTGGTGGCCCCATCTCTTTCTAAGTGGAGAACACCTAATCTCTCTCAACGCTACGCTATTTACCTTTCACCAACAGCTAGCGGCTAATGGGCATCCTGACTGTTCTCATTGGTATACCTGGCCGCTGCTGATTAAGCCGATTGCTTACTGGTATGAGACGGTGGGCTCACAAGCCTATACCGTGAACAATCTGGGCAATCCGGCGCTGTGGTGGCTTTCTAGCAGCGCGGTGATTCTCTTATTTATTGTGCAATTTTTGCAGCTAAAGAACAAGCTTACGCTGGCACAGGCGAAGATAACGCCTGTTAATCCTATTGTTCAAAATATCAGCGCCTATTTGCTGATCGGCTATGCGGCCAACTGGCTCCCTTGGATGGTGATCAGCCGCTGCACGTTTATCTATCTCTATATGCCTGCGGCGGCGTTTAGCTTTATGGTGCTGGCCTGGTTGCTGAGTGAATGGCTGCATTCGCCGCAGAAGTGGGTACGGGTGATGGCGGTGGTGATGTTGAGTGCGATCGCTCTATCCTTTTTCTTTTGGCTACCGCTCAGTCTTGGCTCACCGCTAACGCCATCAGACTTAAAGCTGCGCTGGTGGCTGAATACCTGGATCTGACTGGGCGATCGCGGCGTTAAGCTGGAAGACATTGATCATGACATCAGTATCGCACCGAAGTATTATGCCCGTCCGCTACAAGGGGATTGCTTGGCTGCTACTGCAACTAGTTTGTATTGCTACAAGATGAATAATGCTTAATTGGAAAGCCAAGTTCGCTGACATCCATGTATGGCCCCTCATAGCCAATAGCATAAAAAACAAGATGATAGAAAAGAACGTTCATCTGGAAAATGAGTTCAACAAATTCAGAGTTTTTTGAGTTATGCGTTTGGTAAGAATGAGCACTTTTATTACGAAGCTTTTGCCAAGCCTTTGCTTGTGTTTTCGTTATCGCACTAGCCTTCTCTAAAGCTTTCATTTTATCCCCAACACGAGACTGGCGCATTGCATTAATCGAGCCTTCAATGCGATTTTTAATTCCTGTATTATCATCCCAGTCATCTATGTATTCTAAAGCTTTCTGAACACCTTCTTTCTCTTCCTTAGTTAACTGTCCAAGATGAGAGAATTCACCTGAGACGATACTCTCGATTGCAACTGTTAAAGTTAATGCATGGGCATCAATGAACATTCCACTACTAGCCTCATATATCGAATTGAGTTGCGCCCAGAGTGGATGTAGAGGCTGGTCGTAGTTGATAATATGTTGAAGATATTTTGAAAAAAGACGACGAAAAACCTGAGCTTCATTGATGAAATAGCCACCTAGTATAAAGGGAGGCTGAAAACGAGAACTAACTGAACGTTGTTTGGGACTGCACAAAGTTACTTCTGTTTTATGGCCAATCCGCTTATAAGAAACCGCACAATTAATTGGATGCCCTAAGATAAACTGCAATGCTTCAAGAATACGCTCCTTAAGATGCTCTGAAATCTTCTCTTCACTAGAGATTGCATTAATAATCAAAAGTTTCTTATCCTCTTTGACCAAGAGAAAATCAAGCTTACAGCACTCAAACTTCCAAATATTGAGAGACATGGATTTGGAGGATTGCATCCCTCTTGCAATTGATTTTTCAGTCAATGTTCTTTCGTTGCAAGGAATATTTATGTCATCAAACACTCTTATTTCCAGCCTACTTCCTTTGCACTCCACGTACTGTTGAATTTCTCCTTCACAAATAATCCTTGGAATACTTCCTTGAATAATAAATTCCCCTGAAGCTGACTTTTTAATATCAATAAGTATCCGCTCACAGCGCCACAGTCTACCCTTGTAGTCCATAGCGGCCAGATCGTAGTAAGCCTCGTCTGGAATGGTTTCTCCTAGCTGAAGATTGATGTTTATATAGTTTTGGCTCTGGGCGCTTGCATAGAATTTGAAGGTGAGTTGATGACCAGTCACTTGTTTCACAAAACCAGAACCGTCAAACGTGCATGGATTTTGAGGTGAGCGACTCTTGACAGTTACTTGTGGACAATCAATTTCCCACAAACTATACTTTAAACTTTCAAGCTCTGGTTCCGAAAGTTCAGCTTGTCTGCTCAACTTTGCATACTCGTCTATTCTCATCAAAACCCTGCCTCAGCCCTTGTTATAATTCTGCCGTAATAGAACAAGATCGTAACGCACCGCGTTTATTTTGAGTGTCTCACTAAATAGCATTGGTGTACTGTCCTCGCCGAGAGCTGAAAATAATTCGCTTTTTGCCGCTTGACGAAAGCGAAGAATCGGCTTATGCTCTGTAGCTATTGATTGTGGTGCCTATCACAGTCTCTCTCTGTCAGAACTCAACTGACTTAGCGCCATCGACGGGTGTTACCAGCACCACGCCGACGGCTAACTCCCAAACTGGTATCAGCAGTCTGGAAGCTGAGGTCACTTTACCTTAGCCACCCTGATTTGCACTAGCTTTTGTGGGGTGGCTAAGCTTTTGAGTTCTGGTTTTCTCGCTAACCCTATTTGCGGAGACCAGATCTCATGTTTATTCCTTCTACTGCGGGCGCTTTTGCGTCCACTGCTTCTGCTGATAGCAGCCTACCGGCTGAACCAGTGCGGCATATGCTGTTTGGCAGTCCTGGCGCGGTGCAAGTAACCATTCAGCAATTGCACCATCTGCACTATGCTGAGCCAAATGACTGGAGCCAATTGCTGCCAACGGGCAGACCTAACGAGGTGATGGCGATATTGACTAAGCGAGTAAGGACGGCTTAGGGCGGCTCGCGCTCAGTAAACCTTTGTTTGTGAGGGTGTTAGCGGCGATCGCCTGCTCAATTCTTCTGTTTAAGGGCGCGATCGCTCTTATCACCCCCCAATTTCTCCCGCCACAGATGTTGTTGTATCTAAAGGAGAGTCAACAGCGATCGCCCCAACTGGCCCGGCATGAGAACCGCTTCTCCGCAGATGCCACAGCGTATCGTAGAGCGCCACCGTATGCGGCCAGCCGACAAAGCCCGCAAAGAGACAGTCTCCGCTAGGGCTCGATAGATAGACATGGTGAATATTCAACCGACTGCGCCATATACGAAGCATGAGCCCATCAGGGAGCGTCGCCCACAGCTCAGACTTGTCAAAGCCCTGATAGTGAGCGTCTGTCATACCGGGCACCGCCTGTAGCTGACGAATCAGGCGATCGCAATAGCTTTCAATGGGGCTGGGCACACACAAGTGAGCCGAGTTTTGCCAAAACTGTTGAATCACGTTGGCCACTGCCGAATGCTGTTTGAGCCGGTGATGACTCACGCCGCTGACAGCCACATAGCTAGCCCGGTGAAACTTGGTACATTCCAACGGCACAATGCCATCGCCGCCCCGGTAAAAGTCTCCTGCGATAATTAAGGTCGGCACTTCAGCCGCAATCTTCTCAGCGAGCGATCGCCGGTTTTGGCCCAAGTCTTTAGCGATGCCCACGCCCAAGGCAAACGGATCAACCATGCGGCTCAAGTCTGCCCCACCGACCGGCGAACCCACTAACACTAGAGACTCCACCAGTGGCCACCATTCAGGATGTCGCGCCAGCACTTCTAGCCAGATCAGCCCGCCCATTGAGTGCCCGACAACGCGAATCGGCGTATTAGGATGGTCGGATTGGGTTTGCTGGGCGATCGCCTCCACCCGATCAATCAGCGGCGCAATGCGAATCCAGGTATTGACAAAGCCCAAATTGGGTACGATCACCCGCGCATCAGAGCTAGCAATCTGCCGCGCTAGGGTGCCAATTCCTCGGTCAATATCGGCCCACCCGTGCTGAGCGTAGAGAATATAGTCAGGCTGAGCCATAGGAAATCTGTTAAAAAGCCGTTAAAAAGCGCCGCGAGCGAGCGTAGACAAGTCTGTGCCACTTTACGCCAAAAAAGCAGCCGATGAAAAGTGAGGATAGCCATTCCTTACAGCCGTCCACCTTAAGCCGTCCACCTTAAGCCGTCTACCTTAAGCCGTCTACCTCAAGCTGTCCATTTCAGCTCATCCGGCAGCTCAGCGATAATGCACAGCGTTTTCCCCAGGCGAGGATGGGTAAATCGCACCCGATGGGCGTGCAAACAGTAGCCGCAGTCGCCCGGCATGACCGAACCATCGAGATCCGGTACGCCGCCCGCCGGATAAAGCGGATCGCCCAGCAGCGGATGGCCTGCCGCTGCCAGATGGATCCGAATCTGGTGAGGTCTACCGGTCAAAATAGAGACTTCGACTAGGGTTGAGTGCGGGCGGCGCTGCAATATCTGGCATTCGCTGTGAGCGGCCAGACCGGTGGGTGAGTGACCGTATATGTAGCCGATCTGCGAATGGGGCAGTTTGCCAATCGGATATTTGCAAGTGAAGCGATCGCGCCTTTCAGCTAGCTCCGCCGGGTCAGTCGGGCCAATCAGCGCCCGGTAGATTTTACTCATCGTCCGTTCTCTAAACTGTCGCGATAGGCTTTCTCTTGCCAGCTCAGACCGGGCGAATAGCGTTATTCCTGAGGTTCCTCGCCCCAATCGATGCACAGGCACAGGCGTATCGTCCAGGTAGCGCTGCCGCATCTGATGGAGCAACGTATGCTCTAAATAGCCGCCGCCAGGGAGAACAGGCAAGCCAGAAGGTTTGGCGATCGCCCACAAATCGTCATCCTCATACAGCACTTCAAAAGTTAGCGGAGCGTCTGGTTCTCGCCAGGGCAGGCGACGGTAGGTGAGCGTTTGGCCGCGCCCTAAGACTGTCTGAGCGGTTACGGGCAGGCCATCTAGTAAAATCTGCCCCTGCTCAATTCGCGCCTGCCACTGCTCGCGGCTAGAGTGCTGGTAGCGGTGCGTGTAATAGTCCAGCACGGTTTGTCCGGCGGCTGTGGCTCGGATGCTATCGGCATACGTCCAGCCCTGATTCATTACTGGTTTATCTGGCAAATTAGCGAGGCTACTCCCCTTCATTTCTTAGATAATCTATCGTTAATCATGTAGATATCTATAACTGTGACGGCTTCATGTCTTGCGATCAATCCCTCTGGCCTAATAGGGCTAGCCAATGGCTCAAAACGCTGGGCCTTAAAACGCTGGTGAGCAGTCTGCTGACGATCGCCCTCCTCAGCGGCTGCGCCTTACCGCAGGTGAGCGCCCAAGAACGCCTATTTCTCGATATTTCTGTAGACCTAGTCAGCAGTACCACACTGCCTAAGCAAAGCTTTGACGGGGAAGCCATTGGCGGCCTGTCAGCGATCGCCTATGATGTGCCGCGCGATCGCCTTTATGCCCTTTCAGATAATCGCGATCGCCCCCGCTTTTACACCTTCACCCTAAAAAATCTCACAGATCCCAAGCTCACAGTCGAATCAGTCACCTACCTCAAAGACGCCCAGGGCAACCCCTACACCCCCGGCAGCCTCGACCCCGAAGGCATGGCCCTCACCCCTAGCAACACACTCCTCATCTCCAGCGAAGGCTCTCCCAAACGACAAGTCGCCGCCGCCGTAGGCGAATATGACCTAGCTACTGGCCGCTTAAAAACAGCAATACCCATACCCGAGCGCTACCTCTCAGACAATCTGCTCGATCAAACTGCTTCAGATGCCGCTGTAAAAGACCAGCTAGAGCAAACCCAAGGCGTTCAAGAAAATCTCAGCTTTGAGGCGCTGGCAATCAACGTTTCCTCTGGGGCAGGTGGCGTTTACGAACCCTACCGGCTATTTGTCGCCACTGAAGGCCCGCTGCTGCAAGATCTAGACTTTGCCCCCGAGATTCCTTATAAAAATCGCCTGCTGCACTACACCATCGATCAGTATCAGACGACATTTATCTCTGAGCATCTCTATGAAATGGATCTGGCACCTTCAGGCGCTGTCCTACACGGCCTATCAGAAATTGCGGTGCTTGACCAGGGCGGTCACTTTTTGGGGCTAGAGCGCTCCTATGGCTTTCAAGGATTTGCGCTCAAGCTTTATCAGCTAGCTTCTGGCGGCGCGACCGACACTAGCGCGATCGCCTCCCTCCGCAACGGTAGCGGCACTGACCCCAGCGGCATTCGACCCATTCAAAAACAGCTCGTGCTCGACTTTGCCAGCCTGCCCATCCCCCTACAAAACTACGAAGCTATGACCTTTGGCCCCACTCTCTCAGGTGGCCACGAAAGCTTGCTCATCATGAGCGACGATAACTTTACCGACGAGCAAGCAACCAGCCTGCTCATCTTTCAGCTCAACCGCGCCTAGTGCCTTTCCGCAGATCTTTCTAGCGACAGAGGCATTTGTTATAGATACTTCAGTCACTGTTCACAAGCTTTAAACGAGTCTTAAGCTGCTCTTATTCTGCGGGCAAGTTTTCGCCTGATTAAAGAATATTGTTTGCGATCGCTCCGCCCGACTGACCCTAATATCTTAGAAACCTTTCAGGAAAGCTCTTTGAGAGTATCGGCCCGAGCTGAGCTTTGGCTGTTTTTAGCAGCATCAGTTTCCAGACGACGCGCCCCTTGGCAAGAAACTACGCACCCATGCCCCAAACCTGATAAATTGGGCATCAGCAAAGGTCATAATTAAAGGTTTCATAAAGAAGCAGCATGCGAGTCTTAGTAATCGGCGGTGATGGATACTGTGGCTGGGCAACAGCCCTTTATCTCTCCAACAAAGGTCATGATGTCGCGATCCTAGACAGCCTGGTTCGGCGGCTCTGGGACATGGAACTCCAGTCCGAAACGCTTACCCCTATTGCCCCTATTCAGTCCCGGCTACAGCGGTGGAAAGATCTGACCGGTAAAGACATTGAGCTATTTATTGGCGATGTCAATAACTATCCGTTCCTAGAGAAGTCAATGCTCCAGTTTCGGCCAGATGCGGTCGTTCACTTCGGCGAGCAGCGATCTGCCCCCTTCTCTATGGTTGACCGCGAACATGCGGTCATGACCCAGGCCAATAACGTGCTGGGCAACCTCAACTTGCTCTACGTGCTGCGCGATCACTTCCCCGAGTGTCATCTAATCAAGCTCGGCACCATGGGCGAATACGGTACGCCCAATATCGACATCGAAGAAGGCTACATTACCATTGAGCACAATGGTCGCAAAGACACCCTGCCCTACCCCAAGAGCCCCGGATCTTTCTACCATCTCAGCAAAGTGCACGATACGCACAACATTCACTTTGCCTGCAAAATCTGGGGACTGCGCGCCACCGATCTCAACCAGGGCATTGTCTACGGCGTGCTGACTGAAGAAACTGGTATGGATGAGCTGCTAATTAACCGGCTCGACTACGATGGCGTCTTTGGCACAGCGCTGAACCGGTTTTGTATACAGGCCGCTGTCGGTCACCCGCTGACGGTTTACGGCACCGGTAGCCAGACCCGCGCCCTACTCGATATTCGCGATACCGTGCGCTGCGTCGAGATTGCCTGCGAAAATCCAGCCGATGCCGGTCAGTTCCGAGTTTTCAACCAGTTCACAGAGATGTTTAGCATCAACGACTTGGCGCTGATGGTGAAAAAAGCCGGAACGACGCTGGGGCTAGACGTAGAAGTGAAAAATCTCGACAATCCTCGGGTAGAGGCAGAAGAGCACTACTTCAATGCGAAAAACACCAAGCTGATTGACTTGGGCCTAGAGCCGCATTTCCTCTCAGATTCGCTGTTAGATTCGCTGCTGAACATGGCGATTAAGTACAAGCACCGCGTTAACCACAAGCAGATTTTGCCAACCGTTAGCTGGCGTCGCTAATGCTGTCTTGCAGATGCAAGACGCAGATGAGCCCTTCTATGGCTTGTCTATTAGGGTCAGTCTGCTGCTAGCAACTCAATTGTTCTAGAAGCTGTCTGACCCTTTTAAGTAAGCGCACACCGTCAGGTTGACAAGGCGACGCCTTTTGTCGCTGATTTTTTGTTTATGTTTTTGTTTAGGCATTTTCCCGAGCCAAACGGTGGGCTTAAATGTCTATGTATCAAGTGTCCTCAGAGGGTTGCAAAAGATCGTTCTCTCAGGGTAAAACCCTGATATCACCTGCTTATGTTTGACAGCAGAGCGATCGGCTACTGATTTTTTCACTTCACTCCTGCCTTTGCTGTACCTATGCGAATTGCCATTTTTACAGAGACCTTTCTCCCTAAAGTTGACGGCATTGTCACCCGCTTGAAGCACACCGTCGAATATTTGCAAAACTTCGGTAACGAGGTCTGTGTGTTTTGCCCCGAAGGGGGCCTGACCGAATATAAAGGAGCCAGAGTGGAAGGGGTCTCGGGGTTTCCGCTGCCGCTTTATCCGGAGCTGAAGCTGGCCCTGCCGCGCCCTTCTATCCGAGAGGCGATAGAGGCGTTTAAGCCTGAGTTGATTCATGTGGTGAATCCGGCAGTGCTGGGGCTAGCGGGCATTTACTACAGCAAGTCTCTCAATGTGCCGCTGGTGGCTTCTTATCATACGCATTTACCTAAGTACCTGGAGCACTACAACTTGGGCATGTTGGAAGGGGTGCTGTGGGAGCTGCTGAAAGCCATGCACAACAAAGCTGCGATCAATCTGTGTACTTCGACAGCGATGCAGCAGGAGCTGACTGAGCATGATATTGAGCGGGTGGAAGTATGGCAGCGCGGGGTAGATACGGAGCTGTTTCGGCCTGATTTGCGCAGTGAAGAGATGCGATCGCACCTCACGCAAGGCCACCCTGACGCCCCGATTCTCATCTACATTGGTCGCCTCTCTGCCGAAAAAGAAATCGACCGGATCAAACCTGTTTTAGAATCTATCCCCGGCGCTCGCTTGGCGCTCGTTGGCGATGGCCCTCACCGCGAAGAGCTAGAAAAACACTTTGCCGGAACGCCCACCCATTTTGTCGGTTATTTGGGCGGTGAAGCGCTCGGCGCAGCCTATGCCTCTGCCGATGCCTTTATCTTTCCTTCTCGCACCGAAACCTTAGGGCTAGTGCTGCTAGAGGCCATGGCTGCGGGTTGCCCGGTAATCGCCGCTAACGCCGGGGGCATTCCCGATATTGTCACCGATGGCATTAATGGCTTTATGTTTGACCCGGCAGATGAGCAAGGGGCGATTGTCGCCACTCAAAAGCTGTTAGGCATGAAAGCTGAGCGCGAGCTGCTCAGGCAAAATGCCCGAGTCGAGGCTGAGCGCTGGGGCTGGGAGGCTTCTACGCGGCAGTTAGAGCGGTTTTATATAGATGTAGTAAGTGCAGGGACAATGGCGATCGCAGCTTAGTGCGCCAGCCAAGCCTCAAGAAAAGCGGTTACGGTTCGCCTGAAGTCAGTGGCAACAGAATTTGAAATTCGGTACCGGTGGGCGAGCGATCGCCTAGCGAGCAGATCTCTTCAGAGGCGTGGAAAGAGCGCATCCAAAATCTGCCGCCGTGTTTGGCTGTGATAATCTGGTAGCTCAGCGCCAGACCCGTTTCTTTGCGAGAGCGGCTCTGGGTAGAAAAAGAGCGGGTCACTTGCGCTTTGGTCTCTGGCGGCAGGCCAGGGCCGTTGTCAGTGATGATAACTGAGACCCAGCGAGCGTCGTTAGGGTTAGCCGCCTGGGTCTCTTGATCTGAAAGAACGCAGGTGGTAATGGTAATTTGAGGGGCTTTGGCAGCGGCGAGCTCAGGGGCAGTCGCGGTCTGAAGATCTTGAAGATGGGTTTGAGAAAGTAACGAATCGATGGCATTGATCAATAGGTTCATAAAGACCTGGCTGAGCTGACCGGGAAAGCAGGGCACGGGCGGCAGCTTGCCATAGCAGCACTCCATCGAAATCGAAGTGATGAGGCGGCTTTTTAGCAGCCGTAAAATGCTGTCTAGCAGCGTGTTGAGGTCAGTCGGGCGCGGGTGAACTTCGTCAATATGGCAGAAGTTTTGCAGGCTAGTGGCGAGCTGCCGCAGCCTAAAGGCACCGCTGCGGGCGCTGGCGATCGCCGCTGGCAAATCCTCCCGCAAATACTCAATTTCTACCTCATCTCGGAGCTGCGCGACTTCAGGCGGCGGGGCAGGGAGGGCGGCTTCGTAGGCCATCAGCAGTTCGCGCTGCTGCTGAGCGTAGCCCGCAATATAGCTCAAATTGCCCCAGATAAAACTCACCGGGTCTAAAATTTCGTGGGCCACACCATCGACCAGACGCCCTAGCGCCGCCATTTTCTCACTCTGCAAAAGTTGCATCTGTAGCCGCTCGTAGCGAATCTGAGTTTCGATGCCGCGAATTTGCCAATGGGCTACATTGAGGGTACGGGCATCAAGCAAGTGAGGGCCGTCCGGACACTGCACCAAAATAGGCTCGTTTTGCTGTTCTAATGGGCGTTTGAGGGCTTGCTGCGCGCCCAGTAAAATGGGGGTGTGACCCGTGAGCGTCAGGGCTCTGCGGTTAGCCTGATGAAGCACCAGCCGAACCGATCCTGATTTGAAACAGGCAGTGTGCCCCAAGTGCAGTAGGCATTCTAAAAACTGCTGTCGCGCTAGTACGCTGGTCTGGCCTAATTCAGTAATGATTATCCCCGGCAGGTCGGGAGACTTTGTAAAGTGCTCTATTAAAGCTTGAATTGCACAGTCGGCAGCTACAGAGAACTGATACAGCGGCAGTTCACTGAGCGTAGAGTGGATACCTAGAGACTGCTGAGTGCCTGCCAGAAGAACAGGGGTAGGTAGAGGAGTTTGGGGCGCGGTGGAGTGCATAGAGTCGCTGACGGAGTAACTAGCTGGCGATTCACTGGGGAAAAGGAAAGAGGAAAGAGGAAAGAGGAAAGAGGAAAGAGGAAAGAGGAAAGAGGAAAGAGGAAAGAGGAAAGAGGAAAGAGGAAAGAGGAAAGAGGAAAGAGGAAAGAGGAGAAAAGGGAAGGGGATGGAGAATTGGGTTTAGTGTGCCCGAGTCCGTGAGAGAGTCCGTATAGGGAGTTAGGGTTTATGAAGGTGGCGCGATGAGTTCGGGTAATTTACGGATTGTGTCTTTGATTCCGAGTGCGACCGAGATGGTGGCGGCGCTGGGCTATGGCGAGTGTTTGGTGGGGCGATCGCACGAATGTGACTTTCCTGAATCCGTTCGTGATCTGCCCATTTGCACCGAGCCCAAGTTTGACCCGGTTGGCACCAGCGCTGAGATTCATGAGCGAGTCAGTGAACTATTGGCGACGGCGCTGAGCGTGTATCGGGTAAAAACAGCAGTGCTAGCCGATCTCAAGCCAACCCATATCATCACTCAGGCGCAGTGCGAAGTGTGCGCTGTTAGCCTCAGTGACGTTGAGCGGGCAGTAAAACAGCTAGTGTCTTCAGCAGACTCAGCGGCTGATATACAGGTGATATCTTTACAGCCTGAGCGCTTAGCCGACGTATGGACAGATATAGAAAGAGTCGCGGCGGCCCTAGATACTTCAGCCAGGAGTCGAGTCCTCAGTAAAACTGATGATTGAACGGCTGCAAGCGCGATTGCAACCTATAGAAAACGAATCGCCTCCTACAGTGGCCTGCATAGAGTGGACTGAACCGCTGATGGCGGCGGGCAACTGGGTACCAGAATTGGTGACGCTAGCAGGCGGGAAGAGCTGTTTTGGCAAAGCAGGCGCGCATTCTGACTGGATGAGCTGGGCAGCGCTGGCGGCGGCTGACCCAGATATTATTATCGTGATGCCCTGTGGCTATGACCTTGACCAAACCCGACAGGCGACTGCGGAGATGTCGGTGCGCGCAGAATGGCCGCAGCTTAAGGCCGTGCAGACCGGGCGCGTGTATATCACTGATGGCAATCAATACTTCAATCGACCGGGGCCTAGACTGGTAGAATCTGGCGAGATCTTAGCTGAAATTATTCAGGGCAAAGCAGCGGCTGAAGACCGTCAGCCCGCAGGCTGGGAGCTTTTTGAGCGGCGCTAAAGCGATTTGAGCAGGGTGAGGACAGCGCTTTCACGGGTGTCTAGCCAGTCGGCATAGGTAGGGTCGGATTGAGCCTGCTTTTTGGCTTCGATCAGCTGCTCTAGTAGCAGCCCAGCTAAGTAGTTTTCGGGTACGACCGGGTGGACATAGTATTTGCGGCAGGTGGCGGGGCGGTTGCCTAGTTGAGTGGCGGCGGCTTTGATGGCGGTAGCCACATTGTGTTTGGCTTGTGATTCTTGCTCCCAGTCGCCTAGCTGGTGGAGGGTATGGGTGGCAACGGTAGTGCCCGCCCAGGTGCGAAAGTCTTTGGCCGTAAAGTTTTCGCCAGTTACGCTTTGAAGGTATTCATTGACATCGCCAGAGTCTACGGTTTGGCGGTTGCCCGCTTCGTCGTAATACTGAAATAGCTCGTAGCCTGGAATGTCTTTGCAGCAGCGAATAACGTTGGCGAGCTTGGGATCTTCGAGATGGATGTCGTGCTCAATGCCACTTTTGCCGATGAAGTGAAAATTGACTTTTTGCTGGCTGAATTCTACATGGCGATCGCGCAACGTGGTCAGTCCATAAGACTGGTTTCGTTTGGCATATTCCACATTGCCCACCCGAATTAGGGTTTGATCCAACAGCTGCACAAGGGCAGCGGTGACTTTGGTACGAGAGAGCTTGGGGCAAGCTCAGATCAGCCTGCGCTTGTCGCGAAGATCGGGCAGGGCGAGCCAAATGGCACCATCCGATCAAACTTTTGCAGATTGCGAAACTTTTGCCAGTCAGGATGATAGCGATATTGCTTGCTGCCTTTGGCGTCGCGTCCGGTGGCCTGTAAGTGGCCGTTAGGATCCAGGCAAATCCAAACATCTTGCCAATTAGGGGAATCGCTAAAGATTCGATGCGATCGCGCTCTGGAGAAGGTGGGAGGCGATCGCCATTTGGCAACAGATAGGTAAATCCTTTGCCCCAGCGCTGGCGACGAATTCCCGGCATGCCGTCATGAACATAGCGTAGACCAGCGGCGGCTGCAGCTTTTCAGGCCCAACTTTCGCCATATTCATGCTGCTTTTCTCAGCTGCCATAAACACCAACTGGTATGGTAGAGATGATGTTTTTAACTCGGTTTGCAGGCTGAGTGAAGTATTAAATATGTGAATTTAATGATGGTTTTGCTCATGCAGGAAACGCTGTTCCTTACTCTTTGTTTTTAACAATTGTTGGCGTTGTAGGCTTTGTCGCCGCTGTGGGCATAGGATCTATCGCCTGGTATAACTCCAAGCGCCCAGCAGGTTGGGAAGATAAAGGCCCGCCCAGCGTAGTGCCCAAAATTAAAAAAGACAAAGACAACGCTTAAGCTGGCAATGACCAGTTAAAAACTCAGCCCTGTGAAATGATCGGCCAGTTAGCGACGAAATTTAGCTAGAACAGCTAAGAAACTAGCTAGAGAGCTGGCCACCTGTCACATCAATCAAAGCGCCCGTAATAAAGCTGCTGTCTTCAGCCGCTAAAAAACGTAGGCTGGGGCTAGTTCTTCTGGCTGTCCGGCGCGCTCCATGGCGTTGGCATGTCAAACTGATCGACCTGTTCTTCGGTCATCGTTGATGGAATATTTGGCGTCCATACTGGCCCGGGCACAACAGCATTGACTCTAATTTTTTGATCGGCTAGGGTTTGCGCTAGAGATTTGGTCAGCGCATGGATTGCACCTTTGCTCGTGGCATAGTCTACTAAAAAGCCTTTGCCAATTTTACCGACAATAGATCCGGTATTGATAATAACATCGCCTTCTTTTAGGTGAGGACAGCGCCGCTTTGAACATGTGAAAGTATCCAAACACGTTGGTCTCAAACGTTTCATGAAACTGCTTAATAGTCAGATCGGCTATGCTTTTTTTGCACCATCTGAAAGGCAGCGTTGTTCACCAAAATATTGAGCTGACCAAATTTATCGATGGTTTTTTGGACAGCCGGCTTCGCATTCTTCGGGCTTACGCACATCCATTTTGATTGGCAAGCACTGACCGCCGCGTGCTTCGACCAATGACTTAGTTTTTTCGGCGTCCTTGTCGTTGATGTTGTACAAAATGGCGACGTTGGCGCCTTCCATGGCGTAGGCGATCGCCACCGCGCGGCCAATTCCAGAGTCGCCCCCAGTAATAATGGCAACCTTGCCAGTCAGTTTATCAGCGGCCTTGTAATTAGAGAGATCGCTATCAGGTGCGGGCGTCATGTCTGCTTGGCTAGCCGGGTATGGCAGCTTTTGGCCAGGAATCTCATCGGGAGTGGGCCGTCTTTCTGATTGGGGACTTGTCATGGTGAAATGCAGTAGAATTTGGCAGCGTTTGCAGATTTTGAAGCGGTATCAGTACAAACTTTGAGAGCAGTCTAGGCCAGAGAGCGGGTCTTAAAAACTAGCTGTCTTAAAACTAGCAATCTGGCCTTTTTTGATCAGCCTAATCAGCCTTGCTATGATTGTCAGCGGCTGATATCTATCGAGCTTCGGTGCCTTGGTTAGGCGCACCAGCAACACCCGTGTCGTTGCCAGGCGCTTCGGCCTCAGCGCCGGGGCGGGTGTCTGTATTAGAGCCCTGACCCGTTTTGCGAGTTTTGCCTTCTATGGTTGATTGCTTGCCGCTGGTCTCAAGCTCAACATCTTTGTTTTTATCTTCGGTGGCCATGATTGGGCTCCTTATTTAATGAATTAACACAGTGAATTAACACAGTCGCGCTCTATAACTAATCATGGCTTTGCCTAGTAAGCTTGCGCTCAAGGTAAAGTCATAAGCAGCTATGTCATAAATAGCTATGCCATAAACAGCTATGCAATCAACAGCTATGTCATAAACACAGAGGGTCATAAACACAGAGGAGTTGATTGGCTTTAGTTGCGTGACTGGTTTCTAGACTAAAAAAATAGTCCCGCTAGAGACTCTACCAACGGATACAAACTGCTCTACAACCAGACACAACGAAAGGCTGATGATCGCAAACGCTAGCCTAAGAGCTGTACCTCTTACGATTTGCTAGCTAGTACGATTTGCTAGCTAGAAACCGGCGCTGGTGCGATCGCCCATTAAAATAGTGAAGGAATAGCCTTTCCTGTTAGGCTGCGATCGCACCAGCGCTGTATTGATAGCAAGGTATCTATGAGGTTTGTCTCCGACTCTACAATTGCCACCAAAATTGCTCGGATGAATCAGCGAGTGAGCTGGCAACATCCCCTCATGGCAGAGCACAACATCGACCAGACCCGGCTAGAAATTGCTTATGAGGGTGAAGCTCACAGTGATGCAGCTCTTGAGCGCGACGGATTTTCTTTTTTAGTCATTGGCGACAGCGGCACCAGTCGGCATGTGCGCGATCAGCCCCAGCGCCGCATTACTGAGCGGCTGCTAGAGCACCTGCCAGGGTGCGAATTTATATTGCACACTGGCGATGTCGTGTACTTAGCCGGATCTAGCGAGCAGTATCCTGACAACTTTATCAAGCCCTACCGCGAATTTATTGTCGGCGGAGAAAAGCCTCATAAAGTCCGGTTCGATAAAATGACGTTTAAGCTGCCCTTTTTACCGACGCTGGGCAACCACGACTATTACGACCTACCGCTGCTAACGGGGGTGCTGAGCAAAGTTTTTTCACCCGTTCGGCGGCTGTTGCGTCGTCGAATCAATCTAGATGTGGGCTGGCACGGCTCTTTTCAAGGGGAGGGATTTGCCAAAGCGTTTTTAGACTATTTGCAGCCGCTGAGCGACGAGCGACTAGCAGGTCATCTACAGCGCCGCTATACTACCAAAACCGAGACGGGCCGCTGTTTGCGCTACGTGCCCGGAGAGTTTACCCGGTTGCCCAATCGCTATTACATGTTTCGCCGGGGCAGCATCGACTTTTTTGCCCTTGATAGCAATACATTTAATGCGCCCCAGCCGCTGCCTCAAACTGACGAAGGCCGAGAGCAAAGAGAAAAAATCGAGGCTTATCGCAGCCAGCTAGAAGAGCGAATGCAGTCACTGCTAGCAGAGTCTGACGATCTCAATGTAGACATTCCTGAGCAGGCTGAGCGGGCTACTCATATTTATGGCAAAGTCGAGCAAATTGAAGAGCAGCTCTGGGATATTGACAAGCAGCTCACCGTTTCTCAGGCCGAAGATACTCTCGATAGTGAACAGCTAGACTGGCTGCGAGACCGGCTGATCGCCTCCTGGCAAGACAAAAGCGCTAGAGGCCGGGTGCTCTATTTTCATCATCCGCCCTATGTGACAGAAAGCACCAAGTGGTTTCAGGGCCAGACGATCGCCGTGCGAACTCATCTGCGTCAGGTGCTTGATGATGTGCAAGCAGCGATCGCACCGCTTCCCAAGCCCGCTAACCGACCCCTAGTAGACTTAGTGCTGAGCGGCCATGCGCACTGTTTTGAATATTTGCGAACTGAAGAAACCGGGCACGGCGATCGCCTGATTCCGTGGGTAGTCTGCGGCGGCAGCGGCTTTAGCCTCAGGCGGCAGCGCAAAGAAGGCGCAGTGCTCAAAGAACACGGTCAGCCCGTGGCAAAATGTCATCTCTTTATCGGGCGCTCCGGACACGGCAGCAAAACCCGCCGCCCCTACTCAGCGCTACGAGTCGATATCAACATGGAGGGAGAAACGCCCCAATTTGCCTTGCAGCCTCTCGTCGCCGAGCGCTATCAGGGCGAATGGAGCGCCTACGACCTTGGCCCAATTGTGCTGAGCCCAGACGCCGCCACCGATCTCACCCCGCAGGTTTAGACCAATAGGGCAATCGGTAGAGCAATCGGGATCGAGACGCGACAAATGGGCGCGCGCCCATTTGAGCGCTTAGGGGTTCAGCTGATCCATCCGCCAAGTCGTATAGGTACCAATTGGGCTCCACAGCAAATAGGGAATCAGCAGCACCCCCGCCCACACCAAAACCTGAAAAGCGCCCAGCGTCAGCAGCAGCCCAATCACAAACCCCAGCCCGCCGATCAAAGTAGCAGCTTTGAGACTATGAGACCACAGCAAAACCGGGGTAAAGCTAGCGGTGACCACCTCTAGCAGCAGGTAGGCTGCCATCCAAGCCCAAGACTGGGTCTGCTCCCAAACGATGTAGGCAGACCACGCGCCACAGACAAAAACAGTTGTCCAGATCACCGGAATCAACTTTTCAAATGTCAGCCAGTCAGGACGCTGTAGCCGCCTAAACCACTTAATGTCTTTCGGCCTAATGACATTTGACAGCAGGGCAACAGCCAGTGTTACCCCACCGATTACCATCCATGATTTCAGCATAGGTCTACCGAGGTAGCAGAGTCTTTTCCAGTGTGAAGAGTCGGGTCTTTTTGTCTATCTTCCCTGAAGCGGATATACCGACAGTCACAAGCCCAGTCAGCTAAATTTAATTAGCCCGTCCAAGGCGTGCGGAAAGAGGGAAAGAGCGTCAGGCCACCATCGACAAAGAGGGTTTGACCGGTGATGTAAGCAGCGTCATCGGAGGCTAAGAAAGCAGCTACAGCAGCCATTTCCTCAGGTGTACCCGAGCGGCCCATCGGAATGTGACTCTCAATATCTGCCTTTTTTTGCGGATCGTCTTTCCAGGGGTTGATGGGCGTCAGGGTCGCGCCGGGGGCGAATGAATTGATGCGAATATTGTCGCGGGCGTACTCTAGCGCTAAGGTGCGGGTCATGCCTCGCAGCCCTGACTTGCTCATGGTGTAGCCCACATATTGCGGGCGCGGAATCAGCTCATGCACGCTAGAGTCGTTGATGATTACGCCTGGCTTTTTGTTGGCAAGGAAGTGGGCGATCGCCTGCCGTGCACATAAAAAAGCGCCCCGCATATTGATATCGATCATCTTGTCAAATTTCTCTAGCGGGATTTCGTGAGAAGCGCCTTGAATTTGCATCCCAGCGTTGTTAATCAAAATATCTAGCCCGCCAAACGTAGAAGTCACTTGCTCAAACATGGCGGCCACGTCTTTTTCTTTAGAAACATCGGCCTGTACCGTCATGTCTTTGAGATCGCTCATGCCCGCAGCCGCGCTGGCCGCTCTCATTTGCTCAAGGGTCTTAGCCGCTTCTTCTTCACCTTTGTGGTAGTTCACTGCGACATGAGCCCCTTCTGCCGCAAATCGAATGGCGATCGCTTGGCCAATACCGCTGCTGGCTCCAGTAACTAAGACGTTTTTGCTCTTCAGCCCGCGCATACACATGTAGTCCTTAAAAATTGAAAGAGTGAAATTAAGAGAGGGGTCTCTAGGTCGAGAGAGCGCCCTATGCAGTATAAAGGGTTAGCCTCCTGCTTTAGGTGTGATCAAAGCAGTACTTTGGCCTGCGATCGCCAGATTATCTGTGTTTACCTCTTTTGGTTGCCTCTTAAGAAGGAGACAAGTTCTGTCTCTCTGTAGAGGCTATCTGGCCGATTATTTTTTAATTTATTAAGAAGTGCAAACACTACTGTCTTAAATTAATGACAGAAGTGGGTTGCCTTTTGCTGCCGCCGTTCCACTAGACATCTAAATGTTGACATCTAAATGTTGTTGAGATGCTGAGCGTCCATGCGAAGGCAAATTGTTCAAAAGATAGAGGCTCTATGGAAAATACAGACAGTCAAAACAAGCAGGCCGCGCTAGATAACAAAAGCGCCTACGCCGGCAATGTCTCGCCCGATCCTGAAATGGATACAGAAGAGCTAGGCAAGCAGGCTGGTCTAAATATTAAGCCAGAAAAGCCGCTATCTGTCGCTGAAGACCTAGAACAGCGCGATCAACAGCGCTACGAACTCGACGTAGACTCTAAAGCGAATGGAGCGGTATCCAATCAAACTGACACCGCCCCAATCGATATCACCCAGACTGAAACTGGTCAGATTGAAGCTATTCAAACGCAGTCAGTACAGTCGGGTCAGGCCGGTGGCTAACATATTTAACCGGTGCCGCCAAGCGGGCAACTGCATCTAGAAGACTGTCTAGAAGGCTATCTAGAAACAATCGAAACACTACTTAAATTAACTCAAAAGGAGACCAATTTATGGAAACCAAAACATCAGGACAAGCCTTTGAAAAGGGCAAAGACGAAACTGGCAATCTGTTAGACAAAGCAGGTAACAAAGAGAACCAAGTACTCAATGCAGTTAGCAAAGCCCAAAAGGTAGTCGGGCAAGTAACGCCAGTGCCGAACGACTTCAAATCAGTCTCTTCACCCTCTGACCTCAAAAACCGGTTAGATTGGGGCGAGCCTGCACTGTCAATTTTGGATGTGCGCGATCGCGACGCCTTCAACCAAGAGCGAATTACGGGCGCAATGGCAATGCCCATAGCCGACCTAACCGAGCGCGCCAGAGAGTCCTTCGAACCAGAGAGAGACCTATATATCTACGGCGAATCTGACGAAGAGACCGCCGCCGCCGTCACCCAACTCAGCTCAGCCGGATTCCAAAAAGTGAGTGGCATTCAAGGCGGATTGCCCGCTTGGAAAGCCATTGGCGGGCAGATAGAAGGCCGCAGCTCTCTCTAAAATTTTGCCGCCGGGCTTAAAGATTTGATCGGTTGCTGAGCGGCTAGCGGTATATTAGCCCCGATTTTGGCGGGCCAAACTCTAATAGCCCCAAATCCAAATTAAAACGGGCCGCTCAAAACGGGCGTTAGTCATTGCGGCTAACGTCCCTATTTTTTTAGCGGGCAGTAACGCCACCAGATCAAAAAGGATCGGTTATTGCGACTTTTACATCCGGCCTGCTACCGATACATTGTGATTTAGATTAGCACTCTCAGCTATCGAGTGCTAAATTTTGGAATGGAAAACTCGTAACAACTGGCATATGGCGAAATTAGTATTATTTAATGAAAAGTCGCGTCAAGCGCTTGAGCGCGGCGTCAACGCCCTAGCAGACGCAGTCAAGATCACCATGGGGCCTAAAGGCCGCAACGTCGTACTTGAGAAAAAGTTTGGGGCTCCTCAAATCGTCAACGACGGCATCACAATTGCCAAAGAAATTGAATTAGAAGACCCCTACGAAAACACAGGTGCTCGTCTAATTCAAGAAGTCGCCTCCAAGACCAAAGATCTTGCAGGCGATGGGACAACGACCGCTACCGTCCTCGCCCAAGCACTGATCCGCGAAGGCTTAAAAAACGTTGCCGCTGGCGCTAACCCCGTGAGTCTGCGTCGGGGCATCGAAAAAGCAGTCGCTCAGATAGTATCTGACATCGCAGCCGCCGCTAGACCGGTAGAGGGCAACGAAATTGCTCAGGTAGCAGCCGTTTCCTCAGGGAATGACGAAATGGTGGGCGACATGGTAGCTAAAGCCATGGAAAAAGTGACTAAAGATGGCGTCATCACCGTTGAAGAATCCAAGTCTCTAGAAACTGAGCTAGACGTAGTCGAAGGAATGCAGATTGACCGGGGCTACATGTCGCCCTACTTCGTCACCGATCAAGAGCGCATGATCGTCGAGCTAGAAAACGCTCGGGTTTTGATTGTCGATAAAAAAATCAGCTCCGTGCAGGACTTGGTTCCTGTGTTGGAGCAGGTTACCCGTTCGGGTCAGCCGCTGCTGATCATCGCTGAAGATGTAGAAGGCGAAGCCCTAGCAACCCTAGTAGTCAACAAGGCGCGGGGTGTGCTCAATGTCGCCTCAATCAAGTCGCCGGGCTTTGGCGAGCGTCGCAAAGCGCTGCTAGCAGATATCGCCGTCCTCACAGGCGGCCAGGTAATCTCTGAAGACGTAGGTCTGAGCCTAGAGAGTGCCGGTCTCGATATGCTAGGCGTCGCTAGCAAGATCAACATCACCAAAGACACGACGACAATTGTCTCTGAAAGTGGCAATAAGGCCGACATTGGCAAGCGCGTTGAGCAAATTCGCAAAGAGCTAGCGCTGACTGACTCTGACTACGACAAAGAGAAGCTCGCTGAGCGACTAGCCAAGCTAGCAGGCGGCGTCGCGGTGATTAAAGTAGGCGCGGCTACAGAGACTGAGTTGAAAGATCGCAAACTACGGATTGAAGATGCTCTCAGTGCGACTAAAGCGGCAGTAGAAGAAGGCATCGTACCGGGTGGCGGCGCGACTTTACTGCACCTAGCGCAAAACCTAGAGTCTTTGAAAGCCTCTCTCTCTGACGAGGAGAGAACTGGGGTAGACATTGTCATGCGAGCGCTCGAAGCGCCCCTGCGGCAGATCGCTGATAACGCTGGCGCAGAAGGCTCAGTTGTGGTTGAAAAAGTCAAGGTTATGGACTTTAACCAAGGCTACAATGCCATGACCAATCAGTACGAAGACCTGATGGCGAGTGGCATCGTTGACCCGGCTAAAGTGGTGCGCTCTGCGCTGCAAGATGCGGCCTCAGTTGCTGGCATGGTCTTGACAACAGAAGTGCTAGTGGTTGAAAAGCCTGAACCCGAAGCGGCGATGCCTGATGGCGGCATGGGTGGCATGGGCGGCATGGGTGGCATGGGCGGCATGGGTGGCATGGGCGGCATGGGCATGATGTAGTGCCTGCTGCTTGAGCCCTTTGAGCACTGTCTGTCTTAGCCTGCTGTCCTTTTGTCCTTTTTACCTATCGATCAGGACTAACTCTGCTGCTAGCTGAGACAGTCAAGACAGTCTCAATATAAATTCAATATAAAAAGGAGGGATGGTTAATTTAGCTGTCCCTCCTTTTTATATTGCGCATTATATTGTGCAGTATTGTGCAGTAGTCGCCTGCAATCGGGCCTGGGCTGGCAAATATAGTGCTAATGTACTATTAAATCTAGGCTCATAGGAACGCTTAGGAGAAGACCATGACAAATCATCTGACGGCCCCTCAGCTCTCTATGAATGAGCTGACCGGGCGAGTTTTGGATATGGCACAGACGGGTGTTTATAGGGAGTCGCTGTTTGAGACGTTTCGGCCAGCGGTGACAAAGCGGCAGGTGCGAGCGGCGATCGCACTTGCCAAACAGTTTGGTCTACATTCTGATCCTGCTTTGCGTGACGCGGAGCTAGGCACCTACTACCAGGTTGATCCGCTCAAGGTGCAATCTTTTCAGGTCGCCATTCAGCATTCCATCGTGCTGACAGCCGGAGACAATATGGCTCAGCGCATTCAGCTAGCGACCCAGACGGTGAAGCTGATGCTGATAGTTTCGGGCGGCGGCGCGATCGCGCTGCTACTGGTCGGCAGCGGCTACATTTTAGCGGGCCAGTCAGAGGCAGCCGCCGTGTGGTGGACTAGCGCCCTTTGTGCGGGCGGCATTTGGCTGTGGCAAAAGAACGTGGCTAAGCCCCTTCTCTAAAGCTTCTTTTAACCTAAAGCTTTCTTTAACCTTTCCCTCGTTCTCCCGATCCCGCTTCACATAGACTTTATCCCCCAAAAGCTCACCCAGATGACGGCGTGCCATTTGGGCGTCTCTTCTTTTTCGGCAATGCGGCCTGCCTGTCGGTCTACTTTAAAAGAGGGCATCGGCTGTACAACAGTCTTCCAAAATAACGGTCGTCACCGAAAATAGAGACTGACCGTAAGGAAGAACATCACCGATTCGGGGCAACAGCGGCGCGCGCATGTACCAGTTCAGCGGATTATTGGGAGCCTGCTGGATGCTCTCTGACTGCTGATCGGGGAAATACAGTACCTTGCAGAGGTAGGGAAAGCGCTGCTCCAGTGCGGATGTCATATAGTTGCTTCTCATACTCCTATTGTGCGGTATAAAACACTCCTACGTAAATACGCTTGAGTTGACCACATAAAATCCACATTTTTTAGCCTTTAGCTTCATAGCTTTGTCATTATGAAGTGTCCTTTCCTGGTTATCTAGTCGCTTAAATGCTCTTACTTCAAGGGACGGTCAGTCTTCCTATTTCTCCGATTGATGTCGATATTCGCAACAATCTGATTGCTTCGGTGGTCGGCCTGGTGCTAGTCAGCGCCTTGCGGATGGGGGCGACGCGCCTGATCAACCAGCAGATTGATGATCCCCGGCTGCGATATGCCTGGCGTAAATGGATTAGCTATTTTTGCTATGGCCTGTATGGGTTTGCGCTAGTGGTGATGTGGGTGCCGGACATGCGGGGTCTGTCTACCTTTTTAGGGCTGTTTTCAGCAGGCTTAGCTGTGGTTTTGCGAGACCCGCTGGTCAATTTGGTGGGCTGGCTATTTATTCTATGGCGGCAGCCGTTTCAGATGGGCGATCGCATTCAAGTAGGCCACCACTCAGGCGATGTGATTGACATTGCAGTCTTTCAATTCACCCTGCTAGAAATTGGCAACTGGGTCGAGGCCGATCAGAGCACCGGGCGCATTATTCATGTGCCCAATGGTCAAGTATTTCAGCAGGCGATCGCCAACTACTCCCAAGGCTTTAAATACATTTGGAACGAAATTTCAGTCTTAGTCACCTTTGAGAGCGATTGGGAAACCGCCAAGAAAATTCTGCTCACCCAGGTCAATACGCACGCCGAACACCTCAGCAGCATCGCCGAACAGCATCTGCGCCAAGCCGGACATAAGTATATGATTTTCTACTCTAAGCTCACCCCCACCGTCTATACCACCGTTAAAGAAAGCGGCATCTTGCTGACCATGCGCTACCTTTGCGAGCCGCGTCAGCGCCGGGGCACAGAGCAAGAGCTATGGGAAGGCGTGCTGCGCGAGTTTGCCAAAAACCGCGATATTTCTCTGGCCTATCCAACCCAGCGCTTCTTCACCACTGCGGTAGATACCGATGCCCCTGCCGCGCCCAAGTCGAAATAAGCCCTGCGCCTACTTCTCCGATTTCAGTGCGCTACCATCAGGGAAAATTAAACTCACTATCATCATTGACCAGTGTTTTTACGCAAAGATAGCAACTAATTTCAAACTGCTAAGGCTATCTAAAGTTTCCCGCTAAAAATTTGCTCTGACATTCTGCCCAAGCAAGCGCTGCCCTTTTATGACTGCTCTCAATCTGCGCCTTTTGCAAGACAAGCTATCCGCCCATCTAAAGCAAAACGGCTTTTCAGAACCGGCGCTAAGTCTTTTGGCACATGGTGAAGCCAATGCAATCTTCAGGCTCAATCAGCAGCAGCTAGTGCGGGTCGCTGTGAATACGCCCAATCAGCGGTTTGGCGGCGACTTTAGTCAGCTTACGAGCTTTGAGCAAGCTATTTTGAAATATATCGAAGGCACCGGCATCGGGCATGAGCTACAGGCGGCTCAGCTCAATCCATCCGTCGATTTTCCGTACACCTATTTGATCACTAACTATATTCGGGGAGAGCCCCTCAGCTACAGCCGAACTCATCTGGAGCAGTGCGCTGAGACGTTGGCCCGACTGCATCGACTGCCGCTGTCAGCTGATCTAGCAGCAGACTACAGTCTCTCGCAGTTACAGCCCCCTGTCCAATCAGTCGATCAGCCGCTGACGCTGTTTTATCAGGAGTCACAAGACTACGCTCAGCCCTATTTGGCGGCGGCTGGCGCTGAGCCTGAGATTGTAGAGATGCTTCAGGCGGTGCTGGCCAAGGCTAAGGCAAGGCTTTCGGCAGAGCAGCAGCTAGTCGATTATCCGTATCGCTGCCTGGTGCATAGCGATCATACTTATGAAAACTGGGTAATTAACTCGCAGCAGGCTTATCTAATCGATTGGGAGTGGGCTGAGATTGGTTCTCCGGCGGGGGATCTGGGACATTTTCTTTCGCCTGTGACGATCTGCCGCGCTCAGGGCTACGAGCTGCCGCCTGAAGATCGGGCATTTTTTTTGCAGCGCTATTACGACGCGCTAGAAGATCGGGCGCTGGTCACGACTATCCAGCATCACTTTGCTGCCTTTGGGCCGTTTCCAGCGGTGCGATCGCTCTGTTGGACGGCTGGCTACTGGATCACCGCTCGCCGCTGGTATGCCGATGCGGTAGGAGAAAACGCCAGTGCTGCCGGGCGGATGCAGCGACTGCAAGAAAGCCGCGATCGCTTTCCAGATCTGTGGCGCTCAGTCATGGCGTGGCTAGATGAAGACATCTGAAGCAAGTTTTTTAAAAGACCTATGGCGACAGCAAATTCTCAATATCTTGCTTTTGAGCAGCGGTGGGGGCTAGCGTGGCTGCGCAGCGAACGGTGGCGGGCGTATCTTCTACTCATTCCAGCAGTCAGTCTGGTCGGGCTGTTGTTTGGCGGCGGACTGGTGCTGGCGCTGGCACAGAGCGTTGGGCTGCTGAGCCTGACGGGTGACGGCACGGTTTCTTTTGCGGCTTATCGGCAGGCGCTGACGAGTGCGGCTTTTTGGCGATCGCTCACGCTCAGCCTCTATATTGCGATTGTCGCCACGGGCCTTTCGACCATTTGCAGCATCGGTCTCGCGCTGCTGCTGCGCCGGGCCAGTCGGTGGGCTAGCTTTGCCTGTCAGCTGACGCTGCCAATTCCCCATTTGGTCGGTGTCGCGGGGATGCTGCTGCTGATTTCTCCCAGCGGACTAATTTCGCGGCTGCTGTATGCACTCGGGCTGATTCAGAGCGATCAGGGCTTTCCACTGCTGGTAAATGACGGCGCTAATCTGGGCGTGATGCTGCTTTTTTTATGGAAGGAGATTCCATTTATTACGCTGATTTTACTGGCGGTGCTGCGCGGCATTCGGCCCGAGTACGAGATTCAGGCGCGGGCGCTAGGGGCGAGCCGGTGGCAGTGTTTTTGGAATGTGACGCTGCCGCTGATGAAGCCCGGCATTCTCTCGGCTAGTCTAATTGTGTTTGGGTATGTTTTTGGGTCGTTTGAGGTGCCGTTTTTACTGGGCTCTACTTATCCCTCGACGCTGCCGGTGCTGGTCTACCGGGCGTTTACCGATGCCGATCTCAATCAGCGGACGGTGGCGATCGCCCTTGGTCTACTGCTCTCCTTAATCTCTATTGGCCTGAGCGCGCTATATCTCTGGTTGGGGTCAAAAAAATGGACTCGGCTGACTTTTTCAGAGAGATCGTCATGATGAAGCGCAATACGCTGCTGGGTCTGATTATTGGCGCGCTGTTTTTGCCCTTTCTGCCGCTGCTAGTTTGGTCATTTGCCACCGGCTGGTATTTTCCTGAGCTGATGCCACCGCAGTGGACAATGCAGCACTGGCAAACGGTGTTCTCTGCCGCTTCAAAAGTAGGCGAGGGGTTTGCACAGAGCTTGATGATTGCGGCGATTGCCACAGGGCTGGCTCTACTCGTGGGCCTACCAGCAGGCAGAGCTTTGGGGCTGATGCAGTTTCCGGGTAAAGCAGGCATCAAGCTGTTTTTACTGATGCCGATTATTGTGTCGCCGCTGGCTACGCTGATGGGCATTCAGTTTATGCTAATTCGGCTGGGGCTGAGTGGGACAGTTACAGGGGTGGTGCTTGGTGCATTTGCTGCCGACTATTCCCTATATGACGCTGGTGCTCAGCAGCGTGTTTGCCAATTTTGATCCGGGTTATGAAGCGCAGGCCCGATCGCTGGGCGCATCGCCTCTACAGGTTTTGTTTAATGTCACTTTGCCGCTGGTTTTCCCTGGCGTGGTGGTCGGTGCGCTGTTTGCCTTTTTGATCTCGTGGAATGAGTTTTTGCTGACGTTTTTTGTGGGCAGCGGACGAGTGTTTACGCTGCCGATGGTGCTGTTTACTTCTTTGCAAGGGGGCAACAGCGGGCTGACAGCGGCGATCGCCATCACCTCAATCATCCCCGCGCTGATCTTCTTATTGTTCTCCAGCCGGGCGCTGCAAAACGAAGCCACCATCGGCGGTCTCGGCAATGTGTAAGACTATACAGGCTTCGAGAATACAAATTTTGAGAGGAATTGATAGACCGCCCATGAGCCAGCTGGTACTGCAAAATCTGACCAAGTCCTTTCGAGGAGTGCCCGCTGTACAAGATCTGTGGCTGAAGTCGAGGCGGGCGAAATTGTCTCCCTGTTGGGGCCTTCTGGCTGCGGCAAGTCCACTACTTTGCAGCTGATTGCCGGCATTTTGCGCCCCGATGCGGGCCAGATTGAGCTGGGCGATCGCACCCTAAACCGCGTGCCGCCCGAGCAGCGCAGCATGGCTCTGATCTTGCAAAAGGGGCTGCTGTTTCCGCATTTGAGCGTAGGGGAGAATGTGGCTTTTGGGCTGAAGATGCAGGGGGTGAATCGTCGGGAACGGGAGAAGAAAGCGATCGCCATGCTTCAACAGGTACAGCTAGACGGCTTTGCCCAGCGCCAACCTGCCGAACTCTCAGGCGGTCAGGCACAGCGCGTGGCCTTAGCGCGGGCCTTAGTGATTCAGCCTCAGCTCTTACTGTTAGATGAGCCGCTCTCAGCGCTTGATGCCAACCTGCGAGAAGACATGCAGGAGCTAATCTTGCGGCTTCAGGCTGACACAGGCGTCACGCTGATCATTGTCACTCACGACCAGGCCGAAGCGGTCGTCATGTCGCAACGCATCGCGCTTATGTTTGACGGGCGGCTGCGGCAGGTAGCCACGCCAGAACAGCTTTACCGCTGCCCCTGCGATCAAACGGTTGCCCAGTTTTTTGGCGGCGTCAATTTCTTTATGGCCCAGGCCGATCAGCATCGGCTACAGATTTTGGAGAAGGGAGGCGATCGCCCGCTCGATACTCTCAACCACGGCCATCATCTACTCACAACCAGCCACACACTGACAGGCTTAGTCCAGGTGACTATTCGCCCTGAGCATATTCAAGTCTTCTCAGCGCCTCAGCACCGAGAAAATGTGCTGCCTGCCAATGTGCTGCCTGCCACCGTCACGGCTAATCGGTTCACCGGCACTCAACGACGGCTCACCCTCAAGACAGCCGCCGGGCCGCCTTTACAAGCCTGGATAGGCCCCAATCAAGCGTTCACTGTGGGCCAAATGGTATGGGCGCACCTGCCCGCCGATGCCCTCTGGGGCTTTCCTATAGAGACGCCCGTAGAGCCTGCCCGCGCTGCTCTCTCTTAACCCTTCAACCCTTTTCGAGCCAGATTTTCTACCCGCCCGCCCATCTACTCACTATCTCTCCTGCCTTTCATGAAACCTTCCTTTCCAGCTTCTCTCACGCTGCCTCGACGACAATTTCTTTTTCTTTCGGCTTCCGCTTGTCTCGCCGCTGTTGCCACTAGCTGCGCTGGCCGCAATACCGCTAACACTGAAGAGAGCCCCGATTTAACCACGCTCACCTGGGACGAAATTCTCGAACAGGCCAGCGGCACCACCGTAAACTGGGCGATGTGGGGCGGCAGCGACACAATTAATGCCTACGCCGACGAATGGGTAGCCGAACAGCTTCAGAGCAAATACAGCGTTACGCTTAATCGGGTACCGCTCAACGACACTGTAGAGGCCGTCAACAAAGTGGCGGGCGAAGTGCAGGCAGGACTCACGACTGGTGGCAGCATCGACCTGATTTGGATCAATGGGGAAAACTTTCGCACCATGAAGCAGGGAGATTTGCTCTACGGGCCTTTTACCGATAAGCTGCCGGCGATGGCGGCCTACGATCTTGACAATCCGGCGGTGCTGTCAGACTTTGGCCTGCCGGTTGATGGCTATGAAGCGCCTTACACCGGGGCCTATTACCTGATGGTAAAAGACAGTGCCAAAGTAGAGACTCTCCGCAGACATTTTCAGAACTGCTGGCATGGGCCAAGGCTAATCCAGGCCGTTTTACTTATGTAGCCCCGCCTGCTTTCGACGGCAGCCGATTTTTACTCACGGCGCTTTACGGCGTAACCGGCGGATATGAGCAGTATGCCGGAGCCGAGTTTGACGAAGATCTTGGAACCAAAATTCGCCACTGGTGGCTGACTACCTGAAGGCGCTAGAGCCTTATCTGTGGCGCGAAGGCCAAACCTATCCGCCCACTCAGGTGCGGCTACAAGAACTCTTTGCCAACAGTGAAATATGGATGATGCCGGTATTTATCTCGCGCATCGCCGAGGCTAAAGCCAGCGGACAGTTTCCAGCGACTGCTGAAGCCTTTACAATGCCCGATATCTCCTTGAACGATCCTTCTTTTACCGCCATTCCGATCAACGCTAGTAACCCAGCGGGCGCAATGGTGTTGGCCAATGTGCTCTCTAGCCCAGAGGGCCAGCTGCAAAAGTTTAAGCCGCAGGTCTGGGGCGACCCGCCGCTGTTAGATGTGACCAAAGTTTCGCCTGAGCTGCAAAAAGAGTTTGCTCAAGTAGAAGCTGAATATGGCATTCCGCTGAAGGAATTGGCGGCGACCACAGTACCGGTCGTCAACGCTGAATACACCACTCGCTTAGAGACGCTGTGGAAAGAACAGATTGCTGTGTAAGTCGGGCTCTCAGCAGTCACTTGAAATCATTTACCCAAAAGCAAACTATGGCCTTTAAAGAACGCAGAGTCGCGATCGCGGCGTCATTGAAAACAATCGTCTGATGGAGCTGCATCTCTATCCGGGCAATCAGTGCAACCGGGACTGTGACTTTTGCACAGTCTTCGGCAGTCCCAAAGGAGGGTACACCGAATACGCTGCTGAACATTTAGACGCGGCCTTGCGCACTGTGATGCTGCACGAGCAGGGCGCGCTCAAGTTCTATGGCGGAGAACCGACGCTAAATCACAAGAACGTAATCTGGTCAATTGCCTATCTGCGCGACCGCGACTTCACTGGGGCCATCGTCATCTACTCCAACGGCATCCGCGCCGAGCAGCTGCTAGAGATTTTAGAATCTGACCTGCTGCATCAGACTACGGCCTCGCTCAACTACTCCATTGCCACTGGAGACGGTGCGCCGCAAATGCCGCTGAAGTCTCTACAGCTAGTTAGAAGACTATGAACGGGCGAATGAAGGGGCGATCGCCATCGGCCACCCCGATATAGTTGATTCGGGCCGGGGCGTTGATCCCTTCACTGGCGAAGAGAGTCGGCCCAAGGTCAACTCTCAGTGCCCGCACTGCTATCCGGTGCTCAAAAGCGACGGTCAGTTTCACGCCTGCCCCTTCGCCATCGAAAACGACGCACCCCATTTTCAGCTCGGAGACCTGCGCAGCAGCCCGGCAGACATCGCCCAAAATTTCACCACCTTCTTTGAGTGGCTCGACACGGTGCATCAGCCCTACGCCGAAGCGCATAATCTGCCCGCCTGCACAGTCTGCTGGAAGCACCTCGATCAGCTGCCGACCCCTGGCGCTGCCAGAAAATCCGCTAGCAAACCTCAGCCCGCCGAACTAGCCATCAAGTCGAGATAGTAGACACTGAGCCGCCGTCAACTCGCCAGTTGGAGCCGACCACGTAGCTAGCCTGCTCGGAGCACAAAAAGGCGATCACAGCCGCGACTTCTTCGGCGCGGCCTCGTCTGCCCACTTCAATGCCCGGACGCTTTTCGGCCAAGAAGCTTTTGACGGCTTCGTCCATGCTGACGCCTTGTTCTTCAGAGCGCGATCGCATCATCGCATTCGTCATCGCCGTCTCTACAAAGGCCGGAGAGACCATATTGGTGAGCACCCCATCTTTGGCATACGCCTTAGAGAGGTTTTTAGTTAGGTTGAGCGTCCCGGCTTTACAAGAGCAGTAGGGCATATCTTCGGTGTAGGGCTGCACCGCATCTTCCGAGCCTAGCAGCACAATTCGCCCCCAGCCTGCCTCGCGCATCGCCGGAATAAAGGCGCGGCATATCCGCACTGTGCCCATTAGGTTGACATTGATGGTGTGCATCCAGCCTTCGTCGTCAATCTCTAGAAAATCGCCGACAGCGCCGGTAATTCCCGCCGCATGCACCACAATTTCAGCCGGGCCCAAAGTGCTCTGTAATCTGTCTCGGGCTGCTTCTACCTGCTCCAGGCTAGTGACATCGGCTTTAGCCGCAAACGGGTCACCAAAGGCTTTGAGATCGTCAATTTCATCAAAGGAGCGATTGAGAATGGCGACTTTGGCCCCTTCTTTAAGCAAAATTTCGGCAGTCGCCTTGCCAATACCAGAGTCACCGCCAGTGACAACGGCTACTTTATCTTTTAAACCTAAATCCATAAAAACTGATTCCTTAAACGAGTCGGCGCTTCATACCTGCGCTCTCAATTTATCAGCTAGGCGAGAATCTGCCGCTCACAATCTGCCAATTGGAGTATATGCAGGGCCGAAATGAAGATGAGACCACAACTAGCTACGCCACGAACAATAGCTACATAATGGCCACAAGTAGCTTTCTACGTATAAACCATCAAAATTTTGTATAAAAAGATGATGAAATTTCTGACTACCTCGTTACGAAACCTACAGTATTGCTCATACTGGTCTAGTCAGCAGCGTCTTCAGTCTAGCCAGCCTCAGCTAACTGCTGTGACCCTACGAATCTGCCGACCTAAACGCTTATTCGCTTCACTTAGAATCCTCTTAAAAAACTATGAGTCATCTCTCTCCTTTTCGTAAGCTTGTAATTGGCACAAGCCTCTGCTTGAGTGCTGTTATGTTATCTGCGACACAGGCTAGCGCGTTTACTTACAAGTTTGGTGGCACCAGCGCCTCTTCTAATACGACGGCCACAGGTGCCTCTGCCTCGGTTGATATCAATTTTGCCGATCTAGGCAATGGTCAGGTCAAGCTTAATTTGGGGTTTCTCAATACGACTGGCACTCTCGCAACCGGGACGTTTGGCGCAGGTGCTACCGACGCCCGGCTAAACGGCATCGCCCTTGACCTATTCGACAATATCACCATTGCTTCTCACAGCTTCGACGGTAAGCTGAGCACTCTGTTCACCAACTTTGCCTACAGCCCCTTTAGCAACAGCGTCGGTAACTTTAGCGTTGGCTTTGGCGACAACAACCAGTTTGAAGGCGGTAAAGCCAAAGACGGGCTCGCAGTCGGAGAAACCTCTTTTGCAACGCTCGTACTCAATTCCAATAAAAACGCAGCCGATCTAGAAAACCAGTTTCGCCTCGCGCTGACCGCTAACACCTTAAACATTGCCGCTCGGTTTCAGGCAGTCAACGCGGGAGCAGGCAGCGATAAGCTGCTTGGCGGCAGCATAGACGATCCGTTTACTCCGCCCACTCCGACTGAAGTGCCCGAGCCCGCTGCGATCGCAGGATTAGGTCATTTAGCGGCATGCCTTAAGCGTCGTCGGCCTGCGTTGGCCAAAACCCTCTCAGCTTAGCGGCCCAAGGCTGGGATCAGACTCGTCTAATCGCTTAATCATCTGCGTACCGCGCATAAAGGGCCAGCGTTATCGTTGTGCCCTTTAACTATTTTGATGATTCTGAGGCCGCATGGCCCAGCGCCGCCATATCACAAAGCCGATGGTGGGATTCGAACCCACGGCCTGCTCATTACGAATGAGCTGCTCTACCCCTGAGCCACATCGGCAATTCGAGTTCGCATTATAGCAGTCAGCGCCTGTCACCTGTCACCAAACCCTATAGAAAAAAACGTCTATAAAGCAAAGCAGCAAGTGCTTACCTTATGGGCATGACCTGGCACAATTAGTATAGAGACCACGCATCAGTTTAGGGCAGCTATGGCCAAGAAAAAACCATCGAGCAAAAGCCGCCAGCAAGGGCAACCGGGTAAGACCACCAATAAGCCTCGCCAAACACCGCCTAGCGGCATGAGTCAGGAGCGTTACGACCGTTTGCTCGCAGAGGCTGAAGCGCCTACAAAGGTCTGCGAAAGTTTATTTATGCTGCTTTTGGGGCATCGGGTGCAATCGGGGGTTTGTTTTTTCGCCAAGATTTTAGCCGGGCGCGATCTGGCTGACTCTCTGCCTAACTTTGCGCTGCAAATGGGTGTAGTTGCTCTAATGGTATTTTTATTTCGCTGGGAAGACCGTCAGGAAAAAAGTGAGTGATAGCGACTGCAAAGCCCATAACTCATGTGCCTAGCCGCAATCCGGTGGTATTGGTTCACGGCCTCTGGAATACAGCAGGCATCTTTTCGATCTTGAAGGCTCATCTAGAAAATCAAGGCTGGTCAGTTTATGCCTTGAGTATGACGCCAAACAACGGCGATGCTCCGCTAGAGACGCTAGCTGAACAAGTAGCCCTGTTCATCAATAAGTGCGTAGGGCCAGAGCAACCGATAGATTTGGTAGGCTTCAGCATGGGCGGGCTGGTCAGCCGCTACTACGTGCAGCGACTAGGCGGGTTGAGCCGAGTGCAGCGGCTAGTGACGGTGTCGGCTCCTCACCGAGGCACTGCTCTGGGTTTATTGAGCGATCGCCCTGGTGTCCGGCAAATGCGACCAGGTAGCGTGTTCTTAAAGTCGCTCAACCAAGATCGCCACCAGCTAGAGACGCTGCGGTTTGTCTCCTTATGGACGCCGTTTGATCTGCTGATTTTGCCTCCCTGGAGTTCTCAGCTCAGGGTAGGACAAGAGCAGCGGCTGTCGGTGCCCGTCACAACCGAATGATTCGAGATCCGCAGGGGCTAAGAGAAATTGTGCGATCGCTCCACAGTTAACTTGCCTACCACCGCCCATCTCGCGCTCTAGTGAGCATCACCGACCTGAGAATACTGCCACTCACCAAAAACCGCGCTCGGATAAACGTAGTACTTAAACTCTAGTAAATTGTGAAACGGGTCTTCTAAAAAGAAAGTGCGATGTTCTATGCGCTCTCCTTTAAAGCGGTGCTTCGGCTGCTGATAGAAGGTCAACCCCTTATCTTTAGCTCGCTGTAAAAAGTCTTCCCACTCGGTTTCGGTAGCAAAAGCCAGCCCAAAATGGTGCGGATAAATGCCCCGCTGTGGCGGCATCGGTTCGCTAACAATGTGAGCAACTAGCTGATGTCCGCGCAAATTTAAGATCAGCGAGCCTTTGCCCTCACGGCCCACTTCACAGCCCAATCCTTCAACGTAAAAACGTTTGGTATCAGCGATGTTTTCAATCGGAAAAGACAGGTGGAAAATAGCACTCATAGATCTCAGTTCATCATCAAAGACAACAGTATTTTCTATTGTGGCTGGTTAGCGCAGCAATTTTGTAATGCGCGCTACAGCCAAAAAGACAATAGACAGGTACATCTGAAGCAGACAAGATAATTTTCAGGTGTTCCTCATGTGAGTTTTAAATCTTTTTGAGCATTGCTGAGGCCCTGCTGTTGCGACACCGTATGACTGTGGTTATGACTGTGCTAATGTGTCTGGTAGCAGGTTTTTCGAGAAGTCAGCTTTGAAAAATCAGTTCTAAAGTTCTAGAGAGGTCGGCCCTAAGCGATCGCCCGTTCCCCAAAAAGAGTTCAGAGTAGAGATATATTTTATCTCCAGTTATATCTAAAGTCTTGTAATCCATACTCTAGAGACAGTCTAGAGACGCTTTATGTCAATTTACGTCGGAAACCTGTCTTTTGACGCTGCTCAAGATGACCTCCATCAGGTCTTTACAGAGTACGGTTCAGTCAAATCTGTCAAACTCCCCACCGACCGCGAAACAGGTCGCGTGAGAGGCTTTGCCTTTGTAGAGATGAGCAGTGAGGCAGAAGAGGCCGCTGCGATTGAAGCTTTAGACGGCGCTGAGTGGATGGGGCGCACCCTTAAGGTCAATAAGGCTAGACCCCGCACCTAAAAGATCGCGCCTAAAAGATCGCAGCGGATAGATCAAGCGATCGCATTTGAGGGGCAGTCTGTATTGAGCGCTATGCACCCTCTCCCAATCGCACCTCACCATTGAAACTTACCGCCAGACAAAAAGAGCAGCTAAGCCGTCCGCGCCCGTTTTTGTTTTTAGCTGTTCTCGGCGCGTTTGGCTTGCCCTGGGTAGTCTTATTCTGTAACGGCCTTCAGGCCCGGCAGCAGCAGACGCAGATGGCAGCAGAGGCAGATACTTTCTTCGCTCAGTTTCCGATCTATCAGCGCAACGCCGCCGCCGGGCAGTTTGACCAGATGGCGGCAGATCTGGGTTTTATCCCAAATGATCCTAGCAGTCTGACAGTTCGCGTTCGGGCAGAAGCCGAGCGGGCTTATCAAACGGTTGAGGCGTCGCTAAACGAGTTTCTCCAGGGCCAAGCGGCCAAGGTGTCGGGGCCGCTTGACCCGGTGCCATCTGCTCTGCGTGCTTATCTCAATGCCTATAGAGAAGCGATCGCTGCTGCCCAATCGCAAATCTTGGAGAACACAGCGCCCCGGTGGGAGATGGATTTTGAGCGGATGTCTGAGCTGAACCATCCGTTGCCCGGACTCGTTAATGTCTTCAATTTGCAGAAGCTGCTGTTGCTCTCTGCGATTGATCACAGTCAAAAAGGTCAGCCAGATAAAATGCTGAGCGCCTTAGAAGCTTCATGGCGGCTCAATCAGGCGATCGCGCAGCGTCCTGATCTGGTCTCTCAGATGCTGGCGTCGGTGGTTTCTGAGCAGCAGGCAGGCATTTTACGTCATTTAGAAAATATTCCGGCCATCTGGCAAACCCGCCTAACTCAGCAACTTCAGCATCCGTCTGTGTTAGCTGGTCTACAGTTCGACATCTGGTTGCAGTATCAAATTTCTCAGCGATCGCTCACGCGCCTAATTCAGCGTCCGGGCGCGGTAACAGACCTAGAGAAACTGCTAGCAGCGCTGTCTTACTGGTTTTCACCCGTCTACCACCTAGAGCTAATCGTCATTGATACCGCCCAGACATCTGAACGGGCGCTCAATCGGCTCATCTCTTTAGACCCCTGCGCGACGCCGCTGCCAACTGCCGAACTCATCTTGAGTCAAGAGAAAACAGCCTGGTGGAATTCGGCAGCGGCCCTTTCGCCTGTGGTGGCTCGGCGTTGGCAAGCAGCAGGCGATCGCGCCCTCACCTTAGAGCTTACCCAAAAAGTCTTGCAGGCTAAGCAACTCTCTCAGGCCGGGCAGTGGCCTCATCAGCTACCCAATTTAGGTTCTGAGGTTTGCCCCGCAGAAAGTTGGGTCTATGAACGCGCTGATGACAATACCATCACGCTGTCTCTGAGCACTCAGCGACTGCCTGCACCTACCGTCCCTTTCAGATACCAGTCCAGCAAGGAGTGACAGCGCAGTTGCGCTAAATATTACAAGGCAAAACCAAAAAGACTACAAAAGCAAGACTAGAAAGACAAAATCAAAAAAGCTCTGAGTACGATCCGTTCTCAGAGCCTGAAAAATAAAAGATTAGGGCTCAATTAGGGCTCAATAGCGAGGCCGTTAGCCGACGCGCTCAACCGCCTTCTCGGAGACGCTGTAGGTGCCGCCTCGACCCCGATACCACTCACCACTACGGGCACCCGCAGATAAAATATTAGAAACGCGATTGCGAGCTTTTAAGAAGTGGCTTTTGGGCATGTCTTCTTTAAAAACGGCGTTCATTACATCAGCAATCTTAAAGACGTTGCTAGGCTGAGCTTGCAATACGCCAACAATCACATCGGGCAGCGGCGCTTTGCGATAGGTCTCTTGCACGTAGCGATGCCAGTTGGCCGCTCTGCCGCTCTGTTTGGCCGTTGCCTTAGCAGTTGACTCGGCAGTTGACTCGGCGATTGGCTCGGCTTCAGCAGAATTGGCGACGGCTTTTGCTCTGGCCGGACGTCCGCGCTTGGCTTTGACTTTAGCAGTCTCAGCTTTAGTCGTCTCAGCTTTAGCAGTCTTAGCTCTGGTTGCTTTCGTTTTTCTTTTGGTCGCTGTTTTAGTCGCTGAAGGCGCTTCTGTCGAGGCTTTCGCCGGGGCTTTTGCGGCCTCTTTCACAGGCTCTGATGCAACAGCTGTAATGGTTTCGGCAATTTCAGGTGAATTACCTGACTCAAACATTGCAATCACAGTTTGAATGCCTTTACGCTTTTCTCGCAGCTGATTGAGCTGTGCTTCTAGCGTGCTTGCTTGTGCCGACAGCTCAGAATCAACTTCCAAGAGTTGTGGCAGAACAGATGTAGACATAGGTCATCTTCTCCGGAATTTATTGTTGGGCTTAGCAAAAGTGCTTTGCAGCAAGAGTCTTAGCAGTTTTTGCAGGAAAAACTTTACCTGAAATGCTTTTAGACAAAATATCTCTTTCGAGAATAACACTATTTAAACACTTTCTTCTTTTTAATCGAGACTTTTCTCATTTTTTTTGAGAATCTTTTGAGAATTTTGGGGAAATTGCGGGATAAACCGGCCTGAGTTCACTGCTCAACAGGTCATTTTGCAATATCTGCCGGGTTCAAACAGGGGCGTTTCAGCCAGACAATTTTTGAGTTTTGGCTGACTGTCAAAATCCTACAGCCCTGATGCTATGGGAGCTTAAGCAAAATAGAGGGTAATTTAGATAAACAACTGCCAGCGATCGCTCTGCTACCGATGACACTGATTCATGACATTGCACTTATCTGGGCACTTATCTGGGCACCTGAACGAATTCTCAGAGTCTTCGGCCTGCCTGCTCTGCTTTTTGCCAGCCATACTTAATTATCAAGAAGAGAATAATTAGCGTTAGCAGTCCGACAGCTATCCAAATGCGAACGGCTGGCAGCGGCCAAAGGCTGATCAGCCCAAGCCCTAACCCGTTGGCGACGAGGACAGCTCGCCGCTCAGAGATACCTAGTGGGGTAATGGGGGGAGACTGCCCAGGCCATAGCTGTATGCCCGCTAGTAGATTGAACCAAAGCTGACTGAAGATAATGGCGATCGCCCCCCACTGTAGAGAGACCAGCGCCACATAAAACCCCACTACTTCTAGAACAACAGTACTAACAGTGACCCTGAAGAAACGACGGAGACGAGAATCTTCTGGTGACACAGCGATCGCCGCAATGTTGCCAAGATCTACCCTAGCCATGTGCGCAAGCTCTAGGCAAAACAGCGCCAACGACAGTGACAGCAGCCGCTGTGATCCGCTGAGAGGAGCAACTATCGGGTTGAGTGCTGGGTAAGCTGCCTGAATGAGCAACCCTAGTCCGGCGGGCAAAAACAATAGGAGAATGAGGACACGAATAGCGTGCATATAGAGAAAGAACGTTGCTCAACGGCATCATACCCGTTTAGCGCGCCTCTATCCGGAAGAACACTCTGAGCTTTATCTTTGTCTCTGATAGCAGCATCATCTATAAAGTCCTTCATGAGCCCCCTCAGCGATTATGACCTCTTCTCGGCGTTATATTCTCACCCTCTCTTGCCCCGACCGAATTGGCATCGTCGCCGCTGTCAGTACGCTAATAGCTGACAGCAACGGTTGGATTAGCGAAGCTCAGCATCACTCCGAGCACGAGGGCCAGCGTTTCTTTATGCGACAAGAGATCTTAGCGGACTCTCTCCCCTTCGATCTTGAGGAGCTGCGGCAGCGATTTTGCCCGGTTGCAGCGCAGTTTAAAATGGATTGGGCCATTCGAGATTCGGCGCAAAAAAAGCGAGTTGCTATCTTAGTCTCTAAAAAGCAGCCACTGCCTAGATGACTTGCTGTCGCGGTGGCGCAGCCATGAGCTAGCCATTGACATTGTCTGCGTTATTTCTAATCATGAGCATTGCGCGGATTGGTTGAGTGGCACGGCATTCCGTTTTATCATGTGCCGGTAACCCGCGAGACTAAAGCTGCGGCCTGCGAAGAGATGATGGCTCACTTTGAAGCCCTCGGAGGAGAGGTGATGGTGCTTGCCCGCTATATGCAGATTTTGTCGGCAGCAATGTGCGATCGCTACCTAGGCCGCATTATCAATATCCACCATTCTTTTTTGCCGTCGTTCATCGGGGCCAAGCCCTATCATCAGGCCCATACTCGCGGGGTCAAGCTGATCGGAGCCACTTGTCACTATGTCACTCAAGATCTAGACTGCGGCCCTATCATCGACCAAGATGTGCTCCGCATTGACCACTCCGATTCCCCGGGAGACTTGGCCCGCTACGGTAAAGACATCGAAAAAACAGTCTTAGCTAGAGGGCTCCGCTACCACATTGAAGACCGAGTAATGCTGCACAACCACAAGACGATTGTGTTTCGCTAGCCGCTGCTAGCCCCCTGTCTACAAAAGAAAGCTACAGAAGGGAGCTACAGCAGCAGACTACAGAGAGCTGCAAAGCCAAGAACCAATAGCAGAACCCAAAAATAGGCGAAACTGATGACAAGTTTTTTACACAATTGTTTGATCGCTTAGCAAAGGTCACAGAAAACGCTACACTCACTTTGTGCAAAGACAATCTCATAGAGACTGTCACAATAAGCAACAAGGAAACTATCACTGCCATGAGGATTTTGAAAAAATGAGCGATCCTGTCCTTTCCCAGCTCGCTTCTGTTGAGACTGACCTCGCCCAGCAAGTCGAAACCCTGGAAACCCAGCTATCTCAGCTCCAAGAGCAGCGCCAGGGCTTGCGCACTGTCATCAACATGTTTCAAGCATCAAATGGTGAAACAGCAGTGGTCTCAAAGCCTGCTCCTGTAGAGCCGATTGCTGAAGAACCCGCGCCTGAAGAACCGGTCACTGAAGAACCTGCCATCGAAGAGAGCAAGCCCGCTGCCAAGAAAACAGGTCCAAGACAGCAACAAAGGCCAAGCCCGGACAAAAGCCGAAAGCTGACAAAACCCCGACACCGCGCAAGAAAAAAGACGGCAGAGCTGCTAACTGGCAAAAATATGTTCAGGCTGAATATCGCGATACGGCCCTACCTGAAGCGGTAAGCAGCGTTTTGAGGTCGCAGCCCTCAGAGGTGTTTACGATCGCCGATGTGATGTCTTCTATTTTTAGTGAAGATATGCCGCGCCCTTCCTTTCTCAAGGCTCGCAACCGCATCTCTAATATTTTGTCAGCGGGCGCTCGCGACGGCACCTGGTATCGGGGTCGTAATGGTCGGTACTCTCAGTCGGAGAGTGTAACTAAGGCGAAGTAACACAGACAGAACTATTCGATTTGCATCTATTATGAATTTATTGGATTAGTTCGACTAGGATATAAGTTCAGCCAGATAGATAAGATGTGCAGCTGCAAAAATCGTGCTATTTACCAGGTCAAGCTCTACCGCATGAGCGACCAGTCTGAAAGTGTTTAATGGTCAACGAAGCCTATGCGCTCATATGCAGACAATCCTTGGCTAGTGGCCATCGCGCTCAATACTGTGTCTGAGTAGCGATCGCCTTCGCACTACCCAAAAAGCTGCTGACCCCGGCAGGCTATGCGCAATGCCTGGCTGCTGGGAGTGATTGTATGGGGCGCTTTAGGCTGGCGGGCCTACGTAGTCACGCTGTTTTATTTTTTTGTCGGCTCAGCCGTGACCAAAGTCGGCATGGCCCAAAAAGAAGCCTATGGCATTGCTGAGGCCAGAGGTGGCGTGCGCGGCCCTGGCAACGTCTGGGGTTCGGCGCTACCGGCGCAGTGTGCGCGATTGGGGTTGTGGCTGTGCGGCTGTTTTATCCCAACGAACTAGCCCTATGGCAACCGCTGCTGGCCTAGGATTTGTCGCTTCTTTGAGCACTAAGCTATCCGATACGACGCGCCACTGAAATCGGCAAAGCTTACGGTCAGCGAACCTTTTTGATCACAACGCTACAGCCCGTTCCTCGCGGCACCGAAGGCGCAGTCAGCCTAGAAGGGACAGCCGCAGGGGTAGTCGCTTCGCTGGCGCTAGCGGCATGGCCTGGGCAGTCGGACTCATCTCTCTAATGAGCGTAGGAATCTGTGCGATCGCGGCTTTCGGCGCAACCACTGTAGAAAGCCTAATTGGCGCCACCATCGAAGAAAAATTTGGCTGGCTAACTCACGATTTAGTGAACATCATTAACACGACGATCGGCGCGATTTTGGCAATCGGACTAGGCTGGCTGCTGATCTGAGTTTCAGCAGCGCTGATCATTTGCCAAGGTCGGGTGCAGCCAGTAGAGCGTTTTGAGCAGCGCCCAAAAACTGCCCTGTGCCAAGACAGACAGCTCAAAAAGAAAAAGTTTTGCAAACAAAAAGCGATATGTTTTTGTTAGAAAAACATATAAAATGTAACTAATCAAGGAAAAACTAAGCAGGATCTGATTAAGTACAGATAATTGCTGCCATACCAGGCGGAGTAAATCTGAACGCTGCTTAGTCATCCTAGTTCTAGGTTCGAGTCTAGACGGGTCACTGAGCCACCGAGCTGACTGACTCTCCCTCAAAAAGCCTTACAGAAAACTAAGACGATTGCAGCGCAACGACCGCCCTATGATGACTACGGTTACTGAGGAAAACTTCGAGCAGGCAGTTTTGGCCTCTTCAGTCCCAGCGTTTGTTTATTTTTCTGCGCCCTGGTGTGGCATCTGTAAATTAGTTCCCCCGATTTTGGCCAGCGTTCAGGCTGAATGGCCCGGCTTGGTCAATTTATTTCAGGTTAATGCCGATGAGAATTTTAGGCTGGCAAATCGCTACCGGCTCAGAAGCCTGCCGACGTTGCTATATATAGAAAGCGGCGAGGTGATCCAACGGATTGAGGGGTTTCAGAGTCGTCAGGCTTTTTATGCCAAGCTAACAGACATGGCCTATCGCCACCGGCTAGAAACTGCTTTTACGCCCCAGTCAGTACAGCGGTAGCCGCCCTACAGATAGCCCTGTAGCAAGAAATCTTCGCCGACGGCTGTCATTTGCACCCGGCTGAGGCGTCGGGCGGCGTTCATGTTGCTCAGGCCCAAGTCGCCTAGAGGTGACGGGGCAGTGGTGCCGCCAATCAGCTTGGGGGCAATAAAGGCCCATACTTTTTGCACAGTGCCAGCGGCGATCGCCTCAGCCGCCAGCGTCCCCCCACATTCCCACAGCACGCTCAGCAGCCCCCGCTGATAGAGGGCAGTCATAGCAACGGTCGGGGTCAGCGTTTCAAAGCTAACGACTTCAACACCTTGCTCGCGCAGGGCCGCTAACATCGCTGGGTCAGCGCCCTCTTGCGTCATTACCAGCGTTGGCGCTATAGCGGTATTCCATAGGTTTGCCGTAGTCGGCAGGTTCAGCTGACGGCTCATGACCACCCGCAGCGGATTGCGATCGCCCATCCCGTGGCTGGTCAGATTAGGATTATCTTGACGCACCGTATTGCCACCGACAATCACCGCGTCGCACTGACTGCGCAGCTGATGAACCTGCTGGCGAGACTGAGGGCCGCTGACCCAAGCGCTGTGGCCGGTCGTCGTGGCAATTTTGCCGTCTAGCGTCATCGCATATTTCAAAATACCAAAGGGATGGTGATGCGTTACCCGGTGAATGAACGCTTCGTTGAGCTGTCGGCAGCGATCGCCTTCTATACCTACGCTCACTTCAATACCCGCTGCCCGCAGCTTCTCAATGCCACCACTGGCTTTGGGGTTGGGGTCAGCCATGCCAATCACCACTCGGCGCACCCCTGAGCGAATCACCGCTTCACTACAGGGCGGCGTTTGGCCAAAGTGATTGCAGGGCTCCAGGTTAACGTAGAGCGTTGCACCGCTGGCCTGAGCGCCCGCTGCCCGCAGCGCCAAAATCTCAGCATGAGGCTCGCCCGCCCGAGGATGATAGCCTGCTCCCACAATCTGACCGGCCTGAACGATCACTGAGCCAACTAACGGATTAGGCGCTGTGTGGCCAGCCGCCCGAGCCGCCAGGTCACAGCAGCGAACCATCATGGCCGCATCTGTTAGGTCATCAGCAGATTGAAAGTGGATCTTTGACGGGGTCATGGTTTAGGGTAGCGATGATATTGAGTACAGTATCGATGATTTGCTCATAAGCGGTTTTATGCGATTTCGCCTCTCACCTCCTAGAAAGCTCAAATACTGGCTGATTGCCGGGCTCAGTGCGGCGCTGCTGTGGGCACTGCCGGGGTTGGCCCAGGTGCCTCCCGCTAGTTTGATACCGGGCAACGCTTCATCAGTAGATGCTACGCCTGAGCCTGCTAGCTCGTCTGAAGAGCTGACAGCGGCTAGTCGGCTGCTGCCCGACCAGTGGACGATCGCGCCAGAATCGATTGCGGCTGCCCCGATTTATCTAGACGGCAGAACGCTATTTTGGGTGAGCGCACCAGCTGTCGTCGGCCAGTGGCCTGCCGAAGAGCGGGCGCAAGAAATTCAGCGGCGACTATACAGTTTGGCCCATTCAGATAGCTCACCAAAGATCACCGTCGAAACGGATGGGCCCAGTAATCTGCCAGTCATCTTTGTAGGTGACCAGCCGCTATTAACCGTCACGGCGCTTGATGCTCGGTTGAGCGGTCATGCCAATCCGGATAATCGCGCTGAGGCGCTAGCTGATACGCTGCGCACGGCCTTTAGTCGCTATCAGCAAGAGCGATCGCCCAAATTCTGGCGCAGACAGGCTCAAATTGCGGTTGGCATTATCGCGATCGCCAGCCTATTGCAAATTGCCGCTAGGCGCGTTGGCCGCAGGCTACAGCAACGACAGGTGCGCCTAGCCAGTGCCCAAACCCAGCTGGGTCCAGCTAGAAGGGGCAGCCATCTCCTAGTTGAGCCTGCGGCTAAGGGCCTCAACACCGTCTTAGACCAGCTCAAGGCCCGTTTAGACAATCGCCAAAAGCGCAAAATCAACGAGATTGAGCGGGGGCTGCTGGTTTTATTTCAGGTGGGTCTGTGGATTAGCAGTCTGCTGTGGATTTTGGCGCTGTTTCCCTATAGTCGCTGGCTATCGACGCTTTTACTTCAATGGATGAAAGTTCCGGCCAAGATTTTGCTGATTATAGGGCTAGCTTCTCTGACGGTGCGCATGAGCAGCCTAGTGATTGATAAAGTCAGCCTGGCCTTGCAAGAGGGCACACGCTGGGCACCGGATAAGTCGCAGCGCCTAAACTTGAGATTTTCGACCTTTTCTCAAGTGGCCAAGGGTCTAGTCGGAGCGGTTATTTTTGGGGTGACAGTGCTGGTGGCATTGGCGATCGCTGGCGTGCAGATTGGCCCAGTGCTAGCCGGTGCTGGCATTATCGGCGTCGGCATTTCGCTCGCCTCGCAAAGCCTGATCAAAGACTTCATCAATGGCTTTTTGATCCTGGCTGAAGACCATTTTGGCATCGGCGATGTGATTACGGTAGAGGGGCTAACAGGCGCAGTTGAGCATGTCAATTTGCGCATTACGCAGCTGCGGAACATTGAAGGTCGCCTGATTACCATCCCCAACAGTCAGATTGGCATTGTCCAAAACCTCTCGAAAGATTGGGCTCAAGTCGATCTTTCGGTCAGCGTCGCCACGACTACCGATCTCAACAAAGCACTGTCTCTGCTGAAAGACACAGCTACCGAGCTAGCCGCAGATGCCCAGTGGCAGCCGCTGATTTTGGAGCCGCCAGAGATTTTGGGAGTCGATAAAGTCGATTATACCGGCATTAACCTGCGCCTATTGCTCAAAACCCAGCCGCTCAAGCAGTGGCCTGTTGCTTTTGAGCTGCGGCAGCGAATTAAGCAGGCGTTTGACCAGGCAGGCATTGCCATTGGCGTTCCGCAAGAGCATCTAGAGCTGCGTTGGAAGAAACATGCCGATACGAATGCCGACACGAATGCCGACACGAATGCCGACACGAATGGTGGTAAAACAGCAGCAGTGCAGTTAGGAACCGAAGATGCTGCTCAGCCCGGCTCATCTTACTGAATGCCATCCTCAGGGAAGACCCACTTAGGCCCTTCGCTAGCGCGTTCTTGCTGCTTGCGACGAACCGCTTCAGCGGCCATTTCTAGCATGTCGTCTAGAGATGTGTTTTCGATAAACGCTGCTGCTTGCTGTCGCGATTCTTTGTGAGGGCACTGGTCGCCTAGTATGCAGCCGTCTTTACAAGCTTCGGCACAGTTGATTTCTGTCATGATCTGGTGGAATTAAAATGAAACGTCCTCTCTATCTATGTTAGAGGATGGCGATCGCGCGCCTCTCTACCCAGTGTTAGATCGCCTGTTAGATTGATTGTTAGATTGATTGTTAGATCGCCCGTTCAAATCGGCCAGACAGATCCTCAGGGCGTCTATGAGCTGATCGATATGGGCCGTCGTGTGGGTTGCCATCACGCTTAGACGCAGTCGGCTAACGGGTACGGTCGGCGGTCGCACCGCTGAGATAAAAATGCCCCCGTCTTTGAGCTGCTGACCCAGCCTGAGCACGGTCGCTGTGTCTTTGACTTGCAGGCAAATAATGGCAGAATCTGAGGGCAGTCGTTTGAGCGTGGCCTGCTGAGCAATGGGTAAATCGCTCAGCAGCTGGTCGAGCTGCTGGGCCAAATAGCGGGCGTTGGCGTGGAGCTGCGCTAGCCGGTCAGGAGACTGCTGAAGCAGTGCGATCGCCGCCAGTGCCGCCGCCGTATCGGCTGGCGAAAGCCCGGTTGTGTAGATCCAGCTCGGTGCTCGGTTGCGCAAAAACTCAATCAGTTCACTGCTGCCAGCCACATAGCCGCCCAAGCTGGCAAAGGCTTTACTGAGCGTGCCCATTTGCACCATGGGCCAGTGCCCGCAGCCAAAGTGCTCAGCGCAGCCCGCCCCAGTTGCGCCCAAAACGCCAGCGCTGTGGGCTTCGTCAATCATTACCATCGCCTCAGAGCGGTCAGCCAGCGCCAAAATTTCGGGCAGCAGGCACACATCTCCATCCATGCCAAAAACGCCGTCGGTCAAAATCAGGCAGCGGCGATAGGCAGCGCGATGTTGCAGCAGCGCCTTGGTCAGTGCAGCTAAATTGCTGTGTTGATAAGTCATCACGGTGGCCCCGCTCAGCGATGCGCCATTTTTTAGGCTGGCATGGTTGTAGGCATCGGCCAAAATCAGATCGCGGCTGTTCACTAGGGCGGTAATCGTACCGATATTTGCCAGGTAGCCACTGCTAAAAACCAGGGCGGCTTCGGTGCCTTTGAGATGAGCGATCGCTCGCTCTAGTTGAGCATGTAAGGGCCGGTGGCCGCTCAGCAGGCGAGAGCCAGTTGCCCCGGTGCCATAGGTGCGGGTAGCGGCGATCGCCCGTTCTACCACCTGCGGATCGCCCGCCAAGCCCAGATAGTCATTACTGGCAAAATTGACCAGGGTACGGCCCGCCATCGTCACGACCGGCCCAGCTAGCCCTTCGATAGTCTGCACGCTGCGATACCAGTCAGCCTGGTGAAGGGTATGCAGCGATTTTTTTACCCAGCGATAGGGATCGGGCATGGCACTGGTAGGCAATTTTAGATATCCGGCAGTCAGGGCTAGACGCTCAGAGTCAGACAGCCGACCTGCTTGCAGAAAGCTATGCGAATTGGCTAACTGGCACTTTTGCTGCTGGCGCTGCTGCTCGAAGTGGTTATCGTGAGGGCCTTCGCTGGCCCAATCATAAGCTCAATCCATAAGCTCAATCATAGTATGCAAAACAGATGGATTTCATTCTTAGTGGCAGGAGCGATCGCCCTGGGCAGTCTGGCCTTCTTCCGCCGACAGTTGTTTTGGGGCTTTATGCTCGCTAGCTACTATTTTGCCGATAAAAGCGACCCTTACGAGCCTTGGGATGGCTGCGCTGACCCCACCTCCCAAGCCGAACTCGACGCCTGGATAGCACATTCAAAAGCCACTGGCGAACCGCTCTGCGATCCGGACGTGGTTAATTTCCAGTTTCCAGCGTCTTCAGAAGACCCGATGTAGCCAAAGACTCTGACCTTTGGCTACAGGAAGAAAAGCGCCCCTCAAAAGCGTTCAGGCTTTTTCACCAGCGTTCAGGCTTTTTCACCTAGCGGCAGCATCACCCGGCTCAGCGTGCGACCATCTTCCATCTGGGTCAGGGTAAACTCACCGCCAAGCTGCTGCATCAGCGACTGGCACACCCACAGATGATTGTGATGCGGCTGCTGTAAGACAGAAGGAGACAGCAAATCTGCCGGACGGCCCTGGGCTAGCTCCTGCAAAACCTGCGGGGCGACCGTGCCCTCATCGGTAATGGAGACTTCTATCCAGTGATGGTTAGCCGGACGACACCAGATATCAATGCGATCGCCTAGGGGAGAGCGATCGCAGGCTTCAGCAATCAGCTCATACAGCACAAACTCCAGCTTAGTAATATCGCCAAAAATATTTAAGTTGCTCTCACAGTGAACCTTTGACCATAGCTGTCGCGCTTGCAGCAGCGGATTTGCTCGGGTCATTGCCCGTTTTAGCAGGCTAATGAGCGGCGTACTCTGAGCGTGACTTTTGATGGCCCAGCGCTCATGCTCGGTGATGTGAGTTAGCCGATCAGCGAGGCTGTTCATCTTTTGCAAAAGCAGTTGCTGCCGGGCATCTGCCGTGCCAGGCTGTAGGCGTAGCTGCTGCAAGCAGTCTTTGAGGCTGCGGTTGAGATCTTCAATCTGGTGTTGTTTGTACCAGTTGAGCTGGGTGAGCTGCTGCTGCTGCTTAAGTAGGGCAGCGGTCAGCTTGAGATGACGACGGCACCAGGCCAGCTGGTTGACTACAATAGCGAGCAGCGTCGTTTGCTCTTCTGACCATTGGCGGCTAGCACCATCAGCCACCACAATCACCGCATTAGGCTCATGTTCGGGCGCAGTCCGCAGGGCCATAGCCAAAATTTGCGCCTGCGCCGGGCCGGAAATCCACTGCTGGTCATCGGTAGGAAGATCTTCTAGCCGCAGCGCCAGCAAGCCCTCAGTCGAAGCCGCCCAGTTAAGCACTGCGTCGGTTTCGACTGAGATATGCTGGTTGGTGTCTAGCTGAAAGCTTTTGTTTTGCACCAATGCATGACTGGCACTGGCAAACGCCTCACCGTTTTCCCAGGTGATAATCGCGACTAGCGGCACATGTAAAAGCTGAGCAATATGGCGAGTTGCCGATTGATCTAGGTGATCAATATGAGAGAGCCGCTGTAGGCTGCGCATACCCCACTGAAAGGTTTCGTGCAGCTGAGCTTGCTGATCGGTTTGTCGCTGCAACTGCCACTGGTGCAAAATCAGCCCAATCTGGCTGCTGAGAGTTTGCAGCAGCTCGCGCTCGGTTTGGCTCCAGCGCCGGTCTACTTTATCGGTGACAATAATCAGCCCCTCGGGAGAGCGCCCAGGCGAAGTACTGCTCACCAGCAGCGACTCGACGCCCATTGCTCGCAAGTGCGATCGCCACACGGCAAACTTCAGGTCATTCCCCAAGCTCTCTATGCTGACCGGAGAATGCGCCCGTTTGAGCATTTTTTCATCCACAGCGTCTAGCGGCAGCCAGTGCTCTACTTGCCCCACGTCGTGACCGGTGCGATAGCACAGATCAAATCCGCCCCGCTCTCGGTTAGCGCTGAGCACTAGCAGCTGATCGGTGCCAATGCGGGCAGCGAGCTGCTCGACGCATAGACCCAAGACATGCTGCCAGTCGCGATCGCTGTGAATGCTGCGAGTCACACCCGCGCTGAGCAAATGGTCAGATTTCACCTGGCTCAGAGCAGCATCCATTTCGGCAATCGGCATCGCCAGCCCAATCAGCCGAGCGACGCCCTGCACATATTCTTTTTCGACCTCACTCCAAATGCGAGGATTTGCCCCCTCGACGCTAATAAAGCCCTGTAGCTCGTTGTGATAGACAATCGGCGCAGCCATGAGCGACTGAGCATTGAGATGCTGCATCAGGCGGCTGGCCATACTCGCTTTTAATGAGCCTTCTAGCTCCCCAAAGGCAACCATTTCTTCGGCGCAAAGGCTCTGATATAGCGTCTGCACTTCGCTGACGGGCAGCATGGCATTGGGTTTGCCTTTGAGCTTGCCGACCCGACACCAAAAATTGCGGCCCCGCATCTCTAGCCAATAAATGCTGACGGGCGCACCGACAAACTTTTGAGTTTCTTCGGCGACCAGCTGTAGGCGGGCATCTAGCCCCGACAGATTATCTAACGATCCGAGCAGGGCGAGCAGCGGTTTGGCAGGTTGTTTAGTCTGCTGCCGCTGCTGTTCGAGGGCGTTTTGGTGAATGGCTTCGGCTAGCGCGTTGTTAATCGCCAGCAGCGTGGAGTTGTCTAAAATGCCCGGCGTGGCTCCCCACTGCTGTGAGCACAGCACCATTGACCCAAAGCAAATACCGCGCCGCTGAATCGGCAGCACAACGGTACCTTGCAGTTCAAACGTTTTGGCAATCCGCGCCCAGGCACCGGCCCGAGATTCTTCGCGGATGTCGGCAATGACCATCGGCCTTTGCTGCACGATCACCTGCTCTAGAATGTCGCCAGGGTGTAGGGCTAATGAGGTATGAGAAAAGCGCCGAGGCCCCTGAGTGAGCACTCCTCGGGTGGTGAGCTGGTGATTGAAGCGATCGTACAGGCCCATCCACAGGAGGGAGTAGCCAAACTCTGCTTGGATGGCTGTCAGCGCAGTTTGAATAGAGCCTTCGAGCGTTTCTGCCTCCCAGATAGCGGGCAATACCTGGCTGAGATCTTGCTTACTCAAGTCATGCGGCGATCGCGGATCAGAGCTGTGAACTGTAGACTTAACCATGAAAAACAGAGCCGCTGCGGGCTTAAGCGGGTAGTGAATGGAGCGCGAGGGTCAAACGGTAACTTAGCCATAGCGAAAACCAAGCTAGTAGAAGCACAGAGCACTAATGGTAAACAGGTAGATTCTTGATACCCGTATAGTTCCCTTTGCGATCGCTTGGCCTAACGCTATCTGGGCGATTTTTGCTATGGTAACTTTGCCCTTATAGGGCGCTGTTTTTGGAGATTTCTTTTGCAACAGCTCTATCGATTGGGCCTGCGACCGCTATTGTTTAACGCTTTTAAAGCAGATCCCGAAGCGGTTCATCGCCAGACGATTGACACCTTAGCTTGGCTCGCAGCTCAGCCCAATCGAGGGCCGATCTTTCATCAGCCGACTCGGTTGGCGGCGCAGGCGGCGATCGCTGGTTGGTGCGAAGTGCGATCGCCCCGACTCCGCCAGTCTCTCTGGGGTCTCTCTTTTAACAATCCGCTGGGGCTAGCTGCCGGATTTGATAAAGATGGGACAGCAGCTCGGGCCTGGCCTTTATTGGGGTTTGGATTTGCCGAACTCGGTACGGTCACTTACCATCCGCAGCCGGGCAATCCGCAGCCCAGGCTGTTTCGCCTGCCTGCCGACCAAGCCGCCCTCAATCGTATGGGCTTTAACAATCAAGGCGCAGCCGCCCTCTCTAAACGCCTAGCCAGTCTCTGGCCCGAGGGCACCTACCCAATACCCATCGGCATTAACCTGGGCAAATCTAAGCAGACACCGCTAGCCGAAGCTGCCACCGACTATCGCCAGAGCTTTGACTTGCTAAAAACGCAAGGGAGCTACTTTGTTGTGAATGTGTCTTCACCAAATACGCCAGGATTGCGATCGCTACAAGCCAAAGAACAGCTCGCACCTATTTTAGAAACCCTGCAAACGGCCAATACCGACAGTAAACCGCTGCTAGTAAAAATCTCGCCCGATCTCGCCACTGAAGATATTTACGAGATTGTCGAATTGGCCCAAGCCTGCGGGCTAGCAGGCATTATTGCTACCAACACAACCATCAGCCGAGAGGGCCTCAAGACTCAAAAAATTGCAGCAACTGGCAAAGCCGTCACCACCGAAGCAGGCGGTATCAGCGGTGCGCCTGTCGCCCAACGCTCAACAGAAGTCATTCGCCTAATCTATCAACAAACTCAGGGCACCCTGCCGATCATTGGGGTGGGGGGAACTTTCAATGCTGACGATGCTTGGGACAAAATTACGGCGGGGGCTTCCCTGCTGCAAACCTACACAGGCTGGGCATATCAAGGCCCAACTCTGATTAAAGAGATCTTAAACGGCTTGCTATACAAACTCGACGAGCACCAGTTAACTCACATTTCTCAAGCAGTCGGACTAGCCCACGCTTGAGCAGGAGCCTTTATAAATTTACAGATTCATCGTCTCGCTTGAGATAGGTATCTAGCCAGCGCACCATTTCCCAGAGCACATGACCAACCGCTTCACGAGAGCGGTAGCCATGCTCTTCGTAGGGCAAGCTCACCCAGCGAACCGTGCCGCCGAGTCCTTTTATCGCCTCGTACAGTCGCTCGGTTTGAATCGGGTAGGTACCCGCATTGTTGTCGGCAGCACCGTGGATGAGCAGCAGCGGCTGATTGATTTTATCAGCAGCGAAAAAGGGAGACATTTGGTTATAGGTATCGGTAGCCTCCCAAAAGTGACGCTGCTCGCCCTGAAAGCCAAAAGGGGTCAGACTGCGGTTATAAGCGCCGCTGCGAGCAATACCAGCGGCAAATAGATCGGTATGAGCTAGCAGGTTTGCAGTGGTAAACGCACCGTAAGAATGCCCGCCAATTGCCAAGCGACCCGGCTCACTGACGCCTCGCTCAATCAAATAATCGACAGCGGCTGAGGCACTCTCGATCAGCTGCTCTAAATAAGTGTCATTGGGCTCAGTATCGCCCTCGCCCACAATCGGCAGGGTCGGCCCAGAAAGCAACGCATAGCCCTGAGTCAGTAAAAACATCACTGAGGCGTGGCTGGGTCTGCCAAAGGTGTTTTCTGAGCGGGTGACCTGGCTGGCGGTCTGGCGGCTTTTGTGTTCTTCGGGGTAAACCCACAGCAGAGTAGGCAAGGGGCCGTCGCGATCTAGATCATGACCAGGCGGCAGATAGAGGGTGGCGGAAAGTTCTAAGCCGTCAGCGCGGCGGTAGCGCACGATCTCTTTGTGAATGTTTTCGTACCAGGGCAGCGGATCAGAAAAGTGGGTCAGGGCAACGGTCTGAGAGGGGTCACGGTCATGCAGCCAGTAGTTGCCGGGGGCGGTCTTGCTTTCTTGACGAATGATGAACTGATGGGCGGCTGGGTCGAGAACTTTTCTCACTCTAGAGAAGGTGTCAGGCGGCGATCGCCACAGTCTTTCTTTCTCGCCGCTGACCAAATTTAGCCTGTCAAGAAAGGGACGAACCCCTTCAGCAGAAGCGCCGCGACCGTTGAAGTAGATATCTCCTTGATCTGAGAGCAACAGCGTTTGCCAGCCGTATTCGCCCGGTGTCGTTACTGGCTCACCCGGATTGCTGTAAGCGTCTTGAAAGTTGCGCTCTGATAGCATAGTAGGGGACGCTTGCTGGCTGTCAGGCGCGAGTCGCCAGGTGCGAACCTGACGGCTGCTGTAAAAAGCTTCGTAGGCTAGCGCCGTTGCCCCATTGCCCCAAATTAGACTGTTAAATCGCAGGGTTGACTTCCACAGCAGCTCGGGCGCATCGGTGAAGGGAGCAGAGAGTGTATAAACACTGTCGCGATGCTCACTTTCTCGCTGGGCATCGCCGCCATCTAGGGCTTCTATCCAATACAGCGTGGCTGGCTTGTCGGCACGCCAACCAGTCGCTCGCCGTCCATCTCGAACAGAGTCGAAGTTAATAGAAATTTCTTCGGCTAAGGGCAAGTCGGCGACGGTATAGACAGGCTTGCCCTGGAGATTGAAAATTTGGGTGCAAACGGGGAAGCGAGAGAGCGGCACCTGATAGGAAAAGGGGCGATGGGTGGTGGTGGCCATTAACCACTGACCGTCAGGAGAAGGCGAGAAGCTTTTGAACAGGTCAGGTTCTGTGACCGGGGTTTGTTTGCCAGCTAGGGTGAGGTGAACAAGCTGCGAAGTCAGATAGTACTCCAGCAGATTTTCGTCGTGAGGATTTTTGAGGAGGTTGGTGTAGGTGCGGGCGGGGGCGGTGCGACCTAAATTTTCTTCGACAATCGGGCCGACCGGTAAGCTAGGCGGACTAGGCGGTGGGCCTGCCGCTGCGCGGATCTTGCAGATTAGGCTGTTGTCGGACAGCCAGCGGACGACGCTGCCGCAGGTGGCATTGAGAATAGGGCCGGTCAGGGCGCGGGCTTGCGCTGCCTGTAGGTCTAGCACCCACAGACTGATGCCGCTGTCCTCATTCTCTATTTTTGTATGCGTAAAGCAGAGGTACTGGCCGCACCGCGACCAGCTTAAGTTGCGAAGGCGAGCGTTGGGGGGGAGCTGAATCGGACGGGCGGTCTTTTCCTCGCGGCGGCGAATGGCTAGGCTGCGGTAGTAGCTCGGTTTGGCTGGCCCCCAGGTTTTTGGGTTGAGCTGGAAACCGGCGATCGCCACTTTTGGCGCAGCTAATTCTGCTATCGGCGGCAGCTCGGCCTGGCCCAGCTCGACAATCCACTCGGCCTGGGGGGAAAAGGCAACGGTGGGGAGTTGGGGGGCGTTGAGCATCGAGGCGATGGGCTCAGGGGGAGTTTGCCAGGTGTCCTGAGCGGGGAAAGTCATAGGAAGTATGAGGGATGAACGATGAACGATGAATGAGCGTGTAGGGTGGGTTTCGTGCCCTGCCCCACCCGGCTTAGTCGGCAAATTCGTCCATGGAGGGGCAGGTGCAGATGAGGTTGCGATCGCCAAAGGCCTGATCGATGCGGTTGACGGCGGGCCAAAATTTGCGATCGCGCGTCCACTGCGTCGGAAAGACTGCCTGCGCGCGTGAGTAAGAGCGCTGCCAATCGTCTACCAGATCAGCGGTGGTGTGAGGGGCGTAGTGCAGAGGGCTTTCTTCTGCGGTTATCTCGCCAGACTCAATCTGTTGAATCTCAGCGCGAATGGCAATCATGGCATCGCAAAATCTGTCTAGTTCGCCTAAGGCTTCGCTTTCGGTGGGCTCGACCATGATAGTGCCGGCTACCGGCCAAGACATAGTAGGTGGGTGAAAGCCGTAGTCGATCAGGCGCTTGGCAATGTCGTCAACATTCACCTGGGCGGTCTTTTTGAAGCCGCGCAAATCGACAATGCACTCGTGGGCAACCAGGCCGCTGGCCCCTTTGTACAAAATATCGTAGTGGCCTTCTAGCCGCTTAGCGATATAGTTAGCGCTGAGAATGGCAATCTCGCTGGCCTGCTTCAGTCCTTCGGCTCCCATCATCTGAATGTACATCCAGGAGATTGGCAGAATGCTGGCACTGCCCCAGGGCGCGGCAGCAACGGCACCGATGGCGGCTGCGCCGCCCGTTGGAACCAGACTATGGCCCGGCAAAAACGGCACTAAGTGAGCAGCTACCCCAATGGGGCCAACGCCGGGGCCACCGCCACCATGAGGAATGCAAAAAGTTTTGTGCAAGTTAAGATGACAGACATCTGCGCCGATATCGCCCGGACTGCACAGGCCCACTTGGGCGTTCATGTTCGCGCCGTCCATATACACCTGACCGCCGTGGCTATGGATAATCTTACAGACGCTTTTAATGCTCTCTTCAAATACGCCGTGAGTAGAGGGATAGGTCACCATCAGCGCAGCCAGGTTGTCCTGGTGCTTTTCGGCTTTGGTAGCTAGGTCTTCGACATCAATATTGCCGTCATCATCGCAGTTGACGGCGACTACTTTCATGCCCGCCATGACTGCGCTAGCCGGATTGGTGCCGTGCGCAGATTGAGGAATCAGGCAGATGTTGCGATCGCCCTCTCCTCGAGACACATGATACTGACGAATCACCAACAGTCCCGCATATTCTCCCTGCGAACCGGCATTGGGCTGAAGCGAGATTCCTGCCAAGCCGGTAATTTCTGATAGCTGCGCTTCTAGCTGATTAAAGAGAACCTGATAGCCTCTAGTTTGAGAGAGCGGAGCAAAGGGGTGAATCTGTCCAAACGCTGGCCAGGTAATCGGCACCATCTCAGCGGTGGCATTGAGCTTCATAGTGCAAGATCCCAGAGGAATCATCGCATTGGCCAGAGAGAGATCTTTGCTTTGCAAACTGTACAAGTAGCGCAGCAGCTCGGTTTCGCTGTGGTACTGATTAAATACGGGGTTAGTTAGATAGCGCGAGGTGCGTCGCAGCAGCTCAGGCAGCGGCTCTCTTCGGAGAGAATCCAGCTCAGGGGTAGATTTGTCGCCCGCAAAGATCGTCAGCAGTTCGGCGAGCTGTTCAGGGCCGGTCGTTTCATCTAAGGAAACACCCAAAGTCTGAGGTTGACCTGACCGAACCGGATCAAGGCGCAAGTTGACCTGGCGCTCAGCGGCGCGGGCGATGATATCGGCAGTTTGCTCGCCAGTGACGACTGTTAGCGTGTCAAAAACGGGCTCGGTGCCCAACGGGTAGCCTAGCCGCCGCAGGCCATCTGCCAACGCATTAGTTAGCTGATGAATGCGCGTAGCAATGCCGTTGAGCCCAGCGGGGCCGTGATAAACCGCGTAGGTACCGGCGATAATGGCCAGCAGCACTTGAGCCGTACAGATATTGCTGGTGGCTGAGTCGCGGCGAATATGCTGCTCGCGGGTTTGCAAAGCCAGTCTCAGGGCGGGTGCGCCTTTGGCATCTTTAGAAACGCCCACCAGGCGGCCCGGCAGTTTGCGGGCGTAGGCTTGCTTGGTGGCAAAGTAGGCGGCGTGAGGCCCGCCATAGCCTAGCGGTACGCCCAATCGCTGTGTGTTGCCCACGGCAATATCTGCGCCAAATTCGCCGGGGGGCTTGAGCAGAGTGAGGCTAAGCAAGTCGGCGGCGACGGTCACGGTCGCACCTACTTCGTGAGCTTGCGCAATGAAGTCTGTATAGTCGTAGATCGCGCCGTCGGTGGCAGGGTATTGCAACAGAGCCCCGAAGAAGGGGCCGCCAGCTAGCGCTTTAGGATCTCTATGGTTGCCGATGACAACTTCTATATTTAGAGGGTGCGATCGCGTCTTAATCACCTCAATTGTCTGCGGATGACAGCTCGCTGACACCCAATAGCGCTTAGCCGCTTTAGCCGCCTTGTCTTTACACAGGCCATAGCTCATGCTCATGGCTTCCGCCGCCGCCGTCCCTTCATCTAGCAAAGAAGCATTGGCAATTTCTAACCCGGTCAGATCGCTCACCATCGTCTGATAGTTGAGCAGCGCTTCTAGCCTTCCCTGAGAAATTTCTGGCTGATAGGGCGTGTATTGGGTATACCAGCCAGGGTTTTCTAAAATGTTGCGCTGAATGACGGGCGGCGTCACACAGCCGTGATAGCCCAAGCCAATGTAACTGCGATAGACCTGGTTAAGCGCCGCGATGTCGGCAATCTTTGTTAGCGCCTCGCGCTCAGTTAGCCCTTTGGCGATCGCCAAAGGCTGGCTCAGCCGAATGCCCGCTGGCACAGCGGCGGCGATCAAGTCATCTACGCTGTCAAAGCCAAGAACGGCCAGCATCTGGTCAATATCGTCCGCAGTCGGGCCGAGGTGCCGCCGGGCGAAGCGATCCGCAGGGAGATGATCTATCCAAATCGGGCGATTGGCCTCAGCTGAGCGGCTGCCAGTGACAGCATCAACTACAGTACTGGCTACCGTGTGAGCAGCTGACGTGAAAACCTCGGAAGATGGAGCAGTCTGATCGTAGGGCATGGTAGCGGGGATAAAAAAGTGCGAGCTGACGGGCCAGCGCCTGATAGATAGGCTGTGCCCGCAGTCTTCTTAATGTATTGTGTAGCAAATAAGTATTGTGTAACAAAAAACGGTTCACTGCTTTTCACCCCTCCATCAGCTCCCCTCCACCTGCTCCTGATACTCCTCTGCCGACAGCGTATCGTCCAAATCCGAAAGGTCATCCGCCCTGATCTTGATCAGCCAGGCATCGCCGAACGGATCATCGGCAATCTGCTCAGGCGACTCAATCAGCGCCTCGTTGCGCTCTAGCACCTCGCCATCAACCGGCGACTTCAAATCTTCAACCGCCTTGACCGACTCAATCGTGCCAAAGTTTTCGCCCTTTTCCACCGTATCGCCAACAGCAGGCAGCTCCAAAAACACCACATCCCCCATCTGATCCACCGCAAACGCAGTAATGCCCACGGTTACCGTCTTATCTTCTTCATCCACCCGCGCATATTCGTGGGTGTCCAGATATTGCAAATTGTCAGGATATTCAAACGCCATGATATTTCCTCAAGGTGACCCATCAGTAGGTCAGTCAGGTCGTACTCCAGTGATTGGATGCTGCCAGTATTGCACCGCTAGTCTCCAGATAGGCAGATTTAAGCCAAAATTATTTCCTAAAGTTATTTCCTAAAGTTATTTCTCAAAAGTATTTCCCAGCGTCGCAGCAGTTTGCAGACGAAGCAACTCCCAGCGGCTCCTTCCTATTTTTCCGCCTTATAAAATGGCCGCTTCACCACCGTTGCCGGAAAGGTCTTATTGCGAATGGACACTTCTAGCGTCTGACCGGGCTTTGCCAGAGACGGCGGTACGTAGCCCAAGGCCACTGGGTAGCCCAGCGTGGGTGAAAGCGTACCGCTGGTAACCACGCCGACTGGTTTGCCCTGACTGAGAATAGGGTAGTCATGACGGGCAATATTGCGGCCCGCTAGAACAAGGCCAACCAGTCTACGCGCTAAGCCTGCTGCCTTTTGCTGCTCTAGCACAGCGCGACCGATGAAGTCTGCGGTTTTATCCCAATGCACCAGCCAGCCCAATCCCGCTTCTAAGGGCGTCGTCTCCTCGGTGATGTCTTGACCGTACAGCGCCATCGACGCTTCTAGCCTCAGCGTGTCGCGCGCGCCCAATCCGCAAGGAACTACACCCAAATCTATGAGCCCTTGCCAAACGTCTGCTGCGATCGCCGCTGGCACCATCACCTCAAACCCATCTTCTCCGGTGTAGCCGGTTCTGGCAAAAAAGGCTGGTTGCCCCAGTAGCTCACCAGTCAAGTGACCGTAGCGAGGCACAGACTGAAGATCTTCATGGGGACAGAGCTGCTGAAGTCGGGCAGTGGCGGCTGGCCCCTGGACGGCAATCAGCGCTTGCTCAAGCGAAAGATCTTGGAGCTGCGCAGTGTCGGGCAAATGCTTTTGCAGCCAGATTTTATCTTTCTCAGTTGTCCCTGCATTCACAATCAACGTAATTTTTTGGCGATCGCCAGTCTGCCCCTGATAGTAGACAATCAGATCGTCAATAATCCCGCCCTGCTCATTCAGCAAAACTGTGTACTGGGCTCTGCCGGGGGTTAACCGAGCTAGATCAGAAGGGACAATCTTCTGTAAGGCACCGATGACATCTGCCCCAGTGAGCACAAACTTGCCCATATGAGAGATATCAAACATGCCGGCTGCCTGGCGAACTGCCTGGTGTTCCCGCAAAATGCCGCTGAACTGCACGGGCATTTCCCAGCCCGAAAAACCAGTCATTTTGGCTTTTTGCTGGAGGCAGATGGGGTGCAGAGGAGTACGCAGCAGGGTCGTCATAGCGGCCTATGGAAGAGAATGTTTTTAAGAAGAATCAAAAGTGAACTTTTGATGTCTACTATTAAACCGTCTATTGAACGTGCTTATGTGCTTTTAAGCCATGAGCACCGCCTCAAACATCGCTAAATGCCGCCAAGGAAGCCTTCCCCGGCGGCATTTTCGTCAATCAGTGCTGTAGAACAAGTTTGATAGCCCAGAATGGCTTATGTCTAGAGGCTAGCAAGGTCAAGATCGGGCGGTAGCAGCACCGCATCGATCACATGGATAACACCGTTATCCGCAATAACATCGGGCTCGACAACGGTTGCCGTGTCATTCACCATGACGCCAGCGGTATCTACAGCAATGTTTAAATCTGCCCCTTCGACAGTGCTGACAGCGCCACTTTCAATATCAGATGAGGGGACAGCGCCTTGAATAACGTGATAAGAGAGGATCTGAGCTAACGTTTCCTGATTTTCAGGCAGGAGTAGTTTCTCAAGGGTGCCTTCAGGCAGGGCGGCGAACGCTTCATCGGTGGGCGCAAATACGGTATAGGGGCCTTCAGATCTGAGCGTTTCTTCCAAACCAGCGGCCTGAATAGCGGTAACCAATGTCTCGAATGAGCCGTTAGCCGCCGCCACGTCTACGATGGTTTCGCCTGTAGCGGCTGTGTCGGTAGCTGTATCAGCTTCGGGCATTTCAGCAGGATCTACAACGGCAGCATCCTCTGCGGGGTTGCTGGCGCAAGAGACAGCGATTGGCAAGATCAATAGCGCAGCGGCAACGCCGGTAAACTGCTTGAGAGATTTGGTGGAGATCGAAAAACGCATAGTTGTCTTCTAAGTTGGCAATCTGAAATTGCGGACAGCCCTACTTTGAACCTGTCTAAGTCGAGCAGGTAGCTATCCGACCTCCTCATTAGAAGAAAAAAAAATTAACAATGACCTCGATCTTTGGTTACATTTTTGTAATATTTCTCATAAATTAATCCGACATTTGGGTGTGAAAGCGTCTGATTGTGAGCAGCCGCTAATATTTATTCATAAAGCGCCGTATTTTTTAGATTCTGAGGATCAGACGCCTATGCACGTTCTATTTGTAGAAGATGAGCCTAAGATTGCTAGTTTTGTGCAGGTGGGATTGAAAGAGCACGGGTTTGTGGTGGACTATTGTGATCATGGTGACCTGGCCTACGAAAAAGCTCTCGAAAACGAATACGACGTGATTTTGCTCGACATCATGATGCCAGGAAAAGACGGGCTGTTCATTTTGAAGCATTTGCGGCAGGCCGGACGTAACACACCGGTCATTTTATTGACGGCGCGCAATGAGCTAGATGATCGCCTGCATGGGCTGAATCTGGGAGCCGATGACTATATTGCTAAGCCTTTTTTTGTGGAGGAGTTGGTGGCGCGTATGTATGCTGTGGTGCGCCGCAGTGCGGGCGAAGGGCAAAACCTAGTGACGGTAGGCCCTTTTAAGCTAGATCGGATTACGCGCACGGTCATGTGTGATCAGCAGGCAGTAGAGCTGACGACCCGCGAGTTTAATTTGCTGGAATATTTGATGCGATCGCCCGGCAGAGTTTTTACCCGCACCCAGATGCTGGAGCACGTCTGGGGCTACGACTTCAATCCCAGCACGAATGTAGTAGACGTGTGCATTCAGCGGCTGCGCAAAAAAATCGATATAGCCGGTCAAAACCGCTGGATTGAAAGCGTGCGCGGGGTGGGGTATCGGTTTAGGCAGGCAGAGACACCATGCAGCTAGAAAAACCAGCCGGGAAAAGCAGTGGGGCAAAATTGAGGTGAAGCTGAGGTCTTTTCGCTTGCGGATTGCGCTGATGGCGGTGGCGCTAGCGGGTGGGGCGCTGGTGGGCTTTGGGCTGGTGGCCTGGCGGCTGATTTACGTGGCAAAGGTGAGCAGTCTAGATGCCAAGCTCGACAGTCAGTTGCAGCGAATCGCCGCGCGGCGATCGCCCCTCTGGTGGCAAAATTTTATCGAAGAGCTGCCCCGCGAACTAGAGACCCAAATTGACACCCCCATTACCGTGTTAGCAGTCGATGCCCAAGGCCGAACGCTGCACTATTCGGTCAGTGAGGCCCGGCTCGGCAATGCCGCACTAGAAATTGATCTAATGCTGACAACAGTAGGCGATGAGCTAGCTGAAAAAGAGGAAAAAAGCTCAGAGCCAGTCAGCCCAACACCGGGCAGCAGCCCCACGCAAGTTTCGACGCGCAGCACAGCGGCAGGTAGCTGGCGCATTGGCATCATCAATTCTGAAGCGGGAAAAGGAGCGATCGCCGTCAGTCTACAAACTATCGATCAAGACATGGCGGTCATTCGCAATATCTTTTTGGTCGCAGTTCCTAGCACGCTGCTGATGATTGCAGTAGGAGCCTGGGGGCTTTCAGGCAGTGCGCTCAGGCCAGTGCGTAAGCTCACAAGCGTCATCCAACAGGTGACGGCAACCGGGCTCGATCAGCAGGTGCCCGTGGGCAGTGCCGATGTCGAATTTGTCGAGCTGATTGAAGTCTTTAACCAAATGCTGACACGACTGGAGCGCAGCTTTAAGCAGTCTTCGCGCTTTAGCGGCGATGCGGCTCACGAACTCAAAACGCCGCTGGCAATTTTGCGCGGTGAGCTAGAGCTAGCCATGCAGCAAGCCGAACCCGGCTCAGCCTTGCAGCAAAGTCTGGGCCATCTGCTAGACGAAGTCGCTAGGCTGAGCGTAATTGTGCGTAAGCTGTTGCTGCTCTCTTTAGCCGATGCCGGGCAGATTAGTATGCGGCGAGAAATTGTCAATATTGAAGAGGTTTTGACGCTGCTGGTAGAAGATATTGAGCTGCTAGATCCAGAGCTGCCAGTAGAGGTGAAGCTGACAGGAGAACTAAAGATACGCGGCGATCGCCATCTGCTCACTCAGGTCTTACAAAATTTGATTGACAACGCCATTAAATACAACTTACCAGAAGGCAAGGCCGGGCGATGGCTGTCAATTGTCGGGCGGCAGCAGGGGAACAGCGTGCAGGTGATAGTGGCTAATGCGTCTAGAGATATCCCAGTAGAAGAGCGCGATCGCCTGTTTGATCGCTTTTATCGGGGCGATCTTTCTCGCAACCGCAAGCGAGAAGGGTTTGGCTTGGGGCTTAGCCTCTCAAGAGAGATTGCCCGCGCCCACAAAGGTGAGCTGCGCCTCAATAGCACACCCAAAGGACAAACCGCTTTTACCCTCAGTCTGCCCATTCAGTAGCTGCCTGATAGCGCTTGACAACCCCTAAAGAAAGGGCCATCTGCTTAGGGCTGTTTCGTTCTAAATTTAGGCGCTGTGCGCATCCACAAGAATACCTCGTTTAAAGCTTTTATAATTTAATTTCTTAGCGGCTGAAATAACACAGCATTGTTGTCAGAATTTAAAGTGAAATGACGATACTAGGGTCATTTATTTTTCTTTTTCGAACCCTTTCTATTGCCGTGAACTGCCGCGTTTAAGTAAGACTCACAGCTCTTGCCAAGCCAGTGAGAAACGCGAATAGAATATGTGTCAACCCACCGATTAGTTACATCGGCACAAGGAATAAGTAAAAACAGTGACAACATGAGTGCACAAAAGAAAGCTAAATTATGTCCCAAATTGCTTATCAGAATTAAATAAATAAATGATGATAAACTACCAAGTAGAATGAAGTGTAAGGCATACAGTGCATATGAGATACGACCAAAATATCTTAATATTTTCTTGTCTAATAGTGTTTGCAAAGGATGGCAGCATAACACACAACAAAATACGATAAGTGCACCGCTCAGCGCATAACCTCCCTGACCCAACTTATCAAGTCTTGACGGTAGCCAGCCATAGATTGAACTGTCTATCGTAATATTATCAGCGTAGTGGGGATAGCTGCCGAAAAATAGGCCGACAGGCAGCATTCCTAACAAGAAATAATTAGGAAATTTGAATTTTTTTAATATTATTATTCTTTCCAACTCAGCACAAAAAATTCCTAACAAAAAGCACAGATAAAGACTATTTCTAAAAATATACATCAGCAATATAAGGGGCACAAGCCGATACCTCATATTACCTACAAAGAACAAATAGGCAAAGACAAAGTAGGAGCCATATAGCTCCGTGCTTATAGTCCATAAGGGAGGGTTGTAAACTGATCCCTGCGAAAAAGGACGAATAATTAAATCCACTAAAAACACCGTTAGTGAAGGGGTTGTCTCCCAATACGACTCGAACCATGGTATCGAATTTGTGAGTAAGGCGACTTCGCTATTTAAATAAAAACCGCAGCACATCAGCAGGTATGACAAAGCCATGGTGAAAACAACCATGCCGCCTAAGCGAAATGGCCTTTTAACTGTTGCTGCAACAATACAAATCTTTGTCCTTTTTTTTGCAATAAACCTATAGCTCAGAACATATCCACTTAAAACAAAGAACAAACAGACGGCGAAGTGTCCGGCAATTAAAAGTCCAACAGGACTTTGATTGAGAATAGACTCGCTCGCAGATATTCGTTTATATGTGGTTCCAAATAGAGAAAATGGATAAAAGGCACCCGCGAAATGGGCAAAAACTACAATTAAAGCAGCCAATCCTCGTAACGAATCTAGATAAGACTTTTTCATGAAAGTTGCTTAAGTAACTGACTCTGCAAAGTCATAAGGCATTAGTCTAATGCGTTTAGCGTTAACATCACTTGAGACTTCTATCCAGGATCATTTCATTCTAGATTCTGGCAACAAAGCTATATCATTCCAATTTAGAATGAAACAGCCCTGGCCGTCTGCTACCTTTGAAGGCATCGCTATCAGTTGTTTTATGACTGCTGTTTTATGACTGCCACTACCGCCTTTTCTTCGCCTGCAAGCCAGCGCTCTACTAGCGCCTCTCCTCAGCCCTGGCACAAAAGCCTAGCTCAGCCCGCTTCAGAGTTTGCCACAACACCTTTACAAATCCTGTCTGGGCGCATTCCTACTGGGCTACGCGGCACGCTTTACCAAAATGGTACCGGGCGTTTGCAGCGCGGCGGTCAGCCTGTGGGCCACTGGTTTGATGGCGACGGGGCCATTCTGCGGGTAAACCTGACCGAGGCGGGCGCGACGAGCACCTATCGCTATGTGCAAACTGAGGGCTATCAGGCAGAAGCCGAGGCCGATCAGTTTCTCTACGGCAACTATGGAAGGCGCTACCCTGGCCCGCTGTGGGAACACATTTGGGGATTGCTCAACAGCACCGGCATCAAAAATTCGGCCAATACTTCTGTGCTGGCGCTGCCAGATAAGCTGCTGGCGCTGTGGGAAGCGGGCAACCCTCATAGTTTAGATTTAGAGACGCTAGAGACCTTTGGCAGGGAGTCTTTAGGCTGGCTCAAAAAAGGGCAGCCCTTCTCGGCGCACCCGTTGCGCGATCCGCTCAGCGGCGAAATTTACAGCATCGGGGTGACGCCGCAGTGCAATTTGGCTATCTATCGCTGCGATCGCGCCTGCAATCTGCTCCAACAAACCACGATTTCGCTAAAAGATGTGCCGCTGGTGCATAGCTTTGTAATAGCAGGGCCTTATTTGGTCTTTCTCGTTTCGCCGGTCACGATCGAGAGGCTGCCGCTGTTGTTGAACCAGTGTAGCTACGCAGACTCTATGCAGTGGAAGGGCGATCGCGGTACGCGAGTCATAGTGGTTGACCGGGAAAGCCTAAAAATCGTCTCTGAAGAACAGGCCGATCCTTGGTTTCAATGGCACTTTGGCAACGGCTGCTTAGATCCAGATGGCACTGTGCGAATGGATTTTGCCCGATTTGACGACTTTCCTTCTATCAACGAGACGCTGCGAGAAATTCCGTCAGGGCAGATGAAAACGACGGCTTACGGCAGCCTGTGGCAGCTTCGGCTAAACCCTCAGACCGGGCGCATTCTCAGCAATGAGCGAGTGCTAAATCGCGACTGTGAATTTCCGCAGGTGCCCGCTGCACAAATCGGTCAGCCCTGGCAGCAGACCTACGTGCTGATGCACCGACCGGGGGTGAGCACCGGGCAAAACTGGTTCGGGGCGATTGGCCGGTTTGACTATAGTACGGGCCGCTTGACCGAGGCCGATTTGGGAGCAGGCTGCTACGGCACAGAACCGCTGCATGTAGCTGACCGGCTAAATCCTGAGGAAGGGTGGCTGCTGACCGTGGTGTACAGTGCCGCTGCTGACCGGAGCGAGCTATGGATTTTTGCGGCAGAAACATTGGGTGAGCCGGTTTGTCGATTGGCGCTGCCGGGCATCGTGCCGCTCGGGTTCCATGGCACTTGGCAGGCGGCTTGAAGGCGCTCGAGATGAACGAAGGTTGCTATGCGCGATAGACTCACTAGATCTTCAACCACGCCGGGCAATGCCCAAGGCGGCAGGGCGCTGCGGATTGCTTTGCTGAGTGTGAGTGCGATCGCAGCAGGCGTCTGTGTGGTGCTATTGCTGCGATCGCGCCAGCAAATCTCCGTCGTGCGGCTCGCTACCGGTGGCGAGACAGGTGAATACTATGCGTTTGGAGAAGCGATCGCGCAAGTCACCAAAAAACACGCGCCCAACCTGCGCATTGAAGTACTGGCCTCCCCCGGCTCCAACCAAAATATGGACAGCGTGCAGGCCCACACAGCAGACATGGCCTTAGTCCAGAGCGACACGCCCGTGCAGCCAGCCGTTCAAGCCGTCGCCCAGCTCTACCCCGAGATGTTTCACCTCATTGCCAACAGATCGGCCAACATCACCAGCATGGCCGACCTCAAAGGCAAGCGCGTCGCCCTAATGCCCATCGGCAGCGGCTCCTATCAGCTATTTTGGCCGCTAGCTAGTCACTATGACCTCTCCCCCCAAGACCTGACCGCTCAGCCCCTCCCCCCAGACAAAGCCTATGCCGCCCTGAGTCAGGGCAAGGTCGATGCCTTATTTCGCATTATCGGCCTGGGCAATCCCGCCATCGGCGAACTGCTCAAAACCGGCCAATTCGACCTGGTACCGATTGAGCAAATTGGGGCGCTACGGCTAAGTCAGCCCTATCTGGAGCCTACCGTCATTCCCCAGGGCAGCTACGATGGCGGCCAGCCCATACCATCGAAAGATCTGCCAGTCGTCGCAGTCAGTGCGCTGCTAGTCGCCCACGAAGATGTCGCACCCGAGATTGTCGAAACCATTACTCAGATGCTGTACGAGCATCGCAACGAGCTGATTGCGATCAACCCTCGGGCTGCCAGCATTCAATCCCCTCAGGCCAGTCAAAACTTGGGCTTCCCCCTGCACCCAGGCGCCCGAGCTTACTACACCCAAGACAATCCGCCTTTCTTCGTAGAGTATGCCGAGACCATGGGTTTTCTGCTATCTGTCAGCATTCTGGCAGCTTCAGGAATTTGGCAGTTTCGCCTGTGGCTCATTGGCCACCAAAAAAATCGCGCTGATCGCTACAATCTAGAAATTTTGACCCTGATTGAAGCAGTCGAAAAAGCCACCACCTTACAAGAACTCCAAGCCCTGCGGCAGCAGCTATTTTCAATCTTGCGGCAAGTTGTTATTGACCTGGATGTTGACAAAATCTCTCCCGAATCTTTCCAATCATTTACTTTCCCCTGGGAAGTCGCCATGACCACCCTGCACCACCAAGAAATGACTATTTATCGGGAAGAGCGCGCAGCAATGGGAGAAAGGTAACCGATGAAGTATGAACTATATCAGGAAGTTTCTCTAACGGCTGATTTGCCTAACAGCAAATTCAAGGCGGGTGATATCGCTACTCTGGTAGAGTTTGTTGCCCATCCTACTGAGGGTGAAGAAGGTTGCGTTTTGGAAATTTTTGATGCTGTCGGTGAATCCATCGCGGTGATAGCAGTCGCAAAATCTGCAATTCAACCGCTTAAGGCAGGCGAAATTTTATCTGTTCGCTCTTTTGTTCAGGCTGGCTGATTTAAACCTGTTTGCAAGCGGCCTAATCGCTTCAAACCATAAAAGTGACGCACCGAGGTAGATACCCACAGTGCGCCAAGTCTTTTAATAGCCTTAGTCCTAGTAGCTTAGGAGGACTATTACCTACTTATTCGGCTGAGGCGTCATCCGCAGATAAGGCTTAATTTCGGTCACGCCTTTAGGAAACTTCTTCTTGGCATCTTCAGTGGAGATAGAAGGCACCACAACGCAGTCGTCACCATCTTTCCAGTTACCAGGGGTAGCAACACTCTCATACGCCGTCAGCTGGAGAGAATCAATCACTCGCAAAATCTCATCGAAGTTGCGGCCTGTGCTGGCGGGGTAGGTGAGGGTGAGCCTATTTTTTTGTCAGGGTCGATGACAAATACAGAGCGCACGGTCAGCGTATTGCCGGTGCTGGAGTTAGGGTGCAACATGCCGTACAAAGTGGCGACTTTTTTGTCGTCGTCAGCCAGGATGGGGTAGTTAACATCCGTGCTTTGCGTTTCGTTGATGTCGTTGATCCAGCCTTTGTGAGACTCCACGCCATCGACGCTGAGGGCGATGGTTTTGACATTGCGCTTTTTAAATTCGTCTTGGAGCTGACCGACCAACCCTAATTCGGTGGTGCAAACAGGGGTGTAGTCAGCCGGGTGAGAGAAGAGCACAACCCAGCTATCGCCTGCCCATTCGTAGAAGTTAATGTCGCCCATTGAGGACTTTTGCGTAAAATCGGGAGCCTGGTCGCCTAGTTGAAGTGCCATATGTTGAGTTACCTAAGATGAGCTAGTGTGGTTTACTGACTGCCTGACCTGAGGGCGGCAGAAAACTTCTCAGTAAATTTTGCCATAATCCCCGGTATTCCGGTCGGAGTTTAGTAGATTTATTTATAATAGCGTGCTTAAAACCGGAACGATAGCCCCAGCGCTAAGGCGGTAATGGTGCCTGCTACGCAAATTTCGCCTGAGGCAATCAGGGCCGGAATCGCCGCTACGGGTTTGAGCACGACTTCAATCTCTTCGGTGGTGTCTAGCTGCTGCTGGCGGGCTAATCGGACGGGCTGGGCCTTGAATAAATGAATGCGGTTATTTTGCTTGACGGGGTTGTTGTAGAAGGTGGCGATCGCTTCCCACTGCTCCCCCACATACCCCGTTTCTTCTGCCAGCTCCCGCTGAGCCACAGCCAGCGGTTCTTCCTTGGGGTTAAAGGTGCCCGCTGGCAGCTCTAGCAAAATTTCGCCCACGCCGTGGCGATACTGCCGCACAAAAACGATCTGCCCGTCGGCGGTAATCGGCAGCACGGTGGCAATATCAGGCCGCAGGCTGACGAAATAGTCATCGACAATTTGGCCATTGGGCAGAGCGACCGTATCTTGCCTGAGCTGATACCAGCGGTGGTCGAAGACCAGCTTGGCGCTGAGGGTTGTCCACTTTTTTATTGATGACTGAATTGATGACTGAATTGATGACGGAGTCAGTGACTGAGAGTTTTTTTGGCTGGGCATAGCGGTGGCGACGGTTAGCATAGCGGTATGATCTACACACAACCCATATCACAGCGCCCCTATTAAAGACATCATGGCAGATACTCCCAGCAGTAAAGTTTTGCTCGTAGACGATGAACCCGGCCTGAGAGAGTCGGTGCAGGCTTACCTCGAAGACAGCAATTTTGAAGTGCGCGTGGCCAGCAACGCGGCTGAAGGCTGGGATCTCTTGCAGCTAGAAACGCCTCAGGTGCTCATTTCAGACATTATGATGCCGCAGGTAGACGGCTATCAGTTTCTTAAGCAGGTGCGCGAAGATGCGCGGTTTCAGGCGCTGCCGGTGGTGTTTCTCACGGCTCGGGGAATGACGAGCGATCGCATTCAAGGCTACCAGGCCGGAGCCGACGCCTACCTTGCCAAACCCTTCGACCCCGAAGAGCTCGTCGCCATTCTCACCAGCCTGATCGAGCGCCGCGCTGCCCAAGCCCCCGACCCTTCCGAAACGCCAGACATCGCGACGATGGCCCGCCAAATCGAAGAAATCAAAGCCCTGCTGACTCAGCGCGGCAGCATGATCAAGCAAAACAACAGCGGCATCCGCATCGACTTCACCCCGCGCGAGCAAGACGTGCTCAACCTAGTCGCCGAAGGACTGATGAACAAAGAAATTGCCAGCCGATTGGGTACCACCGTGCGCAACGTGGAAAAATACGTCAGTCGCTTGTTTGGCAAAACCGGCACGAACAGCCGAACTGAGCTGGTGCGCTATGCGCTGGAGAATGGCTTGGTCACCACCTAGTCAGAACCTAGTTAGAACGTGGCTTCATCAACGCTTAAAGCAAAGTTGACTTCAATCACAGTTATTGTCTTTGTCTAACTGTCACCATAGAAGTTAGTCTTTAAGAATTTCTTTGGTGATGGCGGCAAATCAGAATCCAGAACAGATTGCGCGCGATCGCATTGACGCTCAGCTCAGGGCTGCCGGTTGGGTGGTGCAGTCTAAGAGCAGTGCGAATCTGTCGGCGGCTCAAGGCGTAGCTATTCGGGAGTATCAAACAGACGTGGGGCCAGCGGACTATGTGCTGTTTGTAGATCGCAGAGCAGTCGGGGTGATTGAGGCAAAAAAAGAGTCTGAAGGGCACCGGCTGACAACGCATGAAACCCAAACGGCAGGCTACGCAGCGGCTAAGCTGAAGTGGATTAACCATCGGGAGCCGCTGCCGTTTTTGTATGAAAGTACGGGAATGGTGACGCAGTTTACCGATGGCCGGGAGCCAAAGCCCCAATCGCGCGAAATCTTTCACTTTCATCGCCCTGAAGAACTGGCCAGGCGGTTGAGTCAGGAGCCGTTGCGATCGCGCTTGCAACACCTGACTCCTTTGAACCCGGATGGATTGCCAGCCGCCGCGCTCGGGCTAAGAGGCTGTCAGGCACAGGCGATCGCAAACTTAGAAGACTCATTGCAGGCAGGGAAAACGCGATCGCTCATTCAAATGGCGACCGGGGCCGGTAAAACGTTTACGGCGATCACCTCAATGCACCGCCTGCTGAAGCCGCCCGTCAAGGCAAAGCGGATCTTATTTTTGGTCGATACGCTGAATTTGGGGAAGCAGGCTGAGCAGGAGATGATGGCTTATCTGCCGAGTGACGATAGCCGCCAGTTTTCGGACCTGTACGTGGTGCAGCGTCCGACTTCGCCGCACATTGCCCAGAGCGCTCAGGTGGTGGTCTGTACAATTCAAAGGCTCTATTCCATTCTCAAGGGAGAGGCGCTGAGTGAAGCTGATGAGGCGAGTCCGGCGGAGACCTATATTCGGCGCAGAGAGCCGCTGCCGGTGGTGTATAACGAGCGAATTACGCCGGACTTTTTTGACTTTATCTATATTGATGAGTGCCATCGGTCAATTTATAACTTATGGCAGCAGGTACTGGATTATTTTGATGCGTTTTTGATTGGGCTGACGGCGACGCCGGACAGTCGGACGTTTGGCTTTTTTAATAAAAATGTGGTGTCGGAATATAGCCATGAGCGAGCGGTGGGCGACGGGGTGAATGTGGGCAATGAGGTGTATCGAATTGATACGCGGATTACGCAGTCGGGCGATCGCATTCACCAGGGGCAGTCGGTGGAAAAGCGCGAGAAGCTGACCCGGCGCAGGCGCTGGGAGCTGAGCGATGAGGAGCAGGTATATGCGGGTCAGCAGCTAGATCGCTCAGTGGTGAACCCAGATCAGATCCGAACGGTGGTGCGCGAATTTAAAGCGCGGCTGCCGGTGCTGTTTCCGGGGCGGACGGAGGTGCCCAAGACGCTGATTTTTGCGAAGACAGATAGCCACGCCGATGACATTATTCGGATGGTGCGCACTGAGTTTGGTGAGAGCAATGAGTTTTGCAAAAAGGTGACCTATAAGGCAAAGCAAGGCACGGTGGGCGAGGCGGGTGAAGTGGTAGAGGCAGGCAGTGACCCAGATTTGGTGCTGGCGAATTTTCGCAATGACTACTATCCGCGCGTGGCGGTGACGGTGAATATGATCGCGACGGGGACGGATGTGAAGCCGTTGGAGTGTCTGCTGTTTATGCGGGATGTGAAGAGCCGCAATTATTTTGAGCAGATGAAGGGGCGGGGGACGCGGACGCTGGGAGAAGATGACCTGAAAAAGGTGACGCCTTCGGCAAGATCGGCAAAAACGCACTATGTAATTGTCGATGCGGTGGGGGTGACGCGATCGCTTAAAACGCCTAGTCAGCCTCTAATCACGCAGCCATCAGTGCCGTTTCGCGAGCTGGCGATGGGGGTAATGATGGGCGGCGGCGATGCGGAGATGGTGTCGTCTCTGGCAGGGCGGCTAGCGCGGTTAGACCGGCAGCTGACGCCGGAGCAGCAGGCACAGGTGAGCGAGCAAAATAACGGGGTGCCGCTGCGGGCTTTGGTGGGGCAGCTGCTGAGCGCGATTGACCCCGATCAGGTGGAGGCGCAGGCGCGGGCAGGTTTGCCAGCAGGAGCAGGTGAACCTGATGAGGCGGCACTAGAGGCGGCGCAGTTAGACCTGTGTCAGGCGGCAGGCAGCTTGCTAACGGGCGATTTGATTACGCTGCTGGAGAACATTCGGCGCGATAAAGAGCAGACGATTGACTATGACAATCTTGATGAGGTGTTGCTGTCGGGCTGGGCGGGCGATGCGCGGGAAAATGCGCAGGTGATTGTGCAGGAGATGGCCGATTATCTGCGGGAGCATCAGGATGAGATTGAGGCGCTGGGTATTTATTTTCAGCAGCCGCAGCGGCGGCGGGAGGTGACGTTTGACATGATTCGGGCGGTGATGACCAGGCTAAGGGCAGATCGGCCTAAGCTTGCGCCGCTGCGGGTGTGGCAGGCGTATCAGCTATTGGAAGAGGGCTCGGGCAGTCCGGTGAGTGAGCTGACGGCGCTGGTGGGGCTAATTCGGCGGGTGGCGGGGGTCGATGAGCGGCTAACGGACTATGAGACGGTGGTGCGGCGCAATTTTCAAAATTGGGTGATGCGGGCTCATGCGGGGGGCGGCGATAAGTTTGACGCCGATCAGATGGACTGGCTGCATATGATTCGCGATCATGTGATGAGTTCGTTTCACTTTGAGCGGGAGGATTTGGAGATGTCGCCGTTTGATGGGCAGGGCGGACTGGGGAAGATGTACGCGCTGTTTGGCGATGAGATGGACGGGTTGATTGAGGAGCTGAATGGGGTGCTGGTGGCGTAAGGGGGCAGTTAATTCTAGTAGGATAGATACGGTGTGAGGTAACGTCTAAGGGCTTTCGAGTGAGAATTGAGGAGGTTATTTGGTTAGATGCGATTGTAGAGAAACTAGCTGTTAAGCACCGCGTTTCACCTTATGAAGTAGAGACGGTTCTCCTGGGTCGGCCAAAGATTAGATTTGCAAAGAAGGGCGATCGCAAAGGTGAGGATCTATATCTTGCTTTGGGTCAAACGAATACTGGTCGCTATTTAACGGTTGTGTTTATCTACAAACTTTCTGCCCAAGCACTGGTGTTAAGCGCACGCGATATGGATAAAAAAGAGAGGAAATCATATGACAGAAAATAAGTCAGATACCACATTGCCTCAGTTCAGCTCAGATCAGGCGTTGGTAGACTTTTTTGATACTCACGATATGGGTGACTATCTTGACCAGATGCCGGAGGTAGAGTTTGAGATTGATATTAAACGCAGTCGCTATCTTGTGTCGGTTGATGGGAGCTTGATGGATCAGCTTTCGGAAACGGCAAAGCGTCAGCAGGTGTCGGTTGAGCGGCTAGTAGATACGTGGCTAAAAGAAAAGCTGCTGAAAGCCGGTTAAGTCAAGAATTATCTGGAGAGCGTTACATGACCATTGCTGAGCAGATTTATGAGGTAGTTCTGACGTTGTCGGACGAGCAAGCGACTGAGGTTTTGACTTTTGTAGAATCTGTACAGGCGAAGCCTAAAGAAAAGCACAAAGATGGCCTGCCGGATGACTTGGACGAGCTAGATAAGCTGTCTTGGCCTGAGTTTGTAAACGCGGTGGCGGGTTCCTGGGGAAAGGATTTTCCAACTTTAGAGGAGATCCGAGCAGGAGAAAAGCAAGCTAAGGGACAGGTCGATTGAGGCGCTGAATGGGCTGCTGGCGGCTTAGGATTGAGAGTATGGTTATAGACTAGGAGGCTTGTAATGACGGTTGCAGAGCAAGTTTATGAAGTGGTGAAGCAGTTGTCTGCTGAAAAGGCTGCTGAGGTGCTAACGTTTGCGGAGTCGGTCAAAGCGCAGCAAACGTCGCAGGACAGCGCTTCGAGTGAGGAGAAGATGGCCGACTGGCATAGGTTTCTCGATTCGATAGACGCTGCTGATTGGGAGGGCTTTCCGACTTTGGAAGAAATCAGGGCGAATCAAGGTGAGGATGTACCGCGAGAGATCTGGTAAATGTTTGTTTTAGACACAAACACGATCATCTACTTGCTGAAGAAAAGAAAGCAAGTCGTTGATAATTTTCGGGCAGTCAGTCCTGACAGTATTTTTGTCCCGACCGTTGTATTCTATGAACTACAGGTAAATTTGGCGAAGACTGGGTTCCCAAGGAAAAGGGTTCAACAGCTCGACGAAATGATGGAAATCGTGAACCTTGCTGTTTTCGACGAAAATGCAGCGATCGCTGCTTCTTTGGCACGAGCAAGGCTGGAACAGCAGGGCACACCCATTGGCCCAATTGATGTATTAATTGCAGGGACTGCTATTTCGCTAGATGCGACGCTAGTAACGCACAACGCGGGCGAGTTTTCTCGGGTAGCAGGTCTGAACCTTGTTGACTGGTTTTGAGAGCGGGAGAATTTAGAGATGTCGCCGTTTGATGGGCAAGGCAGGGATAGCAGATGTACGAGTTGTTTGGTGATGAGACGGATGAGGTGTCGGTGGTTTGATAAGTAAAAGTTCTAATAAATTTCCTGCTTCTTGGGAAACACCACACTTAGCCGAAATCTATTCAATAGTTGGAGGTGGGACTCCCTCGACAAAAGAGTCAAAATACTGGATAGAAGAGACACAAGGAACGGCCTGGATAACGAGCGCTGACATCCAAGAACAAGGCAAGATAATTGTCAGAAAACACGTTTCTGAGCTAGGTATCCAAAATAGCACAACCAACAAAGTCTCTGAGAAAACTCTACTCGTTGTGACTAGAGTCGGACTAGGAAAAGTTGCCTTGACCAACAGCTCAATCTGCTTCAGTCAGGATATTCATGCCTTAATTCAGGATGCGAAGTTAGTCGTTCCGAAGTATTCGCTGTTTTTCCTCCAATATCATATGAACTTCCTAAAGTTTGATAGTAGAGGAACCACGATCCCAGGCATTACGAACAGTCAGCTTAAGACAGTTGTCTTTCCATTCGCTCCATTCAACGAGCAACATCGCATCGTCGCCAAAATTGAGGAACTTTTTTCTGAAATTGACAAGGGCGTAGAAAGCCTGAAAACGGCAAAGGCCCAACTACAGGTATATCGTCAAGCGCTGCTCAAACACGCCTTTGAAGGCAAACTCACGGCGCAGTGGCGGGCAGATAATCCCGATAAGGTAGTGCCTGCCGCGCAGTTGCTCGCCCAAATTCAGCAGGCCCGCGAGGAGCGCTATCAGCAGCAGCTAGCCGACTGGAAAACAGCGGTTGAGAAATGGGAGCTAGGCGGAAAAGAGGGAAAGAAGCCGAGCAAGCCTAAGCGTACACCAATAAAATTAGAAACTACTCAGAAATTCATAGAAAACAAGAAAATTCCCGAAAAATGGGCTTGGAGCACACTAGAAGATCTGCTTGAATATGTGACTTCCGGCTCCCGTGGCTGGGCAGAATACTATTCTCAATCTGGCTCTATCTTTGTTCGGGCGCAGAACCTCAAACATGACAGAGTGAATCTTGAAGATGTCGCCTATGTTGATTTACCTGGCAGCGTAGAAGGTACGCGAAGCAAGCTCAAACACAATGACATTTTAATCACAATCACTGGAGCGAACGTTACTAAGACTGGAATAGTTGAAAAACGGCTCAGCGATGCGTATATCAGTCAGCACGTTGCATTATGCCGCTTAGCAAATTCAGATTGGTCAGAGTACGTTTACTTTTATCTTTTGAGCGAGATCGGAGGAAGAAAACAGCTCAACGATTGCGCCTACGGAGCAGGCAAACCAGGACTGAATCTAGAAAATATAAAATCTGTCACTATTCCATTTTGTTCACACGCAGAACAGCTAGCGATAGTGTCTGAGATAAAGAGTCAGTTCTCAGTACTTGAAAATATGACAGCAGACATCGAAAATGAGCTGCAAACGGCAGATGCTTTGAAGCAATCCATCCTCAAAAAAGCCTTTTCCGGTCAGCTCGTCTCCCAAGACCCCACCGATGAGCCCGCCAGCCAACTACTAGCTCGCATCCAAGCCGAAAAAGCAGAACGAGAAACAGACAGGACGGCAAGTCAAAAAAATCGCAAGCCACGAAAGACAAAAACGGCCTCGTAGAAGCCGCTGGAACGCTCTTATCAGATTTAAATGGTCAAAAATCAAATACCATTCAGCTAGAATCAGCTAGTAGGCATCTTTAGCAAAACGGAGGGGAAAGCGCAAAAAATGAATGCCCGATTAGTAGACTCTCTCGTACAGGTCATCGAATCGCTTAGCCCAGAAGAAAGCGCCCTGCTATTGACCAAGCTCAGGCTTAATGGCATCCAAAAGACAGCCGGTGTATGCGGTGGCCAAGCCCGCATACGAAATACTCGCATTCCCGTGTGGACGCTGGTTTCATTTCACCAGCAGGGCGCTGACACTACAGAACTTTTGCGAAACTATCCTAGCCTTACTCAAGCTGACCTAGAGGCTGCTTGGGCCTACTACAGCCAGCACTCACAAGAAATCGACCAAATGCTGGACTCAGAAAATTAATAGAAATGGTTGCCTTCTACTCTAATGAGAATTTTCCAATTGATATGGTCGAAATCCTGCGTGAGCTAGGGTATGACGTTCTCACCTCCTATGAGGCTGGTCAGGCAAACCAGAGTATCCCTGATGAGTCCGTTTTGGCCTATGCCACTCAAAAAAATCGGGTCGTCATCACCCTCAACCGTGAAGACTTTATTCAACTGCACCGCAGCAAAAAGCCTCATAACGGTATCGTCATTTGCAAAGACGACCGCGACTATATCGGTCAAATAGCAACGCTTCACGACTATATACAAGCGCAAGCACAGCTACACAATCGTTTGATTCGAGTACAAAAGCAAAACCAGGCCAAATCCAGTCAGCAGATTTTCGTGGTTCGAGAATACTAATATCAATAGCCCGCCGCTAACGCCTTAACAAGCTCATCGCCTCTCCCTGCTCCGGCGTAATAATCAGCCGTTCGCCCACCGCCATAATTGGGCTCCACAGCATCGGCTCAGCATAGTTCAACACATGGAGCTGATGGATTGCCTGCCGAATCTCCGCAGGCGTGCCGAGTAAAATATGACGCAGCCGGTCTTTTTGGCTGGTGCGATCGCCCTCATCAGGCGGTCGATTAACCGGCAAACCCGTCTGCAACCTAAGCGCAGCCACGCCCAGATCTGTAGTCGTATAAATTGTCATCGCGATTTCTCCGATCAGAACGTGAAGAAAAGCGCGAAAACTTAGCCGCCCCAACTTGCAATAAGTCAGGGCGGCTATGGCATATGATATCCACAACCTCTTGACTGTCTGTGTCAGTTAAGGGGCGAGCCTGTGTTGACTGTTCCACCAGTCAGCATGGGCGGCTGCTAAATTTTCGAGCGGTTAAAGCCATCACCGAGCGGTCAAAAGCAGGGCAACAGCCGTAGAAACTAGCGTATCAGTATTTTTACAGGTGTCAACTCTTTTTTAACCAGGCTTGGCATTAATTAAGGGACTCGCAAGTAAATAACACACCGCCCCCCTCATCCTAAATCCTTCTCCCGAGGGAGAAGGACTTTGACTCTGACTCCCTTCTCCTTCTGGGAGAAGGGCCGGGGATGAGGGGAGGCGTATTATTCAGGCGCACATCCCTTAAGACATTCACAGCGCCACAGAAAAGAGAGCCAGTATCCTAGCTCACCTGATAGCAACCTGCGATCGCGCCGCTCCCGGCCCCCTGCTAAAACTACGCTAAACTGCCTTACAGTCCGCCCATAGCCAAACCTTCCCCTATGACCAACGCCTCCAACGCGATCGTCTCCAAAGTCTGGGGCTTCTGCAACGCCCTCCGTGACGACGGCGTCGGCTACGGTGACTACCTAGAGCAGCTCACCTACCTCATCTTCCTCAAAATGGCCGATGAGTACAGCCAACCACCCCACAACAAAGCCCTCGGCATCCCCGAAAAATACAGCTGGGCCAGCCTCACCAGCAAAAGCGGAGCCGAACTCGAAACCCACTACAACAAACTCCTGCGCGAACTCGCCAAGCGCCCAGCACTCTCGGCCAAATCTTCCTCAAGGCCCAAAACAAAATCCAAAACCCCGCCATGCTCTACAAGATCATCAACATGATCGACAGCGAGAAATGGACGGTGCTCGGAGCCGATGTCAAAGGCGACATCTACGAAGGATTGCTAGAGAAAAACGCTGAAGACACCAAATCTGGCGCAGGCCAATACTTTACCCCGCGTGCCCTGATCAGCACCATGGTTGACTGCATTCGGCCTCAGCCCAACAAGACCATTGCCGACCCCGCCTGCGGCACGGGCGGCTTTTTCCTCGCCGCTTACGACTTTCTCAATGACCCCCACCACTACGCGCTCAACAAAGCCCAAAAGAAATTCCTAAAATTCAACACCTTTGCCGGTAATGAAATCGTCCCCGGCACCCGCCGCCTGTGCCTGATGAACATGTTCCTGCACAACATTGGCGACATCGACGGCGAAGTGCCCGTCTCTAGCAACGATGCGCTCGATCGCCGACAGCGGCGAAAGATATGACTACGTGCTCGCCAACCCACCCTTCGGCAAAAAAAGCACCACGACCATTACCAACGCCGACGGCGAAGAAGAAAAAGAAGACTTCACCTACAACCGTCAAGACTTTTTCACCACCACCTCCAACAAGCAGCTCAACTTCATTCAGCACATTCGCACCCTGCTCAAATCCACCGGCCAGGCCGCCGTCGTCCTCCCCGACAACGTACTGTTTGAAGGTGGCGCAGGCGAAACCGTCCGCCAAAAGCTGCTGCAAACCACCGATCTCCACACCATTTTGCGCCTGCCCACCGGCATTTTCTACGCCAACGGCGTCAAAGCCAACGTGCTCTTCTTTGACAACCATCCGGCCGCAAAGCCCCCTGGACAAAAGCCGTCTGGTTCTATGACTACCGTACTAACATTCACCATACCCTGAAGAAAAAGCCCCTCACCCGCGCTCATCTGCAAGACTTTGTAGACTGCTACAACCCTGAAAATCGCCACGCCCGTACAGAAACTTGGCGCGCAGACAACCCTGAAGGTCGCTGGCGTCAGTATGGCTATGATGAAATCATGGCCCGAGACAAAACCAGCCTCGACATCTTCTGGCTCAAAGACAAAAGCCTGGCAGACCTGGAAAACCTACCCGACCCCGACATCTTGGCCGAACAGATCATCGAAAACCTGGAAGCAGGGCTGAGCAGCTTTCGAGACGTGCTGAGCGCCTTACAGTCTTAACCCCACTCATCTGCACCAACCAAAATCGATATCAAAACAAATCTAACGGGAACGGCCCATAGGTGCCATTGACACCCTCTAGCTCCGGCTCAGAGGTATGAAAAGTCATTAGCACCCCTCGCGACTCGCCGCTGTACCCGTCTAAATACCAGGCATTTTTGAGCGTATTGAACTTGAGGAAAACAGCCCCTTCTTGCGCTGGAATATCCACTCGAATCGGCTGGCTGAGGGCCGCGATGTAGCCTTTCAGCGCAGCTTCGGCCTCACTGGCCGTATCCGCACAAATGCCCAGAGTTTGATAGTCACTTTGTTCATTGAGCCACAGCAAGCTAGATCGCACTGTCTGTTTTTGCTCCGCTGAGAGGTCAGCAGGGGTATGCACCAAGGTAATTTTTATCAGCTGTTGGCGAATGGCTTTTAGTTTGGTGGCGATCGCTTCGGGAGAGAGGTCGGTAGACATGGCAAAACGGCTATTTTATAAGACTCACTCTGCTTAGCTTACGTTTTTTCAGGCGATGGTTTACCTACAATTTCGGGCTCACTGAAAAGAGTTCTCTGGCTGCTACCCCTTATGACCTATAGCCTTCGAGTTGCCGACATGGCCGAGGCCGAAAGACCTCGCGAGCGCCTCTTAGCCCATGGGGCCAAGCACCTCTCGGCTGCTGAGCTAATTGCCATTTTGCTAGGCACAGGCCAGGGGCCAGGCAAGCTATCGGCGGTCGGGCTAGGTCATTTTTTGCTACAGCACTTAGGCAAAGCGCAGCATGGCGGCGACGGCCTTGCGGCCCTGCGAGATGTCACCGCAGAAGAATTAACTGCCGTTTCGGGCGTTGGCCCAGCCAAAGCAGCAACCATTTTGGCGGCCATAGAGCTAGGCAAACGGGTTTTGCAAACTCAGCCGTTGAATCTCACCGTGGTAGACGATCCGAGCGTAGCCGCCGCCGCCCTCAGTCACGAACTCATGTGGCAGTCTCAAGAACGCTTTGCCGTACTGCTGCTAGATGTAAAGCATCGCATCATCGGCTCTAAAGTAATCACCATCGGCACCGCCACCGAAACCCTCGCCCACCCCCGAGAAATTTTTCGCGAAGTGATCAGGCGCGGCGCAACTCGCGTGATTGTCGCGCACAACCATCCTTCGGGCAGCTTAGAGCCTAGCACCGAAGACATTCATCTCACCCGGCAACTGCTCAAGGGCGCTCATTTTCTCGGCATTCCGCTGCTAGATCATCTAATTTTAGGCAACGGCGACTTCGCCAGCATTCGCCAGACCAGCGACCTGTGGAATGAGTCGATGGAGTGAGCCTGTGGCGATAGGCGGCTGACTAGCAAACGTGCTAAAGTTAAAAGCCAAAGGGCGATTAGCACAGTGGTAGCGCGCTTCCTTCACACGGAAGAGGTCACAGGTTCGAACCCCGTATCGCCCATCTTAAAGCCGACCGTCTAGGCGTTGAGCTTGTTCAATGTATATACACTAAATATACACTGAGCAAATGCAGCCGTTGGCTTTGTGCAAGCTGTGTTGATCCAAAAGCGTACAGTCTGGTTTTTACCCAGCAATAGTCATTTCGCCCGCAGCGTACAGCTAGCGCTCAAGATTGATTTTAATTTGCCCGATCACAAGCCAACAGAAAAGCTAGCCATTTTTGTTCTGCCGGGGTTACAGCTCAAAAATGTGTCTTAAAAGGTGACTGAGCTGTTGATGATTGTGCAAGGGATATATAGGAAAATCCCCACGTGTTATTTTGTTCAACAAATCACAGTCTTTTCGCTATTGTCAAACTCAAGATTTATGCTTTGTAAATTTTAAGATTCGGATCTTGCTCTCTCAGCGGCTCTCTGCTGAAATCTTCTGAGTCTAGGATATTCTTGTGGGTTAGGTCTTTCCCCATTCCCGATATAAGTTCTCCCCGATCTCAAATCCCTAACCAAATTATTCTGATACCCCACTAGCTCCTCAGCCAACTTGATGAGTTCATCATCGATACCTGCTCTTCTGGCTTCTCTACTATCGAACGTTGCCTGGTGAGTGCTGGGGTCGAGAGTGCCAAATTGCTCAGTTACAGAATTTAGAGCTGCCCCTAATGTGCCTATCTGAATGGAATCTAAGGAAGTTGACGGGAGCGATAAGTCTTCCTCGTCTGCATTTTGGGTAGGCGTCTCTTCGAAAACAGGTGGAGAGGTAGGCGTAGAGTCAGCTGAGAAAATCTGTGAAAGTCCTTGTTCGGGCCTGATCAACAGTGCTGTAACGAGAAGTAGTAATAAAGCAGAAAATGTTCGAATCAAACCATTAGATTTACTCATTCTTATGCCTTTAGCTTTTTTATTGGGTGTTGCTATTAGGGGGCAGGCGATCGCTCCTCAAGTCTGCCCCCTCAAGTCTGCTCCCTCAAGTCTGCTCCCTCATGCCTGACTCACCTGCGTCTCTAACTGGTCTATTAAGTCCTGCAACTGGTCGCTGTCGGCGTGATACTTCTCATTGCAAAAGTGGCAGACCGCTTCTGCGCCGTGGTCTACTGCGATCATATCTTTGAGTTCGTCTTGACCAAGCAGCTTGAGTGCGCCTAACATGCGATCGCGCGTACACTTACAGCTAAACTGCACAATCTGATTGCCGGGCAGCATCTCTAGCCCCAGATCCCCCACTAGCTCTTCAAAGATTTGCGGTAGCGTTTTACCCGCTCTCAGCAAAGGGGTAAACCCACTCAAAGACCCTAGTCGGTCTTCTAACAGAGAAATCAGCGCCTCGTCTCGCGCCGCTTTGGGCAACACCTGGAGCAACAGTCCGCCCGCCACTTCTACCCCATCTGCACCGACAAATACGCCCAGCACCAGCGCCGACGGTGTCTGTTCAGAGGTCGCTAAGTAATGCGTCAGGTCATCGCCAATTTCACCTGAAACCAGCTCTACTGTGCTGCTGTAAGGGTAGCCATAGCCGACATCGCGCACCACATACAAGTAGCCGTCTTGCCCAATCGCCGCGCCTACATTCAGCTTGCCATTTTCACTCGGCGGCAATTCTACCTGCGGCTTTTCTACATAGCCGCGTACCGTCCCATCCAATCCGGCATCCACCAGCAGTCCGCCCAGTGGCCCGTCGCCCTTCACTCGAATATTTACCCGCGACTGAGGCTGTTTCATACTTGATGCCAGCAGTAACCCAGCGGTCATCGTTCGGCCCAAAGCTGCCGTTGCTACGTAAGACAGTTCGTGTCGCTGCCGGGCCACCTCGGTCAGGCGAGTGGTCGTCACGCCTACCACTCGAATGCCCCCGGCTGCTGCCGTTGCTCTAATTAATTGATCCGCCATGCTAGTCCGTAAAGTTTGCAACCATTCTTTAACTATTGTATAGCGAACCTCCTTGATGTATGGGGCAGCAAAAAAAAGCGCCTCCGTAAACAGGAGACGCTAAAGACAAAGAGAATAACGCAGTCGGTTGGAACTTTTTATGCTCTAAAAGCAGCTAGCAATTAGCGCCTTTAAAAGATCAGCACTAAGGTGCGAGTGCGTAGCCCCGCAGCAGACTGCCCACCGTTTTTGCGGTGATTTTCATCTGCGTGAATGGGTTAGCAGGTACCACAGTTTTGTATAGGTAGCTGTCAAAAGTCAGCTTTTGCACGTCAATGTCGGAGCACATCTCGACAAAGGCTTCGCGAGAGGCGTCGCTGCGATAGAAGACACGCTGCAAAATGTCGAGCACTTTGTAGGTGAGGCCGTATTCCTTATCCCACTGCTTGATGTAGAGCTTCAGCTCATCTTCAGTCAGGGCGCGCGCGCCGTTTTCGGAGTACTTGACGATGGTTTCGGCGCACATGCGGGCCGACTTTGCCGCAAAGTAAATGCCTTCACCAGAAGACTTGGTGACCGTACCAGCGGCATCACCGACGAGGGCAACTCGGCCCACTACGCGGCGAGGTCTGGGATGTTCAGGAATGGGATGGGCTTCGACTTTGATGATTTCGCCGCCTTCTAGACGCTTGGCGGCGCGAGCGCGAATGCCCCGCTGAAGTTCTTTAATCCGCGCCTGGTTGGGCCGCATGGTGCCGGTGCCAACTGCGACGTGGTCGTACTTGGGGAAGACCCAGGCGTAAAAGTCGGGAGAGACATCGTCGCCCACGTACATTTCGGCCAGTTCTTCGTAGTAGGCCATTTTATCTTCGGGCAGGCGAATGCGCTCTTGGAACGCGATCGCATAGTTATAGTCACCCGCATCAATCGCCCGAGCCACCCGCGAGTTAGCGCCATCTGCGCCAATCACCATGTCTACTTTGAGCGTTTTCGCTTCGCCCTGCAAACCAGCCTTTTCGTGGTCGGCGTAGTGCAGCACGTAAGGGTCTTTGTCGTTGCCCGGAATTTCTAGCTTGTGGACGGTGCCGTTGATCAGCTTGGCCCCTTCTTTGTGAGCGCGATCGCGCAAAAAGCCATCAAGCACTTCACGGCGACACATGCCGATGTATTCATCATCGTTCAGCGTTCCACCGATGTTCACCTCAACATTAGAAGGTGAAATCATCTTCATCTTGCGTACCCGACGGTCAATAATTTCGGGGGGCAAATCAAATTCAGCCACCATACAGAGCGGAATGGCTCCGCCACATGGCTTGGCATTGTCTAGCTTGCGCTCAAAGAGGTAAGTCTCGATCCCTGCTTTAGCGAGTGTCTCGGCAGCGGAAGAGCCCGCCGGGCCAGATCCTACAACTGCGACCCGAAGTACCAAGGGCTTATGCTCCACGTAATAAATAAACCTATGGGAGAAATCGTATCACCGTAACTCTAGAGAAAGCTCTGACAATGCCCAAATGTGAAGCATATTGAAACACTGGTTTACATTCTGAAAGGATAGGGCAGTGGCGGTCAGGTCGATTTTGCGCTGAGAAACAGTACACTTGTTCTTGATCGATTAAAATGAACCTGATGATTGAGAGCGATCGCAGCCTATGGCCATTAAGCCTTCCCAAATTCAGACGGTGCTCAGCCGCAAGCGGGCCGATTTTGCCAGCTTTGATGAAAGCACATCGCTCTATCTGGCCCAGTACCGAGAGGCGTGGCATGAGTGGATAGCGCGCTCAGAGGAAGATCGTACGGCTTGGGTCAGCGCTCAAGAAGGTGATCTAGGCGCTACCCCACTAGAGCCAATCAGCGCCAAAGATAGCGCCAAAGATAAAGATCAAAACAAGGGCATCCTTCGCAGCGGCCTCAGTTGGGACAACCGCGAGCAAAGTCTGAGCTGGGTGAGCGAGCATCTCACTGATGTCACGACGTTTGCCGTCGATGGCTCTCAGGTCTTTCCGCAAAAAGATTTTTCCATTCCGATCGCCCTGGTGCAAATCGGCTGGTTTGAAAACCATCACAGCGCTGAAGGGGGGTATGAAAAAGACATTTTGCTAGATGTGATGACGCCAAAAGATCTGGTTGCCGACCGCTCGCAGCCAATGGACAGGTGGATCGGGATGCGCCGCTTTTCGATGGAAGTGCAGCGCCTGACTCGCTACATCACGCAGGCAAGAGATCGGGCGATTCAGCAGGGCAGAGATCCTGAAAAATGCTTGGTCTTTTTTGATGGCTCTTTAGTACTGTCGTTTGCTTCTATGCTCGAAGACAACATTCGAGCGCCCTACGTCGATCAAATCCTCACGCTGCTCAGAGCCAGTAAAAAGCATCAGGTACCCCTAGTCGGCTATGTCGATACGGCTGAGTCTAACGACATCACGACTCTACTACGCACTTTAAATAAGCTAGAAACCACCCGTGCTCTTCACGATGCCAAACTGCTGAGCCGGATGATGCGCTGGGGCGATCGCACTCCTTTAATGACCTGCGATCGCGGCGACATTCTCAACTACTACGCCGATATGCGCGATCAAATTACCTTTACCTACCTCAAAACCAACGCCAACTATCCCGCCCGCTTAGAGCTGCCCAAATGGATCTGGGAAGCAGGCCGAGCTGAGGAAGTGATCAATCAGGTTCGCGCCGAAGTCATTGTCGGCAGTGGCTACCCTTATGCGATTGAAACGGCTGACCAAACGGCTGTATTGCAGAGCCGCGATCGCCAGATCTTCTACCGCATTTTGCAAGACTGGGCCGAGCAAGAAAACATTCCGATCAGCCTGTCCCAAAAAATGCTCAGCAAAGCCAGACGCCGATAGCTCAAATTCAGTCGTCTAGCGCAGCACCCGGCCCATATAAGTGCCCCAGAGCTGAGCGGCCTGAGCGCTGCTGCCTGCCGTCGGCGTATTGTCGTCATTGCCCAGCCAAATGCCAGTGACGACTTCATTGCCCGGCACAAAGCCGATAAACCACACGTCTATGTTGTCGTTGGTTGTCCCTGTCTTGCCGCCTTCCCCTAGCCCTAAGTAGGCATTGCGCCCAGTTCCGCCCTGAACGACGCCCTGCATCATACCCACCATCGTATTGGCAACGCTGGCATCGAGCGCCGATACGCTGGCATCGGCGCTCTGCGAAAAGTCGTAGATCACCCGGCAGGTATTGATATCGTTGTTATCTGCGCAGTCGCTGCTGTCGAGCACTCGCTGAATGCCGTGAGGCCGGTTCCAAACGCCTTCATTGGCGATCGCCCCAAATGCCCCAGTCATTTCTAAAGGGGTCACCTCACTCTGGCCCAGCACTAAGCCCGGCTGCGCATTCAGCTCAGAGGTAATGCCCATTCGCCTTGCCAGACTCACCACCGCATCTAGCCCCACTTCTTGCGCCACTCGCAGCGCGATCACATTTTCCGAACGAGCGATTCCAGCGTACATATCTAGCGCCCCCCCACCCGAACGACAGCCCGCAAAGTACTGACCGCCCCAGTCGAGATCGCCGCAAGAAAAGGTTGCCCCCGGCGAAATGCCCGTTTCGAGCGCAGCTGCATAGGCAAACACCTTAAAGGTAGATCCCGGCTGGCGCAGCGCCTGAGTTGCTCGGTTAAACTGGCTTTCTTGATAGTCTGCGCCGCCGACTAACGCTTCAATTTCACCAGTGGTCGTATTGAGGGTGACAAGCGCCCCCTGAGAATAGCCATACTCAGGCCCTTCATTATTGATGCTGTCTTTCAAGGTAGTTTCAGCAACCGCTTGAGTGTCCAGGTTTAGGCTGGTTTCGACGATGAAGTTACCTTCCCCAGCCAGTCCCTTTCCCAAAACGGCCTCTAGCTCATCAAACACGTAGCTATAAAAGTAGGGCGCTTTGGAGCTTTGCAACTGCTTGCGCGCGTCGGGGCTAATTTCAATGCGCGATCGCCGAGCCCGTCTGCCGTCTTCAGCACTGATCATGCCTAGAGAGACCATGCGCTCGATGACGCGATCGCGGTACTTTACCGCCGCCTCGTAATCCTGAATCGGGTTAAACGCATTCGGCGCAGGCAAAATACCCACCAGCGTCGCCGCCTCAGCAATGCTTAGCTCACCCGCCGACTTACCAAAGTAAAACTGCGCCGCATCTTCAAAGCCATACAGGTTATTGCCCAAATACACCCGATTGAGATACAGCAGCAGCAGCTGATCTTTACTGTAAAAAGTCTCCAGCTTGAGCGCGACCACCGCCTCGCGAATCTTACGAACGGCGCTATCTTCAGTGCCAACATAGTCGCGGTAGGTATTGCGGGCCATCTGCTGCGTCAGGGTGCTGGCGCCTTCTCGAATTTCACCCCCGGCTACGTTAGTCACCAGCGCTCGCAAAATGCCCAACGGATCAACGCCCAGATGCCAGTAAAAGCGCGAATCTTCAGAAGCGACGACGGCCTTTGGCAGATAGGCCGAATATTCTTTCAGCCGTTTGTTTTCCCGGTGGGCAATATTAGGCAGCTCGTTTAGCGGGGTGCGCCCTCGCTCTCCTTCGGCAGTAATCAGCACCGGCCCCTGCACTGACTCGGGCAGCGGGTTGATCGTAATTTTCGGCCACTCCAACCCGACAATCCATAGGGCCAGCAGCCCGGTCAGCCCCGAAGCTCCGTAAAGGCCATAGCGCACCGTTTTGATATACCAGGGCGGCGGGTCAATGTAGCGCACCGTCACTGCGTCGGCCAGCTCTTTTGGCCCGAGTGTCAGCACATCGCCATCGCGCAGCGGCAGCTTAGAAATCCGCTTTTTGCTGCGATAGATGCCGTTGGTTGAGCCTTGGTCTTTAATCACGAACGGATTGCCCGGACGTGAGCGATCGCGCGTCAAAGACAAATGCGTCTGGCTGACAATCGGGCTGCGCACCACAATGTCACAGGCCTTAGAAGATCGTCCGAGCAGATAGTGCTCACCGACCAGCGGATATTCACTGCGCTTATCGCCTGCCTCTATCTGTAGCTTGGGCACTCGCGCATTCGGCTTCAGTGGAATTTTAGAAAAATCTACATTGGCCTGAACAGTCTGCAAAGCCTGAGTCAGTGAGCCTAAGAAGGTTCTCGGCATCGACTGGTCAGCATTTGAGCCAGCTTTTTGGCCGGGCTTTCGGCCAGCGTTTCGGCCAGAATTATTGCCAGAATTAGAGTCAGGGCGGTTGGGTGGCTGAGGCGGCGGAGAGGTCATAGAGCAGCGCTGGTAATAGCTCACTTCTAGCCGTTGACAATCAGTTGACAATCAAAGAACGGGCTAGATAGCTAGATCGAATAGTAAGCGATTGGGCTAGAAACGTCGTCAAGAATAGTATAGATAACAGGCTCGGATGGAAGCATTGCGGATGGGTCAATTCAGATGAGTCAATTTAGATGGAGAAATTTAGATGGAGAAATTTAGATGGAGAAATTTAGATGGAGAAATTTAGATGGAGAAATTCAGGTGGATTAATCAGCGGCAAGCCCCATAGCAACCCTAAATTGATAGCAGCTCCAAATCTAGAGTCAGGGACGTTTGCGATCGCGCGTTGGCGGAGCCTCTCCGGGGGAGAATCGCCCCGTGCCAACATCAGGCTGACGGCCCCGGCCAGATCCTGCTTTTGAGCGCGGCCCCGGCAAAAAAATGGCAATCACCAGCAGGCAGATAATGCCCGCGTTAATCCAAATATCGGCCAGATTAAAGATCGGGAACCCAGTGATCGGAAACACCTGCAAAAAATCGACCACCTCCCCCGCCAGCAGCCGGTCAATGCCATTGCCAAACGCGCCGCTCAAAATAAACCCGTAGCCCGCCTGCTCCCAGCGATCAGGCAAACGCACTACCCAGCCGTAAATAGCCAGCGCCACACTCACCAAAATCGAGAGCCAGCGCAGCCACTCACCGTTTTCGCTAAACAGGCTCCAGGCGGCTCCTGGATTGGTCACATAGGTAAAATTCAAGATCCCCGGAACAATCGTCACACTCTCACCGAGATCAAACGCTTGCACGACCCAGTGCTTCGTGAGCTGATCGAGGATGACACCAGCGATCGCAATCAGCCAAAAAAGTGCGTTCTTAGGTTTCATCACAGATTTCATCGCAGGTGTCGCCAGTCAGGGTTAACAAAACAGAGCTAATCAAATAGGGCCAGCAAACAAAACTAATAAAACAAAGCTCGGCGCAGAGCATAGGCGAGCAGCGCGATCGCACAGGCCACCATCACCTGCCCCGGAATCTGCACCACCGAATAATCCATTATGGCCGCTAGCAAAGACGGTTCCGCCTTCACCCAGTGAAAGAGATGTCCTACCGCCAGATAGATCACCCCGCACAGATGCACCACCATCAGGCCGCTTAGCGCCGCAAACGCCAGCCGCTCCAGCGTTGGCTTCGCCCGAAACGCCAGCACCCCGCACAGCCACCCGCCCGGAATAAACCCTAGCAAATAGCCAAAACTCGGCTCTCGCAGGTAGCCCACCCCAGCCCCCTGCGTAAAGACCTCAAAGCCAAACCGCTCAAACAGCACAATTCCCAGCATCACATAGGCAATTTGAGCCAGCGCCGCCGCATTTCTGCCGCCCATGCAGCCCGTAAACAGCGCCGCCCCCACCTGAAAAGTCACACCCAAAGAGTAAAACTCAATATTGCCGCCATAGCCCTTCCAAACCGACATCGGCACCGCAAACACAAACGCCTCCAGCCAAGTGCTGCCAATCGTCAACATCAGGCCAATCAGCGCCCACAGTAGCTCAGATAGAGCAAACACAGTGACTCTCGCCTGCTTACAAGTTATTCATTCCTTAAGCATTTTAGGCCAATACCACGACAGAACCGATCTAGAGCCCCGGCAAATTAGACCGCAAAGCCTTTTGTCGCTGCCAGTCGCCAAGCCCTTATTTTACAGAAAGTAACCTTTTGCCCAGCTCTGCTCACTTCACCCCAGCTCAAGCTTTACACTTGATTTCTACTGGTTTAATTTCTGGCTTAATTTCACTGCTGAAATACTTTTTAGATACGCTGAGAACGCCCCTATGTTTCCGACCCATCGCCCCCGTCGTTTGAGATCGCACGAAAATCTCCGCCGCATGGTCAGAGAAAACACCGTCACGACGAGCGATCTGATCTATCCGCTGTTTGCCGTCCCCGGCGATGCCTTTTCCCAAGAGGTGAAGTCAATGCCCGGTGTCTATCAGCTCTCTGTCGATAAAATTGTCGAAGAAGCTAAAGAAGTCTACAGCTTGGGTATTCCAGCGGTGATTCTATTCGGCATCCCCGCCGAAAAAGACAATGAAGCCACGGGCGCATGGCACGATCACGGCATTGTGCAAAAAGCGACCGAAGCGATTAAAAAAGCCGTGCCTGACCTGCTGGTTATTGTCGATACCTGCCTATGCGAATATACTAGCCACGGCCACTGCGGCTACTTAGAAGTTGGCGATCTCTCAGGCCGCGTGCTCAATGACCCAACACTGGAGCTGCTGAAAAAAACCGCCATTTCTCAGGCGAACGCCGGGGCCGATATCATTGCCCCTTCGGGGATGATGGACGGCTTTGTGCAGGCAATTCGCACTGGGCTAGATGAGGGCGGCTTTGAAGATATTCCGGTGCTCTCTTACGCAGCAAAATATTCCTCGGCTTACTACGGCCCCTTCCGCGATGCGGCTGAGTCGGCTCCTCAGTTTGGCGATCGCCGCACCTACCAGATGGATCCGGCCAACGGCACTGAAGCCCTCAGAGAAATTGAGCTAGACATTGCTGAAGGGGCAGACATGCTGATGGTGAAGCCTGCGCTGGCCTACATGGACATTATCTGGCGCGTCAAGCAGGCCACCCATTTGCCAGTCGCTGCCTACAACGTCTCTGGCGAATACTCCATGGTCAAAGCCGCCGCCCTCAACGGCTGGATTGATGAAGAAAAAGTGGTGATGGAAACCATGATGGGCTTCAAGCGATCAGGCGCAGATTTGATCTTGACCTACCATGCCAAAGATGTGGCTCGCTGGTTGGGTCACTCATAGCTTTTATTCGCGACTTAGCGGCAAACACTTAGCAAGCGCCTGATCGCTTAGAGAGCAGCGCCACGACGGTTAAAACCAGCAGCTTAATGTCGTAAATGGGGCTCCAGTACTGCTGATAGTGCAAGTCTAGCGTGACGATCTCTTCAAAATCTTTGATGGCAGAGCGACCGCTGACCTGCCACTGACCGGTCAGACCGGGGCGCACTTCTAAGCGCTGCCAGTGACGTTTGCTGTAGTGCCGCACCTCGTCACCGGTTGGCGGACGGGTGCCAACCAAGCTCATATCTCCCCTCAGCACATTCCAAAACTGAGGAAATTCGTCCAGGCTGGTCTTTCGCAAAAACCGACCGATGCGAGTGACTCGGGGATCTTGGGCATTCTTGAAGATCAGTCCTTCCGCCTCGTTAGCAATGCTGGTCTTCAGCTCATCGGCATTGGTCACCATTGAGCGAAATTTCCAAATACGAAAAGGCTGACCCTGCAAGCCAAATCGCTCTTGAGAGTAGAAAATAGGGCCTGCCGAATCAAGGCGGATGGCGATCGCCACTGGCACAAGTAAAAGGCTTAAGATAGCCAGTCCGACCAAGGCTCCTAGGACATCGAGAGTACGCTTAAAAAGTGAATGGGTAGAGGCATGGGGCATAGCAGATAAGAGCGGTGAAGCGGACAAAGATAGATGACCCTGAGCGGGCCTACGCCATAGCGACGGTAGCAGCAGATGGTTACATAGACTGCACCAAACCATAGCAGGTGCCCTATTTTTCTATGCATATAGGCAGAACTCCAGACACATTTTTGAGCTGAGCATGACAGCACAAATCTCTACCCGTAGGCAGGCAATGGAGGATGACCCATCGGCCCTGCCCGCAGCTAGCCCTTTAGCGAAAGGCCCTTCAGAGGCTGCGCCGATGGGTTAGAGTGGGCATGATCCTGGTGCTAAATTTGCAGCAGCCTAAATTTGCAGCGACTATGAGCGATTCTTTAGAACGCCTCTCAACCGTAGAGGACATCGCCGAAAATTCCCTTGAAAAGACTTCAGTAGCGCCAGGGTCAGCATCGGTGATATCAACAGACGAGCTAGTGGCACGGTGGCAGGGGCAGCTACAAAAGGCCCTGCCCAATCAGCCGCAGGCGACCCAGACGGCGATCATTCGCTGGCTAATGGGCGACCTGGCGCGCTTTGACGCAATGGACGCAGCTGAGATTACGCTCGCTCAGCAGGCGATGGACTATCGCTATCGAATTTTGATTTCGCGCTACTGGGGGCTCTCGCCGGAGCGGGCCTACAAAAAGCTGCTGCAAAAGTTGGGCGGCCTATTTCTCATTCGCAGTAAGGTTCGCACCTGGATTGCACTCAGCCGCGATCGCCAGCGGGCTGTTAAAGATGTACTGCAAGAAGTCATTCAAGAAATGCTGCAAAGCGATCGCCATATGCAGCAGCAAACTCAGTGGATTGGGCAATGTACCTCGCGCACCAGCCTGCGCAATCTGCTAATTCTCGCCACTATCGAAGAATACTGTCTGCGGCCCATTCGCAATCAGCCGCTGCTGGTTTATCGGTTTGTTAACTATTTGCGGCGATCGCAGCGCGGCGGCATGACCCAGGTACCCAGCGCCGAACTGATTCAGCTGATTTCTGAAGAGATCGGCACCGACGAAGCCGATGGCACCTTCAGCCTGCTAGATTTTGAAGCGTTAGAGCGATATCAAACACAAAAAGACTTTGAAGAACAGCAGGCCGCGCGGCAACAAGTTAAACAGCAGTTTACCGACTATCTTCATGGGGCGCTAGGCGAGACAGCATCCCAGTGGCTGGATCTGCATCTGCGCGGCTACGCCCAAGACAGCATTGCCCAGCAGCTTGGCCTAGATGTGCGCGAAGCCTACCGACTGAGAGAAAAAGTTAGCTACCACGCCATTCGCATTTTTACGCTCAAAGAACAGCCCGATCTGGTGTTTGGCTGGCTCAAGACATCTTTGAAGCAGCACAACTTTGGCCTCACACCAGCTGAATGGAGCCGCTTTTGGAGCGACCTCACAGAAGATCAGCAGCAGATACTGACTGACTTTAAGTCAGGGCTTAGTGTGGCGGCGATCGCCCAAGCTGGCAACCTCACCCCAAAACAAATCACCAGCAAATGGGCAGAACTCTACTTGCGGGCGCAGGAGATGCGAGTGGCTCCCGGATCGAAGTAACAGTTCAAGTCTGGGGTCTGCTCAATTTAACTCTGGATGATTGAGAGGGTTAGGGTTAGGTTTTAGAAGACTTAAGTTTTAGAAGCTTTAGAAGCTCGCCAGGTCTCCACTGCGCGGCCCAGATTGAGCTTAAATTCGCTCAGGCCAATCAGACTGCCCGGCGCTTCGTCCCAAGAGGCAGACAAGACGCCATAGGTAAGGCCCAGCACGCCCAGGCCAAAGCAGCCCATCGTCACCAGCAGCACCGCCACCGTTGGCAGCTCTACAATCTGATGGCTCAGCAAGTAATACGCCAAGAAGAAAATGCCGACGCCGAGCGCAATCGGCGATCCTGAAAAGAAGGCCATACGGCGCACCATGCGACGACTAACCGCTGGCGGTATAGCGGTGTCGTCGGCTCGGTTAGAGCGATTGGACGAGGCTGTTTTTTCGAGCTTTTTAGGCGATCGCTGCCGCCGACTCGCTCGGATTTCGTCGGCCTTAGCCTGAACTTTAGCTGACGCTGCACTACGCCCAGCGGACTTGGCAGTCGCTTTTGTTTTAGGTTCAAATGGCAGCCCTGACCGGTCAGACTGCTCATCAGAGGGCCGGTCAGCATTAGCGTCTCGTTTAGACTTAGAAGCCATTTTTACCTCTACAAAAAACTGCCAAAGATTTTACAGGACTTTGCCCAGCAGCAAGGGCTTTAGCGGCGGATGCCCAGCTTTTGGATCAAGGCCTTATAGCGATCAGGGTCTTGCTTGATCAAGTAGGCAAGCAGCCGTTTGCGCTGACCGATCATCTTTAGCAGGCCGCGCCGAGAGGAATAGTCTTTTTTGTTAGTTCGCAGGTGTTGGCTGAGAGAGTTGATCCGATCAGTCAGCATCGCGATCTGCACATCTACCGATCCGGTATCGGTTTCGTGAACCTGATGCTCAGAGATAATCTCCTGTTTACGTTCTTGTAGCAGAGCCATACGCCTAGAAATTGAGTAAGGGTTGTGAATATAGAGGTCTTCTATGGTATCACAACGCGCTTGAGCCGGTAGCAGAGATCCAAACTTGTCGCCTTTGGGTAATTTTGCTGTGCGCAACTACACCAGGTTTATTTGATAGATCTGCGGCTCTTGGGGGAACTAAAGAGTGGGCGCGAGAGCATGGGGACTAGAGCGCGGCAATCGCCACTGTAATCTGCCCAAATGTACTGCTCACACCTTATTTATTTTAATTTTTGATTGCTGATGATTCAGGTTCTTTGCTCGCAGATGGCTGCTTTCGCCGGAGCTGACCCTCACTGCCGCCCTCAACGACATTTTTATTCTGTAGGTAGCGGTTGGGCGAGTGGATTCATCAGCCTGGCTTTTAGCGCTGCTATGGTCTGTCCGGCGATCGCCGCGCCGCCAAGCCTACAGACTACTGACCTGAAGCCAGCGATCGCCAGCGACCCTGCCTATCAGCGCGTATCTGGCCAGCGGCTCCAAACCCTCAGCCAATCAGCTGCGAGCGATCCCTCAAATCCTTTGACTGCTCAAGCAATGTACCGGGAGCTAGAAAACCTGACTGGCCGCTTTGAGAGCACTTATCTATCTAGTCACGCTCAAAATCAGCCAACGCAGCTCCATGCCGCCGACCCTACGCTGACAGCCAGCGCCAGCACGACCATTACGATGCCCACGCCCTTACCCCCAGAGCTACAGGCAGCGCAGCAGTTGCTAACCGACTGGCAGAGCCTGATCAATCAGGGTGAGTATGAAACGGCCAATCATCGCTGGCAAACCGTCAGCCAGTCGCTTAGGAGCAGCGCTCAGGCGGGAGAGGCGATCGCCCAGCCAGAAATTCGCGCCATGTGGCTAGACCGCAAAACTATCGTTTCGGCGGGCTCGAAAGAAGGATTGGCCAAAGTCTTTGGGCGCTTACAAGCTGCCGGGATCAATACGGTGTTTGTCGAAACCGTCAACGCGGGCTATCCCATTTACCCCAGCTCTGTGGCCCCGGCACAAAACCCGCTGATTCGAGGCTGGGATCCGCTGCAAGCAGCAGTAGATCTGGGTAAAACCTATGGGATTGAAGTTCATGCCTGGGTTTGGCTGTTTGCGGCGGGCAATCAAGAGCATAACCGGGTGATTGGGCAGCCTGCTAGCTATCCTGGCCCCATCATTAGTGCGCATCCTGACTGGGCCGGTTATGACAGTCGGGGCAATTTGATCTTACCTGGACAGGCCAAACCCTTTCTCGACCCGGCCAATCCTGAAGTGCGGCAATACCTGTTTGACTTGCTCAGCGAAATTGCCAGCCGGTACGACGTAGACGGCATCCAGTTTGACTATATTCGCTACCCTTTTCAAGATCCGGCTAACAACCGGCTGTTTGGCTATGGCGCTGCTGGCAGACAGCAATTTCATCAGCTCACGGGCGTCGATCCGATCGTGCTTTCGCCTCATGCCAGCGGCAGCGATGCCCAGCTACAGCAATATTACTGGAACCAGTGGACGGCCTTTCGCACTGAGCAAATCAGCTCTTTTGTCGCCGAAGCTTCTCAGCGCCTGCGCCGCCAGCGGCCTAATTTGATCCTGTCGGCAGCGGTTTTTGCCGATGACACTTACAAGCGTCAGCAAACCATTCAGCAAGACTGGGAGGCTTGGGCCGATCAAGAGCTGGTCGATTGGATTGTGCTGATGAGCTATGCCAGTACGACTCAGCGGTTTGAGGAGCTAGTTCGGCCCTGGGTGATGGAGTCTAGCTATCGATCTACGCTGGTAATTCCAGGAATTCGGCTGCTGAATTTGCCAGCGGCGATCGCCGCTGATCAGCTCCAACTACTGCGCGATTTGCCCACTAGCGGCTACGCTCTCTTTGCCGCCGACAATCTCAATAGCGATGTGCAGGCGATGCTGGCCCGTATGCAGCGCGACCCTGATCAGGCTTTTTCCGCGCAGACGCCTTTGGTCACAGCGGCGGCTCGTTACGAGTCACTCCAGCGCGAATGGAACTGGCTGCTAACCAATCAACAGATTCAGGGCAATCCGCAGCGGCTACAGCAGTGGGCCAACGAGGTCAATCAGCTAGGGACGGCGCTAGCAGCGCTGGCAGAAAATCCTTCGGAGCGAGGGGTGATGGGAGTGCGATCGCGTCTTAATACGCTAGAAAGATCTTTAACTAGCAGCATCACCGTAGAAGCGGCAAGCCCGGCCTACCGGCTGCGCACCTGGCAAAACCGGCTCACCGCGATTGATCGGCTGCTCACGCACGATGAAGCCGAATCAAACTCGTCGGGTTAGATATTCTCTGAGGCTTATAAGTTCCTATTAGAAAGGGGCTGCACCTGGGTTATATCTTATGAACAAGCTTATGTACAGAGTTCAACAGCTCATAGAACGCTATATCAACGTTCTCGCTCGGATAAGAAAAAGTCACGAAACGAGAAGAATTGCTGCTAACACTGCGTGGCTGGTACTCGAAAAGATAATTCGGATGTTTACAAGCATACTATTAGGTATCTTGATCGCTCGATATCTTAGGCCGGAGCAATATGGCCTTTATAGCTACTCACTTGCGATTGTTGTCATACTCTCTGGCTTTGCTGATCTAGGACTAAATCAGATTATTGTTAGAGAATTAATCAAAGAGCCTCAAAACCAAGAAGAAATAGTGAGTACGGCATTTTTTCTTAAGCTTGTGTCAGGGCTGTGCTCTATGGGCTTAGCATTCGCAATATCGTTCCTGTTGACACAAGACAGCACTACTTTGTCTCTCATATTATTGCTATCCATTAGACTATTGTTCAAGTCGATGGAAGTGATTGATTTTTTATTTCAATCGAAAGTATCGTCCAAATACATCACATGGTCTAGAAATATTGCATACCTTACAACAGCTGCTGCAACAGCTGTTGCTATTTTTCAAGAGCAATCTATATTGACTATTGCTCTGTTGTCCAATTTAGAGTTTGCCATCTGTTTTGTGCTGATCTTCAGCTTTTACCTAATTAAAGGCTACAAAGTAAAACTCTCATCTTTTTCCGGGAAAAGGGTGTGCACTCTCTTAAACGACAGCTGGCCTCTCATCTTATCTAGCATTGCCATCGTGACTTATATGCGCATTGATCAGGTGATGATTAAGTTGATGTTTGGGGACGCCGAGCTAGGAATTTACTCTGTTGCTGTGCGGCTAACAGAAGCGCTATATCTAATACCTGCGGCGATAATTGGCTCTACCCTGCCTAAAATAACTCAATCTTACAAAGAGAGTAAAGAGTCATTTTATGACGAGATTCAGAACCTTTACAACACTGTTAGCTTGATAAGCTACATATCTATATTTTTTGTTTTTATCTTTGCAGGCTTGATCGTTTCTACTGTGTATGGCAGTGACTACGCCGGTTCAATTTTGGTATTAAGAATGCTGGTTTGGACGGCCCTTTTCGTCAATCTAGGAGTTGTACAGTACTCTTTCATAATCATTATGAACTGGACAACCACATACATGGCGATTGTTTTTTTTGCAAGCTTATTAAATATTGCTTTAAACTATATATTAATACCCAAGCATGGTGCCGTTGGTGCAACTATTGCCACAGTCATATCATATTGGTTTGTTGCTCACGGCTCATGTTTTTTTCATAAATCACTTCATAGAACCGGTGCAATGATAACAAAGGCGTTCATGCTTACAACATAATTTTCTATCAATACATTTGCTTTCTTTTGTCCTCTTAGAAATGAGAGGTCGCTGCGCTCAGGCTGCTCGGTTTACGCAAGCTTATCAGTTTGGCTTACTTTCCCGCAGTCGTAGAAAAATACGGACAGCCTTGAATCTATAAAATCAAATCAAAGAATGTTAGTTCAACATAGTTTTGGGCAATATTGGTCTATCTAAGATTGGGACAGTTGATTGTGAATGTTCTGACTTGTCCGGTATGTAGCCACAGCAAACACAAATCTCTCCATCGGCTGTCTCAGGGAGGTTTGATGAGCTGCGGCGAGTGTCAAGTCGTTTTCTTTGCGCCTATGCCTACAGCTAAAGAGCTGGAGTTCTTTTATAACAGCGGATATCACGATGACTTTGGCAAAAGTGCAATGGTCGGCTGTTCTTTTGCTGAAAATCGCTATGCAGCGCTAGAGGCGTTACTCAAGATCTATCTGCCTTCACTCACAGAGGCTCCGAATAAAACGCTATTAGATGTTGGCTGCGGCACTGGTGATTTTTTGAAGATTGCCCAGCAGTCAGGATGGCGCATTTTGGGAACAGAGCTGGGTCAAGATGCGGTTGCGCAGGCTACGCAAAAGCTGGGTGGCTGCGTTTTACAAGGCGATATTTCTACCCTTGGCCTACCGGCTGATGCCTATAGCCTAATTACGAGCTATCACGTTATTGAGCATTTGCTTGACCCGGTGGAGAAGCTTAAGCAGTGCTATCGGCTGTTGTCTTCTGAAGGGGCTTTGTTCGTCGAGACCCCTAATATCAGTAGTCTAGGCGCTCGAATTAGCGGCGCTAAGTGGTCACATATTATTCCACCGGAGCATATTGTCTACTTTTCACCCCGTTCTCTAGAATACGCTTTGCGTAAGGCTGGATTTAATCGAGTTTTGATGTTTACTAGCGTACCTCAGACGATTGAGAGCATTCAGGATTGGCCTGTTTTTTTCAAAGGGATAGCAACTTCTCTATATAACCTTGCGCCAAAGCTAGGTATGGGCGCGGCTCTTCAGGCGATCGCATTCAAAGACTAAATCTAGCTAATATCATTTATGCAGTTGCTATACACGCTCACCGGTTATCCTCCCGCTATCGGAGGTGCCCAAATTCATCAGCATCTCTTAGCTCAACAGATAAACAAAAACAATGCTGTGCAGGTGGTGAGTCATTGGCAGCACAATCGCGCCGACTGGCTTTTAGGAACAACCCTCCGGGCACCTCAACAGCCTAACAACTACGTAGTAGAGGGCGTGCCGGTGCATCGCCTGGGCATATCACTGACAGAAAAGTTGAAGATGGCTCCTTTTTTGCCCATTTACTATCCACTGATGAAACTATCTCTAGCTGCGATCGCTAGCATATTAGAGGCTCATCTCACCCCCTTCGCTCAGACAGCAAGCCTAATTCACAATGTTAGAATTGGACGTGAAGGACTGACAGCAGCCTCACTGCGAGCCGCCCGCCGCTGGGATATTCCCTTTGTCTTAACGCCCGTTCATCATCCGCGATGGGTGGGTTGGCGATATCAATGCTATACCAGTCTATATCGTCAAGCTGACGGCATTTTTGCATTGACTGAGTCTGAAAGGCAGATTTTAATCGGTTTGCAGGTCAAACCAGAGCGGATTCATGTCATCGGTCATGGCCCTGTTATTTCAGATGTGTATGATGCTCAAGCTTTTCGAGCCAAATACGGCATAGAAAGCGACGCACCGATTGTTTTATTTTTGGGTCAACACTACGAATATAAAGGCTATCGTCAGCTTTTGCAGGCAACAAAGCCTGTTTGGGAAAAGCATCCCAATACGCATTTTGTATTTGTCGGGCCTGCCGTTAAAGACTCAGAAAAGGCATTTTTACGCCTTAATGCTGATGCTCGCATTCACCGCTTAGGCAGCGTTAGCTTGCAAGAAAAAACTAGCGCTTTAGCGGCGTGCAGTCTGCTTTGCTTACCCTCTACTCAAGAGAGCTTTGGCGGTGTTTATACAGAAGCTTGGATGTTTAAAAAGCCTGTTATCGGTTGCCCTATTCCAGCGGTAGCAGAAGTCATTGAAGACGGTATTAATGGATTTTTAATCGAGCAAGCAGCTAGCCAGATTGCTCAGCGCATACTAGATCTTTTAGACCATCCTGACTTAGCAAAGTCTATGGGATTAAAAGGGCACGCCAAAGTGCAACAGCTCTATACGTGGCCCACCATTGCGCAGCGGGCAAGAGATGCCTACATCCAAATTTTGACCGGAAAACCGGTTGTGACCCAGCATACTCAAGTGGCTAAAACCCCTAAAAACTAGCTGCGGCGGCAAAATTCTAGAGAGCCTGCATCTCTAACAAAATTACTCAAGTTGCATTGCTGTCTCTGCGGGCATACTAAAGCTGAGAAAAGACTGGCAGTCGATGCGCAAACTTATCGATCTCTGCGCAATCTCACATTGACTCATTCTGAAAGCTCATGGCGCAGCGCATCTTACGGACATACGTTAGTCAAACAACTTACGAGCAAGCTTGCGATCGCATCCAAACCCTCAGCCAAACCCGGCAATCTAGCTACATTGTCGCCGCCAACGTCCACGTTGTGATGATGGCCTACTGGCATTCAGAATATCGTGAGATTTTAGGTAAAGCCGCTCTGGTCACACCCGATGGAATGCCGCTGGTGATGGGAATGCGCTGGCTCGGTGCGCGCCGTCAGCCGCGAGTGTATGGGCCTGACTTGATGTTGGCTTGGTGCGATCGCGCCGCCAAAACCAACCTATCCGTTTATCTATACGGCAGCACGCCCAAAACGCTTCAGCGCCTATCGGAAAAACTGCATGGCACCTTCCCTAACTTGCGTATTGCCGGGACGCACTCACCGCCCTTTAGAGCCCTCACCGCTGAAGAAGAAGCTGCCGATATCGCCCGCATCCAGCGCTCAGGGGCATCAGTTGTCTTCGTCGGATTAGGCTGTCCAAAGCAAGAAGAATGGATGTATCGCCAACTGGGTAAGCTAAATGCAGTGATGATCGGGGTCGGCGCAGCCTTTCAGTTTCACAGCGGCGAAATTGCCCAAGCCCCTCGCTGGATGATGCGGCTCAGCCTCGAATGGTGCTTTCGCTTGGCCAAAGAGCCCAGACGACTCTGGTCTCGATATCTGCTTACCAATGCTGCTTTTGTCTGCCTGTTTGCACAGCAGATAGCTAGCCACCATCTGAGCGCTATTGCCCAACGCTTTAGATACTCAAAGTCGTTGGCTAAGTAACTTGGCAACCTCTGACGTATGAAAACTCGGCCCGCCAAGCCCAAATCTAAGCCCCAGTCAGACATTCGCGCTTCACGCACGGCTTTGCGAACATGGCTGCCTGCACGGAAGCAGATAAGCGGGCTGGCGCTGGTTTTTAGCGATGCGATCGCCATTGCCATCGCCTGGAAATTTGCTCAGTTTCTCAACCAGTTCTACTCTCCTCTACCCAGTTCTTTTGTTTGGTGGGTCTGGCTGGGGTTGCCTAGCCTGTTTTGGCTATTTGCACTCTCGACGCTCGCCCTATTCGCTCACCACCGGCTCTATAGCCAGACTCACGCCGCTAAAGATTACGCTAAAGCTGCGCAGCTCATCAGCTATGTATATTTGGCTTCTCTCCTGCTGAGCTATTTTTATGACCCGCATCTCAACCCGCCCCGATCGCTCTTTTTTTCAGCGTGGTTCAGTAGTATTGCGATTGTGGTCGTTGCTAGAATAGTCACCAATCTGTTGCTGCACCGCTTTGAAGCTTGGCAAAAGCCCACGGCTGTTTTTCTGATTGCTCCCGCTAACAGGTTACAAATTCTTTCTGAAATTGTTACCAAACAGCCGCACTACCGAATTGTCGGCGCAGCGATCGCCTCTACTGCCCATTCGCCTGCCATTTTCCAGTCTATTGTCAGGCTTCAGCCAGAAGAAGTCTTGGCAGAAAATATCCCCAATGCTGAACTCGCCTCACGTCTGTTTTGGCGGCTGCGGAGCCTTGGCATTGTCCTCAGGCTATTGCCCTCTAGCCGGGAGATGATCTACCGGCGGGGCATCCCCGAGATTTTTGCGAGCTTACCTACACTCAAAATTGAGTCTTCTTTTTTTCGAGGGTTTGACTACTGTGTTAAGCGCTGGCTTGATTTTTTGCTGGCGGCGGTGGCCGTTTTGCTATGCTTGCCGCTCTTTTTGGTCATTGCGATCGCCATCAAAACCTCTTCTGCCGGCCCCGTCTTTTTCCGCCAAGAGCGCACCGGCCTGCACAGCAAAGTTTTCCACGTTTGGAAATTTCGCACAATGGTCATCAATGCCACTCACCTACAAAGCAGCCTAGAGCAGCAAAACGAAAACCCAGACGGCGTCATGTTCAAAATCGCCTGCGACCCGCGTATCACCCCTACGGGCAACTTTCTTCGCCGCACCAGCTTAGACGAGCTACCACAGCTTTTTAACGTGCTGCTAGGCCAAATGAGCCTGGTCGGGCCAAGGCCGCTGCCGCTGCGAGACACCTCACTGTTTGAGCCCTGGCATCATATTCGCCATCAGGTGCTGCCGGGCATCACGGGCCTCTGGCAAATCTCAGGGCGATCAGATATCAAAAGCTTTGACGACGCCGTCCGGCTCGATCTTCACTACATTGATAACTGGTCGCTCAATTTAGATCTAGAAATATTACTCGAAACCATCAAAATAGTTTGTTTGGGAAAAGGGGCATATTAAGCCCGACAACCCCATTTTTCAATCGCTATGGAACTGACAGAGGGTGCGCCGTCTCTACCCAGCCAAATACATCCACCGTCTGGAAAGGCCAGTGGAAAGGCCAGTGGATGGGTGTTTTAGGATTGGCCTGTATTCTGACCTTTAGCTGGATTCCCAACAGTTATTACATGATGGTCGGCTGGCCGTGGATTTTACTGTGGCAAGCCGCCTTTTTGCTATTGGGTGCTTGGAGCATTTGGGCGATTCGCCAGTTTTCAGTGCCCTTTCGGCTGTTGGGATATGGGTTAGATTGGGTCATTGGCGCAGCGCTGGTGGCCACTGTCATCTCGGCGATAAACGCTGAGTTTAAGGCAGTTGCGCTTTGGAACGGACTGCTGGTTGGCAACTATGTAATTGCCCTCTATCTCTTGGTCAACTGGCTGCGTCAGGGGCTCTCCAGAAGGGCTCTTTGGGTTTCCCTGTCGCTAGCTGGTGTGGTTACTAGCCTCATCAGTCTGTCGTTTTGGCGGCCCACGCCCGATATGTGGCTGTCAGATGATTTTTACGCGGCGCTGCGCAACCCTCTGCCGCTGGGCCATCACAACTTTGTCGGAGGGTATGAGCTGCTGCTGCTGCCGATGACCGCTAGCTTATGCTTGTCGCAGCGAGGGTGGAAAAGGGGGCTGGGTATTGTCGCGACTTTGATGGTGGCCGCCGCTCTTTATGTTAGCGGTTCACGCGGGGCTATGGTAGGCGTTCTGACCATTTTTCTATTGGGCGGGCCCATTTTTCTCTGGCTGCATCGCGCTCAGGTTAGCCGTCGCTGGCTGATGGGTAGCGCCGTTGGGTTGGCGGTGGTGCTGGCGATCGCAGCTAGCAATCCGCGAATGCGAGGGCTGTTTACAGTGTCGGCTTCGTCGCAGCTCAGTCAAACGTCTTCGGTAACGTCTTCGGTGGTGATAGCAGATGGGCCAGCGCGCGATCGCCTATTCATGCTGCAAGCGGGTCAAAATATTTTTTCTGCTCACCCGCTGACTGGCATCGGCCCTGGCAACCTATCTCGCGTCTATAATCTTTACCGGCCTATTGAAGTTGGCAACGGGTTAGAGCTTGTACAGCAGTTGCACAACACACCTGCTCAGCTCCTGGTAGAGCTGGGAATTTTCGGCCTAGCTGCCTACGGTGGCTGGCTACTGGGGCTCTTTGCACTCAGCGTCCGACTTCATCATCAGCTCTCTAAACCTGCTGATCGCTATCTCTTTTACGGCATTTGCGCGAGCTATCTGGGCTATGGCGTTTCTAGCCTGACCGACTATCAGCTAGAAAACATCGGGATCAGCAGCACTTTGTTGATTGCGACTGCGCTGCTGATCAATCTAGGCGATATCTATATAGACCAAGCTGCCCTAGTCAACTCAGCCACGCTTTCTCGTCAGAGCCGCCGCTGGCTGAGCCTGGGCGTACTGGCATTTCTATGCGCGAGCTTTCAGCTGTGGATTAGAGCGGATGCGGGGCTATATCTCAGTAGCGCTGCCATTAAAAATATAGAGGCTCGCAATTTGGTCGAGGCCGATGCCAAATGGTTCAAGGCAGGCAGTTTGGTCGCTTGGGATCCGACTTATCCGGCCCTCGCTGCCGAACAGCTGATTTTGCTCAAAGCAGGCGCTGCTAACCAAGCCGATCAGATCTCTCTAACCCAATCGGCCATTAAATATTTAGAGTCAGCGCTAGAAGCTGCGCCTAACGACACCTGGCTCAACCAAAATTTGGCGGTCTTATATCTCGAAAGCAGCGAACCTAAAAGAGCAGAATTCTACGCTCAGAGAGCTGCGCAGCTTTCTCCACGCAATTTTAACTATACCTATTACACGCTGGCCTCAGCTTATTTGCAGCAAAACAAAGTCGATCAGGCGATCGCCGCCCTTTCGCTAGAAGGAATGGCCAATCCTAATTTTTTGATTGCTGATATTTGGGCAGCGGAGCCCTTTGCGCAGCTATTGCCAGCGGTCTTAGATGAAACACTAAAGCGCGATCGCCAAACGCTCTCTCAGACAAACCCTGCCGCCACAGAATACGCCTGGCTAAATGAGCAGATCGCAATGATCAGCTGGTGGCATCAGCGATCGCCAGCTGGAGTGTCAGATAGCGTCGATAAATCAAAGCTGCGCCCTTTAGCACAGGCTATACTAGAAGCTGAAGATCAGCCTCAGAAGGCGCTAAGCACTGTAGAGCAACAGCTAAAGCTAGATAAAAACGACGCTAGCCTGAGACTCTTAAGGGCATGGCTAGCGCCCGAAAAATATCTAGAAAGCTACCTGCAAGACTTTGAGGGCACTCCAGCAGAGAAGAAGCTCTTAGTTGAACATATCAGTCAAAACCGAGACATTCACACTTGGATAAATTCGGTTTTAAACCCGCGATCGCCGCGCCTTAGATATGGGGTTGGCTTTGCCTATCGCAACTTGTCAGCTAATAATGTAAAACAGATTTTATATCCTGGAGAGCTGAACATAAGCTTCTTTGCAGAACTGCTGGGCCTGTTCGAAGAATCGCCAATCGTCTTCCCACAGCTCGATCAAACAATATCGGCAGTCAAGACAGAAGAGCTGTCTCTACCGCCGCTCAGCGAGACCGGCTTTCAGCTTCCCAGCGCATAAACGGCTAACGCGACCGATTAAATCTGCGTAAGCTGGCCGAATTTAACCTGTAGCAAAGTGATCATGTTGTTGAGCAATCGTTCTCTAGATCGTGGGCGTTTTCTTTCTCAGATAGGAAGTGTCAGCCTATTTATTTTCTACGGCTTGTTCACACTATTGCCCAATAGCAACAGCCTAACGGTAAAGTGGCCCTGGGTGCTGGGATGGCAGCTCGGTCTAGGGCTAGGCCCAATATTGCTCATAGTTCAGCTATGGCGGCAAAAGTCTTTAATTGGGCTTGGCAACAAACTAGATTGGCTAGTCGGCGGCTGGCTGCTGTGCTTGGGACTGAATGTAGGCTTTGCCCAGTTTGTTCATCAGGCGGGTTGGTATGCTTGGGCGGCGGTGTGTGCGATCGCCATCCTATATGCCCTCACCCAATGGCTCACCACTGCTACCCGTGTCAGCCAGCTGCTTCACCTGCAAGGAGCGCTAGTCATCGCGTTTGCCGCCTTGAGCCTCCTCTTGTGGAGCGTGCAAACAGCGCTGCCTTATCTCACTACGCTGGCGACTCTCAAAAGCTACGGCATCTCCAGAAGCTTTGACTGGCAAATTGTCAGCTTACGCAATTGGTATCCGATTGGCCACCAAAACTACGTGGCAGGCTATCTTATTTTGTCTTTGCCGCTGCTGTTGGGGCTGAGCATTTTGCACAAAGGCCAGCAGCGTATTTTATGGGGAGCGGGCTTTCTCATCAGCCTAGTCTGTCTATACACAACAGCTTCTCGCGGTAGCTGGTTTGGCCTGCTGACTAGCGCGGCGGCATTTTGCATCATCTTTGTTTGGCACTACCCGCAGCGTAGAAAGCTACTCGGGATTGTGGCGCTCACTTGTACGGGCGGGCTTTTGTTTTGGATCTGGGGCAATGACCGGCTGCGGGCTTTGCTGCTCTCTGCGTTTACAGGCAGCAACAACAACGAAATTGCTTACCGAGTTGTCACCAATACAACAGGCTGGCTGATCGGAAGAGATCACTGGCTGTTTGGCGCGGGTCTAGGCAACGTAGCGCTGCTCTATCAAAAATATTTGCCTGAGTGGGCGGGGCAGTCAGCCGAGCTTGCCTATCAGCTACACAGCACACCAGCCCAGATCTGGGCTGAGCTAGGGCTAACCGGCAGTCTTTTAGCTTTGGTTAGTTTCTGTGGGTTAGCCTATCTCAGCTGGCGCTGGTTTCGCAGAGAGCAGTATTTTCCCGACACTTTTGTGCTGGCAGCGAGTTTGTGGAGCGGCCTGCTAGGATACAGCGTGTTTAGCCTGAGCGATTATCAGCTAGATAATCTCTGTATCAGCGGCACCCTGGTCGTGTTTATCTCAGTACTAGCTTTTCATTTAAAGGCAGAACTCAAAGCGCAGCCGAGTTTCACAGTCAGGCGGCTGCCGGTTTCAGTTCTGAGTATCAGTCTTTTGATTATTGTGGCTGTTTGGCTGTATCCCATTCACCGGGCCTGGATGCTCTCTAGCCAGGGCTTTACCAGACTAGCGCAAGCAGACATAGCGGGCTTTGTTAGCCAGCTAGAAGGCGCTCATCGATTGGCTCCGTGGGAACCTTACTACCCTTATCAGCTGGGCTGGAACTTGGGAGAGCGGGCCTATCTTGCCTCAGATGCGCGGCAGAGGCAGGCTCTGCAAGCGCTCAGTACTGAATGGTTGGAGAAGGCGATCGCCATTTCACCCTATCAGGAGTTTGGCTATTCTAATCTAGGCTGGCTACTGGTCAATACCCAGCCCAACCAGGCCGTCACCGCTTTTTCTCACGCCGCTCAGCTAGTTCCCAGTAAAAAGGGGAGCTTTTTTGCTTTAGGCTACGGGCTGTTACAGAGCAGCCAATTAGATCTGGCTATAACAGCGATGACGCTAGAGCTAGTTCGCAATCCGCTGCTGTTGACTAGCCCGATCTGGCGATCGCCCGAGCTAGAAGGCATCTTTCCTCAAGTTCTCTCAGCATTTGAACAAGCCTGTACGCGCTTTATAGACGAGTCCTCTGCCGAGCTAAAGCCCTACTTTTATCAGAGTCGAGGCGGATTGCACTGGTGGAAAGGCGACTTTGACCAAGCCAGGGCCGATTTTAGTCATACGTCTAACCCGCTCAATACTCTAATGCTCTCTCTAGCAACGGAAAAGCTCACCACTCTCTCAGCGCAGTCTTCATCACCTGCCGAAGTCGCCGCTGCCGGGTGGCTAGACCCAAAAACAAGAGAATCTGCGTTTTACAGAGCGCTGTTGCTGTCAAATCCTGCGGAGTATGCCTATTTAGACAGCGATCTGGCGCAGATAAACTCAGAAATTGTGCAAAGTGCCGACCAGTCAGCTAGCTTTCATCAGTGGCTGACAGAGATGGCCCCGGTGCGATCGCAAAGAAATCAGCGACTAGGGTTTGGCGTGCTCAGCCGTCATATTGATGGCCCGCTGCCCAGCGACTTTTTTCCCCGACTAGAAAATGTGCTGATGACGCAGTTTTTTAGCGATCTTTTTCCTGCGAGCATTTATAGTCCTAGACTAGACCGTCTGCTAGAGCCGCTAAGGAAGCAACTAACAGACCAAGCCGAGTGAATAGCTGCCTAATTTTTGACAGCAGGTAGAGTTTTTCTTCACGAAATGGTTGAATAGCAGCGTTGAGGGTTCTATTCGTCGCCGTTTAGTTTGGAGATAGAGAATATGGGAAAAGTTACTCGGGTAACGGCTAGCCGAATTGCAGTTGTTTTCGATTTTGATGAGACATTAACGCCTAGAGACAGCTTTGCCGCTTTGCTCGAAGACTGCGGGCTTGACGTAGACGAGTTCAAAAACCGCGTCCAGTCTTTGGTAGATCAAGGTTGGGAGAAGTATTTATAGCGGTCGCCATATAGGTCAAGACGCTAGCCGGAGCACATGCTCAATCGCATCCCGTAGTGTCGGCAACTGGTCTAGTTGCTTTCGGATTCGACTTTTAAGCGCTGACCACTGCTGCTCAATTTTGTTGAAATCTGGCGAATACGCAGGCAAATACCAAATCTCACAGCCAGCAGCTTCTACGAGTGCTTGAATGCGTCCACCCTTGTGAAAAGTCGCATTGTCAATCACCAGCTTTTGGCCTGGCTTGAGTTCAGGGATTAAACAAGTCTCCAGCCAAGTCTCAAAGACAACGCGGTTGCAGGCACCTTCTATGGTGAACGGGGCTAGCAACTGCTGGTTGCACAATGCCGCAATCATGTTGATGCGCCCCTCGCGAGTCCCTGACTTCAACGCCTCCAACCGCTTCCCCTTTGGGCTGTAGCCATAGGGATAATCGTCACGACTGTCCATGCCTGACTCATCGGCATAGACAATTTGCTTAGCCTCAATAGTTGCTAACTGTTCTAGAAAAAGCGATCGCGCTTGCTCATTGCGTTCTTTGTACCCGTAGGTCTTTTTTTTCGCGTGAAGTTAATCTTTTTCAGCGCCCGACTGATAGTGCGGTCGCTGATTTTGTCTGGCCATAACTCGGCCATCTCTTTCTGGGTTTTGTCAGCATGTTCGCGGACAAACGCTTCAAATTGCTGCCAATCAGTAATTTTGTGGCTATGACCGCTGTGATTGTGATGGCTCGCTGAGATACTACCTGTTTCCTCGTGGCGTTTGAGCCAGTCGTAAATCGTACTCCGACTGATGTTGAACTGTTCGCTGGCTTCGCAGCGCTTCATCCCATTCAGGACAATGGCTTCGACGACTTTGAGGCGTAGGTCGTTACTATAGGGTTTCGGCACCGGTTTTCGGGATTTGCTCGACTTTCCTTTAGATGACGTACGAACCTATATGGCGGTTGCTATAGCTAGAGCTTATTGCTTAATCAAAGCGTCTAAACAATTAGATCTAGATCGTAAGATCACACAGAGTAAGCTTGCTGAAGTTGGCCAAAACATAGCGCTCTATCAGGGCACAGATCAGCTATTTAGTCGGCTACAGCAGAAAATTCACAAGATAGACGACGGCATTGAGCTTGAGTTCTATCTAATCTCTGGGGGATTTCTTGATATTTCCCGCAATACTCCCATCGCAAAAGACTTCAGGCAGATGTGGGGTTGCGAATTTTACTATGACGAGTCTGGTGGAATTGAATTTTTGAAAAAGCAGATGACCCATACTGAGAAAACGCGCTATCTGTACTATATTTCTCAGGGCATCGAAGAGGCTGAGAATGAAAAAGACCTAATTTATAACTATCAAGGCTCTGATCCAGAAAATTTGTATATTCCTTTAGATCAGTTGATTTATGTAGGGGATGGGACTTCTGATGTTCCTTGCTTCGATGTAATGGGTCAGTATGGCGGCATGTCTATTGGCATCTACCATGAGGGTCACAGTGCCAAAGACTGGAAAAGCGTAGAAAGCATTACTACCGCTCAAAAGCTTTCTAATTTGGTACCTGCTGGGTATGAAGAAGATTCGGAGTTGTTGCGATCGCTCTATCTCTGCGTTGAGTGTATTGCCAAGAGAATCGCGCTGCGCAAGCTCCGAGAAGAAGGAGAATAGCTGGTCCTGTCACAGCAGAGTATTGTCTGTTGTGTCTTTAAGTAGATTCAGTCAATAGGCGCAGGGTTCATCTTTTCTATATCGCACTTATTCCGCCCGTTGATGGAAGAATAAGTACGACACCATTCGATACCTTTAGAAAGGCAAACATTATGAAAAGAAACTGAAATGGAAAATCCCCTGACAATTATCACCCGCTATCGCAAGCCTTTAACGGGCCTACTGATAGCGACTTCGCTGACAGTTGTCTCTGCCTGCGCGGAGACACCATCGGAAACCACTACTTCAGAGGAGGCTACCGAAAACGTAACAACTGAGGAGCTATCGGGAGGAGCAGAAGGTCTGATTGGCCAGACGGTATCGCTTCGGGCAGAAGTCGAGGAAACTGTTGACGATACGTCATTCTTACTTGAAGACGATCAGCTGTTCGGGGGCGAAGATATATTGGTAATCAACGCTTCTGGCGAACCTTTCGTACTGACCGAGGGCGACGACACCGAGGTGCAGGTAACTGGCGAAGTGCAGCAGCTCGTAATCGCTGATTTTGAGACAGAGTACGGTCTAGATCTAGATCCGACTCTGTACGCTGACTATGAAGATCGGCCTGTCATTGTGGCTCAGTCCATCGCCCTGTCTCCTGATCCAGGCGATCTGACGAGTAACCCAGAAAAATATTACAACCAGAGAATCGCAGTTGCGGGCGAAGTCGAAGACAAGCTTTCACCCACCACGTTTACCCTAGACGAAGAAGAACTGTTTGGCAGCGAAGATCTGCTGGTTGTTGCGCAGGGCATCACCCCTGAGACGCAAGATGGAGAAAAGGTCACTGTCACAGGCATTTTGCGCCCATACGTAAAAACTGAGTTTGACACCGATTACAATTTGGACTGGGATCTTTCCGTCCAAAAGCAAATTGAGGCAGAGTATACCGAAAAACCTGTATTTGTTGCAGACGGTGTCTACCCTTCCGCGATGTAGTTTAGCTGATCAGAAGTCAGACAAGTTGCTTCCAATCACTAATCCATGGGGCCTTGTCTGACATCTTTGATCTCTGACATCTTTGATCAAAAGCGCCCGTCTAAAGTAGCTCAGACGGGCGCTTTTGATCTAAAAAACTATGTTGCGCTTAGTGTGACTATGCCTCAGCTTTCAACTGTGCTTCAGCCTTCAACTATGCTTCAGCTTTCAAGTGTAAAGAGCGTCATCTCCGGCGGACAAAATAGGCGTATCGGCACAATGCTCATGCCGATACCGACGTTGACATAGAGATTGTTGCCTGGTTTGCCGTAGCTGTTTTCTACCCAGCCGTCAGCATAGACTTTGTCATCCTGGGTGAAGCGTAGCCAAGACCATTGGGGAGAATTAGGGAGGCGAATTTGCCCGCCGTGAGTATGGCCAGCCAAGGCTAGCGGAGCCGTATTTTCAGGAAAGTATTCGAAATCGTCTGGATTGTGCATCAGGGCAACCCTTGGGCTGCCTGCTGGAATATCAGCTAAAGCAGCTTCTACGTTGTCTTGGTTTGCCCAAAGTGAATCGACAGCGGCCAAATACAGCGGATCGCTGCTATCGGTTAGCTGCATGGCGACGGATTCATTTTCAAGCACTATAATACCGGCTGCTTTTAGCGCCGACTCCAAGCTACTGGCTAACTGCGTTCCAGGTTCGGCTTTTTTACTGCTCATACCGTAGTCGTGGTTGCCTAGCACTGCATAAGTAGGAATACCTGCATCTACTAAAGGCTTCACGATGCCGACTGCTTTTTCAATTTCGGCCTTGGGCGCAGGCTCAGCGTGATAGATAAAGTCGCCGCTAATGAAAACAGCAGCAGGGCTCGCTTCAATCATTTGCTCCACGCTGCGGCGAGCCGTACCAGGATTGCCGGCCCACATGCCCACTTGAAAATCTGAGAGCTGGCCTATTTGCTTGCCTTCCCAGGCAGCGGGTAGGTTGGGAATTTTAGCAATTTCCTTCTCTGTATTGAGAAAGCGCGGTTCGAGCAGTCCCCAAACTATCAAGAGAGCCACTAAAGCGCCAATGCTAGCAAAAGCGTATTTTATCTTTTGGGTAATGTCTTTCATACCGGTTGCTCGCTGTCTATATTACTTTGTGTGTAAGTAACAGCGTATGCCTTAAGAAGGGCCAAAGCTCTCTACACAACAGGGGAACATCTCTACTTTCTGCAAGCTATTTTCTGTAAGTTGGTTTGTGGCTTTCCATGTCAAACTTGCATACTCCACTGTCACCTGACATAGCAGATGTCCTGATGCATTAAGACATCTGCTAGTCGAGTTGCCTGCTGTTCTCTAGCGGTTTCAGCCGACAAAAGTGTCCTAAGCAACTCGACAGAGGCTATAGTCAGCAATTCATCGTTTCTGCAAAATTTTGTCTTGGCCGCCGATTCGACTGTATCTTGCGGGTTATCGCTAAAACAAAGCCCTAAACCTGATCAGTTTAGGGCTTTTATCAGCCATACATTTTTTGGCTATACAGATGCCAGGAGGCGGACTTGAACCGCCGACACGAGGATTTTCAGTCCACTGCTCTACCAGCTGAGCTATCCCGGCTTATCTAAACCAACGACGGTTACTTTTAAAATCTCTGCTCTACTCAAGCAAGCAGACTGTTGATTCTACAGTAGTCAGCGGTCGGTGCGTTTTTTGCGCCTAACCAAAGTAACAAAATAGGGGGACACCTGCAAGAAACTTTTTTAGAGGGCGAGTTCGGCGGGGCGTTAGCTCCAGATTCCGATGCGTCACCCTCAGCACTCGGCGCTGCCGGTCGAGACCAAAGGCTAGATAGGACGTAAACGAGCTAGCTTGAGCGAAAAAGGCCCCGCTCCTTCGCCAGCGTAAGACCGGACGCGCACGGTGTATTTGCCAGATTCGCTGATGCGGGCAAACAGCAAAGAGTTGGTGCTGCCGTCAGGGCCGTCGTCATTTTCGCTGACGGTGACGCCATTGGCATCCATTAGCGTGACTAAGGTGTCAAATTCGTTGGAGATGGCGTCAATGGTGATCTGATCGCCTGCTTCGAGATTGACGACGTAGTCTTTGGCAAAGCCGCCAAAGCCGGTCGGAATGTCTTCTGGAGAGAGCGAATCGTTGACCTCGTTAGGCCCTAGGGGCATGGGGTTGTAGAGCTGAGCGGCGGCGTGGCCAGCGCCCAGACCCAGGGTGAGCAACGTAGCGGGAACTAGGAGTGATAAAAATCTGACGGGTTTCATAGAATCGGTATTTAGATAAGGTGAGACGAAATAGAAAGCTTGCAGATGGAGTAGACGGTTACTAATAGCGTCACGCAAACGTGCCGATGTCGTCCGTATTATGCCCTACCTCATAATCAGGCGTCACTATCAGGCGTATCGACGGGCGTATCGGGTTTGTAATAGTCTTCAGCACTGATCGCTGCGTTTTTGCCCTGCTCGTTGATGCAGCCTGGTTTTTGATTAAACTGACAAACTCTGGCCCAGAGCTTAGACCGGCTCCCCTGTGGCCCAGAGGAAAAGATCACGCGATCGCCCCCAGCGGCCCCGGTGATAATTTTTACGCTACAAATCGGACAGGTCTGCGTGGTCGGTTCTACCATGACGTTTCTAAAGATATAGATTCAAAGGCCGCACGAAAAGGTGGCAAAGAATACAGGGGGCCTCTTATAAAACAGCGTATCAAAACAGCGACCGACCATCGTTTAAGATCTTTGTAGTTAGCCGTGATGCCCTATGCCTCGCCCTTCAACAACGCCTCGTGTCTCTTCGACTGTGCCCTCGGCTACGCTCAAACGCCTACGACAAATTAGCCATTTGCTAGACAATGCGATCGCCATTCCTGGATCTGATTTTCGCATCGGCCTCGATCCGATTTTGGGCATCTTGCCAGGCGGTGGCGATATCGTCACCGGGCTGATGAGCGTGTACATCGTGTTTGAAGGAGCCAAAATGGGCCTACCTGCCGCAACGTTAGGGCGGATGGGGTTCAATATTTTGCTCGATACGCTGACGGGCACTATTCCGATTATTGGCGATTTCTTTGATGTCACCTGGAAGGCCAATAGCCAAAACGTGGCGCTGCTAGAAAAGCACCTTGCCGACCCGACGCCGAGCCGCGCGGCTGACCAGCTGTTTGCGGTGGTGATTGTGGTGGGGCTGTTGGCACTGATTTTGGGGGCGGCGACGCTGTCGGTGTGGGTGTTAACTCGTTTGTTTATGCTGGCTGGGTCGGCTTGATCGGCAGGCAAGGGCAGGGGAAAGGGGAAAGGGGCTGTGGCATAATAATTCGGCCCCTTGTCGCCAGGTTTTAGATGACAGCTAAGCAGTTCACTGCGGATATTTCTGGGTCAGACCAAACGGTCGAGCTAGAGGTCTCGGTGCCCGAAGTTGAAAGCAGCCTCTCTGACTATGAGTTTCATCAGCAGATAGAGGTAGCTTGGCAGGTGTGCGATCGCTTTGATCTGCAAACTGATATCTGGCGCGGGCGGATTTTGCGGGTGGTGCGCGATCGCGAAAAGCGGGGCAGTACGGCTAATCAGACCAATGGTAGCGCTGACGGGAATGGTAACGGCAATAGCAAAGGCGCAGGCTTTCTCAACTGGCTTAAAGATAAAGATGTGAGCAAAAGCCAGGCTTACGTGCTGATGGATCTAGCCAACAGCGCCGACCAAATGCTAGAAGACGGCCTGATCGAAACTAAAGACGTTAACCGCTTCAGCAAGCGCGCCTTTATAGAGACGGCCCAAGCCTCGCCTGAGGTCAAGCAGATTATTAGCGACGCCGCTCGCCGGGGCGATCAGATCACCCGCAAAGAGGTCAGAAACCTCTCTGACGACTGGACGGCGATGAATTCTGACCTGATTCCTCAGTCAGTTCGAGAAAAAGCCGCTGATAACAGCATTCCAACTCGCTACCTGACGCCGCTAGTACGGGAGATGGAAAAGCTCCCTGCCACCCATCAGCAGACGCTGCGCAACGAGGTCGATGAAAATCCAGATATTGACACACTCAAGCAGGTCACTGCTGAGGCCAAATACCTCTCGCGCTACATCGCGGCTGCTAGCCAGGTGCAGGCGCTCGATCCCGAAAAAGTCAACCTAGAGCTGGCGCTAGACGAGGCTCTGCGCACGGGCTGCCTCAATTCTGCCGCCGACCTGGTCAATCAGGCCACTCAGGTAGAGCAGGCTGCCGTCAAGCTCTACACCGCCTGGAAGCGCATGAACAAGCTCTCTGACCGGGTGTATGTAGATAGCGGTGAGAGTACGCCGCATCTGCGCGCTTTGCTAGCGGCGCTGGCCCCCTTGTGCAGTGAGCACATAGAAGTGCAGCTCGGGGCCACTGACAGTGCGATCGCCCGGCAGATAAGGCTACAGATGCTGCCCGATGAAATGATCGACAAAACGCCAGATGAACCGGCTCGCTAAGCGATTCAGGCGCACTTTAAATGCGCTTGAGAAATGCGCTTGAGGCGAATGTGTCAATAGGAAGATTTTGACACATCAACTATTTTCCATATACTCGCCTGAACCTTTCTACAGCGCAAGTAGACGGGATTAACCAATTATTGTTGACAGCGCTCACCGGTTGATTTACTGGCACGCCTGCACCTTTCTCAGGATGATTCTGATACGCTATAAGAAAGAAAAATTGGTAAGAACTATTAAGACCTCGAACCGATCGCCCCCCGGCTGTCGTCAGAGCTGTTAATAGCCGAGCTAGTTTACCGTAATCTAGGAATAGTACAGTTATGCCAACCCTTGAAGCCAGCCCAGTGATGGACTTCCAGAGTGAAACCTACAAAGACGCCTACAGTCGTATCAACGCAATTGTGATTGAAGGTGAGCTGGAAGCTAACGACAACTACATAAAGTTAGCGGAGCACCTCAGTGGCCAAAAGGATGAGCTAATCAAGCTGGCTCGGATGGAAAAACGCCATATGAAAGGCTTTCAAGCCTGCGGCAAAAACCTGAACGTCACCGCCGATATGCCATTTGCCAAGACGTTTTTCGCACCGCTGCACGATAATTTTCAGACGGCGCTGGCTGAAGGCGATATTATTACCTGCCTGCTGATTCAGTCTTTGATTATTGAGACGTTTGCGATCGCTGCCTACAACATCTATATTCCGGTCGCTGACGACTTTGCCCGCAAAATCACCGAAAACGTGGTCAAAGACGAGTATCTGCACCTCAACTTCGGCGAAGAATGGCTCAAAGCTAACTTTGAAACGGCAAAAGCCGGACTAGAGGCAGCGAACAGAGCCAACCTGCCGCTGGTTTGGAAGATGCTCAACGAAGTAGAAGCCGACGCCGCCGTCCTCGGCATGGAAAAAGACGCCCTCGTCGAAGACTTCATGATTACCTACGGCGAAGCCCTGGCTAACATTGGCTTTACTAGCCGCGAAGTCATGAAGCTTTCAGCTCAGGGCTTAGCAACTGCCTAGCGCGTTTACGCTTTGCGATTGCTTTTAGTTAGTCTTCTGACTGGCGCAAACTGATGGCTGCTCCTGCTGACTCGGTAGGAGCAGCGTCGAGTATCTGATTGAGCGCTTAAGCGCCGATGCCGGACTCGTCAGGCGATCGCCGCCTTCTTCCTTTTCCTTCTCCATTATCAATTTTCTATCTAGTTCCCTTCATCGCTAAAACGTTAGTAACCCCGAATGTTTGGTTTAATTGGTCATCTCACCAGCCTAGAACACGCCAAGTCCGTCGCTCACAGATTTGGGGTATCCCGAATACGCAGAACAAGACTTAGATTTTTGGTGCAGCGCCCCGCCGCAGATCGTCGATCACTTTAAAGTGACCAGTGCCACCGGCCAAACCATTGAAGGGAAATACGTCGAGTCGTGCTTTTTACCAGAAATGCTAGCCAACCGGCGCATCAAGGCCGCTACACGCAAAATTCTCAATGCCATGGCCCACGCCCAAAAGAACGGCATCAACATCACCGCGCTAGGCGGGTTTTCGTCGATCATCTTTGAAAATTTCAAGCTCGATCAGATGAAGCGCGTGCGCAACTTAGATCTAGACTTCAAAAAATTCACCACTGGCAACACCCACACCGCCTACGTGATCTGCAAGCAGGTAGAAGAAGCTGCCCCCAATCGCGGCATTGATCTAGCTAACGCGACCGTAGCAGTCTGCGGTGCTACCGGTGACATTGGCAGCGCCGTCTGCCGCTGGTTAACCGCTCGCACCGAAGTCAAAGAGCTATTGCTGGTAGCTCGTAATCAGGAGCGGTTAAATAATCTCCAGGCAGAGCTTAAGTTTGGCCGAGTAGTGCCGCTAGAGGAAGCGCTGCCTCAGGCCGATGTCGTCGTCTGGGTAGCCAGTATGCCCAAAGGCATGGAGGTTGACCTGACAACGCTCAAACAACCCTGCCTGATGGTAGACGGCGGCTATCCTAAAAACATTGATGTCACCTTTAATCATCCGGGCATTCACGTGCTCAAAGGGGGCATTGTCGAACATGTCTTAGACATTGACTGGCACATCATGAATATTGTGAATATGGATGTGCCGGGGCGTCAGCTCTTTGCCTGCTTTGCCGAATCGATGCTGTTGGAATTTGAGAAACTGCATACAAATTTCTCTTGGGGCCGCAACCAGATCACCTTAGAAAAGATGGATCTCATTGGTGAAGCCTCGCGACGACACGGGTTCAGGCCGCTGCTGACATAGGTGCAAGCCGCCCTAGAGGCTACTACTTGTCAAGCGCTGGCCAGTCTTTCGCAAATTTCTGGCGAATCTCTGGCCGCTCCCCGATCAATCTTTGGGGCCAACAATTGCGGTAACCTAGTTTCATTATCACTGAGTTTGCTCTCCTCATGGCAACGACCGAACGTAGGCCAATTCTGCTGGATTTTGAGAAGCCGCTGGCCGAGCTAGAGTCGCGCATCGTCCAAATTCGCGAACTGGCTGAAGATAACGATGTAGATGTCTCTGACCAGATCTATCAGCTAGAGTCTCGGGCTCAGCAACTGCGTCAGGAAATTTTTACGAGCCTGTCACCTTCACAGCGGATTCAGGTGGCGCGTCATCCGCGTCGGCCCAGCACGCTGGACTACATTCAGGCGATTAGTGACGAGTGGGTAGAGCTGCACGGCGATCGCCGCTCCGGGAAAGACGATCTGGCGCTGGTCGGCGGCATTGCTCGATTTGAAGGCAGGCCAGTGATGATGCTAGGCCATCAAAAGGGTAGAGACACTAAAGACAACGTCGCCCGTAACTTTGGTATGCCCGTGCCCGGTGGCTACCGCAAGGCCATGCGGCTGATGGAACATGCCAATCGGTTTGACATGCCGATCATGACTTTTATTGACACGCCAGGAGCCTGGCCTGGGTTTGAAGCGGAGGAGATGGGTCAAGGAGAAGCGATCGCCTACAACCTCCGAGAAATGTTTAGCCTAGATGTGCCAATTATCTGCACAGTGATTGGTGAAGGCGGCTCGGGCGGGGCTCTGGGCATCGGCGTCGGCGACCGGCTGATGATGTTTGAGCATTCGGTTTACTACGTGGCCAGCCCCGAAGCCTGCGCCTCTATCTTGTGGAAAGACGCTGCCCGCGCTCCTCAGGCGGCAGAAGCGCTGAAGGTAACCGCTTGGGACTTAAAAAAGCTAGGCATCTTAGACCAGCTGCTGCCCGAACCGATTGGCGGGGCTCATGCGGCCCCGATTGAGGCGGCAAATACCCTACAGCAAGCGCTCTCGCAAAACTTAAATGTGCTCCTAGAAATGCCGCCTGAGCAAAGACGCGCGCTGCGCTATGACAAGTTTCGGCAAATTGGCGTATTTAGCAGCTAACTTTTAGCCCCCTCCTAGCAACCAACCTTCGCCCGCTGCCAGCTCTGAGCGGAGCTCAGCAAACAATCTCCCAAAGGCCGCCCGCCAGAGGCCGCCTGCTACTTTTTTTGATTTTTAGGAAGCACCGATGACAATCTCTGATGGGGAACCTGCCGCCAATGGCCCAGACTTGAGCAATGGCGCGTTCGGCAGCAGCAAACCCAAAGGCCAGGTACGCCCCGACCGTCAAACCAAACATGGCCCCAAACAGGGCCAGCCGCATTCTGCCACACCAGATCCTACCCAGGTGAGTAGCCCGATGATGGAGGCAGTCCGCACCATGCTGATCTCTGTCGGTGAAGACCCTGATCGTGAAGGCTTACTCAAAACGCCCTATCGGGTAGCTGAAGCCATGCGTTTTTTGACTCAGGGCTATTCTCAGTCTTTAGAAACCATCGTCAATGACGCCATTTTTGACGAAGGGCACAACGAAATGGTGCTGGTGCGCGATATTAACTTTTTCAGCCTGTGCGAGCATCATATGCTGCCCTTTATGGGCCGCGCTCATGTGGCGTACATTCCCAATCAGCGGGTGGTGGGGCTCAGTAAGCTAGCGCGAATTGTCGAGATGTATGCTCGCCGTTTGCAGGTGCAGGAGCGGCTCAACCGCCAGATTGCAGAAGCGGTTCAAGAAATCCTCGACCCGCTAGGCGTGGCGGTGGTGATGGAAGCAAGTCATATGTGTATGGCTATGCGCGGCGTGCAAAAGCCAGGGTCTTGGACAGTGACCAGTGCTATGGTGGGCGTGTTTGATGAAGATGCTAAAGCCCGAGAAGAGTTTTTGAGCCTGATTCGCCATCAGCCTGGGTTTGCCAACTACTGATTTGCCCACTGCTAATCAACGACTAACTAATCAACGACTAACTAATCAACGACTAACTAAGTAAAGTGCGGCTGCTTTGATACGGACTTTCCTTTTGCGAAAACCAGCGATAGAGTTGGGGTATTCTGTTTATTTCTTATGTGAATGACCGCTATGACAACTGACGCACCGACCGCTCCAGCTTTTTCGACTTTTTCAGATGAAGATAGCGAAACCTCAATTACTGCTGGCTATGTAGAAGTGATCGAAACGGTCATTTCTAGCCTGGAGCAAGAAGGGACTGCGATGGTCAATCATTCAGAAGATGGCTACCTGTGGAAGTTTAAGTACGGCACGGTGGATGTGTTTGTGCAGCTTACAGGTGAAACCGATGACGATACGCTGACAACTTGGTCGCCGGTACACAAGCTGCCCGTGCAAGATGAAGCGGGGATGATGCGCCGCCTGCTAGAGCTAAACTGTGGCGGCACCTTTGAAGCTTGTTTTGGTTTGCTTGATCAAAGTGTGGTGGTGTTTGCTTCGCGCACGCTCAAAGATATTAACGCGAGCGAAATTTCTCGGCTGATGACAATTGTGGCTTCAATTGCCGATGAAAACGACGAGGTGCTGCTGAAGGATTATCCGGCAACCTAACCGCTCTTGATATCTAACCCGTTGCTTTATGGATTTTATAACTACCTATGCTGCGCTGGTTTTGGGCGCTGCCTGTCTCCTGGCAAAAGTTGGCTGTTTAGTCTGGGCATATGTTCGCACCCATAAGCTAGCGCCACTGGTCTATGGCATATACGTTGTGGCGAGCGTCGCATTTCCAGTGGTGATTTTGCCTCAGGTCAGCCCTAGCTATTACCCTTTCTACTCGATAGCGTCAGGTGTGCTAGAAGCGATTCTCTTTGTTTGGCTGGTGCGATCGCTCCTAAAACGCCTGGACAAACCTCTACCTAACGATGCCTGACTCCTGGCGCTTGATTCCGGTTTATGAAGGCACTGGCGCTGAGCAAATGGCGATTGATAGCTGGCTGCTCGATCAGCATGTGAAGGGGTTGCAGCCGTCGTGTTTGCGGTTTTATACGTGGCGATCGCCCACTCTCTCTCTCGGCTACCACCAGCGCCAGTTTCCCCACTTCTGGAACACTCTGCAATGGCAGGGCCAACCGATTGACCTCGTTCGTCGGCCTACCGGGGGCCGTGCCGTGCTGCATCAGGGCGATCTTACCTACGCGCTGATTACATCAGGTTTGAGCGGATCGCGCCGAGACATTTACCAGCAGCTCTGTCAGTTTTTAATCGAAGGCTGGCGTGCTTTGGGGATAGAACTGACTTTTGGCGCAGCCGGACGGGGCTACATTCACAATCCTAACTGCTTTGGCACCGCCACCGCCGCCGACTTAGTAATGAATGATGGCTACAAGCTGATTGGCAGCGCTCAGGTCTATCGAGACGGCTGCGTCCTACAGCACGGATCTATGCGCCTCAGCCCGGACAGCGACCTGTTTGAGCGGGTATTTGGTGAAAAGGAGCTGTCAGATCTCCCAACATCAGTCCTCACAGCAGGGGGGATAGATAAGATTGAGCATGTTTTGGCACAGTCAGCTCAAGAGATGTTTGATGTCTCTTTTGCAGTGCAGCCACTCACCGACACAGAGAGGCAAGCTGCATTTACAGGCCACCTGCCAGCACTTGAGCGGCTGTCAAACTAAGGCTGCGGAAGGTAAGTGACTGAATTCTCTCTTCTCCGCGAAATTCGCGAGGGGTATACAGGCCGTCTTCTGCGACGAAGATCGTAATTTGTTCACTTAACGGATCGACAATCCAATATTCCGGAATTTCAAGAATGTCGTACTCTGCACGTTTGGCCCGATAGTCCTCAGTTTTGGTAGAAGGGCTGACCACCTCAACCACTAGCAGCGGCGGGGGCTCGTTCAAGTCGATGACGGCTTCCCTGCCGATCATTGATCTGACCTGAGCCAGCGGCAAAATGGTGATATCAGGAATGCGCGACGTGTTTTGACGCCTGCCTCGGGGCGATCGCACCCCAATGGAACCAGACATCGCCTTGTGAGGTTCACCTAGTTCAGAAAGTACTAACCTGAACTGCTCAGCTAAGAAATCAATGATGAGCGCATGTATGCCTGTCCCTACGCTCATCGCTTTCAGGTCTCCATCAACCAGCTCATAGCGGGTATCAGTGCCGTCTTCGTAGGCGAGATACTCCTCAAAGGTAAATTTTTGGGTAGTGACCGTCATCTAGATTTCTCCCGCCCACGCTTGGGTCAAGCAGCGTTTCCTACTTTAAGCCTGCTCGGTGGATTGAGCGATCGCGCCCAACTGCAACCCAGATGGATAGGCCCCTTCCTGCTTAATCTTCTGAATAATCGCTTCAGAAATAGGGAACTTGAGCTGCTTTGCCAGCGCCCGCACAATCTCACCGCGATCTAAAGTGCCAGCAACTGCGTCAGCAGGCGTCAGCACGGTTAACCGGTCTAGCTGCTGCTGCTCCATCAGCTTAATCGCATCTATCAGAGAGGTCTCTTCACCGACATGAGGAATTTCTAGCAGCGGGCGGGCAATGCTGTGTAGACTGCGCGTTTCCCACTGGCTGCGCTCTACCTGCCGCAAGTCATCCAGCGAGACCAAACCCCGATAGCGTCCGTCTGAGGCCGCAAAGTATACGGGGGCCGACTGCTTATCTTGCAGCAGGCACTCATCGGCAAACTCTCGCAAAGACATCTCGGCATCCAGCACGCGAAAGTCGCGGATAGTGGCATCGCTGGCCTTGAGCTTGCCTAAGCCCTCTTGCAAATCGTTCATGCGGGTATAGGCCCCGGCATTGCGCAAGATGAAAAGACCAATTAGGGCAGGCCACAGCAAGCTGAGATTGCCAGAGAAAAAGAAGGCGAGCAGGCTCAGAGAAATAGCCAACCAGCCCACTACCTGACCAGATTTAGCAGCCCAGCGGACGCCTTTAGCCCGGTTGTTGCTAGCTTTCCATACGGCTGCTTTAAAGATTTGGCCACCGTCTAGCGGCAGTCCCGGAATGAGATTAAACAGCGCCAATACTAGGTTGGTTTGGGCGACGCTAATGGCGATCCGACTGGCAATGACGGGCAGCGCCGCTACATTACCCACTAGACTCAGGATGAAAAATAGCGCTAGGCTGACGGCAGGCCCGGCGATCGCGACTTGAAAAGCCTCACCTGGTGTTTTTGACTCGCGCTCAATCGAAGCGACGCCGCCAAACAAAAATAGCTTAATAGACTTGACAGTAATCCCCTGAGAGCGCGCTACCAGGCTATGACCTAGCTCATGCGCCAGCACTGAGGCAAAGAGCAAGAGCGCTAGCAGCAGCCCCGCGCCATAAGCGCCAAACGGCCCTACCAGGGTTTTCCATTCGGGGTCGCTGCCCTGTAAAAAGGTGATCAGCAGCACCACGAAAAACCAGGAATTGTCAATAAATAGCGGGATGTTAAAAAGAGAGCCCACTCGCCAACCAGATTGCATAAGCGATATCCTTCGATACAAGTCAAAAAGGGCGAGTCAGCGCCCGTTAAAGCCCAACTAAAGCCCGATATTAAAGAGTTATCTGTATTGTACCGACTCTGTGGATTGACCAGAGGCTGTAGCCTTTGTGGATAACCGGCTATGCTGATAAATTCGGCAGTCTGAAGTGAGGTGGGTCAAAGGGTGATGAAATGCTCCAGGTAAAGATTTGCGGGATTACTCAAGTAGAGCAAGGACAGGCGATCGCTCGCTTAGGGGCAACCGCCTTAGGGTATGTTTGCGTGGTGCGATCGCCTCGCTACATTGCACCTGAAGCGATCGCACCCATCACCGCCGCCCTCCCCGAGATTCAGCACTTTGGCGTATTTGCCAATGCACCACTATCCGACATCGTTGCCGCTGCTAAAACCGCCAAGCTGAGCGTCATTCAGCTACATGGCGACGAAATGCCAGCCGCCTGTCAGCTGCTCCGCGACGCCCTCCAAGCCGCCGACCTGTCCCACATTAAGTTAGTCAAGGCCGTACGAATTCGCACGGCGGCAGACTTAGCCACTGCGCTCAGCTACGAACCTGATGTAGATGCGCTTTTGCTAGATGCCTACCATCCTGACCAGCTAGGGGGCACTGGCAAAACGCTAGACTGGCCAGCCTTGCAGACATTTGCCCCTCAGCGCCCCTGGTTTTTAGCGGGCGGGCTCACACCCGATAACGTGCTCAGCGCCCTTGCTCAGCTCTCCCCAAACGGTATCGACCTCTCTAGCGGAGTAGAGAGGTCGCCAGGGGACAAAGACTTACATAAAGTTCGTCAGCTATTCGACCGAGTCAAGTCGGCTCATGCAGCGGGCTTATAGGCCACCCAGTACTTGCTCATAAAGTGGTTGAAGGTTTTGACATCGGCAAAGCCCGCTGATTCTAACCGAGCTGCCAAATCGTCAGCAATATAGTTGCGGTAGTAGGGCTCGTGGAAGATCGCAGGGAAGTTTTCCATCATCGGTTCAAACTCAGGCGTATCTTGCTTTTGAATTGAGTCACAGATGGCAAAGATACCGCCAGGCTTAGTCACTCGATAAGCTTCGTTAATCACATTTTGGCGCGCCGCCGCTGGCAGCTCATGAAAGAGAAACGTGCTGGTCGTCGCTTCAAAAAACCCATCTACAAAAGGCAGTTTTTCGCCATTCGCCTGAATTAGCTGAGCCGGAATGCCTTTAACAGTCGCTAAATTCTCATTGGCCTTACGCAAATACGCGGGTGAGAGATCTACGCCGTAAAGCGCCACGTTGGGCATAGCCTGACTGATCAGCTTCAGACTGTTGCCAGTGCCGCAGGCAATATCCAATACCTTCAGAGGTTGAGGAATGCGCTCAGCAGGCATAGCACTCAGATGTCGCTTTAACGGGGCTAAAATGCGGCGGCGCATAGGGTCAGCCGTGCCGTTAAAGAGCACTTCTACCTGCAAATCGTACAGGTTGGCAGAGGTATCGCTGAAATAGCCGTCGGTTTGGTGGTGAAAGTTTTGAACGTAATAGGCCGGGTAGCCATCGGTATTGATACCCGCACTGAATTCTTGGTAGCGCTGACCGTTGGCTCGATCCCAAATGCTCGGCAAGTCGAGGCACATTTCAGGGTAGTAGCGAAAAAAGTCGTCCCAACGGTTTTCAAACAAGACCCATTTAGGATATACGCCGTTTTCAGCGTCCTGCCAGTCCACTTCGAGCAGGTCGTTGATGCGCGCCTGAATGCTTTGGATCATTTCGGGCGTAAGCGGGTTGGGTTCTGTCCGCTCTTTGGGCGCGATGGTGTTCAAAATGCGGGTGCTGAGCGTCTTGTGGGCAAAGCCAAAGACCTGTTTGCCCTGCTGAAAGGTCTGGTAGGCGATCTTCGTGAGAGTATCTGGCATAAGCGGTATAGAGTCTGAGCGCAGCTTGGCTGTGAAGGAATTATTTTTATATTGTAAAAGATTGTTACGAAAATTGTGGGGGCCCGCTGGTGGAAATTTGCCTGTAGATCGGTATAGGTAAAGGCGTTTAAACCTAATGAAGCCGCCTATACATAGACGGCTTCTCATATAAATCTACTAAACCTAATGAGTTCAAACCCGCCGGCTAGCTTGAGGCTTTACGCAGGTTCAATCTGCCCTACTTGATGAAGAGCATTTCTTCGTAGGTAGGCAAAGGCCAGAGGTCGTCGGCGACTTCGCCTTCTAGCGCGTCAGCGGCTTCACGCACGCCGTCCATCATGCTGCGCAGGGTAGTCGCACAGTACTGCATGTGGTCTTCGACTGAGTCAAAGTCGTGCTTTTTCATGGCGGTCTCTAGCTCGGTGGCTCCTGCTAAGAGAGTTTTAGCCAGGCCCGCTACTTTTTCTAGGCTAGATTTATCAATGCTGATGCCGACTTCGCTGAGGTTGGCGATCGCCCCTGCCGACTCACTCATATGCCGCATGACAGCCGGGTAGATCGTCGTTTTGGCCATATCTACAACTAGCTTCGCTTCGACCTCAATAAAGAGAATGTACTGCTCGGCATACACCTCAAAGCGGCTTTCTAGCTCAGTCGGTGAGAGCACCCCTGTGCTTTCAAACAGCGTTTTGATGCTCGGATCTTTTAGGTAAGGGAGGGCATCAGCCGTGGTTGGGATATTGAGCAAACCGCGTTGCTCAACCGCTTCAGTGTGCCATTCTTCGGAGTAGCCGTTGCCGCCAAATATGGCCGCCCCGTGCTTGTCCATGATGTCTTTGAGAATGGGCTGAATTAGCTGACCGACTTCTTCAGGGCCTGCTTTGCGATCGCCTAGCTTGCTCTCTAGCTGGTCAGCAATCCAGCCGAGCGAATCGGCCATCATCGTATTCAGGGCAATTAACGGACCAGAAACCGACTGGCTAGAGCCCACAGCGCGAAATTCAAAGCGGTTGCCGGTAAAAGCAAAAGGAGAGGTGCGGTTGCGATCGCCCGCATCCTTAGTCAAAGGCGGCAGCACATCTACACCCAACTGCATGACCCCTCTGTGGCTAGAGCCCTTCAGATCGCCGTCTTTAATCTGGTTAAAAATTTCTTCTAGCTGGCTACCCAAATACACAGACATAATCGCCGGAGGCGCTTCATTCGCACCCAAACGGTGATCGTTACTCGCCGTCGCAATCACCGCCCGCATCAGTGGCCCATACAGGTGAACACCGCGAATCACCGCACCGCAAAAAGCCAAAAACTGTAGATTTTCCTCAGGGGTATCACCAGGATCTAGCAAATTGCCCTGAGTGGAATTGCCAATTGACCAGTTGACATGCTTTCCAGAGCCATTGATCCCAGCAAAGGGCTTCTCATGCAGCAAGCAGACAAACCCATGATGCTTGGCCGTGTCGCGCAGCGTCGTCATGATCATCTGCTGATGATCGCTTGCCACGTTAGCAGATTCAAAAACCGGGGCAATCTCAAACTGCCCTGGGGCAACCTCATTGTGGCGAGTCTTAGCCGGAATGCCCAGCTTATAGAGCTTTTCTTCGACATCGTGCATGTATGCCTGCACCCGAGCTGGAATCGCACCAAAGTAATGGTCGTCAAACTGCTGCCCCTTAGCAGGCGGCTTACCAAACAGCGTCCGACCGGCTAGCAAAATATCAGGCCGAGTGTTGGCAAAGTTAGCATCAATTAAAAAATACTCCTGCTCAGCGCCACAACTAGAGCTAACCGACGCAATATCGTTGGAGCCTAGCAGCTTCAGCAGGCGTTTAGCAGCCTTGTCAACGACAGAGATCGAACGCAGCAGCGGCGTTTTCTTATCAAGCGCTTCTCCCGTCCAAGAAATAAAGACAGTGGGAATGCACAGCGTGGCTCCCTGCTCAGTTTCTAGAATGTAAGCCGGGCTAGTAACATCCCAACCGGTATAGCCTCTCGCTTCAAACGTGTCACGGATGCCACCGTTAGGAAAAGACGATCCGTCGGGCTCACCTTGAATCAGCAGCTTACCCGAAAACTCTGAAATAACATCCCCATCGCCTTGAGGTGAAATAAACCCGTCGTGCTTTTCGGCAGTGAGGCCAGTGAGTGGATAAAAAACGTGGGCGTAGTACATTGCGCCTCTAGAGATCGCCCAGTCGCGCATAGCGCCAGCCACCGCGTCTGCCACTGAAGGATCTAGCTTTTCGCCCGATTGAATGGTCTTCTTAACCGACTTAAAAATTTGCTTAGGCAGACTAGCCTGCATCTTACTCAGACTGAAGACGTTTGAAGCCCAGAGGTCTTCTAGCTTCTCTGGCGCTTTGACAGCAATGGGTTCCCGATTGGTAATCTCGTAAATTGCCTGAACGCGCGATTCGTTTCCGGTCATAGTTCTTTTATTCCTAAGTGTTTCGGAGACCATAGAGATGTAATGATCCTATGGATAGCGTCTGACAGATTTTGTATAGTGATATACCAAACGTTTAACAAGTTTTGTGAGATCGCCTTTACAGATCGGATAGCAGGTGACACATAACGTTGCGAATAGGCGTTGCGAATAGGTGCGAATTGTAAACTTTTCCTGCGATAACGCTTATGTAATCGGGGGCTGAGATGAGAGGATTTGGCCTGCGTGGTAGACTTGAGAGTAATTAGTCGAGGAAGTCAAACCCTCTGACGCCTGTGCTTTCCAAGGTTTTAAACCCGTTTTAGACCTTTGGTCAAGGCATATACCCTAAGATGTATAACCTTAAGGGCGCTCACCTGGTCGCCCCACGTTGGGAGAACTTCATGCGAGATACGGTCACCAGTTTAATTAGCAATTACGACACCACAGGCCGCTACCTGGATCGTGCTGCCATGGACTCTTTGCAGTCGTATTTCACCACTGGCGCGGCTCGGGTCAAAGTGGCGGCGATCATCAGCGCTAATGCCGCTGAAATTTCTAGAGAGGCAGGCAAGCGTCTGTTTGAGGAAGTGCCTGAGCTGCTGCGTCCGGGCGGTAATGCCTATACGACTCGTCGCTACGCAGCCTGCCTGCGAGATATGGACTACTATTTGCGCTACAGCACCTACGCGCTGATCGCCGGTAACAACGATGTGCTGATGGAGCGCGTCCTCCAGGGCTTACGCGAGACCTACAACTCGCTGGGCGTGCCGATCGCCCCAACGGTCAAAGGCATCCAGATCATGAAAGGAATGGTCAAAGACAAAGCCGCTGAAGCGGGAATTACAGAGACTGCTTTTATTGATCAGCCCTTTGACTTTATTTCTCGCGAAGTCAGTGAAGTCAGCATATAGGCGTTGCTCACCGTAGAGCGCACGTCTCGTTCGCTTGAAAAATCGCTGTTGAGGCTCCGTCTGGCGGAGCCTTTTTTGTTTTTGTTTTTTTATCTTTGTTTTTAAATATTGGGTATTTTTTTTAGTGCTGCTTTATGCTTGCTCTCGGCATTGACTTTGGGACTTCTGGCGCACGCTCAGTTGTCCTCGACTCGACAGGTCAGGTGGTCGCGCAGGCTCGCTATCGGTTTGCTGCCAGAGAAGTAACCGATCCGCAAGCGTGGCAACAGGCGCTGTGGCAGCTGATTGAGGCGATCGCCCCGCCGCTGCGCACTCAAATAGAACGGATTGCGATTAACGGCACCTCCGCTACCGTACTGCTATGCGATCAAAATGCTCAGCCGCTGGTGGCTCCTCTGCTCTACAGCGACGATAGCGCCCGTTTTGCCCTGCCGGCGGTGCAGGCGGTAGCGCCCCCCGAGAGCCCAGTGCTCAGTGCTACTTCCAGTCTGACCAAGGCAATGGGGTGGTACCAAACTTTAGATGCGGCGGTGCGATCGCAAGCTGTTTATCTAGCGCATCAGGCAGACTGGCTAGCTGCACAGCTACACCGACAGCCCCCGGTCAGCGACTATCACAATGCGCTCAAGCTAGGCTACGACGTGAGCGCCCTCGCCTACCCAGACTGGCTGCTGACTTTGCCCGTGGCCCCGTGGCTCCCGGCAGTGCACGTACCCGGCGCAGCGATCGCCCCTATAGCCTCTAATATTGCCGAGCAGTTTTCGCTCGCCCCAACCTGCCAAGTCTGCGCGGGTACCACCGACAGCATCGCTGCTTTTTTGGCCAGCGGAGCCTGTTATCCCGGCGAAGCAGTCACCTCTTTGGGCTCAACGCTAGTGCTCAAGCTGCTTAGCCGCCAACCGATTGATAATCAGGCTTTTGGTATTTACAGCCATCGGCTAGGCGACCGGTGGCTAGTGGGCGGCGCATCTAATACTGGCGGGGCCGTTCTCCAGCAGTATTTTAGCGCTGAGCAGCTAGCGGAAATGAGCCCTCAAATAGATCTCTCTCAGCCCTGTTTTTTGCACTACTATCCGCTGACTGCCCCCGGCGAACGATTTCCTATTAATGACCCCGACCACTCGCCAAAGCTAACGCCTCGCCCGTCCCGAGATCAAGATTTTCTCTATGGCCTGCTTGACGCGATGGCGCGGATTGAAGCTGAAGGCTACCAAAAGCTCAGCAGCTTAGGCGCGCCGCCCCTACGACGGGTTTACACCGCAGGCGGCGGCGCACAAAATTTGGCCTGGCAGCACCTGCGTCAGCGGTGGCTGAGCGCCAAGGCAAACCGAACAATAGACGTAGCGATCGCACCTCACACAGAGGCCGCCTACGGCACCGCACAGCTAGCCATGAAAGGGCTCAGCCAATTTACTAACTAGAGTGAGCCTAGCCGCCCAGCTGATCGCCCCGGCGATACTGCATATAAGCCGCCACAAACAGACCAATTAGCGTAACGGGGATTAAACCCAAAACGATGCCAGACAATAAAGGCTCTACCACAGTGATTCTCCTCTCTTTTGATAAAAATAATTTGGACTAAGCCAGCGGCAGTAAGCCCACCAAAAACAGTCTTGGACAGCTTTAGACAGCCTTAGACAGCTTTTATCTAGCCATCCGCAAATCACCAGATGGCTGACGGCAGTTCGCTTATTTAATCTTAATGTGGATTGAGATCCTGAACAAAGAAATACACTCAAGTTCATCAACCGCTTTTGACTTAGTCAAGTTTACAGCGATCGCCGAGCGTACCCCAGGCGTGAGCCGCCAAACAGGACAAATTAAGACGGCTGTCCCTACCAGGGCACGGCCAAAGACACTCATCGATAAATTGATAGGATTAAAGACTGACTTGCCTGTAATGATGGCAGCGGCAGCAGCATAAATGTGCAGTATTGTTTAGGTCTGCATTAAGACTTGTCTTATTCTCTGAAAAAATCTTAAGCTATGTATAGTTAAAGACTTGTTACGAGATGCTGGGTGTGGCAACAGAGAGCGTGCAAAAGCAAATGGTGCAAAACCAGCCCGCAGAGAAATCTACGGAACCCGAGACTAATCAGAAAAGCGCTAAGCATCTAGCTCGACAGATCGTAATGACGATAGTGAGCTTAGTATTGGCGCTGAGCGTTGTCTTATGGGGGATTCATGTTCTACAGGCGAGCGATCCTTACGTGCAGAGCGTGCTACAGCTAACTGGCAGTGTCAGTCGGGGTCGCGAAATTTTTCAGCTCAACTGTGCAACCTGCCACGGCCTTGAAGAAGTTGGTGAGGTCGGCCCAGATTTGCATCATGTGTCTGAGCGCAAATCTCGGGTGGCTCTCATTCAGCAGGTAACCAGCGGCCAAACGCCGCCGATGCCTCAGTTTCAGCCCAACAAAAAAGACATGGCTGACCTGCTGAGCTTTTTAGAAACGCTGTGATGGCTAGGGTTAGATAGATAGGGTTAGAAAGAGCGCTGTTGCCTGGCGATCGCTTCAGCACCAGTCAAGGCTGCGCTACATGCGGCCCAGGCTAATGGCCAATCCCTGGGTAATTTTTGCCATCACTTCTATATTTAAGGTCTCTGTGCGATCTGAGGCCATGTGGTAGTGAGGGTTTCTCAGATGAGCGGTGTCAGTCACTAGCACTGCCGGATAGTCAGCGTCCCAAAAGGGGGCGTGGTCGCTGCGGCGGGTGTCAGGAATCTGTCTGCCTCGATTGACGACCGGCAACCACTGACAGGGCGCGCCTGCTCGCTGCAAGCAGCGCTTTATGCTCATCATTTTAGGAATCGTTGGGCCACTGCCAATCAGGGCAATGAAATCACCGGTATCGGGGTAGATGCGCCGGAGCCAATCGAGCGGATACTGCTGAGAGTTGGGGGCATCTGAAAAATAGCCAAGCATTTCTAAAGACAGCATCAGGTGAATGGGGCGCTGCGCTTGTCGCCAGGTTTGAGCGCAGATAGTGCTGCCTACTAGCCCGTATTCTTCTAAGTCAAAAGCGATCAAGTGAATGGGCCGACGCGGACGATTTGTAGACGAGGCTTGATCTGCTAGCAGCGCCGCTAACACCAGCATCACCGCTACCCCACTGGCATTGTCATCAGCGCCCGGAGACCCTGGCACGGTGTCGTAGTGAGCTCCCACCAGGATCGGCGCAAGCTGAGGCTGATCGCCTGCTAAACCCAAGCTCCAGTTGACATGTTCGTGCCCTTGCGCCTGAAAGCGCTGCGCCTTGACCGGCCCCCATTGACTTAGCACTGAGCGAATGTACTGCTGCACTAACTGATGTCTGCCCGAAGCGAGATAGGGATCTCGGGGGCCAGTTAAGGCTTGCAAATGGCGGTTGAGCTGCTGGGTTATCTCTGGGAGCTGCACGATGGCGCTGGCGTGGGGTCGATTTAAAATATTTTCTATAGCGTATCTTCTGCCGGTATCCTTCACAGTATTGACCGTCGTATTTGAGCCAGTATTTGTACCTTCAGAATGGAACGATGGATGAACCCAAAAGGAGTAAAGGTCAGGCGGACAGACGATCGCGCTATCTGCCCCAAATTCACATTCGCATGAATCAGGGCCGCTTTCAGATTCTCGGGTTGGGGGCCTGGTATTCCTACTGGCGATCGCCCTATTATCTGATGCTGACAGTACCGTGGCAGGGCTTTTTTGCGATTACTATTGGCCTATATGCGATCGCCAATGCCCTTTGTGCGCTGCTGTTTTTGCTAGGTGGCCCTGACACTATTGTCAATGCTGCGCCGGGTTCGTTTAGCGATGCGTTTTTCTTCAGTGTGCAAACTTCGGCCTCAATTGGCTATGGGGTGATGTCGCCAGGCAATCTCTACAGCCACTTGCTGGTGACGCTTGAGGCCATTGTCTCACTGCTGGGAATTGCCGTTCTCACAGGGCTGGCCTATGCCCGATTTGCCCGGCCTACGGCTCAGGTGCTCTTTAGCCGGATAGCAGTAGTCACCCCCTTTCAAGGCACGCCGACGCTGATGTTTCGGGCCGCCAATGAGCGCCGCAACCAGATTTTAGAAGCGCAGATGCGGCTGTACATTACTCTCGATGAAGTGAGCGAAGGCCGACTGATGCGCCGGTATTACGACCTGAGGCTATTGCGCGATCGCAATCCTAGCTTTTCTCTCACCTGGACTGCCCTCCACCCGATTGATCAAGCGAGTCCGCTCTACGGCCTTTCTCATGCCGATTTGATCCGTACCCGCGCCACGCTGCTGATTTCTTTCAGTGGCATTGACCAGACGGTAGCTCAGGCTATTCATACCCGCCATATTTACTATATGGACGATATTCTGTGGCACCGACAGCTAAAAGACATTGTGCATGTCTCAGAGTCGGGCGATCGCCACATCGATTTTGCTGGCTTTCACGAAGTAGAGTAGCTACCCCACAGGTAAGGCCACTTTGTCAATGAATTTTGACTGATTTTTAGATTAGCTTTTCGAAAGTGAGCCAACTGTGGGGCCAGTCTTCGGGATTCTCAATCGCTCAACTGACTGACTTCTGGCGGTTGTGCCTTCTTCATGAAACCTTAACCTGCCGCGCTTTTGCAGGCAGCGCAGCAGTTTGACGCCCTAAAATCGGGATCGAGTCTGTATAATTGTGAGTTCTGATACAAAAAGATCCGGATAAATTACAATCCGGACAAATTATACCCAGTGTAGAGCGTTCGGCTGGCCCACGGGTCTTACGCTTGGGTGGCGCTGCTAATGCCTTAGCGTATGCCACATTGCGTACGCTGATCCGCCGCCACCCAAAAAACCGCTAGAAAACAGTCAGAAGTGTATGGATGCCCCAGTTTTACCGCCCTCTCAGGAAAATATTCCTGCCATTGTGACCAGCGCAACTGAGCCAGCCCAGCCCCCCTTAATACCTGCTCTATTGGGCTCAGCCAGCGTTTGGCAAGCAGTTCACGGTACTCAGGCTCGCGCTCACACCTTTCCCCATAGCTCGCAAAATAGCAGCTCGCAAAATAGCTCGCTATCGATAGTTACTCCCTTCGATTTAGCCCAGATCTCCGTACCCGCTGGCTTCTGGGCATGGCCTCAATTGACCAACTCTTTTAGTTTTGTAGAGCGAACCTTGCGAGCTGCTCAGATCAACGACGCTCAAAGCGACCCAGACAGTGCGGCAGTGCCCCCTGAGCGATCGCAGCTAGGCCCACAGCAAGACGAGCAGCCCGACAATGGGCAGACGTTTGCGACGGTATCTGAAGTCAAAGTCAAGCGAGTGACCCCAACAGCGGAGATGGTGGCCGCTGAAAACGCAGGCTGGGCAGATGCTTTTACGGCAGGGTGCCTGCCTCACAGCAAAGGCACTCTGCAAGCAGGCCCGCTCTACCAAATCAGCCTGCGCAAGCAGACGCTGGGCTACGTCGCTGGTGAAGGCCACGCTTATCTGCTGGCCGAGCAGCTAAAACGGGCGCTGAGACAGGCATCGTTTGCACCAGAGGCGATCGCCCCTTCCTCAACTCAGCCCTACGCTGACAGCCCAGAGGCCCCGAGCTTGATGGTTAGCGCAGATGGTCGCCAGCTATTTGCCATCAATTCATCCATGGCCGAAGCTATCGGCTATACCCCAGAGTGGGCAGCGATCATCTGGGCCAATAATTTGCGAGTAGCGCTAGCGACTAAGCCGCTAAGCCCAGTCGAGGCCCAACGATCGCTGAAAGGGTTACAGACTTCAGAAGCGTCGCTGTCTGGCAAGGCATCCTGGTACGGCCCCTATTTTCACGGTCGCATCACTGCCAACGGCGAAACCTTCAATCAAAACGATCTCACCGTAGCGCACAAGTCTCTACCTTTTGACACTCGCCTGCAAATCCGCAACCTGCTCAACGATCAGACGGTGATCGTACGGGTGAATGATCGCGGGCCTTATGTGGGCGATCGCTCCCTCGACCTTTCTAAGGCAGCAGCCCGCTGTCTAGGCAGTGAGCAGGTAGGCGTCATTCCCTACGAAGCCGTGATCTTAAAAGAGGCCCAGCCCATCGCAGTAGCCACTAAGTCCTAACAGTTGATGGCACTGGCTGGTTGCGCCTTGTCTTGGGTCTTGGATCTTGGGTCTTGGGTCTTGGGTCTTTACCTATTTTCTAAGTTGCTCTCCGATGAAGTCAGCACGCCGCCCCGCAACTGGCGGTCAATTTGGCTCAGCGTACTTAGATCTCCTTTTGGCAAATTATGTTTAAAGCCTGACCAGCTTTGAGCATCAGGCCGCTGCAAAAAGTCAAAAGCGCGGCGAAAATCAGCTGGGGTAGCCGCAATTGGCGCACTAAAATGGCAAGGAATAATCTGCTGAAAATCCCACTGAGTAATCTGCTCTACCCAAGCTAGCACTGCCTCCGGCCCCCGGTTAAAGATTAAGGTTTGCAAAATAGGGGCAACCAGCAACTGTCCGTCCTGGCGCAGCGTCGCAAATGATTTGCGCCAGCCCTGCTGCCACCGGAAGGGATACAGACCAAAGTAATTTTTTTTAGATCGGTTAGGCGAGCTAGCAGCGTCTTGCAAAATGCTTTTGAGCGGCGGCACGTTTAGCGTCTCCGGCTGAAAGTAAAAGGTAAAAAGCGCAATCCGAGCCCAGCCCTTGCGGCGATTGGCCAAATTGTCTTCCAAGGGGTCTTGAGCACTGTTGCGCGCGTGAAACAGCAGCGGATAAGGGTCTTGGGCAACGACTTCAGGCGGATCGACTGGAATGGAAAGCACCGTGTCAATGGCCAGCAGCGATCGCGTCTCCCGATGAAAAAAAGCCACCTCAGTGTAGGGTTTAACGCTCAGCTCAATCGGCCCTACCGTCGCATAGTCAAACTCATCGTAAAAGGGCGTCTGACGAGCATCAGCCGGTAGCGTATGGGTGCGCTTAGCCGGAAAGCCCAGCCAGCTCAGCGGCAAATCAATCGGAAAGCTCCACTGGTTAGGCGCGACAAAAACCTGCGATCGCTTAAATCTCTGAGCAAACGGCCCCGCAAAATACTTATGCTCGACGCCAGTGACCGTCGGCAAAATCACATACTTGACTTCACCGTGACTAGCCTCTAGCTCTCTGACTAGCCGCACACATTCGCGCGTTGGTGCGACCGGCGAAAAGACCAGCAGCCCGCCTTCAGCCAGCTTAACCACCGTCATCCTTATGGGCACCACCACATAAAAGATCCCCTGCACCTGCTCAAAGAGCCAAAGCTGACCAGGGATAATTTCTCGGCGCAGCGTGCGCCGCTGCCCATAAGGATAAATAGGCACTACTGGCCACAGCGGCCAGGTTTGGTCACCGCGCTTGCGGCCAGGCGCTTTAGGCTCTGAGTCAGGCATAGAGGTAAGAGGAGGGCGATCGTTCAAGCTAACTTTCCCTAGCGACTGAGCTAACCCTAGCCTACAGCAGCTCAATATCAGAAAACGCAATTTCCATACCGGGGCCATCGGCTGATGTCACCGTCCGCTTAGCCAAAATGGTGTAGCCGCCAACGTTGGTATAGTCATCGGTAAACTCACTGCGGCCCTGCTTCACTTCGCCAGTTTTGGGATCGTGGTACACCGAATCGTAGGTATGAGACAAATAACCGCTGCCTGTGTCGTAGCTGCTAAAGGTATGAATAGTCACCACAACGCCGTGAATATGGCGATGCACCATCGTAAACTCGTTATCTTTCACCTTGTAAGCGTCGTCTTTGGCCTTGCCGCCGACCGCAATTTTGACCGCGCCGTCTGCTTCTGTGCCCTCAATCGTGAAGGTATTTTCGCCGTGGGCCTTTTCAAACGGGCGGCTCACTCGGTGAATGGCCACTTCCCACAGCTGGTTTTTGATGATCTTTGCCGCCGCTTCGTCGGCCACTTCAAACACCTCGGCTGACAGATCGGAATTGACTCGGGCCTTGCCCTGAATCGTCTGATCGCCCTGCTTCAGCGTGACATCAGTGGTGTAACCCGGAAATGAAGAATCCCAGGTATAGCGGTTTTCGTAGGCGGCCTGAACCAGTTCGCGGGCGGAGACTTGAAGGGCAGTCATAGTTTTATGTGGGGATGTTTTTGTAGACAGCGGCTGCTCTACAAGAGGCAAAACAGCCAGCGATCGCTCATCAGCGCGTAGCTATGATCTTAATGCAAAGGCGATAAATGCAGCGGCAATCGGCTGATCGGGGCACACACCGAATCAGCGCCGCTAGCCGTCGGCTCAGTTTCAATCCGAGTCGCTTCAACTTTCCACTGAACGCATTTCCCCCAAGCCTGCTGCCGAATCCAGCAAAATTTCCCCAGATAGCGCTCCAATATAAAATCTGGCAGGTCACAGGGCTGACCTTTCAGCCGGACAAACTTTCCAGGCGTCAATTGAGTGTTCATAAGCACCGCAGACAGCATTCGTAGAGCTAGACAAGAGCTAGACAAGAAATATACTAAACGAAATAGTTCTTTTGTACTATTATTTGTACTACATTTCTGCACTATGGGGGTAACTGGCCTGAGTATCTAGACGAGAACGCTGCACACAGATACGGGCAGGCTGTTTAACCAGCGTTTTGTCGAACCAACTGCTGTAGGTCTTTTTATAGTTAATATTTGTTAAATATATAAAAATAGTCGCGTCCCTATAGGAGTAACGCTATCTGTCTTTTTATATATTTTGTCGCAATTGACAACCCCGAAGATAGATAGAGGTTTGATCAGCACTCACCCTCTACCTGATTGATTGGCTAGATTCATTAGCTACGCAGACTGCGAGGAACACTGCATCAGCATTTGAATCCGCCCAGCATCTTTGGACTCAGCTGACTAGCAGCTGTCACAGACTACTCTCAAAAAGCGCTGTCACCAGCTGCTGTCAGCGCGCGCTGACATAGAACACTTATCACGGCGCAAGGTTAATCAACTTGGGCTGGCGCTGAGCTAGTGGCTCTATCGGGTCGGAAGGGTTGGGCTACAGGTGGCGAGGGCTCAGACTCGTGAGCATCTTCTTGCTGACGGAGCGCTGAGGCGGTCAGCCGAGTAGTGTAGACCAGCGCCCCCAAAGTCGCCACTAGCCCTAACGCTTGAAAGACTATATTTTCGGGCTGGCCGTCTAAAGTGAGAATGTTTGCGCTAAAGGTGCCGACATAGACATAGGCAAAGATGACAGGCAGCATCCCTAGCCAGGAGAAAAAGAGATACTCCCAAAAGTTAATCTGGGTCAGGCTAAAGCCGTAGTTAAGGATATTTGAAGGGAGCAGCGGCGATAGACGGCTCAGCAGCACTATCTTCCAGCCCTGCTGAGCAAACGCCCGATCTAATCTGTGAAACCGACTGTTCTCTCGGACGACTTTGACAATCCAGCGGCGAGCCACCGTTTGCCCGATCAAAAAGCAGGCGGCAATGCTCAGAGTATCGGCGACCGAGGCACTAACGACGCCTTCTGTCAGGCCAAACAGAGTACCTGCCGCCAGGATCAAAACGATGTTGGGCAAGCCAAAAATGGCCGCAACGATATAGATAGTCATAAACGTCGGCACAGCCCAAACGCCCCGGCCTGCCAGCCACTGATGGGCATCAGCAAGCCAGGTCAACAAGGGCAGCTGGCTGATCATAACGGCTAAGCAACTGGCGATCGCCAGCCCTACCCAAACCCGTTTTTTTCGCAGCCACGCCAAAGTCATATCCATACAAGCTTTCAACCCTGAGTACAGGGGTTTTTGAACTAAGTTCTTAAAGTCTTAAGCATTGCAGCTCAGGCAGACCACCGTCAAAGTGAATACAGCATGAGCATACCGTCTATACAGCATTACAGTGCGTTTAACTAGCGAGATGACTTTATCTACCAAAATACCTGTCAGAAACGTCAGCCTATGGCAAGCAGGTGAGAAACGAATCTCCAATATCTGATAGAAATTTGCTTTTGAGTATGCGGCAGCGCCCGGTTTTACAATGCCGACATCAAGTGATGAAGCTAACGCTAGACAGTATGAAGCTGATAGAAACTATTCATGAGCAGGCGCATCAGCCCCCCAAATTTCGGCTAGGCGCTGATCTCGCCCGCAGCCAAACCGATACACCTTGTAGCGGATAGGCCGAGTTTCGTAATAATTTTGATGATAGTCTTCGGCAGGATAAAAATCGTCTGCGGGCAAAATTTCTGTCGCCACCGGCTGATCAAATTGGTCGGCAACAGCTTGCTTAGAAGCTTGCGCTAAAGACTGCTGATCGGAATTTTCGTAAAAGATGACTGAGCGGTACTGGCTCCCCTTATCGCAAAACTGCCCCTGCGCGTCTAGCGGGTCTATGTTGTGCCAAAACGTTTCTAGCAGAGTTTCGTAGCTCACCTGACTAGGGTCGTAGCTCACTTGCATCGCTTCTACATGGCCTGTACCTCCGGCAGAAACTTCTGCATAGGTCGGGGCTTCAGCGGTGCCGCCAGTGTATCCTGAGGTCGTCGAGACTACGCCCGGCAGCTGATCATAAGGGGGCTCCATGCACCAAAAGCAGCCGCCCGCAAAGGTCGCGGTGGCCAGATCCGCGTCGCTCACATTGCTGGTCGGTACCGTGACGTTCCCCGGCCCCAAATCGGCTTGAGGCTTCGGTGTCTCGACTTGAGCGCAGCCAACCGTCCCCCAACCGATTAAAAAAATGCTCACTCCTACCAGAACCCTCATCACTAGCCGTCTGCCCATACTTGCTATACCGCCTAACTGTTTGCTGTCGTTTGTTTAGCTGAGAACTAATTCAACGGGGTCGTTCACGCTAATCACGGCTCTATCTGCCCTATCTAAAGTCTAGCTAGTGCTGTGGGTTTTGCGCAGCCTGAGTCTGGCCAACTAGAGAAGCTGGGTCTGGGCTGGTAAATTTCTGAGCGACCTTCATTTTCACAGGCTCTGTGGGCAACTTTTATAGGCTATGTAAAGAGAAATAGCAGATTGCATGAAGCTGAGATGAGCGCTTTCTACGAACTCAACAAATCGCTCAACCACTGATTGCGAGCGGATGTGACAAATCAAAAGTAGTCACATAAACTCAACCTGCTGAGAAATAAAAACTACTCAATAGGGTCAGTGCTTTAGAAGCCCAACCTACCTGCTATAGTCCTCTTGGCTGATGACATACACCAGGGCCTGATCGCTGTTCGCTACACTGCTCACTGCCGAAGACATGAAATCTGCAATTCGCCGCCTCACTACCCTAACTGCGCTCACCGCCGCTACTTTAGTTGGTAGTGCGCTTACTTCCACTAGCGCTTTAGCCCAAAACTATGGCCAGCAGCCAATCGCACCAGAGCGAGCCGTGGCGATCGCAGAACCAGTTTCCAACGGGCGCTTCTTTCGGCTGCTGATTTTAGAGCAGCTCTCTGACCAGCGGGCCTGCTTTGCCGAACGGGCGGGCAGCCCCACAGTGATTGAGCCGCTACTGCTCAATTTTGACTTTTCGGGTATCTGCGGGCGGCGCTCTGACAGCAATGGCTACTCAGTCAATATCGGCAACGAAGATCTCAGCCGCCGCTACCGACTGCAATTGACCCGACAGGGTGACAGCTTGGTTTTGATCGCTTTGCCAGGGGCTTTGCCGGGTCAGGGCGGCGACCTACCGACGCTAGAAATTGGTCGCAGCAATGGCGTTGCTAACGACTTTGTCAAAATTACCTTAGATCCTGGCTGGCAGCTATCGCGGAGAACGCTCAATGGCAGCGCTCAGGGCCATGTCTATCTTTCTAATAGCCAGAGCTTAGAGACAGTGATCGCCCAAGCAGGTGGCCCTCGCCCAACGGCCCCGGCGCCGACTGCGCCCGCTGCACCGACCCCAACTGCACCGCCCTCAACTGGGCCGACACCGGTCAGACCGCCTATTCTGAACGGCGGCTCACTGCCTGCGCCGGGGGCGTCTCCGGGCAGTCCGAGCAGTCCGGGCAGTCCGAGCAGTCCGAGCAGTGGAGAGACCTTCTATCAGGTGATTGTCCCAAGCTCATCAATCATTGTGCGATCGCGCGTTCGGCAAATTGCCCCTGATGCCTTTAATGCCACCGTTGAGGGTCGTCAGGTAATTCAGGCGGGTCTTTTTCAAGAACAGACGCGGGCCGATCAGCTAGTTGCCCAGCTCTCCGGACAGGGTATTGAGTCTCAAATTATTACAGGCAGACGAGCAGCCCGCCGGGTCAACCGGCCAGCGGCGACACCTACTATCAGGTGGTGGTGCCTGAAAGTGGGGCGGATACGCGCGATCGCGTCAGTGCCATTGAGTCCGGCGCTTTTCGCACTCAGGTCAACGGTCAAACTGTAATCCAGGCCGGGCGCTTCCGTGAGCGCGATCGCGCCGAGCAGCTCCAGCAAAGGCTCAATGCCGCCCGACTGCCCGCCCAAATTATCGAAGGATCCGCGCCCGTTGCCAGCGTGCCCCGGCCTTCTGTGCCCTCGGTGCCCTCCCCTTCTGTACCGTCGCCTTCGGTGCCTTCTCCCGCTGTTCCCCGGCCTCAACAAGGCCAGCTCACGGTTGTGCTCGACCCCGGTCATGGGGGCGGCGACCCAGGCGCAATTGGTGTCGGCGGCCTGAGAGAAAAAGATGTCAACCTCGACATCGCCCGCCGCGTCCAGCAAATTCTCAATGATCGTGGCATTAACGCTGTGATCGCCCGTGCCGACGACCGCGAGATTGACTTACAGCCGCGTGTTGACGTAGCCGAAAGAGCCAATGCCGATGTTTTTGTCAGCATTCACGCCAATTCAATCAGCTTGAGCCGCCCTGATGTCAATGGGCTAGAGACTTACTACTACTCTTCGGGCTTGCGGTTAGCACAGACCATTCACAACAGCCTTTTGCAGCGCACCAACCTAGATGATCGCGGCGTGCGGCGTGCGCGCTTTTACGTGCTGGTTAATACCTCTATGCCAGCCGTGCTGGTAGAAACAGGGTTTGTTACAGGGAGTGAAGATGCGGCCCGGTTTAGAGATCCGCAGGCCGTCGGCGGCATTGCTGAAGGCATTGCCAACGGAATTTTGCAATATCTCAACGTTCGGTAGCAGATGCGCGATCGCGACCTTCAATCAGGACTGCACGTTTGCGATCGCGTTTAATCTCTCTCTACAGCATGAGAAACTTCCAGAAGCCCTGCAAAACTGGTTACAGTGAAATAACGTTATTTCACTACTACAGGCCAGCTTGCTATGCGCGTACTTCTGATGACCGGAAAAGGTGGGGTAGGCAAAACCTCAGTCGCGGCAGCAACAGGTCTGCGCTGTGCGGAAGTCGGTCATAAGACTTTAGTGCTCAGTACCGATCCAGCGCACTCGCTAGCCGATAGCTTTGATACAGAACTCAGCCATGACCCGAAAGAGATTCGGCCCAACCTGTGGGGCGCAGAACTCGACGCGCTGCGCGAACTAGAAGGCAACTGGGGCGCGGTCAAACGCTATATCACGCAGGTGTTGCAGGCCAGAGGGCTAGAGGGCATTGAAGCGGAAGAGCTAGCGATTTTGCCGGGCATGGATGAAATTTTTAGCCTGGTGCGGATGAAGCGTCACTACGATGAAGACGAGTATGACGTATTGATCATTGACTCTGCGCCTACTGGCACAGCGCTCCGTCTGCTCAGCCTGCCAGAGGTAGCCGGTTGGTATATGCGCCGACTATACAAACCTTTTCAGGCAGTTTCTACCGCGCTACGCCCGCTAGTAGAGCCTTTCTTTCGGCCAGTGGCAGGTTTTTCTTTGCCAACCAAAGAAGTAATGGACGCACCCTACGAATTTTATGAGCAGCTAGAAGCGCTAGAGAAAATTTTGGCAGACCCGACCATCACCTCAGTCCGGCTGGTGACCAACCCCGAGAAAATGGTGATTAAAGAATCGCTCAGAGCCCATGCCTACTTGAGCCTTTACAATGTGGGCACCGATCTGGTCGTGGCTAATCGGATTATTCCAGACAGTGTGAGCGACCCGTTTTTTCAGCGCTGGAAAGATCAGCAGTCAAAGTACAGAGAGCAAATTCACGCTAACTTTCACCCGCTGCCTGTGAAAGAGGTGCCGCTCTACTCAGAAGAGATGTGCGGTCTAGAAGCGCTCGACCGGCTTAAAGAAACGCTGTACGGCGACGAAGATCCAGCTCAGGTTTATTACAAAGAAACGACGCTGAGGGTGGTGCAGACAGAGGGCAGCTATAGTCTGGAAGTCTATTTACCAGGCATTCCTAAAGATCAAGTAGAGCTGAGCAAAACGGCAGACGAACTCAATATCCGGATCGGCAATCACCGCCGCAATCTGGTTTTGCCTCAAGCTTTGGCCGCGCTTCAGCCTGCCGGTGCCAAGATGGAAGATGACTATCTCAAAATTCGCTTTGCCACGCTGTAGGCTCTGCGGTGAGACTGCCGTTAGACTGCCGTTAAACGGTTACTAAAGCATCTGACTTTGCTCAATTTGCCGCTGCATCATGGCGGTATCTGTAGCGGGTGCCTGGCAGCTTAAGCCCTGACAGACGAGGGCGATCGCTCCATGGGGCAAGTCCTGCTCTACCTGAAGCACCGCCGTGGACAGCAGCTGGTTCATCAGGCCGGGAGCCTGGTCAGCTGTCGTTTGGATTAGCACAGGATGCGCGAACCAGTCTAGGGCACTGAGTAAGCTAGGGCAGGCCCGAGGGACTTTTTGTAAAACGGCGCTGAAAGACTGCAAGGCGGTTTCGGCGCGGCTGAGATAGTCGTGATTTTTGCTCAGCAGAAACAGGCGAACCAGAGAGGCGATCGCCACCCCATTTGCCGATGGAATAGCACTGTCTTGGTAGGCTCGCTCTTGCACAATCAGTTCGCTACCGGTGGCATTGAAGTAGCCGCCTTGCTCACTGCCAAGCTGCTGATCAAACTGGGCTTGGAGAGCGATCGCCGCCGCCAGCCAATCTTCTGCCTGAGCCCGATAGTCATCGAATCGCAAACAAGCCTGTTGTATATCTAGCAGCGCTTTGATAAATAGCGCATAGTCTTCTGCCTGGGCGAGGACGGCGGCGGCTTTTCCGTCGTAGTTCAGCCGGTAAAACTGGCCTTCACGCTGCTGGTGCTGCTGAATGTAATGGGTGGCTTGGAGGGCGATCGCCAAATAGTCTGCTCGTCCAAAGGCAGCAGCGGCCTTGGCTAAACCTGAAATCATCAGCGCATTCCAGGCCACAATCATCTTGGTATCGGTCACTGGCGGAATGCGACCGGGCCAACTAGAAGTTTTTGCTGCTTGGGCATCGACAGCGGGCTCAAACGTGGGCGTATCAGTCGGTAGCGCGCCATAGCGAACCCGAAACAGCTTTTCTAGCGCCTGTTCTGCCGTTTTATTGAGCTGACGGCTAGACTGACGCTGCAAGACATTGCGCCCCTCAAAGTTGCCCGCTGCGGTAACTGTAAATTCTCCAGTCAGTTCGGTCAGTTCATCGGCGGTCAGCAGACTCTTCAACTCGGCCATTGACCAAACGTAAAAGTCGCCCTCTTCGGGCTCACGAGCCTCGGCGCTGGTGAAATTGTCAGCATCTTGAGCGGCGTAGAAATACCCGGCGGCTGAGCGCATCTCGCGCTGAAGCCAGACTACAGTTTGCTCGACTGCGCGGGCGATCGCAGGAGACCGCTCTCCGCTCTGCCAAACTTCAGCCAGAAATTCTACAATCTGGCCATTGTCATAAAGCATTTTCTCAAAGTGAGGCACCGTCCAAGTGGGGTCTACGGTATAGCGGTGAAAGCCGCCAGCAACCTGGTCAAAAATGCCACCTGTGACCAGGTTAAAAGCCCGCTGTCGAGTCAAATGCAGCCCGTCAATCGGAGAGTCGGCATCGACGATAGCTGATAGAAGTCGGTCGCCTTGCAGCACCAGCCTGGCATACGGAATCATCGGAAAGCGCGTACCCGTATCAAAGGGCATCAGCGTTCTGGCGCAAGCGATGATGCCATCGGGCAGCAGCGTTTTGTCTAGTTCACCAACCTGGAGCTGGGCCGACTGCGCTAGCCCACCGAAAATCTGCGACTTCACCGAATCCACTTTAGCGGTGTCGGTATCGTAGAGCTGGCGCAGCGCTTTTAGCACCTGTAAAAAGCCCGGACGACCATAGCGGGCCTCTACCGGAAAATACGTACCACCGTAAAAAGGCACCCGATCAGCCGGGGCCAAAAAGATGTTTAAGGGCCAGCCCCCCTGCCCAGCAATCATTTGCAGCGCCTGCATGTAGATGCTGTCGATATCAGGACGCTCTTCTCGGTCTACTTTAATGGGGAGGAAGTTGGCGTTGAGATAAGTCGCGATCGCCTCATCCGAAAAAGCCTCTCCTTCCATCACCGTGCACCAGTGACAGCTAGAATAGCCAATCGAGAGAAAAATCGGCTTGTCTTCCTGCTCAGCGAGCGCTAAAGCCTCGTCACACCAAGGCCACCAGTCCACCGGGTTTTCAGCATGTTTTCTCAGATACAGGCTGTTGCTATCGGCTAACCGATTGGTCATGAGCTTAACTAAGTGAGGGCAATTTAAGAGAGCAGTCAAACAACTGCTTGCAGTCTAGCGCAGGCTAACCGGTCAAATTTCTAAGCAACCTTGGTGAACATTGGTGAAGTGCATACCATAAGGCGGCTGATCTTTTTACCAAAATGCTCTATTTTTGGAGACTAACGCGCTCAGTTGACACATAGTTAACACATTTAAAGCGTTCGCCAGGTATGGCGCTAGTTGAAGAGCGTCCGTCCTTATCCGTTTAATAGAGGCAACCATTCCTGTGACCCAATCTCCTATTGAGCCCCCTAACGACTCTCAAGGTTCTACGCCCCCCTCTACCGGCCCTAACCGCCCCCTCAATTTCGATGAGATGGTCGCTGTCGGAATCGCTTTTATATCTATCGGGAGCGTGCTGTTTTGGGGACTGACCCGAGGTGGCATAGAGTTGGGTCAGTCGCTGGTTGGCTCCGATGCCCCGCTAATCGCCCCACGCGCTCAGCGATCGCCCGACTCCGAAGCAGCAATTGATGAGAACATTGCTGCCGAGCGGAGCATAGCCAATGCGGGCGGCGACGAATTTCCTCGTTCAGCCCGCCGTGAGCTAGCTGCCCGCGCCACTACTCGGAGAGAAGCACTCGCCGCCAGACGCGAACGAGGCATCTTTGGTACGGCGGCGGCGGGCACTGCCGCTGGTGTCACTGGCGCAGCCGCTACCGAAGGTCTGGCCGCTGACGAAGTCATTCCCGATGTAAAAGAACCACAAACAGCTGCCGCTGCGACTGGGGTAGCGCCGTCAGCCGCCGCTACAGCTGACGTTCAAGACGCCATCAACTTCAACGATGTGCCCGACAACTACTGGGCCAAGCCCTACATCGATGCTTTGAGCGGTCGCGATCTGACATCTGGCTTTGAAGATGGCCTATTTAGACCCGACCAGCCTGTTACCCGCGCTCAGATAGCCACTATTGTCTCGAAGGCATTTGACTTAGTCAAAGATAAAGAAGCCCTAGCGTTTTCTGACGTGGGCAACGATTACTGGGCTAGAGAACCCATTGAAGAGGTGGTCAAAGGCGGATTCATGACCGGGTTCCCAGATAATACTTTTGCTCCGGATGCGCCAGTCACCCGCGCTCAGGCACTTACTACGTTAGTCTCCGGCCTAGGACTAGAAGCGCCTGCTAACGTCCAGGCATCGCTAGATCGCTATGCAGATGCTAATGCTATTCCCAATTGGGCTAACGAAAAAATGGCGGCAGCGACTGCGGGCAGCCTAGTCATCAACTATCCCAACATCGACCAGCTCAATCCAAATCAGCCAACTACCCGAGCGGAGCTAGCTGCCCTGGTCTATCAAGCGTTAGCCCAAGCCGGTGCGGTAGAGCCCATAGACTCTCAGTACTTAGTGAAGCCTTAGGAGTGAAGCCTTATGATTCATCCTGGAGCTTCATCCTAAGAGTAGAGCCCTAGAATGAAGCCTTGGTTGAGCAAGTGTTGAGCAAGCGTTGAGCAAGCACCCCTAAAGACAAAAAGATCTGGCGCATGACTTGAGATGTCTCTGTGCCAGATCTTTTTTATCGTTAGGGCTGATTTTGGAGGCTTATCTTTAAATCACAGCTCGCCTACCGCTTAGCGAGCTTTTTTTTACCCACCTTGCGCAGCCGGATAGACTCAGGCGTCACCTCGACCATCTCATCAGGGCCAATGTATTCCAGCGCCCGCTCTAATCCCATTTCCATGGGTGACTGGAGCTGTACTAGCTCATCACCAGAGGCGGCGCGGTGGTTTGTAAGCTGCTTGGCCTTACAGATATTTAGCTCTAGATCTTGAGGGCGATTGTTCTCCCCGACGACCATGCCCTTGTAGACCTTGGTACCCGGCTCAATGAAGAAGGTGCCGCGATCTTCAGCATTTTTCAGCGCGTAGAAAGTGGCTACCCCTTCCTCAAAGGAAATCAGCACCCCGTTTCGCCGGGTCTCAATATCGCCAGACATCGGTCGATACTCTAAGAAGCTGTGGTTCATGATGCCTGCGCCGCGAGTGGCTCGCATAAATTCACCGCGAAAGCCAATTAAACCGCGTGCTGGCACTACAAACTCTAGCTGCGCCCGGCCATCGCCTGAGACCATCATGTCTTGCAGTTCGGCTTTGCGCTGACCTAGCCGCTCCATGCAACCACCTACCGCGTCTTCGGGCACGTCCAGCACAAGCTGCTCAAAGGGTTCACAGGGCTTGCTGTTGACTTCGCGGTAGATCACCTGCGGCTGAGAGACCTGAAACTCGTAGCCTTCACGGCGCATGGTTTCGATCAAGATGCCTAGGTGTAGTTCGCCGCGTCCAGAGACAGCAAAGCGATCTGGCGAATCGGTTTCTTCAACGCGCAGCGCGACGTTGGTTTCGAGTTCGCGCATGAGGCGATCGCGCAATTGCCGCGAGGTCACAAAATCGCCCTCCTGTCCGGCAAACGGCGAATCGTTTACAGCAAAGGTCATCTGCAATGTCGGTTCATCTACCTTGATCAGCGGCAGCGCCTGCGGATCGCTCGCACTGGTAATAGTTTCGCCAATATTGGCATCCGCAAAACCTGCGACAGCGACCAAGTTGCCTGCCGTCGCTTCGGCGATTTCTACCCGCTGTAGTCCTTCAAAGCCCAGCAGCTTGGTAATTCTGCCTTTAACGATAGAACCGTCTTCCTTAACCAGCGCGGCCTGCTCGCCCTGGCGAATGGTGCCGTTATGAATTTTGCCGATAACAATTCGGCCCAGATAGTCTGAATAGTCGAGCGTGGTCACCTGCAATTGCAAAGGCTTATCAGGGTCGCCAATGGGCGGAGAGACATGGTGCAAGACTGCCTCAAACAGCGGCTGCATGTCCTTGTCTTCGTCCTCCATTTTTTCTTTAGCAAACCCCGCTAAGCCAGAAGCGAAGAGATAGGGAAAGTCGCACTGGTCATCGTCTGCGCCTAGCTCAATGAAGAGGTCAAGCACTTTGTCTACAGCGACATGAGGATCAGCGCGAGGCCGGTCAATTTTGTTGACAACAACGATAGGACGCAGCCCTTTTTCTAACGCTTTTTTGAGCACAAAGCGGGTCTGCGGCATCGGGCCTTCGTTGGCATCGACGATTAGCAAGCAGCCATCCACCATGCCAAGCACGCGCTCCACTTCGCCGCCAAAGTCAGCGTGGCCAGGCGTATCGACAATATTGACCAGCGTGTCTTTGTAGTGAACCGCCGTATTTTTTGAAAGGATGGTGATGCCTCGCTCCCGCTCTAAGTCGTTAGAGTCCATTACGCAGGTGGGGACGGCTTCGTTATCACGGAAAATACCGGATTGCTCTAGCAGCGAGTCAACCAGGGTAGTTTTGCCGTGGTCTACGTGGGCGATAATAGCGACGTTGCGAATAGGAAGGCTCATGGGGTCTCGAAGGATGGCGACAGTGCCGACAAAATAGGGCGCACCGCGTTAGCGAGCAATGCAGACTGAAAGACAGGGAAATATGACGATACACCCCTGAAAGAAAGCTTAACCAATTGTAACTTATCGAACAGCGACCCGGAGCCGCATCGTCATAATAATGACTTTGAACCGGCAGCAGATTCTGTGGGCTCTGGGCCTGTAGGCTTCGTATCTACAGGCTCGGTAGGGCTAGGTAGAGCCGTACCGCAGCGGCGGCAGAACTGAGCGTCACTCTCGTGACCAAGCAACCCACAGCCAGGACAGGCGACACGCAAAGAATTTTGAACTTTTGTAAACTGCTGAATCAAGTTGCCGATCTGGGTTGGAATTAGAGCAATGCCCGTCAGAATCATCATGATCGTCAGGCCGCGCCCTGCTTCAGAGGTGGGGGTAATGTCGCCATAGCCGACGGTCGTCATGGTCACCACCGCAAAGTACATCGCATCTAAAAAGGTGTCGAAGTTTTCGCCATTCGCTTCGTGCTCGACCTGATAGATCGCCCCTGAGTAGATGAAGATGATCGAAAACAGCGTGAACAAGATACGGCCAAAAATCAGCCCTTCGTAACCGCTCAGGCGACCAAACCAGGTCTTTTGCTCAAAAAAGCGAGCGAGCCGCAAAATCCGCAGCCAGCGAATCAGCCGGAAAAACCGCGTATCTAAAAAGCCCAGGAAAAACGGCAAAATGGCCACTAGATCAATTAGCCCATAGAGGCTAAAGACAAATCGCAGGCGACGTTCGGCAGCCCACAGCCGAACAAAATACTCGGCTGCAAACAGTGCCAAAATCACCTGATCGGCCAGATGCAGCCAAAAGCAAACCGCTTCGGGCAGTGGGTAGGTTTGCGCGGCAAAGAGCGTAACCGAAAGAAGAATAAGAATGGCGATCGCCCCATTCAGCCACATTCCCAATCGGGTATTACTGCGATCAAACGCTTGCCGCGCCTGCTCTCTTCTCGTCATGTCATCCGCCATGCAACCCAAATCACCAGATTATCTTTAGATGCGCCGACCAACCGCAGCAAACCCGATAAGATAGCTAAGTCCCACGTAAACGAAAGCAAATTTCAGGGAAAGTCCGGTGCAAATCCGGCGCTGTGCCGCAGCTGTGAAAGTCAGAATGCCTGCTTTGCTATCTTTTCATTTCTCATCTCGCGCTGCACGAGACAGGAGTACTCTCTATGACTTTGATCGAAACATCTGACACTCTAGCTACCAATCCCACCTCTCCCCTCTCGGTAGCTGCGCAAAACCGGTCGCACAGCGTCGCCGCAGGCGTTGGCCCCCTGCCGCCGCTTCCCCTCACCAGACCGCTGCTCATGGTCGGCCACGGCACCCGTAACCCCAAAGGCCGCCAAGATCTGATCGACTTTGCCAGCCTCTATAGGCAGCTAGACCCTTCACGCCCTGTCATCCCTTGCTTTTTAGAACTCACGACCCCTAGCATTCAAGACGGCGTTGATCAGTGCGTAGCGCAAGGCTATACAGATATTTCTGTCCTCCCGATTTTGCTGTTTGCCGCTCGCCACAATAAGTTTGACGTGACCAACGAGCTAGATCGCGCTAGGCGTCGCCATCCGCAGGTCACTTTTCACTATGGCCGTCACTTTGGCATCACACCCGCTATTTTCGAGCTGTGGCAGGCTCGTCTAGCGCTGCTCGATCAGCCCGCTCACAACCCTCAGGGCATTGCTCGCGAAGACACTGCGCTGCTGTTTATTGGTCGAGGCTCTAGCGATCCTGATGCCAATGGCGACTTGTGTAAGCTCGCTCGCATGATCTGGGAGGGCAGCGGCTACCATACCGTGGAGACCTGCTTTATTGGCATTACTCATCCACGATTAGAAGAAGGCTTTCGGCGATCGCGTCTCTATACCCCCAAACGCATCATTGCCCTGCCCTACTTTATGTTTACTGGTGTGCTGATGGAAAAAATCGAGGCGATCGCCACCGCTCAGCAGACTCTCTACCCCGAGATCGAGGTGGTCACCCTGCCGGAGATGGGCATTCACCCGCAGCTGCTCAAGATTTTGCGCGATCGCGAAATTGAAACGCAGCTAGGCCAGGTCGCCATGAACTGCGAAATGTGTAAGTTTCGGATAGTGGCAACAGCAGAGGCAGATCAGGCGCACGGCCACGGTCACGGCCACGATCACAATCACGGTCATGCCCACGGCCACGATCATGGACATGCCCACACAGCCGCGCCCGATCCCTACGCTGATCCCGAGAAATACCATCAGCGCATCTGGCAAGTTCCCTAACACCCCTTCCCCATGTCTGACCCTGCGTTTCAAGTGGGCGATCGCGTCCAAATCTGCGCCCTCCCCCCCTATCTCAAATCGGCGGAGACCATGCCCATGCTGCGTCCCCCCGACCTGGTTGAATTAGGAGAAGAGGGCGTTGTCCTCTCGCGCAAACCCGGCGGCTATCTGGGTGTGCGCCTCAGCCGAGGAACTTTTCTGATTGATGCCCAGTACCTCAGCGCTGTAGAAACGTAGGGGTTTTTCGCTCAGGCTAAAAAAATATTGCGCCTCAAAAAAATATTGCGGCGTGAGCCCAGTCAGTATGCTACATTTAATAACCGTGCGGTGAGCTCAACGGCTTGCCCACACAACCACATTCCTCAGCGGGTCGCTAGCTCAGTGGTAGAGCATTCGGCTTTTAACCGACTGGTCCTGGGTTCGAATCCCAGGCGACCCATTTTTTAAGTTTTTACTCGCAGGTCAATGTTTTGACCTACTATTGAGGAATAGGAACCTAACGCTCAGAAGTATAGAGCGGCTTTTAGGTTTGCCATCTGGCAGAAATTATTAGGAGGATATGGAATGGCGCTTGTACCTATGCGGCTGATGCTCGATCATGCTGCTGAAGTCGGTTACGGGATTCCCGCATTTAACGTAAATAACCTGGAGCAAATCCTGGCAATTATGCAGGCTGCGGACGAAACCGATAGCCCGGTTATCTTGCAAGCCTCACGCGGTGCGCGGAAATATGCAGGGGAAAACTTCTTGCGTCACTTGGTGATGGCAGCAGTTGAAACCTATCCTCACATCCCCGTTGTGATGCACCAAGATCACGGCAACAGCCCCGCAACTTGCTACTCAGCCATTCGCAACGGCTTTACCAGCGTAATGATGGACGGCTCACTAGAAGCTGACGCCAAAACGCCCGCAAGCTTCGAATACAACGTCGATGTCACCCGTCAAGTGGTGAAAGTAGCTCACGCGATTGGTGCCAGTGTAGAAGGCGAGCTCGGCTGCTTGGGCTCACTCGAAACCGGCCAAGGCGAAGCAGAAGACGGCCACGGCTTTGAAGGCAAGCTCGACAAAGACCAGCTGCTGACTGATCCTGAAGAAGCGGTGCAGTTTGTTGAAGCGACTCAAGTAGATGCGCTTGCAGTCGCGATCGGCACCAGCCACGGCGCATATAAGTTTACTCGCAAGCCCACTGGCGAAATTTTGGCAATTAGCCGCATTGAAGAAATTCACAAGCGCCTGCCTAATACTCACCTAGTGATGCACGGGTCTTCTTCGGTGCCTCAGAAGTGGCTCGACATCATCAACGCGCACGGCGGTGCGATTCCTGAGACTTACGGCGTCCCGGTTGAAGAAATTCAAAAAGGGATTAAGAGCGGCGTTCGCAAAGTGAATATCGATACCGACAACCGTCTGGCCATCACAGCTGCCATTCGCGAAGCCGCAACTGCCGATCCTAAAAACTTTGACCCGCGTCATTTCCTCAAGCCTTCTATCACTTACATGAAGCAGGTTTGTACAGATCGCTACGAAGCATTTGGCACAGCGGGCAATGCTTCTAAGATCAAGCAGGTCGGCGTAGAAGTGTTTGCAGATATGTATGCTGCGGGCAAGCTCGACGCCAAAGTGAAGACGGCTGCTGCTGTCTAGTTCTTGCACTGAGCAACAACTTCTTAAGTAAAGCAGACCCCCAGGAGGAGACAACCCTTCTGGGGGTTTGTTGTGTCTCGTCTGGCAGGCGCTCAGATCCATTAGCTACCGCTATTGCGAATGGAGCGGCGGGCTACTCGGCGAGCGATGACGGTACCAATGAGCAGCACGGCTAAATAAGGACTGTAGGCCAGCAGCCAGAGTCCGAGCTTGAGCAGCCCGGTAGTAAAGCTGCCAGCTGAATAGGTGGCTGATTCCCACGAGTTGGCAAGCTGACGGGAGAGGGCGGGTTGGTCGGGGGAGAAGGCGATCGCACTTTCTAATCTCAAGCCAATGGTGGAATAATTTACCTGAGTTTGCAAGCTTTTTTGCTGCGCGGCCATCTGCTCAATGTTTTGGCGCACGTTGCTCAGCTCACGCGAGACTTCTAGCACATCGGAAATATCGCCTGAGCGCGACATAATCTCTTGTAAAGCTTCTTCAGATTTACGGGCGTTGCTGAGCCGGGCCTGCAAGTCAACAAGCTGCCCAGAGACATCTTCGGTGGTGATGGTGCGGCTGTGAACGGTGCCGATTTTTGTCAGGGCATCGAGGGTGGCATCGAGTCTTTCCGAAGGAACGCGGAGGTTGGCAGTGATGGTGCGCTGATTGTCGCCTTCATCACTTAAAGAGAGCAGGTCTCCTTGCTGAGCCGTGACAATCTCTCTAACCTGCTCAAAGCCATTTTCGACAGACTCAGACTCTACGCGCAGGGAGAGATTTGCTCGCTTAATTAGCTGCGGGCGACCGGCAGTCACCGTGCTAGAGGGCAGGAAATCTGATGCTGTTGGCGTTTGGGCAGCTGGCGTTTGGGCGACCGTCTCGCCTGTGGGTAGGTTGGCGTTAGTGTCGGCAAGGGGAGCTTCCATCGCCGCGCCAGATTCTGCTGTATCTTGCGATGTTGGCGTTGGGCCGCAGCTAGCCAGGGCAGTCATTAGCATTGAGCCGGTCAGGAGTGAGAGCCAAAAACGCTTCATGGATATTTCCTCTGAATGATAAGCCGTAGTTTTTTGATGCTGTCAGTGTGGCAAGCTTTTTGAGAGAACATTACCGGGTTTCACTTTTTGAAACTCGATAGGCTCATTGATCGGGCATCAGGAGATCTCCTTGAGCAGATCTCCTGATGCCCGATCAAACTGGCACAGACTTCGGTCTATTCAAACTGAAAATTTTAGAATAGCTGCTATCAAACTCAACAGACGGATCAAATCAGTGGGTAAGCGATCGCATCAATGGCTGTGGGGCATAGGACTAATGAGCTGGGTGGTGACTACGCCCGCCTGGGCTAACTGCGCAGGCCAACCGGGGAGTGTGGCCTGGTATGCGCCGGTGATGAGCGAGCATTTACAGCGACTACAAAATCAGCCGACCCATTCTTGGGGCAGTGCGCAGATTTTTGATCGGATGGAAGGCGATCGCATTTTCTTAACAGAAGCTTTCGAGACTTTGAGCGGATCGCAGAAACATCAGGCGCTCAAAGACTTGCTTGAGATTAACTTTGAAACCGAGGTCACAGAAGACCAGCTAGCGACTGTCGATGGCCCATCGCCTTACCAAATAATCGCGTATGATGGCAGGCTGCTGTCGGCTCCCTACGACGGCTGCACCCGAGAGACCCTCCTGACTGAGCAGTCCCGGTTTAGCTGGTACTACAACAATCAGGGCCGATATCTGCCTCAAAACCTACCGGCTAGCGAGCTACGCAATGCTGGCCGACCGAGCTGGCGACAGATCAATTTTCCGATAGAGGCGGCGGCTGAGAAATCGGTACGCCTTCAATTTTGGCAGTCGGTAGGATACCAGAACCCTAACTGGTGGATCGCCTGGGTACCGGAACGGGGCTATTTTGAAGTCAATGTACCTGTCAATTTTGACTACGGTCGGCTACAGCGATATTGGCCAGTAGCTGACCGCAGCTATCGCTATGTTGTTGTTCGTGCCGATGGCACACGACTAGGAGAGAAGAGATTTTGACACTGTTTTCAGAATTTAAGAAGGACGCACAAATTTCAGCGTAATGCCGCCTTTGCTGCCAAATTTTCCGCCGCTGCCGATCAAGCTGACTTTGCCTTCAGCGTTGATCTCCACTGAGAGCTGAACTTCATTGAGTTGGAGGCCAGAATGAGGCGTTGCTTGATCGAACAGGTCATTGACGATCGCAATCATACTTTGCATTTGGGCCTTTACTTTGTCAGCAGCGATAGGAAGGCGATCGCGCTTACTCACCACTTTTTCAGCCTCAAACACCCGCCGAGGAGGGCCAAAGCCACCGCCTACATCGCCGCCTGATCGCCGCCCTTCTACTTCAACGGTTTCTTCAACAACCTCAGTTTCAGCAACAATCCACAGCGTATTTTCGTCGGTCATTCCTTCAGTCATCAAATTGCCTCACAGAAGATAAGTTTGAGAATAAATTTAAACGTGCGTCTCCGCAATTGCCAAGATTTCCTGTCAAAAGTAGTTGACGCCCGGAAAACAAGACTGATACGCTATTGTTTATAGCTGTTGCTCGCGGGCAATAGCCTCACCGCCCAAAAATTTAGCAGCCGCTGACGATGATTGCTACCAACAATCACCGCCAGCTCGCCCCCTCGCTGAACAAGGCAGCAAGGCGGTTGTGGTTATCATGCCATAGCCACCCTGACTCCTGGCAAGTTGGGGTGGCTAAATTTTGGGTCTTTTTGCACCCATCCACCGAAAAGACCATCATGAAACCCACCGCTTATTTTGCCAGCGATCTGCCCAATGCCAGTCAGAGCAGTCCTCAGAGCAGTCCTCAGAGCGAATTCCTTGCCCTGCTAACCTCAACGCCAATCAGCCCGCCGCCCAGTTCCGAAAGCCGCCCACAGCGAGAAGACCTGCGCCACATTTTGCTAGGCAGCCCCGGCGCGATTCGGCAAACCATCCATCAGCTACATCTCTTAAACTACGCCGAACCAGTCTTGTGGAGTCCACTTATGACAGTCGGTGAGCAGCTAATCATCACGCCAGCGTAAGGAGAGGCGATGAGCCTGTTGCGGCGCAGTTTGTAAGGCTAGAGGGCAATTATTTTAGGGGCGATTCTCCAAAAGGCGTTGGCGTAATCTCCCTCTCAGAATTGCCCTCACTCTTCACTCACTGAGCCATCGGCCAGTGCACCTTGCAAAGCCAGACAATCGTAAGCAAAATGGGTGAAGCATCCTGAAAGCCGATGCGCGTTTTCTAGTACTTTATCGGTGTCAAGCGTTTAGCTGTAGGCGTTTCGGACAACGTGGCGGAAGCCTAGCAGCGGTTCTAAATCGCTAACAGTGTGTGCACTCAGAACAGCCGGTCTATGCTCTGAGACTTCAGTCATCTGTGCTAGCAGGTTCTGATGCCATTGAGATCCACTTGGCGCAGCGTTATCAACCTGCTTGGCAATAGCTGCCAAAATCCGCTCTATTCCGGTGTAAGCACTTTGCAAATTCATCGCGATGCCGCCGACTATGCCATCGTAGGCGTCAGAGCTTTCTTCTACGCTGTCTAATGCCGCTATGAGCTTAGTGTTTGTCTGAACGGCACGTTCGATTTTGCCAAGTTCGCTCTGAATTTGGCTGAACAGCTCTTGATACAGGCTCACAGTTCGACGCCCTTCTTCTCAATGACTTCTCTGATTTCTGGATATACTTTCTCAATGAGCACCAAATCAATCGGTGGAAAATCGTATGGGCCAAGTACGTAATTAGCTGCTGTCCAAACTTCAAAGAACTGATTATCCGGCAGATTCCAAACGGCCAGGTCAATATCGGAGCCATCGTGCATCCGTTCATGGTTGAGCAACGAGCCAAACAAAACGGCCCGCTCTATCCCGAACTCAGCTTTGAGCATCTGCGCAACTTTGCGAGCCGCCTCCCAGCCTACTTTTTGGCGAACTTTCATCCGCTCCAGTAGCTGCGGTCGCTCTGCCTGAGCTGCCTTCACTTGCGCCATCACCCGCTGACGTTCAGACTCTAGTATAGGCATCGGCCCGTGCTGAACTGACTCGACGCTCTGTTTCCCTTTCGAGGTCTTCGGCGGCAAAGGCTTTCTGTCGCGCAATAGTCGTGAAGCATGTTCACAAATTCCAGCACAATCTGCTGCTGCGGTTCAGGAAGGTTATGCCATTTTTCAAAAAGCCACTGTTCTGAAGTCATAAGTCGTTAGGCCAAAGATGAATAACTTGTCTATGACCCTACAAGAGCTTGCCAGCTTCTTTGCTTCCAGCCACTGCACTGTGCTCATTACGTAGGCTTAGTGACCGCTAGGCTCTTAGTATTTGTGGTGCAGATAATCGTTCAGCACTGATGCTTACTAGGCTATCTGCACCTGCTTTGTTTTCGGATACCTCTTATGGATATCGCCGGAGCAGGTCTGGACTCTTCACAAAGGTGCGCCTGACAAATTCCCATTTGCCAGTTCTGACCGGCATCCACCTAAAAGATGAGTAGCCTGGAAGAGTGCACGAGGAGGCGCAGACTACTCGAAAACCAACGTTGTTGTTCCTGTTGTCGCGCGCGTTCCTGTTGCGATTAGCCGAGCGGCAGTTGTCAGGATTGTTGTTCCAAGAACCGCCCCGCAGCAGCTAGCGATGCCTGCCCCAAGGTTAAGATACAAGAGCAGGGCGCTAAGCACTCAATTTTTCTTGGCAAAAATGAGCTGAGTGAAGATGTCTTTGCGTAAGTGGCTGGTGTCGCCATGCTTGAGGTGAGCGGCCCAGCTTTGTATAGATTGGGTGAGGCGAGTGAAGCTGATGCGGTCTTGGGCATAGGCTCTTTGCAGGCGTTTGAGGCGGTGGCGGGCACGGCGGAGGTTATCGCTGCGGACGCGAATACGGTCTGGTAAAACGCGGAAGCCGACGAAGGTTGCGCCGTAGCAGGTTTCAAAGAGCTGGCTTTTAATAGGATGGATTTTGAGGCGAAGGGTAGCGAGGTGGGCTTCTAGCGCAATGCGTGATTCAGCTAGATAGCGGTGGTCGTCAGAAAATAGCGCGAAGTCGTCTACGTATCTCAGGTATTTTGGGGCTTTGAGGGTTTCTTTGGTGAAGTGATCAAATCCGCTGAGGTAGATGTTGGCGAAAAACTGGCTAGTCAGATTGCCGATGGGCAGTCCCCGACGGTGCTGTAGCGGGGTGAGCAGATCATCGTTTGGAAAGTACTCAACAGAAGGCTCTTGTGGATTGCTGCTGTCGATAATGGTATCGATTAGCCAGAGAGTGTCTGGGCACTTGATTTTGCGGCGGATTAAAGACTTGAGAATGGCGTGATCGATACTAGGGAAGTATTTGCGGATGTCGCACTGTAAGACGTAGCGGCTAGATCGGGCGAAGTGGGTGAAGCGCTTGAGGGCGCGGTGGGTGCCAAAGCCAGTGCGGTTGGCGTAGGAGTCGAAAATGAAGGTGCGCTCGAAGATAGGCTGAATGATGTTGCAGAGAGCGTGATGGACGACGCGATCTCGGTAGGGCGCAGCAGAAATGAGGCGAGGTTTGGGAGAATACACCTGAAAAACGGTGTATTTGCCCGGCTGATAGGTTTTAGATTTGAGCGATTGGTGGAGCTGGAGAAGCTCTTGCTCCAGGTTGTAATTGAAGGCTAAGACGTTTTGGCGAAAGCGTTTGCCGCGCTGTGCTTTGCGAGCAGCCAAAAGCAGGTTTTCAAAGTCGATGATTTGGGGCCAGAGGTTGCCGTAGCGTTTCATGACTTAATGACTACTTTTTGCTGCTTCATCCAGCCGCCTAAGTCGGTACCGATGGTGTTGATCAAGCTGCTGGCGTGCTCGTAGCGGCGGGTCTGGACGAGCTCAAAGTCGAGGAGTAAGCGGGTCTGATATCTCAGGATGTCAAGGCGGGAGTTGATAGCTTGAAGCAGGCTAAGTTTGTCGCGGGTGTAACGGGCTTGTATGAGCGCTTCTAGGAGGCCATACAGACCGACTATCATTCGATCCCCTAGCGTGAAGCGGTAGTCACGCGGTAAGCGATGGAGAATAGGCACATACCATTTGATCAGGTCGTAAGCTTTTTGGATGATCGGTAGCTCTTCCATCGCTGGAATATCTCAAAAAAAATTAGAGCGCTTCGCGCGGGGAAGAGAAAAGAATAGAGGGCAGAGGGCAAAAGAGCAAGAGGGCAGAGGGTTACGGAAGAGGCCACGAGGAGGCGCAGACTACTCGAAAACCAACGACGTAGTCCCGAGTCGTCGCGCGCGCTCCCGGAGCGATTAGCCGAGCGGCAGAAGTCAGGACCGACGTACCAAGAACCGCCCCGCAGCAGCCTTCTAGCGTTTTCGTCACCCGATAACCAGGCATCGCTATCAGTGGGTGCGCCAGTGTAATTTTCATGCCAGTGGTCTAGGCACCATTCCCAGACATTGCCGTGCATGTCATACAAGCCAAAGGCATTTGCTGGAAAGCTGCCTACATCCGTTGTCTGCTCTCGATATTCACCTTTTTGGCCATCACCGTAGGTGTAGTTCGCATCATAGTTTGCTACGTTCGAGCTTACCGTTTCGCCAAAATGAAAGGGTGTTGTCGTCCCAGCGCGGCAGGCGTATTCCCATTCTGCTTCGCTGGGCAAACGGTATTCCCGGCCTGTGTGCTTGGATAGCCGCTGGCAAAATTCGACCGCATCATCCCAGGAAACCTTCTCTACTGGGCGACTGCCGCCTTTGAAGTTTGAAGGGTCAGCCGTCAGGTCATGGTTAACTTTTGGTAAGGTGGCGATCGCTCTCCACTGAGCCTGAGTCACCAAATACTTACTCATCAGAAACGGCCCGACAGTGACTGAATGCTGCGGTCTTTCATCATCGTCTCCCTGTCCATCGGCTGACCCCATCTTGAAGGTGCCGCCAGGGATTGCAACCATCTCTAGCTCAACGCCCTGCCCTAGCGCTTCCCGGCGATACTCTGCCTGCCGCGTTTCCTTTTTAGCAATAGCCCCCTTTCTATCAACTGTCACCACTTCAAAGCTGAAGGTAGGCACCTGCGGTTCAGGCTTCGCTTCAGAGACTGGCGCGTCAATCCTGCGGCTACCGGCAGTTACAGGCGGTGAGGATACACTAGGAGGCTGCTGAACTCGCTTCAAAGCGACTCTTTGTAACCCTTTTACGGCTTGGCGATCGCCCGGTGAAGCCACAAATGCCCGAATCCAAAGCTGCTCTGCCAGTTCCCAGTCAGATTCCGCCTCTGCCTCCAAAGCATCGTTTTTGATCTGCAACACATCTTGCAAAGTCGCCTGAGCAGGCAGCAAAATCAAATGCAGTTTAGTCGCTGGTTCGGCAACGGCGTAAGGCGTCTGCCGCCGCTTGTTATAGCGAGCATTGAGCTGAGGCACCTGATACTGCAAATGCTGATATAGCCGCTCCACCGTCGCACAGTTTCCCTCCCCCTGAATGCGCAGTCCTTGCAACAGCGAATGCGTAAACGCCCCTTGCTGAAGCTCGTCAATCTCATAAGACGACTCACTCGGACTACAGGCAAACAGCGTGATCACACCCTGCTGCGTTTCGAGGCCAATGCCCTCTCCGCCATCTCGGTCATCCTCACTCCGACAGGCATCCAGCATCAAAATCACATTGCCCGCTCCCGAGCCCCGCAGCCGGTCGGCAATGTCATTGATAGCCAGCCCTGTGCGCTCCACATTCCCCGGATCGCCATCCAGCGGCATCAGATAATCTCGCCGATTTGAGCGTTTGCCATGCCCCGCAAAAAAGAACCAAAGATTATCCCCCGATTCTAAAAATCGCTGCTCAAAACGAACCCGCAAAAACCTGGCTAAGTTCCCAAAAGTAGGCACAGATCTGAGCGGTGGCCCGCTGCTAGAAGCAATCGGCGGCGCGTCTTCAGCGAAGAAGTAAACCTTGTCTTTGTCAAACTGAGCCTCATTTACGCAAAAATCACGAACGGCTTCAGCATCGCGCCGAGCATATTGCAAATGCTTTAGATTGTCATAGCCATTGATGCCGATGCAAATAGCCCAGTTCTTGCTCATAAATCCGCGATTTCAGGAGGCGCATCCAGTGTAAACCATGACACTAACGCAAGTCAGGACTTCACGTATTGCTGTTTGCTCCTTCATCCAGGCTACGCTGAAAGGCCACACAGTCTGCTGAGAGATTTCTGAAGCACTCAGGTAACCGAGCCGCATTTGCTAAAACCCTATCAGCGTCTAACCGATAGCTATAGGCATTCCGTACCATGTGCCGAAAACGCAAAAATTCGTCCAAGTCGTCGAACGTTTCGGCACTAATCACAGGCGGTCTCTTTTCTCCGTCGCCAGTAGACATCTGAATTAGCAAGTCTCGATGCCAGTGGTCGCCTTTTGGCCTGCGTCCGTCTATGTGCTTGGCAACTGCCTCTAAAATGCGCTCAGCTCCTGTATAAAAGCCCTGCAAGTTCATAGCAATACCCCCAATAGTTGCGTTGTAAAGGCTCGGTTTTTCGACTGTTTCCAACGCTTCTGTGTATTCCTTATTTTCACGGACGGCTTGCGCCATTTTGTCTAGTTCGATCTGTATACGAGCAAAAAGCTCCTGATGGGTCATAACTCGACGCCTTCAGTCTCAATAGCCTTTTTGATATGCGAATACGCCTTTTCAATCGGAACAAGATCAATCGGAGGAAAATCATATGGACTCAGAACATCATTGGCAGCGATCCAAGCTTGAGTTTCCTGTTCGTTAGCAAGTCCCCAAACGGCTAGATCGATGTCAGAGTGGTCGTCCATATGCTCATGGTTAAGCAAAGACCCAAACAGAACGACTCTTCCGACACCAAAGTCATCTTTCAACATCTGTGCGACTTTGCGGGCTGCCTCCCAGCCCTCCTTTTGCCGAACCTTCATCCGCTCAAGCCTCTGGGGACGGTCGGCTTGGGCTATTCTGACCTGTTCCATGACACGCTGACGTTCAGACTCAAGCAAGGGTACAGGCTGAGAGCGATTTGGCGGAGAGCCGATCATTTTGGCGATTGGAGAGTCAGCGTTGGGGGAATGTCTTGCATGAATTTGGCTGACATACGCCAGCACAAGTTTTTGCTGTGGCTCGGGAAGCTCATGCCATTTTTCTAAGAGCAGTTCTTCTGAAGTCATCGGTCTCATCTACAAAGCCGCATCTCTATTATCTACCATGTCAAGGCTTTGGTGTTGCCCGAGGAAATGAACGCACTGTAGAACCTGCCCTGCTTAGTGTTGATCGAAGTCAAAAATAAAAAAAGCTCAGCGACCGATGAGGCGATCGCTGAGCCAACCTAAAGAAATTCACGGCTTCTCTGGCGCTTGTCTCTACCGGCAGGCAGCGCCCATCTCAGCCCAACCTACGCCAGCTTCTTTTTAATAAAGGCTAAAATCTTGTTGTTTTGAGCTTTGAGCGCGGCCACTTCTTTCGCCAGCGTATTCACCTGTTGCTTCAGTGCGGCCATCTCAACAGCCGCCTCGCCACTGACAATGCTAGGCGCTGCGCCAGCCTTTTGAGGGCGAGGCTTACGGGCTTTGACCATTGCGCCTTTAATGGCACCGATCAGATCTTTTTGCTCAAAGGGCTTTTCAATAAACTCGAAATATTCAAAAGGCTCTTTGATCTTCTCAGTCAGCTCTTCGCGACGACCCGACATCATTACTAGCGGAATGCTCTGCAACTCAGGCTTAGTCTGAATCTCCTGAAACACTTCAAAGCCACTCATCCGAGGCAGCAAAAAGTCCAGCATGATCAAGTTGGGCTTCTGCGCGCGAATGGCGTCTATCCCCTCAATGCCATCTGCCGCTTCAATCACTTCAAAGTTGCCCTTGGGCAGCATGTCTCTTACCCGCGCCCGAATCACCCTACTGTCATCGATCACTAAAATTTTATGACTGGCCACGACGGACTCCTTTAGCTGGCAAAGTGAAAACTGATAAAGCGAAAACTGGCAAAACGAAAACCGGCAAAACGAAAACTGGCAAAATGAAAGACGTACGCACTACAGTACAGTTGACTCGTGTAGCCGCTTGGTTTAAAGTTGCCCAGATCGCAGGCATGAGTGAACGGTAAAATAAAGAAAATTCAGCGCAGCTTTTCATAATGCCTACCCCCTCCCCTCAGCCGGTCAGATCGACTCGCCCTCGACCCGAAATTGTGGCCCTGCCGGACTGGTTACGTAGGCCCATTGGCAAAGCGAGCGAGCTGTCTGCTGTGCAAAAGGTAATTAAACAAAGGCAAATTCATACGATTTGCGAAGAAGGCCGCTGCCCTAACCGGGGCGAATGCTACGCCAACCAGACGGCGACGTTTTTGCTAATGGGGCCGACCTGCACCCGCAGCTGCGCCTTTTGCCAGGTAGACAAGGGCCATTCGCCCATGCCGCTTGACCCGGCAGAGCCCCAAAAGGTAGCAGAGTCAGTTAAGCTGCTCGGTCTGCGCTATGTGGTGCTAACGGCGGTGGCTCGCGATGACTTAGCCGATGGCGGAGCGGAGTGGTTTGTCAAAACGATGTCAGCGATTCGATCGCACAGTCCAACCACTCAAATAGAGGTGCTAACCCCCGATTTTTGGAGTGGAACAGACGCGGTAGAGCAACAAAAAACGCGAGTAAAGAAGGTGGTAGCGGCCAAACCTGCCTGCTTTAACCACAATGTAGAAACAGTGAGACGATTGCAGGGGCCGGTGAGGAGAGGCGCTAAGTATGAGCGATCGCTTGATGTTCTCCGCTATGTCAAAGCCAGTGACCCGACAATTCCGACCAAATCGGGGCTGATGGTCGGGCATGGAGAAACGCAGGCCGAGCTGATAGAAGCAATGAAAGATTTGCGGGCAGTGGCGTGCGATCGCATTACCCTCGGCCAATACATGCGCCCTTCTCTGGCCCATCTGCCCGTGCAAAAGTACTGGACGCCAACAGAATTTGAACAGCTTGGAGAAATTGCCCGCGATATGGGATTTGCTCACGTCCGCTCTGGCCCCCTAGTACGCAGCTCTTACCACGCCGGAGAAGAACCTTAGGCAGGAGACTGGCTCTCTAGAGACTGGCCCTCTAGAGACTGAGCATTAGGAGACTGAACAGTCAGCTCACGCCACTCATGCACGGCAAAAGGCGGTACCACTAGCTGAGCAACACTGCCCCCCGCTAGCGGAATCTCTATTTGCAAGGGAATATCCCCGGTGAGATCGGCCAGCGTAGCGGCCATATCGTACTGACCGGCGTTGTCTGGCAGAGACTGAGTTTGCGGATCTAGCGCAAATTGAGCCTGCCACTGGGCGCTGGCACCGGTGGCGATGGTGATCGGTTTTTGCGAGTCGAGCGAGACCAGCCCCGGAAAGCCGATCAGCCGCAAGTAGAGACCCTGTAAACTATCGGCCTGATAGCGTTTAAACAAAATAATTTGCCAGGAGCGATCGGTGCGATCGCGCAAGCTTTGCTTAGAGCGAAAGGTTGTTTGACCGGGCCGCTCTTGATAGGTGTGAATAGAGGCCAATGGTGAGAACGGGGCCGCTATTGCAGGCGCAGGCGTCAGCGGCAAGGCGATCGCTAGCATCAGTCCAATAGATAAAAGAAGACTGACAACAACTTTAGAGATAGCTTTCGCTAACGATGACAGAAAACGCTGAGGTAAAGAACAGAATTGAAGAAAGCAAGACCAGCGCTGAATCATCACCAACAGTTCACCAACAGTTAAAGGGGGACTGCTTTTTAGTGTACAGTCCCCCTCTTGAGTTAGCGATCAGAGATTTTAAAGGCAGTCGTTTTTACAGTCTTCTCATCCGATCCATCACGGCCCGATAGCCGTCAGCGCTTCCTGTGGCTAAGTAGCGTTCGGCAGCGGCTTGCAGGTCACTATGAGCGGCAAAGTTATCGCCCAATGCCATCAGCGTTAGCCCTCGATAGTAGTAAACGTCGGCGCTCGCAGCAGGATTTTGCCGAATCAAGCGAGAGAAGTCTTGATAGGCATTGCGGGCATCACCCGACTCATACAGCGCCCGGCCTCTAGCGGCGTAGGCGTCGGCATAGCTGTTGTCTAGCTCAATGGCGTAAGTGTAGTCGGCGATCGCCCCCGGTAAGTTCCCATCAATCGCGTCGGCATCGGCACGGCCTTTATAAAGGCGCGGGTCAATCGGGTTGAGGCCAATGGCGGCATCGTAGTCAGCAATGGCTTCCTGCACGTTGTTGTTTGCTAGGCGGGCTAGGGCGCGCTGATGGTATGCCTCACTGGAGTAAACATCGAGCTGCAAGACCCGGCTGAAGTCAGCGATCGCCGCTGCCGTATCGCCCTGAGTACGGTAGAGATTGCCCCTAGCCATATACGCCTCAACCGAGTTAGGTCGGCGAGTAAGTACCTGGTTAATATCTTCTAAGGCGCGGTTAGGGCGACCTAAGGCCAGATAGACATAGCTGCGGTTGTAGTAAGCTTCGCTGCTATCAGAGTCGAGACGAACGGCCTGATTGAGATCGTCTAGGGCCGCTGAGAAAGTGCCAAGGTGATAATAGGCAACACCCCGATTGAGATAGGCTTGGGCATAGTTGCTGCGGTTCTGGATGGCAGCAGTTAGGCTGATAATTGCGCTGTCATATTCGCCAAGTGCGATGAGAGACGTACCCTGATGCAGGTGAGCAGGCGCGTAGGTAGGGTCAATGCTCAGCGCTTGGTCAAAGCTAGCGATCGCCCCTTCGTGATTAGCAATTGCGGCGTCGGTGAGCCCTCTATAGTCATAGGCTTCTACATAGGCAGGGTTAAGCGCGATCGCTTGCTCAAAGTCTGCCATCGCAGCGGCCATCTCGCCCATCTCATAAAATAGCGCCCCTCTTGCAAAGTAAGCCAGCGGATAGTCAGGGCGGGCGGCGATCGCGGCTGTGTAGTCAGCCATCGCCGTCACTGGGTCACTGAGCTTGAGGTGAGTGGCCGCTCTAAAGACATAGGCTTCGGCATAGCTGCGGTTGGCGGCGATCGCTTCATTAAACTGGGCGATCGCCGCTTCATAGTCACCCTTGCTATAGCTCCGCACGCCCTGATTGTAGGCAGTGACCGCCTGAGTCATTGGATCAGGCGCTATTACGGGCGCAGACTCCATTGCGGGCGCAGGCTCTAGAATCGGCGCAGACTCTAGAATCGGCGCAGACTCTACAGCAGGTGCAGAATTCACCGGGATCACTGGCAAATTGAGCGGATCGACAGTAGCCGCGCGCGCTGCATCAAGATCGGCGCTGCTGCCCGGCATCGGCACTGAAGCAGGATCTAAATTGGGCATCACCTGACGGCCCACTCTGAGCTGCACATTGCTAGCCCTTTCTATATCAGGATCGACATTAATCACCGGCAAAAAGATAGCTTCAGACAGCTCATCGGCGCTAAACTCACCCGCGTTAAACTCATCGGCCTGGGCTGGCAGCGTCACGACCAGGCTGCTGAGAAGTGCGGTAATGCTTAAAATCGTAAGGCCACTGCGATTCATGACGTTCCCTTTCAAAACCTTTTCAAAACCTTTTCAAAACTTTGTTCAAACCATATGGGCTGGCAAGCGTTCGTAAGCGTAGATTGCCCAGTTCACTAGCAAAATGCGTTGACAAAGCAGATTCTCCGAGTGAATTAGCCTCTACCCACCGCCCAGAAAGTTGCCCTATTTTCAACGCCTCGCTCAAAAATTTGCTCAACAGATTACGCCGCCATCGCTGCTTACCCAATCGACCACAGCCGCCTGGGTAATGCCGTTTTGCCGCCTAGCGATCGCCAACACGCTCTCTAATCTGATGGTGCCGCTAGCCGGGCTGATCGACACGGCCTTTTTAGGACACCTGGCAGACATTCGCTATCTGAATGGGGTAGCGCTGGCCACGGTGATTTTTAACGTGATCTATTGGAGCTTTAACTTTTTTCGGATGGGTACAACCGGACCGACCGCGCAGGCAGTGGGCCGAGACGATGAGACTGAAGTGTGGCTGATTTGCCTGCGAAACTCGCTGCTGGCTTTGGCGACTGGCGGGCTGATCTGGCTGCTGAGGGGGGAGATCGCCGCTGCCGGGTTTGCGCTACTTCAGGCCAGTCCCGAGGTTAGAGCCGCCGCCATGGAATTTTACAGCGGGCGGATTGTGGGGGCACCGGCTGTTCTCATCAATTTTGTATTACTGGGCTGGCTGCTGGGTCGCGGTCAGGGGCGGCAGGTGGTAGTACTAGCTGTTGTGGGCAATGGCAGCAATATTTTGCTCGACTACTGGTTCATCCGGCAGTTGGGCTGGGGCAGCTATGGGGCGGGGCTGGCGACAGCGCTGAGTGACTATATTTTGCTAGCGGTAGGATTGGGGCTGATTTTGACTAGCGGAGTGCCCTGGCAGCGGTGGCCTCAGATTAAAGCTCGGCTCTGGCAGCTCAGCGCCCTCAAAACGCTGTTCGGATTAAACCGCGATATTCTCATTCGCACGTTTGCCATCGTCACAGCCATGTCGCTATTTACTAACTTCAGCTCGGGGATGGGCGATACGATCTTGGGGGTAAATACGCTGCTGATGCAGATCGTGCTGATGGCGGCTTACTTTATGGACGGCATTGCGCTGACAGTTGAGAGCTACGCAGGGAATTTCTATGGGCGGGGAGCAGGGGGCGATCTGTACCGGCTATTGCTGCTGGGGATGGTGGGCAGCGTGATTTTGGGTGGGGCGATCGCCGTTGCGCTCATAATCTGGCCGACCTCCTTTTTTAGCCTGCTCACCAGCCATACTGTTTTGCTCAGTCAGGTACCTCATTACGTTGCCTGGCTGCTGCCTGTACTGGGCTTTGGCGGCCTTGCCTTTACTCTCGACGGCTACTTCTTAGGGCTCACTGCCGGACGCACGCTACGAAACGCCACCCTGGTGGCTGTCGCCGTCGGCTTCTTACCCTTGGCACTAACGGCAAGCTGGCTAAAAAGCCCTCATCTGCTGTGGCTGGCTCTCTCCGGCCTGATGACGCTGCGAGCCGTGACACTGCTCCAGCAGGTGCCCGCTACCTTACCAAAACCCATAAAAAACGATGACTGACCAGGCAGTCACCGCTAGAAAAATAGCATCTATAGCTACGGAAGCTACGGAAAGCCTGATCTGCGATCGCTCTCCGTAGCGTTAACTGGCTTACTTACGGATATCTTTGGCCATGTTGCGGAACATATCCATATCGTTAGAACCCGGCTTGCGACGAGGTCGCTCAGACTTGGGCACGCCCATGTCTGGCGCAGCGCTCGACTGAGGGCTGTTAGCAGCGGCAACGTCCTGAGTCAATGGCGAAAAAACACCATCGTTATTGGCTGCTGCCGCTTTCATCGCAGAGATTTGTCTGATGCTTTCCATATGCTCCTGACCTTTCTTTTTAGCAAAGGTGCGTCTGACCGTTTTGCTAGAGCGCATGTAGTCGATATTGCCAAAGGTCTTAGCATCGTCATCGTTGAGGTAATAAGCCTGCTTGGTCTGAGTGTCGTCTTTGGGTGCACCCTTACCAAAAACAAATTCAAAAATGCCCATTGTTCTCCTGCTCTAAATAACTAAACGGATTATGTCTTCTTATATTAACTTTTATTTTCTTTATTAGAAAGCCTATTCCAAGAAAAACTTTAACAGAGATTAGCTAGCAGAAACCGCAGGCATTCCAACGATGAAGCCCTCACCACCGTACAAAAACGCAGGCGGCAAAGGCTGTAATTCAGAGAGCGCTGGAACAACCAGTAGGTAAATGGGCTACAGCTTCTGCTGATACTCCTCTAGCAAATCGATCAGATTTACCTGACACTGCATCGGCAGCAAATCGGCCAGAGGCAGCGTTTTTCTACCGCCACCAAGCTTAATCGGAATGTCTTGCAGCACTTTGGTCACCCCGTCTTCGGAGATGTCGTTGCTGATGACCATAGGCAAGAGCTTTTCTGCAAGGGGGGTATGCAGCTTAGCGTCGCCCAGATACAAATGCCACTTAGCAATGTCGATATAGATATTTTCGCCAATTTCAGCGGCGAGCGCTTCTAGGCTTTCAGTTGAGTTGGCTGCGGCCATGTTGCCTCCTTAAAAATAGAGTTTTTAGAAAATTAGAGATATCTTCAAGTTCAGCATAGGCCGACTGCCAGCAACGGCAACCTACCGAAAGAGCCAAAGGCGATACGAGCCTCTATACGGGCCTCTATGAGGCGTCAATTTTGGGGGTGTAGTCAGCGATCGCAAAAACATACAGCCCATGCGTAAATAACACGCCCAGGGTGATGAAAGTCACTGTCTTGGCCCAAGGCAGAGAGCCCGGATTAAGCGTATTAAAAAACCACAGACTAGAGTTCACCGCTGCAAATCCGGCGACGTGAACAGCAAAGTTAATGCGGTCTTCTAGCTTGCGCAAGGCGGGATCGTTAGCGGGGTCAGGTTCGCGGGGCCAGCGGGGAGGCATACGTCTTATGAGGGGTGGGTGACTACGTTATCTATTGTAGAGGGGTGGTGCGATTAACTTGGGGAGACAGGGGGCAGAAGACAGGGGGCGAGAGGTTATGGGGAAGGGGATTGCCAGTGACCGGATTTGCCGCCGATTTTTTCTAGAAGATGTACATCGCTAATTCGCATGGTTTTTTCTAGAGCTTTTGCCATGTCGTATAGCGTCAGGGCTGCGATAGATACTGCCGTTAGCGCTTCCATTTCTACGCCTGTTTCAGACTTAGTTTTGACCGTGGCCTGAATGCGATAGCCCGGTAAGTTGAGATCAGGCTCAATGATGACTTCAATTTTTTTCAGCGGCAGCGGGTGGCATAAGGGGATTAGCAGCGCCGTTTGCTTAGCGGCCATAATGCCTGCTAACCGGGCAGTCCCAATAACATCTCCTTTGGGCGCGTTGCCTGCGGCGATCGCTTCTAATGTAGACATCTGCATAGACACAGTCCCTACTGCTGTAGCCTGGCGCAAAGTGGCACCTTTGGCCGAGACATCTACCATTTGGGCCTGACCTTGAGCATCTAGATGGGTGAGCGGCGTTGTCGGATCAGGCGGAGTCAAATTACGCATAAAAAGGCTGAATAAGAAAACACAGGAGTCTGTACAGTTCGGCTGAAAAAATTGATCGATTTGGGTGTTCAGGAGGCGGTGGGGGTGTGCTACTATTAAAACCCGATGAGGGCCTGTAGCTCAGTGGACTAGAGCACGTGGCTACGGACTACGGTGTCGGGAGTTCGAATCTCTCCAGGCTCGCTTCAAGAAAAGGTGTCAAGCAGAAATGCCTGGCACCTTTTTGTTTTGCCTCATTTGGAGTGCAAATATTGGGCGCGGCTGCCGTGCGAATAGCTCTGGATACTGGCCGATTTGAGACAGGCAAGCTTTTGAGGACGCACTCGTCAGCAAAGGCGAACGGGCGACCTATCCTAGAGGCACCCACTGGCTTGCCGCTTCGCCCACTACCGTTTTGAGCGCCCAGCTACGCAGCAGCGCATCCACCTCAACCGGGGCATCGTCATGGGGGCAATGCCCGGCATTCAGGTGGTGTTCTTCTAGATTGGCGTAGTGCTTCTGAAAGAGTTCGCTACGTGTGTAAGTATTCATCCACGGGTCGGCGTCTCCCCAAATTAGCAGCAGCGGGCAGGTCATCTGGGCGAGCAGCGTATCGACATATTCACCGCGCTCGGCTTTGAACAGGGCAGCAAAGGCAGCAGGCGCTTCTGGGTCAGTAGCCGGGCGATAGATATCTTCAATCAGCTGGTCGGTGACTTCGGCTTTGTTGACATAGACCTGCTCTAGCGTTCTGCGAATGTACGAGCGGTTGCGCACAAACTGAAAGACCACCCAGCTCGGCAGTGGCGAAAGAATTACCGCTTTGATCAGTTCGCTGATCGCCTGTTGCAAAGGGTTGGGCTTCTGGTCGCTTTGCTGCTCGCTAAAAGAACCGACGCCATTGAGCATACAGACGCCTGCCACTGCCTCAGGACGGGTCGCACCGGTATATAGGCTGCTGTAGCCGCCAATAGAGTTACCGGCGACAATCGCGCTGCGGCCAATTACCTGATCGATAAAGTCGGCAATTTGATCGCGCCACAGGTCGGGGCTATAGCCACTGCTAGGCTTAGAAGAACGCCCAAAGCCGATGAGGTCTAGCGCGTAGACTTCAAAATCGGTTTGCAGTTCGGCGATGTTTTTACGCCAGTGATCGGTCGAAGCGCCAAAGCCGTGGATCAGCAGCAGCGGTGGTCTTTGCGGATACTCTTCGGCGCGAGCTATTCCGGCCTGGGTGTAGTGAACCCGGTAATTGCGCCACTGCCAGTAGGCTCCGTTTTGGGCGGGGGGAAGGGGAGAACTCAGCGCGGTAGCGACCATTTTGCTCGTAAAGAAAGGTAAAGGGCTATTCTCAGTTTATCTCGGAGAGATAGTCAACAGCAGGTTTTGCTTTCTCTTTTCTCTCTACGGGCTGAGCCTCTTAAGATGCTGGCCAGAGATTTCGGCCAGAGATTTCGGCCAGAGACCGGCCTCAAACCGATAGACTAGAAGCACGATAACAAGGGATGTGGACTATGACCGGGCTATCTCGGAGGCGATCGCCCGCTGGCACTGCTAAAAAGCGTCATCCCCGACGAACCACCTGGTTCGAGCGTCTGATGGCGGCATTGGCGTTAGTCAATCTGGGCTTGGTTTTATTCAACTTAAGCTACATTCGCTTTCGCGATGCGTACCTGCAAGTCTGGCCAGAGCCGACTGTTTGGTACGGCGAGCGGTTTAAAGGCATTGAGCCCGAGCGTACAACAGTCGGCTATCTGGCATTGGTAGACAGTCTGGAGCAAAGGCTAGCGAGCGGTACAGCTACCTCTAATCTATCTGCTCGCGCCAGACAAAGTCTGCTTGATCAGCTCCGCGAGCAAAGCGTCGTCATCGTCGATGAAAACCCGTTTGAAACAGCCGGTAAATCTGGCACGCTAGAGCGTATTAAAAACCTGATGCGCGAGCAAGTGGGCGACGAGTCTTCTAAAGCGGCCTTTCGCACCTTTTGGAGTGAAGACTACTTGCAAGCTAACGGCGCGGTTGATGAATTAGCTTTTTTTGACGAGCAAATTCGACCGCTAATGCAGACCAACTACTACCGGGGCATCAGCGAAAGCGGCGGGCCGGTTGACCTGTTCTGGCAAATTGATATTTGGTTTATGGCCCTGTTTGCCGCTGAATTTTTGGCCCGCACCTACGTTCTCAGTCGCCGCCATCCCCACACTAGCTGGATCGATGCGATGCTATGGCGCATTTACGATGTGCCGCTATTTATTGGCGTATGGCGCTGGCTGCGGGTGATTCCGGTGACGGTACGGCTGCATCAGGCCCGCTGGGCAAATCTGACCCCGGCTCGCAACCGCCTTAGCCGGGCGCTGGTCAGCCAGTTTGCCGTAGAGCTGACTGAGATTGTGCTGCTGCGAGTGGTCGATCAAGCTCAGCGACTGGTGCGCGATGGCGATCTTAGTCGCTGGCTGCTGAATGACTCTAACCGCCGCTATGTAGATATTAATGGGGTAGACGAGGTGCAGGCGATCGCCAAACACCTGAGCGATATCGTCGTTTACAAAGTACTGCCTCAGATCAAACCCGAACTCGATGCCTTACTACAGCACAGCGTTGTCGGGGCGCTGCACCAGGCCCCCGCCTATCAGGGGCTAAAGCTCATGCCCGGCTTTGACGCTCTGACAGCGCAGGTTTCTCATCAAGTGGCAACAGACCTCTCAAAAAATCTGACAGCAGCCATCCAGACCGCCTTTGCCGATGAAAAAGGAGCCGCCTTAACCAGCCAGCTAGTCACCAGCTTTAGTGAACATTTGCGCAGCGAGGTGCAAAACGCTGCAACTCTCGATGAAGTGCGTAGCCTGATCAACGACCTGCTCGAAGAAATTAAAATTAACTATGTAGAGCGTATCGCCGATGAAGACGACGAGCAGCTAGAGGCTTCGCGCTATCGGCTTTACGGCACAACACAGCGAGTTCGGTAGAGGGCTCACATTGGGTTTGAGTCAACACCCTCCAAGAATGAACTCAACTGCATTTGGGTGACATGCGCTAAACTGTTTATCGCACGCGAGTAAAGTGCTGCCTCTGCCATGACTTTAAGCATGGCCTAGCGGGCGGCACCGTACTAGCGGCTCTAGATAGTCTATCGGTTTAGCTATCTGGCCTAATTCGTCTGACCTTACCGGGTCACAGCGAAAAGTGGGAGCTTTAAAAGAGCCCGCTTTTTTTATTGGGTATCTACACAGGCGGGCTCATCTCTGCACTCACGATGCCGTCGTGCGGTGCTGATAGGTCTAAAGAAACGTTTTGGTCTTATAGATCTTACGAGAAGCGATGACACATCCTTTAGTTCCTCAGATAATTGAGCTGGCCTCACCGCTGGCGAATAGCATCGGCTTAGAAATTGTCGGCGCGGTGTTTCAAACCAACCAGAGCCCGCCTGTGCTGCGGATAAATGTGCACAATCCCAATCAGGAAGATACTGGGCTAGATGACTGTGAGCGCTTGAGCGTGGCCCTGACTGAAGCCCTAGATGAGTCTGACTTGATCCCGGAGGCTTACGTGCTGGAGGTGTCGAGCCCTGGGGTGTCGGATGTGCTAACGAGCGATCGCGATTTTGCCGTCTTCAAAGGCTTTCCGGTCGAAGTGCAGCTGAGCGAACCCCACAAGAAAAAGCAAACCTGGCAGGGAAGCCTAGTCGGTCGCGATGAGGAAAAAGTCTCGCTGAACTTGAAAGGAAGAGCGATCGCCCTGCCCCGCAGCCTCGTTCAGTCAGTGCAGCTCAGTACCGAGGAATCCTGAGTCTACCCAAGCGTCACTGAACATTTGCTGACTATTCATCACTTCAGCAGTTCAATCGCTTTCTTGTTCTGTCCAGTTTTTCAACTTTAATCCAGTTTTTTAGCTTTTCCAGTTTTTTAACTTTCTAAGAGGTCGTGCCTATGTCGATGGTGAGTCTGCCCGGTTTACAAGCAATGATTGACGGCATCAGCCAAGAACGCAACCTGCCCAAAACCGCTGTCCAAATGGCGCTCCAAGAAGCGCTGCTCAAAGGCTACGAGCGCTATCGCCGCACTCAGCACATTGACAGCAGCCAGTTTGATGAAGAATACTTTGAAAACTTCTACGTAGAGCTAGACACCGAAGACGAAGGCTTTCGCGTCTTAGCCAACAAAACCATCGTCGAAGCCGTCGAAAATTCCGACCATCAAATCGGGCTGCAAGAAGTGCAGCAAGTCGCTCCCGAAGCCCTCGCTGGCGATACTGTGGTGCTTGATGTCACCCCTGAGCAAAGTGACTTTGGTCGGATGGCCGCCATTCAGACTAAGCAGGTACTTGCTCAAAAGCTCCGTGACCAGCAGCGGCGGCTGATCCAGGAAGAATTCCAAGATTTAGAAGGCTCTATTCTCAATGCGCGGGTGCTCAGGTTCGAGCGGCAGTCAGTAATCATGGCCGTCAGCAGCGGCTTGGGCCAGCCCGATACCGAAGCCGAACTGCTCAAGCGCGACCAGCTCCCTAACGACAACTACCGGGCCAATGCCACCTTCCGCGTTGCCCTCAAACGGGTTTCCGAAGGGTCGCATCGGGGGCCGCAGCTACTGGTATCGCGGGCTGACGCTAGCCTGGTAGTTGAGCTATTCTCCAACGAGGTGCCCGAAATTGAAGACGAAATTGTGCGGATTGTGGCGGTTGCTCGTGAGGCAAACCCCCCTTCTCGTTCGGTAGGGCCGCGCACTAAAATTGCCGTAGATACCGTAGAGAGCGATGTCGATCCGGTTGGAGCCTGCATCGGTGCCCGAGGCTCTCGCATCCAGGTAGTGGTCAACGAGCTGCGCGGCGAAAAAATTGACGTGATTCGCTGGTCTCCTGATCCTTCTACCTACATCTCTAATGCGCTTAGCCCGGCCCGCGTAGACGAAGTTCGCCTAATGGACTCAGAAGGCCGACAGGCCCATGTGCTAGTCCCCGAAGACCAGCTGAGTCTAGCCATTGGTAAAGAGGGCCAAAATGTCCGCCTCGCTGCCCGCCTAACTGGATGGAAAATAGACATCAAAGACGTTGCCAAATACGACTACGATGCCGAAAACCAGAAGATGGCTGAAATTGCCGACGCCAGACGGGTCACTGAGGAAGCTGCTGCCGCTGCTGCCGCTGAAGAAGCTGCTGAGATTGCTGAAGCAGAAGAGTGGAAAGCTAAAGCCAGAGCTGCTGCTGAAGCCAAACGTGCTGCCGAAGCCGGTGAAGAGCCCACTGAAGAGCCCACTGAAGAGCCCGCTGAAGAGCCTGCCGAGGCACTGATTGAGGAGCCTGCTGAGGTCGCGCACCCAGCCAGCGAAATAGCTGGTGATGAGACGGGCAATCCGACATTAGAAGAGACAACGACTGCCAGCCCAGAATCAGAGGCCGAAGCCGATCTATCTGAGGGCAGCGATATGGCAACTGAAACAACTGAGACAGCTGCCGTCGAACCCATATCTGAATCGGAGGCATCTGAATCGAAGGCAGTTTAACGATACGCCCGGACTTAAAGCAACCATCAAGGCGGCAATTAAAGCGCTAGCAAAGAAAAAATGGCAGAGAAAAATCATCGCCTGTGCATCAGCTGTCGCCAAGCGGCGCATCGAGATACCCTATGGCGGGTCGTCCGCACTTTTCCCGACCATCAAGTACAGCTAGATCAGGGCATGGGGCGATCTGCCTATCTCTGCCCTCAGGCTTCCTGTCTTGAGGCTGCTCAAAAGAAAAATCGCTTAAGCCGTATGCTACGGGCCCAAGTGCCGCCTGAAATCTATCATTCTCTATCGCAGCGGCTTGATAAAAATCTAGAGAAGGAGGCTTAGATTCACCAAAGACTGCCAGCGAGCCAATACATAGCTACATCGCCAATACGTTAGGAAGGATCGCGGGATATCGCTTTTACAGGCGGACGCTGGAGGCAACCGCCGGTAAGAATTCATACTAAGAGGCAGAAGCCATATTCCCAACGTTTTGATTACAATGTCCGGATAGTTAGCTTGGTGAATCCAAAAAGTAGCTAACATCACAGACTGCGTTTAAAGCTGGAAATTGACCACCGCTGTACTCTATGCTTTAGAGTCAAGCGTGTTAATTCAATAAGGGCAATTGGTCTTATGTAGAACACATCGTCAAGTCAGGTTTTAAGAGGGAAAGGATGAACAAGGGCAAAATAAGAATTTACGAGCTATCAAAGGAGTTGGGACTGGAAAACAAGGACATTTTAGCCATTTGCGAACAGCTAGAGATTGCGGTCAAGAGCCACAGCAGCACTATCGCTGGAGAAGATGCCGAACGGATTAAAGCCGTGGCGGCCTCCAGCGAGTTTAAGCCAGCTAGTCAATCTACGCCTGTCGCAGCCAAGGCCAAACCCCCTCGTAGCAGCGCCGCAGCCGGGGCCAAGCGTCCTGTTGCTAAGCCCGTTCGTCCGCGTCAGCAGCAAATTTTAGAAATTCGCCGTTATCCTCGTTCGGCGACGCCGCCAGAGACACCTCGCGCAGCAACATCGCCCGAATCGTCAGATGCTAACGGCAGCAGTCATAGCAGTGGGACTGATACGTCTGATGCGCCTGCTTTGGTAGCGCCGCCTAGTCGGCCAGCCTCTCGGTCTGAGGCGGCACCCAGTGCGCCCGAGAAGCCTGTTGAGCCGGTTAAGCCAGCGCAAGAACCGGCCCGAGAACCGGCTCGCCCAGCCGCTGTCCGCGAGCCTGAGAAGATTGTGACGACCTCTGGGGCCACTCGTCCTGACCAGCTGAAGCCCCGATTGGTTGAGCCACCGGCCCGACCAGCCGCGACTAAACCTGCTGCGCGGGGCGATGACGACGACGATGGTGATGACAATGGGATGGAATCGTCTAGTCGGGTGGCTCGTCCGGTACTCAAGCGCGATCGCTCAGCCGGTAGCGATCGCCCCAGTCGGCCTGCCCCAGGAGGTGCCTCTAGCAGCCCAGCTGCGCCGCCGTCCCCACCAAAACAAGTCGTCGAGCTGCGCCGTCCGCCCTCCAGGGCCGACGTGCTTGAGAGCACTAGCACAGACAGCGACGATGGAGATGACGATGCCTCGTTTGCCGATCCAGCGCTAGAGCTGCGCCGACCCACGCCGCCGCGTCCTCCGAAGCGACGAGATCGCGCGGAAGGGGACGATGACGACGAGCAAGAAATCCGACCGAAGAAGGTCACCAAAACCAAGCGCCAGCGAGTCATTGTTGATGACGACGACGACTTTGAAGATCTAGACGGTGGCGGTGGTGACGTTTCGCAAGAGCAAATCAGCCTTTCGCTGATGCGACCGCCCAAGCCCAAGAGCCAACGCGCTAAGCCTGCGCCAACAACGAAGAAAGTCAAGCAGCGCGCGCCCTCTCGTCGGGAGCGCCGAGAGCGTCGTCAGGAGGTAGAGCCCGAAAAGCCCGAGATGATCGTGCTCACAGGCGGCATTAGCGTGCATGACCTAGCTGATCAGCTATCTGTGCCGCAGACCGACATCATCAAGCTGCTGTTCTTTAAGGGGATTGCGACTAACGTTAACCAGACCTTAGACATGCCAACCGCTGAAATGGTGGCAGAAGAATTTGGGGTAGAAGCAGTCACCGCAGAAGAAGCGCCTGAAGCTCGCAAGGTCACCGAGATGATCGATGATACTGATCGCGATAAGCTACAGTCGCGTCCACCTGTCGTGACAATTATGGGCCACGTAGACCATGGTAAGACCAGTCTGCTCGACTATATTCGTCAGGCTAAGGTCACCGAGGGTGAAGCGGGCGGTATCACGCAGCACATCGGAGCTTATCACGTCGATTTGCAGTCCAATCCGAATAGCGATCGCAAATCGGGTCAGATCGTCTTCTTAGACACACCGGGCCACGAAGCTTTCACAGCCATGCGCGCCCGAGGCACCCGAGTCACCGACATCGCCATTCTGGTAGTCGCTGCTGACGACGGCGTCAGGCCGCAAACCATAGAGGCGATTAGCCATGCTAAAGCAGCCGGCGTGCCAATTGTGGTAGCGATTAACAAAATCGACAAAGAAGCGGCTAATCCTGACCGGGTGAAGCAAGAGCTGATGGAATACGAACTGGTGCCAGAAGAGTACGGCGGCGACACTATCATGGTGCCCGTCAGTGCCATTACTGGCGAAAACGTAGATACCATTCTCGAAATGCTGCTGCTGGTTTCTGAAGTAGAAGATCTGCAAGCTAACCCCGACCGACTGGCGCGTGGCACCGTGATTGAGGCCCATTTGGACAAGGCCAGAGGCCCGGTCGCGACGCTCTTAGTGCAAAACGGCACGTTAAAGATTGGCGACGCCTTCGCAGCTGGCCCTGTCTTTGGCCGGGTTAAGGCAATGGTAGATGATCGCGGTCATCGCTCAGATGCTGCCAAGCCGTCATTTGCAGTCGAGGTGCTGGGCCTAAACGATGTGCCCCCAGCCGGTGAAGAGTTTGAGGTTTATGCCGATGAGCGTGACGCCCGCGCTGCCGCCGACGAAAAGGCCATTGAGCAGCGTCAGTCTCGCTTGCAGCAGACGATGGCCTCTCGCCGGGTGACGCTCAACTCACTTTCTGCGAAAGCGCAAGAAGGCGATCTCAAAGAACTCAACTTGATTCTCAAAGCAGACGTGCAGGGTTCGCTTGAGGCGATTTTAGGATCGCTCCAGCAGCTGCCTCAAAATGAGGTACAGATTCGGGTGTTGATGGCAGCGCCGGGTGAGATCAGCGAAACTGACGTTGATTTAGCAGCGGCCAGTGGCGCTGTGATCATCGCCTTTAATACCACGCTGGCTTCAGGAGCACGGCAGTCTGCCGACTATCTGGGCGTAGATATTCGCGACTACGACATCATCTACAAACTGTTAGAAGATATCGAAGGGGCGATGGAAGGTCTGCTAGAACCTGAGCTGGTGCAAGAACCGCTAGGTCAGGTAGAAGTGCGAGCGGTCTTCCCGGTACGCAAGGGTACAGTGGCAGGTTGCTATGTGCTTTCGGGCAAGGTTACCCGCAACTGCAAGGTGCGCGTAGAGCGCGGCAGCGAGTCTGTCTATGAAGGCAACCTCGATTCGCTGAAGCGGATGAAGGACGATGCCAAAGAAGTCAATGCTGGCTTTGAGTGTGGTATCGCCGTCGGTGGCTTCAATGACTGGAAGGAGGGCGATATTATCAACGCCTTCCGTCTGGTCTCGAAGCGTCGTACTCTCGCCCCGGCTTAGTATCGTGATTAGCTTGCAGCAGAACCGATATCTGTGGGTACATTTTGCCGGACTAGCGGCTGTACCCTTGCTGTTGGATGTTTGCTTAGCCGGACTTGCTTCGTCTAGGGCTGCTGTTGGCACAACGCTGCTGCTGAGTCCTCAGCTTTGGGCGATCGCCTTAATCGGCATTGTTCCGACGCTGTGGATGCAGTGGCAGCGACCGTTTTATCTGTTTAGTCTGGTTCCACTGGCGCTGAAGCCCGCTGTTTTGAGTGACGATCAGCGGCGCTGCTTAAAACTGTTAAAATCCTGGCAGATCAAGGCACTGGCAGCCATTACCGCTGGCTTTTCGCTGTGGGTACTGTGGCAGCTGGCGGAAAAGTCGCTCCAGATTATGCCGCTGACGGCTCCTGCACCGGGGTTGGCCATTGCGACGATTGCTTTCTTTTTGGTCTGTGTGTTTCTCCAGGTGCCTGTGAGCGCGGCTCGCTTGCTTTTGGTTGGGCAAAAGACATTGCAGCGCGTGGCTCCTTATGAGGAAAGCGTGATCGTGCCAAATTTCTTGATTTTAGGGCTGCGGGTGAATCGGATTTTGCCGGTGCCAGTGGCACTGGCAGATATGCCTGAAAGTCAGGAATTGGGCAAACGGGAGACAGGAGAGCAGGAGACAGGAGAACAGGAAGCATTAGATACTCAAAAGCTGGATACTCAAAAGCTGGACACTCAAAAACCTACTGAACTAGACGTTGATTTGCCAGTCGCTAGCGTTCAACTTTCAGAGGAGATACCAGAGGAGATACCAGAAGAGATACCAGAGGAGACGCTAGAGGAGATACCAGAGGAGTCTTTGCCGGCAGATGATGAGTGCGTTGGCACGGTACGTCTATCGGTAGATGATAAGGATATCGAAGCAGGTGCGCAGCCGACTGATTGATAGAGTTTTTACATAAAAGGGCGTAAATTGGCTCTAGAGCCCTTAGAACCGTGGCAATCATTACAAACGGGCTTAGGTTCTTGGGCTATTCTTAGACAAATAGGCAGAGCCTGCAAGGTTCAGTTCAGGTTCTGTTCAATGGAGATCACTATGGCAAATATGGCAAATTCATCGCCTGCTCATGCCGCTCAAGACACTGAGCTTTGGCAGAGCTTGAAAAATGCGATCGCTGCTAGCTCCGGTTTTCAGCGCTGGCGCTCGGAGCAGCTTTCAACCATTACCAGCGCCACTTCAGACGACCAGCTAGTGCGTCTGTACCTGCGCGATACGCTAGAGACTTTAGCCTACTAGAGCTAGCCTCTTGCTCTTTTCTTCTGGCTAATACAGCCTTCTAACTAATACAGCTAACTTAGGCAGGTTCACATCATTAAAGTGAGCCTGCCTTTTGTATGACTAGAGATATGGCTGCATATAGGGCTTAGGCGGATGAAACCTGCTGGATTGGCTACATGTCTAATTCTCGTCGTCCTTCCAGGGCTCTAGCCAGGGTGACTTCATCGGCATATTCTAAATCACCGCCCATGGGTAGGCCAAAGGCAATCCGGGTAACCCGGGTAAAGGGCCTTAGCAATTGACCGACGTACAGCGTCGTGGTGTCACCCTCAATGCTAGGACTAATGGCCAAAATCACTTCGCCCGTGTCTTCTTTATTAACCCGGTGTACGAGCTGCCCAATATTCAGCTGCTCAGGGCCAATGCCATCCATCGGCGAAATCAGCCCGCCTAAAACGTGATATTTACCCTTATACTCTCGCGTTTTTTCTAGGGCGATTACATCTCGCGAGTCGGCAACGACGCATAGCGTATGGGGGTCACGGGTTTGAGACCGGCAAATATCGCAGACCGGCTCAGCCGAGAGGTGAAAGCAGCGAGAGCACTGGCCTACCTGCTGCTTGGCTTCAATCAGGGCGTTAGCTAAGGCGCGCACCTCTGCGTCTGGGCGCTTAAGCATGTGCATGGCCAGCCGCTGAGCCGACTTTGGCCCGATACCAGGCAAGCGCTGAAATTCTTCGATAAGTTTGGCGAGGGGGCGCGTGTAAATGGTCAGGTCTCCTTTTCTTCACTCTTGCCGCGCACAGGCGGCAGTTTTTCTACTAGGCCCATTTCAAAAGCAGTGTCTGGCAGTTGCCCGGCGATGTATTTGCCCGGTTCAAACAGGCCGCTCGGAGTCATACAGACCTGCCGCAGCTCAACGACTTCTGTCTCTTCAAACATGCTGCGCGATAGCCGACGTTCTATAGCCATCAGAGTGCTTTCCTTTTCCTACTCGTCTATTTGCCAATATTCGTGGGTATAGTCTTGATCGAGAATCTTCTGCGGTCTCATAATCAAGATAACGCCGCCGAGCAGCCCAGCTTGAGGCGCTTCTTCAAACCAGCAAATCTCTAGCTGACCGTCCGCATCGCAAACAAAATAGCTAAATTCGTCCCACTGGCGCTTAGCCCGGTCGATGATGACCATTACCGGCTCAGTCTTAGCTACCTCATCAGGTGGGTTAGGCAGCTGGCCGTATTCGGCGAGCAGGGCAATGGGGTCTTCGGCCTTGAGCATCACCTGCCAGCCCGGTACCGGTAGCCAGGCTCCTGTCCCGGCAAATTTCACCATACCAAAGGGTTTTTCGGGATCGGCGGTAGGCACTGCTTTGTAGTCGGCTGTCGCCAGCGGCAGTTGGCCCGCAACCGGCACGATTACTGGCGAATCGGCTTCGCTCTCTAGCCGGAAGATGGGCAGACGCGGCGCGGCTTTGGCAGAGACGACTGTAAAGTCAGTTAAAAGCTGTTCGATTTTACTGCGGGCGCTGTCAGAGGTAACAAACCGCAGACTTTGAGCAATTAGCCGCGATCTGGCCTGCAAGTCGCTCATTTGCCGGGCCAAGCGCCAGTAGTGATAGGCGGCGGCATCGCCCATGGTCTTTTCAAACCCGACCGGGGGCTGGTCGCTATAGGAAAAGTCTCGTAGCCCTTTGACAATATCTCTTACCTGCTCGCTGTCGAGCCCGTTGTTAAAGGCAAAGTCAGCGGCAGCGGCGCGGATGTCTTGTGAGAGAATGCGAAACTCGTAGAGGCTGTCGCTGCCTCTGGTTTGATAGTGCGCGCGGGCGGCCTCGCTGACACCACCTGCGACCATCGAATCGAAGACCTGAGCGGCGACGATGAGCTGATTTTGCTGAATCGGCTCGAATCCGGTGGCTTCAAAGATGGCTTGGGGCATCATGCCCGTTTTTTGCAAAGTTTGGCAGGCTTTGCCCCACTCTACCCAGTTGCCTTCTTTGCGGCGCAGCTGATTTTGTAGCGTGTCAATAGCTGACTGGGTGGTTGTTTGAGGCGGGTGGAGACTGGCTACCTCTGGCGTAGCGTCTGCTTTAGAATGGGGGTCGGGGGAAGTGGCGGGCATAAATGCTTTTGCTTTGCGAATGAATTTTGCTTGACGCAATCCTCGTTTCTACGTAATTATAGTAGTCTGATTACACCTGAGTCATAGGCATACGCCATCGGCTGGTAATGTGGGGTAATCACAGACGGGGCTATAGCGCAGCTGGTAGCGCACCTCAATGGCATTGAGGGGGTCAGGAGTTCGAATCTCCTTAGCTCCATTTTCTTTTATTTTAACGCTGATTACCTCTGGTTCTACGGGCCTAGATCTACTGATTGGCGAGGTTAAAGCGCTGTAGTCGCTCTTGCAGTATCTGGAGCAGCGCTTTGCGGAGTTCGGCCTGTTTGGTGAAGCTCAGCCGATTGCGAGTGGGAGTGTCGAAGGGGAATTGGCCGGGCAGATCTGGGCGCTCCATTTGGGCCAGAATAATCTGCTCGGGGCGCTTGCTCTGAAGGGCATATCCCATTTCGACACAGACTTTGGGGCTGGGGATCAGCTGGGGCGGGGTGCCGTCAATGCTGAGAATGGGGGTGCCGTCGGCGATGAAGAGGAGCGAGCGCCGAATTTTTCGCATTAGGTCACTATTGATTCGCACTGGCCCCTGGCTGAGACGGTGGGACTCGACTAGGGTGAGAGGTAGGCGAGACTTATCGTTAAACTTTTTGAGAAAGGCTTCTAGCTCGTCGCGCAGCAGGTCGCTGGAATCTGAGTATTCGCTCTGGTAGCACAAGAAAATAGTCGGATCTAGGTTAGCGAGCGAATCTTGCTTGGCGAAGTAGATTTCGTGGCTGATCAAGTCGATGTTGGCGATCGCATAAGTCCCACTGCCCTCGATGTAAAATTCGACGCGATCGCCTTCGAGGTAGCGCTGAAACCACTCAGCCTGCTTAACGTCTTCAATGTCTTCTAAAAAGTCAGCCCGCAGCGCTGATTTAAGCAGGCTATTTTTCGCCAGCCGCAGGTCGTGGGGCCGTTTTTCCAGCTCACGGATGGGTTCGTAGTTACTGAGATACCAAGCCTTGAGCGCGATAATAGCCATTGAGGGGGATTTTCCTTTCTATCCTTGCCTCTTACTCTAAATTATTCCCTGCGATAAAGGCGGTTTGAAAAGCAAAAGTAATACATGTGTTCTGTTTTGATTAGTTATGCAGGAGTGAGGTGAGTGTATGGCAGGTGTGGTAGCGGCAGGGCATGAGAAAACAGCAGCGGCGGGTCAAGCAATTTTGCAGGCAGGCGGCAATGCCTTTGATGCGGCAGTAGCAGCGATGCTGGCAGCTTGTGTGGTGGAGCCCACGCTGACCTCGCTGGGTGGCGGCGGCTTTTTGCTAGCCCATCAGTCCGAGACAGCAGAGAACACGCTGTTTGATTTTTTTACGCAGACTCCGGGCGATCGCTCAGATGCTGCCCGGCTAGATTTTTATCCGATTGAAGCTAATTTTGGCGATTCGGTGCAGGAGTTTCATATTGGCCTGGGGTCAATGGCAGTACCGGGTATGTTGGCGGGCGCACTGAGGGTACATGGAAGATTGGGCCGACTGCCACTGGAAACGGTGGTAGAGCCAGCGGTGGCCTATGCCCGCAGCGGGGTGACAGTCAGCGGCTTTCAAGCCTACTGCTATCAGCTATTAGATCCGATTTTGATGGCAACAGCAGGCGCTAGAGAAATTTATGCGCCTGCGGGGCGGCGGCTGCGACAGGGAGAAACGCTGCGACAGCCAAAGTTTGCCGATACGCTGGCATATCTGGCGGGGCTGGGAGACGAGGGGGCGCTCAGGGCGTTTTATCAGGGAGAAATAGCGCAGCAGGTGGTAAGAGATTGTCAGGCTGGGGGCGGCTGCTTGAGCCTGGCCGATTTTGAAAACTACCGGGTGATAGAGCGATCGCCTCTTACTATCAACTATCGCGGCGTGCAGATGATTACCAATCCACCACCGAGCGCAGGCGGCGCGCTGATTGCCTTTTGCCTGGAGCTGCTCGACCGGTTTGATCTAAGTCAGATGAAATTTGGATCGGCTGAGCATTTGACGCTGCTAGCTCAGGCGATGCGATGGACGAATGAGGCGAGGCGATCGCACCTAGACGGCTTTCTATTTGAGGAATGCGATTGCAGATAAATTTATCGCCGCTGACCTGATTGACAAATACGCCCAGCCACTGGCAGAGATCATGGAACAAGGCGTCAATCGATGGGGCAGTACCACGCACATCAGCGTGATAGATGACGAGGGTAACGCCGCTAGTGTGACCACCTCTAACGGCGAGGGCGCTTCCTACGTGATTCCTGGCACTCAAATTATGATGAACAACATGCTGGGCGAAGAAGACCTCAATCCGCACGGCTTTAATCAGTGGCCGGTCAATCAGCGGATGTCGTCAATGATGGCTCCCACGATGATTCTCCAAGCTGGAAAGCCGCAGTTGGTTTTAGGATCAGGAGGATCAAACCGCATTCGCACCGCCATTTTGCAGGTGATTTCAAATATTTTAGATTTTGGGATGCCGCTAGCTGCTGCCGTAGAAGCGCCTCGAATTCATTGGGAAGAGGGCGTGTTTCATTTGGAGCCGGGTCTGACAGACTCAGCAGCGGCCACCGGTCTGTGGGCATCCGATCAGCAGGGCACAGACCGCGTATTACAGTGGCAGCAATCCAATATGTTTTTTGGCGGCGTGCATACGGTGGGCGTCGGCGCAGCGGGCGGATTACAGGGCGCGGGCGACCCTCGGCGCAGTGGCGCGGTAGCCCAGGCTTGAGCAGGCAGTTTTAACTAGGTAATCTTAACCAGCTAATTTCAACTAGGCAGTTTTAACTAGGCAGTTTTAACTAGGCAGTTTTAACTAGGCAATTTTCGACAAGTAATAGGAATAGTGTGATGGGCTGGCGATCGCTTCAATCTGAAGCGGCTAAATCTGTGGTGGTAATAGAGGTTCGCGCCTTTTTAGATCTGGCGGTGCCGCTGGCGATCGCGCAGCTGGCTCAGTTTTCGGTGGGGTTTGTAGACACGATTATGATGGGCCACTTGAGTACAGCGACCCTGGCAGCAGGCGGGCTGGCATCGAGCACGTTTCAGCTAATGCTCACCGTCACCAGCGGCTTTGTTATGTCAGTGGGCGTACTGGCGGCTGAAGCCTATGGCGCAAACCAAAAAGGTCGAATTGAGCATTTGGCGCGGCAGGGGTTTTGGCTATCGCTGCTGCTGAGCGTGCCGCTGATGACGGTGCTCTGGCAAACAGCGCCCCTCTTGAGAGGGTTACAGCAGCCGGAAGCAGTTGTTGAGCTAGCCCAGCAATACTTTACTTGGATTTCGGCGGGCGTTTTTCCGGCGCTGGGGTTTGCGATGCTGCGTGGCTATGTTTCGGCCTTTTCGCTGGCGAATGTGGTGACGGTAATCGTCATGATCGGAACGGCGTGTAATATTGCTGGCAACTACGTTCTCGGTTTTGGCAAGCTGGGGTTTCCGCGCTTGGGGTTGGCGGGGCTGGGGCTGGGCAGCAGCCTTAGTCTCTGGCTGATGTTTGGGCTGTTTTTGGCCTACATTTTGCGCCAAGAGGAGCTGCGCCGCCATCGCTTTTGGCAACAGTGGCAGCGGCTAGATATCGGCGTTTTGCGGCAGCTAGTGGCGATTGGCTTGCCGATTGCAATCACGTTGGTCTTAGAGATTGGCATGTTTGCAGCAGTCTCTTATATGGCCGGTAGCTTGGGCACTGAAATACTGGCTGCGCACCAGATTGCCTTTCAGACGATGGCGCTGCTGTTTATGGTGCCGCTGGGTATGTCTTATGCGGTGACGGCGCGAGTGGGGCTGTGGCTGGGTAAAGGCGATCTGAGCGGGGCGCGGCGGGCGGGGTATGTGGCGATCGCCATCGCTGCTTTCACTTTGTTTTTAGAAGCGATCGCCCTAGTCATTTACCGCCGATCTATCATCGGTTTATTTATCGATTTGCAAGTCCCCCAAAATGCGCCCGTTATCAACCTAGCGATGAGTCTCCTGCTGATTGCAGTCACCGCTCAGACCATCGACGGCGTGCAGCGAGTCGCCATGAGCGCGCTTTACGGGCTGCAAGATACCCGCGTGCCGATGCTGATGAGTGCGATCGCCTTTTGGGGCATTGGGCTTACTAGCGGCTACGCTCTTTGCTTCTGGGTAGGCTGGGGCGCAGTGGGCCTATGGATTGGTCAATACACCGGCATCGCCGTCGCCGGGATCATTTTTGTCTGGCGTTTTCATCGCATGACGCGGTAGGCAATACGCTCTTGGCAGAAATCGGGCGACAGAAATCAGGACTCCGCTAAATAGGTGTAGCGATCCATGCCTGCTTTATAGTTAGCCATCAGCTTACGCGCCTCTTCGAGCGTAATTTTCCCCGATTGCAGGGCTTGCTCAGAGCGCCGCCGAATTTGCTCCACCATAGTCTCTGGGTCGTACTGCACCTGCTGTAGTACCTCATGAGTGGTGTTGCCGCGTACGACATGCTCGATAGTGTAGCCCTGCTGCGTTTTGGCTTTTGAAGCCAGGTGAATATGAACGGTGTTGGTATCGCCAAACAAATTGTGCAAGTTGCCCAGCGTCTCTTGGTAAGCGCCGACCAAAAACATACCCAGGTAGTAGGGCTTTCCTGGCTTGAGGGCGTGCAGCTCTAGCACTTCTTTTTGACCTTTTTTGCCAATGAAGCGGGCGATTTTGCCATCGCTGTCACAGGTGAGGTCGGCTAGAGTGCCTCTCTGGGTGGGTTCTTCTTCTAGGCGGTGAATCGGCAAAATGGGAAAGAGCTGCTCAATCGCCCAGCTATCTAAGGCTGACTGAAATAAAGATAGGTTGATGTAGTAGATAGAGGCCATGCTCTGTTCGAGGTGTTCTAGCTCTTCGGGAATGGAGTCTTGCTGGCGCAGCAGGGTGACAATTTTTTGGCAGCAGGCCCAGTACAGCCTTTCGATGCGGGCGCGCTCGGCCAGGCGTAAATAGCCAAAGCTAAACAGGCTGGCGGCTTTTTGCTTAAATTCTACGGCGTCGTGAAAGACTTCTTGATAGTTTTCAGCGTTGACACTGGTATATATTTCCCAAAGCTCGCGCACGAGCCGGTGTTCGTCTATCTGGTAGGGCTGAGGGCTGCTGTAGCTGGCTTCGCTGGTGCCGAGCACGTCAAATATAAGGACGGATTGGTGAGAGGCGATCGCCCGTCCGCTTTCACTCACCAACGTTGGCATGGTCACTTCCCGAGCGGTACAGACATCCTTAACCTCAGAAACTACGTCATTGGCATAGTTTTGAATGCTGTAGTTTTTTGACCCTTGGGAGCTGGTTTTAGAGCCATCGTAATCAACGCCAAGGCCGCCGCCGACATCGAGATAGCCCATCGGCGCGCCCAATTCGACCAGTTCTACATAGATTTGGCAGGCTTCGCGCAGGGCGTCTTTAATTACACTGATGGCCGAGACCTGAGAGCCGATGTGAAAGTGCAGCAGTTCTAGACTAGAGAGCAGGTCGGCGGCCTTGAGCTTTTCGATGACAGTGACAATTTCTGGAATGCTGAGGCCAAATTTAGCCCGATCGCCAGCGCTGTCTCCCCAACGGCCCGAGCCTTTGGCGGCGAGCTTGGCCCGAACGCCGAGTACAGGCTGAATGCCGAGGCGACGGCTGGCGGCGATCGCAACTTCCACCTCTTCCACCTGCTCTAAAACGATGATCGTCTTTTGCCCCAGGCGCTGGCCCAGCATAGCCGTCTCAATATAAGAGTCGTCTTTATAGCCATTGCAGATAATCAGTGCGCCAGGCGTATCTAAGCTAGCCAGGGCAATCATTAGCTCCGGCTTAGTGCCCGCTTCTAAACCAAACTGATAGGCTTTGCCAAAGCGCACCAGGTCTTCAACAATGTGCCGCTGCTGATTGCACTTAACCGGAAAAACGCCCTGATAAATCCCTTCATAGCTATAGCGGGCGATCGCCTTGGCAAAGCAGGCGTTAATCCGCTCTAGGCGGTCTGCCAAAATCTCCGAAAAGCGAATCAGCACCGGCAGCTGAAAATCTCGCTGTTTGAGCCCAGTGACGAGCTTGTACAGGTCTAAAGAGCCCCCGCGATCGCCCTGCGGAGACACCGTCACATTGCCCGTCGCATTAATTGCAAAGTAAGGCTCTCCCCACCCGCGAATGCGGTAGAGCTCTTCACTGTCTTCCACAGTCCACTCGGCGGGCGCAGCCACTGGGCGCGCCTCGGAGCGATCTGAGCCATCGCCCTGAGTATCGGCAGCAGCAGCATCCGTAGAGAAATGGTCAGAGAAATTATCGGCAACAGGATTTAAAGGCATGTTAAGCAGTTGAATTCACTGAGGCAAAAGGCTCTAGGTCTAACAGGTCTACGCAAACAATCAAAAGACTCTCAATTAAAAACCTTCAAGTAGAAAACCTTCAACTCAAACAGCCTGGCGATTTTTGTTGACCCTATCAGCTTGCAGTCTACCTTGCCACCTCCACTGGTTAGCCGCCGTTATGATCAGCGGCCAGCCTATCTACGTAGAACCACGGGTATGAGATGGCTAAACTGCCAAAATAAAAAGTTCGCTACGAGCCAAGACGAAGATCACGGTAACTTCTCACCTAAAATCGTATAGTCTCTGTAAACTTAAGAACCTATCCCAGCATACCTACCTAGATGCTGCAATACTGCTATTTATCAAGCATGATCATGGCGGCTGCGGGATTCAACCTCTGTATTTTGAGTGGGCACCCCGACCTTCTGAAAGATTGCACATCTTGGGTTCGTTATCTACGTCTTCTCCAAAGACAGGTTCTCCAAAGGCAGGTTCTCCAAAGGCAGGTTCTCCAAAGGCAGGTTCTCCAAAGGCAGGCCGCTGGCAAACTTTGTTCTCTGTACTTCACCCCGATTCAAACTCTCTATAATAGGTACCCCAAGTCATGAGGTATTCTCCTCCCTCCACCGTAGACATATCGACTGAGCCAGCTGCAAACGCATCGGCCTCTAAGCAGATTAGTGTTGTTTCGGTCATCTGGCAGTCGCTCGTTGTTGACATTTTTTTGATCGGGATATCGCTGCTGATGGGTCTGCTCTTTAGCAGCGCTGTAGGCGTGGTAGAGGGGACTAACAACCTGGGTAGTCTTATGCTCAGACCCGCCCCCTGGTTTATCTATCTAGTCTGCGCCGTTGGCCCGCTGATCTATTTGCTAGTCGATGTTGTGAGCACGCTGAGCGGCCCGGCTGCGCTGCCCTTTGCCCGATCTTCCGCTGGTCTAAGGGCGATCTATGCCAAGCGGGTTCATCTGCTGCTGCTGGCGTTTTATTTCACCTCAATTTTAGTAGCACTATGCTGGTCGGCCCCGTCCATGCTGCTGACCTCTAAGCTGTTTGTATCGGCAGTATTCGGCATTGCGCTCTATGCGCTCGGTCAGAGCATTCCGTCGCAGCGCCTGAGCTTTGTGGTCTCTGGCATTTTATTTATGGTGGTCTTAGTCACTACGCAAGTGTTTATTGTGACGCGGGTGCAGGCCGATGCAAACAAGGCTGGGCAAGAAGCCCTTGACGAGCTGACAAACCCCAATGGCGATGTCAAGGAAGATAAGGGAATTCTCTTTGATGATTCTGAACCGTAAGACGGCAGCAGTCAGGCGACTAGCTCAGCTGAACGACACTCTGATTGTTCATTAGGGTTTCTGAGGTCAGCAAATCTTCTACGGTCATTCTGAGAAATCGGTTGGCGTCAATGCTGAAAAGGATGCGGACGCGATCGCTACCCGGAAACCCCGGTGGCGTCAGCTTAGCAATCGTCCGGGCACCTTCGCTGTCATTGAGCGCCTGTACCTGCGGATCGCCGCTTGCGCTGGTCTGACGGGTCATCAGCTGATCGCCCTCAAAGTAAACTTCAGTATCAGTTTGGGCTGCACCAATCTCCCCTAAGATCAGCTCAATGCTGGGCTGCTTTTCACTAGAGGCTCCCAAAAAAAGCTCAATGGGCGCGGCTGTCGGGTAGGGCTGTCCGGGCTGAATAATCGGATGCCAGCTGTGAGCATTGCGGCGGCGATCCCAATAGCGAATGCCATAGCTGTGATAGAGAAAGTCTTGCAGCTGAGTAGTTTGCAGGCTCAGTGCGCCTTGAGCAACGGCTTCAAAGGGGCGATCGCCACAAATTTTGTCAGCGTCAAAGTGGCGCGCCACCCAAGACTGCACCGCCGGAATTTGAGCAGTGCCTCCCACCAGCAGTACCGCATCAATATCTTGAGCGCTGATGCTCTGGCGCTGAGCCTGCTGCAACACCTGATCTAGGCGGCTGTCTAATCGATGAAAAAAGCCTTTGTCAGTCAGAATTTGCTCAAAGCGATCGCGCTCTAGCGTCAGTTCGTAACTGTCTAGCGTCTCCTCATCAAAATAGGCTTCGGTCGCGGTCGGCGCAGTCGAAAGAGCAATCTTCAGCCGCTCGACTAGGCGCAGCGTCACAGCGGTCATAGGCAGCGCCTGAGTCTCTGTAAAGTAGTCGGCTAGCCATCTATCAATATCAGCGCCGCCCAAATTTTCGCCTGCTTTGGCCACCACACGCACCGTTTTTGCAGTCTGCTGAGCGCCCCCCGCAGACTGAGCAGAAAATGATTTACCCCACTTGAGTAAAAACCCGAGCGGTCGGTCTACAGAGATAGTCGGCTGCACCAGCGAAAAATCTAGCGTGCCACCGCCAAAATCTATCACTAAGAGCGTGCGCTGAGCAGCGCTCAGCTGATAGCCCAAAGCTGCCGCTGTCGGTTCATCTAGCAGCCGCACCTGCTCAATCTCTAGCGACTGGCACACTTGACCCAGCCAAAGGCGGTAGGTCTCAAAGCTATCGACAGGCACCGTAAATACCAGCGAATTGAGCGTCGGATCTTGCTGCTTGAGCTGACCTATCACCTGATGTAAAAACCAGCTACCGATTTGTTCGAAAGAGAGCACCTGACCGTCTAGCTCAGGAATAAACCCCTGCACAGCAGCGCCAATGCCGCGCTTAAAATTGCGAAAAAACCGGGCGTCGCTGGCCAAATCTAACCCTCGATCGCGCACCTGCTGCCCGGCCACTGTCTTGGCTTGGCTAACCGTTGCCGCCGCCTGTTCGACGTAAAGCAAACTAGGCACCAGCGGCGGATTGGCCTTAACCTGCGCTGAGAGAGACGGCAGCAAAAGCGTCTCTGGCATTTGGGTAGCCGCATTCCAGCGGGCAATTACCGTATTACTGGTGCCAAAATCAATGGCGTACATAGCCTAAATCGGGGGTAATTAAAGAGTTTTGCTGAGAAAACCAATGAGGCCGCCTAAGCCAGCGCCAGCAAAGCCAGTGCCAATAAGGACGATCAAGCGCTGCTGATAGTCCATAATCCGGATTAGCCTGTCGCTGATCTGATCGCTGACAATTACTGCTGCCGCTGCCAGCATGATTGCTAACAGGGTGAGCACGACTAGGCCCAGCAGCGCTACCAAAAAGCTGATATTGTCAAAAGCCTGGTCGCCGCCAATGTAGTTAGCAGCGATCGCCAGCGCCACCACTAGCAGCAAGGCTCCCGGATAAATCAACAGGCGCGATCGCGCCGAGTCAGCACTCAAATCGAGCGGGCTCAAGCCCACAGCAACCAGCGGTATAGCCAGCGCCACCAGCACCCATATCCAGTAGGGCGGAGCAGGCACCGACAGCAACAGCCCCATCAGCACATAGAGCAAAAACAAAATGCCAATTAGCACCCACGGCATGAGCGGCTTGGCCGCACGGCGGCGGCGAGCTAGGCGCGGCGGATTAGGGCTAGATCCTGCCATTGACTCAAGTCAGTCCTGAAATCAGCTTCAATGGGCGACGAGGGCAAAAAACAACGAGCGTCCGTTGGGCAATTGCTTAAAGCAGTATAGCCGGGAGGCGGCGATCAGCCACAAAAGTCGGTTGGGTCAGGCAGGTTAAGCCGCAACCAGACCAAATTCTTGAGCGGCTGGCATAAAGTTGAGGTTTTCATGACTCGAACGGCTGAGCTTAATGAGCGCAAATCGCTGTAGCTCATTCAAGCTAGCCCACTGCTGCACAGACATCGGCACCTGATGGGCCTGACACTTTTCCAATACTGGCGTAGGAATAGCCGAAAGATCTTTCCAGGGAGGCTGCGGTAAGATCTCTAAGGTTTTAGCGGGTGAGCCGGTGCGTTGAGTGATCAGAGTTTGCAGGCGATCGCCATACGCTTGAGCTGCCGCTGGCGTGTCGCAGGGCCATTCCACCAAAGCCTGCCGCTCAGCCTGAGTCAGATGATTCCAATGCGCTAGCTTCAGCTTGACGCCACAGGCATCTAAACGATGACGCACCACCATCGGAATGCAGCGCAAAGAACCTACAAAGTCTTGCTCAAACTCAAAGAATGGCGACGCCATAAGGAATGCCCAAACGAATACTTTTAGCAGAACAGCCGATCCGTATTGCTAGATCCGCGCAGTCAACTCTACACAGTGCCGGAGAAAACCCAGAAAGAACCCGGAGAAAACGAATTCTAGACAGCAGTATACCGCTACCCGTCTGGCTAAGCACCTCAGGCTAAGCATCTCAAAGAATTGACCCAAGACCATAGCAAAAATCAGGCAGCGTCAGTGTGAACACAATCACCCGGTGACAGCGGACGTAGCCGCAAAGCAGAGGCCACAAACCTCACATCTTTACCGAGGGAAGAGGGCCTAGGTCGCAGATTTCTATCTCAGGTAGCGCTTTGCCTTTTCACCTTGACTGTTTAGAAAAGTTAAGGGAAACTAAAAATGTCAAGGGTAGGCACTCTTACCCATTGCTAAGAACTATTAAGTTTTGATGCAATGTCCCTAGATAAATTCAGGGACATTGACTACGATTAAAGAACGATGTAAAGGATTTGTCAGGCGCAAGCTCAACAGTAGATTTATGGGCTCTATGGGCAATTTATAGACCTGTAGCCCAGCTGCGAAGAGCCTTTCCGTGAGGAACGGCAGCCTAGGGCGGCGGCATGACAAACGGCATAACGAAGCTTGTCTACAGCCTTTTCCGAGTTCAGCTATTTGGCGGTTGTTTTTATGGAAACGCTTGAGTTTGTGATCTATCCGGATGGCCGGGTGAAGGAGACCGTAACTGGCATCGTCGGTGCCTCTTGCGCTGAGGTGACCGCTGCTATTGAAGCTCAGCTAGGGCAAGTCGTCGCTCAAAGCAAGTCTTCTGAATTTTACGCTCAGCCTGTTCAGGTCTCTGATGTGGCTCGCTCGCAGGTGTCTGAAAACCGCTGGTAGCCTGTTGGCAGTTCTAAACTGGCATCGGCAAATTGGCTGCGGTTTTAGTTATTTAACTTAGTCACTTAATTTCACTTAACTTAAGTCACTCAACTTAGATTAAACCTGAATTAAACCTGTGGCCTCTCTCATTTCGTTTTTCGCGACTGTTATTGATTTTTTGTGCTCATCTAGCCCGGTTTGAAAAATGTCCCATTTTAGCCAAATAAAAACTAAGCTTCGTAATCTCTCTTCTCTACAGCAGGCGCTGAGCGATGCGGGCGTACGCTGGCAGAGCGGCCCTCGGTCAGTCCGAGGCTATCAGGGAAAGACTGAGACTGCTGAGCTAGTCATTGAGCAAGACAATGGTTACGATTTAGGCTTTAAGCGCAGCGCTGAAAGCGGTGACTATGAGCTAGTGGCTGATTTGCAGTATTGGAAGCAGCCGCTCTCGGTAGATGGTTTTTTAAATCAGGTCACTCAGCGCTATGCCTACCATACGGTTTTAAACGAATCTGCTAACCAGGGCTTTCAGGTCGCTGAGCAGGTAGACAATAAAGATGGTTCTATTCGCCTAGTGCTTCAGCGCTGGGGCGCGTAAATCGGGATAGTAGGCCAGGATTGACTGGTGCAAAAACCTCGGCATATTGACAGCCGAGGTTTTTTTATTAGCCGCAATCTGCAAGAGCTGATTCACATACAGATGACTCACGTACAGACAATAGATAGGGAGCTAAGATGGCTGACAATCGAGACGCATTGACGCTGAATAACGCTCTAGAAGGAGCATCGCTCTCTGGTGTGAGGGCTAACTACCCAGGGCCTGCTGCCGCTGATGCAGACCAGCGCTCTGGGCTAGAACCAGAGCTGGGCGGGGCCCTCAGAGACGCTCAGTCGCGCTCCGGGTTAGAGCCAGAGCTGGGCGGACGCTTTCGCCAAACTGGAGTATACGTCGATGAGCTGACCTGCATTGGCTGTACTCATTGCGCTCATGTGGCACGCCGCACGTTTTACATTGAGCCTGACTATGGTCGGGCGCGAGTGATTTGTCAAGACGGCGACTCAGAAGACTTAGTGCAAGAGGCGATTGATACTTGCCCAGTAAACTGCATTCACCATGTAGACTATACCGAGCTAAGACAGTTAGAGCGCGATCGCCAGCATCAAGTAATTCCGGTGGTTGGTTTTCCTGTGGAAAAGGCAGTGGCGGCTGTTCAGAAGCGCCGACGGCAGGCTAAGCGCGCTCAGAAGCCATAAGCAGCAGCTACTGGCCGCTAAAATTTGGAAATTTGTACTTTTCCATCGGCTGTGAGTATTAGGCGCAGGGTCAGCCCTGTATTAGCCGATTGAACCGTTCTACGGCTGCTATTAGCTGGGTCAGGGCTGATTGGGAATATGAGGGGTTGGCCGTTGGGGGGGAGCAAGCGATCGCGATACGCTTGAGCCGCCTCGTCAAGCGCTGCAAAGGTCACAACCTCACCCGATTCAGATAGCCGCATTTGATAGGCTAGCGGTTCTTGAGGGTTCGACAGATCAGGTTGCCAACGAGCTTCAAAATAGGTCTGGATCTGCGCTATTGTATTCGCCTCATCATCATCAGCTGGAGAAATCGGTGTTGGAGCGCTGGCCGCAGAGGGTTCTTCGGCAGAGAGGTCTTCGGCAGTAGTGGTATTGGGGTCAGACCTGCTGAGTGAGGGCGCTAGCGGCCCCGCTTGTCGGGCGGCGGCGGGTGCCTCTTCACCGATACCGGCAGAAATGTCGGCAGGCGCTGAGGCCAAAGATTCACTCGATTCGGTATTAGCTGGCTGACTAGGTGACGGGCCGGGCGGCTGTTTTTGGCGACTGTCGGCAGCGGGAGCGCGGCGACCCGTTGAGAGGCGCTCAGAAGGGCGCTCAGAAGGGCGCTCAGAAGAACTAGCAGAAGGGCGCTCAGAACGATTGGGTAAAGCAGGTAACGGACTGCTATTTTCTGGCGTGGCGCTTGCAGCAGGGGTTTGTTGTGCGCTAGGGACAGACGCTGCTGAAGAGTGATCTGAGGGGGACGGATTGTCTGAAGATTGCCCGGAGCGAGGGGCAGCAGCAGAATAGTCTGGTTCTGAGGCAACTTCTGGAGCAGAGGTGGTCGTCGTCTGGTTGACGTAGGGCCACAGCGTTGTGGTCAGGCCAATGACAAATACAGCGGCAGCAGCAGAACTGGCCCATAGCCTAGGACGACGACGGACGGATGCTAATGAAATGAGATTGCTGCTGTCTTCGCTATTGGGCTCGGTGGTTCGTTCAGAAGGGCGGCTAGACGAACTACTAGCTGAGGCCAGATCGATAGACACAGGCAACGGACGGACGGCCTGTTCGCACTGGTTAAGGACAGTCGTCAGGTCACAGAGCTGTAGATAGCTGAGAGGCGACGCTATTTGACAGCCGGGCGGCAGCGGCGGCGCCGGGCGAGCTGCCTCCGCTTTAAAGCTAGCTAGCGCCAGAGTAGCGCGGGTCTGCTGCTGAATATAATGGGTAACTAATTGGAGGGTTTGGCGATCGCCTTCAGCCACCAAAGTCGCAGCGGCCTGATCACTGGTCTGATCATGATCAACAGGTCGTAGCCATAGCTGAAACTGTAGCTGCTGAGCGATTAGCTGCGGCTGCCACTGCGACAGCGCCGAGAGATGCAGCGTCACATCAAGCGTACAGCTACCAGCGGTATAGCGTTGATGAACAGGGCTAGCTGACGAAGTCATGTTGCAGTATGTGGGCGCACAAATAACAGAATAGCGATCAATTAGCCCAAGGTTTAACCGGTTACCGATCTAGCAACACATGGCGAGGTTACGGCTACTCATCATCGTCTAGCGGTCGGGTCGGCGGGGCAATCACTCGGTAGTCCGCTTCATACACGCCATCAGGCCCCATTTGATCCACGCCATTTCGTTCGAGACTGGCATAGTCATCGGCATAGTCGTCGGCATAGTCATCGGCATAGCTATCAGCGATATCGTCACTATCAGCCCCATAAAGACCATCTGGATAAACCCTGCGGGTGTAGCCTGGCGCGCTGGGCGGCGGCGGATCGTCGTAGTTGTCAAAACTTTCCCAGCCTTGGTCAAGCTCATCATCGCTTTGATAGCTCGGACGACGGTAGCGGCCATCTTCTGCGTAGCCGCTAGTTTGAGCCGCCGGCGACTCCCATCCGGAGGCAATATCGTCTGCTAAACGGTCGGGGCTTTCGCGCGTACCGCCGGGCCGAATAAAATCAAATAGACCCCGCTTGGCAGTATTTTGATCGGGCGCTACGGAGCCACGGGGCGAGCCACCTTCTTCGGCGTCCCAACTGTTACGTTGCTCTGGGGTGCGGCGATCGCCCCAGTCATCATCACGGCGGCGAGGGGCAGGGTCGGCGACCGCATCACTCTTTTTTTTTACCGAGGGGGGCGTTTCTTGTCCAGGCGGCGGGGTGACAAACGGCTTGTGAGCAGTGCGGGGCGGCAAATCTTGAGGCGAGCTAGGCGGTTGGGCAGGCGCAGGTTCGGTGACAAAGGCCGAAGAACTGCTGTAGCCAGGATTAGGCTTGGCGCTAGTTGGGGAACCGGACGGGCTAGCGTCGGGCAAAGTCGTACTGCCGGGGCTCTCTGGGTAGGGTACTCGTCTACCCATGGGGCGATACTTGCTTTCGGGCGGTCGCCGCAGGCCCACGAGCGCGTAGAGCAGCAGCGTTACTAAGGCACCCACACAGACAGCCCCGAGTAGCAACAAACCAAAAGGGATCGCCACTGTCTTGCCGCTCAAAATGACCAGTGCGACGGCAGGAGACAGATTTTGCACCGTTAGCACTATCAGCGCAGCTAAAATCAGCAGCAGAATAATCAGTCGGGCCATGATTGAGTACCTCCAGTGGGGGCAGTGGGGGCCGATTTATTTGCCTTCCCAACGTCGTAATGGTACACAGTCTATCGCAAGCTGATCCAGCGCTCTAGCAACCACAAAGTCAACTAGGTCTTCGACCGACTGCGGATGGTGGTACCAGGCCGGAATTGCAGGCACAATTCGCGCCCCAGCTTCAGCTAAGGTGGTCAGATTACGCAAATGAATCAGACTTAGCGGCGTCTCTCTCGGTACGACGACCAGCGATCGCCCTTCTTTGATCTGCACATCAGCAGCGCGCTCCAGCAAATCTGAACTCAGCCCGGCTGCCAGCTTGCCAACCGTACTCATACTGCAAGGCATAATTACCATGCCCAGCGCTCTAAATGAGCCACTGGCGATGCTGGCCCCTACATTGCCCCAGGCATGACAGCGCAGCTTACCGGCAGACTGGACGCCCGCCTGCTCTCGCCAAAAATCTGATTGCCGTTCGGGGTTGGTCGGCATCTGCACGCCGTCTTCTTTGAGCCAGACCTGATGAGACGCTCGCGAGGCAACCAGGTCAACGGTATAGCCTGCGCTTAGCAGATGTTTGAGCGATCGCACCGCATAGATCATCCCTGAAGCCCCGCTCACGCCCAAAATCATTGGTCGCTGAGGCGACGGCAGCTCAAGATTAGCGTTTGCTGACTCAGCAGCGTTGTCCACAGTCACTTTTTAGCGTTCGTCCTGCTGATAGGGGGCAATGGATAGCGAATTGATAGCGGCAAGGCCAGGCTTATTCTTCCTCGTGGCTAAAGTCTTCACTGCCGTTATCGTCGTCATCGTCGTCGTCATCATCGGTGGCTTCGCTGCCGCCACCCACGGCTACTAAATCAATTTGCTGACGATAGTAGTCCACGCTTTTTACCTGCACTTCGACGCGATCGCCCAGCCGGTATTGCTGCCGGTTTTTGCGGCCAACCAGCTTCTGCTGCCGCGAGCGATACTCATACCAGTCGTCTTTGAGCGAGCTGACATGCACCAAGCCCTCAACTAGCAGCTCCTCTAGCTCTACAAAGAACCCATAGGACTGCACACCTGTAATTAGCCCGTGAAAGACTTCGCCCGTGTGCGCCTGCATGAAGGCCGCTTTTTTCAGCCCTTCCAAGTCAGATTCAGCATCTTGAGCTAAGCGCTCTCGCTCAGTCATTTTGATCGGCACCCGCGACAGCTGCTCTTCCATTTCTTGCTGCACGACCGGCGGCAGTACGCTCCAGTTGATATTGCCGTGGCAAGAACTATGCCGCAGATTAACCCGATCTTTTGACCGAGTAGAGCGGCGATCGCGCCCATGCTCAAACACCGCATGCAGCAGCCTATGTACCAGCAAGTCGGGGTAGCGGCGTACCGGCGAGGAAAAATGGGTATAGGCATCGGCGATCGCCAACCCAAAATGCGGCCCCGGCTGCGCGCTATAAACAGCAGGCTTAAAGGTCGCTAGCAGCAAGTAAGTCAGTACCTTTTCAGCTTTAGAAGTCGCAAACTGCTCAGTAAAGTTGCGATAGTCACGGGAGTGCACCTCATCTTCATCTTCTAGCTGTAGATTAAGCTCCATATTGTTGGCTAGCTTCATCAGCTCCTGCACATCAGCCGGATCAGGAGTGCGGTGAATGCGGTACAGCCCCGGAATGCCCAACGCCTGAATGTGCTTAGCCACCAGATGATTAGCCAGCAGCATAAACTCGGTGACAATAATGCGAGCCGGTAGCTGCGATGAGACCACCATCGCCCCAAGTGCGCCCTCATCGTCATACTGAAACTTGGGAGAAAGATACTCGGCTAGCTCCTCAGCCTCCGGGGGAAACACATGTTCAGGCAGGCTAAGCTCAAAAGATCCGCGTTCGTGGCGGCGCTGCTTGACCTCCTGAGAAAGCTGAAACAAGCTATCAATCAGGTCAAAGGCCGACTCAAACGGCTCTATATCTTCTAGTGTGGTATCGCGTTCTGCTAGAGCCTCGCTGTCTTCACGCACCAAAATTGACTGCACCTGATCGTAGTTCAGCTGGTGGTCGACCTGAATGACGCTGGGCTGAATTTCGTATTCGAGCACCTCGCCATCGTCATCAAACGTTACCAAAACCGAAATAGCCAGCCGATCTTTACCAGGCAATAGGGCACAAAGGGCATTGGGTAAAGGCGGCGGCAGCATGGAGACCACATCGTCACCCAGATAGACTGCGGTGCCGCGCCGCCTGGCTTCACGGTCAATCGGCTCGTTAGGCTGCACATAAAAAGAGACATCGGCAATATGTACAGACAGGCGGCGGTAGCCAGCGTCGGTAATTTCTAAGCTGAGGGCATCGTCAACGACTTTGGCATCAGGGCCATCAATGGTGATGATATTTTGGCTGCGCAGATCGAGTCGGCCTTTGCTGTCGCTCTTGCGAACGCGGTTAGGCAGGCCCCGCGCGGCGATGAACACTTCTTCTGAAAAGTTGCGCGGCAGGTCGTGCTTGCAGTAGACGATATCAATATCGGCGGCGTCTTCAGCGTCGCTGCCTAAAATGCGAGCCACTCGGCCCTGAGGCGGATTTTGGGCGAGCGGATAGCGGGTGATTTCGACATGGATTAAATGGTCGATTGCACCCGCTAAGTCGGCTTCGCTCTCGGTGATGTCTAGCTCAAACAGCAGCCGGTCGTCTAGGGGCACTGCTTTAAACTGGCTGGCTTCGCCCGCTTTAACTTCACCCGCTTTAACTTTAGAGAGCACCGAGGCATTGGCCCGCTCTAAAATCAGCTTCACTTCACCTTCGGGGCTGCGGCGACGGCTGCCGTCTTTAGTGACTTTGACCAGCACGCGATCGCCATTCCAAGCAGTATTTAGCTGGCTTTCTCGCACGTAGATGTCATCGGCCCCTTCTTCGTCTTGAATAGCAAAGCAAAAGCCCTTACTAGAGCAGCGCAGCTTACCTTCAATGACATCTTCTGCTTGCACCCGGCGATATTTACCGCGAGACTTTTGCAAAATATCAATTCGCTCCAGCGCATCTAGGGCAATCTGCAAGTCTTTGGCACAGGGCTCAGCCGTACAGTTCAGCTTTTTTTCCAGAGTCTTGACAGTCACCAACTTGTCGTCTGAAAAATTGGCTAACAGTGACGCGATCGAAAATTCCATGTAGCGATGAATCCTTGAATTGAATCCTTAAATTTCGAAGAAAGGGGCTTGAAGATGAAGTGAAAACCTGCATCGAAATAGGCACAAAACCATCCCAAGCAAGCAGGGTTAACTCGCACCATCAGAAGCTACAGCGCCTGCCTATACTCATTTTGCGCAGCCACTGCCAGTCTGATGGCACATAGCCGCTAGCAGCTTCAGATCACAGAGCAATGGGCAGGTAATTGGCAACCCGTCTGATTTTGAACGAACGATAAAATCAGTGGGGTTGCAGCGTTCTCTTAAGCGGTGAGGCCAGAGCAGTGAGGTCAGATGCCGTTACGCTTTGATGCACAATCATGATGCAAATCATAAAGATATCAGGGCAAAAGATATCAGGGCGGATGCTAGCTCACAAGCGGTTGGGCTAAATGCACCTGACATGACTTTCCAAAGCGTTCAGAGCAATATTGCAGAATCAGCCGCTTTCTCTATCTTAAAGATATTGCCAGCATTCGTATTTTCTGAATCTCACAACCTTCTTATGTTTCCGCATCGGTAGAGGACTGTCAAATGTTTTTCTGCAAACTCCTTAAAGTTATGCTCAAATTCTACCGATTTACAGCGAAAATTTGTGGTTAAGCGCAAGGCCGAAGCACGCCTGCTAAAACCGCTCGCCCGTAATTACATAAGTCACCCGTTTACCTACGTTTGTCGCGTGGTCAGCAATTCGCTCTAGGGAACGAATCACCAGCACCATCAGCACAATTGGTTCTACCGAACCGCTGACACAGGGCGAGCTGACTAGCTGGTTGTAGAGCCTTTCGTAATCGTCATCGACTACGTCATCTTTTTGCTTGATGCTGCGGCCTGCCTCTGGGTCGAGTTCGGCGAGCGATCGCAGACACAAAGCCACCATCGACCGACAGCGATCTAGCATCGTTTCAACCTCTTTCATGCCTGCATACACCGGGTAGGGAAACAGCTTAATGGAGGTATTGCCAATGCTTTTGGCATAGTCGCCAATGCGCTCTAGATCGCGCACCATCTGCATAAAAGCGCTCACCAGCCGCAGATCTTGCGTAACGGGCGCTTCTAAGTTCAGCAGGTGGGTGCAATCAACTTCGATCTGACGATAGAGCTGGTCAATTTGCTTGTCTTGAATAGGAATTTTTTTGGCGGCGTCTAAATCGCGATCGCACAGCGCCTCTCGGGCCAGCAGGCAAGAATTTTCGACCAGCGCCCCCATTTTTAAAACATCCCGGTGGACGCGAATGAGCTTGCGATCTAGGCTAGGTCGAGCAGAGGGCTCACTACTATGAGCCTCGTCACCTGCTTGAGCAGACGCCCGAACACCTGCTAGGCGATCGCCATAGGCACTTGCCCAATCACTATCAGAACTGTCGAACGAGGGAGGAAAGGCGCTTTGCATAATCTCTATTATGGCTGGCTGGCCATCAATGGGCGCTTACTATTAAAAATGAAACTCACACTGATAAACAGTTAGCCACAGACACAGTTAGCCACAGCCAAGCTAGGAGAACTCATTTTAGAGAACACAACCTGAGAATATCGTCTGACTAATAGCGACGCCATCTACTCCTTGGGTAGGTTCCTCAATAAGGTCACAATCAGAAGACAGGCAAGAGAGCTATTTCTCTGTAGCCTGCTTATAGCCCACAAACTGCGGCTGTAGCTGTTATGTACATAACAAGTACATCACCAGCCGATATCGACTAGCAGAGCATCCTAACTCCGCTGAGCGAGCAAAGGGCAGATGTTCCTACAGGTGAAGATGTGTAACGGTTAGTAACTAAACTGCTAACACAGGGGTCACTTTAGGAAACAATTTACCTGTATTACATACTTTAGAGAGGACAGTAATCACGATGGCCTTATCAGATACGCAAATCTTTGTGGCGCTTGCCTTCGCGCTGGTTCCTGGGTTTTTGGCGCTACGCCTAGCGACTGAGCTCTATAAGTAGAGCCAGACTTGGGCGGGCCAGGCAGTAGAGCCAGACTTGGGCGGGCTAAATCAAGCTGCATTAAACTGGCTGCATCAAAACTAGCTAAACCAAAACTGGCTGAACCAAACTGGCAAAGAACTCCCGACTGAAGACTATGGCAGGTCTCTCTATCGGGAGTTTTGCTATAGATTCAACCGATCGTGAGCCCTTCTGTGTGCCCATCAGCTCGCCAGCGCCCGCCCAAAAATAAAAAACATGATTAAACTCCGCTGTAGCTAAGAGCAATCTGAGCGGGGCAAAGTCTTAGTCAAAAATAATTGGCGAACTAAAAAGAGTCTGAAGGGCTTGCAAGTTTCAGAAATATATTCATAATGTATGCGAGTATCAGGTAAGCCGTCATTCCTCGGATGCTGTTTGCCCTGCTGCTAATGACGATCAGCTCGCTATTTAGTGATTTTCATCTATGAACGCTGCTAAGCGCCCGGCCCCGCCTTCTACCGCACCGACATCGTCTTCCCAAAGCCCTTACCAACCAAAACGAACGCTCCATGTAGGCGCGCGGCGGGCCATTGCCTTTGAGTCATCGGTGAAGCTGACGGTTAACCTACTGCTGGCGATTGTAGCGACGACCACAATTGCTAAGCTAGTGCCTTACTATCAGGCTCAGCAACAGCAACTGAGTACCTTGCAAGAGTCGGTACAGGGCGCTGAGAAAAAGAATGCTGAGCTGCGATCGCAGTTTGACCGCAATTTTGACCCAGCTCAGGCAGCGCGAATCATGCAGGAGCAGAGCGGTTTGGCCTATCCCAATCAGAAGCAGGTGATTTGGACGCCGCCCCTAGCTGATACGCTGGGTAGCCCTTAAAGAACCCCGAGCTCACTTAAATTAGCCCCGAGCTCACTCACTGCCGCCTGTTAACGCCCGATGGGTTAGCGATTTCGACCCAGGCCGATACAATCGAGAGGTATAGATTCTCTTCGTTTGTGTAAGGAATACCTGTGGTTGACGCCGCTTTCGATGCCCCTGACCTGCCCCCCTCTCGCGACTTACCCTCCCCTCAAGCTGACGCCAACGTATCTTCATCGGGTGAGGCTGCTGGGAAACCACTAGATTTTGAATTTGACTCGATTGCAGCGGCCCTAGCAGATCTAGCAGCAGGCCGGGCGGTGGTTGTGGTCGATGACGAAAATCGTGAAAACGAGGGCGATGTCATCTGCGCGGCGCAGTTTGCTACCCCAGATCTAATTAACTTTATGGCGGTAGAAGCGCGGGGGCTGATCTGTCTGGCGATGACGGGCGATCGCCTCGATCAGCTCGATCTGCCGCTGATGGTCACCAGTAGCCCGTTTGAAGATGAAAACGAGCAAACAGCCTTTACCGTCAGCATTGACGCGGCTCTTACCTGGGGCGTCACAACTGGTATTTCAGCAGAAGACCGAGCGCGCACTATTCAAGTTGCCATCAACGCCAAAGCCGTCCCTCAAGATCTGCGCCGACCGGGCCATATTTTTCCCCTGCGGGCTAAAGAAGGCGGCGTTCTTAAGCGGGCCGGACATACCGAAGCCGGTGTCGATTTAGCCCGGCTAGCAGGGCTGTACCCAGCAGGCGTCATCTGCGAAATCTCTAACCCCGATGGCTCAATGGCCCGGCTGCCAGACCTGGTGCATTATGCCAAGCGCCACGGCCTCAAGCTGATTAGCATTGCCGATCTGATTAGCTACCGGCTGCGGCATGAGCGCTTTGTCAAGCGCGAGGCGATCGCCGCCATGCCGACCAAATTTGGCAACTTTCAGATATACGCCTATCGCAACCAGCTCGATGGCTCAGAGCATGTCGCGCTGGTCAAAGGCGATCCGGCGACGTTTAAAGCAGAGCCCATCATGGTGCGGATGCACTCTGAATGCCTGACCGGAGACGCTTTAGGATCGATGCGCTGCGACTGCCGAATGCAGCTTCAGGCCACGCTAAAAATGATCGAAAACGCGGGTCGAGGCGTCGTGGTTTACCTGCGTCAGGAAGGGCGCGGCATTGGTCTAGTCAACAAGCTCAAAGCCTATTCTTTGCAAGACATGGGGCTCGATACAGTTGAGGCCAATGAGCGGCTTGGCCTGCCGGTCGATCAGCGCAACTATGGCATGGGCGCTCAGATTTTAATGGATCTGGGCATTGGCCAGTTTCGGCTGATTACCAATAACCCTCGCAAGATAGCCGGGCTCAAAGGCTATGGCCTAGAGATGGTAGATCGGGTGCCGCTGCTGATTGAAGCCACTTCCTATAATGCAAATTATCTGGCCACCAAAGCCAAAAAAATGGGGCACCTGCTATTGCAGACCTACCTGGTAACGGTAGCAATTCAGTGGCGCGCTGAAGCGGCAGACGGCGATCCGGTCACAGCCCGCTACGAAAGGCTAGAGAAACTGCGCGCTTTGGCCCAGCAGCACGATCTGCTACTGCAAGAAGAGGCCCGCTCAGTAGCCGTGGCCGTATTTGGCCAGATGCCTTTAATTGCTCACTTGGGCCTAGATCAGCCTGAGGTCGCTGATAGCCACTGGTATAAAGACGAAACTCACCCATATGTGCGGGCGATCGCGGCCCTACTCGACGACCTCATTAGCTGGAACAACATCGACCAGTTAGAATTTTTGATCTCAGCTGGTGGAGATCCGTTCACTCAGCTCAAAGTGCGGCTAGACCGACAGATTTTTCCCTGGTCGCCAACCGGAGAAAACTCAGTCACACCCAGTGATATTTGCCGACAGCTAGAAACTCAGAGAATTTACGTCTTCTCTCAGCACAGCGCTCAGCCCATATAGGCAGGTTTGTCTCAAAGTAGGCACACTTTAGATCATGAGATCTAAAGATCGAAATTCAGGGCGTCGATCAAGTCTTACGGCTCCGTCCTACGGATCCGTCTTGCGGTTACGGTCGCGTACAGCCCTGTCTTATGGCTCTACGCGACCAAGCTGGCTAGGTCGCGCGTGGGGCAAACTAGGAGAAGCCAGCACCGGAGAATCTTCCTGACGGCGAGCAATCACCTCCGGCTCAATAGCAGCAACCGCCCTAACAAACTGGGGATCAGCGCTGGTACCGCGTCTGCCCGGATTCGTCTCTAGCTCTTGACGCTGCTGCTCAGTCAGACTGAGACTGATATCTGGGATAATGCCCCGACGACTGATATCGGTGCCATCGGGCGTGTAGTAATGAGCCACCGTGACCGCCAAACCCGACCCATCAGACAAACCGTGAAGCTGCTGCACCAGCGCCTTGCCAAAGGTCGGATCGCCGACGACTACCGCCCGACCATTGTCTCGCAGGGCACCGGTCAAAATTTCGCTAGAGCTAGCAGACTGACCGTTTACCAAGACAGCCAGCGGCAGATCTGAGATAGCCGTCCGGTTGGCCGTAATTTCCTCACTGTGGCCATCGCGATCTACAGTGCGAACAATGCTGCCCCGAGGTAGCCACATGCGGCTAATGTCGATACTGGCGTGCAAAAGCCCACCCGGATTGCCGCGCAGATCTAAGACAAAAGCCTCTGCTCCCTGCTCAGTGAGGGTGTCAATCGCAGCGCGCATTTGCTCAGCGGCATGAGCGCTAAACTCGTCTAGGCGAATGTAGCCCACGCTCAGCTCGCCTTGAGGCTGCAAGTTAAAAGTGACGGTCGGGACGGAGACAACCTCACGGGTTAGAGCTAGCGTTGCTTCACTGCCGTCTGTCCGGCGCAGCGTCACCGACAGCGGACTGCCGCTCTCCCCTCGAATGAGCTGAGAAGCCTCTTCAAGACTCAAATCTCGACTAGAGCGCCCGTCGATTACTAAAATAGTGTCGCCCGCTTCAATCCCTGCTTTCTGAGCGGGTGACCCTTCTAAAACGCCCGCGACTCTGAGGCTCTGGCCAGCCTGCTCTAGCTGCACACCCACCCCAGAGACCTCACCAGCAGTTTGCTCAGTCAGCGCCGCATACTGATCGGGGTTGAGAAAGCGAGTGTAAGGGTCTTCTAGTCGGCGCAGCATCCGCCGTAGCTCACTGTAGGCTGCATCTCGAGAGGTATATTCGCCGTTTAGCAGCGCCTCTCTCACGCCTAGCCAATCAACCCGATTAAAGCTGGCATCGACATACTCTTGATAAACCAGTTGCCAGGCCTCATCTAAGACCATTTTAGGACTGTCTTGGAAGTCGGCAGCGGCGGCTGGCTGGGCTACTACCCCGCCCATGCCGGTGACGATGGCTGGCAAAATCAGGGCAGTAGCGCCTACGGAGCAATGTTTTAGAAAGCTTAGAGCACAGGCGGTATTTTTCATTTACGACAGAGACTGCGAAGAGTAAAGAAACGTAGATGCAAATATGAGCGGCTTGAAAATAATTGAGTAAGGCTAAAAACGCCTCCTACTTGCCCCCCTTACTTAAACCGCCCTCCTTACTTAAACCTAAGTATTTAAACCTAAATATTTAGGAATAAGGTCGAAGACAGGCTTCATGAAGTAGAAGATGCCCTACCCAAGGTAATCAATAAAGTTGGGCGCGTAAATAGGTAATTGCCAGGAGCCTGAACCAAACCTGGGTGATTTATACGACCCCGCTACCCCGATAATACGGGGAGACTCAAGGCATCGCTGCTTGGCTGCGGACAGCTAGTTGACTGCCCTACTGTATTCTTGCAGAGCGCGGCGGCTGGCTACCCCTTTCTTGTTTAACTGTAAGATTACGCAGCTTGAAGCAGTTTTTTTGATTTATGCACGGCTATATTCCCGCAGAGCGCTTTTTTCCTTATCTGAGCTGGCCTCAGGTGGAGGCGCTGCCTGACAAGGCCAATACTCTCATTGTTCAGCCAATTGGCGCGGTGGAACAGCACGGGCCGCATTTGCCTTTGGTGGTGGATGCAGCGATCGCGACCGCAGTCGTCGGCCAAGCCCTACACCAGCTAGGCTCAGCCATACCAGCCTATGCCCTGCCACCCCTTTACTATGGTAAGTCCAATGAGCACTGGCAGTTTCCAGGAACTATTACGCTGACAGCGCAGACCCTGATAGCTGTGCTGATGGAGATGGCTCAGAGCGTCTACAGAGCCGGATTTCGGAAGCTGGTGTTGGTCAACGGGCACGGCGGCCAGCCCCAAATTTTAGAAATTGTCGCTCGCGATTTGCGCCAGCAGCACGGTGACCTGATGATATTTCCGCTATTTGTCTGGGGGGCCCCGCACAATGCGGCTGAACTGGTGGGCACATCAGAATATAATCAGGGCATTCATGCGGGCGATGTAGAAACTAGCGTGATGCTTTCTCTCTTGCCGGAGCAAGTCGATATGGCTAAAGCCGTGCGAGAGTATCCGACTGAGCTGCCAGCCGGAAGCTTGCTGAGCCTGGAGGGGCGACTGCCGATCGCTTGGACGATGGCTGACTTGAGCCGGAGCGGGGTAGTAGGAGATGCTACGGTATCGACGGCGGCTAAAGGCAAAGCGATTTTGGCGTCGGTAGCAGCGGGCTGGGTGAAAGTGCTCGAAGAGATTTACCAATTTGAAGGCTTGCATCCGCTGCCGTCTAAAGAGATTCAGAAGAAATAAAGGTTTGAGAGAGATTTTGACGAGGAGTATTTTTGTATGCAGCCCACTGACGTTCAGCCCGCTGATACTAGGCCAGCGCAAGATCAGCCCGCGACTGTAAAGAAAACTTTGGCAATTGATATTGGCGGGAGCGGTATCAAGGTCTTGGTTTTAGATGAGCAGGGCAATCCGCTAGGAACGCGCGATCGCGCCAAAACCCCTGACCCGGCCACGCCTGAAGCTGTGATCGCCATAATCGAACAGTTGGCCAGCCAGCAAAGCCACTATGATCGGGTTTCGGTCGGGTTTCCGGGCGTCGTCCGGCAGGGAGTGGTCTTTACAGCGGTCAATTTGCACCCGCTGTGGCAGGGCTGCGATCTAGCTCAGCAGCTCAGCGATCGCCTGAGCAGACCGGTGCGAGTCGCTAACGATGCTGACATGCAAGGGCTAGGGGCGATTTCTGGTCAGGGCGTAGAGATGGTCATTACCCTGGGCACCGGGTTTGGCACCGCTCTTTTTACCGAGGGGCAGCTCGTTCCTAATTTAGAAATTGCTCACCACCGCTTTCGCAAAGGGGAGACCTACGAGGAGCAACTCGGTCGGGAGGCGCTCAAGAGGGTCGGCACTAAAACTTGGAACAAAAGATTGGTCAAAGCGATCGCTTCTCTCTCTCATGCGTTTAACTACGACCGGCTTTATTTGGGCGGCGGTGAAGTCAAGCAGATTGATACTGCCCTACCTGGAAACGTAAAGGTGGTTTCTAACGTTTTGGGTCTGCTAGGGGGCATTAAGCTGTGGCAGTCAGCAGAGACTGCCCGCAGATAGAAAAGTGCCGCGTGGCTATGCCTGTTTAGCATCTCTGTAGCTAGGCGAAAGAAATAGGCTGCTTTCTGTACAGATACCGCTCAGCGGAATATCCCAGGTGGCTCGTGGCAGTTGAGGCAATCGGGCGTATTCAAAGACGATGCCAATGGTGGTTTTGTTGGCCCAGGTCGGGTGGCTGAGCATCCGGTCGTAAAAGCCGCCGCCGTAGCCCAGCCGGTAGCCATTCACATCGCAGGCCAGACAGGGAATCAAAATCAGATCGACCCGGCGAGGATCAACCAGCGGTGAGGCAGGATCAGGTTCAGTAATGCCGTAAGTGCCGGTGCGCAGGGGCCATTGACAGGTCGAAAACCACCGGTGCCACTGAAGCGCTTTATCTTCGCAGCGGGGCAGCCCCCAGACGCGCTGCTGCTTGAGCAAGAGGCCCAAGTCGGGTTCGCCTCGAAAGCTACAGTAGGCCAGAGTCAGGCGCGATCGCGTAAACACCGGCCAAGCTTGCAGATGTCGGCAAATGCTAGCCGATTTCTCTTGCCAAATTCGCTGCGGCATGGCCTGCCGGGCTTTGAGGAGCGCCCGGCGCTGAGCTGCTTTTTGCGCTTGAATATGCGCTGGGGTAGAGGGATCAGCCATGCCGGGGAAAGCGGGGGGAGGAGAGAGGCAGAGAAAAAGGAAAGGAGAAAAGGGGTAAGAGAAAAGGGAAAAGTTGGATGCGATGCGCTACTGGGCAGCGATCTGTTGGTAAAGGGCAGAGATTTTTTCAATTACCTGTTCAGCATTTAGCTGATCAGAGACAATCTCAATGGCGTCGGGAGCTTTTCGGAGCGGTGAAACGGTGCGGGTGCTGTCTTGGCGATCGCGCTCTGCAATCGACTGAGCGAGCTGCTCGCGATCTGGGAGGGGCTGGCCGGTAGCTTGCAAATCACGATAGCGGCGACGGGCACGCTCAGCGACTGAAGCAGTCAGGTAGATTTTAAGTTCAGCTTGAGGAAAGACCTCGGTGCCAATGTCGCGACCATCGGCGACGATGCCGCCCTGGATACCGTATTGCTGCTGCTGATCGACCAATTTGGCGCGGACGGCAGCTTGAGCGGCAATCGTAGAGACTTGAGCGGTAACCACAGCGCTGCGAATCGCCTGCGTCACGTCCTGACCATTTACCTGCACTTGCGGCGGCTGAGGCTGATTGTCTTTAAAGTTGGCCCTTAGCCGAATCTGACAGGTGGGCAGCAGCTGCGCAACCGCCGCTTCGTCTGCGGAATCAATATTTTGCTGTAAGACAAACCAGGTCAGCGCCCGGTACATCGCCCCGGTGTCGAGATAGAGCAGGCCCAGCCGGTGAGCTACCTGACGAGCAACGGTAGATTTACCCGCGCCAGCAGGCCCATCAATCGCAATGATAGGCGCGCGTTGCAACATCACATTATCGATTAGACGGGTCTTCTTTCCTTCAGTATCTTGGGTGCCTTCTTGGGTGCCTATGTATGCTGCGATCGCCATCATTCCTACAGTTTCAATTGCTTGCAAAGGCTTTAGTGTATCAGGCTGAACTAGCGCCAGGTAGTCTAAAGTGACAGCCGGGGCGATCGCTATCACCTCATCGGCTATCTGTAGCAAGCGGCGACCTGATCGTTCCCCCCGCCGAAAAGCTAACTGAGCGGCCTGCAAGCTGCGATAAAGCGCTGTTGCCTGCTGGCGCTCTGCTCCCGACAGATAGCGGTTGCGAGAACTCAGCGCTAGCCCATCGGGTTCACGCACCGTCGGGCAAACCACAATTTCACCGGGTAGATGCAGATCTTGCGAAAGCCGCTTGAGAATAGCGACCTGCTGAGCGTCTTTTTGGCCAAAATAGGCATAGGTTGGTCGCACAATGTTTAGCAGCTTAGTCACCACGGTAGCAACGCCCTGAAAGTGCCCCGGACGAGAGCGACCACAGAGCGTAGCCGTCATCGCCTGAGGCGGCACCACCTGAGTTATCGTCGTCTGGTCGGGCTGAGATGTGCCATAGAGCGCCAGCGGCGAAGGCAGAAACATAATATCTACGCCAGCCGACTGACAAAGCGCCTGATCTGCCTGCTGTGGTCGGGGATAGCGCTCAAAATCTTCGCTGGGGCCAAACTGAAGCGGATTGACAAAAATACTCACGACAACCAGGTCGTTATCTTGGCGGGCCTGGTCAATCAAGCTGAGGTGACCGGCATGGAGTGCGCCCATCGTCGGCACAAGGCCAATGGTGAACGGGGCTGAAGGAGATAGGACAAGATGATCGTCTGATTCAGGTTTGATCGGCGATCGCCGACCGCTCAGCTCGCACTGGCTCAAATAGTGACGCAATCCAATGACAGAATTGAACAGCCGCACAGCCTTCTCCCTAATAGACGCCTTCGGTAAAAATGCCGGATTTATTTGGCCCACATCAATCTAACGCAGTCCACGCCTGATCGGGAATGAGCGCCCAGCGTGAGCCATGCCAAAAATAAAAAGGCCCTCCATCTAAGAGAGCCTTTCATAAGACAGATGCCTTTGTAATTATCGGATTGTGATCGCGCTTCTAAATGAAGAGCATCAGCATTGATCGTCCAATATCAATCACCTAAAACATCTAGCTGAACCCTACCGACCCCTGCATTGATTAGCCCAATCTCAGCGGCGGCTCCAGCAGAAAGATCAATCACCCGGTTGCCGCTATAGGGGCCGCGATCATTAATTCTCACAACAACCTGACGATTGTTGCTGAGATTAGTCACTCGCACCCGAGTGCCAAAAGGCAGCGTCCGATGAGCCGCCGTCAGCGCATTTTGGTTGAAGACCTCACCGCTAGCGCTGCGTCTGCCATTAAACCCAGGGCCGTACCACGAAGCCCCGCCAATCGTACTAGAGACAATCGCCACCGTTTCAACCGCAGGGGCAACCGGCTCCGGCTGAGGTCGCCCCTCAATTTCTGAGACCGGCTGCACATCTCCCAACAGTCGCCGCAGGCGATTAGTCGCTTGCAGCGCATCTTCTGCCGGGTTGTTAGTGGTGTCAGGCAAAACGGTGCGACTGTCCAAAGCGACCAAGTCTGCGCCCGCCAAGGTGACAATATAGCCCTCGTCTGCCGCATTCCAGCGAACTGAAATATCAGTTGCATCGGTATCAGCAGAACCGATTTTGCTGCCAAGACTGGTCGCTCTCAGCACGGGATCATTCTCCAACGCTGCATTGAGAATATCCCCAGATCGGGAGACGCTAGCTTGGAGAGAAATCGGCGCATCGCTGGCGGCGATAGAAAGCGCATCGCTAGCGTTAGAAAGACTGTTAACGTCAGTACCAATAAACGTCAGTACTGGAATATTTTTGATGTAGAGGGTGGCAGCCTGGCGACCATCAATGACGTGAGCGTGAACCGAGATATCGCTGCGGAGCGCGGGCACTCGTTCAGCGTTGGGCTGTGAGCCGCTGTTAGCGGAACTGGCTGAACTGGCAGGAGTGGCGCTAGAAGCGACGGTATCGGATGGATCTACTAGGTTGGTCTCTACCGACTTAGTTTCTACAGTTTCTACATCTACAGTTTCTACAAGTGAGCCAGTCAATAAACTGGCCTCTGTGTCAGCTGAAACAAACTCAGCAGTCTTAGAATCGGACGCATTAGTAATAGGCAGCGCACTGGCAGATCGAGCACCAATGAGCGTGAAGCCAATGCTAGACAGCAGAACGGCTGCTGCCAGACTACTGGCGGGGTGTTTGATTGAACCGTTAGAAAGCACAAACATAATGGGCTACATCGCAATCGCTCAGACCGCAGCTATTTGCTTGGGGTCTTTTTTTGAGCGAGTTGTGTCATAGCAGCGCTTTGACCTCGAATCAAATAAACGAACAGTCGCTAATCTACACGAACGAATTTCAATCGGGATCAGCGAATTTTCTGACCAACCCCCGGCGAGAAACTTCACGTTGCTTTCACAAAAAGCTTGAAATGACGAAATGTAAAGGATTTGCCGGTCAATTTGTCGTTGTGTAAACCCGTTGCGATACTTATACCTCCCAAGGCTTAGATTCTAGATAACTAATCAATCAACGCTGATTTTTGATGCGTCTATAGGCATAGTCTCTAAGAGACTATGCAATTAACTGACTATATTGAGTGGCTAAACAGACTTTCATTTCTCTAAATTCCGGCTGGGGTTACAGTGAATTAGACACTGAATATTGAAATACCGAATTAGCTATGGATTACCGGCAGGCTGGGGTAGATGTTGAAGCGGGTCGGGCGTTTGTAAATAAAATTCGAACGATGGTTGACAGCACCCGTCGGCCAGAGGTGCTGGGCGCGCTCGGTGGGTTTGGGGGTTGTTTTGAACTGCCGAGTGGCTATCGTCAGCCGGTGCTGGTATCAGGAACGGATGGCGTGGGCACGAAGCTGAAGCTGGCTCACATGCTGAATCGTCACGACACGGTGGGTATAGACCTGGTGGCGATGTGTGTAAACGATGTGCTGACGATTGGGGCAGAGCCGCTTTTCTTTTTGGACTATCTTGCGACAGGGAAGCTGGCCCCTGAGCAGTTAGCGCAGGTGGTGGCAGGCGTAGCGAGTGGCTGTCAGACCTCTGGCTGTGCGCTGCTAGGCGGAGAAACCGCTGAGATGCCGGGGTTTTATGCGCCTGGAGAATACGATCTAGCGGGGTTTTGCGTCGGCATTGTCGAAAAAGACCAGATGCTGGATGGGTCGCAGGTAGCAGTGGGCGATCGCCTCATCGGACTTAGCGAGCAGCGGCGTTCACAGCAACGGCTTTAGCCTAGTGCGCAAAATTGTCGCTGAAGGTGCCAGAGATGCCCGAGAAGCCGGACGACCGGCTGGCTATAGCTGGGCCGAGAAACCCCACGAGCTGGGCGATCAGTCTTTAGCCGATGTGCTGCTGACGCCGACCCAACTATATGTAAAGCCTGTATTGGCAGCACTGAAGTCTGACCTCACCATTCACGGCATGGCCCATATTACCGGCGGCGGATTGCCGGAAAATTTACCGCGCTGCTTAGGCAAAGGGCAGTCTATTCAGCTGGTGCCCGACAGCTGGCCGGTTCTCCCGGTGTTTGACTGGCTTTGCGCTGCCGGGGAGGTTAGCCGCGCCGACATGTTCAATACCTTTAATATGGGCATCGGCTTTGTGGTGATTGTGCCGCCTGATCAGACAGGTGCGGCTTGCGAGCAGTTTGCCAGTGAGGGAATTGAATCCTACGCCATCGGCGAAGTGGTGGCAGGTGAGGGCGAGCTTTTAGGGCTGTAGCGAGCTAGGCTGTATGGGTACTTGCAGGTTTGAAAGCGCGATCGCTATTCGCCCTGTAGCTTTATCTATATATAAGGAAGGAGTTTTTCTATTGAGCGTGAGCAAGGGAAATATTCAGCCCGTGGTGATTGCAACGATCGCCACAATTGTGGCCATTGTGCTGGCTAGCAGCTTTGTGATTATCAATCCGGGGCAGGCCGGTGTTTTGAGCGTATTGGGTAAGGCTCAAAACGGCGCATTGCTAGAAGGCATTCACCTGAAACCACCGTTTGTCTCCTATGTAGACGTGTACGACATCACGGTGCAAAAGTTTGAGGTACCCGCTGAGAGTTCGACCAAAGATTTACAGGATCTCAAGGCGCGGTTTGCGATTAACTTTCGCCTGGTGCCTGAGCAAATTGTAAGGATTCGCCGAACGCAGGGGTCGCTCTCGAACATCGTCGCGAAGATCATCGCGCCGCAGACTCAGGAGTCTTTTAAGGTGGCAGCGGCCAGGCGAACCGTCGAGCAGGCGATTACGCAGCGGACATTGCTCAAGGCCGACTTTGACGAAGCCCTGGCGCTCAGGCTGGATAAATACGGCATCGACGTGCTTGATACCAGCGTGGTCGATTTGAACTTTTCGCCAGAATTTTCGCGGGCGGTTGAAGAAAAGCAAATTGCTGAGCAGCGGGCACAGCGAGCGGTTTACGTAGCGCAAGAGGCGGAGCAGGAAGCTCAAGCTGACATCAACCGGGCCAAAGGTCGAGCTGAGGCGCAGCGCCTGATCGCTGAGACCTTGAAGGCTCAAGGCGGTACGTTGGTTTTACAAAAAGAAGCGATCGAAGCCTGGCGAGAAGGCGGTGCGCAGATGCCTCGGGTGCTGGTCACAGGTGATGGAGCAGGCGGCGGTGTGCCCTTCTTATTCAATCTGTCGTCAGAGACTCAGTAAGCGTATTGTCGCTTGAGTACTAGCGCTTCAGATTAGACAGCAAAAAGGGCTATACCTATTCAGCGGTGTAGCCCTTTTTTGATCGCCTTTTTAGATTAAGAACTTATTGACCTAACCAAACCCTAACCAGACTAAGAGTCTGCGGCGGCTTCTGCGTCTTTGGTCGCGTCTTTAGCCATGTCGAGATAGTCGGCGGGGTCGCTATCGCCGGGGCTTTTGGTACCCTGGGCTGTTGATATTTGGCCGCTGGCCTTGGCTTCAGTTTGGCGGGTAACAGGATTAGGATCGCTTGACTGAGTGCCACCAGCACTGGTCTCGTTGTCCACAGCGATTTCGTATTCTTTGTCGAAATCTGTCTTGGCAACTTCTGACTTGGCTTTGCCTTGGGTTTCTTCGTCTTTGCTCTCGAGATCTTCAGAGAGCTGCTTGGCTTCCTGGGGAATGTTATTGGGATCTGCCATAGTGGGCTCCGCGCAATTTTACTATCACCTATATCTTACGGAGCTAAGAGAAAATAAAATATATATCTGATGACGGAGATTGTCGCTAGAACAGAGAGGTTCTTCTGTCGGCGTGATATGAGCAAGGCAGCGATCGCGCCAACGGCGTTAGACTAAGGAAAAGTTTAAGAAATGTAAAGACCTATGGGCAGCAGCTCAGCACAAAAAGTGGTGGTGATTGGCGCAGGCATCGGGGGGTTGACGGCGGCGGCGCTGCTAGCGCACAGGGGTTATCAGGTGAAGGTATTCGATCAGGCAATTGTGCCGGGTGGCTGCGCCTCTACCTTCAAGCGGCGGGGCTTTACATTTGATGTGGGGGCAACTCAAGTAGCGGGGCTAGAACCAGGTGGTATTCACGCCCAAATATTTGAAGAACTAGGTATTGAACTGCCTGCGGCGAGTGAGTGCGATCCGGCTTGCGCGGTGTTTTTGCCAGGAGAGCGAGATCCTATTAACGTGTGGCGCGATCCGCAGCAGTGGCAAGCAGAAAGAGAGCGACAGTTTCCGGGAAGTGCTTCTTTCTGGCAGTTTATGAAAGCGCTGTTTGACTACAGCTGGCGGTTTCAGCAGCGCGAACCGGTGTTGCCGCCGCGCAATCTTTGGGATATTTGGCAGCTCGGAACGGCAATAAGACCCGATACGCTGCTGACGATACCGTTTACTTTTTCGACGGTCGGAGAGATTTTGAGAGGGTACGATCTGTATGACAATCGGCGGCTGCGGACTTTTTTAGATATGCAGCTTAAGCTGTATTCGCAGACAACAGCCGATCAGACGGCGGTACTGTATGCGGCTACAGCGCTGGGCGTATCGCAAGCTCCGCATGGGTTGTTTCACCTGAAGGGGAGTATGCAGGTTTTCAGCGATCGCCTCACCACTGCCCTCAAACAAAACGGCGGCGAACTCCACATGCGCCACACCGCAGAAGCCATAGAGATAGAACAAGGCAAACCGACTCAGGTAAAGATCACCCCCAAACAAGGCGACTCTTGGCTTGAGCTAGCCGACCATGTTATTGCCAACGTCACGGTTCAAAATCTGGTGCGTTTAGCCAAAGATAACAACATGAAAGGTTATAAAAGGAGAGTCGAAAAACTTTCTTCTTCTTCAGGCGCATTCGTAATTTATTTAGGTGTAGAACAAGCTGCACTGCCAAAAAACTGCCCGCCCCATCTACAGTTTCTCTATGACTATGACGAGCCAATCGCCGAAAACAATTCTCTCTTTGTTTCGGTGAGCCGTCCTGGAGATGGGCGTGCGCCTGACGGAAAAGCGACTGTGATCGCCTCCTCTTTTACAGAAGTGCAGCAGTGGTATAACTGCGACGAAGCAGGCTACCGGGAAATGAAGGAGAACTATACTCAGGAGGCGATTTCTCGGTTGAAGGGCTATTTTGACCTGCGGCCTGAGTATTTGGTGCATGTGGAGGCGGCGACACCGAGAAGCTTTGAGACCTTTACGGGGCGCGATCGCGGCATTGTCGGCGGCATTGGCCAGCGCGTGCCCACCTTTGGCCCATTTGGGTTTGCCACGCGCACACCTATCACGAACCTTTGGTTAGTCGGCGACAGCACCCATCCAGGCGAAGGCACAGCAGGCGTTAGCTATTCGGCGATGATGGCAGTGCGGCAAATTGAAGCGGGCAGGCCGTCTTCCTGATGTTACTTTCTCAATTTTCGCAATCTGGCAGCGCAGCTTGTAGGCTAAGGGATGAGCTTTTAGCGTGAGGCTTGGCAATGTCGGACACTTTCCAGCGGGCGTTGGCCCTGATTACAGTAGAGCAGATTTTTGAGGCACTGCCTTTGCTCGATCAGGTGATCGCAGCGCAGCCGGAACGGTCTGAGGCTTACGCACAGCGGGCCAAGATCAGGCGACGGCTAGGAAATGGGCAAGGGGCGATCGCTGACTACACCCAGGCTCTCAAGCTGACGCCAACCGCCGAGATCTATCTATCGCGGGCACTTGTCTGGCTGAGTTTGGAGCAGGTGAGAGGGGCGATCGCTGACAGCCGCGAGGCCATCAAGCTTAAGCCCGAACTCGCGGGCGGACATCGGCTGCTGGGTAAGGCGCTCGGATTATTAGGGGATGGGGCGAGTGCGATCGCAGCTTACAAGCAGGCGGCGCGGTGCTATTTGGCAGACAAAGATAAGGAGAACGCACAGGTTTGTTTGGATGCGATTAGGCCGTTGCGGACGTTGCCACCTTTGGTGGAGGAGCGGGGGAGTCAGGGAGAGGGGGAGCAGAGGAGCGCAGTGACACCTGAGGTGTTTATGGCGCGGGCGCGGGCGAACTATGAGAGGGGGGAGTATGCGCAGGCGATGAAAGATCTGAACTGGTTTTTGGATTTTCAGCCGACGCATGGACAGGCGCTGTGTTTGCGGGGGTTGATTCAGGCGCAGCTCGGTCGGCGAGAGCAGGCCGTGGCAGATTTGGCGCTGGCCCGTCAGCATTACCCTGACGATATTGAGGTGCGCTTTTGCCGGGGGCAGATGCGGCTGATCTTCAAAGACGGCTATGGCGCGGTAGAAGAGTTTTCGGCGCTGATTGAAGAAGCAGGACAAGCGGGTAAGCCAGAGGCTCGGTTTTTTGCACAGCGCGGGCACGGCTACCGGGCAATTGAGGAGCCGGAGAAGGCGTTTAAAGACTACGCGAATGCAACGGCGATAGATACCGAAAATGCTGAACTGTATGAGCTGCGGGCGGAAATGCAGCAGGCGGTGGGAGGGATCGAGGGAGCGATCGCCGACTATCAGCAGGCTGCAACCTTATGGCTAAACCAGGGAAACTGGCAGAAGCATCAGAGCGTGGTGGAAGCGGTGCGGCGGCTGCGCAAACAGAACAAAACCAGCGAAAAGAACAACAAAGGCTCTGTTGTTCCGATCAAATCTTATAAGCACCACATGCCGGTTGTGGAAGTGCTGCTCGACGGCATTGCCAAGTTTGACATGGTGATTGACAGAAATGCGACTCACTCAATTGTCACGCAGCAAATGGCGAACCAACTGAATCTGGAGATGGTGAGCTATCGCTACGTGTATTTGGCCGATGGCACGCCGATGGAGCTGTCGATTGGGCGGCTGCGCTCAGTCGTGGTTGGGCCGGTAATTGTGACCGATGTGTATGTAGCGATCGCCCCTGACCAATCAACTGCTCTGCTAGGGAAAGACTGCTTCAGTGCCTACAGCATACAAATTAGCGGCAACGAAATGATATTCATTCGCCATTAAGGCAGCGTCAGTAAAGTCAGGCATATCTCTTTTGGGGCAGCACGCCGGGAGGATTTTCTGGTAAAAAGCCCTTACTGCTCTTGCCGAACCAACAACTGCGTCTGGTTCACAATTGCCTGCTGGTGAGCCCGATCCCCACTGATATTATTCTTTCGACTATCCAGTTCACTCAAGGCTGACAGCCGGCCATACAAGACCAAAGTATCACCAGGATGGATCTCGGTATCACCCGTGGGCGCGCCCACATATCCTCCATCGAGACGGTGAATCCCCAGTACCAGAATCCCTTCCTGACGAAGATGCATTTTACCCAAAGGTTTACTCGCAATCCAATCGCCAAAGTCAACTTGCATCTCGGTCACCGTATACTCTCCTGAGAGTCTGAGCAGGCTGGTATAATCGCGCACATCCAAATGAGTCCAACGCTGCAACGCCCACTGCACAGCTTGAGAAAGATAGCGGTTAAACCGTTGATTAATAGCAACCAGCCAGAGCAAGACAATGCCTGAGACTAGCAGGCCCAGCCGCAGCGACCAATCGCCAGCACCCTGGGTACTTACAAAAGTTAGGACAAGCGACGAAATAACCGTCACGATACCAGCATTGCCCAATAGCATAAGCCACATCAGGATGCGCCTGCGCACCGGATGCGACACAACTTGCTCAGACTCGCTGGTTGTAAACCCCGCCCCGGTAAAAGCAGAGCGTGCCTGAAATTGGGCCGACGCACGAGATAGCCCGGTCAGTGCTAATGCCTCTGCCGCAATCTGGGTAATCAGCAAAGAGAGCGTGATAGCGATAAAAAGAGAAATCAGAGCTGCCAAGCGTCCCGTCCTCCCATATTAGTTTGGTAGATATAGCCCTAGTAGAACAGATTTCTGCTGCAACAATAATCTATTCTGAATTGGGATGAACATGCCGTCAGTTCGGAAAACCTACCGAAAAAGTTCGCAAAGCTCTACTTCAAGACTCTTTAACAAGTTGGCTATATTTGTGGCGTAGACATCAGCAAGGTCTCGCGAGGTCTACAGTAGTTCGATAGTTCTTTTCATTCAATTCGATTCTCTTTTAAGGAGGACAGATTATGGCACTCGTACGTTTTCAACCACTGCGTGAGATAGACGAATTACAGCGAGAAATGAACCGTCTGTTCGATGGCGCGCTTCAGCCTTCAAACCGGGGCAACGGAGTCGGTCTGAGCTTTTCTCCTGCGGCTGAGATGGAGGAAGCTGAAGATGGCTATCACCTCAAGATAGAAGTTCCAGGAATGGAGCCCGGTGACATCAACATCGAAGTAACGGCTGAAGCCGTGTCTATCAGCGGTGAACGCAAAACTGAGCGGAGATCTGAAGAAAATGGCATGGCCCGCACAGAATTCCGCTATGGTAAGTTTCAGCGAGTCATTCCCCTACCCGGACGGATCGACAACCAGAACGTCGCTGCTGAGTACAAAAACGGTGTTCTTCACCTCACGCTGCCCAAAGCAGAAGAAGAGAAAAACAAAGTTGTCAAAGTAAGCGTCGGCTAAGCGACCTCAGCTTCGTGAGATAGGGCATAGCGGGTTCAGGAAGTATTTGCTATGTGCTCTGCGCTTGAACCCGCTCTCATAAAGAGACTGGTTGAACACGATGCACTTAAAAAGCTCGTTGCGTTCAAAAGTTTAGCTATTATCAGCAGGCTGCTCGATTGTCACGCAGCAGACGGCGAACCAATTGAACCTGGAGCTGGTGAGCTACCGGTATGTGTATCTGGCCGATGGGACACCGATGGAGCTGCCAATTGGGCGGCTGCGCTCAGTTGTGGTGGGGCCGGTCATTGTGACTGATGTGTATGTGGCAGTTGCCCCCGACAAATCAACTGCCCTCTCGGGAAAGACGCTTCAGCGCTTACAGCGTGAGACCTAGTGGTGATGAAATCCTATGCGTTCGCCAGTAAACTTGGCAGTGGAGAGCGCTATCTTTGATAGAATAAAGGTACCCTCTACAAGTTTCGCTGCGGAAACCTTTCATGAGTACCTTTTTGAGCGTTGAGCAGTCTGTTGATAGGCTGAAGATTAGTCCGCAGCGGGTTAGGACACTCTGTCGTAGTGGCGTCTTGGAAGCTGAGAAAGTTGGAAGCGCGTGGGTGATTCCAGGAAAAAAGGTACATCAGTATGGGTTAAAGACTTCACATATTGTTGCTGAAGATCGCTCTATTTATCGCTATGATAGACGTTCAGAATCTAGCCGAAATCCGATAGCGCTAAGTTTCTTCTCGGGCGCAATGGGATTAGACTTGGGGTTGGAGAAAGCTGGATTTGATATACGACTCGCGTGCGAAGTTGATAAGGTCTGTCGGCAAACAATCGCGCTCAATCGACCTGATACGGCTTTGCTCGGCGATATTAATGATTATCAAGCTAAAGATATTTTGAGTGCGGCTGGTTTGACCAAAGCAGACGATATTGATCTGGTCGTGGGCGGGCCGCCCTGTCAGGCGTTTAGCACAGCCGGTAAGCGCAAAGGGTTTCGCGATGATCGCGGCAATGTGTTTTTGAAGTATGTAGATTTAGCGATCGCGCTGAACCCAAAATTCATCGTCATCGAAAACGTGAGAGGGTTACTGTCTTGCCCGCTAACTCATCGCCCTCATGACCAGCGAGGAGACGGGTTCCCCGACCTCGCTGAAGACGAGCTAAAAGGAGGCGCATTGAACTTCATTTTGAGCAAGCTGAAGCGGGCAAACTATTCGTACTCGTTTAACCTCTACAACTCTGCGAACTACGGTACGCCACAGGTAAGGGAGCGCGTAATCATTGTCTGTGCAAGAGATAGGGTGAAAATCCCCTACATTCCGCCTACGCACTCATCGCGTGAAGCGTTTGGACTGGCGCAGTGGAAAACGCTGAGAGAAGCGATTTCAGGACTTGAAGAACAAACGCACCTGAATTTCCCAGAGAAGCGGCTGAAGTACTACCGGCTGCTTAAGCCCGGACAAAACTGGCGAAATTTACCAGAAGATCTGCAAAAGGAGGCGATGGGAAAGTCCTACTATGCAGGCGGTGGGAAAACGGGATTTTTGAGACGGCTGGCATGGGACAAGCCCTCTCCGACCTTACTGACACATCCGGCGATGCCTGCAACCGACTTGGCCCATCCGACTGAAGATAGGCCGCTTTCTATACAAGAGTACAAGCGAATCCAAGAGTTTCCTGACGCTTGGCAGTTAGCGGGGCCTTTGGTGCAGCAGTACAAGCAGGTAGGCAATGCGGTGCCGCTCAGCTTAGGCTATGCGCTCGGGAAGATGATCAGGACTTTGTTAAAGGGTGAGACGGTGCCTGCGTATTCAGGCTTTGAGTATTCTCGGTATAAAAATACATCGCGATCGCGCTGGGAATCAGAATTTCAAAAGATTGTGCAGGCTAAAAAACAACAGTGCCGACAAACCGAGCTACCGTTGGGCTAACTACCCTTTAGCCTTTTCACTGATCAAATAAGTCTCGACGAATGTCAAAAATCCCTGTTCTGAGAGGTCATAGCCCTGCATGAGCGGAGGTAAATTCTCCCAGTTGGTGCCTTTCTTTTTAGAAAAAGAACGAAACCATTTTTGGATGGTTGTTCCCTTGCGCACAGCGCTGCTTGAAGAATTCTCTGAATTGTCACGATTTTTAATTTGCAGCGCTAGCCATTGCCCAGAGGCATCGCGGTTAATAAAATCGACTGCTTTCACGAAGTCGCCGCAGCACCAGTGCCAGCCTTCTATTCGCAAAATGGAGTCTAGATACCGCTCCAACAAAGCCCCTACACAGTTTTCTGCACTCATCGAATGCTGATGCTCTAGCTTTATTTTTTCGCTTTGCGTCTGGGAGTAGCCGTAAGCAACCTGCATGACAGTGCTGACCGCCTCGTCGGGAATGGTAGTGGGTTCTTTGGGGAAATCTGATCGCCGGTATCCTTTGAAGTACTTATCTGCTAATTGTTCTAAGCCGTTTGCGCTATAAATGTCGGGTCGTTTTTTTGAGCGCCAGGAAAGAGAGCCCGGATGGTCATGTAAAAAATGGCAGACTGCTGTAAAAGCTTCTACAAGACCTGCTTCATTGTCAAGGTTGTTAGTAATGGCAAGTGCAGCCTGTCGGGCAGATTCTCTACTAAATTGTGACATCTTCCGATCAACCTGCGTTAGGCTCCTGTTGACGAGTAATTTCGACAGCGACGGTACCGCTGAAATTGGGAATAGGAGGTGTAGGTTTTGTCACCTTGACGTTAATTTGTTCGATGCGAGGGTCGCTCTTGAGCGCATGAGTTGCAACAGCATCTGCCAAGCTCTCAATCAGCTTAAATTTCTCTGTTTGAATCAGCCGCTGAGTCTCTTGAACAATCTCGACATAGCTGTGGGTATCTTCTAGCGCATCGCTTTTGCCAGCCGCAGAGAGATCGATAGAGATTTTGAGATCGACAATGAACCATTGGCCCAAAACATTCTCTTCTTTGAGCACGCCGAGATAGCCAAAGGCTTTGATGCCGTTGATGTGAATGATGTCCATTAGGGAAATCGTTTCCTAGACCGTCAGGTCTTTGTGAGTGAAGGGTTTAGCTTCTGAACCGGAATAGGTGGCAACAATGTGGCCGTTGCCGACAAGCTGATACTTATAAGTGACCAGCCCTTCTAATCCGACTGGGCCACGAGGGGGCATTTTTTGGGTGCTGATGCCGACTTCTGCGCCGAAGCCGTAGCGGAAGCCGTCGGCAAAGCGGGTGGAGCAGTTGTGGTACACGCCAGCGGCATCGACCTGAGCCATGAAGGTGTCGGCGGCGGATTGATCGGTGGTGGCGATCGCCTCCGTATGCCGCGATCCATAAGTGCTGATATGGGCGATCGCCGCTTCCAGCGAATCGACCACCCGAATCGCCAAAATTAAGTCGCTGTACTCAGTTGACCAGTCTTCTTCAGAAGCAGGCTTAATATCCGTCAAAATCTGTTGAGTGGCTTCGTCACCGCGTAGTTCAACGCCTTCTGACTTCAAGGCTTTGGCAATGACCGGCAGCGCTTCAGCTGCAATGCTTTGGTGAACCAACAAAGTCTCAATGGCATTACAGGCCGAAGGATAGCCCGCTTTGGCATCTACGACAATCGGGACGGTTTGATCCAGGTCAGCGGCTTCGTCTACATACAGGTGGCAAATGCCATCGGCATGACCTAAGACCGGAATGCGAGTGTTTGCCTGCACGTACTGCACAAACGAGTTGGAGCCGCGTGGAATGATCAGATCTACGTATTTATCTAGAGAGAGCAGGGCGTTGGTTTCTTCTCGGGTCGTCAACAGCTGTACGGCGTTAGGATTGTAGCCAGCGTTGGCAATGCCCTGACGGATCGCCTGAACCAAAGCGGTGCAGGAGCGAACGGCTTCGCGGCCTCCTTTTAAAATAACGCCGTTGCCGGATTTGAGCGCCAGAGCCGAAATTTGCATGACCGCGTCGGGGCGCGACTCGAAGATGATGCCAAGAACGCCGAGCGGAACGCCGATGCGCTTGAGGATGAGGCCGGTGTCGAGTTCCCGGTGGAGAGTGATTTCACCGGTAGGGTCAGGAAGCTGGGCAACGCTGCGAACGCCTTGAATGGCGGCGTTGAGTTTGACCGCATCGAGCTTGAGTCTGCCGTAAAGCGGTTTGGCAATGTTGTCGGCGAGGGCTGCTTTGAGATCCTGCTGATTAGCGGCGGTGATGGCGCTGGCTGAGGCTTCTAGAGACTGGGCAACAGATTCGATCAGGGCGTTTTTAGCGTCGCTGGCAAGCTGGGCGAGTTCGCGAGCTGCCTGCTGAGTCTGCTGGGCGATCGCCACCAGCGGCAAAGCAGTTTCGCTGGGGGTATCTGCGGTTTGGCGGCTGGTTTGAAGGGTCATGGCGGTGGCGCAAAAAGAGCGATCTTTAGTCTATCAATAAAGCTTTGATCAGTTGCTGGGCAATGCGATCGCCCGCGCCTGGTTCGCCCATGCGCTGCTGGCCGTTTTGACAAATTTTCTGGAGCCGGTCAGGGTCGCACATAATTTGAGCGATCGCCGCGCCCACGTCTTCAGGCTGGTTGACCTTCTGCACCGAAGGGCCGAGCATTTTGGCCTGCACAGCCGCAAAAGCCGGGGTAAACTGTGGGCCAGGGCCAGGGATCGTTACAACAGGTTTGCCCAGGCCGACAAATTGCTCAGCAGCCGTGCCCGCTGTGGCGATCGCAATCTCAGCTTGATCAAGGCAGTCGCTGTAAGCATCAGAGATGAATACAATCGTGGCTGTCTGGCGGGTGTAGGTAGGATAGGCACCAGGAATAGATTGCCAGTCGGATAAGCAAGCTTGTAGCTTTGTCAGGGAAAGGCTAGGAGCGACCGCCGCCAGTAAGGTCAGCGGGCGATCGCCAAAGGCCGCCGTCAGACCTGGCAGCGCTGCTAGCATTCGCGCCAAGTTATCGTAAGCTTCTGGTGGCCGAGAGCCGGGCAGCAGCGCAATTTTCAGGGCGTCGTCAGCCGGAATTAGCTCAGACAGCATCCCGGTTGGGCTCAGACCATCCATCATCGGGTTACCCGCATAGTCAGCCGCTAGGCCCAGCTGCTGGAGCTGCTGAGCGGTGAGGGCGTCGCGCACAAAGGCAGCGCGGCAGCGATCGCGCGACATCAGCCAGCGCTCCCAGGGCAAATATACAGAGCCCGACCAGCCTGCTAGCGAGCGCCAGGGTTTCGCTGCGGGCAATTTTCCCTGCTCGTCGCGCAGCCAATATTCCGATTTGGCCGTGCCTACAAAGGCATAGGGCAACCCACTGAGATAGGCAAATAGCAGCGGCACCACGTCGCCAACCGCGAGAATGGCGTCGCCAGTTTTGGCCCAGGCTTTGATGGCAGTAAGCTGTGATCGCGTCAAACCCAGCAGCCCGCCTTGCAAATCGCGGGCTAGCTGCTGCGGATCGCGATTGAGAAAGCCACCTGAAGGCAGCGATCGCGCCGGGCCAATCACCGGCAAATTTGCCAAGCGATAGCGATCGCCCGCTCCGGCAATAGGCAAAGCTGACACCCTCACAGCGGGGCAAAGCTGCCGCAGCGGCGTGAGAATGCGCAGCGCAATCACATCTTCACCGTGACCGTTACTGATGCACAGCAGTTTCATTGCCAGCCGGGGCTACGAGTGGACGTTTTTGACAATGAAGTAGCTAATCGAGAGAGAGAGAATAGCGATCGCCAGCCCAATCAAAGTCACCCCCGTAATTTCCTTCAGGTCTAAAATAATAATTTTACGCGCCACCGCCGTCAGCGAAGTAACAATCACTAGCTCTATTTGAACAACGTGCTTTCGCAGGTAAGCGGTAATATTTTCTAAAATCTCCAAAGCGATCAGCACGCTGAGAAAAAAGCCAAAAATCTCTAGCAGCGTCTGGCCTAAAAAATCGTTAGGGTTGCTATTGAAGAGCGCGATCGTCAGATACCGACACAAGTCAAATATCACGACAATCACTACCATCACCATTGCGATCGAGAGCAGTTTAGAAACTAAGCTCTCAAACAGCTCCAAATTCCTTAAAAAGCCCTGATCGCTCCCGTGACGGCGAAGAAATCTGTTAAATCGATTGCTCACGCTGCCCCTTGCTGTGTAGATCCGATCTAATACTACAGGTAGGGTAGGGCTAGTCTTATGAGCAATCACCTGAAAATCGCCCGAGAACCATTGAGCAATCATCTAAGAACCATTGAGCAATCATCGGGCAATCATCGGGCAATCACCTGATTTCGCCGAGCGGCGATCGCCGCTGGTTGAGTCGCAGCGGGCGGCGGCTGCACCATCGCCATAATTTGCTCAGCGCTCGTGGGCGCAGCAGTCGGCGGCTGAGAGGCAATCGGCGTAAGCTGCACCGCACAGGCTTTTAGCTCAGGCTGCTTAGAAATAGGGCAAGCCTGAGGGTGGGTAAGCCCATTCACCTCAGCATTTTCAGCCCAGAGAAAGCCCCAGTGCATCGGCATAAAAACCGTGCCCCGACAAATATTTTGAGTGACTAAAATAGGCAAATAGGCAAACCCCCGGCGCGATCGCACCTCCACCCAGTCTCCCGACTGCAACTGCATCTGCTGCGCATCCCGAGGATTCACCTCCAGCGTCGGCTGAGAATACTTCTTCGCAATCTTTTCAATTCGCCCCGTGCGCGTCTGCGTGTGCCAGTGCCCCAGCAGTCGCCCCGTCGTCAGCACCATCGGAAACTCCGAATCGGGCGGCTCAGCCAATCCCTTCGCGTGAAAAGCTGCAAACTTAGCCCGACCATTTTCCGTCAAAAAGTTAGCGTCAGTATACAGCCGCTTGTCGAACTTGGTCGCCGCCGTTGCCGCTGTTTCACACACCGGCGCAGGCCACTGAATCGGCCCCGCTTCCGCTAGCCGCTGATGGCTAAGACCGCTCATATCGCACAGCCGATCCGCCGTCAAACTCACAAATTCGTCATACACTGCTGCCGCATCCGACCAGTCAAACTGCTGCTCAAAGCCCAGCCGCTGACCCACTTCAGCAAAAATTTCCCAGTCTGCTCTAGCACTGCCCACTGGCGCTCGAAAAGCCTCACAAAAAGTCACCACCCGCTCCGAATTAGTCATCACCCCCGAGGCTTCCCCCCACTGAGCCGCTGGCAGCAGCACATGCGCATAAGCCGCCGTCTCTGTTGGGTAGTAGGCATCCTGACAAATAGTAAAGGGCGATCGCAGCAAAGCCGCCTTTGTCCGCTCAATATCTGGCATACTCACCGCCGGATTAGTCGCGACAATCCACATCACCCCAACAGCTGCCTGCTCCAGCGCCAGCATCATATCCCAGGCCGCCAAACCAGGCTCTGGAGAAATACTGCCTGGGGGCAATTGCCAAACCTGCTCCACCACCCGCCGATGTTCCGGATTTTGCACCAGCCGGTAGCCCGGTAAAATGTGCGCTAGCCCGCCTGCCTCGCGCCCACCCATCGCGTTGGGCTGACCTGTCAGCGAAAATGGCCCCGCCCCTGGCCGACCAATATTGCCCGTCATCAGGTGCAAATTGATCAACGTACGCACCTTCGCCGTCCCTTCACTCGACTGGTTAATGCCCATTGACCACAGCGATAGTACGCGCTCAGATTGACCCCACATCTGAGCAGCTTTCTCAACATCCGCTTTAGCGATACCGCAAATTTCAGCCACCCGATCCGGCGGATACTGAGCCGCTATCTGGGCATACTCAGTAAAGCCGTCTGTGCAATAGTCAATAAAAACCGGATCGTGCTTACCCTGACGAATGAGCAGATGAGCAATGCCATTGAGCAAAGCAATATCGGTGCCCGGCTTAATGGCTAAATGCAAATCAGCACTCTTAGCCGTTTCCGTACGGCGCGGATCGGCCACAATCAGCTTGACGCCTTTATTTTTCTTGTGATGCTTGCGCAACCGATTGAAGACAATTGGATGACACTCTGCGGTGTTCGTGCCAATTAAAAAAGCGCAGTCGGTTTCTTCCAAATCGTCATAGCAACAGGGCGGCCCGTCAGAACCAAAGCTCTGAATATAGCCTGATACTGCTGACGACATACAGAGGCGCGAATTAGCATCAAAGTTGTTGGTGCCGATGCAGCCTTTAATCAGCTTTTGTGCCGCATAATAATCCTCGGTTTGCAATTGCCCAGAGCCATACATACAAATCGAGTTGGGGCCGCGTCGGTCGATGGATTTTGCGATTTCTGAAGTGATTTTACTCAGCGCTACATCCCAACTCACCTGCTCAAAGGGCTGATCTAACGAGGCTCGCATCATGGGGTGCTTGAGCCGGTCTTTGTTCAGCGATTCACCGACAGAAGCGCCTTTAATACACACTTGCCCCTTGCTAGAGGGATGCTCTCTATCGCCCACCGCCTGCCAAATCGGACGGCCTTCGCTATCACGGGTAATTCCTCTGCCTTTGCGGGCGGGCGGAAAGACCTCCAAACCACAGCCCACCCCGCAGTAAGGGCACAGTGTTTTGGTTGAGAGTGTTTTAGCTGAGAGTGTTTTAGCTGAGAGTGTTTTAGCTGAACGTGTTTTGGTTGAATGTGTTTTGGTTGAACGTGGCACCGCTGAACCTTCCCCATAAATGCTGATAAACAGACCGGTAGGAGACGATTAGACGCCCCCTACCGGTTTAGTGGAAATCGGCACAGAAACCTGTGTCGTGTTTTACCCTTGAGTAGGTTTTTAACCCATTACAGGCGGGCCAGCAGCAGGCGCAACCGGAACGGCCACCTCTTCACCCTCGTGAGCATCGGCAAAGGAGTTCTTGGGTTCATCTAAGAAGAACGCGCAGAGGAAAGCCACGATTAACCCGGCTACACCTAACACTTGGAAAAAGATCGCATTTGCCCGGGCCGTTCCAGCAGCAACCACGGCTGGATCGACGCCATCACCAGCAGGCACTAGCGCCTGTTGCAGCAAGAGCAAAATCGTCAGGTAGGCAACTGCACCAACGTTGCCGTAAGCACCCACGTTACCGGCCACCTGGCCCGTGATCCGGGGCTTCACCAGCGGCACGAGGGCAAAAGTAGCGCCTTCTGCTGCCTGTACGAAGAAAGAACAAGCCATGACTAGCAGCACCGCCCCTGGTAGCCACCAGCTACTGCCGACCATGCTAAAGAGCAAATAGCCGATACCCATGCCGCCTAGCAGCACCGTCATTGTCCATTTCCGGCTACCGACCGAGTCGGAGATGATGCCGCCCCCCGGACGCGAGACCAGGTTCATAAACGCATAGCTCGCAGCAATCATACCGGCTGCGGCTTTATCTAGGCTGAAGGTGCCCTCAAAGAAAGCCGGTAGCACAGAGACCACCGCTAGCTCGGAGCCAAAGTTGACGATATAGGTCAGTTCTAGAATGGCCACCTGCTTGAACCGGTAGCGATCTTCGGCGGGGTAGCGTTTGCGCCCAGACAGCAAATCTCTGTTGACCAGCCAGCAGTTATAAGACTGAAACGCATAGAGCCCTAAGAGCAATAGCATGGTGATAAACATGGCCGGAACTGAGAGGAAGCCAACCGTTTGCAATCTCCAGGCAATTACCATCAAAATGGCTGTCAGGGGAACGTTCATAGCCATTAAGAACCAGAAGTCGCGAACGGTAGTGACTTCGATGCCGCGAGCGCTCTTAGGACGGTTATAGACTTTGCCAGGTGGCGTATCGGTAACGTTGAAGTAGTAGAACACACCGTACAGGGCGGTGATGATGCCAGAGCCTGCGATCGCCGCTCTCCAGTTCAGCACATCGCTACTAAAGCCAATCCCTAGCACATTGAAATTTTGCGCTTCAGGAAACTGAAAAGCACCCGGCAAAAAGCTCAGTCCCATGGCAATAATCACCATGGTAAAAGCCGAAAACGCCGAGCCAAAGTTACCCCAGCCGCCGTAGATGCCCTCAGCCGTACCCACATCCTTAGGGGGAAACCACTCTGCGGTCATGCGAATGCCGATCACAAAGCCTGCGCCGACAATGCCCATTAGCAAGCGACCTATCACCAGCTGACTAAAGCTAGTTGCCGTTGCAAAAATTAAACAGGGAACTGCGGCATAAACCAGCAGACAGGTATACGTCATGCGAGGGCCGTACTTATCGAGCAACATGCCGATAATGATCCGAGCCGGTACCGTCAAAGCTACGTTACATAGGCCAATCGTGCCCGCCTGCTGGGGTGTCAGTCCAAACTCTTGAACAATGGTCGTCGCAAACGGCGGAAAATTAAACCAAACGACAAATGATAAAAAGAAGGCAAACCAGGTCAGGTGCAATATTTTATACCTGCCCTGAGTTGCTTTCGTAAAGAACTCTCCAATCATCTTGCGCTATGCTCCTAGTTATAGATGTGCTCTGCCCCGGATAGTTCCGGAGCGAAGCTGTTTAATCGAAGCCTTAAGGTTGCCGCCTTAAGGCTTCTTTTTTCGGCCCAACCGGCTACTCCGATAGTCTTAAAAGCAGCCGTTAGGCCGGGGAAAGTTTGAGTCGATCACAGCCCCATTGGGCGATGCTCTCAAGGAAAACTCTCTTAAAGGCAATTCTCTTAAGGAAGAGACTTTGCTACCGCACCAAACTTTTCTTTCAACAGGTCAGAAACAACCTCTTTCAAGTCTTCACAGGGCACGGCTTTCATCACGCGATCGCCTAGCTGAGCATGTTTGCCCACCTGCCCCCCCATATAAATGTCCACAGCCTCCACGGTCTTGCCATCTTTGCGGGTTTTCGTTCCCAAAAATCCGATATCAGCCACCTGCGGCTGACCGCAAGAATTAGGACAGCCCGTCCAGTGCATTCGCACCTTCTCGTCTATCTCAAACAGCGCATCTAGCTCTTGGGCCAAAGCATGGGCGCGCTGCTTGGTTTCGATCAGGGCAAAGTTGCAAAACCGTGACCCGGTGCAGGAAACACTCCGGCGCACCAGCGGCGAGGGATCAATCGAAAACTTTTGCACGGGCGCTTCCTGCAAAAACGCCTCTAGGCGAGAGTCTGGAATATTGGGAATAATGATATTTTGCTCCACGGTTAAACGAATTTCGCCATTGCCGTAGACCTCCGCCAGGCGAGCGATTTCAAACATATCATCGGCATAAAAGTGGCCGACCGGAACGTGCAGCCCCACATAGTTCAATCCGGGCTGCTTTTGGGCATGAACGCCGAGATGATCGCTCTTACCTTCGTCGGTAATAGCATCTTCTGGAGCCGCAGGTGCTAAGGACTGGCCCATCTGCTTTTCTACCGCCGAGCGAAACTCTTCCAGGCCCATTTCTTCAATCAGCCACATCAGCCGCGTCTGCTGTCGGTTGCCCCGCGATCCCAAATCGCGAAATACCGTGAGAATGGCGCGGCAGATCTCCACCACCGTATCGTCAGCCGGCACCCAGGCATTGAGGGGAATAGCCGAGTCACAGCGTTTAGCCGAGAAAAATCCGCCGACAATGACGTTAAATCCGAGTTCGCTGCCTTCTACGCCATCTTTAAAGGCGGGTAAAAAAGCAATGTCGTTAATCTCCGAGTGAATAGAGTCTTCCCGGCTACCTTCAAGTGCAATGTTGAACTTGCGCGGTAGGTTGGTAAATTCGTAGTTGCCTTCACCATTGTTGGTGATCATATCTTGCACTTTGCGCACTAGACCCTGCGTGTCGATCAGCTCGTTGGCAGCAATCCCGGCGACGGGCGAACCGGTAATGTTGCGCACGTTGTCCATGCCCGACTGAATAGAGGTGATGCCCGCCTGCTTGAAGCGCTCAAAAATGTCGGGAATATCTTCTAGACGGACGCCTCGCAACTGCAAGTTCTGGCGGGTGGTGATATCCGCGCAGCCGTCGTCACCGTAGCACTGGACGATTTCGGCGAGGATGCGCATCTTGTGGCTAGAGAGCGCGCCGTTTGGCATTCGCAATCGCAGCATAAACTTGCCGGGAGTAACTGGCCTATGGAACACCCCTAGCCACTTTAGCCGCCCTGTTAGATCGGTCTGATCGAGAGCTTCCCAACCCATCTCGGCAAATTTTTCGAGTTCGTCCTTGGCCGATAGGCCGTCTTTTTCGGCTTTGTATTTCTCAAATTTATTCTTTTTTTCTACCCTGTCTGCGACGCTTGGAGACGTAACCATGTCATATCCAAATGTTAGTAACTTTGCCTTAAAGGAATCGATTTGCCCTTGGATTTTTTGCTGTTTTTGCGACAGATAGCAAGTCGATTCGTTTGGGACGTAAACCCAGCAGTAGCTTTTCAAAGCCTTTTTAGCAGGCTCAGCGACAAACCTATACAGCTTATAAAAGCTGTGGCAGGTGCTCGACAAAGAAAAGCGGCAGGTACAGCTATCAAAACTTGTTGAGATCTGACGGTTGCGCCTGCCTACCACGCTTATAAGGAACCGTTTTAGGGTTTTGTCTAACTCATCTGCTGTTGAGTTGCCCCTAACATATGGAAAATTTACGGAGCTTTTTGTATTAGCTGATACGCTTCCAAACTGAGCAGGCTAACTCAAAGCGTTATTTGCATTGCAGCCATGCGTATTTTGCAAAACGTCGCCAAAACGTCGCCTAGAGCGATCGCCCGGACGCCTAAGATAAAACTTATATAGCGATGAAAGCTTCTCTGGCAAAGGCTTTTGTCGCTTTCAGCCCGATTGTCAACGGGCCAATTAACTAGATTTGCCTGAGGCTTACTGAAGCGCCTATTGCTGAAAGCTGCTCGTGTTTTTTGGGTGGCCTGTGCCACCTGAAATAGTTAAGAACGGGCTAGAGAACTAATAATTTCGTTTGGACGGCTGATTTTGAGCTCATCTGATAGCCTGGTAGAACTGGAAAAGGCTGTGCTAGACAATCGGCCCAGATGAGGCTTAACCAGGCTCTGACCGGCGGTGTCTCTTAGCGCTAGCAGCGTCTGAAGCGGTCTATTTTTTGTCAAGGTTTGCAGAGAACTTGTTTATGAAAGCTAGCTGCTGCTGCCGGTCATTGCGCGTATTTATTGGGAGTTATTAAGGTCTTATGTCGTCTGCGGAATCTATCTCTCAGCCAGACTCTTCGACTGCAATTGGCAAAGCTAATTTTGATAGGAAGCCGATAGCTGATTGCGCCGCCGAGCCACAAATAGAACAGGCGATCGCGCAATTAATAGAAGGTGATTTTCATCGCAAATGGGACAGCACCAAGCGACTTGATCAACAGTTTTCGCAGTGGGGCGATCGCCCAGTTCCTTACTTAATTCGCCATTTAGAAAAGAGTGCTAATGCCGAAGATCAGTGGTTTTTGGTGCGAGCGCTGGCTCAGTTTGACCATCCGGCAGTGGTCGAGGTGCTGGCTCGCTTGTTGGTGACAACCCCTGCCGAAGACCTTCAGCTAGAAACCATTAAAGCCCTGACTCGTCTGGGCAGCAGCGCGATCGCTAGCCTCACCGATTTGCTAGACCCGCACCAGCCGCTGGCCCGTCGCACCTTAGCGGCCCGAACACTAGCCCGCATTCGCCGCAGTGCAACGATTGTGCCGCTGCTGAGCATTGCCAATGATGAGGATCCCCAGCTCAGGCTGGTCGCCGTCGAAGCGCTCGGCAGCTTTCACGATCCGCAGATTACGCCTGTGCTGTTGGCATCACTTGGTGATGTGAGTCCGATCTGTATCGAAGCTGTCCGCGCGCTAGGTCGGCGGATTGATCTGCTCGATACGGTTGATTTGATTGGCCCATTGCAGCGCTGCCTGTACCATGTAGACGCCGCGATCGCCCGAGAAAGCGCAGTGGCTTTAGGACGGCTCGGCGGTGGAGCCGCCGTCACCGCCTTGGGAGGATCGCTCACCCAGCCACTGCCGACAGCCGTCAAGATCGCCGTCGTCCGGGCGCTGGGCTGGATGGATACACCAGCCGCTGTGACCTATCTTACCCTTGCCTTTAGCGGTGCGGTGCCAGTCATAATGCCTGCTGTTCAGCAAGAGATAGCGCGATCGCTCGGTCAAACCCGCACTGCTATTCTCAAACCCAAAGCGGCCCAGCCTCTACTCGATTGGCTTCAGGCTCATAATTTAACCAATCCAGCAGTTGAAGCGAGCGATCGCGCTGACGAAGCAAACTTGCCAGAAAACCCCGAAGGCTTTGCGCTCAAGCAAACCGTAATTTCATCCCTGGCTCGGCTCAGCGCTCGGGCCGCTCTTGACAGCCTGATTCCCTTGCTCGGCGATCCCGACTCCCGTATCCGAATGCACGCCCTGAGCGCGCTCAAACAAATTGATCCGAGAGCCGCCCAAACCAAAATTCAGCAGTATGTGGCAGACGAAAACACATCCCCGCTGCGGCGACAGCAGGTCGCTGAGAGCCTTTCTGCCTGGTAGCTCAGGATTTGCTAGGCCGGCATGTCTGCTAGGCATCACAGCCGAGATAGCTAGACTAAGCGGCCACCCTATCGCCAAATCTATCCGAATCGAGGGTAGCCTGAAGTGAAGGTTAATTCAGAGTGAAAGGCAAACTGCCTTCTCCTCATATTGGGAACTCATATTGGGAATTAGGATTTATTGGGCATGACGACTTCAGGCGCTGAGCAAAATCTGCCGCTCACTCACAGCCCGCTCACTCACAGCCCGCTCACAGCTTGGCAGCAATTTACCGCTAGGCGCACTGACCTCTCAGCCACCCTCAGCCAACTTGCGGCCCTGCTCAAAACAGCAGAAGCAACCGGTAGCCAGCAGTCTGGGCAGCTCGGGCTAGATCAGCCCATCCGCGAAATACAGCAAGCCGCTGATAGCCTCAGCCAGGGCATCTACCGGCTGATGGTGATGGGCGATATGAAGCGCGGCAAGAGCACTTTGATCAACGCGCTAATCGGCGATCGCCTGCTGCCTAGCGATGTTAACCCCTGCACAGCCCTGCTCACTCACCTGCGCTATGGCCCCGAAGCGCGCGTTACCCTCCACTTTAAAGATGAACAGCGATCGCCCGAAAGCATCAGCATCGCCACGTTCAAACAAGACTATACGATTGACCCTGATCAAGCGAAGCGGCTAGAAGCCCAGGGCCAATCCGCCTTTCCTGACATTCGCCAAGTTGTCGTTGAGTACCCGCTACCGCTGCTACAGCCAGGTATTGAGCTAATCGACACACCGGGCCTAAACGATACAGAAGCCCGTAACGACCAAGTGCTGAGCTATTTGAGCGACTGTCAGGCGGTGCTGTTTGTGCTGGATGCGACGCAGCCGCTAACCCTCGACGAACAGCGCTATCTCAATAACTACCTCAAAGATTCTGGACTGGCACTCTTTTTTGTTATCAATGGCTGGGATCGGATCAAAGCCGGTCTGATTGATCCTGAAGATGCCCAGGCAGTAGCGGAAGCAGAGGCTAAAGTGAGGACAGCCTTTAGCCAGCATTTGGCTGACTATTTAGAGCGATCGCCGTCAGCTAAGTCAGATCTAACCCCGATAGATTCAATCCGGACAGGCGGGCCGCGCCTGTTTGAAGTTTCTGCCCTGCAAGCGCTGCGCCAACGGCTGAAGGCACAGCCCTTAGCAGGATCTGGCGTCTCTGAACTATTGAGCGGCCTCGATCATTTTTTAGCTAATGAGCGTGGCCCCACTGAGCTACAGCGCGCCTTAAATATTGCTAACCGGGCCTATCGCAGCGTCAGCACAGCTGTCTCGCGGCGCATTCCTTTATTGGATGAAACACTGGAAAATCTCGAAGCTAAGGTGGCCTCGGTGCAGAGTGACTTTGGCCAGCTAGAGACCATTCGCGATCGCTACTGCCAACTAATTCAGACCAGCAGCGACCTGCACGCCAAAGCAGTCAGCGAGTCCTTTAGAGCGTATGTGCTCAAGTTAGAAAACACGTTTGAAAGCGACTTTGCCGCCTCTCAGCCCGATCTGGAGTTTTTAGACTTTTTAGAAGCCGATAAGCGACAGGCTTTTTATACCGCTTTTCGGCGAGCCTTTGAGCGCTATGTCAATGACCGCCTTGCCGCCTGGGAATTTACAGCTAAACAGACCATTGGCACCGCTTTTGATGAACTCAATACCAGCGCGGTGGAGTATCAAGTTGCCTACGCTGAAGTCGTCGAAGTCATTCATGAAAAGATTATGGGCCGCCGCTTTCATGCCGTCGAGCAGGACTTTGATCCGGGCCGAGCCAAAGTCTGGGTCGATAGCGTCAAAGATGTGTTTGAAGAAATCCCCGGCAACCTAAATAACGCGGTGCGCCCTTTTAACGGCTTTTGGCAGTCGGTGATGCAGTCGGCGATCGCCTACATCTGTATCGTCATCGCCTTGCAAATTATTGGGCTAATCTTCAGCAGCCTATTTCTCAATATTGTGGGCATAATCATGGCCGCCGGAGGAATCTTTGCTGCCCAGGCCGAATTTGTCCGCCAGGAGTTTCTCAAAGCCACTAAGCAAGAATTTGCCAAGCATCTACCCCAAATTGCCAACGAGCAAACCCCCCATATTCACCGGGCCGTCAAAGACTGCTTTAAAGCCTACGAAGAACGCGCCATCGACCGGATCAACCGCGACATTGCCTCGCGGCAGGTAGAGCTGACTAACTTAGTCGAGCAAAAGCAGCAGCACCAGATTGATCGAGAGCAAGAAATCGCCCGGCTACAGCAGCTAGAAAGCCAGGTGCAGGCGAATGTAGAAGCGATCGCTTCCGCCATTTCTATTCACGCTTGATCACTACCACAAGAGCGACTTTCCTGACTGGCACACTGTTTTGCTAGCTAGGCCGTAGCAACCCCTACAAAATCAAAGATGACTGCACTCTACAGTTAAGCATCAGGGTCGAATGGGAGGCAGCACCTGCTTCCTGCTATGAGCTAGACCCTGCGCAGCTGTATCACTCCGTTATTTTTATGCGCCTAGAGCAGTTGCAGGCTTTTTTAGCCGTTGCCGAAACCGGCAGTTTCCAGGCAGCAGCCCGGCAGTGCGGCGTCACTCAGTCAACTATTAGTCGCCAGGTAAAAGCGATTGAAGACGACTTTGGCGTATCGTTATTTCACCGGACGGCTCAGGCTAAGCTCACCTTAGCTGGCAGTACGCTGATGCCCAGAGCGATGCGCATTTGTAAAGAGTGGCAGCAGGCCCAGCAAGAAGTTGGCGATTTGGTCAATGGCAAGCAAACTGAGCTGTGCATCTCTGGGATTCATTCGGTCTGCGCGTATCTGCTGCCGCCGATTGTGACGCAATACTGCCATACACATCCTAATGTGCAGTTACGAGTGACGGCTTTGGGCAGCGATCGCTCGCTAAAAGTCCTGCGCGACGGCCTAGTTGATGTCTCAATTGTCATGCACAACCCGCTGCTAACGAACAATCAAGAAATGGTAGTAGTGCCGCTATACGAAGAGCCCGTCGAAGTGCTGATGGCGGCTGACCATCCGCTGAGCCTGTACCAAACAGTGCCCTGGGCAGAAATTGCCCGCTATCCGCAGGTAGTGTTTAAAGACGGCTATGGAATGCAGCGGATTGTTCAAGGACAGTTTCACGAGCAGGGCGCAGACTTCAAAATTGCCTTAGAGCTCAATACGCTCGATGCATTTCGCGGCGTTGTCCGGCAGGGCAATATGGTAGCCCTGCTGCCGCGCTCTGCGCTGACCGAAAGCCGCCGCGACCCCGGCCTAACCGTGCGGGCAACTGGCGGGCCTGTGCTGCTGCGCAAAGTGGTGATGGTCACCACCCAAGATCGCCTGATGATTCCCCCTATTCGGGAGTTTTGTGAGCTGGTGCAGCAGCAGGCTAGCGACCAGTTTAACGACCAATTTACTAACGTCAGCGATCTAGCTGCCCTACCCACTGCCAGCTAGCCAGCGCTAACCAGCGGTTTGCCCGTGTTTTTATGAGCTACTTCCCCGATGATAAATTGAGTAACCAGTTTCGAGACCTGCTAAAGAAAGTAGGCAGCGGCACCCACACCGCCCAATCGCTGAGCCGAGAGGAAGCTGCCACCGCCACTGCGCTGATGCTGACTGAAGCCGCTACACCTGCTCAGATCGGCGCTTTTATGATCGCCCACCGAATTAAGCGCCCCACCCCCACCGAACTCGCCGGGATGCTTGATACCTACGACGCGCTGGGCCCTCATCTCACAGAAATTGGCGGGCCTTATCCGGTGACCGTTTTTTGCAATCCTTATGATGGGCGATCGCGCACGGCTCCGATCACGCCGCTCACGGCGCTGATTATGGCAGCGGCGGGTGCCCCTGTGGTGATGGCTGGCGGCGATCGCATGCCGACTAAAATGGGCCTACCGACCGCAGAAATTTGGCAGGGACTAGGGCTCAACTGGCCAGCGCTGACGATTGACCAAGTGCAGGCAGTACTGGCTCAGACAGGGTTAGGGTTTGTCTATCAACCCGCTCACTTTCCGCAGGCGCAGGCAATGGTGCCCTACCGCGAGCAAATTGGTAAGCGCCCTACCTTAGCAACCGTTGAGATTATGTGGTCGCCCTACGTCGGCCAGAGCAATCTGGTCAGCGGCTATGTGCATCCCCCCACCGAAGCGCGCACTCAAGCTGCCTTCACCCAGCGCGGCACGTCTTTTTTTACGACAGTTAAGGGGTTAGAGGGCAGCTGTGATATTGCTCGCGATCGCACTGGCATCATCGGTATCAACCGCTTACGCGCTGGCACTTTAGAGACTGAGCGACTGCTGCTACATCCTCGCGACTATGGCTTTCAGGGGTCAGACCCAGAGATTATGCCGCTGGCAGATCTGCTAGCGTACTATCAGGCCGCCTTCACGGGTCAAACAAACGAAGTTGGCCGCTCAGCCGTGTGGAACAGTGGCTTTTATCTGTGGCGCATCGGTCGAGCTGACAGTCTAGAAGCTGGGTTTAATCTCAGCAAATCGCTCTTAGCCAGCAGCGCTGTCAAAGACAAACTCTATGAGATCAAAGCAGCTATTGATCAGCCGCTTAGCACCTAAACCCATCAGCCATGCCCTACCCAGCCCCCGATCTTCTGCCCCGTGAAGTACTCCCAGAAAGACGCGGCACAGCGCCCCAAAAAGTGCCGAGTCATCTGAAATACAGGCTGAGAAATCTAGCCGCCCTGAGACACTTGTGTCCTCAGCTTTCAGACAGCTTGCTGCTGATTTTTGGCTGTCAGCGCAGTGGCACTACCCTGCTGCTTTCTATCCTAAATGCCCATCCTCAGCTCACTTGTGTAGACGAAACCGAGTTTCCGAGCCCTTATCCTTTTCCGTCGGCCCAGCGGCTAGCCCTGTGCAAGCTCACCGGGCAATCGCTGTGCTTCAAGATGCTAGAACATGCCAATAAGCTAGATTTTTTGAGCCAGTTCTACCCTCACGCTAAAATACTGTGGCCTTTGAGAAACCCCCACAGTGCTATTTCCTCCATGCTCAATCTGACCAATTCAGAGGGCGACTGGATTGACCGCTGCGCTGACCGCGAAATGACCAGGCTCAGACCCTTTTTTCCAAATGAGCTCGGCAATCTGCCGCTCTCCCAGTACTCCAAAATAGAAAAGGCCGCTCTCTACTGGCGGTATAAAAATCAGTACTCTAGTCAGCTTAAAAACTGCGGTTTTGATCTTTTTACCTTCAAGTTTGAAGATTTGTTGCAGAGTCAGCGGGCAACGCTGCAATCTATCACCCACTTTTTAAATATCCCATGGAGTGAAGATCTCCTGAACTTCCACAGCAAAAATCCGGGCCGATCTCTCGCAGGCGGTACTCAAACAAACCGACCGATTAACGGCGATCGCGCTGCCAACTTGCAAAGCCGCTTTAGCGCTAAAGAGATCGCAACAATCAATTTGATCTGCGGGCCAGTGATGAAAACCTATGGCTACTCAGCGCTGTGAATCTGATATGGCACTAAGAACGGCCAGGTGAGAACTTGAGAGACTAAGCCAGGGGTTTAATGATCTAGCAAGATGATAAATCGGACAGGAATATTGCCGCCTGATAGAACTTCGGCCATGGCGATCGCTCCTTTTAATTCGGTCATGGCCTGCGAGCTGTAACCTTTGTAGGCGCGGGCGACGTTTTCTACCCCCGAACGAAATCCCGACAGGTTAAGACAGGTGGTCACCAAGTAAGCCACTTCTTTTAGGCGCGATCGCGCACCCTCGCTACAGTCTTCTGGTAAGGGCGGAAAATCTTTGGCGCTTTGGGGCAGCGGTGACAAGCTAGGGTTTTCCCATAGCAAATACTGATTGATGCGGGCGTCTTCAAAAGTGGGGAGTTCGGAGAGCGATCGCCACCGTGCGCCATCATGAGCCTCTAAGATCACCGTTCGATACGTTGACATAGTCTGCTGTTTTGTATGGCCAAAGCCATCAACTGCCGCTTAAGTCGCTATATATTAACCATTGCTATCAGATCTTGCATCTGCCTTACGAATTAATCTGCCAGCTCTTCTGTCAGCATCTGCTCATAAATCTGCGGCAGCAGGTCAGACATGCTGTTGTCTTCAATACCGTAGCCCAGGCTAGTCCAAGTACCCGAAAGCAGCTCTAGCACCGACCTCACCTCTCCCTGACGCAGCCGTTCAGCAATGTTAGTGCCGCCCCACGCCGCCGGATCAGCAAGCCAGTCATACACCACCTCGTCTTGATACTTTGGCTCAAAGCTAGGCTGCTCCCACCTTTCATACCAGGCCAGCCGCTGAGGGTTGTAGTACCGGGCTTGGTTCTCCCAAGTCGTTGTCAAAAACTGATAGCGGCCTGCTGCTGTCGTACAGTCTCCCAAATTTGGCCCATTGGCAATCGCCACGCACTCATCAGGATGCACGCTGAGATCTTCCACCCGCTGTCCGCCGTACAGCAGTCGGTAAGGATCTGCCGTGTTCGATTCTGCCGCCGAAATCGTTCGCATCAGCGCTCGTAGGTACGGATCGCCCCCCTCCATAACGAGCGGTAGGGGTGAGGCAACATAGTCTGTAGGGTCTAGGAGTTGGGTTGCTTGAGGCGATCGCGACCACTGATGCACCGTCCAGGCCACCCCCAAAAACATCAGCATTGTTAAAATGACCGGCCCAGTTCCTTCTAGCGCCGACCTTCGTTTTGGGCGAGCCCGAACCGGCTGCAAACTTTTTTCAGGCAGTCTTTTAGGAGGCTGCTCTAGATTTTCGGAAGTCTTTCGCTGCGTCAAACGATGTAAAAACAAAGAACTACGGGCTAAAGGACTGACTCAGATAGAGCGCTCAATTAACAGCATCTACTACCATTAGGTTATGTTAACCAAACTGCTAGCAACCTTGATTCCCCGATCTGGTCGCTCCCTGTAAAGTGACTGTCTGCAAAGTGGCTGTCTGTAAAGTGGCTGCGCCAAACCGCCATCCACATTTTCCCTGTCGCCCATGGCTCCAATAGAATCCAATGACCGACTGATGATCATCCTGATTTGCGCAGTTCCTTTTGCAGCCCTGCTCTACTGCGGCCTCGTCGTCGGCACTATTTTCACTATACCGGCTGCTAAAACTCATCCGCTTCTATTTGGCGGCATTTTTGCCATGCTTCCCCTCGTGACGGGCGCAGCCATCTGGGTCGGCCCCTTTAGAAAGTAGGTGCCATCATCGTTAAAGGCCGGTAGCACGGGCTGCTTTCAGTTTAGTCCTCAGGAGATCGCGCGCGCATTGAGTATTTGCATAGCGCTCTAAAGCTGCCACTGCACCAGCCGTACCGCATTGCCTAAAACCCGATGTTTCAGCCAAGAGCGCCTTTTCCACTGGCGCAGACCGATTTGCTCACATTCGGCAAATCCGCGCTCAAAAGCTTGCTCTACATGATCGAATAGCGCCGCACTGCCAGAAACAATATCTAGCTCATCGTTGTGCAGAAAGCTGCGATAGTCGATATTGGCGCTGCCCATATTCACCCACTCGTCGTCAATGATTAACATTTTGGCGTGAATCATACTGGGCTGATATTCGAAGATTTTGATGCCAGCTTTCAAAAGTGAGCCATACACCTCGTAAGAAGCGTAGTAAACCGGTTTTTTGTCACTCCGAACGCTAGTCGTCAAGATTCGCACGTCTACCCCGGCCCGCTGAGCCGCAATCAGCAGATCCCGAGTACTTTTATTGGGCAAAAGGTAGGGGCTCGATAGCCAGATCCGTCGCCGCGCGCTGGCAATCAACGTCTGTTTAGTGATTTCAATGGGCGACTCTCGATAGCCCGGCTTTGTTCCAATGGTTACTAACATTGCCGCAGTGTCTTTGTCTGGCAGAAGCATCGGCATTTCGGCATCTGGCATCGCTTGTCTGGCGTATTGACCTTCAGCAGCATCCGGCGACTGATAGAGCGGGCGGACTGAGGCATCCCCTTCTTTCTGAACCGCTGCCGGATAAATTTTTGCCATATCGACAGTAGTTGCCTTGCCATCGTTATACCGCTTGTATCCTTGCCAGTGGGTTTGGAAAACAGTCGATAGCACGGTCACAATCTCGCCAGTGAAGGCTGCTTCAATATCAAACCAGGGCTTGGTATCGTCCGATTTCTCAGTGCCATCCCACAGGTCTGAAATGCCCGCACCGCCTATCCAGACCTTTTTGCCGTCAATAATTAGCAGTTTGCGGTGGGTGCGCCCGGCATAGTTAGCAGGGGCTCTAAAATCAAACGGGTTAAAAAAAACAATTTGCGCCCCGGCTGAGTGTAAGCGCCGCCAATAGCTCATCGGCAGCTTTCGGGTTCCCCAGCTATCGACCAACAGCTGCACTTCAATGCCTTCGGCAGCTCGGTGAGCGAGCGCTTCTGCAAAATCTTGAACCCGTCTACCTGGTGTCATGATAAACGTTTCAAACTGAATGCTTTGCTGAGCACTGTTGATAGCCGCTATGCGAGCTGTTTGAATGTCGTCAGCCGTGTTCCAGAAGCCGATCATCTTACCGGTTGAAGAGAGCGACTTGGTCAAGCTTCTTGCTGTTAGCAAAAATCGAGGGTCTTTAGGGGCGATCGCATGGTCTATATGAAAAGGCGGTCGCCATCGAAACGCCCCTCGGATGTACAAGCTCAGTAAGACAATCGCAACCAGTACGACTAGCCCAATAAGCAACCATTGAAAAATAGTAATTATCAGACCCATGCCACATACTCCCCATAACCGATGGCACTTGCAGTGTATAGATGTTTGGCTACACAGTCGGTCTAGCTGAAGACATAGACACGCAGGAACGATCGCCGCTTACCAGCTTTAAGCTCATTAAACACAAAAAACAAAAAGCCCCCCGCACCTTCTGCCAAGAGCAGCGTGCGGGGGGCTTTCTATTTTTCCTATCTCATCAAGGAGTAATCATCAGTTGACGACTACGCATTGATAGCAGGAGCTGTCAGAGCAACAGGCGCTGCTTCGCCAGCTGCCAGGTCAAGCGGGAAGTTGTGAGCGTTGCGCTCGTGCATTACTTCCATACCCAAGTTGGCGCGGTTCAATACATCTGCCCAAGAACCAATCACTCGGCCCTGTGAGTCGATGATCGACTGGTTGAAGTTGAACCCGTTCAGGTTGAACGCCATCGTGCTGATGCCCAATGCCGTAAACCAGATGCCCACTACTGGCCATGCACCCAACAAAAAGTGGAGTGAACGGCTGTTGTTGAATGAAGCATATTGGAAGATCAAACGACCGAAGTAGCCGTGCGCTGCAACGATGTTGTACGTCTCTTCTTCCTGGCCAAACTTGTAGCCGTAGTTCTGTGACTCAGTTTCAGTCGTCTCACGAACCAGTGAGGAGGTCACGAGTGAACCGTGCATTGCACTGAACAAAGCACCACCGAAGACACCAGCTACTCCCAACATGTGGAAGGGGTGCATCAGGATGTTGTGCTCTGCTTGGAATACCAGCATGAAGTTGAACGTACCCGAGATACCCAAAGGCATCCCGTCAGAGAATGAACCCTGACCGAAGGGGTAGATCAAGAACACTGCTGTTGCCGCTGCCACAGGGGCAGAGTAAGCAACACAGATCCAGGGGCGCATACCGAGGCGGTAAGATAGCTCCCACTCACGACCCATGTAGCAAAAGACGCCAATGAGGAAGTGGAAGATCACCAGCTGGTAAGGGCCGCCGTTGTAGAGCCACTCATCTAAGGAAGCGGCTTCCCAGATGGGGTAGAAGTGAAGACCAATCGCGTTGGACGAAGGCACAACCGCACCAGAGATGATGTTGTTGCCGTACATCAATGAACCTGCAACCGGCTCACGGATGCCGTCGATGTCTACGGGAGGTGCTGCGATGAACGCAATCACGAAGCATGCAGTAGCAGCAAGCAATGTCGGAATCATCAAAACGCCGAACCAACCTACATAGAGGCGGTTTTCGGTGCTGGTGACCCACTGACAAAACTGCTCCCACAGCGAAGCACTTTGGCGCTGTCTGTAGTGTAGTAGTCATTATTATTCCAGTAGTTAGGTACGTATTGATGAGGACGCTTCAAAAGAAAACGCTTGTCTCACCGATGTCATTACTATAGCAAATGTAACAGAATGTTTCAAGGCTTTAATCTTCAGAAGCGCTGATATCTATCATAAGGAGTACTTATTGTGAAAGGGTTTCGCCCGATTGCTGAGGCCCCGGAGGCTAGTTAAGCCCCTTAGCGAATAGCGCCCATAGTGCTTTTCCAGGAGAGTTCTTTACATAATACCTGAAGCGCTCTTTGATCTGCGCCAGAAAATAGCTCTGTCGCAATTAGCTCAGTGAGCACCTGCTGAGTTAGCTGCGCGGCAAAGCCACCGCCTGAGCGCAGCAAATGCCCGTAGTAAGCGAACTGTGGCTTGCCCTCGGCAGAGCGGTGAAAGCTGTGAATTTCAGCAGTTTTCATCTGGCAAACCGGTGTATTGGCAGGCACCACGACTCTGGGAATGCCGTGTAGCCCGTAACTGTGCGAGTCTTGCCGGCTGCAAGCTGCCGACCAAAACAACATTCAGCAAAATGCAGGTGTCTTGAATCAAGTCGGGCGTAAACATCGGATCAGGGGCGCTGGTCAGCCGGGGGCCACTGTTTAGAAAAGATGAGTTAAATAGCTGAGAGTCGTACACGATGCCTACAGCCCAGTGCCGATGACTGTCAAATTTCACAAACTGCCCAAAGCCGTAGTCCTCAATTTCAGGCGGATTTTCAACATCGTTGTGAGTATCGAGCTGGACTACATAGTCGCAGTGGGAGTTGGATTTGACGACTTTACCCAGACAAGTGGTGGCGATTGAGCTAGGGGCTGTGGAGCTAGAAGCTTTGCGAGAAGAGTAGACCATAGCTTTCGTTAACACGCTGTGGCTTAAGGATATATCACATCAAATGTACAAATGTACTGATTGAGAGCAAAAATTACGGTGTCTGTAGAGAGCGTTCATAAAAATGGGGAAGCGCACAGCACTTCCCCATATTCTTTTAGTTTTTTGGCCTAAGTCTTTTTGGCCTAAGTCTTTTTGGCTTTAGCCCTTGCAGCTAAAATTTTAGCTGAAGTTTCCAGACAGATTTTAGCTGCAAGGAAAAATCTAGGAAGCCATTGCCTGAATGATGTAGTCGAAGTAAGGGGCGGCTTCGGCTGCATCTTCTTCGCTCATTAGCTTTAGGGAGGCATCTTTTAGGCAGCGAATGGCTTCTACCATGCCAGGAACAGGAACATCTAGCGCGTTGTACATTTCGCGAACGCCAATGAGACCAATGTTTTCGATCGGGTCTTTGTCGCCCGCGATGACGCTGTAGGTAATCAGGCGTAGATACCAGCCATAGTCGCGCAGACAAAGGGCGCGCTGCTTTTGACCGTAGGCGTTACCACCTTTGGCGATGAAGTCTGGGCGAATTTTCCAGAGCGACTGCTAGCTTGATCGACAATCTTTTTTTCGTTGTCCGCTAGCGTTTGAGCAATCCGCATCCGCTGATTGCCGGTCTTGAGAAAGTTTTCGATACCTTTGAGTTCGCCGCTAGTGGGGTAGCGCAACTCGTCATCTGCATTGAGGATTACTTGGCTGACAACAGACATAGTTTTTAGATTGCGGTGACTCTATTGATATTCACAGTTTAGCGACTTCGGGGACGTCAAGGAAAGCGATCGCTCTCAGTTTATCCATAATTTGATCTTCCTTAGCCGCTGTAAGCGCCATAAGCGAAGAGAAGCGCGGTAAAGCACCACCTTAGAAAAGCCTCAAGAAATGTTAAGCAGACTATCAATCCTTCATCAATTCTTACGGTTAGGGAGTTGCTAAAGCCACAGTTTACGCGCTGTCGGAAAACCGTTAGGAGATAAATGCGCCATACTGAGAGGCTGAGCATTCAAAGTCAGTCTGCCTGACATCCCGCATATTTCGCCAGTTCCAACTCGCTAATTCTAGAGTGACCATGACCTCTCCCCAGCCCTCGCCCCAAAATCAGCCAGACTCTGTAGAGAGTGGATCGCAGACGGTATGGCCAGACGAGCCAGCCCAACCCAAGTGGCAGCAGGGGGAGATATTGAAAATGACCATTACCGACTTGAGCAATGGGGGAGATGGGGTCGGTCGTTGGGAAGACCGGGTTGTCTTTGTGCCTAACACCGTGCCGGGAGATGTTATGCGCGTGAAGCTGACCAGGGTGAAAGCAACTCACGGCTTTGGCATTCCGGCGGGCATCGTCAAGCCCTCGCCGCAGCGGGTGAGACCCGCCTGTATAGTGGCCGATAAGTGCGGCGGCTGTCAGTGGCAGCAGGTGGGCTACGAAGCGCAGCTAGCGGCTAAGCATCACCTAGTAGTGGATGCGCTAGCGCGAATTGGCAAATTGGAGAATGTGCGAGTTGATCCGGTGATGGCCTCAGCAGAGCCGCTCGGCTATCGCAATAAGGCGACTTATCCGTTGGGGCGATCGCAAACCAAAGATGTCAAGGCAGGCTACTACCGTAAAGGCTCACACCGCTTGGTGAACCTCAACCAGTGCCCCGTGCAAGATAATCGCCTCGATCCGCTGCTAGCCGAAGTGAAGCAAGACATTCAAGATCGCGAGTGGAAGATCTACGACGAAAATCTGCACCGAGGCCATTTAAAGCATCTATCGCTGCGCGTGGGTAGGCGGACTGGGCAAATTTTGCTAACGCTAGTGAGCCGCTCGGTTAAGCTCAAGGGCATTCATGAGCAGGCGCAGCAGTGGATGAACCGCTACCCTGACGTGGTCGGTGTACTGGTCAACCTCAACTGGAAGAAGACGAACGCCATCTTTGGCCCTGATACCTACTGCATTGCTGGACAGTCTTATTTGGAAGAAGAATTTGCCGGATTGACCTTTCACATTCAGCCCAGCACCTTTTTTCAGGTTAATACTACCCAAGCAGAGCGCCTACTAGCGCATATACAGACAGAGCTGGCGCTGACTGGCGAAGAAACACTGGTGGATGCCTATTGCGGGGTGGGCACGTTTACCCTGCCGCTGGCTCGCCAGGCGAAGCGCTGTATCGGCTTAGAATCACTGACTGCATCGGTAACCCAGGCCGAAAAAAATGCAGCGCTCAACCAAATTGAGAATGCAGAATTCAAAATTGGAGATGTCGCAGAGCTGCTGCCAAACCTAGAGACAAAGCCCGATGTCGTGCTGCTAGATCCGCCCCGCAAAGGCTGTGAACCGGCGGTACTAGAGGCGCTGATCGCAATTAGGCCGGAGCGGATTGTTTATGTGAGCTGTAATCCGGCAACGCTGGCTCGCGACTTAAAAGTGCTGTGCGAAGAAGGGGGTTACCGGGTTAGTCGGGTGCAGCCTGCCGACTTTTTTCCGCAAACTTCCCATATAGAGTGCGCCGCCTTTCTGGTAGCTTAATGGCTGGTAGCTTAATGGGCGGATGAGGTGTGTACCGATAGAGGAAGGCACAAAATGAAGTTTAGCCAGATTGTCGCGGCTCTAGGTGATGAGGTCACTGCATCGAGTTTAGCGGCGGTAGATCGGCTCGAGGCAGATATTGCAGTGAAGGGCGATCGCCAAATCGAGGGGCTAGCGGCTATCCAAACCGCTGATGACAGCACGCTCAGCTATGTCGAGGGGGCCAAGTTTGCCCGTTTTGTAGAGACGACTGAGGCGGGCGCTCTGATTTTGCCCCAGGATTTGAGTCTACAAATTCAAGCAAGCGATCGCGGAAAAGCCTGGGTCAGCGTTAAAAACCCTCGGCTGGCCTTTGCGCGAATCATTGATCTGTTTTACCAGCCCTATCAATTGCCAAATGGCATTCATCCTAGCGCTGTGATTGACCCAACCGCCAAAATTGGCAAAGACGTGGGCATTGGCCCTCATGTGGTCATTCAAGCGCAGGCGGAGGTGGGCGATCGCGTCTGCATTCACCCCAACGCCGTTATTTACCCAGGGGCAAGCATCGGCGCAGGCACTACGCTCCATGCCAACTGCGTGATTCACGAGCGCACCCAAATTGGTGTTAACTGCGTCATCCATAGCTGCGCAGTCATTGGCTCAGAAGGCTTTGGCTTTGTACCAACCGCTGCGGGCTGGGAGAAAATGCACCAGTCGGGCATCACCATATTAGAAGACGGCGTCGAAATCGGCTGCAATGCCACCGTAGACCGGCCAGCCGTTGGCGAAACCCGAATTGGTCGCAATACCAAAATTGACAACATGGTACATGTCGCTCACGGCTGCCAGATCGGAGAAGCCGTCGTCATGGCCGGGCAGGTAGGCATGGCAGGTGGGGTGGTCATTGGTGACCGGGCAATCTTAGCCGGTCAGGTTGGAATTGCGAACCAGGCCAATATTGGCAAAGGCGCGATTCTGCATGCGCAGGCAGGCATTTATGGCGATGTGCCCGCAGGCGAAGCCGTTTCGGGTTCACCAGCTTTGCCTCACAAGCTTTTCCTCAGGTCGGCGCTGCTGATGAAACGACTGCCAGAAATGGCCAAAGCGATCAAACAGCTACAGCGTCAGCTAGGGCAAGATTAGTCTCGTGGCAACCGGCTGGCTAGCCCTCGTCGTCGGCAATACTCGCCTGCACTGGGGCTTTTTTGACGAGGCAAGACTTGTAGGCACCTGGCACACGCCTTCTCTGAAGACTGAAATAGTCAGCCAGTTGATAGAGCATGGGTTTCAGGCGGAATTCTGGCGGTTAGTAGACGGCCTTACGCTGCTTCCAGCACCGGATTTTCCTCAGACGGCTCTACCACCATCAGCGCTATGGATAGCTTCAGTTGTGCCTGCGCAGACTGCGCTGTGGGCCAGTAATTCGTCGGTGCAGGTGGTGCGGCGATCGCACGTCCCGCTAGCAAATTTCTACCCAACGCTGGGAGTAGATCGCGCTATTAATCTGCTGGGTGCAGGCCATACCGTCGGTTGGCCGGTACTTGTAGTCGATAGTGGCACCGCCCTGACATTTACCGCTGGCGTCAGTCAGGCGAGCCAACCTACGGTGTACGGCGGGGCAATTCTACCGGGCATCCGCCTGCAAAGGCAGGCGCTCACTCAAAAGACGGCGGCACTGGCTGAAGCGATCGCCCTCGGACGGGCTATCTCTGAGACAACAGATGCCGAAAGGGTGACTGCGGCGCTGCCAGCGATACTGCCAGAACGGTGGGCAACCGACACAGCTGAGGCGATCGCGAGCGGACTGGCCTACGGGGCGATCGCGACTGTCACTGACTACCTAACCGACTGGTGGCAGCAATTCCCACAGGGCAAAGTTGTTTTCACAGGCGGAGATGCTCCCTGGCTATACGCCCTGCTTCAGCAAAAAACCCCAGAGGTTGCCTCCAGGGTTCAAGTCGATAGCCATCTGATGTTTTGGGGAATGCAGGTTTACCGGCAGACGGTCATGGCGGATTCTACCGCAGGGGCGCAATATTAGAGCGGTAAGCCGTCTCACTCATTCCGGCGGTTGCCTGCGGGAGCGCCGATTCATCTAGATCCTGCTGAAGCTGAGTCACCCGATTACGGGCATCTGGGTGAGTGCTCAAAAATTCTGGCGGCGAGCCCTGACGCACCAGCTTTTTCATAAAGGCCACCATCGCTGCCTGGTCATAGCCCGCCCGACCCATCGTGTCAAATCCTCGCCGGTCGGCTTCGTACTCATCGCTACGGCTCGCCGGCAGTTGCAAAGCGATTTGGGTGCCAATGTTGACCAGGCGATCGCGGTTTACCCCCAGCGCGCCAGTAATGCCTTGGGTAATCGCCGCCTGCCGCATCTGCTCGACCGCATGGCGACCTGAAATATGGCCAATTTCGTGACCGATCACACTAGCTAGCTCAGCTTCGTTGTCAGCAGCAGCCATGAGCCCTGTGGTGACATAGACATAGCCGCCCATCGTCGCAAAGGCGTTGACTGAGCTATCTTGCACAATTTGAAAGGTGTAGGGAATATCAGGGCGATCGCTAACCGCCGCCAGCCGCTGGCCAATTTCGTTCACATAGGTATTGAGTGAGGCATTGTTATAGAGCCTAATCTGACGACTGTTGACCAGCTGGTTATTGATACCGCGACCCAGGTCAACTTCTTGCTCATCTGACATATTAGAGAGCTGATAGACCCTGACCCCTTGAAATATCAGGTCGAGCCAGCCCGCCTGAGAAGGTTGAGCGGTCGTTACCCCGATGCCCAAGACCATCGTCATCGCCACCAGTCCGTAGACCAACCGACGATAGAGCTTACTCTTAAAATCCAACAGCTTAGGCATAGTTAGTTTGAAGGCGGTTAATTGCGATTCGTAGTTTAAGTGCGTTCTCGTTTTAGCTTAGTTAGCCCAGCGGATTATTCTGGCTAAATTGTGACACTTTCAAAATTGAAAGTAGTTCTTCCGGCGGTAGGTTTGGGCCAGGCTCCTCAGCCTGAATTTCTACCGACTTAATTCAGGTTTAATCAGATTCAATCAGCCCACCTTCAGGAATGACCGTTTGAAAGTGTGATTAAATACTGTGGTCATAACACACAGACTGCTGCTTGGGACTGCTGCTTGAGAAGGCATATAGCCGATGCTGACAGGCGTCAAGCATCCGCAAAAGGGCTGTGTAATCAAAGCGTGTAAACGGGTAAAGCGATGGCAATTTTAGATTCTCAGGGACGGCTCTTTGGCAAGCTGAGTCTATTGGATTTGGGGGCAGCGCTGGCAATCGTCATGGTGATCTTCGGGATCTTTTTCTACCCTGGCGCACAGGGCTCAGTAGCTCAGGTCGGATCAAAAACTCAGGAGATTGAGGTGGATGTAATTGCTCGGGGCCTAACCGTGCTCAATCCAGAAGAATTTTTGACCAGTCTGGCTAAGACCGACTCCACCAATATCATTGTGCGCAACCAGCCCTACGGCAAGATTGGGGTCAAAAGCGTACAGCCCCTGCCTCGCAGCGTGGCCGTGCCTCAGCCAGATGGCACTGTCAAAGCCTATCCTGACCCCAGACCAGAGCTAGATTACACCGTAGATATGCTGATTACTCTGGGCGGGCAGGCGCAGATCACTGCCGATGGCCCGGTACTGGGTGTCCCCATCAAAATTGGCACGCCCGTCGAGATTGAAGGCGAAGACTACAATTTTAAGGTCTCGACGGTGGCGGTGCGGGTGCTGGAGGGAGAAGGCGGTTAAGGCTGTCACCTACTTTTTCGGCCATGCCAGCGATCCAGGCTTCGTCTTGCTGGGTGTAGCTGCGGGGGGCATTGGCCGCTAAGACTAAAACGCCGCGATCGCCCAGCGGCTGACAGATCACCCCCTGCGTATTCGGCGGCAGATAGTCAAACTCTATGCGCCCCGGATAAATGCTGAGATTGACCAGATGAACCGGCTTTCGCTTGTCTAAAACGCGCTGGACGATCTGGCCGGGAGTCAGCGTCTCTTTTGGCCCCAATATGCCGCGCCTGAGCAACACCTCGCCGTCGTAATAAACGACGACGCTGCGGGTAGCTGTGTTAGTCAGCAACAGATGCGAGGCCCAAGCCAGCTCAATTTGAATGTCTGCTGGCAGTTGCTTGTCCAGATCAAAACCCTCTTTGCCGGTCAGCGTGACGACTTCTGGCGATTTGGGCTGAATCTGCTGCCACAGCAGGCCCGTCAAAATCAGCAGGGCGCTCAAAATCACCCCTAAGGCATCGGCTCGTGACTGCGAATCGCTCAGAAATGGCGTGGTCATACGGTTGACGAACAGCAGCGTGCCGCCGAGGGCACCGACGACAATGGGCAACCGTCGTAAAACTTGATTTTGATCGGGTCGGGTCATGGGAGGGAGTGATCGCGCTATATGCACAGGTACGCTAGGGATAGTGTATCTTTGGCAGGAATCGATGAACGGGTTTGCTGAGGAACATAGGGTTAGTGCTGAAGTTTTTGGAGCGCCGCTGGCGACCGAGTCTGGTGCCAGGTTTGCTGAGTTCGATATTAGGGATAGCCTGGGGTTGGGGATCGTGGCAGCCGGTTGAGGGGTTAAACCTGGGCTCGGTGGATATTCGGCCTGACTGGGAGTCTGGCTGGGTGAGGTCGGCGATCGCTAGCGATCCTGCCGCTGACTTACTGGTCTCAGGCTACTTAGCAGGGCTGTCGGCCAACGGCTATCTCACGAGTGACCAGGGAGTCTGGGTAGCTGCCGGGCCGTATACCGTTGCCCAGCATCAGGGATCGGTGCGTCGGCCTGCTGCTTCGCTGACGAAGATCGCCACGAGCCTAGCGGCGCTTTCTACCTGGGGCTCTGAGCACCGCTTTGAGACCCTAGTGGGCTGGCAAGGTCAGCTCGAAAATGGCGTTATTACGGGCGACCTGGTGATTGAAGGGGGCTCTGATCCGCTGTTTGTGTCGGAAGAGGCGATCGCCCTTGGCAATGCGCTCCAGCAGATAGGCATTCGTCAAGTTACCGGCAATCTGGTGATTGCTGGCAAATTTTCGATGAACTTTGACCCAGACCAGACCGCCTCTGGTCAAATGCTCAAACAAGCGCTGAATGCAGCGACCTGGGGCGACGCCGTCCGGGGGGCGTATGCGAATATGCCACCAGACACGCCGCTGCCCCAGATTCAGATTGATGGCGAGGTGATAAGCGATCCGAGCAGTGCTACAAACCGGGTTAGCGGCTGGCTGATTCGCCATCACTCAATGCCGTTGGTCGCCGTGCTAAAAGCAATGAACATTTACAGCAACAATGCCATGGCCGAGCAAATCGCCAGCGCTCTAGGCGGGCCAGCGATGGTCGTCCGCCAGGTAGAAGCCGTGGCTGATGTGCCGCCGGGAGAACTGATCCTCGTCAATGGCTCTGGGCTGGGCGAAGGCAACCAAATGTCACCTCGGGCAGCGGTGACAATGCTGCAACAAATGCAAGATGAGCTGCGATCGCAAGGCTTCACTCTCTCTGATATTTTTCCGGTCGTCGGCGCAGATGGCGGTACCGTGACAGACCGTAATATTCCTAACAATGCGGTGGTGAAAACAGGCACTTTAGCGGTGGTGAGTGCCCTAGCGGGTGCCTTGCCGACGCAGCAAAAGGGCATCGTTTGGTTTTCTATTTTGAACTATGGGTCAGATCTCAGTGACTTGCGATCGCGCCAAGATCAGGCAGTTTCTGCCATAGAGCAGCAGTGGGGTAAGGCCACAGAGATTCCACCAGAGCTAAAAACAACTGTAAAGATTGGTCAGCCCCCTTATCAGCTAGGCAATCAGCAGCGAAATCAACCCATCTACGCCAATTAGCCAACTTTGCTATTCAGCTCTTTGGCAAGCAAATATCCCAGGAGCCCCAGCCGACTAAAACTCGCCCGGCACGATTTCAGTCACAACTTCCCCAGATTCGCCGCCTGTAATGACAACGGTGCCCTGCTCGATATTTCCAGTAGCTTTAGGCCCACTCATCGACACCTCTGGGTTGGCGGCCTGCTGATAGCGGACGTTGCCCTCAGCTTCGATTTGCTGGCTGGTAGTCTGCCAGGTGACGCGGTCGGCGGTAAGGCGAGCGTCGTTTTTTTCGCCATTAGCCCGAACGTCACCGACCAGGTAAATTATCTTTTGAGCCAAATCTAGGCTGGCCTCGTTAGCTGAAGCGGTGATTTTACGCGCTGGCTGATTGATATTCACCGGCTGGTCGAGCTGTATGGTTTTAGCGTCTACGTCCCATACGGCTATTTCACTACTGACCTTGAGAGGCTGGCTGAGCAGGTCTAGCTGCACGGCCTTCTTGAGAGTGACAATATTCTCAGCGAGCTGAACCTGACCGGTCTGTCCCACTAGGCGATCGCTCACCGTCTGATAGTCTTTGCTCTGATACTGCTCAACTTGCAGCGGCTGATCGGCCTCAATTACTTTTTGCTCGGTCAGCCAGGTGAGATGGTCTGAGTTGAAAGTTAGCCAGGGAGAGGCTTTGCTTTTGGCGACAACCTCACCAGTGAGCTCCACTCGTTTTTTTTGATTAGAGACCTGCATCATTTGGGCAACGGCTTCCACTTGAGGATTGAAGGCCGTGACCGGTGTTTTTGGGGTGTCGCCGGTCTCGTCGGCTAGCGGATCGCCCTCAAAATTGCCTAGCACTAGCAGATCTTGTTTGGGTTGCCACTTAAGCTTTTCGCCCTCTAGGGTCAGCTCATTTTCGGTGCTAGTCGCTACTAAGTTACCGCGCAAAAACAGGGTTTCGCCGTTTTGCTGCACTTCCCCCCGGTCGGCTTTTACCGTGTAGATAGTTTCGCCAGATTGAAAAAACTCACCGTCTAGACCGGTGAGTTCGGCGCGCTGCTTATCAGGGCTGTAGGTCACAGACTCGGCCTTGAGCCGCCACAGCAGATTGCCGTTTTCGTCCGGCTGCTCAAGGGTAACCGTTTGCAGCGTCAGCTCAGCCTCAATCGATTCGCCCGGCTCGCGATTTGCCAAATTGCGGCCTGAGCCACAAGTACGTAAGGCTACGACTAGCACCACGACCGCAGCGGCGATCGCAATCCATCGATACCATCGACTTTTCAATTACTCCTCAAGCCCCCAGTTAATCAGCTAGCGCACGGTTTTTGGCTCAGCCTCTGACAGACAATACAGTCCTCATAATGCACCCCTGACGCGGCACCCCTAACGAGGCACCTCTAGCGGAGCCGTTCTAAGAATGAGACTCAGCTTCGTCTAATACCGATATGCTAGAAAGCGGGCGGTAAGTGTAGTTGTGTTGGGCAGTACCACCGCCCCGAGCACTTTTCCGAATATCGTCTTTAATACCGTCTAAATCGATATAGCGATCTGAAACATTGATCAAGCTATCGCTAGTCATAGAGCGCAAGCTGACCACCTCAATGCGCACGCCTCGATAGCTAGCCGCATCCACTGCGTAAGCTAGGTCGCCATCGCCGCTCACTAAGACTGCCGTGTCGTAGCAGTCCACCAGAGCCATCATGTCTACCGCCACCTCCACATCCAGATTGGCCTTTTTCGAGCCGTCTGGCAGCTGCACTAGATCTTTAGCAACCACCCGGTAGCCATTGCGACGCATCCACAGCAAAAACCCCTGCTGCTTTTCGTTGGCACGATCTACACCAGTATAGAAAAAGGCACGAAACAGCCGTGAACCAGCCGTTAAACGGCACAGCAGCTTAGTATAGTCAACCTCAATGCCCAGCTGTAGGGCAGCGTAAAACAAATTTGAGCCGTCTATAAAAATGGCGACGCGACCCCGGTTTTCTAATACCTGTTCAGGTGTAAAAACAGAATCGTGACCCAGCATTTGATGGTTATTTAACATAAGTCTTTTAACTGAAGGAGTGCAGGCTACCTATGAATTGACCTTTGAATTTAAAACTCTATGTCGCTGGTGAAATCCATAATCACCAAGGCACAGTCTCAAGATAGCGAATATTAGGGTGTCAAGTGTTGGGAGATCAAACGCGCGACCGCCGCCTAGACCACGAACGGATGATAAAGCGACAGACAGCGCTCTGCTGACGACTTGATAGTGAAGTCTCTATAGAAGAAGCGCCCTGCCACTTAGCAGCTGTTGGCAACCAGATTCTTTGCTATATGTCTTGGCAATATTTGGTCTTGGCAATATCAATATTTAGTCTTGATGATATTTGCCAAGCTATTACCTTGAGTAGGCTATTACCGAACCTGCCAAACAAGCAATCAGATTCAACTGACAGTGTTGAGCTGACAGGTTGGGTTACCCGATTCAGCCAGAAGAGTTCTTGCTGATTAGATTTAGCTAAAGGGCGATTAACTGATTTAATTGACTGATTTAAAAATACCTAGATAAAAGCGCTAATCGAATGTCCATAGCAATTAATATCAGAAAACCTTGGCATGCTTTTGTTTATCATACAGCAAAGGATTTTGGCTGCGGGACACATCGGTATAATTTAATCTCTTCTAAAGGAATGAAATGGGATGAAATTAGCGATATGGGCAGTCGGTTTGGAGTGAAGAGACTGTCTATGAGGACGTAATTTTACGGGAATCGCTATAGGCGATCGCTCTTTCCTCTATCGAAGGCATAGAGACTTTAAAACCCTTTAGAAATACCGGATAAAATTCGCTTGCGCCTTCTCAAATACTCAGACACTACACTTTATATTGTTTCTATTTACCCGGCGGCTGCCCGCTCGATTAACCGCTTGACTGTTTCAAAAAAAATGAGGTGGATAGAGCAGCGGGCCACCAATATGCTAATCATATAGACTGTTAACCATATAGACTTGTGTTGACCATATAGACTTGACTATATAAATCAAGCACTTTATAGACAGCAGCGCACAGAAACTGCATCAGCAAATCAGAAATTTCACAATAAAAATCGCTGATTCCATCTATGGAGTATTCTCAATTCAAAGAGGCGCTACTCAGCGGAGCGATTTGCCATAGTATTTCGGCAGAAGCTGTAGTACAACAGGGATTGAGTGCGATAGTTGAATAGGTAGCCGCCGTAGTATTTAGAAAGGTTATCAGCGTCATCAGTCGCAATTCATACCAAAGATAACGTCGATATCGTGGCAAGCCTGTTCATATTTTGTTACAAATAAGGTTGCCCTTCTTAAGCAGGTATCTACCTCAAGCATGTTAAGCGGTCTGCTAGGCTCTAAATCTCCCTCCAAGGATTTCGGCGAAAACATGCTGAACTCCGTGGCTCGTCAGGCTATTCAACAGCTGTTTACCCGCAGCGAGTCTGTCGAGGTTTCGATTCGCTGCTCGCCTTCTAGCAAGATTTTACAGGGGGTTGTCGATAGCTTTCAGATGAAGGGGCGCGGCCTGATTATTCGCAAAATGTTTGAAGCGGCGGAGATGGAATTTGAAACAGACGCCGTGTCTTTGGACATCTCTGGGCTGATGGGCGGCAAAATTCGCCTCAAGCAGGCAACCCATGCGATCGCCACTGTTACCATGACCGAATCAGGCATCAACCAGGCATTTAAAGCGGATCTGGTAGAAAAGCATCTGCAAAATGTAAACAGCGAAGCAGTCACCGACCTCTCTGGCGGTGAGCCGATTTCCTTTCGCGATATCCAGATTGCGCTGCTACCTGCCGGCGGGTGAAGATTTCGACGATGACCGATCTGCCCAACCGCGAAAATGTGCCCATTTGTCTATCGGCAGAGATTAACGTTGAAGCGCCGTCGCCGGGTGATCTTCACTAATACACAGTTTGACCCCAGTGAGGTTCCAGAAGATGTCGTGGCTCTCTGAAGCGCTAATGCCGGGCTTCGTTGAGGTGCTAAATAACATGGTGGATCTAGAGCGGTTTGATCTTAGACGGTGTTTCTTTGCGAGTCAACCGCCTAGAGATAGAAGGCAATCAGCTGCTGTTTAATGGCTACGCTGAGATTGAGCACTTCCCAGGCATGTAACTGGGGCTGTAGGCTACTGAGCAGGCCGTCGTTTAGCTGCTGCTGATAGCTACGGTTGGCATAGACTGTGTAGGCTGAGGTGCCATGCTCATGAGGCTAATTGATGGGGCTGCTTGACTTATTTCGCGCCGGGGGAATAGTGATGTGGCCGCTGCTGGGATTTTCGCTGCTGGCGACAGCCCTGGTGTTTGAGCGTGGGCTGTTTTGGCTACAGCTCTATCAGCAGCAGGATAAGTTTATCCGGCAGGTGCTCGATCTCTACAGCACTCAGCCTCAGAGCGCGATCGCTCGCCTGCGGCAGCAGACTCAGTTTCCCATTGCCCGAATTTTTTTGACGGCCCTCACGCTAGATCAGGGCACACCGGACGATTTTCGGCTGGCGCTAGAGAGTGCAGCTCAAGGCGAACTGCCGCTGCTGAAACGCTTTAATACGGTGTTTGAGACGATTATAGGTGTAGCACCGCTGTTGGGGCTTTTAGGAACAATTTTGGGCCTGATGGAGGCTTTCTCATCGCTGCAAATTGGCGAGGTGGCAGGTGAATCGTCGGGGGCAGTGACAGCGGGTATTGGGACGGCGCTGATCTCTACAGCGGCTGGGTTGGTGGTTGCGATCGCCACCTTACTATTCACCAATTTATTTTTGGGCCTGTACCGACGCCAGCGGGCCGCCATTGAATCCTATAGCGGTCAGCTAGAGCTACTATATCGTCAGTACTACCGGCAGTATCTAGCCCGGCAGCGAGCCTGAAGACCGTCTCGGATGGAGGGTAATGATATGGCAGCGATCGCCCTGACTGTAGCCAAGGCTATATTTTAAGTGGTTCATCACCTTTATTCTGTATCTACTCTGATTGTCTTGATCCGCGCTCTCATCCTTGTTTTCTCCATATGCGTCGTCCCTGGCTGGTTTGGGCAATTAGCATTACTGCCTTTTTATTGACGGTCATTTTAGCTGTTGCCTTCGGCTCTGCTGAAGCACCGCTTGCTCAAGTTGGGCAAACCGTGAGTCCGCCGCCACCTACAGAGCTGACAGCAGACCTGCCCGCCACGCTGTCAGCGACTTCTCCCAATGATCCGCTGATACAGGCAGATTTCGCCCAGCCTCAGGAGGTAGTGTCTTTGGCCGATCCGACCAACTACGGAGAGCGCTACATAGTCGATGCTGCCGGCAATCCGGTTGGCAATGACTACATTGTGGTGCTGCATGAAACGGTAGGGTCAGTGCAGAGCGCTCTAAATACGTTTCAGACGCCTCATCTGCGAGATGAAGACCAAGTCAGCTATCACACCTTAATTGGCGCAGATGGTACGGTCATTTATGTTGTGCCACCCGAGCAGCGGGCCTTTGGAGCCGGTGATTCGGCCTTTAAGACGGCCAGCGGTGAAGAGGCCGTCGTCACTAATCCTGGCTTTCCGAGCTCAGTCAATAATTTTGCCTATCATGTGTCTTTAGAGTCGCCGCCAGACGGACAGAATAATGGCGCAGCGACCCACAGCGGCTATACAGAGGCGCAGTATCGCTCCTTAGCCTGGCTGCTCTCTCGGACAACTATCCCAGATGAGCGGATTACGACCCATCAGGCAGTTGATCGATCCGGTTCGCGCATTGATCCTCGCGCTTTTGATCGGGAAAGACTGTTGGCATTGCTACATCAGTATCCCAATCGAGCCGGTCTTCAATAGAGGTCAGTCGAAAGCTGAAACCGGCGGTGCCAAATATTTACGGACTGTTCCAGCTCGATAGATCTAGCACAGATGGATGAATCTATTGAGTGCTTTTTAGGAGTGACCTGAGTCGTGATTTTATCTGGGCTTGCATCTGCTTAAGTGCTGAGGGTTTAGCAGGTTGAGCGGCGGCGGCTTGAGCCTTACCAGCGGGGTCGTTGAGATACCGGTAATGTTCCCACAGGCTGCGGTAGGGGCCACCTACGCGCATGGGTGTACCGGCCCAGTGCAAATAGCGGAGCGGGCGATCGCCATCAAACAGCGCATGGCCACGCTGCTCAAAGTGAGAGGATCCGCCCCAGCTCCCCGGCTCGCCCGGATTGGCTTTAACAATATTGAGCCGGTTAGGGATCGCTTTTAGCACTAGATAGTTCATAATCGGCTGGTCAGTCGTGCCGTTAGAAAAATCAAAATACTCGCGGTGGGCGGCACATTCTGTCAGCAAGTCGTAGAGCTGATCGAGGGTGAGGGCGCTTTTCTGAGATCCCCAGAGACCGCTATTAAACACGTCTTGTAGGGCGTCGGGGCTAAACAGATGTTGCTCGCGCACAACTTCAGAAAAGACATCTACCAGCCCCCCTTTAAAGTGATAGTCGCACCAAATGAAATCAGCCTGATCCAGGTAGGCCAGCGTATCGGAAACGGGCGTAAAAAAAAGAATATCGGTGTCGATATAGAGAAATTCATCCAGTGGCCCAAACCAGGCTGCTAGCTTACGCATCTTATTTGGCAGTGCCAAAAAGTCACGCGGAAAAATTTCGCCGATCTTTTGGGTAAGCGACTTTAAAAAGTCTAAGTCGGGAAAAAGCTGAACCTGATACAGCGCCGCTAGGCGATGGGCGACGGTGTGATAGTCATCGTTAAAGGGGATCAAAAAAATTGGCAGCTCAGGATCGTAGAGGCGCAGGCTGCTAACTAGGGCGATCGCATTCTCCCCCACCTTATCGTTGGCCACTATGTACACACCGCGCATGGCTTTCCTCTTTGCTTTTTGTATTGCTCTCTATGACTGAAATGTTTAGCCCGCTTGACTAATTAAGCACCTCGCGGCCAGACTTCTCTAAGTCTTCGACCACCTTCAGCAGTCTTAGCGTGGTTTCGTAGGCTGAGGCCGTCATCTCATCGCGCTCGCTGCGATCTTGAATGGTGATGCCGTCGGTCAATAGGCCCAAGATGCCTAAAATGCTGCTTAGGCGCGATCGCATTTCATAAGAAGCCTGGTTAACCGCGTCTTCCCATTCGGAGAATTCTTGGCCGTACATCTCGTCCTTGATTTTTTCGGAAAACTGAATGGCACAGAGCTGAGAATAGTACCCGCCCTTATTCAATAGCTCCGTATGCGTGCCGGTTTCAACCACCTGGCCTTGATCCATCACCGCAATCTGATCGGCATTTTGTACCGTCGAAAGCCGGTGCGCAATCACCAGTGTCGTCCGGTCTTTGCTGAGTTCGTCAATGGCCTTTTGTACCAGCCGTTCGGAGATCGTATCGAGGGCACTAGTAGCCTCATCTAAAATTAAGATGTCAGGGTCTTGTAGCAGGGCGCGGGCGATCGCCAACCGCTGCCTTTGACCGCCCGACAGCAAAACACCGCGATCGCCGATCAGGGTCTCTAGCCCTTCGGGTAAGGCCAGAATAAACTCATGCGCATTTGCCCGGTACATCGCGTCTTTGATTTCGTCTTCGGTCGCTTCTGGCCGACCGTAGATCAAGTTGTCCCGTACAGAGGCATTAAACAAAAACGTGTCTTGGCTGACAATGCCTAAGCTGCGCCGAAAACTCTTGACATCTAGAGACTTGAGGTCAACACCATCAACTTCAATTTGTCCGTCCGTCGGATCGTAAAAGCGGGGCAGTAGGTCTGCTAAGGTCGATTTACCTGCGCCTGACGCCCCGACCAAAGCCAGCGTCGTGCCCTTCTTAAGATACAAATCCACACCGCTAAGCACCGGCTTTTCACTACCGGGATAGCGAAAGTACAGCTGTTTGAAGTGGATGCCTTGCTGTAGCTGGGCGTAGGGTTTGTGCCCCGAATCCATAAAAGGCTTGTCATCTCGCCTGAGAAACTCGCTAACAACAACCACACTAGGCCCCACATTGGCAAGCTGACTGCGCGCAGAGTTAAGCTGACCAATTGAAGGCAGCATACGAAACAGTACTAACAGATAAGTCAGCAAAATTGAGGAGAAAGCCTCTATCTGCTCGGCCATTACCATCCGCCCTACTGCTGCTACGCTGATCAGCGCAATAATGCTACAGACTTCGTTAACTGGGGCAATACCCGCAAATAAAAGCTGAGAGCGATACTCCGAGATCTCTCGATCAGCAATCAGCTTGCTGATCCCCGCATACTCTGTCTCCTCATTGGCAGTGGCTTTTACTAGCCGAATGCCCGATAGGATTTCGACAATTCGAGCAGAATAGCTGCGAGAGAGTTGCGAAAGCTCTGCGCCATAGACCTTGGCCTGTCGCACGGCGGTTTGGTTGACCAAAGCGACAGCCCCTAGCGCCACTGTGGCAATCACCGTTAGCTGCCAAGATGTCCACAATAGCAATCCGACAAATACTGAAATTGTAATGATGGCAGTGGCCATACGAGCCAACGCCCGAACGGCGATAGTCGTTCGGCTAACTTCAATATTGAGGTGGTTGATCAAGTCTCCTACTTTGGTTTTGGCGTAGTAGGACAGGTCTACACTCAGCAAAATTCGCAGCCCCTCTAGTCGCAGGTGCGCCGCTAGCTTTCGGTTAAGGCTATTAGAAACCAGTGACCCACCGTAGGTTGCCGCATTTTTTAAGATGATCATGCTGACTACCGCGATCGCCATAGCTGGCAGTCGATAGCCCTCAGCAACGCCGTCAAAAATGCCTAAAAACCGCTGTAAGATGCCAGGAAGTTGACCTGTCAGCTCTGTGGACTGCCCCAACAGCTCTAATAAGATAGGGACAATCAGTACTGTACTGAAGCCGTTAAACAGCGCGCCTGAAAACTCTAGTAAAACCGTAAGAACGAGTAGAACCGGATATCGAAGCAGTGATGTTATGAGGAGTTGTCTAGAATGCATGATCCCTAATTATCAGAAATACTGGATGGCGGCAGATACTGACAGAACCGGTGAATTGGACACTCAGCATAGCTGGGTTCCATCTGCCTTACGGGTCGAAAGCAGGCTATGAGATGAAGGATGGATGAAATTTTGTCTGGGCGAAGTCAGCGAAGTCAGCGCATGCGGCATTAGGCCGGAGAACAGTCGCTCATTAACCAGTGTCTGCACCAGCTACTGTTGCCCAAAGTAGGAAAGCTCGTCTGTGTCTATCATTCTCTGGTGATCGCGACTGCCGCCGACCGCTCTTAGTTTTCATGCCGGTTCTCATCCTAGTTTTCAGGCCAGTTTTCATGAGAGGCTACCTTCGACGCTCTGAGGCAAGCTGCTTCGTTTGCGGCCAGCGCTCACCTCAGCTATGACCGTTTGCAGGCGGGCCGCCATTGTGCGGGTACTGTAGTGCTCTATACATCTGGCTCGGGCGCGCAGTCCTCGATGGTTTGCCCCGTCTAAATCTTGAAAGATAAGCGTCAGCTGGGTGGCAATCTGGCTGGGTGACTCAGCCTCGACTAGGTAACCGGTATCGCCTAAGATTTCTGGGATGTCGCCTACTCGGGTCGATAGGATGGGCTTTGCCATCGCCATACCGTCTGTGAGCTTCAGCGGAAATTGGGCTTTGGCAGTGGCGCGATCGCGCTGCGGCACTACCACCACATGCGCCGCTGAGACCACTTCTGCCATTTGATCGATTGGGAAGCGCGGTAGCTTAATTAGCCACTGCCCCCAGCGCTCAAACAGATCTGCTTCATAGCTATCAGGCTTGCGACCACCGACGATAACTAGCCGCATGTCTGGCTGATTGAGCTGGTCGAGCGCGATCAGCACATCTTCTAAACCTTTGTGAGGGCGCGCAGTGCCTGGAAACATCAGCACGCGGTAGTCAGTCAGCCCATACTTTTGCCGGCTAGCGACCGGATTGTAGTCTGCCGGATTAAAGATGCCGGTATCTTTACTATTGGGCAAATAGTGTCCTCCAAAGCGCTGCTTGAGAAACTGCGTCGTTACCGTGACGGCATCTGCCTTCGACACCAAGGTTTCCATCCATTCTAGATAGAGCGGATGCTCTGGATTGTGCAGGGCTCCGTTGGGCTTGAGCAGGTCACGGGCCAGCTGCTTTGGCCCCGGTCGGTAGCGCTGGGTATCGCCGCCAAACCAGCTCATTTCCCAGTCGTCAATATCGACAATGACGGGTCGCCGCGAGATCATCTGCTTGAGCAGGGCCGTCCCTAAACTGGTGGGCCTCGGCTTAATGGCGTAGATCACATCTCCCGTAATTTGGGGGAGTAGCTGAGTGAGATTAACTAGATATCGGAGCGAACGGCTTGCGGGCACGGCGCAAACTTTTAGGTTGGCAGGCGGGACAGGATAGAGCTGCTCGGCAAATTGACAGCCAATAACGGTGACATCGCAGCCGAGCTGCTGTAGAGCATTGGCGACTAAATAGACGCGGGTAGTTCCGCCCCCAGCAAGATCTGGGGCGATGACCGAAACGGATAGGGCGGAAGCAGGTTGAGACACAAATGTAGAGCGCTAAACAAGCGAAAAGGGCTGTCATCACCCAGCCGGGTAGAAATTAGGCTTTGACTGGGCTTTGACGTTTTCTCATCTTTAAGTATCTGATGAGTATCTAGATCTTGAGACAGATCGGAAAATCGTCCTCAATTACGTGTGAATGGTAGCTCACCCCTGGCCGGGTCAATAGATTCTCTGAGGCTACTTCGTTAAATATTTATCCAGTTTGGTCAAAGTTGGCTGCGCTTCATATGGTCTATGGGGTTCGCTTCATTTTGGCCCAGCATGACTAATAGCCATAAACCGGGTTGAGCTGCGTTTGGACAATGTCATCGACTAGCGCGACCCCTTCAGACGTAAGCTCAGATCGATAGCCGCCAATGGCCCCTCTACGCACCTTAAAAGAGTCTGGCTGGTGTGGGTCGCGAGCAGACATAACGGCTGTGCGAACCTGGCGATCGCCTATTACCTCCATTTTCTGCAGATCTTTAAAGGAAGCGTGGGCGATCGCCTGACGCAGGTGAACAGCCAATACCGGCAGCTGGAGAAATTCAACAATTCGGGTGACCTCTGCATAGGTGTCGGCCTGCATATCTTCGTAGCGGACAAGCAGCAGGTCTTCAGCACTGTCACGGTGAGTTTGCCAATCGTTGTAAAACTGAATATAAGCCGCCAAGTCAGGCCCAGCTTTCACATAGTGCTCAAGGCTGTCGAAGGCGAGGTCGGCTTTGTGCTGGTGGTATCGAGAAACCACCGCATCGCGGGGATCGCGCACCAGTAAAATCACTTTTTGGCCGGTGTAGCGGTTGCCGAACTGCCCATATTTTTCGTGCATGGGTTTGATGGCAGGCAGCGTCGGCACTGCCTCAGAAAATCTAAAAAGGTCGTGCAGATTAATATTTTGATCGATATTTTCATCGCCGCAGTGCAGCTGCATCGCTCGCCCTAAAATAACTCGCAGCCAGGTTCGCCCGCAGTTGGTCAGTGAGAGCAGCAGGTAGTCGGCTGTTTGCCGCTCACGCTGATGCTTTTGCCGATCTGATTCGTACAGGGGCCGCAGCCGCAGCCGCAGCCGATCAAACGCCCGGTAGGTCGGGGGATGCGTCGCGAAGAGAAGGCGCTGGAGCATGGATTGGGCTGACTCAAATTCAGAGGGTGTCGATCCAGCTAACGCTCATCCGGGCAGATCAGGCGGTAGCTCTAGGCTTAGCTTGCCCAACACGCCTTTACGAAACTCGATTAGCAGCTTGCGGGCAGCGCGTTCTGAGTCGCCGTGAAACTTGTCTATAGCTAAGCGCTGCAAATAAGTTTCGCCAGTGCAGTCGGTCGGGTCGATGTCGTATCGCGACTGCAAAGCCTGAGTGCGCTCAGCTGTTTGGGCTTCGCTGTCTAGCTGCTTGAGCAGATCAATAAAGGCCGTTGCCACCCGCTGGGTATCGTAAGCGGCTTCACCAATATCGTCGCAAATGGCCAGCTTCAGAGCCGCCGCCTGGTCAGTGAGCTGAGCTGGGATAATGCCGGGCGCGTCCAGCAATTCTAGTTCATCGGAGATGCGAACCCATCGCAGCTGGCGAGTCACCCCTGCTTTGCGGGCGCTTTCAACAATGCGACGCTTGAGCAGGCGGTTAATGAGGGCGGACTTGCCGACATTAGGAAACCCGATGACGACGGCACGAACGGGGCGCGATCGCATCCCTCTATCCTGCCGCCGCTGATTCATCGCGACCCCGGCTGCTTGCGCGGCTCTGGCGATCTGGCCGACGCCTTTGCCCTGATTAGCATCGGTATAGTAGGCGACCTGGCCCTGACTTTTGAACCACTGCTGCCAGCGATCGCGCATCTCCGGAGCAATCATATCCACCCGATTGACCACCAGCACCCGCTTTTGGTCGCCTAGCCATTCATTGAGCTTAGGGTGCAGCGTGGCTAGCGGAATCCGGGCATCGCGCACCTCTAAAACGACATCGACCCGCTTTAACTGCGCTTGCAGCGACTTTTCTGCCTTAGCAATATGTCCTGGGTACCACTGAATCGACGGAGAGGACATAGGGCAAACGCGCGAAGAAAGAGCAGGCTGACTCTTAATCTACGTCATAACTTAAGGCACGACCAGCACCGGACAGGGCGAGAGATTGATCACTCGGGCACTGACGCTGTCTTCGCGGCCCTCATCAGTCAGGCCGATGCCCCGACAGCCAATGATTACTAGATCGGCTGACACCTCGTCGGCGACATCGCAAATGACAAAGGCCGGGTTGCCCTCGCGCTCTATGGTTTCAGCTTCAAACCCGCGCTGCTCAAACAGCTTTTTGGCCTGCGTGAGTAGTGAGCCCACGGCTTCTGCTGAGGTTTGCTCAGGGTGAGAGGGATCGCTGTTTTCGGGCGGTTCGACCACAGAGAGCAGCACTACTTTAGACTGGCAAAGCTGGGCCATATCTAAAACGGTCTGAATAACCTTTTTGGCACCAGGGCTAGAATCTATCGAAAATAAAAGCGTTTTGTACATGTTGGGGAAACAGGGCCGAGAAAATAGGGTCAGCGAAGTGCTTTTCTACCAGATTTAGATTTATTAGATTTATTCGTCGGGTTTAGATTCAGAAGAGATCACAGACTTCTGTAAAATGTGAACAAACGGGGGATAGGCAATATCGCCTATCGCAGGCGATCGCTGACAGCAAGTCTAGATGACCTGCACCGCCGCCTGGTGCATCAGACGCTTGTTCAAGATCTAGCTTAATGTTCGAGATCTAGGGTAGACAAGCTTTGTCCCGCTTTCGGGTCTGGTGCAGACAAACGTTACATATTTTTTAGGAGAGTATAATCTGTGGCTAAGAAAGCGCTAGCTGATCTATCTGCGGCTGAGGTTGCGGGCAAACGGGTGTTAGTCCGAGCTGATTTTAACGTGCCGCTAGACGATGCGGGCAAAATCACTGACGACACTCGCATTCGGGCCGCTCTGCCCACCATTCAAGACCTGGTTGGGAAAGGAGCCAAGGTAATTTTGGCAAGCCACTTCGGTCGGCCCAAGGGCAAAGTCGTTGAGAGTATGCGCCTGACGCCAGTGGCTGAGCGCCTGTCTGAAAAATTGGGACAGGCCGTCATCAAGTGCGACGACTGCATTGGCGATGAGGTAGCCGCTAAAATCGCTGACCTGAAAAACGGTCAGGTGGCGCTGTTAGAAAATGTCCGTTTTTACGACGGTGAAACCAGCAATGACCCTGAGTTTGCCAAGCAGCTTGCCGCTAATGCCGATCTCTATGTCAACGACGCTTTTGGCACAGCTCACCGGGCTCATGCTTCTACGGCGGGTGTAACTGAGTACCTCAGCCCAGCGGTCGCGGGTTCTCTGATTGAAAAAGAGCTGAAGTATTTGCAATCTACCGTAGACAATCCGCAGCGCCCGCTAGCGGCGATCGTCGGTGGTTCTAAGGTATCTTCCAAAATTGGCGTGATCGATACGCTGCTCGATAAAGTAGACAAGATTTTTATCGGCGGCGGCATGATTTTCACCTTTTATAAGGCTCGCGGTCTGAGCGTGGGCGATTCGCTTGTAGAAGAAGACAAGCTTAATTTGGCTAAAGAGCTAGAAGCTAAGGCTAAAGCCAAGGGCGTTGAATTTTTGCTGCCGACAGATGTGGTTGTGGCCGACAAGTTTGCCGCTGATGCCAATACTCAAACGGTGAGTGTAGAGAGCATTCCCGATGGCTGGATGGGGTTAGACATTGGCCCTGACTCGGTCAAGGTGTTTCAAGAGGCGCTAGGTGACTGCAAGAGCGTGATCTGGAATGGGCCGATGGGCGTGTTTGAGATGGAGAAGTTTGCGAAGGGCACGGAGGCGATCGCTCATACCCTAGCCGACCTCACTGGCAAAGGCTGCATCACCATCATCGGCGGCGGCGACTCGGTAGCAGCGGTTGAAAAAGTGGGCCTGGCCGATAAGATGAGCCACATTTCGACGGGCGGCGGTGCGAGCCTAGAACTGCTCGAAGGCAAAACGCTGCCGGGTATTGCTGCTTTAGATGATGCTTAGGATCAATGAAGAGGGATAGTTCCTCTTTGTATTTGCATAACCTCTACATGGGCGCTCTACGGGAAACTGTGGGGCGCTTTTGTATTTGCTACGCTGAGAAAGTAGCGTCTTGCTAAGTCTTATGGTTGCGATCGCTCACATCCCCACCCGACAGTCGCCCGACGAAACACCTCAGTGGGTGCCCGCAACTTGGGCGGATTATCTTGCTGCCTGCGAAGCGGCAGAGGCGCAGGAAGTAGACTACTTTCGCGTGTATTTCAATCAACGCTATCTGTTTGTCGATATGGGTTGGGAAGGGATCAGCCATTCAAAATGTCGCGAACTGTTGACAATGATTTTTACCGTTTGGTTTATTCGTCAGCCTGACATCCTCTTCGATGCTTTGGGCGGCTGCATTATTGAGAAACCTGAGCAGCGCGGCGCTTCTCCCGATGAAGTGCTTTACCTGGGCGCAGGGTCTCCTCGCTGGAACCCAGGCGAATATCGTCGCATCAATTTGCGGCAGTGGCGCGTTCCTAATCTGGTGTGTGAAGTTGGCGACACAACGCTTGCCAGCGATTTGGATGAAAAGAAAGAAATTTACGCTGCGCTAGAGGTTCCCGAATACTGGGGAATCGATCTGAAGGGGCTGCGCGTCATTGCGTTTTTATTGCGCTCTGACGGACGATATCAGCAGTGCGAGGTGTCTCAGGCGCTGAGCAGGCTGAAGATTTCTCTCTTGGAAGAAACGTTTGCGCAGCTAGCCGAGGGAACGAATGGAAGTGCGGCTCAGTGGTTTGCGCAGCAGATTTCTGGCTAGCGGTGCTTTTCAATACCTTCGATCTCGTTGACCATTTGCTCAAAGTGAGTCACTGCATCCCTTGCTGCATTATCCCTATGGCTACAGCCCAAAGGGGAAGCGGTTGGAGGCGTTGAAGTCAGGGACTCGCGAGGGGCGCATCAACATGATTGCGGCATTGTGCAACCAGCAGTTGCTAGCCCCGTTCACCATAGAAGGTGCCTGCAACCGCGTTGTCTTTGAGACTTGGCTGGAGACTTGTTTAATCCCTGAACTCAAGCCAGGCCAAAAGCTGGTGATTGACAATGCGACTTTTCACAAGGGTGGACGCATTCAAGCACTCGTAGAAGCTGCTGGCTGTGAGATTTGGTATTTGCCTGCGTATTCGCCAGATTTCAACAAAATTGAGCAGCAGTGGTCAGCGCTTAAAAGTCGAATCCGAAAGCAACTAGACCAGTTGCCGACACTACGGGATGCGATTGAGCATGTGCTCCGGCTAGCGTCTTGACCTATATGGCGACCGCTATAGCAGCATCTTTTGATGGGGTGACAAGCCATCCCACCCAGCAGATTTTTTCATCCTATCAGCTTGGATTAAAAATTCCGACAGGCTAGAAAGATAAGAAAAGTGATCAGCAGATACCTTGGCAATCTGAAAAAGTCGTGAAGCTATTTCTGAGGCACTCGGGAGAATGTCTCTGAAGGCAGTTTCGTAGTTACGCTTGGTTGCACTGAGGTTTGCTGCTCTTTGGGCTGTAAGTTTTGTGGGGCTAGAATAGGAATCAATATAGCCAGTATTACTACCCCTATTATCAGCAGGATGAGGATACCGATGATCGGGCTCTTCTGCGCAACCTCCAGATTTTGCTGAGTCTTTGTATTTTTTTTTAGGAGATAGTCCTCCCAGTCCTCCTGATCCTCCCTCTCTTTAGACCCAATCCGGCTAGATAGACCTCTCCACACATCTTTTGCCTTAAGTCCCTCCGCAGATTTCATTGTGGTGACTACCACGAGAATTTGAATACTTTCTGGAAGCTGGTACTTTTTCAAATCTTCGATTACATCGTTCCTGAGCGGTTTGCGATCTTTACCAACTTTCAACGGACAAGGCTCAGATTTTGCGTCGCCAATCTCTTCATTACTAACTTCACGCTCTATCTTTTGAAACTCTTGAAAATCAACTCTAAACCCGTATCTGCTATTGGCAGCATTATGAACCGCTTGGTCTACATCATCATCTAATTTCCCCTTTAGTGCTCGAATAACTAGCTTACGAAGCAGCCGCTGTGATCCAGGTGAATCATCTTCAACCCAAGCAACCGAATTGCGAATCTGACGGCCCATAAAGTCAGTACGGCCATCTCGGGTATCTAGCGCTGTAGCTATCAGCAATAGGTGTTCGCCTGAGCGCGCTAATATAATTGACGGATTCTGACTGTCAATCAGTTCTTCAGGCTTAATTACTTGTAGCGCGCGAGGGATTTCTGCCTCCTGAAGCTCTTCTTCAACTTTCAGCCAAACATAATCATGGTTTTGAGATTTACCGCAGCTTTGAACATAAATTGTCATATTCTTTCTCTCTAAACGATGCGTTAAGCTAGCTCAGCCAGTATTTACCAGCGAGGACAGTAAATCCGCCGGTGTTCTTACATCCTCCGGAAAACTTCTTGACAGCATCCTTTAGATGATCGTCAGAGCCTATCCAGTCACGAACAAAGCTAAAAAAGCCTGTATTTCGCTGATGGAGATGGAGCTTTAACAAAAAGCTCAACAGATAACGAAGTGGCTGCTCACTATCTATCGGGCTATACTCAGCCCTGTAATTTATTTTTCGGAAGTAGAAGTCTGGCGTACCATCTTCATCAGGCTCGATTCTCGAAAAGACTAAACCGCCTACGGTCTGAACGGGTGTAATAACGCTAGCAATCCACGGCTTCAAGTTTTCAGATTGTAAATAGTCAAGCAGCTCTGCATAGCCTTGTTTCACCTGCCTAGTTAACTCTTTAACAGCGTCTTCAGTCTGAAGATACTTTTCACACTTGACGGGCGCAAAGATAACCAACTTCGGCGAGTCGATATCTCTGTAAGCCTTTTTAAATATGTCTTTGATCTGTTGGGGACGGTTTAAACGATCGTGATATTTTCCTCCTTCTTCCATCAATGCTGGCGCATCAATGGGAATCAAGACGGCTGCCGACTGTCTTAATACTGTCTCGACAAAGTTCTGCTGTTCTTTTGGTGCGTTGGCATTGTGATATTGGCCTGGATAGTCTCGAAAAACTAGCTGTAGTGACGGTTTTTTTTGTTTTTTCCCAATGTCAAATTTGAATGAGCGCAGTGAGCTAGGCCCGGCGAGTGCCTCAGTGCGCTTCAGCCCGACCCTTCCTCGTGATTCAAAAAGCTCAAATGCGCTTTTCAAGTCATCGAGTCGATCCTGCAACATGGCAGACGTTTCATAATCTGGTGTCAGCTCCAGATTGACATTCTCAACATTATTTTCAAATTGCTGATACATTGCTGTCAGCAGCGTTGTCTTACCCGCGCCACTAGGCCCCAGCACGGTAATTTGCAGCTCTTGCATTCCCATGATTTTCTCAATCTAAAAAGCTTAACTGTGCAATCTGATTGGCGGCTGTTGCATTCTCAACCGCTTCTAGCCACTCGCGATACGTTCTGCTGCGTTCTTCTAGCTGCCCGAACTGATCGGGCCATACTTCGGCTCTCACCGATGTCAAGAAGTTGCGCCATTCATCTTGAGTCCCTTCTGCTCGCATTATCCGATCCGCAAACTCTTCAACAATTGCAAAGGCGGCCTGACTCGGCTCGTCTAATAAATCGTTGAGCGCTGTTCTACATTGATATACAGCTTCTGCCTGAAGTGACGTTAAGCAACTTAGCACTTCTTGCGCAGAGGGCGATTTAGAAAGCGGAAGATGTTTGGTGTCTGGCATTAAGTTGTCGAGATTTTTACGAATGCGGTGTTGGATCAAACCCCAGGGCTATTTCATTTTCGGCTAAATGAGATAACGTTTAGGTACCAGCCCTTTCATCGGATTGCTCATGGGACTACCTACGAAAACGGTACCTGCTGCTGCTGTCAACGATCAGTCAACCTTAACCTCTGAGCAGCTAGAGATTATAGCCGTCTTTTCAGAGATACCCGACGCGCGCCATAGCCTGGGGAAGCGTCATCATATCGCGCTATGTCTGGCCTTATTCACGCTGGCTATAGCGGCAGGGAACCAAGGCTTTCTGGCGATAGGCGACTGGCTCAAAAGCTACCAAACGGAACTGATAGAGCTATTCAATCCCCCGAAACAAAGGTTGCCTTCCTACAGCACTATTCGGCGGGTGTTATTGAAGCTGGACTACAAACAGTACTCAGCGGCCCTGGCTCGATTCTTTGATATCGAGCCGTTACCGGGAGAGACACTAGCAATGGATGGGAAGCAACTGCGCGGGTCGTATCAGATAAAGACTAACAACCCTGAGTCACCGCCCCATCCGGCTATTCTGCTGGTGAGCGCCTACATTGTTGAGCGTGGGCTGATTCTCGAACCCCATCAGGTCGATAGCAAAACTAACGAGATTAAGGCGCTGCCAGAATTCATTGAGCAGCTTGCCCTCAAAGGAGTTGTGATTGCCTTTGATGCCATCAGCACCCAAAAAAACATGTCAGCTGATTGTCGATAGTGGCAACCACTATCTCGGTGCGCTCAAAGGCAATCAGGGCAACTTGCTCAAAGACGTGGAGGCTCACTTTATCGCACAGCAGGTTCACACTGACATCAATGAAGGTCACGGGCGCTGGGAAAAGCGAGTCGTCAGCCTTTGCCAGCAGTTGGAGAACATCAAACCCTGGCCAGGACTCGAAACGCTCGTTCGCGTAGACAGCGAGCGGCGCTTCAAGGTCGGTGGGCATGAGCGCTATTCTCAGGAAACCCGCTACTACGTGGCTTCTTTTATCGAACCGGTTGCCGATATTGCCAACAGAATTAGAGGCTATTGGGGAGTAGAGAACAAAGTGCACTATGTGCGTGATGTCACCCAAGGTGAAGATGCCTCACGCATTCGGATGCAGCAACTGCCACAGAACTTTGCAGTCGCTCGTAATTTCGCGCTCAACGTTTTCAGAAACAACGGCTTTACGAACATGGCTCAAGCTCAGCGTTGCTGTCAGTTTGGACTAGATGCCCTCAAGCAGCTCTTTAGAATGAAATAGCCCTGGATCAAACCCCGGTAGGATAAATCGAATGAAGCCAATATTTGGAAGCCAAATTTTATTTCACTTGGCTTACCGAAAATAGACTGATCTGGAATTTGCGGAATGATGGCATCGAGAAATTGTGTATCACGAGCCTCCGTTAATCCATTTAGCTGGCATTGGGTAGTTAAAATATTAGCGACCTGTGATTTAATTCGGTCTAGTCCCCTTTTGAGTGCCTCATCGACTACCAAGAAATGTCGAGATAAATAGGCTCGCACCTCGTTAAGGAATTGACTATAAGCTGCCTCATACGACTTCTCTCTACGTTGCCGTACCTCAATTGCTTCCAGCGTAGGTAATCCGGTATCTTCCTTGCAGGCTTTGAGAGCGGCATCTACCTGTTGCTTAAAGTCGAAGTCTGGCTGATCTCTTTGCTGGCTGAGGTCTGTCAGCAATAATTCCAAACCGCTCGTTATATTTGTCCAGAAATCGTTAAACAATGCGTTGAATAGCGGAGACCCATCTGCTTGGAAACTAGCTTGGCTAAGCGCCTGCTCAGCCTTTTTTAACTCAGACTCGACTGCCCTTTGCAATTGATGCAAAGATTCCTGGCAAGCGCTAGCGTACTGACGATCAAGCTGGGTAACATTTTCAGCCATATACTGGAGAATGGAATCCAGCAGTAGCTCGGCTTCACTATCATCAGCGCAGTTCGTAATCATCCGCTGAGCAACCTGAATGTGCTTTTCACTCGCGGTTGCCATCAAATTGTCACAACCCTTCCGATTGTCTGTGAGTTGAGCATTGCCGCCGATATGGTTGAGCACCAAAAAAGACCATAGTTCTAGCGGCAGCATGGGTAGCGATTTGCGAGCCAGGTCGTACAGTCGCACATCCACATCAGCCCAGTGGTCACCCAAGGACTTTGGCATTCGCACGAATACCACCACGTCCACATCTTGTCCTAGCGTCTGAACCAGACGAGCCTCATCCCCAACGCCGGTATCGCCTAGTCCCGGCATATCTACCAGCGCAATTTGTCCTACTTCTTCGTGAGGAAAAAGGCAGTTGATTTTAACTTCTTGAACGGCCAAATAGTTGAAGTAAATGCGGTCTCCATCAGGCGTATCTTGAGCCACATACTCCCGAATTTGTCCTCTAGAAATTCGTTCAGGTGAAGTGCCTAGCAGGTGCGCATACTTATCAAAGCAATCGTGATATCGCTTGAGATGCTCATACATTGCGCCGGGTTCAGCAAAGCTAGTGCGATCCTTAGGCAGCGGCGGCAGAGCCTGTTTAGCAAAGGCATCTAAGGTAAGTGGGGCTTGCCCTAAGTCAAGCACTTTATAATAGGGTGCGATCACATCCTTCAGAAAAGATTGCTTAGAGTGAAACCAAACCTCGCCATAAGCATCAGACGCTGAGGGCTGATGGCAAATCGTACTGCGAACCCCCGTACAGTGCATCCCATCGCCATCTGGAATTTCATCCGTCGTCAGTCCGCTAAGGCTTTGTAGTAAACGGCTTTTACCTTGCCTCGCTCGACCAATCACACCAATATTCAACGTACTGCGAGAAAATCGGTTTTCAAGTTTGGCTAAGGCTTGCAGCTCAGCTTGAATGCTGGACTGTAACGGTGCTGTGTTTACTGCGCGTAGGCGATCGCAAACCTCCATATCTTCCGTTTTCTGTATCTGAGTAGCGCACTGCTCCTGCAAAGCGTAAAGCGCTTCAGACAGCGTTGTCAGATGACGCGAGACAACTTCAATCCGATGGGCGACTGGGCGACGTTTCTCAATGATGGCGGAAATTTGAGCTGTCTTCTTTTGAGCTGTCTTTTGCATTTTTAGCACTCGGATGGCTGTAAACGAGCTGAAGCAGTCATTGCCAGTTGAATTGGCCATGCTTCAGTAGAGTGCCCTAACTTCCATTTGCCCTACGTCAGTATCTTTAGGCAAAGGTCAGTGTTAGATACAGCACAGCGTTACGTTATGAGGCCGTGATCACCACTTTCGGAACATCAGGGGCTACACCCTCAGCAGCGCATTCTGATAGATACTCATTGATCGTTTCAATAAACTCAGCTTTAGCATTCTCGACGGTTTCAGCATGGAAAGAAATCACGTCGCGCTCGATATTTATGACCCGACCGAAAATAATGTTTCTTCCACATCTACATACAGCTCGGCCTGATAGCCCTTATACTCAATCAGATTTTTCATCCGCTTCCCCTCCATAGACATTATGACCAAAAGTCTATCCCGCGAATGGTGGGCTGAACCGCTCTGTAGGCTTACAGTTAGATAATATGCCGACGACTCACGAGGTTTTCTATGGCTGGGATGAATCAGTTTAAAACCCTGCTGCTGCTGGCACTACTCAGCGGACTCATTGTACTGGCGGGCTATCTGCTGGTAGGAGATGAGCAGGGCTTGTACTACGGATTAGGCTTTGCGGCTTTGAGTAGCTTTGGCTCCTGGTATTATTCTGACCGGGCGGCGCTGTCTGCCTTCAAGGCCAAGCCATCGCCGCGTGAGGAAAACCCGGCGCTGTTTGACCGGATTCAGAAGTTGAGCGATCGCGCTGGCGTCCCCAATCCTAAGCTCTATATCGTGCCTTCGGAAGCGCTGAATGCTTTTGCGACTGGGCGTGACCCAAATCATGCGGCGATCGCTCTCACCGAAGGCATCATCAAGCTACTGCCCGCCGATGAACTAGACGCGGTGATCGCCCATGAACTAACCCATGTGCGCAATCGCGACACCCTCACCCAGGCCGTAGCCGGAACCCTCTCTGGATCACTAACCTATTTGGGTCGCATCTTGACTTTGGGCGCACTGTACTTTCCGGTAGCGCGAGTGGGGCGGCGCGGCAATAGCCCACTGGCAATTTTGTTTTTGCTGATCATTGGTCCGATGAGTGCGGCGCTGCTGCGCATGGCAATTTCTAGAACAAGAGAATATGCTGCCGATGCCGGAGCCGCTGAGATTACCCAAAACCCTTTAGCACTGGTGCGGGCGCTCGAAACCCTAGAGTCTATGGGTCAAGAAGTGCCCATCCACGGCAACCCTGCCTTTGCCCCGCTATTTATCGTCAATCCGCTCTCTAAAGAAGGTTTGATGAAACTATTTTTAACCCATCCGCCAACTGAAGATCGCATTGAGCGACTCAAAAAGCTGGCAGAGGCGCAGACAGAAAAAACCACTCTCTCCGCAGAGGCTGCCAAAACGTTGAGCCCTACCGCCTAATTGTCCCCATCTGACTAGCTCCACTACGTGACTCGCTCTGGTGGCGTTACGCCTTTGGTTACGCCTTTGTTAGACTGCTAAAAAGGTTCGTGCTGAGATTTGTGCTGGCAGCAGGATCTATTCTAGAGATGACCCGCACATGTAGGGCAATTGGACATTACAGAAAAGTTACAGCAGGCAATTACCCAGCGCATTCGGCAGAGTGAACGGCAGCGGATTACGTTTGCTGACTTTATGGAAATGGCGCTGTACCATCCGCAGGGCTATTACTCCACGCGCAGCAATACTATTGGCCCCCAAGGCGACTTCATTACCTCGCCGCATATGGGTCACGACTTTGGAGAATTGCTCGCTGAGCAGTTTGCCGATATGTGGCAAGCGTTAGGGCAGCCTAACCCGTTTACGCTGATGGAAATGGGCGCAGGTCAGGGCCTCGTCGCTGCCGATGTGCTGGCGCATTTGCAAACCCATTCTCCTCACTGCTTTGCCTGCCTAAGTTACATCGTAGTTGAAAAGTCAGGGGCTCTAAAAGCCGAGCAGCAAAAGCGGCTGAGCCACTGGCAAAGCCAAGGCGTTTCGCTGAGCTGGCAAAACCTCTCGGACGTTCCAGCTCAATCCATCGTCGGCTGCGCGTTTTCAAACGAGTTGGTAGATGCCTTTCCGGTGCATTGGGTGGAATGGCAAGGCAATGCTCTGCAAGAGATGTGGGTAGGCGTCAGCGAAGAAGGCTTTGTGCCGGTGCTGGCAGAACTCTCTACGCCGCAGCTTCAAACTTATTTTAAGCGGGTAAGCGTTGACCTTTCGGATCATCCAGAGGGCTATCGAACAGAGGTGAATTTGGCCGCGCTGGACTGGACAAAAACAGTTTCAGAGAAGATAAGCCGGGGCTATTTACTCACTATCGACTATGGCTACACCGCCCATCGCTATTACGCTCCGGCGCGCGCTCAGGGAACTTTGCAGTGCTATTATCGCCACGGCCATCACGACGATCCGTTTACCTATGTGGGCGAGCAGGACATCACAGCTCATGTAGATTTTACGGCGCTGGAAAGATACGGCGCTGAAGTGGGGCTAGCAAAAATTGGATTTACGCAGCAGGGGCTGTTTTTGATGGCACTGGGGTTGAGCGATCGCCTCTCTCGACTCTCCCACTCCTCTTCTAACCAAACCGCCACCGCCAAAACCATACAGGCCATTATGATGCGCCGCGACGCCTTACAGCAGCTCATCAGCCCCCTTGGGCTCGGCAACTTTGGCGTCCTCATTCAGGGCAAAGGGCTCACCCCAAAAGAAATCGCCAGACCGCTTAAGGGCCTGACGATTCCACCGATGATGTAAACCAATATTTAGAGTTAGAGAGGACGAAAGATAAAGGGGTAGCGGAAAGCGCTATCAGGCGCAGTAACGCTGCTCAAAATCGCAAAGATTGGCAAGATTAGCTGTACCAACCCTAGCAGTGCCACCAAAGGCAAACCAATAATCAACCAGGCTGGAATAATCAGCAAAACGCTGTAAAGCCACATATTGAAGTGGAAATTTAGCGCTTCTTTTGCGTTTTCTTTAGTGACTGAGTCTTCTGAAAGCACCAAAACCGCTAGCGGCACCCCCGCCGACAGCACTAGCTGACTCAGAAAAATAGAGGCGTGCGAAGCGACTGATAAGAGCTTGCGCCTGTCAGAATCAAAAGTCGTTTCCATGAGATAAAAGTCCTTAGTAATGCTCTACCTTCGAGACAGGGCACTCGGCGAGCCGGATATCTGTACTCGATGCTTCTATAATAACGGCCTGACTCCAGCTAGAAAATACGGTTAGCTATCGTAAAAACCGTCAGAGACTAAAATGAGTAGAGAACTCTGACGAATGCTTTTAAGGATAGAAAACAATGCAAATGAAGCGATTGGGCCACGTTGCGGTATGCGTAGAAGATGTGGCGAAAGCAGCTACCTTTTACCAGAGCCTGGGTATGAAGATAGTCTGGCAGGACAGCGACTGGGCCTATCTGAAGGCGGGTAACGATGGACTGGCGCTGATGAGCCCAGATTATGACCAGGCGGGGCCACACTTTGGGTTTGTGTTTAGCGACAGAGCTGAAATCGACACCGCCTACGCCAAGCTCAAAGCCGACGGTGTCAAAGTCGGCAACATCCACGACCACCGCGACGGCACCGCCTCCTTCTATGGCCGCGACCCCTTCGGCAACTGGTTTGAGTACCTTTACGAGCCGGACGATTTGTTTAAGGGGAAAGAAATGGCTGCCGCTGCCGCGTAGGTCTAAGTTGATAAAAATCAATGGGAAGAGCGCTGTAGAGGAATCAAGCGCTCATGCGAAAACGAGGCTTCAGCCAATCCGCTCTAAGGTAGTTGTTCTAGGATCGATGATCTTTTTACCGATGCCGGGGAAGTGAACCGCCAAACAAATTTTGTTACCCGCTCCGAAGATATGCGTGACTTTGCCCGCGCCAAAGGCTTTATGGGTGACTGAAGCGCCTACGCTCCAATCGTTTTCGTGAGTGCCGGGCTTGTTGAGATTGGGCTGAGGGTTTTTGAGTTTGGCTTCGCGGGTGGTAGTTGTCCAGCGCTCGGGCAGGGCACTGGGCACGGTAGCCATGATGTAGTCTGCGGGGCAGTTCGCTGAGAAAAATAGAGGGCGTCGAGACCTCTCGCATGGCTCCATAGGTGCGACGCTCGCGGGCATGGGAGATAAACAGCCGGTCTTGAGCGCGGGTAATACCGACATAGCAGAGGCGGCGCTCTTCTTCAATGGCGGCGGCATCTTCTAGAGAGCGAAAGCTAGGGAATAGCCCTTGTTCTAGTCCGACTAAAAAGACGACGGGAAATTCTAGACCCTTAGAAGCATGAAGCGTCATCAGGGTGACTTTGTTGTCTTCATCTTTGCCGTCGTCGTTGTCGGAATTGAGCGAGGCATTGGCCAGAAACGTCATCAGGGTGGCGTCTTCATTTTCTTCTTCAAACTGCACCACCGCGCTGTAAAGCTCTTGGATGTTCTCAATGCGATTGAGGTCTTCTTCTGTACCTTTGCTCTTTAAGTCTTCTAAATAGCCCGTGTTTTCGAGCACTTCTTGTACCAGCTCAGTGGGAGAGGTGGTTTCGGCGCGCGCTTGCCAGCTGCTGACCATTTTTGAAAAAGCGATCGCACTCTTACTCGCCCGCCCTGCCAAGGTCTTCACCGAGGTCTCATCTTTGATAATGTCCCACAGCGGCACGCCCAATTCGACCGCCGCTTTTTCCAAATTGTCTAGCGTCGTTTTACCAATGCCACGCCGAGGCGTATTGATAATGCGCTTCAGGCTAACGCTGTCTGCCGGATTCACCGCCAGCCGCATGTAGGCCAAAATATCTTTGATCTCGCGGCGATCGTAAAAGCGCAGACCGCCGACCACGCGGTAAGGAATATCAAACCTAACCAAGACTTCTTCCATCGCCCGAGACTGAGCATTGGTGCGGTAGAGAATGGCAAAGTCTCGCCAGTTCAGCTCAGGGTTTTTTAGCTCTAAATTGCGAATTTGACTGACGACATACTCTGCTTCCATTGCCTCGTTGTCGGCCCGGTGGCAAAAAATCGCATCGCCCTCACCTCGGGTCGCCCGCAGCACTTTGTCAATACGCTCTGTGTTGTTTTCAATCAAATGATTGGCAACATCGAGAATGTTGGAAGTCGAGCGATAGTTTTCTTCGAGTTTGACTAGAGTCTGGGTTTCGTCATCGGGGAGGCGATCGCCAAACTCCGACTGAAAGCCCATCAAAATCGTAAAGTCTGCCGCCCTAAACGAATAGATACTCTGGTCAGCATCGCCCACAACAAACACAGAGCGATTAGTCCAATCGTCAAATTTCTGGTTGCCCTGACCGTTAGTCGTCAGCAGCTGAATCAGGTCGTACTGAGTGCGGTTAGTATCTTGATATTCATCCACTAAGATATGGCGAAAGCGGCGGTGCCAGTAGTCGAGCACCTGCGGATTTTGGCGAAAGAGCTGCACCGGCAACCGAATTAGATCGTCAAAGTCGAGCGCATTATTGGCCGAAAGCCCTTGCTGATAATAGCGATAGACTTCAGCAATATTGCGACCTTTGAAGTTAGGATTTTCGGCTTCATATTGGTCAGGGTCTAACCCCTGGTTTTTGGCATTGCTAATCGCAAAGCGCACTGAGCGCGGGTTAAACTTGCGGTCATCCAGGTTCATCTGGCCAATGACGATGCTTTTGACCAGGCTCTGGGCGTCCGACTCATCAAAAATAGAAAAGGTGCGCGTCCAGCACTGACCCGCCGGGCTCTGATATTTTTCAATGTCGTAGCGGAGAATGCGCGAGCACAGCGAATGGAACGTGCCAATCCACAGCTCTTTCAAAAAATTCTTATACACGTAAGAGCGCAGCTGCACCTGCTCGTACCCCGAGAGCATATGCAAAGGCTTGCTGTGACGGGCCAGCGCCTCCTGCTCAGCAAACACCCGCTCAATCCGCTCCTTCATCTCCCGAGCGGCCTTATTGGTAAAGGTCACCGCTAGAATATTGGCCGGATCGACCCGGCGGTGAAGAATGAGATTGGCGATGCGAGCGGTGAGGGCGCGGGTCTTTCCTGAACCGGCTCCGGCCACCACCAGCAGCGGCCCGCAGAAATGTTCAACGGCCTGACGCTGGGAGGGATTGAGCTGATTGAGAAAATCTACGGTGGTCACCATACTAATTCGAAGGGGCAAGTCGCGGCTAGGTTGCTTATCCCTAGTATGGCACTTGATACAAACCCCTACTGTATGAAATCCGTAGAGCAACCGGAAGGAAAGCCTTTGGCATGACTGAACCTGATGATTTATTGATCGATCTGCCTGGCAACGATCAAGATACGGCGTGCCTGGAAGCGGCCTTAGGCATTTCGCCACCCGCGCTGAATAGTGAAATCTACCTGCGCCATCGCCAGTGGATGATACGAGCCTTGGCGCTGGCAGAAGCCGCTGGTCAAGCCGGTGAGGTGCCAGTTGCGGCGATTGTCGTAGGGTCAGAAAATCAGCTGCTGGCGGCGGCGGCCAATCGCAAAGAGCGCGACCATGACCCGACTGCCCATGCTGAAGTTTTGGCCTTACGCGCAGCAGGCAGGCAGTTAGGCAACTGGCACCTAAATGACTGCACCCTATATGTCACCTTAGAGCCCTGCCCGATGTGCGCAGGGGCTATGATTCAATCGCGTTTGGGCTTACTGGTTTACGGTGCCGACGATCTCAAGGCAGGCGCTGTCCGTTCAGTGCTAAACCTGCCGGATGGCCCTTGCTCTAATCACCGTCTGACTGTGTTGGGTGGAATTTTAGAAGCGCCTTGTCGTCGGCAGCTACAGCGATGGTTTCAGCAGCGTCGTCAACAGCAGAGCTGATAGACAGCTTCCTGCTCAAGCCTGACCCAGCGTGGCTACGGACTGCCTGAAATTTTGCTGTCGCTAGAAGCCAGAGTCGAAACTGTCAGCTTGCGCATTAACCTGCGACTGACAGCAGACTATGCTAGGCCAACTATGAGCGAATATGTATCAATTCGTACATTTTGTCCTAGCGCTTTTCTGGGGGCGTCTCTCTTTCAGCCATGCTGATAAATTCTTCTGGTGACATGACGCTTCCTGCTGATCATCTTTGCCGCTCTGCGCAGTCTCGTGTTTCTCCTTGGCTCGCGCCAATTATGTACACCTTGGGCGAAAAGGTCATTTTGCCTGCCTATTTCAGCCAAATCGAAATCACAGGGCAGGAGAATATTCCTCAGGATGGCCCGGTTGTGCTAGCGCCGACGCATCAGTCTCGGTGGGATCCGCTGCTGGTGGGGTTGATTGGTAAGCGGGCAGGTCGCTATTTGCGGTTTATGGTGACGGCTGATGAATGTCTGGGCATTCAGGGCTGGTTTATTCGGCGGCTAGGGGGCTTTCCGGTGCATGTGCGCAAGCCTTCGGTGCAGACTTTGCGCCATGGGGTGCAGCTTTTGCAGGCGGGCGAGATGATGGTGATTTATCCGGAAGGAAATATTTACCGCGATCGCATCCACCCGCTCAAGCCTGGACTGGCCCGTATTGCCCTTCGCGCCGAACGCAGCCGCCCTCATTTAGATATAAAAATTATCCCAATCAGCCTGAAATATAGCGAGCTGTGCCCCCGCTGGCGAGGAACGGTGACAGTTCGCATTGGTAAGTCTATCTCTGTAGCTCACTACAAAGCCGGAGAAGGCAAACTGCGCTCTAAGCAGCTCACCGCCGACTTACAAACCGCACTGATGACGCTAGCTGATGGTTCAGAGCAAGACGTATCAGATGCCCAGGATTAAATCCCACCGCTGTAGCTGTCCGGTGTGTTCGGGTACGTGGTCAATCACCTGTAGCTGCCAGCGGCCCCTCACCTCACTATTGATCAGTCGGCGCAGCGCAGGGGTGCTCACCAGCGAGTAGGTTCTTTGCAGCCGGGTTTGACGGCCTAAAGTGCGGCCCTGTAGCAATACAGTCTGGCCCTGAGGGCTGATCAGCGTAAAGCTGAGGTCGCCGAGAAATTCGTGTTCTGCTTGAATGAATACCTTAATGTCTTGCAGACTGCCGCCTGTGGAAATATCAAGGTCGCTGCGAATACCGTTGGGGGCATTGTCAGGGATGGGGGAAGCGGCCAAATTTTGAACGGTGAGGGTTTGGTGGAGAAGGCGATCGCGCAGCGCCTTGGCCTGAGCTGCTTTAACAGCGGCAGCGGCATTGACCTTGCCATAGCCAAACCAAAACGAATGACCGTTGCTGTCGTAAGTGCCATAGCGCTGCCCTAACTGCGGATCGGGGGCTTTGTCAATAATTTTATCGGCGGTGCTTTGCAAAATTTGCTTGACTTCAGCCGCCGTCAGGTCTGGATTGACTGAGAGCATTAGTCCTGCGATGCCTGCAACCAGCGGACAAGCGCTAGAAGTGCCGCCAAAGCCGGTGAAATCGTCAGTGGTGTAGCCCTGGTCGCCCGTGCGATCGCTTGTCAGCACAGCGCGCCCCAGTAGCTGCACCCGAATCGGCGGCCCCGTGTCAAAAGTGCCGCTAGAGAGCGCCATATTAGGAGAGGCATTGTTGCTCGGCGCAGCCACTGAAATATGACGGCCCCAATTGCTGTAGGCCGCCTTTTGGTTGAGACTGGTGCAGGCCGAGACCGTAATTACATCGGGATGAACTGCAAAGCCGCTGAGCCAGCTAGTCAACCCTTTAATGAGATTGCCAGGCCAGCCCGATTCTTCTACTTTGCCCTCTATTGGGCGATTGGCATTACCCGCCGAAAACACCACCACGCAGCCCTTGCCGTTGCGGCCCTGCGTTGCCGCCCGATTGACCGCCTGGCTAATCCGCCGCGACAACGAAAAATAGATAGAGGCAGGCGACCAACTGCAAGAAATGACATCCGCGCCCTGTTCGATGGCCCAGTCAAACAGCTGCTCAATCGAGTCGTCATCTAAAAAGCCAGTTGTCTGAAGCGGCATCAGGCTACAGCCGGGTGCGATGCCGACAATGCCATCTCCAGTTTCTTCTCCGATGGCAACACCGGCTACCGCTGTCCCATGATTTTCATTGAGACTGGGAATAGGTAAGCCGTCTTTATTTTTTAGGTCGCGGGGAGCGACAATTTTACCCGGCCCCTGCAAATCGCGGTGAGCCAGATCAAAGCCGTCATCAGTGACGGCAATAGTCACTGAGCGACTGCCGCGAGTAATATCCCAGGCAGGTTCGGCAGAAACATGAGAGCCTGCCGCCAGCCCCGGCCCGCCTCGGTGGAAAAGGTGCCACTGCTCAGGGTAGCGGGTGTCGCTCGGGCGATAGAGCGGCGCGATCGCCATCATTACATTCGGCTCAGCGAGCAAAACGTTGGGGTGACGAGCGAGCCGATTGGCCAGCTTCAGCGGATTTTCGCGGGCGGTAGGGCCAACCCGAAAGCAGTAGGTATTGCCGCTGCCAGCCAAAACGCGAGTTGGAATGATGCCGGTGCTGCGGGCGATCGCCTCCATCTGAGCCGCCGGTAGCGCGTCAGTAAACTGCACCGTCAGCTGATTGGCCAGATAGACATAAGTGTCCGGGCTCAAAGCCAGTTCGTACACATGGCTGGCATAGAGCACAGTGGGGGCTGCTCTCAGCTCTGCTAGCACCGCTTCTACTCGCTGAGCAGGCAGCTGCCACTCGATCACAACTGGCCCCTGGTCAATCGCCCGAGGGGTGATATTTCTAACTTGCTGCGGCTGCCCTTGTGCCACTAGCTCAGACAGATTGGCCGGGTCGCTCAGGCAAAAGGTCAGGCGATTTTTCACCTTATAGAGCTGCAACTCTTCGCCGCCGCGCTGCAAAATTACCCCCTCTTTACCGGGTAAAACGCCCTGACCGCCCAATAGTTGGTCTGACGCGGCACCTGATGAAGTCTCTGATGAAGGCCCCAGTGAAGTCATGTTTAAAAGCTGATACTACGGACAGTTTGATCCTTTAGCAACTCGGTGCCGGGTATATCCACTTAGCTAAGAGTCACACCGGATGGCGACAATGGCGGACTCAATGCCCTACTCTAGTTTAGATTCCCTAAAGTTAGCTGTTTTTGACACCATGGTTTCCACTGTTAGAGCTTTGCTGGCTGGCGCGTTACCCAAAGCGGCTATCGTCGCCGTTGCCAGTACGATAGTCGGTGCGATCGCCGTTCCCTTCGCGGCTCAGGCCCAGCTTGGAGACACCTTGCCGCCCGCAGAGGCTCAGCCGCCTGCCGAGGCTCCAGACGCCACCCGCACCATCGAGCAATCTACTAGCCCAATTGGGATTGCCGCTGGCCAATCGCTGATGAGCGAAGCTGAAAGTGCGATCGCCCAGCAAAACTACACGCTCGCCGCCGAAAAGCTGGTTGCAGCTCGCAAAGCTCTCAACGACGTTTCTACCTACTACCAAAATCTCTCTAGCGTATTTGTTGGTGTAGACAGCCGGGTCAACAGCGGGTTGCGAGACTTAGCGCTGCGGTCGGCTGAGGTGCGTGACCAGGCCAGCTATCAGCTAGCTGTTGTCTACCGCGCCCAGAGCCGCCCCGAGCTGGCCGTGCCGCTCTTAGTCGAAGTTGTCAATAGCCAGCAGCCTACCCGCCCACTCGGTCAGCAGGCTTATCAGCAGCTCTATGAACTAGGCTTTGTAGAGGTTCCCTACAGTGCACCGGGTCAGTAGCCGTTAAGCATTAGGGTAAGCATTAGGGCATTTTATCTGAAATGAATGAAGTCATGAGCGACAAGGCTGACGCCGCTGCTCTTGGCAATCAGCCGCCAGCCTATGGAAGAATTGCGCCGTAAGCGCCATAATAGGGTAAGACAGTTGACTTCACACAAGGAGCGTATGATCAGCCCCGACCAAGTAGAATCAATGATCAAAGCTGGCTTACCCGACGCCGAAGTCGCAGTTCAAGATCTGACAGGCGGCGGTGACCACTATCAGGTGGCCATCGTGTCTGCTGCCTTTGAAGGGCTGAACCTAGTCAAACGGCATCAGCTGGTCTATCAGTCAGTGGCAACAGCGATGTCTTCTGAGGCTATTCACGCCCTCTCTCTAGAGACCCACACGCCGGGCGAGGTCGCGACTGCTAGCTGACCAATCAGCACTAGCTAGTAGGCGCATCAATCTTACAAGGTCACTATTTTTCAGGATTATCGCAATGTCTCCAGAAACCAAAGCTAAGCTCGACAACTTGATTGAGCAAAATAAGATCATGGTGTTTATGAAAGGCACCAAGCTCATGCCTCAGTGCGGCTTTTCTAACAATGTCGTACAGATTTTGAATATGCTGGGCGTCCCTTACGAAACCGTAGACGTTTTAGCCGATGCTGAAATTCGTCAGGGCATCAAAGAGTACTCTAGCTGGCCTACTATTCCTCAGGTCTATATCAATGGTGAATTCATTGGTGGCTCTGACATCTTGATCAAAATGTACCAGGAAGGGAATCTGCAGGAGACGGTAGAAGTGGCGATCGCTTCCTAAGTGTCGCACCAGCACCGTTAGTGCTCATAAAGCGTGTTAGCCAGACTTTTGACTGTGCCAACGCGCTTTTTTGCTGTAAGCATTTAGATCTGCAATTACTGTCTACAAAGCCTGTCTATAAAGCGCCCGCTTATTCACTGTGAGCTTTGGCTTTTTAGAGGTAGTAGCGGGCGATCGCCAATCAATATTTCATCGCACAGCTAAACCTGTAGAAAACGAAACACCTCTACAGCCATCCTGATTAGTAACTTTTAATTATTAGTTGCGCCGTTATCAGTTGCGCTGTGCCTTAACCTTCCAAAGGGCTGCTAAGGTAGCCGCCTAGTAGTAGTCAGTTTCTACCTCTGTCTGAGTCACTGCGAAATTAGAAGAGTCGTGTAAGAAGCGCAAAACTTCTTGTTCTAACTTATTAACAAGATAAGACTCTGCGGCACCAGAATGGCGCATAGAAGTAATGTATCCCTCAATGTATAGCCTGAGCTCATCGGTGCGATAGCCTTTATGCCAATAATCTACGAGGGTATCAGTCATTCGCTGATAGTAGCGAATAATGCGAACATCTTGAAGCATTGTCTGCGAGCCTCACTCAACTAAAACTGAATCTGTACCGGATGCCTGTAGGAATAAATGCGAAGTCTGCACGATAGGCAAGTCACGCTAGAAAATCTAGCTTTAAGCGGGTCTCAAACTCGATTGCAGCCAGCCGAGTCATCGCTGATTCTCCTACTGATTTCCTAATTTTAAGCTAGTAAAATCAACTCACTAAGTCAACGCATATAGGGACTAGATCAGTCACTTTCTATCTATCAAGTTTGATCGAATCATTCAGCGCGCTCTCTTCATTTTATCAGGTCAAACAGGGCTGAGCCGACTTACAAACTCAATTAAGGTATGTTTTGTCGGATGATCGTGTCCCGTAACCTCGATTACAGAAGTCGCTCAGAGGCTCTGCTAGGCTTTTGCTCATTGAGATCTGTCACCAGCAGCATTTAATGCGGTATGTATTCTGTGAGCGCCTCTATTGATATCAATGTCCAAGTTGTTGAAAGCAATTTAAACTTGCGCTCCCTGCTGAGTTGGAACTTGCAGCAGGCCGGTTATAAAGTGCAGCAGTGCGCTGATATGGTGGCGGCAAGAGACGTTTTCCAAATGCAGCAGCCCAGTCTTGTCGTCCTAGAGGCAGAATTTTCGGGGGGCCAAGGGCTACAGCTATGTCAGTGGCTCAGTCACCAGGGCCACCCGCTGATTTTAATGCTGTCTGCTCGTACGACCGAACCCGATGTGGTGGCCGGGCTAAGAGCTGGTGCCGACGACTATCTCAAGAAGCCGTTTGGAATGCAGGAATTTTTAGCGCGGGTGGAGTCGCTCACTCGTCGCAGCCGCCACATCACGACGCCTCTGGCGATTGACTGCGGCGATCTGCACATCGATCTGGTGCAACGGCGAGTACGCTACATGGGCGAATTTGTCGATCTGACGCCCCAAGAATTTAGCCTGCTATATGTTTTGACGCAGGCCGAGGGTGAGCCGCTCAGCCGGATCGATCTGTTGCGCCGCGCCTGGCCAGATGCCATTGACAATCCGCGTACGGTTGATACGCATGTGCTGTCGCTGCGCAAAAAAATAGAGATTAACCCGCGTCACCCCGATTTGATCCAGACGGTAAGAAACGTGGGCTACCGCATTTGTGTCGGGTCGCTAGATAGACCGATAGAGGCAATGGCGATCGCCCACAGCAAACCCGCCTAGCCTATGACCACTCTGCTTGAGCCTGCTGCTCCGCTAATACTAGGGCTTGACGCAACTGACCCCAATCTACGGCGTCAGCCGGTAAGTCGGCGATCAGCCTGCCATCATTGAGGTGCCATAGCCGGTTGACATAGCGCGCGGCCAGATCAATCTGATGGTTGGCCATGATGATTGTGAGCTTGCCCTGAGTTGCCCAGTCAGCTAGGCGAGCGAGCAAAAACTCGCTGTAGCCCACGTCTTGAGAAGAGGTGGGTTCGTCTAGCAGCAAGATTTTGGGTTTGCTGAGCAGCGCACGGGCGATCGCCACTCGCTGCCGCTGACCCAACGACAAATTAACCGCCGTGCGATCCATCCAGTCCGCTGGAATGTTCAGCCGCTCAGTCCACTGAGTAACGGCTGCTGCAATTTCTGCGGTCGGGTGGCCCTGTAGCCGGAGCGGATAGCCCAGCGCGGCCTTGACACTCATCCCTAGCAATCGGCTCTCCTGATTGACCAGCGCGATCTGACGCCGCAAACTAACCACTGGCAGCTGCTGAATATCTTGCCCGGCAAACCAGATAGTACCCCGGCTGACTTCAGAAAGCCGGTTAATCAACCGCAGCAGACTGGTTTTACCCGCACCTGAAGGCCCAACTAACGCTATAAAATCACCCGGTTCAACAGTGAAGCTCAGATTTTTGAGAATTTCGACTGGGCCAGCTGCTGCCCCCATCGTCACCTGCTCAAATTTTAAGATGGTCACCGGGCTTAGCTCCGAATAGGGCAATTGTCAGTTGCCCGGTGTAAATTGACTGGCCGTCGCAATCGTCCAAATATCGACCAGCAGCAGCAGCACCGTTAGCCCTAATAAAATCACATACATCCAGGGTTGAGACAGTGGCCTAACATCGCGAGTATCAATCTCAGTCTTAGCTTCTACATAGCGCACCAGTCGAGCAAACCCAACGACCCGCATCGGCAGCAAATAAGCCCGGTCTTCCGCCTGGTTGAGAAAATAATAAACAATGCCACCCTGCCCGGTTGATCGCGGCTTCAGGGCTGTCATCTCATCCCATTGCAAAGACCAGCCCCGACGACCAAAAGCGCGCACCCAGGCCGGATACGTCACCGCAATACCTTTCGCATCTACCAGCACGCGCTCGCTCAAAATGCCGTACAGCGCGGCCCCGCCCAACACTATTCCGACCCAAAGCAGCGCAGCCGGAACGGGCGATCGCGTCACTGTAGCCAAAAACGGCAGAGGCACAACCAGCGCAACATAGAGAGACATCAGCGTCAGCCGGATCAGCGGCGAAATCTTAAAGCTGTCCGTTTCTGGGCAGACTGTCCGTTTCTGGCATAGCTGTCCGTTTCTGGCAATGAAGAAGTCATTAGCAGCAAATTGGGCACAAAAGTTATCTGTCCCCATCATAAATACTTTTGAACGACACTCCAGCCGGTGGCCGTCACGATCACCAAAGCCAACAGCAAAATGCCGTTAAGCCTAAGATGCACCTTTCGCGCCCAGGGCCGCTCTGGGCTAATGCGGCTAGCGCTCCAAGCCGAAGCCAAAATCAGCGCCACGACAGTCAGCCCTGCTGGTAAATGCACAGAATGCCCCAGCCGACCATACTCGCCCAGCGTGCCGACAATGCCAATGGCGAGCAGCAGCAGCACCAAACCAACTAAAGTGCTGCCCAGCAGGTAGTGGAGCCGGTCGTAGCCAGTTAGGACGAACGGGCGATCGCCGTGCCGGGTATAGCGCAAAGCACCGCCACTAAGAGCGAGCAGGCTATAGGTCATCAGCGAAAGGCCCATAGACCAAGCGGCAATTCGCCAGAGCCAGAGGAAGGAAGGAAGATCCACAAATCACCCATTGCCAAAACATCTGTTTACAGGCATAGCATCTTTGCAGAGTGCTTTCTACATCTGTAAGAGATTTTCTAGCCCTGAGATCACCCTAACTAGGGAAAGAAATTTCAACAATAATTTTCAAGAGCCGTTGAAAACTGCGATCACAAAATAGGCTCAATCAGCAACATTTTGCTTGGCTTAGAGAGGTTTAGCTGAGAAGAGGTTTAGCTGAGAAGAGGTTTAGCTTGGAGTGGCTTGGCGATCGCCGCAGCCGCGACGGGGCCAGCACCTCCAACGGCACCACTGACAGAAGCGACCGAGCCTATAATCTCACTTCCTTTAACGACTCCCTGAACCGCATACGGATGAGCGACTTCTTGCTGACTGTGCCCAGCCTCATCTTCGGGCGGATCGTCAACCGCTTCTTCCTCGCCTTGCGCTTCGACGACCAGTCGCTCACAGGGAATAGTGTCAGAGAGAATGGAGCTAGCCATCATCCCCGTATGAATTTCTAAATGGGCTACCCTTACCGACTCAAACATCAGCCGCTGGCCCGGAAATACAACCCGCTCAAAATACCAGTCAGGCACATTAGTAATGCGTGCGATCTGGATTTTGCTGGTGGCATTGACGTAGCAGCAAAGGATGACTTCGGCATCGTCAGACGGAAGCGGGTCAAGAATTTGGGCCATGGGTAAGAGCGGGAGGGAAACTGCCTGCAAGACTTCACACAACATGAGGCTAACACCTGGTAATAGCGGCGACTGTAAAAACGAATACCAAGCCAATCATCTGCCGCCACGCTAGCTCAACGTCAGTTAGGCGCTAAAAACCAAAAGCGATCGCCCTAGCGTACCGACGGAGAATTGCCTCGGTTCAGACTACCCAAAGCATTCACCAGGTCTCCTGATGACTAGATCTCAGGTTTCAGCCTAAGCAATTTCTTCAGCGGCTGCTTTTGAGCCCTCTTTAGCTCAAACCTCGGCCTCAGCGATGCTTCACAGACGCTCTCATAACCCAGAAAATTCGGCGCTTAAAGATTTGTAGAGAGGCAAAATAAATAAAATTTACCGAAACAAAAGTACACAAACCGCAACAATTCACACGTCACCCGGTTCATCGTCAGATTTCTATCCACATCTCCCCTCTATCGCCGACCTCCCTCATTCCGCTGTCTGGGCCCCGCTGTCTGAACCCCCATAGCAGGTGTCCTGATGCATTAGGACACCTGCTAGTCGAGCTGCCCGCTGTTCTCTAGCGGTTTCAGCCAACAAAAGTGTCCTAAGCAGCTCGACAGAGGCTATAGACTAAAATTTTTGAGCAAAAAATATCAGAAACTTCTGCCAAAACGCCACCGCTTAAGGAGGTCAGTGCTATCGTAAAGATATATGAAAAAACTGAGTATTCTAATTAATTAAAGCTCTCGCTGCCAACAGCACCGACAGCCCTATTCAATCCTGCTGCACCCTACCTTCACGCTATGAATGAGTCTTCACAAGAGAGGCTAAACCAGCAAAAGCCAAGTCAACAGAAGCCAAGTCAACGCATTCTCTACGTTCGCCTTCCCTGCAATCCGATCTTTCCGGTCGGGGTGGTTTACTTAGCAGATCACGTCCACAAGTGCTTTGCCGACGTAGATCAGCAGATTTTTGACATGGGCACCGTTCCCCCTCTGGACTTTACCGCTGCGCTCGACGAACGGATCGACCGTTTTCAGCCAACGCTGCTAGTCTTCTCATGGCGTGACATTCAAATCTATGCGCCGGTCGGCGGGCGAGGTGGAAATCCGCTACAAAACGCCTTTGAATTTGCCTACGCAACCAACCCTCTGGTAAAGCTGCGCGGAGCCTTAGGCGGCGCTCGCATGGTAGGCACCTACCTGGCCGAACTGCGCCGCAACGAAAAGCTGATTAGAAGAGGGCTCAAACGGGCTCGTCGGTACCAGCCAGCGGCCAGAGTTGTCGTCGGTGGCGGTGCGGTCAGCGTATTTTATGAGCAGATGCAAAATACTTTGCCCTCAGGCACTATCGTCTCGGTTGGCGAAGGCGAGACGCTGCTAGAAAAGCTGCTGCGCGGCGAAGACTTTGCGGGAGAGCGCTGCTACGTGGTGGGTGAGCCTCCCCGCGAGCGGCTGATTCACGAGTGGCCAACCCCTGTTGAAAAGTCAGCCTGCGACTATGACTACATTGAGGCGATGTGGCCTGAATTTGAGTACTATCTGCAAGAACAGGATTTTTATATTGGGGTGCAGACTAAGCGCGGCTGCCCGCACAACTGCTGCTACTGCGTCTATACCGTTGTAGAAGGCAAGCAGGTGCGCATCAACCCGGCTGATGAAGTCGTTAAAGAAATGCGTCAGCTCTATGACCGGGGCATTCGTAAGTTTTGGTTTACCGATGCGCAGTTTATTCCAGCCAAGCGTTACATTGACGATGCGATTGAGCTGCTAGAGAAAATCCACGCCTCTGGCATGACCGACATTAACTGGGCCGCCTATATTCGCGCCGATAATCTGACGCCCCGGCTGTGCGAATTAATGGTCGCCACTGGAATGAACTATTTTGAGATCGGCATTACCAGCGGCTCGCAAGAGCTAGTTAGAAAAATGCGCATGGGCTACAACCTCAAAACTGTGCTGAAAAATTGCCGCGATCTCAAGGCCGCTGGATTTGACGATTTTGTCTCAGTGAACTATTCCTTCAATGTGATCGATGAGCGCGATGAGACCATTCGCCAGACGGTGGCCTATCACCGCGAGCTAGAGAATATCTTTGGAGCAGACAAGGTAGAGCCAGCTATCTTCTTTATTGGCCTCCAGCCGCATACTCACCTGGAAGAGTACGCCTTTAAAAACAACATTCTCAAGCGCGGCTACAATCCGCTAGCTATCTATCTACCCTGGGTCGCCCTAAAGCTGCTGTGGAACCCCGGTGAACTGGGGGCTTTCTTTGGCGATGTTTGTCTGGAGGCGATGCGTGAAGACCCCAATGATTTTGGCCGGGCGGTGATGAAAATCTTGGAGCGGCGGCTAGGGACAGTGCCGCTGGCAGAAGCGCTCAGTGCGCCAGTGAAGGGCGAAACCCGTACCCTGGCTGGGGTATCATAAAATCAGCGATTTTTAACAGATTGTTTTCAGTTTTTTTATCCTCTTTTATCTAAAATAAGGTCTCAGTAAAAACATGTTGGCGGGTTCTATTCTTCAAAGGCTTGTGCGTGGCCACGATAGCGCTGACTCGTCGCGTGACTCAGAAGCCTCAGGTCGCACCCCGCTTAACTTTGGGGTGTATTACAAAAATACGCTGGTGGCGCTCTGTCATGCGCTAGAGGATGCGGTGCTTGCGACCAAAACGTCGCCGCTGATGGTAACGGCTTTTCAGCAGGGCAAATGGTATTTGCAGGAAGCCGAACGCTACGGCGAGATTGCCGATACAGCTGATCGGATTGTCATCATGGCGGCATCAGGGGCAGGTTTTGCGGAGCATCCAACCGGGTCGCGTGAAAATGTCACGCTAGTTGAGCTAGATAAAGACGATCCGGTCGCGCAAGAGTGGCATCTAATGATTATGGGCTCTACTTACAGTGCAATGGTGCTGTGCCAAGAGCTAACCGATGAGGAGTACGGGCCGAAGGGGCCGCCAGAGAACGATTTAGAGCGTAAATTTTATGGGTTTTGGACGTTTGATCCGGCCCTGGTGGGAGAGACGATTGCGATCGCTGCCGATCACGTTGGTCGCTATGCCCCTGATTTGCAGGCCGAGCTAGTAGCAAAACTGGCCAAAATAGACGCAGAAGCTGCCACTAAAAATAACGAAGTGGGCAACGTGGTGATGCGCGTGGTGGACTATTTGCAGGGGGGCGATCGCCAAATCGAACAAACCGAAACGTTTAAGTTTGCCGGGGCCCTTAGCCAAAATTTGGTTTCTAATGAGCTGCAAGCCTATTTGCGCATGGCTCAGCTCGCTGACCTAGCCGACCCGACTAATCCGCTGGCAGCAGCAGAAGTGGCTTCGCTCTCAGAAATGATGGGTCAATTTTTAGATTTACCGGTGTGGCAGATGCAGCGGCTGCGGCTAGCGAGCTTGCTGCACCGGATTGCGCCTGCTCAGTTTGATGAAGACATGGCCAATCAGGAGGGCGATAGCTGCCCCTTGCATCCGGGGGCGCAGACGCTGCGGGTATTGCCTAGGCTACGGGCGATCGCGCAAATTATTTCTCACCAGCACGAGCGATGGGATGGCAGCGGTCAGCCAGCAGGACTAGAAGGCGACAAAATTCCGGTAGAGTCTAGAATACTGGGGCTAGTAGCGGCCTTTCAGCAGGCAGCGGCCCATCGTCGCCACGAGGACAGTCAGCAAATTCACCAGCAAGCGGCGTCTCCATCGCCAACTGCCGAAAATGAGTGGCAGCACGTCACCGATGCCTTTGCTGACTGTCAGGCTGAGGCGGGCGATCGCTGGGATCCTAAGCTCTTAGAGATATTGGGCTTTTTGGTAACCGGTTTGCAGCAGGGCCTGAGCCTGCCGACCATTCCGCTTAAAATGTCTATGGGCACTGGCCTGCTCAACCCTGAGGTGGCCGATGTTTGGCCGTCGTTCTCGGTTGCTGAAAAAACGCAGTCCACTTAAATATTCTTCAGACGCCTTAATTAACTCTAAATAACTCTATTTTCACAGCGCACATAAATGAGTGAACCAATTGACATTGACGCAGTCCGGGCGGGCAATCTCAAAAAGCTAGCGGGAGCAAACCTCGAAGAGTCTGAGCTAGCGGGCTGTGATTTGTCCGGGGCGCAGCTAGCGGGCGCAAACCTTTCGGGCTGCGACCTCAGCCGGGCCAGTCTCAACCGCGCTCACTTAGAAGGCAGCAACCTAGTCGGCGCAAACCTAGCGGGGGCTGACCTGCGGGCTAACCTATGGGGCGCAAACCTAATGCAGTGCGACCTCACTGGCGCAGACCTACGAGGGGCCAATTTGCGGGGCGCAAACCTGATGGGCGCTAAGCTGACGGGCGCAAGCCTGACCGGGGCTTTTTTGAGCGGGGCCTCACTGATGGGCGCAAATCTTAAAGGGGCTGATGTGCGCGGCGCTGATTTGCGCGGGGCTAATCTTAGTGACAGCAGCCTGCGCGGCACCGATTTTTCTCGGGCCGACTTGCAGGGCGCAACTCTGAGCGAAGCGAACCTAGAAGAAGCCAATCTACAATCTGCTAACTTTACAGGCGCTTCGCTGGCCCGCGCTAATTTACTATGCGCCGACTTGCAGGGGGCCATCACGGTAGGTACCAACTTGACTGGGGCCTGCACGACTGGCACGATACTAGCCGAGTCATTGGCCTAGCGACTTACCAAAGCAGCCGCTTACTAAAATGCCCGATGCTCAGAGCTGTTTGCTGACAGCGAGCATCGGGCATTTAAAGGTCTTGAGCAAACTGCGGGGGCTAAACGGCGATCGCAGCTTTCTCCGCTTTCTCTACCTTGTCTACAGAGCCGAGCAGCTCAGCCGCCCAGCGATCTACGTCGTAGGCTTTTACCGCTGCGTACATGCGGCCCATTCGTTTTTTGCGCTCCTCGGGCTCCATCGCCAGCGCCTGGTCAATGGCTCGATCCATGCTGCTATCGGCGTAGGGGTTTGTCAGAACCGCATCCGGTAGTTCTACCGCTGCTCCGGCAAATTCAGAGAAGACCAGCACGCCATCCTCTCCGCCTTTGGCCACCACAAACTCTTTGCCGACCAAATTTAGGCCGTCTCGCAGAGGCGTAATCCAGGCAATATCTGCTGCCGCATACAAGGCCAAAATCTCTTCTAAAGGCAAGGCTGAGGTAAAGAGTAAAATCGGCGTCCAGCTCAGCTTAGCGAAGCGACCGTTGATTTTACCGACGAGCCGCTCGATTTCGCTTTGCGCAGTTTTATAAATTCGCATACCGGTTGCTGGCTTGGCGACTGCGACGACAAAGTTGATTTTGCCTTGCAGCTCTGGCCGCCGGGTGAGCAGACGCTCGTAGCACAGCAGCATTTCCTTAGTACCTTTGACATAGTCCACCCGTCCAGCAGAGACAATCAGCTGGCGCTCGCCGCCCATTTCTGAGCGAATCTCTTCAACTCGCTTTTGTACCGACGGCTTCTCGACAACAGAGCGAATAAAGTCAACATTCGTACCCACCGGGAAAGCGCCCAAGTGGACGAGCTGCCCCTTATAGCGTACCTGAGTTGTCATCTCCGGAACGGCTAGAGCAGTGCCGCGTGGGGTAAATTCTTTGGCAACGGGCTCTTTTTTGACAATCTCAATATCGCAGAGACCCTGGGCGATCGCCACAAAATTCTCTACATAGCGCGGAATATGAAAGCCGCACACATCACAACAGAGAATACTTTCAACAATCTCTTCGCGCCAGGGCAGCACGTTAAAAGCATCGGGGCCAGGAAAAGGCGTATGGTGAAAAAAGACAATCTTGGCATTTGGCCGCTGCTGACGAATATAGTAAGGCGTCAGCCACAGGTTGTAGTCGTGAATCCAAATCAGCGCGTCATCGGCGGCATCTTCGCAAGCAGCATCAGCAAACCGTTTGTTGATATCTTGAAAGTTCTCCCAGTCAGAAGATTCGTAGGTAAACTGCCAAGGAAAAGAGTGCAGAATTGGCCAAAAAGCCTCTTTGGAGGTGACGTGATAAAAATTCTTCACCTGCTCAGCGCTGAGCGGAATCCGGCGCACAGTACCGTTCTCATTGCCTTCAAAGCTCATGCGCTCTTTAAAGCTGTTCTTTTGCTTGGGGTTTATTTGTTTCCAAGCGATCCAGGTGCTTTGTTCAGCACTGGCAAAGAAGCTTTTGATAGTGGGTAAAATGCCGTTAGGGCTTTTCTTCTCTCGATAATAGGTCTGACCATTTTCGACGACCTCATCGTATGGCTCGCGGTGATAGAGAATAACAAGGGATGATTTCATGGTTGAAAGACCTCCGGAGAGTTAGCAAATGTACAGCGGGTTCAGACGGCAAATCGGCTGGCGATTTTACCTTGCATCTTGTCTTGCATCTAGCGCCTAACCAACAGCGTCGGATTGACGACTGAAAACTTGACGATTCTTGACGGCTAAGAACTTGAGTCTAGATTTGAGTCTAGATTTAAGTCTAGCCGTCCGTTGTTACGGCGAACAAAGCCCTATTGTGCAGCCTTCTTTTAAATTTGGGCTGTAGCCAGTTCACCTTGAGAGCGGCGATGAGTGCCCCACCCAATAGTCACACTAAATCAAGGCATTGGCTAGCACCGCTGCCGTCTTGATTGGGACAAAATGTTTGGGAGCAGAGCAGCACAGCGCTTTAGGATGAATGGTCAATCGCTGTCACGCCCCCGTCTCCCCCGTCTGGGGAAAGCCTGCCTGCATTTGCCAAGTGCATTTGCCAATAATATTTTTAAAGAGCGCCTTCTAACGCCCGATACAACAGCTAATACAACAATATGAATAATCTAAGAAAGAGCCTTGAAGAGCCTTTGATAGGGATCGTTAAAGCCAACTGCTAAGGCTAAAGCTGTTGAGCTAGTCAATCCGAATATCCTGATTTTGTGGCCTGATTTTGTGGCCTGCCTTTGTAGACTGCTTTTGTGAACTGGTTTTGTGAAAATTAAGGGAAGCAGCCAAGGGGCACTTTCTAATAGTTAGCAGGCAAGCTTTGGGCGAGCATCTCTAATCAACAGTGTCAGCTTAGACAATACCTCTCATGACGTAGTTTATGAATCTTCCTATGGATAGACAATCTTCAGTGCTGTCTGCCACTGGCCGTGTGGAGTAGCAGCGATCGCTGCTCAGACAGGCAACCATCAGCAAACTCGCCGAACTCAGTTATGGGTTCAGACCATCGGTTCAGTCAAATAGGTTTTAGCCAAATAGGTTTTAGCCAGAGAAAAGCTTTTCCTATTCCAGGGATTAGGTTTAGAGTAGTGGACAGAAAGCAGCATTCATTTTTAACCGCGTCTTCAACCACGCTGGTAAGACCTGCGAGTAGCGGCGCTTCGAGTGCGTAGCTGACCGTGTGTCTAATTCCGGCATTAGATGGCGTAAGAATGTAGACTACCCTTTTTGCACACCAGGACTTGCACACTAGGACAGTTTATGAGCCATCCTCTCTCCGAGCGCGCCCTTTCACTCCCACCGGTCGAGCTACAGGAGCCAGAAACCGCAGCCCTCTTAGCTTGGGCGGTCGAAGTTGGTGAGTCTAAAGCAACCTATTTTGAGATTGGTCAGCAGCTAGCTCGGCGGCTAGGGGCTCACGTCTGCGCCGATGGCCTAACGGAACTTGGCTTCTGGGTGCCGAAGCTGGCAGGCCAGATTTTGCCAAATGAGCGCAATAATGTCTATTTAGAAATATTTACGCCGCTTGAACCGGTAGACTTTTCGCAGCCGCAGCAGACCGTGGCGTTTCGCTATGAGTGCGTTGAACCGTCACTTCAGGGCGAATTTGTCTGGGCGGTGGTCAGTGGGATGCAGGCGGGATCGCGCGATCAGCTAGGCAGCCTCTACTGGCTGCGCTACCGCGACTTTAATGACGGCCAGCTTTATACAGTGCGCGATGTAGCTCCTTACTCCCTACCCTATGGGGTGTTTGCACCCGCAGAGCTATACGACTTTGACCGGCTGCAACAAAACCGGCGCGATCGCGACTACTTCACCCAGGCCGCCCAAGCTGAACCTGTGACGCCAGCGGCGACTGGCGATGAGCCCGCTCTGCCCCGAACGGCTGCGCCTTGCAATATTTTGCAGCTACATGTGCCCACCGCCTCAGCGACTGGCACGCTAGCTGGCCTGACTGAGGTTTACCGGCAGATTGCCAAAAAAGTGGAGCAGAATGAACCGCTGACGCCAGCAGAGCACAACTATGTGGGCTACGATGCAGTGCAGCTGCTGCCGACTGAGCCGACGATTGAATATCGCTCAGAAGATGGCGATCGCGACTTTTTTAGCTTTGCCCCTGAGAGCTATAGTGCGGTCTACGGCACTGATGGGCCAGTCTGCACTCGCGAGCCGCTCCAAATCACGCTGCGCCCGCCAGATACGCTGAACTGGGGATATGACGTGCCCATTTTAGGATCTTCAGCCACCAATGCGTCGCTGCTGGGCAGTCTGCGGCCAGATGAGGTGATCGACTTTATTGCTGAGCTGCACAGCTTTCCGGGTAAGCCCATTCAGGTGATTTATGACCTGGTCTACGGCCATTCAGATAATCAGGCGCTCGACTTGCTCAGCCGCCAGTTTCTCGCGGGGCCCAATATGTATGGGCAAGACCTCAGTCATACGCTGCCGATGGTGCGGGCGACTTTGCTAGAGATGCAGCGGCGCAAGCTGAATACGGGAATCGACGGCATTCGCATTGATGGCGGTCAGGACTTTCGCTTTTTTAACCCCTTCTCCGGTCGGCTGGAGTATGACGACAATTATCTAATGGCCATGAGCGACGTGGTGCAGGAAATCAATGGAGATCAGCGGCTGATGTTCACCATTTTTGAAGACGGTCGCCCTTGGCCCGCTGAAGGCTGGGAGACAACTTCTACCTACCATGAGCTGATTGACTTGCGCCCTGATGCCTTTCAGTGGGGGCCGCTGATTTTTGCGCACAATACGCCAGCGCTTAAGGGCTATTGGGATTACAAATGGCCGCGTGTGCAGGAGGTAATGCAGAAGGGCGATCGCTGGATTACCGGCTGTGGCAATCACGATACGGTGCGTCGAGGCACTCAGATCTCGACCGAGACCGACATCAATTGGAATCTGGGCGAGACGCTGCCAGAAGTGCTGGATAATGCCTACGACAATCCGGCTGTAACACTGTGGGTGTATGGCTTTAGTCCGGGTCTGCCGATGGATTTTTTGAATGCGCTGATGCACAGCGGCTGGGGATTTTTCCGCAGCACTGACGACCGCTACGGCGTCAAAGTCGCCGCTGAGGAGTTTGGCTTTTTAGACTGGCAGGTAACGCCTGAGAGCTATGAGCAGCCTCATTTCTTTACGAGTCTGAAGCAGCTGGGCTTCGAGCAGCTGGCGATGCTGCGGCGCTTTACTCAGATTTTGACGACCGCGATGGAAAAGTTTGAGTATGATCTGGCGCTGGTCGCTCGCTTTTGCCGCCGATGGAGCCTGGAGCCGGACGGCTTGGTGCAGGAGCCCGCGCTGGAGGCGTTTTGCCAGGGCTTAGAAGCGGCTCAGCTCAAGGCTTTTGCGCTGGCTTTTATGGAAGATTGCCATGAGTTTAGCCGGGTCTCGCACTTTGCGGCGAGTGTTGATGGCGATCGCGCTGCCTTTAACCTAGCCATGCGCCGATACCGACAGGCCAACCCCTGGCTGATGGAAAATCTTTCGGGAACTGATCGCTTCAACCGCGTTAGCGAATCGGGCCACACGCTGTTTTATGGGATGCGATCGCAGCCTAGCCCGGCCCAATCGAGCCCCATTACCGAGCCTAAAAAAATTGCCCTGCTCACTCATATGGGCGGCAATCCGGCCCAAACCGCCTTGTTAGACTGGCTTCAGCTAGATCCTCACGAATGGCGCGTCGTCATGACTTCGCCGGGGCTGACAGTGCCCGATGCCGAAGCTTTAAAGGGGCTGGCGCTAGAGGATGGCCAGGCGGTTTTGCTGGAGAACCGGCCATAAGATCTTGAACAATCATGGCTTGAAGTGCGTGATCAGGCAGGCAGGGGTCTACAGTCGAAAGGGAGCATTCACTAATAGAAAACCGCCATGAGCCAACCTCAGTACATCATGGCCCTTGATCTGGGCACCACTGGCAACCGCGCCATTTTATTTGACCACAGCGGCCATATCGTCGGCCAAGCCTACCAGGAGCTGACGCAGCACTACCCCCAACCGGGCTGGTTAGAGCACGACGCGACCGAAATTTGGCAGGCTGTCGTCCAGGTGATGAAAACCGCGCTGACCGATGCCCAGACTGACGCTACTGCGATCGCCGCCATCGGGCTAACGGTGCAGCGAGAAACCTGCCTGCTGTGGGATAAAACGACTGGCAAGCCACTGCACCGAGCGATTGTCTGGCAAGATCGCCGCACTGCGCCCCTGTGCGATCAGCTACGATCCGAGGGCAAAGCGGAGATGATTGCCGATAAAACTGGCCTAATTCTCGACGCTTACTTTTCAGCAACCAAGCTGAACTGGCTGCTAGATACGGTTAAGCAAGACGGGGTGACCGACTTTAGCAACGTCCTCGCAGGCACAATCGACACTTGGGCGCTGTGGAACCTAACTGGAGGCAAAGTCCACGCGACCGACCACAGCAATGCTAGCCGCACCATGCTGCTAAACCTGTCTACCCATCAGTGGGACAGCGAACTGCTCGATCTTTTTGGCATTCCCGCTAGCTTGATGCCGCAGATACAGCCGAGCCTGGGCGAATTTGGTCAGCTAGATAAAAGCATTTTGGGTGTAGAGATTCCGATTATGGCTATTCTCGGCGATCAGCAGGCGGCGCTGTTCGCTCACGGGTGCGATCGCCCCGGCTTACTGAAATGCACCTACGGCACCGGCAGCTTTTTGGTGGCTCATACAGGTAGCGAAGTCGTCCGAGCCCCGCAGCTGCTCAGCACCATTGCCTGGAGCGAAGCCACTGGCAGTCGTAAAGACAGCGCTCAGTCTGAGCAGGTCGGCTATGCCTTAGAAGGGGCGATGTTTACTAGCGGTGCCTGCATTCAGTGGCTGCGCGACGGGCTAAAGCTGATTAGCAGCGCAGCAGAGACAGAGAAACTGGCCGAGCAAGTGCCTGACAGCGACGGCGTTTACTTTGTGCCAGCTCTAAGTGGTTTAGGCGCACCTCACTGGGATATGTCGGCGCGCGGTGCCTTTATGGGGCTCACAGGCGGGGCACAGCGAGAACATATGGTGCGGGCGGTATTAGAAGCGATCGCCTTTCAGGTCAAAGAAGTTGTCGATGCAGTCAATGCCAACTGCGACACCCCCATTGGCCGCTTAAAGGTAGATGGCGGAGCCTGCAATAACAACTTTCTCATGCAGTTTCAGGCAGATGCGCTAGGCATTCCGGTGGAGCGGCCCGAAGTGCGAGATGCGACAGCCCAGGGAGCCGCTTTTGCAGCGGGGCTGGCAACCGGTTTTTGGGATGATTATGAGGCCCTTGTCTCCACTCGCAAGGTAGACCGCGTGTTTGAGCCGCAGGCAGACAAAGTCACCGCTGAACACTTTGCTCAGTGGCAAAAGGCCGTAGCGCGGGCAAAGGCATGGGTCTAGCGCGATCTTATCTGTAGGACTTTACCTGTAGGGCTTTATCTGTAGGACTTTACCTTTAAATCATTTTTCAACGTCAAAATGTCGAGGCAGATACCTTAGCGCTTTGACGTTGAGAGGATTCCTACGTGTCTTTCTTCAGCTTTTACTTACACCCTCTTCTTTTAAAAACTCATGTCAGCTTCTCTTCAAAACCTCTCTCTTGATCATAAGGCGTTTGTTCGCGCGCTGGCCACCACCGAAAATCTGTTGATCATCCAAGATCTCGACGGTGTTTGTATGGGCCTAGTCAACGATCCGCTGACTCGCCGCATTAGCACCGACTATGTGAGCGCGACGCAGGCATTTGGCGCTCATTTTTACGTGCTGACCAACGGCGAACATATTGGCAGGCGAGGAATTAATCGAATTGTTGAACAAGCTTTTGGCCTGGATGCGGCTGATTTGCAAAAGCAGAATAGCTATCTGCCGGGGTTGGCCGCAGGGGGCGTGCAGTGGCAGATTCGCAGTGGAGAGTTTTCCCATCCGGGCGTTAGCGAAGCGGAGTTAGCTTTTCTCAAGGCGGTGCCGGAGAAGATGGAAACTTGTTTGAGAGAGTTCTTTAAGCAGTCTTCTCTGGCCCCGCTGTTGCAAGATTTGGATCGATATATCGCTGCCACCGTATTAGATAACATCGCTTCACCTACGGCGAATCTTAACAGCGTCTATCCGCTTTTTGCTGATAACAACAGCGCTTTTGTCGCACTGCAAAAGAAATTGCGATCGCTTCTTCAAGATCTCCTCACTCAGGCCGCTCAGCAGGGCATGGCAGACTCTTTCTTTATTCACTATGCGCCTAATTTAGGCCGAGATGCTGAAGGTCAAGAGATCGTCTGGTTTGGTGAGTCAGGAGAGTCCGGGACAACAGATTTTCAGTTTATGCTGCGCGGCGCCATTAAAGAGGCCGGGGTGCTAGCCCTGCTAAATCACTATTATTTTCAGCGAACGGGCAGCTACCCGCTGGGCAAAGACTTTAATGCGCGTCAGGCTCCTCACGATCTGACGGCGCTGGTTGACTTGGTAAAAGCTAATTTTGATCCGGCGATCATGCCGATGATTGTCGGGGTGGGCGATACAGTCACAGCCCAAGGGCAGGGCGATCAGGTAAAGCGCGGGGGAAGCGATCGCAACTTCCTCCAGCTCATTCAAAACCTAAATGACGTTTTTGACAGCGGCAATCTGACCGTCTACGTAGACAGCAGCGGCGGCGAACTCAAAAACCGCAAGCCGCTGCAACTAGCTAATGAGAATGGCGTACAGCAGGTAGTCCGTGGCCCCGGTGACGAGGCCGATCCGCTGCGGCTAAGCGTCGCTTTTCCAGGGGGATATGAGCAGTATTGTCAGGTGTTTGCAAGAGCGGCAGGCGATCGCCGACAGCAGAAGTCTCTCTAAAACATATATCCTTCAAAAACTTGCGAAAACTTGCTGTTCTAACCGCGATTCGACAGATCCGATGCGCGATTGAGAAATTGAGTATACTCCGGTTGAAACAACAGCTTTATCGTACCTGTAGGCCCATTGCGATGCTTGGTTAAAATGATTTCGGCGATGCCGCGATCAGGCGTATCGGGATCGTAATATTCTTCTCGGTAGAGCATCATGATCAAATCTGCATCCTGTTCGATCGCGCCTGATTCACGTAGGTCAGACATCATCGGACGCTTGTTAGTACGAGATTCTACGCCGCGACTGAGCTGGGATAGGGCGATGATTGGTACATTGAGTTCGCGGGCTAAGCCTTTGAGCGATCGCGTGATTTTTGACAACTCTTGCACCCGGTTGTCACCAGCACCTTCCATCAGCTGCAAGTAGTCCACCAAAATCAGCCCTAAAGCTCCACCCTGTTCCGCCTGCAAGCGGCGAGCTTTAGAGCGAATCTCAGTCACGCCGATGCCCGGCGTATCGTCGATAAAAATTGGCAGCTGCGAGAGCGTATTAATCGCGTGGCCCATCGGCTCCCACTCGTGCTGAGAAATCCGCCCAGTGCGCAGGCGACCGCTCTCAATTTTGGCTTCTGAAGAGAGCAGGCGATAAATCAGCTGCGCTTTAGACATCTCCAGGCTAAAGACAGCGACCGGCTGCTTGTGGGTACCCGCGATATTGCGCGCTATATTCAGCACAAAGCTAGTGTTATGCACGCAAACATCATTGGCAACAAAGTTATGAGTATCTGGAACCGTCAGATCGTATACTTGCCGGTAACCCACGGCCTCGATAGAGACAATTTCATCCCAATAAATATCGCTGGTTGCCAGATCTTGCAGCGGTTCGTGTTCGAGGGCGATCGCTAAAGCCGATAAGCGACTGTGGCTGAGCGCCCGTTCACCCACCTGAATATTACTGCTACCCGCAGGCCCCACCGGGCGTGCCAGCCCTGCCCAACTTTCTTTTCCCTTAGCCGCTTTTAGCATGTCCCAAGCTTCTACCGGGATCAAATCTTTGTTGGTATGATATTTTTTGCCTTCCACTGCTTCTAAAACTTGCCGAACGGCTGCTTCTTTACTGAAGATGCCAATCTCAGTTGCAAAGGCTGAAAGTGATTGGGCGTCGGTGATGTCTAGCTGCCAAGCAGGTCGCCGAGTTTCTTTGTACTTCACCTGACAACGCTTGATAGCGGCCAAAATACCAAAACGCAGCAGCAAATGCTGAATTTGTCGGGCTAATTTTTCGCAGACAGAAACGTAGCCGATTTGGGCCTGACCGCTAGTGAGTATAGAAGCCCATCCGTCAGTCGCAAACCATCGATTTAGGAACAGCGACAGCTGATCTTTTGGCAAAGTGAAAACAACGGCGGGGATGGTTTTGTGGTGGGCGCTATATCCCCACAACCCAAGATCGTCTAGCCATGCTGTGAGTGAGTTTTGGCCCGTCCGTCGAATAGATTCGTATCCTTGAGGCGCTAGCTGTTCTGCGGCAACTTTAAGAGCGGTGCACAACTGGTTAAAAGTTTCTCGCGGTGGGGCACATTTCCCTTGACGCCATTGGGTTATGAGTGAAGGGCTGACGTTGAGCTGCCTAGCTAACAGCCTGCCGCTTATGTTGAGCGATCGCATCAATTGCTCCACTCGTTCACCAAAAGCACGGCGTTCTTGCAATAGCGCCTCAGTATCTGCGGTGACAGCTAAAGCAGGGGTTCGCGTACCGTTACGGGGGCTGATGCAAACCTTAGTCCCTGCAAACTGACTGGCTGCCTCGCTGAAGTCAGTTTGCATGAGAGAATTTGCATTCGTGAACTGAGGGGAGGTTCCCGTTGAGCCGCCGTCGCCGATGAAGTAAGCCAAAAGCTTAACCTGATGCTCAAGGAGAGGCTGCTGGCCAAAGATGGGTAAATGTCTGGGAACGGCAATGCGATCGCCTACCGCTAGTTCAGACAAAGGCTGCCAGCCTCTCATCGTCAGGTAGGGATGAGTCAACGTCGTCTCAACCTGGCGGCCTAGTCGAGTGGTCACCCTGAAGACAGGCTTCATGCCATCGTCTACGAAAGCAGAGGGCTGAGTCACTTCAAATCGTAAGCGCTTGTTCAGCGTCAGTAGGTCGGCGTGTCTATGGTTGTAAATAGCCTCAATGGTGGCAACCGAGCCATCGGCTAACACAATTTCAGCATCGGCGCTGAGACACTTTCCCATCGCCGGACGAGCCGCCGCAATAATCAGGTCAGAGCGCTGAAAACCCTGAGTCATCGCGTCTAGGTCATAAAAACCGCAGGCTAGACCGGGGAGCACCATGCCGAGCGATCGCTGCTCAATATCTGAAAACGTATCGGTCAAGATATCAGAAGTCGCCGTCAGCCCCTGCGTAGGCCGCACCTGCGTAATGCCAAACAGCGCCTGCTCCGACTGATCAAGCACCGCTTCTAAAGGCGTCTCAGTTTCGTAGCCGAGCTGAATAATTTCGCCGCCCGACTGAATCAGCTTACGGCGGGTGTACTTATCCATCACCAGCTGGGCGTACTGATCGATATTGGCCGCGCTGATGGTGCGATCTACCAACTGCGCCAACCGGCTCTGACCGCCCACTTTCTCTAAAGTGCCTTTGTCTTTGAGCCAGGAGGCAATGCCCATCATATCGGTTGGCAACCCGCGCGCCTGCAAATCGAGCGCGGCCTGATAAATACTGCGGTGAGCACCAATGTAAAAGGCTTCTGGGGTGATAATTTCTGTCACCCGCCCCACCGCCTCCGGGTCAATTAAAATGCCGCCCAGAATCGCCTCTTCTGCCTCAATATTTTGGGGCGGCAGGCGATCAATGGCGGGCTTGAAGCGGGGTTCTTGAACCATGAGGAAGCGGAGAGAATCTGCTTTAAAGAACTGCTTTAAATAGTAAAAGGGTAGAGAGCAGTATTAGCTCCCTACCCTGATTAAGTTAACGAACATTTGTACTATTCGCCATCAAGTATTTGCCATCAAGTATTCGTCATCAAATATTCGCCATTAAATATTCGCTACGGCTAATCGTCAGGCTAATCAGCTGCAACTCTCAAGTTGATTGTAGCCGTCACATCGCTGTGCAGCTTGATATCTACCTTGTACTCACCGAGCTTATTAATATCGGGTAGGGTAATTTCGCGGCGGTCAACTTCTTTGCCCGCATTTGCTTGAATCACTTCGGCAACTTCAGCGGCAGTGACCGTCCCAAAGATAGCCTCATCTTCACCGACAGCTTTCTTTACGGTGAACATGCCGATGGTGTTGAGCGCGGTTTTGATAGCTTCGGCCTCTTGTTTGATGGCTTCTAGGCGCTGGCGCTCTTGCTCGCGGCGACGCTCTACCTGCTTGAGTACGCCGGGCGTCGCTCTGTAGGCCAAACTGCGCGGAATCAAATAGTTGCGGGCATAGCCGGAGGCAACTTCTACCAAGTCACCGTTGCTGCCAAGTTTAGACACGTCCTGACTGAGGACTAATTGGGTTGTTTTTTTCGCCATGGCTCTTACTAAATTTTTTCAGCGCAGTTTATCAGCTTACCGAAATTAGGCACGAGGTGCAACCTCAGAGATGTGCCGGTTGTCCCAGTCAGAATCGATCCTTCATTTCGCGGATGCGGGCAAATACGGTGACTGGGTCTTGACTGCCAGCGGCGGATTGGAGAGCGGGGCTGTCCCAGCGAAAAAAGGGATTGGTGGCTTTTTCTTCGGCGAGCAGTGAGGGAACGGTAGGCTGGTTTTGCTGGCGGGCAGTGGTGACGTTTTGTAGGCGCGATCGCAGTTCCTCATTTTCTCCATCCACGCTGACTGCAAATTTCAGATTATTCAGCGTATATTCATGACCGCACCAGACGCGCGTGTTGTCTGGCAGGTGGCGCAGCTTGCCGAGTGAAACGGCCATTTCCTCAGCGGTTCCTTCGAAAAGCTTGCCGCAGCCGCCCGCAAACAGCGTATCGCCAGAAAACAGATCGCCTGGTTCTCCTACTGCTGCCGGTGTGAAGTAGTAGGCAATGTGGCCTCGGGTATGGCCGGGTACGAAGAAGACTTCGCCCATGCGGTCGGAAAATTGAACGCGATCGCCCTGCCCTAAGAAATGCTGCTGCCCCGGTATGCGCCCTTGATCTTGCGCGCCGCCATAGACCTGCGCGTGAGGAAAGCGGTTCAATAGCTCGCGGTTGCCGCCAACATGGTCATTATGGTGATGCGTATTAAAAATCGTGACCAGCGTAGCGCCTAGCTCATTAAGCTTTTTAAGTACAGGCGGGGCATCGGCAGGATCAACCACGGCTGCTGTGCTATCAGCCGGGCTATGTAAGAGATAGATGTAATTATCAGAGCGGGCGGGCAGACGATAAATTTCCATAGTGGCGTATAGTTAGGCGCGAAACGGTGGTAGGAGATTAAAAGGCCCAGTAGCCAGGCACCCAGTAGCCAGGCCCTACTATATAAGCGCAATAGGTAGCAATAGGTACAAGTGTAATAGGCGTACTTGATGCGCTTGTTGTCACTGTGGGTTGCAGTGTTTGCCATAGTACAGTTTAAGCCGTCAGAATCACTGGCGTCTCAGTGGCTGCCCACCGAGCTAGACTGGCCAGATACTGACAATCGCCCCGTAGATAATAAACTTCAGATGCTGCTGCCAATACTCCTGCGAACCATTTTAGAGCTGGTCTGGAGCAACCGCTTTGACTGGTTTTTCGGCGCGAATAGGGGCGTTTACTACGATCCCCAGCGGCCAGCAGTGAGGCCAGATGAATTTTTGAGCCTGGGCGTGCCGCACTATCGGCCTGCGCAAGCTTTGTGGCGAGCGACGTGCTTTGGCAAGAGCGCGTAATTCCCTAATAAATTTTAGAAATAGTCTCTAAAAAGCCAGGTGAAGAATACGACAAAAAAATGCAGAGGGCGATCGCCTCGTATAAGGCGAATATGTCAGGCAGACAGGCAATCCGGTGTGGATGCCAGAGGTGGGTTTGGGAGCGGGCATCTCCCAGGGAACTCATTTTATGCTGCCTGAGCGGGAATGGCTTTACTGGTACGACGAGCAGGGAAAACAGTATCCTGCGTCAGCTTAGGCGATGGAGCAAGAGAGGCAAAAAGCAGAGCAGGAAAGGCAAAAAGCAGAGCAAGAGAGGCAAAGAACAGAGCGGGCGGAGCAAAAGATAGATGACTTGCTGCGGAAGTTAGGTGATCGCAACATAGATCCAGAGACGCTGTAGACTGCCTTTACTAAACACGGACACTTTACGGTACTCTACCTGCTTAGGTTTTCTAAATGCTATACGCTGCCTACGGATCTAACCTGCACCCGCTTCGCATTCAAAGGCGATCGCCCTCAGCCCAGCTTTTAGGAACAGCAGCGATCGCCAACAGATCTCTGCGATTTCACAAGCGCGGCTACAGAGACTTTTCAGGCAAATGCAATATTGTGCCGTGCGTTGACAGCTCAGTCTACGTGGCCATTTATCAAATACCAGCGGCTGAGATGACCTTATTGGATCATAGCGAAGGAGCGGGTGCCGGATACCATAGAGCGCTGATCGACGTTGATGGATTTGGAGACTGTACAACTTATATAGCGGCGGCTACGCACATTGACGAAGCCCTCTTGCCGCTCTCTTGGTACAAATTGCTAGTACTCGTCGGCTGCGAGCAGATGGCGTTTCCGCAGAACTATATCGAGGCAATTCGCGCTGTTCCAGCAATGGAGGATGTAGATGGCGATCGCCACAACACCCACATGCAGCTAGTCGCAGACTGCGCCAATGTCCATAAAAAAAGCAGAGCCGACGCTCTGCTTGATCATCGAAACTATTAAAATCGTTAGCCTAGGGCTGCTGCACCGCCGACTACCTCTAAAATTTCCTGAGTAATCGCTGCCTGACGGGCTTTGTTGTAAGACAGCGTTAGTGACTTCATCAGGTCTTTAGCGTTATCGCTGGCGCTGTTCATCGCCGTCATGCGGGATGCTAGCTCGCTAGCCGCCGACTCCTGCATCGCCCTCAAAATCTGGTTATTGAGATACAAAGGCAGCAGCGCATCGAGAATTTGAGCCGGATTTTGCTCAAAAATCATGTCCTTAGGAAACTCGCTGGGCGTCTGACTGCGGTGCGGCTTGCGCGCTCTACGGCCAGACGACCATCTCGGCTAGTGAGCCGAAAAATTTCGTCGTCCTTGACTTCTAAACCCTGAGGGTCAAGCGGCAAAAGCGTTTGAGTAACCGGCTTATTGCTCACCAAGCGACAGAAACTTGGTATAGACTAGCTCGACTCTATCGACTGATTCTGATAGAAACAGAGAGAGCAGCTCGTCAGCAATCATTGAGGCTTCGGCGGCAGTAGGAATTTGCTCTAGCCCGGTGTACTTGGCGTCAATCGGCGCGTTGCGACGCTCAAAGTACTGAATGGCCTTGCGACCCACCAATACATATGAGAAATCTAAGCCCTTCTGCCTTGAGTCTCTTTTGCTCGGTTTTCGGCTCGGCGAATAACGTTAGCATTGTAGCCACCGCAGAGACCGCGATCGCCCGAAATCACCAGCAGCGAACATTCTCTACATCACGCTGCTGCAACAGCGGCAAATCGAGGTGTCTTCAAACTTGAGGCGGCTCTGCAAGACCATACAGCACCTGGGCCAAACGATCGGCAAAAGGCCGGGTCGCATTGACCTGAGCCTGGGCCCGCCGCACCTTAGCTGCTGCCACCAGCCGCATGGCTTCAGTGATTTTGCGCGTATTTTTGACCGACTTGATGCGATCGCGAATCAATTTTAAGTTAGCCATAATTTTTCTCGTAAGGCCGCTGAGCCGTCCGCGCATCAAAACGGTCAGCCAGCGGCTAACTGTGCGTCTCCCTACACAGCCGCCATAAATGCCTGCTTGCTTCGTCGATTGCCGCGTTCAATAGCTCAATGGCTTCGTCAGTCAGCACTTTCTTGCTGTTGATTTCATCGACAAACGCCTTCTTGCTGGTATTGATATAGCCAATCAGCTCACTGACGTAGTCAGATACCTTCTCAACCGGAATGTCGTCTAGCTTTCCATTGATGCCCGCGTAGATGACGGCCACCTGCTCAGGCAGCGATCGCGGCGAATACTGCGCCTGCTTCAAGATTTCACGCAGACGCTGACCGCGAGCAAGCTGAGCCTGCGTTGCAGGATCTAGGTCAGAGGCAAACTGAGCAAAGGCTTGCAGCTCGTCAAACTGAGCTAGCTCTAGCTTTACCTTACCGGCCACTTTCTTGATTGCCTTAGTTTGAGCGGCTGAACCCACCCGCGATACCGAAATACCGGCGTTAATCGCCGGACGTAAACCTGAGTTAAACAGGTCAGAAGACAGGAAGATCTGACCGTCGGTGATCGAAATTACGTTGGTAGGAATGTAGGCTGACACGTCACCCGCTTGGGTTTCAATAATTGGCAAAGCGGTCATGCTGCCTTCGCCTAGCTCAGGGCTGAGCTTGGCAGCTCGCTCTAGTAGGCGAGAGTGAAGATAAAATACGTCTCCAGGATATGCTTCGCGACCGGGTGGACGCTTCAGCAGCAAAGACATTTGACGATATGCCTGAGCTTGCTTGGTCAAGTCATCGTAAATTACCAGAGTCGCTTTGCCTTTGTACATAAAGTACTCAGCAATGGAAGCGCCTGTGTAGGGAGCTAGATACTGAAGTGCCGCCGGGTCGTTAGCGTTAGCTGCCACTACAACGGTGTATTCCATCGCACCGCGATCTTCTAAGACGCCCACTACCTGAGCAACTGAAGAGGCTTTTTGGCCGATGGCCACATAGACGCAAATCACGTCTTGGTCGGCCTGGTTGAGAATGGTGTCAATGGCGATCGCCGTTTTCCCAGTCTGCCGGTCACCAATAATCAGCTCGCGCTGACCACGACCAATCGGAATCATCGCGTCAATAGCCGTGATCCCGGTTTGCAACGGCTCATAAACCGACTTACGCTCAATAATGCCCGGTGCAGGCGACTCAATCAGCCGGGTTTCGCTAGTTTGAATGTCACCTTTGCCGTCAAGCGGTTGGCCCAGCGTGTTGATGACGCGGCCCAGCATAGCTTCGCCTACGGGCACAGCCGCAATCTCGCCGGTAGATTTGACTGTGCTGCCTTCTTGAATCTGGCGACCGGTGCCCATTAGCACCGCACCGACGTTGTCTTCTTCTAAGTTGAGGGCAATGCCTCGGGTGCCGTCTTCAAATTCCAGCAGCTCACCGGCCATCGCGTTGTCTAGGCCATAGATGCGGGCAATACCGTCACCCACTTGCAAAACAGTGCCGACGCTATCGGCTTTAACATTTTGGTCGTACTGCTCTATCTGCTGCTGAATAATGCTGCTAATTTCGTCTGGTCTGATGCTTACCATAAGGAGTCGCTCTACTAACTACCGATATGTACTAAAAAAATTGAGCAAGACTGTGTGTCCTGCTGACTAAGGCCCTAACCCTCTAATCGGCTGCGCCTAGCTGTAACCCAATGCGGCGAAGCTGCCCGCGCAGGCTAGCATCTAGCACTTGAGACCCAATTTGAATAATTACCCCGCCTAACAAATCAGGGTCTACTCGGGTCTCTAGCTCAACCGCGTTGGCTTGGGTCAGGCTAGTCACTCGCTGACGCACCGTCTCTTTTTGCTCGTCGGTCAGCTCAACCGCTGATATCACTTCGGCCAGCACAGTCTGCCTGAGCGCGCGCACCCGAGATTGAAACTGCTGCAAGATTGGCTCAATCAAATAGATGCGCCCTTTATCTACCAGCAGCATCAAAAAATTCTTCAGCTGCGGGTTGGTATCTTCTCCGAGCACCTGGGTCAGTACACCTTTTTTGGTCTCGTTGGAAAGCAGCGGATTCGCCAAGAATTCTGATAGGCTATCCGACGCTTTGAGCAAGCTAATCAGCTCTGCTGCCGTCTGGCTCAGCTCATCGACGCTGTCTTTTGACTGAGCAATCGACAGGAGCGCCTGGGCATAAGGAGAAGTTACCTCCGAAGTTGCCATACTCATGTTTTGTTCTCCTAATCTCCTAGCTGAGCAATGCTCTGGTCAACCAGCCGGGTCTGAACATCGGCGTTGAGAACCTCGGGTAGGCGCGATCGCACCTTCTTAATGGCCATCGCCGACACCCGCTGTCTCAGCTCACGCATCGCCCGCTCTTGCTGAGAAGACATATCCTGCTGAGCGGCGGCCTTCAAACGCTCAATATCTTTAGCCGACTGAGCCATGACCGCTTGTCTGGCCGTTTCTGCGTTGTCAGCTGCTTCTGCGCGAATGCGCTCCGCCTCTTTTTTAGCCATTTGCAGCTTTTGCTGCTGATCGGCTAGTGAGGAAGACGCTCGCTTTTGCCGCGCCTCAGCCTCCTTGATCGCCGTTTCAATTTCCTCGCGGCGCTCTTTGAGCTTATCGCCCAAAAAACTCCGCCCGAAATAGAACAGGACGCCAATAATAATGATCAGGTTAATCAGGTTGGTTTCGAGGATGTCGAAATTCAGCCCAAATCCTTTTGTCTCGGAGGCCAGCAGCCCCAACGCTTGCGTTAACACTTTCGATACCTGCTTGATCGCTTCTGCTTGATTTTTTCAGACCTAGATTGAGCACATCGCTATGCCGCTCATGCTGCTGAGCCTAGCAGCTTCCCTAAGATTTGCTCGCTCAGCGCGTCTACTTGAGTTTCCAATTGGGTTAAAGCAGCTGCCTTTTGCTGGTCTAGCTCCTGCTGTACAGATTCGCGCTGGGCCGTTGCCTCTTGCTGCGCGACCGACTGTTTTTCAGCTGCGATTTTTTGAGCTTCGGCCTGGGCCGACTCAATCACACTGCGAGCCTCACGGCGCGTTGCTGCTAGCGACTGCTCATACTCAGTGGCGAGCTTTTCAGCTTTGGCCAAGCGCTCTTGAGCGTTGCTTTTCGTGGTGCGCACGTAGGCATCGCGCTCATCAATCGCTTGCCCTAGCGGATCGTAAAAAATGGCTTTGAGCACAGCCGTCAAAATCAAAAACTGTATGGCCATCAGCGGCAGGGTAGCGTCTATGTCAAACAGCCCCCCGGCTTCTTCGGTGGCTTCAACAGCCTCAACAGCGAGTAATGTCAGTCCCGTCCACATGGTTCTTCTCTAGATTCAAAATTTAGAAAGTGCGGGGCCAGCATCGCCCTGAATACCCCGCTTTTGCTGCCCCATAGAAGGACGGCTTATGCGAAGGGGTTGGCAAACAAGAGAACCAGTGCAACCACCAGACCGTAGATGGTCAAGGCTTCCATAAATGCCAAGCTCAGCAGCAGGGTGCCACGAATTTTGCCTTCGGCTTCGGGCTGGCGGGCGATACCTTCTACAGCTTGACCTGCTGCGTTACCTTGACCGATACCAGGGCCGATAGCGGCTAGACCAACAGCCAAAGCCGCCGCGATTACAGATGCACTAGCAATAGTGGGGTTCATGATGTTCTTCCTTGTGGTGTTTAGGTGTAAGCTGACTCCCCAATTGACCTGTCCTAGAAGCGGGCAGAGCGGCGAGTCAGTGAAGAGTGAGATTAATGAGAGTCTCTATCTCTCAAGGAACGGCGATCGCTCTTAAAATCCAAACCTGAAATTTAAGCGTGTTCCTCGCCGTGCCCTTCAATGGCTTCGCCAATATAGGCAGCCGCTAGCGTCGCAAAAATAAGCGCCTGAATTGCGCTGGTAAACAGCCCCAGCACCATGACGGGCAGCGGTACAAATAAAGGCACCAAAAGCACCAGTACCGCCACCACCAGCTCATCTGCCAGGATATTGCCAAACAACCTGAAGCTCAACGAGAGCGGCTTAGTGAAGTCTTCTAAGATGTTGATCGGCAGCAAAATCGGGGTGGGCTCAATGTACTTAGCAAAATAGCCCAGTCCGCGCTTGCGAAAACCCGCATAGAAGTAGGCCAGCGAGGTCAGCAGTGCTAGCGCCACTGTCGTATTGATGTCGTTAGTCGGCGCAGCCAGTTCGCCGCCCGGAATGTGAATCAGCTTCCAAGGAATCAGCGCGCCTGACCAGTTAGAGACGAAAATAAACAAAAACAGCGTGCCGACGAAAGGCACCCAGGGGCGATATTCCTTTTCACCGATTTGATCCTTAGCCAAGTCGCGAATAAAATCCAGCGCGTACTCCATAAAGTTTTGCAGGCCGGATGGGATGCGCTCCACCTTGCGAGTGGCTAAAAAGGCCACGCCGATCAGCAGCGCTGATACAAACCAGGAAACCAAAAATACCTGACCGTGCAGCTTCAAGCCGCCAACATGCCAGTAGTAATGCTGACCAACTTCCAGCTTGGCTAAAAGGGCCGGGTCAAAAAAGTGCAGAGTGCTTAGCATCGCCGTTTCGTTCTCTTCGTTTAATTCTCTTCGTCTAAAATTCTTTGAGCCTGTGTTGGCACCGCCTTACAGCGCTTTCTTTTGAGGTAAGACTGCCGTCCACAGTACGAACGTAATCAGCGCGGCTTTGTAGGTCAAAAATCCCAAAAAGACGGGCAGCACTGATAGCTGCTGCCATTGCGTCGAAGCCACCAGCACGCCGATTAAGACAGCTAGCCGACCGCTGCTCGATTTAGGAGCCTCTCGACCAATTTTACCAACGCTCCTCGCCAGCATTCTCAAATAAACTACGCCGGTACAGGCACCGATGACATAGTTAAGCGCTGTGTTCAGCGAGTAAAAGCCCCAAACAAAGAGGAAAATTACCGCACTGAAGGCAACCGTTAGTCTGAGCAGAGATTGCTGCAACTGATAGTAATCTTGCATGGCCGTTCCAGTCGGCGGCGGCAGTAGCACTGCATCCGGCGTCTGCTGGGCCTGGTCTGATTCCTCAGTTACTAAGGAGTCTTCTGGTGTTTCGGTCGTTTTTTCGGCAAAAATCACAGCGGCAAAATGCGGAAAAAGTTCGTCAAACCAGTCGGTTTAAGACAGGGTTAATCTGTGCCAAACCAAGGCTGATCATATCATGGCAACAATACTTAGCAAAAAAGTTTTGATCAGAAAGCGAGCATCAGTTTTGTGGCAGCGCTAACATAATTAGCTGACGAATCTGAAGCGATCGCACCCCATCTATCGACAAACCGCTCTCTGGCAGGATATCAGCAACTGACCGCCCCTGCCCAGGCACACACTTTTCTAAAAAGGCAAACTCTGCCTCTGTAATCGACACGACCTGATAGTCGTAGTTGAAAAAGCTGCGGCTAGGCCAGCCTTCCATGCAGGGGTGGCGTTCAGGGATGGCCGTCAGCAGTAGACCACTATCAGTCCAGTCAGTTTTTTTGAGCGGTGGTCGGCTCAAAAAAAATTCAAAATGAGTCACTTCCGGGTCGAGTAGCTCAGTTAGCCGGTAGCGATCGCGCTCCGAAAGCTGCTCGGCTCTAGCGACTAGATCAGGCGCGGTGCCAATCAGCCGGGACAGATCCCAATAGGGCGGGTTAGAAAAGCCGACAAAGTCGAGGCCAGAAGCGTCGATCAGATCAAACAGCGTCTCGACGTTGTAATCGATTTCTTGAGGGTGCACGTACATATCGGCAAAGCATTCGTCCCGCTGATTTTCGAGCGCCCAGCGGGTCTCCTCTCGCTGGCGCAGCCGGTTTTGCTCGGGCAGCGATGAAAACAGCGTGCGGCCTACCTGAACGCCGTCTTTGTAGTCGCCCTGGCGATCGCCTTGCAGCAGCGCGATCGCCTGCTGAGTCAGCTGAATTTCCCAGCGGCCCAGTTCTGCATAGACAAAAATGTGAAAAATGCCGCCAGGAGCCAGTTTTTTAGCCAGGGCCTGAATGCCTCTAACCGGGTCAGGCAGATGGTGCAGCACGCCCACACAGTTGATTAAGTCAAATTCGCCCGGAATCTGATCAACATCGTAAATGCTGAGATTGTGAAACGCCACTCGCTCTGCGCCAGATCGCTGACAGCGCTCGGTGGCGACGGCGATCGCCCCTGCACTTAGATCTATCCCCACTACTTCAGCCGCCGGGTTGAGATGAACCAAATACTCGGTGCCGACCCCTGTCCCGCAGCCCGCATCTAAAATTCGCACCGACTGGCTAAGCGGCTTGCGGCCCGTACAAAAGCTATAGGCAGAAGACCAGTGCCAGCGCCAGTTGTAGCCAGGCGGAGCCTCATCTAACAGCGGCTCCGGCGGAAAGGGATAGGTGTCATAGAGCTGGGCAACCGCCGAACTGACTGCCGCATCTGAACGCGCTGCTGAAAAAGACGCTGCCATAGTCGCTACGTAATATAGACATTATTTTAAAGATCACCTTCATAGCATCGCCCGCCGCGCCCCATGAGACAAACCCGCGAAACAAAAATGAAGGTAGGCTAGCGGCAGGCAAAGTTACAAAACTTGACTCTACTCTCAGAGAGTTCAGATGATCTCGTATGATTGCCAGAGGAAAGGTTTGCGCAATTTTTGATCTGTTCTGGCAGTCCCTCACGCAGAACGGTATCCGAGCAAACAATACGGTTCTTAACAATACCGCAGCGGCCTTTCCAAATCGTTTTACTCTGAGAACACTAGACCTCAACTAACCAACTGCTTTTAACGAGTCCTAATTCTTAATATAGGGAGTCTTTGAGAACCCATGACAGTGACAGCCAGTGGCGGCAGCTCTGTAGCACGGCCCCAACTTTACCAGACCCTGCCCGCTTCTACGATTGCTCAGGCGGAGCAAAAAGACCGCTATATGGAGCGCACCGAACTCGGTGAACTCAAGACTTTTTTTAGTTCAGGCATGAAGCGAGTAGCGATCGCCCAGACCCTCACTCGATACTCCGAACTGATCGTCTCTCAGGCGGCCAACCGCATATTCACCGGCGGCTCTGCCCTGTCATATTTAGAGAAGCCGGGCGACGCGCCGATGGAGATGAGTCGAGGCGGCGTGCCGCTAGACGAAAAAGAATCGACCAAGCTAGGCACTTCCACGTTTGTCGATAGCAAAAACAGCAGCGGCGGCATTTTAGACAGCGTTCGCAACCTGCTAGTCAACAACCCCGAAGTCGGGCCAACGCCCGCTGGCTTCAGGCCGATCAATGTGGCTCGCTATGGCCCTAGCAACATGCAAAAGTCCCTAAGGGACATGAGCTGGTTTTTGCGCTATCTCACCTACGCGATCGTCGCGGGCGACCCCAATATCATCAAGGTGAACGTACGCGGTCTCCGCGAAATCATCGAAAACGCCTGCTCCACACCAGCGACCCTAGTGGCTCTGCAAACCATGCGCGGCGCTTCAGTTAGCTACTTCAAAGGCGACTCAGACGCTCAAGACATCCTGCGTCAGTACTTCGATGTCATGCTTACTGAATTTCGGGGGCCAACGCCTTCTGACAAGCTGCGCCAGCGTCAGTCAAAAGACCTCCAAGGGCTACAGCTACCGCAGATCTACTACAACGCCTCAGAGCGTCGGCCTATATACGCTATGAAGCCGGGCCTGTCTTCGGTTGAGAAAAACGACATCATCAAGGCCGCCTATCGTCAGGTATTTGAGCGCGATATCACCCGCGCCTACTCACAGTCGATCTCCGATCTGGAGTCGAAAGTGAAAAATAGCGAGATTTCCATGAAGGAATTCATTCGCCGGTTAGCCAAGTCGCCCCTCTATCGGAAGCAGTTTTACGAGCCCTTTATCAATAGCCGGGCGCTAGAACTGGCTTTCCGTCATATTCTCGGTCGTGGGCCTAGCTCTAGAGAAGAAGTGCAAAAATACTTCTCTATCGTCTCTGAAGGCGGCTTACCGAAGCTAATCGACGCCCTAGTCGATTCTCAGGAATATGCCGACTACTTTGGCGAAGAGACCGTTCCTTACATTCGCGGCCTGGGCCAAGAAGCTCAAGAGTGTCGCAACTGGGGAGCGCAACAAGATCTGTTTAACTACAGTGCGCCCTTCCGCAAGGTGCCTCAGTTTGTCACGCTGTTTGCTTCCTACGAGCAGCCGCTGCCCGACCAGCACGTTTACGGCGCAGGTAACGATCCTCTAGAGATTCAGTTCGGCGCAATCTTCCCGAAAGAGACGCGCAATCCTAGCAGCAGCCCAGCTCCCTTTAATAAAGACACCCGGCGCATCCTGATTCACCAGGGCGCAGGTATCAATAACCAGATAAGCAATCCAGCAGCGCGGCCCGAAGCGCCTGGTTCTCTAGGGGCAAAAGTCTTCAAGATGCAGCAGAATGCCTTTACAGGCGACAATTCAGCTAGCATCAAGTTCACCGAAAAGTCTACAAAGACTATCATCGATGCCGTCTACCGTCAGGTACTTGGCTACGACGCCTTTGCTGGACAGCGCCTCAAAACCGCTGAAAATCGCTTAGAGACCGGCGACATCAACATCCGCGACTTCGTCAGAGCCATTGCTAAGTCAGAGACTTTTCGTAAGCGCTATTGGACTTCGCTGTATGTGATGAAGGCTGTGGAGTTTATTCACCGCCGCTTGCTGGGGCGTCCGACCTACGGCAGAAAAGAGACCAACAAGTACTTCGACATCTGTGCGAAAAAAGGATTCTACGCACTGATCGACGCGATTATCGATTCACAGGAATACACCGAGTGCTTTGGCGAAGATACAGTGCCTTACGAGCGCTATTTGACGCCAGCGGGTCAGGCGATGCGATCGCTCAGAGTCGGCTCTATCCAAGATACTGGCGCTCGGATAGAAGCACCCAGCACGCCTCGCTTCATCGAACTAGGCGCTGTGTCTACAGAGCGGCCTATGCCTGAAGTAAAGCAGCGCATTCGCCAGGGTGTGAGCGTGCAGCGTGAGCAGAAAAAGGTCTTCAAGCTTACGAATACCGCCGACAAGAAAGCTGTCAAAACGGTGGCGCAAGCGGCCTACCGGCAGATCTTCGAACGCGATATTGCGCCCTACGTTATCAAAGCCAGTGAGTTCTCAGAGCTTGAGAGCAAGCTAGCTAATAGTGAGATTAACCTCAAAGAATTCATTGAGGGATTGGGATACTCCAGCCTCTATATCAAAGAGTTCTACGCCCCCTATCCCAATACCAAGGTAATTGAGTTGGGAACTAAGCACTTCCTGGGTAGAGCGCCTCAAGACCAAGGAGAGATTCGCAAGTACAACAAAATATTGGCAGCTGAAGGGATCCGTGGCTTTATCCGAGCCCTGGTAGATACCTCAGAATATGCCCAGTATTTTGGTGAGGACACCGTGCCCTACCGGCGCTTCCCCACGCTGCCAGCAGCTAATTTCCCCAACACTGAGATTCTCTACAACCGTCTGACCAAACAAAGCGACGAAGTTGTCGTGCCTAGCTTTGAGCCGACCAACTCGACAACACCCGTAGAGCAAATGCCGCTAATGGCAAGCGCTACTGGAGAATAGATGCTGCGCTAGTCTCAAGAAATCCAATCGTTGAACGCTCGTTTAAGGGCGCAAAATACTGCGCCCTTTTCTGCGCGGTGCAGACTGCTGAGCTGTTCCGACAGCTGTAAGTCAATTTCTGAGGATCTTTATTACGAAATATTTCCAAACCTCTAAGAAGGTCAGCGGAATACCGGAAAATGTTTACGGAAGGTAGCCGAGCCAAACAAGATGAGCTTACTCAAAGCGTAGATCTGACGAACTGATATCTTGTTTGCTTGCAAGCGGAAAAGTTTTAATCTCTACGGTAGGCCATTTGTCAGTGCTCTTCTCGATTTTTATCAGTTAATGCTCTTAAAGCCGCACAGCAGTTTGCAGAGCATTGGCATATAGATTTAGAGATGAGACGACTAAAGCTTAGCTATTTGTTTTTGAAAGCCAGTTGCACTCATCTGGTTTATTCTTTCGGAGGAATCCATTAATGAGTATAGTCACGAAGTCAATCGTGAATGCCGACGCTGAGGCCCGCTACCTCAGCCCCGGCGAATTAGATCGCATCAAAGGCTTTGTTACCTCTGGTGAGCGTCGTGTACGCATTGCCCAGGTGCTGACTGAGTCCCGTGAGCGCATCGTCAAGCAAGCCGGCGATCAGCTGTTTCAGAAGCGTCCTGATGTGGTCTCCCCCGGTGGCAACGCCTACGGTGAAGAGATGACCGCAACCTGCCTTCGCGATATGGACTACTATCTGCGGCTCATTACCTACGGTGTGGTTGCAGGCGATGTTACCCCAATCGAAGAGATCGGCTTGGTCGGCGCTCGCGAAATGTACAACTCCCTTGGCACCTCCATCCCTGCGATGGCCGAGTCAATTCGTTGTATGAAGAACGTTGCTGGCTCCATGATGTCTGGAGAAGATGCGACCGAAGCTGCCTCTTACTTCGACTACGTGGTTGGCGGCTTACAGTAAGCCTTTGCTGTCCTCGTTTTTCATCATTCAAAGTCAACTTTAAGGAAGCGCACCCATGCAAGACGCAATTACTGCTGTTATCAATGCTTCAGACGTTCAAGGTAAATACCTTGATCAGTCTTCAATGGATAAGCTCAAGGCTTATTTCCAAACTGGTGAGCTGCGCGTTCGTGCGGCTACTTCCATCAGTGCCAACGCTGCCGAAATCGTGAAGGAAGCAGTGGCTAAGTCCCTCCTGTATTCCGATATCACCCGTCCCGGCGGCAACATGTACACGACCCGTCGCTATGCCGCCTGCATTCGCGACCTCGACTACTACCTCCGCTACTCCACCTATGCGATGCTCGCAGGGGATCCTTCCATTCTGGATGAGCGCGTGCTCAACGGTTTGAAAGAAACCTATAACTCGCTAGGCGTTCCGGTTGGTGCGACTGTTCAAGCTATTCAGGCGATGAAAGAAGTCACCGCTAGCCTAGTTGGCGCTGATGCTGGTAAAGAGATGGGCGTATACTTCGACTATATCTGCTCTGGCTTAAGCTAGTAGGCAGTTAGTCTACTTTGAGTTTGATTAAGCTCTATATGTGAGCTGATCAGCCTCCATCAGAATAGGATTCATTGATTTTTGATGATCCTAACTTTCTCTGTCTAGGAGTCTGGGGTGAGTGTTAGAAAATTAAAGGCTTATCAGCAGAAGGCGTTAATCCTTCTTATTACCTGAGAGGCTTTGGTCGGTTAGCATTGACTTTTTAGACTTCTAGATAGCGTTTGAATTTCGATTAAAGTTTAGGTTTGAGATACCAGAGAGGCCCTTATTATGCGAATGTTTAAAGTGACTGCCTGCGTTCCTAGCCAGACCAGGATTCGCACTCAGCGCGAACTACAGAACACCTATTTTACGAAGCTAGTTCCTTATGACAACTGGTTTAAAGAGCAGCAGCGCATCCAAAAGATGGGCGGTACCATTGTTAAAGTAGAGCTGGCTACCGGTCGTCAGGGCGCAAACACAGGTTTGGCGTAAGTCTATTCTGAGATTTCATAGCTTTGATAGATCTGGTCTCACGATGCATAGCGTAGCAGCGTTGATGGGATAGACTGTGGGCGCGTAAGCTGGCTCACCCATCGGGTATATTAATTTTGACAGGGCTCATCTGACAAGCCTTTGCTGGTTGAGGAGTAAGGTGTATTGATACACTTTGCTCCTTTTTTAGTGGCTATCGTCGGGGCACTGTCTAGGACTGTCGGCATACCTAGCGAAGCCCTATCCACGTAAAGAAGTCTTGGTGGGTTAAAAGCTCTGTTATCAGCAAAGCAGCGAAGCCAACCATAGCAAACCGGCCATTGATCTGTTCGGCGTATCGTGTCCATCCAAAGCTAGGCGGTGGGTTGTTTAACGGCGCTGGTTGGGCTGGCTGGTCTTTTGAGGGTGGTGTAGTCATAAAATAGCTGGATAGATAAGCTTGCATCTGTATTGGCATTTTATTACACCTTAGAGTGGCCCTACACAGGTTCTGATATTTTCAGACTGTGTTTATCGAGATGGAGGCCACTGGCTAAGAGCATTGATGAGAACTCCAAAAAAATCGCTATTAGGATCTAGTATGCTTTGATAGACAGTTTCTTCTATAAGAGATAGATAAACTAATAAGTTGCTCGCTAGCATCTAAAGATATAACCTAAAGCAACTAGAATAATAGTAAAAAGTTAGAACATTCGCTTTAAAACAGTAAAGCATGGCTTAAGCAGAAGAATCAAAAGCACACTGAAGGCAACAAGCCACTATGGCAACCTGTTTGTCTCAGTCTTTATGCTAGAGGTTGAAATTACATGTCGATGCTGATGTGAATTTCTATTGACTGCACTTTAGTTTCTATTAGCTTTTTCGGTTATAAAAGATCTTTTTGTGAGCTCGCGTGAATCATTTCAGGCGGGCGGTATTTTCACAGAACTTTTTGTAAACTTTCAAGCGTTGAACGTTCAAAGACCATGGCTGAAAAAATTGCGCCGTTAAAGGGGAAAGCACTGCTTCAAAGGTTTGACGAGTTAGCTCACCTATCTAAAAGAGAAAGGGCACAGGGGTGTGGCTATTACACGCTGACAAAAGATAATCAAGTTCGGGCTAACTTGGCTGATTTTTACAATGCTCTCTTAGAGGCGAAGGGTATCTCTTTGAATCCTGAAGGATTGAAAGACGGTAGGGGACGCGAACCAACGTATCGGGTGAGTGTTCATAAAAACGGTCAGATTGTTATCGGCTCTACCTACACTCAAGAAATGGGTCTCAAGCCCGGCGATGAGTTTCAAATCAAGCTGGGCTATAAGCATATCAAGCTCGAACAGCTCGGTCACAACAAAGATGACTATTGATGGGGCAGATGAGTAGCGCTATCAGGCCGATTGGGTAGCTCGTGGGAATAGTGTCACTAAGGTCACTGGATTCAGCGGCGAAAATCGAGTGAGAGACCCGATGGGCAAAGAGCGCGAAATGTTAATTTGAGTGAGCTGATAGTGCCAGGTGTCTACCGGTGTTGACTTTATCCAGCTGATGACCTGATTGAGGTGTTCTACGGTTGCTAAGGCTAGAACGATACGAGCATCTGGTAGGGCATTGGGATTAGCTGAATTTGTTAGCATTCGGTGATTTAGCAGGTCGAGAATGGCTGTGAGCTGGCCGCTACTGCCGCCGATAAAGACTCGCGCTGGCTGCGGTAGGGCGTCTAATGCTGTGGGAGCCTGTGTGTGAACGATGTTAATGGGAGCGATCGCCAGGCGCTGCGCGTTGTGCTCAATCAGCGCTGCCCCCATGGCCGTCTTTTCAATGGCGTAAAGTTGGGCATTGGGACACAGCCGACTGATCTCTATGCTGACTGATCCGGTACCTGCACCGATATCCCAAATGGTCTGCCCATCTAAAGGCGCTAGAGCTCCTAAAATCAGCAGCCGAATCTCTCGCTTAGTCATCAGCGTGGGGCGATCAGGAAACCCTTTGAAAGCGGCGTCCGGGAGGCCAATTAGCGGTAGGCGCGCTAGGGGAGCCGCGCTATTTACCTCATCTGGCTGACGTAGCAGCACGACGACATTCAGGGGCGCAAAGGTCTGCTGCTGAAGCTGCTCAGATTGAACGGGCGAGTATACGCTGAGCCGCTCACGCTCATTATCGCCTAGATTTTCACAGACCCATAGCTGATAGCGCACCGGCAAATCGAGCGCGGTGATCAGAGCAGCGATCGCCCCAGGGGTAAAAACGCTATCGGTCAGTACAGCAATTTTGGCATCGCCTCGTTTTAGCGGCTGCATTAGCGGCTGCTCGCCTCGCCCGTGAACGCTCACTAGCGTGGCATCTTGCCAGGGCAGCTTCAGCCTGCTGAACGCTAGCTGCATCGCACTAACCTGTGGATGAAAGACCAGCTGCTCAGCCGGAAACAGCGCCAGCAGCAGTCGCCCGACGCCGAAAAATAGCGGGTCGCCCGATGCCAATACGACCGGGCGAGTCTCAGGATGGGTTTGGAGGCGCGATCGCAAGTCAGCAAACACCTGCGTAAAATTGCCCAGAGGCCAAGATTCTACAGCCGCATCATGCCGCTTAAAAGCATCAAGGTGACGTTGAGCGCCCACTAGAAGGGTGGCTGACTCTACCAGGCTCAGAACGCTAGTCGATAGGCTGCTAGCACCGGAGAGCCCCACGCCGACTACCTGAATAACCGGCAATGGCTGATCAGCTTCAGACTGGTTTGGCATCAGCTGCATTTAGGCACCCTCACAGCGACTGCTCCCAGGCCCAAATCATCAGCGCGTTTAAGATAGCCGCTGCGACTGCGGAGCCTCCCTTACGTCCGGCCACCAAAATGTAAGGCACCGCTAGCTCGGCCAGCGCCTGCTTGGATTCCACCACGTTGACAAAGCCGACAGGGGCCCCGATTACTAACGCGGGCCGACAGTCACTGCGGGCAATTTCTTCACAGAGGGCCAGCAGCGCTGTGGGCGCGTTGCCGACAGCAAAGATAGCTTCCGGATAGGCGCGAGCGCAGACTTGCATACCGTCAGCACTACGAGTCTTTGTGACTAGCGTTTGGATAGAGGACGTTTGGATAGAGGGCGTTTGGGCAAGTAGGCCCTCAGACTGCTGTACCGCTATCACAACTGGAGACTGCCAGGTTTTAGCGGCCACCGTGCCAATGCCCGCCGCCACCATAGACACATCAGTCACCACCGGCTGAGCTTTTTGAAATGCCTCCATAGCTGCGTTGAAGGGCTGACCGCTAAAACGCATCAGCTGCACAAAGTCAAAGTCAGCAGTGGTATGAATTACGCGCCGCACCACTGCGTACTCGGCGGCAGTGAAGTGATGGCAGCCCACTTCTTGATCAATCAGCCCAAAGCTGGTGTGGGTAATTGGATGCTCCGAGTAAATAGGCATTCCGGCTAGCCGTCTGTCTGGCGATAGGACTGCTCTTCTAAGTAAACTTCACTGGCGTCAATAGCCTCGACCGCAATAGGTTCGTAGCGGACTAGCCCCTCTACGATCGCTTGCTCACCCACTTCAGGCGCGGCTGAGCGCTGGGTCATCACCCAGAGACTGCCCGTCTCATCCTGCAACAGATAAAGCCAGCCTTCTAGAAGGGGAACTCGCCGGGAAACTGTCCCTGTGATGACGACAGTTTCATCTTGTTTGTCAACCGCTAGCGAGTCGATGGCGATCGCCGACCGACCAGGCAGAATAGCGGGCAAGGGAAGGGGCGTGTCGAGTGGCGCTTCTAGCTGCATTTCAGTTGCGGTGCAGCCGCTGAGGATCAAGCCGCAAAGCAGCAAAACTGACTGACGCTGAACTGAGCGCAGGCCCATCCTGCTGACGATGTTAGGCAGCCAAAAACGAGGCTTCATTACAAATGCTCCCACGACGGGTAAGGACTTCTTGAACCAGCACCTTGCAAACCAACCCTCTTCGAACAAAGACTCCAGCAGAAATACATCAGAGGAAACACATCGGGGAAAGACCCAACCAAATCAGACTTTTTCTACAGCGCTTTGGTAATCTGGTTTCAGTACTCTCATACAACTGCTTTGGTCATGATGAGTCCCTGCCCGCCCGCCCTCGCTGCTTACTCAGCCTCTCTGACGTGAGGTCTGCTGATTCTAACATTATGGCTCAACTCCTCGACGGGAAAGCGCTCGCAAACCAGATTCAAACCGACCGTCTAGCCAGTATTCAAGCGTGGCAGGCCGACTATGGCAGACCACCCGGATTAGCGGTGCTGATGGTGGGAGATCACCCTGCAAGCATGGCCTATGTGCGCAATAAAGAAAAAGCTTGTGAGCGTATGGGCATCGCTTCGCTAGGCAAGCACTTGCCAGCTGATAGTTCGCAGCAGGCGATCGCCGATGAGATCTTGGCTCTCAATCAAAACCCACAGGTAGACGGTATTTTGGTGCAGCTACCGCTGCCAGACCATTTAGAGGCAACAGCGCTGCTCAACCTGATTGATCCTGAAAAAGATGTCGATGGCCTGCATCCGATTAACCTCGGTCGGCTAGTCAGAGGCGAGCCGGGTCTGCGCAGCTGCACGCCCGCTGGCATTATGCGGCTGCTTGATGCTTATCATATCCCTGTAGCCGGGCAACGGGCGGTGGTGCTAGGACGCAGTATTTTGGTCGGCAAACCAATGGCGCTGCTGCTATTGGCCGCCAATGCGACCCCCACTCTAGCCCATTCAAAAACCCAGAATTTAGCTGAAGTCACACGCTCAGCCGATATTCTAGTAGCAGCTGTTGGCATTCCCAACTTTGTTAGCAAAGCCATGGTCAAGCCGGGCGCAACTGTGATTGATGTCGGGATCAACCGGGTGCCCGACCTAGCAGCCGATCTTCAAAGTCGTAAAACCAAGCTCGTTGGCGATGTCGATTTTGCCGCAGTCGAACCAGTTGCGGCGGCGATTACCCCGGTGCCCGGCGGGATCGGCCCGATGACGGTAACCATGCTGCTAGAAAATACGATTGCTAGCTATTGCGATCGCCTGCAAATCAAATCTATCGCTTAAAACTCAACCTCTCCACTAGCCTCCCATGGTGACTACAAATCTTGACAGCCCTAGCACCTTTGATCTCAAAAGCTATTTAGCTGACCGGCGCACACAGGTCGAAGCAGCCATCAATAGCATTCTGCCAGTGGTCTACCCTGAAACCATCTATGAGGCAATGCGCTATTCGCTGATGGCGGGCGGTAAGCGACTCAGACCCATCTTATGTCTGGCCACCTGTGAGCTGCTTGACGCTGACCCTGAGATCGCAATGCCCACCGCCTGCGCCCTAGAGATGGTGCATACGATGTCGCTCATTCATGACGACTTGCCAGCGATGGACAATGACGACTATCGTCGGGGCCAGCTCACTAACCACAAGGTATACGGCGAGGATGTCGCCGTCTTAGCCGGAGATGCACTGCTAGCCTACGCCTTTGAACTCATTGCTACCCAAACGCCTCAGGGTCAAGGTGGCGCTCAGCCTCAGCAAATTTTGCAAGTAATCGCTCAGCTCGGCAAAGCGGTCGGCGCAGATGGGCTGGTAGGCGGCCAAATCGTCGATCTTGCCTCTGAAGGCACCGCCGTTAATGAACAGACCCTCACCTATATTCATATGCACAAAACAGCGGCGCTGCTAGAGGTCTCAGTGACCGCCGGAGCGATTTTGGCTGGGGCTGACTCATTTGTCGTAGAGCGTCTTAGCCGCTATGCCCAGCGGATTGGGCTGGCTTTTCAAATCGTTGATGACGTACTTGATATCACCTCTACCGCAGAAACGCTGGGTAAAACGGTGGGTAAAGATGTCGCCGCGCAAAAAGCCACCTACCCAAGTCTGTGGGGCTTAGAAGCCTCACAGCGCAAAGCTCAGCAGCTCGTGAGCGAGGCCAACGCCGAACTCGCTGGCTTTGATCACAGGGCGCTGCCGCTGATGGCGATCGCTAACTACATCACGGCCCGCACCCACTGATACCCGCACCCACTGAGCTTGGCCTTCACCAATTGTCCGCCTACCGGCCCGTATTACTGACTCATGCAGGACTTCAATCAAATTTTTCAAAATCACGTACTGTGGGTAGCCCTTGTTGCCTGTATCACCGCTCAAGCCCTGAAGCTAATTGTTGAGTTTGCTCAGCACCGCTCTATTAATCCCCGAGTGCTAGTAGAAACTGGAGGAATGCCCAGCGCTCACTCCGCCCTAGTCACCGCGCTAGCCTGCGGCGTTGGGCAAACTATCGGCTGGAACACGCCCGCTTTTGCGGTCACTTCAGTATTTGCAGTCATTGTCATGTACGACGCAGCAGGCGTTCGACAGGCAGCGGGCAAGCAGGCCAAAGTCCTCAACCAAATTTTGGATGAGCTATTTCAAGAACATGCCGAATTCAACCAAGATCGGCTCAAAGAGCTGCTAGGCCATACCCCTGTTCAAGTCATTGTCGGCTCCGCGCTAGGTGTAGTCATCGCCTGGTTGGCCGCGCCCGCTGCTTAGGCTGGTGATGATCGCAAAAAGAATCGCCCCGCCCCAACCTTCAGCCCAACCTTAGCGAGCCACCTCTGAAGATAGCCGCACTACCTGCTGAGCATCTACCAAAATAGCCCCTAGCTGAGCATCGCTCAACCGCTGCAAAGTCATCGCTGCGCTATCAGCGTCTCCTGTGTAGTCAGCCAACAAATAGGCCCGCTGCTGATAAACCGCTAAGCCAACTGGTCTGACCACCTGGCTCACTGCTGTCGCCACTTCCGGGCGATCACCATACTCTACAAGCACCGCATAGCCAGCCCCTAATTTTCGAGGCTGGTAAGTAGCACCGCTACCGTCATCACCACCGCCGTCGCTCTCAGTGGCGGCAGAAGCAGCTGTTGCCGGCTGCTCTACTGTAGGTCTAGAAACAAAGCTTTCAAAGCCTGCCACTGTAGTCATATATGTCGCCCAAGCATTGGCTGTCTCTAAACGGACAAACCCACCTGCCCGCACCACTACCTCGTCCAAATACTGACAAACCAATACCGTATTGTCAGGCGGTAAAATCGAGGCAATCTGAGCTCGCGCCGCTTCTGTCTCACCCCTGACTAGCAGCAAATATTCCTGACTCGCAGGCGGCGGACAAACCGGTAGCTGTGACTGTGCTGTGGCCCGCAGCGGCTGCAACAGCGGATAGCTGAGCGCCGTACCAAGCAAGCAGATAAACCAAAACAGACGATAAGATAGCATGGCTAATTGTAGAAGGTAGGCGTAAAAGGGGCTTAGCAAACTGCCTTAAGCCGCCGTTTCCAAGGAGGCGAGCGCCTCTGGAATAGCAGCCGAGGGCGCTTCAAATTCACCCATTGCCACATACTCTAAGCGCAGCTTTAGCCAAGTTATAAACGTCTGATTTGTAGAGACTACAGCTACCGATGGCTGAGGGCAGCTAGCCTTAACCTTGGCCAGTTCGGGCGCTTCTAAAAAAGCAGGCTGCTTGACTACCCAAAAGTCAATTTCTCTTTCTTGCGATTGGTAGTGGCGATGGCGCTCCTCTATAACCTCATCAAAGGGTTCTTCTTCTAGCAAAAAGCGCTGGCTGGCCACCACGTAGTAGTAAGTTGTCATCTCTTCAATAGTAGGAATCTGGTTACACACAAAGCCGCGTCAGCCCGACCAGAATAGATCAGGGCAGCGCTGCCAGCCACAGCTTAGCCTACGACGATGTAACTGCCTAAAATTATTCCCACGCTTGCCGATCGCCTCTGAGTTCAGCGGGGCCTGATCAAGACCTGCTGAACACAGCTCTGACACTAGAGATTAACTAAAGACCAACGGCTAGGAACTAACGGCTAGAAGTCGATTCTTCCAGATGGCGCACCGCTAAATTCTGGCTCACGAGACAGCGTAAGCGGCTCGTCTACTGCTCTATCGCTCAAGTCCGTGGCTTGCGCAGTACTCATACTCGCGGCATTGACCACAGCGCCCAACAGGCGCACCTCGTCGCTCAGCTCTAGCTCCTCAATAGCTGTCTCAAGCACAGCTTTCTCGGTAATGCCCGGTCGGGCAACCAGCACAATCCCATCGGTTTGCTCTTCTAGCAATAGGGCATCATCGCAGCGAGTCAGCGAGGGAGTGTCTAAAACCACCATATCAAAGCGAGAGCGAGCATCTTTTAAGAAGCGCTGCATCTCGCTAGATTCGATAATGCCAGCAGGCTGACGCTGCGGGCCTGGCGACGGGCAAACGTATAGGTTCTCAACCTGAGAGACCATCTGAGCGTTATTGCCGACCTGTCCACTGTAGTAGCGTAGTGGCTCTAAAGTAATCTGTGGGTCGATGCTCAGCCCCAATATCTCGGCTTTAGAACCCGACCTTAAATCGGCTTCCACTAGCAGAGTACGCCGACCGGCTCGGGCAGAGGCGATCGCCAAATTATACGCACTCACACTCTTTCCTTCCTGAGCGCGTGTGCTAGTCAGCACAATCATCCGAGGCCCAATCGGGCTTTCCTCATTGCCCACTAAGCGCAGCCGACTCAAAAGCCGCTCATAGCTGGTGTGGTAGATCGAATCAGGCTGTACCAGTATGGGCACAGCTCTAGCAGAGCGCGTCTTCATTGCCGGGATAATGCCCAGCATAGGCACTTCCTGGGCTTGCAGCATCTCCTCTAGCTCTTCAGCAGTGCGCACCGTACCATCGAGCATATCGAGCAGATAGACCACACCGCCACCTGCAATCAGGCCGGTCAGTGCCCCTGCTAGCAAAATGACCATCGGCGCAGGCTGATCTTGCTCACGGGGCACAGTGAACGGCGGGTTAGACACCGTCAAGCTGCTCACCGTCTCAGCAGCGGCAGCTTCCGCATCGACCCGGCTCGCCTGCAAGCGGTCATACAGCGCTCGTCGTAGCGCCACCTGCTGCTCTAAGCGATTGCGCTCTAGCTGTTTGTTAGGTAAGTCAGCATACTGTTGCCGAAGGGCCTGAGCTGACTGGCCTAGCACCTGCTGCTGACTGAGCAAGGCATTTCGCTGAGTATCCAGCGTTACTAGCTGGTTTGCCAGCGCGGCCCGAGCCGGATCTAGATTAGTCTGGGTGCCGCTCGGTATCGGCGCGACATTGCCATCGCCTCTGAGCACCTCTGAGGCCCGCTGCTGCAAAAGCTGCTGATAGGTGGCCAAATTGTTGTTGAGTTCTGCTACAGCCGGAAAGCTATCTCGGCGTCCCTGACTTCTCAGCAGCGCTCGCTGAGTTTCCGTTTCAGAAATCTGTGCTCGTAGCTGAGCCACTAACGGATCCGCGCTCAGCGCCGATGATGCGTAAGCCTGGTCAGGCGTCATCCCTAGCTGAGACTGAATGCTGCGCATCTGCGCCTCGATCCCGGCCAGCGTAATCAGGTTGTTGCGCTGCTCCTGCTGACTGCCGGTGATGCCGCTCAGCAGACTGCCATCAATAGAAGCTTGAATGGCCGGCCCTTCAATGCGGTCATAGGCTTCTAGCGCCTGCTCAGTCTCGCGCAGCTCAGACTCAATCGCGGGCAAACGCTTGTTGAGCTCTGCGGTGATTGCCCCTAGCCGGGCGCGGTTGGTGGCCTGGCTTAGCTCTACCATTGCCTGAAACATCACATTTAAGACGGTTTCAGTCACTTCAGGATTTTGCCCCGCAAAGCGCACCGTCACCTTTTGAGTGAGGCCTGGGTTACTTTCTTCCTTGTCGGGCGAGACCACGGCAATCCGCGTGTTGGCAACTAGCTCTTCGGGAGTGAGCTCAATACCCAGCGATCGCAGTTCAGCAGACACCTCATTGAGTAAAACATCAGAGAGCAGCAGATCTTCATTGATGATACCCAGTCCCTGATTTTGCACCTGTTCACTGGTATCTGAAAAAGCGACCAGCGGCGAATTATTAACTAGCACACCCTCTGAGTAGTACTCTTGCGGCGGCTCTGGCTGAAAAGCCACCACACTAGAAGCCCCTAATATAGACAAAAAAGTGAATAAACCCGGCCACTTATAGCGATTTAGCGCGAGCAAATAGCGTTTAATAAAAGGGGATGCCATGGTACTACTTCAAAGAGGTCAGTGAGCGAGAGGGCAGGGGGCAAAAATCGACTGCAAACTAAAAGCAAAAAAGGTTAGTTAGAGAAATAATGGCAAAGCCAGAAGACTGAATAAAAGCAGCCTTAGCTAACGGAAAAAGTTCCTATTATTATTGTTGTTATTGTCGTTAAAGATGTCTTCAAAGAAGCTAGTAAAGCCAAAGACATCACGGAACGGCTGAGAAATGGTTCTCAGGGCAAACGATACCCGACCAATGAGGTTACGACCCACCACCACGATATCGCTGTCTTCTAAAGGCGGATTTTGGGTGACATCGCCCTGAATGGCAGATTTTGCATCCAGACTAACGGTGACTGCTCGGCCTGTTTCCGGATCGTAGCGAATCAGCGCTACATCACCTAGATTTGCAGTGTCTGGGTTGACCCCTAATAGCGACACTGCATCTATAAATGTACTACCGTTATTGAGATTGAGCGTACCAATCCCACCTCGGCCTCCCGCGTAGTTGAGGAAGCGCACGTTAATAATAGGCTGAGCTAAGGTAGATCGAGCAACCAGATAGCGATCATACTCATCTAGCTGGCTAGGATCTAGCTCAGGAATGACGACAACATCGCCATCTTCTAAGCGAACGTCCGGTAGCGGGCTGCCCTCTTTTAGCGGGGTAAACAAATCGACGTTGACCGTTTCTTCGACAGTACCGCCACCTCGCCGCAGCTGCCTCTGTACCTGAATAGCCCGTAGGTCAGACGTGCGGGTTGCGCCACCAGCAGTTAGCAAAGCCGTAGCAACACTCGGGTCAGTGAGAGGATAAAAGCCGGGCCGCTGCACAGCCCCTAGGATAGTCACTTCGACCCCGCGCTGAGCCACCAGCGTGATTGAAACGTCGCGCAGATCGCGAATAACAACGTACTGATCGTAAATTAGCCGAAGTCGGTCTGCGGCTTCCGCTAGGGTCAGCCCCTCAAATGGCACTGCGCCTTGAATAGGCACAATGATGTTGCCCTGCAAGTCAAGTGTAGCCTCAAAACTGAGGTCAGGATAGCGCTGTACACTTACAAAGATAGTGTCTCCCGGCCCGAGGTGATAGCCGTCAAAAGTCGGCTCTAGATTAGCGGGCCTAACAACGGTATTAGGCTCTATCAGCGGTCGTTCAAACCGAGGCCCAACCTGAGGCGGCAGGCTAGGTACTTGCTCTACCAAGCCCTCTCCCCGAGGCGATCGCTCAGCCGGAGCAGCCTCATTCTGAACAGGGGTAGCACCGGGGGCCATTGGCTCTGCCGGAGGCAGCGCTGGCAAATCCACCTGTGCCTGAGCTGGTATAGCACTGCCAAGGAGACTGGTAATACATAGCGTACCGGCTAGCCAGCGGGCAGAGAAGGTGATTATTTGGGCTGTCTGGGGCAAGATAGACCGAGACGTGATAGCGCTATTGAAACCTGATAGACCGTTATTCATAACTGCTTAGTAATGACTGACAGGGAAGCTGGCAAGCAAAATATTTTTGTTAGCTGTTTGAGCGGACTGGTGTGCGCCATAAGCGCGACTTGCAGTGGTCAATACATCTTACGAACCCACGTAAAATATAGTGTTAAAAAACGCACATCTCTAAGAGTTTTTTCGCTTTATTATCAAATCAACATAAGCTAGGACAATAGCGTCATCTAGACAAAATAAACAGTCGGCTTGGGCTCAGTATTTGAGCTAAGCTCTAGGCCCAGAGCCACTCAATCTGCCTGTAGGCATCTCTACAGAGGCCGAGGTGAAGACGCTTTGCAGTAGCGCTTGCTGTAAAGTTTTTCCCAGAGATTCTAGGTCGGCTAGATGCGGCGTAATATCGCTTAGCGGCGCAATTGGCAACCAGATGCTGACGGCCACCCAAGGCATTCTCTCGTAGCGACTCCACTGCGCCTTTTGATCGGCCCAAAACCATCGCGCCGGAGACGCACTGCCGCCGGTAGGCCAAGCGTACCACTGCAAGACTGCGTAGGTTTGGCCCTGATTCCATGCACGAAAGAAATCACTGCTGATCCGGACAGTTTTAGATTTTTCTGAGTAATTAGCCGGTACGCCAAAGGATATCTTTTGGCGAGAGTCTGTAGTCCAGTGTTGAGATCCTTTGATATCTAGCCATTCAACCTCCGGCTGATCGGCTTCCCATATCTGCGGACGCAGCAGCAAAAAAACAGATGATGAGACGGCGACATCGTGAGCACCTTTCTCAGGGGTGGCCAGGCCGCCATCGTCAGCGGCTGGTGATAGCTTTTGAATAGACCAGGTTTTGCCGCCTAGCTTATCTTTGACCTGTTCAAGAGTCACCCAGCCAGGCAGTGAGATGCCTTGATCTCGGATAGCTTGTAAAGCGCTCTGATGAGGTAGCTGAGGCGGCGTTGCCCAAGGCCAGCTAGAAAAATAGCGCGGCAGGGCGCTCACGGCTATAAATAGTGCCAGGCCAGCAACAACAACCCACTTGATAGCGGAATTTTTGGTGGAATTTTTGGCGGAGCGCTGAGGACGTTGGTCGGGAAGGATAGAAGACACAGGGAGAACTCGCTTTTCGCAGGCGGCTACAGATTCAACAAAGAGGCAGCACTAGAAATAATCGGGGCGGGGCCGATGAGGCTGGATGTCGTTAGGGGTGTCAGCGGGTTTATCTGGATCAGCAGACGATTTTTTAAAGGGGGCGGAGAGCGCCCCACGACTAGGTGCGGCAGTGCTTAACCTGAGGCTAGTGGGTGCATACTGCTCCAGCAGTCGAATGAGGACAATCAGCATTCCTAGTGTGGCTGCTGAGTAAAGGTCGCCGCCCCAGCTTTCGTGCAGCCAGTCAAAGGCTCTGGTCATCTGAGCGCCGTGAAAAAACGTTAGGGCGGCATTGCGAATGATGTTGCCTGCAACGCTAATGGCAACAATGCCGGTGAAGAAGAGACCGGTTCTGAGTCGGGAGCGGTTAAGTCCTGTCCAATAAACCAGTATTAGGCCCATGTAGAGGCTGGTAAATAGCATCTTCAAGCCTGCACAGTGGGGGGCGACTTCGACGAGCTGATTGCTCACAGATAGATAAATGCCATCGACCTGAACATCTACACCGAACTGCTGCAAGATGAAACCGGCTACGGACGCGATGAAACCTTGCAAGGGTAAGACATAAGGCTCAATTAGATAGGGCAGTTGGGTCGGCGTGGCCAGCAGCAGCAGCAGCCAGGGAAACGACTGGAGCCTGAACCCTGCCCTGCCCTTGAGTACCAAGGCTAGACCCGCTAGCAGCAGCGGCAGCGACAAATTCATAAGATCGACCAGACCGCTGCTATAAAATGATGCCGCTAGCAGCAGCAGGGGAAAGGCCAGCCAGTGCATCTGAGATGGTAGCTTGTGCCAGGCGTTTCGCCGCTCCCAAACCAAATAGGCCGCAAACGGAATCCCTAACAGGCCATGACTGAAATACTCATGTTGGATGCTGATGGATTTATTCAGCCAGCCATCTACCCAGTGCCATAGCAGAGGCCCGTAGAGAATGCCAATCAGGCCGAGCATGACGCCTTCAAGCGGCAGCGATAGTTTAGGTTTAGAAACTAGCATGGGGAGTTAGCCAGAATTAAGTGGGCGATTGTCAGGTACTCAGGCATTAACAAGGCGTTAAGAAGGCTACGCGGTTAGGTTTGTAGCAGTTGCAGGCGCAGCGGCGATCGCCGCCTTAATCACACTGACAACCTGGTCAATTTGGTCTGTAGTCAGGCCAGGATACATCGGTAATGACAAAATCTCCTGGCTGAGTGTCTCGGCGTGAGGAAAGTCGCCTGGCCCATGACCTAAAGACTGAAAGGCAGGCTGCAAGTGACAGGGCGTCGGGTAGTGAATGCCGGTTTGAATATCTTGGCTGTTCAGCTCTAGCTGGAGGACGGTGCGGTCTATAGGACAGTCGGTGGTGACCCGCAAAACGTAAAGATGATAGACATGGCCCAAGCCGCTGCTGTTTTTGATTGGGATGAGGCCATAGTCAGCAAGCGGGGCGATCGCCTGGTCGTAATAGGCAGCGAGGCGGTTGCGATCGCGGTTCCATGCCTCTAGATAGGGCAGCTTGAGCTGCAAGACTCCTGCTTGTATAGTATCCAATCGGCTGTTAACGCCGCCCGGATCGGTGTGAAAATACTTACGAGTAGCCCCATAATTGCGCAGCGATCGCACCGTTTGCGCCACCAGCGCCTGCTGGGTCACCAACATGCCGCCATCGCCCAGAGCGCCCAGATTTTTACTCGGATAAAAGCTAAAAGCGGCTGCTAGCCCGACTGAGCCTGCCCGATAGCCTTCGCGCTCAGCCAGATGAGCCTGGGCTGCATCTTCAAAAACAATCAAATTGTAGCGCTTAGCTAGATCGAGCAGCGCCGCTGGTGAGACCATCTGCCCATAGAGATGAACGGGGACAATGGCCCGAGTTTTAGGCGTAACCGCTCGCTCTGCTGCCGCCAAATCGATCAGCGCCGTCTGCGGATCACAATCGACAAAGACCGGAATCGCCCCTGTGCGCACAATCCCGATCAGCGTTGCCACAAAAGTATTGGCCGGTAGGATGACTTCGTCTCCAGCGCAGATGCCACAGGCCCGTAGTCCGAGGGCGATCGCATCAGTTCCACAGCCGACACCCACCCCATGAGCGCTATGACAGGCGCTGGCAAAGGCCGATTCAAACTCGGCAACCGGCTGACCGAGGACATAGTTATCTTGATCTAGAGCCGCTTCTACAATAGCCAGAATGTCTGATTGGAGCGGTCGATGCTGCCAGGCAAGATCGACGAATGGAACGGGGACAGATGCGCGAGCGTAGGTCATAGAGAAAACTCGGGGGAGCACACGAGGAGGCACAGCACCAGTAGGCAGCGCCAGCACCAAGTTATACCAGTCTGACTCGGTTCTTAGGCAGTTCACCCGCTGAAGGATGAATTCTCTGTAAAACTTGCCTAAATGACTTCAACAGGTTTTGATTAGATAGCTACAGGGTGCCCCATTTGCCCTGCATTGCTACATTTTTACGTTGAGATTCAGGCGTTCGGATCGATGGACTTTGAAACGGCTCGTCAGGTGCTCGCCAGCCAAACTCTACCCCAGTACGAAACCGACGATACTTTTTTGGGCCGGTTACGCCAGGGTAAGCCGCCGGTACCTGGGCAGGTGACCACGCTGCTACTGGCCCTCAAAGTCATTCAAGACAGCTTGAAAGGATTATCTTCGCTCAATCGTGAGCTAGCGCATGCGCTTTTTTTGGTCGCCTACGAAAGCCGCAACCTGTTTGAGGTTAGCCGCACCAGCCGGGTAGAGTGGCCGCCGCTACTGGATGAAGACCTAGAGAGAATTGCGATCGCTGCCTATAAGATATTTGCGGACGCTACCGATGAAGCTAGCCGTTAGCCAAACCGACGCTGACTAAACTAATCCTTATAAATTATTGGTAGCCAATATTCGCCCTTACGACTAGAGTACAGGAGCAGCTTTTTGAAACCTTTAATCGAATAGATTCAATGCCATCTCATTCTGACCTTGAGATCAAATCTCGCTTAGCACTAGGGTTAGGTCTGCTCAGCCTAGTTGTGATTTTGCTATTGCGGCTGCTGCTACCGGTATTAGCAATCTCCGGATTAGGGGCGGCAACCTACTGGCTATGGCAACAGCAACAGCGACGACACAGGCAGCGGCAGCGGCAGCACGCCCGGCTAAACGCTAAGTTCTACCAGCTATTACAACGGCAACAAGGTCGCATTAGCATTCTCGACTTTGCCATGTACAGCCGACTTGATGGCACAGCAGCTCAAGCCTATCTCAATACTCAAGCTCAGGCTTTTTCGGCTTACTTTGAGACGACGCTGCGCGGTGACATTATCTATGTCTTTAATATAGCGACTGTGCATGACGGCATTCCTCACCACAGCAACTCTCAAGCAGAAGTCGCTTGGGCCCATGCCGAGAGAGTCTATGTAGAGCGCACTCGCGCAGAAAAAGCCCAAGCCGCATGGGCTAATGCTAAGCAAATTCGAACGCTCCGCCAGCTTTCGCAGCGCGGTGCTCATCAGCCTCCCGTATCAGCCCAGTCAACTACAGATGGATTAGAAAGCGATGCGACGCAGCTATCGGTTGAGCGGCCCGTTGAACTGCCCACCGTCAGGGGCCGCAGCAACGACAGCGAATCTGAGTCGGTCATCACCATAGAAGTACCAGCGGTGCGCGGATAGTGGAGCGTTCTCAACCTCACTGTCTTTAGATAACACTGTCTTTAGATAACGACTTTACTGACTCTTTGCCCGGTAGGGCTTTACAAAGCGACCTCAGTTGCTGAGCATAGGAAAGGTTTACTCGCAGACGCAATTTTAGGAGCGCTTAGCAGTGGAAAAAAGTTTTATTATGATCAAGCCCGATGGGGTACAGCGAGGACTGGTAGGCGATATCATCAGCCGGTTTGAGACCAAAGGGTTTACGCTGGTGGGTCTCAAGCAGATGGCGGTTTCTCGGGAGCTAGCCGAAGCCCACTACGCTGTGCATAAAGAGCGTCCTTTCTTTAAAGGACTGGTGGACTATATTATCTCTGCGCCGGTAGTGGCGATGGTTTGGGAAGGCGACGGCGTGATCGCGTCAGCCCGTAAACTGATTGGGGCGACTAACCCTTTAGAGGCGGAGCCGGGTACGATTCGCGGCGACTACGGCATAACCATTGGCCGCAATCTGATTCATGGTTCTGACGCGCCAGAGACGGCTCAGAGTGAAATTAAGCTGTGGTTTGATGAGAGTAGCCTGTGCGGTTGGGAGCCCGCGATGAAGCCCTGGCTGTACGAATAGGCGGCGCTCTGAGCGCTCATGCCGATCTAACTTGATCTAGAAAGCCCCGTTCTGATGGTATGGACTGGGGCTTTTTTCTGGTTTTTTATCGCTGTTTTTTTGGAGAGCGTGACTACATATTGGCGCGGGCGTCTCTGACAGCGGCTCTAAAGGCCAGGATGCCAGCGGGAATACTAAGGGCAAGAATGACAGCCGTAGGCGCGGTGCCCCAGTCCGGATCGCCAGATGAGAGTTCGAACATAGAACCGACCGCTGCGATCGCCGTCAGACAGGCTATCCCTAGAAATGCACCACTTTTTGGGGTCACAAAAATTTTCTCCAGGCTGTGTATTGTTAGCGAAAGTTTGGAATTATTTAGCTTTTTTAACGTCTTTAGTAGAAAAGCCGTGCTTTTGCAGCTCTTGATTGAGCGCGATCGCATTCTCTACCCGGTCTACAAACATGATGCCAGTAAGGTGATCCATCTCATGCTGGATAACGCGAGCGATTAGGTCGTCAACCTTCAGCCTACCGGGTCGACCGGCTTCATCTTTAAAGCTGACTTCAATGGCCGCTGGCCGCACCACGTCTAAATAAACGCCAGGAATGCTCAGACAGCCTTCTTGACCGGTCGCTAGCTCTTTGCTGTAGCGAGTAATTTTAGGATTAACCAACACGAGCGGCGGCGCAGCGGCATTTTCAGGGTCGGCATCAACGACGAGCAACTGCTTATTAACCGCTACTTGAGGCGCGGCTAGACCAATGCCGTCTTCGCTGTACATAGTTTGCAGCATTTTACGCACCAGATCACGCAGGTCGCTATCTATTTTGGCCACCCGTTTTGCAGGCTGACGTAGGCCGCGATCGCCTAAGTAAGCAATGGTAAGGGGCGGCTTCTTGAGCTTTTTCTTTTCGACTTCGATGACTGCGGCCATGGTGCTGTAAATAGTATTTAAATGCTGGGTTATTTAGTTTATTGTAACAACTCACACTGACTTCGAGATGAGCGAAGCCGAAATAATCTGCTTCAGCAGCGACAAAAAATTCTGATTTACGTCTACTTGGTATCAAGCTCCTTTGATAAGGGCAAACTGAAGCCTAGAAAAGCCCAGCTGTGGAGCTACCGATCATCGTGCTGAAATCGCTAACTAAGACTGACTATTTGATGCAGGAGACGCTGCGAGGGTTGCAGCGAGGCGGCTGGATGAACTGGGCTGCCATCAGTACGATGATGGTGCTGCTATTTTTATTTGGAGTGAGCTTGCAAGCGAGCTGGCAAATCGAAGGGCTGCTCAACCAGTTTGGCTCACAGCTGGTAATCTCCACTTATTTAGAGAGTGGTGTCGATGCGAGCAGTCTGCTGGGGCAGGTAGAGAAACTGCCCGGTGTGGTCACCGTTGAAGCCGTTAGCAAAGAGCAGGCATGGGCGCAGCTCACCGAAGATCTGGGCCTGTCGGATGTTTCTAATGCCTCTTCTCAGCTGAATGGGAACCCGCTGGTCGATGAAATTAAGGTCAAAGCGCGGGCAGCAGAACAGGTGCCTCAGCTAGCGAGAACGCTAAAAAGCATGGGCGGTGTGAGCGATGTGCTCTACGTCAGCGAGGTGGTGCAGCAGCTACGCGATCTCAATCAGGGGCTGCGCTGGGTGAGTTTGTCGGTAGTGAGTTTGCTGAGCCTAACGGCGATCGCTGTGGTCACCACGACTATTCGGCTAATTGCGATCGCCCGTCGCCACGAAATCGAAGTCATGCAGCTCGTAGGCGCTACCCGCAGCTGGATCTATCTGCCCTTTTTACTGCAAGGATCTGTCTTTGGGATTGCAGGCGCTAGCGGGTCGTGGGGACTACTACTGGCCATTCAAGCCGGACTCAACTCTCTATCAACTAGCCAGCAGCCAGCCTTCATTGCATTTTTAATCAAAGGACTTCAGCTCACACCTCAACAGTGTTTTTTGCTACCGATTGCGCTTGCCTTTTTGGGCATAGGAATTGGTCTAGTTGGCAGCGTTTTAGCCGTCAGAAAAGTAGCCGCCGCCAGATAGATCTGAGAGTGACCAACCAATCAATCAATCAACCAATCAATCAACCAAACCAATAGCCAAAATCCCCCGCTAGCCAATGCAACTGCACAGCTTAGCGGGGGATTTTTACAAGTGCTTAATCCGAAGAATCTGCTTCAAGGGCCGCTGTTCAGAGAGCCGTCAGACACCTCAATCTAGAGCGAGATGGCTTAATAAGCCAGACCCATACTGCGAGTCGTTTCAGCGCCCAAGTAAACGCGAATGCTCAAGAAATCAGTCGGGCAAGCCGTTTCGCAGCGCTTGCAACCAACACAGTCTTCAGTGCGAGGGGAAGACGCAATTTGGCCAGCGCGGCAGCCATCCCAAGGCACCATTTCTAAAACATCAGTGGGGCAAGCGCGGACGCACTGGGTGCAGCCAATACAGGTATCGTAAATCTTTACTGAATGAGACATGCAGTATAAACTCCAAAATTATGATTGCAATATTGCCAATCGTTAGCGACTGGCCCAGAAGCTGCCCTAGCTGTCAACCGCGAGCAAGGGTTCTCCAACCCAACAGCAGTTTATCCCGAGGGCATGAGAGATCCGACAGCTATGGGGACAAAAATTTATGGAATGTAATATTTTTTGAGGGGTTTACCCAAATGGTCAGCTCAAAATGTCTTATTGAGAGGGCACAGGGGGGTCACGCTTTCCTATAAGATGGTGAGACCTGACCTTTGGAGGCTGCTGAAGCACAGACGCGACGCAGTCGTCTCCATTGTTAGGTGATTTTTTGGGCTTTTTGCCGCTGTTTGAAGGTAATTACAGTAATGAGTGACGACATTTTAGGAAAGGTTCAGAAAATTGTTTCTGAACAGCTGGGTGTAGACGAAGCCGAGGTCAAGCCTGAGGCAAACTTCGCCAATGATTTGGGCGCTGATTCGCTCGATACCGTTGAACTGGTGATGGCGCTGGAAGAAGAATTTGATATTGAAATTCCTGACGAAGCGGCTGAAAGCATCAGCACTGTGCAGTCTGCCGTTGATTTTATTAAGGCAAAAGCGTCTTAGGGATGGGTGCTTGCTAGGATCATAGCTATTGGGCCATAGCTATCAAAAAATCCGTCTATTGAAATCCAGACATCAGAAAATCAGCCACACTTTGTTAGCTTTTCGACTTTTGAGTTAATCGAGTGGGCTCTCTGGCCTTTTGGGTTTGTCCCTTTGAGATGACAAGCCGCCGCCCCTCGTCGCCTTTAAAACTATGGCTAATCTAGAAAAAAAGCGTGTTGTAATCACCGGTATGGGTGCGGTGACGCCCATTGGCAATACCCTGGAGGACTACTGGCAGGGGCTGATCAGCGGTCGCAACGGGATTGATACGATCACAGCCTTTGACCCGTCGCAGCACGGTAGCCAAATCGCTGGCGAAGTTAAAGGGTTTGACCCTTTGGACTATATGGATCGTAAGGATGCAAAGCGGGCGGCGCGGTTTGCTCATTTTGCGATCGCTGCTAGCAAACAGGCATTAGCCGATGCCAAGCTAGCCATCACTGACCTCAATGCCGAGCAAATTGGCGTCATGATCGGCACGGGCGTCGGCGGCATTCAAGTAATGGAAGACCAGCAGGAAATCTACCTTACCCGAGGGCCGAGCCGCTGTAGCCCGTTCATGGTGCCGATGATGATCGCAAATATGGCCGCTGGGTTGACAGCCATTCAAACCGGGGCAAAAGGGCCCAATTCCTGCCCGGTAACGGCTTGTGCAGCGGGCTCTAATGCGATTGGCGATGCCTTTCGGCTGGTACAAAACGGCTACGCGCAGGCGATGATCTGCGGGGGCACGGAGTCGGCTGTGACGCCACTGACGTTTGCGGGCTTTTCGTCGGCACGGGCAATGTCTACGCGCAATGACGATCCGACGCATGCGAGTCGCCCATTTGATCGCGATCGCGACGGTTTTGTCCTCGGCGAAGGCTGCGGCATCTTAATCTTGGAAGAACTTGAACATGCCCTCAGCCGGGGCGCTCGCATCTACGCTGAAATGGTGGGCTATGGCATGAGCTGCGATGCCTACCATATGACCAGTCTAGCCCCAGGGGGCGAGGGCGCAACCCGCTCTATTCGCCTGGCGCTCAAAGATGGCGATCTATCGCCGACAGATGTTAGCTACATCAATGCCCACGGCACTAGCACCCCGGTTAACGATCCTAATGAAACCGCTGCGATTAAAACCGTATTGGGCGACCACGCTTACAAAATCACCGTCAGCTCAACTAAAAGCATGACCGGCCATCTACTCGGCGGATCGGGCGGCATTGAAGGCGTTGCGGCAGTGATGGCCGTCGCCAACAATAAAGTGCCACCGACTATTAATTTGGTCAACCCTGACCCGGCCTGTGATTTGGACTATATTGCTAACGAAAGCCGCGATCAAACGGTCGATGTGGCGCTATCTAATTCGTTTGGATTTGGCGGTCATAACGTTACGTTAGCCTTTAAGAAGTACGCTGAAAACTGAACAGTTGGGCTAGGCAGACGCATCGTAGATGTTACTGGTTGGTCAGTATAATGACCTCATGGCCTGAGAGTTCTATAGATTACTTAGATTACTCTTCGTTACAACCTCCGTCGTTCACCTAAACAAAACCGCTATGGCTGTCGCAACTCAATCGCTTGAAACGCTGTGTATCAATTCCATTAGATTTTTGGCTATTGACGCCGTAAATAAGGCGAAGTCGGGACACCCCGGCCTACCAATGGGCGCAGCGCCGATGTCTTTCGTGCTGTGGGATAAGTTCATTCGCCATAACCCGAAGAATCCTAAGTGGTTTAATCGCGATCGCTTTGTCCTCTCAGCCGGCCATGGCTGCATGTTGCAGTACGCCATGCTGTACCTGACGGGCTACGACAGCGTTAGTATTGACGACATCAAGCAGTTCCGGCAGTGGGGATCCACCACACCCGGACACCCTGAGAACTTTGAGACCGCTGGCATTGAAGTGACGACTGGCCCCCTGGGTCAGGGCGTTTGTAATGCGGTTGGGTTGGCGATGGCCGAAGCGCATTTGGCAGCTAAATTCAATAAGCCTGACTGCACGGTGGTCGATCACTACACCTACACCATCATGGGCGACGGCTGTAATATGGAGGGCATTTCGGGTGAGGCTTGCTCTCTGGCCGGTCACCTGGGCCTGGGTAAGCTGATTGCTCTGTATGACGACAACCACATTTCGATTGATGGCTCAACCGATATTGCCTTTACTGAAGATGTGAGCAAGCGCTTTGAGGCGTACGGCTGGCACGTACTGCATGTGGAAGATGGCAACAGTGACTTAGAGGGGATTGAGAAGGCGATCGCCGAAGCCAAAAAGGTCACCGACAAGCCGACGATAATCAAGGTGACGACCACCATCGGTTACGGCTCACCCAACCGGGCAGGTACTGGCGGCATTCACGGCGCAATGCTCGGCGACGAAGAGACCATCGCCACGCGCGAAAATCTGGACTGGAAGTACGACTTCTTTGAAATTCCTGAAGATGCGCTCAGCCGCTACCGTCAGGCGATTGACAAAGGCGCTGAAGCAGAAGCCGACTGGGAGAAGACCCTATCGACCTACCGCAGTAAGTACGCAGACGAAGCCGCTGAATTTGAGCGGATGCTCTCTGGCACATTGCCCGACGGTTGGGAAGACGCGCTGCCGACCTACACCCCCGAAGACAAGGCCCTGGCCACTCGGAAGAATTCGGAAGCAACGTTGAACGCTTTGGCTCCTGCCCTGCCTGAACTAATCGGCGGTTCTGCTGACCTGACTCACTCCAACCTGACCGAGCTAAAGATTTCCGGCGACTATCAAAAAGGCGCTTACGAAAATCGCAACATTCACTTCGGTGTGCGTGAGCACGGCATGGGCGCAATCTGCAACGGCATCGCCCTTCACGGCGGCGGTCTGATTCCTTACTGCGCCACTTTCCTGGTCTTTACCGACTACATGCGCGGGGCGATTCGCCTCTCGGCGCTCTCGCAAGCCGGTGTTGTTTATGTGATGACTCACGATTCGATTGGCTTGGGTGAAGACGGCCCCACCCACCAGCCGGTAGAAACGGTCGCTTCTTTGCGCGCCATTCCTAACCTGTACGTGATCCGCCCTGCCGACGGCAACGAGACCTCCGGCGCATACAAAATCGCTATCCAAAAGCGCAACGCACCGACGCTAATGTGCTTCTCCCGTCAGGGACTGCGCAACCTCCCCGGTTCTTCCATCGACGCGGTTGCTAAAGGTGCCTACATCATGTCTGACTCGGACGGTACGCCCGACCTGATCATGATCGCGACCGGCAGTGAAGTGCAGCTTTGCGAAGACGCGGCTGAAAAGCTACGGGGTAACGGCAAAAAAGTTCGTGTGGTTTCCATGCCTTGCTGGAAGCTGTACGAAGAGCAAGACGCAGCTTACAAAGAGTCTGTGTTGCCTAAGGCCGTGAAGAAGCGCCTGGTGGTAGAAGCCATGAGTAGCTTTGGCTGGGCTAAGTACTACGGCGACGAAGGCGACATGATCAGCGTCGATACCTTCGGTGCTTCGGCTCCGGGCGGCGTGGTCATGGAGAAGTTTGGCTACACCATTGACAACGTGGTGTCTCGGGCAAATGCGCTGCTGAGCTAGAGTTTATCTTCAAAAAGATAAAAGCCTCTACAGACAAAAATCTGTAGGGGCTTTCAAGCTATTCTGCGACTTGACTCAGCTATCTCTTCAAAGCACTTGAAATAGGTCTGGTTATCCGAATTCGGCCTTTGAGTCTGGCTTCTCGCTGAACTCCATTTTTCCATGTTGGCTTGAAGGAGGGCGTGATGGCGGTGGTGTTGGCTTCTTCGGAGGCTCTTGTTTGTCTTTAGCCTTATTATCTTTTCCTTTATCGCTCATGGATTCGTCTTTGCCGGAGAAGGTTGATACTGAAAGTAGATGGCCAGAAGACCTTGAAAAGCCTAACACCAGAATCATATACGATTACACTGAAAAAATCTTCAGAGGTATTCAAGATAACATTGCTTCTCTTAATACCCGACTAGGCGTGACTATTGGATTCTCTGGGCTCATGCTACGCTTCTCTTTGGATCTGCCAGAAAATTTTCCTAGCTGCCTATCATTAAAGGTAGCAGCTTGCTCATTAGTTTGTGTCGCTTTATGTTTGGCATTGAACGGATTTCTTACTGAACCTACAGGAAAGTACGTCAAGGCTGATGAATTACTTGAAGACAACTACTACCTTCCTGAAGAACTGCTCAGATTGAAAATTATCGATGGATGGAACGAGGGAATCAGGGGGTTATCTTTCCTTCAGGCTAGGAAGAATCGCTATCTCAATTGGTCTGTAAAAACGCTTGCAGTATCGTCTCTTTGTTTTGGTATTAACATTATTCTCGACAGTTTCTACGGCTGATCTTGATTGGTAGTCAGCAGAGTGCATTCACAGCCACTACAGTTTGTTTCAAAATCGGTAACTGAAGCTTGGTGACCTGTGGTGAGAGATAGATTGTGAGTGACCACCCAGCGCCATTTTGAGAAAGATCTGTTCGGCAATCGGATTCTAGATCCTCCTTCTATGAGAAAGAAACGCTTCATTTGCCTGATTATTGGTGCTATCTCAGCAGTAGGCATGAGCTGTGAGCGTGTAGAGAAACCAGTCCAAGAAGCGGCTGGCCGTGAGACGGTTGCTGAATTACAGGACGAAGATACCCGCTATTTTGAAGAAGATCTTTACATCACCAGCTCGGGAGAAAAACTTCCTATTAATGCTATTCGAGCAGAGTTGCTGTGCGCTGTCTCCCCTGGTAACTTCCGACAGATTGCTGAAAGAGCAGATGCGATCGCCATCGGCAACCCCATAGAATCTCTAGAAGAAAGCGAGATCAGAGTACATGACGATATTACGAGATACGAGTTTTCTGTCTCTGACTTCGCGGCAGAGACGGTGCTAAAAGGCAGCTTTCAAAACGGCGATGTCATCCGGTTGGGTCAAGACGTGGCTATTCTTGACGATGAGAGTTACCGCTTACCCGTTGGCCATGAGGATTGGAATGAGCGATCGCTCGTACTCAGCACACCCAACAACTACCGCCCCGTCAAAAAAGGCTCAAAGTACATTCTCTTCCTGTCCAAAAGGACGGATGTAGACGCCGACGTTTACTTCCCGATCTACTACGCCCTGGGCAGGTTCAATGTGGATGAAACAGACGAACTCAACTATGAGCCTTACATTGAGATGTCTGCGCAACTAAAAATTCGCGACTATGCGATCGCGCTATATCGCGCAGCCGCTCAAGACCCGAATCAAAATCCACTGTCTCGAATCGTTGAGCAGTCCGACGCTGATTTTTAAAGATCGGTCGCTTTTACCGCACCCTATCTTCCTCAGAAGGCGCGATCTGATCCTTTTTTATCACCCAAAACTGCTGAAACCAGGTGATCAGCATGGCGATCGCCACCACGCCGCCCAAGCCCCAAGCCAAACCTCGAAAGTCAGTCGCTACCAGCAGCAAAAAATAGCCGATGCCAACGCTGCCCAACAGCGCGATCGTTTGCCAGCGGCGCAGCGCCTGAGTCCATAGCAATTGCCTTTGTTTCACAGTTATTCTCCCTTCGCAGGTGATTTGGCAAGGCCACTCAAAGGATAAACTTGTAGCTAGCTTTTGTGGCCTCAACGCCAGGGATTGTTCAGATATGTCACAGTACGACTGCATTATTGTCGGCGCGGGGCCAGCCGGGGCAAGTGCGGCTTACCATTTGAGCAAAAAAGGCCACACCGTGCTGCTGCTAGAAAAGGCTTCGCTGCCTCGCTATAAGCCCTGTGGCGGTGGCGTTTCTCCTCAAATCGCCGACTGGTTTGACTTTGACTTTGAGCCGGTGATTTCGCAAAAGGTGACTCGCGCCCGCTACACCTGGAAGCTGGAAGACGCGATAGAAACTGACCTGAGCCTGCCGATTTGGATGGTGCGCCGCAATGAGTTTGACCACTATATTGTGCAACAGGCGCAGCGCAGAGGGACGGTGTTGCAAGACGACACTAAAGCAACTGGCATTGCTTGGGAAGAAGCTGGTTGGAAGGTTACAACTAGCCGTAACGAGACGCTATCTGGCCAGTATCTAATCGCTGCTGATGGGGCGCGGGGGCCGATGGCAAAGTGGCTCGGCTTCAATCAGCGCAAAACGAGCGTGGCTGGTGCGATCGAAATTGAGCCGAGGGTGACGGTAGAAAATAGCCATGTGGTGCATTTTGAATTTGGCCTGTTGAAAAATGGCTACGTATGGAATTTCCCCAAAAGCGACGGCTACTCAATTGGCAGCGGCGCTTTTTGTACAAACCAGCGCAAAGGCGGCGATCTGGTGCAGCCGATGGTGGACTATGCGGCCTCGTTTGGGGTGGATGGCGATCGCACCCAAAAACACGGTCACCCCGTTTGTCTATGGAACGGCGATCAGACCCTGCATACCCAAAACGCTTTGCTCGCAGGAGAAGCCGCCTGCGTCGTCGATCCATTCACCGCAGAAGGCATTCGCCCTTCCATCTTTACCGGCATTAAAGCGGCTGAAGCTATTGATCTAGCCCTGGCAGGAGACTCAGCAGCCCTGGCAAACTACAGCCATATCATCGCCACCGAACTCGGTCGTGAAATGCGGTTAGCATCGCGCTTGGCTAAGGCTTTTTATACCGCGCCTAAATTGGGCTATCGCACGATTATTAAGCAGCCGTCGGCAACACGGGCAATGGTAAAAATATTCACAGGCGAACTAAAGTATGCCGATATGGTGCAGAAGGCGCTGCGGCGGCTGAGCGGGGGACTGCTGACAAGATAAGCCTCTATACGTACTGAACGTACTGACTGACGAGCTGGACACGAGTCTGAACTGAGCGCAATATAGCCACGATGACAGCAATATTCTCAGTTCTATGAAGCTCTATAGAGCAAAAGACAGCCAACGAATCCGCTATCTTTTCGACTGAGCCTGTGCTTTCATCGCTTCAATAATCTGACTGTTGGCTTTTGGAAAAGGATACTGGTCAATCTCATCTAGGGTGACCCATTTGACTTCGTCGCTTTCGAGCGGTTTGGGATCGCCACTGAGATAGGTGCAGTTAAAGACGTTGAGCGTCACTTTGAAATGAGTATAGGCGTGCTCTATGGTGATTAGGCGACTTCCTACCGCAATTTCAATATCTAGCTCTTCTTTGATCTCTCGCTTAACACACGCTTCTACCGTTTCGTCAGGTTCAATTTTGCCGCCCGGAAATTCCCATAGGCCACCCAATAACCCCGATTGCTTGCGTCGGTCAATCAAAATATGGCCCCGATTGTCGGTAATGACGGCGACGCCAATCCGCTTGTGGGGGAGGGGGGGGCGAGATTCAGTCATAGGGAAATCCGACACGGCATTTTGATTGTACGCTGCGCAGTGAGGCTGCCAAGGGCACAGTAGGCAAGCTGGATTATGACGGGTGCAGAGCGTCGCGCCCAAATCCATTATGGCCTGGTTAAAGTCTCTCGGCTGCTGTGGGTCTAGAAGCTGTTCTGAAGCTGTCCAAAGGTAGTTTAAGGCTTTGTTGGGCGGGGCCGGCAAGGCCATTAGCCGGGCCAACACTCGTTTGACATTACCATCTAAAATTGCCACGGGCTGGTTAAATGCAGCGCTGAGAATGCCGCCTGCGGTGGTGCGACCAATGCCCTTGAGCGCGATCGCTCCTGCCAAATCTTGAGGAAAGCGCCCCTCATGGTCTGCTACAACCTGCTGCGCCGCCCGGTGCAAATTTCGCGCTCTAGCGTAGTAGCCTAGCCCCTCCCACAGCTTGAGCACCGTTTGCTGATCAGCGGCTGCTAGATCTTCGACCGTCGGAAATCTGGCTAGCCAGCGCTCATAGTAAGGAATCACTGTCTTCACCTGAGTCTGCTGTAGCATCACTTCCGAAATCCAGATGGCGTATGGATCGCGGGTCTTTCGCCAGGGCAGGTCTCGGCCCTGATGGGCATACCAAAAGAGCAGCGATCGCCTCAACTCACAGACAACCAGCTCAGGTAGCGCAAAGCTCGGTAGACGAGTGCCTGCCGAGCTTGAAACCCGTGACTGATCGGGCAGCTTATCTAACTGTGATGACGAGTCTATTGGCGAAGCGGGAGATCGCGATCGCACCATAGGCGATCTACGACTGAGCCCCATCCTCTAAAGCGGTAGTAAACTGCTCCTCAAACGCCAGACGCTGCTCAGCACCGCGCAAAAAGTAGCCACTCATCATCGCTGAGGCTAACAGCCGTCCTAAGTTTTCGCGGTTGGTCGTGACCGTTACATCAAAATGCTGGGAGGGCAGACCGCCTAACAGACCGACCACGTTGTGCTCCATCACCTGCATCACTTCAGAAGAAGCAGGGCGCGACAACTGAGTAATCGTCTCCGGCTCCATAGTCTTTACATATCGAAGTAAAGCGTTTTCCTTTGCCGACTTAGCGTCTACGAATTCTGGAAGTCTTCCGGTTGCATCATCCATGTGAGATACCTTCTTTTAACGGATAGAACGCGATTCTACAGCTACGCTCTTGGTTTGCTTATCTTGGTTTGCTTATCTTGATTTGCTTACTATCAATGTAACAAGTCGGTTTACGTTCGCCTATGGGTTGAAACCGAATGACAACCGAACCGGCCTGTCAACGCAACTAGTCAGAAGGGCCAGTAGCAGAGACTACTAGCGGGCTACCAAGTGGGGTCGTCTAGCAAATTGACCTCTATATCGTCTAAGCCAGAAGGGATCGCCTTTAAGCAGGCCAAAACCGGCTCCGCTTCGCCAGTCATGCCGACTTCGCAGGCATGGCATGAGCCCATCAAACAACCGGTAGAAATGTATACCCCAGCGCGGGCAGCAACTTCCAGTAAGGGTTCCCCCGCCGCAGCAGTCGTAGCGACATCATCTGGCAAGAACCGAATTTTTACAGTCACCATTGACACAGTCTTCTAAACAATTTCTAGCTTCTGCGCAATTTTTGGCAACGCGAAAAGCTTAAGGATTGATGTCGGCAGGGGTCGGCAGCGCTCTGAGCATAGCTACCAGAGTATAGTGAGCGTCGGCAGCATCCTTCAGCTCGTGGTCAAAGGCAACGCGCACGGGGATCGAGTCGCCGTTAACGTCTGCTTTGAGATCCATGCCTCGGTCGTCTATGGCGGTGAGGGTGGCAGTCGTGGCCGATGGCTGATCGCCGTAACGCTGAGCATAGGTAAGCACGGCCTCAGCGTGGTCTTTGTTCATGTGTTTACAGATGCGATCGCTCACCTGAGTGGTAATCTGCTCTGACTTCCCTTCTGACATAGCTCTCCCTTTAACACTACAATTCCAGCAGCCACCGTTGGCTTTTCACATCATAGATAATTAAGTCATCCATGAACGCCGGTTCTTCCACCTTAGCCTGCCATTTGAGCCATCCCTGGCCTACCGACCATATCTTTGAAAGCCCCGGCGCACATCTAACTTATCGTGTCATTGGCCCCTGCTGTCGTCTATACGACCGGGAGCAGCTGCCCTGGCCATGCTGCCGATTGCAGTGGCGCAGCAAAGAACCTAGCTGGCGGCGGATTGGTCGCAGGCTAATCGCCGATTTGTCTACCCGCACGCATCCTTCGTACTGCGTTGAAATCGTCGGCCAGAGCTATCGCAGCCCGCCGATAGTGATGACACTCTACACCGTAAGGCTCACAGCTGAGAATCAGCGCTGGTGGCATACCCAATAGCGATCGCCCTAATACTTGTCGTCAATTTCTTCAGGAACAGCGACATCACAACCCCGGCGATATTCGGTTCCCGCCCAGGTCAGCGCCCCACACAAACTAGCCTGAGAAAAATCAGCGTCTAAAAATAACGTGTCGCGCATATCAGCGCCGTTTAAAAGTGCGCCCGTAAAATCAGCGCTGTCTATGTAAGATTCGCGCAGATCAGTGTCGATCAGCGACGCACCCGTCAGATCGGTATGGTCAAAGATGGCATAGCGTAAGTCAGAGCCACTAAACAGCGTGCCCCGAGCACTTACATAGCCCAAATTGACATCAATTAGGTTGGCATCAGTGAGCTGGGCACCGTCCAAATTGGCATAGTAAAAGTTGGCTCCCTCTAGATCAGCGCCGGTCAGGTCGGCTCCGGAGAGATCGAGTCGCCGCAGGTCAGCTTCGTGCAGGTCACAGCCCGCACACTCGTTGGTTTCGATTAGTCTTTGAATGGCTGCGTCCTCGGCAGCTAGAGCACTCTGAGTCATAGCAGGGCTGATGGCTACCGTTCCACAGAGAAGTGTGCCGACTGCGAAAGCGACCCTTTTGTGACCGCACTTACGAATTAAATCAACTATCTCTGTATACATGACGTGGGGCGAACTCCAAGACTTTTTTCTATGGTGTCAGACACCTTAGGAGAGTGGCAAGAGGCTCAGGAAAACTACTGACAAACTACTTAGTTTTCCCATTCTTTGTGGAGAAACTATTAAGTCTTCTAAAGCGCTGCTCACACAGACGTTTTACAGACGTAACACAAGCTTAGTTTTAGAGCAATTTGGCCTGTTTCACAGGTATTCTGTGAGTTAGTCAGATAAGGAAAGTTCAAACTACTGGCAAGATCTACACGCTATCAATTTGAAAAATTTTCCCTGTCTCAGGTAAATGCCCACGCTGGCGCAAATCATCGCGAAATCTACTTATAAGGACATGCAGAAGATGAAATCACTCCGTTTAACGATTGCGGCACTGGCAACAGCGGCGATCGCTACTACCGCCACCAACCTACCCACCGCATTCGCTCAGACTCCCACTGAGGGAACGCCCGTAGAAGTTCAAGTCGATCAAGCTGCCCAGTTTGGCATGCAAGAAACTGACCAGATGCCCTTTATTCTGGTGGCTCAGCCAACCAGTCGGCTCGGCGGCACGCAGCGCTACGGCCTGATGATCATTGAGCAAAAGCGTCCCGATCCGCTTTGCTACAGCACGACCGGGTCAAACCCGACTCAGGTAAATGTGCTGCTGCTGAACTTTGACTTTACCGGTATTTGCGGCAAAGCCACTGACACTAACGGCTATATCGTTCGGACAGCCGGTGAAGACATCGCCTACGACCCGGTCGTCGAAGAAAACAACGGTGTTTTAGTGCTCTACGGAAAGCCTCGTCGATCGGCAGGTCAAAACGCGCAGCCCATCATCATGGGCCAAACCGATGGGATTGCGGCCAACGGGTTTACTAAGATCTTTTTGAGACCCGGCTGGCGACTAGCCCGACAGACCTTTAACAATAGCGTTACCGGTCGCACCTATCTGGCTAATGACAAGACACTCGCCCAGCTCGTAGTAGAGTCTGGTGGTACCGTGGTCACGCCGCCGGCCAACCCTAACCCGACGCCAACGCCGCCTGTCGTAGAGCAGCCACCGGCACCACCAGTCAATTTTTCTGATGTTCGGGGCGACATTTACGCAGATGCCATTAACCGCGCCGTGCAGCTAGGCTTCATCTCTGGCTTTCCTGAAGACAATACCTTCCGCCCGAGAGCCTCTCTCACTCGTGAGCAGCTGGTTTCTATTGTCATTGAAGGACTAGACGTTCCGGCTCAAACCGCAGCTTCTGCCAATCCTTATCCTGATGTGCCTGCCAATCGCTGGAGCGCAGCTAAAATCCAGCAGGCTAAAACGTTAGGACTCATCAGCGGCTATCGAGACGGTAGCTTCCGGCCTATGCAGGCGGTTACCAGGGCTGAGCTATTGGCCGTGATGCGCAAAGCCGCTGAATATAAGAGCGGCAGCACTCAGCTAACGGCGAACCAGACCGGACGCACTTTTAGCGATATTCAAGGCCACTGGGCTCAATCGGTCATCTCTAGTATGTCTAGCTACTGTGGTGTGGCAACGCCGCTAAATGAGACTGGCAGCAACTTTGCACCTGATACCTCGGCTCAGCGCAACTACGCGGCAGCCGCAATGGTACGCCTGCTTGACTGCTCTCAAACGACTGATCGGTAGGTCGGCGAGGCTAGCTGATTTTCGGTTGCTCCATATAGACCAATAGATTTCTCCTGATAAAAAGCTTTCGGCTGGCCTGCGCTCAGTCGGGAGCTTTTTAGCGGGTTATGCGGCTGTTGCGTTTGGCGCGCCGATCGCTCTCATTTAGTGCCGCATAGAAGCCCATAGCGAATGAGTCCTCGGCTGAATCCGGTGGTCATCAGGGCGATCGCTGCCGTTCCCCGAATAGTTTCTGAACCAGCTTGTAAAATACCGGCCATCACCTTGGGATCGAGTGCCGAGCGCACCACGTCTTGCCAGAAAAATTCTACCTGCGGCGACCAATCTGCCAGCTTCAGGTCTGTAAAGCCAATGTCTGAAGCTAATTCGCCATAGCCCGGCAGCGAAATCACATAGGGCAAATGATAGAGCTGATAGAGCCAGTCGAGATGCTGCTGTTCGCTACTGGTAAGTGCGCCTGCTAACTTGTGAGTTGGCCGGTGACACCAGGTCGCCATCAAAAACGTACCGCCCGGCTTCAGCTGCCGGTAGCACTCTTGTAAAAAGGCTGGCTTGTCGGGCATATGCTCACCGCTTTCCATCGACCAAATAAAATCGAAAGTGTCGTCTGGAAAAGGCGTCGCCAGCGCATCGGCTACTTGAAAACTAACGGCGGCTTTGCGGTTCATTGTCTGCTGTAATCAGGCTGTTTTCCCAAGGCTGTAGCGCAATTTCCTTGTTCGATCGCTCGCTCACCGGCTCGCTGGGCCTGTACCGGGCTCAAGGTAATACCGATGGCTTGAGCGGTAAATTTTTCGGCTAAATAAAGCGTGCTGCCGCCAATGCCGCAGCCGACATCCAAGAATGGTTTGCGCCGAGCTGGACATTAGCCCACTTCAGCAGTTCTTCAATCAGATCAATCTGAGCCTGGCGGCGGTCTTTTTTGTGCTGGCCGTTAGCGCCGTAGTAGCCGTGGTGCATATGCTCGCCCCAAGTGCGCTCCCACAGCGGCGAAGAGGTCGTCGTAAAACTGCTGAATTTTTTGGGTTAGCGGTGTCGTCATGGTGCCTTTATCTGCCCTGCGTTTGGCGCTGTATAGTCGGTTGCTTAATCAGGGTAGAGTATGCGGCATTACCCGTCATGATGGAACGTATAGACCCACTTCGGCGTTCATCCTCTGTGCCTGGTACAGTCCTTTCATTACTGATCGTCTCTACAGCTACTCATCATGACGGTTCCTCGAACAATTTGCATTGGTTTCCTGGCTTTAATTGCGATGGGTACGCTGCTATTGATGCTGCCCCTAGCGACTGCTAGCTGGTGACTGGAATCGACCGCTAGTCGCGCTGTTTACCGCCACTTCAGCAGTCTGTGTGACCGGGCTGATTGTGGTGGATACGGGCACCTATTTTTCGCCGTTTGGCCAGGGCATTGTGCTGCTGCTGATTCAGCTAGGGGGATTAGGATATATGACGGCCACCACACTGCTGCTGCTGCTGATCGGTCGTCGGTTAGGGCTTAAAGATCGGCTGGCGATTCAGCAGGCAATGGAAACTTCTGAGCTAGCGAATGTAAAGGTGCTGCTGATTTCCATTATTTCGATGACGCTGATTTTTGAGCTGACGGGGGCATTTTGTCTGCTGCTAACTTTTAGCGAGCAGTTTAGCTTTGGGCAGGCGCTGTGGCTCTCTATTTTTCACAGCATTAGCGCTTTTAACAATGCTGGGTTTAGCTTGTTTTCTGACAGTCTGGTGCAGTATGCCGAAGATGCCTGGCCAATAGCAGTGATTTCGGTGCTGGTGATTGTCGGTGGGATTGGCTACCAGGTGATTATGGAGGCGTTTATGTGGGTGCGCGATCGCCTGCGGCTGCGTCAAGATCGCACTGTCTTCTCGCTGCATTTCAAAATTGTCACCAGCACGACGCTGTTTTTGCTGCTGCTAGGCACAGTTGCCTTTTTACTCATTGAGTTTGACAATCCTGACACGCTAGCAGGCGAAAGCTTTGGGGCTCAGATTCTGCTAGCGGGTTTTCAATCGGTGATTACTCGCACTGCCGGGTTTAATTCGATTGATATTGGCAAAATGGAAGCGAGTTCTTTATTTATGGCGATCGCCCTCATGTTTGTCGGCGCTAGCCCCGGCAGTACTGGCGGCGGCATCAAAACTACCACCTTACGCATTTTGCTCATCTGCACCCGCACAGCCCTCAGAGGCAAAGAAGAAGTGAACTGCTATCAGCGTCAAATTCCCGTGCTGCGAGTGCTCAAAGCGCTGTCGGTCGTCGTGGCCTCAGTCATGAGCGTCGTGATTATGACCACCTGCATCTCCATTACCGATCCGACAGTACCCTTTATCAACCTTTTGTTCGAGTTGGTTTCAGCCTTTGCCACCGTTGGCCTTTCGACTGGCATTACTGCCGACTTATCTACACTCGGGCAGCTATTTCTCATCGTCACCATGTACATTGGCCGGGTGGGCATTCTGCTGCTGATGGCTGCCATCTTAGGTGACCCTAGCCCCAGCGCTATTCACTACCCCGAAGAAGATCTGCTAACGGGCTAATCTATTCAGAGAGCCTGCTCGCCCAGTGGCGCTACACATCTTTTAGCTTCTGGGTATTTTCTATCAGGCTTTTAGCAAACTCATCAAACCGCTGCGAGAGCTTGTCATCTTTTAGCTGCCCTTCACCATCAAAAGCGTTCCAGGCTTGGCCAATGGCAATCTGCTCCGGAATGGCCCAGGCATGTACCCAGCGCATGATCAGTCTCATATCGTTGAGCGCGTTGCTATTAGGCTGGCCTCCCAACACGCTAATAAAGCCAGTGACTTTACCGCTGAGCTGCTCAAAGCTCATCAAGTCCAGCGCATTTTTGATCACGCCGCTGACGCTACCGTGGTACTCCGGGGTCGATAAGATCAGCGCATCTGCCGCTTTGACCGCCGTTTGTAAGACTTTTACGTCCGGATAGTCCGGGTAGTCACTGCCACCATCGCAGAAAGGCAGGTTCATTTCCTTCAAGTCTAAAACCTGAACGGCTGCTCCCAAATCTTTGGCCCGCTCAGCAGCGATATGCAGCGCTTGCATACTGTAGGAATCCGTTCTCAAGCTGCCGCCAATGCCGACAATTTTCACCATGCTTTCACCTTGCGTTTTAGCTTGCGTTTTAGTGCAGTCGTCGTCATCTTAATGCCTGTCGCAGTGAGCTTTCAATCAGTCGGCAGGTCTGTCTTAGGACAGTGTTTTGACAGCAGCATTTTTACAGAATCGTCAAAAAAAGAGGTCACCCATAGCAGGCAACCTCTCGCATAGATGATCAAAGGCATTTCAGCGATCCTGAGAAACAGCTGATCACTCAAATGACGATGCGGGCTAAAGGATTAGCCCTCGGTAGCTAGCTCAGTGCTGCCCCGACGACGACCGCCTGTGAGGCTGTTAAATAGCATGACGCCGATCGCCTTCACCAGGTTACCTTCTAGCTCTTGGAACAGCTCCATATTCAGGCCAAAGGCATCGTTGGCTTCTTCGACAATAGCGTCGGCGGTGGCTTCGTCTACGGGAGCCTCACTAAGCGACGTGCGGTACTGGGCTTTAAAGGCTTTCTCGTCTTCAATGGTAGGAAACTCATAAAAAGCGACGCCATCGCTGCCCGACAAATTCATCGCTCTTTGCGAAATTGTCTTGAGGATCTGCCCCCCAGAGAGATCGCCTAAATAGCGCGTGTAGGAGTGACCAACCAGCAGCTCAGGCTGAGTCGCTGAAATCTCGCGAATGCGGTCTACGTATTTGCGTCCGCCCTTTGATAAAGCGATTTGATCGCGCCAGTTGCTGCCATAGTAAAAGGCCAGATCTTCTTCCAGAGTGGCTTTGCGGTTCAACTCAGGGAAATACACCTTGCTAACGATGGGATGATGCTTGTGCTTCTCTAGCTCCTCTTCCATCGCAGAGTAGATAAAGTAAAAGTTGCCCACTAACTTGCGGTAAGACTTTTTCTCGACCACACCACGCAAAAAGCATCGAACAAATCCGACGTTTTCGGCCATAGTGTGAGCTTTTTTAGTGCCCTCACGGAGCTGGGTCGCTAAATTGTTGCTCATGTTCTTTAAATATCTCTAACTTACTTAGGAAAAACTAGATTTTGTCCACCGCTCAAGTGGTCTCTCTCGCTCAAGGCGCTGCTACAGCGAGCCTACAGTATGGGCATAGAGCTGTAGATTAAGAGTTCAGATTAAGAGCCCGATGATGTCCTCTGGTTTAAAGCTTAGAGGGCTAGCTCTACCCACAGAAAGATTTCGCAACATTTTTTCATGTTGGGTAGCGGCGATGACAGCAAAACTCCTCTTGCTAAGTCAGTAAGAGGAGTCAGTCAGGCTTGAATATTGCAGCGCGCCGATGGGCTGAGAAAGGCTGCTTAGATGTCCAGGTCGGCCATATTGAGCCGAGGGCCGTAGGTTTCGATGAATTCGCGGCGGGGGGCAACGCGATCGCCCATCAGCACCGTAAAGATGCGATCGGCTTCTGCCGCATCTTCAATTTCTACTCGCTTCAGCGTGCGCGAATCTGGGTTCATCGTGGTATCCCACAGCTGCTGCGGCATCATTTCACCTAGGCCCTTAAAGCGCTGTATGTTGTACTTGGCATTTGCAGGCATGGCTGCAATCCCGTTTTGCAGCTCGCGCTCGCTGTAGCAGTAGGTATGGTTACGGCCTCGCTCTAGCTTATACAGCGGCGGGCAGGCGATATAAATATAGCCCTGATCGACCAGATCGCGCTGGTAGCGATAGAAAAAGGTCAGCAGCAGCGTGCGAATGTGTGCCCCGTCTACGTCGGCGTCAGTCATCAGACAAATGCGGTGATAGCGCAGATTGGCCGGGTCAAACTCTTCGCCCTTAATGCCGAGGCCCAGCGCTGTAATCAGCGACTGTACTTCATTGTTTTTGTAGATTTTAGAGTCGTCGGTTTTCTCAATGTTGAGGATTTTGCCTCGCAGCGGCAAGATAGCTTGGAAGCGGCGATCGCGCCCCTGCTTCGCACTGCCGCCCGCCGAATCGCCCTCAACGATAAAAATCTCCGACTCAGCTCGGATCGCGCGAGCTACAGTCAGCTAGCTTACCCGGCAGCGTAGAAGACTCTAGTACCGACTTACGGCGCACCAGATCACGCGCTTTCTTCGCCGCTTCTGCCGCATTAAACGCTTGAATGGCCTTTTCTAGAATGGCATCGGCCACACTAGGGTTAAAGTCTAAATACTCAGTCAGAGCTTCGCCGACCAAAGAGTCCACAATGCCCCGCACCTCGGTATTGCCCAGCTTAGTCTTAGTCTGGCCTTCAAACTCTGGGTCAGGCACCTTCACCGAAACAACTGCCGTCAGTCCCTCGCGAATATTCTCCCCGGCCATGTTCGACTCGGCGTCTTTGCGCTTTTTCCGCTTGCGAGCAAATACGTTTAGCGTGCGGGTCAGTACGGCCTTAAGCCCCTCTAGATGGGTACCGCCGTCCACCGTGCGAATATTGTTGGCAAAGCCCAAGAGGTTGTCAGAAAAGGCATCGCCGCACCACTGCAAAGCCGCCTCTACCTGTACGCCATTCTTGTCAGAATTGACGTAGATAACGTCGGGGTGCAGCGGCTCTTTACCACTGTTGATGTACTCCACATACTCTTTGATGCCGCCTTCGTAGCAGTAGCTAGAGACTCGCGGCTGCTTGGCCTTGATCAGCTCTAAGCGATAGTCGGTAAAAGTAATATCTACGCCCGCATTCAAGTAGGCTAGCTCTCGCAGGCGGCTAGCGAGCGTGTCGTAGTCAAACTCGACAGTGTGGGTAAAAATAGTGCTGTCGGGCTTGAAGGTAACCTGAGTACCCGTGCGGCTGTTGCCTTTTTCAGTTTTAAGGCTGCCAATGGGGTTGCCTTGTTCAAACCGCTGCGTATGAACTTTGCCCTCACGCCAAACAGTAACCTCTACCCACTCAGAGAGGGCATTGACTACCGAAACGCCAACACCATGCAGGCCACCCGATACCTTGTAGCCACTATCGCCGCCGAATTTGCCGCCCGCATGCAGCACCGTCAGCACCGTTTCTAGTGCCGACTTGCCAGTGGCGGGATGAATATCGGTAGGAATGCCACGCCCGTCATCAATGACGGTGACTGAGCCGTCTGCATTCAGCGAAGCAGTAATGTGACTACAGTGGCCTGCTAGGGCTTCATCGACGGCATTGTCAACAACTTCGTACACCAGGTGATGGAGACCTCTAGGCCCGGTGCTGCCGATGTACATTCCTGGCCGCTTGCGAACAGGCTCAAGCCCTTCTAAAACCTGAATCTGCTGAGCGCCGTAGCTATTTGCCATACAATTTTCTCCTGAGGTCAGTGGTGACCGCTCTTCATTTAGCCTTTCGTCTGGCTTTTCGTCTGGCTGAGGTTTGCTTTTTGAGCCCGTTGCTTGGGTCGCTTTTGGGCTAGCTTGAAAAGCTCTACAAGGCCGTTGTGAGCCAATGAAATGATATCTTGCCTACGGATTCTAACACAAAGGCGTTGAAAGCGATTTTAGAGCGGTTTCAGCGAGCTTCTTAAAACAGGTTCATAGTCGCCTTTTTAACTCCGTAGCAGCGACCTCGGTCTCTAACCTTGGTAACCTTCTCTTATATATTAGGTGAATTATTGCTGTAGCCGCTTGCCAAATAGTTCTTTTGTACCATTTTTAATTGCAGTCGTCGGGCCGACGGCAGTGGGGAAGTCTGGGCTGGCGATGGCCCTTGCCCATCGGTGGCCTGCCGCTATTCTCAGCGCCGATTCTCGGCAGGTCTACCGGGAGTTTGATATTGGCACGGCTAAGCCATCGGCGCAGGATCGCCAGCAGGTGCCTCACTATTTTGTCGATATCTGTGACCCGACGCAGAGGCTGACGGTCGCTAGCTATCAGCAGCAGGCCCAAGCGGTAGTTGCGCAGATGCACCAGCGGGGCGATCGCCTGCCCCTTTTAGTCGGCGGCACAGGGCTGTATGTAGACGCGATCGCCAAAGGTCTAAAAATTCCTCGCGTGCCGCCTGATATGGGGTTGCGATCGCAGCTAACCGATCTCGGCCAGTCTCACTGTCATGCGCTTTTGCAGCAGGTAGATCCGGCGGCAGGCGATCGCATTCACCCAAACGACTCAGTGCGAACCCTTAGAGCACTGGAAGTTTACTACGTCACCGGGCAGACGATCTCTAGCCAGCAAGGAGAAAATCCGCCGCGCTATCCGATCTTATATATTGGCCTGAGCTGCGAGCCGGATGTCTTGCGATCGCGCATCGTCACCCGCACTCACCAGATGGTGGAAGCTGGCCTAGTCGATGAAGTGGCTCAGCTAATCGAAAGATACGGATCCGCATTGCCCCTGCTAAAAACCTTGGGCTACGCCGAAATGCAGCAGCATCTAGCCGGCGATATCTCACTGGATGCGGCAGTTGAGCAGATAGTGCAGCACACCTGCCAGTTTGCCAAGCGCCAGCGCACCTGGTTTCGCAAAGAGCCGCGCATTGAGTGGTTTGCGGCTGATGCCCCCGCTTTAAAAGAGCAGGTATTGCAGCGCGCCAGCCAGTTTGTTCGCTCTACCGCCGCCAGTGAGTCTTCAGATCGAGCCGGGCAGTCAGCTCGCTGCGAATTTGGCTCATGATCGAGTCTTCATCCAGGTCGCTGAGGATGTCGGCGACGACGGCTTTGGGGCTGCCTGTGCCCCAGGTCGCGCCGTTGGCCAAATAGGTTTTGGTGACTTGGGCGATCGCGTAGGTAGACACCCCCGAAACCGCCGCCTGAGTCAGTGCTACCGAAACATAGGGCGTTACCGTCAGTCCGCCGGTTGGTAGCGCCGCCGCTGCTAAAACGCTCTTTAGCCCGCTCAGGCCAAAGCTAATCACCAGTTCACTAGCAGTGAGCCCGCCCATCGCTAGGGCAATTTTCTGCAAAAGCTGGGCTGCGCCCTGCTGGGTCATCTCTAGTCCATAGAGCCGGGCCAATGCCATAATTAGAGCAATATCAATCGCCGCGCCGCTGAGCAGGTCGATCACCGTCACCGGGTTGAGCGCGACGGCAATAGATTTGGTAATCACTGTTTTCCAAATGGTGTCATCGGCAGCGCGATCGCGCACAGCCAATTTTTCAGCCACCACCTGCTGATTAATTTCATCAGCGTAGAGCAGCGTATTTAGCGCCACCAGAGCTTTTCCCTCGCGCTGCAAAATCTTTAAGATCTTTAGCTTTAGAGCGCTGACATCGGGCGTGCCGCGCTCGGTCTGCATAGTGAGGGCACCCTCGGCGGAGCGAGCAGCTTGCGTAATCAGGGGGGCCGCAGCAGCAGCGACCAAATTGTCAGGCGGCAGCAGATCGGCTAAGCGATCTTGCCGTAGCGTCGTTAAGATTTGCTCGCGGTCAAAGGCAGGATACTGATCGACCTTGTTTAAAACCAGCAGAATGGGTTTACCGGCCCGTCGCAGTTCGCTAAGCGCCGTATATTCTAGCTGAGTCAGATCGCCTGCGATCACAAAGAGGATGAGGTCGGCTTGATGAGCGATTTTTTGGGCGATCGCCTGTCGCGCTTCCCCATCGACTTCATCAATGCCGGGCGTATCGATCAGCTCCACTCGCGAAGCCTGCTGGCTAGAGAGCACCGCTCGGTAAACATCTGAGGTCAGGTCGTCATCTGCCCCAACCTTCCAAGCCTCCGTTTTCCAGGCCACACTTTCGGCCTGCTGAGTCACGCCATGCAGCGGCCCCGTTTGAAAAATAGGCTGACCGATCAGCGCATTGAGCAAAGAGGATTTGCCCCGACCCACCATGCCAAATACGGCAATATGAACCACCTGATTTTCTAGCTTGTGGAGCACGCTATGGAGGTGGTGGATTTCAGTTTCTAAACTCGCCTGCTCGCGGGGGGAGAGATCTAGCTTGTTAATGAGTGTGGTAACAGCGGCGATCGCCTGCTGATAGTGCAAGTCACCACTAATTTGGCCAAATTCTTCTAGTCCCTGAGAGGGCTGCGGAGTCGTTTCGATAGCTGACGGCTGCGAAGATAGATCGCCCATAAGAATTGAGAAAAACTGCGGCTGTTTGACCAGCCCAACGACTGAGCAAAAGATCTCACCCATATAAGCATAGTCATCTACCCGCCGATTGGGTGGCGCTAGCGCCAGTGATTCCCCCCCCGCCAGGTCTATCTTTAACCACGCTCAGAGCAAACAAAACCAAAGTTTTTGCAAAAGCTATGCAGAAAAACACTGCTAGACCGTGATGAATCTTTAAAGGTATGTTTCAAATTCGCGCTAATCCTTCAAGGATAACGGCAGCGCCAGCTAGAGGATGCCATTAATTAGTGAGAGAATAAAAGTAGCCCATTATAGTTTTTCGAGTGCTGATGGAATTTGAAAGTAACGCGCAGCGGGCCTGCTACCAAAGAATTGTGCCCTGGATAGAAGATCTCTTCGGCGAAGCGACTGTGGTATTTGAAGACGAGCCGCTGTTTATCGTTACGATTGGTTCTGCCGTTGCTTCTACGCGGGTAGTGCCCTGGGGTGACAATGACGCCCTGATCACCACCCGCTCTTTTGTCGTGACTGATATTAACGTCACCCCAGAGCTGAGCTACTATCTGCTACGCGCCAATAACGGCATTCACTTTGGCCGCTTTGCCCTTGATGGCGAAAACGACATCGTTTTTGAACACAGTCTAGTTGGCTCCACTTGCGATCAGATTGAGCTAAAGCATTCAGTAGCAACGGTCATTCGCATCGCTGATGACTACGATGACGAAATCGTGGCCCGCTGGGGCGGACAAAGAGCTTTAGAACGCTGGTCGTCATAGTTTTGGTTCTATAGCCTCTATCGAGTTGCTTAGGACACTTTTGTCGGCTGAAACCGCTAGAGAACAGCGGGCAGATCGACTAGCAGATATCCTAATGCATCAGGACATCTGCTATATGAAAATAACAACATAAAACACCGAAGTAGAAATACCGAAGTAGAAATACCAAAAAATAAAGACAAAGCCCCCAGCCTTCTCAGTTACAGAGAAGCTGGGGGCTTGCGATTAAGCGGATAATCTCTAGCTGAGCTGTGTCAGCTGCTGCCTAGCGGCCAATGCCCAGGTAGCGGAAACCTGCTTTCTCTAGCTTGGCCTGATCGAGGAAATTACGACCGTCAATCATCACCGGAGCATTCATCAAGCTGGCCATTTTGATGTAGTCGAGCTCTTTGAAGTTAGCCCAGTCGGTGACCAGTACTAAGGCATCGCAGCCATCGGCCAATCGCTCAGGATCGGTTTCTACAATGACCCCAGAGAGCCCATTGCGAATACCGCTCTGAGAAACAATTGGGTCGTAGGCTTTGACCTTTGCGCCCAGCCGGTTGAGACTTTCGATCATGATTAGCGAAGGGGCATCGCGCATATCGTCAGTATCCGGCTTAAAGGTCAGACCTAGCAGGCCGACGGTTTTGCCCTTCAAGATTTTTAATACCTGCTGGAGCTTTTCAACGGTGAGCAGTCGCTGGCGATCGTTCACGCGAATCGTAGACTTCAGTAGCTCGGCTTCGTAGCCGTAGTCATCAGCAGTATGTACCAGCGCCGAGACATCTTTAGGAAAGCAAGAGCCGCCCCAGCCGATGCCCGCCTGCAAAAATTTGCTGCCGATGCGGGAGTCTAAACCAATGCCCTGAGCGACTTGGGTCACGTCTGCGCCGACGCGATCGCAAATATTCGCCACTTCATTAATAAAGCTGATCTTGGTTGCTAAGAAAGCATTAGAGGCATACTTCACCATCTCGGCTGAGCTGAGGTCGGTGACGACCACCGGAACATTCGGTAAGCTAGTGTCTTCGGCAAACTTACGCTCGACGATGGGCGTATAGAGTTCTTTCATCATGGCGATCGCCTGCTCGCTGCCGCTGCCCAGCACGATCCGATCGGGGTTAAAGGTGTCGTATACAGCCGAACCTTCACGCAAAAACTCCGGGTTGCTGACCACATCAAAAGCCGCATCGGTCTCTGGCTTGCTGACGCCGCCGCCCACAGCTACAGGCACCTTTTGCCGCTCAGCAATGCCGTCCAAAACAATCATTCGCACCCAGTCGCCTGAACCAATGGGCACCGTAGACTTGTTAACAATGACCTTATAGCCACCGTTCAGGTGCTCACCAATGCCGCGAGCGACCGCTTCAACATAGCGGGTATCGCTTTCGCCAGTGGGAAGCGCCGGTGTCCCTACCGCAATAAACAAAATATCGCCGTGGCTGACGCCCGCACCCAGGTCAGCTGTGAACTCTAGATTGCCAGAAGCCATAGACGACTTCATCAAATCAGACAAACCCGGCTCATAAATTGGGGACTGTCCCGACTTCATCAGCTGTACTTTTTCTTCGTTGTTGTCTACACAGATCACATGATGACCAATATGAGACAGGCACACGCCCGTCACCAAGCCAACGTAACCAGTTCCAATAACACAAACACGCATGATGGTAAAACTCTCTAAATGAACAAATTAGTAATAGATAAAAGTGCTGCTAGCAACTAGATTGCGGTCACCGCTGACCCGATCAGGTCTTTGCTCAAGGTGCCGTTAGCGGCCATGCGATCGCGAAAATCAGCAATTGTTTTTTCGAGCCCAGGACGCAGCTCTACCGTTGGCTGCCAGCCTAAAAGCTGCGCTGCTTTCGTAATATCCGGCTGGCGGCGACGAGGATCATCCTGAGGCAAAGGCCGATACTGCACCTCTACATTAGGATTCACCATCTGCTGAATCGTTTGAGCCAGCTCCAAAATGGTGTATTCCCCAGGATTGCCAATATTAATCGGGCCAGTTTGCTCACTGTTCATCAGGCGAATAAACCCCTCCACTAAGTCTGAGACATAGCAAAAACTGCGCGTCTGAGAACCATCACCGTAAACCGTAAGCGGCTGACCACTAAGGGCTTGAACAATAAAATTACTCACGACTCGGCCATCGTTTTCCAACATGCGCGGGCCGTAGGTATTAAAAATTCGCACGACCCGAATATCCACATCGTTTTGCCGATGATAGTCAAAAGCCAGCGTTTCAGCCATCCGCTTGCCCTCGTCGTAGCAGCTGCGAATGCCAATCGGATTGACGCTACCGCGATATTCTTCCGGCTGAGGATGAACTTCCGGATCGCCATAAACTTCTGAAGTGGATGCTAGGAAAAACCTGGCTTTGACTCGTTTGGCCAGCCCCAACATATTGAGCGTGCCCAAGACATTGGTTTTGACCGTTTTCACCGGGTTGTACTGATAGTGCACCGGCGAAGCAGGACAGGCCAAATGATAAATCTGATCGACCTCTAGCCGAATCGGCTCAGTGATATCATGGCGAATCAGTTCGAAATAAGGGTGATCCATCCAGCGCAAAATATTGCGCTTGTGCCCGGTATAAAAATTATCTAAACAGATAACCTCGTGGTTAGCTTGCATCAGCCGATCAATCAGATGAGATCCGATGAAGCCAGCGCCCCCGGTGACTAAAATTTTCATAGACAATATGTCTGATAGGACATTTATACAGCGAACTTGCAGCAGTAAGAGAGTGCGTCTCAACACCAAATCTCAAAGCCAGATCTCAACGAAGAATGGCCTAAAAAGCAAATACAGTAAAGACATGGCAAACACTCACAGCCGCCCGAAACTGTCTAAGAATGTAACAAAGTTTTTTTGATTCCAATGATTAAATCACCAGGTTTCACCAAAACTTCAACCGTTTTTATCAATACCCAAAATGTTCGATTCTTTATCAAGAACGCGCTGATACTCTCCGTGTTTCTATGTAGTAAAAGCATCGGCTAGCTTGGGCCTCTTGCCCATTTCGCCGCTCCTTTTGCCGCAAAAGCTCAGCCGCAAAAAGCTCAGCTGCTAGGCGTTAGCTTGAGCACAGCCATAAATGCCTCTTGAGGTACGTCTACTGTGCCAATCGACTTCAGCCGCTTTTTACCTTTCGCCTGTTTCTTGAGCAGCTTCTTCTTACGAGAGATATCACCGCCATAACACTTGGCTAGGACATCCTTACGCAGAGCCGGAATGCTTTCACTCGCAATGATGCGACTACCAATAGAAGCCTGCACGGGAATCTTGAACTGGTGCCGGGGAATTAGCTCTTTGAGTTTTTCGGTGAGGGCGCGGCCCACGTAATAAGCTTTATCTTTATGAACAATCGCCGCTAGCGGATCGACTTTATCCCCGTTGATCATCACATCGAGCTTAACAAGCGGGTTAGCCCGGTAGCCCATGAGCTGATATTCCATGCTGGCATAGCCCCGGCTGCGCGACTTCATCTGATCAAAAAAGTCGGTGACAACTTCTGCCAAAGGAATTTCGTACATCAGCGTGGTGCGCCCCGGCGTCAGATACTTCATATTTTGAAAATCGCCCCGGCGGCTCTGGCACAGCTCCATCAGAGTTCCGACAAATTCTTCGGGGGTGATGATGTCAACTTTGACGTAGGGCTCTTCGATCTTTTCGCGGTACTGCGGATCTGGCAGCAGGCTTGGGTTGTCAATCTCGATCACATCGCCCTTGATGTCGGTTACCCGGTAGATGACTGAGGGCGCAGTGGTAATTAGATCCAAGTCGTACTCGCGCTCTAGGCGCTCTTGCACAATCTCCATGTGCAGCAGGCCCAAAAAGCCGCAGCGAAAGCCAAAGCCCATAGCGCTGGAAGTCTCCGGCTCATACTGCAAAGCGGCATCGTTGAGACGCAGCTTATCTAGGGCTTCGCGCAGATCTTCGTACTGGTCAGAGTCAGTCGGGAATAGTCCGCAGAAGACCATAGGTTTGGCTTCGACGTAACCGGCGAGCGGTTCGGTGGCGGGGGCTTTGACCAGCGTGATGGTATCGCCAACCCTGGCATCTTCGACCGATTTGATCGAAGCGGCAATATAGCCGACTTCTCCGGCGTGCAGCTCATCGACCTGTACCTGATTGGGCGAAAGCACACCGAGTTCGTCAATGTCGTACTCTTTGCCGGAGGCCATCAAGCGAATGCGATCGCGCTTATTTACCACCCCATCAGTCACCCTGAAGTAAATAATCACGCCCCGATAGCTGTCATAGTAGCTATCAAAAATCAGCGCCCGCATTGGGTTGGCGGTCGTATCAGCAGGCGGCGGCACCAGATAGACAATCGATTCTAAAATTTCGACAATGCCAATGCCTTCTTTAGCTGAGGCTGAGATGGCACCGCTACAGTCAAGCCCCACAACTTCTTCAATTTCCTGCCGAACCCGTTCAGGCTCAGCTCCTGGGAGATCTACTTTATTCAGCACCGGGATAATTTCTAAGTCGTTGTCGATGGCCAGGTAAACATTGGCCAGGGTTTGTGCCTCGACGCCTTGAGAAGCATCCACTACCAGCAGCGCCCCTTCACAGGCCGCTAGTGATCGAGAGACTTCGTAAGTAAAGTCCACATGGCCCGGCGTGTCGATCAAATTGAGCACGTACACTTCGCCGTCTTTGGCGGTGTAGTTCATCCGGGCGGCCTGGAGCTTAATGGTGATGCCGCGCTCCCGCTCAATGTCCATAGAGTCGAGGAACTGGGCTTTCATATCGCGATCGCTCACCGTACCCGTCGTCTGCAAAAGCCGGTCAGCCAGCGTTGACTTACCGTGGTCAATATGGGCAATGATAGAAAAATTACGCAAGCGTGAAACGGGTACATCGGTCATGAAGAGGCCGCTGAAACAATAGACTAAAAAAGGCAGAACCTAAGCTTAATACTAAATCCTACAGTGAGGATTTGACCGCGCAAGTGGGCTCTATAGGCAGAAGAGGAAGAAGCGACAGTTGGCGATAAGCTGTATAGAGAGGTGCTACGGATTACCCAGGATCTTAGCCAATAAGCGATAGTCTTGGTGAAAGGATGCTAGAAAAGCCGATAGATAGTAGGTCAACAGGTCAACGCCTGCACGCACATGACCTTACTAGAAGCTTGACTGCATCGACATCTCGCCCGAGGCGATGCCAGCGCTATGAAGCAATGCGTCAATCGGACAGCGGGTTGCACTTTGACACATCCATCTACTAAAAAATGCTTAAATGTGGCTAACCTGTAAGCACTCGCTTGGGTTTGCATAGGTCAGCAAGTTCTGAAGCATACTTTAAATCTGTAAGCTCCTTGCGCTGCCCTTCCTCTACTGCTGTTGTCTGGTGTTAGCTCTAGCTATGTGTATAACTAGCTATGTGTATAAGCCGTTAATTTTAGAGCGATGTCGCGTTCTGCCCATCCCTTTTCCCCTAGCGAACCGCCGCCAGCGCCTACTGAAGGTGCCGACCAAGGAGCGCAGTTGATTGCTGCTGAGCCAGCTAACGTGCTTGTAGTCGCCCACACCGTTCAGGGCGAAATTTTGTCTTTGCATTGGCCTCAGACCGACGACTGTAAAAACTGCGAAGATCTGATCGGGCAGCCAGTAAGTGCGCTATTCGGGCCAGTCGCAATCATCCCCTATCTGCAACGAGTGCGGCGCGTACTAGAAAATCAAAAACCTGAAGCCTTTCAGTGTGTGGTGCGCTGCGGTCATCAGCCTGTGAGCTTTGAATTTGTGCTCAGTCCGCTGCCCGCTCATTCAGCCGAAGCCGCTTTAGTTCAGAGTCAAGATCCGCTTGAGACAGTGGTAGGGGTCGGTCGCCGGATTGTCCCAGAGATTGCGCAGCTCTCAGAAGTGCGGCTGTCGAATGGCAGCGGATCGAGCGGCAATAGCTACTACTATGCGCTGCTCTCTAGCGTGGCTTCTAATATTCGAAAAACGCTCGACCTCAATACGATTTGGCAGCAGACGGTGAGCGGGCTAGGCAATATGCTGAGCTTGGATCGCTGCCTGGTTTGTGACTATTCTCAGGCTATGCAGACGGTCACGGTAGTGGCTGAGCATCACGACCCCGACGTTCATCCTTGCTTGGGAAAGACGTTTGACCTAGCGCTTAAAACCGATTTTTCTAACACGCTGCAAAGCTTGGAACCGGTGATTTCTGATTTCGAGCGCGGCGAAGATGACCGGCCCTATACGGTGCTGACCGTAGCGACTTGCTACCGGCATCAGCCCAACAGCATTTTGGTGCTGCAACAGCCGCCTTACCGGCCCTGGCAGCCGTTTGAGATTGAGCTAATTCAAGAGCTGACCGATCAGGTGGGGACGGCGATCGCTCATGCCAAGCTTTTCAGCGCCAGTCAAAATATCACCCAGGAGCTGCGCAAAAAATCTCAGGCGCTGCGCCAAACCAACGACGAGCTTATTCGTAAGCATGACGAGCTAGAAGAAGCCAAGCAGCAGGCGGAAGAAGCTTCGCGGCTGAAGAGCGCTTTTTTGGCCAATACCTCTCACGAACTGAGAACGCCCCTGAACGGCATGATCGGCTTTTTGCGGCTGGTGCTTGACGATATGGCCGATAGCGACGAAGAGAAAATCGAATTTATTCAGGAATCTCACAACTCAGCGATTCATTTGCTGAACCTGATTAACGATGTTCTCGATATCGCCAAAATTGAAGCGGGCAAGATGGATTTGCCCATGAGTGCCATCAGTCTGAAGGAGCTGCTCTCTGAAGTTGAAAATTCTTTGCGGCCTCTGATCGAGCGCAGCGGTCTTGAGTTTACCGTGGTGATGCCAGCGACTCTAGATGAGGTCAAGGTCTATGGCAACTATCAGCGCCTTAAGCAAGTCTTGCTAAATTTGGTTGGCAATGCCAATAAATTTACCCACGAAGGCGGCATTACGATCAGCGCCGAGATTAAGCCTAAGTCGGTCGAATTTGCAGGTCAAGCCTGGCCGGGTCTGGTCAAATTTAGCGTGGCTGATACAGGGATTGGCGTGTCTTTAGAAAAGCAAGACCGACTGTTTCAGACCTTTAGTCAGGTGGACAGTGCCCGCACCCGCCAATACGAAGGCACAGGGCTGGGGCTGGCCATTTCGCAGCGGCTGGTAGAGGCAATGGGCGGCAAGGTACAGTTTATCAGTATGGGCGAGGGCTTGGGTTCGACCGTGACGTTTACGGCGATTTTGTACCAGGAACCTGTGATGGAACTGGGGATAGGATAGCCCGTTTGACTGGCCGTCTAAGTGTCGCGCTGGTGTCGGTCTTGCGTCAGTTTGGTGTCAGCTTTATCTTCAGTCTGGGACGAAGTGAGGCCGGGCTTGGTGAGCGGTCTGAAGCTGCTGAGAGAGGGCGGGCCAGTCTTGGGCTTCGATGTGGGTAATGGTGGTGGCGATCGCCTGCTGATATTGTTTGAGCGATCGCAGTACCTCCGCCTGGTTATACTGCGCCATCATCAGCCCTAGCTCCGGATTGCCGCCACCGACTCGACTGGTATCTCGAAACCCAGAGCTAGCTAGCTGCTGAGCTAACGTCAGCACCGCCGGATCGGGTTCTTGTAGCGCTGCCCCAATCAAGCCAGCACTGACCATCACTGGCAAGTGAGAAATCCAGGCCACTGCCCGGTCGTGGGCTGCTGGAGAACAGCAGTAGATCTGGGAGCCGAGCTGCTGAGCCAGTAGCTCTACTGTCTTGATCGCGGTGAGGTCAGTTTGAGGAAGCGGAGTGATGACATAAGGGCGATCGCGAAAAATGCCGGGTTCAGCAGCCACCAGCCCGGCTTCGCTTTTACCGCTCATCGGATGGCCACCGACAAACTGCGGCCAGTGCCGGGTTGCTTCGACAACGACAGCAGTCTTGACAGAGCCCACATCAGTGATGATCGTTTCAGGCGCAAGCACTTGGGTCAAATTAGCCACTACTGGCACCAGCGTGGCAATTGGCGTACAGACAAACACCACCTCGCAGGAGCTGAGCGCCGCAAGATCTGTGCTGGCCACATCGACCATCTGACGGCTGAGCGCCTGAGCGCCTGTTTCCGACCGGCGGGCGACCCCATAGACGCGGTGCCCTAGCGCTTTGAAGTCTAGCCCCAAGCAGCCGCCAATTAGCCCTAATCCAACAATCCCAATATCCATTAACCGTTTCTCACCATCCACTGTTCTTATTGGATCCCTGACATTAACCCTGATCTTTCCCAAGGGATCATCCGATGTGGATGTGTCACAATGAAAGCCATCATTAAGGACACTTCACCCCAGCCAACTTACGCCTACGCCAGTGATCGAAGCAGAAGTTCATCAGCGCCTTCGGGCTTATCTCAGAGAACAAGGGCATACCCAATGGCCTCACCACCTGACTATGGCTAGGCTGGTCGCCAGAGCGCTGCGGATAGGCCGTAGTGCGCTGATGCAGCCCGACAGTCTGGCCGCTTACCAGGGTAGCTATCGGCTGAGCTATTTGATTCCGGCGCTGCTGTGGCCAGAGCCTGCCGTACTCGCCTTGCCAGAAGACATCCTTAAAAGCGTGCTTCAGCAAGATATTCCAAATTTGCAGCAAGGGCTACCTGTGGTCAAGCCTGTACAGACCGGCGATCGCTGGCCCGGTGAAAATTTTCGGGGGCTGCTAGTGACCTCTGCTCAAGGCTGGCTGCGCGATCGCCTGCCCTCCATTATCCCCGCCGCTGATAGCCTCTCAACCAGCCCATCGACCAGCCCATTGACCAGTCCACTCAGCCGATTTCCCGCTGGGATTTTTACCTTAATAGACGGAGCTAGCGACTTAGAACGGTGGGCTCGCCAGCAACTGAGCGTCGGCTTGTTGCCGCAGCATTGGGAAGGGCTAATGCTGGCCTATCCTAGTCAGCGCGCCTTTATCCGAGACATGCGCGTCCGCATCACTCATGCCATTTTTCAGCATCCGGCCAATCCTTATCGCTGTCACCTGATCGAGGAACCGGAAAAGACCCTGCTATACGAGCTATATGAGCTGCTGCAAGCCTACAGCGATGGCGGCAGACTGCCTGCCGTCTGGCAACAGTTTTGGCAGCAGTTCTCGCAGACAGAGCGGTTGGCCTGGAGCAGTGTTAACCGCGAATTAGGCAGTGTGGCACTGCACTGCGGCCCCATTGACCTCAAAGCAAGCCTAGCGCCAGTATGGGCGCAGCAGCCAGTTGTATTAATTGGTGCAGCCTTAGATACAGACCCCAAAGCAGAGCGATATCGCGATCGCCTCGGCCTCGGCGAGATGACCTGTCTACGCTTCGGCCCCGACCGGCACAGCGATCTGATCCAGCTCTATCTGCCCGATCATTTGCCCATGCCCAACACCAGTCACTATCAAGGAGCCGCACGGCAAGAGATCTGCTCGCTGATTAGCGCTAAGAGCATGGCCAGCAGTAGCGTTCAGGCAGCCGATAATATCGCCGCCGGGCCAACGGTCATTATCGTTGGCGACATGCCGCTTAAAGCTCAGCTAGCCGCTGTTTTAGCGGCTGAATATGGCTCACGGGTGCAGGTAGAAGCACCGATAGACAGCCAGGGCATTTTGCTCACTGGCTGGGAGTACTGGCGATCGCACCAAGCAGAATCAGCTATTCCAGAGCTGCTAATAATCACAACTTTACCTATTCCATCCCTCGAAAATCCGCTGGTGGCCGGTCGAGTAGCCGCCTACAAACGCCGCCGCCAAGACTGGTTTAAAGCTTACTTACTGCCTACTGCTTTGAATGAGCTACAGCAGGCAGTAGCATCCGTGCGATCGCGTCAAGGCGTCGTCGCGCTGCTAGACAACCGAGTCAACTATCGCAGCTACGGCGCTCAGATCATATCGGCCCTCAGCCCAGCAGCTCGCAGCAGCTATCTAGATCTCACCTGGTTCAGCGCTGAGAGCATTTCCCCTGAGTCAGTGGCTGACTAGCCCAAGCGGTCATTCTCTAAACAAATGCTAAATTAGCCCGACCGCCGCCAGGGTTTTCCCAATTGCTCGCTATGATGTAGAAAACGCAGGTCTAGTAGCCAACCTATTTAGCCAGCAAATATTTAGCCAGCAAATATCAACCGCTGACGCTTCTGTCATCAAAAATCACCAGACATTACTAACTTGGTAGCGACCATGGGAGAATCTAAACGCCGACAAGAGGCATTGGGAGAAAACTACGGCAAGCCCAAGCCCGTCATTCCAGGCGTACCCATCAGCAAAGAAACCGCTACTAAGTTTGTTTCCTGGACAACCAAAGGAGCCTGGGCTGGCATTATTTTGATGATCGCCGCGTGGCTGACTATCCGCTTTATTGGGCCAGGGTTTGGCTGGTGGACGTTAACTAACTGATTGGCCTTGACTAATCATTTGATCAAATTTTCAACTCATAACGAACTTTGACCGCTGGCTGCTATTATCTTCTAGCTTTTCCCACTGAATTGCTATCGGTAAAACTGGAAGAGTGTGTGACGGGCGTGTCCTGTTCCAAACGGTGTATTTCTCTGGACATACCGACTAAGTAGTTATGTCAACTTTTGTCATGTTTTTTCTTCTCAGGGCGTAAGCCCCCTTTATTTTTCTTCGGGTTGCGCTAAAACAGGGAAAACAGTTGAGCTGATATCAGAGGAGGTCAAGCTTAGCCAATGTCACTGTTGCCATACTGTTGCCACCCTATTGCCGCAGTGCTGTCACGGTGACGGTCAGGCGCTGACCCTGCTAGATAGATTCGCTACAGTTTGACCTTTAGCAGGCTGATAGCTTTAGAACTCATTTTAAAAATTTCTGAATATCTTCACGTCATCCACAAAACAAATTTGTTGCAAAAAGTTACAATATGTGGGTACTGTTGTTGGTATTGAGAATGTGGCTCACCTAGGCAGGACTATAAGGTCTGGGGTATTTTTGTACAGAGCTTATTAAAAAAACATTAAGTAAATCATGTAGAGCCGATAAATGGTGTAGAGGGAAAGACAATGTTTGTCAGACTTGCCGATCAGCACCGTCAGTTCGTTCAAGATCTCGTTCTGAACCTGAAAGCGCTGGCGGTTGTATTAGAGAAGAGAGGATATCTGGCCTCTTGCTATACCTGTGGGGAGGAGCTGAATAGCGCTTCCTTTATGGTGAGCTTAGGCGGTGATCATTTGATTCGGTTCTTGGTCTCTGACTATGGGATCACCTGGACTGAGATGCGGGATGATCGCGAGCTAATGAAGTTAGAAGGGGCTGAGGCGATTAATCAGCTTCAAGAATTGGCTAACTTAGTTAAGTATCAGGTGAGCCCGGCTGAGCAAAAGGTCACGGTCTAACTTGGCAGTTGAGGTTTGCAGCTGATTTGCCATTGGGATCAGTCAAAATTCAGTCATTTGTCTGGCTGATGGCCTGAGGGTTCGGGTAATTTTATATTATTTGATTATCTGAGCCTTTTAAGGCCGAGCATTTGGCCGCCTGTCATAGCCATGCTTCAGGCGAGGAATAGCGTAGAGCAATGATTTAGATTTTGGATGGATTGCGCTGCTCGGTGCTAAGAAAGAGCCCACAGACTCACTGTAGTTGCCTTTTTAGCTCATAAAAAGACTCGCGAAAATATTTGAGAATGCCGCCATCATCGCGCCGCAGATGGCTCAAACTAGAAAGGCAGATAAGTATTTTGTGATGGTAAATATTGCGTCTGAAGAAACTGCCGAGCTGGCGGTTGGCGTAGCGGGTCTGACAGACTACCTAAAGCTGCTGCTAGAGGAAAATCCGCAGCTGCGAAAAATTTGGGTGGTTGGAGAGGTTTCTAGCGCTCACAATCATCGTCAGGGCTGCTTTTTTACCCTACAAGAACCCGATGGCTCTGCGGCTGTGAGCTGTGTGGTATGGCGATCGCAGCTTTCTCGCCTCACCACGCTACCGGCAGCGGGCGAGCAGGTGACGGTGCTTGGGCAGATTCGGCTATATCCTAAGCGCGGGACTTATCAGCTCACGGTATGGCAGGTGTTGCCAGCCGGCGAAGGGGTGCAGGCATTGCGCTACCGGCAATTGCGATCACGTCTCGCTGCTGAAGGTCTTTTTGATGCTGCTCGCAAGCGACCGCTACCGGCCTATCCGCAGACGCTGGCGGTCGTCACCTCTGTCGAAGCCGCCGCTTGGGGAGATATTCAGCGTACGCTCAGTCAGCGCAGCCCCGGTGTCCGAATTTTGCTGTCTCCGGCCACCGTACAAGGGCGACAGGCTCCTGCTTCGATTGCAGCGGCGATCGCTCGTGTTGCCCAAGATGGTCGGGCCGACGTGCTGCTACTAGCTAGAGGTGGCGGGGCCAGTGAAGACTTGGCCTGTTTTGACGATGAGCGAGTAGTGCTGGCGATCGCCCAGTCACCGATCCCAGTGATTACCGGCATTGGTCACGAGCGCGACCAGTCTCTGGCCGATCTGGTCGCCGATGTCTGCGCCCATACGCCCACTGCCGCTGCCGAACAGGCGATGCCGAGTCTAGATAATCTCTATAGTGAGCAGGTACAGTATCTACAGCGTCTAGGGCAAGTATTGTCTAGTCGTCTGCAAGCGGCTCAGCAGCAGGTGAAGTCGCTACGATCGCGGTTACAGCGTCTCCAGCTAGATCGTCAGATTGTTCAGCAGCAGCGCGACCTCAGCTGGCAGCGGCAGCAGCTAACCAACCTCCTCACCCAGCGCCTTCAGCAAACCCAGTATCAACATCAGCTGCTGCAAGAAAAACTGGCTACTCTCGATCCGGCGGCTGTCCTCAAACGAGGCTATGCCTTGGTCAAGGCTGAAGGCCAAATCGCCACCCGCGCCGAGCAGTTACCCCCTGGCACAACGCTAGAGATTCAGCTCAGTCAGGGCCAAGTGAAAGCGACCGTCACAGACAGCGCCCCTACTCCCTAACGCCGCAACCCAACTATGGCTCGCCAAAAGAAAACACCCTCCTTACCTGACGACTGGAGCTACGAAACAACGCTCCATCGCATCGAAGCGCTCACCGCGCAGCTAGAAACCGGCGACCTGCCCCTAGCGGAAGTGTTTGAGCAGTTTTCGGAGGCGGTGGGCGCTTTGCAGCAGTGCGATCAGTTTTTACAGCAGAAGCAGCAGCAGGCTTCACTGCTCATAGAGACGCTAGTCAGCGAAAAAACAGACTAAAAAAAGCGGGCTCAAAAGCGGCTATCAAGATCGCGTTTCAACGCTGGTGAGTGAAGCGGAGCGGGGGTCGGTAGTGAGTGTCCGCGACCGAGCTAATTCAGTTGTGCTGATTGCAGTTGTGCTGATTGCAGAACTGGCAGGGGTCGCCCGAGAAACCGGCAGTAGAACTTTAAATGTGGTGCCCTGATCTAAGAGGCTTTCGACCGAAATACTACCGCCCATGCGCTTGACTAGCTGCTGTACCAGCGTTAGGCCAAGACCGGCTCCAAGCGGGCGATCGCCGCAGGTAGGCCCTTGGTAAAATGCCTCAAACAGTCGGGCAATTTCAGCTTTAGGAATGCCCGCACCTGAATCTTGTACCGTCAGGGCGATAAAATTGCTGTCGTGCTGCCAGGCAGTCACCCCAACGCGGCCCCCGGCAGCAGTCATTTGAATGCCGTTTTTGAGCAGATGAGTGACGACCTGTTTGAATTCTGATTCAACGGCTGATATCTGAGCGAGACCGGGCGGCACGGTGTAAACCAACGTGATTCCCCGTTCTTCGGCAATGGGCTGATAGATGCTGACCATGCCAGGAATCAAATTTGCTAGCTGCAACGTCTGAGAGGGGGCAGCTGCGGTCGTTTTTATTTGCAGCAGATTGATAACGCTAGTGATTAAAGTTTTTTGGCGATCGCACTGAGCTGCGATCATCTCTAGGTAGCGCTGCCGTTGGGCAGATTTTAAGGCGGGTGATCCCAGCAGCGTCAAAGCCGTTTTGATAGTGGTGAGGGGCGACTGCAATTCTTGACTGGCCTGACTAAGAAAGTCGGGGGTCAGCGCAGATGCGGCAGTATTAGAATCAGCCTTAGCTAGATGGCGACAGGCGGTTAGCTGCGATCGCATCTCTTCTCGAAACTGCATCTGCCAGGTTAAAAAAGCGTCGGTCAGCGGTAGCGACCCCTGATTTAGGAGATCCGCCGGGAAACAGCGATCCCACTGGCTGAGAGCGGCTTGACCAGCCATTGAGCGCTGGTGAATCGGACGATCAGCCGGGTGGGAGATCAGCAGACTCTTTTCGACAATGGCTTTGATCCCGGTGGCAAGCGCCGCTACTGTATGCCCAGACGTAGAACAATAGAGCTTGAGCGATCGCTTATCTGGCGCATGAGAATCAGACACGACGCGAGCGGCGAGGAGAGCCCCCACAAAATTATCAGCAACGGCCAGACACAGATATTCTCGCTTCAAGTCGGCGTCTTGCTCAATCGGAATTGGACGGAGGCTAGCAGCTAGATTCTCTGGTGGGCAACCCATTTGCTCACCCAGCGTATAGAGGGTACAGCCCGCGCTTTTTTGTCCGTACTGCCAAACATCTACCCACCAAGCTTCGTCTTTAGGCAGCTTGAGCCACAGAGTCGCCCGAATCTGATGGGCTATCAAAAACTGGGTGAGCGACTGAAGGGCCGATTTGAACCCACGCGGATCAGATAAGACAGCAGACAGCTGAGGCTGTGAACTGACCAAATGAGTTTGTAAAGAGAGAGACGACATAGCGCACGACTTAATAAATAACCGACTAGACCAGCACACCTAGCCAACGGCAAAGCGGTAGCAGGCAGCTCGGACACCGTAAGCGCTACCGCCCTCCCAGTTTTAAAAAGTCAATGGGAAGTTCAGTGAGCTAATCTACTTAAATATGCCTAAAGGGTGCCCTAAAGTCGGCTGAATTATGTCATTAATTCGGCATTTTCTCTCTTATCTTGGGCAGGATGCTGGCATTGCTGGTTATCACACGGCGGCTAACCGCTCGCTCAGCGCTGCTCTAGACTGCTCGCGATCATCAAAATGAATTTTTTCGGTGCCCAAGATCTGATAGTCTTCGTGGCCTTTGCCCGCAATGACAATGCCATCGCCGGGCCGGGCCTGAAGAATGGCGCTGCGAATGGCCTCGGCGCGATCGCAGATGACCTGATCCGCGTCGAGCGGGGCGTCAATCCCGGCGACCACGTCTTCTAAAATACGCTCAGGATCTTCTGTGCGAGGGTTGTCGGAGGTGACAATGGCCCGGTCGGACTGGGCATAGGCAATCCGGCCCATCTGCGGGCGTTTAGTGCGATCGCGATCGCCGCCACAGCCAAAGACACAGATCAGCCGCCCGGTGACAAAAGGCCGCGCCGCCTTCAGCGCATTTTCTAGACTATCTGGCGTGTGGGCGTAGTCTACGATTACGCTAATATCCTGCGTTTTTTGCCCCTCTTGGGCCTCTATTTGGACACGCTCCATCCGACCTGGCACACCGGTAAACTGCGGCAGCGCAGCGACAATTTGCGCCAGAGAAACCCCCAAGTACAAAGCTGATCCAGTCGCTGCCAGCAGATTTTCTAGATTAAACTGACCGACCAAGGGCGAAGCAAAGGCTTGCTTGCCTGCTGGCGTACAGAGCGTACCGCTGACCCCAGTTGGCCCGTAAGTGAGATCGGCTGTGTAGAGATCGGCGATCGCATCAGTCGTGCTGTAAGTCCATACTTGAGCGCGATCCAACCGGCTAATTAGCTTTTGACCGTAAGGATCGGTTTGATTAATAATCGCTTTCCCCTTTAAGTAATCAGGGCTAAACAGCCGCGCTTTGGCAGCAAAATAGTCTTCAAAGTCTTTGTGATAATCCAGATGGTCTTGCGTGAGATTGGTAAAAACAGCAACTTCAAACGGAATGCCCCAGGGCCGATGCTGAGCGAGCGCGTGAGAACTGATCTCCATCACGGCGTTTTGACAGTTGGCCTGCTGAGCAGTAGCCAGCTCTTTTTGCAAATCGATAGGGAAAGGGGTAGTGTGAACGGCAGTTTTTTCGTAGCCGGGCCAGCGGGTGTAGAGCGTGCCTAAAATGGCGGTTTTTTGCTGGGCTTGGTTAAGAAAATATTCGATCAGATGGGTAGTTGTGGTTTTCCCATTGGTGCCAGTGACGCCCACCATGGTCATTTTCTGAGCGGGCTGACCGTAGAAGATCGCCGCTAGCTCAGCGCAAATTTGAGGAATGGCGGCAGCAGTGAGCACCAGGTCACCGCTCTGACTTTTAGGCTTGGCTTGCAGCGCCTCGGGTGTAATCAGCGCGGCGATCGCCCCTTTTTCTAAAGCTCCCTGCCAAAACTGACCGCCATCTACCCGCGTACCGGGCATACCCATGAAAAGATTGCCTGGGGCGATCGCCTGAGAATTGGCGCATAGGCCCGTGACTTCCTGAGTCCAGTGAGGATGGTTGACCAGCGTTTCAGGCACCGTCATCGCCTGCGTTAATTGGGCAAACAGTTCTTTTAGCAGCATGGTTCTCCCCTTCGCTGATGAGTAGACAACTTAAGTTAAATTTAGGTCGCTCAGAGACAGCTAAGTTTACACGCGCCCGATAGATTCGCCCAGAAAATCTGTACAGGCGGCTGTCGTCAGCGCTGGCTGAGATTATGCCTCGAAGGGGCCTATATGTTTCTGTATCATTCGTGCCACCTGCTCAGCGGAGGCGCGAGGCGACGGGCGCGGGAGGGGCTGTTCTGCTGCATCGACCGGCTGAGTGAGCACTGGCACTTCGTACTGATACTTTTGAAACCACATCTGATTTTGGGTAATGTCGCGCACTTCTAGCTGAATCGGCAGCGTCTCTAGCTTTTCTTGCAGCCCCTCACACAAATGACAGCCGGGCTTGCTGTATAAAATGAGCGTTTTCATCAGATTTGCGACTCTCAGTAGATACTCTCAGCAGATACTAGCTGGCTGAATTCTGGCACAAAGACCAGAAAATCAGCTCTTTATAAGGCTTTCACTAGCAGGTTCGGTAACCAAACTTTTTAATGACCGGTATTCCGGTCGGAATAGGAGGATTTATGGAGTAGGATTGTCAATGTACTTGAGAGCGATGGCTCTTTTCAAGCCATTGGTCAATGACATAAACCTGACACAGCCGCTTTCTAGTACCCCTTCTCAGTCAGTATCTCCGGCATATTATCCGGCAACTACTATGGTTCAGTGCATAGAAGCCCCCATAGCCACGGCTTTGACCCAGCAGTCTCAGGGCAACCAGGCCAATGGCTCCAGCGATTCGCTGATGGCACAGTTCGATCTAGACGCGCTCAATCGGCAGTTTGAGCAGGCCACCCCTCAAGAAATTTTAGCCTGGTGCGTTCACCACATTCCGCAGGGGTTAGCGCAGACCACCTCTTTTAGCATGTTGGCTGTTACTCATATGCTCTACCAAGAGTTGGCACACCCGATACCGGTGATTTTTCTAGATACGTTTCACTTGTTTCCCGAAACGCTAGAAACCGCTCGTCAGGCTCAAGCTATTTACAACTTAGATCTGCACACCTACCGGGCGCGGGGCATTAGCAGCCGTGAAGCCTTTGCCAGACGCTATGGTGACCGGCTCTGGGAGCGCGATGTAGATTGCTTTTATGACATTACAAAAGTAGAGCCTTTGCAGCGATCGCTAAACGAACTTCAAGTCAAAGCCTGGATCACAGGTCGCCGTCGAGACCAGTCTGAAGCTCGCCAAAATCTGCCTATTTTTGAGTGGGATGACGCTGGGCGGCTAAAGATCAATCCGCTAGCGCAGTGGAGCCATCAGCAAGTCTGGGACTATACCTTTGAGCATGACGTGCTCTACAACCCGCTCTATGATCAGGGCTATACCAGCATTGGCGATCAGCCGCTGACAACGCCGACTGCTGCTGGAGAAGAGGAGCGGGCAGGCCGCTGGCGGGGCACCGAAAAAACCGAATGTGGGATTCACTGGTAGTGCCGCTCAGTGAAGAGATTGCTAAGCGTTTACTTGTCCTCTCAGTCATCGTTTGCCTGTGAGTATCTTGCCTGACATCGCTTTTATCGATCCGACTGGCGGCAATCGCGCTGAGGTTGAGGCGCTGCTACATCAGGTGGTGACGCTTTTAGTCGATGAAATGACCGGGGCGATCGCGCGATCGCCCCTACCTGATCCTATTGCCACCGACCGGCTAGCGCAGTGGGCACAGATTCCGCAGCAGCCGGTTGAGATAGAGGAACTGCTGGGGAAAATGCGATCGCACCTGCGGCAGGCAATGAATGCGGCCCATCCTGGCTATATCGGCCATATGGACTCAATCCCGACGACGATGTCGGTAATTGGCGATCTGCTAGCTGCCGCCTTAAACAACAACATGCTTAGCGTAGAGATGTCGCCGGTCTTTTCGCGGTTAGAAGGCTTGGTGCTGCGGCAGATCGCTGATCGGTTTGGCTTGGGCTCAGCAGCAGGCGGGGTAATGGTCAGCGGGGGCAGCTTGGCCAATCTACAAGCGCTGACAGTAGCTCGCAATGTGGCCTTTGACGCAGTTAAAGCTGGAGTGGTCGGCATCGAGCGACAGCCGGTTTTTTTCGTCTCTGAGGCTGCGCACACGTCTTTTCAAAAGGCGGCAATGGTGATGGGATTGGGGGCAGAAGCGGCGATCGCCGTTCGCACCAACGCCAATTCTCAAATCGACCTGCAAGACCTAACGGCCAAAATTGCTCAAGCTCAGCAGGCTAAGCAGCAGCCCTTTGCCCTAGTCGCAACTGCTGGTACAACCGTCACGGGCAATATCGACCCGATTGAGGCGATGGCCCGCTTAGCTCAAGCCCACCACCTTTGGTTTCATGTTGATGCGGCCTATGGCGGCGCGGTGATTTTTTCGCCCGAGCAGCGATCGCAGCTCACCGGCATTGACCAGGCCGATTCAGTTACCTTCAACCCGCAAAAGTGGCTTTACATCACCAAAACCTGTGCCACGCTGCTGTTTAAAAACTTTGAGATACTCAAGCGCTATTTTCGCATTCCAGCTCCCTACATGGGCGACGACAGCGAGTGGCCCAACCTAGGCGAACTCACCATCCAAGGCACTCGTCACCCAGATATTTTAAAGCTGTGGCTATCTCTCCAGCATTTAGGCGCGGCTGGTTACGCCGAAATTATTCGCCATAGCTATCAGCTGACAGCGCAATTCGTCAGCGCTGTGCAGGCGCGGCCTGAGCTTCAGCTCGCAAGCCAGCCAGAGATGAATCTGGTATGCTTTCGGCTCGCTCCCCACCAGGTTGACCCTAGCCATTGGGATGCGCTTAACGCCCAGCTACAGCGTTATCTGTTAGCACCTTCAGACCGCACGGCGGCGTTTCTCTCACTGCCTACCTACCGCAGTCAGCGCTGGCTAAAAGCGGTGCTGTTAAACCCTTATACCCGTTTCGAGACAATTGAGCAGCTGTTTGCCAAGATTGACCAGTTCATTGCTGACCATACTGGCTGAGTAAGGTCTGAGCTACTGCCTTAGTTCACCTCACTGGCTAGCAGCAGCACCTTTTTCTGCATCGTCTTAAAAATGTTGTAAAACCCATTGGCCCGCGATGGCGTCAAACTCACGTCTAGCTGAGTCTCTTTAATAAAATCAGGCGTGAGCTGAAGAATTTCTGCTGGGGAGAGCCCGCCTAGCGCTTCAATCAGCATGGCTAGCAGACCTTTGGTGATTTGGGCATCAGAATCGCCCTTAAAAGCGACTTTGCCCTCATCTAGGCTAGCGGTGATGTAAACCTGAGAGACGCAGCCTGGCACTTTATTCTCAGCCGTTTTATCTTCAGCAGGAAGGTCATCGAGTCGTTTGGCGTACCACAGCAGTTGCTCGTAGCGACGTTTGGGCTCACTGATGCGGGCAAATCGTTTGACGAGTTTATCGAGCTGGGCGGGGCGAGAGGAAGCTGTCATGCAGAGATTGGGTGAGAAAGTGGAGCTGAGCTAGACGGCGTGTCTGCTTTCACCATAGCGTTAAGAGCCCGTCATGGACTACCGCCATAACGGGCCCTAGAATCTTTTGACGATTACTTTAGCAGGGCTTTGGTCTGATGACCCGAATGCCGCTATTTCAATGCCGCTAACAGGTGCCGCTAATGGCCGTTGATGGGATCTTTGACAGCAATGTCTTTGCTTGCACCATCTTTTTGAACGACAAAGCGATGGGCAACTGTTTCTGGCTGAATGGCCGAAAGTACAACGTGCCCTGAGTCGGTAATCATCACAGCGCGGGTTCGCCGACCATAGGTGGCATCGACTAGCTGACCGCGATCGCGGGCTTCTGAAATAATGCGCTTGATCGGGGCAGACTCAGGACTCACAATGGCAACGACTCGGTTTGCAGAAACGATGTTTCCAAATCCGATATTAATAAGCTTCATGTCTATTGAACTACAGTTAAAGTAAGGTAAGTCTTAGAGGACTTTTTTAGCCATTCCTCTAAGGGAAAACTTGGAAAATTTGGCGATAAAAATCTGGCAGCGTTCTTTGGGCATTGTCTTTCAAACTCAGACGCTTCGAGTACAGCAAAGCGAGAGTGAAAGTGAAAGCGATTTTGATCGGCCCTTTCAAAGATTGACTAGCGGTAGGACTATAACGTACCAAACTCAGTCAATGGTTAAGCTTTCTAATGCTAGCGAAAAAAGAATAGTTGTGTGATGTTTCAAACAGATGTCATTTTTAATCTGAAAAATTAATAACTCATGCCCTGAGCCAGATGCTTTTTTGATACTTTTCTATGAGAGTTTATGATTTTTATCAGTTAGATACTCTAACTTATTTTTTCGTTTTTAGCTCGATTCTAAATAGTTTTGCTTGGAGAGGTTTGCTGTGCAACCGGTCGATTTTACGACTTTGATGGCAGTGAGTGCTGACTTGCGATCGCACTGGCTACCGGCTCGCTGCGAACAGGTCTATCAGCGCGATCGCTACACTCTATTTATGGCCCTGCGTACGCTTGAAGCGCGGGGGTGGCTAGCGATTTCCTGGCATCCGCAGGCAGCGCGGCTGCACATGGCTGCGCCCCCGCCCAAGCAGCCCGACACGTTTACCTTTTCTCAGCAGCTGAAGCATCAGCTCGGTGGATTGGCGCTGACCGGCATCGTTCCTCTGTCGCCTTGGGAGAGAGTGCTCGACCTACAGTTTGCCCATCGCCCCGATGAGCCTGCGCTCTGGCATCTCTACGTAGAAGTCATGGGCAAATACAGCAATGTGATTTTAACGACCGCAGACGGTCAGATTGTCACTGCCGCGCATCAGGTCAGCGAGCAGCAGTCAAGCGTGCGCCCCATCCAAACCGGACAGATCTACGCGCCGCCGCCCGCCATTCGGGGAAAGCTGCCGGCGCTGAATGAAGGGATAGAAGATTGGCGCGATCGCATCACGCTGATTCCTGGCACACTAAAAAAAATGATAGTCAAAGCCTATAGCGGCGTGAGTTCGTCGGTGGCCAGTCAGCTCATATTAGCCGCCGAGCTACCGGTTGACGTGACGACCGCCGAGCTGACCGAGACCGACTGGCACAGGCTGTTTGAGAGCTGGCGCGGCTGGCTGCATCGCTTAGAAACAGATATCTTCATTCCGGGCTGGCTGGCGCAAACAGTGGGAGGCTACACCGTTTTGGGTATTGGCATCGCGCAGCCAGCCGCCAGTGTGCAAACCCTGCTCGATGAGTATTACCAGCATCAGTTTAACCAGGAGGAATTTCGTCGCCTGCATCACCAGCTCAGCCAGCGGCTCAAAACGCTGTTGGTCAAGCTGCGCCGTAAGGCCGATACCTTCTCCCAGCGCTTGCAGCAGTCTGACCAGGCTGAGCAGTATCGCCAACAAGCTGACTTGCTCATGGCCCACCTGCACCAGTGGCAGCCGGGCATGACGCAAATTGAGCTAGCAGATTTTGAGACAGGTGAGCCGGTAAAACTCACACTCAACCCTGAGAAAAACGCCGTGCAGAACGCTCAAAAACTCTACAAGCAGCACCAAAAGCTGAAGCGATCGCGCGCTGCCGTCACGCCTCTACTTGCAGCGGTCAAGGCTGAAATTCACTATTTAGAGCAAGTCGAAGACAGCCTATTGCAGGTACCGGCCTATCGGAAGGAGGCAGATTTGCGATCGCTCGAAGAAATTCGCGCTGAGCTGATTGCTCAAACCTACCTGCGTGACGCCACTGGCTATCAGTCTGGCAAACGCCCTGGCAAGTCTGGCCGCAGCCAGGATCAAGACCTATCCGGCTTTCGTCGCTACACCACGCCCCAAGGCTTTGAGCTACTGATTGGCCGCAACAACCATCAAAACGAACAGCTCACTTTCAAGCAGGCCAGTGATTACGATCTCTGGCTGCATGCTCAAGAGATTCCGGGTAGCCATGTGCTCCTGCGGCTCGATGCGGGCACAGTCCCCGGCGACGAGACCTTGCAACTGGCCGCTAGTCTGGCAGCTTATTACAGTCGGGCGCGGCAGGCTGAGCAGGTGCCCGTCGTCTACACCGAGCCCAAAAATGTCTATAAGCCTAAAGGAGCCCTGCCCGGCATGGTGATTTATAAGCATGAACGGGTGCTCTGGGGCCAGCCGCAGCGGGCACTTGCTTTTATAGACACCGTAGATAGATCGACTGACAGTTCGACCGACCGCCTTTAGCAGGAGAAGATCACGATGCTACCGCTGAGCATTGCACCCATGATGGATCGCACCGACCGCCACTATCGCTATTTCATGCGACAGATCACCCGGCGTACGCTGCTCTACACCGAAATGGTGACCAGTATGGCCATTTACCACGGCAACCTAGAAAAACTGTTGGGTTTTACCGCCGATGAAACTCCGCTGGTGCTCCAAGTCGGCGGTGACGATCCGCAGATGCTGGCGGACTGCGCCCAGGTGGCTACTGAGTTTGGCTACAGTGAAATCAACCTGAATGTGGGCTGTCCGAGCGATCGCGTCCAGACCGGCAACTTTGGCGCTTGCCTGATGGCCCAGCCCGAGCGCGTCGCCGACTGCATCGCCGCAATGATGGCCGCCACGCCACTGCCCATCAGCGTCAAACATCGCATCGGCATTGACGACATTGATCGCTACGAAGACATGGCCCATTTTGTCAGCGTGGTCGCCGCGACAGGCTGTCAGCGCTTTAGCGTTCACGCCCGCAAAGCCTGGCTGCAAGGGCTCAGCCCCAAAGACAACCGCACCGTACCGCCCCTACGATATAGCGATGTCCACCGCCTCAAGCAAGACTTTCCTCATCTCCAGATCGAAATCAACGGCGGCTTTAAAACCCTTGAGCAGGTAAAAACGCAGCTATCTTCTGTAGATGCTGTCATGGTCGGTCGCGCCGCCTATGACAATCCCTACTTATTTGCTCACGCCGACCGAGAAATTTTCGGCGACAATACTGCGCCCCCGACCCGCCACCAAGTTGTGCAGGCCATGCTGCCCTACATCGACCATTGGGTTAGCCGAGGGCTTAAGCTCAACAGCATCACTCGCCATATGATGCACCTCTTTCATGGCCAGCCCGGTAGCCGCACTTGGAAGCGCTACATTACTGAGCGGGCCTGTCAGACAGGAGCAGGGGCCGAGGTCGTGGCCGCAGCGCTCGATCAAGTGACTGAAGCTGCCGCCGTCGTTTCACATCATCAGCAAACAGCTGATAATTACGCTAGTCCTGTAGCGCTGTAGGTCAAAGTGGCGCTGCCGCGTAAATCACAGGGTTCAATCGCTGACTTGATCACTGACTTGATCTCTGATCCAATCGCATAACTCAACTGGCTAACTAAATCGACCGCCGCCGATACAGCTGCCACAAAAAGCTAGAAATAAAGTTAGTTACAATATGCGCCACCATGGGCACCAGTAGATTGCCCGTTACCAGCGCACTACCGCCCAATATTAGCCCTACAAAAGTTGCCCAAACAGCATATGACCACTGCTGGCGGCTAGACATATGCAGCACACCAAAGCAAAGACTAGAGACCACAAGCCCCGTCGCATTTAGACCGATTGCAGGCAGCATTACACCGCGAAACAAAAGTTCTTCACTCATGCCCGGCAAGAGCCCTACCCAGATAGAGTCGGTAGGTACTAACGGCGCTAAGACAAACGACAGATAAAAATCGGCGCTCTGCCGGTAGACGGGCCACAGTCGATAAACTAGCAAGCTGACCGCCGAAATACCCAGACCCAGCCCGACGCCAATACTTGCATCCTGCCAGTCCAGCGCGATCGGAAAGCGAAACGGCTCAAAAAATAGCCATACGCGCGCAATTAGCAGCAGAATCAGCGCGGTTGCCGCCATTGCAGCCAGCAGTTGAGGTCGGCTTAAAGGCTCTATCTGTGGCCGCTCAGGAGAATATTTTGACAACGATTACCCTATCCGCTCTGCAATTTCTGCTAACGCTCATCATTCTATATCGAAAACCATATCGAGAAACTAGCAAGCAGATGACGTAGCCGCTAGCTGATAGCGACGGCAAGATAGCCAGTGCGCTCAGCTATTCATTGACAAAACGGTTAATCGCCAATACCTAAAATAGGGCTTCTCGCGTAGCTAAAGACCCTACAAAACAGCAGAAACTATACTTACGGGTGTTTGACAGCAGCCATATCCGAGACATGAGTATGACTACCTACTTAATCGTAAATTTACTGCGTATGGCTGCGGCTGAGTTATTCAGGCGGTATTCAATCCCACTGATGAATCAAAAATAATCTGTATAATTATTGGCTTAAATGGTGGCTTAGATATTGCGTTTTACCCGATACTGAGGAATAAAATCAAACTTTTTTGTCGATATTCAATCTCTGCTCAATGCCACCTTAACCTGTCAAAAATACATCCGTGTAGCTTTCAAAACAGCCAGTATAAAAACGTTTGTTGTGCGAGTTTTTATACGCTCCCCTTTTCTCTACCTATCGAGCAATATTGATTCTATCAAGAGATGAGAAAGCCTGTTATATCAACTTCTCAAGGTGTTATCTCAAGGGAAATTAAGGGAATTCAATAGTTACTCAGAATAGTCCAATCTTGACGGTCTTGGCATCGCCAACCAATGCAGTGCTAGTCAAGTATTCAGACAGCTGACTTACGGTCTGCCAATTTTTTTAAGTTCATATAGCCTGCGGAACTCAACGTTAAAATATGGAAAGTTCGACGAATCAATCTCTGCCGGGTAGTGATATTGGTATTTATGAGTGCGAGGTGCGCCTCAAGTTTCGCATCATTGAAGAGCAGCTAACGATGGCAAATCGCGAAGAGCTAGTGGAGACATTGGTAGATGCTTTTGCCTACGGCAGCGATGAATATCTAGAGGCGTTGGATAGTCAGGTAGCGATTCGGCAGCTGCACGATGTCGGACAGGCTTCTCCAGCGATGCGACGGCAGCTTATTCGTCTGCGCAACTCTAATCGTCTAGCTTAAAAGCAAAGCTCAGGGCCTCTAGCTAGCGCCGGTCGCTAGAGGTCTGTAGGCTCAGTCGCCACGATCAATAGCGGCGGTTCTATAATGCCTCACGTCATGTCTCACGGTGCGATCGCCCACCTGATTAAATAGCGATATTTCAGGTTTGACACAATGCGCCAGTAGCGGGTATCTTAATAAAGGTCTGAAACATACGCCCCCATCGTCTAGAGGCCTAGGACACCTCCCTTTCACGGAGGCGACGGGGATTCGAATTCCCCTGGGGGTATGCCAAAGTTCCAAGTAAAAAGTTCCAGAGCGTCTGTTGATGCCTGGAACTTTTTGGCTCTTGATTGGATTTCAAAGCTTAAAAACAAAGCTGAAAAAACAAGGCTAAAAAAAGCTACGCAGTTACAAAACTAGCCAAGAGACGACCCTGGGCGATCGCCAGAAGCAGTTTCTTGATTTGAGTGGCCTACCTTAAACAAGCCCTATTCAGATTGCAAGCTCTAGCGTGCGCTGCCGAATGGCCAGCAGATTTGCAGTGACGTTGTGGCGAATGTGGCGCTCAATAATGGCAACCGGCATTGCCCGAGGCGGCTTAACCGACAGATCGTAAGACAGATGAGTGCCCCGCAAATCGGCAGTAGGTTGCAGTTGCCAAACCCCGTTAAAGTACTGAAAGTCGCCCTCTTTCATAGCAAAGCCCAGCTCGTGAGGAAAGTTTTCGGTCATCTCGAGCACGACTCGGGCGCAGAACTTAACCTTAAGAAAGCACTGAGCCCCAACTTGCTCTAGACGAATGCGACCCTCTGCGTCAGGCAGCAGCCTGCTAGCAGTTAGGTTGGGCACAAAGTCGGCTAGGTGCTCGTAATCAGTAAGTACCTGCCACACCTGTTCGACGGGCTGAGGAATAATGACCGAGGCCAAAATTCGCCGCTCTCTAGCCGGACGCTTCTCGGTTGAGACTTCGATATGGGCTGCATCCATCTCCGTGCCGTCGGGAGAAAGGCCATTGACGCGGGCCGCTTCTCTAAGCTCAGCGGCTAACTGAGCGTCTGGATCAACGGGCTCTTGGTAGGGAGATAGCGAGTTGTAGGTCACAGGTATATCCAAAATCTCAAAAAGTCTGCGGTGCGAGGCGGAAAGGACTTTAGCTTAGAATAGCAAGCTTTTTCATCAAAGCGAATAGCTATCGAACGACGATAAGCAGTTTTTACAGGTTTGAGCCGCAGGTTTGTTCGTTACTTATTTTAGCGGCTGGCTATGAGTGTTTTCCATCCGCGATCGCACCAGATCGGGACTGTCTACCGACCGTTCTTGCCAAGTGGCCGCGTTAGCCTGGTAAAAATGGCACAGAGATTGAATAGTAAACTTGTATGGGTGAGGCAAGCGAAGCCGAGTAGGAACTGCTATAAACATCAGTGAGATGTGTACAGCTCAACGGTAATAGTCAACGTGGTTAAAGCCTCAGTAAATGCTCAGCCCTGCGTCATTGGCACGGTCAAAGGGCCAGGTGAGAATGGCAATCAGTATTTATTTATCACCGCGAACAACCGCCAGGTCAAGATTGGCGAATTTGTTTACTATCAGGTGGCTGCGCCCGGCGAAAAAGATATGCTGCAAATATTGGGCAAAATCTCTGACCGCCGTCTGAGTGACCATCTGCCCGACCGTATTTTTGCTGATCCCGAAATTAGCCCCGAGACAATTGCCGCCCTAGTCGGATTTGCTCACCCCAACCCAGAAATTTATGAAGTAACTGTAGATGTAATTGGGTATTTTCACCCGGCGCTAGGCTTTATCAACCCTCGCCTGACGCCTGACCCAGGCGCAAAGGTTTGCATCACTGACGATCAGACGCTGCTGCGAGTAGTCAATAAAAAACAGCCGGGTGAAGTGGGATCAGCGCAAGTCGGTTCGCTGCTGCTGCGACCAGACGGCGCGGTGCCAGTAGCGCTAGATGTGAAGGAGCTAGTCAGCACGCATATGGCGATTTTGGCAGGCACCGGGTCGGGCAAAAGCTATACCGCCGGGGTGCTGATTGAAGAATTTTTGCAGCCCTATAATCGGGCTGCGGTGCTGATTTTTGATCCGCATGGGGAATATGGCACGCTAGCAGAAATGCGCGGCCATCCGGCGTTTAAAGGTGACGATGGCTACGCGCCTGTGGTGAAAATTTTGACGCCAGCCGATATTACGATTCGGATTTCGTCGCTGAACTATCACGATGTGCTGACGCTGCTGCCAGAGATGAGCGATCGCCAGCAGTCTATTCTCAATAAAGCGTTTAGAATTCTTCAGCGGCACAAACGGGGCGAGTATCGCTGGAATGTGGACGATCTGATTGCAGCTGTCAACGAGGCCGACACCGCAGAAGATGACGAAGGCAACCTCAAAATTGGCTCTTCAGCTCCGGCACTCACCTGGAAGCTAGAGCGGTTGGCCAATTCGCCCTATTTTCATCAAACTCACCATCTAGCGCCGAGTGACCTGTTTGAGCCAGGGCAGGTGACAGTGCTGCAAATGAACGAGATTAGTCAGGAAGAGCAGCAGGTAATTTGCGCGGCGGTGCTGAGACAGAGCTATTTGGCCCGCATAAATACTGAGAAGGAAAAGATTGTCGCAGGGGATGAAAACTACTTACCCTATCCGGTCTTTACCCTGATTGAAGAAGCCCATCGCTTTGCCCCGGCTAAAGAGCCCTCACGCTGCAAGGCAGTTTTGCGCACGATTCTCAGTGAGGGACGCAAGTTTGGCTTAGGTGTAGGCTTGATTACTCAGCGGCCTGGCAAGCTTGACTCAGACGTGCTCTCGCAGTGCATGAGTCAGTTTTTGATGCGAATTGTCAACCCGGTTGACCAAGAAAGCCTGAAATATGGCGTGGAGGCAGCAGGCCGAGACTTGCTAAAAGAATTGCCCGCCTTGACCAAAGGACAGGTGATTATTTCAGGAGCCTGCGTGAACACACCTGTTTTGTGCCAGGTGCGCAAAAGACTCACGCAGCATGGCGGCGAGACGCTCAATGCACCAACTGAATGGCAAAAGCACTTTCAAACTCATCGGGTGCGATCGCAGACGATTGATCGCTCTCCAGTTGCTGCCAAAGTCAAAGCCAAAACCTTTCGCGGCGTCAGCATTGAGTAGCACTTGCCTAAACGGTCGCGGGCATTGAGGCTATTAGTCTTGCGCAGCGGTCGCTTGCCGTAGCGCCGACTGACTATTGGTTTGATAGGTTTGCATACGATCTTGAGCGATATCGTACTCTTCGCTGCTGGCTGGAATTTTGCTCATCAGGTCAGAGGCTTTTTGCCAGCGAGCCGCCAGATCGAACCAGGCAGCGGCAGTAGTCGCCCGCTGACCTTCAATAGCAGCCTGCTCTGCGATGCGAACGGCCTCGGCAAAGGCATCGGCGGCGCTATTCGCATTCGCATTGCCTCCCGCCGCTGGTGAGGGAGCAACCGCTGAGGGATCAGCCGCTGAAACGTCCTTCTCCGAACCATCTTCCTCTGTTGCCTGACCGGGGGCATCGGCAGCGGGGCGGGGAGTCAAAGAGGTGTCGGCCACCCGGCTCGGGGGCTCGTCAGCACTGAGGCGATCGCCAGATAGCTCATCCCCATTCTCAGGACTAGCAGGCGCAACAACGATAGGTTCGGCATTCGCGCCGCCTAGCTGCTCTCTGCGCAAAAACCAACCAGCGGCCAAGAGCAGCAACAGCAGCCCCATGCCCCCAAGAATGCGGAGCGGAAGCCTAAATTTATTCGGTTTAGGTTCACTAATATCTTTGAAGACAGGGCCAGCGGGTTTGAGATTGCGATCGCGAATCCAGCGCTCAATAAAAAATGGCCGTTTGAGCACAATCACCTCAGACCACAGCAGCGCATTCGCCGGATCGCGATTGATTTCTTCAATCCACAGCAGCTGGTCTTCTTTAACGATGCGACTGTTGATTTTGACCTTTTTTATCCGCTGCGGGCTAATAGTCTCCAGCGTATGGCGCACCTGCTCAATCACAGGTTTTTGTTCTAGCTGCTCGGCAGTTGCCGCTTCACAAAGAATTTGCAGCATCCCGTCTGAGACCACCGCCCGAGTGCGAATGCCCGCGCTGATCAGTCGATCGTTTAAAATATGAATAATAGCGGCCACACTGCCCTGGCGGGCTTGACCAAAGGTATCTCTGGCGGGCTGGGTCATGTGTTAGCGGCTCCTCACGTTTGGCCAACGAAGGCCCGATAGACCTAAGCATATAGAGAACAACTGCAATTGGGCAAACCATTTAGTAGTGTAGCAAAAGTAGGACGGCGCAGAGCTACACCCCTAAATGCCCCCTACATGATCGCCTAGATGACGCGACATAGCGCCGATATTGTGAGCCTAGTCAGCGCTCAGATGCGTGCAGTCATTGAAGCGGTGAAGTCGCCAATACTCTGGGTTGTAGCGGTCATCACTCAGCGTTTGCCACTGAGTGTCAGCCAGCCAAAATTCAAAAATGGCGGTGTGAGCAATGGGTACTTTCCAAGTGCGATCGCTGCCCATGACCACTGAGATTAGCGGCTGCATCAGCCCTTCATGAGACACCGCCCAAATTACATCACCCGGATGGTGAATGCTAAGCATCCGGTCAAGCCACCGCTGCGATCTGGCCCGAGCTGCCGTTACCGACTCTGCCTGAGGAACCGGCTGCCAGGCTAAAGTCGCCAGCAGCTGAGCGCAAATATCAGGATAGTTGGCCTGAGCCTCTGTCCAAGTGAGTCCTTGAAAAATGCCCTGGTGCATCTCTTGCAAATCAGCATCTAACTGGTATTTGAAGCGATCGCGCCTCTGATTTAGCGCCTCTACCAGGTAGTGAGCCGTCTGCGTGGCTCGCATGAGCGAACTGCTATAGAGATGGGTGGGCGGGCTGCTAGCAGTCATGAGCGCCTGACTGAGCCGTTTGGCTTGCCGGTGGCCCTCAGCAGAAAGCGCCGTAGACGACTGCCCCTCTAGCCGCCCCTGGCAATTACCCAGCGACTGGGCATGGCGCATCAGCAAAAGTTTTAGATAGGTCAATAAAAAAGATGCGGTAATAATAGGCGCAAAGAAAGTGTCGTAAGATTAGCAGCCGAGTCGCAGGCTAACCGTTTACAATATGTGGTGAGCCCGGTGGCGATTTAGAGCGAACGACTGAAACAGCCTGAAGAATAGCTTAGAGCATCTAAATAAATGGCTCGACAACCCTTTTGCATCGCTTGACTGACAAACTAGCTCAGGCTAAGTAAAAGAAATTGTTCAAATGGCTAGGTTCAAACAGCTAGATCAATCACCTGTATCTATAACCTGGAATACACCTAGAACACTTGGATAAATTGCTAGATGAGACTATCCTCTAGCTTCTGATCTGCGTTTTTTTGAAGCATTGCTTGTGAGTCATTATCTATGCTGCTAAAGTCTACGACCCGTCATATTCAAATCTATGCGGCGACCGTCGAAAACAATGAGCTAGTGCCCAGCGAAAACCAACTGACGCTGGACATTGACCCAGAAAATGAATTTGTTTGGAACGATGCGGCCATTGAGAAGGTCAACCGCGAGTTCGATCAGCTAGTCGAGGAGTACGACTCAGAAGCGCTGACAGACTATAATCTGCGGCGAATTGGCTCAGATCTGGAGCATTTTGTCCGCGCCCTGCTACAGTCGGGAGACATTAGCTATAACCTGGAGAGCCGCGTGCTGAACTACAGTATGGGCTTGCCTCGCGTCGTTGAAGATAGCGACAAAAGCGGTGACAAGGCCAAAGCGAGTGAACCGGCTGCCTCGTAGCGATCTTGCTATCGCCCTGACTGAGGCTCATTATTGAGGCTCATTACTCAGTGATTAAGTTCAGTGATTAAGTTCAGTGATTAACTGCCCCAACCCTAGCTGCAAAACCGCCAACCCTGAAGAGGCTTACGTCTGTCAGGTTTGTCAGTCGGTGTTGCCTCATCACTATTTATGGGGTGTGGGTGAACTGGTAGGCACACTCAGGCCCGGAGCGGTGATCAATCAGCGCTACTTGCTCAAGCAAGATCGCACTTTTTTAGATACCCAGCCCGGTCTAGTCCCAGAATCTCTGTCAGAACTCCCCGATTTTTTGCTGCCCTATCTGCATCTATCGGCTTACCCATTGCATGTGCCTCGCCCTTACGCGGTGTTGCGATCGCCCAGTGAAGATTACGTTTTAATGCTGGAGGCTGCCGCGCTAGCGACTCCTGTTAAGAGCGAGTCTCACGCTGGTGATGTGCCGACACTGCTGCCCCAGCTAGTCACCCAGTGGCCAGAAGCACCTCCTTTAAGGCAGCTAAACTGGCTGTGGCAGGTGGCTCAGCTCTGGGATGCTATGCAGGTAGAACAGGTAGCGGCTGCCTTGCTAGATGAGTCGCTGCTGCGGGTAGATGGCTCAGTCTTGCGGCTGCTAGAGCTAGGTTTACCGCTGGCGGCTAAGGGCGCAGTAGCCGAACCAACGCTAATGGATTTGGGCCGCAGCTGGTATCCGTTGGCGCAAACTGCCAATCCAGCGATTCGGTCATTTTTACAGCGGCTGTGTGAGCACTTAGAACGACAAGAAATCACCGCCGAGCAGCTGACTGAGCAGCTCAGTCAGGCGATCGCTGTCTGTGGCCAAAATCAGGCGGTAAGCTATGACCTAGCTGTCTATACCGACCAGGGGCCGACGCGCAAACGCAATGAAGATGCCTGCTATCCGGCTAGCGGCACGATCCAGACGCTGACTGGCGAGCAAACTCGGATAGCGCCGCAGCTTCTGATTGTCTGCGATGGCATTGGCGGTCATCAGGGCGGAGACGTGGCTTCTAAGCTGGCGATCGCCACGATTGAATCACAGCTTCAGCCGATCTTAGCGACCTCGCCAGATGAGATGAGCGCCACTGAGCTGTCTTTAGCAATAGAAGAGGCCATTTGCGCTGCCAATGACGAAATCTCGCGCAAAACGACCAGGCACAGCGGCAGGCCCGCGATCGCATGGGCACCACTCTAGTACTAGCACTCGTCAGAGGCGCAGAAGTATACATTGCCCACTTGGGCGACAGCCGGGCCTACCGCATCAGCCAGCAAAACTGCCAGCAGGTAACGCTCAATGACGACGTGGCCTCGCGGCAGGTGCGGCTCGGCGGCAGTCTCTATCGTGAAGTCTTTAAGCCCGGCTCGGGCTCGCTGATTCAGGCCTTAGGCATGGGATCTTCGCAGGCATTGCGGCCCACAGTACAGCGCTTTGTGCTCGATCAGAGCTGTGTGTTTTTGCTGTGCTCAGACGGGTTAAGTGATGGCGATCGCGTTGAGCAGTTCTGGCAATCCGCCATTTTGCCGCTAATCACCGGCAACAGCACTACTGTGAGGTGAGTCAACAGCTAGTTCATCTGGCCAATCAGTACAACGGCCATGACAACGCTACGTGGAATTACTCACAGCCCAAGTCATCAGCGACTCTGAGCAAGTTGTGCCCAGCGAACTAGCCAGCGAACTAGCCAGCGAACTGGCCAATCCTACCGCTACAGAGGCTAGTCTCACGGCCCTCAAGACTCGTCAGCATGGCCGCTCACACCAAGCCGAGCCGCGACAGTCAGACGGCTCCGTCCACTCAATCTATGACTGTAGCTATCGTCCGGCCAGAAAAATCAACAGCAGCCAACCTCTCTTCTGCCAAAACAGCCAGATTAAAGGCCACTGCCACCCAGCCGGGCTGGAAGGTCGCTGGCCTGACAATTTTTTGCTCGCAGCGGGCGGCGGCGTTCTCTACTGGCTCTTGCCGGGCTTAAGCTGGCGGCTAGGGCCGTCGGCAATTAATCTTCCAAGCGAAGATGGTGCTGTCAGTGAGGTGCGCCCAGCGCCTAGCCCTGCCCCAGTCGCTAGGCCGCCAGCAGCCGCTCTGAAGGTCGGCTCCTACGCCCGCATTCGTCAGTCAGACGTGCCAGGCATCACCAGCTCAGGCGGCAGCAATGAGGACGCCTCTGTGGGTGGTTTCTCACCGCTGACCTTATACCCTACCCCCCTGGCGGCAGGTAGTCCGGCGGTCAATGTGATTCCAGGCACAATTCCTACAGGGGGAATTGTGCGGGTGATCGGTCGGCAAACTGCCGATGACCAGTCTCAATGGGTGCAGCTCAAACTGTGCCTATTCCGTCAGGCAAGACGCTAGCAGAGGTGCCTGCCGAAACCGATACACCAGACCCAACCGCAAGTGAAGGCACGGCCCTCAACCCACCCGAATCGAGTTTAAACTGACCGGCCTTTGGTGCTGTCGCCCGGCAGTGAAGGCTGGGTGGTCGCCTCTCAAGTGGCGCTAGTTTCTGCAGACTTATTCAAGACTTGCAGCCCACCCAGAAGGGAAGTTGTAGTGGCTGATGTCTGAGCGAGATTCTCTGTGTCTGTGGGTGGCGGTGGATAGTCTGCTAGCAGAGCGCGATCGCTTTGCTATTTGGGTACTAAACCCCTATCCAGCGGGCCATGTACCTGCGGCTGCCAGCTGGAGCCCTCGGTTAGCCCAGGCGTGGCAAAACTGGCAGTCGATGAATTAGCTGCGTGGGCTGCCTCAGGTACCTCATATTCCTTCGGCTTATATTCCTCAATTTGTACTCGAAGGCGTTGAGGCTCTAGCCGAGGGCTTAGACCCCAGTGGTCAGCCTGCTAGCTACAGCAGCCGCTACATGCAACACTTGGGCGTTTATCTTTGGCAATGGCTGTTTAACGGGCCGGTAAAGCGATCGCTTGATCGATCGCAAGGCATTGCCATTGGCCAAGAGCTACCGCTGCGCCTGCGGCTGAGATTCGCGATCCGGCGCTGATTGCTCTGCCCTGGGAAATTATGCAGCCGCAGTCGGGCAGTCAGGCGCTGTCGCTCAATCGAAAAATTTTGTTTAGTCGCACCAGCAGCGATGTAGAGCGGCTAGATCCCGGCCCCGCTAGATAAATCGCTGAAGATTTTACTGGTGCTAGGCCAAGACAGCCCTGGCGAAGATCGAGAGCCGACCGGCGAGCTGGCGCTTGCAGCTGGCGCAAGAGGCTACGCTGCTAAAGCAAATTTTGGAGCAGAGCGGTGATCTGACGCTGCGCCCTACGGCCAAAAGGCGGGTCGATATGCTGCTACAGCCCAGTGCCGCAGAGCTGATTCAAGCGTTGGAGAGCGGTGGATATAATGTCTTTTTCTATTCGGGTCACGGGGTGCCGGGGCCAGATGGGGGGCTGCTGTTTTTATCGGCGGCCAGCCTGAGCGGGACTGAGCTGTCTCAGGTGTTAATTCGGGCGCAGCGTCAAGCTAGCGGTGTTTAAACCTGCTGGGGCGCGCAGCCAGAAGAAAGCCAGCAACAGGCAATCCCTCGCAGCAGCCTGGCAGAAGTGTTGCTGCACCACGGGCTGCCTGCGGTGGTGGCCATGCGCGATTCGATTGCCGATGAGGAGGCGATTAGCTTTATTCAGGTCTTTGCGCAGGCTTTGGCAGAGCGTAAACCAGTAGATGAAGCAGTGGCGATCGCCCGGCAGCACCTGCTCACCCTCTATCACTTTAACCAGCCTGCCTGGACATTGCCCGTTCTCTACATGCACCCCGACTTTGATGGGGCGCTACTGCTCTCTGATAAAGACCACGCAAATCAACGCACACACTAACTTCTTGCCGCGCCGTCAGCAAGCCATGCTCCGCGACTCAGATCATCCTGAGCAGGTTTGGCCGATCTATAGTGACGTTATGCGAATTGGTCGTCGGCCTGAGGCTAATGACCTGGTGATTTCTGAGCCCTGGGTTTCTAGCAGTCATGCTGAAATCTTTCATCGGCGGATAGCCGCGCAGCAAACTGGCGACGGCAGAGCGACCGCTTATTTTCTGCGAGACAATTCTCGCTATGGCACTTTCTACTGCAAAGATGGCTGCTGGCGAGAGGTACATCGTCAGGAAATCACCCTGTCCTCAGGAACTCAGATTCGGTTTGGCAGTCAGTCGGATGGGCGGTTGCTAGAATTTGTGGTAGTGGAATGATGAGAATGATCGCAGAGATTTTGGCAGCGGTGCGGAACGACTGGCGCTGAAGATGTATCTCCTTTTGGTGACGTTTTTTTGGGTCACGTTCCTTAAGTCAGATTCTACAATTTTGCTAAATCAGGCACGCCCCTATGGTTAATCAATCACGATCTGCTAGCGATTCGGACGGCGCTATGTCAGCAAACCAGATATCGGCTGATCAAGCTGAACTGCTGCAAGCTGTGTTAGAGGCAGACGGCTACCCGTGGCTAGCGGCTGAGATGGCAGCAGACTACGCGGCCCACGCTGAGACCGCCGGGCAGATGCTGGAGATTTCTGAGGCAGAAGCAGCGCAGGGCTGGCAGGGGCTTTCTCAGCAACTGCGCGAGCTATGGGATGACAGCCTGATTTTGCAGCTACAGCGAAAGTTTGCTGATCGCCTGTCGCCAGCGATGATTGCCCACATTAGCGATCGCGCGCAGCAGGCCGTCCGTAGCGGTCAACCGATGATGGCGCAAATGATTGCTTGCGTCCGCGATCGCCTCACCCAAGTCGCCGAGTCAGATTTGCAGGTCATGGCCCGGCCCATGGCTCTAGCGATGCGCGGCAGCAGCGATGAAGCCTTTGTCGAAGCGACAATCCGCTCAGTCCGCTCAGCCGAGTGGGATGCTCTCTCGCCGCTAGAGCAAGCCCGCCTGAGTTTGGCAGCGGCCCGCTATGCGATTTCTCAGCTCGATTAAACTGACGCAGCTCAAGCAGTTTTGATCAAATTTTACTCAAGTAGCGGCGTGACCGACTCAATCTGTTCGACAAAATAAGCCTGACGCAAATCGAGCCGATTGGCGATCGCCAGCCCCTGCTCAAACGCCTTTAAAGCTTCAAGCAGATTGCCCTGACGACGCTGAAGCTGGCCAATTTTGTCGTAGGCGTTCATCACCCCATAGTCATTGTAAGCCTGCTGCTCTACCGGAATCAGCAGATTGTACGCGCCCAGGGCGTCGTCATAGAGCGCCACCGTTTCATAGAGTGCGCCTAGGTCTTGCAAGACGCGGGCAGAAAAGCTGAACTGCTCAAACCGCTGAGCGGCGCTGTAGGCCGACCGGTAGTATTCAATGGCGCTATCGGGCAGGTTTAAAGTGCGGTAGTTTTGGGCGATCGCCACCAGCAATCCCGGTAATTTTTCCAATTCACCTTGAGCCTGGTAAAAAGCCAGCAAATCAGTCTGGGCACGGACGGCGTAGGCCAGCGAGTCAGCCTGCTGATAGCTATAGGCCAACCGCTCCAAATACGTAATTTCCTTTAGCTGATTGCCGTTAGCCTTGGCCTGATTAAGCAGTGCCAGATAAACATCGGCGGCCTCAGCAAACTGAAACCAAGCTAAATGCAGCTCGGCTAGCGCCTGTTGCTGAACCGTCGGGTCTTCGCCTTGATCCGCAGTTAGCTCAATGAGTGTCTCGTAGACGCTGACCGCAGAATCGATGTCTCGCAAGGTGGTGAAGGTTTGCGCGATCGCCGTCAGTACTGCCTGATCTGAGCGACCGTCCCCACTGACTAAAACTCGCTCAGGTTTTTCTGCCAGCGTCTCAGGCGATTCATCTCCCAGTGATCGAGGCATCTCTGTCTGGCCGAGGGCTGCCTGCACAGTCGCCCAGATTTCTCGGGTACGCAGCGTCAGCAGCTGCACTTCCACCGGGCGCTGCTGATTCCACGCTAGGGCAGCGACCTGTCTGAGCAAGTTAAATTCGGCAACTGGCCCAAAAACCCGGCGCAGGCGCAGCTCTCTCAGCAAAAGCTCAAAAGCGGCGTCGGTTTGTCCGGCAGCCAGCTGCGCTGTCGCCATCTGGTTGAGCTGGTCTAACCCGTCTGAGAGCGCGCTTAGCTCCAACGGGCTCAGCGGCCTTTCTACCGAAATCATCGGCAGCAGCGGGTCGCGCGGATTAGCCGTGAGCGGGTCGGAAAGAAAATTTTGCCGAAGCAGAGGGCTGACTTGCTGAGCGATCGCCTGAGATTTTCCCAGCAGGTCGCCCAACAGCCCACTTAGCACTACGCCCAGCAGCAAGCCTGAGACAAGAGTTTTACCAGCTTTATATGAAGGGAAAGACACAGTTATTAGTAGAACTTTATACTTTGCTGAAAGCGAGAAAGGCGAGCGGCAGGGTCGGTATTTGTGGGCTGCTACAGGCATCGGCAGGCGGCAGCCGGAACATTGGGAAGACAAAGGAGAGATTGGCCGCTTCAAAGCCTGCTCTAATTGCGATAGGCTTGTGATCTTGCGCTGTTTTGAGCGCCTTTTGGCCAGACCACCATAGCAAATGCCCGCCCTCGTATGTCTTCTAACGTTGCCACTCGGACTATTCGGATTGGTTCTCGCAAAAGTCAGCTAGCCCTAGTACAAACTCACTGGGTGCAAGCAGAGCTGAGTCGCCATTTCCCCAATATCACTTTTGAAGTTTCCACGATGGAAACCCAAGGCGACAAAATTCTCAACGTGGCTCTTTCCAAAATTGGCGACAAGGGTCTCTTTACCCAAGAGCTAGAAGACGACATGCTCAGTGGCGATATTGATTTTGCGGTGCATTCGCTCAAAGACTTGCCCACAGCTTTACCAGCAGGGCTCATGCTCGGCTGTATCACCGAGCGCGAAGACCCTGCTGATGCGATGGTTGTCCATGCCAAGCACAAAGAAAAGCAGCTCAATACGCTGCCTGAAGGGGCAGTCATTGGCACTTCCTCCCTACGGCGGCTAGCTCAGTTGCGCCACCATTTTCCTCATTTTCAGTTCAAAGACATTCGCGGCAATGTCAATACTCGCCTGCGCAAGCTAGATGAGGGTGAATACGATGCGATCGTGCTAGCAGCAGCAGGGCTCAACCGGCTAGGCATGCAAGATCGCATTCATCAGCTACTCCCGGCTGACATTTCCTTACATGCTGTCGGGCAGGGTGCTTTGGGCATTGAGTGTCGCAGCGACGATGACGATATTCTCTCTGTGCTCAAAGTACTAGAGCACGAGCCGACCGCTCAGCGCTGCTATGCCGAGCGTGCCTTTTTGCGCGAGCTAGAAGGCGGTTGCCAAGTGCCCATTGGCGTCAATACAGCCATCAGTGACAATACGCTCACCCTCACAGGTATTGTCGCCAGTCTAGACGGCCAGCGGCTGATTCAAGACACGGTGACCGGCTCACCCCAAGCAGCTGAAAAGTTAGGAACTGAGCTTGCCAAAAGCTTGCGGGCGCAGGGCGCTCAAGAAATTTTGGATGAGATTAACGCTCAAAACCGATCGTAGCGCGACCATAGGACAAGAAAATTTCATCTGTAAGGTAGGTGTAAAAGCTCACTGTAGGCTCCTTCTGGAAGATGTTTTAGCGGTAATTTATCGCTAAAAATGAGGGGTTATGTAACCTATGAGCCCAATTTAACCTATGAGAATTTCGCCTGAAATTTCCTACCGAGGCGTCAACAAAACCGATGCCTTAGAGAGCCTGATTGCTGAGAAAATTACCAAGCTAGAGCAGGTTTACGACCAGATCAGCAGCTGTCACATTGCATTAGAACGTCCGCACGATCATCCCGAGAGCGGCTCGCCTTACAGAGTGCGGATTGATATAACCGTGCCTGAGAGCCGTGAAGTGGTCGTGGACAAAAGCCCCGATGATGGCACTCAGTATCCGCCATTGGAAGCGGTCATTCGCGATGCCTTTGAAGCGGCGACCAGACAGCTCAGAGAACTCAATCAGCAGCAGCACAATCATATGAAAACGCATGTGCCAGGCCAGCGCGAGATTGTGCTAGATGACTTGGGGTCTGGTGAAGTCTCTACCCCCCCGGCTGATGTGACAGCAGACTAAACTCTGCTCGCGTCTGCTCACGTCTGCTCGTTAGAGCGAAGACGATGTTTGATAGGAAGCGGCCTGAAAAATCGGGCCGTTTGCCGTGGGAAGATATGACGTGACTACTGCTCAAGCTTACCGATCAGAAAACGCGGTTGAGGCATGAGCGGGGGTTCAGATCGCTATAAACTGAGACTTAATCAAAAGCAAGATTTTTAGGTAGGGCGTAATATGCGAATTTTATTTGTGGCTGCTGAGGCTGCGCCGCTAGCCAAGGTGGGCGGCATGGGTGATGTAGTTGGCACCTTGCCCAAGATCTTGAGGCAGATGGGCCACGATGTGCGCGTATTTATGCCCTATTACGGTTCGCTGGTTGGCAAGGTGGATATTCCGGCTGATCCGGTTTGGCAGGGCCGAGCGATGTTCAATGACTTTGCGGTCTACGAAACCAAGCTGCCTAAAACCGATGTGCCTTTGTATCTATTTGGCCACCCCTGTTTTGATCCAGAGCAGGTCTATGGCAGCGACGATGAAGAGTGGCGCTTTACTTTCTTTGCTAATGGCGCGGCTGAGTTTGCCTGGAATCACTGGAAGCCAAACATCATTCACTGTCATGACTGGCATACCGGAATGATTCCGGTATGGATGCATGAGACCTCTGATATTGGTACGGTCTTTACCATCCATAATTTGGCTTATCAGGGGCCGTGGCGCTGGAAGCTAGAGCGAATCACCTGGTGCCCCTGGTTTATGCAAGGGCACAACACGATGGCGGCGGCGGTGCAGTATGCCGACCGGGTGAATACGGTGTCGCCGACGTATGCAGAGCAGATCAAGACGCCGGAATACGGCGAAAGTTTGGAGGGACTGCTGTCTTTTATTAGTGGCAAGCTCAGCGGTATTGTTAACGGCATTGATCTAGAGCTGTTTAATCCGGCGACCGATCCGAAAATTGAGCATAGCTATACGGCTGAAACGCTGGATAAGCGGGCTAAAAACAAGGCAGTTATTCAAAAAGAAATGGGGCTTGATCAAAATCCGGAGGGCTTTTTGATTGGCTTGGTGGGGCGATTGGTAGAGCAAAAGGGCATTGAGCTGATTTTACAGACGATGGATCGTTATTTGGCTTACTCAGATGCTCAGTTTGTGATTTTGGGATCGGGCGATCGCTACTACGAAAACCAGCTCTGGGAACTGGCCGCTCGCTACCCGGGTCGGGCTGCTGCCTACATTATGTATAACGACAGCCTAGCCCACAAAATTTATGCGGGCTGCGATGCCTTTTTGATGCCGTCTCGGTTTGAGCCCTGCGGAATTAGCCAGATGATTGCCATGCGCTATGGCTGTATCCCGATTGTGCGGCGCACAGGCGGCCTAGTAGACACCGTTACCCATAACGACCCGAGCAACGAGGCGGGCACAGGCTACTGCTTTGACCGCTACGAGCCGTTAGACCTGTTTACTTCGATGGTGCGAGCTTCTGAAGCCTATCGCTTTAAACCGCAGTGGGAAGCGCTACAAAAGCGGGCAATGCACACTAGCTTTAGCTGGGAGCAGTCGGCAGTGGAATATATCAGGCTGTATAGCGAGGTGATGGGTCTGCCAGCAGAAGACCAGATACCGGCAAAGTACGGCGGCACAGCTGAGATCTAGAAATGAGATTTAGAAAAATGGAGAACGGGCCCGACGAGATTCGAACTCGCAACTTCCGCCGTGACAGGGCGGTGCTCTAACCAATTGAACTACGGGCCCCTATTGCCGAGAGCGGTAAAGCTCTCTCAACAAGGCGATCTATATTGTGCGGATTTGAGGACGCTTTGTCAAACTTTTTGAAAAATATTTTTGGTCTGTTGGTGGCCGACTGATGATCAGTAGCTAAATCAGTAGCTAAAAAGGGGGGCTGCTTGTTTGGAGCGATCGCCAACTAGCTAGGAATTTTACCGTCTAGTTACTGAAATCTATTACTCACTGCGCCCTGTTAAAATCTTGGATTAATTTCGCTAAAGACCGCTTACAAAGAATCTGGCGACTTGGCTCTGGCTCTGCCATCTGTCTCTGCCGGAGGTATCCGTTCGCATAAAACCTAGGTTTTGTCAGGCAATACTGGGAACTATCTTCATATTCTTTGCTTTATCTATTGATAGTGAGTGTCATTACCTATAGAATTGATTTTAAAATCATTCCTCTTAAAAGACATGTCTAGAAATTTAAAAGCAGCAGAGTTGTTCCTATCTTTAGGTTTGGCTGCTTCTGTGTTTACTGCCTGCACGACGACGCCTGAGGGCAACCGCGAAACAGCAGGGGGTGATATGCCGATCTCAGAAGTGGAAGGCGGAGAGGGCGGAGAAGGTGGCCCAGGTGCAGCCGCTAACGAAAGTTTGCAGTGGGCTAACACGTTTGACGACGACGCGGTGATTTCGGAATTCACTAGCCAGGTGGTCATTCCTAAATATGAGCAGTTTGCCGGGCGCACAGCCGCCCTTGATCAGGCGATTGAAGCTTTTGTCGCGAGCCCGTCTGAAGCGACCTTGGCTGGCGCTCGTGAGGCATGGACGGCAACTCGCGTCTCTTGGGAACAGACAGAGACCTTTGCCTTTGGCCCTGCTGGGTCGCTTGGGTTTGATGGCGCGATGGATTCTTGGCCGGTCAACCAGACGGATATTGAGCAAGTTTTAGCAGGTTCTGAGCCAATTACAGTAGAGAGCGTCGCCCAGTTGCAAGATACAGAGCGCGGTATGCACTCGATTGAGTACATTTTGTTTGGGACAGATGCGAGTAAAGCCGTGAGTGACTTTAGCGATCGCGAACAAGCCTACCTCTCTGCTCTGGGCAAAGACCTCAACACCTCGGCTGATGCGCTGCTAGCTAGCTGGGCAGCTGGCATTGAAGGTCAGCCTGCCTATAAGAGCGTTTTTGCCAGTGCGGGCAGCGCCGACAATGCGGTCTATCCGACGACTGCCGCTGCGGGGCAGGAGCTGGTCTCAGGCATTATTGACAGCCTGACTGAAGTGGGTGAAGAAAAGCTGGCAGCGCCCTTTGAAGAGCAGAATACTGAAGGCTTAGAAAGCCGCTTCAGCGCTCAGACTATGAACGATCTGAAGAGCAACTTACAGAGTGCTGAAAATGGTTACTTCGGTCAGTTTCCTGAAGCGGGTACAAAAACCGACGCCAGTATCAGCACCTATGTTGCAGCGCGTGACCCGGCGCTAGACAAAAAGGTGACCGATCAGTTCGCGGCTGCCGACAGGGCGTTGAACGCGGTGCCGACGCCATTGGAAAGGTCTCTGACCGATGAGGCCGCAGCCGCTGAGATTGAGCAGGCGATCGCCGCCATTCTTGCCGTCAGGAGCACTCTCGAAAACGAAGTTGTTCCTTTGATTTGAGGGCTTTGGTCTCAGGGCTCTTTTTCTGACTTTGTCCCATTTTTTTGCTGAGCGTTCATGGCCTCGTCTTCCTCTTCTCATGCCTCACGACTACTGAATTATCTACTGCTCTTTGTGACAGCGATCGCCGCCGCCGCTCTCCTTTCTATCGGGATGAAGCATCACTTTACAGCGCCTCCTAACTATCAAGCTGGCGGCGAAACCACCTTCTATAATCGGTCTTCTCATGCCTTTGGTCAGCCTGCTCCGGGGCTCAATGCCCAAGAGATGGATCTGCACGCAGAAGGAGATGCCGCCTTTGACGCGGTGTTTGTGACTGCACCTGCCCCCGTTCACCCCGGACTCGGCCCGACCTTCAACAACCACTCCTGCGCGGGCTGCCATATCAAAAATGGTAGAGGAATGCCGCAGCTCGGACAGGCTCTACTGCGCACCAGCTTGCCCGCTGCTAGCGGATCAATGGTGAAGACAGAAGGAGTTGTGCCCGATCCAGTGGTTGGCACGCAGCTGCAAGACAGTGCGGTGTATGGCGAGCGGCCTGAGGCCAAAGCTGACTTGGCGTGGCAAGAGACGAGCGGTGAATATCCTGACGGGGTGGGGTATGAATTGCGATCGCCCCAAATCACGCTTTCTGCCATTGATGGCAACCGCCCCCTAAGCAAAAATCTGCTGACTTCCCTAAGAACTCCTCCACCGATTTTTGGCGTTGGTTTGCTCGAAGCCATTCCTGAAAAAACGCTTCAAGATCTTTCTGATCCAGAAGACAAAAACAAAGATGGCATCTCAGGGCGAACCAATCGGGTGTGGAACTTTGAAAAGCAGCGAATGGCTGTAGGGCGCTTTGGCCTAAAAGCAAACTCAGCTAATCTGCTCTCCCAAACGGCAACCGCTTACGCGCACGATATGGGCATTGCCAATCCACTCTTGCCAAATGATGACGGCACCACAGAGATTGACGCCGATACGGTGGAAGCCGCTGCTTTCTATACGCAGACCCTAGCCGTCCCGGCCCGGACGCAGGTAGATGACCCCGTAGTGCAACAAGGTGAAAAACTCTTCGCCAGTACCAACTGCGCAGCCTGTCATGTGACTTCGATTAAAACTGGCGCGGCCTCTGTTAGAGCGCTGGCAAATCAGACTATCCAACCTTATACCGACCTATTGCTTCACGATATGGGAGAAGCTTTAGCGGACAATCGACCAGACTTTGAGGCCACTGGCCAAGAATGGCGGACGACACCGCTCTGGGGCTTGGGCCTCACCCAGACGGTGTTGCCCTATTCGGGCTATTTACACGATGGGCGGGCGCGTACGGTTGAAGAGGCGATTCTTTGGCACGGCGGCGAGGCTGAGAATGCCAAGCAGGCGTTTATGGCACTGGGGGCGGACAGACGGGCAGCGATGCTGAAGTTCTTAAACTCGCTGTAGAAGTCTCTACTGCCAAAACGGTTGGGCAAATTTTACCAGCCAGTCTTTGACGCGGTAGGTGGCCTGGCAGTCGTCTTCGTTGTAGCGGAGGATGGTGTTGAGGTAGGTGCGATCGCCCGTTCGCAGCCAGTCGTCATACCAGCAAATCGACTGCGCCCCGTTGGCATCTTCATCGCGCCAATCAAACCCCATCCAGCGGGCCAGATGCTTCAGCGCGTAGCTTTCTACCGGTAGCGCCACCGCATCGACCACACGCTTATGAATATCGACAAAGCGGTTGAGTAAATGATCTATGTTGACACCGCCACTGCCATATAGCTCGCTAAGTCTGCTCACTGTCTGCGCTTCGTAAGGACAAAAGTGATAGATCGGCGCTTGCGGATAGCTATCCACCAGAGCTAGAAATTCAAACCAGGCAGTTTCCTCATGCTCGGGCGCTTCGGCAACGAGGGCATGAAACGTTTCTTCCTGAGTGTGGTGATTGACGACCAGCACACCATGCAGATAAATCAGGTCTTTATCGGGAGCCGCTTCGATGTCGAAATAGAGTTCGATATTGGTGGTCGGAACGTCGCTAGGCAGGAGCGGAAAATGGCTGTTGTGAAGGCGGGCAATGGCTTTTTCTGTCCAGTTCGCCTGCGCCTGAAAGATCATTTTCTCCGTCACCGGCTGCTCCACATCTAGCTGACTTGCTAGATGAGACGGCTGCGCCTTAGCTAAAGCTTCAACCGTAGTAATACCCATTTCCACTAGCGTGGGATAGCGTTTTTTGGTCACGCCTGGCAGCAGCGAGAGGTGGTTTTGTGCTTTCGCTTCTGCGTAGCAGTGGCCGAGCCACGGGCACATATCGCAGCGGCTACGGGAGATAAAAACCTCTGGCGGATGAAAGGCGGTAAGAAGGCCAGATTCAGCATCTAAGCAGTCGTCTAGAGCGGTTTGCAGCTTAGGAACATAGCGAGCCAAGCTCACAGCATATTGCTTTTCTTTGAGCAAGAGCCAAGCAGTCTCAGGCCACACGCCCTGCATTTCGGCCAGCACATAGGCACCAAAGGCGGCGACTAGCTGATATTCGGGTTTGGGCTTTTTACCCATTTTGACGTTGTAGGGCACATAGTACCAATCGCCTAGCCAGGACTGGCCTGCGCATTTCACTAGCACATCGGGCTCACTGCGATATCGCACATCGCCGGGGCCTTGAGTCGTCAGGACGCCTTGATAGATGGTCTCTACGCCAGCGGTCATCATGGCATAAGTAGCGATCGCCCCAGCTTCCCAGTCATTTCGTGCAAAGATGGGTCGCTGCAAAGGCTCAAACTGAGTAAGCATGGCAGCCCGGTGTTCGGCGCTGTCTTCACGGAGCTTTACAAAGTAATCGCTAGGCGGATCTTTGAGCGTAGTATCTCCATAGCTGTCAAGATGAACGCGACGACGACAGCGCTGGTAGTGAAAAAGCATAGAGTCGGTAAACCACCTCGGGGCAGATGCGGGTGGCGTCGTCCTGACGGGGGTAGATAAATTGCGCCGCGCAGTTGACAAACTGACCAAGACCAGAAACTACTTTGCTAGCGTAGCGTATTTGGGTTGTGTAACGCTGAGAAACAGGGTTAACGCAAGGCGAGGCAAATGAGCCGTCGGGCGAATAGATAGATGAAACTAGCCGTGTAAGCGGGGCCTTATCCTTTCAGGCAGCGCACCGCTTCTAACATGCCCTTTGCTTTGTTCAGTGTTTCTTGATACTCATTTTCAGGGATAGAATCTGCCACTAGACCAGCTCCTGCCTGCACGCTGATGATTTGGCTGCTGTCGGGCTGAACCTGCACGACCATCGTGCGAATGGTGATGGCGCTATTGAGTTGGCCTTCAAAGTCGTAATACCCATAGACACCAGAGTAGGGGCCCCGGCGATCGCGCTCCAATTCATGAATAATTTGCATGGCGCGAATTTTGGGTGCGCCGCTGACGGTACCCGCCGGAAAGCTAGCCTTCAGTAAATCCCAGGCAGTCTTATCGGGTGCCAAATCGCCAACAATGTTGCTGACAATGTGCATCACATGCGAGTAGTTTTCAATCACCATCAGCTCATCTACCACCACGCTACCGTTGACGCACACGCGGCCTAAGTCATTGCGGCCTAAGTCTACTAGCATGACGTGCTCGGCGACTTCTTTAGGGTCGGCCAGCAGATCGGCGGCATACTGAGCATCTTCGGCGGGGGTTTTGCCCCGAGGGCGGGTGCCCGCGATGGGCCGTAGGGTCGCTTCCATGGGCGTATCTGGCCCTGTCTGGGTGGCTTTGACCATGACTTCTGGGCTAGAGCCGATGAGCTGCCAGCCGTTGAAGTTGAAGTAGCACATGTAGGGCGAGGGGTTAACCAAGCGCAGCGAGCGATATAAATTAAACGGTGCGCCGCTGTAGCTCGCCTGTAGCCGCTGAGAGGCCACCACCTGAAAAATATCGCCTGCTCGAATGTAGGCTTTGGCTTTTTCTACACAGTCACAAAATTCTTCGCGGGTGCGGTTGCTCGTGTAGGCCAGCGGCGGCGCAGTGCTAGCTTCAGGCGATGTCCACTGCAATAGGGTGTCGGTAGACAGTGGGAGACGCAGTTTGTTGACTAAGTTGGTGACGCGATCGCACGCCGCATCATAAGCCGCCCGCAGGTCTATTTTTGGATCTCGCAGGTCGGCGTAAGCGATCGCCCAAACCTTCCGCTTCACCTGATCAAAAATCAGCAGATTGTCCATCTGCATCCACAGTCCATCAGGCAAATCGTCTAGATGGCGATCATAAGTCGTCACCGTCGGCTCAATCCAGTTGATCAGCTCGTAGCCCCAAAAGCCAAACAGACCGCCAATTCCTGGGGGTAATTGCGGCAGTCTGACTGGCGCTAGGGACGCTAAGCAAGTTTGCAAAATATCAAATGGATTGCCCGCCAGCACTCGCTGAGTAGCATCGCGGTAGGTCTGAGTCGTCACGGCCCCCTTAGACTCCAATACCCACAGCGGATCGCATCCTAAAAAGCTGTAGCGTCCGAGCGTTTCGCCGCTCTCCACCGACTCCAGCAAAAAGCTATAGGGCTGTCCGGCACAGACTTTGTACCAGGCCGATACCGGGGTATCTAAGTCGGCCACCCACTCCTGATAGACCGGCACAAAGTTTCCCTGTTTGGCAAGATCGCAAAAGGTTTTAAAATCTGGGAAAATCATAGTGCTGACAATAGTGCCGACAGACGCGAAAAAAGTGTGATATCAAGTCCAATGCAAAAGGGTAGCTGCTAGAGCTACCCTTTCCACGTCGAATCTAATCAGTGCAGGCTAGTTAGCCTAGAGGCTTCGTATTGACATCGGCTTTCTTCTTATCGGTGCCAAAAGTGGTTTCGCCGCTAAATTTGATCGCCGCTGGGTTGGGATTTTCGCCAATGCGCCGCTCTTTTTTGCCGCTGTAGCCCCGGCCTTCGTTGACCTTCTCAGGAAAGACACCGTCCGCTGGGTGCAGATAGATAGTCTCGCCGCTAGGTAAGACTCGGTAGATCTTATAGTCAGTGATTTTCGGCTTGAACTTGGTTCTCAGCTGAGCGACCAAGGGCCAGACATTGCTCTTTACGAGACAAATACAGCAGGTTTTCGCCTTCATTCATGATGGCAGCGCCACCTGTCGGCATCTCAAAGACTTGCTCTTTAGAAGCAGTCCAAGTAATTGCGTATTTTTCTTCAACTTCAGCCTTTGTTAGAAGACCGCCGGTGCTGCCTCCAAATTTGGGCATTGAACCAGTCAAACTTTCTGCCATGAATGAATCTCTCTCAAGCTTAGCTGTCTGGAATCGTATCATTGCTAAGCGAACACTTTTAACAACCGTGATAGGAAGCGTAATAGTTCTTTATCCCAATCGGTCTGCTAGCGGGCGCGATGCCTAACTTTTTTGGCGGCAGGCGGATCAGTGACTGCCTCGGCGGTCGCTGGCTCTACTGTCGTCTTGCGGGCTGATTTGCCTCGGCCAAGGCGCTGGCTTTTTGCTGGGCGGGCCGCTTTCCCGGCGGCTGGTAGGGTGAAGTGGATTTGGGTGCCCTGGTTTTTTCCGGCAGAGGTGGCCCAAATTTTGCCGCCCAGACCTTCGACAACCTGTTGACAAATCGCCAGCCCTAGCCCGGTGCCCCCGACTGACCGGCGCAGAGCTCCTTCTTCTTGATAAAACCGCTCAAACACGGTCTTCAGTCGATCTGCCTCAATTCCGCGTCCGGTGTCGGTGACGATGACTTCGATAGTGGGGCCAGCGGCCTGAGCGCTAATGGTGATCTGGCCGTTTGCCTCGGTAAACTTGCAGGCGTTATCGAGCAGCTTAGAGAGCACTTCCACAATCCATTCTCCATCGGCTCGCACGAAAGGCAAGTCTTCGGGCAGATGAGTCTCAATGCGTATCGACGGGGCGGATGTTGATGAGTTTTGCCAACGCAGGCTGCTCAGCGCTAAATCGACGCATTCTTGCAGCGAGAGCGATTCTAAATTCCATTCTACCCGGCGACTTTCTAGTCGAGAGAGGGTGAGAAAATCCTGCACGAGCTTGCGCATGCGCTCGGCGTCGGTGAGGGCGGTATCTAGCATGACCTGTCGCATGTCTGGCGGCATGTCTGGTTCGGTCAGGAGGCTTTCTAAACAGACCCGAATGGTTGAGAGCGGGGTGCGCAGCTCGTGGCCGGTAATGGCGATCAGATTGCTGCGGGTGCGCTCTAGATCGGCCAGCTGCTGGTTGAGATCTTCTAGGTTGGCGTAGGCTTCGGCTTGAATCAGGGCGACGCTGAGCTGGTTGGCGATCGCTTCGGTCAGCATAATTTCGTCGTCGCTCCAGTGGTGACAGCTATTGCTATCGAGATGCAGCTCCACCATTCCTAGCAGGCGATTTTTATGCACCAGCGGCACCAGCAGGCGCCCCGCACCTGCCAGCGCTGCAATCGAGGAAGGGCGGCACTCAGCTCAATGCCTTCAGCAATTCTCTTCCAGAAACATCGTCAATGGCTAGCGTGCTGTGGTGCGCTTTGACCCACTGATAGAGCGGGTTATTTTTGAGTGGCCAGGTTGCGCCTGCTAGCGAATTGAGATGGGTCTGCCGGTACTCATGCTGAATGGTGGCATCTGGGTCATCTGGGGCGCAGCGATAGATGATGCAGCGACCAACATCCAGCACACTGCCAAGCTCATTAGCGGCGATCATGAAGATCTCTGAAGGATTGAGCGATCGCCGAATCGCTGCCGTAATTGAATTGATCAGGCGGGCTCTTTGTTCTTGCAGGGCGATCGCCCGGTAAGCCTTGAGCTGCTTGTACTGACCGGCTTGCAAATAAGTAATCAGCCGCTGCGCAAACGGATCCGCATCAACTTCTAAAGCATCGCCTAGCACTGCCGGAATAAAGCGCGTCCGGGCCCGCTCAATTTTTTCACCCAAATCTGGCCGGTAAACTTGAATGCGGTTCAGCAACAGACTCGCCGCCCGCAAGCTAACCTGCCGGTCTAGCGTCCAAATACCCTCAAACCGCCGAGTTTGATCTAAATGAGGCGCAGGCGCCACCGACCGTTCGCCGCTGGCTGAGATACCGCTGGCTGATGCTCACGGCAAATCAGCGCGGCGCTGTAATGGTCACCAATCACCACCAGATGCCATTCTTCGGTCAGGGCATCGGCATCGTCAAAATCTATTTTTTCGTAGTCGTCAACCGCGTCACTAAACTGAGTCTCTACGGCTGAGAGCACATACACCTGATCGCTCAGCTCACCAATGCGAGCATAGCGATGCGCCTCTTGCCGGTAAAACCTTTCTTGCTGAAAGCTAGCAATGATCAAAGGCTGCCGCTCTGACCCAGCCAATACCTGATCTTCCATGGCATGGGAGAGCGCAGTCAGCGACGTTTTGAAATACATTTGAGACCGCAGAGTTGGCAGCGCCTCAAACATTTCTTCCACAATGGAAGTCGGATTACCCATGCGAAGTTTGCTGTCTTGGTTCTGGGCGGACTTTTAGAAAAGCCGATCTCTCGCTGTGACCAGCCAGCTTTTTATAGTGTCTTAATAAGTACCGTTAGAATAGCAGGCGATTCAGGCAGATATACGAGGAAGTTAATTAAAAGCAATGAGCTAACAGAAAAGCCAAGCAAAATCAGCTAGCAGCTCAGCGGCCACAGAATAAAAGCGGTACCAGAGCTAGCAAGAGCCTCCGAATACCGCTTTTATTCAATCAGGGTTTTATCATCTTAATGCAATTCCTCGAAGTAGCAAGCTCGCTTAGATAATGCCACCCATGTCGCTAGTGTCCTTAAGGAACCCGCTGTAAGCTTCCATGCCGTGCTCGCCGATATCCAAGCCCTTGAGCTCTTCTTCGGAAGACACCCGCAGGCCGATCAGAGACTTGATCACAACCCACAGCACAGAGGTCAAAATCACGGTAAATAGACCAATGGCCACAATACCGATGATTTGAGCGATCAGCTGAGTGATGCCACCCCCGTAAAACAGACCGGCTGTCTGGTCAAACAGGCCAACGGCTAGAGTGCCCCAGATACCACAGACCAGGTGAACAGAAGTTGCACCGACCGGGTCATCAATTTTGATGCTGTCAAAGAAGCCGACTGAGAACACGACGATGACGCCAGCGATCGCGCCGACAATAATCGCGCCCCAGTAGCCAATACCGCCACATCCAGCCGTGATGCCAACCAACCCAGCCAAGATGCCGTTGATGACCATCGATAGGTCAGGCTTACCGCTCAGACCCCAAGCGGTAAAAGTTGCGGCAATACCGCCTGCCGCTGCTGCCAAGTTGGTCACCAGCGCAATTTGAGGTACAGCTAGATCAGCCGCTAGCTCAGAACCGGGGTTAAACCCAAACCAGCCAATCCACAAGATCAGGCAACCTAGCGTTGCAATACTCATGTTGTGACCAGGAATGGCATTGATGCCGCCGTTCTGATACTTACCAATGCGAGGGCCAAGGAAAATAGCACCCATCAGGGCTGCCCAGCCGCCAACGGAGTGAACCACAGTCGAACCAGCAAAGTCGCTGAAGGCAACGCCCTCACCCAAAAAGCTCATGTCCGACAGCCAGCCGCCACCCCAGACCCAGTGGGCGGTGATAGGGTAAGAAATAGCTGTGAGCAAGACGCTAAAGATCAGAAAGCTGGTGAACTTGACTCGCTCAGCAACCGCACCAGAAACGATGGTCGCAGCGGTACCCGCGAAGGCTGCTTGGAACAAGAAGAACACTGGCGTCGTCAGCGTGCCATAAGTCGGTTCAGCAGGATCTGTACCCGCCAGGAAGAATCCTGAAAGGCCAAAGAACGGGGTGCCTTCACCAAATGCCAGAGCAAACCCTATCGCCCAAAAGGAAACGGTTGCCAGGGCAAATACAATTAGGTTTTTCGTCAGAATGTTGACGGCATTTTTTTGACGGCAAAAGCCCGTCTCCAACATGCCAAAGCCAGCATTCATAAAAATCACTAGGATTGCGGCAATCACAATCCAGATGTTGTCTAAAATAATTTGAACGTCGGCAGCTTCAACGACTTCATCTTGGGCGTGGGCGGCAAATCCCCAGGTGGCCACAATCACAAACGCCAAGGGAATGCACGTCGAGCCAGCCCCAAGCGTATGAACGACCAAACGCACGGCTCAAGAGTGCGTTGGGCCATCTCTGTAAACGGGGGAACGTTAGCAGACCAGGGCGATGAGCCACGCCTGGTTTGCTTGCTTTTTCTCAACATAAAATTAGACATTTTGATCGGGCGTTCCTAACGCAATTTAGACAGTAATCCATGGCCTTATGGAGTCGCCGCTTGATAGATCAGCCACTAGGGAGATGGGTAAAGGCGAGCAGGAAGACAGAAGCTTAAAACTTTGCAGGGCTTTGAAATATTGCCAATACGAAAAGCAAAAGATAATCGTCTTTAGCCTTGCTCCTTCGAGTGCTTTACCACGAGTGCTCAAATTAATTGCCATTTAGAAAATGGCTTTTTTGGCACCGTTATTATATCCCTGTGAGCAGTCAAAGATTGCCGCTCACCCGTCATTCACCTGTCAAACTGATGGACTTCATTCCATCAATTCTGAGCAAGTCGTTCTGTATTGCTTGATACTTTTCAGGCAGGAGTCGGTACACTTGCCGTTCTTTTTTGAACCAGTTATCGAAAAACTTTACGAAATCGCTTAGGTTTATTTGAGTTGTAGGCAGCTTTATATCGTGGCTGAAACATTGAGTTTTCTTGATTTGAATCAGTTTTTACGGACCCGATAACGGGTATCCGATAGCAGTATCGATTCGCTATTTATCGTTAATCGCTACGATCATACGCGGCAGGTTTGCGGCTGGCATATTCATCCGCCTAGCTACAAAAAGACCGGCTGCTAAGAATGAGGAGTCGGTTTAGGTGTTGATCATGTGCTTCAGATATTGACGGGCTCCGAGAGCAGTGAGCTGGCTTTGCTTGTCGCTAACTATGCGTTTTGAGCTGCTGGCGATAGGCGAGTACTTTGTTTAAAAGGTCACTATCGTAGACGGCGAGCATTTGCACCGCTAGCAGGCCCGCATTTTTGGCGTTGCCGATGGCGACGGTAGCAACTGGGATGCCGCCGGGCATTTGCACAATGGAGTAAAGCGAGTCTATGCCGGAAAGGGTACTGGTTTTAACAGGGACGCCAATCACTGGCAGGGGGGTGATGGCCGCGACCATGCCGGGCAGGTGAGCGGCACCGCCAGCTCCTGCAATAATGACTTTAAGGCCACGAGTGTGAGCGGTTTCGGCGTAGGTAACCATGCGCTGGGGGGTGCGGTGGGCCGAGACAATGGCGACTTCGTGAGGAGATGCCAAATTCTTCGCAGATGGCGATCGCCCCCATCATGGTCGGCAGGTCTGAGTCGCTGCCCATGATAATCCCAACCTCAACCGATGCGCCTGCCTGTGGAGTTGCCATAACCTCGTTTCGCTCTAAAAGTCTATTCGAGAATTCATGTCTGATAGTACTGTCATTCTTAACGCTCGCCTGCCTCAACAGCCAGGTCTGTATCAGATTGTGATTGTCGGCAGCTCAGTGCAGTCGATTCACCGATGAGGGTAGCTCAGCGTTTGGCGGCTCAGCCGCTGGATGTAGCAGGCGACTGGATTTCTCTAGGGGCGGTAGATCTGCAAATTAATGGGGCGCTAGGGCTGGCGTTTCCCGATGTGAGAGCAGCGCAGTTTGAAAAGCTTCAGTCTATTTGTGATCTGCTCTGGCAGCAGGGGGTAGATGGGTTTTGCCCAACTTTGGTGACGACTTCTCTAGAAAATTTTCACGGTAGTTTGGCGGCGATCGCTCAATTTCAGCGACAGGCCACAGACCGAAACAGCGCCAAGATTCTAGGCGTTCATCTAGAAGGCCCTTTTCTCAACCCGGCGAAGCGGGGGGCTCACCCTCAAGAATACTTACAGCCGCTTTCGTTAGAGACCGTGAAGACGCTAATCGGCGAGTTTGCAGAGACTGTGAGCATCATCACGCTAGCCCCTGAGCTGGCGGCAGATGAGGGTGTGATTGAGTGGCTGTGCGATCGCCAGATTACGGTCAGCCTGGGCCATTCTCTCGCGACCGCCGAGCAAGCCAGCCGCGCCTTTGCTCAGGGAGCGACTATGGTTACCCATGCTTTTAACGCCATGCCGGGCCTACATCACCGAGAGCCGGGGTTGCTGGGGGTAGCCCTCACCGATTCCCAAGTATTTTGTGGCTTCATTGCCGATGGTGAGCATATCTGTCTGACTATGCTCGACTGGCTCGTGCGCTCAGGCCGAGGCAGCTTGGATGCGCCGATGGGCGGTCTATTTTTAGTTAGTGATGCGCTCTCTCCTTTGGGTTTGCCCGATGGCACTTATCCCTGGGACACTCGCCAGATAGAGGTTGTCAAGGGCACGGCGCGGCTGACCAATGGCACGCTAGCCGGGACGACGCTATCGCTGATCGAAGGGGCTAAGAAGTTGGTGAAGTGGGGGATATGTAGTGGGGATGAGGCGATCGCCCTGGTCACCCAAACCCCTCGCCAAGCCCTCGGCCTACCTAATCTTAAGTCTGGCAGTCTGGCCCAGCTATTGCGCTGGCATTACGATCAGCCAAAGCAGCAGCTGACCTGGCAACGGCTTCACCTTACAGCAGCGTCACTTTAGCGAGTCGTAGCGCCCACCAATCGTCAAAATATAAATCTATTGGTCATCAAATTTGCAAACAAGACAATCTTGTTTGAGCGCGCCGCCTAGACCCTAGACCCAAAAGCTCATACTTCATTTTTTCTGGTTGATTGCGATCGCTCGCCTTCCTTTATTTACGCTCATCCACGAGCCCAAAACGTAATAGAATCAGTAGCGTGTAAGCGTTTCGCATTGGTATTTATTCTTCGGCGACTATGACCAATACCCTCGACGATAAGACAGTAGTTCGTGACTATTTCAATGCGACGGGGTTTGATCGCTGGCAGCGAATCTATGGCGATGGTGAAGTCAATAAGGTGCAGGCCAATATCCGCACGGGCCACCAAAAGACGATTGACAATGTGCTGGAATGGTTTGCTGAAGAGGGCGACATCACAGACATAACCGTCTGTGATGCGGGCTGCGGCGTCGGCAGCCTGAGCATTCCCTCTAGCGAAAATGGGGGCGCAGGTCTTTGCCAGCGATATTTCAGAAAAAATGGTCGATGAGGCCAAAAGACGAGCTGAGGCTGAATTCAGCGATCTAAGCCCAGATCTAAGCGCAGAAAAAATACCCAAATTTCAGGCGCTAGATCTGGAGAAAATTGAGGGCAGCTATCATACGGTCGTCTGCCTGGATGTGCTGATTCACTACCCGCAAGACAAAGCGGATGACATGATTAAGCACCTGAGTTCGCTGGCAACTGACCGGGTGATTTTGAGCTTTGCGCCAAAGACCTGCTTTTATGCCACGCTCAAAAAGGTGGGTGACTTTTTCCCTGGCCCTAGTAAAGCAACCCGAGCCTATTTACATAGAGAATCGGACGTTGTGAAGGCGTTAGAGGCCAATGGTTGGACGATTGAACGGCGATCGCTCAACAAAGCGCCCTTTTACTTTTCTCGCCTGCTAGAAGCCACTCGCCCTCAGGACTAACCCAAGACATCTCCAAACACATGATGACTGCTGCAAAATATACGGCTGGCGTTGGGCTCTCTACCTTTGGTCTGCTGCTGGGCTTCCTCTGTGTGGGGAGAGCTGTAGAGACCGCTTTAGCCCAAGAGGCCGCCCGTCTGAACAAGCGAGAAACTATTACAGCGGGGCTATCGGTGGGCATTCCGGTTACCTTAGGGGCGCTGTGGATGTTTATCGATCTAGAGCGGGGCTCTCAGGAGCGGCTGCGGCAGCACCAGCTAGCTCATTCTCAGCGGCTACAGTCGCTTTTTTACAAGGCGCTCAAAGCCAACAGCGGTAAATTAACCCGATTCAGTTCGCTATGCTAGGTGAAATTTCTCTGGCTGAAGCGCAGATCTGTCTGGACGCCTGGGCTGGCCCTTTAAATGCCACTTCTCAAGTCGATGAGACGGGCCTAGTGATGTACTGCTTTGATCTCTCAGAAACTTAGCCTGGTGACTTATGGCTCGCTTATTTTTTGCAGTTGCGGCGTTTTTGGGAGCCCTCTCGGTGGCGGGCGGCGCTTTTGGGGCCCACGCGCTCAAAGGTCAGCTCACAGAAACTGCCTTAAATAGCTTTGAAACTGGCATTCGCTATCAGATGTATCATGCGCTAGCGCTGCTGGTGGTCGCGCTACTGCTCAAGCAAAATCCTGAGGTGACCGTGCTGGCGATCGTGGGCAGTTGTTTCATCGCTGGTATCATTCTCTTCTCTGGCAGTCTATACGGATCTGAGCCTAGCAGGAATCAAAGCATTGGGCCCAGTCACGCCATTGGGAGGCGTCGCTTTTATTGCCGGTTGGGTTTGTCTGATGCTCGCGAGCGCCAAAGCTTTCTGAGCAAGCTTCTAAGCATGAGCCTCACACGTTATTCGCTGCGCAGGGCAAAATAAAAAGGCTTTGCACCTCTAAAACACACCTTCAAAACTATGTGTCGAATTTTGGGCTACTTAGGCCCGAAAATCTCGCTCGACCAGCTTATCTTTAAGCCTGATCACTCCATGCTCGTTCAGAGCTATCAGCCACGCGAGCTAAAATCTGCCATTCTCAATGGCGATGGCTTTGGCTTAGGCTGGTATGGCGACGACCCGGCCACAGTGCCGCCGTTTCTCTATCGCAATACGCTGCCGCTGTGGAACGACCAAAATTTGCCCGATCTCTGTCGCTACGCGCAGAACCAAAGCTTAATTGTCAATCTGCGCAGCGCTAGCGCCCAGATGCCTGTAGACATGAGCAACTGTCAGCCGTTTTCTCACCGGCAAATTTTGTTTTCTCACAACGGTTTAATCGAAAACTTTCGCCAAACCCTCTATCGCCCTATTCGTGAAATGCTATGCGATGTGGCCTATAACAGCATCTATGGCCTAACCGATTCAGAACACATTTTCGCTTTGCTAGTTCATTACCTAGAGACGCAGCCCGGCATCGACCTAGCAGCGGCACTTTTGCAGACGATTCGGCAAATCGCGCAGATGGCCAAAACAGCGGGAGTACATGCCTCTGCCAATATTATTTTGAGTACAGGAAAGCGCTTAGTTGCTCTGCGTTTTGACAACCAGCAACAAGCGCCTTCTTTTTATCTGCTCAGAGATTCGCTGCGCTTGCCCAATTCTGTCATCCTCGCCTCTGAACCGCTGTTTGAAGATAACTGGCAGCCGTATCCTCAGTCCATGCTCATGAGCATCCAAGAAGATTTGGATATTCAAACCTATGCGATCGCCGCATAAACCCGCTAGTCACGCTTTGATGCGCGCTGCTCCGGCGTACTGACTTTTTATCTTTATCTAACCTCCAGCAGCCTTCCAAACGCAGCTTAGCAAACAGACATTCAATGCGGATCGTGAAGCCGCATCTCATTCTATATCTCTATATTTTATATCTCTATATAAGGAGTCAGGATTGGTGGCAAGCCTAAACAAAAAGCGCCTGACCAGAAAAGAAGTCAAAGCCCTCATTGAAGCCGAAGGGGAGCTAGAGGCAGAGCTGACAGCAGCCCTTCGAGAGGTGAGAGAAAGCTGGATTAATGAACCTAAGATATACAGACTACCTGAAAATCGCTATCTCTACGTATTCGATGAAAACGATATTAGCTTGCCGGGCAAGGGAGATATTTACAGCGCGGAAGACATGCGGCAACATGTCGAATGGACAGAAGATGTCAGGACATCAAGCAGAGGAAATTCTGTCGAAGATTGGCGCTATCACTCAAAGCTAAAGGACGAGCTCATAGGCGATGTGGAAAAGCTGATCGCGGAGCTATCTGAAGTGTCTGGCCTCGATTTGGCGAGCCTTGATCGCAGCTATAAAAGTCTAAATTTAGTTTCTCAGTACCTTTCAGGAATGGGATATAAGCGGGCTCGAAGTGAGCTTTTTGATCACTTAGTTGTCTATGTAGGGGAAGTTTTACTCAAAAGGAGTGGTGGAAAATGGCACACAGCCGTCACATCCTCAGGTCAATTTGACTATCCCTATATTCTGGGGCCAAAGGGAGGCGTCATGATGCCAATTAATGCAGTTTGGCACGCTTTAGATGCCTACGGGAAGTGTCAGCTCAGGCAGCCAACTGTAAACGAGTATCGGCAATATTGTATTAGGTAACTGAGCCTTTATGCAGGCCACGCAAACTTCTAGGTTGCAGTCTTCTCAAATAGCGATCGCCCCTACTAAAGCGGTGATCATTGAGTTTTGCGATCGCAAACCAGTTGGAAATTTCTGTACTGCTAGGTTTCGGGCCGTCAGACGACGGATCTTAAGCAAGAGCATTACGGCAGCCGCCTAATAGCCGAATCTAAGCCCGCCGAATGATTTGAAAATTCTTTATTCTGGCACCAGCTCAGTATTGACTTCATTAAACGAGCGGCGGCGTAGCGCTACCGATTCTTCACGCGGCAGCAAGTCAAACAGTTCTCGCAGCCGGTCATCAATCGCTTCGTAAGCAACCTGCCCAACTTCATCAAGCACCACCTGCCCTTCAGCATCAAAGATCACCGTCTGCGGCACTGCTCCTTTAAAGTAGTAACCGGCCTCATTCTCAGCATAGCTCGTCTTTTACCGGAATTGAATCGGCTGCTACCGGCACGAAATTAGCCGCTCGACCATAGGGCGCTTGCAGCTGAGACACCACAGAAGCAAACCGCTTGCTGTCGCGGCTATCATCCACATAGAAAAATAGCAGCGTCGGCTTGTCTTGCTTAAGCGACTGAGCCAGAGTAAACCGAGGTGGCACAATCGAGCCGTTACCCGCATACAGCGCAAAAATATTGCCATCGTAATTGTCATCGTCTAGCCCCGCCCAAGCAGGCGCAGCCCATAGCCCTAAGGCTGTCATCAACACTGCCAGCATTAGAGCCAACCGACGAAAAAGTTGAATCCGCATACCCGTTTACTTCCTTAATTTGACTACGACGACCCGTTTTGCGAAAGCTCTCGGCGATCGCCTTCAGCGTTGCTTTATTTTCCTCATAGCCGTCTGCTCTCGTCCAGCCCACGACTTGATAATAGTTATCAGTTCCTTGGACAGTAGTATGCAAGTACACAACCGGCACCCCATCTACCCGACCTCGAATCTCATACTGAACGGCGGGCTTCCCATCAATAGAGGGCGTTCCCAGCCGAGTTTCTCCCTCGTAATCGTCAAGCTCTGAGCGAATCAGCCGTCGATACTGAATCGCATTATCTTCCAAATCAAACTGACTTAGCACTGCCGCGCGCTCAGAGAGGACAGCGGCATACAGATCTCTTGAAGGGTAGACTGCGTAGATGTCGGCGGTTTGGCGCAGCCCCTCTCTGGCAACTCTCCAGCCATCAGGCACGGTGATCTGAACGCCCGTCTCCGTATTCTTAAAGTCTGTCGGGCCGTCTGGCGATTTGATCCTCGCTGGTCGGCTCTTGGGCGTCTCTGCCGCCAAAAAATAGGCAGCCGCTGAGCCCAGTCGCTAGCAGCAGAAAGAGCATCAGACCTTTGGCGAGGTTACTGGCAAGTCGATTTGGGCGCATCGTTTTGACGAGTACCTGACAAATTTAGCCAAAGTGTAGCAGGTGATGGGGTAGGGAAATATTCCCTATTCCCTTTATGCTGAGTAAAGCAATAGAAACTAGGCTGATTTTACTCCTATGCTCAGAGCCGGAATTGTGGGGCTGCCCAACGTTGGAAAATCTACGTTATTTAATGCAGTCGTGGCCAATGCAAAGGCTCAAGCTGCCAATTTTCCCTTTTGTACCATTGAGCCAAATGTTGGCATAGTGGCGGTGCCAGATGCTCGGCTTCAGGCCCTAGCGACGATTTCCAGCTCTAAAGAGATCCTGCCCGCACGGGTGGAATTTGTCGATATTGCCGGGCTGGTGCAAGGGGCCAGTCAGGGTGAGGGCCTAGGTAATCAGTTTTTAGCTAATATCCGCGAAGTCGATGCGATTATTCACGTCGTGCGCTGTTTTGAGAACGATGACATTATCCACGTGTCGGGCTCTATTGGGCCGCTGCGCGATATTGAAGTGATCAATCTAGAGCTAGCGCTCTCCGACCTGTCTCAAATCGATAAGCGCATGGAGCGGATTCGCAAGCAGGCGCGCAATAATAAAGAGGCCCAAGCCGAACTAGACGTGCTAGAAAAGCTGCAGCCTGTGCTAGATGAAGGCAGAGCGGCTCGCCAGGTAACTCTAGAAGAAGACGAAGAGCTGCTGATTAAGCCACTAGGGTCTGCTCACTCGCAAGCCGGTGATTTACGCAGCTAATGTCTCAGAAGATGACTTAGCGGACGGTAACCATTGGGTAGAAGCAGTCCGCACACATGCCGAGAGTGAATATGCTCAGGTCGTAGTCGTGTCTGCGCAGGTTGAGGCAGAGCTATTAGAGATTCCCGCAGCGGAGCGAGCCGACTTTTTAGAGGCGCTGGGCGTCAGTGAAGGCGGATTACAGTCTCTGATTCGCGCTACTTATGACCTTTTGGGGCTGCGGACTTACTTTACGACTGGCCCTGAAGAGACTCGCGCTTGGACGATTAAAGCGGGATGCTCGCGCCTCAGGCGGCTGGCGTTATTCATACTGATTTTGAGCGGGGCTTTATCCGCGCTGAGACGGTCGGCTACGAAGACCTGGTTACGTCGGGTTCGATGGCGGCAGCGAAGGAAAAAGGTCTGGTGCGCAGCGAAGGGTAAAGAATATACCGTTAAAGAAGGCGATGTGATGCTTTTTCGGTTTAACGTATAGCACCTGCTAAGGGTGTTCTATGATGCTGCGTGGCTGCGTATTCGTACGGAAACTTGAGTTATGGACTAGGCAGGAAGAGCAGATCCGATTAAAATCTGTCCAGTCAGCACCGCCGTCTCTTATTTTCTGAGTTCTCCTGTGGTTAAGTGGTTTATTAAAATTCCTAGTTGGGCGGCTCTCTCTCTGATGATGAATGGGCTGTTGTTTGGCAGTTTGCTATCGGTTTGGCAGGATCAAACGGCTCCCTCTGAGCGGTTGGTAAGTGCAGCCTCTGGTCAATGCTTCGGTGACGGATGCGGCCATTACCGACATGGTGATGGAGTTGCCTCGTCCTGCTGGCGGGCGCAAGCTCAGCTATGAGCAGTGGATAGATGTCTTAGCGCAAGATGCTCAGTCTATGGTTGCTAAGCGTCCTGAGCATCTGACGGTGCTGCTGGGTGATTCTTTAAGTCTGTGGTTTCCTGGTGAGCTGATGCCGGGCCGACGGGTCTGGATCAACCAGAGCATTTCGGGCGAAAAAACTCAGGGAGTGCTGAACCGGCTGGATTTGCTCAAGGACAATGATGTCGAAGCTATTTTCGTTGATGATTGGCATTAACGATCTGATCTGGGGCAAGACAGATGAGGAGATTGTGGCGAACTATCAGAAGATCGTGCTGCGGCTGAAAGAAGATCACCCTAAAGCGCAAATTGTGGTGCAGTCAATTTTGCCGCACGGCGGTGAGAATTCTACTTGGGAGAGTCGAGATAAGCTGCTGGCGCTGCAGAGCGATCGCATTGTCGCTCTTAACGATACGCTGAAGACAATCGCGGCTGAAAACAACGCCTACTACCTAGATCTCTACCCAATTTTTGTCACGGGCGAGGGCGATCTCAGAGACGATCTGACTACCGATGGCCTGCACCTTAATCGCCAGGGCTATCTGGTCTGGCGCAGTGCGATCGCGCTCTACGCCCAGCTAGAACTTCAGTAGCCGGGCTCACTGACCACCGACCATCTGAAGTAGACTAGCTGTGTAGCAACTGTCATCGCTAGCTCTATGGATACCAAAGCCTTCAAGCGCGCCCTCAACCACTCGGAAAACTACTATCGCAATCAGGGCTTTGGCCAAAAAGAAGATGTGGCCGGCGAAATGCGATCGCAGTACGAAAGCAGCCTCATCCAAACCATCAGAGCCAGCCACAATCAGCTGGTGCAGGGCGACGTCACCATTCACCTGGCCGAGTCCTTTGGCTTTTGCTGGGGCGTAGAGCGAGCGGTTGCCATGGCTTACGAGGCGCGGCAGCACTTTCCCGACCAGCGCATCTGGATCACCAACGAAATCATCCACAACCCCGAAGTCAACCAGCAGCTCAAAGCCATGTCGGTGCAGTTCATAGAGCTGAGTTGACGGTGTGAAAGACTTTTCTGGCGTAGCCACAGGCGACGTGGTGATTTTGCCTGCCTTTGGCGCTAGCGTGCAAGAAATGAAGTACCTCCACGATCTCGGCTGCACCATTGTTGATACCACCTGCCCGTGGGTTTCCAAGGTATGGAACACCGTAGAAAAGCACAAGAAAAAAGCATTCACCTCAATTATTCATGGCAAGTACAAGCATGAAGAAACCGTCGCGACCAGCTCTTTTGCCGGGACGTATCTGGTCGTGCTGAGCCTGGCAGAGGCCGAGTATGTCAGTGACTACATCCTCAACGGGGGCAGCCGCGACGAGTTCCTCGCCAAATTTGCCAATGCCCACTCCGCCGGGTTTGACCCTAATACCGACTTAGACGCGATCGGCATTGCCAACCAAACCACCATGCTCAAAGGCGAGACCGAGCAAATCGGCAAACTCTTTGAGCGCACCATGCTCAAAAAGTACGGCCCGCTCGAACTTAACGACCACTTCCACAGCTTCAACACCATCTGCGATGCCACCCAAGAGCGGCAAGACGCCATGTTTAGCCTAGTCGATGCCGACATTGACCTGATGGTCGTCATTGGCGGCTTCAACTCGTCCAATACCACTCACCTCCAAGAAATTGCCGTAGAGCGCGATATTCCTTCATTCCACATTGACAGCGCCGTCCGCATTGGCCCAGGCAACCGCATCGAGCATAAGCCCCTCCACAGCGACAATCTCACAGTTGACACCGACTGGTTGCCCGCTGGCAAAATCTCAGTCGGCATTACTTCAGGAGCCTCTACGCCAGACAAAGCCGTCCAAGAAGTGATCGAAAGAATCTTTGCAATCAAAGCGCCTATTCCAGTAGCAGTCGGCTAAGCTTTCTAAAGCGCGCTCAGCCAGTGCGAGTAAGATAGCGATCAGTAAGGGCTTACTGGCGCTGCAAACAATAGCACCCAGCAGCAGGCCAACCCTAGCGCTATTCCTACTGACATTAGATTCATCATCTTTAGAGCTTTTCTAGACTTTTTTTAGACTTATTGAGAGCCGTCATTGAGCAGCGGCTCCTGGTTGGGGACTGTCTGCGTCAGCCAGTCTTCTCCCACGCGAATGGTAATGTCAGAATCGAGGTCACCAGTAGAGTCAGAAACGACTTGTCCTACAGCTAGCGCACTCTGAATGGCCTGAGCACTGCCAAGGTCACCTCGCTGAGCAATGATCGCCGTCTGACGATCTACATCTGACCAGTCACGCATGACATACACATTATAAAAACCCTGATCTCGGAGATGTTCAGCCATTGCGTAGCTTGCTTGCTGGTCATCAGTGGCGTTTTGTACGGCAATGCGGAGGCCACTGAGATCTCTATCCGAAGGCGATTCGTAGTAATTGATGCCGCTGCTGGCGTCGGCAACCAGTTCGGTGGGCTGCGTATCAAAGTAAGTACGCATCAGGTCGCTGCTGGCCGTCTGATCGGATATCCAATAGCTAGCTGTGTACTCTTCTGGAGAGCTAAATCGTCCGGGCAGCATCACCATGTGTAGATTTTGACTGTCCAAGTCGAGGCTAAATCCGGCGAGAGCGAGCATTTCTTCTGGCGTTAGGTTCGTGTCAATATGGCGCTGAAGCACTCGAATGATCTGCGGTAGCTTAGGAATCACCGTGGGATTAGTTAGCCGCTGGCGCAAAGCCTTGAGCAAGATTTGCTGGCGCTGCACCCGGCCAATATCACCGTAGGAGTCCTGACGGAATCGGGCAAACTGTTCGGCCTTGGCTCCATTGAGCGTTTGCCGGCCCTGATCGAGATCGATCAGCAGCCCCTGAGTTTTATCTTCGTAGTGCATTGGCTTGGGCACCAGCACTTCAACGCCGCCTACCAAATCGACAATTTCTCTGAAAGCGCCTGTGCTGACTCGCACATAGCGGTCAATGGTCACATTTTCAAAATTGTGCATGACCGTTTGTGCCGCTAACTCAGCGCCGCCTTCAAAATTAGCCTGGTTAATTTTCTCAGTGCCATAGCCAGGGATTTCTACTCGGGTATCGCGGGGAATCGACAGCACATTGACCGTTTTTTCTTCGGGGTTAACGCGCACTAGCAGCATCGTATCGGTGCGCCCTACTAGGTCGTTGGGCTGAGCGCCCTCAACATCGCGGGCTTCATCTAGCCCCATGACTAAGATATTGACCGGACGAGATACCTGATAGCGAAAGCCTGAACGCCACAGATCGGCTAAGGGAGGGGTGACCGTTTCGCCTCTGACCTGACGCGGCAGCGGAAAGGTAAGGATGGCGATCGCACCCAATCCAGCTGCGGCCAGCGCTGTAGAGCCAAACACTGCCGCCCAGAGCGTGCCTTGCAAAATTTTACGCAAATGCCAGCGCCGCGCGGCGGGCTGGCTAACCTGGATACTGACTTGAGGGATACTGGCTTGAGGCTCACTGGCTTGAGGTTCATGGCTTGGAGAGCACCCGAGGCAGCGGGCGGCAGGGCAGCAGCAGGTTTTGGATGCGGTTTGAGATCTTGATCGGCTAAGTCAGCGTCTGTTGAGGGGGCCGGTGGTGCTTCAGCGGGAGGAGTGGCCTCTTGATCATGGGGCTGAATAGTCATGCGGGGCCACAGGCCGGATAAGGGTTGACAATCTTGCTTTGGGTATGGGTTGCCTTAGGCCAGAGGATTAGCACTGAAGCCAGCTCAAGTTACGAACCTAGCAAATGTTGGCTGCCCAGTTAGCTATCTGTCATACAGATATGCGTTTAAATTTGAGCATTCTGATAAATAATTTTTATCAAAATTAGTTAGATTGTCGCTTTAAAGTGAACTCTTTAATCGACGGAAGGGAAAATGGTATAGGAAGCCAGCAAACAATTGATTAGACAAGTCACGACCTAACCTACCAGCAGAGCCAGCAGCCTCAAGAAAAAGGTCTGAGCCGGTGTCAGGTAGCTAGTTTAGTGAGTCGTCAGATGAGTCCTAATACGGCTTAGGAATCACCTGCCAATCGGCGGGACTGTAAATCCGGAAACTAAAGAAAAGTTTGCAAGATTTATGAAATTGTATTTTGTTAATCAATTGTTAAGGCATTATAGCTTGTGACTTCCTCCTTAGCGGGTAGGATAAACCCGAATCTTTGATAGGGCAGTGTACGGTATGCCGCGTTTTATTCCGATAATTTTGGCGGGTGGTAAAGGTGAACGCTTTTGGCCGGTGAGTCGGTTGCAGCGACCTAAGCAGTTTCTCTGTTTGGATGGGGGCGATCGCTCTCTCCTCCAGGCCACTGCCGACCGACTGCTGCCTTTAGCCGACTGGGATTCACTGTTTGTGATTACAGCGGCGCATTTCGCAAAGGGCGTTCGTCAGCAGCTGCCCGATATTCCTGATGCCAATATTTTGGTCGAACCACAAGGGCGAGATACGGCTCCGGCAGTGGCCTGGGCAACGCTAGAAATTGCCAAACGCTATGGTGACGAGGCGAGTCTGTGGCTTTTTTCCGGCCGATCATTACATTGCCGATCAGGGCCGCTATTGCGATACGCTGCGAGCGGCGGTGAAGTCTGGCGGTGAGCCAGGGAGCGATCGCCACCCTCGGCATCAATCCCACATTCCCGTCTACTGGCTATGGCTACATTGAGCAAGGCCCGGCTGCTGGCAGCTTTAGCGCGGGCTGCGTCACTGACCTGAGCGCTTATAAAGTCAGCCGTTTTACCGAAAAGCCCGACAAAGCCACTGCTGAAGACTTTCATGCGCAGCGGCAACTATAGCTGGAATAGCGGCATTTTTATCTTTCCTGCCGCCGTCATGATCGGTGAGCTAAAAGACCACGCACCCGCCATGACCCACGCTTTAATGGAAAAGGGCGCAGACGCTTATGCGACCTTAGAAAAGCTCAGTATTGACTACGCGGTGATGGAAAAAACCGACCGCGCTTACGTCATGCCCGCTAGACTTTGGCTGGGATGACTTAGGCGATTGGAATGCGATCGAGCGACTGATGAAAGGTGATGCCGACAACGTAGAGATGTGTCAGCACCTGGGCATTGAGACTACTGGCAGCATTCTCTACAGCGCTGATCCGGACGAGGTGATCGTCACTATCGGGTTAGAAGATGTCGTGATCGTGCGCGATGGCAATGCCACTTTAATTGTGAAAAAAGACCGCACTCAAGAAATCAAGCAGGCTGTCAAGTCGCTGGGCGCAGAAGAAAAGTTTAAGCATTTGCTGTAGATCCGTCATCAGCGCTTTTGGTCTGCGCTTTTGGTTAGACAGCTTTTTGGGCGAAAACGCTACGCTAATAGAGATACTGCTTACTTTATATAGGCTCTCTTAATTAGCATTTGGTTATCTCTCGGCTGACGGGCCTCGTCCAAAAGGCTACTCGCTCTCTGGCGATTTTCAAAAATATGCCCCGGTTGATTCGGCTGGTGTGGTCGGCAACGCCGAGGGCGCTGCTGCTCAGTATTGGGCTGACGCTGAGCAGCTCGCTAATACCCGCCATACAGATCTATATCAGTAAGCTGATTGTAGATCGAGTAGTGGCGCTGGTGGGTGAGGGGGCGGCGATCGCCCTCATGGTCCAATCCCTCCTGCCTTTGGTGGCCGCAGGCTTTGGCTTTTTGCTATTGCAGGCAATTTTGCAGCAGCTCGATGGCTACACTACGCAGGTAATGAGCGATCGCTTCTTACTCTTCGCCAACACCCAGCTTTTACAGCAGGCCACCCGTTTCGACCTAGCCCACTACGAATCACCCGAATTCCACGACATTCTAGAGCGCGCCCAGCAGAGCGGCAGTAACTATCCGATGCGAGTGCTGCGGCTACTGCTCAATTTGCTGGGTCAGGTGACTCGATTGGTCGGCCTATTGGCGCTGCTGCTGCGGTTCAATCCACTGGTATTTGTCCTGCTGCTGCTGAGCGCCCTGCCGACTTTTTGGGTAGGCGTGCGGTTCTCCTCACGGCGTTTTTGGATGACCCGCCGCCAAACGCCTAGCCGTAGATTAGCTGATTACTTCGGCAAAATCTTGACCGAGCCCTCCTACGTCAAAGAAGTGCGCCTGTTTAATTTGGGTGGCTACTTAGTTGACCAGTACCACACTATTCGCGCTGAGTTTAACCAAGAATCTCAAGGGCTAGCCAGGCGGCAAGGGCTGGCGCAAGTCACGCTTAGAAATTATCTCGGCAGTCGGATTTTACGGGGCTTACGCGCTGGTGCTGTGGGAAACCATTCGCGGCCTAGTTACCATTGGCGACCTGACGCTGTACGCAGGCACCTTTCAGCAGGCGCAAACCGCTACCGCAGGCATCTTAACGACCATTGCCACGCTCTACGAGTTCAATCTATATGTCTCTCAATATTTTGAATTTCTAGATCTTTCGCCACAGGTGATCAGTCCTCGCCGATCTAAACCTTTCCCTGTCCCTATTCGCCAAGGATTAGTCTTGAAAGACGTTTACTTCACCTATCCCGGTAGCGACACCCCGACGCTAAAAAGCATTAATCTCACGGTTGCGCAGCAGGAGTGCATTGCTTTAGTCGGGCTGAATGGCTCTGGTAAAACGACGCTGCTCAAGCTGCTCACTCGACTGTACGACATTGATCGGGGACTTGATTGCGATTGATGAGGTGCCGCTGAGTGCGTTTGATCTAGGCGATCTGCGACGTAATATCGGGGTGCTTTTTCAAGACTTTTCTCGCTACGCCCTCTCTGCTAAAGACAATATTGGCTTTGGCAATTTGCCTAGCCGTGAGGATGATGAACAGGTTTCGCAGGCAGCGATCGCCGCTGGGGCCACTGATGTCATCACCGGGCTAACGAGTGGCTACGACACTGTACTGGGCAAAATGTTTACTGGCGGCGTCGATCTCTCCGGCGGGCAGTGGCAAAAAATTGGCTTGGCTCGGGCCTTTATGTCGGCGGCGCAAGTGCTGATTTTAGATGAGCCGACAGCAGCAGTAGATGCGATCGCTGAGCACGACTTGTTCGAGCGCTTCCGACAGCTCACTCAGGGCAAAATGACCTTTCTCGTCAGCCACCGCTTTTCGACCGTGCGCATGGCTGACCGCATCGTCGTGTTAGAAAATGGCGAAATTGTCGAAAGCGGCACTCACGATCAGCTGATGGCCCAGCCAGGCCGCTATGAAGAGATGTTTCGACTGCAAGCCGAAAGCTACACGACTGCTTGAGCAACTGACGTGGGCAATTTGATTGGGTGAGGGCAGCGTATCAAAACTTGATGATGAGCTTTGAAAAGGCTATATTCACAGCGGATCTGACACCTTTTCGTGTCTAAGTGCGTCGGTTTGTCGCTAGGATTGAAAAGGCAACTTTATCACCATAGAATTTGCAATGGATATCCGGTTTAAGCTTTGGATTGGCGTTTTTGGCTCGTTTTTGCTGCTTTGGGCGGCGTCAATTTTTTGGTATAAACCCGCTAGCCAGCCTCTAGGCTGACGCAAAAAGGGCTGGCCAATCAATTTCGGCAGGGCGATCGCCTTTACTGACAATCTCAAACGCCTTATTTTCAGCAGCTTTACTCTCCAGACAGGCGACACAAGCCGCTGCTACATCAATCCGACTGGTTTGGCCATTTAGCGTATCGCCCGTAGCCACCTTGACACCGAGCTTTCCTTCGGTACTGGCCTGCACCAGCGTATTAAAATCGCGTGAAGTATAGGGGCCATCGGTGAGCTGACCGGGGCGAATAATAGTGTAGGGCAGCCCCGAGCGCAAAATGGCCGCTTCGCCCTTCAGCTTGGCATCTAAAACACCAAACGCATTGAGCAGCGCATAAGGAAACTGATCGCGCCGGGCGACCCCGCAAGACGAGACAAAGACAAACCGCTGCAAGTTGGTCGGCGCAGCCTGCACCAAATTACTCACACCGATAGCGTCTACAGCTTCTGGCGAATTGCGAGCGGAAGTATTGCGAAAATCTGCATCTAGATAAATTTTGGCCCAGTTAGCCGCCTGCTCTAGCGGATTGCCTTCCATATCTAGCTGAAAGTCCCACCGGCTAGACGGTAGAGCTGTCGTTCCGGTCGCGCAAATGAGATGCGTAATCCCTTCAGTGGCAGCGCTCAGCGTTTCAGGTTGACAAATGTCGCCAACAGCGATTTCAACCCGACCGGCAAACATCGCTTGAGCCTTGTCAGCGCTGCGAGTCAGTGCCCGCACCGGGTAACCAGCGCTCAGCAGTTGGGCGATCGCGAGCTGGCCGACACCGCCGGTCGCGCCCGCTACGAGCACCCGAGCATTTTTTTGGACTGGAGGGGTATCCTGCGGAGCAGTCATTCTATTATCCGTACATTAATTCAAGGGTAGCCTTCGTTAATTTAACGCTAATAGCGATTAAGATCTCCAAGAGCAGACGGCGGGCAGGCAGCGGGCAGACGGCAGCAGGCGGCGGGCGGGCAGAGAACAGGCAGAGCCCTAGCGCCTCTACAGCTGTAACTGTCAGGATTTTGTTTAAAGCTGGTTGAAAGAATGGCCAATGCAGGTACGCATATGGTGTTTTGCTAGTTAAGATCAGACTCGACTCACTGAGCGCATCTAATCTGAGTACATCTAGCTGAACGTCGCTGACTGAGCGTATTTATCTACCGCTTTATTTACCGCTCTTAGCTCTCATAAGCATCTGTCTATCTAAAAAAACATCTACCGCCCTCGCTCCAGCGCTCATAAATTATGCTTAAACAGCCTCTTCTCAAGTGGACTTTTAAGAAGCAGATAATCAATCCGCAAACCCTGAAGGATTGGGTAGCGGCTTTGCCGATTAACAAAGTTGCCACTGTCTTAGGCATTGTCGCTGCTGGCACAGGCGTTGGCCTGACACAGATAGCGCCGACGACCCTACAGGCGACTTTACTGCCAAACCGGGCGATCGCCCATCAACCCCTCAGCCGCGCAGATGACCCGGCTGCCGAAACATTCCTCAATACCCAAGACCTATTTTTAACCAACCAAATCTTTTACCGCAAAGCAGAGGCGCTAGCTCAAGTCCCGATTGCCGCGGCTAGTTTGTCTCCGACAGCAGAGCAGGCCAAGGCAAAAGCAAAGGCAAAAGCCGATCAGTCCAGCAGTGAGGCTGCTAAAGCGGCGCGTCAGGCAGAACAGGTGACCGCAGCAGCGCCGCCCGCCCCCAAAGTAGCACCAGCGCCATTTACAGGGGCGACCGTTGACAGCGTATTGGAGATGCGGGTAGCAGTTGCTAAAGATGTACAGGCGATCGCCTTTGCGACTTCAGACAATGGCGTTGTCACTGACCTTGATGGCAACGTTCTTAAGTCGCTCGCGGCAGGAACAGCTTCATTAGCCGAAATTAGCGATGGCATTGTGGTCGATGGCGCAGCAATGCCAACAGCTTTTTGGGTTTACCCAGAAAACGGCGGCTATGTGGCAATTGGCGATAGCTGGTATCGAGGGCGGGTGCTGGTGGCTTTGCGCGATCGCGGTTTGATTGCCGTTAACTATGTGCTCTTAGGCGACTATCTCTACAGCGTCGTCGGCAGCGAAATGTCAGCAAGCTGGTCACTCGAAGCACTCAAAGCCCAGGCAGTGGCGGCTCGCTCCTATGCCCTCACACACAACATTCGCCCGGCCAGCGAAGCCTATTTCGATCTGGACAACACACCGCGCTTTCAGGCTTATACCGGCATTGCTCGCGAAGCCAATACTACTCAGGCAGCCGTGCAGGCAACCGCTGGCGAATTTATCAGTCATCAGGGCGGCATTGTCGAATCGCTATATGCGGCCTCTCAGGCGATCGTTGACGACGCCCACAGCGGCAGCGGCATGAGCCAGCTCGGTGCCCGAGACATGGCTGACCAGGGCTACGGCTACATGGAAATTTTGGGTCACTACTATCCGGGGACGGCGCTGGGCCGGTTAGAAACGGACGGAGAATAGGCTGCGTCTCTGCTAGGAACCAAACCATTTCGGATTGCTTCAGATCAATTTTGCTTGGCTAGTAGGCGATCGCCCAGGTCAATTAGGCTAGAACGGCACTTGGCTCTCGTTGCGGCGCAACGCTGCCGCCTACCCCAAAAATTGTTCATACCCTCGATTGAACTGCGCCTTGCCATTCTGCTCTACGACACTGCCATGGGCCATAATCACTCGCTCAAAGTCCCAATCCAAGATCTTTTCGACAGACTTTCTGACGCTCTCTTTTTCTGTTGTTGCCACTCGCTCCAATAGCGTTGGGCTCAATTTTTTGTATCCTCCCAGTACTCTAGTCGCAAACTGCGTGAGCACTGGAAAACTTTCGTCAAAGTGAACAGCAACATCAGTCAGTATCAGCGTGCGGCTCTCAGGATGGAAGAACACACACTCGTTTAAGGAATCAAAACCGCCTAACCCAAACGTTCTAAATCCGTCTAAAAAGATGTGTTCGAGCCCATCCCATGAGCTCGCGTACACTGCAATCAATGGTTTTGCTGATCGGCAAGTCTGGTTTTTTAAAGTGCCAAACCTGGTACCGCCCAGACTGTTGCATCCGGATAGAGCGCTTTAAAGCTGGCTATAAACGAGTAGTGATATAGATTGGGGGCAACGATGTGCTGAACCGTCCCCAGTTCGTCAAGCTGACCCACCATCGTATCGCTAGCTTGAATAGGAGAAATAACTGTTAGCTCGCGATAATTTAGCCGAAGAACGGTCATTCTTGCGCCAACACTAAGGCCAAGGTAGCGCAGCGGCTGCTCGGCGACCCAAATGTTGCTATCAATCTCTCTGAGCACTGCACAGCCCTGACAGAAACTTTCCTGTTCTGAGCGTATATCAGTTCTGGCGCTATATACAATCCTCAGTTGGCTATTGGCGCACAGTAAAGTCTCTAATTACCATCTGAGAAGTTCTGAGGGTGTTGCTAGCAGGGGCAGACCTCACCCGAACCGGCACTGATATTTTTACACCCGGAGCCAGAAGGCCATTGTGAGTGTAGGTCTGGCTGTATTCACGGGGGCTGTTGACACCGACATACGCTGTAACCTCAATGTTACGAATGGCGTACTCTGTATTGTTCCACAGTGTGCCGTACACCATTGAGCCAATGTTGTAGGTCTCTAAAACAAACACTTCTTCAGGATAGTCTGGGTTGACCCGTGAGGCTGATGAGCGAGTTGCAGCTTAAGAGCTGCTTCTCTTGCTTGATACGAGCTACCTGGGATGATGTTATCGCTACTCATAATAGGATTGGCCTTCGCCTGAACAGCCGCCGCTGATAGAAGGGCGGCGGTAATAGCAGCAATGGTTTTCATGGACGCAAGAGAATTAACTACATCCAGAAAATTCCCGCTAGATGTTTAGACCAAGATTCTCGGGCCGACTAATTCATAGAAACTTTTCAGACCTGAGTATCTTCTTAATCGCTTCTATATCTTGCGCCCTTTAATGACTGCCAGTGCGTGAAATCCTTCTCTGTTCGAGCGTTAGTTTTAGCTGAACTGCCTGCTGCATTTAAGGCTTGACTACGTTCTTGATGGCTTCTATGCCTTGCTCCATGCCAGCGACGCCAAAGTGAATCAGCCAGTAGAGAATGGTGCTGCTCAAGGCTGCGCCCATGACGCAAATAGTCAGTCCGGCCAGGCTGATTGCACCGTCATCATCTAGCAGCCCAAAGCCAGTGACGAAAATGCCGATGGCGGGCAAGGTGTTGGTCAATGGGATAGGGATCATCATGGAGATGGACATAAGAGCGATCGCACAACCAATCACCATCCGCCCTACCCGGCTAGTACAGACCGGCGTCAACCTTGGCCTCGCCACTGTTTCAATGCGCTTTAGCCAGGGCATTCCCTTTCGCAAAAAGCCTTGAACCGTTGACCGCTCAAAGCCCTTTTTACGAAATTTCTCCGGTAGCCAGGGCTGCTCTGACCCGGCGATGAGCTGCAAAGCCAACAGCAGCATGACAACGCCAAAGGGCACCGAATACCCCGGTGCAGGTATCGGCAGTGCCGACGGTAAAGACAGCAGCACAAACAAAAAGCCGAAGGTACGCTCTCCGGCAATCTCTAAAATTTCATTAAGGGTGACCTGACGGGAATGGGCGGTGTCTTCTAATCGGCGTGAGCTTTGGCCAGGGGGCATGGGCGTAGCGGCGATCGCACCCCCTGCCGAGGGCATCGCCATGTCCGCTATCGTTAGACAAAAAGTACCGCTGTAGCTCTACTGAGAGTCTGGCCATGAGAAACCGCTACTGAAACAAGGTCTATAGAAATATACAGCAAGCACTCTGCCCTATTCGGATAGTTGCGTGGGTTCTTTGCTCGGATCTTAATGAGTAGATGTAGCCTCGAAATCTTTCAGTGCGATGGCTCAATCAAAACGCTGAGGAAGTTTAATCGCTCCCTCAGCGCTTCTGGTTTTATTTCAGTACGGTTTTAGTACTTGTAGCTATCGGTCTTGAAGGGGCCTTCTACCGGCACATGAATGTAGTCGGCTTGCTTCTGGCTGAGCTGAGTGATCACACCGCCAAAGCCTTGCACCATGTAGCGGGCGACTTCTTCATCGAGCTTTTTAGGCAGCACTTCTACGGTCAAAGCCTCAGCTTGCTTGTCGGCAGGGAGATCGCGCAAATTTGCGCTCATACATCAGCATTTGCGCCAGTACCTGGTTGGCAAAAGAGCCGTCCATGATCCGCGAGGGGTGGCCAGTGGCGTTGCCCAGGTTCACCAAGCGACCTTCAGACAGCAAATCAAAAAGTCTTGCGGATCGTCACTGCGATAGACCTGATGAACTTGTGGCTTGACCTCTTCCCAGCGCCACTCTTTGCGCATGAAGGCGGTGTCAATTTCGTTGTCGAAGTGACCGATATTGCAGACGACTGCGCCGCGTTTGAGATTGGCCAAAATGTTAGCGTCGCAGACGTTGTAGTTGCCGGTGGCGGTGACAACCAGGTCTAGATTGCTCAGCAGCGCCTGGTTCAGACTGTTGGCGGTGCCGTCATTTTTACCGTCAGTGTAGGGAGAAACCAGCTCAAAGCCGTCCATGCAGGCTTGCATGGCGCAAATCGGATCGACTTCAGCGACTTTGACGATCATGCCTTCTTGACGCAGCGAGGCGACAGAGCCTTTACCCACATCGCCATAGCCAATGACCAGCGCTTTTTTACCAGCGAGCAAATGGTCAGTGCCGCGCTTTATTGCATCGTTTAAGCTGTGGCGGCAGCCGTATTTGTTGTCATTTTTAGTCTTGGTAACGGCGTCGTTGACGTTAATGGCAGGTACTTTCAGCGTGCCTTTTTCGAGCATTTCGTACAGACGATGTACGCCGGTGGTCGTCTCTTCGGTGACGCCGTGAATGCCTTTGAGCATTTCTGGATAAGTCTCGTGGATGTAGCCTGTGAGGTCGCCGCCATCGTCCAAAATCATGTTGGCATCCCACAGGTCGCCATCGGCAGTGCGGCAGGTTTGCTCAAGGCACCACATATAGTCTTCTTCGGTTTCGCCTTTCCAGGCAAAGACGGGAACGCCAGAAGCGGCGATCGCAGCTGCCGCATGATCTTGAGTTGAGAAAATATTGCAAGAAGACCAGCGCACTTGTGCCCCTAGCTCACACAGGGTTTCAATCAACACCGCTGTCTGAATGGTCATGTGAATGCAGCCAATGATCTTGGCATCGGCCAGCGGCTTGCTGTCGCGATACTTGGCGCGAATGGTCATCAGCGCGGGCATTTCGCCTTCAGCAATAGCAATTTCTTTGCGGCCCCAATCGGCCAGGGTGATATCGGCAACTTTATAGTCATCCTTAGAGGCGGCTGGTGCTTTATCAGGGACTCGGGTGCTGGTGGCAATCATAGTTTCTGAGGGTCGGTTGGTCAGGTCTAGAATTTGTAGAAGGTGTCGTTAAGGGCACAGTTCTTGACCGGCCCTACTGTGCTTAGCTTACCTGCAAAAATCTATGGCGGTCAGTCTAATCCCCCTCTGGGCGATGCATACCGCCGATGTATATGTATTGATGCTTTCGATTGATAGCTAGCAGACGAATCCAGCCTACACCAGCCAGCTAGTTGGCTTTGTAGGAATGGGTTTACCTATGGGGACTGCCCAAACTGGTGGGAACGTACATCTTCGCAAAACTGCTTGGCGGCCTCAATGCCTTGCGATCGCAAATCAGCATAAGGCTTAGCAAAGGGCGGCTGCCATGCCGATAGACCCAGCAGATCTGAGGTGACCAGCACCTGCCCGTCGCAGTGGGGGCCAGCGCCAATACCGATGGTAGGAATAGTTAGCTTCTGGCTAATTTTTTGGGCAAGTTCGCTGGGGATATGCTCTAGCACAATGGCAAACGCACCTGCTTTTTCTAGCGCGATCGCCTCATTCAAAATTCTTCTCTCCAGCCTCAGCTGTTTTGCCCTGCTTGCGAAAGCTGCCAAACTGATACACCGATTGCGGGGTTAACCCAACATGCCCCATCACCGGGATGCCGGCTTGGACGATAGCGGCTATAGTCTCGACCATCACCCTATAGCCCCCTTCCATTTTTACCGCTTGAGCCCCAGTTTCTTTGAGCACGCGGCCCGCCGCCATCATCGCCGCTTCCCGGCTGACCTGATAGCTCAAAAAAGGCAAGTCCACGACCACCAAAGCCTTTTGCACAGCCCGGCGCACCATTTTGGCGTGGTACAGCATCTCATCTAGGGTCAGCGGCAGGGTAGTTTCGTGACCCAGCACGGGCATTGCCATCGAATCGCCGACCAGGACAATATCAGTGCCAGCAGCCTCAACCATCTGCGCTGAGAGATAGTCCCAGGCTGTGAGTACTGCGATTGCCTTGCCCTCTTGCTTCCACTGGGCGAACTGATGCACATTGACGATCATGACTGGCTTCTGGTTACATCCGCTACACTACCGGACTACTCTAGCGAGAAGCCGCCCACCAAGACCAGCTGTATAAAACCAGCCGGTGCTTTCTAATAAGTCGTGATTACTGCGCTCCGACCGCGCTGACAATCGATCCGTGCGGGGTGCCGCGCCCGGTCATAGTACTGACCCAGGCTAGCCCTTCAGTGGTGCCCACCCAGATTTTATTGCCGGTATCGGGTGAAATAGACAAAACGTGCTCCGAAGGCAGGTTAGGCACTCGGCCCACGACTGCGCCATTGTAGGGGTTGAGCTTGAGCAGGCCGTCGCGGGTGCCTACCCAGAGGTTGCGGTTGGCATCGAAGGCGATCGCGCCCACATCGCGTCCCCCGCAGTTGAGTCACTGAGCGCAGTAGCTGCCCCGTCCGGCTATCGACCACTAGTAGGCCCGTCGGCGTCCCTACCCAAAGATTGCCGTGCGGGTCAACCGCCATCGCCTGCACCGAACGCCCCGGCAAATCTGTCACTTGATTCATCAGATAAGCCGAGGCCGTATTCACGCGAACCAAGCCCTCTAGCGTGCCGACCCAAAGGTTGCCGTCAGGTGCTAGCGTCAAAGTATTGGCACTCACCCCCGGCAGCGCTTGCAGCGTGGTCATCAGCAGCCCTTCATCTGGGCTGATCATAGCGAGCCCCCGGTCGGTTCCCACCCACAAAAAACCGCGCCCGTCTACTAACGTAGACAAAACTCGGTTAGACGGCAGCCGAAAGTTTTGCGCGGTGATTTTATTAATTCGAGGCTCTACGCGCACCAGCCTTCGGGTGTGCCCAGCCAGATGCGGCCCACGTTGTCTTGAGCCATGGCATCAATGAAGCGGTTGGGCACAGCTACTTGAGCCTGGATTCGGCCGGTCTCAGGATTGATCCGCGACTAGCCCTTGATGCGAGCCCACCCATAGGCTGCCGGTATAGTCAGCTTGCAGTGCGCCCAACCCGATAGTCTGGGGCGATTGGGTTAGCGCGCCGTTCCAGTGACAGCGGGCGAGGAGATTCGTCTACAACAGGCGCTGGCTCAGGAACTGGTTCAGACGCTGGCATTTGGGCGTTAGCGGCAATTGCTGCCCCGCTCCCCAGAAAAGCAGCGGCGGCGATTTGACTCACTTTTCTAGCAATGCTCACAAAAACACCTTCGGGTGAGACCTTAGCTGATGACACAGCTTGCCCCAAAATACCCGTGAAGCGGCGCGGGTTAACGGTGATCGGATGATCGCGATCGCCCCACGCCTTCCTTTACGAAATGTTACAGGTGATACCGCTTATTTACACTGCCGAAATCTTCTGAAACCTTTCTACATCAGCATTCATAATATTTATTTATCAGACTATACAGAACTTCTAAAAGGAAACTTATTGAGCGGCTGATAGTATTCTGTAGAGCATAGGTTTATCTGGCAGGTTTATCTGAAAGCACCCAAACCTTTATCGGCGCGGTCATTTCACAGTTTCTCGGTTTCACAGTTTCTCGGGCAGTTTCCTCAGAGGTTCCTTTGGGCTGGGGCAGAGACTGTTTGATAACGCTTCGAACTTTCACTAGCAGAGATCGTCTGAGCCGTTCGCTGATGTCTAACAAGGCTGGCGGCGGGTTTCTTGGGCGTTGGGTGTCGGTCTCTTTTCAATGAGACATATGGAGTTCAGTCAATATCTAGTTCGCCTTACAAGAATAATAGACAGGAAAATAGGGAAATATGTCCTACTCACAGACTCAGTCAAAGTCTGGCGCTGGTTATAGCGCTGGTGTACAGGATTACCGGCTGACCTACTACGCGCCGGACTACACGCCTAGAGATACAGATATTTTGGCTGCGTTCCGGATGACGCCTCAGCCTGGCGTTCCTCCTGAAGAGTGCGCAGCTGCTGTGGCCGCAGAATCTTCTACCGGTACTTGGACGACCGTGTGGACTGACCTGCTGACCGATATGGATCGCTACAGAGGCCGCTGCTATGACATTGAGCCCGTCCCCGGCGAAGACAATCAGTACATCGCTTATGTGGCTTACCCCCTCGACCTGTTCGAGGAAGGCTCGGTCACTAACCTACTCACCTCTATTGTCGGTAACGTTTTTGGTTTTAAGGCCCTGCGCGCCCTGCGCCTAGAAGATTTGCGGATTCCGGTGGCCTACTTGAAGACGTTCCAAGGCCCGCCTCACGGTATTCAAGTTGAGCGCGATCGCATCAATAAGTACGGTCGTCCGCTGCTGGGCTGCACCATCAAGCCCAAGCTGGGCCTGTCGGCTAAGAACTATGGCCGGGCGGTGTATGAGTGTCTGCGTGGCGGTCTTGACTTCACCAAAGACGACGAGAACATCAACTCTCAGCCCTTCCAGCGCTGGCGCGATCGCTTCTTGTTTGTTGCCGACGCCATTGGCAAATCACAGGCTGAAACCGGTGAGATTAAAGGTCACTACCTGAACGTCACCGCTTCTACCTGCGAAGAGATGATCAAGCGGGCCGAGTACGCCAAAGAACTCGACATGCCCATCATCATGCACGACTTCTTGACCGCTGGCTTTACCGCCAACACCACCCTGTCTCACTGGTGCCGCGACAACGGCGTGCTCTTGCACATTCACCGCGCTATGCACGCGGTAATCGACCGTCAGAAGAACCACGGTATGCACTTCCGCGTGCTGGCGAAATGTCTGCGCATGTCCGGCGGTGACCACATTCACACCGGTACGGTTGTGGGTAAATTGGAAGGCGATCGCGGCGCTACTCTGGGCTTCGTTGACCTGCTGCGCGAAAACTACATCGAGCAAGACAAGTCTCGCGGCATCTACTTCACCCAAGACTGGGCTTCTATGCCTGGTGTGATGGCCGTTGCTTCCGGTGGTATTCACGTGTGGCACATGCCTGCGCTAGTCGAAATCTTCGGCGACGACTCCGTGCTGCAGTTTGGTGGCGGCACCCTGGGTCACCCTTGGGGTAACGCACCGGGTGCAACCGCTAACCGGGTTGCCCTCGAAGCCTGCGTGCAAGCCCGTAACGAAGGCCGCAACCTGGCCCGCGAAGGTGGCGACATCATCCGCGAAGCCTGCAAGTGGTCTCCCGAACTGGCTGCTGCCTGCGAACTCTGGAAAGAGATCAAGTTTGAGTTCGACACTGTCGACACTATCTAAACGGCTGATGCTGGGGAAAAACGTCTGTCAGGGTTATATCTGGCAGCGCGGTATCAGGTAGAGCGGTTTCTCAAGCATCCCAATGGGACAATGGTCAGCACAAGATTTATCGGCGCTCTCTAGAGCTCCTTCAGTATGAATCTCAAGCGAATCGCGAAAGATACGGCTCAGGTACTCACCAGTTACCTTACCTATCAAGCCGTTCGCACCGTGCTAAACCAGCTCAGAGAAACCAATCTGCCCCGGTTCTATTGGCTCAATGAGTTCTCTAGTCGTGAAAAGCTTCAAGACGGCGAAGCTTACATCGCTAGCTTGCTACAAGCGCAGCCCGATTTGGCCCTGCGAATTATGACCGTCAGGCAACATATTGCCGAAGAGATTGCCGAATTTCTTCCTGAGATGGTGACGAGCAATATCCAGCAGGCCAACATTGGAGCATCGCAAAAAGCAGCTAGAGCGCATGACTCAGATGACCTCAGAAGAGCTGGCAGCCAGTGCCGACAGGGTAAAAAGCGATGCAGGGTCTGAGACGCTGACGCCCGAATCCGATCTTTCCAGAGTCTGATATAACCGATACCGAACCACCAGATGCTAGTCATCTGACATAGACCCTCTCCTCAGCCCACAGCGCCGTTCACTTCAACTATTTCGCTACTGATTTTTCCTTTCAATTCCTTTCAACTAAAAGAAACTCATGAAAACTCTGCCAAAAGAGCGCCGGTTTGAAACGCTTTCGTACCTTCCCCCATTAACCGACAGCCAAATCGAAAAGCAGATCAACTACTGTCTGCAAATGGGCTACATTCCTGCCGTCGAATTTAACGAAGATTCGAACCCCGAGACTTACTACTGGACAATGTGGAAGCTGCCTTTGTTTGGCGCAACCAGCACCCGCGCTGTGCTTGATGAAGTTCAGGCCTGCCGCTCTGAGTACGGCAACTGCTACATTCGCGTGGTCGGCTTCGACAACGTTAAGCAGTGTCAAGCTGTGAGCTTTATCGTTCACAAGCCCGGTAGTGGCAACAAAGCAGCGGCTACCGCTACTAGAATTTAGTTACTAAACTACATTCGGTTGGGGAGGCAGTTTGTCTCCCCTTTTTTATGAATTTTGCCTTTTGTGAGGAATCAGCATGTCTCAGACAGAGCGCTTGGTAATGCTGGCTGAAGATCAGCTGACTGAGTACAGTACTGATGCGCGCAAGCTTGAGAAGCTGCGGCAAAAGATCTCGCTGTCGGTGTCGCCTGCTCAGCAAAAGCAGGTAAAGCAAGCGTTAGAGGCCGATTTGCCCCGGAACTTTTTTGACAATATTTTGCTAGAGCAGCGGCAGGCCGTATCTCTGCCATTTTGGGGGATTGCCGGGCTGGGGCTACTGTTTGGTATTTCGTTTACGCAGCCGGTAGACTTTTTGGCAACTGGACTGGGTGGAGCGGCGGCTATTATTATCCAAAGACGCGGTTGGAAACTCCAGGCGAAAAATCTGGTGATGCAGGCGCTCACGGAGATTGAAGAACGCACTCAAACCGCGAAAACCGCTACCAAGTAGGGGCTTCATCTCGATCATGACAGACATTCGTATAGGTTTCTTCGGTGACTCTTTTGTGAATGGAATAGGCGATCCGGCCTATCTGGGTTGGAGCGGTAGAGTCTGTGCGGCGATGGCTCACCCTGGTCTGACTTATTACAATCTAGGCATTCGTGGCAACACTAGCGAACAAATAGAGGCGCGCTGGCAAACTGAAGCTGCCCTACGCTTGCGTGCAGACTGCGTCCCTCGTTTGGTTTTCTCCTTTGGCGTTAATGACAACTGTATTGAAGACGGTCGCTTGCGGGTAGATGCGAAGCGGTCGATTGCTTGCGCTCGCCGGATTTTGACCCAGGCACAAGCGCTGTACCCAACGCTCTTGATTGGCCCGCCGCCGATTGCCGATGAAGCGGTAAATGACCGCACAGTAGTGACTTCAATGGCTTATGCGGCGCTTTGCGATCAGCTGGCGATTCCCTATTTGGAGACTTACCGATCGCTCAGACAAAATCAGATCTGGATGAACGAAGTCGCTTTGGGAGATGGATCTCATCCGGCGGCGGCTGGCTATGAGGCGATCGCACAGCTAGTTTTAGCGTGGCCTGCCTGGCAGAATTGGTTTGCCTAGAGCCTGGTAGAAAGGTCTGCCTGGATTTGACTGTCCGAATTTTGCCTGAATTCGGACAGAGACGAGCATCTGTTCTACTGATGAATCAATTCATATTTTCCGATGAAAACGGTATCTCTTGATACCAAATTAATCTTAAGATAGGGCGAGGACATTTCTACAGCACTTGTTGATCTTCATATGACCTATTACATCGCGCCGCTTTTCCTCAATAAGCTGGCCGTTCACATCACCAAAAATTATCTGGATTTGCCTCGGGTTAAAATTCCGTTGATTTTGGGGATACATGGGCGCAAAGGTGAGGGCAAGACCTTTCAATGCGAGCTGGCGTTTCAGCGGATGGGGGTTGAGGTGGTGCATGTCTCTGGGGGCGAACTGGAAAGCCCAGATGCGGGTGACCCGGCCAGATTGATTCGGCTGCGCTACCGAGAGGCGGCAGAACTGGTGCGAGTGCGTGGCTGCATGGCGGTGCTGATGATTAACGACTTGGACGCGGGTGCAGGACGCTTTGACCGGATGACGCAGTACACCGTGAATACACAGCTGGTCAATAACACGCTAATGAACATTGCGGACAATCCGACCAATGTGCAGTTGCCAGGTAGCTATGACGAAAAAGAGCTGCCCCGAATTCCAATTATTGCGACCGGTAATGATTTTGCTACGCTCTATGCGCCGCTGATTCGCGATGGGCGAATGCAAAAGTTTTATTGGGAGCCTAGCCACGAAGATCGCCTGGGCATTATCGGCGGCATGTTCGCTGAAGATGGGCTGTCTGCCGGTGAGGTAGAGCAACTGGTTGATTATTTTGACGATCAGGCAATTGATTTTTTTGGGGCGGTGCGATCGCAAATTTACGACGAACAAATTACCCAGTTCATTCATTCGGTCGGCATTGAAAGCATTGCTCGCAGCGTGGTTAATTCGCTCAAAGTTCCCTCCTTTTCTAGACCCAACTTCCGGCTTGAGCATTTAATAGAAGTAGGCAAAACGCTCGTCCAAGAACAAGAGCGCGTTCGGACAATGGGATTGGTCAGTGAATACAATCAGGCCCTAACGCCCCACAGCAGCCCTAGCCACGCTCGTCACTACCGAGAATCAGCGTTGTTCACTCCGCCAGAGAGCAATCCTCTACAGCCATACCGCGCCAAAGCAGAAGCCGCTGAAACAGGAGCTAAAGAAACTGAAACTGTTGAGCGATCGCCCTCAAAAAAACACTCACAACCATCCTCAAACCCAAACGCTCAGGCGCAGTCTAACGGCGCTACGGCTGGTTTGCTCCCTCAAGACATTCAGCGGCAGCTCAGCGCTATTTTAGCCCAGGGCCATCGCTTGGGAATAGAGCATGTCGATCAGCGACATTTTCGCGTAAATTCATGGCAGTCGTACAACAGCTTTGATAGCGCCAACGAAGCTGCCGCTGCTAATAGCCTAAAAGACTGTCTCAAACAGTTTCCAGACCACTACATTCGGCTAATCAGCATCGACCGCCAGACTAAGCGGCGCGTCACTGAGACCATCGTTCACAGGCCGCAGTGAGAAGAGCCTTCGTAGACCTTTGAGCCTTTAAGACTGCCGCAAATACTGCTTGAGCCGGAGTAAGCTGAGCGTCTGCCCCAGATTGATCGGGAGCAGAGAAACTCCTTCTAGGCGAGACTGCACCCAGCCGTCTCCCCACTGCCATTCGTGAAACCCATCAATGCTGCCGCTCAGCAAAAAACGCACGCCGTAGGGCGAAATCTGTTCTACCCAGTGCCCAGTTTTTGCTAGCCCTAACGCGCTTTCAAACTCTCGACCGACTGACAGCTTACTTACCGAAGTGCTGCTAGCCGACCAGTTATTCACTTCACCCTGCCCATTGGCAAATTTGACCTGCTGAGGCCACAGCCACTGCTTGAGTCTTTCGGGCTCTGTGAGACTTTCACTGATTTTGTCGGCGCTAGCTTCTATCTCTATTCTGAGGTCGCTATGCTGATAGGTGCCAAACATCTAAACTACTCAAACCTGCGCTAGTTATGAAAGTACTCTAACGCAGCCGATGAAGTAGGAGATACTTCAAAAGTGCATCAGCTAGCTAGCTCAGAGCGCAAATCGGTTTCGCTTGGCAGCTCCAGACAGTAGCCTGCGCCGTAGACCGTTTTAATATATTGCGGGTGCCTCGGATCGGGCTCTAACTTGGTGCGCAGATGCCGGATATGAACTCGGATAGTCTCGATGTCATCGTTAGGGTCGTAGCCCCAAACTTCTTTGAGAATTTCGCTGGGTGAAACAGTCTGACCGTGGCGCTGTAGCAGGCAGTGCAACAGTTCAAACTCTAGATGGGTGAGCTTGACAGTTTTATCTAGCCAAATGGCCTCAAATCTTTCGGGAACTAGCGTCAGCGGGCCGTAGCTTAAAATCTCGCTGTGCTTGGCCGCCTGTGGAATGCGATCAGTGCGCCGCAGCAAGGCCCGAACCCGCGCCAGCATTTCTTCTAGCTCAAAGGGCTTGGTGAGATAGTCATCTGCGCCAGCATTAAAGCCGTCAACTTTGTTTTGGGTTTCGCCTAGCGCGGTCAGCATCAATACAGGAACATCTGCTGTGCGATCATCGCGGCGGAGTCGCTGACAGACCGTAAACCCGTCTACTTTTGGCAGCATCAAATCTAGCATGATTAAGTCGGGCACAATCTGCACGGCTAGGGCCTGACCTCTAATGCCGTCGCCCGCCTGGCTGATGTCGTAACCCGCCATCTCAAGGTTAATTGAAATGAGTTCGACGATAGCTGGATCATCATCTATGACGAGTATACGAGGCATGTTAAAAAAGGGTATTTCTATAGAGTTAAGACTAGCACCTCTACCAAAAGTAACAAGCACATATGCTGACTACTTCCTAATAGACCATCCTATCGGCATATTTGCAGATACCTGTGCCTGTGTGTCTCTATACACAGGCACAATCCCTCGCAAGAATGAGGGAATCGCAGGTGACAATCGTGATCTTAACATTGCGTTACAAATACTGAGCGAGCTAGTTAGCCCAATATTGGCAACTTTTGCCTGAGGGCTGCGACAACTGCGACAGAGCGGCTAATAGCTTAAATTAAACTCCCCAGGTAGGATTCGAACCTACGACCAATCGATTAACAGTCGACCGCTCTACCACTGAGCTACTGAGGAATGCGTATTTCATAGTACATAAAGCAGTGTTAATTTGGCAAGGCGATTTTCATAATTAATGCCCTGGCTGCTCTATTTTATGTCTGGCGTTATGTCTAGCGCTTTGATGGCGGCGATCGCGTCTGACCAAAAGCCCCTTAACCAGCCTAGCAAAAGCTCTCAATCCATGAGGCCCATTCTCATTCTCGCGAGCCGCGCCTGCACGGTTGGATCTAGGCTGGTCAAAAAGCCGCGCGATCGCTTCTTTGAAGTTTTCTGTCGTCGCCTGACCTGCCGACTGGTCTGAATGACTTCGTATTCGAGCTGTAGCGCCGAGATGCCTTCAGCTCCGTAGCCAATAGCGGTTTGCCGATGAACGCTGTCGGAGGTGGCGACAATCAGCCGCTGGGTGAACTTGCGGGCGTCGGTGCGAAATTTGGCGCAGGCTCTCTCGATGTAGCTGTCGGCAGTCTGACCATAGCCGGTGTAGTGTACCGATAGATAAGGCGTAATCACTTCTTGGGAGGCGGCGATCGCTGCCCATAGGCGTCGAACACAGCCCAGGTCTCGTAGCCTTCATAGGCGCTGTAGTTGGCTAGCGCTGCAATCAGCGATTCACGGGCGGCCTCAAAGCCTTTTGTCTGCTTAAGACTGGCTAAATCTGCCCATGCGCCAATGATGTTGTAGCCATCGACCAGTAAGATTGCCTGAGGAGTGCCTGCCATGATTAGGCCAAGTGTAAATTTTCCCGAAATTTCCTCAATGGTAAGCGATTTTTCTCCGGGTGTCTGATTTTTCGCGCCAACTGGCTAGCTGGCTGTTGGCTGGCAGAAAGACGCTACTGAGTTGATTTCAGATGATTTTAGCTGATTTCAGCTATTTTGTAGCTTGTGCTTGAGGCGCTGGGGGTCGCCTTGGTCGCTGACTTCGCCGTTTTCTAGCAGGAAAGCGCGATCGCAATAGTCTAGTTCAGCTAAGCGATGCGTCACCCACAGGGCGGTCAATCCTCGGCTTTTGACCAGCGCCTGCACTTGTTTGCACCAAGTCGATTTGACTGTCCGGGTCGAGCAGGGCAGTCGGTTCATCTAAGAGTAATATTTGGCAGTGTTGGGCAATGGCTCCGGCGATCGCCACCCTTTGCTTTTGCCCCCCGCTAAGCGCGTAGATCGGCCTGCGCTGTAAGTGCAGCAAATTGACTGCCGATAGCGCTTCTTCTACCCGCTGCCGAATTTGAGGCAGCGCCAGCCGTTCTTTGACTAGGCCAAAGGCAACGTCTGCGCCGACGGTGGGCATCACTAACTGATGATCGGGGTTTTGAAATACAAACCCGACCGGGCCGTGGGTAGTCATCGTCCCGGTTTGGCGGGTCAGCAGACCGGCTAAGAGCCGCAGCAGCGTAGATTTGCCGCTGCCGTTATTGCCCAGCAGCATACAAAACTCACCTTGCCCCACGGTTAGCGAACAGCTGCGCAGCACCGCCGCCCCCGAGGGCCAGTGAAAGCTGACGTTTTGGATGGAGATCGCCTCTCTAGACAGCTCATAGAACTGTCCATCTATCGTGTTGGCGGCATCCGACGGATCTTTTGGCAAAAGACCTACTCACCTGCTAGCGCAAAGAATCCCGGTGAACGCCCTGCCGACGCACCTTTGCCCGATTTGTCATAGATTTGTACGGCTGCTAGCTCGCTGATGGCGATCGCCACCTTTTTATCAGCCACCTCATCACAAGTCACTTCTAGCATGACCGGGTTGCCCGAGGTCATTGCGTCTAAAGCCTGCTTGTAAGCTGCTTCCGCCGCTTCTTTTTCCTTCTTCTGCACAGTCAGCGGGAGGGGGGTGTGCTTCAGCGCAAATTCTACAATATACATAAGTATCAGATTAGCTAAGACCAGCATTGCTAAGTCAAGTTCGCCCTCTAGTATCGCAAACATTTCAAGAATCAGGGCTGTCAATATCAAGCTATAGCCCTTTACAATTGGCAACAAACAGCCGCTAAATGCAAGATGAATATGAGAGGGGCAAGCTCAGCTCAGGTCTCTTGATTTCGATTGGAGCAGCCGGAATCCCCTGAGAGAGTGATTTCCCCCCTTCGAGGGAGCAATGTTATCCGCTAGCGGGAAGATTTTTCTGAGGAAGTGCCCCTATAATAATGAGAAGTGGAGTAAAGATTGGTAAACACTTGTCTTGATATCGACGAGTCAGTGTTAACCGCTGATTAGCGAACCAACTTTTGCACCGTCCTACATAGATAATCCAATTTGGAGACTATTTAATGACTATAGCAATGGGACAAGCGCCCGCCGCGCGGGGACGGTTTGACGTTCTCGACGACTGGCTAAAGCGCGACCGATTTGTCTTTATCGGCTGGTCTGGTCTACTGCTGTTTCCGTGCGCCTTTATGGCCGTCGGCGGCTGGATGACCGGCACCACCTTTGTCACCTCGTGGTTCACCCACGGGTTGGCAAGTTCTTATCTAGAAGGCTGCAACTTTCTGACGGTTGCAGTTTCTACCCCCGCCGACAGCATGGGCCACTCGCTCTTGCTGCTGTGGGGCCCTGAAGCCCAAGGCGACTTTGTGCGCTGGTGTCAGATTGGCGGACTGTGGGCGTTTGTAGCGCTGCACGGTGCGTTTGGTCTGATTGGCTTTATGCTGCGCCAGTTTGAGATTGCTCGACTGGTTGGCATTCGGCCTTACAATGCGATCGCCTTCTCGGGCCCGATTGCAGTGTTTGTGTCGGTATTTTTGCTGTACCCCTTGGGTCAGTCGTCGTGGTTCTTTGCTCCGAGCTTTGGGGTGGCGGCTATCTTCCGCTTCCTGCTGTTCTTGCAAGGCTTCCACAACTGGACTTTGAACCCGTTTCATATGATGGGTGTAGCAGGCATCTTGGGTGGTGCGCTGCTCTGTGCGATTCACGGTGCGACTGTGGAGAACACCTTGTTTGAAGATGGCGAGAATGCCAACACCTTCCGTGCGTTTGAGCCGACTCAGTCGGAAGAGACGTATTCGATGGTGACCGCAAACCGATTCTGGTCACAGATCTTCGGGATTGCGTTTTCCAACAAGCGCTGGCTGCACTTTTTCATGCTGTTTGTGCCGGTGACGGGCCTGTGGATGAGCTCTATTGGCATCGTCGGCCTGGCGTTGAACCTGCGGGCTTACGACTTTGTCAGCCAGGAGATTCGCGCAGCTGAAGACCCTGAGTTTGAGACCTTCTACACGAAGAACATTCTGCTGAATGAAGGCATTCGGGCGTGGTTGGCTCCTCAAGACCAGCCACATCAGAAGTTCGTCTTCCCTGAAGAAGTTCTACCTCGCGGCAACGCGCTGTAAGCCTCAGCTAAAGATAGCGCTCACTTGTAGCGCTGGCCCCCGTCCTTGATTTGTTAGGGCGGGGGCTTTTTTGTGTTTATTCGTTGTGCGCTTGCAGGAGTCGGACGCTGAGGGTAACTCTGTTTGCTTAATGGTTGGCAGTTGTTATCAAATAGGTGACAGCGATCGCGCCTCTAAAAATAGAAACCACCCAAGCATTGATAGCAATCGTTAAAGGAATAAGAGCGATCGCATCTCCAAAAGCAAGCAACACTCAAGCCTTTGCAGCGATCGCGCATCCATTTACAGCAATCTGTTAGTGAAATAGCAAAAACGCTACAGCGGCTCGCGCAAAAGGCTGGTAACTTCGCCTTGAGCTAGGCTGATGACTAGCGGTTGTGCGATCGCAATCACCAGGCTCCACAGAACAGTCTCAACAGATTGGAGCATATGCAACAGATGAGTAGTCTGGCGGACGGCTTCGGGGCTACCCAGCAGAATATGACGGATGGATTCTCTAGGCGCGGTGCCGAGTGAGGTGAGCTGAGGGAGCGGGGAAGCCGCACTAATGAGAAGACAAGACAAATTGCTCGCAGGTGAGCGAGTTAAGCAGCGTGTGGTTTTCATGGGTTTCTCTAATAGGAGGTCGGAGAAAGACTCACGAAAAAGACAGCCACCCCAACTTGCCCAGAGTCAGGGTGGCTATGGCATCATGACCATAGCCTCTGAACTGGCGTTAGCAGTTTAGAGGCTAGCTAGCGGTGATTGGGTTCAATCAATCATTGTCAGTTGCTAAATTTTTCGGGGCGGTTTAAGCCGTTGCCGCTCGAAGGGCCATCACGCAGACGATCATCGCGCAGACAACAACGGTAGGAAGCAGCGTATCAACCTCCTCTAAAAAGTGTCAATCATAATGACAGAGAATCCTTACAAATGCGCCTATCGAGCCGACCCAAAAGGCAGACCCCTACGGCATAAGCTGTGAAGGGCAAGGGTTGGGAAGTTCTATCGTTTAACAACCAGGTGTGACACTTCTCAGGGCGGGATGTGGACTGTAGAACCCTAGCTGAGGCTTGAATAAGATCTTTTTAGTTATTCAACCGCACAGATGCCAAGAACAAACTTTCATCAAAAATTACTGAGCGCTGTCGCTGTCGTCGCGCTATTCTCAGCTTGCAGTGAACAAAAGAGTAATGCACAGACAGCATCGAGCTCTGCAACACCAGAACTCTCTTTATCTAGCAATCATCAGGCTAATGATGCCGCGACAGAAACGCCTGAGAACAGGCAGAGCGTCTACACGTCTTTAGATCTTGATGACTGCAAGGTCTTAGAGACCTATGAGGAAAGCGGCGGTCAGTTATTTCGCTGTGAAGGCTATCAAGGTATTCCGCTCTATGTGACAGACGAGAATGCCCGGTTCGATGTAGATGCAGGTATACCCAACACTGAGTGGACAACAAAGGCGCGTCCTTACAATTCCATCGGCGATACGGTCGAATGGCGCATTCAGGGCGGCAAGCCAGTGGCGATCATCCTGCGCTACAACTTCATGACAGATGGTATCGACCCCGTACGGACTTCGGAGCTGGCGATCGCCTCAATCGGCCATGAGGGTTCGCCCGGATGCTTAATTGGATGGGTAGAAGCTGACGCACAGCCCGATCAAAATACAGCCGCCCGCCAGATCGCAGACCAGCAAGCTGAAGACTTCGCCTGTGATTGATCATCGCTAGAGCCCTCTAACGGTGAACCCTCGGCTGAGGCGAAAAAAGGCAAAACCGCTGAGCTGGATTTCGCAAGCGGCACTAGCAGTACGACTCTTCAACCGGGCGGCTGAGTCTGAGCAGGCCCCCTACCCAGCAATGGAGTCTACTAAGTGCGCGCAAATTCACACCGGGCCAGCAGCCCATCAGGGAGGAGAGAGCCCGTACTCTTCAACTGTCAAGATCGAATAGGGTTACGGCTACGGTCTGCTTTAAATGCTCTAAACAATCGGATAAGACTTCAGACCGCTGGCCTCTAACGGTAAAAAAACAGTCCAAATCGTGCCCTGATTAGAGCGCTCGCGGACAGTGAGCTTAGCGCCTAAGGCGTGAAATAGATTTTTGGTCGCTTCTAAGTTCAGGCTCAGCCCGCCGGTTTCGGGTTGGAACATGAGCAGATGGCCCAGCGACTGTAGTGGCGGGGGCGAGCAAGACGACGGCGCACTCTTTCGATTTGGGTCAGCTTGAGACTGAAACTGAAGCTTGAGCTGGTCACCAGCATCGAGTACATGAAGCTGAATATGGCTTCCCGGCGAAACGCTGTGCGTGAAAAGCTCTACTAGGCCCGTCAGCACATGCTGTAGCATCGTCGGATCGCTGGCGACCATTGGCAGTTCTGGCGGCAACCCCACTTCTAACGAGAGGTTGCGACGTTGCGCGGCCTGCTGCCACTGTGGAATGGCTTCTTGAAACACCTGATGCAGGGCGATCGCACTCAACGGCGACTTTGGCGTTTGACTCGCCGCCTCTAGCTCCACCGCCCTGAAGATTAGGCTAAAGCGATCTATCTGCTGAGTGCATTCGCGGTCGATGCTTTGCAGGCGTTTGATTACCTGCGAGTCAAGATTTTTGCGCTTGAGCAGCGATCGCGTATAGGTGCGAATCGTCGTCAGCGGCGTGCGAATCTCGTGGGCCATTGCCTTGAGCAGTTCGCTGTCAGAAAACTGGCCGTTGGTCTGAGTATTGGTCTGAGTATTGGTCTGACTATTAGTCTGACCGTTGGCTTGGCTGGGGCGATCGCCCTCGCCCCCATCTGCCGCCGCCTGAGCAAACGCCTGATCTAGCTGCGAAGCAGACTGAGGTAGGCAGGCCAACATCCAGCGATTGAACTGGCTAACGGTGCGATAGTGAGGATCTCTAGGCGCAAGCTTTTCGACCAGCGGATCAATAAAGTCGAGCTGCTGCGGGCGGCTTAGGCGAATGCGCGATCGTAAAACTCGCCATACCGAATCGACCACCTGCGGCATAAACGAAAACTGAAAGCGCAGCTCATCGTCTGCGTCTTTGCCCAGCACCAGCACCATCGAAAACTCGGGCGTCAGCACAAACGCAAATCGCTCTTGAGCCAGCGGATCGTCTTCAAGCAGGGGCAGCAGATGCGCCGCCGGAGACTGCTTTTGAAACTTTTGCTGAAACAGTCGCCCTACAGGAGAAAGCGCACTAAAGGCAGCAAGCTGTTCGGGCGATTGCGGCACAAACGTCCAGCTAGAAATTTGGGAAGCTAGGCCAGTGCCACTGAGCAGCGGCACTGGCCCAGAGATCAGCAGCGCTTGCGATGGCCGAATGCGAGAAAATATCGAGGGTTTTGGCTGACAAGATGAACCCTGACCGCTGAGTGTCTGCTGAATGAGAAGCTGATTGAGCGCGGCGATCGCTCCCTGCCACTCATGCTCGGCCCGCTGCTGCTTAGCGGCGGCGGACAAACCACTGCTAACGGTGCTGACTTCAGCCGCATTGCTCAGATGGTCGTCCTGGGCAAATTCTCCCAAGGCGACTAATGCGCTAATAGTAGGTAGAAGCTGATCCGCTACACTCATAGCTGCGCCGACTGCAAACCCCCGTAAATGACCTACTCCAACACTACCGGTAAGCCTTTTGACATGGCTATGGGTAGAACCGAACGATAGGATTCGGTATTGCTTGAGCCGATGTCCCCTTTTATTATTTCCGTCCGATGCAAGATTCGCTGCTCCCTACCCAATCAGACGGCTACAAGCTGCCTGTTATGGTCTGTCCTGGCTTTCACGATGCGCGGCTAACGGCGCAGTGGGCGCGATCGCTCCCCCCATTTGTCCGGCCCTATGTGATCAAGGCTTTCCCCGCCAATCCGCTCGCTGTGTTTGACGAAATTGTGCAAACAATAGGCTCACCAACTGCCGATCCGCCCCATCATCAGTTCAGTCAGGCGCAGCCCATCGTAGCTGTGGGCTTCAGCGCTGGAGTCGTGGGTCTAGCCGGGGCGCTGGCCCTGTGGCAGCAGCAGGGCGGCAGAGTGGCGAAGCTGTTTGCGCTCGATGGTTGGGGCGTGCCAATAGTGGGCCTGCCCGTCTGCCGCCTGAGTCATGACAGCTTTACGCACTGGAGCACGCTGCCTTTAGGGGCAGGCGAGGTAAACTTTTATGCCGAGCCGCCCGTTGAGCATTTGCAGCTATGGGGCGAGCCAGAGCGCGTCAATGGCTGGCAGGTAGCAGGCTGGCAGGGTGAAGCGGCGAGAGTGCCGATGACAGCAGCTATATTTTTGGCGCGATCGCTGCGCTTAGAATGGAGCAAACAAATGAATCAAGAAAGCATCAGCTAAAGGCCAGCTAGCCACATGTTCCTTTTTCCTGACAAGGCCCATTAGAAATATCTTGTTGTAAGTTTAGCTACAATTTACACTAGACAAAAGCATCCCCTTCGCTCTACAAAACCAACTTCTTCTACGGCTCAAGTCCAGCTCCCGACTAAATTGACCGCCTAGTTTCGTTCCCCGGCTGGCGTTTTTCTCTTCGAGTCTTTCTCTTCGAACTTCTTATGGCCTCTACTATTGCACTAGACTCTTCAACGGCTACCCGGCGGGTCAGCGGTGCCTACGCGCTGATTGATAGCCTGGTGCGCCACGGCGTTGAGCATATCTTCGGCTATCCGGGCGGTGCCATTCTGCCGATTTATGACGAGCTCTACAGAGCTGAGGCCGATGGCCGGGTCAAACACATACTGGTGCGACACGAACAGGGAGCCGCTCACGCTGCTGATGGCTATGCCCGCGCCACCGGGAAAGTGGGAGTGTGCTTTGCAACTTCTGGCCCTGGGGCAACTAACTTAGTCACTGGGATCGCAACTGCCCATATGGATTCGATCCCGATGGTAGTGGTCACCGGTCAAGTGAGCCGCGCCGCTATTGGCACAGACGCTTTTCAAGAGACCGACATTCACGGAATCACACTGCCGATTGTCAAACACTCTTATGTGGTGCGCGACCCTAACCAGATGGCGCAAATTGTCGCCGAGGCTTTCTACATCGCTAGCACTGGCAGACCGGGGCCAGTGTTGATTGATGTGCCCAAAGACGTGGGCTTAGAAGAAATCGACTATATTCCGGTGGCTCCCGGCGAAGTCAAAATTCCGGGCTATGCGCCTCAGACTGAGGGCGATCTCGATCAGATTGAGCAGGCGATCGCGCTACTGCGTGAAGCCAAGTCTCCTTTGCTCTATGTTGGGGGCGGGGCGATCGCTGCCGGGGCCCACAGCGAGATTCAAACGCTGGCCGAAGCCTTTGCGGCACCGATGACGACCACGCTAATGGGCAAAGGTGCCGTCGATGAGCACCATCCGCTCTCTGTTGGCATGTTGGGTATGCACGGTACCGCCTATGCCAATTTTGCCGTGAGCCAGTGCGATTTGCTGATGGCCATTGGCGCGCGCTTTGACGACCGAGTAACCGGCAAGCTCGACGAATTCGCCGCTAGAGCCAAGGTCATCCACATCGACATTGACCCCGCCGAAGTGGGCAAAAACCGACGGCCAGAGGTGCCGATTGTCGGCGATGTCAGAGCCGTACTCCAAAAGCTGCTGGCCCAGCTCAACCAGCAAGACAAGCCCGATCCTCAGCAGACTCGCGCCTGGCTAGATCGCATTCATACCTGGCGAACCGACTTTCCGCTACTAGCGCCGGTCTACCCCGACTCGATTTCTCCGCAGTCAGTTATTGTTGAGCTGACCAAGCAGGCTCCTCACGCCTACTGCACCACCGATGTCGGCCAGCATCAAATGTGGGCCGCGCAGTTCCTTAGAAATGGCCCCCGCCAGTGGATCTCTAGCGCCGGGCTAGGCACGATGGGCTTTGGCCTACCCGCCGCGTTAGGGGTCAAAGTGGCCGTGCCTGATGAGCAGGTACTCTGCATTAGCGGTGACGCTAGTTTTCAGATGAATTTACAGGAGCTAGCGACGCTGGCCCAGTACGGCATTGATGTAAAAACCATAATCTTGAACAATGGCTGGCAGGGGATGGTGCGTCAGTGGCAGCAGACCTTCTTTGGTGAGCGCTATTCGTCTTCTAATATGGAAGTGGGTATGCCCGATTTTGTCATGTTGGCCCAGGCGTTTGGGATAAAGGGCATGGTGGTGAATGATCCGTCTGAGCTGAGTGAGGCGATTTCTCAAATGCTCGCACATGACGGCCCGGTGCTTATGGATGTACGGGTTCGCCGCGATGAAAATTGCTACCCAATGATTCCGCCCAACAAGAGCAACGCCGATATGGTAGGTTTGCCCGATAAGCCCAGACCGTAGTGCCGCTAGCAAAAGAAATTTGAGAGAAAGTTTGCGATTAGGCTTGTTCTTCTCCCGTCCGCAGGGTAGGATGCGCGTAATTTAATTGATGGTAATGCTGCACCGGCTTGAGTACCCCCCGACAATAGCGGTGCAGCTACCTCAGTAAATTCACTGCTCTACACAAATTAAGTTAGACAATAGTCGCATGGTCTTTGCTACCGAGTTCGATCCCATTGATCAGTCTCAGCGCCATCGGGCTGATCAAGCTAAGCGCGCTCAGTCTACAGAGCAGTCAGCCGATTTGCCCCACCAGCACGCTCTCAAACTGGGCCACTCTCGGCTCAGCCAGTCTGATCAAACTCAGTTTTTGATTGACCAAGCAGCGCCTGTTCAGCCGCTTCACTCTCCGGTTCACTCTATTGAGGTGGCGCGGCCCATAGCATTTGGGTTGGCGCGATCGCGTCGCCTCTCCACCAGAGAGTCTCTAGGCCAGATCAGCCGTCAGCCTCAAAAAAACCAGACGGGGAAGCTAGCAGCTTCAGGCATCTCGCCCGCCGATAAGCCTGCTGATAAGCCCACCAATAGGCCCACCAATAAGCCCATTGATAAGGTAGTGCCTTTGCACCTAGGCAGTCCTGCTATCCGCGTACAGGCAAATCCAGCCTCGGAACTAGCGCTCTCCTTCACAGACAAGTCCAAGCTGCCCTGGCGACTGAAGCTGCTTAACCAAGTGCAGCAAGGGTCAACCCTAATCACGGGCCTTTTGTTCACCGGAGCGCTGATTGCCTATGGCTCGACCGTCTATGTTGACAAATCGACAGGCCGGGCGCTGCGCCAGCTAGACACGCTGCAAAGCGAATCGCAGCAGCTAACCTCAGCTAACGAAGCGATTAAGCAAAGTTTGGCTGAACAAGCCGAACAAGCCGGTTCAGGACTAGAACCTTACGATCCTGGAGATGCGCTGTTTTTATCGCCTGAGCCTAAGAGAGCGCTGCATACGGCAAATAAGACGCCCGCTAAAATGCCGCGTCCGTTAGGATATTAGCTCCGGTTCAAAACGTCCGCTACTTATTTCCATTTATTCCCTGCTTTTTGTCGATGGACAGCATGGCTGCTTCTCCTCGCTCCCGCTCTCCTAAAGCTGATCTCCCATCGGGCAAAGCGCCATCCACGCGGCGGCGGCGGCTGGCGACTCGCCTACCTCAGCGTACTCCGGCGCAAATTCGAGCATTTCGTCTCAAATCACCGCGACTCCGTCTAATTACGGTGTGGCTAGTGCTGATAGTGGGGATGCTGGGGCTAGCGGGCAGGCTGGCCTACTTACAGCTCTTTATCGGTGCTGAGCTGAAGCTGATGGCAAAAGAGCAGCAGACCATTTTGGCAACGCCGCGCGCTGCTAGACGGCAAATGGTTGACCGTCAGGGCAATGTGGTAGCGATGGATCGGGTTGTGTATACCCTGTATGTTCATCCGATGCTCTTTAAAGAGTCAGATGAGACAGTTGCTGAGGCGCTGAGCGGTGTGCTAGAGCGCAATCCACAGGAGCTTTTGACGCTGTTTTCTCAGCAGGAAAGCGGGATCAAGCTAAGCAGTGATATTTCTGAAGAGACCGCTGAGCGACTACAGGGACTGCGATTAGATGGGTTAGATTTGCTGCCGTCTCCGCAGCGGATGTACCCTCAAGGTGAATTATTCTCTCAGATCACGGGCTACACCGATTTAGAAGGTGTCCCTCAAGAGGGGTTGGAGTACAGCCTGCAAAAGCAGTTGACATATGCCGATGCGAAGGCGGGTGAAGCAGCAACACCATTGTCGCAAGTTAGCCGCGATGACCTACAGCTACAGCTGACGATTGACAGCCGACTACAGCGCATTGCTCAAGAAAATTTGGCAGAGACGGTAGTAAAGTATGGGGCCAAACGCGGCGCGCTGCTGGTGATGGACGCTCACAATGGGGAGATTTTAACGATGGCGATCGCCCCGAGCTATAACCCCAACCGCTACTACGATGCCGACATAGAGTATTTCAAAAATTGGGCAGTCAGCGACCTCTACGAACCTGGATCGACCTTTAAGCCGATCAATGTGGCGATCGCCCTCGAAAACGGCAGCATTGCTCCTGGCGACTATGTCTACGACGAAGGCCGCATTCAGATCGGCAAATGGCCCATTCAAAACGTCGATTTTTCTAGCCGAGGCGGGCGCGGCGCAATCTCACTGACCGATGTATTGCGCTACTCCAGCAACGTCGGCATGGTACATGTGATGGAAACTGTGCAGCGCGGGGCCTACTACGACTGGCTCGAAAAGATAGGTCTGGGTTTGCCGACCGGCATTGAGCTACCGGGCGAAGCCAGCGGCCAAATTAAAGACCGCAGTCAGTTTGTCGGCAGCGCTGTCGAAGCGGCTACCACTGCTTTCGGGCAGGGCTTTTCACTCACGCCACTACAGATGTTACAGCTGCACGGTATTTTGGCTAACGGCGGTAAAAGGGTGACCCCACACGTCGTACGCGGTCTGATCAACGCTGATGATAAGCTCACCTGGTCGCCCGATCACCCCGCACCGCAGCAGATATTTTCGCCTGAGACTACCCGTCAGGTACTAACAATGATGCAAGCAGTAGTCGATGACGGCACTGGTTCAGCCGCCAAAGTCAAAGGCTATCAGGTTGCCGGAAAAACAGGCACTGCCCAAAAAGCGACTGAATACGGCGCTTACGGCAATCAGCGGATCACCAGCTTTGTCAGCATTGCCCCCGTGAGCGACCCTCGCTATGTGGTGCTAGCGGTAATTGATGAACCCCAAGGCGAAAATGCCTATGGCGGCACAGTGGCTGCCCCGCTAGTGAAGAAAATGCTGGAATCGCTTGTGGTGTTAGAAGGTGTTGCTCCCGATGCCTCTGCGCCTGCTAAAACGCCGTAAGACAATCTGTCACAGGCAGCCTGGTTCCGGCATTGATCCGGGAGAGTCCAGTGACATCCATCACTGAATTGTCATAGCGGACATCGGTAGCCTTCTCCCCAAGCCGCAAATATTTTCCGGGGTCAAGATAGGTTTGGCCCTCAATCGTAGTGGGCCGGTCATTGGTGTAAGCCTGACCGGTGATCGTATTGCCGCTGATTGTACCCATCAGGCAAGCGCCTTCTTCGTGGTCGATGTGACCAAAATTGCCGATCGCTCTATTGCCCGACTTTTGAAAGACAAACAAGTAGCCGCCGCTGGCTAGCAGTTCTTCGTCACTGACCACACGGTAAGGATATTCGGCTGTCGCCATGCGATAGTTGCCGTCGGGTAGATCTGCTAACGTCGGTCGGTCAGGCATAGGATTGGTCGCACTGCTGCTAGTGTCCTGGCAGGTGAGTGTGGCGTTGACCGGGCCAAACCCGTTTTCGCCCATCACTAGGTCAATATCGTCTAGTCCTAGTAAGGCGGCATAGTAGGGCGGGTTGTCTACTACCAGCTGACGGGCCTCGGCTATGGGCGTTTCATAAATCGTCAGTGTCCGTTCGGAGGAGACATCAACATCTACCGGCGGCCTTTCGTCTTGACCTGACGAAACAAAGGAAGGAAACTGCTCAAAGCGGAAAATACTGTTGCCTTCGACCTCGCTGACGGTGATGAAGGTACGCATCCCTAGCGGATTAAGCGCCCCAGTGCTCGAATCGAAAGCGCAAACGGTGGTTGGTGCTGGCGTTTGCGGGTCTAAGGTTTGAGCGAGAGTAGGGAGAGGGGCGATCGCCAGCCCGCCAGCAGCAATGCCACAGGCCAACCCAAACCGCGATGGAGACTTAAATCTTTGATTAAACATAACGAGTCAATGGTTTTTTCTCTGGCTAGCAAATCTGTAGCGTTGGTCGCTTGGCTTAAATGCAGCAGCACAGATTAAGCCCTTTCATGACAGCAGGCCGAATGACTGGCGGCGCACATACGTCTGCACGCTGCCATATATCAGCCGTTCCGCTGCGTTGGCAACTTACACAAAGCCGGTAATTAAAAAAGCATGTAATTAGAGATTACAAGGCAAGTCTCAGCAATATTACACGAACGCCGCTAGGCGAAGAAGACTTTGTTAAGTTATTTAGGATGAGCAGATAATGCCACTAGCTAACAGCATAGACAGCCGCTGAACCCGCTACAGCCTGCCCCGCAGTTCTATTTGGCGGATACCAATTTTCTGCATATAGAGTAGCAAGGCATAGATGAATATGACGATGCCGAGCATTTCGCAAGCTTCTTCGACCGTCGTTACCAAAGCGTATACTAAACCTTCGCGGCCATAGAGAAAAGCGTAGTAGCCACCTAACAGCTCAATAATGCCAGCGCCAGCAATAAATGTGCAAAAAGCTAATAGTACTAAGCGTCGGATTGACTTTGGCAAGTGAAAGAGAAAGCCCAAAAAGCTTAGCCCGAAGATAAGCACAATAACTGATGCCGGAAGCAACCAGGCATTATGAAGAACGCCATTGACGCCTATATTGTGGAGAGGCGCAGAGGCTTTTTCGTGAATGGACAGCAGTTCATCAATTGCAAGGTATACAAAGGTGAACGACAAGAAGCGCCAGTGACCCACGTAGCGAGCGTTCGTGGCCAATTTAAACTTTTTGATCGCAAACAACAGAATAGAACAACCGGCTAGAGCTAGTGACGAGTAGAGCGTAGGGAAACTCTGTTCTTTACTAACAGAAAATTTGGAGTAGAGAACTTGCCCCATCGGAAAGCTGGGCACTAAAAAATTGATCAGGGTAACTACTATTGAAATGATGACCAATCCTGAAACGATAAGCAGCAAGAACCGTAGAGCCCTTGCCGGTGAGAGCGAGATATACGAGTTATCTGTTTCTTGCGGCGGTGTTACAGACTGGTCGGTAATACTAATCACATCAATCAGTGTTTAAAGGGATGAAGGTAAAATGAATCGAAGCGGGGCAGCGCTACAGTCAGTGCTAAGAGCTTAGCGACGACCCGATCTTTCGCCTTGTAAAAGGCTATTAAGCAGCTGTTATGAAGGGTGTTTGGTTGAACAACCGGCCAAAGAAAGCGGCTCTATGCCTATTTAGATTCGCATAGATGACTTTGAAATGGCCGAAGCGAGGCGATAGCTCACATTGACTTCAGGTTAAGGTGAAGTTAAGGGAAAGTTAAGGAGCTTTTAGGAAGCGCGATCGCCAAGTTTTCTGAGATGAACTGGCGCACAGACGAACGACTGTCTCGACAGCTCAAAACAGCTGTTGGAATAAGCATGAGTTGTGTTGCTAGATCAAGAACAAAGTTAGTTTTTTGCGTAGACGGCTGCTCAGAGGGCAGCACTCGCGATCGCCAGTCCATTCACAGAAAAACTGAGAGCAGCAGCTCGGCAGGCGATCGCGACCACCCTCACGATGCCTAATCCCAGCAATATTTTGCCGACCTACAGCATCATGTACGCTAAATTTGCTTCCACCTAGAACAATCGTCAGCGCTGATCTCTAAAACCTGTGCGACCTGCGCCGCAGCGAGTCGGCGGCAGACTAGATCCCGCGTTGATTCTTGAAAAGTTAGAGAGATCTAAGATCGCGCTAGCGTAGTAGAGCCGGTTGCCTTCAGTGCGAGTGCGCCGAATTTGCAGCGCGCCGCTGCCATAGGGCTCGAAGGTTTCACCAATATTGCGGGCGCTATCTTGCAGCGTGTCCGTCGTATCGTCAGGGTAAGCGGCTCCCGAAATAGTATCACCATTGACGCTGCCGGTAATACAAATGCCAGGTAGCCCCAATCTGGGGAGCAAGTCCCCGGTGACGGTATCGCCCTCTTTTTTCAGGAGAAAAAGAGAGCCACCGCGCTGGCGCAATGCTTGATCTGTATAACCGCTGCCTTCAGTTTCGCCCGAGACATAGCGATAGTTGCCATCGGGCAGCGTGGCTAGCGCTGGCCCAACATCGATATTGGGCGTCGAGAGTTCGGGCGGCACAGGGGTGATTGCCGGAGCCGTCTCTGCGCCATCTTCGTCTGTCATCTGAGCAATATCTGCTTTAGAGAGGGTTGCTGATACTGGATATGCTAGCTGAGGGGCGATCTGCTCTGCGCGACAGGGCGGCTGGGCGGTAGTCGAGCGATCGCCACTAACCGGGTCACCCTCGTCAGCATGGCCTAGCCTGATCTGAGGAGCGGGGGGCTGGCGATCGCTCAAAAAAGACGCCATCTCCTGCTCTGAAGTGACCAGCACGCGGGTCGGCGTATTAACCGGCTGAACAACAGGCACCGCCCTAAAATCTAGCAGCGGCAAATCTTGAACGCCGGTTGTCAGACGACTGATATCTTCTAAGCCACACGCACCATCAGGATCAAAAAGGGGAGGCTCAGCCGCAGCTAGCAACAGCGGCGCGACTGTCAAGGTCAGCGGCAGCGCAGATTTGAAGATTGACGGCATGATTGACAGCATTTTAGAGATAATCTACTAGCAAAATTTCATGGGTGAATCCACTTATTATTTCACAGATTGCCAGCAGGCTTCTACAGGCCCAATGCGCAACATTACGGACTCGTGACTCGCTTACCCTCTGTACGTTTGCCACTGTGGAGACCCTGTGGAGACCATCTGTGAAGACCTAGCTGTTGAGCGCTCAGATCGCCAGGCTAGCTTTTAGCAAAGCGTAAAACGCGCGGGACAGTTCGCGCCGGGTGAGCGGCGTATTGTCTGGGGAAATGCGCTCAAAGGCTTTGATCATAAGCTTGAGGCATCGCTGCCTTGATAAGATAGGAAAGCTGCCGGCGGGTGATCATCGCATCGGGCGCAAAGCGATCGCCGCCTACGCCAGCAATCATCCCCTGAGCTTTGAGCGTTTCAATATTGCTATAGGCCCAGTGCTTACCGGGCTGCACATCCGAAAAGCTAGGCTGAGCCGGGCTGATTTTTTCTAGTGCTAGCAGGCTGACTAGGGCGGTTGAGACCACTGCTCTAGAGACATTGGCATAGGGGCGAAAGTGCAGATTGTTGGCATTTTCACTGCGGATAATGCCAGTGGCTGCCATCACCTGAATGGCCTCAAAATCTGGGTCGTCGTGAGGCACATCGTCAAACCAGAAAATGGGAATGCCGTTGCGCGCCATAAAGCCCTGAAGCTTGCGTAGTAGAGGAACCGCTTCAACAATGCGGCGGGGGCTTTCGCCCGTCCAGACGGCAAACACTGCCAAAAATCCGCTAGCTTCGCCAATGGCCCACTCCATCGGGTGCATTCGGTAGGCAGCATTGGTAATGTGGGTAGTGCCGAGGCTTTTGGCTGAGAGCACCAGACCGTCGGTGGTCATCGGGACAAGTGACTTAGCGGGTAAAGAGAAGGGCAGCGCGGCGACATCTTTTCCTTTGGGTGACACATGACCCGGCACCAGATTGCCGTGCAAATCTAGATAGTGATATTGGCCAATGCCGACGCTGTCGTCAAAGCAGCGGGCGCGGGCCTGACCAGGAAAAAAGCTTTCGGCGACATCTTCGTGGCGGATAGTGGTCACAGCAATGCCCTCGGCGGGCTTCGCGGACGTAGGGCTCTAGGGCAATGCCGTCTGCGCTCCAAGTGAGGTCGCCTCGGGGCTTGAGGTCGGCAACGCCGTGGGTTTGCAGGTAATAGATGTAGGCTTGAGCGCGATCGCGTGCCCGGTTAATCAAGGTTTCTCGTTCTGCCCGGCTGTTGCCAATCAGCTGCCCCCAGCGAAAGTCATTGCCACAGCACTGACCTTTTTCAGGATGATCAGAGGTGCCCCAGTTAATGACTGACACATCGCCAACGCTGACCGCTTTTTCGCTGATGCGCCTGCCGCATCACCCGCCGATAGCGAAAAATGCCAAAGGGCTCAAAGAAAGTTTTTCTTGCTCCACTGCCGGTCTTTCTGGTCCAAAAGTCGCTAGTAAATTCGTAAGGGTTTAGCCAAAAATCACGGCCATAGCCAGCGGGCTTCGGCATCAGCCGCCCCTGACCCGGCGCAGTGTACTCTACCGCCACATTGAAGGTAAATGACTGCTGACAGGCCGGAATAGCCTGCTCTGGCAAAATCGCTTCGCCCGTGTCGAGGCGTGACTCTTGCCCCACTCTTGAGGGCAGATTTGCCAGCTCTAGCAAGTCGCCAAAGTCGGTTGCTTCTAGGGTGACGGGGGCGGTTACGGTAAACTGACTGCCGGTGGTGCGATCGCGAAACTTGACTCCGCTCACCCGCTGCCGCTCGCCGCTCGTTTCGGCTGCCGCTAGTATCACTTCGATCGGGTCACTATCTGGCACCAGTCGCAGTTTGCCAGATTCTAAATAGGGGATCAGCGGCTCATTCAGGGCGATCGCCGCGACTACGGGCGTAGTCGTCATTGGGCACACCCAGGCCCCCCCAGGATTTTGCTGAAACCGGCCTGCCACTGGCTGTAGCTGCCGCTGACGCTGACGAAACCAGCGCTGGCTTTTAGAAATGGCAAACCGCTCACCGTCTACCGTGCTAAAGCTCACTTCTTGCTTCAGCAGATCGCCATCGTCCGAAGCCGGTAGCCCCTGCGCGGTAAACTGCCCGCCCACCATCTTTAAAGGCTGAACCAGACAGACATCTACATTCATGCGCAGGGCCGCGAGCGTGGCTGAATACGCCGCTGTAGAGCCGCCTGCTACTAATATTGAGCAGCTGAGAGTACTGCCATCGCGAGGCCGGGTAAATACATTCTCGGCAAAAATGCCGTTGCGCTGACTAACTTGACTCACGGCAGGCTCACTCTGATAGCGAATACTCTTTAATAGAGATACCGTAACGGTGAGTAAACTTTGATCAAAGTGTCACGATTTGTTTCACTTGCTGCCAATGCCGCTGATTTTCCTAAGCTGCAAGCTAGAGGATCTGTACCTAAGCTTGCCCGATTCGTCCTGGCTCAATCATCGTCTTCCCAGACTTCAAACGCTTCTACATCAATCGGATCGGTGGGTGCCTCTTGAGATCGACCTAATTTGTTGAGTCTTTCACTCAGCGATCGGCCCAAAGGCGTCTTACCCAGGCGATCTTCGAGCTGGTGGTCTAACTGGCCTTTTGCTTTAGTAAATCGCTGCTGCATCTGCTGCCTGACCTGATCGGTCTTGGCCTGCAGTTGCTCTGTAATCTCGGGTATCGCGTCTGCATCGGTTCGGTCTTGATGGGCTAGGCGATCATCATTAAGCCGTTTGGCTTGCTGCTTGACTCGCTCAGTCATCTTCTCCGCAAAGGACTGGCCTCTCTGAAAAAGTTCGCCCAAGTCGGCGGGCATCTCCAGTGAATCTGGTCGCCACTCTGGTCGCCAGTCTGCCGTACTGACTGCTGTCCGCTGTCTCGCCTTCAGGTGTTAGCGGCTGCGCATAGGGCCGGGCGCGCTGGGCATCTTCTTCTGCGACCATCATCCGCCTGCGACCAGCACTGATAATAGCTTGAGGCGCGATCGCATAAACGCTAATGGTCGCTGCGACTGGCGCGTCAGACTCAAAATCATCTTCAAAGTCATCGTCCAAATCGGCATCGGCTGGCTGGTCGCTACCGTCAAGCATAAACAGGTATTGCTGCACAAGACCCGTTTCCAAATCCAGACAGAGGTCTATTACTTGGCCGATCTGGTCACCGCCATCTGTCCAAACTTCCAGACCCGTCATATTTTGAGCGACGGCTAGCCGATCTTCATTAGCAGCAAATTCTGCACTCATTTCACTGTGAATCACTAGGCAGTCACGCCCAATATTTACCAGTTGAGACCAGCTAAGCGACTGTTTGCGGCCAAGCAATCCACTTGGCTTACACACCAACCCCACAACCTGAGATCGCTTAACATCAACCAGCAGATGCTCAACAGTGCCAATAGCCTCAGCCGTCTCATAGGCCATCACCTCTCGGCCCACTAGCTCACCCTGGCGAATAGTTGCTGCGCCCACCTGAGCACCTCTCAAACTTCACCATCTCTGTTTTACTCGATCTAGCGCTTTACGGTGGTTTACGATGTTTCCAAACTTCATTGCTCAGAAAATAAAGCTGGCCGATGTTGCCCTTCATACCCGCATTGGCGGCAGCGGGCCACCGTTGCTGTTGCTGCATGGCTACCCCCAAACCCACGTGATGTGGCACAAAGTTGCCCCCAATCTGGCATCACGCTTCACCGTGGTCTGCCCAGATATGCGGGGCTACGGCGACAGCGACGCGCCCGCTTCGGATTTGCTGCACCTACCCTATGCCAAGCGCACAGTCGCTCAAGATCTAGTCGCGCTGATGAGTCATCTGGGGTTTGACACTTTTATGGCAGTTGGTCATGATCGCGGTGGTCGCGTGCTGCATCGTCTTTTGCTTGACCATCCCAGCCGGGTCAGCCGGGCTGCTGTGTTGGATATTGTGCCTACCCGCCATATTTTTGAGACGATCAATCAGCAGATGGCCACGATTTACGAGCACTGGTTCTTTTTGATTCAGCCAGGCGGGTTTCCCGAGCGTCTGATCGGTAACGATCCTGACTATTACCTCAAAAGCAAGCTGCACCGCTGGAGTGCAGATTCATCGGATTTCACCCCAGCGGCAATGGCCGAATATCTGCGCTGTTTTCGTCGCCCAGCAATAATTCACGGCACCTGCGAAGACTACCGCGCCGCTGCCAGCATTGATCTAGACACTGACAGAGCTAAGCTAAATCAAAAAGTAGAGTGCCCGCTGCTGGTGCTCTGGGGCGAAAAAGGGGCAATGGAGAAGCACTACGATGTTTTACAGGTCTGGCGCGACTATGCCGCTCAAGTTTGGGGTAGGGCGCTGCCTAGCGGTCATTTTTTGCCTGAAGAAGCGCCGACTGAAACGATTCGAGCGCTGCTTGATTTCTTTGCGGCTTAGCTTGCTGGCTTGGTTTGCACCCCTTATTTATTTGATATTTCCATACTCAGATACATTGATAATCCAGAGGTATCGGCCCACATCCTTCGGGTTGGCACACCGCTTTACAAACGAAAGCCAAGGCATTTAGAAAATTCCTAAAGCTCTACTTCTCGTCCGTTATAGAGGCTCATTGAGCGCTCGACGCCTTTGCGCAGACTGAACTCAATAGCATCTACAGCCATCGGAATCACCGCCTCTACAATCTTTCTATCTTCCGGGGCAAAGCGGCCCAATACGTGAGAGACTACGGCGCTATCTTTGTCACCTGATTTATCTGTGCTGCCGATACCGATTCGCAGCCGAGGAAACTCCTGGGTACCCAAGTGAGAAATAATTGACTTCATGCCATTGTGACCGCCCGCGCCACCCGATAGTCGCAGTCGCAGCTTACCAGTGGGCAAGTCCATATCGTCGTAGACCACCAGCACTGAATCTGGATCTAGCTTGTACCAATCCAAGACAGCTCGCACGGCCTGTCCAGATATGTTCATAAACGTGGTGGGCTTGAGCAAGATGGTGCGCGCTCCTGCCCTGCGAAATTCTCCGGCTATGCCTTGAAACCGCTTATTTTCCACCAGCGAAACGTCCGGATAGCTTTTCGCTAAGGCATCAATAACTTCAAAGCCAATATTGTGACGGGTGCGGTCATATTTTGCTCCCGGATTACCCAGCCCCACAATCAGGCGTGGCAGTATCAGTCCTGTAGGTGTCTCGGCCAGCGGTGTCCCTGTCATCGTCAAGCTGCTTGGTCACTACTGCTTTCGATCTCAGCGCTGGCTTCGGAGCTGACTGCCTCATCTGTCTCGCTCTGATCTTTCCCATTGGCGGTCTCAGACACTTTGGCTTCAGGAGTTGAGCTGTCAGCATCAGAGGCTAAGGCCCGTGGCTTCTCTAGCGTGGCCTTCATCGGCTCAGTAACTGACTTTTCAATGCGTTCGGCTTCTTTTTTAAACTCGGTTTCAAATTCTTTAGAGGCATCTTGAAAGCCTTTGAGTGCCTTGCCCATGCTGCGGCCAATTTCGGGCAGCTTCTTTGGCCCAAATACTAGCAAGGCCACAATCATGATTAAGCCCATCTCGGGCAGGCCAATTCCAAAGATGTTCATCTGCAATATCCAGCAACGCTGTTTAAAAGTATAAGGGGCAGGCGCAAAACACACTCACCCCCTATTTCTCAGAAGCTAGCTGCCCAGGCTGCGCCAGTCAACATCGACGTTATTGATAATGAGAGACGAGTTGTAGAGCTGAAGAATGATTAGCAAGAACACAAGAAAAAGAACCATAAACACACCCATTACTGGGGTGGTTCCCCAGCCGGGCGAGACCTTTCCGTACTCGGAATTTAGGGGCCGTAGGAGGTTGCCTAACTTCGTGCGCTGTGCCATGGAGAGATAGGGGATTAATTTACTTTATATTCTGTAATATCATAGGGTAATTAACGGTCAAAGCTCTATGGAAAATTTCGATTCTGCAACAGTTCTTATTGTTTCGGTGGCGGCGATTGTCTTCGCTTTTACTGGCTATGCGGTGTATACAGCGTTTGGCCCACCGGGAAAGCAGCTCAGCGATCCTTTTGAAGATCACGAAGACTAAATTTCTTTGCCGGGTCTGCTCATTTTTGGGCAGGTTCGCGCTCATTATTCGCCATCAAGTAGCCATTAGGCCCGGTGGCATTGCTGAACGCTTTGCCTGAGCTTCGCGGTGAGTGTTAGAATCAAATGCTCTTGCGTAGCTAGCTATTTTTTAGCCTGGTTTTACAGCGCCATGACCTTTACTCTCTGTTCGGCTTAGCCGTCATTATTACTGCCCATGATCAAGATTCGACTCAAGCGCTACGGTAAAAAGCGCGAAGTTAGCTATCGTATCGTCGCGATGCGCGCTCAGGATCGTCGCGATGGCCGTCCGCTTGAAGAAGTGGGTTTTTACAATCCGAGAACGGACGAAACTCGCTTGGATGTGCCTGCTATCGTTAAGTGGCTGAAAGAAGGTGCGCAGCCGACTAAGACCGTCGAGCACATCTTGAAGAAGGCGAATGTGTACGAACAGCTGAGTAGCTAGCTATGAGCCCCGACCCGACTAATCCAGAGATGGCCAATCAAGTGGATGGCCCGGCTGATCGTTCCACTGATTTTGAGGCGATCGCTCGCTTTTTATTCGAGCCGTTTTTAGAGCGGCCCGAAGGGCTTAAGTTTCATGCCGAAACGCTGGCAGGCGGTCAAAAAGCTGTGGCTGCGAGCCGCCTTTGACGAGGCCGAAGATAAAGGCCGGGTGTTTGGCCGGGGCGGGCGCAATATTAAAGCAATGCGCCAGGTGATCGGGGCTGCCGCTCAGCTTTCTGGTAAAGTCGTCAATCTCAGCGTGTTTGGTGAGCCTGTGCCAGAGCGAGAAGACCGGGATGATCGGGGCGGCAGCAGTGATCGCACACGCAGTCGTTCTGGCGGGCGAGGGAGCGAGCGGTGGCGATCGCGGCGGCGACAGAAGACCCGCCCGGCCCAGCACCAACCCAGCCCCGCCCAAAAAGAAAAAGCTAGATTAAAGGCATCCGTTGGCATTCTGACTTACCGAGTGCACTCATAACTGCATGGGAAATCACTACAAACTAGGCTTGATGAGCTCTGAAAATGCCATGGCCCTTGGCCGGGCCGCATGAGGAAAATATCAAGCGGATTGCCCAACAGACAGGGGCGACGGTTGTCTTGCGAGGCAGCGAGCTGAGTATTGCAGGCACTGAAAATCAGATAGAACGCACCCGGCGGATTGTGCAAACGCTAGAGCCGACTTGGAGTCAGGGGCAGGCGATCGCCATTACCGATGTAATGACCGCCATTCACGCCCTAGATACGCATCGCGAAGACGAGCTACAAGCCATTCAAAAAGACGTAGTGGCCCGCACCCGCCGGGGGCAGGTCATTCGGGCCAAAACCTTTCGCCAGCAGCAGTACGTCAAGGCGCTGCGCACCAGCGATCTAACCTTTTGCACCGGCCCTGCCGGAACCGGCAAAACCTTTTTAGCGGCGATGGTCGCTGTCAAGGCGCTGATGAATGAAGACTATGAGCGGCTGATTCTTACCCGTCCGGCGGTAGAAGCCGGAGAGCGCCTGGGTTTTTTACCCGGTGACTTGCAGCAAAAGGTCAACCCCTACCTGCGCCCGCTGTACGACGCTCTGCACGAACTGCTCGACCCGGAGCGCATTCCTCACTTAATGGAGCGAGGCGTAATTGAGGTGGCGCCGCTGGCCTACATGCGAGGCCGGACGCTGAGCAATGCCTTTGTGATTTTAGACGAGGCCCAAAATACGACGCCCGCGCAGATGAAGATGATGCTGACCCGGCTTGGGCTTCAACTCGCGCATGGTGGTCACAGGCGATGTCACGCAGACTGATCTGCCCCGCTATCAAGAGTCTGGGCTGGCGGTCGCCACCAAAATACTGGCCAAAGTAGAAGGCATTGCCTTTTGCGAGCTGACTAAGGCCGACGTAGTGCGTCACGCGCTGGTGCAGAGAATTGTCGCTGCCTATGAGCAGTTTGAGGCATAGGTGCAGCAGCTGCCTAAAAACTCAAGCTGATTGCTTTCGATCTGAGATAACATTTAGCCGTTCGGTTACGAGCTTTTTGCCCCATGGCGACTTTACATGGAAACTGGTTACCCGACCTCCAGCGTTTTTTCTTATGGGGTGAAACCTGGCGAAAAGTAGAGGCGATCGCCCCGCTCGACCTCCAAAACACTGATTCAACTCCCTACCCTGGCTAATCAGCCCTATCAGCTTAGTCAGTCAGCCTTAGCCGCTGTGTTTCAGCCAGCCAACCCTGATCTCGATCTCACCTGGATGCAGGCGCTGGTGGCACCGGCTGTTGCTGGCAAATCGAGCGATCGCACCAGCAGCAAAACGGCTGCCGCCAAGCAGAAAAGGCAAATCTAATAATTGGCAGTCGCGGGCTGTGGTCTTGCCGACCAAGCGAGAAGAGGACGGTCTGCTGCCAGCGCTTTCAGCTGAGGCTCAAGAGGCCACTGAGCTCTATCCCTGGCAAGTCTCGGGTGCCCTTTTGTAGCGACGACGACCGTCAAGTTTCTCAGCGCCCTGCCGTTAGGTCATTCAGAGGCCAGCGCTTTTGTCGGTGACTGATTTACGCTATTGGTCGCACCTGACCCGCTGGTGCCTAGACTTGCTGGCACGGGGTAAGTTTGTGCCGGTGGTCAGCGCGGATAAAAAGGGGCGCGATCGCCACCTGGCAACTGCTGCTCGACAGCGCCGTAGATCAGAACCGGCTAAAGGAATTTTGCGATCGCGCCCCCTCATCTGCCGCAGCTATCTGGCCCCACTGCCCAAAAAAGCCTCCCCTCTGCGGATCGATCTGCCTGCCTCCGCCGATCCGATGGTACGCCACTTTCTAGAAACGCTGGTAGATGCCCAGGTGCGCCGCGCTCGCGCAAGACAATGGACTGCCCGCCAGTGCGCCGCTCAGTAAAGACCTGCCCCTGCGCGAATGGATCGAGGCCCTCGGCATGCCCGATCCTCACTTTGAATCTACGCCCGTCGGCGTCGTTCGACTCAACGATGCGCTTAATACCTGGACTTCGCCGCTGCAAAACCTAGCTGATACCGCTGGCGGCTTTCGCACCTGCTTTTCTCTGATGCCCCCAGCTGCTGGGCACCCTCGACTGGACGCTGCGCTATGGCCTGCAAGCCATTGACGACAGCGACTACAAAATCGACGCCGAGACCATCTGGCAGCATCCGACCGATCAGCTGACCTACCAGGGCAGAACGATAGAACCCCGCAAGAAACGCTGCTCGGCGGATTAGGCCGATCTACTCGGCTATACGAGCCGATTAAGCAAACTCTGAGCGAGCAGAGCCCAACCCAATGCGTGCTTGATCCCGATTGAGGCTTATCAGTTCATTAAAGCAGCGGCCTGGCGACTGCAAGACAGCGGCTTTGGGGTAATCATGCCCGAAAATCTGGTCGATCCTAGCAAGGTCGGGGCCAGCCGTTTGGGACTACAAATTAGCGCTACCGCTCCGCCCAAGCAGCAGCGCCTCGGGTTGCAAAGCCTGCTGAACTTTAAATGGGATCTTTCTGTCGGCGGGCAGGTGCTCACCAAAGCAGAATTTGACGAGCTGATTACGCAGGGTACGCCCTTAGTAGAAATCAACGGTCAGTGGATAGAGCTGCGCCCTCAAGATGTGCGAGCGGCCAAGGAGTTTTTTGAAAAGCGCAGAGGGCAGACCAAGCTTTCGGTAGAAGAAGCGCTGCGCATCAGTACGGGTGACAATCAGCTGATTGATAAGCTGCCGGTCGTAAAATTTGACGCTTCAGGCAAGCTCGATGAGCTGATTACCACGATGACGACAGGTAATCAGAGTCTGGAGCCGATGTCAGAGCCGGATGGATTTGAAGGGCAGCTGCGCCCTTATCAGGCTAAGGGCGTTTCGTGGCTCTCTTTCTTAGAGCAATGGGGACTAGGCGCGTGCCTAGCTGACGACATGGGCCTGGGTAAAACCATTCAGCTGATTGCCTTTTTGCTCTATCTCAAGCAGGAGCAGGCGCTAGGCGGGCCGGTACTGCTGGTGTGCCCGACTTCGGTGCTGACCAACTGGCAGCGTGAGGTGAGAAAGTTTGGCCCTGAGCTGAAGACGCTGATTTACCACGGTGACAAGCGGCCCAAGGGCGCGGCGCTGGTGAAGGCAACTGAAAAGCTGGATCTGATTATCACGAGCTACACGCTGGTGCAGCGAGATCTCAAAGATCTCAAAAAGGTTGAGTGGCGAGGCATGGTGCTCGATGAGGCGCAAAATATCAAGAATCCGGCGGCGAAGCAGTCGCTGGCGGTGCGTGAAGTGGAAAGTGAATTCCGCATTGCGCTCACGGGTACGCCCGTTGAAAACCGGCTCTCTGAGCTGTGGGCGATTATGGACTTTCTCAATCCGGGGTATTTGGGGCCGCTGAATTTCTTTAAGCGCCGATTTGCGACGCCGATTGAGCGATATGGCGATACTGACTCGCTGAAGACATTGCGATCGCTGGTCCAGCCCTTCATTCTCCGCCGCCTCAAAACCGACCGCACGATCATTCAAGACCTGCCCGACAAGCAGGAGATGACCGTCTTTTGCGGGCTTACCGCTGAGCAGGCCCGCCTCTATCAAAAGCTAGTCGACGAGACGTTAGGAGAGATTGACGAGGCCACAGGCGTCAAGCGACGCGGCATGATTTTAGGATTGCTAGTGAAGCTCAAGCAAATCTGTAACCATCCGGCTCAGTTTCTCAAGCAAGACAGTCTGGGCAAATATCGGCGCTCAGGTAAGTTACAGCGACTGGATGAGATGTTAGAAGAGGTGATTGCAGAAGGCGATCGCGCCCTCATCTTCACCCAGTTCGCCGAATGGGGCAAACTCCTCAGCCGCCACTTAGAGCACCGCTTAGGCACAGACACCCAGTTCCTCTACGGCAGCACCTCGCAAGCCAAACGAGAAGAAATGGTAGACCGCTTCCAGCTCGACCCCAACGGCCCCAAAATCTTCATTCTCTCCCTCAAAGCAGGCGGCGTCGGCCTCAACCTCACCCGCGCCAATCATGTCTTCCACTTCGACCGCTGGTGGAACCCTGCCGTCGAAAACCAGGCCACAGACCGCGCCTTCCGCATCGGCCAGACTAAAAATGTGCAGGTGCATAAGTTTGTGACCACCGGCACCTTAGAAGAGCGCATCAACGACATGATCAACAGTAAAAAAGCGCTAGCTGAGCAAGTCGTCGGCGCTGGCGAACAGTGGCTTACAGAGCTCGATACCGACCAGCTGCGCAATTTGTTGCTGCTAGATCGTGACGCTGTGATTGATGAGAGCTAACGCTGACCTATTAGTCCCTAGATATAATCACGTTATGAGCCATCATGAGATTGCTAAATGGCGATCGCGCTATCATTCCAATAGAAAAACTGAAAGGTTACTGTCTCAATGCTGAGCACCCTTCTGGAAAGCATAAAGCTAGAGTGTTTGCTTCTGCTCTAGGAATCACATCCAGCAACGCAGGTGATTTGCAGGCATTAATAGCGAGGGCAGCTGTCGAAGGAGAAGTGGTTCAGAAAGCTCATACAAATTTTGGTCAGCTATGGAAGGTCGATTGGTCAGTTCCTAATCACGATCAGCTTATCCTGCGTACACTTTGGGAAACTACCTCGACTTCCTCTACTCCTCGCTTAATTTCCGCATTCATCAAGTAGGACAGATGACAATCTTAAAATCCTTAGATACGGTTGCAAATATAAATCCGGTTCCTGCAGATCGGCTAACTTTAATTGATGCGGACTATCAATCCATTCAATACTTGCCGGTTGGACAGGTAGGAACCATCGTGGAGACCTACGAGGGAGATGTTCCTCAATATTTGGTTGAATTTGCAGATCTACAGGGTCGCGAGTACGCAATGGCCGTACTACAGATAGATGAAATCTTGGCACTACGTTACGAGCTGAGTGCGGTCAGCTGATAGACGGGGAAAGAACGAACCAATGTTCGCAAGGGGATCTCATCAATTTCTCAAGAAGAACAAGCGCACTTTGAAGGTGCAGCCGCAACTATCACCGTCAATCGGTATGAACGAGACCGAAAAGCGAGAAACAAATGTACGTCACATTATGGATGTGCGTGTCAAGCTTGCGGCGTGAAGCTATCTGCTATCTATGGCCCTGCTGCTAAAGACCTTATTCACGTTCATCACACGACGGTTATGTGATGAATCGAGAGACTCCCTAATAAATCTCGACGTCTATACTTTGGTACTAACCCTTTGTGACAGTAGCTGCCGGTGGTTCCTTAATTTGCAGCTCTGGCGCTAATAAAAGGGGTGGTTTGGCTACCTGGTTTCACCAAGTCAAACTCTAGATAGACCAGCACATGAGCCAGCCTGAGAAGACTCAACCGCATAGTTATCAGGCATTTCAGCCCTATCTAGAGGGCTGAGACAATCTTGCACCGCAGCTTAACTGCCATTCGCCGATTGCTCTCTATTGGCGGATGCGGCTCCTGTGCCACTGGCAAACCTGTACTAACTCCGTATGAAGAGAACAAGCTGAGCTGATATTTCTTTATTAAAGCGGTTTGACTGATTCACGCAGCCAGGCACTGTCTCTAAGACAATTTGCTTAGAGACGTTTTTTGAAGAGTTCCGGGAATGGGCTTTGCTGGCTGTGAATACTGAAATATCAAGAATCCCGACTTTTTCTCTATTGATTGCTCTACTAACAGCCATCAGATTAAAGCCCCTATGAATAGCGACTTGCTCAAACTGGTTTGGCAAAAAGTTTATATCTGGGCCTGATAGCTCTACTAAGGCACACCTCGGCTAAAAGCGGCTTTTGCTGTATGGGCCCTATCGGCTGGGCACACTATTTTTCAAGAGGTGAGCTACGCCGACTCTCAACTTTGTCCCGCTACTTCCTACCATCATGAAAGCTACGTATGACTATGTTGACCAGCGCTCCGCTAGCGATTCACTCGATGATAGTGATGAGAGTGTCGTAGATGAGCTACGCGAGCCGTCTGAATACGATCTTTCGCGGGCGGCTTCTGATGAAAATGCCGATGTGCATGTCGAAGGGTTGGACGTGGAAACGCACAGCAAGCCACGAGTTCAGCGCACGACTGACTTGGTGCGGCTATACCTGCAAGAAATTGGCCGGGTGAGCCTATTAGAGCGCGATGAAGAGGTCGCAGAAGCTCAGCGAGTGCAGCAGCATATGGAGCTGCTGGCCCTGCGCAATCAGGCGGCTGAGCAGGCTGGTGGCACGCTAGCCAGCCTATGTCAACTTTATTGAACACTCGCGATCAGCTAACGGCGCAGCTCAGCCATCGGCCTTCATTAGAGCGATGGGCAGCGACCGCTGGCATTCCGGCTGCCGATCTCAAGCCGACGCTGATAGAAGGCAAGCGTCTCTGGGCGGAGCTAGCTGAGCTCAGCGTAGAAGAACTAAAGGCGATGCAGGCCGAAGGCATTCGGGCTAAAGAGCACATGATTAAGGCCAACTTGCGACTGGTGGTATCGGTGGCGAAGAAGTATCAAAACCGAGGGCTAGAGCTGCTGGATCTGATTCAAGAAGGCACTTTGGGACTGGAGCGAGCGGTCGAAAAGTTTGACCCGACTAAGGGCTATCGCTTTAGCACCTATGCCTACTGGTGGATTCGTCAGGGGATTACGCGGGCGATCGCCACCCAAAGCCGCACCATTCGCCTGCCGGTGCACATTACCGAAAAGCTCAACAAAATCAAAAAAGCCCAGCGCAAAATCTCTCAGGCTGAAGGTCGCACCGCCAAAGTCGAAGACATTGCCCGCGAGCTAGACATGACCGTCGCCCAAATTCGCGAAGTGCTGCTGAAGGTGCCTCGCTCGGTGTCTTTAGATACCAAGGTCGGCAAAGACCGCGATACGGAGCTAGGCGACCTGCTAGAAACTGACGATGTTTCGCCCGAAGAACTGCTAATGCGCGAGTCGCTTAAGCGCGACTTGCAGCAGTTGCTTACTGACCTGACCACCCGCGAGCAAGAGGTGATTACCCTGCGCTTTGGCCTAGGTGACGGGGTGCCCTACTCTCTAGCCGAAATTGGCCGGACGCTGGAGCTTTCCCGCGAGCGCGTGCGACAGATTGAATCCAAGGCACTGCAAAAGCTGCGTCAGCCCAAGCGCCGTAACCGCGTCCGCGACTATTTAGAGGTATTGGGCTAGGAGTGCTGAGCTAGCGCAATCTGAAATCAGCTCCGTTCAAATCGATCCCCCGCAGACAAGGTTAAAAGCGTCTGCGGGGGATTTGTTTTAGGCAGAAATCTAAGGCTATAGACTCTACAGGCGCGGCTGAATTCTCCAGGGGCGATAGCCTGCGCGAATGCACTGGGTGAGTGCTTCGTCTACGGCTACTTCGGTAGCATCGACCAAATCGATGACGCAGGTGCCATAGCGAGCGGGCAATAGGCTGCGGCCACAGTTTTCTAATACTTTAGTCGAAGGGCTGTCGAGCAAGGAGGTATGGATGTCGATGGTGCAGTTGGCGACCTCTACAGGACGGCGCGATCGCTGACAAATCAGCAGCGCATTGTCAGCCGTTAGCCCGGTAAATTCGTTAACATCGACTACGCAGGCCCCCAAATCTTCTGGATAGCGGGCCGAAGCGCAGGCGGCGATCGCCGCTGTCTCTGAAATGCCTGAGTTAGTCATGCCCGTGGCGCAGCCAAAATAGTCCGGATTCGCCGCTGTCGCCGCTGTTGCCCCTAGGGCACTGAGGCCAACTGTACCCAGCGAAACCGCTCCAAACGCGGCTCCAGCCGACAGCCGAGACCCTCTACTGAGATGGTTTTTAAGACGGGCTGTCAGGCGGGTAACGGTTAAGAACTCAAAAGTCGTGAACATTTTCATAGGAGCCTCATTGCTTGCTTGCGCTCTGATCTAATCTACAGTGAATAGAGTGACGATAACGATACGTATACGCCGATTAAGAGAGGATTTGATATGCATCTGAGTGAAATCACCCACCCTAACCAGTTGCATGGTCTGTCGGTTAAGCAGCTAGAGCAAATTGCTCAGCAGATTCGCGATAAACATTTGCAGACGATTGCCGCTAGCGGCGGGCACTTAGGCCCCGGACTAGGGCGTGGTCGAACTGACGCTAGGGCTCTATCAAACCCTCGACCTGGATCATGACAAAGTCGTTTGGGATGTGGGCCACCAGGCTTATCCCCACAAGCTGATCACCGGTCGCTACAAAGATTTCCACACTTTACGCCAGAAAAATGGCGTAGCCGGATACCTAAAGCGCTCCGAGAGCCGGTTTGACCACTTTGGTGCGGGCCATGCTTCTACCAGTATTTCAGCCGCTTTAGGCATGGCGATCGCCCGCGATCTCAAAGGCGAAAAGCACAAAGTCGCCGCCATCATCGGCGACGGTGCGCTCACGGGCGGAATGGCGCTAGAAGCCATCAACCATGCCGGTCACCTGCCCAAAACTAACTTGGTCGTGGTGCTCAATGACAACGAAATGTCGATTTCACCCAACGTCGGGGCGATTCCGCGCTATCTCAACAAAATGCGCCTGAGCCCGCCTGTGCAGTTCCTCACTGATAACCTCGAAGAGCAGCTCAAGCAGCTGCCTTTTAGCGAATCGCTCACGCCTGAGCTGATCCGTGTTAAAGAAGGGATGAAGCGGCTAGCCGTCTCTAAAGTCGGCGCAGTTTTTGAAGAACTGGGCTTCACCTATATGGGGCCGGTAGACGGACATAATATCTCAGAGCTAATCAGCGCCTTTAAAGAGGCCCATAAGCACGGCGGCCCGGTGCTGGTGCATGTCGCGACTGTCAAAGGCAAAGGCTACGAAATCGCCGAAAAAGATCAGGTTGGCTACCACGCCCAGTCGCCCTTCAACCTGGAAACCGGCAAAAAAATCCCTAGCGGCAAGCCCAAGCCACCCGGCTACTCTAAAGTCTTTGCCGAAACGCTGGTCAGTCTGGCTGAAAACGATCCCACCATCATCGGCATTACCGCGGCAATGGCAACGGGCACCCGGCTAGACCTGCTCCAGGCCAAGCTACCCAAGCAGTATATTGACGTGGGCATTGCCGAGCAGCACGCGGTAACCCTAGCAGCGGGCCTAGCTTGTGAGGGCATGAAGCCCGTACCGGTGATCTACTCCACGTTCTTACAGCGAGCCTTTGACCAGATTATTCATGACGTTTGCATTCAAAAGCTGCCGGTCTTCTTTGCGCTAGACCGGGCGGGCATTGTCGGGGTCGATGGCCCCACTCACCAGGGCCTGTATGACATTGCCTACATGCGCTGCATTCCGAACATGGTGCTGATGGCTCCCAAAGACGAGGCCGAGCTACAGCGCATGGTGGTCACCGGTATTGAATACGATGGGCCGATTGCCGTGCGCTACCCGCGGGGCAAGGCTACGGCGTGCCGCTGATGGAAGAAGGCTGGGAGGCGCTGCCGATTGGCAAGGCAGAGGTGCTGCGCCAGGGTGACGACGTGTTGCTCATAGGCTATGGGGCGATGGTCTATCCGGCGATGCAAACTGCTGAGATTCTCAGTGAGCACGGGGTAGAGGCGACAGTGGTCAACGCCCGCTTTGCCAAGCCGCTAGATACCGAGCTGATGCTGCCGCTAGCGAATAAGATTGGCCAGGTGGTGACGTTAGAAGACGGCTGCTTGATGGGTGGCTTTGGCTCGGCTCTGGCTGAGGAATTGAGCGATCGCGGGTTCTCACCCACGCTGCTGCGCTTGGGCGTGCCCGATCAGCTAGTAGACCATGCCTCTCCGGACCAGTCAAAGGCCGCGCTAGGACTGATGCCGGCGCAGATGGCTGAGCGCATTCTCAAGCGGTTTGACTTGGGGGAAACTAGCCGGGAGTTGGCTGAGCAGCGGTAGATTGTGGCGGCTCAATTTGAGGAAAGCTGGTTAGGGGAAGACAGGGGGTTAGGAGACAGGAGGCAGGCTGACTTCTGTCTTCTTTTACCGGCTCGCGCGCGCGGGCTCGATCAAGGGGGCGCTTTTGCGATGCTGCCACCCGCGGGCAAGTTGGGTGATTACTTTCCCGAGAGACTGCCCCAGCGAATCGCCGCCGCTGTTGCCCTGCACCAGATCGATCAAAATGCAGCCTGTGCCCGCTAGCAGCCCGGCTGAACCTAGGGTAAATAGAAATAGAGCGGTAGAAATCAGCCCGTCAAACGATAGGAGCGATCGCAGCGCTAGCGCAAATAGACTGACGCCAAAGATCAGCAGCGCAACGTGCAGTGTCAGCATTCCCAGATGACTCCAGAGATACTGATTGCTCAGTCGCTGTCTTTGGTCTCGCATCCGTTTAAGATTGGCTCTGAGCTGGTTCCTTCTCCAGTATTATTTGAGATTCGGCTGTGCTAGAAGCCGGGCGATGGGTCATTTGCTGGTAGCGCCGCTGCACTTGGACTAGCTGCTGAGAGAGCATATTTTGTCGCAGCCAGGCTCCCCCCAGTAAAGCTGCCGATAGCAGCGTCATCAGCACCGAATTTAGAATGAGCAAAATGAGCTGGTTAGTCTGTTCAATACTCATAAGCAGAAAGGGTTACGGCTAAACACAAAGACTGGTTCAAATGTACTAAATAACCTATAAAACTCAAACCCTATTTTGCATTTCGCAATCACAGGCTTTAATGAAGAGGTGTAGCGCCTCCGTTTCTTGCCGTTCTCTCATGCCCATTGATTCAAAGCGATCGCGCATTCCCGTATTCTTTGCCATCGGTATTGGGCTGAGTTTGCTGCTGGCAGCGCTAAAGGCGATCGCGGCCTGGTTGGCTGATGTGTTTCTCTACTCAGTGCCCTGGATCGGCGGTTTTCTGAAGAGCATCGAACTGATTGAGCTATTCAATCTGGTGGTGTTTGCGATTTTGGGCGCAGGCATTGGCGCGGCCACACTTTCTGCTGCCTCACCGCTGGAATCACCCGGCTAAAATGGCGCTGCTGGTCGTCGTCAGCCCCTTTGTCTTTAGCGCTAGCTACCTGATGCAGCAGAATCTGTGGATTCGAGAAGTGGCTAACCAGCAGCAGCCTTTCCTATGGCGAAGCCCGCGATCTGACCAATGACTTTCTCAGGCGAGAGGGGGATAGCGGCGGCTTTTTTGGCTTTTATCCTTTCAGCACGCAATTTACCGATTTGCCGACTCGCCGCGAAGAGTTAGAAGGCCAACGGCTGGCGAGCCCCACTCAGGCGCTGAGTGAAGAACTCACTAGCTATGACGATCCTAGAGCAGATGCGATCGCCTATGTATTTGAACGGGTGGGCTGGTTGATGCGGCTAATGTATATGACGCTGGCGGCACTGACGGCACTGATCTATTACTTCAAGGGGCACGACTGGGCCGAGCGGCAGCGCCAGGCTCCCGAGGCAGGCCCACCTCAGCGCAAACCGGGACTGATGAGTGTAACATCCAGCTTCTTGTCGGCGATTATTTTGGCAGGCGGTCGCAGCCGGCGCATGGGCCAGGACAAAGCGCTGCTGACGACGTCCCAGCGGTCAGCCGCTGCTGGCCCATACCGCCCAGATTGCCCAACAGCTAACTACCGAGGTTGTCGTGGTGACGCCCTGGCCCGAGCGCTACCGCAGGTTGTACCCCCGACGGTGCAGCTATTGCTAGAAGATCAGCTCACGGGGCGAACTCCTAGCGGGACCATTGAGCGGATTTGCCCAGGCATGGCACGCAGATTCGCTCGGACTGGTGTTTGCTGCTAGCCTGTGACCTGCCGTATCTGGAGATGCTCACTTTACAGCGCTGGTGGTGTTGGCTACTGGCGCAAAGCGAGCATTGGCACTCGCCGGCCGAACCGCCTGACTTTCTACCGGTGGCTTCATTAGCGCCTGGCAGCAAAGGCTGGGAGCCGCTCTGCGGCTACTACCATCGGCGCTGTTTACCGGGGCTATGGCGGCGGTTGGCTAGCGGCGATCGCGCCTTTCAATCTTGGCTAACTACGGTGCCCATCGCGGCCTACGGCGCTGTCCCGCGTTCCATGCTGTTTAACTGCAATACGCCCAGCGATTGGCAGGCGGTTCAGCAGGCGCAATGGCGGAGCCTCCCTGAGGTCGCCTGGTTAGGCTAAAATAGAGGCCCTTAGAGCTGCATCGCTCAGATCTCTAGCAACTCTTGTGAAAGCTAGGGCTAAATGGCTACAGTCGACATGAGGGAATTCAACAGATGGAAAGTATGTTGCAAAATATGAGTTTTCTGGATCATTGCCGCTGGTCGAATTGGTCAATCTGTGCCTGTTTAACCAGCAGTTCTTGATAGCTAAAGCCTTAATCCATGGCACTTTTGTATAGTGTTAAGCTGTGTAATGATTTCCTCAGATTCTTCAGGTTGAGCGACCAGCCTCCCTTATGATTGGAACATATTAATTGCAGCTGTTTACACAAGTGTTGGAGATTCAAGCGTGGCTCTTCCGTTGTTGAATTACCCTCCCAAAAGCCAGAACCAACGGGTTGAGGGGTACACCGTACAGGGCGACGATCAGCCCAGAATTTATAGCGCTGAGGCTCTCCTGGAGTACAGCGAAATGACCGAGCTGATTGACGCAGCCTACCGTCAAATTTTCTTTTATGCCTTTAAGGCCGACCGTGAGATCTTCTTAGAGTCTCAGCTGCGCAACAACCAGATCACCGTGCGTGACTTCATTCGCGGTCTGTTGCTTTCAGAGACATATCGCAGCAGCTTTTACGACAAAAATAGCAACTATCGCTTCGTTGAGCAGTGCATTCAGCGAGCGCTGGGCCGCGATCCTTACAACGAGCGCGAGAAAATTGCTTGGTCGATTAAGATTGCGACTAAGGGCATTGCAGGGCTTTATTGATGAGCTGCTAGATACCGACGAGTACATCGAGAACTTTGGCTACGACATCGTGCCTTATCAGCGCCGTCGGGTTTTGCCGGGTCGTGAATTGGCGAGCGTCCTGTCAATATCAAGTCGCCTCGCTACGACGAGTACTATCGCTCTATTTTGGGCTTCCCTCAGATCAGCTGGCAGGAAGAGGTTCGTCGCTTCAAGCCGCAAGAGCAGAAGGCCACCGCAGGCAACCCTTCGCTCTACCTCGATATGGCTCGCAGCGTCGCCGCTCGTCCGGCAGGCTTCGCCTCGGGTAAGCACGGCCAATATCAATATTGGTGCATCTGTGCCCTTCCGCAAGCTGAATGTGCCGATCAACGGCAACTCAGGCAGCTAACGACTGATTTGTTCTTTCCTCAAAAGGTTATCGCCGGGGTGGTTTTACCGCCTCGGCTTTTTTATGGCTTTCTTTTGACGGCTTTTGGCGGTGTCTGTTTAGTGAGCGCGCAGATTTATCAACAGCTTAGTCATTCGTTCAGGCAGCGGCGCTTCGGCGATAAGCTGCAGCTGAGTCACCGGGTGATCTAGCGTCAGCCGAAACGCATGAAGCGCCTGTCCGAGGAGCTTAACCCCGGGTGCTTTGCCCGAGCCATAGTCTGGATCGCCAACAATCGGATGCCCTAAATAGGCACTGTGAACCCTAATCTGATGGGTGCGCCCGGTCTCTAACTGAAACTGCACCAGGGTATAGTTACCGAGTCGCTCTAGAATTTTCCAGTGGGTCACCGCAGTACGGCCGCCTTGCTCTACCGGGACAATGGCCATTTTTTTACGATGCTTGGGGTGACGACCGATGGGCTGGTCGATGGTGCCCTGCTCGCCTCTGGGGACGCCATTAACTAGGCCAATGTATTCGCGCCGGGCGGTTTTGGCCTGAATTTGCTGTTGCAGGCTGCGCAGCGCTGTCTCGGTTTTAGCGACGACCATCACGCCAGTAGTATTTTTGTCGAGTCGGTGAACGATGCCAGGACGCTGAACGCCGCCGACTCCGGTGAGCTGAGGGCCACAGTGAAACAGCAGCGCGTGAACTAGCGTGCCCGTGTCGTGACCAGGAGCCGGATGCACCACCATTCCTGCTGGTTTATTGACCATCAGCAGCTGGTCGTCTTCGTACAAAATATCAAGCGGTATATTTTCGGGCTGAAGGTCGTAGGGGGTGGCTTCAGGAATGGTGATTTCAATGCGATCGCCCTGATTTACCTGCTCTTTTTTACGGTCGCACACCTTTCCATTCACCGCACCGCGCCCTGCTCTATGAGCTGCTGCACCCGATTGCGAGAAAGCATCTCTACATGCTCAGCCAGCCAGCGGTCTAATCGCACTGGCCTCGGCGTTTTAACTGTCTGCTCTAATTGTCTGCTCATCTGCCTGCGTCAATCCGCTCAATCCTCTGATTTCTTCGCTCTTCAGCCCACTGACAGCCGCCCAATGCTCACTATGTACTGGCGATGCTGGGGCTAGCTGCGATCGCAAATCAACCACTTGGCCAATGACGGCGATCGCCGGGGCCGAAAAGCCAGTCACCGCTCACCTGCTCCACAATCGTCCCCAGCGTTCCCGATAGCTCTGACTGCTCAGGCCGGGTGCCCCAGCGAATCAGCGCCACTGGCGTCAGTTGCCGATAGCCCAGCCGCCATCAGCGACTGAGTAATATTGGGTAAATTATGCACGCCCATATAGACCACGATGGTTTCTGCGGCCTGCGCTATAGCCTTCCAGTTTACCTGAGGCCGGTACTTGCCTGCTGACTCATGCCCCGTTACAAATATGACCGAAGAGCTGTAGCCCCGATGCGTCACCGGAATCCCCGCATAGGCCGGAGCCGCAATGCCTGCGGTAATCCCCGGTACCACCTCAACTGCAATCCCCGCCGCCATCAGACCGCTCATCTCTTCTCCGCCCCGGCCAAAAACAAACGGATCGCCACCTTTTAGCCGAACAACAACCGCATGCTCATAAGCTTTTTGGCACAGCAGCTGGGTAATCTCTGCTTGAGACATCGAATGTCTGCCTCGCCGCTTACCGGCATGAATTCGCTCGGCCCGCACGTTAATCAGGCTCAAAATGGGGTCGCTGACCAGCGCATCAAACACAACTAGATCAGCCGACTCTATCAGCACTTTCGCTTTTACAGTCAGCAGCCCAGGGTCGCCTGGCCCAGCCCCTACCAGATAGACCTTGCCAGCAGCCGGCGCTGGCAGAAGTCTTGTGAGAGTGACGCATCATCCGCAGAAAAGTTAGACGGCATAAATAAATGGCAGGGTCATCAGAACAAGTAACCACCCCCATAAACTATAGCTAGGTCATCAGCCAAATTGTTACAAAGCTAAATATGAGGCAGCTAACTCAATTCAAGCAAAACCACAGCAGACATTTTGCCAACTACGATACGGCGAATGCGTCATCTTTATAGTTTCGTTGCAGTTCGTCGCAGCTTACCCATTTACTAGCTCTACCGCGAGGCTTGCGATTTCGTCAGTTGCGCCTAGGGTAGGCAGCAGCCGAAAGCTAACTTTAGGGAACCGTTCCGCTAGCTCTTCAGTGCGGTGAGTAATCGCATCGGTAATGCCCCCGGCAAATAAGAAGTAGGGCAAAATGGCTAGCCGCTGACAGCCCTGCTGCATCAGATCAATCACCTGCGTCTCAATATCTGGTGGGGTAGACCAGTAGGCCACAGCCGTATCTAGCCGTTTAGCGAGGCCCTTAATCGCCTGATTGCCTCGGGGCTTGCGGCTACCGTGCGCCACCAAAAGCGAGCCTTCAGCGGGCACAGCCGCCAATCGGCTGGCCAGGACTTCACTAATTTTGGTATGACTGCCCAAATGCGGACATAGGGTTAGCTGAAGTGAATCGCCAAGCAGCTCTCTGGCTGCCTCGACCTCATCGGGAATGTCTTCAGTGACATGAACGCCCGGCATCAAAAATACGGGCAATAGCTTCAGCTCGCGCACGCCTGCCGCCTGTAGCCGTCGCCCAAACTCGTAGATTTGTTCACACAAGGAGATCGGGGAAAGCTCTAAACAGGCCGTGCCGACCATGACCTTTGAGCTAGCGGTAGTGGCTTTTTCTAGCCGGGCTTAGTGAGCAGGGCGGTGCGCTCGGCGGCGCTGTGGGGGCTGGCACTGTTAGAAAAAGTGCGCTCGGCTGGGTTGAAATGCTGCGATCGCAGCCTCTCATTACCCGCTGCGGCCTGCTGTGGCACGGCTTCTAAATGTTTGCGCACTAGGTCTGCGAGTCGATCCATAGCCACTTGCGGGCGCGGGTCTCGGCTACCGTGCGAAATGAGTAAATATGCAGTTGAAGCGACCACGGGTTTCAAAGGATACCTCTTGTGTGAACGGTAAAAGCACTGCTTCTATTGATAGCGGATCTCAAGAAATTTGGAATAGTGCTTTTTATTATTCAAGATTTAGTTAATAAAAGGCTGTATCGGAAGTTGCAGTTTGTCTTTGTCCTATTGGCAGGCTCTGACATCAGCCCGTGGCTAGTCAGTGACTCATTGCACTACCTGATTTCTAATGTCATTAGCTCAATTTAATGAGAACTATAGAGAAAAACAGCTAGTCAGCTACGTTTGTCTTAGTAAACCCGAGAGATCTGTAGGATCATCAGCAAACAGCAAAGCAATAAGCAGCAAAATAGCAAACAGTAAAATAGGGCTATCAGCTGGAAGGAGCCGATATCTCTTTTGTTTGGTCGGAAAAATTACTGAGGGATTAGCATTCAGTAAAACAGCGGTGCTATACTAATTACTCGCAGATGGCGAGCGTGGCCAAGTGGTTAAGGCAGTGGATTGTGATTCCACCATTCGCGGGTTCAAGTCCCGTCGTTCGCCCTTTTAATTGACTTACTTTTAATTGACTTAAAGGCTTATTGGTAAAGCTTACTTAAAAAGCTGCTGAATGCTTCCTTAACGGTACAGTTCAGCAGCTTGCAAAGTTTTTTTTGATGTCTGAACTGATCGCGCGATCGCTACCTACTGAGCAGCCTGCGACCACCAGGCTAGCGCGTAAGGCTGAGCTGGGCCGCTAGCCTGCCGCTGTACGACTCTCAGCTTATAGCGACCGTCTGCGGGAATCGGAATGAAGATATGCTCTAGGCTGTCTTCTGGGCTAATGGATGACCATACGCTCTGGCCGATGTCGTCCGTGTCGGCAGGCATCAGGTACAGATCGAGGTTGCTCAGGGGCTCTCCAGTAAAGCTTTCGCCTACATCGTAGTATTCATCGGCTGAATTTAGCGCTACTAGGCGCTCCCAAGTCAGAGTTGCGCTCACATAGCTGCCGCCTTTTAAGGGCTGCTCAAACACGTAGTCTTCAGCGCTGCCGGTCGCCGCTAGGCTGCTGTAGCTCCAGCCGATAGTGGGAATGTTGCCCGGCGTCCACTGGCCGCCCGCAAGCTGCTCGTAAGCTCTAAAGGCATTGAGGTGGCCGGTGCCCAGTTCGGCATTGAGCGGAATTTGCTGATTGGTGTAGGCATCAGATTCGATCCAGCTGCGACCGCGTTCATCTAGCAGGGTGCGGCTCATGCCTAGCAGCGAGCCATCGCCTGGGTCTTCTATCTTATCGGCGGCGTTGAGGATAACTGACTTCATCACCTGCGGTTCTCTAGAGTCGAGGCTCCAGTGGCTGGCCCCGGCTCGAAACTGGCGATCGCCAAATTCTTGTAAAAGCGCAACGGTCGCCACCACATGCGGCGCGGCAAAGCTCGTACCGCTGCTAATCGTCCGCGCGCCGTTGGGCAAAAACATTTCAATCTCACTGCCGGGTGCCACTAAGTTAATAGAGCGGCGGCTGCCCTCATTAGCCTCAGGGCGGGAGCCGTTGGGTGAGTTGCGCGTAGGCTCGCTGCCCAAGTTAGCGCTGTCTACCCGCATAAATTTGCCATTGACCCGAGTGGAGTAGGCGACGTTGATACCGTTAAAATTGTCAGTAGGAATAGGAATGCCGCCTCGCCCCTGGTTGCCCGCAATCACATAGAGCAGCTTATGGACTCGCGCCGACCAGTCGATGCACTGAGTGAGGAGCGCATTACCATCGAGGGTGGCGTCGGGCCGCAGGTCACGGCTGAGGGGTTCACCAAAGCTAAAGTTGGTGGCCCTGACATCGCCACTATTTTGCAGGGCCACATGCTGAGAGGCGAGGCATTCTTCTTGCTGGCCGATAAATTCAGTTAGGGTGCCGATCGCAGCTGAGTAGAGAAAAGCATTAGGAGCGACGCCTCTGAGCATTTTGTCGCGGCTGATCATAACGCTGGCGACATTGGCCGCGTGCGGATCGACTGACTCATTAGCGATCGCCGGTTCATCCAGTTCAAAAATTCGGCCTACCTGCACAGGCGGATTTTCAGTGGCAATTTTGTCGATGCCAAACTGACTGGGGCGGCCAATTTCGACCTGGCCGATCGCAATTTTTCGACCGGTCAAATTGTAAGGCGCTTCTTGCAACCGGCGAGCGTCAATCCCATCAGCGCCAATAGAGCTAGTGAGCGCTACAGCGGGTATACCGACGGCGGCGAGTGCCCCTAAGCTCAGACCCAAACTGCCGAGCGATCGCTTCACCGAACGTCGCTGCCAATGCCAAAAAGATTTGCCCATATAACGACCGAAATGGATGCGAGACAACAGAGCAACTTTAACTCAATTGCCGAGGCGACGGTAAGGTTACAGCAGCGACTTGTCAGCTCAGGCAGCAGCGCCAAAATCTGTAATAGAACTTTAGCGCTAGGAGCCGGATAAATATTTTGTTACAATAGACACACCTATATAGATCTTTCTCTATAGCAAACTATCCCTTAGCGAGAGGCCGCTCCCCTATGGCAACGACTCAGTCCCATAAATCTATTGTTATTTCGCCGTCGATTTTGTCCGCTGATTTTGGCCGTTTGGGTGAGGAAATTCGCGCCGTAGACAAAGCTGGGGCCGACTGGATTCACATTGATGTGATGGATGGCCGCTTTGTGCCCAATATCACCATTGGCCCGATGATCGTCGAGGCAGTTCGCCCGATGACCGACAAGCCACTCGATGTTCACCTAATGATCGTCGAGCCAGAAAAGTACGTCGAAGACTTCGCCAAAGCGGGCGCTGATATTATCTCTGTCCACTGCGAGCACAATGCTTCTCCTCATTTGCATCGCACCTTGGGGCAGATCAAAGAGTGCGGCAAGCAGGCGGGCGTCGTGCTCAACCCTGGCACTAGCCTAGATATGATTGAATACTCGCTCGACCTATGCGATCTGGTGCTAATTATGAGCGTGAATCCCGGCTTTGGTGGGCAGAGCTTCATTCCTGGCGTCATTCCCAAAATTCGTCAGCTCAGAGCGATGTGTGATGAGCGCGGGCTCGACCCCTGGATTGAAGTTGATGGCGGTCTCAAGTCGCACAATACTTGGCAGGTACTAGAAGCCGGTGCCAATGCGGTTGTGGCGGGTTCTGCGGTCTTCAAAGCAGATGACTACGCTGAGGCAATTAGCAATATTCGCAACAGCAAGCGGCCCGCGCCTGAGCTGGCAGCTGTATAGCCATTAAATGCTCACCCGCCGCTGAAGACTTCATCGGGGCGGGTAAGCTAGACGACCGCTGGGCCGTTCGCTTTAAAGAAAATCTTGAATTTTCTCCAAAAGCGGCGGCTCTTTTTTGATTAAATTGCGATTGGGTAGCTGCTATTTCAAAAGCCCATGACGAGGATTGAACTCGTGACCTCACCCTTACCAAGGGTGTGCTCTACCACTGAGCCACATGGGCAAAATCTGTGCCGTAAAATATATGTCACAGATATATGCCGCAGAATATATGCCGCAAAAGCTGTATGACTAAAGCACTTGCAAAGATGGTGGGCCAGGCTGGATTCGAACCAGCGTAAGCATAGCTAGTGGATTTACAGTCCACCCCCATTAACCACTCGGGCACTGACCCCCGCCATCTACGGCTTATAAAATGTAGCATACGATGCGCACGGGTGGGCAAGGGTGAGCCGACAGAATTTGGCCAAATCTTTTGCGCAGTTTTGCTCAGAGATTTTTCTAAGGGCGGCGGTTTCTAAACATTTTTCTAAATATTCTGGATATTTTTGCTTTCAGGCTTTTGCCCGCTCAAAAACAAACTCAGGAGTGATGCGATCGCCTCCCAAATCTATATAAGGAATAAGAATTTAATAAAACACACAATTCCCGAGCCCTCATCCCCAACCCTTCTCCTTCGGGAGAAGGGGGCCAGATCTAGCTCCCTCGCCCTTTGGGAGAGGGCTGGGGTGAGGGCCGCAAGGTAGACATAAATGGCCATGTTGTTTAATCCTCGTTCCTAAGCTAGCCCTGCCTAAATAGAAATTGCCATGTCTGCTACTTTCAAAATTGAGACAGCCTTTGCCCGGCTGCGAGGCACCATGCAGACCTATCCTCGGGCGGCGATGTTTCAGCTCGCCCAAGAGGGCTACCGATCGCCCTTTGAGCAGCTTGTCTCCTGCATAATTTCGATTCGCACTTACGATGAGGTGAGTTTGCCGGTGTCGCGGCGGCTGTTTGCAGTGGCGAATACGCCGCAGGCAGTGAGCGCGCTATCGGTGGCAGACATTGAGCAGCTCATTGCCAAGAGTACCTACGCAGAGCGCAAGGCGGGGCAGATTTGGGCGATCGCACAAACCATCATCCAAGATCACAATGGCGAATTGCCTTGCGACGAGGCCGTCATGCTCAGCTTTAAAGGCGTCGGCCCCAAATGCGCCCACTTAGCGCTGGGCATTGCCTGCGAGCAGCCGTACATTAGCGTAGATGTGCATGTGCATCGGGTGGTCAACCGCTGGGGCTATGTAGAGACAAAAACGCCCGAGAAAACGACAAAAGCGCTAGCAGAAAAGCTGCCTCAAGCCTATTGGATAGAGACAAACCGGCTGCTGATGCCATTTGGCAAGCATATTTGCAAGGGGCAGTCGCCGCAGTGCTCAAGCTGCCCGCTAGCGGATATGTGCCCCAAAATTGGCGTATAGTCCTGCTGACTGAGCCCTCTCCAAGCCCTCTCCCGACGGGAGAGGGAGCTAGACCCGGCCCCCTCTCTTCATAAATCCGGCCCCCTTCTCCCCTCGGGAGAAGGGCTGGGGATGAGGGCCCGCCCCCACAAATATCAAAATTCCGTAACAATTTACCGCTTGATTCTGCGTGAAAATGCGCTTATGATCATTCCTAAGGCTGTGGCTTCGGTCGCTGCCTACTCAGAACTCAACATGACTTAGCGCCATCGGTAGGTGTTACGACCACCTAGCCGACGGCTAACCCCCAGGATTAACACGCAATCCCGGACGCTAAGAGTAAATGTACTCTTTAGCCACCCCGATTTGCACGTCATCTCTGCGGGCGGCTGAGGATTCGCGAGTTCTGGGTTTCGATCCTACACATTCGGAAACCCAGAACGCTATGTTTACTCCTTCCCCTCAGGGCGCGTTTGCGTCCAATCTTCCGCCTGATGCTGCGCCAGTTGCCCAAGCCGAACCTTTGCGCCATATGCTGCTTGGCAGTTTGGGCGCGGTGCAGGCGACCATCAAGCATTTGCACAAGCGAGGCTACGCCGACCCCAACGACTGGAGCCAGCCCCTGTCTACCGGTCGCCCGAATGAGGTGATGGCGATTTTGACCAAACGGGTCACTGTTAGCTAGCGCTATCTCACTTGACCTTTGGCAGGTTGCTCGCAGGGCAGGGTGAGTCGGCAACTCGGACAACTGCCCGACGAACCGAACCGATTCTGACTGGCTTAGCTATCAGAGTCTTGCCCGTCCTGCTGAGCAAACTCTACCTTAATACCGCCATCTTCAGAAAAAACAACATCGCCGCCCAAGGCTCTAATCTGGGCAACGGCGCGCTCACGAGTCGCATCATCTATGGCGGTGGTGAGTACGCTGCTCCAGGCGTTGACCTTAGCTTCCATACTGGCCGGATTTGAGGCTAAATAGGCCGCTGTCTGCGCGGATAGCGCCGCCATCTGTTGACTACCGGCATCGTCAGATTCTGCTGCCCACTGCGCTGCCATCTCAAAAGAGTGTTGTGCCTCATCGCCATCGTTAAGAAACAACAGCTCATCAGTGCCTTTATATCGCCAGATGTAGTAGCTGTCAGAGGGCTTTTGTTCCCCAAATGAAGAGAGGCCCTTATCTATCATTTCTACTGTCTTATCTGGCATACCGGCGTAGAAGGTCGTGCTTTCAGATAAAAATATGTAAAAAGGTCTGTAGTAAGGATCATGAGTCAATACAGAATCTAAGAAAATCGGACTCAAACCGTAGCCCGAATGCTGTCGCTGCCCGTCGTCTCCAAAATACTGTAGAAACTGAAGAAAAGACCAGTTTGCTAAGGTATTACCAAAACCAAAAGATGGCATTTCTTTGACAGCTTTTATTTGCGCAGTTTCCTGAGAAACATACTCCTGCTGACTTTGAGCGTATATGTTGTTATTTTCGCTGGTAAGATATTCGAGTGTTGTGTACTGTATTCCACCGATAGCGGCAATTCCAAATACACCAAATAGACCCTTTGCAAAAATATTAGAAGCCATATTGCAAGCATCTCTCTCAAAGTTATTTTTTCAATATTCACTCAAATTTAATGAAAAAAGGAAGCAAGCTTTTTAACGACTCGCTTCCTATATAAAGACGTGCTGTTCTTATGCTCTAAGCATATTAAAAACAGCTTGAGAAGTTAAGGTACTTTAGTTATTGAGATCTTTGTAGGTAGCAGCAGGACATTCAGGAGCGCCAGCGACAGTAGCAGCCATATTATCTGTCGGAAGAGTTCCATCATTTCCACCTGCAACTGGTGCATCCAAGGCTTCGCACAAAGTGGCAAGCGTTGTTGCTTCATTAGTAGCTGTTATAACACCGACCTTAACGCCACCAATGTAAGCTTTGACTGAGGCTGTAGCCGGGTTTTTAGGTTGAGCCTGGTTCACAACGCCATCACCTGCGACTGAAACTGCGTAGTCGTAGTTAACGGTATCTGTTGAAATACCCAAACCTAACCGTCCGACGCTGGCGTTATCAGCAAACTCATTATTCTCCAGGTAGTAGGCCTGTTGAGCGCGGTTCATGGAGCCGACGTAGGTCTTAGCTTCAGACTGCTTAGCTTTGTTGGCCTGGTTAAGGAAAGAAGGGAGGGCAATAGCCGACAAAATACCGATGATGATGATAACAACCAACAGCTCAATAAGCGTAAAACCGCCGTTGCCCTTTTTCTTAGCCGAGAAATACTGAAGCATTTTAGCTTTGAGTTCAGTTTTCATGAGAGGTGTCTCCGTAATGTGTTTGAGGTAAGTGCGTATGCTTTATAGAAATTAAGCTATCCGCCTGCACAGGAAAGGCATCAGACAATTTGAAACCTTCCGGGCGGGTCGAGGTTGGCTTGCTTTCCGCTCCTGACTTACTCTGCCCCTCAAGAAAACTTGAACAGTCAGCCTATTTACACAAGCGCCAAAATCACTCACCCCTCATTAATCCGTACTTCTCCGGTACCCGCCACAGCCCCCCAGCGCCTAGCGCCCTCATCCCCACGCTCCCAGATCCGGCCCCCTTCTCCCTCCGGGAGAAGGGCTGGGGATGAGGGCAATACCCTGGCCAACAACCACAGATCGAGGATTGAGTATTATGCACAGATCCCGAGCCCTCTCCCTAAATCCCTCTCCCAAAGGGCGAGGGACTTGCAGATCCGGCCCTCTGCTCCCGAGGGACGGAAGAACTTCAGATCCGGCCCCCTTCTCCCCCGGGAGAAGGGCTGGGGATGAGGCAATACACCACAAAAACCTATCAAAGCTTTCTATCAAACCAATCCACTCCATCCGGGCACACTGAACCACATGGAACCCGATCTTTCACGCATAGCGGGCCGATATAGGCAAATACCCAATACTTTGCTGCTTCGGGCAAGAGAGCTGAGGCAGCAACAAACCTCGACAGAAAAAATACTTTGGCTATTTTTGAGAGGACGCCGGTTGCACAACGCTAAGTTTCGGCGTCAGCATAATATTGGCAGATTCATTGCCGACTTTTATTGTCACGAAGCTCGATTGGTCATTGAGCTAGATGGCAAGATTCATGACACGCAAAAAGCGCAAGACGCAGCACGAGATATGTGGATGCTTGCCAGTGGCCTAACGGTTTTGCGATTTGAGAATGAAGACGTGCGGAAGAGACTAGATTTTGTGTTGGAGGAGATTGTAAAAGCCCTTATCCTAAGCTCTGCTGCTGAGGGGCTTCCAAACCCACAAAGCCATACGCCCTCACCCTAAATCCCTCTCCCCTCGGGAGAGGGACTTTCAGATCCGGCCCCTGCTCCCGAAGGACGGAAGAACTTCCGCTCCGGCCCCCTTCTCCCTGGGGGAGAAGGGCTGGGGATGAGGGCTCTATATTGACCGCTCGCCAGCCTCCCCTAAAAATTCTCTAAGTTCGCAAACTTGCCAGTCACCTCATGAGCCGACTCGCCGCAGGTTTTCGGCGTCGGAAAAATCTTCGTCGGATTCGCCAACCCCTTCGTATTCAGCGCCCCGCGCACCCACTGCATCGTCTCCAAATCTATCTCACTAAACATAGTCGGCATATAGCAGCGCTTATCCGCCCCAATGCCGTGCTCCCCCGAAATGCTCCCCCCCACTCGCACACACAGCTTCAAAATATCGCCGCCCAAAGCCTCCACCGCTTCTAGCTGCCCCGGAACACTGTTGTTATACAAAATCAGCGGATGCAAATTACCATCCCCCGCATGAAAAACATTCGCCACCCGGTAGCCGTGCTGTTCACCTAGCGCCTCAATCTCCTTAAGCACTTCCGGCAGCCGCGTTCTCGGAATCACCCCATCTTGCACATAGTAGTCGGGGCTAAGCCTACCCATCGCCGCAAAAGCCGCCTTGCGCCCCTTCCACAGCCGCAGCCGCTCGGGTAAATCGCTGGCGTGGGTCAGTTGCCGCGCCCCGTTTTTATAGCAAAAGGTCTCTATTTGTTTGGCGCTAGCCGCTACCTCTGCGGGCGCACCGTCTATCTCTATCAGCAAAATCGCCACCGCATCGCGCGGGTAGCAGTTGGTCGCCACCACATCTTCCACCGCGTTCAGGCTAAAGTTGTCCATCATCTCCATGCCCGCCGGAATAATCCCCGCGCCGATGATGTCCGAAACCGTCTCACCCGCCGCCTCAACGCTAGTAAAATCGGCCAAAATCACCTGCACCGACTCCGGTGACTTGAGAATGCGCAGCGTCACCTCAGTGACAATTCCTAGGGTTCCCTCCGAGCCCACCAAAATGCCCGTCAGATCATACCCTGGCATCTCTGGCACAGCCCCGCCCACTGTCACTACCTCGCCATCTGGTAACACCAGCTTTAGCCCCAGCACATGATTCGTCGTCACGCCATACTTCAGGCAGTGAACGCCCCCCGAATTTTCGGCCACATTGCCGCCAATCGAGCAAGCCTGCTGACTAGACGGATCGGGCGCATAGTAAAACCCCGCCCCGCTCACCGCCTGCGTAATCCAACTATTGATCACGCCCGGCTGCACCACCACCCGCTGATTGTCGTAGTCAACGTCTAAAATCTGCTGCATACAGGTCGTCACAATTAGCACACAGTCTGCGATCGGCAGCGCCCCACCCGACAGCCCCGTGCCTGCCCCTCTCGTCACAAAAGGAATCTCTTGCTGGTGGCAAAACCTGACAACAGCCGCCACTTCTTCAGTCGTCTTCGGCAGCGTCACCACAGCAGGCCGCTGCCGGTAGCTAGTCAGCCCGTCGCACTCGTACACCAGCAACTCTTCTTTTCGCCGCATCACCCGGTCAGCCCCCAGCACGCCTTCTAAAGCGCGGACAACCGGCTGCCAATCACGAGCGGCTACAGCAACAACCATGACAAATCACAGAGATACACAGTCCTGTGATCGTAGCGTAACCTGAGTTCGAAATAAGCGATCTCACAGTCAACGGCTCAAACCTCTGATGCCAAGGCCAATCCGGGTTTCCCTTGGCAAGGGGAACCGCAAGGGAGGGGTTCTAGCGACAGGCTCTATGCTCAGCCGGAACCCCTCTGCCTGCGGCATCTCCCCTTGCCAAGGGGAGAAGAGATGCCTGATGGCGCATTCTAGCTATTCTTATGCCGAGCTGCCGTTAACAGAGATCAGCCTGACAAAGCTCGGTAATGTTGAGCCGACGGGCGGCCATTTAGCCCCCTCGCCCTTTCGCTAGCGTCTCGCCGTTGAGCATTCGCTGCGCCGCATCTAGCAGGGCTTCTTCCAGGTAAGGCTTAGTGAAGTAGCCGCTGGCTCCTAGGTCTACTGCCATTTGCCGGTGACGGTCGGCCCCGCGCGAGGTCAGCATGGCGATGGGGATGCGCTTCAGCTGGGTGTCTTTTTGCATTCTTGAGAGCAGCTCTAGGCCGTCCATACGCGGCATTTCGATATCGCAAAATACCAAGTCGCAGGGCAGTCCGGAGCGCAGCTTATCCCAGGCTTCTTGCCCATCGCGGGCTTGCTCTACCCGGTAGCCAATTTTGCTAAAGCTCATTGAGAGCAGTTCGCGCACGGTAATCGAGTCATCGACAATCAGCACGGTCGGATCGCGCTTTATCGGTGCCTCAGTCACGGCCTCTTGTGACCACATCAGCGAGGCAGGCTCCCGGCGAATGCGGCCCATGGCAATGTCAATAAGTTCTAGCACGTCGGCGATTGGCATCACCCGGCCATCGCCTAGTACCGTCGCCCCAGCAATGCCTAGCGGCTTGGGCACTGGGCCTTCTAGCTGCTTAATTACAATCTCTTGCTCGCCAATTACCTGATCGACTTGAACGGCCACAAAGGTATTGGCACTTCGAAGCACAATGATCGAGAGCACATCTTCATCATGACCACCGCCATACACCCGGCCCCGGCCCAGCGTGCGGTTAAACTTCAGCAAATCGGTGATCGGTTGGAAGGGCAGCAGCGTATCGCGCCAGCGCACACAGTCTTGATCTTGGTCGTTTTTGATGATGCGATCGCGTGATACATCTAGCATATCTTCCACCCCATCCATCGGGAAGGCAATGCGGGCCTGGTTGCTCACACAGCTCAGCGCCTTAGAAATACTCAGCGTCAGCGGCAAACGAATAGTAAAGCTAGTGCCTTTGCCCTGCTCTGAGTCGATGGTGATGCTGCCGCGAATTTCGGCTAGCGAGGTGCGTACCACATCCATACCGACGCCGCGCCCAGCAAAGTCATCAGCCCGGTCGCGGGTGCTAAAGCCAGGGTGAAACAGCAGCTCATAAATCTCTATCGCTGAGAGCGCCTCGGCCTCGGCTGGGCCAATCAGCGCCTGTTCCATCGCCTTGCGCTTGACCAAATCAGTGTCAATCCCACCGCCATCGTCAGCGACATAGATCACCGTCTGGTTACCCTGATAAAACGCCCGTACCGTGATAGTTCCTTCAGATGATTTACCAGCAGCGCGTCTGGCCGCTGGCGTCTCAATACCGTGAGTAATGGCGTTATTTACCAAATGAGTAAGCGGATCGTACAGATGCTCGACAATCATCTTGTCAATCAGCGTATCTTGCCCTTCAACTACCAGCCGCGCTTCTTTGCCACACTTCAGCGAAATGTCTCGTACCGCCCGAGGCAACCGATCTGCGGCCTGCGCAAAGGCGATCATGCGGGCCGTATTCAGCCCTTCTTGAAGCTGAGTTGTAATCTGCCGAAACTGGCGCGTCACCTGATCAGACGACTCTACCGTGTAGCCAATATCCGAAGCCGACTCTCGCACTCTAACAATTAGCTCAATCATTTCTTGCGAAAGCGTATGGAAGCCAGTAAAGCGATCCATCTCCAGCGCGTCAAAGGTCGCCCCGGTGGCGTGGCCAGTGGCCTCTTTGTCTCTATTGCTAGCTGATGAGTAGGCGCGGCGGTTAGACATGAGGGAGCTTTCTAGCAGCGATCGCTCATACAGATCGCGCATTCGCTGACCCACATCATTCAGCTGTTGCACCTGAAACAACAGATTATCGAGAAACTGACGCAGCCGCTCCTGATCTCGCTCTAGCGTATTGCGACTCACGACTAGCTCTCCAACCAAGTTGCTCAGATTGTCCAAATGGTTGACAGACACGCGCATATTTTGCTCGCGCAGCCCGCTTCCCCGCCGGGCCAAACGAGGCGGCATCAACCGTGTTAGCGCGGGTGTATGGCCCTCCACCCGATCTTCCAACAGCCGCTCCAAATCTCCAAAGTCTTCGGCATCTGCAAGAACCGTCTCCTCAAGGGCAGACATTTCCCCTTCAGCAGCAGGTAAAGAGTCAGCAGTATCGTCAGGCGTACTCTCCTCTACCGTCTCTTCAGCCAGCAGCGACTCCAAATCGTCAAAGCCATCATCAGCTTCACCAAAACCATCATCCGCCTCTGCTAGCTCGTGCTCTCCTGCCTCCTGCTCTCCTGATGCCTGCTCTCCTGTCTCCTCAGACAGCATCAAATCCAGACTGTCAAACTCATCATCTGATGATTCGTCAGCGCGATGAAGACTCTCTTCCGCAGAATCATCCTCGGACTCTTCAATCTCAAGCCCTTCAATCTCAAGCCCTTCAATCTCAAGATCCTCAATCTCAAGATCCTCAATCTCAAGATCCTCAATCTCAAGATCCTCAATCTCAGACAGATTATCTTCACCCGCAGCAGTCTCTAAGTCTGAAAAGAGTTCATCACTATTAGCACTACTGGCATCTGTCAATTCTAGCGGTGTCTCTTCCGCATCGTCTTCTGAAAGGTCAAAATCTAGCAGATCTTCCGCTTCCGAATCGTTAGATGAATCAAATAGATCCTCTACAGTCACATCTGATGGTTCGCTCTCTAGCAAAGCCTCTAAATCTAGCGAGGTGTCTTCATCTGTAAATCCCGTTTCCATCAATAGCTGATCATCAGACGGTTGTTCATCACCCAACGACATCTCTAGATCTGACAGTTCTAGATCTGACAGTTCTTCCTCTGGTTCTACCAGCTTGTCTACAGGGGCTAGATCGTCCAAGTCTATTTGCGAATCGGCTGAATCAAGCTCTTCGCCAGTCTCCTTATTCTCTGAGAGAGCAGTTAGCTCACCCCAAATCTCATCTTCTTCCCTTACCTCTTCATCCGGCGAATGAGAGATTTCTGATCGGGGGGGCACGGCTTCTAGTAAGCCTGTGTCAAAGGCATCGTTAGCGATCGCCGCCGCCGAGGCAACAGAGAGCGTATCAAAGCTCAGCTCATCTACATCTTGAGCATCTACATCTTGAGCATCTATGTCTTGAGCATCTGCCGCTGCCGTATCTGCCGCAGCCTCTGTAGCTAGCTCTCCCCAAGGGTCGTCTGCAAGCTGTTCTGCAAGCTGTTCTTCTGAAGCTAGCGATCGCTCAATGTTCAGCGGGGCCGGGCGACTCTCCTCAGATTGCTTGACAGGTTCATGTGTAGCCTCACCTAAGAAGAAGCTGTCAATGTCTTCTTCGGCTTGTTGCAAAGCTTCTCCGGCCAACGGATGAAATTTAGGGCCAGTCTGACGAGGAGCCGCGACAGCCCGCGCCGATAAATTAGATGACAGGTTAGTTGATCGATTGGCTGACAGGTGAGGGCTATCGGATGCTGGTGCGACTGGCTCACTGCTCAATCTTTGTTTTTCTGAATCTAAAAGCACTTCTACAGGATCTGCGAACGAGTCTTCAGCATCTGGCGGATCTACTGCTGAAAAATCTAAATCCAGTTCATCCGGCTGATCGCGAAGATCTTCAGCAACGACATTAGTTAGGCCCACCGTCTCCGCGAGATCGTTAGCTTTAAGCAAATCATCTTCGACACTGTTAAATAGCTCATCAGCGCTATCAAACACATCATCTGCCCATACATCCTCAGAGAGCGCGACCATGTCAGCGGTGATGTCTGCTGAGGTATCAGAGACTAACACCTCAGCAGGGACATTAGCTGATTCGTCTAGGGTTAACTCGTCTAGAGCTGAATCGTCTAGGGTTGAGTCGTCTAAGATTGAGTCGTCTAGAGTATCTATGGCCATATCGGCTGGCGCATCCAAATCTTCTCCAGCGACAGAGTCATCAAGCTCCTCTGCTGCTAAAGCTAAGTCATCTAGCGCATCTAGCTCGCGCTCATCAACCGTTGCAAACTCTCCGCCTGTCAGCGTACCGCCGAAGAGATCATCTTCTATCTCATCTGCATCTGCGATCGCTTGGGCCACCCCATCAGTATCGTCAGGAGCCTCGTCTGCTAGCAGATCTGCCAAATCGTCTGCTTCATCTGCATCGATATTCTCAGGGTGGAGCTGCATCTCCACAGTGGCAAACGGATGCCCGCCCAGGGTGTTATCTAGCTCATCTAGATCACCGTCAAACAGATCGGCTAGGCTGTTGAGTTCTTCTGTACCCACATCTGGGCCCGTCACATTGACAGTCGCCAGCAAAGCATCTAGCGACTCATCAGCCTTTTCTTCACGATCGAAACGACGGTTCAGAGTAGACAATTCTAGAGGAATTTCATCAAACTCTAGATCAACGCTCAATCGGCCAATATCGTCGGTAGGAGGGGGGGCTGTTTCAGGCGCGATCGCTACCAATACCTGAGAATCTTCCGACTGAAAGTCTGCTAGCTCATCGCCCGCTAGCTCATGGTTAGATGAATCTGCCAAAGCCTCGTCTAGCTCATCATTTAGATCATCGTCAAACAAGCTATCTTCTTCTGATTCTCTATCAAACAGTCCTTCTAAATCATCCTCTGCATCACCCGCATCTAAAGACGCATCAAAGTGATCTTCATCTAGTCCCGGCAGCGCGATCGCGCCCTCCGCTTCAGCAGACAAATATCCGTTTAGCGACAGATCTTCCAGCTCTTGGGCAATCTCATCCGCATTGCCCATATCTGCAATGTCAAAGCCCAACCCGCCCGAATCATCCCCTGCGTTTTCATCCTCTAGATCAGCCTCATCTAGATCAGCCTCACCTAGCTCACTCGTATCTAGCTCAGCAAACAAAGCATCTGCTGGCAGCAAAGACTGCATCGCATCCGAAACCGCTATTTCAGCAGCCTGACCCGAGAGCACCAGATCTTGAGATTTCTTAATCTCCTTAATTAAAACAGGAGCTAGCGTGCGATAGTCGTTATCTAAGTTGGCAGCAGCAAGGCGAGCCGTCTCAATCAGGTCGCACCAGGCAGACAGGTCAAACTGCTCACCAATTGCAGACAGATGAGCGCAAGTATCCTGCAATTCTTCTCTTGATGCCGCCGTATCAGGCTGCTTAAACGCAGTCAGCATCTGACGTAGCAGCAAGGCCACCTCTCGCTGAAAACGGCTACTAAAGTCATCAGCAGAGATATCCGCAGCGCCCCCATTGCCATAGAAAAAAGCGGCTGGAGCGCTCATCTCGCCATCAGTATCGGTGTGGCTCTCTTCTATAAGCGAGTTGAGATGTCTCTCTAGCTGATCAAAGACCGGCTCAACATCGGCCATAATCTCATGCGCCTTATCTGGCGTCAGGCCAAAAGGCCCTTCGAGCTGCTCCAACAGGTCTTTGAGCCCATCAGAAACTCGCAGAAACATGGTTTCTAGAGTACGGTCTACCTGCACTGGCGACTCTTTAGAACTTTAAAGTAGTCCTCTAAGCGGTGAGCTATCTTTTGAATGCTTTCCAAGCCCAGCATCGCCGCCCCTCCTTTCACAGAGTGAGCCGCCCTAAATACCTCATTAGCCTTCTCAGTATCTTCAATCGTCAACTGAAGGCTAAGCAGCCCCTGTTCGATAGTGTTGAGGTGGTCTTTGGCTTCCTCAATGAAGTAGCCCATGATGCGCTGTTGTTGCTCAGGCAGCATAGCCGCGTTCTCCCCTAGTACAATCCGACGTTAAATCAGGCATGTGATGTGCAAATGTCTCAATAGCATCACCGGCATCTGCTGCGTGTGACAAGGAACCTACCACCCCTCTAGTCCTCTTGGGTGCTCACCTTAAACTTATCAACCGAGGTCAACAGATCTTTAGCAACACCTACCAGGTTTTGCAGCGAGCCCGATACTCGCTGCGACTCTTGCGATGTCTCTTGGGCCGTTAATTCGACTGACTGCATTACCTGAGCAACGGCTCTAGATGTTTCGGTCTGCTCTACGGTATCAGCCGTAATTGAGCGCACCAGCACATCAATCCGATTAGACACTTGAATAATGTCAACTAGAGATTGCTTGGCCTGCTCAGCGAGCCGGGTGCCCTCAATCACCTGCTGCGTGCCTTCTTCCATCGCCGTCATCACGCCGCTTGTCTCACCTTGAATCTGCAAGACGATCTGCTCAATTTCTTTAGAGGCTTTGGCGGCGCGATCAGCTAGCTGCCTGACCTCATCAGCAACAATGGCAAATCCTCTGCCCGCTTCGCCTGCTCTAGCCGCCTCAATACTGGCGTTCAGGGCCAGCAGGTTAGTGCGAGAGGCAATCTGCGAAATTAGGGCGACGATCTTAGAAATCTCTTGCGAAGATTCGGCTAGGCGCTTAACCTTTCGAGTGGTATCAGCTACCGTCTCACGAATATCGAGAATGCCAGCTACGGTTCGCTCTACGGCCTCGCCGCCTCGCAGCGCCGTTTCAGAAGCGGAGCGAGCCACTTCTTCTGCCTCGCGGGCGCTCTCAGCCACTCGCTGAATAGAGTCGGTCATCACCTGCACTGAGTTAAGCGTGACTGCTAGCTCCTCAGCCTGACGCAGCGCATCTGCCGAGAGCGCTCTAGCAAACGCCTCATTTTCGGTAGAGCCCTGACTCACCTGCCGAGCAGCGACACTCACCTGCTTCACAATCTCACGCAGATTTTCAATGGTTAGGTTAAACGAGTCGGCGACTGCGCCGAGCACATCTGCGGTCACTTCAGCCTTAACAGTCAGATCGCCTCTAGCTGCCCCTTCGACATCGTCTAGCAGCCGAATCACCTGCCGCTGTAAATCTTCTTTAGCCTGCTCTTGCTCTTGCGCTTTTCGCTGGGCTTCGCTGGTCGTCGTCAAGATAGTGCCTGCCATCTGGTTGAAGCTTTCAGCTAACTGGCCGAATTCATCTCGGGTGAAAATGGTGGCTCTGGCACTGAGGTCACCTCTAGAAACCTGGTTGAAGCGAATCTGGAGTTCGTTGGCAGTTTGCCGGGTGCGCCGCTCCATCAGATAGCCTAGCCCGAGCACGCTGCCAAGGCTGACTAAACCAGCGGTGCCACCAGCGGCCAGGGGGTATAACGGTGAACTGGCCCGATCTCGCTGAGCAGAGGCCGGGGAGACGACGGCGCTGACGATGGTGACAGCGATCGCCGAAAGCACCCCAGCCGAACCCGCCAAAATCAACCGCTTAGTCGACATCGAAGCATTTTCTAAAGGAGCCAGTGCGCCTTGCTTCATTGGCTTTGGATTACTAGCAACCTTCTTATTAAAAGTGGGTAGTGAAGCACCCTCTGAGTCACCAAAGCCGCTGTTCGCAGCTGAGTCACCCGCACCAGTCGCGCCAAACTGACCAGGCATCGACCCTACAGAAGGGCTCGTAAAGCCAGCAGAGCTGTCAGAAAGCTCAAAATCAGGAATACTCTCAAAGTCATCAAAATCGTCGAAAGTATCAGGGAAAGCCTCAGAATCAGCCGCGCTGTTTGAGTCGCTATCCTCCTGCTCATAGCTCGCCGGCTCATCTTCAAAATCAGACACTGACGCCCTGAAGGAATCTTCTACTAGCGTGGCTGAGGTCTGTAGCTCATCTGCGCCCACAGACGGCATCGCCGCGTCAGGCTCCATCATAAAGAAGGTGTTGTCTTCGGTCTCAGCCTCAGCTTCAAAAGATAGCTCATCAAAGGCTGCGCCCTCCTCATCAAAGGCCGAAAAGTCACTATCTACTAAGTCATCAGCGATATCTGGCGCTGCCCCTCGCTCGTAGCTAACAGGCTGACCTGTTGAGGGCTCACTCTCTACCGCGTGAGTCGCCGAATGGTTCCTTAGACTACCCACCGAATGGGCAGACCCGAATGCTTCATCAAATTCGGCCATGTCAAAATCATCGGCGGTCTCACTAAAAGTCGTCATTGCACCTTCATCAAGCGCTTCTTCAGGAGAGCCAAAGCTAAACGGATCGTCGTCTAGAGAAGAGGATTCCTGCTGGCTGACCTGTCCTGCGGCCAGATTTTCTACCCGAAAGGGATTGTCATCACCATCGTCGTTAGCTAAGAAATCTACCGGCTCAGCAGGCAAATTAAAGGGGTTATCTGGCTCGCTGGCGCTGCGTTCTGTCGTTGGCTGATCTGGAGTAAAGTGGTTTAAAGCCAGATTGTCTGCGGCCATGTCGTTAAGAACTGCTAAGTCGTCGTCATCGTCACTATCTTCTATAGAGGCTGCCCAGGTAGAGGCGTTCACCTCATCAGCCGCACCAAAGGCATCAACTGAGTCTGATAGATCATCATCAAACTCATCTGGCATCGGCGAAGCGGCATCCGTAGTTTGGCTTGCAGCCTGAGTGGTATAAGCCAAACCGTTATTGGCATAGTCTACAAATTCAGGATCTGAAGATAGCTGTAGCACAGATTGATACTGCTTTTGAGCGACTTCATACCGGTGCAGGCCGTAGCAGTAAATGTGCCCTTTCAGCAGCAGTACGCTCGGATCAGTAGGATAATCGTCAGCTAGCAGATCAATCGCCTTGGCTGCCGCCTCATAGCTGCCCTGCATATAGGCTTTTTCTGCGGCCTGATAGGATTGTGCGTAGTCAGTGCCCGATGCCATGTTCTTTCCTCTTGCCGTAAAGTCCTATGCGTTTGTCACCGAGATTAGGCCAGTGGGCCCCTAATATTAATAGGGATTTAAGCAACCCAGCGAGCTGAGCGTAAGATAGCGATCGGATCTAGCAATCTCAGCGATTTGTCGGCCTTTAATAGCCATTCCCCCTTTAAAAAAGGAGCCATTGCATCTGAAGGAGCAGCGGTGACCTTGAGCGCCTCAATATCTAACCAGTCAGTGCCCACGATCTGATTGACGGCTAAGCCTAACATAGTGCCTTGATCCTCTACCGCAATGACCGGAATTTCAGAGCGGTCAGTATTCATCGGTTTGGCGTAGCCTAAAAACTGCCCCAGGTCGGCAACCCAAATGACCCGGCCTTGCTCATTGAGCGTGCCCAATAAGAGCGGCGACACATTCGGCACTGGCGTAATTTGATCGGGCGCGTGTTCAATAATGCGGCGAATGCCCGTGGCGGGCAAGGCAAATTCCTCATCGTCAGTGATAAAAAATCGCAGATGAAGCTCACCTTCTGGCGTTTCAATTTCCTGAAACTCAGGGGCTTGATCCTGGCCTAATATTGTTTGAAAGTCAGGGTTTCCTACCATGGCGTTACTTCTTTAATGATTACCCTTTTAATAGCTGCTTGACGGTACTGACTAGTTCTGTTGGCTGAAAAGGCTTAGCAATATAGGCATCTGCCCCTTGCTTCATTCCCCAGTAACGATCAAATTCTTCCCCCTTTGAAGAACACATCACAATTGGCAGATTTTGCGTGGTGGGATTGGATTTGATCTGCCGACAGACTTCATATCCATTCATTTTTGGCATCACTATATCGAGTATGACCAAATCAGGGGGGGTTCCCTGGATAAAATCCAGTGCTTCGCTGCCGTCGCTAGCAACTGAGACCTCTAATCCGCTCTCTTTGAGCAGGTCTTTAATCATCTCTTGCTGGGTAACGCTGTCTTCGACGACCAAAACTGTACTCATAATCTAAACCTGTGGCCATGAGACCTGCCTTCATCGGCTCAGCTCGGTCGGCTTAACCAAAAGCGGTATTTATTAGGGGCGTTAGCTGGTCAAGAATTCCCTGCGAAATAGAGAATAGCGCACTTTTGATCGGAGATCGCTGAGGTGCTAGTGATGGCTACCGTGTAATCAAAGTACCCTTACCTGTTTTATTTGTTAAGCACCTATCGTAAATACCCCCAAAAGTCTTTTGTTTTGCTGCTGGCTGCCTTTGGCTCACTGGTCTCCGAGGCTGCCTTTGGCTACTTAGGTGATGTTGGCAATGCTGATAGGGTGTTAATCCCTATTCGCTAGGCGGGAATCTATATATCAAGTGGGACTTATATCAAAGCATAGACCTGATCAGATCAGATATGGGCATACTGAGAGCCCCATTGAGCCTGCATAAATAGAGGACTGCCAGCGTGCTTTATCTAGCTGAGATACAAAAGAAGAGTGCATTTATAGGCAGCGGTAAAGCAGAGTTTAAGCTGCTTGCCTGCCAGCGCTCTGAGCAGGATTGGAGCGGGGTGCCAGGCGATGAGGTGATCGCTGCGCCGGATGATGCGACCTATGGGGCGGGCGCACTGGTGATGATTGAACTAAACAGCAGTCGTCAGGTGCAGCGCCATCAGGAGGCGGGACGGGCGCTGGTTGGCATTTTACAGAACTTTTCTAACCTCAGTAAAAAGTCGAAGGCTCAGAGTGAGGAGATTGAGCAGTGGAAGGAATCGCTGACCTACCAGAGCCAGGCACTCAGCCGCCGGGAGATTGAAATTGAGTCTCGGCAGGAGCAGATTGAGCAGGCTGAAGCAGACTTAGAAAAAATAGAGGCTCAGCGTCAGGCGGTGGAAACGCAGCAGGGTGAAGTTGAAAAGCTTCAGGCAGAGCTGTCGCGGAACAATGCCGAATTAGCCGGGGCTTGGGCCCATTTAAAAGGAGAGATTCAGCGCTTTGAAGAGCAGCAGAGTGAGTCTCGAAGCGGGCTGAGCGATGAGCAGGCAGGTCAGCTGCGGGGTGCTTTGGCGCAACTCTCAGAAACGGAGATCACAGCGGTAGCAGCGGCAGGTGAACTGACGACTGCTTTTGAATTGATTGCTCAGTATCAGGCTGAGATGGCGGAAAATCAGCAAGTTTTGGCGCAAAAGCACTCTGAGATGGCAGCGGGGCAGACGGCGCTATTGGCACAGACAGGGGCGCTGACGGAGGCAAAGCGATCGCTCACCGAAACCGAAACCGCGCTCTTTACCACCCAGGTTAGCCTTCAACAGCAGCAAGTATGGGTCAGTGCGAAGCAAACGCAAAACCAGCTGCTCACTGAACAATTAGAACATCAGAGCGAGCTGCATCAGCAGCTCTACAAGCTGCTCAACGCCAGTGACAAGGTACGGTTGAGTAAAAAAGTTGATGTTGCTGCTTTAGAGGCAATGTCTGTTGACGATTTGCAGGCGCTAGTTGCCAAGTTAGAGCAAGATCTCAACAAAATGTCCCGCTTTGTCCAAGACCAGGAAGAGGAGTTGCGGCTACAGCAGGAAGATATTGACACGCTGCAAGCCAGCATGGGAAATGCCAGTGAATATGACCGGCTGCGGCTAGAGACGGAGCTAGCCGATGAACATGATCGCCATGTCATGCTCAATCGGACGCTAGTGGGTCAGCGCCGCAACCTGCTAGAGCGTGAGGAAGTGCTCAGTCAGCATCAGGCTGTGCTGCTAAGAAGGCAAGGGCTCGCTACAGAAGGCAGCGGCGCAGCCGCCGATGAACTAGAACCGGTGCTGGATGAGATTGACGAACTTCGAGCTAGGCTTGGCGAGCAGATTCAACAGGTAGAATCTGAGAGCGCGACTCTCCAAACCGAAATAGAGGCGCTTAAGCAGACCCGGCAGCAGCAGCAAGAGACGATTGAAGCCCAGCGACAGGCTGTGAGTGATTGTGAAGCCAGCTATCTGGCTCAGCAGCAGTTGGTCAGCACCGCTCAGGGGCAAGTCACCCTCTATGAATCGCTGCTGCCCTCAGTTGATCGGTGGCTCGCAGCGGCTCATCAAAAGCTAGAAACGATTGCCAGTGTGGTCAATCAGCTTCAGGCAGCTGAGGCGCAGCAGCAAGGTGCGATCGCCGAAGCACAACGAGTCGTTCGCGCCCTCGAAGCCAATAGTTCAGTGCCGGTATAGACAATTCTGCTTAGAGACTGACTTTATTTTCAGATTGCCAGCGATGTAAGTAGAGCGATCGCTCTAAACTAGGAAAGCGTAGATCTTAGTTTGAGGCTTATGGCAGCAGAATTTATCAAGCTCGATCAGTTCTTGAAAGTAACTGACGTTGCCCAGTCGGGCGGAGAAGCTAAGCTGCTCATTCGCAGCGGCGAAGTATTGGTTAACGGCGATATGGAGCTACGGAGAGGCCGCAAGCTCTATGATCAAGACATCGTTACTATTGATGAAGTGTCTTTTACAGTGCAAATTTTACCGGCAGCTGACGCAGAATAAGCCTGCCTAGCTCGCGATCGCCGATTTTGCTTAGCGCAGTCGGGCTCATGACATACGACTACTCAACGAGCATAGCGCTAATCTTATAGAGAGCTTGGAAGGTTCAAGAGATCCTTTAAACATCACCCAAGACGACACAATTTCAAGACGACACAGTTCTAAGACCAAATATTAGGAGGGAAAGAATGCAGCCCAACATCGAAATCTATACGTGGAGTCGCTGTCCGTTTTGCATTCGAGCAAAGTCTCTGCTGGATCGAAAAAGTGCCGAATACACTGAATATTGCATTGACGGCGACGAAACTGCCCGCGATCAAATGGCCGAGCGAGCAGGCAGGCGCTCCCTTCCGCAAATTTTCATCAATGACCAGCACATCGGCGGCTGCGACGATCTGCACTACTTAGATCGTCAGGGCAAACTAGACGAGTTGATAGCCGCTGGCTAATGACCCATGAGCAGCCATAGCCTTGACCACACCACTCAGCCTCTCAGTCTCAACTACCTAAGATCGACTGCCTGAGAAAATATGGTCAGGGCTACGCTAACTCCGCTGCAATCTGCGGTCTAGCTTTTGTATTCTGTCTTCTGACTCCTGACTTCTGACTTCTGACTTGCCTAACTACGAAACCTTCGACACAACCGCCTCCTTAAGACCATTCTGATGCGATTGATCGCAGTTACGCGGCTGTATTAGCCCGTAGCCATTGTGATTACGTTCGTACATCACATTGATTTCGCCTGTTTCGATATTGCGAAACATATAAAAATCGTGGCCGACTAACTCTAGATTTTCTAGGGCTTGTTCGACTGTCATGGGCGGCATCGCGAAATATTTGGTACGAACAACTTCAGCAGGTAGGGACGGTTGATGGCTGAGTACTTCGGAAATATCGGGGCTGCCTGCATCTGCTGTGGTGTTTGAATCGCTCAGCGTATCTAAATCGGTGGGGCGCACCGAAGCATGATCTTGATGACGGCGTTTCTCTTTATATTTGCGCAGCTGACGAGTGATCTTATCTGTCACCATATCAATGCTGGCATAGAGGTTTTCACTGCTTTCCTCGGCGCGTACCACTGCATTGTTAAGATAGATCGTGACTTCTGTGGCTTGTTTGGGGGCGATCCGAGGGTTGTTTTCGACGGATAGATTGACATCTACTTTATTGATTAGCGTCTGGAAATGAGCCGTTGCCTTCTCAATTTTTTGCTGTACATGACTACGAATCGCGTCTGTGATTTCAATATTCTTACCCTGGATTACTAGCTTCATAGCGCAGCTCCCGTAGATGGTTGGTGTATGCGTACTTCTTCAACCCTAGCACTGCTGCTTTTGCCCGCAGAATAACTGTCAAGATTTTAAGCATCCGTTGATAGTTCTTAACCTGCCGTTAAACCCGATGGACAAGTCTTCTCTTAAAACAGCTGCGCCGCGCCCTATCGTAAACAGAGCAGGCGATCTATATCTGCTGAATGAAGTTCCCTATCAGATTGCCTGGCGGTGGCAGCAGCAGTTAGTAGATCGTCAAAAAGCCAATCTATCTATAGCCGAATCAACAACAGCGATCGCACGCGATGCACTTTTACTGCTGCAACACCCGCCGGTCTATACCCTGGGGCAGGGCGCAGATACTCAGTTTTTGCGGTTTGACCCTGACCAGAGCGACACCGAAATTTATCGGGTAGAACGCGGTGGCGAAGTGACCTATCACTGCCCCGGACAGCTAGTGGGGTACCCAATCTTAAATCTTCACCGCCATCGGTTGGACTTGCACTGGTATCTCAGAGCGCTGGAGGAAGTGCTGATTCGGACGCTGGCAGCATTTGGGTTGGCGGGCGATCGCATAGCCGGACTAACCGGGGTTTGGCTAGAAGGGCGTAAGGTCGCCGCGATTGGGATTAAGGTCAGCCGCTGGATTACGATGCACGGCTTTGCCCTGAATGTCTGCCCAGATCTCAGCGGATTTGAAAAGATCGTGCCTTGCGGCATTGCGGGGAAACCCGTTGGCTCGCTGACAGAGTTTTTGCCAGCGATCAGCCTAGCGGCGGTTCAAAAGGTGTTGGTTGAGCAGTTTGAGCAGGTGTTTCAGCTGACCTTTTCGCAGCGGCCCCTGCCAGATTCGTTGGCATCTTTTACGCCTCGCCAGCTCTAAGACGTTCTTAAGATGTCCTCAAGACGTTTCCTTAAAGTTGATCTCTAACAGCGAGAGGTCGTCTTCAAAGCAGCTGCCGCCAAAATCGCTCACCTGCTGAATGAGCGTATCAAGGGTGAGCTGATGATTAGATTCTAAGCGGGTGAGCAGATGGACAAAGCCATCTAGCCCCAACAGCGGGCTCTCGGCGTAAGAGGTGCTGCCTGCGGGCTGAATTTCATAGACACCATCGCTAAAAATATAGAGACGGCTGCGAGGTGCAACGCTACAGCGCTGCCACTGGTACACAGTGTCGGGCATCATGCCGATGGGCATACCGGGGGTGCGCAACCGCTTGATGGTGGCACTACCGGGGGTGCTGGCAGTTGACGGCGAGACCAGTAGGGCCGGAGGATGCCCCGCACTGGCATAGGCAAGCTGACGGGTTATCCGGTTGTAGACGCCATACCAAATGGTGAAGTATTTGTCGTTTTGGCCGTTCATTTGAAAGGCTTCATTAAGACCGGTAAGGACAGTTTCTGGGCGGTAGAAGTTAGCGCCGGGAAGAGACTGCGATCGCAACACATTCAGCACCGACGTCGAAAGCAGCGCTGCCCCCAACCCGTGGCCCGAAACATCTAGCAGGTACATCACCAGATAGTCCGGATCGAGCCAATAGTGATCAAAACAGTCGCCGCCTAGCTCCTGAGAAGAAATAAAGCAAGAGGCAATAGAAACGGGCTGCTCTGACCGCCGATCGGCGGCATCTTTGCCTTGGTTCGCCGTCAGGCTGCTGTCGAGCAACTCTCCAGACGTGTCTTTGGGCGTATCTTTGGGCAATAGCGAAATCACGTAGGTCGCCGCTTCTGCCAGTTCTGCCTCCAGTCGCCGGGTCTGTGCCCTGAGCGCTTGCGTGAGCTGATGCAGCCGTAGCCCAGATTTAACTCGGGCAATCAGTTCAGCTGTATCCACCGGCTTAATCAGCAAATCATCAGCACCGGCTTCTAGCGCTTCTACCCGATTGGCAATTGCGGTATGGCCGGTCATAATCAAAAACGCAGTGGTTGAGAGCTGCGCGTCTTGCTTGATTCGATGGCAGATATCCAGACCGCTCATATCACCTGGCAGCAGCCAATCGCAAACAATGACAGAGGGCGCAAGTCGAATTGCTGTTTGCAAGCCAGCCGCCGCATCAATGGCAGTGGCTACCCGATACCCGCGCTTCTGCAATAGCCGCTGTAGGCTCTGCAAAACGACCGGATCATCGTCAATCACCAAAATGTCAATGACGCTAGACGGCTGTTCATCTGGGCTACGGCCAGAGCGAACCGATGGCCACGGGCTGCCGGGCTGATGGTCGGGCTGATGGGTGAGCTGATGGTCGGGCGGTTTATCAGGCGGCTGGGAGGTCGATGAAAAAGGAGGTCTAAAAATCATAGGTTGCTTTAACCGGCACCTCCGCCTCTGAGGGAGCAGGCGCGTCTAAAATCAGACGGCTAGAAATGGAATGATTCCACAGATCGATAAAATCTGCCAGGTAGTAGGGCAGGTTTGCGTGCGATCTCAGGTGGTGCTTCCGGCAGCGCAAAGTCTTCTAGATCAAACAGGTGGAGCCGAGCCATTGTCTGAATTTCAGCAGGCTCAAGAATATTGGCCCGGTAAGTGCCTGATTCGTCCACTGCGCTGAAGCAGCACACCTGATAATAGTTTGCACCCGACAGATCGCGGTACTGTACTAAGGTATAGACATCGACTGGCGGTAAGGGGAAGGGCAGCGGGAGCACGATTTTTTGCTGGGTGGGCAATAGCGAAAGGCGAACGGCATTGCGAACGCCATAGTAGCCAACTTTATCGGGCTGTAGTGGATATTTGCGATGACGAGGCTGTATGTGCGTGCGCATGAAGGTGGCGATGCCTAATCCTTCTTCGGTGTAGGCTCCGATCATGCTGACATGGACATCGTAAGCTGGTGCATTGCTAATATTAAAGGCTTCTATGGTGAGACCTTCGCCGCCTGTAGCCGGGCGTAAGTCCCAGTAGAGATGGGGCAAGGCGGTGAGCCGTAGCTGCCGCTCGATCACGCCACGGTAGTATTCGCTTTGCTGCTGGTGCTGTTTGACGTTTTTGTGGGTCAACCAGGCATAGGCTCCGGTTAGGCCGACAAACATCAGGTTGCTAATAATTAGAATGGGTTCCATGCGATCGCCCCTTACCTCCATCCTTTTCTAAAATATCAACCGATTTGATCGCTACTTTTCTAATCAAAGATGCTTTCTCCCCAGAAGATCCGGCAAACCCATTCTATGCGGACAAGAGATGGGGTGCGGCTAGACGCAGATGTGTACTATCCCACAGCCGGGCCGGTAGACGCAGACGCCTTTCCAGTATTACTGATGCGTCAGCCTTATGGCCGGGCGATCGCCTCCACCATTGTCTATGCCCATCCGCGCTGGTATGCCGCTCACGGCTACATCGTCGTCATCCAAGATGTGCGAGGACGGGGCACCTCTGAGGGCAATTTCATCTGTTTGCCCATGAAGTCGAAGACGGCGAAGACACCGTAGAATGGGCCGCTCAGCTACCCGGCAGCGACGGACAGGTGGGCATGTACGGCTTTTCTTACCAGGGGATGACTCAGCTTCAGGCAGCCCAGGCCCAGCCAAAGCCCCTTAAGACTATTGCCCCAGCGATGACTGGCTATCATCTCTATAAAGACTGGGCCTACGAAAACGGGGCGCTGCGTTTGCAGCTTGGGCTGACCTGGGCATTGCAGCTCGCAGCTGAAACAGCCCGCCTACAAGCAGCCACGGCGACTCATCAAAAGCTGGTGGCCGCCGCCTACCAGTTACCGCTGTGCGACCCGGTGCCTGCCCGCCCCAACGTGCTGACGGGCCTAGACTCTTTTTTTCATGACTGGGTAGCGCATCCTCACCCAGACAGCTACTGGCAACAGCTCACGCCGCAGCTAGACCTAGTCGATTTACCGATGCTTCACATTGGCGGCTGGTTTGATCCGTACCTACGCGGCGATCTGCGGCTGTATCAAGAAATGTCCGCTCGCAGTTCGCAGCCGCAGCCGTTTTGGGTCGGCCCGTGGGGACATATTCCCTGGGGGCGAAAAGTCGGCGCAGTAGATTTTGGCCCCGCCGCAACCAGCCCGATAGACTCGCTGCAAATTCGCTGGTTTGACCGGGTGCTTAAGGGAAAAGCCTGGCAGGTAGAAGACCTAGCAAACCTAGAAAACCTAGCTGGCAGCGAGCTTGGCGCAGATCTGCCGGTGTGTCTATTTGAGATGGGCCGCAACCAGTGGCGACAGCTGGCAGATTGGCCAGAGCCGCCGATGAAGACTTACTTTTTGCAGAGTGATGGCCTAGCGAATATTCGAGAAGACAGCGGCGCGCTCGTAGAGACTGCGGGTACGCCTACCGACGATGTGATTGTGCATGATCCGTGGAACCCAGCCCCTGCTTTAGGCGGTCACAGCGCTATGCCAGCGGGTGTTTTTGAGCGATCAGCGATAGATGCTCGGGGCGATGTGCTGACCTACACGACTGCGCCGCTATTGAGGGAGCTGCGGGTGGCTGGGGTGGTAGAAGTTGACTGTGCGATCGCAGCTTCCACCCCTAGCTACGACCTTTGCGCTGTGCTCTCCCGAGTGGCAATGGCAAAGTCTACAATCTTACCCAAGGCTACCGGCGAATTGACCGGCTAGATCAGACCGACCCGGATAAATCCACAGCGCTCACAGAACAGTTCACCTTTACGCTCAAACTGCACCCCACATGCTTTAGCCTAGCGCCCGGTGAAGCCTTACGCCTTAGCCTCAGCGCCGCCTGCTTTCCGGCCTATCCGGTGAATCCGGGCACAGGCGCGCAGCCTGAAGTCACCCGGCTGATAGACGCGCAAATTATCACACTGGCGATCGCGACAGGCAGAACCAGCTGCTCTCGGCTGCGACTGCCAGTCATGACCGGCCCTGAGTGAATTAATAGCAAGCTAAATGTTAGCAAGCTAGGCAACGAGCCCGTCAGCCGCTAAAAGCGTCAGTGGTTAAAAACGTCAGTGGTTAAAAACTTCAAAGACTCGGCGGCAGCAGCTACGCAGCGATTCACCCGAGGTCGGTTCGGGCGTGATATCGCCTTCAAAGCGCCAATCGTCGATAGTCGAAAGCCGCCACTGCTGACCGCGATGGTCGAATCCGGCGACTTCGAGGCCGATGGCTCGCCGCTGGTGGGTTTCGCTGTCTTGATGTAAGCGAATTTGAATCAGCAGACTCCGGCACTGAAACAGCCGACTGACGCCAGGGAAATGAAAGCCGATATCAACCGAGTGAGGATCGATCAGGTCTCTGGTCTCTGGATCATTTGCCCAGGGCTTTAGATCAGCCCGCAGATCTGGCAGCTCAGACTTAAACAGTCCGACTGTTGCCGCAATTTTGCTAGCAAACTCAATGGTTGATGCTTGTTCTGCTGCGTTCACCCCGCTTCACCGAGCACTGCCTTTTTATTGTAGCGGCCAAATTTTGATGGAAACGCCCTGCCCTCAACAAGACCCGCTAATAGCCGCCAGTACTCAGACATCAAGGCTGTGCCGCAGCAACTATAGGGCCTGGCAGGTGGCTAAGATAGCGCGATCGCTCTCATTTACCGGCAGCTGATAAAATCCAAAAATGTCGAGTGGCGCTGTTACCGCCCCCTGCTGACTAGCCACCGCCGTCGCAGACGTATCCAGCCCGAGGGCATAGCGATAAGTCTCTTGCGAGTCGCTGTTGGTAATTGCCAAATCGATTTGAGCGTTGTTGATATGGCCCTGAGCGCAGTCAAAAGAAGATGAGGGCATATAAAATGCGCCAGTCACGCTGCCAGCGACAGCCTCGAAAACAAAATAGGCGGTCTCTAGCTGGTCACGAACAGGCTGCTGACCATAGAGATAAACGCCATCGGCTGCCAGTGGGCCTGTAACTGGAGCCAACGCGGCAGGGATCGCCTCCTCCTGCTGAAGCCAGGCACCTCTAGACTGTCTGGCCTGAGCTTGCAGAAGTCGCAGCCGTGCTGTGCGAGTTTGTTCAGCTTGGGTGGCCTCGGTCTGCGCGGTCTCTGTTTGAGCGGCCTCTCGTCTGAGTCGCTCAAATTGCGCTGGCTCAAATTGCGCTGTGGTCTTGTCAGTTGGGTCAGGTTTTTGAACAGTCGTTGGGCGTAAAACGGCAGGCACTGCGGTAATTTCGGTTTCAGCACTGGCTTGAGCCGGGGCGCTAACGCCCGCTAGTGCGGCTGCGAACAGACCCGCCAATAAACTCGCGCGGCTCAAAAGGGTGCCCCACCGACAGCGCTGTTTTTCTGACCGGCCTGACCTGTAGGTCTGCAACGCTTTAGTTGGTGCAGAAAGTTGCTGAGCGATCGCTAGCTTTGCGCCTTGCGTTTTCAGTGACACCACCATGAATCAAACCCTTTATCTTTAAAAATTAAGCAAACGTAGGCAATCGTCTGTTTCTCTAGCCATGCTGCCCAGCTTTTAAGTCAGGCACAAATGATCGCTAGTGTTACCAGATACAAATTAAAAATACGATGTAGAAATAGAAGCCTGGAACTAAAAGCTCAGAACTACAGCCCACCAACTTTCTAATATTCACCCAAGATTTCCTACAACCAATGTAAGCGAGTCGGTCAACGCTAAGATACCTTGTCAAGAGAAGCCTTAATATCTCTTGTTATAAGTCAACAGGCTTTTAAGAGTTTGTAACTCTGAGGCGCATTGAGGGCGACAGCGTGACCATTTCAAGCTATGTTGATAGAATTTCCAAACAAACTTCACCGTTTCCAAGCAACCCTCGCCGGTACGTCGGGTTGCTAGCTGGGGTTGGTAGATTGATGGGGTAGCTAGGTTTAGTAGATTGATGGGGTAATTTTGGTAAACTGCTGACGATTTCGGCTGTTGTACCGCTACGGCAAATCACCCTGAGCACAAACGCTATCCATAGCTTTCAAAAGTCGCTGTGGCCGTTTGCGGTAGATAGCTGCACCATAGCATAAGCATCCGAAAATCCTAACCCCAAATGACTAAAAAGTGAGCTGGCAATCACCGATCATTCGCCGGTCTCTCGGCAATCTAATTCGCAATCTTAACTGTCGCAGCGGCAGTCGAGCAAAATCGGGGCAGCTCGATGCTAGCTTGTGTAAAGAATTTGTCAAAGGGTATGGTAATTACCTAACTTTAAATTATCTGAATGGAGGCTGAAATGGAGGCATATGCTCCAGTTTTGCCCGAGGCTAAAGGGCCGTTTAAGCTGTTGTTGTTCATTGATAAGCGGCCCAATTCGACTGAGCAGGTTCGACGAATTCGCAGCCATCTGAAGGCGTTACCAGGCAGCGAACAAGTCAGCCTGGATATTATTGATGTCACCAACCAGCCCTATCTAGCTGAGCATTTTAAGCTTGTGGCAACGCCAGCGCTGATTAGGGTGGTTGCAGACAAGCACCAAATTTTGGCGGGCACTGACATCGCCCAGCAACTGGCGCACTGGTGGCCGCGCTGGCAGCGAGGCGCTCAGGAAAACCAAGGACAAGACGGGCGATCGCCTGCTAGCTACTCAGCTGACGGCGGCTCATTTGCAGACAGGGGTGAAGACAAGGGAATTGCGGTAGATGCGATCGCCCAGTCTACCGAGATTCTGCGTCTGTCCGATGAGATTTTCCGACTGAGGCAAGACAAAGAAGCGCTGACCTCGCAAGTCGCCTTCAAAGACCGAATCATTGCCATGATGGCTCACGATCTGCGCAATCCGCTCACCGCCGCTTCTATTGCGTTAGAAACCTTAGAACTGGCCTACGACTCCAAAGGTCAGCGCGTTGAAAAGGTGACTCCTAAGCTAATTGCGCATCTACTAAAAAGCACAAAAGTCCAAATTCGCACGATCAACAGTATGATCACTGAGATTTTGCAGTCCGCTAAAAGCTCTAGCGTCAACCTGAAAATTTCTCCTCAGGAGCTGAATTTGCAAGCGCTATGCACTGAAGTGATGAACTCGTTTCAAAGCAAGCTAGCTCACAAAAAGCAGCGCATTGAGGCCGATATTCCTCAGGATTTACCTGAAGTGTATGCAGATGCTGATCAGGTGCAGCGCGTGCTGACTAACTTGATTGACAACGCGATTAAGTACACCCCGGCTAACGGTCAGATTGGGATTACAGCGCTGCATCGAACGACTGAAAAGGTGCAGATTAGCATTCGAGATACTGGCCCTGGCATTCCTAGAGAGACTCAGCAACTGATATTTAAAGAGAACTTTCGGCTACAGCGCGATCGCGCCGAAGATGGCTATGGTTTGGGGCTAACGCTGTGTCAGCGCATCGTCCGGGCCCACTACGGGCAAATATGGGTAGATTCTAAGCAGGGGGAAGGCAGCTGCTTTCACTTTACTTTACCGGTTTATCGAGGCTGATAAGTGCTAATTGGGATCTTCAAGTAGATGAGCTTTCATCACAGCGAGCTGAGCGTCAATTGTGCTCTGGCCTTCTGCCTGGGCCTCTAGCTGAGCAAACTGGCCTTCTACCGAGCTTGCATTTAATTCATCTAGCGCTTCAGCCTGCGCTTCTAGGTCGAGCACTCTAGTTTCCATTTGTTCAAAGGCTCCTAATGCGCCTGCTGTCCCTACTTGACCAATCATTTCATTGATCCGGGCGCTCGACTGGGCGGCCCTAGCTCTGGCAATGTACATGTCTTTGCGGGTGCGGGCGTCGGTAATTTTGCCCTCTAGGGTGCTCATATTGGCTTTGAGCCTTTGGACAATGTCTTTTTGCTCGGCGATCTGGGCGCTCAGCGTGTGCGCGCTTTGGGCATAGGTTTGCCGTCGAGTAAGGGCGTCGCGAGCGATTGGCTCGTCGCCTTTTTGCAAGGCTAACTGAGCGCGGTTGTACCACTCTTGGGCGGTGCGAGCGGCCTGCTCAGACTGTCTCTCGGTGCGTTTTTGGGTGGCGATCGCCTGAGCGACGGCCTGCCGCAGTGAGACCAAGTCACTCTGCATATCTATCACCGCCTGCTGCAAGACTTTTTCGGGGTCTTCAGCGCCGCTAACAGCCCGACTAAAATTGGCTCGAACCAGGCGAGAAATCCGATCTAGCAGTCCCATAAGCCAGCAAGTGATTCAGTAACACCTAGCTAGCAGCATAGCAAGCTTCTGATGCGACTGACGGGCCATTGCTTTCTGTTCGATTAGGGAAAAGGCTTCAGTAGCAGAAGGCAATGTAGAGGCAATATAGACCCGCTATCGAGGCCGCCTTACTCAGCCGTAGGCCCATAGACTTGGGCGTCAATTCCTCGGGCCTTGATATCTTTAATAAATTGCTGAGCCGACTCAGGATTGTTAAAAGCCGCTAGCTGGATACGATTGCCATCAGCAAACTGGCGGACAAAGGCGGCATCTACTGCCTTACGAATTTCAAGCAGACCTTGCTCGGTTGTAAACGGCACTGTGACGTAGTAAGTCATACCAGCGGGAATCGCCAACGCCTGGATTCCTGCCGGGCGCTGGTTAGCACTAGAAGCATTGAGCCCTGAGGAAGCGGTGCTAGCACTCTCGCTGGCAATCGGGGGGAGCGCTGTCGTGGCAGAGGGGCCAACGGGTAGCGTCTGCGGATCAACCGCTGTTTGGGGTGCTGTTTGAGGCATCTTCAGAGAGCTGAGGTTGTTGAGATTGAGATGGACAAACTCGCTGGCCGATAGGTCGGGGCCAGGCGGATCAAAGGTTGGCTGAGAGGTCGTAGCGATCGCCAGTTTATGCCCCTGGAGTCTATCGGCTAGCTGCTGAGCTACCGCTGGGTTAGACATCAAATAGCTAGCGCCCAGTCCTGCTATCAGCCCTAAAAAGCCTAAAGCCGCCCCTACTAACAGGGAAACCGTCTTGCGATTAGGGCCAACTGCCGGATTGACCGGGTTAGGCAAGTCAGGCACCTCTATTAGGCTCTCAATGAGCTGTTCAGAAGAGACCATGTAGCCGCTGGCAATCGCAATGCCACCAGTACTGCTTGGCCACTGACCATCAGCCGAACCAGCTAACGCCTTGACCAAAGAACCCGGCAGGACAGCACTGGTGGTAGCCACTTGAGGGATTTTGTCTTTTGCGACGGGCCCTAACAGATCAGCGCGAGCCGCTGGCGCTGCCAATAGCTTTCGATTAGGCGGAAGGGCTGGCAGAGGAACGGGCGTGGCGAGAGCAGGCACAGTAACAGGCAGCTCAACCGAATCTAGATCAAAAGCAGCGTCTTCTAAACCAGCAAACAAGTCACCGTGAGCTGAGCCTAAGGTAAAACGATTACGACGATAGCGGTTAAGCTCAGCTTCTAAGCTAATGGTGAGACTGCCCAAAACAGCCCGCAGCTGAGGAGGGAGGCTACTGGAGGCGGGCTGCTGTGTCATAACGAACGCTTGAGTAAGGGTCATTGAGAGATCAGCAAATGAATCAAAATATGTTAATCAGAGAGAATAGCTGGGGTCAATACGGACAACTACTGAATGTTGCTATAAAGACAGGCATAGTGAATGAGATACGTAATAACACGCAAACTTAGAAACTCCCAGTCAAATTTAGGCAGCAGACTATCGCTTGTGGCAGCAAAACAATGGGATTAGAAGACCTCAGTGGACTGATTAAGGGACTAGAGGGACAGCAAAGTTGGCAGGTGCAGCGACAGTTTCGGCTGGTATTGCAGCACTGGCAGAGCGCAGTGGGGTTTGCCGTAGCCAGGCAAACCCGCCCCACTAGCATTCAGCGCTCAGTTCTCTACGTAGCGACGGCGACGGCGGTTTGGGCACAAACGCTTTCCTACGAGCGGTTTAAGATTTTGCGCAAGCTCAACCACCACCAGCCGCAACCTTTAGAAAACATTCGTTTTTCGTCTGCACAATGGGCTCAGTCCAGTGCTTTACCCCTGGTTGATAAAGAAACTCAGCAGCATCCTAGCTACGTAGGTAATGTACCCAGTTTGCCTGCGGTCATCGCGCAAACGCCTGACACGGCCTTTCAGCGCTGGGCGATCGCCATCCGACAAATGCAGGCTACTCAGGCAATATGTCCGCAATGCCGCTGCCGCTGCCCTACAGGTGAGCTAGATCGCTGGGCTATCTGCGCCCTGTGCGCCGCTAAACAGTGGCATTAAAAAACTACAAAGATCCATCTTTAGAAAACTCTTAAAGGACAAATCTGTCTACTCAGAAAGATTACGGATCTATTAATTTAGAGTGAACACAGGTTAATCGCTTGAAGCAAATTTAAATCATCGATCCCCAAACATATCTTTTCAGTAGAATTCGCTAGAGCCCCGATAGGCTGGGTGTATCGCTTCTTAAAGAAAACCTGAAGAAAACATAAAGGCAAAAGCGCATCGATGTCTGCTGCTTTTGCCTTTCCTGTCAATAGATCTAGGTTTCGTAACATTCAGAATTGATTTTCTCAGTTAAGCCATGATAAATGAGCAACCTGAGAAAATAAGAAATACCGATTATGGCAGCTTCAAAGTGTGGCTTATCTCGCTGCGGACTGTGTCGCTTCTACACTCACGAAGGGCGTCGCGGTGGGCAGTGCAGTCAGCTCAATGCACCTGTCAATTCTCAATGGAAAATTTGCTGCTTGGCGGCCTCGCCGTTTGAGAAGCCTTTTCAGAATACGCATAAGCCGATAGCGGGGATCAAAGCCTGGTCTACCTCAGCGCTCACTACCAGCGCTGTCACCTCGACTAGGCCAGCCCTATCGCCTACCCTGGCAGAGATTGCCCGTTAATCAATCTCAGAGATTGTCTTAGCTCGTTAGTGTTGGTGATCCCACAGGAAGGTTGCTGTTAGCGATCTCGTTAGGCTTAAGCATCTAAAGGTATCTTTGAAATCCGAGAAACTCACTGATCTTTGCTAAGTCACTGCTCTGGTGTACAGCATTTTTATGAGAGAGATAGCGATCGCTACTGCAACCCTTTGTTAATCTAAATTACGCATTCTTTACAGGTATAAAACTTACTTAAGGTAACCAAGGATATTGCCTAAAGTCGGGCGGACGTTTTTCTAAGAAAGCCTGCTTGCCTTCAGCCCCTTCTTCACTGAGGTAGTAGAGCAAAGTTGCGTTACCAGCTAGCTCCTGTAGCCCGGCTTGCCCGTCGCAATCGGCATTAAAAGCGGACTTGAGACAGCGAATAGCAATCGGGCTTTTCTGCAAAATTTCTTGCGCCCACTCAATGCCCTCAGCCTCTAGCCGTTCAATGGGCACCACAGTGTTGACTAACCCCATATCCAGGGCTTGCTGCGCATCGTACTGGCGGCACAAAAACCATATCTCTCTTGCCTTTTTTTGACCGACCACACGCGCTAAATAACTAGCCCCAAACCCGCCATCGAAACTGCCCACTTTGGGGCCAGTCTGTCCAAAAACGGCGTTATCAGCAGCAATGCTCAGATCGCAGATTAAGTGCAGCACGTGACCGCCGCCAATGGCATAGCCAGCCACCAAAGCAATCACAACCTTGGGCATTGAGCGAATCAGCCGTTGCAGATCTAGCACATTCAGCCGAGGCACCCCATCGTCACCGACATAGCCTGCCGCGCCGCGCACGCTCTGGTCGCCGCCTGAGCAAAAAGCGTACTTGCCGTCGCTATGCGGCCCCATGCCGGTTAGCAAAACTACCCCAATCGTCGTGTCTTCGCGGGCATCGCAAAAGGCGTCATACATTTCAAAGACGGTTTTAGGCCGAAAAGCATTGCGCTTATGGGGGCGGTTGATGGTGACTTTGGCGATGCCATCGGCCTTGTGATAGAGAATATCTTCGTAGTCTTTGACGGGTTGCCAGGTGACTTTCATGGGCGCAGATCCAACCGGATCAGGAATAACGTTAAGAACCTATGAGCTAGACGATCAAAATATAAGCTGCTAGCGGAAAATAGAGTAATTGCTACTTTCGATGGATTGGATGGCTTACTACTGGTTCAAATCGTTTCACATTATTGGCGTGGTGGTCTGGTTTGCAGGCTTGTTTTACCTGGTGCGCCTATTTATCTATCATGTGGAGGCCGAGGAAGAGCCCGAACCCGCCCGCAGCATTTTAAAAAAGCAGTACGGCCTGATGGAAAAGCGCCTGCTGAGAATTATCACCACACCGGGGATGATTTTAACGGTGGCGATGGCGGCTGGCTTGCTGTGGCAGCGCCCTGATGTGCTGCATGAGGGCTGGATGCACGCCAAGCTAGGGTTTGTAGCACTGCTGCTGGGCTATCACCACTACTGCTCGCGGCTGATGAAAAAGCTGGAGCAAGGCGAGTGTCGGTGGGGGCCGAAGCAGCTGCGGGCTCTAAACGAAGCGCCTACCCTGCTGCTAGTGGCGATCGTGCTGCTAGTTATTTTCCAAAACAGCTTTCCGACAGGGGCGACAACTTGGCTGATGGCTGGGCTAGTCCTGTCTTTTGTTGTAACCATTCAGCTGTATGCACGCAAACGACGGCTGGATAAAGAACGGCAGGCGATCGCCTCAGGAGACCAAGTGCTGCAAAATTCGTGATGTCTGTTGAGGTTTGCAGATAATGAGCGCCAGGGGTTGGAAGTGTAAAGGGATACGACCCACCGCCCACCGCTATACGGATCTTTGGGTGAATCGCGCTAAAAGGGTGGACATCCCTTTGGGATCAGTTAACATTTGTTTACATAGTTTTTGTACGGTCGCAGGCAGTGCCCGGTAGAAAAGCTACGTGTTAACCCAATGAGGATACAGACAATGAACGACAACGCTCCCAAGGTAGGATTTACTGAGTTCGCTGAGACCTGGAACGGACGACTGGCGATGATTGGCTTCGTAGCTGCTCTGATCACTGAGTATGTGACCGGTAACGGCGTTTTGTCTCAGCTAGGGCTGATGTAGTAAGCCGACGAACCTAATATCTTGCTATTGGCTTAGTGGGTAGCAAGATGCTGCATTTTTTAGATCAAAGGGCTGGGCATCGGTTGCCCGGCCTTTTTTTAAAGCTGGTTTTTCTTCAAGCCAACTTAAAGCCAATTTTAGGCCGAATTGCCGGGTCGGGGGCCGCTATTGCCAGTCATTCGTCGCTTCGTCGCAGTCTGCCGATTCGCAGTCTGCCGAGTCGTATTCTGCTGGGTCGTACCAGGTTGCCATTGGCTTGAGCCTGGGTGGAATTTCGTCGTCAGGCAAAAATTCTAACTGGGTTTCTTTTAGCCCCAGATAGCCCGATTCTGCAAAAGAAGTGAGCATTCGCGTTAGGGCGATCCAGACGCTTTCTTCAAACTCCCACTCTTTTTTAAAGGGGCTCGATCAGCAATTGATTTAAGCGCCCAGAAGTAGCTATTGCGAACAATTGACCCCTTTTTTTTGTAGGGCGGGACGTCTTCATTGCGAAGGAATAGGACTTGATTATCAATTCGGGCTCGCATAGAGGGGCGATGTATTGGACTTGTATAGGAGAGGAGCGATTGCTATAGGCTGGATAGAGACAGCATGGGGCGAAGTCGATGGTTGCAGCAGTTTCTCTGCAAAACGTTCACAAAGTTTATAACAATATCTGTGTGGTCAATGATTTATCACTGGCGATTCATCCCGGTGAGATTTTTGGGCTATTAGGGCCAAACGGGGCCGGAAAATCTACTACGATTCGGATGCTGACGACTCTGGCGCAGCCCACTCAGGGCGATATTGTGGTGGCGGGCTACGATGTCAGCAGGCAGCCAGCGCAGGTTCGCAGCAAGATCGGGGTGGTGCTACAGCAGGTGAGTGTAGATGCGGATCTGACGGTCTGGGAAAATATGGAATTTCATGGCCGGATGCACCATATTCCGGCAGCTCAGCGGCAGGCTGACATTCGTCAGTGGCTGGGCTACGTGGGCTTGAGCGATCGCACTCAAGACAAAGCCAAAACCCTCTCTGGCGGCATGAAGCGACGGCTGCAAATTGCGCGGGCGCTGCTGCATCAGCCCAGCATTTTATTTTTAGATGAGCCGACAGTCGGGCTCGATCCGCAGACGCGGCGACGGCTATGGGAAATTATCCGAGAGCTCAACCGAGAGCAGGGCATGACGATGCTGCTAACCACTCACTATATGGAAGAAGTGGAGTATTTGTGCGATCGCATTGGCATTATGGATCAAGGCCAGCTAATCGAAAGCGGCACCCTCTCAGAACTGCGACAAAAGCACGGGGAAGGGCTAGTAATGAAGCAGCAGAGCGCTACTGATGATGTCGCCGCCGACAATCGCTGGGAGTATCTCTTTTTTCCTACCCTAGCCGAAGCCAACCAGTATCTTGACCAGCAGCCAGACAAAACCGGTATGATGACGCGACCTGCCAATTTAGAAGACATCTTTGTCGAACTGACGGGCCGCAATCTAGATTAAAAAAAGCAGTAGATGATGTAAGTGGAATAGATATGTCTCGGCTGGCCAGCACGATTGAAGCGATTCTCTATCTCAAAGCGCAGCCTCTAAAAATCGGCCAGATTGCAGAATTTGCTCGGTGCGATCGCGATACCGCAGAAGAAGGGCTCATCGAACTGATGGGAGACTACGCCCATAGAGAAGGTGCCTTAGAAATTACCGAAACCGAAGAAGGCTACGCCCTCCAACTGCGGGAAATCTACAAGCCCTTAGTCGATACTTTAGTACCGCTAGACATTGGACTAGGCGCGCTACGGACGCTAGCAGCCATTGCCCTACGCGGCCCTATAGCTCAGAGCGATCTAGTCGAGCTACGCGGATCGGGCGTCTATCAGCATGTGCCTGACCTAGTCGATCAGGGCTTTGTGCGTAAGCGTCGCCAGGCCGACGGACGATCTTCTTGGCTACAGATCACCGAAAAGTTTTATCAGCACTTTGAAATTGACAAGCTGCCGCAAATCAGCAACCTCAGACTGCCGCAGCCCATTAGCGATGGCGCAGCTACAGCATCTGTAGCGCCTACAGTAGCGTCTGCTGAAGCAGAGCCCACAGATGACTTGCCTGAGACCGTCGCTGCGGTAAGCGCAGAGAGCGAAATAAGTGAAACGGCTCCCCAATCACCGTCTGAACAGCCCTGCTAAAGCCTGAGAGAATGACGAACCGACCCATTATTCGCTAAGCTGTCCCTAGCCATCGCTGGAAACTGTAGATTGTGACGGAACGGGCCGATCCGTGCAGGTGGAAAGTTATCCCGTTCAATCTAGGTTTTGGCGGTCAAGCTAAAGGCGTTATGCGATATCTCTAATGGTTTTTAATCCTGAAAGTGCAGACTTCATCAGCCTGAATGCAGAGGACAGCAAATCCAACGAGCTTCTGAACTACTTGCAGCACCAGCCCCCCGAAGTGCTCAGTCGGGTTGCGCAATCAGTCAGCGGCGAAATTAAGCAGATTATTTCTCACAACGTGCAAGGGTTGGTCGGTGTCTTACCGGCAGACGGCTTCAACGTGCAGATCAGCACCGACCGGGAAAATTTAGCGGGGCTGCTAGCCTCTGCCATGATGACTGGCTACTTTTTGCGACAGATGGAGCAGCGCATGGAGCTAGAGACTAACCTCTCTGGCTCGCTCGATTTAGAGATAGACTCGCTCAAAACCGAAGAGCAGTAAGCCAGAGCAATCAGCCAGAGCAATCAACCAGAGCAATCAACCAAAACATCACCCGCCGAAGCGTCACTAAATGGAAGCGTCACCGCCGCCAGCCAGCCAGCGCGTTGCCCAGCTACTCTCTTCCGGCTACGGGTTCAGAAATTCGCAGGCTACTCGCGAGAAGATGACTGTAGTGTCTACCATTTACTGCAACTCGGGCGGCAGCGCGGTGGGCTTAACCCCGATTTTTTGTGATTTGCCCGCACGGATGACTTCTACCTGAAGATCTTCGCCAATGCCGCTGCTTTCTACTTGAGACTGTACATCGGTGACGGTGAGTACCGCCTTGTTATTAATTCGTCTAATCACATCGCCCTGTTTTAGGCCAGCAGCTTCGGCAGGCGTACCCGGCATCACTTTGACGATGACAACGCCCTGTTCTTCGCTGATTTTGACGCCGATCTCTTCGTCTTGATTGATGCGATCGCGAATTTCCTTATCCAAATTCACCATCTGAATCCCTAAGTAGGGATGCTGCACTTCGCCCGTTTCAAACAGCTGGTCAGAGATGCGCTTGGCCGTCTCAATCGGAATGGCAAACCCTAAGCCCTGAGCATTAGCGCGGATTGCCGTATTCATACCAATCACTTCACCGCTAGCATTGAGCAGCGGCCCGCCGGAGTTGCCAGGGTTAATCGCCGCGTCCGTTTGAATAAACTGCACCCGCTTATCGGCAATACCGACCTGCGTGCTAGAGCGATCTAGGGCGCTAATAATGCCAGCGGTGACCGTATTGTCTAGGCCGAGCGGATTGCCAATGGCGATCGCCCACTGCCCCGGTGAGAGATCTGCCGTATTACCCAGCGGCGCAACCGGTAAATCGGTCGCTTCAATTTTGATCACCGCGACATCAGTCACCGGATCCGCGCCGATCACTTCTCCGACAAAGCTGCGGCCATCTTTAAGGGTCACCTCTACTGTGTCTGCGCCCTCAATCACATGAGCATTGGTGAGCAGTTTGCCATCAGAGCTGAGAATAAACCCAGAGCCCGTCCCGCGTTCCATATGCTCTGGTAATTCAGGCTGCTCTGGCAACTGCGGTGCAGTCTTCGCCAAAAAATCGTTTAAACAAGCGTCGCTCCCCGGAGTCAGCTGAGCCGGTGACAGCGCGCGAGGCATCAATACGCACAACACTAGGCCCTACTCGGTTAGCCGCCGTCGCAATAAAATTAGAGTCAATCGGTAGGCTAGAAGAGGGAGCGGCCTGGGCGATCGCCTCCTGAGATGCCGGAATCGCTGCGGGCAGAAGCCGCTCAGAACGGAGCACTGTTGGATTTTGGCCGGAGGAGATATAGGCATGACCCACCCAACCCGCCCCCGTGCCCAGCAGCAGCATGACTCCACCGAGCCCCAGGTATTTAGGAGAAACCCCCATGTTCCGTCGTCCTTTTATAAAATAATCCGCAAAATCAGCTTCCCCTCCCAAAGTATAGAGACGTTTCCACTATTTTGACGGTCTATACCCGCTTAGAAGATAGTCGTAACCAGCCGTACAGGTCTCCTGAGAGACTGCCCTGTTCAATTCGTCAGTCCATCCATTGAGTTAGTTTATCTAGCCAGTCATATCAGCCAAACAAGCCGTTCAATTCGCTAAAGTTAAGTGCAGCGTAAAATTCCCAGATTCCAGATAGCGGCGGGCCTCGGTAGAACAATACTTTAACTGAGTCTGCATCTACTCAGCCCGATTGCATGGGCGTACAGCAAAGGCCAGACACCTCAAATTCAGAAGTTTTCATCGATTTTAATGGCAAATTCCCCCCGCAGCCAGACTTCACAAGCTCAGTCAAATTTCTTCAAAGCCGTGCAAATGATCAGTGCCGGGCTAGTAGCCCCATTCGTAATGGGGACTCACTCACCAGCTGTAGCCAACACCAGCTGCGCTGCCGCTCTAGACCAGATGCGCACTCACCGAGTGGTCGCAGGTGACAGCCTCGATAGCATAGCGGCCAGCTATCGCTTGCAGCCAGCGACCCTGACCCGGTTTAACCCCGACAGCAGCCTTTCTCCCGGCGCAAATCTGCGAATTCCCCCTTTGATGGCATGGTCGTCAATGCCAGTCCCGGCGAGAGCTGGCAGTCGCTAGCGGAGCGGTACAGCAGCCGCGCCGATTTGCTATTTGAAGTGAATGGCTGCGCTGCCGAAGTACCCAGCCGTATTTTTGTTCCGGGTGCGCTCACTACTACAGTGGCCAGTCGCCCTCAGATCGTGTCATTACCGGGCTATCCCTTAGCGGCACCGGCAGATATTGCCAGCAGCTATGGTTGGCAGCCCCATTCCACCCGAGACGAACTGGTTTTCAACAGCGGCATTGCCTTTGCTATTCCTCGCCCTACCGAGGTGCTAGCTGTCGAAAGTGGCACGGTTGCTTTTGCCGGAGAGCAAGCCGATTACGGGTTGATGGTAGTGATCAACCATGCGCAGGGTCTGCAAACGCGCTATGTCAATTTGAGTGAGATTTCAGTATCGGTGGGTCAGTCGGTGGCAGCGGCGACAGTTGTAGGCAGGGTGGGGCGTGATGCGCCTACATCTTTATATTTTGAGGTGCGCACCAATTCTGCGGCGGGCTGGGTTGCTCAAGACCCCGGCAAATATTTACCAGCCTTGGAATTGCGTTAGCTGATAGCAGATCGCCTAAGCTGACCGGCTCAAACCGAATCGCCCAAATTAGCCCATCTAAACGATGGTTAGCTCAAATTATAGAGATTGTGGGCCATAGAGATTACAGACGAAGGCACTCAGCGACTGTCTGGAGCGATTTTGGCGATTTTAATAAGACGAAGAAATATGGGTTTTTAGACCAGACTCAAAGAAAAACTGGCCTAAAGCTAGCCAATCGTTTAAGATGCCTCTACAATTCCGGTATCTTTTGGACAGAAGGCTCTCAAGGGGAATCCTTTAACATGAATAGTCCGTCAGAGAGATTGAGCAAGGTGAAGCGGCCTATGGCCTCGCTTAAGCAGTTGAATAAGCAGTTAAAGCTTCAAAGCATTAATCCTCTCAAGCAACTATCAAACCAGCTACCGAAGAGAAAGCCCTCCCAGACGAACAGGCCACAGGTAAGTGCGCCGCTAGATGCAGGTGTTCCTCCTTCTGTCGCAAAGCAGTCAAATTTAAAGCAGTCAAATTTAAAGCAGTCAAATTTAAAGCAGTCGAAAGGATCGCAAATAGCATTTAACCTTTTATTAGTGAGGCCCTGGGTGCTAGTAGCTGGCCTGTGGCTGGTCTCTATGCTAGGGGCGGCGGTAGCCATAGAGGGCATGGTCAGCCCGAGAAAGCTAACGATGGAGCTGCCTGAGCCGACAGCCGAAATCACCTCGGTGGCCAAGGATTCGTTCATCAATATTGAACAGGGCGCTGACGACATTGCCGCAGCGGATGCCGAGACGGCTCCATCGGCTGCGACTCCAGTCGCACCGGCTGATACTGGAAACAACCATTCAAATTTTCCGGCTTGGCCTGTCGGGGCACTGGTGGGCACTTGCGCAGCGGGCTGTTTGGCGATATCGAGGCAGCGGGCCAGGGTGCGACTGGCAGCAGCGCGATCGCGTAGCGTCTCCCGAGGAGAGGCGCGCGGCAAAATTCGCAAGGTGCGTATTGATGCTGAAGCGCCCAGCCGGTCAAATCAGTCTATCCAGAAGGGGAGCGATCGCAAGCCAGTCAAGACAGCTACTTCTCGCTCAGCAGCTCACCTAGTCAAAGCGCGCGCCAGCCAATCGCCTACGGTCAGATCGACCAAATCGGCCCAATCGACTGCTAGAGCAACAGCGCCACTGGATCTTCGTCCGGTAGCTCACAGCTCTGCAAACCAAGGCCAGCCTAAAAAGCGTCGTCCGCGTCCGCAGCCAGTCATGGCCGCTGCGCCCAAGTCTGCGGCTGCCAGCAGTCGCGTATTGGCTTCCCGGTCTACCGCGCAGCGAGCAGCACCGACCAGCCGGGTCTCTAGACCGCAGCCAGTCAAACGGGTAGCAGCTCACGCAGCCAGCCGTCAGTCTGTAGTGAGTGTTGTTCCGGCTAGCGAGGCGCATCCTCTCGATTGGACAGAGGGCAGTTTGGCTCACAAAATGGATGTGCGATCGCAGCAGTCGGTCTCTTCGCTGTAGGTCTATTTTAGAGCTTGAACTGTTTGACCCAGGCGATCGCCTCCTCCCGACCGCTAACTTCGCCATTCGCTTGGGCCAGCTCTACCGCCTTGAGCAATTTTCCAATCTCGGGGCCAGGTTTCATAGCCAAACGTTTGATCAGCGTGCGACCAGTGAGCAGCACTTGAGGGTGAGCGATCGGATCGTTTGGATCTAAAAACCTTTTGATCATTGGCTGTAGTACTGTCATGCTCACGCCTTGAGCCAGCCCCAACAAAAACACCGCCGGGAAACTCTCTCCGGCTGCTTTGAAGAGAAAAAACTGCTGCGCCTGACTCAGCGGCCCTCGACACATTCTCTCGATCTCAGGCTGCAAGCGGACTAAGGTCAGCGCAGTTTGAGCCTCAGTGCGGCTGTATTTAAGCGTTGCGAGGTCGGCGGCGGCGGTAGCCTCATCTTGTCCAATCAGGCGGCTCAGCTTGGCTATCTTAATCCAGCTGCGGTAAAAGCCAGCCGGGACGGGCTTGAGCCAGCCTCTCAGCCTTTCAGCTTGGGCAGGCAGGTCTTTGGTCAGTTGCTCTGTCGCCCGGTCAATCGCCACTATCTGCTCAATGCTGCAAGCGTTGAAATGAGGTAGACAAAATTGCAGTAGCTGGCTGTGCAAAATCGGCGTGAGCTGGTCGGTGCCTGCCGAAACGCTGAGCAGAGCGTCTAGCTCTTGGCGTACCCGCTCAATTGAAATAGTGGCCAGATGGGGCGATAGCTGATTGATTGCCAATTGGGTGGCGGGCGCTAGGGCAAACCCGAGTTGAGCAGCCTGGCGGTAGGCTCGCATCAGTCTAAGCGGATCGGCGACTAGGTTTTTATAGCTCACCATGCGAATGGTTTTGCTGGCGATATCAGCTTTGCCCGCTAGCGGGTCGATCAGCGTTTGGCTATGGGGGTGGTAGGCGATCGCATTCACTGTAAAATCTCGCCTGCGCAAATCGGCCTCCAAACTATCGCCCTGCTGCTGGGCAAAATCTACCGTCACCTGCTCAAACACAACTCGGGCAATCTGCCGCGCCCGATCCAGCACGACAAACCCTGCCTTGCAGGATTGGGCGATCATCGACGCTGTTTTCACCGCATCTTGAGGCAGCACAAAATCGAGATCGAGGTAGGCAGACTGGCGGTGAAGCAAGCGATCGCGCACACTGCCCCCCACCAGATAAGCTTCATCAGGGAGCAAATCAAGCGAAAACGGCCAGGTTTTGGGCGTAAAAGCAGACATAGAAAACTAGATAAAGCCCGCACCGGCGCGAGCAGAAAAACAGCGCCGCAGTTGGGCTCTGTCAGCAAAGATCGAGCCGCCCAGATAACTTTCGCACAAAAATTACGGCCACTTCAATGAATAGAGCCTCAAATCTTCCAAACCGCATTTTTCTCAGTGCATTTTCTCAGTGCATTTTTCTCAGTGCACTTGATAGACTTTGCGTTGAGAGTGTAGACAGCGCGATCGCCCCCCTGCTTTCCACTACTCAAGAAGTCGAAACGCGATTCTCTTGAGCAGCAGCTTCATTGCCGCCGCGCAGTTTGCTCGGCTTGGGCTTAGGCTTGTCAGCATACTCCTCTGCCCGCAGCTGAGTGGGTTTTGCCTGGTCGTAGGCCATCTGTAGCGCTGCTGCCGCAATCGTGCGAATATCGTATTCTTCGCCCATCTGAGACACAATCGGTAGAAACGAGGCTACGCGCTCGCTAGTGATCGCTTCTCTTACTCGGGTCTGTAGCTTTTCTAGATGACGCGCAGCAATCTCTGCCTGGGTCGGCACCTTACAGTATTCCACCGGCTTGTGAAACCGCTTTTCCACTCGGTTGAGCTTGTACTTTTCTAACGGGCTCACAATCGAAACAGCACGGCCCTCTTTACCAGCGCGACCTGTTCTACCAATCCGGTGGACATAGCTATCTAAGTTATCTGGCAGCTCATAGTTAATAACATGGCTAAGGTCGTCAACATGGATGCCCCGCGCCGCAATATCAGTCGCCACTACCCAGCGTACCTGCCGCTGACGGAAGCGCTGTAGCAACCGCTCTCGCTGAGACTGAGTCAGATCACCATGATACTCGTCAGCACTATGGCCCGCTGCCTGTAGCTGACGGGTAAGATCAGCCGCTGTGCGCCGCGTACGAACAAAAATAATGGCCGATTCGGGGTCTTCTATCTCTAAAATGGGCATCAGCGCTCTCGGCTTAGTCCACCCTTTGGGCACCACATAGGCAATTTGCTTGATGCGGGCAGTCGAAGCCTTTTGCGGCTCTACGCTAACCGTCACCGGAGACTTCAAAAAGCGAGCAGCCAGCTTTTGAATAGCGGGCTCCATCGTGGCTGAGAAAAAGGCCGTCTGCCGCTCGTCAGGCGTATGAGACAAAATCTTTTCTACATCTTGAATAAAGCCCATATTGAGCATTTCATCAGCTTCATCCAGCACCATGACGCTGAGCTGATCGAGCACCAGCCCTCCCCGATCAATCAGATCAATCACCCGGCCAGGCGTGCCGACGACGACCTGAGATCCTCTTCTTAGACGACTGAGCTGCTGCCCAATCGACTGGCCGCCATAAACAGCGGTAACTTGCAGCCGCCGATCTATCGTAAAGCCCTGCATCGCCTGACTTACTTGCATCGCCAGCTCCCGAGTTGGAGTCAAGACCAGCGCCTGCACGCAGTGATTAGTCACATTGACCTGCTCCAAAATCGGTAGCGCAAAAGCCGCTGTTTTTCCAGTTCCTGTTTGCGCTAGGCCGACGGCATCGTGACCGGCAATCAGATGGGGAATGGCCTGAGCCTGAATTGCTGTTGGCTTAGTAAAGCCCATATCGTTCAAATGTTTGACGCGATCAAGGGAGAGTCCTAAATCAGCAAATGAAGAGGTCATTGTGTTCCTAATGAGAGTGAGACTTGAAGCTAGCTGCGCCGGGGCTAGCCAGGGGCTACGGCTAAGACTGGCGCGACGATGACAGCGCCAAACAGGTCGTAAGCATCTGCCGATTCGATAGTAACCGGCACTAGCTGACCTAGCGCGGCCTGACCTTTGACATACACCAGACCATCAACATCGGGGGCAAACCGGGCGCTGCGGCCAATTAATTTGCCCGTTGATGGATTTTCTTGCTCGATCAGCACGTCAACGACGCGGCCCACTTGAGTTTGGTTGCGCCGACAGGAGATCTCTTGCTGAGCGATCATCAGCGCGTCACGGCGAGCGTCTTTGACGGACTGCTCAATTTGATTCGGCAGGTCATAGGCGGCGGTGCCTTCTTCGGGGGAAAAGGTAAAGACGCCAACGTGATCAAACTGATGCCGTTTGACAAAGGCTTGAAGGTGCTCAAAGTGCTCGTCGGTTTCGCCAGGAAAGCCGACAATGAAGGTGGTTCGCAAGACGGCTTCGGGCAGCGCTTGCTTGAGATTTTGAATAATCTGGTCATTGACCTGTCCTTGCCAGGGGCGGTTCATTGCCCGCAGGACTTCTGGATGGGAGTGCTGGAGGGGCAAATCGAGATAGGGCAAGGCGTTAGGCGTGTCTTGAATGGCGCTAATCACAGCCGGAGTCAGACCCGTTGGATAGGCGTAGTGCATTCTCACCCAAGGCACATCGACTTCGCCCAGGGCGCGCAACAGCTCTGCTAGCTTGGGCTTACCGTAGATATCGACGCCGTAGTTAGTGGTGATTTGAGAAATCAGTATAATTTCTTGGACGCCTTGAGCTGCGAGCTGATGGGCCTCGGCTACGATTGATTCGATGGGGCGCGATCGCTGCTTACCGCGCAGATGCGGAATAATGCAAAAGGCGCATTTGTAGTCGCAGCCTTCAGCAACTCGCACATAGGCCACCCCTTCTGAAGTGGTGCGATAGCGGGGCACGGTTTCATCAGCAATATACGTAGGCTCAGCCGACACTTCTTGAACACGCTCGCCCGTCTCGGCTCGCTCGATGACCTCGACTATTTTGTGATAGTCACCTGTGCCGACTAGCGCCACTGCTTCAGGGATTTCTGCCAGCAGCTCCCCTTGAAAGTGCTGAGCCAGGCAGCCAGTAATCACAATTTTTTTGTTGGCGGCGGCTAGCTCTACTAGCGTGCGCACAGACTCTTCTCGAGCCGACTCAATAAAGCTACAGGTGTTGACAATCACGTAGTCAGCAAGTTCTTCGTTGGCACCGACGCCATAGCCCGCTTCTGCGAGCAAGCCGAGCATGTGCTCACTGTCTACTCGGTTTTTCTCACAGCCCAGGTGCGAAACTGCAATGGTGGGTTTTTGTCCCATGAAATGCTCTCGGTTTAAATAGTCGTACTAGCCCAATCTGACACAAAGCAGGTGTAGCGATCGCTCTGTGAATGGCCCCATACGGCTTGACCAAAGCTATCCCTGAACTGAAGTCGGCACTAGGCAACCCTAAAGCCCTGATTTCAAGAACCTGAAGCAAAAAGCAATCCTCTGCTCCAAAATCATAACATAACTACACAATTGACGAGAGAAAAATCGCCCGTAACCGCGCGACCGCGACTGTCCGCCAAACTTCAGCTCAAACTCTCAGCATTGACTGTTAAGGTAGATCGAGGTCTTGACGCGATCGCCGATGGCCCTGACGACCCCCTCTCGATAAAACCAACGACGTGACGAGTCCGAGATAATAACCCCGTGGACTTAACCCAGATTTTTAGAACGGCCAATCCTGCCATTGGCGTTGTTCATCTGCTGCCCTTGCCAACTTCTCCGCGCTGGCAAGGCGATCTAAAAGCGGTGATTGCCCGCGCTGAGCAAGAGGCGACGGCCCTAGCAGCAGGCGGCGTTCATGGCCTGATTGTAGAAAATTTTTTTGATGCACCTTTTCCTAAGTCGCAGGTAGACCCGGCGGTCGTCAGCGCGATGAGCCTGGTGGTGCAGCGCCTGAAGCAGCTAGTGCCGCTGCCGATTGGGATTAACGTATTGCGCAATGATGCCCGGAGTGCGATGGCGATCGCCACTTGCACAGAAGCTAGCTTTATTCGAGTTAACGTTCTCACTGGCGTGATGGCGACCGACCAGGGGCTGATTGAAGGCGAGGCTCACAATATTTTGCGCTATCGCCGCGAGCTCGGTAGCGATGTCAAAATTTTGGCCGATGTGTTAGTTAAGCACGCTCGCCCGCTAGGAACGCCTAACCTAACGACAGCGGTGCAGGATACGATTTTTAGAGGGTTAGCTGACGGGGTAATTTTGTCAGGTTGGGCCACCGGCAGCCCGCCGAGTTTAGAAGATCTAGAGCTAGCGCGAGCCGCCGCTGGGCAGACGCCCGTATTCATTGGCAGCGGTGCCAGCTGGGAGAATATTCCGCAGCTAATTCGCTCTGCTGATGGGGTGATTGTCTCTAGTTCGCTGAAGCGCAAAGGCCAAATTGAGCAGTCGATTGACCCGATTCGCGTGCGGCAGTTTGTCACGGCGCTGACGCAGGGTTTAGCAGAGCGGGATGACGTGATTAAGCCTGCGAACCGATCGCTGCCAGTCGGCTAAGCCGCTTCTTGGATAAAGCTCAAACGACGATGACAGCCGTGGGTCAAACAGCCGGTTAAATAGCTGTGACAGATTGCTGTTTGATCACGGGTATTTTTGTCTAATATTCTTTAGGGACTTTCGATCCAAAATTTCAAGCACTGTTGATTTTTAAAGACTTTACTCGCCAGGCATTCGCCCAGGCATTTGCTATGAGACGCCGTCGCCAGGAAACACTCTGGATTCACCGCTGGTCGCGCCCGCTGATTGGGGCGATCGCCGCCGTTGGCGCAGCCGGTACTGGCTACCTGACCGCTGTGAAGCTAATGAATAAAACGGCGGCTTGTTTGGGAGGGTGCGATCGCGTTCTCTCTAGCGAATGGGCAACTGTCTTTGGCCTACCGCTGACGCTGTTTGGCTTTTTGGCCTACCTGTCTATGCTGGTGCTAGCCGTAGCGCCGCTGCTGGTCAATGTCGAAAAAAACAAAGCGTTGCGCACCAAGCTAGAGAGCCTCACCTGGCCACTCTTGTTCGTCGGCGCGACCGGCATGATGGTCTTCAGCGGCTTTTTAATGTACGTGCTGACCACTGAGATTAAGGCAGTTTGTCTCTACTGCATTGCCTCAGCCACCATGACGGTATTAATGTTTTTGCTGACGCTGCTAGGCCGTCGCTGGGATGATCGCGGCCAGCTCTTGTTTACAGGTGCGATCGTGGCAACGCTGGCCCTAGTCGCTACCTTCGGCATTTACGCAGTGCCCGGTGGCCCGCTAAATTCTGGTGTGCAGGCCGCTGACGGGACGCAAGCTGAAGGCGCAGGCCCAGCAATTACGACGGCATCCGGAGAGGCCGAAATAGCACTAGCGCAGCATCTTAAAGACATTGGAGCCAATATGTATGGCGCTTACTGGTGCCCCCACTGCCACGATCAAAAGCAGCTATTTGGTCAAGAGGCAGTTGCACAAATGCCTTACGTCGAGTGTGCGCCAGAGGGTCTAAATTCGCAAACTGAAGTCTGCCAGGCCATTCCAGAGATTAAAGGGTTTCCCACTTGGGAAGTAAACGGTCAGTTTTTAGAAGGCACTCAAACGCTAGAAACACTGGCAGCAGCTTCTGGCTATGAAGGCCCGACAGATTTCATCAACTGATGCGACATTTAGCTGGCCTATAACGAAGCCATAACACAGCCATATCAAGGGCCATAGTATTTTCAAAGGGAGAAAGCTAAGCTTCTTACAGTTCTTCCGTTTCTAATTCTTTAATCGGAACAGACTGCTTTCTCTCTATCGTCTCTAGCTCCGGGGCTCTAGCCGGAATCAGCTCCTTCTGCCGCTCTTTACGCTCTTCTAGCTTCAGCGGTAGCCGCACAGCCTGAGGCTGCTTCTCCTTGACAGTCTGAGCTTTGGGCAAGCTGCGCTCTAGTTCGCCGAGCGGCCTGGGAATGACCATCACTGAGTTGAGTTCGCCAATACGCTCAGCTTCGTTCATACCTGCTTCTACGGCGATCACTACGTTTGAGAGCGAGCCCTGGATAATAATTGTACAAAGCCCTTCGCCAATGGTTTCATGAGAGAGCAGCGTAATTTCAGCCGACTTGGTCATCGCGTCAGCTGCTCCCACCATCGCCGGAAATCCTCGTGTCTCTAGCAGGCCAATAGCGCTACCGCTCATCGACTGACCTACGCCTTCTAGATCTTCTAATCGGGCGGTGATGGGTAAAACCGCTTCTAGGTTGGCCATTGGCCGAGGAATCATAGAAGAGGAAACAAACTGGCCAAACTGCTGAGCGGTCTTTTCACCCGCATGAACCGCCATCCGCACGTCGGCAACACCGCCTCTGACAATGACTGTGCAGTGGCCGCCACCGGTCTTTTCGTAGCCCACCAAAAATACGTTGGCAGACTTCATCATGGCGTCGGCTGTGCCAATAATCGCTGGGAAGCTCGTTGTCGAAACCATACCTAGCGCCGTATCGTGCAGCCAGTTACGGGCAGTTACGGTTGGCTTGCGAAGGGGAGTAGCATCTGACTGCATACGTTTAAGAGGAGGAGTTGTCGTTCAGCGGCTGTCGGTTGGGAAACAGCGCTGAAATGAGTTCGTTCACCTGTGACTTGCCATATACCTGATGATTGGAGGTAGGCGCAGTGAGTGATGACGAGCCATAGCCTGATTGTACGCCATTAGTTGAGGAGCCGTGATTGCCGTTCGCTGACCCGTTGGCCTGAGGTAAGGGCTGGTTGAAAGGCTGGTTGAGCAGCGTCGGCGGCACAAAGGTGCTGGACTGATCGCTTAGATCAGGAACCGATATGGGCTTAGGCCCGACTGGCCCAGGCTCAACGAAAGTATTTTTGAACGTTTCTGGTTGAGTGCGGACTGCTTGAGAGTTTGGCTGAGAGTTTGGCTGAGAGTTCGATTGAAGGCTGCTGTAGCCGTTGCGCTGCGCTGAACCCGACTGAGCACCAATTAACGTGTCAGGTGGCAATATACTGTCGGCAGCGATAGATGGATTGATCAGCGTAGTGCCTGGGCTCACGCAGGCGTTTGCACCAACAGTGCCCTTCCCGACGACTAATACGTTAGCGCCCAGGCTGACGCCTGCTGAGATCGTCAGCACACCTGCTCGCGACTGCACACACACGCCAGCAGCTAGGCAAGCGCCTTTACCAATCGCAATACGACTGCCCGGAGCTGCTTGTAAAACCACGCCGGGGGCGATCGCCGCCGACTCGTCTATGGTGACATCGCCCATCACACAGTAATGGGTTGAGCTGACGAGAGTAGGTTCCCTTTGGGTCACGTTGGTTACAGGGTGCTGACGGTGACTACAAGTCACTTAGAAGTCACTTAGGGGAGGTCGCTTAGGGGCGCTGAATAGTCGTTTCTAAGACGCGGCGCTTGGCTTGCGTATCGACGCCGACTAAACGGACATATTCGCCCTGATGCTGAGCTAGCTGCTTGCCCAATGCAGAGATCGCTTCAGCCGGACGACGGGCATCAATCGCTTCACCAGTCTTCCAGATGCCACTACGATAGCGCCGCTTGTCAGCATACTCAACCGAAATGCGGTGGCCCTGGTTCACTAACTGCGTGACTTGATCCATCACTTGGGATTCTAGTCCGCCGCTGCCGCCGTTATTGCCACCATTGCTGCTGTCGTAGCCACTGCTGCTGTAACCACCGCCAACCCGATCGCTGCTATAGCGATCGCTGCTATAGCTACTAGGCTGACCGCGATAGGCGGGGTCATCATAGTGGGGTGGGTTTTCGTTGATGGGATCGGGGCCAGTGCCAGAAACCCCCTTGCCCGGCTTTTGAATGGTTATCTCTACCACCCGACGCTTTGCCTGCGGATCGATGCCAACGAGCTTCACATAGTCATCTCGGTGCTGCGCTAGCTGCTTACCCAGTGCCGAAATTGCTTCAGCCGGACGCCGCGCGCTGATGGCCGCACCCGTTTTCCAAATACCGCTGCGATAGCGCCGCTTGTCGGCATACTCAATGGAGATTTTGTGGCCCTGATTAACTAGCTGGGTTACTTGATCCATGATTTTCGGATCTAGACTGCCGCCGCTGCGATCGCTGCTGTCACCGTAGCCTTGGCGAGACTGAAGATAAGCAGGATCGTCGTAATGGGGCGGATTCTCGTTGATGGGATCTTGCCTAAATCGACCCTGACTGCCTTTTGACTGATGCTGGCTACTGCTATCTTGTTTGCCCGGCTTCTGAATAGTCGTCGCCGCCATTCGCGTCTTCATCGCGGTATTAATGCCAAAGATCCGCACGTATTTATCAGCGTGCTCGTTGAGAAAGTGCTGGAGCTGGCTGATCGCACCTGACTCGTTGCGGGCTTGCAAGATCGGGGCAGTTTGCCAGATGCCGCTGCGATAGCGCCGGGCGTCAGCGTATTCTACGCCGATCTGGTTGCCCTGATGAATGATTTGACCAATGGCTTTGACTGCTGCCTCGTCGCTGCCGCCAGTGATGCTGTGGCTCTGGCTGTAGCCCTGTGAACCGCTCTGTCTAGAACTCTGTCTAGAACTCTGTCTAGAACTTTGCCTAGAATCCTGTCTGGAATTTTGTCTGGAGCTTGAAGCGCGCTCACTACCCGCATCTGCCATTAGCCGACCAGGTGAAACATTCACCGGCTTGCCATCAGCCCGCTGAATCGTGGTATTAGCCGTGCGGCGATTGACCTGCGGGTCGATGCCAAACATGCGTACATATTCGCCGCTGTGCTCATCTAAGCAGTGCTCTAGATGGGAAAAGACTTCCTGCTCACGATCAGATTTGATAGGAGAACAAACCTTCCAAACATTGCTCCGATAGTGACGCGGATCAGCGTGCTCAGTGCCAATCATGTAACCGCTTTGCAGCAGATTGCGAACCTCTTGAGCCACGCCCGGACTCAGCGTGACTGAAGAGCTGCCGTTGCCGTTGCCGTTGCTACTGTTACCGTTACTGCTGTAATTGGAACTGCTATAGCTAGAACTGCTGCGGATAGAACCGCTAGCAGCGCCCGACTTGGCATCAATGCTGACCGGTCGGCCATCCGGACGCTGTACGGTAATCATTCCGACTCGCCGCTTGACCTGCGGGTCGATGCCAAACATGCGCACGTACTCGCCCGAATGCTCTGATAGGCAGCGCTCTAAGGCAGTGAAGACAGCCTGCTCTCGTGTGTCTTTAACGGGCGGACAAGTTTCCCAAACGCCGCTGCGATAGCGCCGCTGATTGGCATGTTCCATCCCGATACGATAGCCCTGACTCAGGTGCTGACGAACCTGCTGAACAATTTCTGGCGCGAGTCTCTGGGTTTGCATGGCTGCTCCTTCGGTAGCGTAGGAATGGTTGGGTTGGGTTTGATGAGATAGGCTCTGCTGAGCAGCACGGCTGCCGCCTGCTGAGTGACCTTTAATAGGGATGAGTTGCGCCCTAGATGACTGACTAGCGGCGTGACCACCTTGCTGGGACGGGCCTCGGCTAATGGCATAGGCCGCACTCCCCATTGCTTCTCTGGCCAGCTCAAGGTCTTGAGGGCGCACGTCAGGAAGCTGATCGGCCTGATGTTGACTGGTGATAACGCTGCCTGAAGGCACTTGCTTTCCGGGCGGCACCTCCACGTCTTGAATCAGCGCGTGCATCATGACGACGCAGCCATCGCCTAGGCGAGCATTAAATACGGTGGAGCGAAAGCCGATAAAACAGCTCTTACCAATAAAGGCCGGACTGTGAATGATAGATTTGTGCGCGACGACGCTGCGATCGCCCAGCCAAACTGAGCAAGGGCCGTGGTCACCCATCACCTGAGCGCCGCTAGCCCCTTCTATGATTACTCCCGGCAAGAGGCTGGTGCGATCGCCCACCACCACAGCAGCGCCCACCTCAGCTGTAACCGCCGTGCCCGGCGACACCAGCGCCCCGGCCCCTATCCGCACATCGCCCTCTAGGAAAGAGAACTCATGAATATTGGCAGAAGCATCCACTGTCGGATTTACCAGTCGGCCCAACCGTGGGTTAGCGGGAGCCACATTTTGGGCTACCATTTGACCCCATTCCTCACCTATAAGTCTTCTCGTTTATCGTAGAGCAGGCCGGAGTCTAAGCTGACGGTGTCAATAATGGCAATAATGGCTGCATCCACCGGCTTTTCGCTATAGCGCTGCTGCTGCCGGGCAGAGCTGCCTCTAGCCACCAACACCCACTCCCCAATGCCTGCTCCCACCACGTCAGCGGCGACCTCATAGTCATCTTGGGGGTCGCCAGACTCGCTAATTAACTGTACGAGCAGTAGCTTGACCCCCCTGAGACTGTCATCTTTAACGGTGCTCACCACCGTTCCTCTAACTTTAGCGAGGCGCATGCCTATCTACCGTAGGGGCGAATGCCGCTCACGCTCTCGCGGAACTGCTCTACTGCCTCGGTGTAGCGAATCGGCAGGACAAACTCCAGGTTCTCGTGAGGCCGCGCAATGATATGGGTGGAGAGCACCTGACCGCCGTTAACTCGCTTCACATTTTCGACGCCAGCGGCAACCGATGCCTGTACTTCAGAGACATCGCCTCGCACGATCACAGTGACCCGGCCACTTCCAATCTTCTCATAGCCCACCAAAGTGACCCGCGCCGCTTTCACCATCGCGTCAGCCGCTTCAACCACTGCGGGGAAACCCAAAGTTTCCACCATTCCTACTGCAATTGCCATAACTTTTTTCCTAAAAGCAAACTAAAAACAACAAACCGTCTCATGCCTTTGCCTGCATCACATTAGATACATTTTGATACACAGGGCATAAGACTTCACCAACACAACTCCTCCAGACTCCAGCCATCAATGGCTGGAACCAACTTGACCTTGTCCGCCTTGGCCTGAACTGGCCTCTCATCGCCTCGCCTCTCATCGCCTCGCCTCTCATCGCCTCGCCTCTCGGAGGCTCTAAGGCAGATCGCTCATCAAGCCGATTTCAATGCGCCCTCCCTAAGCCGCTATGAGCGAAACTGTTCCACCGCCTCGGTATAGCGAATCGGCAGGACAAACTCCAGGTTCTCGTGAGGCCGCGCGATGATGTGAGTAGAGAGGACTTCACCGCCATTTACTCGCTTTGCCGACTCGACGCCCGCAGAGACAGAGGCCTGCACCTCAGAAACATCGCCTCGGACAATCACAGTTACCCGACCGCTGCCAATTTTCTCGTAGCCCACTAGGGTGACTCTGGCCGCTTTGACCATCGCGTCAGCCGCTTCAACCACTGCGGGGAAACCCTTCGTTTCAATCATTCCTACAGCAATAGGCATTCGTCAAAATCTCCTTCAAAATTAAAAAGCTACGGCAGGTTGATCTTTGGGTAAAAACAGCTGGGCCTGATCGCCATTGTCTAACCACGGAGATCTCAGGTCAGATTCAGACGATCAAGGCTCAGCTGTTTGTACGCTTAAAAATTTTCCAGAACTAGCCTGCATAACTCCTGCGTCATCATTCAGAATAAAGTGACGCTGTCGCTTTGACAACATAAGCCTCAATGATTGTCATTAATATAGGCCATCATTAAAACTTATGAAGAAATCGTTGCTATTTGTGTTGGAAAGTGAATTTGAGTTAAGCAATGATAGAAGCAATGACTAGGTAGAGAGCGAGGCGATGAGAAGGGTTCACCGCTCAGGTAAGATAGAATTCTGAGAATTCATGAGACGCTCACGCTCATGCGATCGCTCTTCTCTCATAAAAGTTTGAGTAAAAGTTTGACTTTAGAAAAAAGTTTAAGCCCATTAGTTAAGCCCGTTGGAGTTTGCGCTGTCGTCTTGGCTAGATCACTGCTGCTGAGCAACTTGAGTCCTGCTTTCGGCTCTGAATTATCTTCAGGTTTGACGGTGACGTGAAGCGGAAAGTCGCCAAGATGAGATTGGCCATTGTCTTTAAAATTTTGAAATGTCAGTAATGCAGTTTTTGATTCAATGGAGCTGGTTAATCCCCCTGTATGGGCTGCTAGGAGCCCTGCTGGCATTGCCCTGGGCTAGCCGATTAATTCGTCAGACCGGACCTCGGCCAGCGATGTATATCAATGTGTTCATGACAGCGCTGGCCTCTCTTCACGGCTTGCTGCTGCTACAGGCGATCTGGAATACCGGCAGTCAGGAAGTGAGCTTTAAATGGCTGGAGGTAGCCGGGCTAGATCTCTCCGTTTCGCTAGATCTTTCTGCTGTCAACTTGATCTTTTTAGAGCTGACCGCTGGGCTGAGTTTGCTGGCTCAGATCTATGGCATGGGCTATCTGGAGAAGGACTGGGCACTGGCTCGATTCTTTGCCTTAATGGGATTTTTTGAGGGCGCTATCAGCGGCATTGTCTTGAGCAGCTCTCTGTTTTCGAGCTATTTCTTGTTGGAGATGCTGACGCTCTCTACTTACCTAATTGTGGGCTTTTGGTACGCTCAGCCGCTGGTGGTGACGGCAGCGCGCGATGCCTTTTTGACCAAGCGGGTGGGCGATGTGCTTTTGCTAATGGGGCTGGTGGCGCTGAGTACCTACGCGGGCAGTCTCCGATTTGACGATCTTTACGTTTGGGTGAAAAGCGCTGATCTGGCTCCGGCGACAGCGACTTTGATGGGGCTAGCGCTCATTGCTGGCCCCACTGGCAAGTGCGCTCAGTTCCCACTGCATCTGTGGCTAGATGAGGCGATGGAAGGCCCGAGCCCGGCGTCTATTTTGCGCAATTCTGTGGTGGTTACCTGCGGCGCTTATGTGCTGATCAAGCTTCAGCCGGTGGTGGTGCTTTCGCCGATCACGCTCGACGTGCTGATTGCTATTGGTGCGATCACAGCTATTGGTGCGGCGCTGGTCTCTTTGGCGCAAATTGACTTTAAGCGATCTTTTTCGTATTCGACTAGTGCCTATGTCGGTTTAGTTTTTATCGCGGTTGGTGCAGAGTGGCCGGGGGTGGCCCTGACGCTGCTATTTACCCATGCGATCGCCAAAGCGCTGATTTTCATGAGCATTGGCGCAGTGGTTTTTACGACGAACAACCAAGACCTAACAGAGCTAGGGGGAATTTGGTCACGGATGCCCGCAACAACAGTGGCCTACCTGACGGGTGCGCTCGGATTGACGGGGGTGCTGCCCTTTGGCTGTTTTTGGTCATTTTGCTTAGGGATAGATTTTTTGTGGCAGGAGCATCCGGTGCTGGTCGGGGTGTTCTTGGGAGTGAATTTTTTAACCACTTTGAACCTAGTGAGAGTATTTCGGCTGGTGTTTTTGGGTAAGCCGCAGCCGAAAACTCGCCGGACGCCGGAGGTGGGCTGGCTGATGGCGCTGCCGATGGTGATCCTCTCAGTTTTTGTGCTAGTGCTACCGCTGCTAATGGCCCGAATGTCGCTGCTGCCGCCGCTGGAGTACTTCAATTTGCCTGCGGTGCTGCTGCTGATCGGCTCTGGCCTATTTGGCACTGGTCTGGGCTTTTACCTGCCGCTAAACCGGGCGTGGTCTCGGTCGAGCTTGGCACCGCTGCGGGTATTGCAAGACCTGCTGGGCAATGACTTTTACACCGGGCGGCTGTATGAGGGCACGGTGGTGAGGCTGGTAGCGTGGCTGTCGGATTTGAGTAGCTGGATGGATCGCTATGTAGTAGATGGGGCGGTGAACTTTGTGGGGGCGGCGTCGCTGCTCGGCGGTGAAGGGCTGAAATATAGCGCGTCGGGGCGATCGCAAAACTATATTTTGACGATTGTGTCTGGCGTCGGTTTACTGGTACTGATGACGACCTGGGCGATGTGGTGATGCAGCTAACAGTGATGCAGCCAACGGTAATGCAACCAACGGGAATACGAGGAAAACTGTGATACTGAGTGCGCTGCTGTTTATTCCTCTGGTAGGGGCGCTGCTAATCAGCCTCTGGCCAAGGTCATTGGAATCTGCTCAAGCTCGCTTGGGGGCACTGATTACCCTGGGCGTGACGCTGGCTTTGTCGCTCTATTTGGTCAGTCAGTTTGACATTGAGAATCCGGGCTTTCAGTTTGTTGAGCAGTTTAACTGGATAGAGGTACTTGGGCTCAGCTACCGGCTGGGCGTAGACGGAATTGCGCTACCGCTGGTGGTGATGAACAGCCTACTGAGCTTTGTAGCGGTTTACATCAGCAGCAATGTAAAGCGACCTCGACTGTACTATCCGCTGTTGTTGGTGATTGCTAGTGCGGTGGCCGGGGCTTTTTTGGCACAAAATTTGCTGCTGTTTTTTCTGTTTTATGAGCTGGAGCTAATTCCGCTGTACCTGCTGATTGCTATTTGGGGCGGGGCGCGGCGCGGCTACGCAGCGACTAAGTTTTTAATCTACACGGCGTTTTCTGGCATCTTGATTTTGGCGGCTTTTTTAGGACTGGTTTTTCTATCGGGAGCAAGCAGTTTTGACTATGCCCCTGCACTAGCGCAGGGGCTGACGCTGGTGCAGCAAACGGTACTGATGGGGTTTTTGCTGATTGGATTTGGCATCAAAATTCCGCTGGTGCCGTTTCACACCTGGCTGCCGGATGCGCATGTAGAGGCATCGACACCGGTTTCGGTGCTGCTAGCAGGGGTGCTGCTAAAGCTGGGTACTTACGGAATGCTGCGCTTTTGCGTCGGCCTGTTTCCCGCTGCTTGGCTCGATTTGTCGCCGCTGCTGGCTTGGTGGGCGGTGGTGAGCGTGCTATATGGGTCGCTGGCGGCGATCGCCCAAACCGACATGAAAAAAATGGTGGCTTACAGCTCTGTCGGTCACATGGGCTACATCTTACTGGCGGCGGCAGCGGCGACCCCGCTGAGCATTTTGGGCACCGTTTTGCAGATGGTGAGCCACGGGCTGATTTCGGCGCTGATGTTTTTGCTGGTCGGCGTCGTCTACAAAAAAACCGGTACCCGCGACCTGACGGTGCTGCGCGGTCTATTAGCACCCGAGCGCGGCCTACCTTTCATTGGCTCGCTAATGGTGCTGGGGGCGATGGCCAGCGCCGGTATTCCAGGGATGGTAGGCTTTATTTCAGAATTTATTGTGTTTCGCGGCAGCTTTGAGAGTCAGGCTCCTCAAACGCTATTGTGTATAGTAGGCTCCGGACTCACGGCGGTATACTTTTTGTTGATGATCAATCGGGTCTTTTTTGGTCGCTTAGCGGTCAAACCGGCCAGGCTAGGGGTGCCTGTAGACACCGAGCTGCCAGGGGTAAAATGGCGCGATCGCATCCCGGCCTTAGCGCTAGTGCTGCTCATTTTCGCCTTTGGCCTACAGCCCGAGTGGATTACTCGCTGGATGGAATCGACCACTACCGCATTTATACCCACCACCGAACCAACGATTGCCCTAACAGTTGCTCCCGAACCCACCGTCTCAGCGGTTGTCTCTAACGCTGTCATCCTGCCCTAGCAATCTCTATCATTGACCGACCGGCCATCCTACGCAACGGCGATCGCCATGACCCCATCCTCTGCTCAGCAGACTAAGCTAGCTCCCATTTACTCTGCTGCGGACTACGTAGAGCGCCTGCTAGCGGGGAAGACTTTACTGCCCAACACGCCCGAAAATCTGAAAGAAGTCGTTGGCGTGCTCGATACCTACGGCATTGTATTAGATGCCTACGCTATCAACCTGACTTATATCGCTGAGCATCAGTTTTTGGTGCTGTTTCCGATCTTTAAGTACTTTAACGGTGATGTAACGCCCCAAAAAATTGCCAAGCACCTCTGGCACGACCGGATTAACTATGAATATGCCGAATACGTCATGCGCACTATGGTCTGGCACGGCGGCGGTGGTTTAGATGATTATTTAGATTCTGACGAGTTTTGGGCTTCTTGTAGTCCGGCGATTCAGGCCAGAATTAGGTTTAACCCGCTGCTGCTGACGCTCAACCGAGTCTTCCCAAACTATCTGCCAGAACAGGTGCGTCAGCTCGCCTACTACTCAGGTCTCGGCCAGTTTTGGCGAGTGATGAGCGATATGTTTGCTAAGTTAGCAAAACAGTATAGGCAAGGGAAAATCACCGCGATCGCTGAGGTCGTTGAGCTGATCAAAGCAGAGCTAGTCGCAAGTGCAGCGCTACCTATTACCTACGGCGTTACCATTGGCGGCACCCGCTACGACATTATTCCAGAGTCGGCGGGGCTAACCTTTTTGCCCGATACGGCAGTGCCCTATGTAGAAAGTATTTTCATTCGCGGAACGCCGTTTTTTGGCACTGTTTCTTACAATGCTCAAGCGCATCAGGTGCCGATTGACCAGGCCCAGTTTGGCTATGGCGCACTTTTTGCTGACCCGCTGCCTATCGGCGGCGCGGGCATTCCCCCTACTTTGCTGATGCAGGACATGCGCCACTACGTGCCGGACTATCTGCGAGAGATTTATCAGGCGTCGGTGCGCGGTCAAGATGATATTCGGGTGCAGCTCTGTCAGAGCTTTCAAAAGTCGATGTTTTGCGTGACCGAAGCAGCGGTGCGCGGCATGATGCCCTACCCGGCTGATACTGACATTCCTAAAGAGCAGGCGCTTAATCGCGACTATTTAAAGGGCTGGGTCAAGCGGCTGACAGAGTCTCGGCTAGATGTAGTCCAAACCGATTGATCGCGATGGCACGATTTTTTCTAGATAGGCTTTTCTAGATGGGCTTTTCTAGGTAGGTTTACAGACTAGGCTTACAGATAGGCCTATAGCTGATTGGTAATGGTTCGCCGCAGAATTTCGGTAACCTCAGCGGCCATCAGCGCATCGACATATCTGGCTTCTTGGTTGGCATCGCCCGTTGCTTTGGCCGCAATCAGCGTAAAGCTCAGAGAATACTGTTGATGGGTGGCGGTGGGGTCGGGCGCGCCTTGACGCGGCAAACTGAACTGAACCAGCGCGCTGTAGGTGAGTTCGGTGCGATCGCGCTGATCGCTCCGGCCAAATCCGCTTTTGGAAATGATGACGGGCGATCGCAAATACCCGATCAGCCCCAAAGTTTCTAGCGCCACATCTACATACCGGGCAGTATCTGCGCCCATTGCCCGAACAATGCTTTCTAGGCTATGCCCCTGAATGCCCGGAATCATGGCTGTCTGGGGTAGATGCCAGTGCCAACCTGCCATCGTTAGCAGCCGGGTGAGGTCGTAAGTGGAGATCAAATTTTGGCCCTGGTGCTTTTCGCCAGCCGCTTGCAGCAGCACCTGTCCGGTTTTAGGATCCCATAGCTGTGGAAATTCGATGAGCGGCGCTTCACCATAGCGCCCTTGGAACGCCAGTTGTTGGTTACCCGTGAGCTGCTGTGTCCAGTCCTCCAGGCGAGCGGGCGTCTCAAAGTGCTTAAACATTGCCGCGAGCGAATTGGAGGTCGCAATTCGGTTGTCGTAGGTGACAAGGCCCTTGGCTAGCTCGTCAAATGGGTAGCCCTTTTGCGTGCCGACTGCGCGCACCTGGCAGCGGCTAATCTCTACAGCCGGTGCAGCGGCATTGGCCCGAGCGATCACATTCAACAGCGGCACAAACTTAGTGGCGCTCCAGAGCTGGCGATCGCTCAGCGCATCTTTACCCAGCCACCGCGTTTGCAGCTCGCCTTTTTGCACAGCAGAGAGACACACACAGGCCGACAAAATATCTGACGAGAGAAAATCTAGGGTGCCCTCAGTCGGAAAGAGCAAATCGCCTCGGGAAGGGTAGGCCACCGGCTTGATCAGCGGCGACGCTACAGCCGCAGATAGCTGAGGCACAGACTGCAACTGCGGCGCGTATTGAGAAATCTTGGCCCGGAAGGGCGATCGCTGAATGCCCCGATCCAAAAAAGCAAGCTTCTCCGCGTCAAAGCCTGTTTCCTGCTGGAGCAATGATTTAAACGTTGTCTGCCGGTCTTGAGCCTGCGCTAATAAAGGATAGTCTCGCATCAGCTCTTGGGCCGGAATTGACAGCAGGCGGCACAGCAAAGCAGCAACTTCGCCCCGGCTAATCATTTGATTAGGCCGCAGCGGGCGAGGCTCATTCAGTGGTTCTAAAAGCTTGCGATCTAGCGCTGAGGCCACTGCTTCTCGGGCATAGGCCGGGATCTGATCAATATCGCTAAAAGCCTGCGCCGTCAGGTCGGGCGTTTGGGCGGCGATCGCATCCACCCCTTGCGCGGCCTCAATGCCAACCATTAGCACCGTAATCACCTGCACTCTAGAGATGGTCTGCCCAGGGCGAAAGCGATTGTCTTCGTAGCCGCTAAATAGACCGCGTCCGCTCACCCAGGCGATCGCCTCACTAGCCCAGTGCTCTACGGGCACATCGCGAAACACCGCCAGAGGCTGGCGATCGCTAATTTGAGCAAACAATTTAGGCATCAACGCAGCAAACTCGGCGCGGGTGACCACACCATCAGGGCGAAACGTGCCGTTAGGATAGCCGCTAATCAGGCCGCGCTGAGCGAGCGCCAAAATGCACTCACTGGCCCAATGCAGCGCAATATCAGAAAACATATTTCTCTCTACTGGCCGTTATAGAGCCAGCTTCTATGCGGGGACTATCACTACTATCACATCTCATCTCACCCGTTAACCGGACTGATTCACGGGTTACTGAGCCATCATAAACCCGTGAATTAGCGATATCTCTACCGGCTGCTAGGAACCTGCCGCCCACAGGAGATAAAATTTGACGTAGGCTCAAAAGAGGGATTCCCCACGCACTGAATTCCCCACGCACTGAAATAATCTATGACCCAGCTCGCGCCATCTGCCCCAACTGCTGACCAATCTGCTCATCAAAACTCAACCGAAACAGTCGTACTCGATGTAGAAGGCATGATGTGCGCGGGCTGTGTGAGCACGGTAGAAAAGAAACTGGCTCAGTGTGAGGGCGTCGTTACCGCAACGGTGAATCTGGTGACCGAGGTGGCAGCGGTAGAATGTCGCCCAACTGCCGATCCGCAGGTGATCGCCCAGACCCTGACCGCCGCTGGCTACCCTAGCCAAATTCGCCCCACCCACGGCCAGAGTGCTCTAGCCGCTGAAACCAACTGGCTTGAGCGCAAACAGCAGGCCCAAAAAGACCAGGTCAGACAGCTGGCTGATCGCCCTACTGCTACTGCTGCTCTCAGTACATTGGCCACTTGCAGCATCTAGGTCAGCCTTCGGCAGCCAATAGCTGGCTCAATAGTTGGCAGCAGCTACCGGTACTCAGCACGCTTTGGTTTCATGGCACGCTGGCGACCCTGACGCTGATCTTTCCGGCCCGCAAGATTTTGATCGACGGCTTCAAAGGCGCGCGCCGAGGCTCACCTAATATGAATACGCTGGTGAGTCTGGGGGCGGTGAGCGCCTACACAACCAGCCTGGTTGCCCTGCTGTTTCCTCATTTGGGCTGGGAGTGCTTTTTTGATGAACCGGTGATGCTGCTCAGCTTTATTTTGCTGGGGCGCACCTTAGAGCAGCGGGCTCGGTTTCAGGCGGCCAGTTCACTGCGATCGCTGATTGCCCTACAGCCGACCCTAGCCAGATTGGTGCCCGAACTCCTGAGCTAACGGCTGATCCATGTAGCTGATCTCCAGCAGACCCGCTGGCGTGCGGGCGTGCAAATTCCGGCTGCTCAGGTACAGGTAGGCGAGTGGCTGCGCGTGCTGCCCGGTGAGAAAGTGCCCGTCGATGGCGTCATTGCAGTCGGCCAAACAACCGTAGATGAATCGATGCTGACCGGAGAATCTATGCCGGTCGTCAAGCAGCCAGACGATCGAGGTAGTCGCTGGTAGTCTCAATCAGACGGGTGCGATTACGCTGCGGGTGTCTCGTACTGGCGCAGACACCACACTGGCCCAAATGATTCATCTGGTAGAGACCGCTCAGACGCGAAAAGCGCCGATTCAAGGGCTTCGCCGATTTGATTTCGGGCTACTTTACCTATGGCGTGCTTACCTGCGCGGCCCTGACCTTTGGCTTTTGGTATTTTGTGGGCTTACCCCTGTGGCCGGATATAGCGCCGGCTGCGATCGCTCATGCCCATCACGGCGCTATGTCTCAAATGACCGACAAAATGCCGGATGAGACGCTACTAGCTGATTCTTCGCGGCTATTGGTGAGTCTTAAAGCTAGCGATCGCCGTCGTCGTCGTAGCTTGCCCCTGCGCCCTAGGTCTAGCTACGCCTACCGCCATTTTGGTCGGTTCTGGCATGGGCGCACAACAAGGGCTGCTAATTCGCGGTGGCGATATCTTAGAAGCTACCCGCGGCCTAGATACGCTGGTTTTCGATAAGACAGGCACGCTGACGACAGGCCAGCCACAGCTCACCGACTGCCTACCACTGACGCCAAATTTCGTCAGCCGATCAGCTCCTGCAAATAGCCGCCACCGTTGAAAGCGGCACCCGCCATCCCTGGCATTGCGATTCAGAAAGCCGCAACGCGAAAAAAACTCGACTTATTGTCGGCCGCAGACTTCCACACTCAAGCGGGTTTTGGCATCGCTGCTAACGTTGCCAGCTACCTAGCGATGACCAGCTCAATAGCGCCGATTTTTCTCGGCAATCTGGCCTGGATGAAAAAAAACGACTGCTGAGCATCGATAGCCAAATTCTAGCACCGCCGACCAGCTGCCCTGGCAGGCAAAACAGTCGTCTTCGTCGCTCATAAGGCAGCATGGCTAGATCGGCCTAATTGGCGTAGCAGACGCCCTGCGGCCAGAAGCCGCTGCGACCGTTACAGCAGCTGCAGGCTCTGGGCCTGAGGTCCAGATTTTGAGTGGAGACACACAGCAGCCGCAGTGGCGATCGCCCAGCAGCTCAGCCTCAGTCGACGACCAGGTACAGGCCGAAGTGACACCCCAGGGCAAAGTAAAGCGATCGCTGCAGCTGCAAAAAAGCGGCCATCGCATCGGTTTCGTCGGCGACGGCATCAACGATGCTCCGGCACTAGCTCAAGCAGACGTTGGTATTGCCCTCAACTCCGGCACCGAAGTCGCGATGGAAACCGCTGACATTGTGCTAATGGGACGATCCTCTCAGACGTGCTCGCCGCCATTCAGCTCAGCCGCGCCACCTTCAATAAAATTCGCCAAAACCTACTCTGGGCCTTCGCCTACAACCTTATCTGCATTCCGCTTGCTGCTGGTGCCTTTTTACCGGCCTTTGGTCTGTCCCTCAATCCCGGATTTGCTGGTGGCCTGATGGCGCTAAGCTCAGTGACTGTCGTGCTTAACTCTCTACTGCTAAGACTCAGCGGTCGTCAGGACATTCAGCTCATAGATCAAGCAACGCGGGCAACCTTAAGACAGTGCTCACTTCTAGCTCCGAGACAGCCCTGACAGGCCTAACCCTGCTTTTTCCAGTCGGTCCCGTGAGGAATACAAATCAGATTTTCGCCATAGCTTCTGAATCATGTCCGCCTTGGCGCAGCTTGCCCATCAGCCGAGTCACCGTTACCCGAGTAGAGCCTATAGCGCTGCCAATTTGAGCGTGAGTCAGCGGAAACGGCAGATAGTAGCCCTGCTCACAGGGTTCGCCATGCTCATCAATCAGCAGCGTCAAAAAGCCCAAGCAGCCGGTCAATCGTCCGGCGCTGACCGAGTGTGCTTAGCCAGAGCAGCTTGCGCTGATGCTGACGACGAAAAGCATCTAGCACCTCTTTTTGAAAATGTGGCCAGGTATCGAGATCATTCCAGTAGAGCCAGATCACCGTCGTTTGGTCAACATGAGCAAAGCTCTGCAAGGTAAAAGGCGGCTGAGCTACTACCTCAAACGGCTGACCCGCGCCAACAAACCCCAAAAAGGCTTCTTCTGCTGCGACAGCAGGCAGGCGAGTGGCATTGCTCTTGCGCTTGGGAGTAGCACTGACATGAGCATTACCCAGCAGCCTAACCGAGCCTTTTTGAACCAGATAGAGCAGTCCGGGCCGCGCCGGAATTTTTTCGTCTTTATTGAAAGTGCGGCAGCGGTAATGCTCAGCTGCCCAATCAGAGATGCGCTGCCAGGCTAAAAACGGACGGGCGCTATCCGGCTGTGGGAGCGGCTGCGGGGGCGTAGACATGTTGGCTGCACTGGAAGTGGGTTTAACCGTAGTAGAGAGTGTCATCTAAGTAAGGGGGTGAATAATGGCCTGACGAATGAGTACAGAACAGACTTAGCAAAATCAGTTTCTATCTATCCGCGATCGCACGGATGAATTAGGCGTAATCTCTGTATCAGATAGAGCTGTCCGAGAGTAGTCGTGCGTAGCCATTTTCAGAAAGGGGCATTCAATGACCGACATTCACGCCGACATCCACACAGTCATTGCCGCAGTTGCTGCGTAACAGTACCGACAGTAATTAGACATAAGCGTGTGAATAATGTAAGTAGACTAATATATATTGCTAGGTTTTGTATGATGAATTTCCCTTCTTTACAACTACTTCAGCATTTACCGAGGTAGTCCGTCAATAAATATCGAAAAGCACCCGTAGAATTGAGGAAAAGACCGCTTGTTAAAGTGCTTTAAGATTCTACAGAGCAGCTATGGTTTTATCGCTCAAAGGAACGCTCCTATACTTCCTAAGTAAAATTTTGCCTGACGGATGTGAAGCTGATGCATTTAGCTTCACTAATTTTTCACATATTGATAGGAGCAAGTCTAAATCTTTTAGCCAAGTCAATTCGACTGGCTTCATAGATCAGCAGTGCGACTGGCAGCAAATACCGCTACATAAGCAGCAGCACATCACCGCTGCTCTCTACACCTCAGCTATTCCGCAGATGCTGGCAAAAACTCCCCAGTTCGCAGCGCTGTCATCGCTTTCGGCGGTTTCTAAACAGATAGCTGATCAGCTCAACCAGCTTCAGCTCAAGACTTCAAATAGTGAGCTAGATCACCAAAGCCGAATGCTTTCCCCACTGTCGCAGTTATGGTCAGAATTTGAGATAGAAACTCAGCGGCCAGGATGGGTAAGTTTTCGCCTGTCAGAGATTGGAATTTCTCTATGGTTGCAGCAGTTTCAACAGCCAGAATATTCCGCCTGGTATTCAAATTCGGTTTTGTCAAAGCCAGCCCAGCCGGTACCCAAATCATCCAATGATGTTGATCTAGATCACATGCCAGCTAACGGTAAGCCACTAAATATTTCGCTTGAGAAAACTATTACAAAAAACAGTTTAAGAAACAGCTCAATTCCTATTCGATCTCTTGATAAGTTCTGGGCTGACGACTTAGCAGCGATCGCTTCAGGCGCTGAGTCAGCAGGTGCCGATTTATACGGGGACAACGCCACTTGGCCGGTGCAATACACTCACGCCCGCTGCTGCACGTTGCTGCGTCTGTGGCAGGCAGCACAGCCCGCTCTCGATCTAGTCAGTTCCGCCGCCAGTCAGCCATCAGATCCAGCTAGCTTGTTCTGGCTCACCGCCGATCAGCGGCTGCGGGTCTACACCCTTCAGGCCCAGCAATTAATCCAGTCACTCATTGCCACTACAGATGATTTGTTTTGGATTCCTTATCGATGGCCAGATCGGTCATATCTTTTGCTTCTAAAGCGTGCAGGCCGTTTGTGTCAATCATTTGACCAGTTTTACAGCGCTTGCATGGGCGGATTTAGTCAGGTCGCGATCGCGCCAGCTTCGCCAGAGGTTAGACTATTTCAGGCTCGGCTGGGCCTGGTATCAGTGACTCAAAACGTGCTAGAAGTCTTGCTGCGAGGTCATTTAGCGGTAGCAGCTCCAAAGTCTTTATAGTGCTTTACTGGGTTTTGACTGTGACAGTACAGCTGATGTCCACTCAAGATGACAAATTTCAACCTATCCCCTATATTGATGGAGTGTGAGGAGCGAACCAGTAAGGGCACCGAGACGAAACACGGCCAGTCGTCGGTGCCCTTTCTGATTTTAAATTTTTGCACGGAGTCTTTTTCTGCCTATTTTTTGGTCTGGCCCCTCGTTCCCTTCGTGATAGCCTGTGCGCTATGGATGTAAGCGGACATCAGCGGCGAGTGAGCTACCGCCTACTACTCATGATATTGTGGGCAGCCCTTCTGGTGTTTGCCGTAGAACTAACGGCTGGATGGGTGAGCCATTCTCTTTGTCTGCTGGCAGAGTCTTTGCATACGCTGATCGATATTTTTAGTACACTGCTAAGCCTGGTAGCAGTAGCTTCTCCTCAGCGGACGCTCGGGAAAGAGATTTGGGGCCACGGACGAGGAGAGGCAGCAGGCGCGCTGATCCTGTCAGCTATTTTAGGGTTTGCTGGAATTTCTCTAGTGATGCTCGCGTTCGAGCAGCTAGAGGCTGCTTTTCAGGCCGCACCTGGCGCTTTTCAAGTTGCTATAACACCTGCGCTAACCGGGTTGATGTGGGTGATGATCGGTTTGATGCTGACGGCTGTGCTATTTGCGGCCTATCAGAGTAAATCTATCAACGGCTTGGCGCTCAGGCTCAATACTCAGCACATGTTAGCGGATGCCTGGCTGACCCTAATGCTGCTCATCGGCCTGTTGGCGATTGGTCGGGGTTATCGCTGGCTAGATCCGGTGCTTGCTATTGGATTGGTGGTCTTTGCTGTGAGAAGTCTTTGGCAGATGTTGCAGCGGCAGCTGCCAATGTTGCTAAAGCCGACGGCGATTGCCCCAGAAGCGATCGCCCAAATTGCCTGTCAGGTAGAAGGGGTCACCCGCTGCACCCGCATCCTGTCACGCGGCATGGTAGGTCGTCAGGTTTGGATTGAGCTGCATCTGGCACTGCACCCAGAATTTATGGTGATTGCTCATACCATTGGCGAGCGAGTAGAGAAATCACTGCGAGAGCATTACGGCCCCGTACGTGCCCAAATCTGGTTGGATCAAAGCTACTACAGCGGTTTATCAGACTCACCTAGCCGTCAGCCATAGTCGCTATAACCATAATGGCTAGAATAAATAATTACTAGCCCAGCGCTAAATCGCGATCGCCTCAGCGATCTGTCGAACTCATGGGGCCTAAATAGCGCATGAGATACGGAGAAAAAACCTCATAGATCAGCGTCAGCGGCTTACCATGGTGCCAAAACAAGTAGTGCCTTCCCCAAAACGGCCCCTTCTGCTCAAATGCAGTTTCTAAGGCCGCAGAGTGACCAAAGTAAATGCCCTGAATATCGCGATAAAGCTCGGTGCGCAGCTGAGCAAGACTGGCCCACACTGGCAGCGATCGATTCTTTAGATACTCATCTACATGGCTAGCTTCCCACCAAGAAGCTGCATAGGCCAGCCGCTGCCCCGAAGCCGTGCGGAGCCAAACCTGCCGCCGTAAATGAGGCCCAGGCACCTGCTCAATCTGGATCGGAGCCTGGTCGCCTGCTTGACTAACCAGTGACATGTCAATCACGTCAACCTCAGTTGGCTCCCGCGTGAGCAGCTGCAAATGGCGGGTAGGCGAACCGTCTCCCAGCATCAATATTTGCCAGGCAGGAGAAAGCTGATCGTGGGGTAGTCCCTGGTTGACAACGGCCTTATCACCCTGCCACAGCGGGTGCAGCGCGTGCCAAGCAATGCGTTCGGAGCTAGTAACAGGAAAAACTGAAGCCAAAGCGTTTACAAAAGTTTACGTCTTTAGCTCATCATAACGAACAAACAGCTGGCTTGACAGCGAGCCAAGGGCTGCTAGAAGTTCATATCTACTGGGTAAAAAATATGCGGATGGCGAGACTCGAACTCGCAAGGCGTAAGCCACACGCCCCTCAAGCGTGCGTGTCTACCAATTCCACCACATCCGCAAGTAGCGTTTGCTACTGAGCGTAGAACCATTTAATAGCGACTGGCGGTGTCTTGAGGAAAACGACTCCGCTTTAGCCAATGGCTACACATCGATTTTTAAGAATACGGCATAACGAGCTTTTTTGCCGACTTTCTTTTTGCCGACTTTCTTTTTGACGCAGCGCCCACAAACGAGGGAATAGGTTCTGCATGATACGATCAGCTTCTTAACGACTCAGTGAAAAATGCTGGCTGCCAGATGAGTTTTTCTAAAATTTTGATTGCCAATCGCGGCGAGATTGCCCTGCGAATTTTGCGCACCTGCGAAGAGATGGGAATTGCGACAGTAGCGGTGCACTCTACGGTAGATCGCCATGCGCTGCATGTGCAGCTAGCTGACGAAGCCGTCTGCATTGGCGAAGCCCCTAGTAGCAAAAGCTATCTCAATATTCCTAATATCATCGCCGCAGCGCTCACACGGGGGGCGACTGCCATTCATCCAGGCTATGGCTTTTTGGCTGAAAACGCCCGCTTTGCTGAAATTTGCGCTGATCACAATCTCACATTTATTGGCCCTACTGCTGATGCTATGCGCTCGATGGGCGATAAGTCTACGGCTAAGGCTACTATGCAGCGAGTTAAGGTGCCGACTGTCCCTGGGAGTGAAGGGCTGCTCACCAGCACTGAAGAAGCCGCTAAGCTAGCTGCTGCTATTGGCTATCCGGTCATTATTAAAGCGACAGCAGGGGGGGGTGGGCGAGGAATGCGTCTGGTGCGCGATGTGAGTGAACTGAGCAAAATGTTTTCGGCGGCTCAGGGTGAGGCGGAAGCGGCTTTTGGCAATCCCGGCATCTATTTGGAGAAGTTTGTTGAAAATCCGCGCCATATTGAGTTTCAAATTTTGGCGGATAGCTACGGCAATGTGGTGCATTTGGGCGAGCGCGACTGTTCAATTCAGCGCCGTCACCAAAAGCTACTAGAAGAGGCCCCGAGTGCGGTTTTAGATGAAGATTTGCGTAGCCGTATGGGTGAAGCGGCAGTGCGAGCGGCTCAGTCGATTAACTATGTGGGCGCTGGTACGGTGGAGTTTTTGGTGGATCAAACTGGGAGCTTTTACTTTATGGAGATGAATACGCGCATTCAAGTAGAGCACCCGGTGACTGAGATGATAACGGGCATCGATTTGATCGCGGAGCAAATCCGGGTGGCGCAGGGCGATCGCCTACCCTTCGCCCAGTCCGACATCCAGCTACGCGGCCACGCCATAGAGTGCCGCATCAATGCTGAAGACCCAGAGCACAACTTTCGGCCCAACCCAGGCCGCATCAGTGGCTATCTACCGCCTGGCGGCCTAGGGGTTCGCATGGATTCTCATGTCTACACAGACTACGAGATTCCACCCTATTACGATTCGCTCATTGGCAAGCTAATTGTCTGGGGCCCTGACCGGGCGACCGCTATTAGCCGCATGAAGCGGGCCCTGCGTGAATGTGCGATTACCGGCTTGCCGACTACTATCGGATTTCACCAGCAGGTGCTAGAAAACCCTGACTTTTTAAAAGGAGAGGTTTACACCAACTTTGTTGCCACCATGATGGAGCAAAAGACAGTGGCGCAGACCTCCTAGCTGGCTTTAAGTCTGCAAATATCAGCTTTAGGCCGCAAAGTCGTCTTCTTTAAAGGTGACCCGGTAAAGCTCGACAACAGCGGTACCCTCTACTTTATTAGCCAGGCTGACTAGGCGATTGAGCAGGCGACGTGAGGCGATCGCGCCAGTCAAAATCACCACACAGCCACGCTGACGAACCTTGAGCTGGGCGACTTCATCACCAACAGACTGCTGAAAGCATTGCATAACGCGCTTAGCCAGACCGTTATAGTCGTACTCGCCTTGAATTCCGATGCGCTCAGGCGGGCTCTCGCGAAAGCTATTGATAGAAAAGCCAGTTGTCACCGCCCCAAATGTCCGATTAACCGCCGGAATTAACACTACTGAAGATTCGCCCAACACACCCATGATTTCACCCTCCTAAGTCAAACAGTCGTTAACAGCTATTTCACGCTGTTCTATAGCCCAAGCATTCAACGTAAGTCCCGATATCTACCTAGAAGATCTAGCCTCGGGCTGATTTTTAAAAGTAACACCGTATCAATTAGCACGTACTTGCGGACAGCTAGCCGCCAATCTTGATGACCGCTAACTCTCTATCCACGACTATCCCTAGAAATACGCAAAGTTTTAGTGAGTCTTTACAGAAGGCTTTTCAAACCAGCCTGTTTCTTTCGCACCTGCCTTAATAATTGACAAGGATTGTATAAACAATACTGGGATATTTGCGTATATTCTGATACTTCTCGTCGTCTGCTTCTCTAAAAATGCCGTATTTTCGCTAGGACTTGGTTTGGCTTTAAAGAAAATTAGTCACTTCCCATGAAAATATAGTGAAGCTTGATCAGATCACACAGAGGGGTGGCCAGATTCTTAAATTGTCTACTGTTTTTGTCCGGATGTTACTTTTGCAGTAGAGCGACTGCGTAGGCAGCAATGCCTTCTTCGCGGCCCAAGGGCCCTAGCTTTTCGTGAGTAGTGGCCTTGATGCCAATCTGATCGGGCTCGATGGCTAGGGTTTTGGCTAGGCGATCGCACATCGTATGAATATGCGGTTTGAGTTTTGGCTGCTCGGCAATCACGACACTATCAATGTTACTGATGTGCCAGCCGCGATCGCGTATAAGCTGATGCACCTGGGCGAGCAGCCGCTGGCTATCGGCACCAGCCCACTGCGGATCGTCCGGGGGAAAGTAAAGCCCGATATCGCCTAAGCTCAGCGCCCCGAGCAGCGCGTCCATAATCGCGTGCGTCAGCGCGTCAGCATCGCTGTGGCCGAGCAGCCCTTGCGTATGAGGAATCTCCACGCCTCCTAAAATGAGCTTACGACCCGTCGTCAGGCGGTGAATATCGTAGCCGTTGCCGATCCGAATGTTCATAAGTTCCGAATGTTTATAAGTTCCGAATGTTTACTAAGTAAAGTGGCGCTATTGATCTGCGCGGTTCTCGGTCTCTAAAGACTGCTGCCAGCGCTCAAACAGGTCGGGGCGACGCTGCTGGGTGCGCTCGATTTGCTGCTGCTGTCGCCATTTTGCGATCGCGCCATGATCGCCTGAAGTCAGCACCTTGGGCACCGGCCACTGGCGAAACTGAGCCGGGCGAGTATACTGCGGATAATCTAGCAAGTCGGTTTCGAAGCTCTCATACTTAAGCGAATCTGCCTTGCCTACCGTACCTGGCAGCAGGCGAATCACCCCATTGAGCAGCGCCAGAGCAGGAATTTCTCCGCAGGTCAAGACAAAATCGCCCAGAGAAACTTCTTGCGTCACCAGATTGAGCACGCGCTCATCGACCCCTTCATAGTGACCGCAAATAATTACCAGCTGGTCAAATTCAGTAGAAAGTGTTTTCAACAGCGGCTGATCCATCGTCTGCCCCTGTGGCGTCATCAAGATCACCGCTCGCCGGGGATACTGTGGCAGCGACTCTACAGCTGCAAAAATGGGTTCTGGCTTCATCACCATCCCGACGCCCCCGCCGTAAGGAATATCGTCTACCTTATGGTGCTTGTCGGTCGTAAAATCGCGTGGGTTGGTGACCTGTACCGCTGCGATTTGTCGTTTGAGCGCACGTCCTAAGAGCCCAGAACTCAGCGGCGAGGTAAAAAAGTCAGGAAACAAGCTGACAATATCAAATCGCAGCGGCGTAGGCGGAGCATCCATGGGCAATTTATTCGGGTGCGAATCTCCTGAAACCCTCAGGATAATACCGCATGGGCTGAGCTAACAGAAATCAGTAATCAACGGCTCAGTCTATTGTCAGCCGCGCTCAGCCGCGCTCAGCCGCGCTCAGTTGTTCATGCGAGCAGACAGCGATAGCAGACGGTTAGTGAGCTCGGCCTGAACTTGCTTGCGCTCTAGGGTTTGAGCAAGCGTTAGTGCCCGTTGAAAGGCATCGTAGGCAGCGGCTAAGTCGCCATTGTCCTGATAGATTTCGCCTAATGTGCGCAGGGTGACTAGGCGCTGCCAGTCGTCTCCGGTGCGCAGCGTCAGCGCAATTCGGTCGTTGAGATAAGAAGACAGCTGTGCAGGTTCATCGCGCTGACGGTAGATGGCAATCAGGCCGTCAGTTGCCCGGAGCTGAATGTAGGGATCGTCAATATCGCGGGCCAGTGAGAGCGATAGGCGGTAAGCTCCGATCGCGGATCGAATTTGGCCAGTGGCCAGGTAGACATCGCCTAAGTTGCTGTCGGTGTTGGCTTGCCCGGCATAGTCGCGGGCTCTAGCCCTGTAGTTAGCGGCTATCTCGTAGTATTTGCGGGCGTCGTTAGTTTGCCCTTGGGCAGCGGCTACCAGACCTAAGTTGCTCATTGATAGGCCAATGCCGCTTTCGCTGTTGACAGATTGAGCGATCGCTAGTCCTTCGGTAAAAGCCGTTTGAGCCGCCGCTAAGTCGCCACCTTGGAGAACAAGGGTGCCAAGGTTGTTGAGCGCGAGGATCTGATCGCTAAAGTTGAGGTTGCTGCGGGCAACCCCTAGCTGCTGGCGCACGATTCGCTCAGCTGCGTCATATTCACCTAGCTGGCTGTAAATTTTGACGAGCTGCTCATAAGCCTCGCCCATGCCGACAAAGTCGCCCAGGTAGTGATAGGCATCGGCGGCTGACTGTAGGGCAGTAATCGCCGTTGGATAGTCTCCTTGGCTAATTTGCTCTTGGCCTAGCAGCAAAAACTGGTCGGCAATATCGCGCTGCTCGCGAACTTCCGGCTGCGGCCTGTGGAGTTGCTCAGTAAGGCTACTCGCAGCTTTTGCCGGAATGCCTGTGCTCAGTGTTGCTAGTGTTGCTGCTAGTGTCATCGCCGATAGCGGCCCCAAACCATACCAGCGGTACCCGCGATCTGTATGCCAGCGATTCATCGTTACTTCCTCATCAGCCCAGCGGTGTTGCCCAGGGGTGCCGGGCGGTAATGAGCCTAAGGTACCCAAATTAACCGACGGGCAAATTCATCTCGTCAAGTTCAATTGTCATCAAACCTGTCAGGGCGGCTGGGGGCGCGGGGGGAGAGGGGGGCGCGATCGCTGCTGGACGGTCTAAATAGATAGACTTGATATCTGTAGGGATGGCCTGTTCTAGAGCGCTGTAGGCCACCTCTAGCTCTACCTGCACGGTTTGAGGCGAAATCTGTGACCCTTCCGCTTGCAAATAGGCAGCAATGCGAGTTTCGCTCCAGTGAAAGGTCTGGGCCATCAGCACCATCAGTCGGTGTGAGGGAGAAAGGCTTTCAAGGGCGCGCTCGGTATAGCACCACAGCGGCGGCGGCGCGGCGCTCAGGGCATAGTGAATAGACTCCACATCGGGCAGCATTGTCTGATTGATATGGGCGGCGGTAAGGTTGATTAGCCACTTTTGTAAAGAAAAATTGGCGCTGGGGCGATCGCTCGTAGCATCAGCTGAATCATCCCAAAGTGACAGATCAACCCCCCCTAACTCGTTGAGAATATGCCGCCAGGTCAGCGCGAATAAATAGCCCGCTTGTACCGGCGATCGCGCTGAATGCCGAATTAGTGAGTACACAACCGAGCTATAGCGACAAAAAATCGCCGTAAAAAACCGCCCCTCAGAGGGCGACTTTTGCAGCTTGTCTACCAGTTCGCGATCGCTGTAGTAAGCTAGCGCCTTAACCAAATCGCGATCGCATTCAGGAAACGTAGGGATGTTCACAGGCTTTTCAATCAGCTTTGGTTGATATCTATCGTTGATTCAGCTTGCCCGCCTCGCGCCTCTAGCTATCATTGCGCATGATCTAGCGGGCATTCCGCTGACCGACATACCCACAGGCATGTCATTCTGTCAACGCGCTTGGTAAACTAGAGGCGAGCTGTTCGATCGAGCAAACCAGACCTCGCTTTCAGCTCTGTAGAAATCACCCTTCACTGCTGCCTCACCATGATGACGAGTTTTTTCACCCCAATGCTAGCTGCCAGCATTTTTCAGGGGCTACCTTTGGACGCACTGGTGTCTACTCAAGGCATTATGGTGATGCTGTTAGTTGCCTATGCCGGGGCAATGTGGGCGTTTTTGAGCAGTGCGCCCAAAGTGCATACGGTGATGGTGTCTGATTTAGATCTGGCGCGGCGCTTTTACGAGGGCGTGCTCAATCTATCGGCAGCAGAAGTGCCGCTGCACTACTACTACAACTACGAGCAAACCCTGGGAACAGCTGGCATGGATCCAATGTTTGGCTCTCTCGGAACAATGGGGTCTGCTGGCCTCAGTCAGCCGGGTGGCGCTTACAGCAGCCCAGATGGGTTGTGGTATCAGCTGAAGAAAAATACCCAGCTGCATGTGATTGCTGGCGCTAGCCTGGGCAACCGCGACCGGCAGCGCCACGTCTGTTTTGATCACAGCTGCCTTGAGTATTTGCTCATGCAGATTCAAACTAGAGGCATTCGCCATAAGCTAAGGCGCGATCGCCCCCTTAACTTTCTAGTCAAAGACCTTGACGGAGAAGTAATTGAGATGGCCGAGGTCGAAAACTAAACCCGTCACAGGCAAGCTAATTCATCCGTCTACCGAGCAGGCTAGGCCATAAACGACCTGCCTGGGTGGATAGCCTCTAGATAAATCACCCTATCAGCGCTGACTCTAATAGCGGATAATTCGACCATGAATAGTTTGACGGCGAATATTTTGACAAATATTTTGACAACAAGCACGCCAGTCATGGGCGTTTTTCAATCTCCTGGGCCAGAAATTATCAGCGTCGGCCCCCTAACTCTGCGCTGGTACGGCCTACTGATTGCCTCGGCGGTACTAATCGGTGTAGCACTCTCTCAATACATCGCCAAAAGACGCGGCGTCGATCCTGAAAAGGTTGGCGATTTGGTGATTTGGCTAGTGGTGGCTGCCATTCCCTGCGCTCGCCTGTACTACGTGCTATTTGAGTGGCAAAACTATGTAGGAAGACCAGCTGATATTTTTGCCATTTGGAAAGGCGGAATTGCCATTCATGGCGCAGTTCTAGGGGGTACCTTAGCAACCTGGCTATTTGTCCGATTTAACCGCCTCTCTTTCTGGCAAATGGCCGACATTGTTGCGCCATCGCTGATATTAGGGCAGGCAATTGGCCGCTGGGGCAATTTTTTCAACTCCGAAGCCTTTGGGGATCCGACCGACCTGCCCTGGAAGCTGTTTATTCCGCTGGCTAATCGACCCGCCATCTATCGAGAATTTGAGTACTTTCACCCGACTTTTTTGTATGAGTCGCTGTGGAATCTAGGCGTTTTTACGCTGCTGATGAGCCTGTTCTTTTGGGGGCTAAAGCGACCAGGTCGGCTGCGAAAAGGCACCTTATTTTTGGTCTATATGATCGCCTACGGAGCAGGCCGGGTGTGGATTGAAGGGCTGCGTACCGACAGCCTGATGCTCGGCCCTTTACGCATTGCTCAAATCATTAGTCTAGTCGGCATCGCCTTAGGCTGGCTAGGGTTAATTTGGACTTATGGTCTAGGCAAGCGATTGCCAGATACGAAGGTAGAGAACAAGTCCTTCAGGCAGACAGAGCAGCTCAGCTCCGGGAGGCCAACTCAGCAGTCTAAGCGCGACGCGAAAAAAGAAGATAGTGACTACTAAAACCGCAAACAAAAGATAAAAAAAGCCCCGAAAACCTTGCGATCTCGGGGCTTGGAATCAGGGTGCATCTACATACCAAGATGCAGCATTTTTGCGACTCATCGTCAGATTTGCTGGCCCCTTTATTTACTCTTCAAAAAGCGGCCAGTGATAATAGTGAATTGATGAATATTGAACCTTTATATCAATTTTTATTGATTACTTTAGCTGCTGATTGACCAATCCTTAGTTTCTTCTGAAACGCCATCCTATTAAAGTTTTTATGAATTCCAGTAAATCTCCAAACGCCCTCTCCTATGGACTTTCTGAGCCTTCTTCGGCAAGACTTTCCCCTGCGGTATACATCGTCGGCGCTGGCCCTGGCGATCCTGACTTATTAACAGTTAAGGCGCTGAAATTGATTCAGCAAGCAGATGTTTTGATCTACGCCAATTCGCTGATCCCTAAACAGATTCTTTCTGCTATGAAGCCGGACTCAGAAAAGATAGCAACGGCAAATATGACCTTAGAAGAGATTGTGCCGCTGATGGTTGATCGAGTGCGAGCTGGGCAGTCAGTGGTGCGCTTACAGTCAGGCGATCCTAGTTTGTATAGCGCTATTCATGAGCAGATGCGGCAACTGAGTGAAGCCGCCGTGCCGTTTGAGGTGGTGCCGGGTATCAGTGCCTTTCAAGCTGCTGCTGCCAAGCTTCAGGTGGAGCTGACGATTCCAGGGCTAGTGCAGAGCATTATTTTGACGCGCATCAGTGGCCGCACTCAGGTGCCCCCGGCTGAAGAATTGGCCGGTCTTGCGGCACATCGGGCTAGCTTGTGTCTCTACCTCAGTGCCCGCCATGTAGAAGCGTCACAGATGCAGCTGTTAGCCCACTATCCGCCGGAGACGCCAGTCGCTATCTGCTTTCGGGTTGGGTGGCCTGATGAACAAATTTTGGTAGTGCCGCTCGACCAAATGGCGCAAACTAGCGAAGCTGAGAACTTGGTGCGGACAACGCTGTATATTATTTCACCGGCACTGGCTGCGAGCGGCGGGCGATCGCGTCTCTACAGTCCCACTCACACCCACCTATTTAGGCCGCAAGGCGCAGCTGCGAATTCTTTAGAATCGTTACCGCCCGCCGCGCCAGCGGGCGATGCGCAGGATACTGCAAAGACGGTACCCTCAACGGCGGGACAATCAACCAGTCAACTTAAGCAAGAACGGGAGCAGGCCAGAAGATGAACTATTTAGTGGCTGTATTGAGCGATCGCATTCAAGCAGAAGAGGTATATTCCGCACTAGAAGCCGCTAACCTAACGATGGATCAAGTATCTATATTAGGCCGAGGCTTCAAATCCGCCGACGAATATGGCCTGATTGACCCCAACGAAGAAGCTTGGAAGCAGATCAAGCGACTGATCTTATGGACGATTCCGTTTGGGTTTGTCGGCGGCTTCGCTTTTAACGCCATTACCGGACTCGATACCTTTCCCTGGGCCGGAACTGTCGGGAACCAAATTATCGGGGGGTTGCTAGGAGCCGGGGCCGGGGCGATGGGCGGATTCTTTATCGGCGGTGGCGTAGGTGTGGGCATTGGCAGCGGCGATGCCCTCTCCTATCGCAACCGGCTCAATGACGGCAAATATCTCGTTGCGGTCAAAGGATCAGAAGCCCTGATTTCTCAGGCTACCCGAATCATCCGCCCGTTTCGCCCCGAGAATATTCAGGGCTACACCGAGCCCCTCTCTTGATCCTTGCGCGGGCTACCAGATGCGGGCTACCAGATGCGGGATGCCAGATGCGGGATGCCAGATAGATTTTTAGGGTTGTGCCCGGTAGAAATACCCCTGTTAATCAGCCGAGTCTAGCTATTTGAAGCTATGATAAACATCTAACTCATAGTGACTATGAGTTAGATGTTTATGAGAATTAGATAGGCAGATTGCTAATCTTCAACCGGGAGCAAGCCGCTTATCCTCACTTTCGCCCCTAGAGGTTTATCTATGAGTGCCATTTCTTCGCCTGCTAAAACCGCCCCTGTCAGCAATCCTCTTCTTGTAGGCGATGGCTTGCCTCCCTTTAGCGAGATTAAGGCCGATCATGTGGTTCCTGGCATTGAGCAGCTTCTTCAAGAGCTGACTCAATCACTAGCATCGCTAGAAAAAACACTGGCAGATAAGCTTCAGTCCACGACGCCAATCACCTGGGAAGACACGGTGACACCGCTGACTGTTATTACTGAGCGGCTGAACTGGAGCTGGGGCATTGTCGGTCATTTGATGGGGGTAAAAAACAGCGCTGAGCTACGGTCTGCCTATGAGAGCGTTCAGCCACAGCTAGTCCAGTTTGCCAATCAGATTGGGCAGAGTCAAACCGTCTATCAGGCGCTGAAACAACTGCGTTCAGGCGCTAACTGGGCTCACCTAGCGCCCGCTCAGCAGCGAATTGTCGAAGCGGCGCTGCGAGATGCCGAACTTTCGGGGGTGGGCCTCTCTGGTGAGCCTAAAGAGAAGTTTAATCAGATTCAGCAGTCTTTAGCAGAGCTGTCTACTCAGTTTTCTAACCAGGTGTTAGATGCAACTAAAGCTTTTAGCCTGACGCTGACGCAGCTAGAAGAGGTGGCCGGACTGCCGCCGAGTCTGCTCAGCCTGACGGCCCAGGCCGCTCGCGATGCGGATGAACCCAAGGCCACTGCTGAGGCTGGCCCTTGGCGAATCACGCTAGATATGCCGAGCTATGTGCCCTTTTTGCGCCACAGTCAGCGGCGCGATCTGAGAGAGCAGCTCTACCGCGCTTTTGTTACTCGCGCTTCGAGCGGAGAGCTGGACAATACACCGCTGATTGAGAAGATTTTAGACTTGCGTCAGCGGCAGGCAGCGCTGTTGGGCTTTGAAAACTATGCTGAGCTAAGCCTAGCCCGAAAAATGGCCCCTTCCGTGGCAGCAGTCGAAGCGCTGATGGAGGAACTGCGATCGGCAAGCTACGACGCAGCAGTCAGTGAATTGGAGGAAATCCAGGCATTTGCCAAGGCGCAGTCTGCTTCGGCAGCGTCAACAGAGACAGAGATTAAGCAGTGGGATCTGCCCTTCTGGACGGAGCGAATGCGGGAGACTCGGTTTGATCTGAACGACGAGGTGCTGCGGCCTTATTTTCCGCTGCCTCGGGTATTGGAAGGACTGTTTGGTTTAGCAGAGCGGCTGTTTGGCGTGAGCATATCGGCAGCAGATGGTCAGGCTCCGGTTTGGCATTCGGATGTGCGCTACTTTCAGGTGGCCGATGCTGGAGATGATCGGGCGATCGCTCACTTTTATCTTGACCCTTACAGCCGTCCCGCCGAAAAACGTGGCGGTGCCTGGATGGATGAATGCATTGTCCGCGCCCGAGACGCCCACTCGGTGCGTCTGCCAGTGGCCTATCTGGTGTGCAACCAGTCGCCCCCAGTCGATGGCAAGCCCAGCCTGATGACCTTTCGTGAGGTAGAAACGCTTTTTCACGAGTTTGGTCACGGCTTGCAGCACATGCTCACGCAGGTAGACTACGCGGGCGCGGCGGGCATTAACAATGTGGAGTGGGATGCGGTGGAATTGCCCAGCCAGTTTATGGAGAACTGGTGCTATGACCGCAACACCCTCTTTGGCATGGCTCAGCACTACGAAACCGGTGAGCCCTTGCCAGAAGCTGACTATCAAAAACTACTGGCTGCTCGGCACTTTATGACTGGTAGTGCGATCTTGCGCCAGGTAAACTTTGGCTCGCTAGACATGGCGCTCCATGCTCAATATCAGCCGGGGGGAAGTGAGTCGATTTGGGCAGTGCGCGATCGCCTTGCAAAAACAACCGTCGTCATCGATCCTTTACCCGAAGATGCCACTTTGTGCAGCTTTGGCCATATTTTTTCAGGCGGCTACGCAGCAGGCTACTACAGCTATTTTTGGGCAGAAGTGCTCAGCGCCGATGCCTTCTCCGCCTTTGAAGAAGCCGGGCTGGACGACGAAGAAAAGGTAATGGCCATCGGTCGCCGCTTTCGCGAGACTGTCCTTGCTCTGGGCGGGAGCCGCCATCCTATGACAGTCTTCAAGGCCTTTAGAGGGCGCGAGCCGAGTACGCAAGCCCTGCTGCGCCACCGAGGGCTGGTCACAGCGGCTTAGTTCTTGGCGACGACTTAAGTAGGTCGGGGGGTCTCAGGTCAGTTAGCCGCCTGATGACCAGTTAGCCGTTAAGATCGGTAAACTAAGCCGCTACGCCAGTAGACTATAAGCGTCGCATGGGGGATCTAGCTTTGCCAAATAGCGAATCTACCGCTAAGTCTCAAGCAGTCTCTCGCCATGAGCTGAGAGAACTGGTGCGATCGCAATTGCAAGCCCTGCTAGAGCAAGAAAATCTACGGGGGGCAAAGGCGCTGCTGGTACCGGTGCAGCCTGCCGATATTGCCGAAGCAATTGAGGGATTGCCAGAAACCATGCAGGCGATCGCCTTCCGGTTGCTCTCTAAAAATGAAGCGATCGAAGTCTATGAAAACCTCGACTCTACCGTTCAGCAGGCGCTAATTGAAGAATTTAAGCGGCAAGACCTGATCGACATTGTCGATAAAATGTCGCCAGATGACCGGGCGCGGCTGTTTGATGAGCTACCGGCCAAGATCGTGCGGCGATTGCTAGAGCAGCTCAGCCTGCAAGAGCGTCAGGCGACTGCCCTGCTGCTAGGCTACGAATCGCAGACGGCAGGCCGGATCATGACGCCGGAGTACGTTTCGCTCAAAGAAAACTGGACGGTCGCCAGAGCCTTAGAGCACATCCGCGCCCAAGCTGACCTGAGCGAAACGGTCTACTACTTATTTGTCACCAACTTCGCCCGTCAGCTAACCGGCATTCTCTCGCTGCGTCAGCTTGTGGTAGGGCAAACTGAGCAAACCATTGGCGAAATCATGACCCGTGAGGTGGTCTCTGTACAAACCGGCGCAGATCAAGAGGAAGTGGCGCGGATCATTCAGCGCTATGACTTCTTAGCGGTGCCAGTCGTTGATACCGAAGATCGGCTGGTCGGCATTATCACCGTAGACGATGTGATCGATATTTTAGAAGCCGAAGCCACTGAAGATATCTATACGCTGGGCGGCGTGCAGTCGGGCGGCGACAGTTACTTTCAGAGCAATCTGCTCGATGTTGCTCGCAAACGAGTGGTCTGGCTCTCAGTGCTGCTGATTACTAACACAGTGACTGCTGCTGTGATCACCAGTCAAAAAGACGTATTAGAAAAGGTGGTGGCGCTAACGGCCTTCATTCCGCTGCTGATTGGCACGGGCGGCAACGTGGGAGCCCAGTCTTCAACGGTCGTTATTCGCGGACTGAATACTGACGAGCTGAAAATTAAAAATGCCTTTCGGGTGATTCGGCGAGAGGCGATCGCTGGCGCATTTTTAGGCGTGATGCTGGGCATTGTTGTAACCGTTTGGGCCTACTTTCTCCAAGGAGGGTCACCCGCCGATCTGCCAGTAGCCATCACCGTTGGCATTTCTTTGGTCGGCATTTCAATTTTGGCCTCTAGCGCCGGGGCAGGGCTGCCTTTTTTGTTTCAGTCCTTCGGCTTGGATCCGGCCCTGATGTCAGCGCCCTTTATCACGACGATTGTAGATGTGCTGGGCGTCTTAATCTATCTCAATTTGGCCCGGCAGATTTTAGACATTTAAAGAATACCTAGCGCTGGCGCAGCAGCATGAAGGCGACAGACCAGATTTGTTAGACTTGATATAGTCTCCTGTAAAAACCAGGCTAAAGTTTAGGGAAGATCAAAGGAGTATTATAGAACCTGTCAATCGTTCAATCTAGCGTTCGATCTAGCCTACGAACCGCCTCGTGGTCGGTCGGTTTGCCCAGTACAAATCTTTCAATAGCTACCTTTAATCTAGCGGCAACCCCAAACCAGGTCTGCCAGCGGGTTGCCGACAGCCAAAGGCCAGGGATAGGCGCTTTAGCATACAGAAATTGTTTAAAATAGACGTGAATCTTAGCCAGTGTTTGTACTGGCAAACGGGTAACCTGTGCTGCAAAAATTTAAGCAAGATCTCAAAAACGACCTGATTGCCGGGTTAGTAGTCATCATTCCGCTGGCAACAACCATCTGGCTAACGCTAAATGTGGCCAACTGGGTGATTCGGTTTCTGACCAAGTTTCCGAAGCAGCTCAACCCCTTTACCGGGTTGAATCCTTTTTTAGTGGCGCTCATCAATCTGGGCATTGGCTTTGCCGTGCCGTTGCTGGCGATTTTGCTGATCGGTTTAATGGCGCGCAACATTGCCGGGCGCTGGCTGCTAGATTTAGGTGAGCGCATTGTCCAATCGATTCCGCTGGCTGGTTCGGTTTACAAAACGATTCAGCAGCTTTTGCAGACCGTTTTTCAAGATTCTAAAACCCGTTTTCGGCGGGTGGTGCTAGTCGAATATCCTCGGCGCGGGCTATGGGCGATCGCCTTTGTCACCGGAGCAGCCGTTACGGGTTCTTCTAATAAAATGCTCAGCGTCTTCATTCCCACCACGCCCAACCCCACTAGCGGCTGGTATTCCATCGTTTCTGAAGACGACATTCTCAATCTTTCTATCTCGATTGAAGAAGCTTTTAAGGTGCTGCTGTCTGGCGGCATTGTGGGCCCTAACCTGGCGGTCGAAATTCCTATGCACAGAGCGGGTGCTGGCGCGCTGAAAACAGGTCAGCCCGGCGAAGAGAGCTATACGCCAGCGGAACTGCCAGCTGATAAGATGGCTGAACCCCACGCTGATGGTATTGCATGAAGGCGCGTTCTATTGCCCGCGAATTGGCTCTTTTGGGCGCTAGCCAGCTCTCCGATAGTTTAGATACCAGGGCTGCTGCGGGGCGAGAGCCGCTGTCAAACAAGCAGCTAGATGCGCTGCTAACAAAGGCTCTGACGACTCTCAGCGCCGATGCTCAAGAGTCGATAGAGACCGCCGAGGGCGAATTGCAGCGCGGCGAACGACTGATATTAGAAAGTGAAACTCGCACGATTGAAACCGATCAGGTGCGATCGCGCATTCAGCCCGCCGTACCGCTCGTAGAGGCCGCAATTAACCGAGTAGGTAGCAATCTAGAGCTGCTGGTGTTCGCTCAGCAAGGCGGAAAAAGATCGGTAATGGCCGCGCAAAACGCCCTAGAATCTGCCGCTATCACCCTAGAAAAGGGCGATCAGCTATTGCTCGAAAATGAGCGTCGGGCGGCTGATATCAGCGAGGCTCGTCAGCAAATTCAGCAGGCGATCGCCGCTGTCAAGATAGCCATTGCCGAACTCAAGCAGTCTCTAGAGCCAGTTACTTTTGCAAAATTCATCAGTCAATCAGACATCCGGGGCTACGCGGGCGATTTGCTGTATGGGTGGACTCGCTACTGGCAAGCGGTCGATCGCCGACTCGATGAAGCCATGGAAAAATGGAACATCCGCAGACTAGCCCGAGTAGACCGCGATATTTTACGGCTGGCGATGATCGAAATTATGCATCTGAGCGTACCCAAGCGGGTTGCCATTGACGAGGCGATCGAAATGGCCAAGCGTTACAGCGATGAAGAGGGCTATCGCTTTATCAATGGGGTTTTGCGTCGTGCGACTGATAAGCTAGAGGCGACCAGCGTAGAAAAATAACCTCCCTCAGGGCCAGCTTTCGCCACCTGCGACGGCATCCCTCTGTAGCGGTGTCCCTCTGTGGAGTTATCAATAGTCGTGCGCTAATCTTTATCAAACAGTGAAGTCGAATCAAGTGAGTTTAGGGTAATGGCATTCAACTGGTTTAAACGCAGCTATGAGGAGCCCGAAGAACCGGTCAAAGACCCCGAGCCCGAACAGGCCGAACAGACTGAAGAGGCCAAAGCTGCGCCTGCTAACTCAGAAGACTACCTAAATTGGGCCAAAGCTGCCTACCAAAACATTCAGGCTCGCCAGACCGAAGCCCCTGCTGAGACGGCTGACAGTGCCGAAACGGATAACAGTGCTGATACAGCAGCAAGCGATCGCCCATCAGCCGCCCCAGCTTCAGAACCTAAAAACGCTGAGAAAGACCTCCCAGCCACTACTCCAGAAGAGACCACCAGCGAGATCCCACAGGAAACGCCTGCACCGGAAGCGGCGCTAGAAACTTCAGCTGCCGATGTCAAACTAGAAACTTCAGCCGCCGATGTCAAAGCAGCCGATGCACCAACCGTATCCGATGACGCTGAAGCCCCAGCCACCAACCCAGAGATAAGTTCTCAGACAAATTCTTCAACAAATCCTGAGACAGCATCTCCCGCAACGGCAGAGGCTTCGCCAGTCGAAACGATATCGCCCGCAGCGACGACGGACACAGGCAGCACTGACAGCAGCCTCACCGTACCTCCTGCATCAGACAGCCCCACACAACCTGCTCAACCCTTCTGGGCCAAAGCGCAAGCAGAACGAGCAGCGCGACTTGAGCGACTACAGGCAGAGGCAATCGTGGAGCCCGAGCCCGAACCAAAACCAGCCACCAGTCAGCCCGAATTTGAGCCTTTAGATATTGACTTAGATGAAGCTTTTCTCTGGTCGGCAGAGGTGCTAGCAGCCCAAGGGCGTCGTCCCGATCAAATTTCTCTAGAAGAAATTACCTGGCTCAACAAACTGCGACAGGGGCTCGGTAAAACCCGCCGGGGTTTGGTCAATCAGCTCAAAGCAATCGTCGGGCAGGGGCCACTCAATGACGCGGCAGTAGACGAAATCGAAGCGTTGCTGCTACAGGCAGACGTAGGCGTTAGCGCTACTGACTACATCATCAGCGCCCTACAAACCCGGCTCAAAGAAGAAACGCTACCGCCTGAGCAGGCCATTAGCTACCTAAAATCGCTGCTGCGTGACATGCTCGATGCGCCGCTAGCAGGCGGCCACAACCTTACCTTTACCCCCGAAAAAAACCGGCTCAGTATCTGGCTGATGACTGGCGTCAACGGCGCTGGCAAAACAACCACTATCGGCAAAATCGCCCATATCGCAACCAAGTCAGGCTTTAGCTGTCTAATTGGCGCAGCCGATACCTTCCGAGCTGCCGCCGTCGAGCAGGTAAAAGTGTGGGGAGCCCGCAGCGGCGTAGATGTCATCGCTAACCCCGGTCAAAACACTGACCCAGCAGCAGTCGTCTTTGATGCGATTAGCGCTGCGACCTCTCGCGATATAGAACTGCTGCTGATTGACACAGCCGGACGGTTGCAAAATAAGAAAAACCTGATGGACGAACTGTCTAAGGTGCGTCGAATCATTGATAAAAAGGCTCCAGGTGCCAGCGTAGAATCACTGCTAGTGCTCGATGCCACCCTGGGTCAAAACGGCCTACGTCAGGCGCAGGTATTTTCTGAAGCCGCTCAGCTCAGCGGGGTGGTGCTCACCAAGTTAGATGGCACTGCCCGAGGCGGTGTGGCCTTAGCAGTGGTACAGCAGTTAGGGCTGCCCATCCGCTTTATTGGTGCGGGCGAAGGCATTGAAGATTTGCGGCCCTTCTCTAGCTACGAATTTGTTGAGGCGTTGCTGAGTGGCTGAGATTCCAGTCGGTTACGGGCCTTAACTCTAACAGTACAAATGGCAGTACAAAGCCTGGTTGCACAGTTACAACCAGGCCAGATGTCAATTTCGCACCGCTGGCGACCAAAAGAGACTTAGTCTAAATAGCCCATCAGAGTAGAGGGCTCTTCGTCGATTTCGTTGCTAGCAATCGGGCGATGCCCCGGTAGCGTATCAATATCGGAGATTTGTAGCCGACTGACGGCAACTGGGCGGTGTCCGGGCAGCGAATCAGTCGTAGCAATTTCAAACGAGTTGGACATAATTGGGCGGCGACCAGCTGACGAAAGAGAGTCAACCACGTCGATATTGCTCAGAGTAATCGGGCGATGGTTGGGCAGTGAGTCCGATTCAAAAACGCGGGTGTGGTCATGTAGCTCCATAATTTCGTGTGTAGGTGCTTTGACAAGTCCGCCTTTCGATTTGCTTTTAGAGTCGCCTTTTGATTCTGACGAAGCGGCACTCGCTGCCTTTTTCTGAGCGGGGGTAGTGTCTTTTTCAGTGCCGTTTTCTGCGTTGCTGCTCATTTACATTAACCTTTTTGCTGTTGGCGGAACCCTGCCGATCCCAACGTCTGACGGGTAATACTGACCACAGACGACGGCTGGCTGATATGCTCGATAACTCCTGGCTTCCAACCTAAGCTTCTCAAATAAGCGGTCGAAAGACAGAGTTAATCAAAGAATTTTTAATAACCTTAAGAAAATATTATAGATGAAAACCTGACTGATTCAGTTTATGAAAGGTAATACCGGTGATAACCCAGGCTACTGTGTGCAGCAACACAACCTGAGCGCTATAATAGAAATTGCACACGGGGCTGAAACGGTTTCGACGTTTTGACGAAAGTCGTGTTGTGATTCAGGTCGAGAGTGAGCCACCTCTCGTTAATAAAGACTCAACTAAAGATAGATGCAAACAACATCGTACCTTTTGCTCGTAAGCGCGCTCTTGTAGCTGCCGCCTAACAACCTCTTACAGGTTCGAGCGTCTGAGCTGTGACTCCGTTAATCAGCCCGGACTAAACCCCCAACGGATGCGCTAACAAACTTTCTTTGATGGGTGCGTTGGCTAAGACTTTCATCAAAGCATCCTACTTCCGGGATAATGGAAGATTCCCGCCCTGAGGGTTAGAGGGGCTATACCTGTGAATGAATGGCACGTGATTACTTAAAACGGACACGGGTTCGACTCCCGTCAGCTCCATTACGACTAACTGGGCCTAGCGATCGCTGGGCCTTTTTGCTAAGCACTGTTTTTTTTGATCGAGCGTTCCGACGGACGTTTATTCATCTCTAGTCTGGGAGCACAGCTAGACAGTTAGGTATGTTGGCAGTCAGACAAAAGGGGAGCACAGTAGGCTCCCCTTCAAATTCGATTGATCAAAATCCTGGTATCAGTGGCTCTCAAAGCCAGGCGGCTAGTTGATAGCGCTAATAGCCAATGTGATTAGTAGGACGCTAACTGCATAAAATACGCCAACGACCTGGATTTCTGACCAGCCCGATAGCTCGAAGTGATGGTGTAAGGGGGCCATTTTAAAGAGACGTTTACCCTTGCCGTCTGGGCCTTTGGTCGCTTTGTAATAGCCTACCTGAAGAATGACAGAAAGCGTCTCGGCGAAGAAGAGCAGGGTCACTAACAGTAGGCCAAAGAGGTTGCCACTGAGAATGCCAGCTGCCGCTAGTGCGCCGCCCAAGGCTAAAGAACCCGTATCGCCCATGAAGACGTTAGCCGGATTGCGGTTATGTACGAGAAAGCCCAAGCAGCCACCGCTGAGCGCCGCACAAAAGACCATCAGGTCGGGGTGGGTGGGCGCAATTAATACGCCTAAGCCAAAGAGGGCGATCGCCCCAGCTCCGCTCATCAGGCCATCGACGCCATCGGTCAAGTTAGTCGCATTGCTCTCAGCCACCAAGACAAAGCCCGCTAGCGGCCAAAACAGCAGGCCCAGCGGCAGCGTCAAGCCTAAGGGCATGGCCACTGAAGTGATATTCGGTGATTGAGACGCCATCGCCCATAGGCAAAAAGCGATCGCACATCCTACTTGCAACATCAGCTTGAGCTTAGGAGAAATTCCTTTGTTAGAGCGACGGCGAATCACCTGCCAGTCGTCTAACCAGCCGATTGCCATATAGGCCAGCGTCAGCAGACTCGCCGCCAGCACCGAAGAAGAAAATCCCGTCCAGACCAAAGCAACTAAAACCGCCGTGGGCACAAAAAAGATACCGCCCATCGTGGGGGTACCTGCTTTTTTGAGATGGGCTCTAGGGCCGTCTTCCCGCACAAACTGAGCGGCCTTGAGCTGTTGCAAAAGCGGCAGCACGCCGTAGCCTGCTAAAGCCGATAGCAGCGCTCCGACTAGCAGAGGCAGCGTCAGATTGACGCCCCAGCCAACACTGCGCCCGGCTAATATATCTAAACCAATGGCAGCGCCTAGTAAACCGGCAGCCAATATTACTGAAAGCCTGGTTCCAGAGAGACCCACAGACTTTGACGAAAACCTAGCATCCACGACATCATTCCTTCACTTCCACACACCTTTCCCCTGTTTCACTGAGACTTACGCTGCCAGGTAAGCGGTCTACTAACTCGGCAATCAGCCAGTGATTTCAGTGCTTTGGCAGGTTGGGAACCCTAGCCGCACTGTATTTATTTGACCCGGAATTTGCTCAACTCAGAGTTTGCTAACCCAAAGGTTTTTCTACTAGCAGGCTCAGCGCTGACGCTGAAACCTTGATGTCATCGGCTCATCCGACGCCATCCTACGACAGTGAAGGACTATTTGATAGAGAATTTATCTAGAAAATAGTCACTTATGGCGCTGCCTATTGTGAAGCCTGCTGGCCACAGCCCAAGACCAACTACAGAGAGACTACAGCTCAGGCGATCGCTTTTACGCAAGAAAAACATCTAAAAAATATCTAAATATTGCCTTGCCTGGTCAGCTTTTAAAGCATCCTTTGAAATAGTCTCTAAAATTAATAGAGAGCGATGACTAGGCAGATTAGTCATCATCATCATCGGCGTCGTCGTCATCTAATGACATATCGTCATCGGCGTCGTCGTCATCTTTATCTGCACCGCCCATAAGGTCGGCGAGTTCTTCGGGTTCGGGCTCATCGCCGACGCTGTCTATCGGTTCGCGAGGGATCATTCTACCAGTACCTTCTAGCCAGCCTAAAATTGACGAATCCCGCTGTAAGGGGATAACGTCAGCAGGTTCACTGCGAGGAATTTGACGAACGGACGGATTGTAGTTGCTCATTTAAGTCTGACTGAAAAGGGAACTTGGACGGCGGCTGTCTGCTGCCTGCTGGGTTTAGCTGCTTAAGCTTATCCGTATATTTCCTGATTTTAAGGCCAAGAAAAATACGCTTTAAAGACGCTAGAGCAGTCAGCGGCTGTGGCACGGATCGAGAGATCTGGGTTGGGCAATTTGGCCATTGAGCTGGCAGAAGGCTTTAATTTACATTACCACCGCATTACTTACATCGAATAGCAGACCGTGTCAATCTCTATCATATATTTCTTATGCAAGATTCTCTCTAGCTCACCGCTGCTCGACCTATGCTAAACAAAACCGACTTACGAAATGCGATCGCCCAGAAAAACCGAGGGCTAGCAGCAACTGAAACTGACCGGCAGATGATTGCCAGTGCGATCGCCCAGGTTGAAGATCGCAATCCTACCCCAGATCCGCTCACGGCCCCTGAGCTTTTAGCCGGAGATTGGCGGTTGCTCTACACGACTAGCCAAGACCTATTAGGCATCGACCGGGTGCCCTTCATTCAGCTTGGCAACATTTATCAGTGCGTTCGGCCTGACCTATCGCGCATTTACAACATCGCTGAGATTAAGAGCTTGCCCTACTGCGAAGGGCTCGTATCAGTAGCCGCTAGCTTTGAGCCGGCGCTGTCAGACGGCTCTGCCCAAGACACGCCTCAAAAAGCCAACCAAGCGGTAAATCAGGCAGCACCTTCCGAGTCACTCAGCCCTTCTGCGCCGCCGCTGTCGAAACGGCGCGTCAATGTCAGATTTAACCGAGCTGTATTAGGATTGCAGCGCCTGCTCGACTATCAATCGCCCGCTCAGTTTATTGATCGGCTAAACGCGACTGAAAAGATGAGTCCGCTCCAGGGCGTTGATTTTTCTATCGATGCAGACCGTCAGCAGGGTTGGTTAGAAATTACCTATTTAGATCGTGACCTGCGGATTGGCCGAGGTAACCGGGGCAGCTTGTTTGTGCTGACAAAATAGGAGAGTGCCTAAGCCAGCCTCCTCTCTGCAAATTGCCCCGGTCACTCGTTCACTGCTCATGTCAACTGTCTGTCTGCTCATGCTGCCTCTCTCCCAAAGCCACCTCACCCTGCTCGATGCTTGCCCACGCAAGTATCAATACGTTTTTTTTGACGCGCTCTCGGGGCCTTCTACCTATGAGCAGCAGACGACCATTCAGTGGGGCAGTCAATTTCATTTGCTTATGCAGCAGCGATCGCTCAATTTGCCAATCGAGCTGCTCTCTCAGGCGAATGCAGAAATGGCCGCTAGCATGGCCGCATTGGCGAAGGCTGCGCCAGAGGTGTTTGCACATCTACCATCGTCTAGTAACCGTGCTGAAGCGCTAATTTTTAGCCAAAGTGAGCATCGCCGCACGCTAGCGTTTGGCCGTTATTTGTTGACTGTGGTTTACGATCTAGTCGTGCTTGCTGCTGACGTGGGTCAGATTTTTGACTGGAAAACTCACCAGCAGCCGCCTCGTCAAAGCTGGCTACAGCATGATTGGCAAACCCGGCTGTACTTATATGTGCTGTGTGAGACCACAGCGCTGAGCCCGGAGCAGGTATCGATGACTTACTGGTTTGTCCGGCTAGGCGCTGCTCAGCAGGCAGATCAAGCCCCTAGCTTTTATCGGTTTGGCTATAGCGCCGCGCAGCACCGGCAAACTCAGCAAGACTTGCAGCAGCTCACTGACCAGTTGACACAGATGCAGCAGCAGGCCGATTTTCCTAAGGTGGCTGTCGAAAAAGGGCTGTGCGATCGCTGCTTGTTTAACGTTCGCTGCGATCGCGCTCCCGCCGCTGCGCCTTCACAGACCGACCCACAGCAACTGCTGCAAGCAGCTAGCCAGCTTACCGCTGACAGCGTCGAAGAGATTCCGCTATAGTAGTTGCCTTAGTCAACGTTAAGTGTCTGCTAGCCGATGGGTAGCTAGTAAGACTAGCTATAGCTGATTGGGCACTCAGCATTTTTCACTTCACCGCCTGCCTAAAACGCTATGCTGAATGACTCGGTTGGATCGCTAACACTTTATTTCTGCCGGTTGCTACGCCTCCTCTGCGGCTAGCGCCTGCTGCCGGTCACCTCGACTTTATGGAAGCGCCTTTTGAAATTACCCTGCAAATCGTTCTGACTGTCCTAGCAGGAATTTCTGCTCAGGTCGTAGGGGCCTATCTCAAACTGCCCAGCATTATTTTGCTGCTGATCTTTGGGATTGCTCTGGGCACAGACGGATTGGGCTGGATAGCGCCTCAGAGCTTAGGCGTAGGGCTAGAAGTAATTGTCTCGCTGTGCGTAGCACTGATTCTCTTTGAGGGTGGTCTCAACCTCGAACTCAAAGAAATTGGCAAAGTTTCGGGCAGTTTGCGCAATCTAATTACGATTGGTACTTTTATCACGCTAGTAGGCGGTGGCATGGCAGCGCACTGGCTAGGAGAGTTTCCCTGGTCGATTGCCTTTTTGTATGCCTCGCTCGTCGTTGTGACTGGCCCGACGGTCGTCACCCCGCTGTTAAAGCAGGTAGGCGTAGAACGCAAGGTGTCTACCCTGCTAGAAGGAGAAGGCGTTCTAATCGATCCGGTGGGAGCAATTCTGGCGGTCGTCGTGCTCGATATTATTCTCAATGGGGATACTAACCCGGCTTTTATTTTAGGCGGACTGCTGGCGCGATTGGGAATTGGGGTTTTGATTGGCGGCGGCGGCGGGGCAGCGATCGCCCTATTTCTCAAACAAGCCGATTTTCTCTCAGAGGAGCTGCGCAACTTGGTGGTGCTGGCTGGCATCTGGGGGCTGTATGGTTTGGCTCAGAGCGTCCGGGGCGAATCAGGGCTGATGGCGGCGGTGGTCGCGGGCATTGTCGTGCGGGCTATTTCCATTCCGGAGGAGCGTTTGCTGCGGCGATTTAAGGGGCAGCTGACCATTTTTTCGGTGTCGGTACTGTTTATTTTACTGGCGGCTGATCTCTCTATTGCCAGTGTGTTTGAGCTAGGGCCAGGCTCGGTGCTGACGGTGCTAGTGCTGATGCTGGTGGTACGCCCATTAAATATCTGGGTCTGTACCTGGAATAGCGACCTCAACTGGCGGCAAAAAATGTTCATGAGCTGGATATCGCCCCGAGGGATTGTGTCTGCTTCGGTGGCATCTTTATTTGCGATTTTGCTGACCGAACGGGGTATCAACGGGGGCGACTCGATCAAGGCGCTGGTGTTTTTAACCATCATGCTGACGGTGTTTGCCCAGGGGCTGACCGCACGGAGCCTAGCTCAGCTGCTCAGCGTCACCTCTAGCAGCGCTACGGGGGTAGTCATTGTCGGCTGCAATCCTTTGGGATTGGCGATTGGGCGCTGTTTAAAGACCGAGGCGAGTCGGTTGTGATGATTGATACTGATCAAGCAGCCTGTGAAAAAGCGGCGGGTGAAGGGTTTGAGACATACGTTGGCTCGGCGATGAATGGGGAGATTTTAGAAGAGGCGGGGCTGAGTTCTATTGGCACGTTTTTGGCCATTACCAATAATGGCGAAGTCAACTCTGTTATTGCTGAGCGCGCGCAAGAAGAATTTCAGCCGCCCCGAGTATTTGCGGTAATGCCGCGTATTGAAGCGGGTGAGCCCGATGCCAAAGTTCGCGGCGATCTGCGTACGCCCCGGCTGCCGGTGAAACAGTGGAACACGTTTATCACTGATGATGCAGTGCAAAAGGGCGTTTATGAGTTTACGGCAGAGGCGATCGCCGCTCAGCGCGACCAGGTCAATAAGCTCATTCGCGAAGGCGATATCGTGCCTTTGGTCACCGAGCAAAATGAAAAGCTAGAAGTCGCCCTCGGTGAGACAACCTGGCCGGTCAACAGCAAGCTAATTTACCTGCTGCACGACCCCACCCCGCAGTTAATTAAGCGACTTTCAGGCGCACGTAAGCCTTCTAGACAGATTGTGAAACCCACTAAAGAAGAGCCCAAAGCCGAACAGCCTAATGAGACTCAACCAGCAGCTGAGGGCGATCCGGCAACCGCGCCAATGCCGAAAGCACTGCCTGAGCCAGGGCAGTAGCGCCAGCAGGCTAATCAGGTCAACCACGCGCTCCACTTCTCAACGACAGCTTTAGACCCGTACCATAGCCGGTCAGGTCGCGGCGAATGAAAAACCTGATCGAGCACGAGCGGCGTCGCTCCGTCTAATTGAGCGGCTGAAACGGGCACAATGCCATCGCCCCAAACAAACCCATCGCCCCCAGTGATTTTGTAGCTGTTAAAGGTAAACCAGTCAGCTTTTTTGCCCTCAATGGCCTTGCCCGCAACGCATACGTAGCTGACATCGTTATAGAAGGCTCCTGGATAAGTCTGATTGACGAAGTCTAAGTTTTTGCGAGTCCAGCGCTCCTGGCTAGTGTGAGGCGTGCCCAGGGTGACCAAAGTGCTGACGTGAGTTCTTGCAGGTCTAGGAAGGGTACGCTGGCGATCGCTCAGATGAACGTCGTAAGGCACTTCGCCTAGATAGAGCCGCGCTATCCACCCGCCAGCAGAGTGGCCCACCAAGTTAATACTGTTGCAGCCGTGGTCTACCATCGCCCGCTGAGCAGTCGCATCTAAAGCCTGAATAATGCCAATAACTGAGCGCCCACCGACAGTCGGTAGCCAGTCGCGGCGGCGCAGCGGCACCGTTACCGCTGGGATGCCCTGCGCGGCTAGGGCGTTGACCATCTCTCGGTAGGGCAGAGCGCTGGCGAGATATCCCGGTAAAATTACCGTGGGTAGAGGCATAGCGTAAGCGGCAAAAACTTTGGCTGAGGTGAATAGAGCGCGCTAAGCAATAATATTTGTTTATTATCTTAGCTGACTCAAAGTTTTGCAAAAACAATCGTTCCAGCAACCGGACAACCTAGCGGGCACGCTCTACGGAATTGGCGTCGGCCCTGGCGATCCGGAGCTGATTACCGTTAAAGCCTTGAGACATTTGCAAGCAGCGCCGGTCGTCGCTTTTCCCTCGGGGCTCAAAGGGCGGCCCGGCGTCGCTGAGCAGATAGTCGCGCCTTGGCTCTCAGCTGAGCAGCAGCGGCTGCCTCTGGTCTTTCCCTATGTGCTAGACGCGCCGCAGCTAGAAGCGGCCTGGCAGCGAGCCGCTGAGAGCGTCTGGCCCTATCTGCAAACCGGCGACGTTGTGTTTGCCTGCGAAGGGGACATCAGCTTCTACAGTACGTTTAGCTATCTGGCTCAAAGCCTACAGCAGCAGCAGCCGACCGCTCAGATAAAAGCGATCGCCGGTGTTGCTTCGCCCATGGCCGCCGCCGCCGCTTTAGGCATTCCCCTCACCTGCCAGTCTGAGCGTCTAGCTGTTTTACCGGCGCTCTATACCGTCAGTGAGCTAGCTGCCGCGCTAGATTGGGCAGAGGTTGTAGTGCTGATGAAAGTCGGCAGTGTCTATGCGCAGGCGTGGCAAATTTTGGCACAGCATCAGCTTTTAGAGCGGAGCTACGTCGTTGAAAATGCAACTAGAGCCAACCAAAAAATCTACGCCGGATTGCAGGACTACCCCCATTTGCAGCTACCCTATTTCTCCTTGCTGGTTGTACAAAATAATCAGCGATCGCCCTGCAAAAGTTGAACTTGACCAGAACAATTGCCCGCCTAAAGGAATAGGCGACTTGGCTTAAAATTGGCATATAGCCAGGTCAGCAATGCCTGATCAATGGCCTACGCTGATGTATTAGCACCTAGCGCATTCGTCCCTCGCTAGTTCAGCTGCGCCCGGCGCGTCTCTTATACGTCTCTTATATTTTTCTGCAAGCCTCACTACCTCGCTATGGCCCTTTCCCCTCAGGTAAAATCAGCAATTCGCCCTCTCATGGGATTGACGAAAGCGATCAGCCCTACCGGCATTGGCGTCCTGTTATCGGTCGGTGCCCATGTCGCTTTTTTGACGTTGGGCCCTAAGACCAATCTCTCATTTGCGGCCCTCACAGAAGCCGCTCAGCAGGCAGACGCGGAAGAGACCATTGTGCCCCTTGTGCAGCTCACGCCCGCCGAACAAAATCGTTTGCCTGACTTCGAGAGTAGCCGCCAACCGCCAGGGCTAACTGGGCTAGGTAGCTTAGCGCTGCCCTCCGGACTACCCTTTGAACCTAATACTAGCCTGCCGAAGAGGCGCACAGCAGCGGCTCCCTTTCCCTCAGCAACGCTGCCTCAGACGCCTCAGCAGCGCCCTAACTCCATTAACTCGCTGCCTCTTGGCCGATCACTGAATCAGGGAACTAGCATTCCTCTACCGATAGATCGCACCCCGACGCCAAAGCCTGGATCTGTTCCCCTCCTCAATGAACCGCTGCCTGACCTCAGTAGAAATGGCGATGGTAGCGATCGCCCGCCATCTGAATCATCTGAACCAGAAGGCAATCAACCTGGCACCGCAGATGATTTGCGAGCACCTGCCGAGGAGGGGCGATCGCTAGACGAAATTTTGGCAGCAGCGCAGAGAGCCGGAACTAATGAACCAGAGCCAGACGCCCCAACAGAGCCAGAATCGACAGCGGAGCCAACGCCACCACCTTCAGAAACCCCCACTCCACCTAGAGCGCCTGCCGCCCAGGGCAACCCCTCCCAATTGAGAGCTAGCCTGACCTACGACAGCACGGGTGTGTCGGAAGCAGAAGCGCAGGCCAACAGAGAAGCCTGGCTAGCTGCGATCACTGAGGAAAAAGGCGAAATCCCGGCTGATACAGCCGAACTCACTATCGACTCTCAGTTCAAAGCCTGCCGAGAAACACCGCCAGCTGATGCTCTAGTTGGGGTCGTTGTCAATCCTGATGGCACCCAAGAAAATATTGCAATTCTCAAAAGCACTGGCTACGAAGTGCTGAACCGCCAAGCGCTTGAAGCGGTAGAAAATGCTAGCTTTGACCAGCCAGAAGTCGCAACGCAATATCAGATTCAGATCAACGTTATTTATAAGCCAGCCGGATGTGCGCAGTCTTTAGTAGAAGGAACACAAGAACAGGGCTAGGAGTCACCTACGGGCAACGCTGCGGATGCGTATAGGTGACTGGGGCGAGGCGATCGCCTGGTTCGTGAACGGGCCAATTTGTGAGAGCCAGTTAACGCTTCTTTGCAGTTCAGCAAACAAGGTCGTCGTCACAGCTTTGCTCGGCTAGCGATCTCAACGTAAAGTTGCCTCTTCTCTCTACCAAGCCAGCAGATTTAGTCGGTTAGAGGCTTAAAGCGGTTCGGCTAAGCCCCATATCTTTAAGTATCGTTACTTTTGTTTACCAATTGTTCATTAAATGAAAGGTGCGGGGATCGCCGTATTACTGTTGAGGTATACGGTGATCATGGCTCAATAGCCTGTCCTTACTATGAAAGTTTCGCGCAAAGGTCTCGGGCAGTCGGTTGGATTGGGGCTACTCTTCGTAGCCGGGTGCATAGGGCTAATTATGCTGATGACTTCTATGACTGTGTAGCTCAAGCAATTTAGCTACAGCCTCTGTAGCCTCTGTCGAGTTGCTTACGCCACTTTTGTCGGCTGAAACCGCTAGAGAACAGCGGGCAACTCGACTAGCCCTTACTTTCAGGTGAATTCAGAGCATAGAAAAAGCCGCTAGGTTTCTCCAGCGGCTTTTTCTATCGGCGGCTTTTTCTATCGGCGATAGTCCTGTCAGCTGCTTCAAAGCTCGCCTAGAGTCGCTTGGTTAAGATCTTGCCGTGGGTGTCGGTGCCACAGCTGCTGAGCAGACAATGCTCAAGGGCTAGGGCTTGTACTCGCTCCGTTTTGCCAGGGCTTGGCCGCCAGGTTTTAGGATTGTCGTAGGCATAGTAAGTTTCAACACCATCGATCCCAAGCCGTGCCGCCGCTTGAATCAACGTAACTTCGTCAGTGCGATAGCGAACGGGATGGGCCAGTACCGCAATGCCACCAGCTGCTTGAATTGCCTGAATTACCCGGCTAGCTTGCCTGTCTTCACCTCGAGGCGCGCTCCCTTGGGTGTAGGGCTTCATGCCTTCGTCAGTGGGCTTAAAGGCATAGCCCAGTATGTGAACGTCGGTATCAGCGAGAAAAGAGGTGATTTCTATACCCGCCCAGAGCTTTGGCAATGCTTTGGCACCCTGCTTACGCTTACGGCTCCAGCTAGAAGGGTTGTGCCAGCGCCAGTCTTCCATCCATCGGCAGGCCCGGTGATAGCCTTTGACGCTGTGATGGTCAGTGATGGCCATACCGCTCAAGCCAATTTCTACAGCCTGAGTCATCAGCTCTGTGGGGGTGAGTTTCCCATCAGAGCAGTTGGTGTGCATATGAAAGTTGTAGGTTCTCGGGCAGCTTTGCGCGTTAATACTCTGTAATACTTCTCTGAGTAGCAAAGAATCCTGCGTCGCCGTCCGATAGGGAATTACCCGATCAGCAGGATTGACAGACATGGCTGTATAGCACTTATCTTACGACTTAACCTAACTATACCCAAACTACTGACCGATGGGGAGCTTTTACTGATAGGAAAGCCATCAGGCCAGGCTGGCTGTGCCTCGTAATTTCACTGCATGGCTGGGCCTGAATTAGCTGGGATCATGGCCCTGAGCCAGCTAGCCGACCTGTCTAGCTTCTGTCTAGCTATTTTATTGAACTGATTTGTTGAACTGATCTAGTGCGAACAGATAAATCAAGTTGTCTGTCAAGCTTGGGCCGAGAGCAGACTTACTGCGGACTGGCTAATGAGCTTGGCTAGTGTGCATGGGCTTGGCTAGTGTGCGTGGGCTTGGCTAGTGTGCATAGTTAAACAGCGTGTCTAAATACACCCGTGATGGGGTGCGATCGCCTTGGCTCTGACCATTCTGAAGCAAAAATAGCGAAACTGCTGCCGCATAGACGCGGTCTTGATCCCAGGCAGGATGGGTTTCGAGAAAGCTCTTGAGAGATTCGTGAAGTTCTTCAGGTATCTCGGCCAGGATGCTTACGGTCATTTGCATTTAGAACCTCTAGGTGGTCGCTGCGCTGCTGGCAGGTAGTCCGACTATTTTGGGCAGATGGGTAGGGTTTGTCAATGATAAAAAAACTTGGAATGACTATTTTGAATTAATCGTCTAGAACGAGAAATAAGTGTTAAATGCACATTTTTCGTTACAAATATTCTTAAATTTGTTGAGTATTCTCATTTTTGTGCAGCCTGCTATCCAAAATCCCAAGAAAACCGTGAAGTCACTGACTTTGCGTCAAAACCTGTGGAAAACTCCGCTCAACCTGTGGAAAACTTTTGGAGAATCGGTGGATAACCGCTGGAAACTCTCTGAGGAAGATTAGAAAGCAAAAAAAATGCCGCAGTATAGCTAGCTGATTTTTTGGGTTGCGTCTGTTGTCATTTGCGGCTATGAGTAATTTCTCAAGCTTATGTTTTCTGGGGGTTTCGGGCGGGTACCTACAAGAGGCATCGTCTGCAAGCCAACGATGAACGAATCTGCTCAGGCTCAGTTTGGCAACTGTGAGCCTAAAAATCTGGCTCTGTTTTGAGATTTTGCGCGGCTTTTAGTTTTGTGTCAGGCTGTTGGTCTAGCCTGGGGAAAACTATCTATTTTTGACGGTGAGCGATCGCTTGACGATCTTGACGATACAGACAAAAAATTGGCCTTATCACCCTCAAGGCGGGTTTATGAGAATGCCTATTGATGTCGTTTGCAAAAGTTGGTAACCTCAGAATCCGCTGCGATTCTAAGAAAAATTTTCAATGGCTAAAACTGTATTTCGGAACCGCCGCTCTGTCGTTGCTGGGCTGTGTGGCCTGCTGTTATTTGCAGCTTTGGGCTGTACCGCCGGTAAATCAGGTGAGGCTGATGCGGGCGATGTGAGTGCAGGCGATCCGGCAGCTCCCGCTGCAAGAGAGCCTTTATCTGTGGGCGCGATTCCCGATCAGGATCCAGAAAAGCTACAGCGGCTCTATGAAAAGCTAGCGGACTATCTGAGCGCCGAACTAGGCGTGCCAGTGGAGTACCAGCCGGTGACTGACTACACAGCGGCGGTGACGGCGTTTAAGGTAGGCGATCTAGATTTGGTTTGGTTTGGTGGGTTGACTGGCGTGCAGGCTAGATTGCAGGTGCCCGATGCTGAGGCGATCGCTCAGCGTGATATTGACGCCGAGTTTCACAGCATTTTTATTGCCAATACGGCTAGCGGGCTCACCTCGATTGAGAACCTGGCTGATTTAGTGAGTCTTAAGGGCAAAACCTTCACCTTTGGCTCAGAGTCTTCTACCTCGGGTCGGTTGATGCCGCAGTATTTTTTATCGCAAGCCGGGGTAGACCTGTCAGATTTTAAGGGCGATCCGGGGTTTTCAGACTCGCACGACGCGACGCTCAAGCTAGTTGAGTCCGGTAGCTACGATACTGGCGTTCTCAATGAGCAGGTGTGGCTAGACCGGGTGGCTGAGGGCGAGGTAGACGAGAGTAAAGTGCGAGCGATCTGGCAGACGCCTGCTTACTACGACTATCACTGGGTGGTAAATGCCGATAAGCTCAATGAACAATATGGCGAAGGCTTTACTGAAAAAGTGCAGGCGGCATTGCTGAAGCTTGATGCGAGCAACCCCGAGCAGGCTGAGATCCTGGAGCTATTTGGAGCTAAAAAGTTCATTGAGACCAAAAATGACAACTATGCCCAGATCGAGGCGGTAGGCCGTGAGATCGGCAAGATCAAGTGAGCCAGATAGCGCTGTTCTCAGGTTAGACAACGTCACCTGTCGGTTTGGTCAGTTGGTGGCTTTGCAGTCAGTGAATCTGGCGATCGCCCCCGGTGAGCGCGTCGCTTTAGTTGGGCCTAGCGGGGCGGGAAAAAGTACGCTGCTGAGTCTGTTGAATGGGTCATTGAGCCCGACCAGCGGAGAAGTGAGGGTGTTAGGGCGATCGCTTCAAAATCTGCGGGGCGATCGCCGCCGTCGGGTACAGCGACAAATCGGCATGGTCTATCAGCAGCACCACCTGGTTAGCAATCTCCCGGTGATTCACAACGTCAATGCCGGTCATTTGGGGCGCTGGCCGCTGTGGCAGGCGCTGTGGTCTCTGGTATGGCCTCAGCAGGTGCAAGTCGCTCAGCAGGCGCTGGCCCAGCTGGGGCTGGCTGACAAACTCTATGCGCGAACAGAACGGCTCTCAGGCGGTCAGCAGCAGCGGGTGGCGCTGGCGCGTGTGCTCGTGCAAGACCCAGCTATTGTGCTGGCTGATGAGCCGGTGGCCAGTGTCGATCCGGCGCGATCGCACGACATGATGAATTTGCTCAGCCAGATCGGTCAAAACAGAACGCTGCTGGTGAGCTTGCACGATGTGGATTTGGCAAAGGGATATTGCGATCGCATTATTGGCCTACGGCAGGGGCGGCTGGTGTTTGATCGCGCTAGCGCCGCAGTCAGCCATCAAGATTTGGCCGAGCTTTACGACTTAAAAGCAGATGCTGCCTAAACGCTCAATCTCTCGAAGTCAAGGTGGTTTGCTGCTGTGGATCGGGCTGGTCGCTTGGTCGCTGTGGCTGGCCGGGCTGGGTCGCAGTCAGATCATTAATTGGGCCGGTCTGCCGCTACTGGGCCAATTTTGGGCGGCGATGTTTCACCCAGCGCTAGATGCTGAATTTGTCAGGATAATTGGCGATGCAACGCTGACGACGTTGGCCTTTGCAGTCTGCGGCACGGCTTTGAGCTTGGTGATTGGCTTGTTTGGCGGCACGCTCTGCTCGGAGGTTTGGTGGCAGATATGCTGGCCAGGGGCGGCGGGAAAAAGCCTGTGGGTCGCAATTCGGGGGGCTTTGGTAGTCCCTCGGGCGATTCATGAGCTGATCTGGGGGCTACTGCTGCTAAATGTGCTGGGGCTAGATCCGCTGGTGGGGGTGCTGGCGATCGCTATTCCCTTTGGGGCTATTACCGCCAAGGTTTTTTCTGAAATTTTGGACGAGACGCCCACTGCGCCCTTGCAGGCTTTAATCCACAGCGGCGTTCGGCCAAGCATCGCCTTTGTCTATGGCCATCTGCCACAGGCACTGCCCAATCTAATTTCCTATGGATTCTATCGGTTTGAATGCTCGCTGCGATCGGCGGCGGTGCTAGGGGTGATTGGCGCGGGGGGGCTGGGCTATCAGATCTTTTTGAGCCTCAAGTCTTTGCAGTATGAGCAGCTATGGACAGGATTTTATGCGCTGATTTTGCTCAATGGGCTGGTGGATGCGTGGAGTGGTTGGCTGCGGCGACGAATGGGATTTGTCAGTCGGATGGATTTGGTGGGGAGGCAGAATGAGGGAAAAAGGAAGCAAGGGCCTGGAAAAAAAGGTTGGTCTGTAGGGCTTTCCTGGGGGGCGATCGCCGCTGCCTTTCCGCTGTGTTTGGCCTACTTAGAGATTGACTGGAGTCGGTGGGGGCGGGCGCGATCGCTACTCTCAGAACTCGCTGCTCAGGTAACGCCTGCTCAAGTCCTACCAGAATTTTCTTTTTCGCTAGTGCCGATGGCGCTGCAAACGGTGGCAATGTCTGTAATCGCAATTACGCTGGCCGGGCTAGGCGGAGTGGCTTTTTCATTTCCGGCAGCGCAAAACTTTTTTCTACCCGGGGGGATATTGCGCTCAGCCGGTGAAGGGCGGCGCTGGGACATGGGGCACTTGGCACTGCTGCTGGCTCGGTTGCTGCTGCTAGGAGCCAGAGCGATTCCGGCTCCGATTTTAGCTCTAGTGATTTTGTACGGGATGTTTCCTAGCATTTTGCCAGGAGCGCTGGCGCTAGGAATTCATAACTTTGGCATTTTGGGGCGGCTGATGGCAGAGGTGAATGAAAATTTGCCCGATGGCCCGGTGCGGGCGCTGCGATCGCTCGGGGCCTCCAGCGGTGGCCTGATCTTCTATGGCATTTTGCCGGCAAATCTGGCCCGGTTTTTGGCTTACATTCTCTATCGGTGGGAGGTGTGTCTGCGAGAGACGGTGATTGTCGGCTTGGTCGGGGCTGGCGGATTGGGGCGACTGATGACGGAGCAGCTCAGCAGCTTTGACTACAGCGGGCTGGCGGCGACTTTGGGCGTGTTTATTGGGCTGACGATGGGTGTGGATTCGGTCAGCGGGTGGCTGCGTTCGGCGGTGCGGTGAAGATCGCCTGATTATGAGGACGCAGGGAGTGATTAAATGAGGACTGATCAATTTTAAAAGCTGGAAAGGATCGCTCTGGGCTTGATTATAAAGGGTGGCCAGTCGAGCAAAGGTAGGTAGTTTTGGGTAAGCGATCGCTAGCGGGAATTGCGGGAATTGTAGCAGTGGCTACTCTGCTCAGCAAGGTATTTGGCCTGCTGCGGGAGACGGCGATCGCAGCGGCTTTTGGCACGGGGCCAGTGACCGATGCCTACAGCGTCTCTTATGTCATTCCAGGCTTTTTGCTGATTTTGCTCGGCGGCATCAATGGCCCTTTTCACAGCGCCATTGTCAGTGCGGTCTCTAAGCGCAAAAAAGAAGAGATTGCGCCGATTGTAGAAACGGTGACGACCGTCGTAGGCATTGTCTTGGTTATTGCGACAATTGCGCTGGTGATTTTCGCGGGGCCGGTAATTGACTTGCTCGGGCGAGGCTTTCAAGCGACTTCTCTGGGGTTAGAGAGTCGGGCGATCGCCATCACCCAGCTACGCATCATGGCCCCGATTACGGTCTTTGCCTGCTTTATCGGCATCGGCTTTGGCACACTTAACGCCGCCGATCAGTACTGGCTGCCGTCTATCAGTCCGCTGCTTTCTAGTACAAGTGTGATTGCTGGGCTGGGCGTTTTATGGCTGGTGTTGGGCAGTGACATCAGCGATCCGAGCTACGCCATGATCGGCGGCATGGTGCTAGCTGGGGGCGCACTGGTCGGGGCAATTTTGCAGTGGCTAGTTCAGGTGCCAGCCCTGTGGAGTTCTGGTTTGGGGCGGCTCAAGCTGCGGTTTAACCTCAGCGATCCGGGCGTGCGCGATGTGCTAAAAGTGCTGGGGCCAGCGACTTTTTCCTCTGGCACCATGCAGATCAATGTCTATACCGATCTGTTTTTTGCCGCGTTCGTGCCCGGTACGCTAGCGGCACTCAACTTTTCTAACCTGCTGGTACAGACGCCGCTCGGCATTGTGTCCAACATCATTCTGGTGCCGTTTTTCCCAATTTTTTCTCGGCTCACCGATCCGCATCAGTGGCCCGAACTCAAGCAGCGCGTCCGCCAGAGTCTGATGCTAGTCGCCCTGACGATGCTGCCGATTAGCGCGCTGATTATCACGCTGGCTCAGCCCATTGTTACGGTCGTTTACAAGCGCGGTGCCTTTGATGAAGAGGCGGTACGGCTGGTAACGACCATTTTGATTGCTTACGGGGTAGGCATGTTTGTCTACCTGGCACGAGACGTAATGGTGCGGGTATTTTACGCGCTGGGCGATGGGCAAACGCCCTTCCGAATCAGCGTGGTCAATATCGCGGTCAACGCTGTCTTAGACTATATTCTTTTTAATCTGATGGGGCCTGCGGGCCTGGTCGTGGCGACGATTGGCGTTAATGTCGTTTCGCTAGTGGCGATGACTGTTCTGCTTGATCGCAAACTGGGCGGTTTACCGATTGCCGACTGGGCGCGCACTATTTTTATACTAACGGCGGCAAGCGCGCTGAGCGGAGTCTTTTGCTGGCTCACTCGCTATGGATTAGCCAGCTGGATAGGATCAGAGGGCTTTTTCATTAACCTGATACAGCTATGTGTGGCGGGCGCGGTGGGGTTAGCAACCTTTGCCTGGCTAACTATCGTTCTGAGAATTCCTGAGGCGGGGCTGCTGGCTCAGCGCATTCGTCAGCGGTTAGGGCGTTAATAGGGCGGTTAACTAGGGCGTTAGAACACGGCTGGTTCTAAACGGGGGCGGCCAGATCTTGCTGCCAGATAGAAATCACTTCGTCAGCGCTGGCAGTAATCAGGGTTTGGCCGTCGGGAGAAAAGGCGATCGCCACCACCCCCCAATCATGAGCGAGCTTAGCCACGCAGTCACCCGTTGCTAGTCGCCAGAGCGTGAGCACCCGATCTTCGCTGCCAACAGCAAGGTAACCTCCGCGACTAAGGGCGATCGCCGTCATCGGACTAGGCGACTGATAAAACACTATCGGCGGCGCTGAATTAAGCTGAGCGTCTAAATCATAAAGCTGGATTTCATCGGCGCTAGTGGCGATGATGAGCTGCCGGTTGAACCCTTTTTGAGCTGTCTGGTTTAGGGCAACGGCGATCGCCCCCTTCCCAGATAAGCTAATGGTCTTAGCGAGCTGAGGGCGATCCTGCTGATAGCGCCATAGCTTGACTGTACCGTCGTCACTGGCGCTGGCGAGCAGATTGCCCAGAGCGGATAGCGCGATCGCATTCACCCGCTGCTGGTGCTGGCTCAGCCGAACGATGGGCATCAGCGTCGCAATGTCCCAAAGCACTATCTGGCCGTCGCTATTTGGGCTGATTAGCTGTGTTCCGTCCGGCGTGACTGCTAGCGCTGTGGGGATCCAGCCGGAGGTAGACAAAGTATTCAGCAAGCAGCACTCGGCACTATCCCACTCTTTGAGCGTGCCGTCGGTGCTGGCACTGTAAAGCGCTCGCCCATCAGGGTGAAACTGTAGCGCTGTAACCTCAGCCGAATGTCCTTCACCAATCAGGCGTCGCCGATGAAACGTATGAATTAGCTGGCCGCTCGGCAAATGCCACAGACGAATGGCTCCATCGGTACCAGCGGTAGCAAACACAGGGCGCTGAGGGCTGACGGCGATCGCCCGAATTAGACCGACCGGCTGTGTCAATCGCTGGCAGCACTGCCAAGACTGCGGAGCCGTAACCACGACAGGGCGACTTGATGAGTCGGCGCGATCGCTCTGTAGGACGTTTTTGAGCGCAGGAATACGCTCTTGAGCGCGAGCCAGCAGTTGTTTGGGCGCATAGATCAGCGGATTTTGCGAAAACTGCAAGTCCAGGGCGATTTGATCTAAGCTTTCGTAACGCTGCTGCAAAGAGCGGACAACCATCTGATCGAGCACTTGGGCAAAGCGAGGCTCTACCGGCTGCGGCAGATAGTCTTGCCAAACCCAGCGATCTTCAGCCGCTGAATAGAGCGAAAATGGATGAATGCCCGTGAGTAAATGCAGGCAGGTGAGCCCCAAACTATAGATATCGCTAGCAAAAGTAGCCTGACCCATCGACTGCTCTGGCGCGGCGTATCCGGCACTGCCAATCACTGTTTGAGCAGGGGCCAGACGCACCCATTTAGCCGCGCCAAAATCGACTAGCATCGGCAAATTTTGAGACTCGCTGCTGGTCACACTACCTTTTAAAACAATGTTGGCAGGTTTGATATCGCGGTGGATAATGTCAAACCCGTGGACATATTGCAGCACAGGCACAAGGGAGGTAAGCAGCGATCGCACCTTACTTTCTGACCACGGCCCATCGGTTTCTATCTGCTGTTCTAGATTGTCACCCGGCGCAAATTCCTGCACCAAAAACTGCCCGAGCTCATTCTCTACAGCCGCGAGCAGCCGAGGAATCTGCGGGTGTTCGCCCAATTGACGCAGCCGCTCAGCCTCACCGTGAAAGCTCTCTTCAGCCAAGGCACTGTTGTAAATCTGCTTGATAACGCAGCGGGATGGCTGGTCGCCGTCCGCTAGCAGATCTGCTGCTAAGAATGTCCGCCCAAAGCCCCCTTTCCCTAACAGCGCCGTCAGCCGATAGCGACCTCCTAGCGTTAGCGACGTACCGCAGGTCTGACAAAAATTCGCCATCGGTGGGTTTTGCGGCAGCGGGCAGCGGGGATTAAGGCAATAGGCCATGACCTTTGAGCTAGAGAGCGCGCTGTAGAGAAAGGCCGCCTAAACGGTAACCGGTCGCATCAGCATGATAAAAAGGCCCGAATTCTCACCGTAGCCAGGCTGCTAAACTCAAGTCGGCACCGCTTCACCCGGCCTTAGCTTTGCCCACTTACCCATTGCTTCGGTGTAGCTGTTGCAGCCGACAACATCATATTCAAACCCAAATTCACTGGACTGCACCATCTTCTCACCGCAGACTTCTACTTTTGGCAAAGAGATATTTGCATTAATAGTGGGGTTGTCAGGTTCAAAAACCGGCGTATCAGTTAGATGCGGCTGCTGGTGGTTGGTCTCCACCGCATGGTAAGTAATGCAGCTATCGACGTAGTGACAATTCACACAAATACACATTGGCCAAACCTCGAGATAGGACTATAGCTAGGCTGAGGGTAGTTGCTTGCTATAGATGGCTTTGCTTTACTGTAGCGTAGGATTTTGGCATTTGGCGCTACGCAATTGATTGTGTAGCGCCAGTAGGAAAATGCCAACAAACGAGACATCGCCGTCGAAAGCGCTCAAAGTTTCTGAAGCTGTAGCTAAGAGCGTTTGACCGACTTCAGTCGGTTGTTAATACCTGGTACGACACCACTAGTCTTCTTGTGCTCGAAGTCACCGAATTATCTCGCCAATTTTTAAGGCATTGTGCAAAGAACCTCAAACTGTGCTGAAGCTGTGTAAAACCCCATACAGATTCTGTGGGTGGGTAGCCTAATATAGGAGCACTTCACTATGCCGCTATTGGTCTTACTGGGAGGGAGCGATACCTATGTTAGTTATTTTGATGAAAAATCAGCTCTTACCTCCTGCTGCTGTCTGTCAGAGCTGCCCGATGGCGAGCCAGAGCGGTCTACCTCGCTGGCAGCAGGGCCGTTTGCGCTGCGGTCGTCCGGTTGACCAGCCCCTGCCCCAGGGGCCTGCTCAGTACGAGTGCACAATGGGCTTTCGGATTGCAGAGCTGTCAGATGGATAGGCGATCGCTTGAAAAGCACTGACAGATAGAATGGATACGCTATGCTGAAAGCAAAGCTATTGTGGCTAGAATTGTCCCTGAGAACTGTAGGAGTCTGCTATGAATGGATCTGCAACCGCCCTAGATAGAGCTTTTGCAGCCCTGTCCTATGTGATGCCGCTAGCTTCTGCGCTGGCTGCGGGCAGCTACTTTTTTACTTTTTTGCAGGTACAGGCACCTGCTGTACTAAAAGTAATCTCGCTGATACTCGCCCCTTTGCAGCCGCTAATTGCCCTTGAAAACAGCATTTTTGGCCTGTTTATCTTCATTGCCCTGTTCGTCTTCGTGATCAGAAACACGAATATCAGCCGGTTCATTCGCTTCAACGTGCTCCAGGCAGTTTTGGTTAGCTTTATGATTTCTATCATCAGCTTGATCCTCGACGTACTAGAGTTGACTCGCGGACTGGTTGGCGAAACCCTGCTAAACGTTCTTTTCTTGGGCGGCATGGCAATCGTCATCTATTCTGTGGCTCAGTCAGTCTTAGGTCGCTACGCTGAGATCCCGACGATTTCAGATGCGGTCAATATGCAGATGCCTTACTGATAAGTCGTTGGCAACATACTTGCTATATTTCTGACTGAAGCGCTAGCTCTTTTGAGACTGGCGCTTTTGTGATTTTGGCATGGACGGTATTCTCCAGACAGCCAATGCCTTCAATTTCGATGCGAATGCGATCGCCTATCCCCACTGGCCCCACCCCTTCAGGCGTACCCGTCAGCACCACGTCTCCCGGCAGCAGCGTAATTGCCTGACTGATATAGGCCACCAAATAATCTGGGGAAAATATCATGTCGGCAATAGAGCCCGACTGAGCAGGCTGAGCGGCACCGTTGATAAAAGTTTTCAGGTGAGCCCCTGCTGGAATCTCTCTAACAATCCAAGGGCCTAGTGGACAAAATGAGTCAAATCCTTTGGCCCTTGTCCACTGGCCGTCTTGCCGCTGCAAATCGCGGGCGGTGACATCGTTGGCGATGGTGTAGCCCCAGATCTTGTTGCGGGCTTCGGCGACTTCGCAATTGGTGCAGCGATCGCCAATCACAACAGCCAGTTCACCTTCATAGTCAACCCGCTGAGACTGAGGCGGATAAAAGATCGGCATGTCAGCGGCGGTCACGGCTGTCGGCGGCTTCATAAACAGCAGCGGCTGCTGCGGTAGGTCATTGCCCAGCTCGGCAGCGTGCTTAGCATAGTTACGACCCACCGCAATCACCTTAGAGGGCGCACAGGGAGCCAGCAATGTGTATTCTTCTAGCGCAAGTTCGGTAGCTGTGGTCTGACCATTGCGCCACGGCGGGGCATCTAATACCCGCACCCGGCGATCTGCCTGGAGTAACCCGTAATGAAGCTGCCCTGATGATGATCGAACTCGGACATAGCGCTGCGACATAGGTTTTGGGTTATCCCTAAGGTGGACATGCTCTAGCCCGCACAAGCAGGCGCGGTTCTTGGTATGATTGTAAGCCCTTGCTTTTATCCGCGCTACGGCGACGCCCAGACACTTCTCCTAACGGCAGGTTGAACGGGCGCAGCGAGTCAGCGGGAAAAGCCACATGACCACAAGGATCTCAACGCTAAGGCTATGAACACACTTTACGAAACCATGTACATTTTGCGGCCTGATCTAGGCGATGAAGCCGCTGACCAGGAGATCAGCCGCTATCAAGATCTGCTCAAAGAGCAGGGCGCTGAAACGATAGAAACCCAGCACCGGGGCAAACGTCGCCTCGCCTACGAAATCAACCGCTACCGGGAAGGCATCTATATTCAGATGAACTATCAAGCCCCCGGAACGGCGATCGCCCCAATGGAACGAGCCATGCGATTGAGCGAAGACGTGATTCGCTATCTCACCATCCGCTTTGAAGAGCCGTCTGAAGAGACGGATGAGCCAGAAGCGATCGCCACCGCCGCACCTCTGGGTTCGTAAGACCAGACATCCACTCAAGATAACAGGCTGCACGTAGCAGACATAGCCCTCGGGAAGTGTCTGCTTTTTTGTGTCTAGTTTTTCCATGACTGGCTTTTTGTCTGGGTCTGTACTGACAGTAGCGAGCGTCTCTTCTATTACATAGTCACCTCAGTCTTCATCAGGTTTTCTTTATCGTTTTAGAAGTGATATATATCCAGAAGCGACTTGTCAAAGGGTGGAACCATACCGATTTAAAGGTTTTGACAGGGCATTCTTATCAGACCATTTGACCTCTCATCCATTCGATTACACAGGAAGGTGCGCCAGTGACTCAGCTAGTTAGCAGTCGTGTTTCGAGCAGTCAGTCAGAAATTGCCCGGTTGAAAGAAGAGCTGTCCATGCGTGACCAGCTTGTGCAGCAGCTTTCTCAAGAACTTTTTCGTTTGGTTAAAGGCAATCAAGACTTTATGCCTACCCCCGAAGTCTCTGAACACCATCAGCAAGAAGTCAGATCGCTGCGCGAGCAATTACAAAAACTAGAAGAGCAAGTTACTTTTTATCAGGCGCAAATTGAAGCGCGAGATGAAGAAGCCTATCAGCTCCGCCAAACCACTCAAGAATTGACAGACCGCACCCGAATGTTAGAGCAGGTCGTGCAAGAGCTGCCAAAAATCTACAAAGAAAAATTTGCTGAGCGGATGTCTGCTGTAAAAGACCGAGTAGCCAAAATTCAGCAGGAAAACCGCCAGCTCCACGCCGAGCTGCAAAGCACTAGCTATCGCCTAGCCGTACGCAGCCGTCAGGGCGGACTACATCTAGACTTGCCCACGTTTCCTAGTGAAATGCTGGGGACTAACTCTATGGCTAGCTTTGCCAAGGCCGCTACCCCAGAATAGTACCGTTGCAGATCGCCATCTTAGGCTCATCTGTAAATTGGGTTTGTCCGTGAATATTGAATAAATATTGAATTGACACTTTACGGCATGGCGCGCCAAGATCGATAAGTATCATCATCTGCTAGATCATCTGGCGGATAGCGATTCACATGGCCTTGCTGCACAGCGGCTTTATTGATACTTCATGTCACGGCCCCTGTGAGCAAAGCTATAGTATAAAAAGCCAACCGCTTTTAGGCGCAGAGCACTTTGCATGGATGAATTGATATCTCTAGAGACGATGCAGGCGATCGCTCGCGAATACGGATATTGGGCTATATTTTGCGGCATCCTGCTAGAAAACATGGGTATTCCCATTCCTGGAGAAACGGTCACCCTAGTGGGTGGATTTTTGGCAGGCAGCGATGAATTAAACGTGTGGTATGTGCTGTCAGCCGCTACGGTTGGGGCCATTATCGGCGACAGTGGTGGCTATTTGCTGGGCTACTACGGCGGCTGGCCGCTGCTGGTTCGCATTGGCAAGCTGCTCAGGGTGTCAGAAGACAAACTGGTGGGAGTGCGCGATCGCTTCAGTCAAAACGCAGACAAAGCCGTTTTACTCGGCAGGTTTGTAGCGCTGCTGCGAGTCTTTGCTGGGCCATTAGCCGGCATCACCCGGATGCCTTACCCCAAATTTTTACTCTGCAACGCGATCGGCGCGGCGACCTGGGCATCGGTCATGGTTAGCCTTACCTACTTTTTAGGGCAGCTGTTTCCGCTGGCTGTGTTGGTTAGGTGGGCAGCAGAATTTACCGGCATCGCCTTGATCGTGGTCATCGGCTGGGTTGCGACTACTTGGTGGCTAGAGTCACGTCGGGCCGCACCGCAGGGTCAGTAGGGCGATTCCGTAACAAGTGGCGGTTATGGGCAGTCTTTCTTTAGGTGGCCTCGCGCTGCCGAATGGGAATATTGATGACAAACGTCGTGCCCTGACCGACATTAGAAATAAACGTCAGCTCGCCGCCGTGTTTTTCGGTAATAATTTGATAGCTGATTGACATGCCCATGCCAGTGCCTTTGCCGATAGGTTTGGTTGTAAAAAACGGATCCAGAATTCTAGGCTGGATCTCAACAGGAATGCCCGGGCCATTATCAGCGATGCGGATAATAGCTCGGTCTTTTCTCAGTTTGGTGGTAATAGTAATTTGCGGCTGCTCAGCAGCAGCTAAGGCATCAATCGCATTGACCAAAATGTTCATCAGCACCTGGTTGAGCTGGCCAGGATAGCAGTCTATTTGGGGCAGCAGGCCATATTGCTTAACGACTGCAATGCTTTTGTTGCCGTCGCTGGCTTTGAGACGATGGCTCAAAATCACTAGGGTGCTGTTGATGCCGTCGTGCAGATCGACTGTTTTGACCGCAGATTCGTCGAGCCGAGAAAAGTTGCGCAGCGAAAGGACAATTTCGCGGATGCGCTCGGTACCGATGGACATGGAATTCAGCAGTTTGGGCAAATCTTCTCGGACAAAATCTAGATCAATGGCTTCTAGCGCTGCGGTGATGTCTGCGGTGGGCGTTGGGTAGGTCTGGCGATATAGCTCAATCAGGCTCAGCAGATCGTGGGTATAGTCTTGGGCGGGCTGCAAGTTGCCGTGAATAAAGCCTACCGGATTGTTGATCTCGTGGGCGACTCCGGCCACCATTTGGCCCAAGCTGGACATTTTTTCGGCTTGGATAACTTGGCTTTGAGTCCGCTGGAGCTGGGCTAGGGCTGCGGAGAGCGCTTGAGCCTGTTTGCGGCTTTGGGTGTAGAGGGTAGCCTGGTTGATGGCGATCGCCAGCTGATTACCCACCACCTGCAATAGTTCTACCTCGCCAGCACTCCAAACATGCGGGCGATCAATGTAATGGCAGATAATCACCCCAGTTTCGTCAGTGTCAGTGCGGATCGGCACTAAGATTTCTGAGCGGATACCTAGCCGTTGCAAAGTCGCTTTGTAGTCTGCATTTTCACAGGCATGAGCATCATCTATCCGGCTAATCATCTGATTTACTAGCTGATTGGTATCAATCCCTAAGTAATCATCGGGATGATTGCCCATGCCTTCGCGCCCCATATCATCAACCGCTTGCACCATTCGCCAGCTAGGAACGGCAGGTGTCGTATCTAACCAGGCAAAACCGCAGTAGTGCAGCTTTAGGCATTGGTGAACGGCGGCTAACGTCGTGGCGATGACGGTATCTAAGTCGAGAGAATTGCGGATTTTGGTAGTAATTTGGTTGAGTACGGCCTGACGTTCGGCAGTTTCTCGAAGAATAGTCTCTGCGGCTTTGCGATCGCTAATATCGCGCATGATTGAAGAATAGTACTCCACCGTGCCATCTGCCGCCTTATGACAGATAATCGCCTGAGAGACCGGAATCTCTCGGCCATAGCGGTCACGAATGAAGGTTTCACCGCGCCAACTGCCCCGCTTAGCCGCGATTGGAAACGCCTCATTGAGCATAATATCAGTGGTCTCTGGGGGCGTGATATCGCTGATGTGGGCCTGACTGACTTTGTCGGCTGGAATGTTAAAAATGAGCTGGCCAGCCCGGTTAAGATAGTGCCCCTTACCTGTGGTGTCGGCCATGCCGACAATATCGGGCGTTACCTCTAAAATCGCCAGCAGCCTGGCCTGCCTCTCTTCTAGTTCTTTGCGGTCAGTAATATCTTCAAAAATACCCAATATGCCTGAAACTTGGCCATCGCAGTTGTGCAGCGGCACCTTGCTAGTTTTGAGCCAGGCTTGCCGCCCTTCCATTTGAAGCATCGGCTCCACAATATCTAGCTCTGGGCGATCATCAGCCATGACTTGCTGATCCCACTCATAGAACCAGTCTGCGTCCTGCTTCCACACCATTTCGTAGTCATTTTTGCCGACAATATCTGCGACCGCTTCTAGACCAGCAAAGTTTGCAAATGTCTGATTGCAGCCCAGGTAGCGGCTGTTTCTATCTTTCCAGAAAATAGCTGAAGGTATGGTGTCAATCACCTGCTGAAGCATCCGACGAGACTCTTCTAAGGCGACTTCGGCCTGCTTTTTAGCGGTGATATCGGTAGACATAACCAGTAACTGATAGATTTTACCGGCTGGGTTTTTGATCGGATGAACATTGAGGTTCCACCACGTGTCTCCTGTCTCAGCAGGCAGCTTCTCTGCGAAGCTGGTCATTTGGCCAGACTGTACGCAGTCAGCGTAGTGCTGCTGATATCGCTCAGCGACTTCAGGCGGAAACGCCTGACTCAACCGCTTGCCCCGAATCTGATCGACTGGCACCGGGCTAGCAGCGGTCGTGGCTGCGTTAAACGCTAGAAAGCGAAAGTCCGCGCCTTCCGCTAAAACCTCCATAATGCATACGCCATAGGCCGGGTCGTGCCATAGCGCGTTATGAAAGGCCACCAAATCTAAAAAGGGTTCGGTCTCTTCAGGCAGAGCATCCGTTAAATAATTATCGGTCATCAATGGTTTTACCCTCTGCTGGAATCTCTTGGTAGACTTCGGTGGAGTCAGCTCGTTAGGCGGCCTGATCAGGCAGTCGTCTTAAATGTGCCCGAATGGATCTTTTTGAACGGCATCGGCAGCAGTTAATCGAAGCGGAATCGCCGCTAGCTGCTCGAATGCGACCGCGATCGCTCGACGAATTTATTGGTCAAGACGCCATCATCGGCCCCGGTCGGCTGCTGCGCCGTGCCATTCAGGCTGATCAGCTTTCTTCCCTGATTTTCTATGGGCCGCCTGGTACAGGTAAAACCACGCTCGCCCGAGTTATTGCTAATACCACGCAGGCTCAATTTATCGCGATTAACGCGGTGCTAGGGGGCGTTAAAGATATTCGAGAAGCGATCGCCCTTGCTCAAACCCAGCGCGGCCAATACGGTCAGCGCACTATCTTGTTTGTAGACGAAGTCCATCGGTTTAACAAAGCCCAACAAGACGCGCTGCTGCCCTGGGTTGAAAACGGCACTGTGATTTTGATCGGCGCAACCACCGAAAACCCATTTTTTGAAGTCAACAAAGCGCTAGTCAGCCGCTCTCGCCTCTTTCAGCTCAAGCCCCTCGACGCTAGCGATCTCGAAGCGATTCTTCAGCAGGTACTGACCGACCCCACGCGCGGCTATGGCAATAGAAATGTGCAAATCGACCTCAATGCCCGAGATCATCTGGTCAACGTTGCCAATGGCGATGCCCGCACGCTGCTGAATGCTTTAGAACTAGCCGTAGAAACTACACCGGCTGAGAGCGGACGCATTCACATCACCCTGCCGGTCGCTGAAGACTCGATTCAGCAGCGGGCCGTCCTCTACGACAAAGAAGGCGATGCCCACTTTGACACCATCAGCGCCTTTATCAAAAGCATAAGAGGATCCGACCCTGATGCTGCGCTCTACTGGCTCGCCCGAATGGTGTATGCCGGTGAAGACCCGCGCTATATTTTTCGGCGGCTGGTGATTTTGGCCGGAGAAGATGTGGGCATGGCCGATCCGAATGCGGTGGTCGTCGTCACGGCCTGCGCGGCAGCTTTTGACCGAGTAGGGATGCCGGAGGGTCGCTATCCATTAGCGCAGGCGACTTTGTATTTAGCGACTGCCCCTAAATCGAACAGTGCAATGGCCTTTTTTGATGCGCTAGCGGCGGTAGAACAGGAGCGCTCTGGCGACGTGCCAAACGCCATGCGCGACGCCTCTCGGGACAAAAAAGGATTTGGACACGGTGCCGGGTACCTATATCCTCACGCTTATCGCGATCACTGGGTAGCGCAGCAGTATCTGCCGGGCAGCTTGCAGGGACAGGTCTTTTATCAGCCGTCTGACCAGGGCTACGAAGCGGGCATTCAAACGCAGGTGGCCCGGCGTCGGGAGGCTCAGCTCGCGGCATTGGTAGAGCCTGACTTAGAAACCCTAACTTATGGCCCAACTGACCAACAGCAGGATCGGTGGTTGCAGCGGGCGACCGGGGCATTGGGAGAACAGCTGGGGGAAGTGCGCGATCGCCTCTTCACTCTCCTCACCCCTCAGCGCCATCACAGACTGCTCGATCTCAACGCCAGTACGGGCCTGCTCACCTGGGAAGCCATTCGCCGCGTTCCCGAAGGCGGCGTGACGGCCTACACACACACAGCAAGAGACTACAGTGCCTTGATCGAACAATCGGCTTTGCTCCCTGAACTCTCCCGGCCTAGCGTTGTCAAGATGAAAAAATCAGACTGGTTAGCCCTACGGCAGACAACCAGTACACCTGTTGTTTTCGACGGCATTATTGGCCGTAATGCGCTGATGGCGGTAGATAACAAGCTTGCGGCGATTCAACAGATAGGTCAGCTTCTCAGTGAAGATGGGAAAGTGGCGATCGCCGAATCCATCCCCGCACGCGGTCAGCGACTGTCTCATTTGCTCGACTCAGCAAAAATAGCGCCTCATCTTTACCGGCAGCTCAGCGAAGCCGAAGCGCACTTATACAACAACTCTGAAGACGCAATGGTGAACTGGAATGCGTCCGACTTGCAGCGCGACTTTGAGACGGCAGGATTTGTCTGTGATGTCGAGGTCGTGACTTTTCACACACAGGTAACGATCACCTCAGAGCTGTTAGCGCGGTGGCTGACAGGAAAGTATGGCGATCGCCTAACGGCTGCCGGAATGTCTGCTGCGGAGGTGAAAGAAGTGCGATCGCACTTTTACAAGCTCAAAAATAAAACCGTTACCTGGAGCCGCAGCATCGCGTTCATCAGCGCACTTCAGGATCGAGCTGCATCATCGAAAAGTGTTCTGAATCAATAACTTATCGTCATATTCAGATACATTTAGTTACATTGCTTAAGCAGTTTGTGACGCAACTCTGAAGGAAAAGTGTAGATTTTTAGTTTTTCGAGTTTTGTCCTTATAAGTAATGAGAAGAAGCAAAAACGATAACGATTCTGCGGTAAACCCTCACGCACTTCATCCCCCTAATAACTGCTTATGGCTGCTTTAAAAGTTGGTATCAACGGATTTGGTCGCATTGGTCGTCTGGTCTTTCGTGCGGCGATTAACAATAGCAATATCGAGTTCGTCGGCATTAACGACTTGGTACCGCCCGAAACGCTAGCCTACCTACTCAAATATGACTCCACCCACGGCACCTTCTCTGGCAGCGTAGAAGCGCGTGACAATGGCATCATTGTCAACGATCACTTTATTCCCTGCACCTCGATTCGCAATCCGGCAGAGCTACCCTGGGGCGAGCTAGGCGTTGACTACGTCGTCGAATCTACCGGGCGCTTTGTCACGTACGATGCCGCTCAGTTTCATTTGGAGGCAGGCGCTAAGCGAGTGGTGCTTTCTGCCCCTACCAAAAGCCCTGAGACAGTTAGCACTTTCTTAGTTGGGGTCAATCACGAAAATTTTGATCCAGCGAGCGATTATATCGTCTCAAACGCTAGCTGCACCACCAACTGCCTAGCCCCGATCGCCAAAGTCATCAACGACAGCTTTGGGCTGACCGAAGGGCTAATGACCACCGTCCACGCCGCCACCGCCACTCAGCCCACCGTCGATGGGCCTAACAGCAAAGACTTACGCAGCGGCAGGGGCGCGGGCCAAAACCTGATTCCAGCCTCCACCGGCGCAGCCAAAGCCGTCACGCTGGTACTACCAGAACTCGCTGGAAAGCTGACCGGGATGGCCATCCGCGTTCCCACGCCCGATGTTTCGGTAGTTGATCTCACATTTCGCACCGAAAAAGCCACCTCCTACGATGAGATCTGTGAGCACATGCGGGCGGCCTCTGAGAATGGGCTGCGCGGCGTGCTGGGCTACACCGACCAGCCCTTAGTTTCTTCAGACTTTACCGGCGACCCCCGCTCTAGCATTTTTGATGCCAAAGCCGGAATGGAACTCAATGCTCACTTCTTCAAAGTGCTCGCCTGGTACGACAACGAATGGGGCTACTCCAATCGCGTCATGGATCTGATGCTATACATGGCCGGTGCCGAAGGGCTGCTTTCCATTGAGGCAGTTCCAGAGCTAGCGGCGGTATAGGCATATAGTCCGCAGGCGTCAAGAGAGCAGGCGTCAAGAATCAGTCGGAAACCGATTTCTGTCTCCTGTTAACTGTTTCCTGTCTTCTGTTAGCCGTCGCCTGTGCGACTCACTTTTCACTCAATCCTGCACATACTCTGTGCCAGCAATCAGCGCCATCTCCGCTCGAACAAACTCACGCCCTAAGTAGGCGGCATGATCCAGGTATGTGATGGGACAGGGATTGTCTTTGTCTTCAAATATTTTGATGCACAGCTCTTTTGCTGTGCGCCCGGTAAAAAGCTGAGTTTCCGCCCGAACGGTATTTTTCCGCACTGACAGCGGTTTGCCAGTGGCCGGATCGCACGCTAGTCCTTTTTCATTGATGGTGTTGGTGAAGTGCTTGGCACAAATTAGCTCAGCTTCACGGTCTAGATAGATCAAAAAGTAGCCGTTCGGATCTAGCGCGATGTAGCGTTTAGAGAGCTTGTCGTCTAGCGCGGCCAGCGCCTTGGCCTCTATAGGTGCAGCTATCGTCATCTCCTGATGCCTTAATTTACATAAACTATTGGGCTCACTATTTTATCGCAGCAGCGAAAGGCACGGCCCTATACTTCTCAAACCTGCTGTTCTTCGTTACACGCCGGTTGGTCTGTAGATTTAATCGGCAGATTGTCATTGATTTCGTCGATTTGGAACTGCTCTGCCTGGTTAATTTGCTCAATGTAGTCTGCCAAAATCTGGTTGAGCTTGGGAGAGTAAAACCGATGCAGACTGTAGTTTGGGGTGGCCGGAAAGCCGCGCCGCTTTTTATGGCGACCGCCTGCCCCCGGATCAAAAATTTGGATGCCGTTGGCGATCGCCCACTCAATCGGCTCGTAATAGCAGGCGCTAAAGTGCAAATTGTTATACTCCTCAAAAGAGCCCCAGTAGCGACCGTAGAGGCGATCGCCCTTAGTCAGACAAAACGACATACCAACCGGATCAGGACTGGTCTCGGTATAGGCAGCAAAAATAACGACGCGATGACACCAATCTGGATATAGCTGCTCAAAAAACTGACGCTTGAGATACTTACTGCCCCACCAGCCAAACTTATCGCAAGTATCGCTATAAAAGTCGTACACCTTCAGGCACATCTCCGGTGTCAGCGTCTCACCCGTCTGCACCTCAAAGCGAATGCCCGCCTTAGCGACCGACTTGCGCTCTCGCTTAATGTTGCGCCGCTGGTTCGCGTTAAACTGCGCCAGGTAGTCATCAAAACTGCTGAAGCCCCGGTTTTGCCAAACGTAGCTATGGTGCAGCCACTTATGAAAGCCTAGCGCCTCCATCTGCACCTGCCACTGCGGATCGACGTAAAGAAAATTGCAGCCCGAAATTTTATTTTTCAGGCAAAAATCATCAATTACGTTCACCAAAAGCTGAGTGACGGCCATCTCATCTTCGGTGGGCGCAATCAAAAAGCGATAGCCTTCCGCTGGCGTAAACGGCGACATACCCAGCAACTTCGGGTAGTAATCTATCCCCAGACGCTGAGCCAGCTCCGCCCACTGATGGTCAAAAACAAATTCACCGTAGCTATGCCCCTTTAAATACAGCGGAGCCGCTGCAACTAGCACGTCGTCGCGCCATAAGGTCAGATGGTTCGGCACCCAGCCGGTCTTTGGCCCGGTACTGCCAGAGGTTTCCATATTTTGCAGCCAAGCCCACTCTAATCCGGGCGTTGCTAGCGGCATGGCTAGCGTATCCCACTGCCTAGCTGAAATCTCTGAAAGGCGACCTATCCAACGGGCGGTGTACTGCACAGAAGGGGGTGTCACAGGCAATCTAACGATAGGGGGACTTCTTATCTAGGGTAGTAGAAGTTTCCTAAGCGTGCAGGACGGTTAGGCACGAAAGCAGGGGGCGATCGCCGTCTTACCTCACCCTGTGTATAACCTGCCTTCCTCAGTTGAAAAAAATCTATTTGTCAGCCGTGGTGAGGGGAATAGATTAGCTTCAGTCTGTCGCTCATAAAAGTCTCTTTAGTTGGTTTGAACAACTTAGGAGACCACATCAAAATTGCCTATATCCACTTGCTCGACTTGGGCTAAATCTTAGAAAACACAGGCGAAGCCTTGACTATGCTCAGCGATGCGATGGGTCAGCGCTTCTTCGTCTCACTTCAGTTGTTTAAAACTGTGGCTGTGGTTTTCTTATTTTGACTGAGTCGTTTCCGACGCAATTTTGCTGACTCTGTAGTGCAAAAATACTTCACTCTCCTCGACCCGCGCCGACGCTAATTTTAGCTGGGGTGTTCTCGGCAGCGTAAAACCCAACCCGCCTACTGGAGTAGGGGCGGTTTTGCCACCAATAAGTAAAGGGCAAACCGTTAGATAAAGCTCATCGAGCAAACCCTCGGCCAGTAGTGAAGCGACAAGTTCACCGCCGCCCATCACGACTAGGCGCTCAATGGGCGGGCGATTGGTCGCTGCCGAAAGCGTCGATTTTCCGGCCCGTAATTCCTGCATGACTTGGTGCCAATTAAACGGGCGCTCGTTGATCAAGACATGCTCGAAAAATGTTTGCGATTTGCGCTTGGCGGCCTTTGGCTCACGGAGGCTCGACTGCCAGAAATGTATGCCTTCTAGTGTGGTGATTAGCCAGCGGGGAATCGGCTGCTGAAAAAATCGCCACTGCCAGTCGAATTGACTCGTAGCCGAACACACGATTTGCGCGGGCTGATCGGCCTGCTGCCGCTGCCGCCGCGCGGCTATAAGGTCAGGGTTAGAAACGGGTAGGGTGGTGCCATAGGCTCTCAGCGTGCCTGCGCCAAATAGAGTCGCGTCGGCAGCGGCAATTTGCGCCTCTAGGTGGGCTTTATCTGCCGCTGAAGGAAACCGCGCCGCCGAACGGGCTGCGTCAGCAATTTTACCATCGGCGCTCATAGCCAGCACTACCGTGATGTAGGGTCGTGATAATGGCTGCATGAGTCTTCTCTAAAGATCGGGAGCTGTGAGTTTAGACTGAATCTATCAAGTTCAGTTGTAATCTATACCGAGTTTTTATGTTTGTTAAAGAGTCGGCGAGCTTTGCGCTACCGCCGACAACGATGCAGACTTCGCAGATAAACTAGGTAAGGATAATTACATAGAGGTACGATCTATTGCGATCGCTTAAGGCATAAGCCTTACACCCACATTCTGACTATTTTCACCGGTTTTTATAACTGGCCAATTGAAGGAGACAGGTCAGCATCTTGCATACTTTCTCCTGGCAGCCCATCAGCATGAGTGAAGATAATCTGATCAAAAATCTTTGACTTATCATTCAATGCATTGAGATCTAATGTTTTTTCGCCTATTTTTGAAACATTCTCTCAGCCTGCTCGCGGTTTTTGAGATTTCCTCTCAAACCGGCATTCTCTAACGTTATGGCCAATCATCCGCGCTCATTTCGGCGCAACTTACTGCTCAAAATCTTGGCTTTCAGCGTGCCCATTCTACTGATCGGGCAAGGGGTTGCCCTGCGCAAAGCTAGATCTAGTCTGCTCAAAACCTCTCGTCAAAATTTAACTAGCAGCGCGATTCGCAAGGCAGAAGAACTTCAAATTGGCATTCAGTCGGTCGAAGCTAATCTTGACCTGCTAGCGCAAACCGCCGCGTTTCAGGCGGGTGATGAGCAAGCCATCAAGAAAATTCTAGTTGGGTTTGACCAGGATACGCCCTATGACATCAGCTGCGTCGAACTGATGGCTCCGCAGGCAGAAGCAGATACGGTAAATACGTGCAATCGCTCCATCATCCCCAGCGCCAAGCAGGTGCCCTGGCTACAGAGCGGCAGCGTCGAAAGCTCAGATTTTTATGTCTTTTCCCCCGGACAAGCTGCGCCGTCAGCCACGCCCAGCACAGCAGATAACTCGGGTCGAGCCCTAATCAAATTCATCGTCGCCAGCCCCATCTACGACGAAAATGGAGAACTTCGCTATACCCTGGCAATGGAGGTCTCTCTATTTCAGCTACAGGATATTGACGCGCAGTCTCTCGTAGGCGAAACCGTCGTCATCGACCCCAACGACATCATCGTCACCCATCCCGACCCTCAGCAGGTCGGCAAAAATATTTCCGAACTCCGCGATGCTAGAAAGCTCAGCAGCACCATCGGCAGTGTTAGAGCTGGCAACAACGACTTCGTTCATCTTTTTCAGTTTTTACCTCAAGAAGGGGGCGAGTGGTTGGCAGGCTATAGCGGATTCAAAGTGCCCGTGAGCCCCAAGCAAAACAACGTGTGGACAGTGCTAGCAGTCACGCCGATTGATCGGGCGCTCTACGGTCTCAACGAAATCCGTCAGGTGCTGATTGTCTTGACCATTGGCCTGCTGATTGCCAGCACTCTGTTGGCGCTGTACGTTGCTCGCAGTCTGTCGCTACCGATTGAGCGCCTGATTCGCTACACCCAAGATGTAGACGATCTGAGCCAGCTTAAAGCTGCGCCTCACAGTTCGCAAATCTGGGAGCTTGACTACTTAGGCACTGTGATCGAACGGATGCTGCGGCGACTAGAAGAAAGCTCAGCAGAGCTACGCCACGCCTGGCAAGATGCGCAGATGGCTAACCAGCTCAAGAATGAATTTTTGGCCAATACTTCTCACGAGCTGAGAACGCCGCTGAATGGCATTATTGGCTCTATTCATGTGATTCGAGATGGCCTTTGCGACAGCCGCGCTGAAGAACTGGAATTTTTGCAGCAGGCAGATAAAGCAGCCTTTCACCTGCTGTCAGTCATCGAAGATATTTTGAGCATTGCCAAGATTGAGGCAGGCACGCTAGATGTCAATATCACGTCGGTAGATCTGCGGCACATTCTGCAAGATGTCTTAGACATGCAAACTCTACAGTTTCAGAAGAAAGGGCTACAGCTCAGTCGGCCAGAGTTTCCTGAGCCAATTATCATCCCGGTAGATCACTCTCGCTTCAAGCAGGTACTGCTTAACGTCCTTTCCAACGCCATGAAGTTTACTGAAGCGGGCGGCATTGCCATTAGTATCACCACTGATGAAAGCACAGACTTAGCAGATAGCCCGCCTGAGCTTTTTACACCCCCTGCACCTTGGGTCAAAATCACTATCAAAGACTCTGGCATTGGCATTGAGCCACAGCACCTCTCTAAGCTTTTTAAGCCTTTTGTGATGGTCGATGGCTCTCACACTCGCGCTTACGAAGGTACTGGACTAGGGCTGGCTATTTCCCAAAATTTTATGCGGCTGATGCAGGGCGATATCGCCATTCAAAGTGAGGGCGCAGGGAAAGGGACAACCGTCACGATTATTGCTCCTCGGGTAGTAAAAGCAGCCGATGAGGATGCCAGCTCGACCCAGGGTGCAGGTGGCAGTCAGCCAGGCGAAGGACGGGCTATAGACGAACCGGCTACCGCTGTCTCGGCAGATTCATCAGTGGGTCAGCGATCGCCTATTGACCCAGCGGCGAGTTTTGACGAGCGGGCGCAGCTGCCAAAATAGCCTCAACAGCAGCAATCTGCTGCTGGTAAACGGCATCGGCGATCGCCGGTTGACTTCCTTCAATCTCTATCCCCGCTGCCATCTCTATCCAAGACTTACAGCCGCCGTAGTCTGCCTGCCAGGGCACCGTCACCGGCTCAGGTAATAAATACGTTCGCAGCGCTAGCACGTACAGCGGCTGTTTGGGTTTCCACCTCAGGCGTTCTTGGGCAAGCTACGGCTGCCAAATGTGCAAAGCTGACAGCGCGGCGACTTCCGCTTCGTCATCTGTTAAAAATATGTGAGTGATATCTGCCCAAGCTTTGAGCGTGATTGTCTCTGGGTGCCAGCCAGTGACGACAGGCACTACGGCTGCCTGGTACTGGGGCTTAAGCAATTCGGGCCGCTGATGCTCGAAAGTAGGAAAAAGTATGGCCCGATCAGCGGCGGCTGAAAACCGGCCCTGATGCTCTTTGATGCCGCCTTTGCGCAAGAGTACGATGGTTTCACCCTGAGCCAAGGCATCTATCGCCACCGACCAGTCTTTTAGTGCCGCTTTTAGTAACATAAATTTACAGTACCTGATCGCCTATTTCTCAAAAGATAGAGACTCACAGCAGTTTCTTCAATAGCGACAGCTTGCCTTCGTAGGGCGGATAGCGCAGCGACAAGTCTAACCAGTTAGATTTCTTCAGCACGCTTTTGTAGTGAGCAAACGTATCAAATCCGGCCTTGCCATGAGCCGCCCCTATGCCGCTATGGCCGACGCCGCCAAAGGGTAAAGCAGGCACCGCATATTGACTGATGGTTTCGTTGAAGCAGAGCCCGCCGGAGGAGGTCTGAGTTGCGATCGCTTGCTGCTGAGCTGCCTCGTTAGAAAAAAGGTACAGGGCTAGGGGCTTGGGACGCTGGTTGATAAAGGCGATCGCTTCTGCCAAATCTTCATACGTCAGCACCGGTAAAATCGGCCCAAAAATCTCCTCCTGCATAACGGCGGCGGTAGGTGGCACCTGATCGATGACGGTCAGGGCCATATATCGCGTTGCCGGATCGCTCTGTCCGCCGATGATTTTTTTGCCGCTGGCTAAGGCATCGGTCATGAGTGTGTGCAGCCGCTGAAAATGGCGATCGCTGACAATTCGCCCATAGTCGGGGCTTTTCGCCATATCTTCGCCGAAAAAGTCAGTTGCGGCTTGGGCGATCGCGGCCAGCAGCTCGTCCTTAATAGGCTTCTGCACTAGCAGATAGTCCGGTGCTACGCAGGTTTGCCCGGCGTTAAAGCATTTTCCCCAGACAATTCGCCGCGCGGCGACTGCTATATTGGCACCAGCCGCCACCACGCACGGGCTCTTGCCGCCTAGCTCCAGTGTCACCGGGGTCAGATGCTCAGCTGCCGCTCGCATCACTACCTGGCCAATCGCCGGGCTGCCGGTAAAAAAAATATGGTCAAACGATTCTGCTAAGAGCGCCTGGGCGGTCTCAATGCCGCCTTCGATGACACTCACATAGTCAGCAGCAAAGGTCTGTGTCACTAGCTTTGCCAATAGCGCTGAGGTATGAGCAGAAATTTCAGACGGCTTGATGATGGCGCAGTTGCCTGCTGCGATCGCACTCACCAGCGGCCCCAGCGCTAGCTGCAAAGGATAGTTCCAAGGGCTGACAATCAGCACTACGCCCAGCGGTTCGGGCACGACTTGTCCCCTCGCTGGCTGCAAGACAAACGGAACACTGGCGCGGCGCGGCTGGCTCCAGCGCGATAAGTGCTTCAGTGCGTAGTCAATCTCGCCAGTCACCAGAGCTAGCTCACTCACATAGGCTTCTACCTCACACTTGCCCAGATCGGCTCTCAGCGCTGCGAAGATATCGTCTTCCGCTGCGACCAAACCAGACCTGAGCCGCTGTAGCTGACGGCGACGAAAAGTGAGCGATCGCGTCTCTCCACTAGCAAAAAACGACCGTTGACCCTGCAAAGCTTGCTGAACAGAGTCGGCGCAATCTAAAGATATCCCTGTCGTTCTAGCATCCGTCATGGATTGAAATACAACCGTCCGTAAGTAAAATAGGAAAACGGATTTAGTAGTGAAATGGAATTGCCAGCAGCGGCGTCAGAGCCAGAGCGATCGCCGTCCACTGCCAGGACGATCCTAATTGACCAGTAGCCCTCACTGGCTCGTCTGCTAACAGCGCATCTATTCTTTGTGCCAGTCGGCTGCGGGGAGCCGCGCAGCTAAACCCAGCGCAGATGGCCTCTGTCGCCATCAGGGGCGCTGTAATCACGCTCAGCAAAGATTCAGCTAGCACTAGCGTATCTACACTTTGCGCTGCCCACTGATCGGCCCGCACTTCTCGCAGCAGCAGCAGCTCTTGCCACAGAGCCTCGGTATAGGGGAGCCAGCAGGTCAGCCGCCGCAGGCCGCCTAGCCAAAAAAACCAAAACGTATCCCGGTAGTAGGCATGACCCGACTCATGTGCAAAAACAGCAGCCAGATGGTCTCATCCAAATGGCTGAGCAACCCCTGGCTCACGACCAAATCCGAAGACCACAGCCCCACCTGAGCGCTAAAGACAGCAGGCACATCCATCACCCTACCAGTCACCGTATCCGCGTCGGTTCGAATAGACCGGGTCGGGTAGCGGCGCAGCTCTCGCTGTGTCCTCAGGGCCAGCCAGATGAGGTGCGTCCATAAGCCGCCTGCTAGGGCCAAAAAGCCTGTAGACAGACCGAAACTGAGCTGCCCTTCCCATAGATAAGCGCTGTCTGATCCCATCGTGACGATCGAAACTGTCGTTGCCAGCAGCAGCAGTGGCGGTACGACAAAGGCCGTCAGCGTCCGGTGCCAGCGCGTTTGCCAGCTACAGTCCAAATTCGCCGGGTGACTCAGCAGGCGGCTAAAAACAGCGATCGCCCCGGCTACCCCCATCATCTGCAAGTGCATCATGACAGTTTCTCCCTAGCAGCGCGGGCGGCCTGAATTTTTTGGGCGATCGCATCTAGCTGTGCCAGACTAGCGTCATCGAGCGTATCGGCAAAAGCCGCCACAATATCAGGGCTGCCCACCGCCAAAAACCGATGCAGCTGCTCATGCGCGTGCAAAATTTCAGCCTGCTGCCGGGAGATGCGCGATCGCCAAATATGAATTCGACCCTGGCGATCGCAAGCCACCCAGCCTTTCTTAATCAGCCGCTTCAGCACTGTCGAAACCGACGAATAGGTCAGCTCTCGGTCAATATCTGCCAAAATATGCTGATGGACAGCCGTCGCCGAAGTCGGCCCTATCGCCCACAAAATTTCGACAATCTCAGTTTCAAGCGGCCCTAAAGACAGAATTTTAGGCTGATAGGGAGGAAGAGGAGCCATCTGCTACCTTGACATCTTTTCCCTACCCTAACACCAATATTTAGCTGCCCATCTAGGAAAACTTACCAAACCGCTGCTGGCATCCGGCAGCTTTCTTCAACATAGGCGACATGACAAGCGGCGCGAGGCTACACACCTGCTGCGGCTAGCTCAGTTGTCGCGGCCTTAAGCACTGCCACTTTGTCGGTGCGCTCCCAGGGCAGATCGATATCCGTGCGACCAAAGTGACCATAGGCGGCCACCTCTTGATAAAAGCGTCCCTGACGCGCAGCGGGCAATCCCTGTAGGTCAAAAGTCTCAATAATTCCAGCCGGTCTCAGCTCAAAATGTTCATTGACCAGCGCCAGCAGCTTCTCATCAGATACGCGGCCCGTGCCAAACGTTTCTACAAAAATGCTGACCGGGCGCGCCACGCCAATGGCATAGCTCAGCTGTACCTCACACTTATCTGCTAAGCCTGCTGCCACAATATTTTTAGCGACATACCGGCAGGCATAGGCAGCGCTGCGATCTACCTTTGTCGGATCTTTGCCGGAGAAGGCCCCGCCACCATGACGGGAGTAGCCGCCATACGTATCAACAATAATTTTGCGCCCGGTCAAGCCCGAGTCACCCTGAGGGCCACCAATGACAAACTTGCCGGTCGGGTTCACCAAAAAACGGGTGCGATCGCTCGGCTGTACATCCATACCCGCAAAGCTCGGCAGCACAACAGCCTGCCAGAGATCAGCTTTAATTTTGGCCTGAACCTGATCATTGTCAGTCAGATCACCAATATTTTCGGTGTGTTGAGTTGAAATCAGCACCGTATCAATGCCGACAGGCCGACCGTCTTCGTACTCAACGGTCACCTGAGTTTTTCCATCTGGGCCTAAGTAAGGCAGTCGGCTATTTTTTCTGACCACCGAAAGCTGACGAGAAATGCGATGAGCTAGGCAAATAGGCAGCGGCATCAGCTCAGGCGTTTCGTCGCAGGCAAAGCCAAACATAATGCCCTGATCGCCCGCTCCAATGGCGTCCCAGCGCTCGTCGCTAGTTTTTTCACGATTCTCTTGAGCCTGATCGACGCCTTGGGCAATGTCGGCTGACTGCTCATCTAACGCAATCAGCACCGCGCAGCTACTGGCAGAAAATCCATTATTGGTAGGGTCTGTGTAGCCAATTTCAGCAATTTTTTTCCGAACAACCTCGACAAAGTTCACCTTTGCCTGAGAAGAAATTTCACCCGTGACTAGCACCAGCCCCGTATTCACAACGACTTCAGCGGCTACCCGACTGCTAGGATCTAGCGTGAGCATCGTATCTAAAATCGTGTCTGAGATTTGGTCGCAAATCTTATCGGGGTGCCCCTCTGTGACCGATTCTGATGTAAACAGGTAGCGACGAGACAATAGCCAATCCTCCTCTTCATCTTCTTTGTTTAAGTTTTGTGTAGGTACAGACGTTAACAGCCTGAGCAACAACTTGTGAGCATCTGGTCTGGATGGCAATTTTTAGCCTTTAGTAACCATAGACCTTTTAACGACCTAGCAAGCTACCCCGTTATCAGTATTCATCAATCTTCGAAGATCCACCATCTAAAGCATCGATAGCAGTCTAGATGAAACTTTCAACCTGTGCCAATGCGAGTAACTGCTAAGTCTAGTGAGTCTAGCTGAGGAGCCTGCTGCCAGCCGCCCGTCATGCCCAAAAAGCCAGCAGCGCCTTGCCGGGCAAGCGCCAGATCTGCCGCCGAATCTCCGATCACTAGGGTGGCTGCTGGGTCAACCGCCATCGCTTCACAGGCTATCTGCAAAAGATCCGGATGGGTTTTAGGCAGACATGCAGGTGCCGCGCCGCAGTACCAGCTAATTTCTCTAAGCTGATATTGCTCAACAAAGGCAGCAACTTCTGGTGGGTGTCCGAAGAAACAATGCCTAATTTGACTTTGGCTTCCTTCAGCTGTTTGAGCAGCGACGAAGCGCCCGGCAACAAAGGGGTTTGAGTCGACTTTAGGCGAAAGTGAAACCTCCGCCTGCCGGAAGGCTTTTTGGGCAATGGCGATCGCTGCTATCCAGCCCTGCCCGGTCGCGGCAATGCAGGCGGCAGCGGCTATTTCATTTTCGTAGCGGCTGCCGACGGCTAGCAGCCCAGCCGGATCAATGGCATTGCCTTTAAGGCCAAAGGCTGATAGCAAAGTGCGCGCAATCCTGGAAGTTCGGCTTCTATAAGCTGCGATCGCAGTTGCCCCAGCGCGATCAGATAGGTCTCTACATTGGCCAAGGTTCCATCTTTGTCAAATAAAACCGCCTGAATGTGCTCAAAGGTATGTCCCGACAGCGAATAGTCGCCATCTTGCCTGCTCTACTCACTAAACAGCAAAGGCAACCAAAAAGGGGAGGACGATGAGCCTCCCTTAATAATACTTACGCTAGTACGTAAGCCGACTTAAGCTGTTCCCACTCAACTGCGCTTATTCGACAGTTGCCAGCTCTTCTTCAACGACGTATTCGTCATCACTGCTAGCTTCTCCAGATTCACCCAGTGCCTTTTGGCGCAGCTGCTCACGGTAGCGCTCTGCCATTTCTTCAGCTTTCTCATAAACCAGGTCAGGGTTTTTCACCATATCGCCGGGTTCTGGCTCTAGCTGCTTCGTCGATAGCGAAATACGACCGCGCTCAGCATCTAGATCAATGATCATCACTTTAATTTCATCGTTCACATTGAGCACCGAGTTAGGCGTATCAATGTGGTCGTGGGAGATTTCGGAGATGTGCAGCAGGCCGCTCACGCCGCCAATATCAATAAACGCGCCGTAAGGCTTGAGGCCACGAACAGTACCAATCACGACTTCGCTCACCTGCAGACCGTTCATCTTCCGCTCTACGAGGGCGCGGCGATGGCTGAGCACCAGTCGATTGCGCTCTTCGTCAACTTCTAAAAACTTCAGGGGCAGCTCTTCGCCCACCAGATCTTCTTTGGGCTTGCGGGTGCTGATGTGAGAGCCCGGAATAAACCCACGCAGCCCTTCAATCCTAACCAGAGCGCCCCCTCTATTGGTAGCAAACACCAGAGAGCGCACGGTGGCATCTTCTTGCTGTAGCTGACGCACCCGCTCCCAGGCCCGCATGTACTCAATTCTACGAATGGAAAGCGTTAGCTGACCATCTTCGTTGTCATCGGTAAGAATGAAAAATTCACGAGTCTCATTCGACTGCAAGACTTCTTCAGCACCTTCTACCCGGTTAATAGACATCTCCTGAATGGGGAGATAGGCTGCGGTTTTGGCGCCAATATCAATCAACGCCCCCCGAGGCTCGATGCTAAATACCGTGCCAGGAACGATATCGCCAGGGTTGAAGTTGTAGTCGTATTGGTCTAAGAGGGCCGCAAAGTCTTCATGAGTAAAACCAATATCAGTGTTTTGAGTATCCGGGTTGGCCATGCTAGATGTTTCCTACAGTTTTTTCTCCGCGAACGAGTGAACACCTCGCGATCGCACAAGTCACCAGACAGTGCGCGCACCGCTTGTAAAATTACTAAGTTGCAAGTGGGAAGCCTTAACTGGCTTTGAGGTCTCCTGTCACAAGAACATCAATCATAGATCAATAAGCATGCAAAAGTCACTTAATTCTTTGAGTCGTCATCGCCTCAGCTAGCTGAGATCGTCAAATTAGGCTTCTACAGGCGAAGCAAACTGTCCTTCCTCACCGCGTTGAGAGATCGGATTTGGCGGCAGGCAGGCGATCACGTTGCCCAGGTTGAGCAACGTAGTCTTGCTCGTTGATTGCCCTTTGGGTTGCCCTTTATTCTGGTCTTTGAGCTGACTGAGTGCTTCGGTAAAGTCGCGAATGCCTTGAAACTGACGGTAAACTGAGGCAAACCGAACATAGGCAACCTCGCTGAGCTGCTGTAGCCGCGCCAGTACGCGCTCGCCGATCTCTGCGCTGGCAACTTCTCTAACGGCCTGCTGCTGCAATCGGCCTCAATCTCATCCACTATTATCTCTAGCGTGTGGGCGCTAACGCCAGTTTTTTCGCAGGCCGTGACAATGCCTCGCAGCAGCTTGGAGCGATCAAAAGATTCGCGATCGCCCCGCCGCTTAATCACCGTAATCGGCACATACTCAATGCGCTCATAGGTGGTAAACCGGCGATCGCACGCCAGACACTCCCGGCGACGGCGGATGCTCCGATCCGATTCAGCCGACCTAGACTCTAAAACGCGATTGTTAGGATGCTGGCAAAATGGACACTGCATAGAATTAAGCCTCCAAAAAGGCCCGGTCTGTCAAGGACGGCAGCGTTGCACAAAGAACGGCAACGCAGCGCCACAAGTCGCCGCATATCAGGGACAAAACAACGCCATAGCAAAGAATATAGAGGAAAAGGGCCCGGCTCACCATCAAGTATGAGAGCCGAACCCTCGCTTTGTTTATTTCTCAGCTTTATTAGCTGACGACTTGGCTAATCGTCAAGTAAATCTAGTCTACCAGCTAGTCTTTAGTGATTTTGGGGGGTTCGCGAAAGGCGATCGCAAAAAACAAAGTTCCAATGACACAGGCGAAAATCAAAATGTAAGCAACGGCTTCCATAACTCATTCCCAATAAACAACATGCTTTTTCACAGCCAGACTCTTTAAGTCTACTCAACCTGTAGCCCGCTGGAGTCAAAAAGCAAAAACTGAAGGCAGCGGCGCTTACAAAGCGCCGCCATCTTTACGGCCTAACCTCGGTTAGCCGCTTTGGTCGATAGGTCACCCACTTTCTGGAAGTAGCCCCACTCAACCTGCTCAGGCGATAGGTCAGGATCAACCCCAGCAAACACGTCTCTAAACAGCGTGCGAGCCCCATGCCAGATATGGCCAAAGAAGAACAGCAGCGCAAACACCGCATGACCGTAGGTAAACCAGCCGCGAGGACTTGAGCGGAATACCCCGTCAGAATCCAACGTTTCCCGGTCAAACTCAAAGGGTTCACCCAGCTGAGCTTTACGGGCATAGCGCTTCACAGCCGCCGGATCGTCAATGTGCTGACCATCTAGCTCACCGCCGTAGAAGTCCACCACTACGCCAGTCTGCTCAAAGCTGTACTTTGATTCAGCCCGGCGGAAAGGAATATCAGCACGCAGTACGTTGTCTTTGTCCGTCAAGACCACTGGGAAGGTCTCAAAGAAGTTAGGCAGGCGGCGAACCGATAGCTCACGGCCTGCCGCATCGTGAAAGACCGGATGGCCCAGCCAAGCAGTCGCAATACCATCACCTGAATCCATCGGGCCTACCCGGAAGAGGCCGCCTTTGGCAGGGCTATTGCCTACATAGTCATAGAAGGCCAGCTTCTCGGGAATAGCGGCATAAGCATCTTCAAGCGAAGTGCCACTCGCTACAGATCGCTGAACGCGGCGATCAATTTCTTCACCAAAGTAGCTGCTATCCCACTGATAGCGGGTCGGGCCAAATAGCTCAATCGGCGTCGTAGCAGAGCCATACCACATCGTGCCAGCCACGACAAAGGCCGCAAAGAAACACAGCCGCAATCGAACTCGACAAGACGGTTTCGATATTACCCATCCGCAGCGCTTTGTACAGACGCTGAGGCGGTCTCACCGTCAGGTGAAACAAGCCCGCAATAATACCAACAATGCCCGCTGCGATATGGTGAGCCACCACGCCGCCCGGATTGAAGGGATTAAAGCCCGCTGGCCCCCACTCAGGGGCAACCCCTTGCACATGTCCGGTCAAGCCATACGGGTCAGAGACCCACATGCCCGGCCCCCAGAGCCCTGTCAGGTGAAAGGCACCAAAGCCAAAACACAATAAACCCGATAGAAATAGATGAATGCCAAACATCTTGGGCAAGTCCAGAGCGGGCTCACCCGTGCGCGGATCGCGAAACAGCTCTAGATCCCAATAGACCCAGTGCCAACAAGCAGCTAAAAACAGCAGACCCGCCAGCACGATGTGGGCGAGTGCTACACCTTCAAACGACCAAAAGCCAGGATTGACGCCCGTTGCGCCAGTAACATCCCAGCCGCCCCAAGAACCCGTCACACCCAGACGGGTCATAAAGGGTAGAACAAACATGCCCTGCCGCCACATCGGGTTGAGCACCGGATCGCTCGGATCAAAAGTGGCCAGTTCGAACAGTGCCATCGAACCCGCCCAGCCAGCGACGAGCCCCGTGTGCATCAAATGTACAGAAATCAGCCGACCTGGATCGTTCAGGACGACGGTATGTACTCGGTACCAAGGTAGACCCATTGACTACGCTCCTCCTTGTTTTGCTAAAAACTACGTATCGCCCCTTAAGTTAAGTAAAGCGAAAGCTTGGTTGATTAAAACTTGATGCCCTTAAACAGAAAGACTTCAGATAATACTAGGCTACCAGATATAGAACCTCTACAAACCCAGAAAGACCTGATATGTGGCCTTCAATCCCTTCACTTTCCTATGCTCAAAGAGCGAAATTACACCGCCCTAGCCAGGTTTGCTCACAAAAATGCGAAAATGAAGGTGTATAAAGAAGTGTAACTAGCTCTCAGCGCCCAGCGCAAGCAGATGGACTGTTTCAAAGCCACTATCTGCGATCGCGCTCAGCTCATTTAAATCCTATCCCAAGCAAAGGAATTATTGAGCTTAAGTCTGGTTACATATACGCTGCGCGGCCTATAGCCCTCTGACAGGGCAGCACGCTGATCGCGCTCAAGCAAGCAGTTAGGATACAGACATGGTTCGTATTAAGTTTATTAAAGAAAATAAGGAAATCGAGGCTGCTGTCGGCTCAAATCTGAGATTCAAAGCTCAGGAGAACGACATCGACATCTATACGTTTGTCGGCAAGCTAACCCAGTGTGGTGGCTACGGGCAGTGTGGTACTTGCGTAGTTGACATCATTGAAGGGGTAGAGAACTTGTCTCCCCGAACCGCTATAGAAGAGAAAAGGCTACGTAAGCGCCCCTCTAGCTGCCGACTAGCCTGTCAGACAATAGTGCAAGGGCCTATCAGCGTCGAAACTAAACCAGACAAAAAAGCAAGCCTCAAAAAAGCTAAGGCAGAAGCGGCTCAGGCCAAAGCAACCGGTTCTGCCACGCCTGAAGCCAACGAGCCCGCCTCTACAACAGCCGAATAGGCTTACAAGTCAAAACTCAAGTCAAAACTATAGGTTTAGCTTGAGCGGCCCTGCCACCCACAAGACGGCAAAATGATATGCTAGGACTCAAGAGCAATGAACATTTAGGAGTAGAGTTAGCGGTCTTATGGAAACTAACAAATTAGGGTTTGTCGCCAGCGTCTTGTTCGTCTTCGTACCCACTGTATTTCTGCTGATTTTGTACATTCAGACAGCCAGCAAGAAAACAGGTACCTAAATTCAGATTTCCTGACGCAATAATCAGCGTCTTAAGAATTTTCCTACCGCCAGCTTTTTGTCATGCGCAGTTCGGCAGCGCTGACAAGAGACATGAAGGCAGGAAAATTTTTAGTCTTTGCCGCTTCAGCCAGGCCATTTTCTGACCCGTTGCAGTCTACTACTCATTCATATTCTTATACGTGGCTACTGCCGAAGGTGAAATACGATTTAGATATCGGAAAATCCAATATTTAAAGACCGTATCTAAAATCACTGGAAAAGTCGCAATGAACAAAAAGATGAAGTTTCGGTTGGCGGGTAACCCCAAATGATTGGCCATGCCCTCTAGCAGAACTTCCCATCCGTGGGGAGAGTGAAAGCCGACAAAGATATCAGTAAAAAGAATGATGATAAAAGCCTTGGCACTATCGCTCAGGCCATAGATGATTTCATCAATAAATGATTTGAGAATGGCGATCTGCTGCTTGCAGCTTGTCAGGAAAAGCGAAAATGTGAGCACGGCAATTACATCAGCGAAGACATTTTTGATGGCGTCAGCGCTGCGCTGTCGGTATTCTTCTTCAATTTGAAAGGCTTTCTGCCTGACTCGACTTTCAATTTCCTGCTCATTAATCTCTGGGGCTTTGCCAATGAGCACCTCAAAGCGAAAGCGCTCTTCGTACTGCTGTAGCTCGTGCAGAGCATCTTCCTCCATCTCCATATTCAGAAAGACCTCGGATTGGGCCATATCGCGGCTATAGTCAACAATGGGGCCGATGATAAAGTTCTTACTGAGATACTGGGCAAGTAGCGGGATGATAATCAGCTGTAAGACAAAGGTAACAGCGACTGTAGTCTGAGCTTTAGAGCTGCGAAAGTTACGCACGACTTCTACTTCCGCATCGGGATCGAGATCCTGTTTGATGCGGTCTACTGTCCGTAAGATCGAGCGAGGCAGGACGCTGCTACGGCTGCTTAGGGCCTCGTTAGGATTGTCTTGAGGATTGGCGATGTCTGCTTGTAGAGCTGACAGGCTTTCGGAGGAACGAGTCTGTAGCTGACTTAACGCAAAAACAGAGGGCTGTCGGTAGCGCTCTAGCGTTTCATCGACTAGCTTTAACTTGCTGAAGAAAACAGCAGGCCCATTGATTTGATCAAGTGGAACATCGTCTAGTAGCGGGGTAGACAGTTGTCCCATGCTAGGAACTTGGAAAACCGAGCTGCTGGCTCTGAATTCGGCCATGCGCCGTTTGAGCGTACTGAGATGCTTCTTTAGGTCTTTTTGCAGCAGCCGATAAGAGCTGCGGCTATAGTCGCCGTAGTTTTCGGAGATGGGATTGCCGTCAAAGTGATTTGTTTCGATTTGGCGGATTTTGAGGGCTGCTTCGTAGGCTTGGTCGAGCGCCCGAGCGGGCGTTTTGGTAAACCACTGCCGAAGACTGCCAGACAGCCAGAAACGCTGCGAAGAGTTTGTCATTGCTTAACCAAAGCGGCAACCCAACGGTGGGATGAGTCACTCTATATTATTACGGGGGCGATCGCCTATCTTAAAGTGCTCAGTACAATCATGCTCAAAATAAATGGTGTCCTTATCTATTTTGCGGCCTTTAAAGGTTCCTGACTATCTGGCAGACGCTTTGGCGTTGTTCCGTTGATAGTTTTACCCGCTCACTAGGCGCAGCAGCGGGTCTAAAGATCTGCTAAAGCTCAGGATGGACAGCCCAGCCTATTGCTACTGCACCTGACAAGATTGCTCCCAGATCAGTCTTTGTTCGACGGGTTGAGGTTCTCCGGGGGCTGCGGTGCGCTCATCGATAAAGTAAACCCGCAGGTCTTTGAGCGGATGGCCCTGACGGTCGCTCTGCCAACAGAGATAATTGCCGTAGCTAGGGAAAACCTTTTGTCCTACCTGGCGATTGAGATTGATATAGAAGGTGCGCCACTGCATATTTTTGTAGAAACGAGTGCGATCGCCCAAGGTTGGCTTCTTAAAAGTGATCTGTCGCTCGGGCCGCAGCACATCAATTTTGGTATCGGAAATCGCCACGCCCGGCGATTGGGCAGCTGCTGTCAGCGGGGTACCAGCGACCACATGCCAGCCGTCATCTCGGGGTGGTCCGGGCGCAAAAATGCTCCACGACTGATCGAGTCGGGTGATCCGGCTTAGCCAGTCTATACGCTGCGCCGTGCGGCTGTTAGTGACTCGGCGAACGAGGCTGACAGCTGGCTGGGAGCTGTCAACAAAAGCTCGGTGGGTGACGATACTACGGAGATTCCACATGAAAGTCAGTGTCAGCAGCAAGAGGGCGATCGCACTCAGCCAGCCAGGATTTTTGACGTGCAGCGGCTTAAATTTAAACGGACGGGTAAAGCGCCCCGCCACTCGCCGATTCGTCGCTATCCACTCATAGAGCTTGGTACCCACGACCATCACTGGCGACCAGCGCAGCACCGGGGCGACAAAGTAGAAATACTGGCGACAGACTGACGACATAGGCAATGCCTTCAAACTTGTAGTGGTGCCTTCCCTTCCAGTCAACGATCACCCAAGAGTTTTGTAGCTCCATCGCCTGATTGATCTCTGGAATACTTTGGGCCGTCGCTAAGGGGATGTGCGGCAGCACCAGCAGCATTCGGATCAAATGCACCACCTTTTTGCAAAAGCCGCAGTCAGCATCGTAGAAAATTCTTAGGCCCAAGCGTGGCGGCCCGTAGACCCGCTTGCTCAAAGCCTCCCATACTGAGGTTGGAATAAAAGCCAGCCAGGTAACGATACTTAAAAAAGGAAAGATACCCAGATTTAGCGTTAGGCCAAACCCTGCGTGAAGACTGATAAAGAGAACTGACCGCCACCATTCGACAAAAATCATGGCGTATCGGTGACCAAATCAGCAGCGGCCCTACCCACTCCAGGATAAGCGTCACGAAGGTAAAGACGGTGAGCAGCGGCCCCAGATTGAGCAAAAAATGCCCCAGCGGTGTGGCGTACTGATCGTAGCTAAGCGAATAGTAAACGGCGGTGCCATCTGGCCACCAGGCAGCGTTAGTAGTCTTAAATACAGCTGAAAAAATATAGATAAAGCACTGCTGAGCCATCAGCGCCAGTGTCGCGCCCGATAAGATGCGTACTGGGACGGGCCGAGTGGCTGTGTTTAGCGCTCGATCTACTGAGTAGGCCGCGCCCAAAGGCAAAAACATAGCCCAAAACATCACGGCTCGCAGTACGTCGTCGGCTGCGAAAATCAGCAGCGGATTGCGGTTTTGCATAGAAATCAGCAGTACCCAAGAGGCAATGGTAGCTAACCGACTGCGATAGCCAAATAGCATTGTCACCGCGCTGACTGCCGCTAGTAAAAAAAGCAGTCCTTGAAAGATCGGCTGTCCGCTCAGCAGATGAAGCGACCAATAGCCAGGTTTCAAGAGGCCGTCTGTCAGCACCGCTCGCGGCAGCACGCCTAAATCGCTATAGTGAGCCGTCAGATCGCCAAAGCGCGTCGCTAAGTCGGCGAGCAATGTCAGCGCTAGTCCAATTCTCAATAGAGCTAGCGATCGCACATCCAAACTGTAGCGATCGCGCAATGTAGCCCACCAGCGGCCTTTTTTTTCAGGCTGAACAGAAGTCATAGCTGCTTTTTAGAGTTTAGAATCATTTGCTCTAAGACTTAGCTTTCGTAGCTAGGGTCTTGTCGTTTTCGCCAAGGCAAGAAAACAGCTCGCCCTAATTCACGCAGGGCGCGGCGGGCGACTTTAGCTCTGGTGACGACGAGTCGGCATCCGAAAGATATACACCCCCGCCGACAGAGCGCCGCTATGCGACCGCCTAGCGTAATCCCAAAGCTCCACAGCCCAGCATCCCCGATGCCCAAAGTCACCATGTCACCCAAGTGTAGATAGTTAAAGGGCTTAGGCGATCGCCCCCTGGTCATTGCCGCCAGGTTTGCCGCCACCCGGCTAGCCGCTTGATAGGCGGCTTGAGCTGTATTCGGAGCAGCATTGCGCTTAGCCCCTCGGACATCGGCGCTATCGCCCAGCACAAACACGTTGTCATGGTCTATCAGCTGAAGCGATCGCCGAGTCAGCCGCTGGCCCTGCGCATTGTGACCGACAGCCTGCGCGCCCAGCCAGGGATTAGGCTGGGTTCCTACAGCCCACAGCGTCAGGTGGCTTAGTAGCATCTGCTGTTCACCGCCTGTCTCAATGATCACAGCATCAGCGCTCACCGCCGCGACTGAGGTCTCGGTCAGCACGCAAATTCTTCGCCGAGCCAACGCCTGCTGTGCAAGCCGTCTGAGACCTTTCTCAAAAGGTTCAAGAATAGTTGCTCCCCGGTCTATTAAAGTAATTTGACCTCGGCGACCAAGATAGTCAGAGACCTTACCTGCTAGCTCTACACCGCTAGGCCCGCCCCCAATCACAGTGACACAGACAGAAGCGGCATTGGCTTGAGGCTCTGTTGATTGAATCTGCAACAGCTGAGAAAGCCGCGCCTTCAGGATCAAAGCGTCGTCCAGCGAGCGAAAAGTCAGCGTATGCTGATCGACCCCAGGAATATCAACCGGACGACTGTCGGCCCCGGTTGCCAGCACTAAATAATCGTAGGCCAGGCTCTCACCACCTGTGAGAGTCACCGTCTGACGCTGCAAATCTACAGCTGCTGCGCGGGTCTGCTGCCAGTTAACATTCGTTCCTGCGAGCAGGCTGCTATAGGTCGGTGCTATTTCCCACTCTTTGAGTTCGTCAGTAATCAGCTCATACATCATGGGTGTAAACAAAAACCGGCCTTTAGGCTCAATCAATGTAATTTGGCTGTCGCGCAAATGACGATACTTTTGCAAGTACAGCGCTGTATAAAGGCCACCAAACCCACCGCCCACAATACAGATGCGCGGCTGACTCAGCCTGTCGCTGTGATGAGATCGTCCTTTTGGCTGCTGCTGAATCATTGCATCTCTAAAAGAAGGGGCTTGAGCTGTTGGGCTAGTTGCTGCGATCGCACTTCTCTACCTTTCGGCTTCAAGTGGTAGTGAGTGTCGGCAAATAGGGTCGGCCTATCCTGAATATTCAAAGTTTCTTGGTCTATTAACACCGGGGCAATCTCGCCTAGCTCCTGAGCTGTCTTTTTGACACTTTCTATAGTCTGCTCGCTATTGACATCGCCATACACCCAAGGAATCGATAGGATTAGCTGACCGCCTTTAGCTTCTACTTCTTCCTTAAACTGAGCAATGCGCTTAATGGCATGAGGAGAGGCCGCGCTTTTGATCTCTAAAGGCCACCATTCGCCTTCACGCTGTTTGGTTTCAATCGGGTCACCTTGCGCTGTTAGCGGGCCATCGTAATAGCCGGTCAGCCGCCCTTCTTCCGCCAGGTCAGTAACCGACTTAACCGTCCATCGCAAAGAAGGAATACCTAACTGCAAGGTATCTAGCGCCAGCTGCTTAGCCGGAACACCGCCGATTCCCGGTTGGCCGATCGCCATCCCAAACAGGCCAGACTTAGGGCCGAAGCCATCTCCCTCTAAGATCAAATACTCAGGAATGAGCAGCACTACATCGCCAGGCTGCACGGTTTTTAAAACGCTAGCCAAGATCACATCTAGACCTAATGGGCCGTCTAGCCCCAGATTGACCACCGGCATTCCCAGCTCTTGGGAAAGCATGGCAGAATCTACGGTGTAATGGGCACCCGATCCGCCTGTAATAATCAGCTTGGGATCAGTAGTTTCGGCGGCGATCGCCACTTTGTTCTGATACAGCCCCTTCAGCCAGTGCGCCTCACCGCCTAAGTACACGTTGTAGACAAACCCAGATCCCCAGGCTAACCCTGCAACTGCTAACCAGCTTAAAATTTTTGGCGGCTTGGCGGACACAGTCATTTTGTTCAAGAGATCCTGATCTAAACAGTTCACACTACCGATCTCTGCTGCTTCCTCAGAGATCACAAAGACGGTTCTAAAATTCAAAGTAGATGAAGTCAGCCGGAATATTAGCGGCCAGGAGAATCGTCAAAACCAACAACACTCTAGACATCCAGGGTGAAGTGAGCAGCTCATATTCAGACGCACGCTCTTGCCACACGGCAATATGCTCAAGCGCTAGGAAAGCGATCGCCAGTGCTAGCGCCACACCCAGCACCAATCCTTCAGGCGAATTGAATGTATTAACCGCCTGAATAAAATTTGCAGGCGAATAGGCCCAAGGCGTGGCAATCGTCATGAGCTTGGCCATCAGTCGCTCAATATTAGTCTCCATAAAAAAGAGACAGCCTAAAATAACCGCCCCAAAGGTCAGCGCCCAAGACACCACCTGAGGCCGCCGAACAAATTTATTAGTCACCCGCGCAAAAGGTCGTCCGGCATAGCGCAGCAGCAGCAGTAGCGCGCCATGATAGGCTCCCCAGATCATAAAATTCCAGGCCGCACCGTGCCAGAAGCCTGACAGCGTAAAGGTGATAAACAGGAAAAAAGCCGCCCACTTTTTGCGTTTTCCCATCAGCGGGATAAACACATAGTCACGGAACCAGGTGCTTAGTGTCACATGCCAGCGACGCCAGAATTCATTAATGCTCTGAGCAGTGTAGGGCGCTAAAAAGTTAATTGTTAGTTTAACGCCTACGATACGAGCAATGCCCACTGCCATGAAGCTGTAGCCACCGAAGTCAAAGTAGATACGCAGGGTAAACAAGAAAGCATAGAACCACACTAGCCAGGGATTAGCTGTCTCTAACATGCCGTCAGTGATGTAGGGGGCAATGTTATCAGCTAGCACAAACTTCATAAACAGGCCCAGCGACAGCCACCGCATCCCCACATCAAAATTGTCAGCACTGAACTGAAATTTGAAATCTTGAATCTGGGGCAGAAGCTTACTCCGGCGCTCAATTGGCCCCGCCACAATCTGTGGAAAGAAGGAGACGAAGTTGATGTAGTCCAGTAGCTTAATCGGCTTTTTGCGGCGCGCGGTGTGAGAATCAACGACAAAGGCCACCATCTGGAAAGTATAGAATGACACTCCCGGCGGAATGGTTTCAAAGGTGGGTAGCGGAAAACCTGCTTGCCAATTAGTGGGTACGGGCGTCGCTAACCCAATGAAGTCTTCTATAAAAAAGGTGAGGTACTTAAAGTAGGCCAGCACCGCCACATCGAAGATAACGATGGTAGTCGCAATCAGCCGGGCCTGTTTACCCTCTCGGCGCAGCATCAGGCTCACCATAAAGTAGTTAAACAGAATCTCAAACAGAAACACTGCAAAACTGGTGCGGCTGGCATTGAGAAATAGCAGCAGCGAAAGGGCAGCAAGCCCAACGGTATCAAAGCGATTATGCCACCAGTCAAACGCTTTGCCAAAGTAGCGCACCGTGAAAAACGGCACGCTCGTCAGCAATAGCACCCACCAAAATGAAAATTCAGAGAAGTTCAATGTCTTTGCTCTATCGCTATGGGCAAAGCCCCTACAGATGACCTGATTTGCTAATCACTGAAGCTCTCCACACAGACGGTAGAAAGCTCCAGAACCAAAACTGGCAGACGGTTCCAGCGTATTGCGTCCGCCGTCCCTTAGCTAGAGAGTTTGCTAAAGGGTCACGTCGAACTCTTCTACCATGTAGGCTGAGGCTTTTTCGACGCTGGGATAGTCCCACAGCAGCGTAGAAGGAAGCTCAAGATCGAGCCAGTCTTCCAGATCGCCTACGAGCGTAACGGCATCAATAGAATCTAAGCCGTAGCGGGTGAGAGGCTGCTTGATATCGATCGTGCTAGGGTCGATAGAGAGCACATCAGCGAGCTGCTCAACTAACCACGATTGAATGGCTACGACCGACGAAGTGGCTTAGCGGAGCTGGAGTTCTGGAGCTGTTGCATGGGGAATATCCTCCTTTGTAGATGGTTGAGCGAGTTGGAAAGGCACAATCGAGAACATCTTGTCCTCTTGATGTAGCCGCAAGAGTTCTTGGGCTACATTTTCGTAATACGCCTCTGACGGACGCTCTAAAGGCATCCGAAAGTGCGAGAGCAGGCGGTGCAGGCTCAGCACTAACCACTCACCCTTGGCAAAGAAGTCACCTAAGGCCTCGCGGTTGCGCTGGCGGTTGTGCATCCATATAAGAATGCAGGCGATCGCCGCGTGCAGACGGCAATACTGCTTAGCCAAGTCAAAGCTTTCAAAAGACTGCTCGTGCCCATGCTCAAAAGCCGACTGGGTGATCAGCTCATCTTGGGCATTGAGCTCTTCGAGAATGACCTGGCCAAATTCCAGCACCTGGAAAAGAACCGCCTGATCGAGAGTAGGGTCACCGGTATTACCCTTGAGGGCTTCTAGCTGTGCCAAGGTGCTCTCTAGTCCCTGCATAACATCGTCGGCTCCCCGGCTGATTAGCTCTAGCTTGGTCGCATCAAATGTCGGCACCGGCTGATCAAGTGAAAAGCTCTGAGCTAGTCGCGCCTTCAATGCCTCAAGTTTTTCGGGCTTACGGCGAACCCGCGCTTTGGCTAGCTGCCGTCGCTGCAAAATCAGAGCGTGTAGATTCACGACTGAGCTGCCATCAAACATGCTGATAATGGCACTGTCTCTCAGCATCTTTTGAAATACACCTGAGTCGTGCTCGTCGCGCATGTAAAAGCGCGAGCCTAACACCACAGAGGTATCTTTCATCACCTGCTCCAGGGCTACCGGAACAAAGTATTTATCGACCGCTGACCACACGCTGAACTGCCCTGGCGCGACATGAAACCCTCTAGCCGCACCTATATTGACGCAGTCACATATCAGCATGTCTGTAAAAGCGTGAGTCAGGGTTCGCCGCGCATGGGGCATATCAATGACCGTTTTGTTATAAAGCCGTCGATTTACTGCAAAATTCAGGGTGGTGCGCATGGTGGTATCTGCTGCGCCTTGAGAAAAAGCGGCACACAGCGCCCGGGTAATCTGAAAGCCTTTCAGAGCCAATTCTAATCCCTCTCCTGCTTTGCCAATCAGCGTGCTCTTTGGGAATAAAGCAGTCGCTAAAGCCAATGCCGCTCATATCGGCAGCGCGAATGCCGTGGGTTTTGATTTTAGGTAGGTTGTAGTACTGACTAGGATTAAGCTCGCTCTTATCAACCATGAAGAGAGACAGACCTCGATTGCCGCCCTCGATTGCGGTACGCGCCAAGACGAAAGGTAATGCCAGAAATAGTTGCCCGGTTAATTGGCCATTTCTCGCCGTTGAGCACATAGCCGCCCTCTACCTTGGTTGCAATCACGCTGCCACCTACTAGATCACTGCCGTGTCCTCGCTCAGAATAGGACAGACACATCGCTATTTGATCTTCACGGATTAGGCGAGAGAGTTTTCTTTTGCTGCGCTGCGCTGCCTGCCATCCAGGTCAAAAATGACCAAAACAAAGTCGTAAAGGCAATGGATATATTAAGATCGCGGCGAGCTAGAACCCGTACAAAGGCAACAAACTCTTCAAAGGAGGTAAATTTACCGCCGAACTCTGTTGGAATGTAGTAGTTCTGCAAGCCCCACTGATAGAGCCAGGCAATTTCGTCATGAGGAAACTGCTCGGCCTCGTCTAGCTCAGCAGTGTGCTGAAAAGACATCAGGCTATCGGGCTGATTAGGGTTGCCTAGAGCCTGCTCTAGCTGCTCGGCTAATTGATACTGCGTTAGCGTCATGAATGCTTCCCTTCGCTTATTTCTGGTTCAGTTGCTGAGCTAAGAATTCCACCTCGTTTTGCAGGCTGCGCACCTTGGTGGTGAGTCTAGGGTTTTCGCTCCAGTCAGCGAGCACCTCCAGATCGCCAGCTAAGAAGCTGGCTTTACATTTGCGCCGTTGAATTTTACCGCTCGAAGTTTTCAGCACATTGCCTGACTTGACTAGGGCTACTGCGTATACCTGTAGCTCGTGGGCCTCAGATATAGCCTGACGAATTTCGGCGATCAGTTCTTCTGCCTCTAGATTTTGCTGATGCTGACGCTCAATTTCCTGCACGACGATGAGCTGCTCTTCTCCCTCTTCAACGATGGAAAAACATGCGCCGTAGTCTGGCCGCATGGCTAGGTGGGTTTGCTGCACCGTCCATTCGATGTCTTGGGGATAGTGATTGGTGCCGCGAATGATAATTAAATCTTTGATGCGGCCAGTGATGTACAGTTCGCCGTCTTTAATAAAGCCTAAGTCGCCCGTCCGTAGATAGCGAGCTGCGCCTTCTCCAGCAATTTGAGCTTCGAAGGTTTCTCGGGTGGCATCGGGCCTTTGCCAGTAGCCGTGGGCTACACCAGGATCGTTTACCCAAATTTCGCCGACTTCAGTTGGCGGCGCAGCGAGTCAAATCGTAGGGATTGACAATAGCAACTTGCGTCTCGCAAACTAGCGGGCCACAGCTCACGGCTTCTCGTACGTAAGAAGAATCAGATTTGGCGGTGACAACTTTTCCCTGCTCTAGGTCACTGGCTTCTAGCGACAAGATGATTGGAGCGCGGCCTAGAGGTGTTGCCGAGACCAGCAGGGTAGCTTCGGCTAGGCCATAGGCGGGTGAAAAGCTCTCCCAGCGAAAGCCGGAGTCTGCAAACGCCTCGCAAAAGTCTCGCATCACCCGAGGGTTAATAGGTTCGGCGGCGTTGCCTGCACTTAGCCAGCCGCTGAGGTCTAGCGCTTCGCGTTGGGCGGGCTTGGTTCGACGCACGCACAGGTCGTAGGCAAAGTTAGGAGCCTGGCTGTGGGTGGCACCGTATTTCTCAATCGCCTGTAGCCAGCGGAGAGGACGCTTCACAAAGCCAACGGAGCCATGATGTAGCAGGGGGCTCCGCTATAGAGCGGCTGGATTAGCCCTTCTACGAGGCCGTAATCGTGAAAGTAGGGCATCCAGGTGACGGTGTGGCCCGTCAGTGCTGTAGCCGCAGCCCCGCTGTAAGTAGGCGGAGTGATGCAGCAGATTGTAGTGGCTGAGCATCACGCCTTTAGGCGTAGAGGTAGAGCCTGAGGTGTACTGCAAATAGGCCAGTACGTCTTTATTGACACCTGGATCCTGCCACTTTTTGGCCAGTTCTAGATCCACCGTTTCGGTGTCGATCCAGCGCATCGTCTCAAACTCAGGAAAATCGATGTCGGACTCCTGAATAATCTCGATAATTCGGGCGTTACTGAGGACAATGGTTGCCTGGGCATCTTTGATGATTTCGCGCAGGCGGGGCAGGGTGCGCTTCATCCGACCCGCATCGGGCGGCGGTACGGGGATGGCAATTACCCCGGCGTAAAGGCTAGCGCAAAAAGCTGCGACGACTTCTACGCCCTGGGGATAGAGTAAAAGGGCACGTTCGCCTTTGGCTTGCTGCTGCTGGAGAAGTGCGGCGATCGCCCGTGCCCATTCATCTAGCTCGGCGTAGGTGTAGGCGGGCCCTTCTTTTTTGCCATCCACTAAAAACTGATAGGCCAGATCGTTGGGCTGTTCTTTAGCTCTGTGCTGGAGCAGCTCAATAAGAGTGGAGAACTGAGCAACACCGCGATCGCTGATGCTCTGAGTATTTTTTAGGTGGAGAATAAACCATTGCTGATGCCAAGGAAGTAGCAAGCGGGTAGCGATCTGTGCGTAAGTGCTGTGAGCGCTGTAGACGGAGAATATTAAAATGTAAGCCTGATGTTGGCTGCTTAGAGACAATACTGACATAGCCGCTCTAAGGCGAAACACCGCTATCCATCCTCTTTACCAAAAAAACAAGCTTTTACAACTTTTGCATTGCAGGTATGAATAAAAGCAGCGCTACTGGCAGGCCAATAAAACTGGCGATGTATAACTTTCTCAGATTTCCCAGGGGCGAAAGGGCTATAACTTTGGCCAGGATATGAGTGACACTGTTCAGATTTGGCAAATTCAACTAAGCGTTCCTCCGGACACATTGGAAGGCTATCTTACGTGCCTTTCACAGGATGAGAAGTCCAGAGCAAACCGTTTTCGATTTGCTGACGACAGACGCCGTTTTATTGCGTCGCGAGGTGCCCTCCGACATATACTGGCTCGTCAGCTGCATCAGTCGCCTGATCAGATCAGCTTTTGCTATGGCGAGTATGGCAAGCCTTTTATTGAGAAAGTGTCTGACAATCAAAAGGGTTCCTCTCTCCAATCGGACTGTGGTTTTCACTTTAATCTCACTCACTCGGGCGAATTAGCACTGTGCGCTCTGGGATACCAGCGAAAAGTGGGGATAGATATGGAAAATATCAAGCCAATTAGGCGGCTAGAGAGCTTAATAGACCGCTGTCTATCTGATCGAGAAAAAGATCAGGTAAAAGCTCAGCCTGCTGATGACCAGTCTCGCGCCTTTTTACAGACTTGGACTTGCAAAGAGGCTTATCTCAAAGCGATTGGGCTAGGTCTGACTCAGTCGATGCAAACGGTCGAGGTGCAGCTAGCCCCACCTCGGCTTGTCCATGTGCCCCATCGCTGCTCGGAGGGGTGGCAGCTGTATCCGATGGCGCTGTCAGATAATTATGTCGGGGCATTGGTTGTCGCAGGTCATGCGAAGGTTGTCCAGATTGCTTATCGACAGTAGCGCTTTCGACCGCTATATTGGGGCCAAAACTTGGGTCAAAGCAGTCGGATCACGCCGTGGGAAAGGTTTACTGCCTGACTATAATGACAGATTTAACTGGGCGTTCGACCGGATTTCCGTCGGTACCTAGACGGCCTAGATAGGTTTGCCCGCTGTAGTAAAGCGAGGATGAGCTGCCGCCATCTAGATTGAGCAGCTGAGTTGCGCCTAGAGCGGTGGCAAATTCTGCTAGCTCAGCTAGGGTCAGGCCTGGGGCGTTAGGGCGCTGGGCGACCATGAGTAAGCGCACGGTTCCGTCTGGCTGAAGGGCGATCGCACTTCGAGCGTTAGGCTGCCTACTGCCAATCGCATCGCGAATCAGTTCGCCGTTTGCATAGTCGGTGAAGCCTTCTGCAAAAGAGGTGTCATCAGGTAATAGCTGTGGCCCTGCACCCAATAAGCTCCTCAGCGTGCAGCTATCGGATAGGGGCGTATTAAGCACATTGTGAGCGGCAATCTCATATTGCAGTTCGGATGTTTGCACTGATGTTCGGCACTGATAAGCTCGGAATTCTGAACGACTAAGAATTTGGTTGAGGTATGGACTTAGATCTGAGTTCTCTATGAGCCGTTCGTTGTCGGCAGGATCGCCAAGGGTGTTGCCTTCGACGACGATGTGAGAAGTCGTTTTACCATTTTGGGGATCAAAAAAGCCGCCGTTGATTACAGCTAAAGCGTTTTCCTGTTGAGCAAAGGCTGCGACGGTAGTCAGATGGGGGGCAATGGCGACCGATAGGCGCGTTTTTGCGGGCAGCGTGACGACGTGAACAGTTGCTTGAGGAAGTTCGTAAGGTTGATAGTCTGGCTCTACCGTTTGCGTCGAATCGCTGGCGGTTATGGCGTTCTCTGCTTCAGCGATCGCAAATGGCGGCGGTGTCACTCTCCAAATCGCTAAGCAAGCTAGGAGGGCGATCGCCATCAAAACGTAGGGTCTGCGCTTGCGTTTGAGCGTTCTGCGTTTGAGCGTCTTGCTTTTGAAGATAGAGAGCAGGTTGGGGCGCGATCGCTTATCCGGCGGCATTGCGTACTTTCTCGCTGTAGTCTTTGGGGCGCATTTGGCGAAAGCCTTGAAACGCGAGCTGTCTGGCCCAGCCCGGCAAGTACGACAGCATCTGGCCGACCTGGGCTCTGCTGGAGAGAGTGCCGCTATTTTTGAGTTCAGCAATCAGAGTTCTACCCTGCTGAGTTTCGCCTTTCTCAATCAACCGCATGGCCAATACTTGCTTGAGCCCACTGAGCTTACTGAGTCTGATTTGCTCTAGCTCGGGTCGGTGCGGAAAGCGATAGCTCCCCAGGCAAAAAGATTTGGCGGTGAGGAAGTGAATATCTTGCTTGAGACTGGTTTGGCCACCGTGAAAGCGATACTCCATCAGGCGCTCGGGGATAAAATAGGCGGTTTGGTGGGCGATCGCACATCTCACCAGCAGGTCAAAATCTTCGCAGCCATCGGCCTCAAACCGCATAAAGTCTACCGCCGCCAGGCTGCTTTTGCGAAAGAGCGAGGAACCCACCTGAAGACTCTGATGAACAAACGTTTCTGTAAGCAGATCGTCAACCGTGCCATCGCCTAGTCGGTCTTTTCCCCACTTGGCCGAGTTAGCCGCCGTCGCTGCCCCGTCTCGCTGGTTGCGAGCGTTGATGATCCAGTGGTCAGAGCAGACAAAATCTACGGTGGGATGACTGTCTAAAACGGCGACTGCTTTTTCTAGAAAGGTAGGTGTCAGGGCGTCATCATCGTCAAACTTGATGAAGTATTCACCCTGAGCGGCTTCGTAGCCAGAGCGCATATTGCGGCTGCGTTTGATATTTTGAGGATGGCGAATATAGCGGATGCGCGGATCTGACCATTGGCCAACCACTTGGGGGGTATGGTCGGGAGAGGCATCGTCGCAAATCAGCAGCTCAAAATTGGGGTAGGTTTGACCTAGCACGCTTTCTACTGCGTAAGGCAAGATCCCAGCGCGGTTATAAGTAGGAATGCAAACGCTGACTTTAGGCCGAGCCGCTGCATCGCGGCTAGAAGAATCATTAGACACAGGACTGTACTTTAATAAGGATGGCTTGAAAAGCGACAAAAGCGGCTAGTTTATAGCCAGCGTAATCGCTGACCTGATAGCCAAGATTAACAGCATGTAAATATTCTTCGCGGGCAAGCTAGATCTTGTAAGAATATCTTGAAGATCGTTCCTCAATCGTCAGCGAATAGCGGAAAAGCTGACATGATCAGTGAGTACTTAGCTCGATAGATTGCTCGATAGATTTGACATAAGCAGGCACTTTTCATGATGGCGGTCTCTGAGCCTACTTCCTATTTTCCCAGGGTTTCTGTCATTGTGCCTGTTTACAATGGTGAGCAAGATCTGCGGGGCCTGCTCAAATGCCTGATGGCGCAGACCTACCCGGCAGTGCAGGTGGAATATTTGCTGGTGGATAATGCAAGTAGCGATCGCACTCCCCAAATTCTAGCCACCGCCGCCGACCAGTTCGCCGCTAAAGGGCTCACCTTCAAAGCCCTGAGCGAACGCGAGATTCAGAGCGCCTATGCTGCCCGCAACACCGGCATTCGGCAGGCGACTGGCGAATTTTTAGCCTTTACCGACGCAGACTGTTACCCGCAGCCCCACTGGTTAACGGGCCTGATGCGGCCCTTCCAGGCCGACAGCGTTGGGTTAGTGGCAGGCGAAATCACAGCCTTTCCGGGAACTACCTGGCTAGAGTGCTATGCCGAGCGCAAGCACACCATGAGTCAAAAAGATACGCTAGCTCATCGGTTCTGTCCTTATGGTCAAACCGCTAATCTCGGCATTCGCCTGAAAGCATTGGAAAAAGTCGGTTTGTTTCGCCCCTATATGACGACGGGCGGCGACGCTGATATCTGCTGGCGAGTGCAGCGCGACGGCCACTGGCAAATTCATTACGCTACCGATGCGGTGATTCAACATCGCCACCGGCAAACGCTAAAGGATTTGTACGCTCAGTGGTATCGCTACGGTAAATCGAATCGGTATTTGCATGACTTACACGGGGTAAAATTGGCCTGGCCGCTGCCTCAAAAGGAGCGCAACCGCAGTCTGCTGCGATGGGCGCTCAAAGAGTTGCCTCAAGCCGCTATAAAATCTATCGCGGGCGAACCGGCGGTAGGAATGCTGACGACACCTCTAGATATCTACTGCGCTCGGGCTCGCGATCGCGGTCAAGCAGAAGCCCAACTGCCAGAAAATGCCCGCGATAAGGCTTATCTTCCGGCGCGCCATCGTGCCGTTGAAACCTGCTAGCTAAAATGAATATTTTAATGCTTTCGGCAACGTTTCCTTACCCGCCGACGAGAGGGGGAACGTCAGTAAGAACGTTTAATCTCCTCAAATATCTCAAGCAGCAAAGCCATCGGATTACGCTGGCAACGCATCGCACAGGAGATGTGACGGATGATGAAATTGCGGCCTTAGAAGGGCTGGGTAGATTGTTTAGCTGTGTTTGATCGCCCGGCGGTTAGCGAGCCAGACAGGCGCTTTCGGCAAAGTGCAGCGGCTGGCAAAGTTTGCGCTGGGAGGAACGCCGCCGAATGTCATCACCACCCAGTCAGACGAAATGCAGACCTGGGTAGATCAGCAGATTGCAAGCGGTGGCTTTGATGCGATTACCTGCGAGCACAGCGTCAATGAAGTTTACGTGCCGAGCTGATATCGAGCGACATATCCCAAAATCGGTGGTAAATATCCACAGCTCTGTATATGGTACTTGCGCCCATCAGCTAGCAGGCGGTACGGCTGAGAAACCCTGGCGCGATCGCCTCAACCTTCCTCTTCTCAAACGCTACGAACAGCGCTACTGCCAAAAATTTTCCGATTTGGTCGTTACCACCGCTGAAGACAAACAGCAAATGGCAGCTTTAAGCGGCAAAGCAAGCATTTCTGTCATTCCTAACGGCGTCGATTTAGACATGTTTACGCCCCGCGCTCAAGATCCGGGAGGACACGCTCTAGTTTTTATCGGCGCAATGGATAATCTGCCCAATATAGACGCAGTCACCTTTTTGGCCAAAGATATCTTTCCGCTGGTGCAACAGGCTTACCCGCAAGCAACGCTATCGCTAGTAGGCGCTAGACCAACGCCAGCGGTAAAGGCATTGCAGGAAATCCCCACGTAAAGGTGACAGGCAAGGTGCCTGAGATGACGCCTTATCTACATAACTCAACCGTCTGCGTGATTCCGATGCGAACGGGCTATGGCATTAAAAACAAAACCCTCGAAGCGATGGCGGCAGGCATTCCAGTGATGGCGAGCGATCGCGGGTTAGAAGGTCTGACGGTAGAGGGTGATGGCGTCCCGCTGCGGGCTTTGCGAGCCAACACAGCCGCTGAGTACGCGGCGGCAATTGGGCGGCTGTTTGATTCGGCTGAGCTGCGCCAAAAGCTTGCGGCAAACGGGCGGAAGATGATTGAAGAAGGGTTTACTTGGGCGATCGCTGGCCGCCGCTACGAGCAGGTCTTACTAAACGCCACGTCACTGCAGGCATAATCGACCCAGGACTTTTAGGACTTTTATAACGTACTACCGTTCGACCTCGAATAGCGTTCAAATAAAGTAACCTGTGCCACTATGAGAGTGACATGACCGTTTGGCCGCAAATCATTTGCATGGGGCAAAAAGGGTTTGCCAGTGCAGCCCACTACGTTACTCATTATGGTACGAGAGAGGATCCCAGAACTCGATCTGTTAAGAGGCGTGGCTATTATCTGCGTTTTGCTAGCGCATACGCCTGACTATATTGGAAATCACCCGTGGTTTGACTACGGTATGCACGGATTTATATTAGTCGGCCTCGGGGCTTTTGCTTTTTTGACAGGCTATGGGCTTGAGCATGGGCGATTGCAAAAGGGCGGATTACAGATAAAACACTATGTCCAGCGTCGATTTTGGCGGGTATATGTCCCCTATTTGATGACGCTGGTGATCTTTTTTGTAGTATTTAGCACTTTAGAAATCAATCGTTTTTGGAGCTTCCCAGTGCTGTCGGTTCAGACAGCCATCCATGCCCTGGGTCTTCAAGCGATGTTCTCCCCTAAGTTTCGAGCAATTTCTACGCTGTGGTACATGGGCCTGCTGTTGCCAATGTATGTTGTGTACCCACTGATTGTCAGGAGAGAGACCGCTACTTATTTTGTTCGCTGCCTGATAATAATGCTGCTAGCAGCCCTGGCTATTCGTTACAGTTTTAACACGATAGATATTCGTTTCTTTGGCTACTTCCCTGCCTTCATTGGGGGCATAGTGGTTAGGCGCACTCGGATACTATCACCTCTATTAACCAGACGGTGGGGAATAGTGGCCTTAGTCAGCTTCATTGCTCTCTACATCGTGCATATGCAGATTTGGGGCGGAGCCGTTATCTACGATACTTGGCAAGGCGCAAATACAGGATATTTTTTGCTGCCTATTCTGAAAACATATCTGCTGATAGCCTCATCGCTCACTGCTATCTTGTGTTTTTTGCGCTTTGCGATGCAGACGAAGCGATTGCATTGGATTACCCAAGGACTCAGCTATATCGCCTCAGGGGCTTACTTCACCTACCTCCTGCACAGACCCATATTGGCTTGCTTTGCGCGGCTCGCAAACAAGCTGCAGCTATCACCCTCGCTAGAGACATTGCTGTATCTGCTGGTGGCGGCTGGGATGATTGCTTTCTGCCATATTGCGGAAGAAGTCTACGTCAAGCAATTGGTCAAAAGCTAAAAGCCCTCCACAGTATGCAGAGGGCTCACAAGATTATCCTAAGACTATACAGATGGCTTAGTAAGCATTCTGCAATTCGTAAAAATCGGGCGAAATATAGTCCTTACGCAGCGGATACCCTTCCCAGTCTTCTGGCATCAGCAGCCGCTTTAGATTTGGATGTCCTTCGTAGTCAATACCATATAGGTCATAGCACTCCCGCTCCTGCCAGTCGGCAGACTTCCATATCCAGTACACCGAAGGCACTTTAGGATTGTCGCGAGGCAGAAAGCACTTAATCCGCACCTCTTCGGGCGCATCCGCATCGTCATTGAGTTTGGTGAGGTCGTAGACACTCACTAACTCTTTCCCAGGCCCAGAATCATAAGCACACTGACAGCGCAAGTAGTTAAAGCCATAGGCATACAGCGCTGTCGAAAAAGGCAACAAAAACTGAGGATCGATCTTCAGAACTTCTATACCTGAATGATCTCGCTCCATTACCTCATGGGCGAACCCTTGCTCACTCAGCCAGGTAGACACCTCACCCGCTTCGACAATCGCCGATTCAGGCACCTTGCTATCTTCTTTATCAGCCATCTACTTTATGCTTGCTCCTCTGCTACTTTTGCCTCAGACTCGGTAAGTGCCACAGGTGCCCCCATTGCCTCGGTTAGCTCTTTCGGCGGGGCGTCTCGTTTCTCAGAAGCCAGATATTGACCGGTCAATATAGGTGCAACCGTCTTCATACTGTGAGAACGAGTATAAAAGCGATGCGTCTCAATCAACTGCCCGCGCTCCTGCATGGATTCGTTGGCAATCTTCTTACGCAACTTGATAATGGCATCAAAAATTGCTTCAGGTCGGGGCGGGCATCCCGGAATATAGACATCTACCGGGATAATTTTGTCGACGCCGCGAATGGCAGTCGGCGAATCAACGCTGAACATGCCACCTGTAATCGTGCAGGCACCCATTGCCATTACGTAAGCAGGCTTTGGCATTTGTTCGTAAAGGCGAACTAGGGCTGGGGCCATCTTCATGGTTACCGTGCCTGCCACAATGATCAAATCGGCCTGACGGGGGCTGGCCCGAGGCAGCAGACCAAATCGGTCAAAGTCAAAGCGAGAGCCAATTAGTGCCGCAAACTCAATAAAGCAGCAGGCCGTGCCGTACAGCAGTGGGAATAAACTCGATAGGCGAGTCCAGTTGTAAAGGTCATCGACTGTTGTCAAGATGACATTCTCTGAGAGATCTTGAGTCACCCCGGTATTAACCGCCGGATTCATGATCCGCTCACCGGGGTCAATCAAAGGCCCTCTGGCATTTGCCCCATTTTGCTTGACTTCTGACTGCGTATTCGATCCTACGACCACTCCAAAGCTCCCTTGCGCCATGCGTAAACTAGACCAACCACCAAAATGGCGATAAAAATTAGTGCCTCTACGAATGCTAGAACGCCCAGGGTGTGAAAGGCGACCGCCCAGGGGTATAAAAACACGGTCTCTACATCGAAGATAACGAAGACCAGTGCAAACATATAGTAGCGAATGTTGAACTGAATCCACGCGCCACCAATCGGCTCGCAGCCAGATTCGTAGGTTGTGCGTCCGGCTGGGCCGGCACTAGCAGGCCGCAGCAGCTTGGATGCGCCCAAGGCAACGACGGGAACTAGGCTACTGATCAGCAAAAAGCCGAGAAAATACTCGTATCCACTTAAAACAAACACAGGCTATGCCTTCAACTGTTTCGCAACAGTTTACATTGTAACGGCCTCAGCTATGGGCGGGGAACCCTGATAATTTTGGCGGCGCTGGTTTCGGCTTAAAGACACCTGACTGGCTCGGGTACCTTTAAAGAGCGTTGCTTACAGCAGAAAACCCACCGTATGCAATAATAGTTTACAGAGATTCTCATACTTTATTAGTTAGCTCTGGACAGTGCCTTTTCCTTTGGTTTTGGCCGCTTTCCTCAGTTAGCGGGTTCACAGAGGTGACTGAAGATAGCAGCCGTCGGTCAGATTGTAATCAGACTGTATGGATTGCAGATACATTGGCAACTGTAGAGGCGTGTAAAGGCTGTGCCTCACGCGATTTGAAAGACGATGGATTCCAATAAAAGCAATGAGTACCGAGCCACAACCTAATATTGAGCCGGAACAGTCGTCGCCGATTGAAGAAACGATCCCTTTGGTTAAAGCCTGAAGGTGCTGCCGAGCTGCTGCTGGCAGCTCTGAAGGCGAACCGAACAGCGAAGATGGGCCACTCACACCTCTGGAGATGGATCGCCACGAATGTCGTGCCTGTGGCTACACCTACGAGCCCGCTAAAGGCGATAGTCGAACCGATACACCACCAGGCGTCGCTTTTGCAGAACTGCCTTCAGACTGGCGCTGCCCGGTGTGCGGTGCTAGCACCCGGCAATTTAGCAATGTTGGGCCAGCGGGTACAGCGTCAGGCTTTAAGGAAAACCTGAAGTATGGGTTTGGGGTCAATACCCTTACGCCTGGCCAAAAGAACCTTTTGATCTTTGGTGCGCTGGGTATTGCTGTGCTGTTTTTCTTGAGTCTGTACGGTCTTCGATAGGACCGCATGGTCAGTAAGGGAGTTCTACGTAGCGCTGGTATACGCCTATTGGCTTTGTTTGAGAATTGTCTAACGTAAGTTTTTGAATGAGTGATTTTTGCTGGAGTTGTCATGCAGACGGTTTTAGAGGTGTTTGGAAGAGGGCTGTGAACAGGGCTGGAGTAAGGGTCATAGGTGCTGCTTTTAGTGGCTTTACTGACCACTAGCTGCGGCAACGTGTTTCTATCGGACACGGAAACCAACCCATGGGAGGTGATTGCTCTGCCGACCGAAGCTTCTATTTCAGATGTGGCTTTTGCTAAGGGCGGCGAGCATGGCTGGCTCGTGGGTAGCCGGACAACGCTGCTAGAGTCTACCGATGCGGGTAAAACTTGGGAGCCGCGCATTTTAGAGCTGGGCGAGCAGTCGTATACTTTTACTTCTATTGACTTCAATGGCGATGAAGGTTGGTTAGTTGGGCAGCCAAGCATCATGCTGCACACCACTGATGGCGGCACGTCTTGGTCAAATATTCCGCTGGATCCGCAGCTGCCAGGACAGCCGCTGCTGGTAACGGCTACCGGCAGTCGATCAGCTGAGTTGGCTACGGACATTGGCGCGATCTACCGAACTGACGATGGCGGCGAGCATTGGAAAGGATTAGTGCAGTCGGCTGTCGGGGTAGTGCGAAATATGACTCGCAATTCTGACGGGCAGATATGTGGCAGTGTCGTCTCGGGGTAATTTTTATTCGACCTGGCTGCCTGGGCAAGAGGCTTGGCAGCCCCACAACCGGGAAAATTCTAAGCGCTTGCAAAATATGGGTTTTAATAAAGACGGCCTGCTATGGCTAATCGCTAGAGGCGGCCAAATGCAGTTTGGCACTGAGCAAACTGACTACGAAGAGTGGACTGAGCCAATTAATCCTGAGTTTGCTTCTAGCTGGGGGCTGCTAGATGTTGCCTATCGCACCCCCAAGGAGCTATGGGTGACAGGGGGTAGTGGCAATCTGCTGATGAGCCCAGACGGGGGCGAGACTTGGTTCAAAGACAAGGCTGTTGAAAACGTGCCGACTAATTTCTATCGCATTAAGTTTTTGGAGGGTGATCGGGGCTACGTGTTGGGGCAGCGTGGCTATTTGCTACGCTATGAAGAAGAACCCACGGTATAGCCAATGATGGCATGAGAGGAGTACTCGTAGTTTTAGTTGCGTCTGCTCGGCTGTAGAAGGCTGTTGTTGAGGGCGATCGCTGCGGGTATCAAACTTTTAGGGATTGCTTGTAAGGAGACCTGAGAGTTTCGTATGATGGATAATAAGGACTGACTTGCTTTAGTTTAGGAGATTTTGAAATATGGCTGGCGATACCGGCGAAAGACCTTTTGGCGACATTGTAACGAGCGTTCGCTACTGGATTATTCACAGCATCACGATTCCGGCTTTGTTTATTGCGGGCTGGCTGTTTGTCTCAACGGGGCTTGCATACGACGCATTTGGCACGCCTCGCCCGAATGAGTACTATCCGAGCAATCAGATGGAGATGCCTATTGTTGATGACCGCTACGATCCTGACCGGACGCTGCGCTATAACGACTAGCGATTAGCGGGCGATCGCAGTCGTGATCACCCCACTGACTAAGACCCACTGACTAAAACGACCTAACGACTATTTCTGGAGAATTGCCATGACCAGTGGAAACCCTAACGAACCGATTACCTACCCGATTTTCACCGTCCGCTGGCTGTCTGTACATGCCTGGCTGTGCCTTCAGTTTTCTTTTTGGGCGCGATCGCCGCCATGCAATTTATTCAACGCTAGGAGGATCCTATGGCTGATAGACCCACTAACCCTAACAAGCAACCTGTTGAGCTAAACCGAACATCTTTGTTCTTAGGTTTGCTCTTGGTCTTTGTGACCGGACTGCTGTTCTCTAGCTATTTCTTCAACTAAGCTATATCTTAGCTGTAGCGATCGCGATTGAAGACTGCTGTCTTGCTAGCCCAATACAGACAAATTAGACAGAAGACAAATTAGACAGAAGACAAATTAGACAGATAAATCAGTAGGGTTTAACCAGCGCTGTTCCAGTTGAGCTATGGGCAGCGCGGTTGGTTGATACCCTCCATGTTGTGAGTAGGAGAGAGTCTCATGTTTCAGAATGGTAAAATTCCTCTGTGGATCGTGGCGACAGTAGCTGGCACAGGCGTGCTAGTTGTCGTCGGCATCTTTTTCTATGGCTCTTACGTAGGGACTGGCTCCGCGCTTTAGTCACAGCCCGCCGCTTACAGACAGCTACAAACTAAAAGCGACCTGCTGTTCGGCGAGGTCGCTTTTATCTGTATTTTACTTTAGTAGGCGCATGACTTCCCGTAAGTAGCCCTACAGCTAGACAACTTCCTTTTGGCTGTCTTCGGATAGTTGTCCCCAAGGGGTGTTGTCACTGCCAGTTTTGGCTTGGCCGCGCTCAATATAGAGAAACAGAGCGGCCATAGTGACTGCCGGGAAAGACCAAACCAACCAGGGGTACCAGGATAGTGGGTAAAAAAGAAGCTGTCATGTTGAGGGTCCTTTTTTAAATACAAAATTGTTCATCAGCATTACAACCCTACTCCGAATTGGCAGCAAAGTATGCCTTTCTTAGCTGAAATTAACGAATCAGGATTGACCTTCTAGAGAGATAGATCGGCTATCTGACGTAAGGCATAGGACATCTCAGTCTTGGGAGAGTCGCGTTATGCTAGCACATTTCGCTAGATTGATTACAACCGAAGGGGATTGCTCATTTCCTTTAGCTAAATCAAAATTTTTGGAGAGAAAATCATAATGAACATTATTGCTTGGATCGTATTAGGTTTAATTGCTGGGGCGATCGCTCGGGCTATCTATCCTGGTCATCAGGGCGGCGGCATCCTCGGCACCATGCTGCTAGGCATCATTGGTGCATTCGTCGGTGGCGTAATTTATTCGCTGATTGCGACCGGCTCGATTGCCTTTGGCGGCGCAAGCCTCAGCATCGGTGGCGTCATCGTTGCAGTTTTGGGCGCTATTATCACGCTGTTCATCTACTACGCAGCTACTAAGCGCGCAGCATAGAGACAGCTTCTCAGTGGCTGACTTCCCCTCCCTCTGTGGGGCAATTTGTGCGGCATAGCGACACATTGAACGGTCACTGCAGCTGTAGCAAAGGACCAATAAGCAGTCGCTAAGGCTAATGCAAGACTAATACACGATAGGTCAATCGGGCACATGCCTGGTTGACCTATCGTGTTGTTAAGATGAGGGCAATCTTAATCATTGATAGGGTTGCTGTCACTGGTTGCTGTCACTGGTTAAGTTAAGCTACGCGGCTACTGGCGCAGAAGCTAAAGACTAGCCTGCTTATCTTTTAGGAGAACGATTACGAGCCGATGGTAGATAAACAGGCAAATAAATCCGTCGCAGTCAAGACTGACAAAGTCAAATAGAGAGCCTTTGAGCGGTGCAGATTTAGCTCAGCAAGTTCAGCAGCAAATAGATTTAAAACAGCATCTGTCTGACTTTGTGTTAGAGGCTGAAGATGAGATAGCGATCGCTCTAGAAGCCTTTAGCGCTCAGCAGCTAAGTCGGTGGGCTAAGCCGAGTTTGTCAGGCATTAGCCGCACAGATCTCGCGATTGATATGTTTTTGACTGAAGGGCGAGTAGCCGATCAGTCTGTCATTGATCTATTTATTCAGTCAGATTCGTGAGCTGTCAGCCGCCTCTCAGCGCTGGTTGAAGCAGTGGGAAAAAGGCTTTAGTGGGCTATTTGCCGTATGCAGCGCTAAGCCTGAGCGCTACGTCCTGATGAACTGGCTGACAGAAAAACTCTACAGCGTTACGCCCAATCAATTGCAGGCCTCGGCGGTACTCTCTCAGGCTGAGTCCGGGAGAAATTGTTATTGCTAGACTGCTGCCAGTGACTGATAGAGCATGGACTTTTTCAGGCCCGCTGACGCTGTTAGGAAAGCTCGGTGAACCTAAGCTGGCGGTAGCGATTGGTAACTTTAAGCAGTGGTTTCCGCAGCATCTCTACGGCGACGCCCCTGAACTGAAAGAAGCCGCTTGGGACTCGGTAAAGCAGCAGCACGAAGACTTTGTGGCCTTTTTTGGGGCAGAGAAGCTGACGATGCCTGGGCGCGAGCTAAACCAAAAGTTGAAGGTCTATCAAGCGCAGGCTACCGAAAGCCAGTTTGCGCAGGCTGGGCTGGACAGCTCCAAGTCACTGCAAGCGCTAGCGGAAGACTCTGGGCTATCGGCAGAAGAGATAGAAGAGGCCATGGCGGCCCTAGGTGAGGAAAGTAAAGTGGCCAAGCGCCTGCTAGAAAGTGGGCGATCGCTCAAAATGGTCATGCCCAAAGTAGATCTGCCCGATGAGCTGCGCCATGCTGAATCTGTCACTGTGTTTGCCCATCCTCGGTGGGGTCAGACCTTTTTGACAGACTACAGCCGCCTGGAAGAATTGCTGGCTCAATCAGGCGAGGCAGGCGAGCCGAGCTGACGCGGAAGAAACGGCCAAGCTAGATCGCTTAGTCAGTAAGCACTTAGAAAATGAGCAGGCGATCGCCCCGGTCTGGTATCACCTCGCAAAAGCCAGGGCAAGCCGCTGGAGACATCGCTGCGCCGAATATTGGGCAACCCTGAGCTTTGATATTGAGCAGGATCTTGGATGGGGCGATCGCCCGCTACGGCAAGTTGCTTACCCCTCAGATTCCCGAATCCGCTAGCGTTCCCCTGCATTTGCACAACCTTTTTCAATCGGCACTGAAAACAGTGAGCAAAAGCACGGCTAAGAAAAAAGCCAAGAAAAAGTCGGGTTTTGGCGCGTGACTTAGTGCATGAGGCAAAGCGCTAACTCTTTTGCGCTTTGTAGCGCTCCTTAAATTCAGCCTGCTGCTGCTTGTGGTTCACAATCGGCATCGGGTAGTCAGTGCCTTCTAGTGCCTCCTCAGGAATGTCGCCAGTGATTAACGCGCCAGTATCGAGGTGACGAATTTCGGGAAGCCATTCGCGGATGTATTCAGCCTCTGGATCGTACTTTTTGGCCTGACTGGCAGGATTAAAAATTCGCAGTGGCTTGGGGTCCATCCCGCTAGAAGCACTCCACTGCCAGCCGCCGTTATTGGCAGAAAGGTCGCCGTCGTAAAGCTTTTGCATGAAAGTATTTTTCGCCCCAGCGCCAGTCAATAATCAGGTCTTTGGTGAGAAAGCTAGCGACGATCATCCGGCAGCGGTTGTGCATCCAGCCAATGGTATTGAGCTGACGCATGGCAGCATCGACAATAGGGTAGCCGGTTCTGCCTTCGCACCAGGCTTGAAAATGGTCTTTGTCATTGTCCCAGGGAAAGTCTTTAAGCGGCTCGCGGTAAGGGCCTTCGGCGAGTTCTGGGAAAAAGTACATGACGCCCTGGTAAAATTCGCGCCAGGCGAGTTCTTGTTGCCAGGTACGAATATTTTCGTGGGTTTCGTCGCTGCGGGCACGGCTGTAAGCGTCATCGGCAGCTTGCCAGACGGTGCGAATGCCGAGGGTGCCAAATTTGAGCGCAGCGCTGAGCGTGGAGGTGCCGGAGATAGCTGGGAAGTTGCGCTGTTCGTCGTATTCGGCGATCGCTCTTCGATCCTCACAAAACTTCTCTAACTGAGCCAGTGCTGCCTGTCTCACCCGGTGCCAGCAAAAGCTCGTTTTCCCACTCGTAGCCCAAATCTTTAGCCGTTGGCAGCTCAATATTGCCCGCGTCGTTAGCCGTCGCTTTTTCTTGGGGGCTCAGCCCTGTCACCTCTGACAATGCCTCAACGGGGCCGGGCTTATCGTGCTTAATCCAGTTCCGCCAAAAGGGTGTGTACACCTTGTAGGGATCGCCGCCGCCGGTTTTGATGCTGTCTGGGTCGTGCAGCAGCTGATCCCAAAACTTCGTGTGCATCTCAATGCCGTTGTCTTTTAGCGCTTTGGCAACGTCGGTATCGCGCTGACGCGAATAGGGTTCTACATCGCGATTCCAGTAAACGGCGGCAGCGCCGAGAGCGCTGGCTAATTTGGGAATCGCTTTTTCTGGCTTGCCTTCAGGATTAGCAGTTCGCTACCAACTGACTTGTAGCTCTCTTGCAGTTCGGCTAGTGAGCCAATCATGTAGGTAACGCGGGCCGGGGCAATGTCGTCGCCGTCTAGAATGCCGGGATCGAGGCAGAAAAGGCCGATGACTTTGGCGGTGCGATCGCGCGCCGCCGCCAGCCCCAAATTGTCCCGAATTCGCAAATCCCGACGATGCCAAAACAGCACTAGCTCAGCAGCCATAGTCTCCCATTCCCAAAAACAGTTTCTAAAAGGTCACGGGCCATCAGTATAGCGAGCTTGGGCAAGTAGCGACCATCGGTCATAGGCATAGTCCAGTCGTCTTACAGGTAGGCTTTGGCCATGTAAAACGCCGCGATAGATTTCGCATCAATCGCGACGCCCGTCAAAATTGCCTTTTCCAATTCATCAGCCCTCATGAGCAGCACTTCGAGGTCTTCGTCTTCATCTAAGGCCAGCGCCTCGGTCAGTTTTTCTAAATCGGTGGCCAGGTAAGCGTAGATAATTTCGTCAGAATAGCCCGGCGCATTTGGGAACTTGCCCAGCGTTTTCCAGGTATGGGCCCGGTAGCCTGTTTCTTCCTGAATTTCGCGCTGAATCGTGCCCAGCGGATCTTCGCCCTTTTCGACTGTGCCCGCTGGAAACTCTAGCAGTCGGCCCTGCATGGCAAACCGATATTGACGCACCAGCACAAACTGTCCCTCAGCCGTCACGGGTACGGCCATCGATCCGCCGGGATGGCGAATACATTCATAGTCGCCAATAGACTGATTGGGCAGTCGGAAGCGCGACACTTCAAAGTTGAACTTGCGCCCTTCGTAAAACAGGCGGTGTTTGATTAGCTGCGGCGGTTCTTGTCCGAATGCCATAAGTGATTAAGGAGGTGTGAGGGACTAGCGAATCGCTGCTACAGACGACTCTACCCCAGCAACCGGTAACTGCTCCAATAGCTGCGCCATGGTTTTACCAAAAATGGGGTGAGGCCAAGCGGGTGCAATATCGGTCAGCGGCACCAGCACAAAGGGCCGCTCGTGCAGGCGCGGATGGGGCACTGTGAGACCCGGCAAGTCAATAATCTGGTCGCTAAACAGCAGCAGATCTAAATCGAGCGATCGTGCGCCCCACCGTTCCTGACGAATGCGGCCAAACTGGGTTTCAATCGCGAGCAGCCGGTGCAAAAGCGATCGCGGCGGTCAGCACCGTTTCAACCAGCACGCAGGCATTGAGATAGTCGGGCTGGGGCGGGCCAACGGGCGCGGTTTTGTAGAGGGGCGATCGCGCGGTCACCGCAATACCCGGTTCGTGGTCAATCGCCTGCATCGCCTCGGACAAAATCCGCTGGGAATTGCCTAAATTGCCGCCGAGAGCGATCGCCGCCCGCACCGGCCGGCCTACCCGCCTAAGTTCGCTATCTGTCGGTGCGGTCATGGGCATCCATATCCCTCATATCCCTGCCTAAGCCTACTCGCCCAGCGCTCCTCGAACCCGCGCTACCAGCTGATCAGCCGTGAGCACGCCTTCAATTCGATCAACTGGCTGACCCTGCTTAAAGAGCACGAGCGTTGGCAGCGCATGAATCTGATGCTGGGAAGCGATCGCAGGGTACTTCTCAGTGTCGATTTTGACCACTTTGACTTCGCCCTTCATCTCAGCACCAACCTGAACCAAGATTTTTGCCATCATCTGGCAAGGGCCGCACCAATCGGCATAAAAATCGACCAGCAGCGGCTGATCGGAACCACTGATCATCTCATCGAAGCTATTGAACTGCTGTTTGACTGCCATGGGGGTGCGAGTTTGAGAGGAAAATAACTTTCTTATGCTAATGGGCTGATCTCGATTGTGTGTGGGTTACGCGCCAATAATTTAGAGTTCTTTAGAGATCTGTGCGCTTTTCTCAGAGTTTGTCTAACAGGATTCTTTTGAGCGGTCGCGATAGATTGCTCCGCACCCCGCGAAATATTACAGTGAGTGAGCGAATTTATAAGGAGAGATGTCATGGCTGGAGCGCTGACAGACAAAGTTGCCATTGTTACAGGGCGCTTCGCGAGGCATTGGGAAGGCGGCGGCAATGGCACTTGCCCAGGCCGGCGCTAAGGTCGTGGTGAACTATGCTCGCTCTAGCGACGCGGCAGATGCGGTAGTCGCGGCAATTGCGGAAGCGGGGAGTGAGGCGCTCGCGCTTCAAGCCGATGTCTCCAAAGCCGATCAGGTAGATGCGATGGTCAAAGCCACCATGGACAAGTTTGGCCGCATCGACGTGTTAGTCAACAATGCGGGCATTACTCGCGATACGCTGCTGCTGCGGATGAAGCCCGAAGACTGGCAGGCTGTCATCGATCTCAACCTGACAGGCGTTTTCTTATGCACCCGCGCGGTGAGCAAAATCATGCTGAAGCAGCGTTCTGGTCGCATCATCAATATTTCCTCTGTTGCTGGGCTTATGGGCAATCCGGGCCAGGCCAACTACAGCGCGGCTAAAGCTGGCGTCATCGGCTTTACCAAAACCATTGCCAAAGAACTCGCCCCACGCGGCGTCACCGCCAACGCAGTCGCCCCCGGCTTTATCGCGACTGACATGACAGGCGATCTCAAGAACACCGAAGAAATTCTCAAGTACATTCCTCTCGGCCGCTACGGTCAGCCCGAGGAAGTAGCCGGCTTGATTCGCTTTTTAGCCGCCGACCCGGCCGCAGCTTACATCACAGGCCAGGTGATGAATGTAGATGGCGGCATGGTGATGCACTAGCGTGAGAGACTTTGCGTCAGCGAATGCCATATCGCAATAGCGCTTAGTTTCGTATTTAGTTCCTTCTCAAGGCCGCTTTGACGGCGGCGCTCTGGTCGCGGCGGGTAATCCAGCGGTGGTAAGTGCGGTTGTGAATGGCGACTGAGTGGCCCATCATGCGGGCAGAGACGGTGTCAGGCAACCCCATATGGACGGTACGGACGGCCCAGGCATGACGGAGATCGTAAGGGTTAAACCGCTGCCGGCAACGGGCTGCGGTGGTTGTCAGCCGGCACGCCGAGGCAGATGCCTGGGTGGACTCGGCGGTCAACGACGCGGCGTCCGGCGTCGGGGAACCCAGCTCGGCGCCGCCCTGGCCGCGGTGCTGGCCGCCGTGCAGCGGCGCCGCGACCGGCACGACGAGCGGTTCGCCGCCGCGCTGGCGCTCACACACGCGGACGAGCCGGCACAGGAACCGCGCCATGCTGCTGCCTGAGGACTGCTCGCCCGAGGTCGTGCTCCCCCTGGCTCGCGTCCCGACCCCGGTGCTGCTGCTGGTCCTCGACGGGATGAGCGCCGCCGTCGGGCACCGAGATCGTGCGCGGCATTGCCGTCGCGCGCGCCGGGCGGCTGGGCGGAGGCGCTGCTCCGAGCGGACGCCCGCCGGAGCCGGTGCGCTCGCGGTGCTGCCGACGCTCACCGAGGTCAGCCGGGCCTCCCTGCTCTGCGGGGAGCTGCGCCGCGGCGGGCAGGAGGCCGAGCAGCGGGGCTACCCGGAGCTCGCGCGGGCGCACGGTCAAGCGCGGGACGCTGTTCCACAAGAAGCCGACTGGACACCACCGCCGCCGGCTTCGCGGTCGCCGACGACGTCGGCGCACGCCATCGACGACACGGCGGCAGCCGCTGGTCGCCTGCGTCCTCAACACCATCGACGACGCGCTGGACCGCTCCGACCCGGCCGGCACCGAGTGGAGCGCCGAGCCGTCAAGCACCTGCGGTCCGCTGCTCGAGCGCGCCCGGCGGGCCGGCCGCGTCGTGGTGCTCACCTCCGACCACGGGCACGTCGTCGAGCGCCGCGACGGGGCACGAGCTGCCGCGGCGTCCGGCGTCGTCCAGCGGCGCTCGCGCGCCGCGAGGGCGCCGGCTGGGGACGGCGAGGTGCTCGTCGCGCGGACGGCGGGTGCTCGACGCACGACGGCCGGCGGTCCTGGCCGTCGACGAGCGGCTGCGGTACGGGCCGCTGAAGGCCGGCTACCACGGCGGCGCCGCACCGGCCGAGGTCGTCGTCCCGGTCGTGGTCCTCGTCGCCAGGACGGGCAGGCCACCGCGCCGGCTGGGAGCTGGCCCCGCCGCAGGCGCCGGCGTGGTGGCGCGGCCGTCGCACGAGCCGCCGCGCTCGCGGCCGTTCCCGACCGGCGCCGGCTCCGCGTCCGACGGCCGGCGCCGACCGTCGCCGACGCTGTTCGACGACGTCGCGCCGACCGGCGGCGCCGCGCCGACTCGGCGCGGTCCGCTGGCGCAGGCGACCGATCGCGTCGAGCGCTACGCCGAGCAGCGGCGGCTGGCCGGGCGCGTGACCGTCACCGACGAGCAGGTGGCCGCGGCTGCTCGACGCGCTGCTGGCGCGCCCGGACAACCGGCTGGCGCCAACGGCCGCGGCCGTGGCCTCGGCGTCGCGCCGGTCCGCGCTCCGCGGGTGCGTCGCCGCAGCTCCAGCGGCTGCTCAACGTCGAGGGCTACCCGGTGCTGGCCGCGACGTCGACGGCGGCACCGTCGTGCTCGACGAGCGCGCTGCTGCGCGAGCAGTTCGAGGTGAGCCGTGATGAGCGCCGTCTCGCCCGCGGCGGCGCGAGGAGATCATCGACGCGCTGCGCCGGGGCACCGTGCCCGCGAACGGGCTCGACCTGCTCGCCGTCGGCCTGGACCGCTTCGCCCGGCGCTCGACGAGGAGCTGGACGCCGTCGCGGCGGGCGGTCGGTCGTTCAAGGCGGTGCGCGGCGAGTACGGCGCCGGCAAGACCTTCTTCGCCCGCTGGCTCGGCCGAGCGGGCGCTGCGCCGCGGGTTCGCGACCGCCGAGGTGCAGATCTCCGAGACCGAGACGCCGCTGCACAAGCTCGAGACCGTCTACCGGCGCATCGTCGAGCGCCTGCGCACCGCGAGCGTTCCCGCCGTCGCGCGCTCCGCGCCGGTGCTCGACGCGTGGCTGTTCACGCTCGAGGAGACGTGCTCGCCGCGGACCGTCGCTGGACGCCGACACGCCGGCGCTGGACGCGGCCGTCGACGAGCTGCTGGAGCAGCGCCTGGCGACGGTCGCGCCGCGACGCCCCGCGTTCGCCGCCGGCGCTGCGCGCCTACCGGCAGCCGCCGGTCGCCGGCGACGCACGCCACCGCCGACGGCTGCTGGCCTGGCTCGGCGGCCAGCCGCACGTCGCCGCCGCCGTCAAGCGGGCCGCCGGCGATCAAGGGCGACCTCGACCACTTCGGCGCCTGGGCTTCCTGCAGGGCCTGCTCGCCGTCCTGCGCGACGCCGGCCACCCGGGGCTGCTGCTGGTGCTCGACGAGGTGGAGACCCTGCAGCGCGTGCGCGCCGACGTCCGCGACAAGGCGCTCAACGCGCTGCGGCAGCTGATCGACGAGGTCGACGCCGGCCGGTTCCCCGGGCTGTACCTGGTGATCACCGGCACGCCGGCGTTCTTCGACGGGCCCAGGGCGTGCAGCGGCTGCCGCCGCTGGCCCAGCGGCTGGCCACCGACTTCACCACCGACCCCCGCTTCGACAACCCGCGGCCGTGCAGATCCGGCTGCCCGGCTTCGACCTGGACTCGCTGGTCGAGGTCGGCGGCCGGGTGCGCGACCTGTACGCCGCGGCGCCGCCGACCGCGACCGGGTGCGCGCGCGTGGTCGACGACGCCTACCTCGCCGACCTGGCCGCCGCGGTCGCCGGCCAGCTCGGCGGCAAGGTCGGCGTCGCGCCCGCGGCTGTTCCTCAAGAAGCTCGTCGGCGACGTGCTCGACCGGGTCGACCAGTTCCCCGACTTCGACCCGCGCCAGCGACTACGCCGCTGACCGTCGACGCCGGCCGAGCTGACCGACGTCGAGCGCAACGCCGCGCGCCGGCGCCGCGACCGCCGACGACATCGAGCTCGACCTGCCGACTGGAGCTGACGCCGGTTCGACCGGCTGCACCCGGTCGTCCAGCACCACATCGTCAACACGCCTCGGCTGGCCGGCGCTGCGGCCGCTGCAGGAGCAGGCGGTCGCGCCGGTGCTGCGCGGCGACGACGCGCTGCTGCTGGCGCCCACCGCCGGCGGCAAGACCGAGGCCGCCGATCTTCCCGCTGCTGTCGCCGGATGGCGAGCGAGGAGCTGGCGCGGACTGTCCGTGCTCTACGTCTGCCCGCTGCGGGCCCTGCTCAACAACCTCGAGCCGCGGCTCGCCGGCTACGCCGCGCTGGCTCGGCCGCCGCGTCGGCGCTGTGGCACGGCGACGTCGGCGCCGCGGCGCGCGACGCCGATCGCTCGCCGACCGCCCCGACATCCTGCTGACCACGCCGGAGTCGCTCGAGGCGATGCTGGTCTCCACGCGCGTCGACCGCCGCGCGGCTCTTCGCCGGCCTGCGCGCGGTGGTCGTCGACGAGGTGCACGCCTTCGCCGGCGACGACCGCGGCTGGCACCTGCTCGCCGTGCTGGAGCGGCTCGACGCAGCTGGCCGGCCGACCGCTGCAGCGCATCGGGCTGTCGGCCACCGTCGGCAACCCCGACGAGCTGCTGACCTGGCTGCAGGGTCAGCGGCGCCGGCAGCGCGCCCGGCGCGCGTCGTCGCGCCCGGCGTGCCGACGGCGCGCCGCCGTGCCGGAGCGTGCAGCTCGACTACGTCGGCAGCCTCGACAACGCCGCGACCGTCATCGCCGCGCTGCACCGCGGCGAGAAGCGGCTGGTGTTCTGCGACTCCCGCGCGCACGGTCGAGGAGCTCGCGCGTCGGCGCTGCGCGAGCGAGGCGTCGACGACGTTCGTGTCGCACTCGTCGCTGTCGGTCGGACGAGCGCCGCCGGGCCGAGCAGGCGTTCGCCGAGGCGCGCGACTGCGTCATCGTCGTCCACCTCGCACGCTCGAGCTCGGCATCGACGTCGGCGACCTCGACCGGGTCATCCAGATCGACGCGCCGCGCACCGTGGCGTCCTTCCTGCAGCGGCTCGGCCGCACCGGCCGGCGGCCGGGCACCGTCGCGCAACTGCTGTTCCTCGCCACGCGACGACGACGAGCTGCTGCAGGCCGCCGGGCTGCTGCGGCTGTGGTCGGAGGGCTACGTCGAGCCGGTCGTGCCGCCGCCGCTGCCGCTGCACCTCGTCGCCCAGCAGCTGCTCGCGCTGTGCCTGCAGGAGCACCGGGTCGGGTCGGCAGACCTGGCCGCAATGGCTCGCCGGCCTGGACGCTGGCACCGCTGCGGAAGCGTCGGCAGATCGCACGACTGGCTGCTCGAGACCGGCCACCTCGACAGGACGGCGGGATGCTGTTCGTCGGGCCGGAGGCCGAGCGGCGCTACGGGCGACGAGCACTTCCTGGAGCTGCTGTCGGTCTTCACCGCCGATCCCGAGTTCACCGTGCTGCACGGCCGCGACCGAGGTCGGCCGCGTCGACCCGCTCGTGCTGCACGCGCAAGGTCGACGGGCCGCGCGTCGTCTCGCTCGGCGGGCCGAGCCTGGAAGGTGACCTACATCGACTGGAAGCGCCGCCGCGCCTTCGTCGAACCGTCCGACAGGCCGGGCACACTCGCGCTGGTCCGGGCATGCCGCAGCCGCTGTCGTTCGCGCTGACCAACGCCATGCGGCGAGGTGCTCCTCGGACGCGGCATGCCGGGGTGTCAGCTGACGCGCCGGGCGACTGAGCGGCTTGCGCTGTTCGCGCGACGAGCTCGCCGCACCGTCGCGGAGGCACGGCCTGCGTGTTGCCGCATGGGACAGCGGGCAGGTCCGCTGGTGGACCTGGGCTGGCGCCCGGGCCAACGGCGTGCTCGCGGCGGCGCTCGCCGCGGTCGCACCCGGGCTTGGTCGACGAGCTGGAGCGCTACGACAACCGGTACGTCAAGCTGCGTGGTGACGCCACCGCCGGGCAGGTGCGCGACGCGCTGGGGGCGGCGCGCGAAGCGCTTCGGCGACGACCTGGCGAGGCATGCAGGCGCCGGTCAGCGACGAGGCGCTCAAGCAGCTGAAGTTCGCCGAGCTCCTCCCGCCAGAGCTCGCAGCGGCGACGCGTCCGCCCGGGCTGCGGACCCGACCGGCAGCGGAGCTGTGGCGGCTTCAGCTGTTGTTGCGAGCAGCCAGGGCTGAGACCCAGTTCGCGCGGCGGGACGCGTGAAGCGTGTGGACGATTTCCGCAGATCGCACGTCCCGCGAGCTCGTCCCTGGGACGATGAGCTCCGAGTTGAACGAGGGGGCGTCTGTGGAGCTGGCCATCGCCGGACTTGTCACGGCCGAGGGAGCCACCAGGCTCTGGACGCGGGAGGGCTCACGCGATGTCCTCGTCGATCGCCCGGGCGAGCTGCGCTCCCTCCTCGGGTCAGGACGGGTGGATCGCGAAGCGATGCTGCCCCACGGCGCTTCGACCGACATGGCGATCCTGGACATAGCCGGCCGCAGGCTGATCCTCGCCGCCCCCTTCCAGCCTCCGCAGAAGCCACAGCCGCTCTGCGAACCCATCAGCATCGGACCCCAGCGCACCGAGCCCTACTGGGACTGCCGGGACCTACGACGGCCTGGTCGAATGGGTAGGGAGCTGCCTGAGCATCGCCTGGCAGCGAGACGAGGCGATGGAGCTGGTGGAGCGAAGCGTCGAGGGTCGCGGTGAGCGTCGACTAGCCGGCTTCTTCGTCCGGGACGAGGAGGAGGAGTGGTGCTTCCACATGCGCACCAACGCTCCCGGTCCAAACGGCTCGATCTGGGACGAGGCCACCTCCTCGGGTGAGACGCATCAGCTCCGATTCGTTGTCCGCGATGGTTACGTTCCGATCTTCGCCAAGTTCATGATGAGCACGGTCCGAAGCTGGCCCGGCGGGCCGCTGGACCTGGTCGCTGCATGGACGCCGATCTCGGAGATGCCCATCGCAGGAGCGCGCGCGACACAGGGCAAGCGGACCGCCCGCGCCGGCAGCCGGGGCGTGCACATCGAAGCTGTTCACATCCCGTGCCAGGGCGAGGAGCCCATCAGCGTCGTCACCCTCGACCGTCGTGATGTCACCCGCTGGTACCGCTACGTGAGCGGGGGTCCGGTTGAGCGCGTCCCCTTCCAGGTCGAGGACCTGCCCGAACATCACGTGTACGTCAACTCCCGCTACGGCTCCATGGAGCCCGAGCGCGTGAACGACCGAGCCACGGCGCTGCTGCACTTCTGCGGCGTGGGCATGTACCTCAACGAGCTACGCGGTGACGTCGTGGTCGTCGGCGAGGACGGCGGCGACGGCTATCCCACGTCCATCGACGGGAACCTTGTGTACGTCTTGTCCGGCGACGACTGATCCCCTTGGTACCGAGATGCTCGGTGACTGCACGAACCTCGCGCGTCCTTGGTGCTGGTGCACCACGATCTCGCGGACCGAGCGCCTTGCCATACCGGTCGTCGTTGGGCGGGCGGCGCGCCGCCAACGCACGCAGGCACGGCGGCCAGTTGGCGTTCGAGGGCAGGAGGACCTCCTCATCCGGCGGAATGCCCAGCCGTAGGGATGTAGTCGACGTCGTATCCGGACGCCGCCCAGCTCAGACGGTCGTCCCAGTTCGGCTCCGGCGGGAGGGCCCAGTAGGAGATGTCGCTGTTGTAGCTCCAGCGGCCGGTGCCGCGTCCGGGACGGAAGAGCACTGTGCCCGTGCGGCTGAGCTCGCCGAGGGTGCGGGCGAGGTAGGCCGATGCGGTGTACTGCGACGGCGCGAGGTGGGTGTGGCCGTACCGCCGGACAAGCTGGCGGAAGTCCTCGGGATGGGCCTGGGCGTAGGCACGCTCGACCAGGCCGTACTCGACCCATTGCCCGGCGTAGGAGTTGAGCGCAGCGGGCAGCTCCAGGTGCAGGTCCGAGTTCGGCGGCCAGCCCGCTGACGCCGGCCGCGTGGGGTGGTTCGGGGACGAAGGACCAGGTCCAGGGCCCCGGCCGGGGATGGCCTTGCCGGCGGCACTCGAACACCTCGGTCTTGGCCTCGTCGTGCAGCGGCACGTCCCGTGGATTCCTTCGTCGGCGTGGAAGGGACAGACGTGGATCGTCATCGCGCTTGATCTCCCTCTGGCCGGAATCGCAGCTTGAGTCCCTGCCCGACGAACGCGTACTGACCGCGCGCGGCGGGACTGAACGGGTTGGGTAGGTGCAGCATGCGGCGCTGGTCTGACAGGGGCGTGCTCGACGACCACGAGGCGCCAGCGTCTGTTGCGCGCGTGCGCCTGGGCCTCGCGCACCTGTGACTCGCCGAGCTGGAGCTCGCCAGCGGCGCCGGGAGTCGTCTTGACCTCGTACATGAGGTCGCCGCCGCGGGCCGGCACGAGGAAGTCGTAGCCGAGGCCGTCGTCGCCGTCGCCGGGGAAGACGACGCTGCGGTAGCCCGACACCCAGCACTGGTCGGTGAAGGCGCTGCCGTGCCGGCGCTGCAGCCACTGGTAGACCAGCCACTCCCCGGCGAAGCCGATGGCGATCTTCTGCGCGTCGGAGAGCTGGCTGGGCGGTCCGCACAGGACCGCCGGGTCTTCCGCGCGCCGGTGCCCCCTGCTGTCGCTCGCGGCAGTGCATTCAGCCGGGTCGTGCGGTTGCTGGCGGTGAGGAAGCTGGGCGTGGCGGCGAGCGATTCGTCAAGGGCGTGTCGCAGCTCGGCGAGGCCGGCGCCGACGTCGAGAGGGCGCCCGTCGAGCTCCAGGCTGCGCCGGGCACGTTCGCGCGCGGCTCGTTCTTGTGCCGCCTCGCTCTGCTGTGCGTCGAGGTCGGTTGCAGTGAGCTGCAGCGTGCCCAGGTCGGTGGTGGTGGGCATGGCGTTGGGCCAGGCGTCCAGCCGCTGCAGCCAGGTGATCAGCCCTTCTGTCAGTGGCGTGAAGTCGAGAGCTCCGGCTGAGTCGAGCAGGTTTCGCAGAGCCGCGGCGGGATCGTCGGAGACGAAGGCGGCGGGGACCTGGTCGCCAGTGCGGGCGGTCCAGGCGCGGACGGTAGTTCTCCCAGGTGCGGCGTCTGAGCGCCGACCAGGTCGGAGTTGCGGGTTCGGATCGTGTCGACCGGTTCGAGTGCCGGCCCGTCGGTGGGTACGTCGGCGCCGAGGAGTCGTGCCAGCTCCTCCAGCGAGCCTGCAGCAGCCCGGGCTCCAGGTGGTCGTGTGTTGCGGCCCAGGCGGGGTCGGCTGTCAGAGCTGCGGGCCGGTGCAGGTGCGACCAGTCGAGCTGCGGCTCGTACCGCTGATGCAGGGGTAGGCGTCCCCACCGCAGACGCAGGCTGATCTCGGCCCAGTGCTCGCGGGCGTAGAGACCGAACTCCTCCTCGTGTGCGGCCGTGTAGTCCAGCGGCTGGTAGCGACCGCCGAGCTCGCTCAGGGTCTGGTTGAACGCAGCGAGATCCAGACCGAGGGCCTTGCGCAGCTCGTCCAGGGTGGCGGCGTTGCGGACTCGGGTCACGAGGGCCGCGGCACCCTCGCCGATCTCGGGTAGCGAGCGGAGGGCGGTGAGGATCTCCTCCTCACTGCCGAACTCCGAGCCGTCCGGGTCGAACGGTCTGGCGGTTGCGTGGTCGGTCAAGTGGGCGACGACCGGCTGGAGCCGTTCCAGAAGGGGGGTCAGGGCGGTGGCCAGTCGGCTGGCGGTCTGCTCCACCTCGCTGCGGGAGACCTGGCAGGCATCGGCAAGGTCGTCATAGCCCAGCTCGTCCGCGACGGCTGCTCCGGAGGTCTTCAGCCGCAGCAGGGCCAGTGTCAGCTCAGCGGTGAGACCGGTTCGGCCCAGCAGGCTGAGCAGGGGCTCGGCCAGAGCCTCCAGCAGAGCCCAGTCGTAGCTGTCGCCGGCGGATTCGATGACTAGCGTCGGGGTTTGAGGGTCGCTCACCGGCAGGACCGAGCGCATCCGGCTGGGCAGGTCACGTCGCTGACCGGCCAGGCGCACGCTGACCTCCCGCGCACGTAGCGGTGGATGCGGACACGCTGAAGCCGGTCGAGGGTCTCCTGGAAGGCCCGTCGACCATGGTGCGAGAAGGCGCTGCTGCGAAACTCCAGCACGGTGGCGACCAGCAGGCGAAGCCACGGCACGGCGTCCAGCAGGGTGGGTGCGTCAGTGTGCGGCTGGAAGTCCTGACCGTCGGTGATGACCGCTGGGCGAAGGTCCCGGGGTCGGTGCACCAGCTCGCCCAGCCGCTGGGTGAGGATCGCTGCGACGTCGTCGGCGTCGCTGTCGAGCCTGAGCAGTGCCTCGCCGAACTCGCTGATCAGTCGTAGCAGCGTGGGGTCGTCGTCGCGGTCAAGCAGCGACATGTCTGTGCGCTGCTCGGCCACGTGGTGGACGTCGAGCGCCGTCACGGTCCCGCTGCAGTCGACGACGACATGGCAGCTGCTGCTTGCTGGGAAGACGTTGGCCAGACGCTGCTGAGCCACGGAAGCCCAGGCTTGGCGGTAGGTCTTGGCGAACTGCGCCATCTGGCTGTCGCTGACCTGTCCGGAGGCGAGCAGGCGTCCGAGGTGACGAAGCAGGCTGGGAGCGTCGCTGGGCTGGGTCCACATCCCGACGCCGGCGGCCGACAGTCGCTTCATCGCCAGTGGGTCGTCGTCGATGACGTCGCGCAATGGCTTGCTGATCAGCGGGGTGAAGCGCGGTGCGACGTCGGCGCCTCGAATGGGGTGGTACCAGGCGTCGGCCTCGGCGATGGTCCAGACGTCGAACGGGTCGCCCGGGTGGTGAACCGGCACCCACTCTGCGCGGGACAGGAAGCTGCTCAGCGGCGTCGGGAGCTCGATCGGGTCCTTGTCGCCATCGCGGTCCCGGCGCCAGTTTGCTGTCAGGTGCGCCTCCGGCCAGACCTTCAAGCCGGCGAGGACCTGGCGAGCCATGCGGTCCGAGGCCTCGTTTCCGAGCTGGGCGTAGTCACCCTGCCCAGGCAGCCAAACGATGGGCGAGAGAGCGCGGTACGGGGTGTCCGGGTAGCGCGCCGAAGAGCGGCTCGGCAGCGACTCCTTCCAGATCGCGCGGACGTCCTCAGTAAGTCCTTCACCGCTG
>CAWCKX010000003.1:0-516323 GCA_963796235.1 uncultured cyanobacterium
TCCTATCTATGGCCCCGGCATGATGTGGGAGCGCTGCCAGCAGATGCGAAACTATCAGGGATCCCCTGTGCATATGGAGACTCAGGTTACCCGCGTAGAGCACAACGGTAAGCGCGTGCAGCGGGGATTGCCAAAAAAGGGGGAGAGACAATCCAGTATCGGCAGATAATTTTGTATCTAGTATGCCGATAACGCTTCAGCTCGCTGTCTTGATCCTGCCCCGCCCGCCCGAGATTAGAGGTAGCTCAGGGTCTCAAGTATCGCGACTTTTTCATTGTGCGCTGTTAATCGACCTAAAGATATCTTTCCTGACAACTGGATTTACATTTACAGCCCAGAATTTCAGGTGGGCCGTATTCAAAAGTTTAAAGCTTGGAGTGCCGCTATGGTGCCAGATACCAGTAAGACCTGTGTAGGCATGGAGTATTTTTGTAGCGAAGGTGACTCTCTGGGAACCGTCTGACGAAACGCTGATTGCAGCAAGCGGGTCAGGAGATCGTTGGGCTAGGTTTGGTGCCTGACCTTAAATATGTGGAAGACGGTACGGTGATCGGACAAAGAAGGCGGCCCTGTTTATGATGGTGAACACCGTCATAATTTCAAATTATTCAGGATTATCAAAAGCAGTTTGAGAATCTGCAAACGGTGGGCCGCAATGGAATGCATCGTTATAACAATCAGGATCACGAATGCTGACTGGGTTACTTGCCGCTAAAAATATTTTAGGAGAAAAGACGATCTTTGGAATGTTAATGTTGAGCGCTCATATCATGAAGATTGACGAAGGAGCAGTGGAGCAAGGTTGAGAAACAGCTTCAGAAGCCAGTGGAAGCTCATGCGGGCTGATGTGCTGCCCGGCCCGGCTTAGACCACAGATATCCGCAGCGGATAAGCTTTGGGCAGGCAGTTTGTCTCTGTCTGTTGAGATGCTTTAGCCGGCGATGCAAGTTGTTCTCTCTCTCACTTTCCTCGGCTCAAAACATGATGTACCGTCGCTCAAAGCAAGTGCTGACCCAGGCGGCGATCATCGCCCAGATGGGAAAGGTGGGCGAGTAGGAGGGGCCAGTAGGAAACACCGCCGACTCGCTACGTAGAAATTATCGGTGCCAAATACCCGGCAGTTTATATCAAGAATGCCCTCTTCAGGCCGAATATCAATGCGAGTTGTCCCATTTGGTGGGCGGCATCTGTCATCGTGGCTAAACTCGGTGGGTCGCCACCAAAATCAAAGGTGCCCAGACCAAGTTTTTCAAAGCGCTGTGTCAGAAGGTGCAACGTCTTCTCCATCGAACGTTGATCTTGCTCAGTAAAACACCAGTTCACTTCTAGCTTTCGCTGACCCAACAAATCGCGCTCCTCTCCAAGCTTAATGAGACTATCGGTTTGAGGAGCCTGCTCAGTTAAAACTTGACCCGGTAAGAATTTACTGGCCCATTGCCGTCTCGGCAGGCAGGCAGACCTTGCAAGGTTCGTCCCACTCGCTGCAATACGCTCTCATAAATAGGCTGCAAGTACAAAACGTGCTCTAGCAGCTCGTGCTTTTGCTGTGTCTGATTCATCAGCGCAAAACAGATGCAGAAGCGCGGCTTTGGCCCGTACTGAAGCTCATGGGCATACTGCCTCGCTAGGGTACCTGGTTTGAGCTTGCCAGTGTGGTGCTTGGGATGATCCGTATAGAAACGACCTACGAGGTTGTGGGCATCCCCAATCCCGTTGGGGAGCTGACGGTCAGAGGCTAACAGGAGGCGCGCAGATTCAAAGGCCCCTGCTGCCAAAATGACTGTCTCACCTTCGACGAGGAGCTCTCGGCCCTCCATTGAGCGGCAAGCAACTGCCGTCACCCGCTGACAAGATTCGTCGAGTTTTAATTCTGTTACGGTTGCCCCTAGCACGACTTGCAGGTTTTTAGACTGGCGCATTTCGTCGCCGAAGCGCACAGCCGTTCGCGTGGGGGTCTCCTCCCAGTAAAAGCTGCTAAATTTCAAGCCACCGGCTGCCACTTTAGAGCGCAGCTCTACAATCTCTGGGCGGATGGCTTCTGCCTCTAAGTCGCCAAAACCATAATCCTTGGCTGCTGACCGGTAGTGCTCTAGAAGATCCTCGAACCGGATCGGCCAGCCGCTATCGGCAACCCAAGCCCTCCCTTCAAAATCCCCCGGCTGCAAATACTTCCATTTGCCCGTCCATACATTGCTGGTGCCCCAAACTGGCGCACCCGGCTGACGCCTCGCAGCTCGGGAGGAAATATTGATGGTAATAAGAATTTGGATTTAATTCGCGATGGCGTTTGCCTAGAAAGACAACGTCGTTGAGTGCCTGGACTGACGGCTCGAAGCAATCGCGCCCACTCTCTATAAGAATCACCTCCCGGCCATGACGCGCTAAGTAAGTAGCTAACTCAGAACCTGCGATTCCAGAACCGATGACAACCACCTGCCCTCGCAATTTTGTTTGCTCGCCTAGTTCGAGAATATCGGTCAGCATCCAGAGTCTCCGTCAGTAGAAAATTTGTTAGAAGGAACAATGTGTTCAGCGAGTGCCTGTCAATCGGCTGCGAAGCTTGTTGATAAACAGCGTCGTGAAAACCTTTCCTTGGCTGTAGCCTCCTGGCAAAATCAGCCAAATGCCGACGTAGCAAGCCACATAGATTAGCCCTTCAATACACAGTTTAATCGCCAAAAAGCTGAAAGTCGGGAGCCCCTGCTGAGCTAGAGCCAGCAGAACCGCTGATAGAATAGAGGCGACAGCAGGTCTCCAAATAGCGCCCATAAAGTCGCCGAGAGTGATAGGAGACTGCCGCACGCAGTAAACTACCGAAGGATAGCTCAATAAACACATGCTAACGGTATAGCCAACCGCAACGCCGTAGGCCCCCCACCGCACACCGATGATGATCGCAACGACCATCACCGGCATCTGCACGAAGCTCCAGACAAACTGACGCTGCGTTTCCCCATCCGAGACATAAATCCATTTGGTGACTCGATACGCCATTCCAACAAAAACCGCCACGACTAGAACGCGAAATATCGGCACTATCTCGATCGACTGCTGGCCCAGCAGCAGCAAGATGGTGTCTTGAGCGGTGACAAACAAATAGGCCAGTGCTGGCGCGCAAATGGCAAAAATCAGCAGTAGACCCCGCTGCAGTAAAGCCGGTAGCGCGCAGGATCTGATAGGCTTCGGCTGAGCGTAGAAACCGCCACATCAAACAGGGGATAATAGATTTGCCAGAACGGGAAATAGGCCCACTGGTACGCCATGGAATAAAAACCCAGTGAACTAGCCCCACCGATGTACCCCAGCATCACCCGATCCATTTTCAGGCCAAACTCGACTGATACAGCGAAAGCCCGTCAGATGTATTCCGTAGGAGAGTGCTGAGCGCAGACTTTTTTTGGCGCGAGCGGTGTTTTCAACGCGATGAGGCCGCCAGTCGCAGAAAATCCGATAGGCCAAACTCTGACTGACTTGCAGGGCAGTTAGCTGCAAAATTAGCGCCCAGTAACCAAGCCCTAGCCAAGCTGAGGCGATTGCAACTGCCGTACTCAATACTAAAGTAACCGTTTCAATAATCGTTAGTAGTTCAAACTGCATCTGCCGCTTTAACAACGACAGATGCTGAAAGGATAGGCAGATACTGGTCGCTCCCACCGCAAGACACAGCAAAACGTTTGTTAATTCTGGCCGATCATAAAACCGAGCAACAAGTGGTGCACAGAGACCATGCCGCCAATCAGCAGGGCATTGATCTTTAAAGAGAGCCAAAAAATAGCGCTGGCCTCTTCCGAATTAAACGCTTGGCGCTGAACTGTAGCTGTTTCTAGTCCCATGTTGCTGAGGCTATCGACAATGCCCAGTACGGGCTGAGCCATCGCCAACAGCCCATAATCAGCCGGAGCCAGCAGGCGCGCCAGCACCATCGTGCCGCCAATGCCAATAATAAGTTTGATAGGCTGAGCCCCGATCGTCACTATTCCCGATTGCAGCGATCGCCGGTTTAAGTTTTCTTGCAGCTCAGTGATTTCAAAATGACGGTCGGATTTTGTCATAAAAATGCGATTGCGCCAGACCGCGAGATAAAAATCTGGATGAGGGCTCTTCTAGATAAAGAGCGTGCTTCAAAATGAGGTTTGCTTACACGCCTGCTGAGTAGGCTGACTGAGTAGGCATATCGATAAGTCTAAGAGAAGTATTGTGAAGTTTCGGTATATTATTCAATCGCAGCCAGATGCGGTTTGTGAGCGATTGCCCGACCAACCGCCCCGTTTTGAGGCCGCCACCTCACCCAAAAAACATGGCAAAGTATGAGCGGCAAGAAAGCAGGCCCCAGCAGCACTCGAAATCCGACCACCGACAACAACATGCCAGGAACCAACACAAATCGTGCTCGGCGGCTGAACATCGCCAACGGATACCCGGCTTCCAAAATCAGCGTCGCTAGCCCCATGCCGCGTGCAAGCCAGCTCTGACGGGCTATCCACTTGCCCCACGGTACCAGTGCCTCAGGATGTTCGGGTGGAAACTGATGTTCTGCCAGAATGAAAGCCATATTATCGGAGAGTGCCCACCCCAGTCCGCCTTGAGACAATTTGGCATACCCGGCAGCAAAGAAGACCGTCGATAAAATGAGCCAAGCCATCCGCACTGGCCAGCGGTACTCGCCGCTGAGCGCTGAGCGCTCGTTTGAGATCGCGCGATCAAGCGACAGCGCGTCCCCACGCGGGCGATTCCCATCACCCCAAGAATCAGTACAGTAGCGGCGTCTCCATGCGCAAGATCGCCAAAACAATTCGGCAGCCCCAGCAGGTAAAACCCGAGGGCAAACGACATAACGCTAAATAGACGGGTCAGCAGACCCAAGCAGCTCAGTGTCAAAGAGACTTTCCATACTACCGCCATCAGCCCGAGCATAGGGGGGGGAAGTAAAGGAATGTTGAAGTACTCAAAGGGCCAGCATCTTTCTGGCATCCAAAATACATCCGCCACCCGGCCCCAATCAGCAAAATTCTGGTTCCAATTTAGGGCGAGCAGCCCACCATAGAATAAAATCCGGCAGACTGCCGAATTCTCTGCCGAATCGGGTGTGAAGAAAAATCGGTTCCAACGTCGGGTGAGGTGTTTGACTAAGTTCATCGGTGCGCCTCATTCTCTGCTGGTGGCTCATTTGCTAGTGGCTCATTTGCCAGCGCTTCAGTAACGAACGACTTTTCCTCTTTTCTGATTAGATCTGGGGCGTCAGGATCAATCGACCACTCTACCCGGTATAGCCGCAGCGCCCGTAGCGGCGGCCCGTCGTGCCGACCTTGCTGACGACCGCGCTCATAGCGATCTAGAGTGTCTGCTAGCCCTTCTTTGACCGCTGTCTTCCCGCCGGGGCCTTCGAGCATCCGCCTGAACGCTGCCCGCTGCCGATACCAGAGAAAAGGATGGATTTGCTCTGACTTATACAGCGGGAACTCTTCAGAGCCGTTCTGAGGAACCGCCCGCAGCGCGTAATGGATGACCCGTGCCTCTTGCCGCGTCTTACTAAACATTGGGTACGACGAGAACGGCCAATGTTCGCCACGGACACCAATCTCATAGGCTGAAGCGCCCAAGAGCCCAAATAACATGAGGTTGACTAGCGATCGCCTGCTTTTTGAAATTCCTGATGGAGCGACTTCGGTAGATCTAGACATTATCAGACGATCTGCCTCCATAAGAGAACGAACGGTTTCTCATCGTTAGGCCCGCCTTGATGGTTGTAATTGCAGCAGTTTGGCTTTGAAGGGTGATCCCAAGCGGGCCAGCACATGGGCTGGGTGAATGCGGGCTGCCTCGACAAGTGCTCGGGTTGCAGCTAGCTGACCGCCATTGCGGTGCAGCATATAGGCATGGTTGAAGATAAAATCGGCGACCTGTTGGGGTTTGCTAGCAGTAAAAACCGCTTGGTGCTTTTGCCACAGCCGCTCAAAGTTTTGCTGGCGGCGCTGCAAGCTAGAAGATACGCGAGGTTGGTCGTGGGCGCTCAGCCGATAGGTAACGGTAGAGAGCCCTAAGAGCGAGCAGGCCGGATTCAGCCGTAAAAATAGATCGGTATGAACTCTAGAGGTAAAACTCTCATCAAAGCCGCCAATCCCTAGCAGCACCTCGCGCTCAACCACCAGGGTTTGCTTAGAGGCAAACGACTGGCCCGGCGGAAGGGGCTCCATGCCAAAGTAGTGGCCCTTGGCTAGCGTGGGTGGGCGGTGAGTCTTGATTGTCTGCCCCTGTGAATTCACTTCGGCTAGCCCCGAGAGCACGCCTACAGGAGCAGGCAAGTCTGTGCTAGTAAGCGCGGCTAAGGAAACCTCCACCATGTGAGGCAGCAGCTCGTCATCGTCATCTAGATACGTAATCCACCGGGTCGAGGCAGCGCGAGCGCCTGCGTTGCGGGCGGCGGATCCGCCTCGGTTGGGCGTTAGCCGAATGACTCGAACTTGAGGATATTCGGGCAGTTGAACTGGGGGGGCTGAGGCGTCATCAACGACAATAATCTCAATAGCTGAGCAAGTTTGAGCGATCGCACTAGCCACCGCCCGGCGCAGCAGTACAGGCCGGTTGTGCGTTGGGATAATGACCGTTAAGGATGGGTCAGTCTGGGTATATCGCTCTAAGTCGGCCATAGAATAAGTGAGAGAGATCCTCAGGAATCGTATTTTTTTCAGGCGAGGCTATGGCTCTAAGTCGGCGTAGTTGCTTCTGCTAAAAGTCTAGACTGCCTAATTTTTTCCCAAAAGAAACCGACCGTCATGGCTATTTGAGAGAGTAAAAACAGCCCAGATAGCGCTAGCTGAAACGATCCAATTTTCTGCTTGAGCGGATAGAGCAGCAAGCTGGTATAAAAAGTCAAGGGCTCAACTTGCAGGGCGTCGGCAGTTCGCTGAGCCCTAGCCCGATGGAAGTAAAATGCGCCCCGCCCGTAGCTGAAGTGCTGCCGCCAAAAAGAGCGTAGTGAGAGATCGTGAGCATGGGAAATTTTTACCTCCGGTGCGTAGATCATAGGGTAGCCGCGCTGTAGCCAGCGATCGCACAGCTCTCTATCTTCAGAAGCAATTCGCAAATCGGCATTAAAGCCGCCGACCTCTAAAAAAGTTTGCTTAGAAACGCCCATATTATTAGACGTAAAAAAGCGAATCGCCTTCTTTTGACGGTGAAAATAGGCATAGAGATAATCTATCAGCTGCTGAGAAGCAGCTGAGTAAAGATTGTGCGTGAGCGCGTTGAGCGTATGGCCGCCTACCAATGCCTTTGGTGTTGCCTGCAAGTGAGACTCTATCTGTAGGAGCCAGTCAGCATGAGGCATACAGTCGTCGTCTGTAAAGGCAATATAGTCGCCTTTGGCATGAGCTACGCCAGTATTGCGAGCGGCACCTGGCCCGGCATTTGGCTGCGTAATCAGGCGAATATCTAAATCGCCCGCAGCTGCCTCCACTGTAGGCCTCAGATCAGCCTCGCTGCCATCGTCTACCACAATGACTTCCAGATGGCTGCGAGAATAGTCTAATTTTTGCAGCGCCTCTAAGCATACTGCTAGCTGACGAGGTCGATTGTAGGTTGGGATAATGATAGAAAATGAGAGCGGCATAGCTGTGACAGTTCTGGTAAAGTTTGGCAATCAAAAGCAGTATTTAGGTCACTACGTATTGAGAAGGCTCCTCAGAGGCAGACCCGCAGATCAGTTGGCGGTAGAGGCAAAGAAAATTTTCGACACATCGGGTCTCGCTAAACTCTGTAACGGCACGCTGCCTGCCTGACTGCCCCATCTGTTCGGCCAGCGATCGCTGTTGCAAAATTGGCAGCAGCGCCGCTGCTAGGGCGTCAACATCGCCTGGCGGTACCAGCTTTCCGGGCATCGTAACGCCCGTCTCAGGGCCAATAATTTCAGGCTGCGCCCCGACTGCACTGGCAACTACTGCCGTACCGCGCATCATTGCCTCGGTAGTGACATTGCCAAAAGGCTCAGCCCACAGAGAAGGCACAACCTGCACCCAAACGGCATCAAACTGCTGCTCTAGCGCAGGGCGCGATAGGTGACCGAGCCAAACGACGCGCTCTTCTATGCCTAGCTGTCGAGATAACGCTTTTAGGGCTGCCTCAGCCGGGCCTTTCCCAGCCAGTTTTAGCTGCGCTTCAGGTACTAGCTCAGCGATTTGGGCAAATGCCCGAAACAAGATCTCCACGCCTTTTTCAGCCGAGAATCTGCCCGCATAGGCAACGGTAGGCGGTGAGGCTAACGGCGCGCGCGCTGAACGCTCAGGAACGCCATTGTAGATAACGCTGACCGGTCTGATTCCGGCTTGCTCTAGCTCCTGCTTCATGCCTTCACTCAGCGCGACTATCCGATTAAAGACCCCTTTCCAGTGCTGCCAGAGCGATCGCTGGGCCATTAACCAAAGCCAGGACTGAGGCGTCAGGCAACCCTGCTGCAAACAGGCTACCCCCGGCGTCAACCGGCAGGCTCGTCCATCGGGAAGAATATTTGTTCCCAGCGGGCAAATTGCCTTGTAAACAGCCGTCTGGTAGAGGCATGGATAAGGCTTTAGTAAAGGCAAAATCAGTGGTGACAGCTGCCATAAAAACATCCGCACATGGACAATATCGGGCTGAAACTCACTGAGCGTACGCCGCAGCGACCAGTAGGCAGAGAGATTGAGCGTTTGCGATAGCACCTGAATTCGGCTGGTGGAGCCATAGCAGGTATAGTCAGCTAAATTAGGGCTGTCAGAAACGACCTCAGCCTTGCTCGCAAACAGACGGGCATCGTGACGGCGATCGCACAGCTGATCCCGCAACCTCAGCATCTGGAGTTCTGCTCCCCCAGTCGCCCCGCCATAGTCATTAACCAAGAGAATTTTCATCGGCTCAGAGGTCACGCCAGAAAAAAAGGAGAAAGCTACTGAGGCAGCGTCGCTGCTTGACCGGCTGACGAGGCTGCGATCGCAGCGGGCGTTGGTAGCGGCATCTGTAGGTGGCGGTGAGCATAGCGGCGGGTCAGCCATTGGTTGATAGCTGTTTCTATCGGTGCCAAGAGCCCAAACATCAGCAGCTTATTGGGTAAAGAACGGCGGTTGACCAGCCCTAGTCGATCTAGCAGCGGCTGCAAAATAGCCTCTCGCCGCCGCCAGCCCAGCGCCTTATATTTCTGCTTAAAGTAGCCATCTTCAGCGAGATCCCACTTCTCTCGCAGGCGGGCCAGGCTCGTCAGCTCCCAAGCATTGCTCCAGCGCAGCATGTAAAAATGCAGGTCGCGCCAGGCGAGAGTCGGCCCAGGCACATAGGTCACGACACTGTCAGGCTCAAAGTAAACGGTTTTCCCCAGCGCCATCACATTCATACAAAAGTCTAAATGCTCCTTAGTGTTCAAGACAGATTCGTCAAACAGGCCTAGGTCGTCAAAAATCTCTCTGCGCACCAACATACAGTGAAATTCGCACAGCTCGGTTTCGCACTGCTCTAGCTTTGGTCGGACATCTGCGACGGCTTTGCCTTGCAGATACATTTTTTCCCGCAGCCGCCGCCGACTTTTAACATCAACTACGATGTGAGACTCTCCGCCTGCAAAATGAACAATCTCATGAACTGGCTCTTCATGGCACATCAATGGCCCCACTACCGTTGCGCCCGTCGTCTCTGCGCACCCTATCAGCTTGCGCAGCCAGCCCGGTTTGACAACGACATCATTATCGACAAAGACAACGTAGGGAGTTTTTACCCCTTCTAATCCCAAATTTCGAGCCCGGTTAGGCCAAAGGTAGTAATCGGTGCGGATTAGCTTAAATTTCTTTAGCTTAGACTGCTCCTCAATGTACTGGCGTTCTGGTGCCGGTGAATTACCGTCTACATAAACCAAATCAAAGGGAATCGTCGTGTGCTCATAGAGACTCTTTAAAGATGACCGCGCATAGCTAAATCGCTCACGCGGAGTCACCACAATCGTCACAGACGGTAAAGTCTTTGCCGCTTCCATAAAAATTCCTACAGTTGAAACCAGTATTGATGAGCTTTGGGCTGCATCTGCCAAGAGATCAGAGGCATCAAGAGTCAGAGGCTCAAGAGTCAAAGGCTATTGCGGCTCAGCGCTAACTGCTCGGCACTATTTCGCCAACGGCCCGCGCTCTGCAAACTTTTAGAGGGTTGCAAATGTAAGCATAGCTTTAAACACATACAGCTCTAATATTTAGAGAGGGGTGGAAGGAACTCTGACTACTATCCGAAAAGTAGCTCCCTGCCTTCGGTTATTAACGACCTAATATAGAGCCTTTTTATCTATATGGGCAAGTGTGAGCAAGTCTAAGTATGATACGAAAGAACAATCAACGATCCTGTTAAGTACCCGACAAATACCTGCTATACATAAGATTTTTATACCTCGCGAAATGGCAGCGGCCTCAGAATCTTCAGGCAGGCTTTATAAAATCTTGACGCTAGCCTTACAAAACCCTAATCTTTTAATCAGCACCAGCCCAAATAGGGTTGTTAGGTATTATAAGGGTTATAGATACTGTAAGGGTTTAGATTGAGGGTTTGGATTAAGAATTTAGATTCAACTATTGAGAAGATTAATTTAATTTAGATGCAGCTCTAAATGCAGCTTTAGACTAGCCGCTTGTAATGAGATATTAAGCACTTTCACAGATGTTTTTCTCGGTGATCCGCTCCATGAGAGATTTCAAGCCAGCAGCCGACAGACCGCACAAGTCTCTATTTTTTCGCAGTCTCTCTCGTTTGCTAACAATTGAAAATAGCATCATTGGACTGTTTGCGGTGCTGGGTATTATCGGCATTCTCAATCACGAAATGTGGCGAGACGAGATGCAGGCTTGGCTCTTGGCAAAGGACAGTGGATCTTTGCTGGGTCTGATTCGCAATTCCAGATATGAGGGTCACCCGCTGCTGTGGCACATCTGCCTTTACGGCCTAGCAAAGATAACGCATAACCCACTAATCATGCAGGGTTTTCATTTGTCGCTAGCCATTTGCTCAGTTGCGCTGATTGTAAAAACCTCTGTTTTTTCGCTCTTGCAAAAGGGTCTATTAAGCTTCAGCTACTTTCTTTTTTACGAATACAGCATTATCAGTCGAAACTACGCCATCGGTGTTTTACTGGCTTTTCTTTTTTGCACGCTGTACACCAAGCGGAGACCTAACTACTGGCTGCTATCGGCTGTTTTAGTGCTGTTGGCAAATACCAATATCTTCGGCTTATTTATTAGCTTTGCGCTAGGTACAGCCATGCTATACAGGCTGTTTACTGAGTTGAGACCATCTCTTGGTGTGTTGCTGCGCTATGCCGCGCTGTTGCTAGCTGGCTGGGGACTTTGTTTACTCCAAATAGCGAGAGCGATGATCAATGACACTCCTGCTGGCCCATCAGTTGTCACTAGTGGCACACCGACCAATTTTGAGAATGCAGTGATTCCCTCTGGTTTGTGGGATAAGCTCGATGAACTAGGCAAGCTAGCTGAGCTCATTGTTAAAAGTTATCTACCGCTGCCTCAGCTACGAGTGAATTCTTGGAATAGTCATCTGCTATTTGATGACTCTCTTTTTCCGCATGTAGGGCCAGTGTCATTGGGTTTGTTGGCTGGCATTGCGATCGCAGCGATCGCCGTCTTAATCTCAATTAAGATTTTGTGGAAGACGCCTTTATATCTGTGGGTCTATGTGGTGTCCAGCGGCCTGATCACGGTTTTTCACAGCGTTATTTTCCGAGGTGCTGTACGGCACTATGGCCACTTCTTTATTGTTCTCTTAATCAGCCTTTGGTTAGCAACCTGGTCACAGAGACAGCAGGCGCGTGATCGATCAAGCCACACGCTCACGGCCCGTACCCCGGTCTTAGGCGGCACCTTTCTGACAATTTTACTCATTTTCCAGGTGGTATCGGGCCTTTACGCCTACACGCTGGATCTGTTCTATCCGTTTTCGGTTAGTCGCGAAACGGCCCAATTTATTCAGAGGAATGAGCTAGAGAATATCCCGCTGTTTAGTGCGGAAGATCGCTATGTAATCACTGTTTCTGGCTATCTAGATCGACCTGTCTACTACGCTCAGCGAGGGGAATTTGGTAGTTTTTGGGGCAGGAGATATCCAGAGATAGGAACCCCTCAGGCCGTAGCCGATAGTATCGACGCCTTTGAACAACAGCATTCAGATTTTTTAGTCGTTTCCAAGCTGCCAATCAATCTAGCTGCGATCGCTGCCAGTGCAGTTGAGCTAGCTAAATTCGACGAAACTACCATTGAAGGACGCGAGCGACTGTACCTATACAGAGTCCGCTCTCGCTAGCAGCAATTCGCAACGGGTGCGATCGCTAATATGAGGGCGTGGTTCACAAAAGACCGATTTAGGGCACACTCGTAGCCCTAAATGGCTCGAAACTGAACCACGCCGGTAGTTTCTACTCTTGGCGTGGGGGAAGTTTGATATAGCCCCAGCGACCACCCCGCAGCGCCGTCGTAACAACCGGTGAGGCAGTGCCGTCATAGCCGCCAATATAATCCACCCGAACCCCCCCATAGTTAACATAGGCATAGCCATCCGAAATTTCTCCAACCTCTGAAAAAACGGGCGCGGTGACTAGCTGCCTTTCATGGTTGATCAAGCCAACGCGATCGCCAATTCTAACGGCAGCAGCCCCTGACATAAAAGGCCCCGCTGACCAAAAAAACGTCGATTCTGAACCAAAGAAAGTCTGGGGCTCTATCACCCACTGCCCCGTACTATTAATGTAGCCATACTGCGTAATCTCGGCGTTGGGCGGACTGCCGACAAACTCTCTTTTTACCGGGCGAGCGGCTAACCCTTCGGAGAAAGGGGCACTCTCAAAGCCTAAGTCTTCTAGTACCAGCTGCCCAGACTTATCAATGTAGCCAAAAGCAGAGGCGGAAGTATCTACTTTGTTGTATCTAACGTTTGCTAGCCCTTCAGAAAAAGAACCCGCCTGAAAAAACTGAGGGGCTATCACCTCTTTTCCGGTCTGATCGATAAAGCCATACAGATTTCGCCAGTCGTTTGCTTGAGTAATGCTGACGGTTGCTAAGCCCTCTGAAAAAGATGAGACTGTTACATAGGGCGCTGAACCACTATTCGGGCGAATGACCCATTCACCTGTTTGATTAATAAACCCCCAGCCTTCAGACGTTTTTGCAGCAGCGAGTCCCTCGCTAAAAGACTGCACTGTATCAAACCGGGCTGCAATCACTGTCTCACCCGTCAAATTGATAAATCCATATTTGCCTGCTTGCTCTATCCAAGCTATGCCTTCAGAAAAATCTCCTCCCCAGTCCAGAGGTAGAGGTGGAATTGCAATCTGGCCGTTTTCGTCGAAGTAACCATATCTTATGCTTCCATCTTCTGTCTGTTGAAATTGGGCGGCTACCCGTTTTTCAGCAGGCTGAGCCATGCGTGTAATTTCCCAACCGGGGGGTGGCGTAGCCTCAATCGCCAACTCTCGCTGAGTATCTAACCAGCCGTGTCTACCCTCTGCCAAAAGCTGCCGGAGTTTTAGCAGCTCTGGTGCCTGAGAAAACTGGCTGTATCCAGCCACTGCTGAGAAGGGAACTAGCCCATCTAGCCCAGCAGCCTGCCCAGCAGCTTGACAGAGAAAGGCCGCTGCCTCAGCGCGGGTAGTCGGCTGCTCAGCTCGCAGCCGCCGTCCATTTGGATAGTCAACCACCATGAACCCAGCGGCCATTGCGCTCAAGCTGGCCTTGGCCCAGTCAGGTGCCTGACTCGCATCCTCAAACAGTTCTGCTAGCACCTGCTCAGGTTCAGTAGGTATCGGAAAAGGCGGGAGCGTATCCGCTCGAAAGTTTTCGTCCTTAGCAGTCGGCGACACCAATGCATAGAGCACAGTCAGTGCCTCCGCTCGACTGATCGGGCTATCCGGGCGCATTGTGCCGTCGGGATAGCCCACAAAAATTCCCCTTTGGTAGGCCGATCGTAGGATGACGTAAGCCCAGTGCGTGGTAGGCAAATCCTTAAAGTTCGGCACTGGAGAACGTGAGGTACCCCCCGAGGCTGTTTCTGGAAAGCTCTTGAGCATTAGGGCTGCGTACTCAGCGCGGGTTATCAAATTCTCGGGGCGGAAGCTGTGGTCTGGGTACCCAGACACTTGATTTCGCTGGGCAAGACGATTCACACAGGCATTAGACCAGTGATTTTGCGTATCGAGAAAAGGTTGAGCGGCGGTAGGCAATGCCTGTGAAGCTAGACCTGATAGGCTGGGCCCTGCTATGGCTGTCGTTCTCTGGCAAGGTCTCAAAAGCCGGCTACGGACTAGGTCTTTTAATAAGGGAGGGGTGCCGTTTACGAGTTGCAGCATCGGCAAAAGTTCCTATACTAAGATGTTGTTAAGAACATGATCTTCTATACCTGAGGTGAAGGGAAGATGGGTTCTCAAATATTTACCGACCCTAACTCTTAGTGGTGCAGACAGCTCTCGTTTGGGAGACGGGTCGGCTCAAGCCCTCGCCGAAAAACATACGATGCAGCAATATATGAAACTCACCCGGAAAGTCCGTGTATGATGAGTGCAGCGCGCCGGTAGAGACAGTGGCCCCACCGAACTCAGAATCAGCTCAAAACACGTTCAATATATCGGGTAGCACCATCACAAATATGGTGGGTAGTGGTGCGATCCATTACGGCGAAAGTTCTGAAAAAGCGGTTGACCCCGCACAGTCAGATGACGTTAAAAAAGTGATCCTCTTTTTAGCGGCCAATCCAGTCGCGACGAGTCGGTTGCGGTTAGATGAGGAAGTCAGGGAAATCGAGGCGGGGTTACAAAGGGCCAAGCATCGCGATCGCTTCACCCTCCAGCAAAAATGGGCCGTGCGATCGAGAGACCTACAGCGGGCCATGCTCGATTGCCAGCCACAGATTGTCCACTTTTCGGGCCACGGTATTGGCGGGACGACTGACACAGGATTGGTTTTAGAAGATATAACGGGACAGCCAAAACTGGTTAGCACAGAGGCACTCACTGCCTTGTTTAAGCTATTTGAGCGCTCAGTAGAATGCGTGGTGCTGAATGCTTGTTATTCGGAGCGGCAGGCTAGGGCGATCGCTCAGCACATTCCCTATGTGATTGGGATGAATGAGGCAATTGGCGATCGCGCTGCCATTGAGTTTTCGGTTGGTTTTTACGATGCCCTAAGTGCGGGGAAGTCGGTTGAGCAAGCCCATAAGTCAGGTCTGGTGGCAATTAGGCTCGCTGGAATCCAAGAATATCTGACGCCCGTAATGATACGGCACTAGGGCAAAAAAGAGATCGATTTCAATTAATGGATGCTCAATTCTAAAGTCGGCAATCGAAACAGACAAACACACTTGCCTGTGCCATGGAAACTGATCCAACTGCATCCGTCTTCGCATTTACGCTCTAAAGGAGGGTTTTCTTGTTCTAAACGGCTTAGTGCATCGGCTCGAATCAAAGCAGTACCTATCTCAGATAAGCTCCTGTTTTTAGTCAGCTCCTCAAAAGGGAGCGTTTCACCAGACAACAATATCTTGACTTCCGTATTTGACAATCGGAGCCCGAGTAGGCTATTGACCATATCTTGAGTGGATGTAACCTGCTGTTCGCTGAAGTCTGAGCTAGCCATAGGGTATAAGTTTCCTTAAATAAAGTCTTGAGCTTAAGCTGCTATTCCTAAAACCAAAGGATATAAGATAGCTAAAGTATATGGGCCAGACTTAAGGACAATTTAAGGAAGGTACGAATGGCATCTCCCCCCTCTAGCACTTACCACAAGCCGCGAAAACAGATCTTCAAAAAAGCGGGCTACCCAACCGGGCAAGACTTTCGCAAAACAGACATTAGAGGAATAAGATGGAAATATGCCAGCCTTGAGCAGGCCAAATTCTGTCAGGCTTATGCCGGGCTGCCGCCCGCTCGAATCTTCTTTCTACAGCTCTCTCTAGTCATATTAGCTGTTTTTGGCGGGCTGTCGGCAGGTCTAGCTTCTCTCTTTACAACTTCTTTGCTATCAGTAAACAACATTGCTGATTATACCCCTGTACCAGGTGTTGTAGTCTTTGCTTTTACGTTGATTGGTATTGCAGTGCTGGTTAGATTTGGATTTACGGTTCTGTTCACACTGGATATTTTCGTCCTTTTTGGATTCATTGCTTTTGGGTTATTAACTCAGAACGAGGGGTGGATAAACTTCGTCTTTAATGTGGGTGGAACCGTTATAACTCAGTTAGTGACCTTACAAGTGGGCGGCATTATTTCTACAGTAGACAGAAGCCTGCCCCGATCTGGGCAGTAATTTTAGGCGTTGCCGCTCTCATAGGCGCAACCGGGTTGTTCTCCTTTACGACTCAAGCCAGCCCTAATATACAGCTAACCTTGCTAGATTACTTAGTTGTGATTAGCCTTTTGCTAGCATCGGTGACCATTGGCTGGCGCGCTGCCCAAGTCAATAGTCCGTTTCCAGAGATTCGGCAATGGGCGATCATCTTGACTGCTATAGGGGGTACCTCATTTCGAGGCGCTAACTTGACCGAAGCAGACTTTTCCCAAGCCAAACTCAAATACACCGACTTCCGCAATGCCAACCTGACTAGAGCATACTGGCACGGCGCAAGCGGGCTGGAGTTTGCTCGATTGGACAATACTTATCTCAGCGATCCTAGCATTCGACAGTTGGCAGTCACACTCAGCGGGCAACAGAAGAACTTCGATGGAGCGAACTTAGAAGGCATAAATCTCAAAAAAGCAAAACTGAGCCATGCAAGCTTTACCAATGTCAACTTGAGAAATTCCAATTTGCGAAATGCAAATTTATCCAAAGCAACGCTAAGACAGGCTCAAATGGATGGCGCAGATTTGAGCGGCACTAATCTACGGGAGAGCCTTTTAATGCGGGCAGATTTAGCCAATGCCAATCTCAGTCGGGCAGATTTGACAGGTGCTTGTATCAGAGATTGGCATTTCAATGCTCGCACCTGTTTTACTGGCGTTGCGTGCGACTACGTTTATCGAGAATATGAGAATAATCAACCCGCTGACCGGTATCCGAGCGATCGCAATTTCAAACCCGGCGAGTTCGAATCGCTCTATCAAAAAGTGATCAATTCAGTTGAGCTGATATTTCAGGAGCAGGTAGATTGGCGAGCTTTGAGCTTTGCCTTTGAAAAATTTCAAATCGAAGATGAGGGCATGGGGCTAGAGCTCAAAGGCGTTGAGCAGCGAGGAGACTATTGGATTGTCAAAGTAACTCACGGTGAAGGGGTTTCTAAGCAACAGGTGGAGCAGCAGGTACAGAGCACCTACGACGACTTCAGAGCTTTGATGGAAGCCAAAGACCAGCAAATAAATCAGCTCCTCGGCATTGTCGATAGTCAAACGAAGGCGATGAATCAGCAGGCCGAAGCCCTGACTAACTTTAGCCAGCATCCCTTTGGCAATAGCTTTTTTATCTCGGGCAGCACGATTACTAACCTCGCAGGCTCCGGGCAAATTGAATATCAAAGCTGCCAACCGCGTGCGGCGACTGGTCTCCCATGCGGACGATCCGGCTTTTATCCTACAGCGGCTAATCGCACAGCTAACCGACCAAAACGTTGCCATAACCCCTGAAGCTCAGCAAGAGCTGATTCAGCAGTTCTCCTCTCTGAAGCCGATCGAGATGCTCAGTTTAGACAGTTCTTGCTTCAGCAGGGACAGCAGATTGTCGGTAGCTTACCAAATGAAAGCACTGCAACTTCGGTGCGAGCAGCGATCGCCCACCTCCAACATCTCTCAACAGATTCTTAGCCTGCTCTCAGGCCGCAGCTTCTAGGCCGCAACTTCGTCTATTTGCCTGGCTTCAGGTCGCTGCTCCAAATCAATGGCGAGTGCGGCCCTCATTAAAACTGACCTGAGGGCTCGCCAAAACCGCCGCCGCCTGGGGTTTCGATGACGAAAGTATCGCCTGCTTCCATTTCGACTGTGGCAGTGCTGCCTAGATCTTCGCGGCTACCGTCATGGCGCTGAATCCAACTGCAGCCGACCTTCCCTGATTTGCAGCCAGGCCTGACCAAAAGGCGGAATGCGCCGATGGCCCGCCAGAATGGCGGCTGTCATCGGTTCTTCAAAGCGTAGCCGCCGAATGACGCCGTGACCGCCCCGGTGATGTCCCTGCCCGCCGCTATTTGGGCGGATGCTAAAACTCTCTAAGAGAACGGGAAACCGCCATTCGAGCACTTCTGGGTCGGTGAGGTGCGAGTTGGTCATGTGAGTTTGCACGGCGTCTGTGCCGTCAAAATGGGGGCCAGCTCCGGAGCCGCCGCAGATAGTCTCGTAGTATTGGTAGCGCTGATTGCCAAAGGTGAAGTTGTTCATAGTGCCCTGAGAAGCCGCTAGCACACCTAACGCGCCATACAGCGCATCGACGATGGTTTGGGAGGTTTCTACGTTGCCCGCAACTACCGGGAAGCAGCCGATGATTGAGCAAGCAGCCTTCAGGAATGATGATCTTTTAGCGGTTTGAGACAGCCTGCGTTGAGCGGAATGTCGTCTTCTACTAGCTGTTCTAAATACGTAGAGGACGGCGGCTTTGCAGATGGCGGCGGGGGCATTGAAGTTGTTTTTGAGCTGGGCTGAGGTGCCTGAAAAGTCAATGGTGGCGCTGCGCTCTTTTGGGTGAATGCGAATGGCGACCTGAATGCGATCGCCACTGTCCATCTCATAACTAAAGCTGCCGTGCACTACGAGCCGGATCAATCGCTTGTCGCACTGCTTGCTTCTGCATTATCTTGCACATGGCCCCATATAAGCTTGAACGGTATTGAAGACCATACTGTTCTAACAAGCCGCCGCAGCTCCTGCCTGCCTCTCTCATTAGCGGCAATCTGCGCCTGCAAGGTCAGCGATATTTTGAGTTCGGATTGCGCGCCGGATATTGCCCTGAGGTAACCAGTGTTTTCCGCAGCGCCGCTTCTCGGAATTGCCCCGCTTCGACTAGCTTAAAGTTGTCTAGCAGTATGCCCTCTTGCTGCTACTGACGTACTGTCAGACGGCATGATCCGGGTGTGATTCCCCCAATATCGGCATGGTGTCCCCGAGAGGCAAGGTAAAAAAGCACCTGGTTTTTTCCGTCTTCAAACACGGGTGTAATGGCTGTAATATCAGGTAAATGCGTGCCGCCGTGGTAGGGGTTGTTTAATATATAAGCGTCTCCTGGCCGGAGAGATTCGCCGTGGCTGTCCATCAGCGATCGCACACTTTCACTCATAGATCCCAAATGTACTGGAATGTGCGGCGCATTCGCTACGAGTTGCCCGTTTTGGTCAAAAATGGCGCATGAGAAATCGAGTCGCTCTTTGATATTTATCGAGTAGCTGGTGTTTTGTAGCGTAGTTCCCATCTGTTCGGCAATGGAGCGAAACAGATTGTTGAAGATCTCTAGCATCACTGGGTCGGCAGTCTTAGTGACAATATCAGGGCTATCTAAGGTTTTTGCTGGAGCCTGATAAGTGAGAATAAGATAGCGGCGATCGCTCACCTCTGCCTGCCAATCTGGTTCAATCACGTTAGTTCCAGTCGCTTCGATAATCAGCGCTGGGCCTGCGACTCTATCTCCCGGCTGCAAATCCTGCCGTTGATAAATCGGGGCTGTGTGCCAGTCATCAGCAGTATATAGTCTTACTTGAGCGATCGGCTTGACCATTGCCGACTGTCGCTCTATCGGGGGCTCTATCGGGGGCTCTGTCGGGGGCTCTGTCGGGGGCTCGGCAGGCTGCTGCGAGTGAGCCACTAGCTCAATAGAAATCGCTTCTACGATTAGCCCTTTGTCACTGGCGACAAAGCCATAGCGCTGCTGATGTCGCGTTTCAAACTGTTGTTGCATTCTATCAGCCGTATCAAAATCGACGGGCAGCGTCGAGTCGGTGCCATCGTACTTGAAATGCACCCGCTGGCGGATTTCGACTTTGGTCGGCTGAACTGACTGCTCGGCGAGTTCGGCCTCTGCATCAGCAATTAGCTCGGAGAATTGCGGCAATAGGTCTAGCTCAGCGGTCAGCGGAGCTTCTGCCGATTCTTCTCGCAGCACCCGTAGCTCAGCCAGGCCAATGCCATACGCAGAAAGCACACCCGCATAGGGATGGATCAAAATTTGCTTCATGCCCAGCGCCGCCGCAATCAAACAGGCATGTTGCCCGCCTGCGCCGCCAAAACAACAAAGGGCATACTGAGATACGTCATAGCCCCGCTGCAAAGAGATCTGCTTAATCGCGCTAGCCATCTTTTCTACGGCAATGCTGAGAAACCCTGAGGCGACAGCGGCACTACTGCGACCGTCCGCAATTTTGGCAGTAAGCTGCTCAAAGTGTTTGGCGACAACCGAGACATCTAGCGGGGCATCGGCGTTTTGGCCAAAGACCTGAGGAAAGAACTCGGGCTGAAGTTTGCCGACCTGTACATTGCAGTCGGTCACCGTCAGCGGCCCGCCTCGCCCGTAGCTAGCTGGGCCAGGATTGGCTCCGGCAGAAGCAGGCCCTACCCGGTAGCGGCTGCCGTCATATTGCACAATTGAGCCGCCGCCCGCCGCTACGGTATGAATGGCCATCATCGGCGTGCGCAGCCGTACTCCGGCGACTTCTGACTCAAAGGTGCGCTCGTACTCACCGGCATAGTGAGCTACGTCTGTAGAAGTGCCGCCCATGTCAAAGCTGATAATTTTCTCAAACCCGGCTTGCTTGCTAGTCTTCACCGCGCCGACGATGCCGCCTGCTGGCCCCGACAAAATGCTGTCTTTTCCGTGGAAAAAACGGGCATCGCTGAGACCCCCATTAGACTGCATAAACATCAGTGGTGGAGCATCAGCGGTGTCTTCTCCTTTTACCTGCCCGGCGATCTGGCTGGTTACCTGATCGACGTATCGCCGCAAAATCGGTGAGAGATAGGCGTCTACGACTGTTGTATCACCTCGGCTAACTAGCTTCATCAGCGGGCTGACCTGATGAGAAACTGAGATTTGGGTGAAGCCAATTTGCTGGGCGAGCTCGGCTAGGGCTTGCTCGTGGTGGGGGTAGCGGTAGCCGTGCATGAGAGCGATCGCACAGCTTCGAATACCCGTATCGTAGGCGGCTTGTAGTTGTTTTTGAGCAGATTCTCTTTGGAGGGGTGCAAGTATCTCACCTTGAGCGCTCATTCTCTCTTCTACTTCTACCACGCGCTCGTAAAGCATCTGTGGCAACACGATCTGACGGGCAAAAATATTGGGCCGATTTTGATAGCCAATCTTGAGCGCGTCGCCAAAGCCCTGGGTAATGACCAAGAGAGTGCGATCGCCCTGATGTTCTAGCAGCGCATTAGTCGCCACCGTCGTCCCCATTTTGATCCCAGCAATCTGTTCGGCAGGAATCGGTTCAGCCGGGCCGAGCCCCAAGCAATCGCGAATGCCCTGAACGGGCGCATCTAAATACTGCTCAGGATTTTCTGAGAGCAGCTTACGCACCACCATCTCACCATCGGGCCGCTGGGCCACCACGTCAGTAAAAGTGCCCCCCCGGTCAATCCAAAACTGCCACTGTCCGTCAGATTGGCTCATATCGCTGTGTTCTGCCGTACTATTCATCGCTGCGGTCATTTGAAGCAATCAGTTGGAATTTATTGATGCTAGCAGTCAGTGCAGTAAACGAGGCACAGAAAATGGGCTTTGGGCGGTGTGTACGCAAGCAGACGGACTTTTTGTAGAAATTGCGTCATTGTAAGAAGTGAGCAGTCGCTCTCATTAAAAATGTATTCGGCCTAACAAATGCCTGATGCGGTAACGTTTCAAGACCCTTGAAATATTTTCCGCGATTCATCTCACACTTACACAGAGAGCTTGGCTTTTAAAGCTGGTCAGAGCAGGCAAACAAGAATTACGAAGCCCCTTACGAACCGGCTAAAACTAAAGAGGACGGGAAATATGTTGGATAGAGACCTTTTGCAGGCGACGAGCGACCTTGAGAATAATCTTCTTGAGCAAGATACTCAGGAAACAAATAGAGCCTTTCATCTACTGCTCGGTCAGTCTGCTCAGATAACGTGGCTGCTAAACCCGGCTGGCGTGATTTTAGAGGCTAATCAGACGGCACTAGGTTTTGGCAAGGTTAACTACGAGCAAGTAGTCGGTCGTCCGCTGGCTGCTGCGATGGGCTGGACATTTTCAGAACGCGGACAGGGACGGCTGCGGGCTGCTATCCGATCAGCGGCAGAGGGTGAGACGGTTTGCTATGAGGCTGATATTCAGGGGGCAGAGAGTGAATCTGTCTTTGACTTGACTGTGCGCCTCATTGAGCAAGCTAAGCAGCCGCCGATGCTGATGGTAGAAGGGGTAGATGTAAGCGATCGCAAACGCCTAGAAACTTATCTACACCGCTGCCAGCATCTAGAAAATATCGGGGAGCTAACCGCTGGCATTGCTTACGACCTTGATGACTTACTCTCCCCAGCCCTAGCGGTTTCTAGCCTGCTTCAGCTCGAATTTCCTGAGGCAGCTAACTACCAGCGCCGGCTCGTCAGAATTTTCGCTACCCGCACAAACCGGGCCATTTCGCTAGCCAAGCAAATACTTCGCTTCGCTAAAGGCGATACAGAAAAATATCAACTCTTACAGGTTGACCGTTTATTGCTGTCGGTCAACCAGCTCGTGCGTCTAGCGCTGCCAGCCTCAGTCATGATGGACACTCACATACCGGTAGGCGATTGGCAAATACTGGGCAATGAAAATCAGCTGCATCAGCTATTGATGAACCTTTGCCTGAATGCCCGCGACGCTATGCCAGACGGCGGACATTTAGAGCTATCAATTGAACACGTTGAGGTCGTCAAGCGGGCTGCTGACGCTGTCAAATTAGAAGATTCCCCAACCAGCTATATTGTGATCCGCGTATCGGATACCGGATATGGCATACCGCCTGAAGTCTTCGATAGGCTCTTTGAGCCCTTTTTTACAACCAAAGCGGCTAATCAGGGTAGCGGGCTAGGGCTGCCAACTGCTATGACCATTGTTGAAAGCCACGGCGGATTTATTGATGTGATCAGCTCAGCAGAGACGGGATCTCAGTTTTTGGTCTTCTTACCGGCGATCGCCGCCTAAAAAGAGTCCGCCTTGCTGCGTTGGGTGCCCTGGCTCAGCTTAGCTGACTGGTCTTAACTGGCTGGTCTTAACTGGCTGGTCTTAACTGACCGGTTTTAACTACGCTAGCTGTGTTAGCTGTGTTGCGATCGCGAGCCCAGCAGCCGGTGATATTCACTTTGCACAACCCGGTAGCACTCACAGGCAGTATCTTCCAATCGAGATCTATCGACAATTGACAGTCGGCCTCGGGCGTAGCGAATCATGCCTGCTTGCTGCAATATGCCAGCACTGACCGTTACACTAGAGCGGCGAATACCCAGCATCTTTGCCATAAATTCGTGAGTTAGCGTCAGCTCATCTTGCCGGACGCTATCTTGCACCGAAAGCAGCCAGCGGGCAAGCCGTTCTTCCGTCGTGTGCTGACGATTGCACATAGCGTTTTGGGCCACCTGAGTAAAGACAGCCTGCATGTAGCGAAAAATAAGTTGGCTGAACTCGCCGCTCCGCTGGAATTCTTCGAGTAGCGGCTTGGCTTCTATGACTATGACATCGCCCGGAAACTGCACAATGGCACTATTTGGCGTAGACCCACCGCCCCAAATAATCGGTAGGCCGGTCATCCCTTCGTTACCGACTAGCGCAATTTCGGTCAGGGTGCCATCTTCTAATAGAGAAATCCAGGAGAGTAGCGCGGTCACCGGAAAATAGGCTTTCGTAATCGGCTCTAAGGGCTCGTAGAGTATTTTTCCCAGTCGCATATTCTTAAGCTGAAGATAAGGCTGAATGCGCTGATAAGCGGTTTCTGATAAATCTGCTAAAAGCTGGTTTTTGGGCAGATGGTCAAATTGTGTTGACATAGGTATATATTAGATTTTTTTAAGTCAATTGGCCTTAGATAAGATGCTGAGACTGTTCTGTCAGTCCTCAGTCTGTCAGTCCTCAGATTTATTGATTTTTAACGGACTCTTTAAAAGGGGCAGGGCCATTAAAATTCTATCAAGACAATTTGGTTTTTGTCGGTACGTTGCCAGACACAGCAGCAGCCAAGCTGAAGCGCTTAGGCCGGTTTAAAAAGAGCAGGGTGCGATCGCTGCCCCCACCCAAACATTTGACCAACCCGTCAGACTGCTATCATGTAGGTCAAAAGCACAAGGGTTTTAGGCGGTTTTAGGCATGGGTTCTATATCTAGTTGCAGCAGAAAGCTATTAGTAGTTGAGGTGCTCCTATGACAGCCACGACCGCATATCAATCAGCTTATAATGTGCCAGGCCCTCAGCCCGCGCCGCTAATAGGTCGAACGCTAAATGTCCTTCAGTTTTCAAAAGACTCTATTGCTTACACGCGATCGCTGTTCGAAAAATATGGCAACCTAGTTTCTCTAGTCGCAGGCGGCGGCACCCGGCTCTATTCATCTCGGCCTGTCTGCCCCGGAACCGTCTTCGCCTGTGGCCCAGCGCTGACCCGTCAAGTCACAACTCAGCCAGCGATATATCACAAATGCCCGCTCACCGGCCCGCTATATCGCTTTCGCAACGATTCAGAGCGCACAAAGCCCCTCAATCATTTTCTAGTAGGTCTCTTCGGCGATAACGAAGAGCGGCATCTACAGCAACGTAAGCTAATGATGCCTGCCTTTCATCGTCAACGCCTGCAAACCTATGTGCAAGACATGGTCACCATCACCGAAGATGAATTGAACAAACTATCTGTCGGCCAGGTCAAAGACATAGCAGAAACCATGCGGCAGGTAACGCTGCGCATCGCCACCAAATCTCTCTTTGGAGAAGACATCGGGACAAAAGGGGGAAGCACCGGAGAGATTATTCAAGAGGCACTCAAGCTACAATTGAGTATTACCATGAGGCTACTTCGCCTCGATGTACCAGGGCTCCCCTGGCATCGCTATCTAAATCTAGCAGCGCGCTACGAAAGCGTAATGAGAGATCTCATTGAAGCTAAGCAACAGCGCGGCGGCGATGAGCCAGATGTGCTCTCTATGCTCATGCAAGTGCAAGATGAAGAAACCCAAGCCAGACTCACCGAAGCAGAACTTCTCGGGCATGTAGGAGTGCTGTTTGTAGCCGGTCATGAAACGAGTGCAAACGCGCTGACCTGGACGCTATTTCTGTTATCGCAGCATCCTCAGATCATGGCTGATGTTCTCGACGAGCTAGAGGCCGTCCTTCAAGGCACAGCTCCTACTCTAGAAACATTACAGCAGCTATCGTTATTAGAGCGGGTCATCAAAGAAAGTATGCGCGTGCTATCTCCTGTCCCCTGGAATGGCCGAGTCACTGCTCAGCCAACAGAGTTAGGCGGATACAGCATCCCTGAGGGCACAGAAGTCTTTGTCAGCATTTCGCAAACTCACCATATGAGCGAGCTGTATCCTGATCCAGCGTCGTTCAATCCTCGTCGCTGGGAAACTATCACACCGACTGCTTACGAGTACAATCCTTTTAGTGCCGGGTCTCGAATTTGCATTGGCGCAGGCTTTGCGATGATGGAGATCAAAATTGTTCTAGCGATGTTGCTACAGCGATATCGATTGCAGTTTGTCCCGGCAAACCCCATTGATCGTGCTGGAGTCATTGTAATGCAACCCAAGCATGGCATGTCGATGAAAATTTGTAAGCAAGACCGTCAGTTTCAGACAGGAGTGGGGGTAGTCGCAGGAAATATTCGCGACATGGTTCGTTTGCCAGCTTAAAGCGGCTTTGAGTGCGTTGCACAAGACACTCAGCGTTTGCCTGTCCTCGCCAATAATTGCATCGGCTACTTCTGACGCATCCAGCAGGCTTTGCCGATGCCGTTACCGCTAATGACTGTGGTTTTGCTCAAACCGAAAATCGACAAACAGATCGCCATTTGGCGAGCAATAGCTGTCATCCTCCTCGGGGTTTTTACGCTTGTTTTTTACGCTTGTTTTTTTACCCTTGTTTGAGAGGGTTAGAGCGTCATCGGAGCAACAGGTTCAATATCAGGGTGTAAGCCGCCGACCTGATTACTCTGTAGCACCCAGGCTGCGCCCCCCTTGTTGAGAAATGCTTCGGTGACCTCGTCGCTAGTCAAACGTGGCAACAGCGTCCGCCAGGTAATGAGGCCACGAATCAAGTTTTGGACAGGATGATCTTCTAACGTGTTGCCCAACACGTCGGTGCGGTTTTGCCAGTCGGCGCGGGCTGTGCCCCAAGGCAGCAATAAATGCTTGAAGTCTTCGGTGAGCTGCTCTAGTTTTTCCAGTCTCCGGGCCTGCTCAGGATGTTGTTGTTGCCACTGTTCGGCGTTTGGATGGGTGCGAATTGAGTGCGAGATATGGCGCAGCGCAGCATAAAAAGCCTGATTAGGGACACGCAAACAAATAAGTTACCGTTTATGTCGGAACAATCGTCACATCCCACTTAGGTAACGTCTCAGAGCGCTGCCACTGTTGCTCGAACGGCGCTAACTCGTCTTTGGCCACCTTGATGCCCTTTCTATAAGTCGCATCGACCAGCTCAACAATTGGCTCAAAGCCATTCCAAGTCATGTTCGCCGCCCATCGTAGGGCAGCTTCAACAGTGTCAAGAATAGCGCCATTCCAGTAGTTTTCTAACGCCGCCCAGCAGCGCTCAATTGGATTGTACTTGCTGTGATAAGGCGGATAGTAAACCAGGCGTATCTTCATCTGCACACGCTGCGCAAACTGCGCCATCCGCTTGATGAACTGGGTACGTTGGCTTTTGACGGCAGGCCCGTTGTCTAAGTCAATCACCCATTCTTCTATCTCTGAATACGCGGCCCGATGGGTGTGCCACCAGTTTTCCAAGCAATCGACAATGAAGTCGCTGGTTTCGGCTGACTGCCCGAAGTAGATCGAAAGTTGCTCGCCCTTCACGTCCAGGATGCCAAAGGGCACTAGCGTAGCTTCGCGGTAGTGGTCATGGTCATCCGCCTGGCGTGGTTCCAGGATGCGCGCCCCGCCGCCCCTTGATAGATTCCCAATGGCGACTTTTGCCTTGCTATCAATAGAGAGTCTCAACACTTTTGGGTCGGCATCGGCTGCTGCATTTGCTGCGGCTACATTCTCAAAGATGGCTTCAGTCTCAGGCACTTTCTTGTGCGGCTTCACTTTTTGAGTTTTTTAACCGATAGCCCATCCGGTTCAGCATCGCCCCGATGGTTTGGCGCGTCGGCAAGTCCTCATCCTGGTAGCCTTTCTCTTCTATCAGTGCGTCCCGCACCGACTGAGCGCTCACTCTGGCGTAGTAGAACGTTGTCCGAAACCTCGGGTCGGCTTGAGCTTGGCCATCGACCAGCGCTCGAATCGCCTGCTCCAACTCAGGTCGCTTCGCTTCGCTCCGGTGATTCCCTCGGCCTTGATAGTAATCCAGGCAGACTACGCCGCTTTCGCGCTCATGCAGCCCAAGCTGCACCGTCTGTCGGCCCCAGCCGAGATACGTTTCTGCTTTCCGTGCTGAAGCGTCGAAGTAGTCTTCGGCCACCTTTGCCATGAACGCTCGTTTCTTCGGGCCGCTCAACTTGCGGGCAGCATCTCTCAAGGTTTCCTTTACCTGCTCATCCAGCATTCCTCAGCCTCGTTCTTCTCGTTCAATTCCTCCTATAATGACTGGTAATGTATTTATTTGCCAGTCCCTTAGCATCTTGAACGCAGTTATTGGCAGGCCCAACAAAAGTAGCGCCAGTGCCGTCGCCAGTACGATAGCGGGCGGCCATGATTTCCAGCTCGTACATGACCCGGTCTAGAGGCGATCGCACCCACCCTTCTCCTTCATAATCTCCAGTAAATTCGTCAAGCTTAATGAGCGTATCTGTCACTGGGCGCAGTCCTAAAAAGCCGAAAGCGCGATCGCCCATGTAGCGCGACCAGTGCAAGCTACCGGCAATCAACCCCTCAGAATTGTGAGTATAGACCTGGTGATAAATAATCTCAAACCGCAGCTCGCCTGTGAGAGGTTCGCGAACAACTTCAGCTGTGCCATAGGCAAAATGACCAAAATAGAGCGGCGCTTTGGCAGCAGGTTCAGTTTTATTTCCGCCGACGCCGCCATAAACATGAATCACCAGAGCCCGCTGGCCTTCAGCCCAGGGCGTCTTTTTTGTCTGAGAGGCCAAATTGAGCAATACAGAGCTCACCGTTCCTTTTTTTGCGGTGAGATCATGCCAAGCCTCTTCTTTAAAGTATTTTTTAGCGGCTCTTCTTTTGGCAACTGTGTGATCGGGCTCGGCCCGCAGCAGGGCGCGAGGTGCCAACGCCTGCACCACAAAAGCACCCGAGCTATCTTGCGCGCCATAAATGTACCAGCCGGTTTCATTTAAATCAGAATTTTCGATGCCGCTCATGGTAGAGGGCTGCGTGTTGTTGTAGTTGACAGGTACGCGAGGAACTTTAACCATTTCTTCTAAACCGTCAAATTGCTTAGAGGCCGGGTTAAAGTGAATCACCTTAAACAAATCACTCTCTGACGCTGACGACTCAACCGATAGCTGAGCAAACCTCACCAACCCATAGTAGCGGCCAGTAATTTGTATGGGCTCGCGGTCAATATATAAAACGTGAGATAGGGCATGTTTGGCTAGCTTGCCAGCCGATTTTACGGTTACCGACCGGGGCAGCATGACCATGACATCGTTTACAGGATGACCGCCTGCGAGCGATTCTAAGGGATTTACGCTTCGCCAGTGATTGAGCCGGGTCGGGTGAATTTTGCCCTGTCTGACGCTGGCTTCGGCTTGCGGGCTGAAGTGAATGTCTTTAGTCACAGCCCGAACGTACGCGTGTGTTTCTGGCTTGCCGCTCAGCCTGAGCGTGACCATTTTTCCAACTAAATGCTGCAAGTTATCGGGCGCGTGATGCACTTCAAACCAAATGTCTTGCGTAGTTTGTCGCTGATCTTTGGCAGGCAAAATTAGTCGGCCCATCCAGGGTGCGATCGCCCGGTACCGCTGCAATGACACAGACTGCTGAATGGGATAAGTTTCTGGCCGGTTGGGAGCGATCGCTCTAAACCTCTCATAGTCGCTCATCCGCTGCCGGGCTGATGAATGGCTGTCAACGCTTTGGCTATCGGTGCCTCCCAGCAAAATCGCCATCACAAAATCAAGGGTTTGCTGCAAGTGAGTGCGACCATCCGGCAGCCGCTGATTTGGATCCATAATGCCTCCTGGCAACCGATGTCCGACTGGGCCGAGCGAAATCAGGCTGACTTTCCCCATTCGCTTGGCCCGGTTCCAATACGACAAAAAAGAAACAGCCCAGCGTTTAGGAAACATGACTGGCCCAATTCGCTCAACAAAGTCTTTATCGCCAGATAGGTGATAAAGATGCTCAAGCCTGAGAATATTGATGTTGCCGCTTAGCACACCGCCGAGTGAGACCACCTCAATGGGCGCGTTTAAGGCTCCTTTTAAGAGCGGAGCGGTGGCGATCGCCATCTGTCCGCCGCCGCTAAACCCAATTAAAGTGACAGGCACACCGCTATCAAGCTGATAGCCGCGCTGTAGTAAAGCCTGATACACCACTCTAGCAATGCCCAGATTATAAATAGGCCCGTAGCGCTTATCGGCAGAAACTGCAACCACCCAAGCATTGCGAATATTGACAAAATAGCCGAATACGCTAGCCGAATTGTTGCTTCTAAATGAGTCAATCCTGCGCCAGAGAAAGGCGAGCGGACGGTTTGTTGTCAAGGGTCGGTTGCGCACTGAATAAGACATAATGCCTTCTATTAGCACAATATCTTTGGGCAAAACAGGCACGAGCGCGTCAAAGAAGGCTTGGACATCTGGCGTATGCTCAAACTCAGACTGACTAATTCCATCGAGATAGACAATGTAGCGAGTAGCCGCTTTGAGAGCTTCAGCAGATTTTTCCGCAGCAGAGGCCGGGCCTATCTCTGAATTTATCTCTGGGCTAGCTGCAATATCAAAAAAGTCACCCTGCCACCCTGCCCACCAGCTCAGGGCTTCTAAAGGAGACATAAGCGCAGTTACAACAACCGCAGTTATGCCAATCCATACCAGGTTAAAGACAAGTTCGAGACTACCATCTAAACTCTCGTACCAGGCAAACCACCACTGGCGAATAGGGTTTAGAAGAATAGCCGCAATCAGTGTGCCGACAAACAGAACTAAGAGACCAAGAGCACCGCCCATCACATGGCGAAATCGGTGGGGAGAAGACGTTATCTTTCTAGTGCTTAGTCGGTTTACAGAAGTAAACGCGGCAGCGGCAGGCATCTGCACTGCCTGGAAAAAATCTCTAAACTTTTTGCGTTTGGTAATTAGCTTTACACCTGCGACCTGACAGGCAATCCAGTGTCCTAATTGCACAATCGGCTGTCCTAGTGTCCGCTGCAATATCCACAGCGTTATCCAGCCCAAAGCCACGGTGCTAAAAGCCTGCCACAGATTAACACTGCTGCTTACCGCCGCAACCCCTACCACCATAGCCAACAGCTGCCACAGCGATAAAATAGACAGGATCAGCCCGCCAAAGTAGGGCATAGCCCCAAACACGCTAAAAACCAGCGGCGCATAGCCAAACCCTAACGTGCGAGCCAGTACGTCAAAAGGCGCTTTTGCCGCAAAAGGCGCGAAGCTGATCAGCCAGGTACTAAAAACTAAAAATAGATAGCCAAACGCAAATAAGAAGGTGCTGATGAACAAACTGAAAAAGAAGCGAACAGGCTTAACGCGATTGGCGAATAAAATAACGCTGTGAGCGATCGCCTGAGAGAGCCCCGCCGCCAGCACCACAATCAGCGCCACCAGCGAACCCTGAGGCAGCGCATTGAGCCGTCTAAAAGCAGCCACATTGAGGGCCAGCACCCAGCCCAGCAGCTCCCAAAATTGCCCGAGAGCAGTTTCATTCATATCTCATTCATTCATATCTCATTCACCCATACCTATCGTTTAAAGGCAGGTCGGGTGATCATAACTATCCCTAAAATAACCAGTGCAACCACTATCTTGTTCGACGATTGAGGATTATAGCCGTGCAGACACTCCCTGCGATTCCAATACCTAAGCCCAAAGGTATATTATCAAGCGCGACGCCTATGGCTCCGCCGATGCCTGCTCCAATTGCAACAGCAGCACCAGTAGAGAGCGATTTGTCTTTTGTGGATTTAGGATTATTCATTATAGATGACTCCGATAGAGACTTATCCTACCTTACAAAAGTTATTCAACAGTCAACCGTACGAAGGCAGGTTTTTAGACAAAAGCCCAGCAACCTAGCCAAAGCCACCGACATCCAGGGCTATTTCATTTTCGGCTAAATGAGATAACGTTTAGGTACCAGCCCTTTCATCGGATTGCTCATGGGACTACCTACGAAAACGGTACCTGCTGCTGCTGTCAACGATCAGTCAACCTTAACCTCTGAGCAGCTAGAGATTATAGCCGTCTTTTCAGAGATACCCGACGCGCGCCATAGCCTGGGGAAGCGTCATCATATCGCGCTATGTCTGGCCTTATTCACGCTGGCTATAGCGGCAGGGAACCAAGGCTTTCTGGCGATAGGCGACTGGCTCAAAAGCTACCAAACGGAACTGATAGAGCTATTCAATCCCCCGAAACAAAGGTTGCCTTCCTACAGCACTATTCGGCGGGTGTTATTGAAGCTGGACTACAAACAGTACTCAGCGGCCCTGGCTCGATTCTTTGATATCGAGCCGTTACCGGGAGAGACACTAGCAATGGATGGGAAGCAACTGCGCGGGTCGTATCAGATAAAGACTAACAACCCTGAGTCACCGCCCCATCCGGCTATTCTGCTGGTGAGCGCCTACATTGTTGAGCGTGGGCTGATTCTCGAACCCCATCAGGTCGATAGCAAAACTAACGAGATTAAGGCGCTGCCAGAATTCATTGAGCAGCTTGCCCTCAAAGGAGTTGTGATTGCCTTTGATGCCATCAGCACCCAAAAAAACATGTCAGCTGATTGTCGATAGTGGCAACCACTATCTCGGTGCGCTCAAAGGCAATCAGGGCAACTTGCTCAAAGACGTGGAGGCTCACTTTATCGCACAGCAGGTTCACACTGACATCAATGAAGGTCACGGGCGCTGGGAAAAGCGAGTCGTCAGCCTTTGCCAGCAGTTGGAGAACATCAAACCCTGGCCAGGACTCGAAACGCTCGTTCGCGTAGACAGCGAGCGGCGCTTCAAGGTCGGTGGGCATGAGCGCTATTCTCAGGAAACCCGCTACTACGTGGCTTCTTTTATCGAACCGGTTGCCGATATTGCCAACAGAATTAGAGGCTATTGGGGAGTAGAGAACAAAGTGCACTATGTGCGTGATGTCACCCAAGGTGAAGATGCCTCACGCATTCGGATGCAGCAACTGCCACAGAACTTTGCAGTCGCTCGTAATTTCGCGCTCAACGTTTTCAGAAACAACGGCTTTACGAACATGGCTCAAGCTCAGCGTTGCTGTCAGTTTGGACTAGATGCCCTCAAGCAGCTCTTTAGAATGAAATAGCCCTGCACCGACATCACCAATCTGACCGTAACTGTCACCAGCCAGCTACGAGACAAAGATTTGTTCCCCGCTAAAGCTGAGAATGCTAAACATCTAATCGACAGTATCAAAGGCGCTACAATCATCTCTGCCAGTCCGGTTCTCATTTGCGCCAGCTTCTCCAGCCCAGGCTTTTTCCCTCTAAATTTCTCAAATCGGCTGCGCAATTGCATCCGCCGAATCGGATAATACAACCAGTCCACTCATCATATATCTGAGAATTTTCAGTAGAGAGAAACAATATGAAAACGCAACCCAAGCTAGTTTCTCTGCTCATCAGCCTTGCCAGCGTCGTTTTAATCGTTGCCGGATTAAAAGAAATGGCTGGCCTGCTCACGCCTATTCTGCTCTCCTTATTTTTGGTATTAATCACCTACCCCATCTTGGCCTGGCTCAGGGGCCGAGGCTTGCCCGGTTGGCTAGCTTACATTGTGGTCTTGCTGAGCGTCGTTGTCATCGGCGCATGTGGTGTGCTCTTTCTGGTCACCTCCATAAACGAACTAATAGCCCTATTACCCACTTACAGCAGCCAAATTGAAACGCAGGTCAACGGGCTATGGCAATGGCTCACCGAACAAGGCGTCACCCTAGACGATGTTCGATCGCTGAGCTGGTTTCAGCCCGAGAGAATTTTACGCCTCTCTCTCTCCCTAACAGCTACTTTGCTAGGAACACTCTCTAACACTGGGCTGACGCTACTGATATTTATTTACATGCTAGCAACGGCTCCGAGTTTTTCTACCCGGCTCAAAAAAGGGCTCAAAGTCAATTCGCCTACACTCCACCGGCTCGAAGAATTTGCTCACAGCACTAGTTCATATCTGATGATTAAAGGCTGGCTAGGCGCTCTGACCGCGCTCGTTCAAATGCTGCTGATGTGGATCTTAGGTTTAGACTTTGCTGTGCTGTGGGGAGTGCTCTCATTTGCTTTTAACTTCGTGCCCAATATTGGGTTTTACATCGCGCTGATACCGCCGCTGCTAATTGCAATTATTGAGCTGGGATGGTTAAAGGCAGTACTATTTGCGATCGCCTATGTTGTCATCAATAACTTCTTTGACATGGTGATTGCGCCCCGCTACCTGGCCAAAGGGCTAGATCTGTCGGTCTTAGTCACTTTTCTGTCCGTCATTATTTGGTCATGGATACTCGGCCCTATTGGTGCCTTCCTAGCTCTGCCGCTGACGATCATGGTCAAAAAGCTCTTGCTAGAACCCTTTCCACAAACTCAGCTCATCGCTGATTTAATGGGTGCAGGCAGTGAAGCCGAGTAGACGCTGCCTAAGTACACTGATTGCGTTTACTAGAGTTTAGACAAAAGTGCCAAAATCTGTGTAGACATAACAATGCAGATGTTCACCGATATTTGGGCCTTCAATCAAGCTGTCCTGTTAGCTCAAGTCCCAATCATTTTACCGCTCGTCATTGAGAAAGAACGGTCAGGCAAAAGCTTCTCTCACTTCGTTAAGGCAGCACTTCGTTAAGGCTGCACTTGGAGAAGCAGCACTTGGATGCAATGCCCAGTAGCAATACCCACTGTTTTTTTTCAGCATCTAGAGTCTTTGTCTTAACTTCTAGCGCGTTTTGCTGCCGACTTTATTCTGGCAGTTGTTTTCTGATCGCGATGCACTTAATTGCCTTTAGCTTCACCCGGCCTTTAGCTTCACCCGGCCTTTAGCTTCACCCGGCCTTTAGTTTGACCAAGCTGTCAACCACACTGCCTAACTAATGGTCGGCCAATGGTTGGCAGCATTTATACACTGCGACGGACTCTAACGCTAAAGCGCTTCTGTTAAGAAAGGATAAGCGACTTTTGGTTTACTCCTCTCTACGCTTAGGAAGCTCTGTTATGCAAACTTACGACGTTGTCATTATCGGGGCCGGGCACAATGGCTTGGTCTGCGCCGCCTACTTGTTAAAGCAGGCTATAGCGTTGCCCTACTAGAAAAACGCTCGATTCCGGGCGGTGCGGCCACAACCGAAGAAACCTTACCTGAAGCAGCCCCCGGATTTAAGTTCAACCGCTGCGCCATTGACCATGAATTTATTCATTTAGGCCCGGTTGTCGAAGAGCTAGAGCTAGAGAAATACGGCTTAGAATACCTATTCTGCGATCCCACCGTATTCTGTCCGCATCCCGATGGCAAGTACTTTTTGTCCCACCGCTCACTCGAAAAAACCTGCGCAGAAATCGCCCAGTTCAACCCTCGCGATGCCGAAAAGTACGAAGAATTCATCGACTTTTGGCAGCGATTTACTAAAGCAATTCAGCCCGTATTCAACGCGCCGCCTCAGGCCATTTTCGATATTTTGGGCAACTACGACATCAAGAGCATTCAAAATTTGCTGAGCATTCTGGGCGGGCCTCACAAGTCGCTCGACTTGATTCGGACGATGTTGACTAGCCCAAAAGATCTGTTAGAAGAATATTTTGACTCTGAGTTTATCAGAGCGCCTCTAGCCCGGTTAGCCTCCGAGTTTGGCGCGCCGCCTTCGCAAAAGACTATTTCGGTCGGCGGCATGATGATGTCGATGCGGCATAACCCCGGCATGGCAAGACCTAGAGGCGGTACGGGCGCACTGGTGCAGTCCCTGTTAAAGCTTGGTAAAGGCTAAAGGCGGCGTTATCTTGACTGATCAAAACGTTAAGCGGATTTTGATTGATAACAAACGAGCCGTTGGTGTTGAGGTAGAAGGTGGCAAAGAATATCGGGCCAAGCTAGGCGTGATTTCCAATATCGACGCCAAGCGAGTGTTTTTGCAGTTGATAGAGCCAGGCGATGTGGCCGCAGTCGATAAAGACCTTAGAGAGCGCCTAGACAGACGAATTGTCAACAACAACGAAACCATTCTAAGGATTGACTGTGCCCTCTCCGAAGCGCCGCGCTTTGAGCATCACAACCACCGGGATGAGTACTTAATTGGCTCTGTACTAATTGCCGACTCAGTGCGGCAGGTCGAAATTGCTCATCAACGAGCCTGCCATTGGCAATATTCCGATCGACGATCCTTCTTTTTATGCGGTGGTGCCCACCATGCGCGACCCGAGCATGGCTCCAGACGGGCCAGCATACGCTGTGGGTGGAGTTTTTTGCGCCGTATCAAATTAATGGCGCGGAAGGAACGGGCTATGCGGGCACGGGTTGGACAGATGAGCTAAAAAATAAAGTCGCTGATCGCGTCATCGATAAGTTTGCAGACTATGCGCCGAATATCAAGCAGTCAATTATTGCTCGAAATGTGGAGAGCCCGGCTGAGTTAGGCGATCGCCTTGGCGCATACAAAGGCAACTACTACCACGTCGATATGACCCTCGATCAAATGGTATTTTTCCGCCCGCTGCCAGAGATTGCCAACTATACAACGCCTATTGAAGGACTCTTTTTGACCGGGGCGGGCACCCATCCCGGCGGCGCTATTTCCGGTATGCCAGGCCGTAACTGCGCTCGCACTTTTTTAAATGTGCAGCGGCCTATTCTTAACCGATTGCAGGAACTGGGAAAGCCGTTTTTTGGTTAGGGAGAGGCAGGAGACAGGAGATAAGCCCAATTCTGAATACTGTCTCCTGTCCACTGCCTTCTAAATACTGAGATCTCACCTGCGATTGTATCGATCTGCTGAACACTTGACTAAGTGATCCCGCTTCTTCGGTAGGATTGACTTTACACTTAAGTGGCACAGGCGGCAGATGGCAAAGATTCAGCAGGCTCTCGAAGGCGGTTGGGCAGCAGTAAAATATCTAACTCAGGTACAGCGCTTCTGGTCAATGATGACGGTTCTGATGCTTGTGTTGGGGCTGACGTTGGGCGCAGTGAACGAGGGCCAAGCTGCCTATGCCACCAATTTTGATCGCAAAAACTTACGGCAGCAAGATTTTTCAGGACAAGACCTTACAGACAATGACTACACCCGCGCCGACCTGACAGAAGCAAACCTAAGCTATGCAAATTTGCAAAGGGTGCGACTATTTACCACTCATCTTGATCGGGCGAATTTAGAAGGGGCAAATCTTAGAGGCGCAACGCTAGACGGTGCGACGCTGATTAAGGCAAATCTCAAGGACGCTGTTTTAGAAGGGGCTTACGTCATCAGCGCCAATTTTCGTGACGCTAATATAGAAGGCGCTGACTTTACAGATGTGCTTTTTGATCCTCGGGTTAACAATATGCTGTGCGAAGTTGCTAGCGGCACTAACCCGGTTACGGGTAGAGATACCCGCGAGACGCTGTACTGTCCTTAACGTAAGATCAATAGGGCTTAAGTGAAATCAAGACAAATAGCCATGCTCTGCAAAGAAGGCCATCGATAGGTCTTCTGAAGGTTCGCCGATACCGGATGCAGGCGAGGGGGTGCTGCGGGTGCGATCGCCCAGAAATTTTTCTACATACTTACCCAGCACGTCGCCCTCCAGATTTACCCAGTCGCCAGGACGCAAGTACTGCAAGTTAGTCTCGGCGTAGGTAACCGGGATCACAGCCGTAGAAAACCAGTCGCCCGTCTGGCTGCATTCAGCGACCGTCAGGCTGATGCCATTAACTGCCACACTGCCCTTATTGACAATGTAGCGAGCCACTCGAGGACTGACCTGTTTAAAGCTGATTTCCCAAGCGTTAGCCACCCGCTCAGCGCGATCTAGCTGGCCAATTCCATCCACATGGCCAGTGACAAAATGACCGCCAATTTTGCTGCCGACCCGCAGCGAAGGCTCCAAGTTGACTCTGCCATTGTCTAGCACCTTGCCCAGCGTTGACTTGTCTAAGGTCTCGGGCGAGGCTGAGGCGACAAATCCTTGGGTGAGAATTTTTTCGACCGTCAGGCAAACACCGTCCACTGCGATGCTGTCACCCAGCGCGATCCCAGTTAAGATCGGATCGCTAGCCGTCGGACAAATTATCTTTAACTGATATTGGCCCAGGTGCTGCAATTGGCCCAAGCTTTGCACTAATCCTGTAAACACGATGAATGACCGCTCAACTGATTCGACTGGACTGATTCGACTGGACTGATTCAACTGGTTTGTAGCGTTACAGATGTCATAATCTTCGATAAAGATTTTTTATCTTACGCTGCTTTCTGACAAAAATCGCTTTAGCCTAGAGTATATAAAATTCTGCTTGTGGCTTTTAAAGGCCCTCCCTGCAACTAAGCTCTGCGCACATCAGAACCTAATTTGCGGGGCAATGGGTTGACACTGACTTAACAGATACTGATTTAAAGGTTGCCTAAAAGTTAAGATTGCTTATCGGACTCTCAAGCATCAGAGGAGGTGGGTCTGTAGGGCATGCGTCTGTTTAGTGAAGGTTTCTCTGGCGAATCTAAGGGGCTAGGCGATGATTGAGATGACTGTGGCTGGGATTGCGGTCGATGCGGGAAGTCGAAATCCAATCGTTTTGCTGCGAGATAGCTCGCAGCGGCGGCAGCTGCCTATTTTTATTTCCCCTGAGCAGGCGCGGGCTATTAATTCGGTGCTAGAGGGCGAAACGCCGACTCGACCTATGACTCATGATCTCATTAGTCAATCTGCTAACTGCTTGGGACATGACCTTGCAGCGAGTTGTCATTCACGCCTTGCGAGACAATACCTTTTATGCGGTGATGACGGTCGGCAGAGGTAAGAAAAAAAAGGAGCTAGATGCCCGGCCAAGTGATGCTATTTCGGTGGCGCTGCGGGTGAATGCGCCGATTTGGGTGATGGAGGAGGTGGTGGTCGATGCAGCAATGCCGGTTGATCAGGAAGCCGACGCCGCCGAAAAAGAAGCCTTTCACGCCTTTCTTTCTGATATTAGCCCTGCTGACTTTGCCGAGCGGGGCCATTCTACATAAAATAGCCGATGCGCGATTTTTTAAGAGAAAGGCTTTGCCACCGCCGTTTGGGTAAAACTGAGCTGCGGCTGTCTGTTTTTTCGCTGGGCACGATGCGATTTGCTTCGGCAGCGGCGGCGGCTGATGTGCTGAAGGCGGCCATTTTGCGAGGTATTAACCACGTAGAAACTGCGCCTGCCTACGGTGACAGTGAGACCTATGTGGGCTGGGCGATCGCCGCTCATGATCGCCATCGGCTAGTCATTACCAGCAAACTTACGCCCACGCTCACAGCCGGTCAGATTGACGCAGCAATAGACGGTTCGCTTGCTCGCTTAGGGGTTGACTATCTGGACTGTCTGGCGATCCACGGCATTAATACGGCGGCTCATCTGAAATGGGTGCAAGTTCATATGCTGGGGGCGATCGCCCGCGCTCAGGCTGACGGTCGCATTCGGCATTTGGGCTTTTCGACCCACGGGCCACTAGAGGTGATTCAAGCGGCGATCGCCACTCAAGCCTTTGCCTTTGTCAATTTGCACTACAGCTATTTTTTTCAGCGCAATGCCCCCGCGATCGCGCAGGCCCATCAGCAAGATATGGGCGTTTTCATCATTTCCCCAGCCGACAAAGCGGGGATGCTCTATACCCCTCCTGAGCAGCTCAAAGCGCTGTGTGCTCCGTTTGATCCGCTGCTGCTCAACTACCGCTGGCTGCTGAGCGACCCACGGATTACCACGCTCAGCATTGGCCCGGCGATCCCGGCGGAGCTAGACTGGCCGCTCAAAATGGCAGATAGCGATGGGCCGCTGAGTCGCGCTGAGCAGCAGGCAATTGCACGATTAGATAGCCATCAGCGAGAGGTATTGGGAAGCGATCGCTGCGCCCAATGCCACGAGTGTCTGCCCTGCCCTGAAGTTATCAACATTCCAGAAGTGCTGCGGCTCCGAAACCTGGCGGTAGCCTATGACATGAGCGCCTTTGGCCAGTATCGCTACGGCATGTTTGAAAAGGCGGGGCATTGGTTTCCGGGTCGGCGGGGCGATCGCTGCACCGACTGCGGCGACTGCCTACCGCGCTGCCCCGAGCAGTTGGATATTCCTGCCCTACTGCGAGACACCCACCAGCGCCTGCAAGGAAAGCCCAGAAGACGGCTTTGGGAAGAGTAGACCTTGACGAGCCTTGAGCCTACTATCTCGCAGCCGATTCTTCAGCCTATAAGCGAGAAACGCTCGAAAGTGCTAGCGGGCAGGCGATAACGTTAGAAGTTTTGAACGCTTTTAGCAGCGGTTTTTGGCTCGCTGATATTTTTCTACCACCGCTGTATAATTGACTTTGCAATGGAGTCGAAAACCTGAGTTGCAAGGGCGATCGCCTGCATAAACTACAGATTTTCTTCTACCAAAGAGCGATATATCGACCTTTTGAGTGCGCTATGATACCTCTACACTCTTAAAGCATTAATTTGAACGCAACAATGCTCGATTATCATCATTGGCGAAGAGATTAGCGACGAGTCTGTAAATATTAGATCAAAAAGAATTAAGTCCAAGAATTAAACCGAAGATATCAAGCGGCTACAAAAGCCAAAATCATTCAGTTTAGCTAAATAAGATTAGCTAAATCTGCTCCCAGACAACCTGACCTCAGACAACCTTAGAGAAAACTGTATGACTGCTATTCAAACCCAGCGCCCGGCTGATTCGACGACTACCTCTGATGACCGTGTAGCTGTCCTGCTCATGGGCTATGGCGAAGTCGAAAGCTACGAAGACTTTGCTAACTACAACGAGCAAGCGCTGAATCTGCTCACAGCCAAATTTGCCCCCGTGCCAACCTGGATATATCCGCCGCTGGCCAAGCTGCTGGCTGTCTTTGACCTGCATGAGTGGAGCCATCAGCACGACCAGTTTATTTCGCCTCACAACGCCATTTTTGAAGGGCAGCGGGCAGGCGTAGAGGCTTGCCTACAGCAGCGCTGGGGCGATCGCATCAAAGTCTTCAAGGCATTTAACTTCTGTGCGCCGCATCTGCCCGAACAGGTGCTCACGACGATTAAAGCAGAAGGCTTTAGCAAGCTACTGATCTATCCGCTGCTGGTAGTCGATTCTATTTTTACCAGCGGTATTGCCGTAGAGCAGGTAAACGACGCGCTGACCAAGCTAGCAGGCAGCGGCGAGCACTGGCTGAAAGGCACCCGCTATATTCCTTCTTTTTATGATCGCGATCGCTACATCAGCTTGCTAGCTGACATGGTTGAAGAAAAAATTGAAAAGCAGCTAGCGGTGGCTCATTTACCGTCGCAAACCGGCATCGTACTGATGAACCACGGCTGTCCTCACAAGGCCAAAGGCTTCACCTCCGGTATTGACGAAAGCCAGAAGCTCTACGACGCCGTACGCGAAAAGCTGATCTACAAGTACCCGCTCATCTCCATCGGCTGGCTTAACCACGATACGCCGCTGATTGAGTGGACTCAGCCCAACGTAACGCTAGCCGGTAAAAATTTGATTGACCTGGGCGCGACTTCGCTGGTCTTTATGCCTATTGGCTTTGCCACCGAAAACCACGAGACCTTACTAGATGTCGATCACATCATTCACCAGCTGCGGCGCAAGCACCCTGAAGTCACCTATGTGCAAATGGACTGCGTGAACGACCATCCCGAGTTTATGCAGATGGTTGCTGACTGGGCAGATAGCCAGATTCAGGCGCTCTTAGACGCTGAACCGATGGCAGTCAATCCGCAGCTGAGAAGTGCTGCGCCGGACGCTCAAGATCATGCGCATTCGCATTCTCACCACCATGCGGGTCACAGTCACGCCGGGCACGATCACGCCGGGCATAGCCCCGAAGCCAACGGGCATCACCCTGAAAAGAGTCACGCTCATGCGGCGGCAGAACCTAGCCATCGCCACTAAAAGCGATCTCCGTTCATAACCGATATCCTATAGAGAGGGCTTGCTAGGTTGCTAACTGGCAAGCCTTTCTACTTATGCGTTTATCTCTCATGCGTTTGCCTCTTTTTGGTCGGATCAAACGTCCTTTGCCCTGGCTGATTGGGTTAGGATTGATTGGGTTAGTTGCCGCTGGTGCGATCGCCTTTATCCTCTCTCGCCGTGGCCCTAACTACGACTTAGAAGCCCTAACCATTCCGGTTGCCTCCACTGAACTAACCGTGCGAATCACCGCTAGCGGCAGCGTGCAGCCCGAACGCACCGTCAATCTCAGTCCAAAATCGGCGGGCATCGTTCAAGAACTTTTTGTAGAGCAGGGCGATCGCGTCACCCAGGGCCAGCTAATTGCTCAAATGAACCGCGAACAGATTGACGCTCAGCTCACCCAGCGCCGGGCCGGAGTCGCCGAAGCCCAAGCCCAGCTTGACGAAGCTAGAAGGGGGGCTACCAGCACCGATATTGCTCAAGCCGAAGCTGCCGTCTCTGCGGCGCAGGCTCAGCTCGACGATGCCCGCGCCCGCCTAACCCTTTCCCAGGCCGATAGCGCTCGCAGCCAGAGCCTCTACGACCGGGGAGCCATTGCCCGCAGTGAGCTAGACAGCAATCTCAGCGATAGTCGCAGCGCGCAGGCCGGAGTTGATCAGGCGATCGCCCAGCTTGCAGAGGCCAGGCAACGCCTAATCGATCAGCAAAACGGCAGCGATACTGAGACCATCGCTCAGGCCGAAGCCCGACTGCAAGGTGCCCAGGGCCAGCTAGCGGCTGTACAGTCTCAGCTCGACGACACCCAAATCCGCGCCCCGTTTGACGGCACTGTCACCCAGCGCTTTGCCTCTGAGGGGGCCTTTGTGACGCCGACAGCTACCGCTTCAGAAGTCACTTCTGCCACTTCCACAGCGATTGTAGCGATCGCCAGCGGTCTAGAAGTGATTGCCGAAGTCCCCGAGGCCGATATCAGCCGCATCAAGGTTGGCCAGTCAGTTGAAATTCAGGCCGATGCCTTCCCAGAAGAGACCTTTAAAGGAACCGTGCGGCTGATTGCACCAGAAGCAATTGAACGCCAAAACGTTACCGTCTTTCAAGTGCGGGTTCGGCTGCTGACAGGCACTGACCAGCTACGCTCCAATATGAATACCACAGTTGCCTTCATTGGCGAGCGGCTAGCCGACGCGCTCGTAGTGCCAGCGGTCGCGGTGATTACCCAGGGCGGAGAGACCGGCGTACTCGTCCCCGGAGAGTCAGGTCAAGCGCAGCTCGAACCAGTCGTTTTAGGATCTCAAGTAGGCGATCGCATTCAGGTACTTGATGGACTAGCGGCAGGCGATCGCGTCTTTATCGACCTGCCGCCCGGCCAGAGCCTAGAAAACTTAACCTTTGGCCGCAACTAACGCCAAAAGTTATCAAGTCATCAGCACCTTCCTCTTTCACAGCAGATTTTGGGGAAACCCTGTGCTTCATTATAATGAGATCAAAACAGCAGACTACCGAGCTGTTTTAGAATCTCCTAGCATGACCGCGATGGGGCGAGTTCGGCGAAACTCGCTCGTCAGCAAAATGATTGCAGTAGTTATGGGGACACCCAGGAAAGCGCCGGGGGCTCCCCACACCCATCCCCAAAAAACAACCGAGAGCAATGCTACAAACGGAGATAGCTGAAGGTACTTGCCCTGGAGCTGAGGATCGACAAAGTTACCCAAGACAACTTGAATAATAGCTAGCCCTGCTAAAACAGCCAATCCTTTGATCGGGCCTTGAAGAAGCAACGCTACCAACGCTGGAAGAATAGCCGCAACAATAGATCCCAGCGTCGGCACAAAGTTTAATACAAAAGCAACCAGTCCCCAGACCAGCGCCAGATCAACCCCAAGTATCCAGCACCAAAGTAGCGTAAGACCGCCTGTCAGAACGCTGGTGAAGGTCATTACCGCAAAGTACCTTCGCAGCTTTTGGCTCATATTAGAAAAGGCGTCAATCAGCCGGGTACTGGTCGAGGAAGAGAAGGCGGATTGGGTGCGATCACGATACTCATCCACTTCTAATAACAGCAGCGCCAGCATAGAAATAATTAGAATAAACAAGCTAATACTCCCTAGGACTGCCTTACTACCGCCTATCGCTTGCCTGAAAACGCTTTGCCAGGCTGAGCTGCTTTGTAGTGAATTAGTCCCAACAGAAATCCCCCAGTTTTCTAACCGTAGAGATATTGTTTGCCACAGTTGCTGCATCCGTTCGGCATAGTCAGGCAGTTGAGGTTTGAGCTGCTCAAAACTGACCAGCAGAGCGCCCCCCAAAATGCTAAGAACAATTACAATAGCAGCGAGTATAGCAGCTAAACTCAGCCACCGAGGCACCTTCTTATTCAGCCAATTCCGCAGCGGATTGACCAAAATTGCGATCAGCACCGCAAAGACTAATGGCATAGCGACCGGACGAATGGCGTGTAGGGCAGCGACCGTTAGGACGGTCGCGATAATAGCTAGCAATACAGCAGATAGGCGTGATTTTGAAGACATAGGCGCTGATTTTTCTGAGGATGTCCGTTTTTCTCTCGCAGGATAGCTTGCTAAGCAACCCCTCTCCTGACACTAGCCCTGACACTAGCCATGTTTCCAGCCGCGCCTACTCGCACCCCCTATTATTCCAGCAGGTCAGTTTTCGGTTGCCCCCCTAGAGACACATTCGCAGACTCTACCAAGCTGAACAACCTAACCGGGTATGTCAGGCATAGGACAGAACTCATCGGACTGCGGCAACGATATTCATTGACCTATCAGGCCGAACTCAACTCAGCTTTTAACATTCTCATATCTATCTACTCAGGGAAAAATTTGCCTGTGTCGAATGAGAGAGGTTAGCAGGTGCTGATTTTCACTATCTTGGCAGAAAAGCCGTTTGGCAGTAGATCGAAGGAAAGATAAATGAGTTCTCAGAGAGTATCGGTTTGTCAAGTTGATGACCTAACAATGGGACAAATGCAACAGTTCTCGGTTGCTGACAGCGAAGTTTTGCTGGTTCGATCTGAGGATGGCTTTAGTGCGATCGCTCCTCACTGCTCCCACTATGGCGCGCCCCTAGCCAAAGGAATATTGCACGCGGGTCGAATCGTCTGTCCTTGGCACAATGCCTGCTACGACGCCGAATCAGGCGTACAAATTGAGCCACCGGGATGCGACAATCTGGCAAAATATCCCGTTCAAGTTGAGGCAGGCACGGTCTACGTTGAACTGCCAGCAAACAGCAAAGAACACGTCATGCCTGACTTGGCTGAACCAGACTTGCAAAGCGACCAGCGAGTCTTTGTCATCGTTGGCGGCGGTGCAGCCGGAAATGCAGCCGCACAGATGCTTAGACAAGTGGGCTATCAGGGCCGGATTGTCATGCTCACTGCCGACAGCGAGCTGCCCTATGACCGCACAAAATTGAGCAAAGCTTACTTGCAAAGCGATCAGGCCAAAGGCCCAGACCTTCTTCGCCCGGCTGACTTCTACAAAAAATATGGCATCGAAGTTGAGACCTCAACTCGGGTGACGACACTAGACCCTGAGTCGCAGCAGTTGACCTATGGCGAAAACACACTGAGCTATGACGCACTTTTGCTAGCAACGGGTGGCAAGGTGCGTCAGATCCCCATCGACGGTGCGAACAAATCAAACGTGTTTACCTTGCGACACGCCGAAGACGCTCAGCAAATCTTACAAGCTGCTAAAGGCGCAAACAAGGCAGTGATTATCGGCGATGGCTTCATCGGCATGGAGGTAGCTGCTAGCCTCAGGCAGCAAGGACTAGATGTCACTGTGGTGGCCTCGCACAAAATTCCCTTTAAAAACATATTAGGAGAATCAGTTGGGCAGTTGTTCCGGCAGGTACACGAGTCTGAAGGCGTAAAGTTTAAGCTAGAGACCAAGGCGAAGGCTTTTCATGGAGAGAGTACAGTCAAAACGGTAGAGCTAGATAGCGGCGAAAAGCTAGAGGCCGATTTGGTCGTTGTGGGCATTGGCGTACAGCCTGCGACAGGCTTTATTGAAGGTCTGCTAATGGATGAAAAAGACGGCAGCGTACTGGTCAATCAATATTTGCAGGCAACGTCCAACGTTTATGCCGCTGGCGACATTGCTCAGTTTCCACACTTTATCACCGGTCAGCCCGTGCGGATAGAACACTGGCGACTAGCGATGCAACAGGGGCAGATCGCAGCTTGTAATATGGCAGGGCAAAAGATTACTTTTGAAGCAGTCCCTTTCTTCTGGACAGGTCAGTTTGACATAAAGCTGCGCTACGTGGGTCATGCCGAAGCGTGGGACGACACCATTATTCAAGGCAATTTAGAAGAGAAAGATTTTCTGGCCTTTTACGCTAAAGACAATCAGGTAATGGCGGTCTCAGGAATTGGGCGCGATCGCGATATTGCCGCCATCTCAGAACTGCTGCGCCTGCGAAAAATGCCGCCTGCCAGCGAGATCACAGAAACCGATACAGATTGGGCTAAGCAGCTAGCAGCTATTTCTGCCTAGATTATGTTTCTACCTAGATTATGTTTTTGCCTAACTTATGTTTCTGCCTAACCTATACGCCCAAGGTACAGCTTTGTTCAAAGCTAGGCTGGTTTGATACATTTGAAAATTTCTGCTTGACTTAGAGCGTACTCTAACCTCTACTGTGCAGATATGGAACAGGCACTCACCATTCAGCAGGCCGCTGAAAGCACCGGTCTCAGTGGCCACACCCTGCGCTATTACGAGCGCTGCGGTCTGATCGCGCCAGTGGGTCGCTCGGCTACTGGTCATCGCCGGTATTCAGCCAATGACCTGCGATGGATTGAGTTTCTCAATAAGCTGCGGCTAACGGGGATGCCCATCCGCCAAATGCAGCAGTACGCGGCCCTGGTGAGGTCTCATCCCGATTCGGCTTTCGGCCAACGGCGGCAGATTCTAGAAGCTCACAGAGAAGCCGTTGCCGCGCAAATTCAGCAGCTTCAGGACAATCTTGCCGTCATCGACTGGAAGATTCAGCACTATTCCAGATTAGAGGAAAACCACTATGACTCAGGTTAAACCACCGGATAAATCCATTCACCCTGAAGCCCAATCGGCTCGGTTTCAGCAGGGGTGGCAGCAGCTCAAGGCCATTGATGGCGCAGCGGGCGAACAGGTCATTGCCAGTCTGAAGAAAGTTGCTCCTGACCTGGCCCGCTATGTGATCGAGTTTCCGTTTGGCGATATCTACAGTCGCCCTGGGCTGGACTTGAAATCGCGGGAGATTGCAACAGTAGCTGCGCTGACCGCACTGGGCAACGCCAAACCTCAGCTCAAAGTTCACATTCAGGCAGCGCTCAATGTGGGCTGTACCCGCGAAGAGATTGTCGAAGTGGTGATACAGATGGCGGTCTATGCCGGGTTTCCCGCTGCGCTCAACGGCATGGGCGCTGTGGAAGAAGTATTTGAAAAAGTAGGAGATAAGTAATGAAAACTCGCAAGTTAGGTCAGCTAGAAGTGTCTGCCATCGGGCTTGGCTGCATGGGTATGTCAGAGTTCTACGGGAATCGAGATGAGAAGGAAGCGATCGCCACTCTCCACCGCGCCATTGAACTCGGCGTCACCTTCATTGATACTGCCGACATGTATGGCCCCTTCACCAACGAAGAACTGGTAGGCCGAGCGATTAAAGACCGGCGCGACCAGGTGGTGCTGGCCACTAAATTTGGCAACGTGCGCACTGCCGACGGCGGCTGGGGCGGCGTCAGTGGCAAGCCAGAGTACGTTAAGCAGTGCTGCGATGCCTCGTTACAGCGATTGGGCGTTGAAGTGATTGACCTCTACTATCAGCACCGGGTAGATCCGACCGTGCCGATTGAAGAGACCATTGGCGCGATGGCAGATCTGGTGCAGGCCGGGAAGGTGCGCTATCTAGGCATGTCAGAAGCCGCCCCTGAGACTATCCGCCGCGCCCAGGTGGTGCATCCGATTACTGCTCTGCAAACGGAATACTCGCTTTGGAGTCGGGAACCTGAGGATGAGCTTTTGGCCACCGTGCGAGAGCTAAGCATTGGCTTTGTGCCCTACAGCCCTCTGGGTCGGGGCTTTCTGACTGGCGCGTTTCAAAGCCCGGATGACTTTGCCGCCGATGACTACCGCAGCCATTCTCCTCGCTTTCAGGGCGAGAACTTTGCTAAGAATCTGGATGTGGTGCATCGTGTGAAAGCGATCGCCCAAGAAAAAGGCGTGACGCCAGCGCAGCTCGCTCTGGCCTGGCTGCTATCTCAAGGCGATGACATTGTGCCGATTCCAGGCACCAAGCGGCGCAGCTATCTGGAGGAAAACGCAGCAGCGGTGGAGATTGTGCTATCTCAAGCTGAGCTAGACCGGATTGATGCGGTTGCGCCGCAGGGCGTGGCCGCAGGCGATCGCTATGCCAACATGAGTACAGTAAATCGCTGATGCTGAGAGAACAGACGTTTTGTCTAACACTTGGATCTGATAGGTTGAATTGCCTACAGGCATGTGATTGTGGTTGGGGCACTTTCTAACAGAGGGCGCTGTGGCGATCGCCCCCTAGACAGAAAAAACCCGCTACAGCCCCGCCAAAAAAATTGGTTACGCTATAGGCGTACTGCCCCGATCAATTATCCCCAATGGATTTCATCGAAAGCCTAAAAATGGCCACCAAGACGCTGAGTGCTAATAAGCTGCGCAGCAGCCTAACGATGCTCGGCATTATTATTGGCAACGCCTCTGTAATCGCCATGATTGGCATTGGTGAAGGCGCGCAAAAATACGTCAATGGCCAATTGCAGAGCCTGGGGCCGAATGTGCTGTTTATTGTCCCAGGCAACCGCGAAGCTAGGCAGCTAGGAGATCTAGACGTGCAGCGTAATTTGGTAGTGGCAGATGCAGATGCGATCGCAACTCAAGTGCCCTCTGTTACCGCTGTCGCCGCCGAAAAAACGACTCAGGGCATCATCAGCTACGGTAGCCGCAATGCCAGCAGCAGCGTCGTTGGCACCACCGCAGGCTTCCTCACCGTGCGCAGCTTTGAGATTGCCCAGGGCCGCTTTCTCAACGACCTCGATCAGCGCTCGAACAGTCTAGTCGCCGTGATTGGCGCAACCCTGTCCGAACGCCTATTTGAAAACAAAAGCCCGCTGGGCCAACAAATTCGCGTTAAAGGCACTACCTTTGAGATTGTTGGCATACTTGAAAAAAAAGGATCTAACCTGGGTCTTGACTACGACGATTCGGTGATGATCCCGATTACCACGCTGGCCAGCCGAATCGTAGGCCGCACTTCTCCCTATGGCGTCGATGTCGGCTTTATTTCAATCTCAGCCAACAGTCAAGCAGCTATGGAAACTGCTGAATTTCAGGTGACCAACCTGCTGCGATTGCGGCATGGGGTAACCGACAGCGACGACTTTTATATTCAAAGCCAAGATACGCTGCTCGATATCGCCAATACGGTGACTGGCGCGCTGACGCTGATGTTAGCTGCGATCGCCTCTATTTCCCTATTTGTTGGCGGCATCGGCATTATGAATATCATGCTCGTCTCTGTGCGCGAGCGCACCCAAGAAATCGGTTTGCGTAAGGCCATTGGCGCGACTCAAAAAGACATTCTCAGCCAGTTTTTGATAGAGGCTGTCATTCTCTCTGCCATTGGTGGCGTCGTCGGCACTGCCTTGGGCGCGAGCGGTATTCTTCTGATTGCAGCATTTTCTCCATTCGAGGCGGGTGTATCGATTCCGGGCCGTTGTTGTTGCTGTCGGCGTCTCCGGCAGCATTGGTCTATTCTTTGGAGTAGTCCCCGCTCGCCAAGCCGCCAAGCTCGATCCTATCGTTGCTCTCCGCAGCGCCTAAAGAGAAAGGAGAAAAGATAAAGCGAGAGAATGAGTTTTATCAGTCCGACTTCCCCCTTCTCCTTCCCTAATTCCCTATTCATCCCTCATCCTTCACCCTTCATCCCTCATCCTTCCGCCCCTCGCTCTCCCCATGTCTCCCCTCATCCAATTTCGCCAAATCACCAAAGTCTACGGCAGCGGCAATACCGAAGTCCGCGCCCTGTGGAACGTTGATATGACCATTGAGCGCGGTGAGTACTGCTCGATCATGGGGCCATCGGGCTCGGGCAAATCGACAGCGATGAATATGGTCGGCTGTCTCGACCAGCCCACCAGCGGCGAATATCTGTTTGATGGGCAAGATGTGGCTCAGCTTAACGATGACGATCTGGCCCATATTCGCAATCGTAAAATCGGCTTTGTCTTTCAGCAGTTTCATCTACTGAACCATCTGAGCGCACTAGAAAACGTAGAGCAGCCGATGATGTATGCCGGAATTCCTAGCGCTGAGCGAAAAAAACGTGCTGTCGCCGCGTTGGATCAAGTGGGCTTGGGTAATCGGATCAACAACCGACCAAACCAACTCTCGGGCGGACAGCAGCAGCGGGTGGCGATCGCCCGTGCCATTGTCAATCAGCCGCTGCTCATACTAGCCGATGAGCCTACCGGGGCCCTAGATACCCAGACCACTCAAGATGTGATTAATATCTTTTCAGACCTCAATCAAAGCGGCATCACCGTGGTCATGGTCACCCACGAACCCGATGTCGCTCGTCTGACCAATCGCGTCGTTTGGTTTCGTGATGGCGAGGTGGTCAATCCCAACCTATCGCCAGCTGACTTGGCCAGCGTCACTGCTATCCCGGCAGCGGCGGGCACCTAGCAACAGAACTTAGCAACAGAATCGCCAAATCACGTCGCCTTAAAGGGTATAAACTGGCACAAAAAGCTGTCAGTAGCGATCGCCCCACCGGTACAGTAAAGAAAGCGTCTCACCAGATAGCTGCCATGAAACGGCTAACCCATTCTCAAGCCTGCCTAGTTTTACTTTTTTCCATGGGGGTCAACCCCGGCCTGCTCACGCATGCTGCTCACGCCACCGAAGACAAAGCGATCGCCGCTACCGACCACCGAGCATCTGGCGCGATTTTGCCAACCGACCGACCGACCACCCCACCCCCATTGATAACCGCTCAAGCCCTGAGCGCCGCCGATAGCGCCCTTACAGAAGGCATTGGCTTAGTCCGTCAGGGAAACATTGAGGCAGCCATTACCGCTTTTGATCGTGCCGTCACTCTCGACCCCACCTCAGCCGCCGCCTATTACAACTTAGGGCTGGCCCAACGGCAAAACAACCAGCTTCAGTTAGCTGCAACCGCCTTCTGGCAGGCAACTCAGGCTGATCCTACGTTTGCCTTGGCCTATGTCAACTTAGGGGCAGCGCTGCTAGAGGGAGAAAACCTTGACCAAGCAGAGAGCTACTTGACAAGAGCCCTCGAACTGGCCCCCGAATTGGGGCTTGCCCAATACAATATTGGCCTGCTCCAGCAGCAGCAGGGCAACCAGGCAGCAGCGTTTGCATCGTTTAGCCGGGCGATCGCCGCCAGCCCAGCCGCCCCCGAGCCTCACTACCATATCGGTCTAATTTACCAGGCACAAGGTGAATATAGTCAGGCGCAGCAGGCGTTTGAAAATGCGATCGCGCTCAACCACAACTACCCCGAAGCCCACTACAATTTAGGCATAGCGCTAGTTCGTCAGGCTCAGCTAGAAGCCGCCGTTGATGAATTTGCCCGAGCCTTTGACCTAGCACCTAGCTTTGGCCACGCCTACTATGCCCAAGCGATCGCCCTAGCTGACTTGCAGCGCTACGACGAAGCCCGAGCTCAGCTACAGGCAGCCATCAATATCTATATCTCGCAAAATCAGGCCCAAGCAGCTAACCTCGCTCAGCGCCAGCTCAACCGGATTGTGAGCTTACAAACTGGGCAGTTTCAGTAGGGCCAAAAAGACTGTGCTCAAAAAAACTGTGCCTAAAAGCCGTCCAGTTCGAAGGCGCGAGTATTCCCGCTCTCTAGCGCGGCCAGGTTTTTCTTAAGCTGAGACCACACCAGCCCGGCACTTAAAAAAATCAGCGGCGTCGCCATGGCGTAGGCGATCTTGGCAGAAAACCCAAAGATAGACATGCCAGAAGCGAGAAAAATACAGCTGCCCAAACAAATACCGGCAAACGGCAGCTGTAAATCAAAGCCCTGAAGCTTTGAAATAGAGCGAGTCGAGCGGTTTTTATACCAGTCTCCAACAGATTCTTTGAGCACGGCGGAAAAAGCCAGGCCAGAGGTGATAGCAATCAGCAGCCCCGCTACCAATAAAAGGTAAGGAGGCGTTTGGGGGTAATACATAGCAGCGCGAGGCTCTCATCTCAAAGGGAATGATCAAGTCGAGTAGATCAGGTAACTTATTATAGGCGGATGCGAGGCTCCCTCGGCAGATTGCCCGTAGTTTGCCGACCGGTCTGCTGAAAAGCACCAACCAGCTCAGGCGGCACTAGCGAAACCGCTCGCTCTTTGGAGAAGTCAGCGATCGCATCCCAAGCAGCCCCCAGCAGTCGGTTAGGCTGCAAGTCATCTTTTATCAGCAGCCACAGCCGCTGCACCTCTTCGGTATGCAGGCGATTGTCTTCAGTGAGCGCCAGCAAAATCTGTCGTCGCAGATAGTGGCCCTCTTCTGACATCAAAAACTGAAAACCCAAACCTGCCGTCGGAATAATGTCAAAACTCTGATCAGAGCGGGCAATCAGCAGCAGATTTTCCAGCCGCTGCCACTGAAACCGACCATCTTTAAAGAGCACTTCAATCAAACGGCGACGCAGAGAAGTCGTCTCAGCGCTCAGCAAGCGGCGGGCCACGTATGGGTAAGCGATCTCAACAATTTTGAAATCAGGATCAAGGCTCAGCGCCAACCCTTCTTGAGTGACCAAAGAGCGGATAATCAGCGCAAACTTGGCCGGTACACGGAAGGGATATTCATACATCACCTCCGAAAACTTATCGGTAACCGACTTAAAGTTAAAGTCGCCAACGCTAGCTCCGATCGCGTCTGCAAAGACCGTTTCTAGTGCGGGCACAATCGGCCTGACATCTACATCGGGCGTCAAAAAGCCCAGCTTCACAAAGTCATTTGCCAGATCGGTGTAGTCACGGTTGATCAGATGAACCACCGCATCGACTAGAGTTTCTTTGGTCTCTAAATCGAGCTGATCGGTCATGCCAAAGTCAATATAGGCCATGCGGCCATCGGGCATGGCAAACAGATTACCAGGGTGAGGATCAGCGTGAAAAAAGCCAAATTCCAGCAGTTGTCTAAGCCCAGCAGAGACACCAATCTCCACCAAATCACTCGTAGCCAACCCTGCCTGCTTCACCCGTTCAGTGTCAGTCAGCTTAAAGCCATTGATCCACTCCATCGTCAGCACATGCGCACTGGTATAGCGCCAGTAGATCGTCGGCACTTTCACCAGCGGCTCGTCCTGAAAATTAGCCGCAAACTTTTCGGCATTGCGCCCTTCATTTAGGTAGTCCACCTCTTCAAAGAGCTTGCTGCCAAATTCATCAACAATCAGCGTCAGGTCATGACCCAAGTTGAGCGGTAGCCACGGCGCAATCCAACTGGCCGCCCACCGCATAATATAAAGGTCACGGCAAATGATTGGCATCAGGTTAGGCCGCTGCACCTTAACGGCAACTTCCTCGCCAGTATAGAGGCGGGCTTTGTAGACCTGGCCCAAGCTAGCTGCCGCTACCGGTTCGGCAGAGAAAAAGCTGTAAATTTCTTCGGGCGTGCGCTCCAAGTCGCGGTAGATCGTCTGCCGCGCGATTTCGTTGGAAAACGGCGGTAGCTGATCTTGCAGCTTTACCAGCTCATCTAAAAAGCTGGGCTTGATCAGATCAGGTCGGGTCGAAAGCGCCTGCCCCACCTTGATAAAAGTTGGCCCTAACTGGGTGAGTATCTGCCTGAGCCGGACGGCCCGGCGCGCTTGATTAAAGGCAGTGCGGTGAAAAATTCGGTCAAACAGCAGACTAAAGCCAAAGCTGCCTAGCATCCAAAAAACGGCCAGTGTGCGCCAGATAATAATCAGCGGACGCCAACGGTAGTACCGGGCGATCGCCTGCCAGTCATAGCGACGCATGTGGTGCGGGTTAGCAGCGTTTTTGGGAGCAGTTAGGTCTGTCATAGGGCGGCGTCAGCAGGGTGCATTCTCTTTAGCAGCAGGCAAGCCCGGTCAGCAGCGGAGACTCCAGAGGCTCAAGGGGAGCACACACTGCCAGCGGTAAATGCCTTTGGAATACTGCCTCTGATCGTTACTTCCGTACAGTTACAGCATTCGCAGTTTTGTTCATCTTAGTATACAAAACTACAACTTACGCAGACCTATAGACAGAATTCCGCCCTGATAGCTGATCTGACACAACCGGCTGCGGCGACTTGAAACCGCTGCTTAAAGGTTAGCTAAAGCATCTTTTAGGGCATACACCACCTGATCTTGCTGCTCGTCAGTTAGCTCTGGAAACATAGGTAGTGCCAGTATTTGACTAGCGGCCTGCTCGGTATTGGGTAGAGAGCCGGGTTGGTAGCCGAGATGCTCATACACCGGCTGACGGTGCAGCGGTATCGGGTAGTAGACCATCGTCGAGACGCCTTGGGCCTGCATTTGCGATCGCAGGCGATCGCGCTGCTCAGCCGTCACGCCCTCAATCAAAATGCTGTACTGATTCCAGACGCTGTGCCCGCCCGCTGTAGCCACAGGCGGACGGACGCCAGTAATGGGGCTGAGCAACTGCTGATAGCGATCGGCCACGGCCTGCCGCTGAGCGTTCCACCGCTCTAGATATTGCAGCTTGATCTGCAAAATAGCTGCCTGTACCGCGTCTAGTCGGCTGTTAATGCCAATTGCCTCATGCTGGTAGCGCACTTTACTGCCGTGATCTCTTAGCAGGCGAGCAGTTGCCGCAATCTCAGGGTCATCGGTTGTCAGCGCCCCGCCATCGCCGCAGCCACCCAAATTTTTAGTCGGAAAAAAGCTAAAGCAGCCAATTTGACCAACGCTGCCGACTCTCTGGTCTTGCCACCGAGCGCCGGTTGCCTGGGCGCAGTCTTCAACTACCGGCAGGTGATGCTGCTGCGCAACAGCCATGACCGCGTCCATATCGACTGGCTGACCAAAAATATGCACTGGCATTATCGCTTTGGTCTGAGACGTGATCGCAGCAGCGATTTTACCCGGATCAAAATTAAAAGTTTCTAGCTCAATATCAATAAAAACAGGAGTCGCTCCGACTGCGCTAATCGCTTCGGCAGTGGCAATAAAGGTAAAGGGCGAGGTGATCACCTGATCGCCTGGGCCAATATTCAGGGCGCGCAGGGCTAGATACAGCGCATCGGTGCCAGAATTGCAGACAATGCACTCCTTAGAGCCGACATACTGACCAAACTGTTCAGCAAATGACTCGACGACAGGCCCGTTGATGTACTGGCCGGAAGCCAGCACTTGCATCACCGCCGTGCTAACGTCACGCTCAATGGTGGCGTACTGGCGAGTGAGATCGAGGGGAGGAACTGGGTGGATGACTTGGTTCACATTGATACCTGAGATGGATCACCGATGACACGACTAGACTGAATTTGAGCGTATGAGCCGGTTTGAGACGGCGAAGCCCTAGCTTTGTATAAGCTGGATGTATTCTATAGTGATTTTGCAAGAGAATAGGGGATGCTGTGGGCCGCTCTGGAGCGATCGCACTAACCGTCAGCCTGAGGCCGTCAGCCTAAGACCGTCAGCCTAAGCATAGAAATTGCCACAGCTAGACCACAGCTAGACCACAGCTAGACCATGACGACTAAACCATGATTGAACCGAGCTTAGTAGGAATGCTGTGGGCCGTGGGGATGATGGCGATCGCCATTGCCCTCTCAAGCTGGCAGGAGTTGGGGCTATCGAGACTGCTGGCGATCGCCACGGGCCGTACTATCGTGCAGCTACTGGGCGTGGGGCTATTTTTAGCGATAATTTTCGCGACCCGCAGCCCGCTGGCCGTCTTAGCGGTACTCGTGGGCATGGCGACCATTGCGGCAATCGTCGCTCGCAGCCGGATTGATCGCGACTTGCCCCGGCTGCTGCCCTGGGTGTGGCTAGCTATAGCCTCCAGCGGCTTAGTGACGATGACCTATGTGATTGTGCTGGTGATTCGCCCTGACCCCTGGTACGACCCGCGCTATCTGATTCCGCTGACGGGAATTGTGCTGGGCAATGCTATGACCGCGTCATCCATCGCCGGAGAGCGCCTAGTCAATGCCTTACGCAACAACCGCGTCGAAATCGAGACCCATCTTAGCTTGGGCGCGACGCCTGCTCAAGCTGCGATCGCCTATCGCCGGGATGCTATCAAAGCCGGTTTGATTCCGACCGTTAACGCCATGATGGTGGTGGGCTTAGTCACCTTGCCAGGTGCCATTACCGGTCAAATTTTGGCAGGAGCCGATCCGCTCATTGCCGCCCTTTTTCAAATGCTGATTATGTTCATGCTGGCCCTAGCGACGCTGATTGCCGCACTCATCGTCACATACGGCATTATGCGGCAGTTTTTCACCCCAGCCATGCAGCTGATCGATCCCCAGCGCTAGCCAAAATTAAACGTAGAAATACCGGTGCTAGCGAACAAATCCATTTAAATCTGGCTGGTAGCTCGCTAGAAAGTCGCCCTTAGCGTCGTAGAGCTTCAGAGGAACTTGCGCCTGCGTACTCAGTACGGTCACTTCTTTCAGCAGTTGATTGGCCTGACTGACAAGCTGAGCGGTTGGGGCAATATCGGTTCGCTGATCTGGCGGCGTAATCGTCTGGTCGATCACGCTGTCATACCCCTGAAACAGATCTACCCGCACATTGCCGCCCTGCATGGAGTAAGTGCATTTTTGGCTGCTAGTGGTGCCACAGGCCATAAAAAAACGGGGCTCGACGGGGCGAAAGCGCAGGGCTACAGCCAGATTGTTTTCAGCTTTACTTAGAGCGCTGGTGTAAAGACTGAGCAAGGACTGGGCTTCGGCATGGGGCTTAGTCTCTTGGGAAACGGCTTTGAGCTGGGCGATCGCTGCCGTCCATTTTTGCGTGGCGCTGCTCCACTGCTCATCAGTTTCGTCTTGCTGGGCGGCGGCGGCGAGCTGTTTGGCCTGCGATAGGCTGCGGCTGTCGCTGCGGGCCTGCTGAGTGCGATCGCGCACCGCTTTTACAGCTTGCTGATAGTCAGACAAAAGGGTTTGGGCTTCGCTGTAAGCTTGCGTGCCTTGAGGAATCTGCCTCAGGTTGTTCACCGCAGATTCCCAAGAGGCTAGCGCTGCTTCCCACTCGGCCACAGACTCGGCTTGTTCAGCCTGCTGAGTGCCCAAACTAGCCGCCTGCTGTGCCTGACGCATACTTTCTTCGGCCTTAGTTTCAGCGTCAATTCGCAGCTTAATCGTCGATAGATTAGCCCGGTACTCGACCAGCTTCCGCTCGGCTAGGTCGCGCACCAAACTGTTAGGCGGAACAGCCTCTAGCGCTTTAATTGCCGTTCGCCAGTCAGCGGCCACTTGGTTCCAAGTCGAGACCGGATGAGGCGGATTTTGAGAATTCACAGCCGCCTGGTATGCCTTTTCTTGGGCTACACTCACCTGGTCTAGCGCGCCAATTTGATCCTGATATTCTGGCAAAATTTGCTGTGCTTGGGAGTGGTACCGTGACCAGGGCGGAATGGGCTTCAGCAGCTGAATAGCGCGCTTAAGCTCAGCTCTAGACTGATCGACACCTGCCAAAGAATCGTTCAAACGCAGATCCTCAATTGCGCTGTCTCCTTGAGCTTGAGCGACCTGGATGCGATCGCACTGCCCAAATCCACAGGGCCGGGTCAGCCCAAACCCCAGCACGCCAATCACCACAAATCCTAGCGCTCCGACAAAGATTCGAGCGTCGCCCCGAGACTGCTGCCACTGTTCGCCCTGCCGCTGCACCTCCCTTTCATCGATCGCCGCCACTGCTTCAAACGGCTCATCTTCATCGCCGTCGTGTCCCAAGAAATAAACCGCATCCTCAGATTCGTATTCTTTAGATTCGTATTCTTCAGATTCATGCTCACTAGGCTCATACTCATAAGCAGCCTCGTCTGTTCTCTGTTCCGACTCTGCTAGCTCAAAATCCGCTGACTCAAAATCTGCTGACTCAAAATTCTCTGACTCTAGCGCTGCTAGATAATCTGTCTCTTCATCCATATCGTTTTCAGAGTGGGCGTTCTCCGGCTGAACATACCCAGACTGAGCACCCACTAACAAATCATCTGACTCAGCCGCTGCCAGTTCAGCCGCTGCCAGTTCAGCCGCTGCCGGATCCCCAAGCGCAGCCTCTTCACCGGCCACAGCCGAATCACCCGCGTCCCACAAATCTGCTTGGTCTGACAAAACCCGCTCCAAGTCAAACAAATCTGCCGCTGATGTAGTGTCGGGGTCATCGCCGTTGATGAGCTCATTGCTAATCAACTCACGGCTGGTCAACTCACTATCAGAGTCAACCTCAGTAAAGATGTCATCCGGTAGGCGATCGCTCATCGATCCGTCAGCCGCGTCATAGGCCGAAAAACTGCGCTTTGAAGCTTTTTCTAGCGCCTCTTCTAAATCTGCGGCCAAACTCTTGTCCGATTGCGCTGACAGACTAGCGGCGTTGCTTTCAGTCTCATCAAGACTAAAGAAATCGGCTGCTGAAGGCTCAGGCGCTGGTCTGTCCGGCAGATCCACCACTGTCAAATCCAGATCAGATAGCTCTGGCGGCGCGTAGGCTGTGTGCAAATCAAGATCCGTTTCCCACTCAGAATCGGTCTCTAGCGCCATCTCATCAGGTGCAATCATTGCCTCCCAGCCAGACTCCAGCTTAGGATCCAAATCCAGCTCAGTCTCTGCCTCTAGCTCAAGATTTAGATACTCTTCCTCCAGCTCGGCAAGAATCAGCTCATCTTCTTCTGCATCAGGCAACCAGTTTTCAGTGATTGGCTCTGAGGCTGCGTGAAAAACCAGCTCGCGACCCATCCAGTCAGTGTAGGGGCGATCGCTGCTTACTGGCGTCTCTATGGTCTCTATGGTCTCTACCGCTGATGTCTCTGCGACTGTCTCGACTGCCGGGCTCGCCGGAGACTCCCCAAAAACATTCTCAAAGCCATCGTCCACCTTCCAGATAAACGACCTCACCGTAAACGGCTTGGCTTCGCTAAAGTGCTTTAGATACAGCCGCACAGCCACCGCCTCACCAGCCGCCGCCAAATCCGCCGTTTCTTCAGGCAGTCCGGTCGTATCAAAATAGTGCCGCAGGTACTGCTCTAGCCAATCGAGTGTTTGCTCAGCTGCTAACTCTGCTTGAGCACTGTCAAGCGGATACTCCACTAGCACCAGCACCCGGCCCCGGCCTAGCGTGCAGCGCACAGTGGCAGCTGGTGGCATGTTGGGTTGCTCAGACAGGGCCTGGGCAAGTTCTGCTGATAGGGTGGCAAATGTGAGTGCAGACATAGGCGAGAGCATTCGCTCAGAACGCTGGTAGTTCCGAAGATGAGGGCGAAGATTTGGGAGATAGAATAGCGGAATTTTAGCTGGATGGGAACTTGGGCGGGCCATATGACTTCTGTGCGGTCAAGAGATAACGTCTGTCAGATGCACTACCCTTTTAGAGAGTCCTTTTAGAGAGAGTAGGCTACCGCCTCAACTGGGGCAAGCCAACCGGCTGCTATTTGTCTGAGTCTTCACCAAAAATCAATAATAGTTGATAGGTCAGGTAGGATCGCTCAGCCTTTGCCGGATGAAGCCGGATAGAGCGGGATAAAGCCAGATCAAGAGTAGCTACAGCCCTCGTCACAGATTAATTAAACAGAGCAGTCAAACAGAGCAGTCAACTAGAAACAGATATCGACTATGGACATCTTAATCGTGGAAGACGAGGCTGAAATTGCCGAGCTGATCCAGCTTTATTTGTCTAAAGAAGGTTTCAGCTGCCATCTTTGCCGGGATGGTAACACCGCGCTTGAGCGCTTTGCCGCCATTCAACCCGATTTAATCATTTTAGATCTGATGCTGCCCGGCCTTGACGGGCTAGAAGTGTGCGCTAGAATTCGCCAGCAGCGAGACAAAAAAGATCCTTACATCATGATGCTGACCGCCAAGGGCGAAGAAATTGATCGCATTATCGGCCTATCGACCGGGGCCGACGACTATATAGTGAAACCCTTCAGCCCGCGTGAGCTAGTCGCTAGGGTTCGTGCCGTTTTACGCCGCAGCCTCAGAGAGGGCGGTCAGCCAGCCACTCACACCTATCAAACAGCTCATTTTACGGTAGATACTGACCAGCGGGTAGCCAGTCAGCTTAGAGCGGAGAGTACCCAAAATCTGTCAGAACCAGACACGCCGTTAAAAACGGTGCTCGAACTCACCCCTTTAGAATTTGATTTGCTGGCCACGTTTATGAGCTATCCGGGACGGGTGTGGAACCGGGCTCAGCTGATTGAAAAGCTGTGGGGCAGTGAGTTTTTTGGCGATGAGCGGGTAGTAGATGCCCACATTGCTCGCCTCCGCAAAAAAATTGAGCCAGACCCGTCTGCGCCCTCGTTTGTGAAGACGGTAGTGGGTGTTGGCTACCGGTTTGAAGATGAAGGCAAGTAGTCTATCGTCACTTTTATGGTCAATCTTGTTTTATGGTCAACCCGCCACCTACCCCGCCTCGCTCGGCTAACGTCAGCCGGACAAAGCCTAAGCCGGCTAAGCCCAAGGCTAATCTGCGCAGTCGCCTGCTGACTTCTCAGCTCGTCGTCTTGGCAGTGGCCATTATTGCGCTGGCCTCGGTCAGCCGCCTCTATACGCCGCGCTATTTTGTCGTGACGCTAGAGCGCATGGAGCGTCAGGGCGTGCGTGTTCAGCAGGTCAAGGGGCAGCTACTGCGCGGCTTTGAAGACGCCTGGATTCGCGGCATGATCTGGTCGATTATCTCTAGGGGGAGCCGCTGCTGGAGCGATGAGCTACTGGCTGTCGTGGCGGATTACTAGGCCGCTATTGCGAATGGAAACGGTCACTCGTCGATTTGCCGCTGGAGATTTTTCTTCGCGGGTGCCGCCTCTAGATATTCCTGAGTTTGACCGGCTCGGCCATAGCTTCAATCGGATGGCGAATGATTTAGAAGGGGTAGAGCAGCGGCGGCGAGAGCTGGTGGGCGATCTGAGCCATGAGCTACGGACGCCGCTCACGATTGTCAAGGGCTATTTGGAGGGGTTGGCCGATGGCGCGATCGCCCCTTCACCCGATACCTATGGCCGTCTGGTGCGCGAAACCGAGCGGCTACAGCGCCTAGTCAACGATTTGCAGGAGCTTTCTAAGCTAGAGTCGGGCTATTTACCGATTGAGGCTTGCCCAATGGCGATCGCCCCGCTGATTATTCAAGTAAGCGATCGCTTTGCCGATCAGCTGCTGGGCGTCGAAACGCTCAGGATTACAGTTGACATGGCCAAAAATTTACCGCTGGTCTGGGGCGACCCGGCGCGGGTAGAGCAGGTGCTGGTCAATCTCCTGAGCAATGCCCTGCGCCACACGCCTACTGGTGAGGTCAAAATTCGGGCCTATGCCGAAGCGAGCTTTGTCTGGATAGCGGTCATTGATACGGGCATTGGCATTTCTACAGAAGATCTGCCCCATGTTTTTGAGCGGTTTTGGCGGGCAGATCGGTCGCGCGATCGCGTTTCTGGCGGGTCGGGCGTGGGGTTAGCGATTTGTCGTCGTCTAGTCGAGTTACAAGGCGGGCAGATCACCGCCCAAAGTGAGCTGGGCACTGGCAGCACCTTCATCTTTTCTTTACCTATTCAGCCGACTGTATGAAGACCCAATCAGTACGGTAGGCATCTCCGTAATTGTGCGACCATCATCGATCCAAGAGTTCGATTTTATACGCATTTTTACCGAGAGCCATGAATTCGCTATCTTCTTCGCTGCGGCCCGACCACTTAGCCGCCTTTCCTCTAGAGGAGCGCTTTACCATTGTTCGCAGGCTAGGCGGCACCTTGAGCCACACCTATCTCGCTCAAGACATGACTACAGCTGATCTGCTGCCCTGCGTTATCAAGCAGCTTCACTACACAGGCAAGACGGATTTGGCACAAGAGCGAACCAGTCGGCGGCTGCGGCGATATGCCCGCTCAATGGCCCGACTCAGCCAGCAGGGGCAGCTCCCGCGACTGCTCAATCACTTCACCGACGGCGACCAATTTTATCTCGTGCAGGAATATATTCCGGGGATGACACTCGCGCAGGAGCTGAGCCGCAGCGGGCACAAAAGCGAGCCGCAGGTGCAGCAATTTTTGCAAGAGATGCTTCCCATCGTTGGCTACATTCACCGTCGGCATTTGCTGCATCTTGATATCAGACCGGCTCATATCATTCGCCGCAGCCGCGATCAAAAGCTGGTACTTACCGGATTTGGCACCATGCATCGCTATGCCCATACAGACAAATCTGAGGCCAAGAGAGCAGGCGATCGCACCTTAGGAACCGTTGGCTTCTCACCGCTAGAGCAGATCTGCGGCCATCCCAAACCCGCCAGCGACATTTACGCACTAGGCGCGACCTGCTTGGCACTGCTGACAGGCCGCTCCCCAGTAGCACTGGCCACTGCGCCCCGAGGTCAGCACCTACAGTGGCAATCTTCAGTTAGCATCAGCCCTCATTTTCTCCAAGTGCTAAAGCGGATGCTGGATGCAAATCCGGCCCACCGCTTTCAAACAGTAGATGAGCTAGGGCGGGCACTCAATTTACAAGAGACCGACGACAGTGACCTGATCGGCTGTCTGACCAGCGAGCCCTTTGCATCTGTCAGCCCGTCTGCCCAAGCGCTCCCAAAAAAGGTACGAAAAGGGGTGGCTACAGCGCCGCCGCAAATCTTAGAGAAAAACTTAGAAGAAAAAGAACTGAAAGAAGAACTGAAAGAAAAAGACGTGAAGAGAGAATTAGGAAAAAATTTAGAGAACTACGTGGAGATCAATGCCAGTAGCAGTGCTCAGCGCCGGGCCGAGGCCATCCATCGCTGGCAGCAGCGTCGCCGTCAGTTTGAAGCATTTGCTCCGGCGACCAGAGAGCACTCTCATACTCAAAGATTCAGCAGCCCTGATTAGTCTACTCTGACTGGCCTGCTCTGCTTAGTCTGCTCTGACTGGCCTGCTCTGCTTACTCCTATAGTCGCTGTATCCAGCTAGGGCTTGCCTGATGGCGCTGCGGGGCGGCGGCAGATTCGACAGTGACGGCGATCGCCTTTATCCTATTGCCAGTTTCTGTAGGCGCGGCTTCGTCAGTGCGAAACACGCTGGGTAGCGCAATCTGCCGGGTCTGATTGCCCGCCGCATCAACTGTAAAAACAGCGGTCAAAATGGCATTTTTGCTGTCAGTCGTAGCCGGTGCGTTATCAGCTACGACCGTCCATAGGGCATAAACTTGCCCGTCTGATAAGGGCGGCAGCCCCTCAGCTTTGAGCGTAGCTTCTAATTGATTAGGATTTGCCAGAAGTTCAACCGTTCCTGGCTGGCTGTTTTCAACCGGGGCCAGGGAGAACGCTACCTCGGCTTTAGACTGCTCTACGGGTGCAGGTTGCCGGGCTTGAAGGGCTTGCCGCAGCGTATAGTTTTGTACGCCCAACGCTAAAATTAGCGCTGCCGCTGCTGCCCCTAGCCCGCCGAGTGCCCACTGAGCCAAGGCTAGATTAAATGAGCGCTGAGGAAGGTGGCGCTCTGCTACAGCGCTCGCAGCAGACAAACTAGCGGGCGGAAAAGCCGCCGTCAGAACAGCCGTTTTCAAGTCAGGCGGCGGCGGTGCTTCGGCGCTGTAGGCCGAGTCTAGCGATCGCTGTAGCTGAGCAACCTCTTTCCAAACTGTCGGATTAGCCGCTGCCATCTGTTCAAACAAACGCGCCTCTGCCTGACTGAGATCGCCCAAGATATACCCAGCGATCAAAAGCTGCTGTTCCAACGGGGCTACCTCATCCATTAGCCTGCTCCTCGGTCTCTTGCAAAATTTTTCTCAGCTTTAGCAGTCCGCGCCGCGCCCGCGCTTTTACAGTCCCTAAAGGCGCATCTAGCCGCTGGGCAATGGCAGACTGAGTAAACCCCTCGTAATAGGCCAGATGCAAAATCTGCTGTTGCTGCGCTGATAGCTGAGCGAGCGCTGCTTTTACTTTCTGGGACTGCTCATCTTTGACCACATCGTCAACCAGTAAGCTGGGATTAGGCGGGCTGTAGTCCGCCTGCCAGCGCTGCTTTGAACGGTGGGCAGATTGGCGCGATCGCACCCGATCAATCGCCCGACTGCGGGTCAAGATCATCAAAAACGTTCTGAGTGACCCTCGCATAGGGTCGTAAGCTGCCTGTTCCGCTAACTTAACAAAAATATCCTGGGTTAGGTCTTCTGCCTCTTGCGTATTGCCCAACACTTTTAGGCTCATGCCATAGACATGACTGGCATGACGATCATAGAGCTGACCCAAAGCATCGGTATGACCAGCTTGCAGCGCAGACCACAGGGCAATGTCAGACTGAGGGGCATAGTCAGGCTGATTAAGTGGCGCAGAATTCATGGATGAAGGGGGCCAGGAGCGATCGCTGATGACGCCATCCTACTACTTATTTTGACAGAGCAGCGAGGTCTCTCTTTTGGCAGAGATCGCTAGCAAATTATTCAATATCAAGGCCGGGGTGCATCCAAATCAGCAGGCGCTGCGTACTGTGATTACGAGCTGTGGCACAGCCTGCCGCCGCTCAGGTTTCACAACTGATTAGAGGAATACGATGAATAAGCAACAAGGATTTAGCTGGGCACTAGGGCTAGCCGCGCTCACCGTAGGCGTTAGTATCACCCCACCTGCCCTAGCCGGACATACCAATACCATTCTCCACACTATGCTAGATGGCAGCTCAGAAGTTGCTGAAGACGGCGACTTGAGCATGTTAGTGGGCGATGCTAACGGCATGGGCGAAGCCTATGTATTTGGAGTAGATGGCGACGAAACCACGCTGTGCTACTCACTGTTTGTCTCGGGCGTGCAGACGGTGCCCGTCGGTGAAGGGATGGCAGCGCACATTCACGAAGGCGCGATGGGCGAAAATGGCCCGGTCGTCGCTGCGCTAGCTGGCCCCGAAGACGGTAACGCCGCTGACTGCCTCACTGAAGGCGAAGAAGGCAAGTTTCCGACTGGTGAAACGGGCATCGTGCAGCGCATTCTCAACAACCCTGAAGATTTTTATGTGAATGTACACAATCCTCAGTATCCTAATGGCGTCATTCGCGGACAGTTGCAGTCTAGTAGCCATATGCGTTAGGTGTTTTTGTTGGCACTAGAGTCTCTGTAACGTCACTGGGTCTTTGACATCACTGGGTCTGTTTAGAGCTTTGCCGCTGCCAAATCTTCGTTCGTCGCTGGTAGCTGGCCTGCCAGCCATCGATCAATGAGATCGTGCAGATCAGCTGCGCTTTCGTCGTAAAAAAAGTGCCCAGCTTCCTCGACTTCTACGAAGGTAAGCTGGGCACTGAGCGTATTGACATACTGGCCCCAAGCGATGGGAATGACGCGATCGCGCTTACCCCAGAGCAGCAGCGCCGGTACCTGCACTAGCGGCATAAGATTTCGCGTCATTGGACTAAAGCTGTCAGATGTCCGTGACTTCACCAGATAGCAAAAAGTTCGCGCTGCTCCCCGCTCTTGAGTAGGCCGCACAAACGCATCTACTAGCACCTGATCGACCCGGCTAGCGTCTAGATGCAGCTTTAGCAGTACCGAGCGAATCAGCCCCGGTCGGCGCACTAGCTTAAACAAAGGCCGAATCAGCAGCGGTGAAGCAAACCAGCGCTCCACCACCGCCCCCACTTTTGCTGCCGAACCACTGAGTTCTTGTCGGGCCGCAGGCAGCGTTAGCATAATCAATTTGGCCACCTGCTCGGGATGGCTAGTCGCCGACTGCAAAGCGACCAGAGCCCCCAGCGAATGGCCCATCAAAATCATTGGACGGCGCAGATAGGTTCGCCAAAAAGCAGCTACCTGAGCTACCCATAAGTCAGTATTTAGCTCAGCGGCTACCTTCTCAGAACCGCCAAAGCCGACTAGATCGAGCGCATAGACCGGTCGATCTTGAGCCAGCGCGCTCAAATTTTCTCGCCACTGCTCCAGGCTAGAACCTGCCCCGTGTAGCAGCAAAAAGGGGGTCTGATCCTGAGTGCCAGGTGAGGGGGCCAAGTGGGTATAGCGAATTCGCCAGCCGCGCCAGTACCAAAAGCGCTGCTCGCCCAACGAGAGAGAACTGGAATTTGAGGAAGAGGGAATAGGCTCCATTTAGTCACTTTACTCGCTACCCGCTTTCCTCCATGCTATAGGTCAAGACAGTTTTAGGAGATATCTCTCATGGATCCCGTCAAGCTGATGAAGCAGGAAGTCGGTCGCGCTGCCGCTGCGCAGGTCAAATCTGGCACGGTTGTAGGGTTGGGTACTGGTTCGACGACGGCCTTTGCCATTCAATTTATCGGCGAACGGATTGCTTCGGGCGAACTCAAAGATATTAAGGGCATTCCTACTTCTTTTCAGGCATCGGTGTTGGCCAAGCAGCACGGCATTCCGCTGGCGACGCTAGACGATGTGGATCACATTGACATCGCGATTGATGGCGCAGATGAAGTTGATCCGCAGATGAATTTGATTAAAGGCGGTGGCGCGGCTCATACCCGCGAAAAAGTGGTCGATGGGCTAGCTGAGCGGTTTATTGTCGTGGTCGATAGCTCTAAACTCAGCGACAAGATTGGCACGATTTTCGCGCTGCCAGTAGAGGTGATTCCGATGGCGATCGCCCCAGTTACCCGCGCCTTAGAAAAGCTCGGCGGCAAGGTAGACATGCGTATGGGCGTTAAAAAAGACGGCCCGGTCATCACCGATCAGGGCAACATGGTGCTTGATGTCACCTTTAACGGCATTGACAATCCGGCTGAGATGGAAAAAGAAGTCAACAATATTCCCGGTGTCTTAGAAAACGGGCTGTTTGTCGGACTGGCGACCGAAGTGCTGATTGGTGAAGTGACTGACGGTGAGGCCACTGTTCGCAGTCTGTAAACTTCAGATTGCGCTAGCGAACCGCTGACAGACAGGCTGACTGGCTCATTCGGGGGCGCTGCTGATAGGTTTGGAAAAACTGCTCAATGGTTCTCAGGGCGCGATCGCATCCTCTTTGCGCTGTAGAAGATAGGGCTTCGCCAAACTCACAGCGCTCAGTCGGAATTTGCAGCCGCCAAGCCTGAGGCGCATAGCCACAGCGTTGCCGAGTGAGACTGAGCACAACCTGAGGATCACAGCGATAGGCCATCGACAGCACGGTACCCGCTACAGGCGCGTCTCCAACGAGGGGCTCTAGCTGAATTGTCTGAGCGCAGCTCCGGGGCTGACTAGCCTCAGCAAAAATCACATAGTCAGCTTCAGAAACCGCCTCGACGAGGTTCGAGGTGAAGTGAGGCACCGTTAGTGCCTTGACCGACGACAGCTGCCAATCGACGACAGCCCTAGCCACTTGTAGCCCCGCTGCCGCGTCACCCCACAGTTCGCTGCCGCGACCAATGACCAAAAATCGGTACGAACCTATACTTTGGACTGTGCTTTGAGCTGCTAAAACCGAGGCAATCATGGGCTACGTTTCCTGAAAGTGAATGACACTTTTCAGAGTAGAAAACATATATGAAGATTCTATGAGGATCAATTCATATATTGTTGCTTTGTTACGCAGTGTCATCATGGGCAAAGCGGTTGTAAAGGAAGTCAAGCACGTAGTTGCGCAGCTCGTAGTAAACCGGGTCTTCCATAATTTGGGTGCGATCGCGTGGCCGCTCAAATGGAATGGTCAGCACTTCACCAATGCCCGCGGCTGGCCCATTGGTCATCATCACTAGGCGATCGCACAAAAACAGCGCCTCATCAATATCGTGCGTAATCATCAGCACCGTACAGCGATGATCATTCCAGATGTTGAGCAGTTCCTCCTGCAGTTCTTCTTTGGTGATGGCATCGAGTGCGCCAAAGGGCTCATCGAGAATGAGCACTTCGGGGCGAATGGCTAAGGCGCGGGCGATCGCCACCCGCTGCTTCATCCCGCCCGAGATTTGCGTGGGCTTTTTGTCGGCAGCTTCTAAAATGCCCACCAGAGCCAGATGGTCGCGCACAATTGCCCGTTTTTCAGCTTCGGGCTTGTTGCGGATAGACCGTTTTTACCGCTAAATAGACGTTGTCGAACACGCTGCGCCAGGGCAACAGGGCGTAGTTTTGAAATACAACCATGCGATCAGGGCCAGGGGCAGAATGGGCTTTGAGCGCAACTCTACGCTGCCGCTTGACGGCTGCTGAAATCCCGACACCATGCTGAGTAGGGTTGATTTGCCGCAGCCCGAATGGCCGATCACACAAATAAATTCGCCTTCCTCTACGGTCAGATTGATGTTTTGCAGAACCGGATACGGCCCTTTAGGGGTGGGATACACTTTGCCCACATTTTCAAACTTAAGAAAGGTATCCGACTTGAGGGAGTGTTCTAGAGATAGGCTGAGGAGAAACTTTGAGCTGAGTATTCATGAGTTTTGAGGAGTTGAGTAAGGAGAGAGATTGACTATCGTTTAGGCTAGCTGTCAGGAGAAGATTTTTTAGGCAATTAAGGTTGCCTTTAGGCAGCGACTCGTTTCAGCAGGAACCGCCAAGACAGATCTTCTCAAATCGACTTCCGTAACGCTAAAGTCGCGTTTGATCGGCAGCTGATTGAGATAGCCAATCGGGTCATCTGTTGAAAATCGAGTGCCGTCAAACAGTTCGATATGGCCCTGGGTATATTTCATATCTGTCAGTCCTAGCTCTCTAGCCGCTGTTAAAAACACATTGGCCTGACAAACCCGCTCCAAAATCTCCAGCCAGTTGCGGGAAACGGCGTATGCGCCCCATCGCGCTAGCTGAGTCATCATCCACAGATGCTCTGTCCGGCTCGGTCTATTCATGCCCGTCGCCAAAGAACAGATGGTCGGCATACTTACGGAGAGTCTTTTGAGGTTTCGTCTGGCGGCAACGCCCAGGTGAATGTAGTCAATCGAAGTGCCCACATACTGCTTGCGCGCTAAAATCTCGCGAATTTCGTCTTCGTTGTCCGGATCGGCGCAGTAGCGGCAGGCTTCAAGCAGGGCTTTGACCAGGGCGATATGCGTATTTGGATAGGCGCGCGCCCAGTCTTCTCGCACGCCGAGCACTTTGCCCGGATGCCCATCCCAAATATCCGCGATCGGTGGCGACGGTAAAGCCAACCTCTTCAGCGGCGGCCCGCAAGTTCCAGGGTTCGCCCACGCAGAAGCCATCGATCGTATCTGCTTTTAAGATCCACAACCATCTGGGCGGGGGGAATGGTTTGCAGGGTAACGTCCTGATCGGGGTCGATGCCGCCTGCCGCTAGCCAGTAGCGCAGCAGCAGATTGTGCATCGAAGACGGGTGAACAACGCCCAGCGATGACTGCGATTCGCGGGTCCGATCAACATATTGCTTAAAGGTCGTCAAGACTGTGGACGCCCTGCTCGTGAAGCTGATTGTCGAAGGTGATGGCGTTGCCGTTGCGGGTCATGGTCAGGGCGTGACCATCGGACACAGGCGGTTCTTCGTCGCCGCCGAGGGTCAGCCATAGGGGCATGCCCGCAGGCATTTGGCCCCGTCTAGATAGCCGCCTCGCGATGCCGTCGCAAATGCCGCGCCAGCTGGTTTCTCGCACTAGGTTCACCTCGTCTAGGCCGTGCTTTTCAAAAAAGCCTTTTTCTTTGGCGACGGCCAACGGGGCGCAGGCGGTCAGAGGGACAAAGCCAATGTCCAGGTTGACTTTTTCGAGGCCATGGCGAGCGACTGGCGTGGTTTTGCGCGATCGCCACTGCTTAATCCGCTTCTGCTGGTTCAGAAAGTAGATAATCTCTGATGCGCAGGCTGTAGTAGCTGGGGTGCTCGACCACCTCCATGCGCTCGCGAGGGCGGGGAATATCGACATCGAGAATTTGGCCAATTTGGGCGCTGGGGCCGTTGGTGAGCATCACGATGCGATCGCACAGCAGCACCGCCTCATCCACATCGTGGGTGACCATAACGGCGGTGACTTTGTTGGCTTCGCAGATTTGCATCAGCTGCGTTTGCAGATTGCCGCGAGTCAGCGCGTCTAGCGCGCCAAAGGGCTCATCTAGCAGCAGCAGCTTGGGGCGAATGGCCAGGGCGCGGGCGATCGCTACCCGCTGCTTCATCCCGCCCGAGAGCTGGGCGGGCCGTTTGTCGGCGGCTTCCAGCAGGCCCACCATTTTCAGGTGTTCGATCGACAATGTCATGGCGATCGGCGCGAGTGCGATCGCTCATCACCGTATCCACCGCTAGGGCAATGTTTTCGCGCACCGTCTGCCAGGGCAGCAGCGAATAGTTTTGAAACACCACCATGCGATCGGGGCCAGGTTCTAATATTTTTTTGCCTTCTAGCGTGACCAGCCCCGCAGTCGGCTGAGAGAACCCGGCAATCATATCTAGCAAAGTCGATTTGCCACAGCCCGAGTGCCCAATAAAAGAGACAAATTCTCCTTCCTTGATCGTCAAATTGATTCCTTTCAAGGCGATATACTCTCCGCCATCCGATAGCGGAAACACCTTATCTACTTGCTCTAATGCGACTAAATTGATCCATTGAGTTACTCTCCTCTATAAAAATTGCTGTTTACTCAGATGACAATCAGGCGCTGAATGAAAGCGATCGCTCGATCGAGCAGCAGACCCACCGCCCCGATATAAATCACCGCCAAAATAATCTCGCTGATGTAGTTCTGCTGATACGCATCCCAGATAAAAAAGCCAATCCCAACAATCCCCGACATCACAATCTCTGCGGCAATAATCGCCAGCCAAGCCAGGCCAATCGCAATCCTCAAGCCCCGTAAAAATGTAAGGCAGCGCCGCTGGGAACACAATATTCAGGTAATAGTCTTTGCGCGAAAGCTGAAGTACCTTAGCCACGTTCTGATAGTCGTCGGGAATTTGTCTGACGCCCTCAGCGGTGTTGATTAAAATGGGCCAAACTGAGGTGATGAAGATAACGAAAATCGCAGCCGGTTGGTTTTGCTGAAGGGCGACTAGGGCGATCGGCACCCAGGCCAGCGGAGCCACCATCCGTAAAAACTGAAAAAGCGGATCAAGGGCTTTGTTCAACAGCTGGTTGCCCCCTACCAATACCCCCACGCTAATGCCAACAACTGCCGCTGCCGTATAGCCCTTGGCGACTCTACCCAGGCTAGCCAGCGTCTGCCAGAACAGTCCCTTATCTAGCCCGCCCATGTCATAAAAAGGATAGAGCAGCAGTTCTCGGGTTCGATCATCTGTCCAAAGGGTCGTCGGGCCAGGAAGACGGGTTAAGCCAGAAGACGAGAATATCTGCCAAATCACTAAAAAAGCCAGTGTGCCAACACAGGCAACAGAATATCTTGAATTCGCTTATTTGAGAAAAAGCGGAGATGAGCGGCGGCGTTTAGCCGTTTTCTTTCGCTTTTGGGTTTGGGCAACCATTGGTTGAAGCTCCTATAATCCTATAGAGTAGAAGGACAAAAATTAAAGACTGAAAATTTGCATCAAGAGCAGCCGTTTAGAGGCCGCTCTCGAATATCTAAAGCCAGCCCACATCAGGCTTTCTTGATCTTCAAACTATCGAGGTACGCCTGAGGATCTGCCGGGTCGAACTTAGTGCCGTCAAAGAAGGTCTCTATGCCGCGAGAGGTTTCTGATGGAATATCAGAGAACCCAGCTTCCTCAGCCGCCTCACGCCAGATGTCTTCCCGGTTGACTTTGTCAATCACCGCCCGAATCTTGTCGAAGTCGGTCATTTCGCCTAAGGGAAAGCCCCAGCGAACAGACTCGGTCAGAAACCAAAGGTCGTGACTCTTATACGGATAAGACACATTTCCGCGCGGATCTTTCCAATAGAGCGGCCCTGCCTCGAAGTCGTCAAATGCCGACTTGCCATCGCCCATCTGGTACTGACCTTTGTAGGGCGGCGTGAGAATATCGACTGGAATGTTGAAATAGTTTCGTCCAGCACAAATCTCTACCAGTTCCGCTCTATTAGCCGGATCGTCGCACCACTGCTGGGCCTCCATCAGTCCTTTCAGCACGGCCTTAGTTGCCGTCGGATTAGCATCGACCCAGTCGGCGCGAATCGCCAAATACTCTTCTGGGTGAAAAGGCCAAATCTCGTGCGTTAGCGCCGCCATGAAGCCAATGTCATCGGCGACAATCCGGTAAGGCCAGGGGTCGCCTGTGCTAAAGGCGTCCATTGTGCCATTGCGCATTCCTTGAACGGTCTCTGCTGGTGGCACCGCTAGCAAGTCAATGTCTGTATCTGGATCGACTCCCCCTGCGGCAAACCAGTAGCGAATCCAAAAGTCCTGATTCACATGAGGAAAGGTATGCGCTGCCTTAAACTTGCGGCCTTCTGTACTCTGAAAGTTCTTGATGTAATCAGCCGCACTTGAAATATCTACCCCCATCCCTTTGCCAGCGTTCATCCCCGAAACGGCAATCCCGTTCCCCTGAGTTACGAGCTGAGCGAGCACATACATCGGCACTTTTTGCCCGTTGGTGATAATCCCCTCAGTCATTAAATGGGGCATCGGCATTTGCCATTGTCCGCCATCAATGCCGCCGCCCTCAGACCCAATAGTGACATTGTCTCTTGCAGATGCCCAGTTTGCCTGCTTAGAGACTTCTACTCCGGTCATACCATACTTGTCAAAGAAGCCTTTCTCTTTGGCAATAATCAGGCCCGCTGCTTCCACAATCGGGATGTAGCCTAGCTTAACCTGGGTTGTTTCTGGTTCAGAACCAGCCGCAACAGTCTGGGCTTCTGGGGTATCTGCGGCAGCTGTGTTTGTTGTAGAAGGCGGATTGCCAACGCAGCTCTTTAATAGCAGCGAGCCTGCTGCCGAAGCGCCAGCAGTAAAGAGAAATTTGCGTCGCGTATACCGTGAAAAATCGTTCATAGCCACTCCTTGCGGCACCTTCAGCGCAAAGCTGAACCACCACTGTTGATGTATTACTAGGGTTTGAAAAGGGTTGTTGAAGTACGCCGACACCCAAAAGTGTCTTTTCTGAGCGTTAGTTTCTGAGCATTAAGTAAACTCAATTACCTATTCGCATCTCATTAACTAGAGTCTATTCGATAAAGGAGCAGGGCACTATTGCAATTTATTGAGATCTAGAACAGATTATTCAATTTGAATGATAAGTAAAACTTCTCTTTCTGAGCTATGACATATTTATGGCTGATTCAAGCGGGTTTGAGACGCCGTCGTCGTCGGCAAAAGCGGCAAAAGTCGGATGTAATATGAAATCCGGCTAAAGAGTCATAATTTAGGCAAGTTGCGTTCAGCGTCAGAATATGCCTCGACGGCTTCGGATAATCGACCATCTATCTGTGGAAGAACTAGGCGAGCGCTATCGCCACTCAAGCGATGTGGTGGAACGCGGCCATTATCAAATTATCTGGCTACTGGCCCAAGGTCGGCCAACGTCAGAGGTCGCCTCGGTGACAGGCTACAGCCGAGACTGGGTGTACAAACTGGTGCGCCGCTACAACCAAGACGGCCCGGTTGCCATCGGTGATAAACGACACCAAAACCCTGGTGCGCCCACGATGCTCGACGATGTCCAGCAAGCACAGCTATTGCAAGCGCTCGAAGAAGCGCCTATCGACGGCGACTTGTGGGACGGGCCGCAGGTAGCTCAATGGATGAGCGAACTGCTAGGGCATCGGGTACATCCGCAACGTGGTTGGGAGTACCTTCGCGCGATGGAGATGCGACTGCTCAGGCCGCGTCCTGAACATATCGAGAGTGACCCAGTCATCCAACAACAGTGGAAAAAAAACTCAAAGAGACTCTCGAAGCCCTAAGAGAAGGCTATCCCGATGCCGATATCAGTGTTTGGGCTGAAGACGAACACCGTATCGGCATGCATCCGGTCAACCGCAGAGTGTGGGCACAACGCGGCATGACGCCAACGGCATCGGTAAACTGGAAGTTCAAGTGGTCATGGTTAGTCGGCTTTGTCGAACCCAGTAGTGGCGAGACCTATTGGTGGATAGTCCCGAGAGTGAACTGGCAAATCTTCGAGCGGATGCTAGCGGACTTTGCACAGCACTTTGAGCTAGGGGCAAACAAGCGAGTACTGCTAGCGGTAGACCAAGCCACCTTCCATACGACCGCTCAAATTACCGTGCCAGAGGGTATCCACTTCCTGTTCTTGCCACCGAAGTCACCTGAACTACAGCCTGCTGAAAGGTTATGGCCGATTGCGAACGAAGCGATCGCTAACCAGAGTTTTGAGTCCTTAGACCAAGTAGAAGACACGCTAGCGCACCGCTGTCGTGCCTTGATCGACCGACCTAACTTCGTGCGAGGGCTGACCAATTTCCACTGGTGGGCCGCTGCCGTAGCTTAACTGGTCGCATTTAACCGGATTTCATATAAAATTTCTCTTGAAGTAAAAAATAAGCGCAAAAAAAGGAGACAGAAGTTTGCGCTCGGAAGCTGCCTTCTGTCTCCTTTTTTTCTGCCCAATTCAATTAATCGGACATCACTGTCTTCTACAGATAACGGTCGCTTTTGTCTGATCGGCGACTTCAAATCTCATTTGATTCTGATCGTTCTTCTTGATTTCGTACATGGTTTCATTTGCCTGAGCGATCGCCTGCTCAACAGCCCTCTGGCCCACAGAACTTGTGCGCGCTCAGTACCTCTGCCTCACAGAGATAGACGATGCCCGAATAATCGTCAAAAAACTGCACTGCGACTTCATCTGCAATCTTCACGGCCATATCCCGACTTTCGGTGAGCACCTCGATTTTTACATTCGATTGGGTGTCGGAAACGGTGGGTTGTCCCGACGAGCGCACGTTGCGACTGCCTTTACCGCCAGCGTCTACCACCGTATAACCGGTCGCCCCGGCTTCGTCGATGATCTTGGCGATCTTTTTCAGCAGCACCTTTTCCGTGACGATGACGAGCTTGGTGGCTGGCTTGGCCATGTGGGTTACCTCTTGATGTGTGTATTCATTAAACTATTATAGAAACTCAGGGAAACAGCAGAACCGTATGCGATCGCACCGAATACTACATCTGCCGCATTGGTTGCCGCATTGGCTGCCGCACTGGTCGCCGGGCCAGGGAGCACCAGCAGACCATAACCCGTCTGAAATCAGCTGCCCATCAGAATCTGGGCGAGCTCGATGAAGAGCGGTATTCCTAAGGCGATCGCAACTGGCGTGCCGACAGCTGTGGATGAGCCGATGTAGGCGGAGGGATTGGCCGACGGGATGCCCGCGCGTAAAGTGGGTGGCCCTGAGATGTCTGAATTGGAGGCAGCGATGACGGCCAGGATCACGACGCCGCCAGGGCTAAATCCCGTGGCGTAATGGGCAATCATGCCGAGACCAAAGCCTATGAACCCATGCAGCAGCGGCCCACTACAGGCATATACGGCGTACCATTGGGCCACCTTACGCAGCTCACCGAGCCTTGCCCATGCCTCCATACCCATGACCAGCATCAATACCGAAAGCAGGCCGCGAAAGAGAGGATCGTAGAAGTCCTCAAAGACACTTTCAGGCCGGGTTATCAGGCCTAGCACGATGCCGAGCAGCAGTGCCGATAGGGCATAGCCCTGGAGGCTTTCCTTGACGATGGGCCATATCTTGACCCGCTCGTCTGCGGCACCGCCCGACTCGCTGAGAATACCCGCCTGCGGCACCACCCGACTCGCTAGAATACCCGCCTGTGGTACCGCCTGACTCGCTAGAATACCCGCCTACGGCAACAGTCTGCTTGCTGAGATACTTCTCATTTTTGAGATACTTGTTGCGCTTTTGCTTGCGGGTATAAATGCTGGCCAAGACGATCGCAGTCACGAGCGCTGGGATATCCATAAAGGGATAGAGTGCGGGAGACCAAGCCTCGTAAAACGTGCCTTGCTCTTCTAGTATTGTTATGGCAGCGGCGAGGGTAGAGCCACTCACCGCACCGAACAAGCCCCCAGTCGCAAGGGCATCCACGGTTTTAATTTGCGGCAGCTTGCCCAATGTGTAGTGTCGCGATAAACACGACAAGGATTCCTATTACCACGGCGAACAATGCGGGCAACAGCATCTCCACCAGATTGGCCTCGCGGATCGAAATGCCACCCTCCAGGCCAACTTTAATCAGCAGCATGAAGACGATGAACTTGTAGATCGCATCTGGAATTTTTAGTTGGCTACCGAGGGCGGCAATAACCATACCACCGATCAGAAAGCCGAGTGTCGGCGACTGCAACTGCGCTACGAAGCGCGTCAAGAATTCGGACAAGAAATCCACTTTGTAATTTCTCCTTGATTAGGTATTAGGGGTCAGGACGGCAGGCAAACCTGGGCTCGAATCCTGGCTAAACGATTGACTTTAGTGAATCGTTTTTTTGCTTCCCATTAACTAAAGTCTATCTTGATGAGCGCACAAGTCATTTATAAGATTTGTCAAATCTAGAACACATTATTAAATCAAACCCATAATCAAAACTTTTGTTTTCGCCCGGTTGGTATATTTCCCAATGACTTAAGGTGCTGAGCTAGGGGACGCTCAGCACCTGATTAATATCCGGCTACAGATGAAAGCATGGCTATCTTCGGACTTAGTCAATCCAGAGGACTTAGTCAATCCAGAATATAGACTCATCAAGTGAATGACGTGAACTACCGGCGGTAGGTGAACTGCTAGTAGGGACAGGTGGGCGGGCGGCAGAGGCTCTTGACCCGGCTAGCTGGTTGAGAGATACACCAACCGTAGCGATCACGATTCCCAATCCTAGACCCGTGGCAAAGGCCCAGCCATGACTAGATTCTAGGGTGCAGCGTAAGTGGCGATCGCCGTCATAAATATGTACAGCCCACCCTTCACTGACAGGCGCTTTAACCTTGAGATCTTTCATCGAATTATTCCTTCTTCAATACAAAAAGAGAGACTAGGATCAACCGGGGATAGCCGTGACGACCCCAAGGCACTGCCGCTGATTTTTTCAACAGAAGATTGGGGGTTGCAGCAGCAAATATTCTGTGAGCGCTTTAATCTGCCGTACAACAAACCATAGAACAACAAGATGGCATACTATAGAAATGCTTCAATGCCTCGCAAAACTTAGCTAACCTCACCTGATCATCATGATTGGTTTTGCTGTTGACGTAAAATTCTAATTTTAGAATCAACAGATAAGCAGCCCGTATGGTTTTAAATATCTTAGATCTTGCACCATTTTCAGTAGGGGTTGCGCAAAGGGTCAAAACCTGAAAAAAAGGCGTAGAAAAAATTTAGAAGACGGTCATTAAAACCATGTTTCAGCACGCCCAAAGGCTAGTTTACAGCCTAATTTCTCTGGTGCCTAGTGTCTACCAAAAAGCCAGCCTAAAAGCCGTTCTAGGACTGTTTCTAGAGGCGCAAGGCTATGCCCTACCCGAACATACGTGCCTCAAGTCAGCCAGTTCCCTAAGTCGATTTTTCAATCGGTATCAATGGTCAACCCGGCAAGTAATCCGCACCGCCCCTGCCGCCATCCTAGACCAGCTCACGACACATCCTGTCCGAAAGGGTGTGCCAGTGCGGTTGTTAATAGATTTAAGCACGCTGAGAAAGACGGGCAAGTTTTGGCATCTGAGTACGCCAACTACTGACGAGATTGACGCGCCAGAGCCCTGGGTGCGAATGCTTAACGGCAAGCGTGGACTACATCTGGTGGTACTTTATATCGTGATTGGCCAGCGGCGAATACCGTGGAGTTTCCGGGTCTGGCGAGGAAAAGGGCAACCGAGTCCTAATCGATTGGCCTGTAAGCTATTGGCTAGCGTACCAAAGTCTCTGGTCAAAGGCAGAACGGTCATTGTTCAAGCAGACACCGAATTTGGCACCGTAGAATTTCTCAATACCGTCCGTCAGCGAAATTGGAGGGCTGTCGTCGGCGTAAAAAACTCTCGTTTATTACAAGATGGACAAAAGCTAAAAGACCTGCTGGGTAACGCAAAACGAGGGCTACAAGTTGACCTCAAGGATCTTGATTACCCGCTTACACTCTCTTAGTTTTGGCTTAAACGTGCAGACGACAAACGAGAGTTGCGCTTTGTCGCTTCGACCTACCCTTATTCTGGGGTTTATCTCGTCCGCCTAGGCCGCAAACGCTGGACGATTGTAGAGCTTGCTCTTCTCCAAGGGCTTCTTCAAAACCGCTAAGCATCAGTTTGGGCTGCACTGCTTTGGCCAAAGCACCAAGCTTGGCGTGTATCGTTGGCTCATTCTGTCGCTCATTGCCTATCTGCTCGCTCATTGGGTTGACCTGTGGGCCTGGCCACCCATTTTAGATTGGAAGGCCACTGCTCGGTTAACCCTTGAGAAACTGTTGCCCTCTGCACTCCGGGCGGGGCTGCTCAGGTAAATCAGGCGTGATGCTGATATTGCTGCTCATTACGGCTTTGAAGTTATCATCAAATCATTGCCTGACAGGGCTTACCGAGATGGGTGCAAGATCTGAGATCGCCTATTCCTGAGTTGTTTTCTCTACCTGAGCCTGAGCCGTATCGACAGTTAGAGTGTTCTCACTGATCTGTGTCTTCTGAGCATAGTCTGGCATCAGCCCTATAGCTTCGACAAACAGCATACTTAATCCGATCAGAGCAACGCCGCCCAAGCTCATAAAAAAAGACTTTCGCAACCACTCGCGCTGGCTCCAAAATTTAACCAAAAACACCAGCGAAGCAAACGGTACAAACCAATAGAGTAAACCCCAAACCGCACTCTCTTGAAACGCTTGAACAATGCCGATGATACCACCTACGACAGAAAGCACTAGCCCAGCAAAAAACAAAACTAGAAACAAGATAGCTGACATAGAAAAATTCCTCCATTTAAACCAATAGAAATTAAGGCGCAAGACTAAAACAAGCTGTCAGCAGCACCCTACCGAATGCCGCTCGAGCTAAATTTTCCCAATTTCTCTGCCAGCATAGACACCGACCATCAGCGCCTTGAGGTCTTTAGAAGGCGGCTCTATCAGCAGACCCCACCTCCGTTTTTTGATTTCTGCGGATGCCTTGTTTCATTTCTTCACAGGGTGTGCAATTCTATATGTGGCAAAGATTAAGCACTGCTGTCAGTTTAACTCTCAGGTTTCATAGCCACTAGGTTTCACGGTCATCAGGTTTCATGGCCATCAGGTTTCATGATCACCTGCCGTCAAGCCAGTTAAGCTCACGTCTATATTTGCAGAAGGCAAATTTCTTAGATTGATTAATGAGATTAACTAATATATGAAGCAAGATCGCCTGTCTACTGGCATTAGTGGACTTGACACCGTCCTCTCGGGCGGATTGATCCCCAATCAAGCCTATCTGCTTCGCGGTGGGCCAGGGACGGGCAAAACGACGTTAGGGCTACATTTTTTAGATCAGGCGATCGCTGACGAACCGGCTCTATTTGTCACCCTCGGCGAAACTGAGGCCAACATTCGTCGCAATGCCAAAAACATCGGGCTCAGCCTGGCCAATGTCCATTTTTTAGATCTGAGCCCCTCTGCTGCCTTTTTTACTGAGGACAGGTCATACGACATTTTTTTACCAGCAGACGTTGAGCGCGAGTCAGTCACCGGGCAGATCTTGGCGAGCATTCAAACCCTTCATCCCAAACGGGTGTTTGTAGATTCTATTACTCAATTTCGCTATTTATCGAGCAATGACTATCAGTTTCACCAGCAGGTGCTCTCTTTTATCCGCTATCTGACCAATGACGGCGCAACCACCCTATTTACTTCCGAAAGCGGTCGGATTACGCCAGATGACGACTTACAATTTTTGAGTGACGGAGTAATTTCGCTAGAGGCGCAGCGCGATCGCCGCACTATTCGAGTCGATAAATTTCGCGGATCTAGCTTCGGAGAAGGCGCGCACTCACTCAAGCTTACCCAAGCAGGCGTGGATGTCTTCCCGCAGCTCAAGCCCGACTCCTTTCGCCGCCATTTTGATCCCACCCCTATTGCTTCAGGCGTGCCCGAGCTAGACGAACTGCTGCACGGCGGCATTGAGCGCGGCACCGTCACTATCATCACCGGGCCAACTGGCGTAGGTAAAACCACCCTGGGCATTCAGTTTATGAAAGAAGCTGCCGGTCGGGGGGAGCGCTCAGTCGTCTATACCTTTGAAGAAACCGAAGATACCATCGTTCATCGCTGTGAGGGCATCAGCATTCCGGTTAAAGCCATGATTGCGCAAGGAACGCTGACCATCGACGCAGTCGAAGCGCTATCGCTCACGCCAGATGAGTTTGTCTGTGCGGTACGGCGGGAGGTCGAAGATCAAAATGCGCAGATCGTAATGATTGACTCTCTCTCAGGCTACAGTCTGGCTATTCGTGGCGACAGTCTAGCAGAGCATGTTCACGCCCTCTGTCGCTATTTACAAAATATGGGCGTGACCACGCTAGTGATTAACGAGCTTGAAAGCGTGACCGGAGATTTTCAAGCGACCGGACAGGGGCTAAGCTATTTAGCGGACAATATTATCTTTCTGCGCCATCTAGAGATTGACGGCGAACTGAGAAAAGCGATCGGCGTACTCAAAAAGCGCCTGTCAAGCTTTGAGCGCACGCTGCGAGAATTTGAAATCGCTCGCTATGGCATTAAAGTCGGTGCGCCCCTCTCCAACCTGCGGAATATTTTAAGCGGTGTCCCTGAGTGGATAGGGCGAAGCGATCGCCCCAACTAGCCGCATGAACAGTAGCCGCATGAACAGTAGCCGCATGAACAGCAGCCTCTTTACCCCTCACTTAATACCCCCAAAGACCTTGGAATACCTAGAAAATGAGTAAAAGCCGCCTGCTGCTGCTGCTAAACCACCGGGAAAATCAACGCCTGCTCGTAGAGCGATTGACGCCTCAATTTGACGTGACTTTGCTTTCCAGCGCCGACGTGCAGACCACTACATTGACAGAAGAAGACTTTGACCTCGTCATCTTTGACTTAGCCGCGCTGGGCACCTGGCGGACAAAAATCAGCGGCTGGCGACAAACTGCCGAGCCCCTTTTTTTACCCACGCTGGCGCTGCTCTCAGAAAACACCATCGGCAGTTTGCCCCTAGATATTCGCTACCAGATTGACGAACTGATCACCTTGCCGGTTGACCCTAGCGAACTCAATATTCGGATTAATGTTTTGCTGCGATCGCGCCGTCTGTCATCCGAGCTCAATCGCCAAAATCAGCGGCTAGCCGAAATGAATACGCTCCGCTCGCGCTTCGTTTCGATGGTTTCTCATGAGTTTCGCAACCCGCTCTCTGTCATTTCCGGCATCATTCAGCTACTGAAGCTGCGCGAGCAAAGCTACACCGCCGAAAAAAAACAAGAAATGTTTGAGCGCATGCAAACCGTCATCGTCAAGCTAACTGCTTTGCTAGACGATCTGCTGATACTCAGCCGCAATGCCTCTTCTCAAGCAACCTTTAAGCCCGTATTAATCAATCTCAAACAGCACTGCCAAGAACTCTTAAATGACCTACAGTTCAGCAGCAAAACCCACTCAATTGACTTTACCGCTCAAGGCGAGCTAGATCGCATCTGGGCAGATGCGGCCCTGATAGATACGATCTTAAACAATCTGCTATCCAATGCGATCAAATACTCGCCGCCCGGTAGCACCGTTAGCTTGCACCTATCTCACAATGAAGGCGAAGTGACCTTTACAATTGAAGACCAAGGGCAGGGTATTCCTCTAGAAGATCGCTCAGCTCTCTTTGATGCTTTTTTCCGCGCGCGTAATGTTGGGGCAATTCCGGGGACGGGGCTAGGTCTCAGTATTGTCAAACAGTGCGTAGAGCTGCACGGCGGCACGATCGCAGTCGATAGCCAGGTTGATCGGGGGACAACGTTTATCGTCAGGTTGCCGTCAGCTCGCGACGAAGACAAGATCAATTTGCAGACGAGACAAACCAGTCGATAAGCTTGCGCGCAATGCTGAGCTGGCTAGGAACCGGCGGCAGGTCTGTTTTATGGAACCAGTCAGCGGATTCAATCTCGGTTGGTTCGAGGGTGAGCGTGCCGCTCGCATACTCAGCGATAAACCCCACCATGAGAGAGTTTGGAAAGGGCCACGGCTGCGACCCGAAGTAGCGGATATTTTTGATTGCAATACCCACTTCTTCTCTGACTTCGCGGATAACAGTCTCTTCTAGCGATTCACCCGGTTCGACAAAGCCTGCTAATACGCTATACATGCCATCTCGAAAACGGGGAGCCCGCGCCAGCAAAATCTCTTCGCCTCGGTAAATCAGCATAATCACCGCTGGAGAGAGCCGGGGATATTGGCGTAGCTGACACTGCGGGCAGCGTTTGGCTCGTTCGGGCGGCAGCTGAATCGTCGGCGTGGCGCAGTGGCCGCAGTATTGATGGGTGCGATCCCATTCAACAATCTGAACAGCGCGGGCAGCGATCGCAAACAAATCCTCACTTACCCTACCGTGCAGCTCTCTTAAATGACACAGCGTCAGCGCTTTGGGTAGCCCAATCGGTAGCTCTTGAGATAGGGCTAGCGACTGAGGCAGCTCGGCGGCAATGCAAGGGCGTTCATGCAGATAGCCTAAAAACTGGGTTCGCACCGGCACAATTCCCCAGTCTTCTAATTGATGCGCTTGGATTAGCGTATTGGTGAAGCACTCTGACCCATTGACCGCCCCCGGCGCGGCTGTCGTCAGCAGACGAGAACCCGCACAGGCAAACCACCAGGCAGGCAATGGGTCATGGGCGACACCCTCTACAGGCGCGATCGCAGGTAAAAACCCGTCAGAAATGGCGAAAGGCTGTATCCGAGTAAGCGGCTGAGGCAGGTCGGCGGCAGAGTTAGACATGGTCAGGTGAGCAGACAGGTGAGCAGATAGGTGAACGACCAGATAAGCCGTGAGGATGAGCGTTCATCAGCTTAGCGAGGGTCACTTCCCACACTAGCCGAGGCTGGACATAGCTCAGCAGGTAGGTGCGGGCCTTTTCTAGCGCAGCTAGCTGCGCTGCATTGCTCAAACCCTGCTGCCAATAGCCCTGCTGTAGGTAGTCAATCAGCCAAAGCTGAGCCTCGGTATCGAGCGCTTGATTAATTGCGCGGGCAGTCGTGAGAGCGTCTTGTAGTGTCCTCGGCGGCGCTGTCAGCTGTGTGAGCAAGTCGGCGGGCATCGCCTGCAATTGTTGCCAGCTAGCGATCGCCTGACCAGGCGATCCTTGTGCGATCGCCAGCACTTCAGCCGAGTGCAAAATGTCATCGTGCCCGGTGCGGCTCAGCACCTGTGCCATTTGCTCACCGTTCAGCCGCCGAAAGGGAATCACCTGACAGCGCGAAATCAAGGTGGGCAACAATACCTGCTGATCAGGCGCGAGCAGAATAACCGTCGCCTGACCAGGCTCTTCTAGCGTTTTCAGCAGCGCATTGGCAGCGGCTTCAGCCATTCGCTCTGCCTGCTCAATAACGACCACAGCCCGAGACGATTCTAAAGGCGGACGACTGAGAAACCGAGCAATCTCACGGATTTGAGCCAGCCGAATGCGCGGCGGGCTTTTCCGTTTGAGCCCAGACTCAGCCGCTTGGCTAACGGTGAGCAGCTGGCCCTGGTGCAAATAAGTCGGCTCTACCCACAGCAAATCGGGATGATTGCGATCGCTAATTCGCCGCGCCAGCGCCGCCGCATTCGGCTCAGCCCGATTAGCCGTTTGCCGCAGTAGCAGCAGCTCAGCAAACCCCGCTGCTGCCAGAGACTTACCCGTACCGTCTGGCCCCGCTAACAAATAGCCCGGTGCCACCCGCTGCAAGCTAACCGCCCGCTCTAACAGCGCCACCGCCTGAGCCTGACCCACTAATTTAGAGAGAGAAGATACCACTGAGCGATCTGCTGCTGAACAATCTGCTGAATCTGAGCGGCTACTGTCTCAACCGGGCGATCGCCCTCAATCTCGACCATCGGCCCACTGCTCAAAAAAGTCTTTTTTCCCTTTTTTTCCTTTTCCCCTCTCCTTTTAGACTCTGCCGCTAGCGCCGCAAACCCCTCGCTCACCCGCTGATGAAACGCCTCGCTCGCCAGCTCAATTCGATCTGCCTGACCGCGCCGCTGCATTCTAGCAAGCCCCACCGCAGGCGACACCCGCAGCCACAGCGTCAGATCGCTCTTGAGACCACCTGTTGCCATCTGATTAAGCTGGTCAATCAGCGCCAGATCGAGCTGACGACCATAGCCCTGATAGGCTACCGTAGAGTCGGTGTAGCGATCGCACAGCACCCAATACCCCTGCGCTAGCCAGGGAATGAGCGTTGCTTCTACATGCTGAGCTCGATCTGCCGCGTATAATAAAAGCTCGGATCTGCTCGCAATCGGTTCCTCTAGACATATCTCTGGAGATGAGTGCTGAGCGAGCAGCAAGCGACGAATCTGCTGTCCGAGTGCCGTTCCTCCCGGCTCTCGGGTGAGTTTTACACCAGCAACGGCATTTCTCTCTTGTAGCCTGCTGAGCACCTCGCTGCGCTTTAGCCAGTCGTACAACTGCTTAATTTGAGTGGTTTTGCCGCTGCCCTCGCCCCCCTCAAAGACAATTAATTTTCCGCGCATGTCCGGCCTTGGCTCCAAGATTTCTCTGAGTGCATCGCGTTCAGTTTATACCGGCACGGAGACAGCCCTATTCCCTATTCAGTAAAACAGCGGTATCCTGTCAGTGATCCTCGTTAAGATAACAGGCTCGGAGTCGCAACTACTTCGTTCGTTCAGTCATCCTGTAACTTTCTATGGCTCGCTATACTAACTTTTTCTTAACCGGCTTTTCCCAGGACAATATCAACCGGGCGCTCATCGGTGCGTTAGAAGCGTGTGACCTCTATCTGATTTATCAAGACCCGATCTGTATCGTTGCCAAAGAAAAGCCCGGTCAGGTCTCCTTTGCTCAGCTAGCAACTGTAGAGCTGCTAATCAGCCCGCCCAAAGCCGACAACAGCGGAGCCAAGATCGATCTGGTCGTCAAAAACGAAGAACTGCCGCTGCGCACGCAGAACCACTGTCGAGAGATTTTTCTTCGGGTCAACGAGGCGATCGCCGAAGCCAACGCCCAAAGCATCGCGAGCTAATCGCAGTGCCCAGCAGCCTTACTAATCCTCACTCAGTTTCAAAAACCAGCTGATGGCTCGGCTGGTTTTTTACTGTCGCAGAATTTTGGCCATAGACTGCGGCCATAGAATCTATAGACATGGAATCTATAGACATAGAACTAATGCACAAGCGTGCCGAACCGCTCAAGAACGCGATAGGCTAACAGATACAGCAGGGGTATTCAAAGAGGCTGCCTATGTCTAAAACTGACGCGCACCAGCAAGAACGCGCTAACGAAGAGTCGCCTGCTCGCAAGGATCTGCGCCATTATGATCCTCAGCCCGAAAGGGAGCGCGGCCCCGCTCATCCCCCCTTACACAGCCACGGGCCCAACTCTTCTCATCAGCGCCCGCTTTCCTACCGAGCAGAAGTCCGCCGGGTTTTGCTGATTACCCTGGTACTCAACCTAGCCGTTGTCGTGCTCAAGCTCGTCGTGGGCTGGTGGACAGGCTCTCTAAGCCTATTAGCCGACGCGCTGCATAGCATCACAGACAGCGCCAATAACGTGCTAGGGCTAGTGACCAATCAGCTCGCTTCACCTGAACCAGACCGTGACCATCCCTACGGCCATCAAAAGTTTGAGGCGGTCGGCGCATTGGGCATTGCCGCTTTTTTAGGCATTGCCTGTTTTGAGATTTTGAAAGGGGCTGGAGAGCGGCTGCTAGTCGGCGGCGAACCTGTGACCATGGGCGCACTATCGCTGTGGTTTCTGCTGGGCGTGCTAGGCATCAATATTTTTGTCGCCTTCTATGAGCGGCAGGTGGGCACTCGCTTGGGTAGCAATATCCTGATTGCCGATGCGCAGCACACCATGAGCGATATCTGGATCACCATTGCCGTCATTGGCGGTCTGATCGGCGTTTGGGCGGGGGTGCAGTGGCTAGATGTAGTGCTAGCTTTTCCAGTGGCGATTTTGGTGATTCGCAGCGGTTGGGTGGTGCTGTCGGCTAACTTGCCCTGGCTGGTGGATGAAATGGCGATCGCCCCCGAAACTATTCACGCCGCCGTCATGCAGGTGCCCGGCGTGCTCAACTGTCACAGCATTGCCTCACGCGGACTACTGGGCCGTCAGGTCTTTATCGACATGCACCTGATTGTAGAACCCAAAGACGTACTGAGCGCTCATAATATTACCGAGCAGGTCGAGCAGCAGCTCACAGCCGAATTTGGCCCCACCAGAGCCATCATTCACGTAGAGCCACATAGCTACGTCTCTGGAGAACTCACCTACGGCCCATCAGACAGTCATCACCGGTAGCAGCAATGAATTTACCCACCTGGATTACGGTCTCCCGATTGCTAGGGGTGCCCATCGTCCTCATAGCACTGCTCGATCCGACTGACATTCGCCGCTGGGTGAGCGTGGTCGCTTTTGTTATCTTCGCAGGTACAGACTGGCTTGATGGCTACCTGGCCCGCCGTCTCAAGCAAGTCACCGATCTGGGCAAATTCTTAGATCCGCTGGTCGATAAACTGCTGGTTCTAGCTCCGCTAATGGCACTGGTAGGGCTCGGCGAAGTGCCTGCTTGGGGCGTCTTTCTCATCTTGGCGCGGGAGCTAACCATTTCTGGCTGGCGGGTAAATCCCACTTTTCAGCAGGGTCAGGTACCGGGCGCAGGCATCTGGGGCAAAGCAAAAACAGTGGTACAAATCGTCGCCATCTCTCTCCTGCTCGCACCGCTCTCAGGCATTGGGCAAACAGCAGGCATTATCCTCTTCTGGGTCGCCGTCGCCCTCACCTGGATCTCAGGTCTGATTTATCTACTGCCTGCCAAAGCCTCAAAAGAGACCGTTTGATACAATCAGAGCCATCTCTCCTATCTGTACTTTTCTGGGTGCCTTCCTTTGGCCAAGCAGCGACTCGATACCCTTTTGGTAGAACAAGGGCTGTGCCCTTCCCGGCAGCAGGCCCAGCGACTGATCAGAGCAGGAGAAGTAAAAATTGCTCAGCAGATTATTGACAAACCCGGCACGCTGATTGCACTTGATGCAGTCATTGAGCTGAAGCAAAAGCCGCTCTATGTCTCTAGAGGCGGCGAAAAGCTCGCGAAGGCGCTCTCTGTATTTGACATTCAGCCCAGCGGTCAAATCTGCTTAGATGGCGGCATTTCTACCGGTGGCTTTACCGACTGTCTGCTACAGGCCGACGCCAAACAGGTCTATGGCGTCGATGTTGGCTACGGTCAGGTCGCCTGGAAAATTCGGCAAGACCCTCGCGTTGTCTTGAAAGAGCGCACTAATATTCGCTATTTGAGTGCAGCAGAGCTTTACAGCGGGCAAGCGCCTGCCACGCTGGGCGTGATGGATGTATCGTTTATCTCCTTAACTAAGGTGCTGCCTGCTTTTTGGGCGCTGCTGGCCCCGCCCCATGAGGCTATTTTGTTAGTCAAGCCGCAGTTTGAAGTGGGCCGAGAGAAAATTGGCAAAAAGGGTGTGGTGCGCGACGCGCAAGATCAGGCTGGGGCGATTTTTCAAGTGATTCGCGCGGCAGCTAGTCTAGGCTGGCACTATCGAGGGCTCACTTGGTCGGCGCTAGTTGGCCCGGCGGGCAATATTGAATATTTGCTGTGGCTGCGATCTGATCAGGCGATTCAGCCCTGGCCCAGTCTGATCGAATTAGGCCAGGTCACCCGCGCTGCGCGGCAGGCTCTATAGCACTGGGTGTTTAACCGGCTGCTGAATCTGGTGTTCCATTTCAACCAGTTTAACGGCCGAATTAACTGCCGAATTAACTGCCGAATTAACGGCGTGCCCAGTCGCGACTACGCAAACTGGCAGCTCCACCAAAAATTTGGCTCCCTGCCCTGGCACTGAGTAGCACTTTAGCCTGCCCTGATGCTGCCCGGTAACGATTTGATAGCTAATCGACAGGCCCAGCCCTGTGCCTTGGCCGACCGCTTTGGTCGTGAAGAAAGGATCAAAAATGCGCTCTTGAATCTCGGGCAAAATGCCTGGGCCGTTGTCGGCAATCCATACTGCGACCCGGTTGTTTTGAGCGATCGCCGTAGAGATATGGAGCAGCGGAGATTTGTCTGCACCGTGGTTCGCAGTCGAGCTGAGTGCATCTAGCGCATTGCGAATCAGGTGCATAAAAACCTGATTTAGCTGACCGGCATAGCATTCTACTAGAGGCAGCTCGCTGTACTCTTTTTCTACGATAATCCCTTCTAAATCAAGCGCCAGCATGGCTAGGGTGCTGTCTAGCCCTTCGTGCAGGTTTACGGTCTTGATGGCCGCTTGGTCAACGCGAGAAAAGTTACGCAGGTTAAGTACTAGGTCGCGAATGCGCTTGGCACCGCTGCGCAAAGAAGTAAAGCTCTGCAACAAATCGGGCGCAGTGAAGTCAAGATCGAGGTCTTCTAACTTTTCACGAATGGGCGACGGCGGCGAAGGGCACTGCTGCTGATAGGCCCGAATCAGCGCTAGCAAGTCTTCCACGTAGCCGTTGATGTAGTTGAGATTGCCATATATAAAGTTAATCGGGTTGTTCACCTCGTGAGCAATGCCCGCTACGAGCTGACCCATGCTGCTCATTTTTTCGGTATGAATTAGCTTAGCCTGGGCCTGCTTGAGCGTATCTAGTGCTTGTCTGAGTTCGGCGGTGCGCACGTCTACTTGTTTTTCTAACGTTTTACTATAGGCCCAGGTCTGCTCGGCTTCGTATCGCTTCAGCAGGTTTTGATGCGCCGCTGCGTGGTATCGCAAACGCGCAATCAGCTCAATTGGATCGGGCAGCTTAACGAGATAATCGTTGGCTCCGGTAGAAAAAGCGGCGGCCTTAACTTCAGGATCGCCTTTGGCAGAGAGCATGATGATGGGCGTGTTTTTCGTAGTCGGATGCGCCCGAAAGAATTTAACTAGCGTCAGTCCGTCTACGTTGGGCATGACCAAATCTTGCAAAATCACGCTTGGCCTGATCTCTGTGGCGATCGCCAGTGCCAGTGTCGGATCTTGACAAGAATGCACTTCTATCTCGGGAGCCGCAGCCAGCAGCCGCCGAATCGCTTGAGCTGCCATTGGCTGATCGTCTACGACTAAAACGCAAATGGCCGGTTGACCGGAAGCAGGGGGCAATGCGGTCAGCTCAGACATAGACACAGCTCAGACATAGACGCATCTCAGACTATAGACATATCGGGGGTTACTGGAGTATTCCCGACCTGTACGGAGAAGCGCACGATGCTGATTAAACAAGAGAGGGCTCTATTTAGTTTACTGACTGCGCAGCGATCGCACACCCGCCCTCACCGCCCGCCCAACCTGGTCAATGTCGGCGGTTGTCGTACTGCGCCCTAGTCCAAACCGCAAAGTCGCCCTCGCTAGCTGATCGCTGCGCCCCAGCGCTTTGATCACATGAGAAGGAAGAGAACTAGCAGCGCTACAGGCCGACCCCGAGGAAAGCGCGACTTCAGATCGCAACTGAGAGAGCAAGTCTGCGCCGCTGACTCCTTCAATACTGACATTGAGATTGTTGGACAGTCGCTGAGTGAGGTGCCCGTTGAGATAAATGCCCGAGAGCCCAGAGAGATGATGCCAGAGGCGATCGCGTAATTCTCCCATGCTCTTCGCCCGCTCAGCGCGGTCTGCGATCGCTAGCGTCACCGCCGCGCCAAATCCGACAATCTGCGGCGTGTGTAAAGTGCCCGATCGCCGCCCGCCCTCCTGCCCGCCGCCATGTAGCTGAGGGGCGATCTGCACCCGGGGATTGCGCCGCCGCACGTACAGAGCGCCAACCCCCTTAGGCCCATAGAGCTTATGCGCTGTCATCGACAGCAGATCGACATTCATCGCCTGCACATCTAAAGGGATTTTACCCAGCGCTTGAGCCGCGTCTGTGTGGAAGATGATCTGGCGATCGCGGCACATCTGCCCAACTTCCGAGATCGGTTGCAGCACCCCAATTTCATTATTCGCTGCCATCACCGACACCAGCACAGTATCCGGTCGAAAAGCCTGCGCTAGCTGCGATAGATCAATTAGCCCATCTGCCCCTACCGGTAGATAGGTCACACTGAATCCTAAAGACTCTAGATACCGGCAGGGAGCAAGCACCGCGCTATGCTCAGTTTGTACCGTGATCATATGCTTGCCATCTGCCATATAAGCTTCAGCGACACCTTTAATAGCCAGATTATTGGCTTCAGTCGCCCCGCTAGTAAACACCATCTCCATCGGATCGGCGTTAATAGCTGCTGCCAAAATCTCTCTTGCCCGCTTCACACCTGCCTCCGCTTCCCATCCGTAAGCATGGCTTAAGCTGCTAGGGTTGCCAAAGTAGTCTGTGAAAAAAGGCAGCATGGCCGCCAGCACCTGCGGATCTACCGGCGTGGTCGCATTACAGTCTAGATAGATCGGGCGAGAAAGGTTCATCAGGGGTAGGGCTATTGACTTCGCGTAGAAAGAACCGATCAAAAACGCCGATGGCTCTGTAGTTCCCAAAAGGCGTTTCTGTAATGTAGGTGCTAAAGAAAACGCGGTTTTGATAGTCAGTATTATCTACAATTATCGCTTGCGTTTCGGCAGCTGAGAGCACTTGCCCCCCAGCGATCGCCTCTTGACACGCGCCGCTAATCACCTCGCCAACTTTCCCTAGCCACTGGGAAAATCCCTCCGGCTGACACAGAGCCACCTGCGCTTCGGCAGTCACATTCTGAGCGAGATATGCCGCGTAGTCTTCCTCGGTAGGGTTAGTCACCACTAACGTGCCGCCCAGAGCCGCCAGTGACAAAAGAGCAATTGAAGCGCCAAGTTTCATCAGTAAAAGAAGAGAGTGAGATCTATTCTTTCAGCGTAGCGCTGCGACTCTCAGGTTTACGCCACCAGGCTGACAGTATTAAAAGCTGACAGTATCAAACGGCCTGAACTGGACTAAAGGCTGTTAATCGCATCCAACGCGCTACCGCTGCCAGCAAACTCATACTTGATTTCCACCTGATGAATCGCCTGAGACGAAAGCTTTAGCGAAGTTTGCGGTAGCTGCCACCACGGCACCTCAGGGAAAGCATGATGCTCACGATGATAGCCAAAATGGTAACAGGTGACCAGAGAGAGCAGCGCTGGCCAGTAGGTGCTGTTAGCACACAGGGCTGTGCTGTAGGTATCGGGCAGATGGCGATGAACTAAATAGGTACCAAAGTAAAATAGCTGCCCTGAGCTGAGCAAGGCCGGAATTGCCCAAAAAATCAGCAGGTTAGCCTCGGGCACTCCCCCTATCCGGTGCAATCCGTTGTAGACAAGGACAACGCCAACCGTTTGATGCACCGTCCAATAGCTGCGCATAAACCGGAGATACCAGAGGAGCACATGGGTGTGCTTACCGTTGTGAAAGTCAGGATCAAGCTGGCTGGCCGGAGCCCGGTGGTGAGCGGCATGGGCCTGATAGAGCTTGTCGTAAGGAATCAGGCCGTAGAGCAACAGCGACAGTTTGCCAATCGCCCGATTGAGCCGAGGCTGGGTCGGGGCAAGACTGCCGTGCATCGCATCGTGACCCGTAACAAACAGCCCTGTGTACAAAAAAGTAAACCAGGGAATGAGCAAAATGCAGCCAACCGCGCCAATGGCCTGAGCGCCGATAGCAAAGACCATCAAAAAGCTAATGGCCCAGGTCAACAAGATCAAAACGGCGATCGCCACACCCCTGTGAGGGATTAGCCAGGCGAAGGAGGAAGAGAGCTGTCTGATGGGATCTGCCTGCTAGAGATAAGTATAAAATTACAGAAATCACATCCTATAAAATCATAAAAACCGGGGCATTTTTCTGGTGCCAAAACTTTCTGGCCGACCCTAACGGTCAAACGCCGCGCCGTCCCTGAACTGCCCCTGATCCGCGATACATTACGATCCCACAGATTACGACTCCACAGATTGCGATCCCACAGATTACGGCTTCATAGCCAAGTCTGGATAAATCGCCATGCCAGATTCAAGACAGATTCAGCGGATCGACATCAATCGTGAAACTAACCCCCGGCGGGCAAGCGCTGCGCAGCCGGGTCAGGTCTGGAATATCGGCATCAAGACTGAGCTTGAGTAAGAGGTGCCAGCGGTAGCGGCGGGCGACGCGAAAAATAGGCGCGGGTACAGGCCCCATTATTTCATAGAGACTGCTATCCCAGGCATGTAGCTGGTCGGTCAGGCTGGCGGCTAGCCGCTCGGCAGCTTTCTCAGTCACGCTGGCGTCCAATCCGCTCAGCCGTAGCAGCACCAACTGGCCGTGGGGAGGATATTCTAAAGCAGCGCGATCGCTCAACTCTGCCGTCAAAAAAGCCTCATAGCTCCCCTGCGCCGCTGCCGAGTTTTCAGGCGGCATCAGCGCTTTAATTGCCACATGGTCAGGACTGTAGGTTTGCACAATCACCCGTCCTGGCTGCTCGCCCCGCCCGGCCCGACCCGCCACCTGCGTCATTGTCTGAAAGGCCCGCTCGCTCGCCCGGTAGTCTGGCATAAACAGCAGACCGTCTGCTGCAATCACACCCACCAGCGTCACCTGCGGCAGATCAATCCCTTTCGTCAGCATTTGGGTGCCCACCAGCAAGTCAGCTTCGCCCTGCTCAAAGCGGGTGAGCAACGCCCTGTGCGCCCCTTTATTGCGCGTTGTGTCACTGTCAAAGCGAATGCAGCGCGCCTGCGGTAAATATTTGGCTAGGTCATTGACGACGCGCTGAGTGCCACTGCCAAAATTTTTTAGGTAAGGCGACGCGCAGTCTGGGCACTGAGGCGGATGCGCCTGAGCGTAGCCACAGTAATGGCACCGCAAGCTAGCCGCTGCGTCTCGGTAAGGCTGATGAAAGGATAGCGAAACATCGCAGTGAGGACACTCCATCACATAGCCGCAGCTGCGACAAGAGACAAAACTACTGTGCCCCCGCCGATGGATAAATAAAATTCCCTGGTTGCCCGCCGCCAAGAGATCTTCTAACGCCTGCTGCAATGCCCTGCTAAAAATAGTGCGGTTGCCCTGGTGCAGCTCTGTGCGCATATCGACAACTTCAGCGGGAGGAATAGGCCGGGCATATACTCGCTGCGGCAGCGAGAGATAATGGTGTTTTTCTTTAAATCTCAACCAGGTTTCTATGGCGGGCGTGGCCGATCCTAAAATCAACGGGCACTTTTCTAGCTGAGCGCGCCACCTAGCCACCTGACGGGCGTGATAGCAGGGCATGGGCCGGTCTTGCTTAAAGCTACTGTCGTGCTCCTCATCGAGAATGATCATGCCCAGATGCGGTAGGGGCGCAAAAACCGCTGAACGAGTGCCAATCACAACTTGCGGGGTGCCCGTGAGCATCTGCCGCCAGGTGTCGTAGCGCTCCCCGTCAGAAAGCCCACTGTGATAGATGCTCACCTGGTCACCAAAGCGACTGCGAAAGCGATCGCTCAGCTGCGGAGTAAGACCAATTTCGGGCACCAGCACTAGGGCAGACTTTTGGGCACTCAAGATAGGGGCGATCGCCTGTAAATACACCTCTGTTTTTCCTGAGCCAGTCACGCCATGCAGCAGCGCCTCGTCATAGCCGCGCATTGCCAGTAGGGTTTCCAGCGCTTTCGCCTGATCAGAGGTCAGCGTTTTGGGCTGATCGGGCCGGGTTGAGGTGCGATCGCCCAAGCGCAGTACCTCCTGTGGCTCTATAGCCAGATACCCCCAATCTGCCAGCTTTTTGAGCGTTTTACTGGTGGTGCGCAGCAGTTGCAGCGCGTCACTAAGCCAGAGTTCACCCCCATGACGCTCTATACTCAGCAGAACTTCCTGTTGACGAGCCGATAGCTCAGCACCAGCCGCATTCCCTGAGGGTTTCGCCATCGCCGCCGTCACACCAGCCGCCGCACCTGGCACCCGAGCCGATTGGATCATCAGAACCGCCTGACGCTTTTGAGCGCGCGGGGCACGAGGCGAGGCCAAATAGCTCTCAACCCAACCTAGCTGAGTGAGCTGATGCAGCGCTTGCCGGGCCGTGTGCGGCGGCAGCTGCCGCTGCAAATATTGCCAGCTGTAGTCTTCCTGAGGAGAGTTGCGCAAGGTTGCTATTAGCTGCTCTGCCGGTTTAGAGATGTCTAGACTGTTAGTCAAACGCTCTATTGTCTCTATAGAGACGCGCTTACTCAGGCGAATTCTCCGCTGCGATCTAGACAGCAAGCCGGGAGGTAATGTCGTCCGCACGACCTTGATTAGCGGCGTCTGATAGTAGCGTGCGACACGGTTTAATAGCTGCCAATATTCTTTAGTAAAGAAAGTCGTATTAACGATACTTTCAATAGGTTTTATTGACGAGGGTGCTAACCCCTCAGGCGGATTAGAACTCAGGCGAATGGCGATCGCACAGACCTGCTGAGCGCCAAAAAAGACGCTGACAATATCCCCCGGATTAACCGCCATTGCCTCTGGTACACCATAGGTATACAGCCCAGTTGCCCCCGGACAGTCAACCAGCACCTCCGCCCATACCCCTGGCAAACCTTGCGCAATCCCACCCATAAATCAGTAAAAAATGAGAACAGCCGAAAAGCAAGCATAGTTTGTTTGCCTGCTGCCCCGTCCGGCTAAAAATGAGTAAAAGTAAATAACGAAACGTTACAAAACCGACAAAAAACCTGGTAAACAAAGCGCTCAAAGGATTGCGAAAGCCTGTCAAGCAATTGAGCTAATTGTGAGTTTCCCGGTTTCTCAATCAGGGATTGCTATAGTAAGGCAATAGCTGACTATAGAGAGGCCGTAGTTTCGACGAGGAACTGCCAGCTTACCCTAGAAAAATCGTCATGATGTGAACCTGATTCTAAATATGACAGTCCCCTACAATTCTGACATCAGCAGTCGTTCAGTTTCGCAGAGTGAGCGCGTAGCGCCGCTGCCTGCAAGCACCTCTAAAACCTTCACAGGTTCGCTATCAGGTGATGCAGAGGGGCCGTCTACCCATGCTTCGGCTGTCAACGGAACCAGCGATGCTTCGGCGGTCTGGGAAGACGATCTAGAAGCATCGGCCCTCAGCCAGTATGCAGGTCAGCACGCTGGCACAACCGCTCTAGCCGACGATGACGAATTAGAAGATGACTCATCAGCCGACGACGCTCAGTATTCAGTTCAGTATTCCGAGCTAGCGGCGGCTTCTTCCCGCTACCGCAAATCATCCAACGACGATGCGGTGGGTGCCTTCTTTAAAGAGATGGCCCGCTACCCGCTACTCAAGCCTGATGAAGAAATTGAGCTAGCCCGCCAGGTACGCATCATTGTAGAGCTAGAAGAGCGCGCTGAAGTGCTGGCCGAAAGCCTCAACCGTCGCCCAACACTAGCCGAGCTAGCCGATTCGTTCAGCTGTAGCGAGCCTCAGCTTAAGCAGAGACTGCGAAAGGCCCGCGCCGCCAAGCGCCGCATGATCCGCTCTAACCTACGGCTGGTCGTTTCCATTGCCAAACGCTACCTTAACCGGGGCGTCCCCTTTCTAGATCTGATTCAAGAAGGAGCCTTAGGTCTTAACCGGGCTGCTGAAAAGTTCGATCCCGACAAGGGCTACAAATTTTCTACCTACGCTTACTGGTGGATTCGGCAGGGCATCACCCGCACCATCGCCAACGATGCTCGCACCATTCGCCTGCCAATTCACATCGTAGAAAAGCTCAACAAGCTTAAAAAAGCGCACCGCGAGCTGCGCAAAGAGCTACAGCGAGCCCCAACCGAGACTGAAATTGCCGCAGCCTTAGAGATGTCACCCGACCAGCTGCGAGTTTTGCAGCAGGTGCAGCGCAAGTCCCTCTCGCTAAATCACCGGGTCGGCAAAGGCGAAGACACCGAGCTCATGGAATTGCTAGAAGACGGCAATTCTCTCTCGCCCGAATCTCAAATTAGCGAATCGATGATGCGTCAGGAAATTTCTGATGTACTCACCGAGGTACTCACTGAGCGCGAAAAAGAAATTATCGCTCTGCGCTATGGCCTCACCACGGGCGAAACCCATACGCTCGAAGAAGTCGGTCGTATCTTTCAGCTCTCAAGAGAGCGCGTTCGTCAGATTCAGACCAAAGCCATGCGCAAGCTACGGCGACCACAGGTGGCCTCGCGGCTGAAGAACTGGCTGAAATAGTGGAGAGGCTGGGGTGGCATTCAGCGTCAGTGGACAGGAGACGACCGTCAGGAGGCAGTTGTCAGGAGACGGTCGCCAGGAGACCGTTAGTGGTCAGTCTTATAGCTGTCTCCTGAAGACTGCACTCTGTCTCCTATCTCCTAAAGCGCCGCCCGCTTACCTTTCTTACTCCTAAAGGTCACATTTACCCCCTCATTGGTCTGCTCAAGTACCATTAACGGGGTCGGTTTGGCCTTTTGATCCCATTTCATATTAGCGATTCGGCCTTGTAAGGTAGGCTGCCAAAAACCGCCTTCATCCTGAGGATTGAGAAAGTTTTCGATGCACTTGACGATGTCTTCTACTGTGTTAGAAGTCGCCTGCGCAGGGAGTTTAGTCAGGCGAATCTGAATGCGAAAGAGAACGCGCTTGCGCTTTTTGGGGTCGTTGGGGGATGTGTACTCTACGTCAAATATTTGGTCGATCAGGCGAGGTTTGCTGGCGATGCCGACCATGCCAGTACTGGCCTGCTGAGGTCGCAGCGCTTCGCTGATACGCTGTTTTACCTTAATTTTGAGCTGGTTGACGATCGCAAAATTAAACTGCTGTTCCTCCATTCGCATTCGTAGATAGTCCAGGTTAAAGTCACGCGAGTGAATAAGATCTGGGTTGCGCTCCATTTTGGTAATGGTGCTGAGTGCTAGCTTGACTCGTCGCTGTAGCTCTTTGTTTTTATAGTCTTCAAATTTGAGCTGCTTTTGTAATCTACGGGTTTGCAGGTAGGAAAAAACTCCCAACCCTACTAGCAGCGCAAATAGTCCGCCGGAGGTATACATCCATGGACTGGTAGGCTCAGAAGAGGCCGGTGTCACGGCAGGTGCTTGAGCCACCCAAAAAGGCGGGGTAGGAGAGAGCCCGTTAGCCAGTCCGTGGGGCAGCCCGTCTGCTAGCTCGCTAGTGGGGTTGTCTACAGGTTGAGCCGTACTGAGGAGGGTGGGTTTGCCAGGCGACATGGAAGACACTGCTCGATTGACTGTGTTTAGATTGCCCAAGTAGGCTAAAGAATAGCTAAAATTGATGGTTTGACTGATGTTTTCTCCTCGAAAGAGCAAGTAACGACTATGCAGCCACAGGTGCTAACCGCAGCGCTCAGCCGCCAGCGGCTTTCTCAGATTCGCTTAGTCGCCACTGATATGGACGGTACGCTGACGACTGCCGGAGAGTTTGCGCCAGCGCTGCTTCAGTCATTTGAGCGGCTGCGAGACTGTGGGATAGCGGTGATGATTGTTACGGGGCGATCGCTAGGTTGGGTCAGTGCCTTGGTGAACTATCTGCCAGTAGTGGGGGCGATCGCTGAAAACGGCGGTGTCTACATCGACAAACGCAGTCAGATGCCAACTACCCTGCCCGACATTCCTAACATTGCTCACCATCGCGACCGGTTAGCGGCGCTGTTTGACCATCTGCAAACCCGCTACCCACACTTGCAGCCTGCTTTGGATAATGCTTACCGCCGCACCGATTGGACATTTGATGTGGACGGGCTCAGCGAGGCTGATTTGGCTTGGATGCAGACTACCTGTGCCACGCAAGGCATGGGCTTTACCTACAGCAATGTGCAGTGTCATCTCAAGCTGACTGCGCAAAATAAAGCCGCTGGACTACAGCAAGTCATGCGACGACAGCTTCCTCAGATGGCAGCGACAGCGGTCATCACTGTAGGCGATAGCCCCAATGATGAGAGTTTGTTTGAAGCTGAGCAGTTTCCGCATTCAGTCGGCGTGGCCAATATCGCTAAGTATTTGCCGGGGCTGACCCATCGTCCGGTTTATCTGACGACTGCCGCTGCGGGAGCAGGCTTTGTAGAGCTGGTAGATTGCCTAGTGACTGCCGCCCAAGCTGAGGCGGCGGAGCCCGCCATTTTCAGCTAGCTACCGGCGCATCTACCGGGCTGATGCCGCCAGTCGTTGAGCAGGGAGGTGAGCCAGCGGATATCGCGGTGGCTGAGCGCCCCATCGCTGACGGCGTAGTCTGTAGCAGCCATAGCGGGCTCGAGTGCGATTTTGGTGGGTCAAAATGCGGAGGGCCCCGCCGTCTGGGAAAGAACTGATGCTATAGATGTCGGCTCGCTTTGTATTGACGATGTAAACGGGCGATCGCCACCAGTATTTATAGGCGATCAGCAAAACATCGGCTTCTAGCTGGATATAAATTTGACGGAGCAGCGCGTTACCCAGTAAGACAAGACCGCGTTTGAGAAAACGCAGGCTATAAACGCAGCCGACAATTCCCAAGCAAGCAGCAGCTAGGGTGGTTAGGCCGCTAGCGCTAGTAAACATGGCGGAAGAAAAGTTGAGGAGCGCCATTAGGTAAATTGCCAGCACCAGCATCGCGCCGCCTACTAGCAGCGGCGGCAAAGCCCGCTTAAAATAGCCAGAACGCAGACCGGCTGGCGGTATCACCAGTTCAAAAGAGCGCGATTTTTTAGCCGATTTAATTTGAGTGAAAAAAGGCTGGGACTGCGCTTGAGCGCTTGGGACAATCGGCACTGGCCCCTGAGTTTTGGGCGTGTGCCAGAGCCGCTGCAACCGCTGCTTTGACATCGCTAGCGGCAGACGGTTTAGCGCTGAGAGCGCCTGCTGAGCCGAGACAGGGCGATCGCTTATCGAGGGTTTGATCAGCCAGTTTAGCCATTGCTGCATGTGAGGGCTCAGCCGAGTAGCCGCGCAAGCAAACTCCACCCTGAGGCGCTGTCCGGGCAGCTCACCCAAATGACAACCAGTGGCTAGATAAATCAGAGTAGCCCCCAGACTATACAGATCTGAAGAAAAAGTTGCCTGCCCGCCCACCTGCTCAGGCGGCATATAGCCATAGGTGCCCACCAGCGTATCTGGGCGCTGTACCTGAACGTATTGAACTGTGCCCAAGTTTAGCCAGCAGGCTTGGCCTGGCGACAGATTGCGAGTGACCAGGGTAATGTTTTCGGGTTTGATATCGCGGTGTACCAGCCCCTGCTCGTGAAGATAGACCAAACTCTGTAATAGCTGCTTAGCGATCGCCTTAATTGCGGCCTGGCTGTAGATCTGCCCGCCCGATATCTGCTCACTCAAGGTTTGTCCGCCAGCATGGGTCTGCACCAAAACCAGCCCTTTACCACCCGGTGTGTTCACAGTAAAAGAGTCGAGATATCGAGGAATCGCCGGATGATTTAACGACTTAAGCAGATGAATTTCTCGCTCAAAGCAGCTGATATCCTCGGGGAGCGTGTTTTCTTCTACAGTGAGCGATTTGATCACCACCGAGCGCTGCTGCTGTCGGTCGCGGGCCAGTAGCTGCTGCTGTTGGCCAAAAGGCTGGCCAATCGGCTGCAAAATTTCGTAGCGATCGCCCAAGCGCTCAATGACAGCAGATTTAGAAGAAGCCATGCGGATAGCTAAAAAGAAACATAGGGTGAGTATTCCCAGCATTTTTTCCAGGGAATCTCAAAAATCAAGTCAAATTTGTAGACGCTGGCAGTAGGCAGTTTCGTTCTACCGATGCGCTAGATATTTGATATTTCGGATGCACGGTACCTCCGCAATCGTAACAACTTATCTTGGTTGATTGCAGACCCGTTTTAATGTTTTGGTCAACATGTCAGCCCTGCTGTGTGAAGCTGAGACAAACTCTTCGACAAACTCTTCAGGCAGACTCGGCGCGATCGCAAGTAAGACCTGTACTCCCCTTAACCCACGGTAACTAACGGCGCTTGACTTTAGCGGCCATGCGCTTAAGCGTCAGATAAGCGATGCGGCGACGAGTCAGCTGCGGAATATCGCCCTGATGCTGCGGCTGATAGTCAAAAAAGGTGTTAATCTCTTGCAAAATGGTGTGCAGGCGCGGCACTAGCTGCTCAGCCCGGTAAGGCGCAAAGAAGTCAGGTGAGACTGTCGGCGGCTGGGGATCATTCTGCCCGTTTTCAACCGGCCAGTTTTTAACGGTTTGTAAAATGCGCTGAGTATCGTAACCAGTGGCATAGCCTGCGATCTTATGGCAGTTAAAACCAGGATCGAGATAGTCCGCGAGGGCATGATTCACACTGGAGAAGACCTGACAACCGCAGGCCAAAGCTTCCATCGGTGGCAGGCCAAAGCCTTCGCTCAGGCGATAGCGCCCCCAATATTCAGCCGAGTCATACAGATAGACTTTGGCCCGGTTGAACAGGCCGACAAGATCGTCTACGTAGCTGTCTAAAAGGACGACGTTGCACTGCGGCTGTAGGGCCGGACTAGCTGCCGCAGCAGATATTCAGACGATTTTCTCGTTTGGGCTAAAACGTCAATATCGCGCGGCTGCTGACGGTTTTCAAAGGCTGGTGAAATTTCATTGGGCAAATAATAAATCAGCGATCCCAGCGCTTTTTCACCCCAGTAGCCCATCGTATTGCGGCTGACGGTGACGATCGGTACTCGTGGCGGCACTTTGAAACCATAGCCAGCGCTGTGAGCATGGTAAATCATGAAGCGATCGCCCAACTGCAAGATCAGCGCAGGCACATCAAAGCCCCAGCTCAGCACAAAAATGCAGTCTTGGTAGCGTGGGTCAGCGAGCACCTGGTCTAAAAATAGCCTGCCTTTTTCAACCTGTCGGTAGGTGACAATCTCGGCATCACAGATCTGCTGAGCGAGTTTGAGCGTTTTTAATTCAGCGGTCAGCCCGCCAGCAAAAAACTGTTGAGTTGTGCCAGGCAGCAAAAACAGCAGCTTTCTCATGGACGTTTGACTCACTTAACGCGACTTGGGCAGGATCAGGCAATTTTGCCGCCCTGAAGGTCTAACTGGCAAGCCGATCTTGCTCTACACCATACCGCTGCGTGCCGTACAAATCTTTGAATATATCTAAAAAGGCATAGGCCGCCGGGGTCAGCAGCGTGGTCTTGGGCCAGTTAATTCCTAGTGGCCGGGCCAGGCTGAAAGGCAGCTGAGCAATCTGTACGCCTGGTGGAATCGGATGAGTGGCCAGCTTTGGCAAAATGGTGATTCCCAGACCCTGACGAGTCATGCTGACAGCGGTAGAGTCGTTGGCAATCAGGTAGGCAATTTCTAGCGGCGGCTGAGCCTGCTGTAAAAATGGCATAACGATCTTGCAACAGTCGCTTGACGAGGTGATTAGAGGCTGCTTGCGCAGGTCTTCCCAGGTTAGCTGAGGAACGACTGAGGCAGGGCGATCGCCTGGTGGCAGCAGCGCAATAAAGGGGTCTTCCATAATATAGAAGGTCTCAAATTCTGCGCTGTTGAGCAGTTCAGCCACGGCAAAGTCAGCTTTGCCCTCCAGCAGTGAGTCAATCAGCCCCCGAGTCGTTTCAAATTCAGTGATAGAGACTTGCACAGTAGGGTGACGGTTGTTGAGTTCGGCGATCGCCTCCGGCAAAATCTCACTGGCCAAGCTGCGAAAGGCCGCAACTCGTACCTGTCCGCCCTTAATACCTCTAGCTCTAGCCGCTTCTCGCCCCATCTGGTCAATCAGACCTAGCACCTGCTGAGCCTGCGCGAAGATACTAGAGCCCACATGCGTTAGCGAGGCCCCCTGACGACCCCGATGCACCAGCACGACACCCAGCGCATCTTCTAGAGCCGCAATACTGTGGCTGACAGTAGACTGACTGACATTTAGCTCCAGCGCCGCCTCACTAAAGTTGCCAGTAGCTGCGACTGTTGCCAGCGCTCTGAGCTGAGACAGCTTGACTTTATCACTAAAGTTTTTTGCGGGTTTTCCGGCCATAGCTGTAGATGGGGTTGATAATTCGTCGGCAAGACGTTTCTTTTTAACCGGTGTGAGCCTGCTTTAGCGGCGCAGCTTTAGACTTTCAGGCTACCGTACTCCATCAGCGGCGGCGCATCTATTTTTTGCATAGTGCCTATGTATGTAATGCTTTGTCTCTTTTTCTTAGGTTTCTTAAAGTAGATACATCGAGAACAGCAGAGATTAACCCTTTCTCAGCCTTCAGTGATTCGGTTCTTTAAGGCCATTATTAGCAACCATGCTTGCTAGCTCAGAGCCGCTCAGAAGGTACTAAAAGTCCTACTATGCCTGAGGTTTATTCTCTTTGATGCCCCGAGTTCTTCCCGTTAGGCTGCTTCAATTTAAGGGCCAGAAATACAGGGCCAGAAATACAGGGCCAGAAGCACGGGTTCAGCGCTGTTCTTTTACCCCAGCTTATTTCTTTTATCTAAGTTTATCTGACCCAACAAAAGAGGTTCATCGTGAATATCAACCAACTCTCTCTCAACTCACCGACTGCCGATCAACAGCGTTTAGAGCGCCTATGGCAGCTTCCTCCCAATCCACAGCCCTCAGCTTACTCCCTTAACCAGGGGCTGAAGCGACTAGGCCAGTGGCTGCTAGCATCGCTGATTGATAGTCAACAGATCCGCATCTGGACAAAAAACACTCGTGCCGGGGTTCTCTGGTGCGCTTACGATCCGACCACTCAGCGCAGTGTTGAGCGCTGCTCTGAAGCCGACCTACGGGCATGGCTAGAAGAACGCTACCAGCGGTAGTCACCCATAGTCTGCGATTGGGAAGGTACGTTTGAGTGCTTAGATCTGCCGGGCGGTCAGCGTGCTCTGATTGGCGTCATTCCTTTAGCGTCTTTGACGATCTAGATAAGGTGCGTACCTTTTAAGGGCTTATGATGGTTCAGAGCAAAGCGCAGCAAATAGGAGCGGCATCATGTTTGGGTTAGGCGTGCCAGAAATTGTCATCATTGGCGTAGTTGCCGTTTTGGTCTTCGGCCCAAAGCGCATTCCTGAGCTAGGCGGAGCGCTAGGCAAAACGCTGCGAGGCTTTAAAGAAGAAATGGATAAGCCAGACGACGAAGATGATGAGTACTTTGATGGCGACGATGAGCGCTAATTGCTAGAAAGCGTTCTATAGACCACAGGTGGGAGACCACAGGTGGGGGAGGCCACAAGTTGGGTTTAGTTTTAAAGCGTTAAAGCATCTGTCACCCAACCGGTCAGGCGCTATTGGGTCGTAGCCATTCTCAAATATCTAGCCGCTGATAGACCTTAGGCAGATTGCGCAGCTGATAGTCGGGGTTAAAGCACTCAGCAATCTCTTCAGCCGACAGCTTGGCGGTGACCTTGGGGTCGGCTGCTACTAGCTTTTGAAAATTGCCGCCGGGTGTGTTCCAGGCTTGGTGTGCGTTAGCCTGCACAATTTGGTAGGCGTCTTCGCGGTTGATGCCTTTGTCTACTAGGGTAAGCAGCACGCGCTGGCTGAAGACGACGCCGCCGTAGCGGTTCATGTTGCGCTGCATGTTTTCGGGATAGACCAGCAGATTTTTGATTAGTTTGGTGGTTTCGACCAGCATGAAGTGGGTGAGAATGCAGCTATCGGGAAAGATTACCCGCTCGACGGAGCTGTGAGAGATGTCGCGCTCGTGCCACAGGGCGACGTTTTCTAGAGCAGCGATCGCATTTCCTCTCAATATCCTTGCCATGCCGGTCAGCCGCTCCGACTTGATCGGATTGCGCTTGTGGGGCATTGCCGAAGATCCTTTCTGCCCTTTCGCAAAAAACTCTTCCACTTCAAGCACGTCAGTTCGCTGCAAATTACGAATTTCTACCGCAAAGCGCTCGATTGATGCGCCGACACCTGCTAGCGTCATGATAAATTCGGCATGGACATCGCGAGAAATGACTTGAGTTGAAGCAGTATCTGGCTTTAGCCCAAGTAGCTGACAGGTGATTTCTTCGACTTCGGGGTCGATGTTAGCATAGGTGCCCACTGCGCCGGAGATTTGGCCGACAGCAATCTCATCTTCAATGCGTCTGAGCCGCTCACGGTGGCGCTGCATCTCAGCTAGCCAGCCTGCTAGCTTAAAGCCAAAGGTGATGGGCTCGGCGTGAATGCCGTGCGATCGCCCAATCATCACCGTATCCCTGTGCTCTTGCGCTTTGTAGCGAATTGCCTGAATCAGGTTTTCGACATGGGTGAGAATGAGCCGGTGGCTAGCGACAATTTGCAGCGACAGCGCCGTGTCAAGCACATCAGAGCTGGTCATGCCCAGATGAATATAGCGGCCTGCATCGCCAACATACTCATTGACATTGGTGAGAAAAGCAATTACGTCATGCCGCACCTCGGCTTCGATTTCGAGAATACGCGCCACGTCGAAATTGGCCTTTTCCTTGATAGTCTCTACCGCTTCAGCCGGAATGCGCCCTAGCTTAGCCTGCGCTTCACAGACGGCTATTTCTACCTGTAGCCAGGTTTGAAACTTGTATTGGTCTGTCCATAGTTCGCCCATCTCGGGCAGCGTGTAGCGTTCTATCAAGGGGTGCACTGGGCCTAAAGCAACCGGATCATTCTATCGGGTTATCGCCCTCGCCTCGCACCCTATCTTTAATCTAAGTTGTTAAATCTACACAATGGAGTAAAGATAAGAGACGCGGCTAGATGCGTACGGTAGAAGGCTGCGATCGCGCTGAAGGCTGAGAAAATGACTGCAATACAGCCCAAGAGAGCCTAACAGCGGCAGCTACCAAGCAACCAATAATTCCTACGGTGATCATGGCATGTGGCACATGCAGAAATGCCAGGGCGATACCCAAAATGATGAGAGAGAGAATGCTCTTGTTCATGGATCGTTCCGCCAGGGATGACTGTATGGGTTTTACGTAATGGGTTTTACGTAAGCTATAGCTAAAGTCTAAATGCGGGTAATCCCTGCTGCCAGGTGTGATTACACTCCTTTGCTTTTCTAGCTCTTTTCTAGCTGACGTTTGACGATATCGTCACCGTTAATGCCCATATCTCAATGGTAGCGATTGCCCCTTTTACCCATACCCAAACAGGCTAAACCTTAGCAAGGCTTAACGTCTGCGGCAAGACTGTAACAATTGCCCTACTGACTAAAGACTAAATATCTTCAGGCTCCATACCCGATACCACCGGAGCGGTGTTGCTGAGCTTGAGTTCGGGGTGGTCGCCTTCAGTTTGGCGGCAGTTCCACTCATTTTTAAAGAGCAAAACCGGACGGCCATAGCTGTCTTTTACCGTCGCGGTATTAAAGATTCGGCCTGCCTTTTTTAGCGCTGGCCAACCGCCGGTCACCCAGCGAGCCACGCTGTAACCGATGGGCTCTAGCAGGGTGTCTACGCCATATTCGTTTTTCAGGCGATACTGCACGACTTCAAACTGGAGCTGACCGACAGCGGCCAAGATCGGATCGCGGCGAGACTCATCGGCAGAGTACATAATCTGCACCGCGCCTTCTTCTCGCAGCTCAGAAACGCCTTTGCGAAACTGCTTAAACTTAGAGGGGTTAGGATTTTTAAGGTAGGCAAACATCTCTGGTGAGAAAAAGGGAATGCCTTCGTACTCCAGTTTTTCGCCCTGATAAATGGTGTCACCAATGGCAAATACGCCTGGGTTATTCAGGCCAATCACATCGCCTGGGTAGGCAGTTTCTAGCGATTCGCGGCCCTGACCAAAGAGCTTTTGAGGGTGAGAGAGGCGCACGCTTTTGCCGGTACGGGCATGGCTGACGACCATATCTTTTTCAAATTTGCCGGAACAAACGCGGATAAAGGCGACGCGATCGCGGTGCCGAGGATCCATATTGGCCTGTAGCTTGAAAATAAAGCCAGAAAAATCTTCCTGCGTCGGCGAGACCGGGCCCAGCGTACTTTCATGCGACCCTGGCTTCAAGGCGTAGTCTAAAAAGGCATCTAAAAACAGCTCAACGCCAAAATTAGTCATGGCGCTGCCAAAAAAGACCGGCGTCATCTGACCGGCATGTACCATTTCTAGATCTAGTTCGGGGCCAATCTCATCAAGCATTTCCAGCTCTTCTTTAAACTGGTGATACAGCTCTTGGCCAATCAATTCTTCAATCTGAGGGTCGCCTAGCTCAATGACGGTGTCTTTGGCTTCTTTGCTGCCGTGCGCTGTGCGTTCAAACAGATGAAACTGCTGCTGACGACGGTCGAATACGCCTTTGAAGCGATCGCCTGTGCCAATCGGCCAATTTACCGCATAGGTAGTCAGCCCTAGCTCCTGTTCAATTTCATCGAGCAGCTCAATCGGATCGCGTCCGGGCCGGTCTAACTTATTAAAAAAGGTAAAAATCGGCATGTCGCGCATTCGACACACCTCAAACAGCTTGCGGGTCTGCGGCTCTAGACCCTTAGCCGCGTCTTCTAGCATCACCGCATTGTCAGCCGCCGCCAGCGTCCGGTAGGTATCTTCACTAAAGTCTTGGTGACCGGGCGTATCTAGCAGATTTATCCAATAGTCGTCATAGCTAAACTGCAACACCGTTGACGTGATCGAGATGCCTCGCTGCTGCTCCAAGTCCATCCAGTCAGAAACGGCATGACGCTGTGCCCGCCGAGCCTTAACCGAACCCGCTTCATGAATAGCTCCGCCGTAGAGCAGCAGCTTTTCGGTCAGTGTCGTTTTACCGGCGTCGGGGTGAGAAATAATCGCAAAATTGCGGCGATGCTCGACCGCTTCGGCAATTTCGCTGCTGGGCACAAGAGTAGAGGTCATCGGCGATTCTGTGGCGTTGCTTAACCAATTGTAGTGCTTTGTGCGAGGTCACCGCTTAATGGCGAACTTAACGGCGAACTTAATGACCAAAGGGAGTGGCCTGACTCATACGCTACCAACGAGGCAAATCACAAAAGCGATGAACCGCTATGACTTTTCAGAGTTCTGTTTAGATTTGCGGTTTAACTTGTCCATCAGACCAAACAGTAAGCCGGGCAAGGCAACGATGGCCAGTAAGCCCAGTGCATAAACGGCAAATTCGGCGGCTGTCGCCAAGTGGATATAGTCAGAGATGGTGGTATATGCCAGCATGAAGTTTTTGATAGGGAAGAATCACTTACGCAGGTGATAGCACGCTCTACTATAGTTTTGCGCTACCTATAGAGAGATTTAGAGAGAGCTGCGGCGTCGGGATGCTTTATGGCCTACCGATTCATCGGCTCAAAGGACGGCAGCTAGTAAACTGATGACGATTAGTCCGGCTAGGGCTATCCATAGCCTGTACTTACGCCACCAGGGAATGCGATATATCGCTTTGGGATCGGGCTCTGATACTGCGTCAAGAGATTGGTAGAGGGTGCAGCTCATCGCGTTAGGTCGCTTAGGGAAATTGCAGCTATCGTCTGCCTCGTAAGCGCAGGTCGCGCAGAGGGGCTGATTGCTCTCGGATCGGTAGAGTGCCATGCCGGGGTGACCGTGAGCTTTGAGGGTGAGCTGGCAGTAGGGGCAGCTCAGGGCAGTTTCGGAAATGGGGCGATCGCATCTAGGACAAACAGACATTGCGGGGGTGGCCTCTGTTCAAATTAGATAAGGGGTCAAATTAGATAAAGGGGGGGCTTACGGCAGATATATTTCTGCTGTTAAAAGCATAGCCAAAGCGTGAGAGCTCAGATAGGCATTAGAGATAGGCTAGCTGACAGTCAAGGTAGAGCCTGCTATGTCATACGGTAAACCGCCCGCTGAGCAGAAAATAGTTTGCCAAAATGAGATAGTAACTGCGACATCTGCGCTTGAACGGAAATTACTATGGACACCTCTAATCTACTCAGACAGCTCTTGATGCTTGGTATCGGCACCACCTCTCTAGTGGCTGAACGGGTCAAGCAAATGAGTGAAGATCTCGTCCGCGAAGGTAAGTTAGATCCTGAGCAGGCCAAAGGATTTGTCGATGATTTTATGGCTCAGTTTAATATTGACCAGAGCACGCTAGAGCAGCAAATGCGGCGGCAGGTACGCAATATTATGCAAGATTTGGGCGTGCCTCGGCAGGCAGAAATGGATGAGCTACGCGGGCGGCTAGACCGACTAGAGCGGCAGCTGCGCGATATGGAAAATAAGCAGTGGCGCTAGAAAACCGTTAGCCTTAGATGGAGCAGGCGCTGATTTTGATCCTAAAGCGTCGTACACTGAGGCCGTGAATTTGGAACGGTCTGGAAAATTACATTCCCTAAGACAATGAGAGAAATATTAATTAGCTTTGGCGTATTGGTAGCGTGCTGTACTGTGCTGCTAGTGGCTCAGTTCACAGGCAGCAGCAAGGCGATCGCTGCTAGCGTCTCCGACATTCCGGCGATGGCTTCAGAAGCGGGCACCCTAGTCGCCCAAAATGCAAATGATTTGATGGTTGATGATATGGCAGGTGAAGCAGCAGCAGATAGTAATCTAGTCACCACTGACTCAGGCTTACAGTACGAAGTGATCACAGAAGGCGATGGCGCAACGCCGCAGTCAGGTCAGCGGGTATTTGTTCACTACGTTGGCACGCTAGAAGATGGCACTAAGTTTGATAGCTCGCGCGATCGCGGTCGTCCGTTTGATTTTACTATTGGCCAGGGTCAGGTGATCAAAGGCTGGGATGAAGGGGTCGGCATGATGCAGGTAGGCGATCGACGCAAGCTGATCATTCCACCCGAGCTAGGCTACGGCGCACGCGGTGCGGGCGGTGTCATTCCTCCCAACGCTACCCTAATTTTTGACGTAGAGCTATTGCGCATCGGTAACTAGGACAACCTAACTAGGACAGCTTACAGCCCCAAAAGCCCCCATCGCATTAGAGTATTTGCTAATCGGTGAGGGCTTTTTAGCGGCAGTTGAGCGAGCTGTTTTTGTTCCTAATTGCACTCTCACAGGTATGCCGAATCGACGGCTGTAAAACCGGGTTCTTGAAGGTGAGTTTTTTGAAGGTCAGTTTCTTGAAGATAGCAATGGCAGTCGGGTTTCTCGATCAAAGAAGCGGCCAGCCGGTTAAGCGCCACCGCCGCGAGGAGGCCACCGCCGAGCGCACTTTCGGCAGTCAGATAGGGAATCTGTAGCTGCATCAGCCGCCGTTTGGCCGCAGGGGCATGGCTAAAGCCCACGGGCAAACCTACCACCAGCGCGGGCCGACCAACAGCCTGAGTTTCAATCGCCTCGCACAGTTTCATTAGCACTGACGGGGCATAGCCAACCACCCAGATATTGCCGTCAACTAATGCCGTTAGCCGCTCGTGCCAGTGAGGAGCTTGCCAAAAAGTTCGTTCGGCATCGGCGGCACTGTCGATATGAGCGCTGTTCATTAAAGTCTCCCACTGGCAACCCAAGTGAGTCAGCCGAGGCTGATCGAAAGCGGCGACCACCGTCGGAACATCACCAATAATCGTGCAGCCTGCGCTCAGGCTTTCTCGGGCGGCTTTAATCGCATCTGAGCTAAAGCGAACAAAAGACGTTAAGCTCACATCTCCACAGGCCAACACTAAATGAGACAGTACATCGACTTCAATTTCGGGGCGCGTCGAAAGATCGGGCAGTAGGCGAGTAAGGGCTTGCTGAAAATGTTCTGGATGGTCAGGGGCGGCGGCATCTATCTGCTGCCAAAGAGAGGTCGGTAGTGAATCTGCCGTTTCATTTTCGGCAGTGAGCTGTCGTAGCTGAGAGAGAGCTTCTGCCTGCGCAAACTGACAGTCTTGGTCTCTGCCAATCAGTCCTTCTAGGGCGGTCGCTGTGTGCCTAAGTTTGGTGAGCTGCTGCAAAACACTCTGATACTGCTGCTGAAGCTGATCTAGCAGCTGATCGGGCCGGGTAGCGATAGGCCGAGCCGCTAATATTTGTTTGATGTGAGAGATCTGAAACCCCTGTTGCTTTAGGGCAACGATTTGCTGGAGACGCTGAATGTCGGTCTCGCTGTAGAGCCGATAGTTGCTGCGCGATCGCCTCGGCTGTGGCAGCAGCCCGATCTGGTGATAGTGGCGCACCATACGGGGCGTGGTGCCCTGTCCTACTGCCTGCGTAAGTTCTTTAATCGTCAGCATATGTTTTGATTATAGCGTTTGGCCTTGAGAATTTTGCTTGAGAATTTCGTTAGTTAAGCAGGCGGTGCTAGTTGAGCAGAGTTAGTTAAACAGGGTTAGTTAAACAGGCGTTATGGGTCATAAACGAAATTTATATGATTTTCATCTTTTAATTTGCAGGGGTTATGGTTAGTCTATTAAAGAAGACCTTTAGCGATATTCCCTTTTAGAACAGCCATGTCGAACCTAGTCATGTCGAACTTAGTTGAGTCCGCTCCGCAAGCAACGTATGTCTTAATGAATTCTCGCCTGCTTTTATTCAAAGGACTATCTCCTCTATCTTCTATTCGTCAATGGCTCAGCCAACGCATCAACAGACTAGAGATTCGCAACGCTGTTATGGCCCGCTTAATCTGCCGCACAATTCCGACACAGTGCCCTTTTGAGCGAGATATTTGCTTGTTTGGTCGTTTTACGGTGCAGATCCCCCCAATGTGCAAGCTCAATCCGCTGTACGAGGAAGTGGTTGGCTTACGGTTTCGAGCCCTTTGCTATTTGGCCGATGACTGTAACGAAGATGTGAGCTGCTATGGCTAGCAACTCTCAGCCTTGTGACTTAATTTACATTTAACCCTGCTCAATCAATCTAGCTCTCTTCAACTATCAGGCTCTCCTTGTGAACACTCGTCAACCGTCATCTCTCCCTTGGTATCGCTGGCTCAATAGCGAGCATGTTATCCGCCTGCTCGAAACCGTTCAAGACTTCATCGTTATCTGCTTATGTATTGGGCTGTTTAGCTTTATGGTACTTCAGCTCAGAGAGATGGCACTGTCGCTATTGCCGCCTCTAAATTTTCAACCCGTTACCTCAGACATCTTGTTTCTGCTGATCTTGGTAGAGCTGTTTCGTTTGTTGATTATCTATCTCAAAGAGCATCGAGTTTCTATTGGGGTAGCTGTTGAGGTTTCGATTGTCTCGGTTTTAAGAGAAATCATTGTGCGGGGCGTTTTAGAAACAGCCTGGCCTCAAGTTCTGGTTGCTTGCGTTTTTCTGCTGGTGCTAGGCGCTTTACTCGTTGTTCGAGTTTGGATACCGCCGACCTTTGACGGCATCGATCCGGAGCAAGTTGTATCAGAGCGTCATCGGTCGCGGGCTAACGAAGAGAAACCAACCCAGCACTCTGCGCCCAAGTATACGAATAACCATCAGGGTTTGCCAATGCCAGCCATCAAAGCTTTTGATAAAGCTTTTGACACAGACCGGTAGAGGTAACTTATTGAGTATTGCCAAGGTCTAAGGTTTGGCTGAGTTTTTGCAGGCGATCGCAATCTAATAGCTCAATTTGGCTCCCCTGAATCACAATTAGCCCATCCTGGCTGAGACGATAAAAAGCCCTCGAAATCGTGGCTGGGATGGTGCCTAGCACAGCAGCTAGCTGACTTTTGGTGACATCTAAAGTGACGATATTGGATGAGCTGCTGGTATTTTTTAGGTTGATTAAGTAGGCGGCTAGTCGCTGCGGCACATCTTTAAAGGAGAGTTCTTCGACTAGCCCAGTGAGATGCCGCAGGTGCGGGATAAATTAAGCAGTAGCTTGATAGTAACCGCAGGATGCCGATGGAGTAAGTCTAGAAATTTAAGCGCGGGAAAAACAACAGCGCTGAATCTTCCAGAGCTTCTGCTGAGGCCGGAAACCTTTTTCCATCGAGCGCGGGCACTTCTGCAAAATAGTCTTGCTCGCCGAAGATGTGAAGAATTTGCTCTTTGCCGTGAACGGCTAGCTTAAACACTTTGACACGTCCCGTCTTAATCACAAAAAAGCCGGTGGCTTCGCTATCTTGAGTAAAAATAATCTCTCCCTTTTGATAGTGCCGTAGTCGGGCGATTTGTGCAATTTGGGCGATATCTGCCGAGGGAATGTCTTGAAATAGCGGAATAAACCTCTAGCGAGTGGCTAAAGTCTAGTTCACTCAATTGCTCACCCCAATAGACTGCTTGCTTCTAGCCTTGAAAGGGCGATTTGGCGGTCACCTTTCAGCCCAAAGGCAAATCATGGCGGCTGATTTGACTTAAGTCAAGGCGCTTTGTGATCGCTATTTTGTAGACTAAGTGTGTAAACAAAAACATTAAGGCAGTAAATGACAACGTTATTTGAAAAATTGGGTGGTGCTGAAGCGGTTGATCTAGCCGTAGATAAGTTCTATGCGCGCGTGTTGGCCGACGATCGAGTCAAGCACTTCTTTGCCAATACAGATATGGAGAAGCAGCGAGAACATCAAAAGGCGTTTTTGACCTATGCCTTTGGCGGCAGCAGTAGTTACAACGGTCGCTATATGAGAGAAGCCCACAAGGAAATGGTGGCCAATCAAGGGTTGGCGGGAGAGCATTTTGATGCGATCGCAGAAGATTTGCTCGCTACTCTCAAGAGATGGGCGTCTCAGAAGATCTCAGGGCTGAAGTTGCAGCGGTAGCCGCTGCCCCGCAGCACAAAAAAGATGTCTTGAATCAATAGAGATTAAATATTCAGAGCTAGGAGACCAGAGCTAGGAGACAACCCAATGACAACAGCGCTATTACAAATGCAAGCCTCTGCCCTACAGCTTCACGAGCAGCTAACGTATTCAGAGTCGGGCCTTCGTAAACAGGTGCTGCTCAAAGACGGCAACTGTCAATACACGCTGTTGTGTTTGGCGGCTGGCGCGGAGATTGCAGAACACACGACGCCGCGCAATGCCACTGTTCAGGTATTGGCCGGACGAGGCACACTCATCCTTAGCGGCCAGCATATTTCGCTAGATCCTGGCGTCTTTGTTGTTATGCCAGCCAGCGAGCCCCATGCGCTTCATGCCAGCGAAAATCTGGCTTTTTTGCTGACTTTCTCTGCCGCAGCGTCTTGAGTTTTTTCCATTATTCCTCTTGTTATAGTTTCTCTTGCCACAGTTTCTCTTGCCACAGTTTCTTCCATCACAGTTTCTTTTGCGACCGCTCTTACTGTTGCCATTGCTGGTAGCGGCTGTTAACCAGCTAAATAAACCATGACTTGACCTTGACATCAGTGTCAAGGTTTACCCTAAGACTGTTCAAAAACTTTTTTAGAAGTCGGGGTAACATGGCCAACACTACTTTCTTTTTGGCGTCGCCAGTCAGTCAATTTTTTCAGCGATGGCGGAGCTGGCTAGAGACGTATCCTGATGCGATCGCCGCTGCTATTTGCGCGCTGCTCACCCTCTTGGGCTGGCTGACACTCCACAGTAGCTGGCTAGGGTTGGGCATCTGGATTTTGCTGGCAGCCTATGTGATTGGCGGTTATGAGAGTGCGCGCGAAGGGCTGACAACTCTGTGGCAAGAGCGAGAGCTAGATGTAGATTTGTTGATGATCGTAGCGGCAATTGGGGCAGCTGCATTGGGGCTGTGGCAGCAAGAATATTTTTTGCTAGTCGATGGCGCGGTGCTGATTTTGATTTTTGCGATTAGCGGCGCATTAGAAAGTGTGGCCATGCACCGCACAGAGCGCAATATTCGCAGCCTAATGCAGCTTACGCCAGATACAGGGCGGCGAATGTTAGGCAGTGAGACACAGTTAGTGGCCACGGCAGATTTGCAGATGGGTGATCGCATCCTCATCAAACCCGGTGAACTCATCCCTACTGATGGCATCGTGCGCGTTGGCAACAGCACTGTCAACCAGGCGTCTATTACAGGCGAATCTGTGCCGATAGATAGAGCACCGGGCGACGAAGTTTTTGCCGGAACGCTCAACGGCAGCGGAGCCCTGACGGTAGAGCTGCACAAGCCCCCCGAGAGCAGTCTGATTCAGCGAGTGATTCGACTGGTAGAGCAGGCGAAGACGGCTGAACCACCTTCACAACAGTTTTTAGAAAAGTTTGAGCGCGGCTATGCCCGGCTAATTGTGATAACTGGTTTGCTGCTGGCGACGGTGCCGCCGCTGCTGCTGAACTGGAGCTGGGAGGTGACAATTTACCGGGCGCTGGTTTTCTTGGTAGTGGCCTCTCCTTGCGCGCTGATGGCGGCAATTATGCCGACGCTGCTTTCTGGTATTGCTAAAGGGGCCAGACAAGGCATTCTCTTTAAAGATGGCGCACAGTTAGAGAAAATGGGACGGGTGAGGGCGATCGCCTTTGACAAGACCGGTACCCTCACTACCGGCATTCTCCAAACCAGCGATCTGATAGCAGCGCCCGGCATCTCCGCTGACAAAGTGCTGCAATTAGCCGCCTCGCTAGAAGCCTATTCAGAGCATCCGATTGCTCAGGCAGTGGTAGAGCAAGCCCAAAAGCGAGAAATCTCTTTACGCCCCATGACAGCAGTGCGGGCCACCGTCGGCCAGGGAATCATAGGAAGCTTGACAGAAGAATCGGTACGGGTGGGTAAACTCGCTTTTGTGAGCGCAGACCTAGCTTCAGCTCTAGATTCTGAGCTAATTCAGGCCAGTCAGCAGCTAGAATCTGAAGGTAAAACGGTGATTTGGGTGAGCGCTCAAAGTCAAGTGTTAGGACTGCTGGCAGTGGCCGATCAGGTACGGCCTCAATCGGCTCGCTTACTGGCTATTTTAGCAAAAAAACAGATTGCGACCGTCATGCTCACAGGCGACAATGCGCCCACTGCCCAAACCGTTGCCCAAGCGGTGGGCGTGCAAACCACCTATTCAGATTTACTGCCGGAAGACAAAGTAGGGGTGATTAAACAACTGCAACAGCAGTATCAGCAAGTGGCGATGGTGGGCGATGGTGTCAACGATGCCCCGGCGATCGCTCAAGCTTCGGTGGGAATTGCAATGGGCACAACGGGTAGTGATGTGGCGCTAGAGACGGCTGATATTGTGCTGATGGGCGATCGCCTCGAAAAACTAGAACAGGCGATTCAAATTAGCGTAAAGTCACAGCGCATTATCAAACAAAATATTGCGATCGCGCTAACCTCTATTTCGCTGCTGCTAATCGCCAACTTTTTAGGTAAACTCACCCTGCCAGCGGGCGTTCTAGGCCATGAGGGATCTACGCTATTAGTCACGCTAAACGGGTTGCGGCTGCTGCGGACTTAGGCCCTTCAGATCCCCCTGGGGCGCATAGCAACAAGATCCACAGATGAGATATTCTCAACGGGCACAGCAGAAATGTCTGCTCGCGCAAATTGCTCGCACAAATTGAGAGGATACTTGCAAACAATGGCCTACGAACTTCCTGATTTACCCTACGCCTACACCGCACTAGAGCCCCACATTTCTAAAAGTACTCTAGAATTTCATCACGACAAGCACCATGCTGGTTACGTCAGCAAATTCAATGCGGCTGTAAAAGGAACTGATTTCGACAGTCAGCCTATCGAAGTGGTGATTACATCTATTGCCGACAGCCCTGAGCAGTCAGGATTATTCAACAACGCTGCTCAAGCATGGAATCATACCTTTTACTGGGAGAGCATGAAGCCTGACGGTGGCGGCCAGCCATCAGGAGAACTGGCGAAAAAGATTGACGCTGACTTTGGCAGCTATGATCAGTTTGCCGAAGCCTTTAAATCAGCCGGAGCCACTCAATTTGGCAGTGGCTGGGCCTGGTTGGTTTTAGACGGTGGCACCTTAAAGGTAACCAAAACACTCAACGCTGTGAACCCTTTGACCCACAATCAGGTGCCCTTACTAACAATGGATGTATGGGAGCACGCTTATTACCTGGACTATCAAAACCAGCGCCCTGAATATATCTCTACTTTTTTAAATGAGCTGGTGAACTGGGATTTTGCCGCTCAGAATCTAGCAGCAGCCTAAGAGTTGTCTATCTTCCGGCTCTGCCTGTTGCAGCTAGTCTGGCGTGAGGCAGAGCCTTCTGTAATTTTTGAGATTTTTTTCATGCTTATGTCTCAACCAGATTATCCCCAAATTGTGCTCTCGTTTGAATATCGGGGATGGAAAATCGAGCTAGATCGAAGTGAAGAGGACGGGCAGATTGTTTACGCAGTTTGGGCCAATGATGCCACAAGTAGCGTGGTGGCTGTTCCCTGTGCTGCTTCTCAAAAGCTGGCCATTCAGCGAGCCAAAAGATGGGTAGATTACCGGCTATCTCGATAGACTGCCCTTTTAGAACGCTTTTGAAATGAAAAGCTTTTAGAAAACTTAAATTTCGCTCTAATATCCCCTCCCCCCGGATTGTTTCAGTCTGTTGAAGACGATACGGTTGGCTTTGGCCTGGTGTTATTTGATTCATAGGTTCCGACTATTCAACATGCAGATACTTAAACAGAAACGTCTGATTGAGGGGTTAGGCGTCTTACTGGCTAGCTGGGCGATCGCAGGCTGTGCGCCCACAGATACCAACACAGCAAAGAGCCCAGCTGACTCTGCCCAATCTGGCTCTGCTGAACAAATTGTGCTAGCCATCGGCGGAGAAAGCGAAGAAGGCTACGATCCAACCTTGGGGTGGGGCCGCTACGGAGCCCCGCTGTTTCAAAGCACCCTGCTAAAACGCGATGAGAACTTAAACATTGTCAACGACCTGGCGACAGAGTACACAGTTGGCGAAGATGGTAAAACCTGGACGGTCACCATCCGCGACGACGCTGTTTTTTCTGACGGCAAACCCCTAACTGCTGCCGATGTTGCCTACACCTTCAACAAAGCAGCCGAGAGCGGCGGCCTCACCGATGTGACGCAGCTAGAAAAAGCGACGGCTGTAGATGACACCACCATAGAACTCAAGCTAAAGCGGCCCCAGAGCACTTTTGTCAATCGTCTAATTACGCTGGGGATCGTCCCAGAACATGCCCACGGAGAAAACTACGCCCGCAATCCAATTGGCTCCGGCCCTTACCAGCTGGTGCAGTGGGACGAAGGTCAACAGCTGATTGTAGAAGCGAATCCTGACTACTATGGCAAAGCACCGGGTATTCAGCGGCTAGTGTTTTTGTTTATAGAAGAAGACAGCGCATTTGCTGCGGCAAAAGCTGGGCAAGCGCAGATCGCCGCCGTGCCGCAGTCGTTAGCCGTGCAAACCATTGAAGGGATGAATCTCCGTGATGTAACCAGCGTGGATAATCGGGGACTGCTGTTTCCCTACCTGCCTGCAAACAGTAAAAAGACGCCCGATGGTGACCCGATCGGCAACGATGTGACGGCTGATCTGGCAATTCGGCAAGCTGTGAACTACGCGATTGATCGTCAGGCACTGGTCGATGGCATTTTAGAAGGCTACGGCTCGCCTGCCTATGGCCCAGTAACTGGTCTGGCCTGGGAAGAGCCTGAGGCCAACATTAACGACGCTCAGCCCGAAAAGGCCAAGGAGCTTTTGGCGGAGGGCGGCTGGGCCGATAGCGACGGTGATGGCATTGTTGAAAAAGACGGACTAAAGGCCGAATTCACGATTCTCTATAAAGCTGACGACAGTATTCGGCAGGCGCTGGCGCTAGCATCTGCTGAAATGCTTAAGCCCATTGGCATTCAGGCTAATGTGGAAGGGAAAAGCTGGGATGATATTGAGCCGTTAATGCACAGCAATGTGGTGGTATTTGGCTGGGGCAGTCATGACCAAACAGAAATGTACAACCTATATTATTCTCAGTCGGCGCAGGGAGACTATAACAATGCGGGCTACTACGCCGACCAGGCGATTGACAGCACGCTGGACTTAGCTATGGGCGCACCTTCGGAAGCGGAGGCTATCACATACTGGAAAGCGGCGCAGTGGGATGGGAGTAAGGGTATAACGACTAAAGGGGATGCAGCTTGGGCTTGGCTAGTGAATCTCGACCACACCTATTTTGTCGATGAGTGCCTAGATATTGGCCAGTCGCAGGTAGAGCCTCACGGTCATGGCTGGCCGATCACGGCGAATATCGCTAACTGGCAGTGGACATGCGAATAGAGGCTCTTGCAGTATTTGTAGCGCAAAAGCTGTTGCGGTTAGGACTGTTGCTGATGGCGGTTGCCGTTTTTACCTTTGTGCTGCTGAGTTTTTCGCCGATTGATCCGGTGCAGGCGTACATCGGCGCAGATATGATGCAAATTAGCGCCGATCAGCAGGCGTTGATCGCTGAGCGTTGGGGGCTCGATCAGCCCATGTGGAATCGCTTTCTCGACTGGTTAGGACAGCTATTGCAGGGCAATCTGGGGACTTCGCTGGTGTTTAATCAGCCGGTGAGTGAGGTGATTGCTTCGCGGTTTCAGGCGTCTTTGCAAATGCTGGCGATCGCCTGGCTCCTCTCTGGTCTCTTGGGCTTAGCTTTGGGCCTCCTAGCGGGGGCGCTGGCCGGAAGCTGGGCAGATCGGCTGATTCGGCTGTATGCCTATACGCTGGCCTCTTCGCCTACTTTTTGGGTGGCGCTGCTGTTGCTGATTGTGTTTTCCGTTGCTTGGAAAATCGCCCCAATTTGCTGCGCTGCCCCGCCCGGTGTGCTGTCACAAAATGTCACTTTTTGGCAGCATCTGCACCATCTGCTGCTGCCTGCGCTGGCCCTGAGCATTATCGGCATTGCTAATATCGCCCTGCACACCCGTCAAAAGCTCATTGAGGTCTTACATAGCGACTATGTGCTGTTTGCCCTAGCTCAGGGAGAAAGCCTGTGGAATGTCGTGCGCTATCACGGCTTTCGCAATATTCTTCTCCCGGCGATTACCCTACAGTTTGCCTCTTTGAGTGAACTCTTTGGCGGCTCGGTACTCGTAGAGCAGGTGTTTGCCTATCCGGGCTTGGGTGAAGCGACTGTACAGGCGGCGCTGCGAAGTGATATTCCCCTATTAGTTGGCATTGTGTTCTTTAGCGCTTTGTTTGTTTACACTGGCAACACTCTGGCAGATCTGGCCTATCCAGTCATCGATCCGCGCATTCGGTTGGGAGGCCAGGTAAACAAATGACCCTTACCGCTGACACATTAAGCCGATCTCGGCAGCATAAGCGACAGCAAAATAGCCGACGACAACAAACCTTAGCAGCCATTATTTTAGGAGCGGTTTTTCTGTTGGCGATTATTCTGAGCCCCTGGTTTTTGGGAGATTCGGGGCTAAATACCGTCCTCACGCAGCGCAATCAGCCGCCTTCATGGGATCATCTTTTTGGCACAGACTGGCTGGGGCGCGATATGCTAAAGCGATCGCTTCATGGCCTCTCCTTAAGCCTACGAGTTGGGCTCTTAGCCGCTAGCGTTAGCGCTTTAATTGGCACTGGGCTCGGGCTGGCTGCCGGCACCTTTGGCGGCTGGGTAGACGCGGTGATTATCTGGGTGATTGATGTCTTCTTCAGCCTGCCCCATTTAGTTTTGCTAATTCTGATCGCCTTTGCAGTCGGCGGCGGGACTAAAGGTGTGATTATTGCCGTAGCGCTGACCCACTGGACGAGCTTGGCGCGCGTGATTCGGGCAGAAGTATTGCAGACCAACAGCGCTGACTATGTGCAATTGTCTCGTCAGCTAGGTAAATCTTCTCTCTGGATTGCCCGTCATCACATGGTGCCGCACGTTGTACCGCAGCTATTGGTGGGGTTAATTCTGTTGTTCCCTCACGCCATTCTCCATGAGGCAGCGCTGTCTTTCATTGGCATTGGTATATCGCCGCATCTGCCTGCAATCGGCATTATTTTAGCAGAATCGATGCGTCACCTTTCGACCGGCTACTGGTGGTTAGGGGTGATGCCCGGATTGCTCCTGCTGCTGTCAGTCAAAGCGTTTGACTGGCTAGGTGAGAACTTGCGATCGCTCTTCGATCCTAAAACCAGCCAGGGATAGATAACATATGCTCTCTATTGCCAATCTAGGTGTGACCTTTACTCAATACGACCAAGGGCTCCGGCGCAAACAGCTCGCGGTGATTACCGATTTAGATCTAGACGTGCAAGCAGGCGAAGTCGTTGCAGTAGTAGGCGCGAGCGGGTCAGGCAAAAGTCTCTTAGCCCACGCGCTGCTCGGCATTTTGCCCGACAATGCGGCCCTCAGTGGCACCATGCAATTTCAAGGAGAAACGCTCACGCCGCAGCGCTGCCGGGCACTGCGCGGCAAAACCATTGCCCTGATTCCGCAGTCAGTCGGGTATTTAGATCCGCTGATGAGCGTCGGGCAGCAGGTGCAGCGAGTGGCACAGCTAGCCGGACAATCTAAAACAGCAGCTAGAGCGAGTACCCATAAGACATTTACTCGCTACGACTTACTCCCCAAAACGTATGGCCTTTATCCCTTTCAAATCTCGGGCGGCATGGCTAGACGGGTGCTCGTTTCGACCGCTGTCGTCACCCCGGCTCAGCTTGTGATTGCCGATGAACCCACCCCAGGGCTTCACCCCGATATTGTTACCGAAACGCTCAATCACCTGCGGGAGCTAGCCTGCGAAGGGCGCGGCGTGATTTTGATTACACACGACATTGAAGCCGCCCTGCAAATTGCAGATCGGGTCGCGGTCTTTTATGCGGGCACAACCGTAGAAATTGCAGCGGCCAAAGACTTTTCTACTGGGAACTTGCGCCATCCTTATACGCAGGCGCTCTGGCGATCGCTCCCTCAAAATGAGTTTGTGCCTGCACCGGGAAATCAGCCTAGCCCAGAGCAATTGCCCAAAGGCTGTTTGTTTTGCGATCGCTGTCCCTGGGTAAGCGAGCAGTGTCAGGCAGAGAGGCCCCCACTCCGAAAATTAAAAGACGGCTGGGTGAGGTGTATTCATGCTGAAGAGTAACAATCTATGGTTTCGCTACGGTAAACAGCTGCCGTGGGTCGTTGAAGATAGAAACTTGGCCGTAGCGCCGGGTGAAATATTGGGGCTGATGGCTCCCTCGGGCTATGGCAAAACCACGCTAGGCAAGCTATTGGCAGGCTATTTACTGCCAATCAGAGGAACGGTGAGCATCAGCGGGCAATCGCTCCCTCCAAAAGGATATTGCCCGGTGCAGCTCGTCTTTCAAAACCCCGAGCTAACGGTAAATCCGCGCTGGCGCATTCGTCAGATTTTACAAGAGGGCCATCCGCCCAACCCAGATCAGCTAGCAGCCTTTGGCATTCACCCCGGCTGGCTAAACCGCTACCCGCATGAGCTCAGCGGCGGTGAGTTGCAGCGAGTAGCGATCGCCCGCATTCTCGACCCAGCCACGCAATATCTGATTGCCGACGAAATGACCGCCATGCTCGACGCCAATACCCAGGCGCTGATCTGGCAAATCGTACTCACCTTCATCAGGCAGCAGCAGGTAGGGCTGATAGTGATCAGTCACGACGAGCCTTTGTTAAAAAGACTTTGCGATCGCATTTTGAATTTGGGCGATCGCTCAACCCCTTTGAACCTCTCTGCAATCCCTACCAAGGCTCACTACCAGCCTTCATTAGATGACTCTTTTGATAAATCCCGCTACAATCGTCCTTAAAAATAAGGATTTAAAATTTTGCTTTAAATCCTTGCATTCATCGGCTGATAGTAGCTTCCAACTTCCTCTAAAGCAACTCAATGAACCCCTTGTCAACCGATCATCAAGCCACCTCAACCGATGACCACCCGCACACTCAAGATGCTGATCACGTTCACAGCGCTAATCACATCCACAGCGCTGCCTCTCAGAAGCGAATTATCAACCGGCTTTCTCGCATCGAAGGCCACCTGCGCGGCATTAAAACGATGGTGCAAGATGATCGCCCTTGCCCAGATGTGTTAATTCAAATTGCGGCGGTTCGAGGTGGCCTAGACCGGGTCGCCCGGATCATTTTAGACGAGCACTTGAGCGAATGTATCACCCGAGCTGTCGATGAGGGCAACATCGAAGCCGAGGTAGCCGCGCTCAAAGCCGCCCTCGACCGGTTTATCTGAACGCCGATCTATCTGAACGCTACTTGTCCAAACGCCGATTTATCTGAATATCGATTGCCAGCACTCAAATATCCAAGCGCGCTGAATACCTTATCAGCAAGGTCAGAAATTCTGTATTCACTTATACGGTTTTAATTGATTTGAAGCTAATGTCAAGTTATGATGACTTTGATTTCAAATCTATAACTGACGTATTTAACCGGCGTATTGATCAATGCAGCCCTCCAACCGCCATCGATGGCTGTCGCGCCTATCAGCCAAAAATCCGCTGACGCTCTCTCGCTGGGTATTCTGCTGGGCCGCCATCGGCGTGGGTAGCGGCCTCTTTGCGGGACTGTATTGGAATGTTTTGGAGCTGTTAACCCACGGGTTGCGGTCATTTCAGGGCCTCAGCTTGTTGATTGTCATGCCGCTATCGGGGTTGCTGATTGGCCTGATTATTCACGTTCTCGGAAACCCTGGTGAGATTAGCTTAATCGTAGACAACATTCATTCTCAGGGAGGCCGCATTGACGCGCGCCAAAACCCGTCAATGTTGTTGTCGTCTCTAGTTAGCATTTCGTCGGGAGGCAGTTTGGGGCCTGAGGCTCCTATGGTTCAGGTGACCGGATCGTTTGGCACCTGGGTTGCTGATCGCTTAGGGCTGCGAGGTGAAGATGTGCGATCGCTGAGTGTCGCAGGCATGGCAGCGGGTTTTACCGCCTTGTTTGGCGCGCCGTTGGGGGGAGCTTTTTTCGCGCTAGAAATTTTGCACCATCAGCATATTGCAGAATACTACGAAGCCTTGCTACCGGCGGTGGTGTCGAGCTGTGCCAGCTATATTGTTTTCGCCTTAATTACCCATTTGGGCATTAGTCCTACCTGGACGTTTCCTCAGTATCACGTTGACAATGTAGATGACTTTGCGCTGGCGATCGCCTCGGGTGTGGTAGGGGCGATCGCCGCCTGGATTTTTATTCGCCTGGTCAAAAGCTGCGCGTGGTTGTTTGATCAGCTGCCCGAACCCATTTACATTCGAACAACGTTGGCAGGCTTAGGGCTGGGCATCTTAGCAGCCCTGGCTCCACTCACGCGCTACTTCGGCCACGAAGAACTCAATTTGGTTGTTGAAAGTCGGGCGGGCGCTTTGTTTTTGCTGGTTTTGGCCTTTGCCAAGATGTGCGCGATCGCCATTACGGTAAACGGCGAATGGCGGGGCGGATTCATCATTCCGCTGTTCTTTACAGGAGCGTGCATTGGCAAAGCGATCGCGCTGCTGATTCCTGGCCTTCACCCTGTTTTAACGATGATCTCAGTGATGGCAGCGCTCAATGCCGCCGTCACGCGCACACCCATTAGCACCACGCTGCTGCTCTCTAAATTAACCGGATTTTCGCCGCTCACGCCTATTCTATTTGCGAGTCTGGTGGGTTTCTTTCTCTCCCCCAAGCTGCCATTTATCGAATCTCAAATGAAGTCTTAAGTCAAACTCTGTTTAGGCCACTTTAGTAAACCCACTGCGGCGCGCTAAAGACACGCCCTTAGCGCGATCGCTTTACAAAAACAGCTTTATGGGAAAGTATGAAGCAATCTTATCTGAGATATTCTGTATCAGAATATACTTTATGATTGTTTTTCCTCAAATGTTAAGATATCATGACATAACTTAGAAATTCTTACTCACTCCACATATATCTATGCAGCAGCGCTCGAATCCGCTTGTGAAGCGATTGTGGCTTCTAAATCGTGTCTCCCAGCGGACGGTCTCTCAACAGACCGTTGGGCAAACCGTTGGGCAGACCGTTGGGCAGACCGTTGGCAGAACAGCCAGACGGAAACGTCGCGGCGTGAATCGTTGGCGAAGAATATTAAGGCGAAAATTAGAAGCTTGCCAGCCCAAGTTTTCGCTTCAGCATATGCTGCTGTCCTGGGTAGGCGCTTTTATCGGCATCACCGTCTTAGCCTACCTAACCGTGTCAACGCCCTATCCCTGCATTGCAGCGCCCTTAGGTGCTACTGCGGTGCTAGTCTTTGGAGTGCCCGACAGCCCTCTCGCACAACCACGCAACATCATTGGCGGTAATTTGGTCGCAGCGGTCGTCTGCGTTGTTTGTGTTGCTCTGTGGGGCACAGCTCCTTGGGTAATGGCGATCGCCGTCGCTACCACCATTAAGCTGACCCAAATTATGCGCATGGTGCATCCCCCAGCAGGCGCTGTTGCCCTTTTAGGCGTGCTCAGTCAGGCTTCATGGCAATATATTTTTACGCCTATTTTGGCGGGATCAGTCATCATCGTTATCTGCACGGTCTTGTTTAGCCACGCCGCGCCTGGGAGAACCTATCCCAAGCACTGGCTGTAGACTGCTGTAGTGCAGACCCGCGTTCTTTGTATTTTTAAGACGAAGCCTACAGCTTGCCTTTAGATTCTGTATCATAGAGTACAGAATCTATTGAGACTTTAACTAATGTCTACCCAAACCAATACCCTTCGGATTGACACTTCGGCTGCGCATCCTGCCGATAGCGCTAGTTTTCAGCCCAAAAGTGACCTGTGGGTAGCACTACGCAATGCCCCTACTCATGATAGCTATGACGAAGCGCTGCTGCTCTGCGAAACTTCCCTAGGAGAATGGGTTGCCTGGGTTCCTGGTTTTGGTGAAATTACGCTCAATCGCAGCCAGTTCCACCAGAGCCATTCATAAAATCTGGGTTAGACACAGCCCCAGCTCGCTCAGCAAAAAAAATGCGCACAAGCCACCGTATTGCCTAGAGTTCTACCGGTTAGAGACTACAGGTTAGGTTCTGTCGGTTGAATTCTGCAAGCTAAATTCTGTAAGCTAAATTATATCTGTATTCAAATGGGCAGGTAGGCCGTCGGGTCGTTCAGATATTTAGCAGATATTTTAGGTGCACGTGAAACTTTCAGAGATAGCTGAACTGCTGCTGCTAGCAGCGGTATGGGGCGGCTCTTTTTTGTTTATGCGGATTGCCGCCCCTGTGCTGGGGCCAGTCTGGCTAATTGAGATTCGAGTGCTATTTGGCGGGCTATTGCTGCTGCCAATCGTCATGCGGCTTGGGCTGCTGTCAGAAATTCGGCAGCACTGGCTACCGATGCTGATTGTAGGCTGCGTTGGCTCTGCCTTACCGTTCGTGTTGCTGGCCTTTGCCTCAGTTTCCTTGCCTGCTGGATTCACCTCTATTTTGAATGCAACGACACCGCTATTTGGCACGCTAGTAGCAGCAGCGTGGTTTCAGGAGAAACCAACGCCTGCTAGGCTGGCGGGGTTTGGGTTGGGGTTTATCGGTGTAGTGGTTTTGGTAGGTTGGGACGTGGCGACGGTTTCTAGCGTCTGGCTGGCGGTGGGGGCTTGTTTGGGAGCCTCTCTGATGTATGCGATCGCTGCTCCCTACGCCAAGCAAAGTCTTACAGGCGTTTCCGCTTTGGCCGTCACCGCAGGCAGCCAAATTAGTGCGGCGCTCGTGCTTATTCCAGCAATTCCATTTACCGTTCCGACTCAAGCGCTGGCCGAGGGGCTTGCTTTAGGCGTCGTCATCTCGGTGATTGCGCTGGTAGTCTTGTCTACGGCCTTTGCCTATGTTCTCTATTTCAGGCTGATTCAAAATATTGGCGCAACGCGGGCGCTGACGGTGACCTATTTAATCCCGGTGTTTGCCATCGTCTGGGGAGCGCTCGTACTAGGCGAGGCGGTGACCCTTTCGATGCTGGGCGGTGGGCTGTTGGTGCTTTTAGGCGTGGCGATCGCAAATGGGCTGCGCCTAAAAATTTGAAGACATCATATAACCTGAGAGAAACTGAGGGCTTCGCTTGTCGTCCCTTAAGCTAGCAAAGCGAGAATGCCATGCAAAATAAGAATCAAAGTATAGAAGAAGGCGACAATCCGCGTGGCCTCACAGCTTCCTCGTACTTCTTATAAAGTAGTAGAGAGAACAACTTGAGGAGATTGTGTCTAATGACCTTTTCAACCGCGCTTAAACCGTCACCTAAATCAGGCCATAAGTCTCGTTTCTTGACTATTGGCTATGGTAACGAGCAGCAAAGTGATGACACCGTCGGGCCGATAGTCGCAGGTATGGTCACTAGCTGGAAGCCGCCGTCAACACACTCTATTTCTGTAGCTGTAATTCTCTCTATCACTGCTCGCGCTGGAGCCTATACAGAAACAGTGAAAGCTTAGGCAGGAAGCTTGGCTCGCGCCACGGTATAGCCTGCTCTCTGCCACGCTACGAGTCCGCCTTTTAGAACATACACTTGACGATAACCCCGATTAATCAGCTGTTGAGCTGCGTTTAAGCTTCGCTGACCGGTTAAGCAAGTAATCAAAACAGGCTGAGTTTTAGGAATATCTTGAAGTGAAACGTCTATATTTAGTCGTTGCGCTCCCGGAATCAGATGGGTCATGAACTTTTGAGGCTGCACATCAATGGCAAGCTGCTTTGTTTGCCTAAGCCTGGCTTCATGAGGAGTTAGAAAAACGGGTGTCACTCGTTTCACTTTGATGGGCCGAGTTTTCATGAGATTTTCTCCTGCTAATTGTTGAAGTGTGAATAGAACGAATTGAACGGTGGAAAAATCAGCTCAATAACCATATGGCTAGCAGCATAAGGGACTGGCAAATAAATACATTACCAGTCATTATAGGAGGAATTGAACGAGAAGAACGAGGCTGAGGAATGCTGGATGAGCAGGTAAAGGAAACCTTGAGAGATGCTGCCCGCAAGTTGAGCGGCCCGAAGAAACGAGCGTTCATGGCAAAGGTGGCCGAAGACTACTTCGACGCTTCAGCACGGAAAGCAGAAACGTATCTCGGCTGGGGCCGACAGACGGTGCAGCTTGGGCTGCATGAGCGCGAAAGCGGCGTAGTCTGCCTGGATTACTATCAAGGCCGAGGGAATCACCGGAGCGAAGCGAAGCGACCTGATGCAAAATCACCCCCACTTCGGGCTCTTCCTCATTTTTGGTGATCCGAAGAAAAGGGGGCCGAGCAACCTTCAGCTTAGGATGAATCGCTTGGCTAACAGGTCAAGCCCGGCTCGACCAAACATTTGTCGCTTGAGCATCTTTAGCCGGTTGTTTTGTCCTTCTACTTGTCCATTACTGACTTCCAGAGTGACCCCGGCTTTGACGGCATCATAGTCGTCCATCAACCCCTTAGCAAATGACTGAAATGCTTTGGTAGAGGCGTTCATTGCCTTTTTAAGCCAATCATCAAGTTGCTCAGGTAGTCGCTGTCGCACCAGTTCCAGAAAGCCTTGAGCCAAAGAAATGGGTTCTGACAACTCAGGCTGCGCGGCCAGCTTTTCTAGAAGTTGTGCTTGTTCATCCTCTAAGGTTTCGGGATGCTGCAAGATGAGCCACGCTACCCGCCGAGCACTCAGCGGCTTTTGGTTGGCGCTTTTGACTTTAGGGGCGGGGCCACGTCCTGGTAGATCATTAAGCAATTCAGGGGCTGGCCTCATCGGCGGGTCTGATTGACGCAGCGGCTGAAGATAACGGGCAACCATTGCGTAGCTGCCGGTGAAGCCTGCTGAGCAAATCTCTTCAAACAGTCGTTTCGCATGGCGTTTTCCCTGCTGCCACTGCTCAATCAGGTAGGGTTTATACGGGTCAAGAGCACTGCCATACTGCCGACTAGAGGGTTGCCATTCGGGAAAGCTCTCATGAGAAAGATAAGTGTAAACGGTGCGTTTGCCCATGCCAAGATGGTGAGCGATGTCTTTGATAGTATGGCCTTCTTTTCTCAGGGCGTAGACTTGATGGTAGTTTTCTAAGCGCTGGGTGCGCTTCGCCTCACGTTGCTGTTCGTGAGAGCTTTTGGGTCTGGGCAAGTCAGGTAGGTCGATGCCAGCGGCTTGAAGCTGGCTAGCTTCGACCGACTTAATCGCTTGCGCTTTGCCATGGAAGGCTTTTTCGAGGGTCTCTTCCAGATTTTGCAGCAGGTGAAAGCGATCTGCCACCTGGATGGCCTCGGGTGCGCCATCGCTCATACCGCGTTTGTAAGCTTTGGAGCGGTCGCGCGATAGGATTTCGACGCCAGGATGGGCCTTCAGCCAGGCTTCTAGAGTCTCTGCCGTTCGGTCTGGTAGCAAAGCAATCGGTTGATGGGTTTCTAGGTCAACTAGGATCGTGCCGTAGTGCTGCCCTCGGCGCAGGGCAAAGTCATCCACACCCAGTATTTTAGGAGTTTTTATCTGGGGTAAGGGTAGACGTCTCAGCAAATTGAGCAGGGTGCTGCCACAGCAGCGCAAGCCAAGATAAAAACATAAGCGGGCACCCGCTTGTCCACCCGAGGCGAGTGCGATCGCTTGTAGGTGTTCGACGAGTCGCTGTGTTTTTCTAGCCCAAGGAGCGGCGACGGCAGGAAAGCGTTCGGTGAAGATGCGGCGAGGGCAGGCTGGATTGACGCAAAAGAACTTACAGACGTGAACGATCAGCGTCAGGCTAAATGACACACAGGGTAGATCGGCTAATGTACGGCTGTAGCGGCTATGAACCCGATGGCTCGGCTGGCCACATATTGGGCAAAGCACTCGTGTTTGGGTAGACGTCAGATTGAGGGTCAGGTGGTGCTCACCTGGAATCAGGTCGTAGCTATCGAGATGAAGCAGCTGAAGGCTAGGTAGCAGGCAATGAAGCAGTTCCATGAGCAATGTACCCGAAAGGTAATGGCTTCAATAGTTTCCTGCTACTCGCCTCGGATCACCAAAAATGAGGAAGAGCCCGAAGTCATGTGAATATGCACCTGAGTTGGAGCAGGCGATTCGAGCGCTGGTCGATGGCCAAGCTCAAGCCGACCCGAGGTTTCGGACAACGTTCTACTACGCCAGAGTGAGCGCTCAGTCGGTGCGGGACGCACTGATAGAAGAGAAAGGCTACCAGGATGAGGACTTGCCGACGCGCCAAACCATCGGGGCGATGCTGAACCGGATGGGCTATCGGTTAAAAAACTCAAAAAGTGAAGCCGCACAAGAAAGTGCCTGAGACTGAAGCCATCTTTGAGAATGTAGCCGCAGCAAATGCAGCAGCCGATGCCGACCCAAAAGTGTTGAGACTCTCTATTGATAGCAAGGCAAAAGTCGCCATTGGGAATCTATCAAGGGGCGGCGGGGCGCGCATCCTGGAACCACGCCAGGCGGATGACCATGACCACTACCGCGAAGCTACGCTAGTGCCCTTTGGCATCCTGGACGTGAAGGGCGAGCAACTTTCGATCTACTTCGGGCAGTCAGCCGAAACCAGCGACTTCATTGTCGATTGCTTGGAAAACTGGTGGCACACCCATCGGGCCGCGTATTCAGAGATAGAAGAATGGGTGATTGACTTAGACAACGGGCCTGCCGTCAAAAGCCAACGTACCCAGTTCATCAAGCGGATGGCGCAGTTTGCGCAGCGTGTGCAGATGAAGATACGCCTGGTTTACTATCCGCCTTATCACAGCAAGTACAATCCAATTGAGCGCTGCTGGGCGGCGTTAGAAAACTACTGGAATGGCGCTATTCTTGACACTGTTGAAGCTGCCCTACGATGGGCGGCGAACATGACTTGGAATGGCTTTGAGCCAATTGTTGAGCTGGTCGATGCGACTTATAGAAAGGGCATCAAGGTGGCCAAAGACGAGTTAGCGCCGTTCGAGCAACAGTGGCAGCGCTCTGAGACGTTACCTAAGTGGGATGTGACGATTGTTCCGACATAAACGGTAACTTATTTGTTTGCGTGTCCCTAAGCTCGAAGATTTCAATGTGAACTCATAATTTAAGCAAAGTCAGGCGAGGAGCATACTGAGAGAAACCGATTTAATCTCTATCCCCATCTAGTCCTTAGAATAACCGCTGTGATTATGAAGCCGAAATTCCCAGAGCAATACGAGAATTAAGATTAATAGCTGTAAAAACCAGGGTGCTAAAACGATGCTTAAAACAATACTGAGCATCGCTATGATCGCTGCAAACGTCTTAACCATTTCTTCTTCTGAAGTATTGACAATAAAAATGGCGACGCAGACGACTGTAAACGAGATAAGCAATGACATGACAAAACAACCAACTAATAAGGCAAGAAATACAGGAAATATCAAAAATCTGGTTCAGCAATAAGATCTAGATTTTAGAATCACAAAGATCAAAGCCGCTGCTGCGATGTAAGGCTGGCTGATGGGTGCCTTCAAGAACTTGAACAGATCTCGGCCATGGCGCTTTAAACTGGACGTACCTATTGCTGTGTTCTCTTTGCTCACGATCGCTGTCAATGACAGTTGTAGCTGCTAAAGCCATCGCAAATTGTGAATAAAAATGGCTCGCCAGTGCGTGAAAATATTCACGGTGGCTATATTGCCAACAGACTCGACAATAGCAAAAACCGCAACGAAACAGTGCCAAAAATTTCGCCTTCTGAAAAGAAGGATCAACGAGAGCTACTTCAGTGTAGTGAGAGAAGCAGCTTTTTTTGTTTGACCGTCCTTTCCCAATGTCGAGTATAAAAACGAGCAGAATTTGAAGAGACTATTAAAGCCTCGTCAATACATATCGGTACGTCAGCATCCATAATTCTAATCACTCCATCATTATGATTTCAGATAAATGTTCCTAATAAAAGAACTCAGTTGAGCCTTGTTGCCTTCAGGCTGTTATCGTCAGATGGTTGAACAGCAGAACCACTCTGATCATTGCTCCAGCGATCGCAGTAACGCCCATCAGCTCCTTTTTGGTTTCAGACAGGGCACAGGCAGTTCTTAGCCAAAACTCTAGAGGCTCGGCAATCCGAGGCATCCCAAACCAGGTCAAAATAATAGTTGTCATTCACTAGCACTGACTTGTGAGTCGGCGCGAATCACTGAGTACCCCTTGATCACGTCATTTTCGGAGCCTGGCGGTGAATGCAGGTCAACCCGTATATATCCCCTCAGCTTGCTTCATCTGGTGAATTAGAGCTTGATATCACTGTCGAAAATTAAGCTGTAATTAAGCTGTTGATTTTCTGGGACAATATGCTTGGCAACAGCGCTTGAGTAAAAGATCTCGAGTAAAAAACTTTATCCTGCGCAAGCGGTGTCATAGGCATAATCGGCAAGCTCCTAACTTTCGAATTCTACAATAAAAATGGTAACAACGGATACTTTTTAATTCAACATCTTATTTGAGTAGGTTTTCTCTATCACCTGGAAGATTACTCAACCCAGTAGAGATATAGATTCTTTTATCTAAGTTCAAGCAAAGCCAATAGCTGACTTCAGGTTGAATACGACCTAGCTCGGAAAAATTAGATTAAACGGATGGTTTCAATAGGATCGATCAAAAAACAACCCGCAACCATCTAGATCTGCAACAAGCTCTATACCGACCAACATTGGCAAAATCTAGGCGGAAAAAGCTGGGCAAGAAGTTTTTGTCAACAGCCAGTAGCTGCGACGTAGCGATGAGAAAATAACTGCGAGAACAGAGCTTGCAGCAAGACATGCTAAAGGCAAGAAAAAAACTAAGGCGAAGGCTCTAGATGCTGAGAAAAACAACAGCGAATACGCTGCCAGGCATTGCCGCCAAGCGCTGCTTCAACGAAGTGAGAGAAGCTTTTGCTTGACCGTTCTTTCCCAATGACGAGCAGTGAAATGATCGGGACTTGAGCTAACAGAACAGCTTGAGTGGAGGCTCAAACATCGGTGAACATCTGCATTCATGTTTACACAGGTTTTGGCACTTTTATTTTGTATACAAACATACTTTATCGTATCACAGCAGTTCTGAAAAAACAACGGCTCACATATGCTATCGTTTTTTCAACAGCTCTCCATTTCTTCCATTTCTGTAGCTTGTCCTCATGGATATTTGCTGATGTATCGCTATGCTGTGGAAATGTGTCTATACATATAGACATATAGATACCAAAACTAAACTTCATCTTTTGCATGATTAGTTCTAGTTCTAAGCGAGTTTGTTCAACGTAAATATAGAGGTATAACAAGAGGTATAACAAGAGGTATAACAAGTTGAACCGTGCCCCGCTGTGCTTGTCTTAATGGCGTATTCTCATATTGAGTCTTGCAAGACTGGGATGATGCACTCAAGGCGATCGCTATAGGTGCTGCTTTTAGCTATGGCTTTCATCGAGCTGAGAGCGATCGCAAACCTTACCATTTCCATTACTCAGTTCGCTGCTCAGTTCGCTAGTGCCGGGCGACTGGCGCTGCTTGCTAAAGGGGTGAATAATATTGAATCGGTTAAAGTCGATAATGCGTCTACCGTCTGGGCGAGTTAGCAAAATATCAGCAAAGCGGTAGCCCCAGTGAATGTCTTTGGCAGTGAAGGTGTGGCGGGCGTGAATGGTCTGAGCCAAGCTTTCATCGAGTCCGGTGAGGGTGACGATAATCTCAGCGCGATCGCGTCTCAGGGTTTCAGCTGTGTCGCCATCGAGCAGGCCGCCCGGCAAGATCTGGTGCATCGCCGTCCAAGATAGGCTGAAGACCGGGGTGTGCGATCGCATTAGCGAAATATCATGAAAGCGCCGCATAAAATCGCCCTCATCGCTGTATTCATCACGCACCAGCGTCACCCATAGCTGAGCTTCTAAAATATAGTTTTTGCGCTTGTTGGCCGCGCGAAACATCAGCGTTGGCACGCTGTTAAAGGGAGCAATCACCGCCACATTGCTAAAGAGAATGCGCGCTGTAGGCAGTGAAAACCGCGCAAATACTAGCCCTGTCGTCGTCGCGATAAAAAACAGGCTCACTAACGCCTCAATAACTACCAGCGAATGGGCGTACAGGTTGGTCGGATACATTGCGCCATAACCAATAGAAGCCATGGTTTGCACACTAAAGAAGAACAGCTCTAGAAAATACTCTGGCTCATTTTCGCCGACGGTGGCAATGCCGCCACTGATGCTGTAAGCCAAGGCAAATAGCGCATTTACCAATAAATAGAGCATGCAAGTGAGGCTAACAAAAGCTGGCCACGGCATCGTTAGCAGCAGATGATAGATGTCATCTCGGTAGGAATGCGGATCGCCGATCCGCTCGATTTCTGGATAGGCGCGATCGCCGATAAAAAAGCGTTTTGAGGCGCGTCGAAGCTGAGGCCGAAACATGGTCTCTCCTGAAGCAGATGGCGTTAGGCAAAAAAATACTGCGAACTTAGCCCCTAATTGTGCCAATCTTCGCAAGCTAGCTGGTAACGTCAGTTCGCTGATAAAGTCACTGTATTCGACTGCACCCTTTGAGGCTACTGGTTAGGACTACGAGAAAGGCCGCAGCCCACTCTAAAGATAGCAACTACGCCCAATTTGTTACGCGCAGGCCGACCTCTGACGCCGACTTCAGTAACCGTACTGACACAGAGCGTCCGTAGTTTGCCGCGCAATATAGCAATATAGGTGATAATGACTAAAATTCTCCTGAGGCTTGTAGTCACTATGAAGCAGCTTGCAGTTCGCAGTTTTGGCTGGGGGGTCGGCATCCTGGCCGTCGCTCAGCTCCCCGTGCTGGCTAGCAACCCTTCGTCGGTAGAAGCTCAGCAGGCTATAGACCCATTGGTTTTAGATCACATTAGGGTCAGTAGCTCACAATCAGGTCGGCCTCAGCTACTGGCGGTCAGTTTAAGTAGCCGCACGCTGCGGCTGGGCGACTTTGGCGCAGATGTTCGCAGCCTACAGCGGTTTTTAGGCCGTAACGGACTCTACCCGTTTGCGGTCGATGGCGAATACGGACAAGACACGGTTGAGGCCGTAGCCACCTACCAGCGCATTCGCGGTCTGCCAGCTACGGGCATCGCCGACGAAAAGACGCTTGCCGATATGGACTTTGACTTTTTACCAGCGGCAGCGCCGACGGCTGTAGCGGCGGCTCCGATAGCCGACCGATCGCCCTCTCTGCTATCGGGCAACCTGCTACCTGGCAGCACTGGCAGCGATGTAATTGCCTTGCAGCAGCGGCTCAATCGGTTTGGCATCCCTGTTTTTGTAGATGGCGTCTATGGGTTTGAAACGCAGCAGGCTGTGCGCACCTATCAGCGGGTGCAAGGGCTGAATGTCACGGGCAATGCCGATAGCGAGACGTTAGAAAGTATGGGGTTTGTGGCGCCTAACTACCCTTACGTTGCCGCTGTCATCGCCGACGAATCTGAGCTGGCTAGCGTGCAGCAATTCTTCCCTGATGCCTTTGTAGATCGCAATCGCCGGGGCCGGTTTATTAATATTGGTAGCTTTGGCGATCGCTTTCCAGCCGAGGCCCGAGCCAATGCCGCCACCGCCAGAGGGTTTTCGACTCGGGTGCTCTATCGGTAAGTGGGCTGATAGTGAGCCGATATTGGGCCGATATTGGGCGCTAAACGGCGTTAAACGGCGCTGCTTACCGCTAATTTACCCGCTAGGCTGCGCTCCGACGGCCTCAGCATCCATTCTTAGAGCGTAGCCCAGTCGCATCAGCAAGTTCCAAACGGGGGCGGCTGGGCGGGTCGTCAGCTCCGGCTGGCTAAACTGAGCGCGTGTTAAGAAATCGTAGTACAGCTCTTGCACCCGGTAGAGAGCTAGCGGTAGCCTGAGCTGATAGCCCAACGCAATCAGCCGCTCTATTCCCTCGACAGCAGTTTCTAGTTCGCGGTGACTGTCAGGCACTACGATTTGCAACGTTTGAGAAAGGCCCTGACAAATCAGCCTTTCTAGCATCGGCTGGCTCCCGGCAGCTTAAGCTAGCAGCGGAAATGATGAGCCTCAACGGCAATGCCTTCTAGTTCCGCAATTCGACCAATCGTAATTTTCAAAAGATCGCCTTCGGGTTCGGTAATGTCTTGCTCTAGCGAGCGAATAACCTCTAAGGCCCGGTGGCTAAGCGTGATGTCGGCGGCGACTTGCAGCGCCTGGGGCACGGCCATGCGATCGCGATGAAAGGCCATCAGCACCCCATAGTTTTCGCGATACACCTGCTCATAGAGCTGATCGAGCCGCTGAAAGCGTTTCTTGATTGAGCTGCTGCATAATCTGCTGACGCTCCTCGGCAAACAGATCTTGCAGCGTGTAGGTAGGGCTAAAGTACTGCGTAATCGACAGCACGCTTTGCGCAATGCTATTGCTGGTAAAGGCACGCAATACGGCTGATTTGGCCTTGTGGTATGCCGCCCGGCTCAAAAAGCGTGGATGCCGCAGTGAAAGTCCCAGCCGCCTAAATGCAGCACTGCAAAAGCCAAAGTCGCCCTTTCCTGGGTCATCTCTGAAATAACTTCGACCTGCCCAATCGCCAGGGTCAGTGCGCCTAAAGGCTGCTGATAATAGTCCTGACGGTTGAGGCTGATAGCAGTAGAGCTGATGCTGGTCGCGGTAGCTGTTAAACAGCGATCCCATGGCGTAGTGAGCTACCACCTGCTCTAGGCTAACCTGGCTGGGCTGCACCTGCTTGAGGTAGACGCCTGCCCCGGTTTTAAAATAATCCACGTTGCTGGGCGCTTGCTCTAGCCGACCGATAAATTCTGCTTCTAAAGAAATGCCAGAAACCGCTTCGGCTAGCTCCATTGCCCGCGCTGCGTAGCGCAGAATTTGGGTGCCTTCAGGCCGCGAAATTTCGTCAAAAAACCAGCCGCAGCTGGTGTACATCAGCAGAGCATGGCGCTGCATTTCGAGCAGACGTAAAGCCGTTATGCGTTCCTGCGCTGGTGAGTGGATGCGTGTTGGTGTTGCGGCAAAAAACTGATCTGAGCGACTCGCGCGCTGCGATCGCTCACTACCGCTGATATAGCCGTTGCGAGCCTCCCACGGATCGGTCAATAGCGATTCGCCAAAGGCTTTTCATAGACGCCTGAAAGGCGATCGCGCAGCCAATCTAACGCTGACTCTCAAAGGCGCTCGCCACTGCTGCTGCCAGCCGCCACCGCCACCACAGCCACAGTCTGTCTGCCAGCGATCTACGCCGTGAGAACAGCTCCAGGCGGTAACTGGCTTGAGCTGCACTTCCCAAGTCGGCGGTCACAAGCTTAGGTAGTGGGCATAGCTAGTCACCTGCCAGCCCCGCGCCGGAAACTCATAGCGTCAGCGCATAGGCCAGGGCTTTTTCGGCGCCCGACGATGATGACCAAAGGTCTCGCCATCGGTAGCGACTGAAATTAGCTGCGATCGCCCGATCTCCAGCTCTATCAGAATCAGCCTGATGCGACTGCCCATCGCTGTCGCGATTCTGGCCTGACCGCCTGACCCAGCCGATCGGCAAAATGCTGCGAGGAGCGCAAAATATCGTCAAACCCCATATCGCCAGAAATCGGGCCGTCGTAAAAGAAAATATCTATGTAGTTACGGCCATTGGGCTGCATCTGGCAAAAAGCAGCGGTAGGGCCGCGTGGGATCAATTTCGCCATGCTCTACCGGCTGCCACTCATCATAGCCATCGGCCCGGCCAAAGCGCCGACAGCGTGCGCCTGCGAAGGCGCTAGCACAATAAACTGAATGCCTTCACTGATCAGCACTTCAGGCGTGTCGTGATCAACCGCCGTTTCAGCCAGCCACATGCCCTTCAGGATCGCGGCCAAACCGCCGCTGAAAGTCAGCGATTCCCCAGCGAACTTGGGTGACTTTATCGCGATGATTAGCCAGCGGCAAAATGATGTGGTTATAGACTTGAGCGATCGCATTGCCATGACCCAAATGGCGATCGCAGCTCGCCGGTCAGCTTCTAAAATGCGCTGATAGGTCTCAAGATCATGGCGCTCTAACCAGCTCATCAGCGTTGGGCCAATGTTAAAGCTGATGTACTCATAGTTATTGACAATGCGAACCACTTCGCCGCGGTCATTGAGAATGCGAGCAAAGGCGTTGGGCCGATAAGACTCATGCAAAATCCGCTCGTTCCAATCATGAAACGGAGCCGCGCTGGGCTGCCGACCCACTGCATCTAAAGAGGGATTTTCTCGAGGCGGCTGATAAAAATGCCCATGGACGCAGATATAGACCCCTGTGGCTACTGACTGAGTAGGCTCATCCGCGCTCTCTACAGTAGAGACTGACTGAGGCTTAATCATAAATTGTCAAAGGTTGAGGAGATGAAGCGACAACAGCTTTTAGAGACGAGCCGTTCCACAAACTGCTAAATCAGAGCCTAACAAAGCCACTGGCAAGACTAGGCAAGTGAATCTAGCGCCAGTGTAACTGCATATTTCTAAAAAATAAAGGAAACATCATGAACTCATCTTCGCTAAATATCGCTGCTGAGATGACTGCGGTCAGCGGGACTGTTGTCTCTGGCCATAAAGTAGCCTCAGGGCAGGCTTTAGACAGCCCTTACCCCAAAGGAACAATCGAGATGCAAATGCCCCATTTTCGGGCGCTCGGCGTCGATCTTGCACCCTTTTATGCGGGCACTTTAAATGTCTCTATTGCACCTTACCGCTTTCAGCTCGTGCCTCAGCAAACCCTTTATCAGGTCAAATGGTCGTCCGACTATGCCGCTGAGAGCTTTTCATTTGTGCCCCTCAGTCTCACCTGGCAGCAGCAATTCTATCGCGGCCTGATTTATTACCCTCACCCCGACACTAAAATCAATCACTTTCAAGATCCCGCTGTTTTAGAGCTGCTGTTGCCGCTAGTGCCGGGGATCGCTGATGGCAGACAGGTTACGCTCACAGCACCTGCCAGCGAACTTATAATAGAGCGGTAGCCTTACTTCAGGACGCCATGACGCAGCCCGATCTCGATACCCTTACTCAGCAGCTAGAAACTGGTGACCTCAAAGACCGCAAGCTGGCATTGGCAGCCCTGCGTGATGTCCCTGCTGAGCAAGCAGTTCCTCTCATCAAAAAGGTGCTGGATGACAAAAACGACCAGGTGCGATCAATGGCTATCTTCGCGCTGGGGATCAAGCAAACCGATGAGTGCTATGACCTGCTGATTAATATTTTAGAAGGCGACCCGGACTATGGCATCCGCGCTGATGCGGCTGGCGCACTGGGATACCTTGAAGATCCCCGAGCTTTTGATCCGCTGGTGCGGGCTTTTTATGAAGATGTTGATTGGCTGGTACGCTTCAGTGCGGCGGTGTCTTTGGGCAATCTCAAAAACCCTGAGGCCCACGATGTGCTGATCGCCGCGCTAGACAGTAAGGAAGTGGTCATTCAGCAGGCGGCGATCGCTGCTCTTGGAGAAATCAAAGATCTCTCTGCTGTCGATAACATCTTGGCCTTTGCCCAAGCAGATGACTGGCTGGTTCGTCAGCGCCTAGCCGAAGCGCTGGGCCACTTGCCCACCGAAAAAAGTATTTCTGCCCTGCGCTACTTGGCCAAAGACGAACATTCTCAGGTAGCTGAAGCCGCTCAAATCTCACTAGAGCGACTGGAAGACGCAATGGATACTCAAGCCGACAAAGCGTAGATCTAAAGAAAAGTTTCAAAGCAGCATGTCAGAAAAGATCGCCTGCTGCCTGGGTATTATAGGGTTCAACAAAGTAACTTTTTATACTTTAATGCTCAATCCTGATTCGTCTTCGTTTAGTCGGGCTGTTTTTTCTATCAGGTGGCCCTGGCTGCTGCTAGGGTGTGGTTGCCTGTTAGCTGGTAGTGTCTATTTGAGCTTGGTCAATCTCAAGACGCCTCAGCTCGATATCACAAATAGAGAAACCATCGCCCTCAAAGGGAAAGCGCCCTAGTGCCGTTGGGGCTATTCATAGACTTAAAAAGCACTCCGGTTGTCCGGAGTGCTTTTGTTTTAGTCAGCGATCGCTATAGCGCTCAGGCGTGATCAGCTATTCCATCCATTCGGTGTGGAAAAAGCCGTCTTTATCAATGCGCTCATAGGTGTGAGCCCCAAAGTAGTCACGCTGAGCTTGGGTGAGATTTTGTGGCAGACGGCTGCGGCGGTAGCTATCAAAGTAGTCTAACGAGGCGCTGAAAGCAGGCACCGGAATGCCGACTTTAGCTGCCGTGGCAATTACTTCGCGCCAAGCGCTCTGCCGGTCTAGAATAGTCTGCTTAAATTCAGGGGCTAGCAGCAGATTGGGCAGCTTTCCGTCTTGATCGTAGGCGTGCTTAATCTTGTTTAAGAAAGCCGCTCGGATGATGCAGCCGCCTTTCCAGATACGGGCGGTTTCTCCCAAGTCTAGGCTATAGCCATTTAGCTCAGAGGCCTTGCTGAGCAAGTCCATGCCCTGAGCGTAGGAGCAAATTTTTGAGCAGTAGAGCGCGTCGCGAATCTTGTTGACGAATGCCTTGGCGTCGCCGTCAAAGCTGGCTGAGGGGCCCGTGAGCTGCGGTGCAGCAACTTCTCGCTCTTCTTTAATGGCAGACATAATCCGCGCATTCACAGCGGCGGTAATCGTGGGAATGCTCACACCGATATCGAGCGCACTCATCACCGTCCAGCGGCCAGTTCCTTTTTGCCCGGCTTTATCGACAATCAGCTCGACTAGCGGCTTGCCGGTTTCATCGTCCATTTTAGTGAAGATGTCGGCGGTAATTTCAATTAGGAATGAATCGAGTTCTTCGGTTTTATTCCATTCTGCAAAGATCTCGTGCAGCTCTTTATGACCGAGCCCTAGCACGTTTTTGAGCAGGTCGTAGGCTTCTGCAATCAGCTGCATATCGCCATACTCAATGCCGTTATGCACCATTTTGACAAAGTGACCGGAGCCACCTTTCCCAATGTAGGTGACGCAGGGGCCATCGTCTACCTGCGCAGCAATTTTGGTGACAATTGGTTCAATCGCGTCGTAGGCGGCTTTGCTGCCACCGGGCATGAGGCTAGGGCCATTGAGCGCCCCTTCTTCACCGCCGCTGACGCCCATACCAATAAAGTTAAACCCGGCTGCTTCGAGATCTTTCACCCGGCGCTCGGTGTCCTCATAGAGGGAGTTGCCGCCGTCGATAATCATATCGTCCGGATCTAGCAGGGGTTTGAGCTGCCCGATTACCGCATCTACCGGCTTGCCGGCTTGTACCATCATCAAGATTCGTCGAGGTTTCTCCAGGGCAGCGACAAATTCCTCTAGGGAATAGGCTGCCACCACGTTTTTTCCCCCGCGCGGTTTTTCATGAAGGCGTCGGTCTTCTCGCGGGAGCGGTTGTATACCGCAATCGGAAAGCCGTTGCGCTCGATATTTAGCGCAATATTCTCGCCCATGACCGCTAGGCCAATTACCCCAAAACTCTGTGCCATAAACTCTCCATTACTTAGTCTTTTGTATAGCTATTTTATGTAGCTATCTGTATTCGGTCTGACAATTGCAGTCAGGCCAAATCCTCATCCAATCCTCAGAGGCTGCTAAGACTTTAAACAAAGCTGCCGGTTTTTCCTATTAAGGAGAAGGAAAGTTTTTGGCAAAAAGAAAAATCTATGTCTATAGGCTTACTGATGGTACTTGCCTCGTGGATAGGTGGCTTGGTTGGGAAAGATTTCCTGTAGAGCGGCCTGGCGTGCGGCTGGGGTCTCTGGGGAGCTGAGATTCCAGAGGGTTTCGTAGAAGAAGAAGGAGACACCTGCAAAGTTGCGATCGCGGACTGCTTCTACCTGCTCAGCAATTTGCGTCATGGGTATAGAGCGTCCTCTGAGCCCGCTCAAAATACCGATGCTGGTCGGCACATGCCCCCGCGCAAAGTCTGCCGCGTCTTGACTCATCTCCCAGACAAACCGGCCTAAATCGCTGCGATAGAGCTGAATGATAATTTCTTCAGCGTAGCCTCGCTTCACCCAAGTATCCCAGTCTTGCAGATAATACTCGTAGGCAAATTCGTGCGGGTTAGGAGAGACGGACATGACAGCCCGAGGGCGATAGGTCTTGAGCGTGGCAAAGGCTTTGCCCATAAAGTCAGTAATTTTGTCGGCGCGCCAGCGAGTCCATTCGGCATCTTTGAGCATCTTCGGGCGGCAGTTGGCCTGCATGCTCTTGCTGGTACAGGCCGATAGTGTAAGGGTCATATCCGTAGGCATACGGCAGACCCATATGGTCATCGACCTGAAAGCCATCAATGTTGTAGTTGGCTGCTAGCTCAGCAATCAGCTCTAAGATAAACGACTGCACCTCGAGGATGAAACGGATTGAGCCAGACCCGCTCATGCTCGCCCTCTGGGGTGGTTAAACTACCGTCTTGCTTTTGGGTTAGCCATTCGGGATGGCGGCGGGCCAGGGCTGAATCGGCAGGGGCCATAAAGCCAAACTCAAACCAAGGAATCACTTTGAGATTGCGGCTGTGAGCGATTTCGATGAGCTCTTTCAGCATGTCGCGATCGCCCTGAGCCGACTCTAAAGCCTCTTGTCGTCCGGTAAATTCCAAGTCGGGGTATAGCCCTTGCTGGTAGCCAGTCACGCGCTCAGCGACCTCGACTGGGAAATAGCGTGTAGCCCCAGTTCCATACGGTCGGATACACCGCATTAAAGTTCAGATCTGCCAGCCGGTTCAGAGCAGGCTCTAACGTGGCGCGGGAGAAACAGTACGTTGCTGTCAATATTGGTGATCCAGACGCCGCGTAGTTCGTTAGTGGGGGCGGCGACAGCAGGTGGTAGGTCAACCACAACAGACTGCGCCTCAGGGATAGTTGCTGCCGTCCGCGCGTCTAAACTTGCTCGACAAATGATGCCGCGCCATCGGCAAGCGTCATGTTGCGGCGAGGACGTAGCTGCGATCGTCTGCTTTGAGTCGCCTTCGGCATCAACGACATAGCCAGCCGCTAACGCCGCTGCTACGCCCTCTCGGGCATTGCGGGGAATTAAGAGCGCATCGCGAAACGTCGCATAGAGCGTGCGGGTGGCATCGGCTTGATAGGGCGTAGCTGAACCTGAAGTCAGAATGGCCAGTGCCTGAGCCCGACCTACAGCCTGCTGCGAGCGAGCATCCTGCTCCCAGAGCGGCTATCAGCAGCGCTTCTGTCTCAGAGCTGGCCTCGTCAAACGTAAGTCCTAGCGCTTCGTTCGCACTCGCAAACGCACCAGGAAACGCCTTGAGCACAGCGTTTGCAAATTCGGCCTGAGTGAGCAAACTGCTAGGGTAGCGACTATTCACCGTGCGCTGGTCAAATACCTGCTGACTAACTAGCGATTGCACACAAGGCTCGGCCCAGTGACCAGCAAAGCCCGTAGTAACTGCCTGTGCCCGATTAAGCCCAAACTGGCCAAAGCTGCTCAGCAGCGCCGTACAAATAATTCCTAATAAAAATGCTATACCTAGCTGCCTACGCCGCCTGTGCCCCATTGCCCTTTATCCTCCGCTAATTTTGGCTTTATAGCCTTTGTCTATCAGCAGGGAGACGAGCTTAGCCGCGTGCTCTCCCTGAATTTCGACCGTGTTCTCCCTGACCGTACCACCCGAGCCACACTGAGCTTTGAGCTGTTTGGCCAGTGCCTCAATTGTCTCGGGGCGATGGGCAAAGCCACTGATAACAGTGACGCTTTTACCTTTTCGCCCTTTGCGAGAAACCTGTACCCGCAGGTCTTGCTGGCTCGGCGGCAGATCCGGAACGGCTCGCTCTGTGGCGGCTGAAGCAGTGCCAAATTCTGAATAGACCACCCGGTCAGTCGCCTGATGACCTGTGCGTTGTTTTTGCCATAAGTTCTGAGTAAACCTTTCAGAATCTCACCAGAGCAAGTTTACTGCCCCGCAGAGGGAATGTCTTTATCTGCGCTATCTAGTAAATTGACTAAACGAGGTGCTGATTCCCTTGGTACCGAGATCGGCTTAATTTTTCTTTGCTACCTGTAACCGGAGACGACCGCTGTGGTTCCCATTCGTGATAACAATCCCGTCGCTATCACCCCTTACGTGACTTACGGGCTGATCGCCCTGAACGTATTGGTGTTTTTCTACGAGGCGACGCTGAGCGCTCCCAATTTGCAAACTCTGTTTGAGACGTTTGCAGTGGTGCCTAGGGATTTAAGCACCAGCTTTCATACCGGTTTTGGCTCTCCTCATATTTCTGAGTGGGGGACGCTGCTTAGCGCCGAATTTTTGCACGCGGGCTTTTTCCATGTGGGGGGCAATATGCTCTATCTGTGGGTATTTGGCAATAATGTGGAAGATCAGCTGGGCCATCTGAAGTTTTTACTTTTCTATTTGGTGTGTGGCGTACTGGCTTCGCTCTGTCAGTGGTACATTGCACCAGATTCGACGGTGCCTTCGTTGGGAGCCAGTGGCGCGATCGCAGGTGTCATGGGCGCTTATATCTTCCGCTTTCCTGAAGTGCGAGTGTTCACCTTTATTCCGATTTTCTTCACCGCCTTTCGAATTCCGGCACTGGTGTTTTTAGGATTTTGGTTTTTGCAGCAGGCATTCTATGGCGTTACCAGCCTGGGTGTCTCTGCCGATGTCGGCATGGATGGCGGTGTGGCTTACTGGGCACATGCTGGCGGCTTTATCTTTGGAGCAATTTTAGGCTATCTACTCGGCCTCTTTAACGACGAGCAGGGATATTCGGCAGAAACCGTCGCAGAAAAAGCGTTGAATGAACCGTCTGAATAAAAAACAGTGATCAACAAACAAAGCCCGCACTACTACAGCGCGGGCTCTGTTGCGTCTACCTCAAACTTTAGATGATGTCAATCTGGCTAGCCTGCAAGCTGTAGCCGTTGCTAAAGGTGGCAATCTCCAGAGCGGAAGCGCCACCGGTTCCATCTCGGTCAAAGCTGAGCGTTTTGCTGCCAGTGTTGTATAAGAAGGTGGCTTTATTGCTAGTAGCAGATGGGTTACTGCCGCTGATAAACGATGAGCTATCGAGCGTCATATTGGCGGATAGCCCGCCGCCAAACCCGGCTGCTGAGATTTGCAAGATGTCGTTACTGCTGAAATCGACGATTTTGTCTTTGCCGTGAGTGGGGTCTTTGTAAACAAAAACATCTGCGCCGCCGCCACCGAGCAGCTCGTCTTGCCCGTCGCCGCCTTCTATGACGTTGTTGCCGCTGTCGCCAATCAACCAGTCACTATACTTAGTGCCAACTAGCTTGTTGCCAGATAGTGATTTTGGATTGAAAACTTCTTTGTACCAGGCGTTCCCTAGCCTGTCGTAGCCAGCAGCAGTGGGGTGCAGACCGTCGTTTACATCATTGGTGGCACTGTGGTCACCGTTGATATCCCCTACGCCAAGGCTGCCGCCAGCATTGACGAAGAAGACTTTCTTGCCCTGCGCCGCTTTGTCGTTTACCAGCTTTGGGATAAGCGAGTTGTAGAGATTGATGCTGTCTGATTTTGACTGACTGCCCCGAGGGGCATCTACTGGTGTGATTGAAGAGACATACAGATAGGCTGCGGGTGCGGCTTTGGCAATGGCATCAATGAGGGTACTGAGGCGATCGCGCATTGCCGTCCCTGAGGCCCCACCGTTGGCATCGTTAGTGCCAATCATCAGCAAAATGCCATCGGCTGGATATTTAGAGAGATTGGCTTTGACCCAGTCGGTAGTTTGGCTAATTGTCCGACCAGGGAAACCAGCGTGATCTTTATCTGCTAAGTCTGAACCGCCGTTCTTTTGGCTGCCGACAAAGTCAAGAGAGAGGCCGTCAGCGATCGCTCTGTCTTCTAACTGAATGCGATATCCGCCCGGTACAGCACCACTACTATGCTGACCAGCCGTGATTGAGTCGCCTAAGGGCATTAACCGAGGCATCTTCAAAGCCCCAAACTCAGGCGACAGACCAACGCCTGCATCAAGGTTTAGAATGACGCCACCCGCAGTGCTGCCGTTATTTGGCGTACTGCCGCCACCGCCAGAACCACCACTGCCAGAACCCGGATCTGGGTCGTCCCGCCCTTTGGTATCAGCTCAATGTAGTCAACCCGAGCGACTTCGCCGTCGTTTAAGAAGCCTTCGAGCTTGATAGTGGCATTAGCATCTAGCTGTACACCAGAAAACACCCGTTCGCGGCGGTTGTCAGCAACGGCTCGCGTGCTGCTAGTGTTTTCATCAAACTGAAAACTTGTAGCAAATCCCTGACCAGCGGTAATTTTGAGCGTTGACTTACCGTCGCTTTCATCGTGATAGACCACCTTCAGATCGTAGGTGCCCGCTACGCCTGTGAACTGAGCAGTCGCCGTGCCGCTAGTGCCGCTGTTAGGAATGCGAATGAGCTGACCACCTGAGGCAAAGCTAGCACTTTCTTTTTCATAGCCTGAGAGCGTCATTGATTCAGCTTCGATGCGCACCACGCTAGCAGGGCTACCAGAGCTGCCGCTACCAGAGCCACCGCCGGTTGGAGGCGCAGCATTGACAACGACGCCAACGGTCGCAGTGTTGCTACCACCTTTACCATCGCTGATGCTGTAGCTAAAGCTATCGTTGCCGCTAAAGCCAGCTTTGGGTGTATAAGTCAAGGTGCCGTTGGCGTTGCTGCTGACCGTGCCGTTGGCCGCTTCGCTGACGCCAGAGAGGTTAATCGGGTCACCATCGGGGTCGCTGTCGTTGCTCAGCACATTGATAGCAATGGGCGTGCCTGCTGTTGTCACTGCACTATCGTTGCTGGCGATAGGCGCTCTGTTCGTCGGTGCTGGGGGTGGGGTCGTCCCGCCCCTTGGTATCAGCTCAATGTAGTCAACCCGAGCGACTTCGCCGTCGTTTAAGAAGCCTTCGAGCTTGATAGTGGCATTAGCATCTAGCTGTACACCAGAAAACACCCGTTCGCGGCGGTTGTCAGCAACGGCTCGTGTGCTGCTAGTGTTTTCATCAAACTGAAAACTTGTAGCAAATCCCTGACCAGCGGTAATTTTGAGCGTTGACTTACCGTCGCTTTCATCGTGATAGACCACCTTCAGATCGTAGGTGCCCGCTACGCCTGTGAACTGAGCAGTCGCCGTGCCGCTAGTGCCGCTGTTAGGAATGCGAATGAGCTGACCACCTGAGGCAAAGCTAGCACTTTCTTTTTCATAGCCTGAGAGCGTCATTGATTCAGCTTCGATGCGCACTATGCTAGCAGGGCTAGCGCTGCTGGTAGTCCGGCTGCTGTTGGATTCATCGACTGTTGGAGGCGCAGCATTGACAACGACGCCAACGGTCGCAGTGTTGCTACCACCTTTACCATCGCTGATGCTGTAGCTAAAGCTATCGTTGCCGCTAAAGCCAGCTTTGGGTGTATAAGTCAAGGTGCCGTTGGCGTTGCTGCTGACCGTGCCGCTGGCCGCTTCGCTGACGCCAGAGAGGTTAATCGGGTCACCATCGGGGTCGCTGTCGTTACTCAGCACATTGATCACAATGGGCGTATCTGCCTGGGTAGTAGCACTATCGTTACCCGCCACTGGAGCCTGGTTTGCGGGTGCGGGTGCAGGTGCAGTAGTCGCGCTGATTGGAATAAGCTCAATGTAATCAACCCGGGCGACTTCACCTTCGTTTAAGGTGCCTCGGAGCTCGACAGTATCGCCGGCCTTAAGCTCGATATCAACAGGGACTCTTCGCACCACTTTGTTAGCGCTAGAAGCTCTGGTGCCGCCAGCACTGTTAGCAAACTTCCAGGCATCCTGGCGGGTGCCGTTGACCCACAGCTCCATATTTGATTGCCCGTCGCTTTCGTCGAAATAAGCAATATCAAGACTGTAACTGCCAGCTGCGACTCCGTTACCAAGGATGGTTTTGATTGAGCCCGTATCGCCAGTGATTCTAGCCAGTGCGCCTGATGAGGCAAAGCTCTCCGTTTCAACTTTGTAGTTTTCTAGAGTCAGCGATTCTGCTTCGAGTCGAATATTAGCCATAGCCTGTGTGGATAGTTCAGGGTTAAAGATTGATAGTTAGCGCAGCCGCGTGGGTGAAAGATTGCGTGAGGTTATTGCCCTGCGCTTAGATCGATTAGGAGTTGGGCAATAACTAAAGCGGACAGACTTCTCATTTCGCTCCAGGGTGACCGGGGAAATGAGGACGATGCTGAGTGAGCTGATTCTGACAACTTATACAGCCGCATCTTGCCGGTAACAGGAGGTTGAGTATGAAGTCTGTTCAAACCTGAGCGATCGCTTCATAGATCAGAGCTTCATAGATCAAAGCTCCATAGAAGCTTTCCCAATGCTCGACGTAGCCAGAGCTGCTAAATGCTGCTTACCGGCTCTCAAAAATCTGCGATTTGTACGGTGATAAATAGCTAGATAGTGAATAAATGCAGTCAACACCTTGCCGCTACGCTAGGCGGTTTTAGCAGAGAGAGGCTGTGCTGACTCGAACTATATAGAATCCTGAATACTGATATCCTGCGCAGTTGAAGTGCTGGCCCGATAGAATGCTGACCTGTTTGATTCAGGCGCATAAGCATAGGCACTAGGTGTACTCCTGTTACGCGGGAGGGAATAATTAGGATGGATGCGACCCTTCGCTGCTAATCCTATCAACTCATCAAAAAAAATAAGGTGAAGTTTGTTTGTAGATGCCGCCAGCATTTTTGAAGATTTGAACCATTGAGGCATCTGTAGCTATGGCTTTATCAAGCTATGACCAAACGATGTATGTCTTGATAATCTCTGTAGACCGGCGGCATTGGTACGGAGATGGGGTGCTTATACTGTAAAGCGTTACTTTTTGAGTGTTTTGGTATGGCTCTTCCCAATTTTTTGATCTTTGGCGTCCAAAAAGCCGGGACGACCTCTATTTATAACTACTTAAATCAGCATCCTCAGGTGTATGTCAGTCCGCGCAAAGAGACTGATTTTTTGGGGCGTGAGCTAGTAGAGGGTGTCGCCACCAGTCAAGGGAAAACAGTGCCCCAGCTGACTCGGGGCGGGCGGCAACAGATTTTGACGCTGGCAGACTACCAGGCGCTGTTTGAGGGGGTGACGGATGAGGTCGCCATCGGAGAAGCTTCACCTAACTATCTGTTTCTGCATCAGCAGGCGGTGCCTAATATTCAAAAATATGTGCCTGAGGCCAAGCTAATTGCGGTGCTGCGCAATCCGATTAGCCGGGCTTATTCAGATTATTTGATGCATGTGCGCCAAGTGGTAGGCAACCTGAAGCCGCTGTCTGAGCAGGTAAAAACCAGCGCAAATTCTTCACATACGCTGCTAAAAGGGCTTTACTACGAAGGGACAAAGCACTTTATAGAGACGTTTGGTTCAGAGCAGGTAAAGATCTTTTTATATGACGATCTGCGCCAAGACGCCGGGCAACTGATGCGAGATATCTACGACTTTATTGGGGTGGACAGCCGCTTTGAGGCAGATACTAGCGAGCGCGGGCAAACGGCACAGGTGCCCAAAAATCAGTCTGTTAATAAGCTTTTACAAACTCAAAACCCACTGCGGGCGGCGGTAGGCACGGTGCTAAGAACGGTTGTCTCTGAAGAAAATCGGCAGAAGCTGCGATCGCGCTTAATCGCCGCCAATTCTCAAGGCAAAGAAGGTCTGCCTCTCTCAGATGAAGACCGGCGGCGGCTGCAAGATTATTACCGTGAGGATGTTCTGCGGCTGCAAGATCTGATTGGGCGCGACCTGTCGGACTGGATCAAGAAATAGAGACCTGCTAGTCACAGAGGCCGGTTAGTCACAATTGATACATGAGTAATCCTAGAAAACTCACTGGCGCGGGAATCATTTCACCGCGAAAATCGAGTATTTGCACCAGTAGGAGGTAGGCGATCGCCAGCAAGATAGACACCGCTCCGGTAATGATTGCCACAATTTTTGAGCGATCCATCAGCCTGCAACTCTCTAGTAGTTAATCTCAGCGTCTGATCCGGATAGAAATTTCTAGTATTTCTGCGGTAGACAGCTTCATCTTATCGTCTGTATATACCTAAGGTAAATGTGACTCTCTATGAATGTGGTTTCCCCCCCTGACACTAACGCCCCTGACACTAACGGCAGTCTGGCTGCTTCTCCCATGATGGCTTCTCCCATTGCGGCTTCGACGATTGTGCATAGGCCAGCGATTATTGCCACGCACGATCTGCGCAAGGTTTACCGCACTGGCTTTTGGCTAAAGGCCGCGCCCCCTTCGCTCAAGCAGTGTTCGCTCGAAATTTATCAAGGGGAGACCTTCGGCCTGCTCGGGCCCAACGGAGCCGGTAAGACGACGCTGCTAAAGCTGCTGCTAGGAATTATTCGCCCGACGGCTGGCTCGGCGACGCTGATGGGTCAGCCTGCGGGCGATCGCAGTGTTAAGGCTCGCATTGGCTATTTACCTGAAAATCCTTATTTTTATGACTATCTGACGGGCCGAGAGTTTTTGAGCTACACGGCGGGGCTATTTGGCATTACGGGCAAGGCTCAAAAGCAGAGAATTGCCGAGCTGCTAGATCTGGTACAGCTAGATCGGCAGTCGGCCAATAAAAAACAGATGCGCCGCTATTCTAAGGGGATGCTACAGCGAGTGGGTATGGCACAAGCGCTGATTAACGACCCGGAGATCGTTTTTCTCGATGAGCCGATGTCGGGGTTAGATCCAACTGGGCGGTTTCAGGTGCGCGAAATTATTTTATCGCTTAAAGAACAGGGGAAGACTCTGTTTTTTAACAGTCATGTGCTCTCAGATGTTGAGATGATCTGCGATCGCATTGCCATTCTCGATCAGGGAGAGCTAATCTGCATGGGCTCGATTCAAAAACTACTGGGCAACCCCACTCACTACCGGGTCAAAGGCAAGGGCGGCAGTTTAGATATTCTCGATCAGTGGCTGAGCGATATCACGTTTGAAGGCGGCTACTGGCAGGGCATTCTGTACGAAAATCCGTTTGAATTTATGGCGACAGCGCGGCTAATGAATGCCCATATTGCCAAGCTAGAAGTTGCTAAGCCCACTCTCGAAGAATTCTTTATGAATCAGATTCGCCAGCGTCGGGCAGCCGCTGATCGGGCAGCCGCTGAGCAAGCGGAGAGGAAGCGATCAAAGAAAAAGCGCCTTTTCGGCAAGCTAAATGCTCAGTAAGCCGCAACAGGGCAGCTGTACAACCCTTCTTTAAAGCAGACGGCCCCCTTGCTCTAGCAAAATTTCTGTCACGCGCTGAGTATCTTCGGGCAGTGCTTCAACTGTGAGCTGGTATTTGTCTACGCCTAGTCGCGTTGGCGCTGCCCCCGACATAAAGACCATAAAGCTGCTGGCAACCGCACCTATGGCTGCGCCTAGCAGCGGTACCAAAACAAAAAACGGGACTTCGTTGCCCTGAATGAAGAGCAGAGTTGGGATACTCAGGGCAATAGTGACGATAAGACTGCCAGCGATCGCGCCAATCAGCCCACCAGCCATCGCCGCCGCCGCAATCCCTTTCTTCGGCTCTCTCTCTTCAGGCACCGTCTCTTCTTCAGACGCTAACACCTCAGCCGTTTTGACCGGTGAGAGCGACTTAGCTTCCAAAGCGCGCTTTGCCTGCTGTAGAGCCTGTTCGGTCTCAAAGCCCACGGCTATATGCTTATGTTCCGCCTCGGTCATGGTGCTGCCTTCCTAAGATAACAAGCGCTCAGATTTTTGGATTATGAGCACTTTTAATTGTCTCCGAGTCTTTCGCTTTTAGAATCTACAGCCCGATAGATTTAAGCAGCATCTCATTTTGGCATTTTGTCTGATTTAGGCGTCTATGCCCTCATTACAAGTTCATCACAAGTTAGTCTCGTCGCACAAAATGACCTAGCACAAAATGACCTAATAGACAGACGCTAGCAGCTATTGCGTTTGAATACCGTCAAGGCAAAAACTCAATAGCTACACTGCAAAAGCTACACTGCAAAGCTGTCTCTAAAAAGAAATCTGCGTTTGCAAGTTAAAGACAAAAATGTCTGGGTTGTCGCTGAAGTTGTTGGCCTCCATAATCCAGTAAACAGACGGCACAATCGAGAAATTTGAGTTAATTGGGTAGCGATAAGAGACCTCCACTTCTTTCTGATTGCCGCCATTGCCGCCGCCAGAAAGCAAAAAATTACGGCCATCTAGCACTTCAAAAGGCTGAACATAAGAGATAGTGGCCAGAGCGTCTTTCTTCAACAAATCTGGAAAGGCTGTTCCAATCTGAACAGACTGAGCATTGACATCGCCATTAGCGCGCCCAGCCGTTGCCGGAAACAGGTGAGTGCTGCCATAGCTATAGCGGCCAAACAACCCAAAACCTTTAGCCAGCAGCCAGTCAAAGTTAAACAAAAAGGTATCGGCTGTAGCTGTTCGCAAAGGGCCGCCAAAGCCATCATCAGCAAATCCGTAGAGCGGCTCACTCAGTGCGCCGCCGACATATCCGGAAGCATTGGCTTCTAAGTTACTGCGAGTATAGAGAAATCTGAGGTTGAGGTTATCAGTCGGATAAATGCCTACCTGACCAGTAAGGGTATTAGTGCCCCCAAATAAGCCCCGAGTCGGATCGCTAGCAGATCTTGGCAGGGGCAAAAACTCAGTATTGTCAGCCAGGTACCCCAGTCGCAAATCGAGCCATTTGGCAACATCGTACTCAACAACAACGCCAGCACCCCGATCAACCGCATTCACCTGAGTGCTACCGCTGGAGTTGAAGCTATTGGCACCTGTTCCAAAAAATGTGAAGCGATTATTGTCAAAATGTCTGTACCAGTTTACTCTTGGCCCAATAGTAAAAGACAGCTTATCGCCTACTGGGAAAGAGTAAAATATCTCTCGCAAGACAGGCGTATCTTCTTGCCCGGCGGTCTGTAGCGTGAACGGTACGCCAAACGTATTAAAAAGTCCGGCTGAGGCATAGAAATTAGCAGGGCCGTTGCCGTCACCTGCTGCTATTTGCAGTACTAGCTGATCTTTTCCAGTAAAAGAGGTAGTTAGGTTGAGCCAGGCTAAATAGCTAAAAGTCAATTCAGGATCTTCGGCGATAGTTCTTTCGACTGGCAACAGATCGATCACCCCTCGTCTACCTGCTCCAAATACGTTGACGCCCTCTGCTCTAACATCGCCGCTAGCAGTCGCCAGACTCAGGTAGCTGTATACATTACCGCTAAGCTTTGTAGTTGTTGAAAACTGATTATTTTGCAGCTGAGAAATATCTGTTTCCAGGGCATCTGCTCGGGCGCGTATTGCCGCCAGCTCATCTGCAAACTCTTCTTGCAATCGTTCAATGCTTGCTAAATCGACATCTGGAAATAGCTGTATACCAACATCTAAGCAAGCATTGAGGCCAGCGGCAAACTCATAGCGGCTCAGCGCCTGATTGCCTCGAAAGGTGCTGTCAGGATAGCCCTCTATGCAGCCATATTCTTCGACTAATCGCTGTAGCGCTGTAAAGGCCCAGTCGCCTGGCTGCACATCAGATAGCTCTGATACGCTGGTAACTTGAGCTAATAAGTCTTGGGGGGGCGAAGTGGGAAAAGCCGCTTCTGCTATCTCTGCAACTGGGTCTTTAGCTGAGACAGATGCGATATTTGCTTCAAAAGCAATAGGGGCTACCGCTGTTTGAGGCGCTGCTTGGGCCGCTCCTAATGACTTCTGCGCCTGGTCAGGCGTCTGAGACTTGTTGAATAGTGTTGCTGTAGAAGGTGCCGCTACTCTGTCATTAGCTTCGCTTAGAGTTGTCTGGACTTCGTCGATCTCTGGCTCTATGAGAGGATCTGCTGAGGCTGCTGCTGAGATACTGAGCGTTGCTGCTATAGCGCTCAAAACGCTGCAAAATATTCTCGGCAGGGTAAGACCCGCCGATGCACCATTACTAATCAATTCGAAATCCTCACACCGGAATATAATAAGTAAGCTAGCAGGCTAGTTTTCCCCCGAATGTATTACAAGCCACATTCTTTGGATAAGCTGCTGCTTATGTGAGACGGCTAGTTGCAGTGATAAGAGTAGCAAACCATCTCTTTAGTATTCATGGCTAGAGGGTGGTGTAAAGCAGTCTTATCAGCGGGCAATAAATATGGGGTTGATGGGCGTAGCTCAGGTTGTCGATTGTTGATTTAAGTTGATAGCAAGGCCGGTGCCGCAAGTCAGTGCGTCATGAGAAAAAGTGCGATCTGAGGAATGGGCGATCGCACTTTTCCCATACACCTCCAAAATCTCTTCATTTTTATAGTCAAGTTGTCGTATTGACGCATTGTCGTATTGACGCACTGGTGTATGGCGTAAAGCGAGAGTGGCTAGTCCCTAGCAAATCGAATTAAAGCCTTTCATCTTAGGTAGACTGCTAATATTCTGAGACTTGGCTCAAAGTACCAAGTACAACTGATGTCCAAATAATAGCGAATTGGCCCAAAATCAAATAAAACCCGTGAGAACTATAGGGTATAGCTACTCTCTCTGCCTGTGCCGACTTACCGCCAGCACCGCATTTTGCCCGCCAAACCCAAAGCTGAAGCAGAGCACATGCTGTAACTGTGCCATTCTCGCCTGCCGGACAAAATTCAGGTCAAAATCGGGCTGGTGCAATCCGGCACAGGGCGGCAGCTGCTGCGCTTGTAAGCTAAGCAGACTAAGGGCGATCGCCACCCCTCCAGAAGCCCCTAACAGATGTCCGGTTGCCCCCTTCGTCGCCATAACCGGCATCTGCCGATCAAAAACCTGCTCAATCAAGCTCGCCTCTAGCCGGTCATTGAGGGCCGTGCTAGTGCCGTGAACGTGCACCGCGTCAATCTCACTTGGGCTCAGCTCACTGCGCTGCAAGCACTGCGCCACCGCTCGCTTAGCCATGCCATAGCACGGATCAGGCGAACTCAGATGATGGCTGTCATTAGTCAGACCCGCTCCCAAAATTTGTCCGTATATTCTTGCGCCGCGCCGACCTGCTAACTCTGCCGACTCCAGCACCAGCGCCGCCCCGCCTTCTCCCAGTACAAAGCCCTCCCGCCGCTGGTCAAACGGATAGCAGCCTGTCGTCGCCAGCGCCCCCATTTTTCTAAATCCGGCTAGCGTCAGCGGTGTAATCGGCGACTCCACCGCCCCTGCTATCACCCGGCTACACTGCCCAGTGCGAATCAGATCGGCGGCCTGGGCGATCGCCCAAACCCCAGTTGCACAAGCTGCCATCGGTGCTAACACCGGCCCCTGACTCTCGATCCATCGCGCCGCTACCAAAGCCGGTTCGCAGGGCAACGCCGCTAGCCAATCGCCTTTCACTTGGCCTGGCTCGGCCCGCTGCTCAGCCGCCATTGCCTCCCAAGCTCGCAAACAGCTCCGACTAGAGCCCATCACCACCCCACAGTCACTTTTCCCTTTTTTTCCGCTTCCCAACCCCGCATCTAACCAAGCCTCACTCACCACCTGTCGCGTCAGCTTAGCTAGATCCATAGGCTGCTTTCCTGCCATTGCCAGCGGCCCCGGAGCTAGATCTAAAAAAGGCTGGCGAAGCGCGATCGCACTTTCACCAGCCATTAGTTTTTGCCAAATCGTCAGCGCTGTAGGAGCTAGCGCTGTAGTCAGGCCGAGACCTGTCACGACTACAGTAGGCAAAATTTTCACTTGAGCATACGACGGGCGTCACCAGACCACTTAAATTCGACCAGATCTCAAGCAGCAGATAGCAGACTTATTTAGTAACGTTACTGCTAGCGATCGCTGGCGGGCACCAAATTTTCTGCGCCAGCAGTGACGGTAACTGAGTCAATCACAGCGCCCGCCTGAATCTCATCCACCACATCCATGCCGTCGGTGACATAGCCAAACACTGCATAGTCACCGTCTAAAAAGGTGACATCTGCCAGCGTGATATAAAACTGAGCAGAGGCAGTATTGACGCCAGAACGAGCCATTGCGATCGCCCCGCGCCGATGGGTCAAAGCAGGCTCAGCGTCTACCCCTGCCTCCGGAAAAGTCTGACCGTAAACTGGCTGATCGGCCCCCTCAGCCAAAATCTCTAAAGGAATCAACCGGGGCTGACTAGTTGCCGGATCTATATAGCTACCAGTCCCGAGCTGACTAATTGGCACATTAGGATCTGTACTTTGCGGATCGCCGCCCTGAACGACAAAAGGCTCGGGCGATCGCACTACTCGGTGAAACACTGTGCCGTCGTATACGCCTTTTTCAGCGAGATCTACAAAATTACCGGCAGTGTAAGGAGCCTGGTCACCTTCTATTTCAACCGTAATTGGGCTCCCGTTAACCACAATTTCTACTGTGGCTTTACCTGTGAGCTTAGCCAGTCCGGCTGTAAGTTCAGCCGCATCGGGAGCAGCAGGCACAACGGCAGCTGGCGCGGCTGGCGCTTCGGCGGCGGGAGGCTCTGCGCCACTACAGCTACCTAGCAGCAGCGCAATCGCAATCAACACGCTCCATTGCGCCCCCGAGTATATCCTTGGTGTCATGATTGATTCCTTATGTCGCTAATGATGAGGGCTCATTTTGCCATAGGACGAGAGGCCGTTCAATGCGTCACTCACTGAAACTCGTCAGATAATTTTCGCTAAGCGTGCTGTTAAGCCGTTTTATAACCCCTCTAGCGGCACCTGCAAAAATCGAGCCAGTTCAGCTCCCTGATTTTCTAAATCAGATAGAGAAATTGGTTGTCCAACTCGGGTCAGCGGAATATTGCCCTTGCCTTTTACTTTGAGATAAAGCGATCGCTTCGGATTCAGCCCTTCTTTAATCTCAGCGCGAACGGCCAGCAAATCTTTTAGCGGATAGCGCAGGTCAATCTTCCGGTTCTCCCCCGGAAAGCCCCGCCGGAAGATCTGCGCCTCGCCCGCTGCCTTATCAAACTTGTTATAGCCACTGCCCACATTCCAAACAATGATCAAGCACAGATACGTACACAGCAAAATCGCCGCCAGGCCATAAAACCCCATGGCAATGCCCTGCGGAATAAACACAAGCTGAGCGGGCAAGTCAGAAAACGGCAGCAGGTTAGTGTGTAAATAGCTAGACACCCCAGCTAGAAAAAAGCCGATACCCCCTACAGCCGTAACCGCTGCCCAGAAGTAGTTGCTCAGACGCCGTGCGCCTAGAATTTCTCGTTGCAAGACCGTTTGGCCAGAAGTTTTAGCAGGTGTTTTAGAAGCAGCCATATACAGGAAATAATGAAAGGACTCACCAGAATCAGGCAGCCCAAATGGCGTGATGCCAGCAAAATGCACAGACTGCTCACAGCCTACGCAATCAGCAGGGATGCTTACTCAATGATATCGGCTTTGCTCCAGTATCTACTCAGCAATCTATTCATTTACAAACCGAAACATTCTCAGACAGCAAACAACCAACTTGGGGCGATCAGTCAACAGCTAGATAACGACAGGCAAAAGCGCCGCAAAGGGCAGTTAGCCAGGAGATAGACAGCCTAAAGTTAGCTGCTACATTTATTCTTTCAAAAAAATTTATTATTTGCTAAAGCGATTGAGTCCCTTCTCCAGACGTATCTATTGATATCAAAGGGGCTAGCTGATCTTTCTTCGGGTGAAAATCAGAGGGTTAGTTTAGTCTACCCGGCTTAAATAAGGGCGGTTTTCGCCGAAAAGCAATCTGAGAATTTACATGACAGATTGTAAAAAAAGTGATCTGTCTTTATGATAGATACATGCCAAAATCCTTTATGGCAGTGATTTTTAGCTGCCTGGTTACGGATCGCTCCGATTTTTTTCGGGTTCGACTACCGACATCTAAGGCTGTGTCTGCCCCTGGTAGGCCCAATTTTTAGATACAAAGGACTTAATCCCTATTAAGCGCCAACGTAAGAGGATTCCAAAATGACTATAGCAATGGGACAAGCGCCCGCCGCGCGGGGACGGTTTGACGTTCTCGACGACTGGCTAAAGCGCGACCGATTTGTCTTTATCGGCTGGTCTGGTCTACTGCTGTTTCCGTGCGCCTTTATGGCCGTCGGCGGCTGGATGACCGGCACCACCTTTGTCACCTCGTGGTTCACCCACGGGTTGGCCAGTTCTTACCTAGAAGGCTGCAACTTTCTGACGGTTGCAGTTTCTACCCCCGCCGACAGCATGGGCCACTCGCTCTTGCTGCTGTGGGGCCCTGAAGCCCAAGGCGACTTTGTGCGCTGGTGTCAGATTGGCGGACTGTGGGCGTTTGTAGCGCTGCACGGTGCGTTTGGTCTGATTGGCTTTATGCTGCGCCAGTTTGAGATTGCTCGACTGGTTGGCATTCGGCCTTACAATGCGATCGCCTTCTCGGGCCCGATTGCAGTGTTTGTGTCGGTATTTTTGCTGTACCCCTTGGGTCAGTCGTCGTGGTTCTTTGCTCCGAGCTTTGGGGTGGCGGCTATCTTCCGCTTCCTGCTGTTCTTGCAGGGCTTCCACAACTGGACTTTGAACCCGTTTCATATGATGGGTGTAGCAGGCATCTTGGGTGGTGCGCTGCTCTGTGCGATTCACGGTGCGACTGTGGAGAACACCTTGTTTGAAGATGGCGAGAATGCCAACACCTTCCGTGCGTTTGAGCCGACTCAGTCGGAAGAGACGTATTCGATGGTGACCGCAAACCGATTCTGGTCACAGATCTTCGGGATTGCGTTTTCCAACAAGCGCTGGCTGCACTTTTTCATGCTGTTTGTGCCGGTGACGGGCCTGTGGATGAGCTCTATTGGCATCGTCGGCCTGGCGTTGAACCTGCGGGCTTACGACTTTGTCAGCCAGGAGATTCGCGCAGCTGAAGACCCTGAGTTTGAGACCTTCTACACGAAGAACATTCTGCTGAATGAAGGCATTCGGGCGTGGTTGGCTCCTCAAGACCAGCCACATCAAAAATTTGTATTCCCTGAAGAGGTACTCCCCCGTGGTAACGCTCTCTAATAACACCTTTATTGGCGGCGGGCGCGACCAAGAATCTACCGGGTACGCCTGGTGGTCTGGTAACGCTCGACTAATCAATTTGTCAGGTAAGCTGCTGGGCGCACACGTCGCCCATGCTGGCCTGATTGTCCTATGGACAGGTGCAATGACCCTGTTTGAGGTCTCTCACTTTGTCCCTGAAAAGCCCCTGTATGAGCAGGGTGCCATCTTGATTCCTCACCTGGCAACGCTAGGTTGGGGGGTTGGCCCAGGTGGTGAAGTGATCAATACCTTCCCCTACTTTGTAGTAGGTGTGCTTCACCTAATTTCTTCGGCGGTACTAGGTCTCGGCGGTGTCTATCACGCCATTCGTGGCCCTGAAACGCTCGAAGAGTACTCCAGCTTCTTTAGCCAAGACTGGAAAGACAAGAACCAGATGACGAATATCATCGGCTATCACCTGATCTTGTTGGGTTTGGGTGCTTTCCTGCTGGTGATTAAAGCCTGTTTCTTAGGTGGCGTTTACGACACCTGGGCACCGGGCGGTGGTGATGTACGGGTAATTACTAACCCGACGCTTAACCCTGGCGTTATCTTCGGCTATCTAGCCACGTCTCCGTTTGGTGGCGAGGGCTGGATTGTCGGGGTTGACAATATGGAAGATATTATCGGCGGTCATATTTGGATCGGTCTGATCTGTATTTTCGGCGGTATTTTCCATATTCTGACCAAGCCGTTTGCTTGGGCCCGGCGGGCGCTGATCTGGAATGGTGAGGCTTACCTCTCTTACAGTATCGGTGCGGTCTCTCTGATGGCCTTTATCTGCTCTTGCTTCGTCTGGTTTAACAATACAGCCTACCCTAGTGAGTTCTTTGGCCCGACTAATGCTGAAGCTTCTCAGGCTCAGGCCATGACCTTTTTAGTGCGTGACCAGCGCTTGGGTGCCAATATTGGTTCGGCTCAAGGGCCGACTGGTTTAGGTAAGTACCTGATGCGATCGCCTACTGGAGAAATCATCTTTGGTGGTGAGACCATGCGCTTCTGGGACTTTGACGGCCCCTGGCTTGCCCCCTTGCGTGGCACCAATGGTCTCGACCTAGACAAGCTGAAGAACGACATTCAGCCTTGGCAAGTGCGTCGTGCGGCTGAGTACATGACTCACGCGCCCAACGCCTCCATCAACTCTGTCGGCGGCATCATCACTGAGGTTAACTCGGTTAACTTCGTGAACCCTCGTCAGTGGCTAGCTTCATTCCACTTTGTGATGGCCTTCTTCTTCTTGGTGGGTCACCTGTGGCATGCAGGCCGGGCGCGCGCGGCTGAAGGCGGATTTGAGCGCGGTCTCAACCGTGAAGCAGAGCCCGTGCTCTCGATGCCTGATCTAGACTAGCTTGATCTAAGCTAACGGGTAGCATTGCCTTGTAGAGGCGATGTGAATCATTGATTCAGATCATAAAGTTGGGATCGAAAGAGGAGGCTCCTGCCGTTGGGTGGGAGCCTTCTTCGTTGGTAGGGTATTAAGTAACGTTAGCGGCCAGAGCCTTATGCTAGATCAGCCTTATTATTTACTGCGCTCCCGATCGACTGGACAATACCTGGTCGCTCGCCCGCCGGTTCCGGGCGGGCATCCGGAGCAGCCCACCGAACCCTACCTACTGCTATTTGTCGCCGACTTTGACGCACTGAGCTACTTGAATACTCACGCTGGAGAGCTAGCGCCTCAATTTGCGGTGGAGCAGGGCGATCGCCGTCAAATCAAAACCATTTCCGAGCGCTGGAGCTATGTAGGTGTCGGCATCGTCAACGATCCGCTGGTGCCCCGAGTAGACTTCATGAGCTTTACTTTATGAGATTTGAGTAGCCAGACTTGAGCCACTACCAATTTTTGTGCCGTCGGCTAGCCTGTAGACGACTCCATTTCGCTGTGACTGTCACAGGCCGGGTCAGTATCCTTCTGGTAGGCAACTTCTCCTAAGATGTAAGTGGTCTGAACAGCGCGGTCGTCTCCCATCATCATCAGCGCAAAGGTGCGGTCTGCCAGATCGCTGAGGGAGCTAGCAATCGCGGCAGAATTTCGAAAAGCCATCAGCGGTGTCGCCCGTGAGTCAAGCACAATAAAGTCTGCGTCTTTACCAACCGCAAAATTGCCCAAAGTGTCTTCTAAGCAAAGCGCTCTCGCACCGCCCAGCGTCGCTAAAAATAGAGCCTTAAAAGGAGATAGTTTTTGCTGACGTAGCTGAGCAACTTTGTAGGCTTCATTCGCGGTTTGCAAGAGTGAAAAACTGGTGCCTGCCCCTATATCTGTGCCTAAACCCACCTTTACCGGATGCTCTGCTGATTTTGCCTGCTCTATTTTAAAGAGGCCGCTGCCGAGAAACAGATTTGAAGTAGGACAAAAAGCGATCGCGCTTTTCATTTCAGAAAGGCGCTGAAACTCAGCATCGGTCAAGTGCACGCCATGTGCAAAAACAGAACGCTCTTTCACTAATCCGGCCCGATCATAAGCGTCTAGGTAGCCCTCACAGTTAGGAAAAAGCTCTTTTACCCAGGCCACTTCATTCACGTTCTCCGAGATATGCGTGTGCATATACACATCTGGAAATTCCGCCAGCAGTTGTCCTGCCTTCTGCAACTGCTCGCCGGTAGACGTGATCGCAAATCGGGGCGTAACCGCATAGCGCAAGCGTCCTCTTTTGTGCCACTTTTGAATTAGTTTTTTGGTCTCTTGATAGGCCGATTCTGCCGTGTCACGGAGATACGCCGGAGCATTGCGATCCATCATCACTTTGCCCGCAATCATGCAGAGCTGACGCCGCTCAGCCGCCTCAAAAAAAGCCTCTACCGACTGCGGAAAAACAGCGGCAAAAACTAGCGCTGTCGTCGTGCCATTACTCAACAGCTGATCTAAAAAGATCTCAGCGACTTTATTAGCATAGGCTTCGTCTCGAAACTTGCCCTCAGTCGGAAAAACATACTGATCTAGCCATTCCAGCAGCTGTTCTCCATAGGCCGCAATCATCTCAGTTTGCGGATAGTGAATATGGGTGTCGATAAATCCCGGCATAATCAGCCGGTCAGCATAAAGTGTAGTGGGTAGCTCTGCATATTCACTTTGCAGCGCTGCGTAAGTGTCAAATGCCTTGATTTTGCCGTTTTCAAGCACCAGCAACCCGTCTGTCAGGTAACGAACGCTGTCTGCTTCAGCCACATAGAAGGGATCGTCTACAAAATCTAAAAACAACCCGCGAATGGCCTTGAGGGATGGCTGGTCAGATTGACGAGGTTGAGAGGTCATCTAAGTAGCAAGGCTGCTAATTTTAATAGGATTTCTCTTACCTGAGCGTACCAGCCAAAGCGTACGCTGTTTCAACCAAAGCGCACAGCCTCAAAAGCAAATCTAAAGATAAAAATGGCGGCTAAGGCCCAAGTAATCACCGGTATCTCACGGGAACGTCCGGCGGCTAGCTTGGTAAAGGGGTAAAGAATTAGCCCTGCTGACAATCCGGCAGCGATAGAAAAACCCAGCGGGATGAAAAATATAGTCACAAAGGCCGGAATCGCCTCTGTCAGGTCGCCCCAGCGAATGCTAGAGACGCTGGACATCATCAGCACACCGACAATCAATAGAGCTGGCGCAGTTGCAAAGGCTGGAACTGCCTCAAAGATAGGCACAAACAAGAGCGCAACGATAAACATCACAGCAGCAACGACGGCAGTGAGTCCGGTGCGCCCACCTTCAGAAACCCCAGCGGCAGATTCGGCAAAGGTAGTGACAGTAGAGGTGCCCATGATTGCGCCTGCGGTGGTGGCGATCGCATCTGCCGAAAGTGCCTGATTAGCACGCGGTAGCTCTCCTCTCTCATCAATATAGCCCGCTTGCGTACCCACTCCCATCAGCGTGCCAATTGTGTCAAACATATCGACAAATAAGAAGACCAGCAGCACCGCTACAAAATCAATAATGTTGCTACCGTTGATGCCGCCGAGCCCGACAAATGCCTGGCCAAAGAGGTGAGAGGGAAACGCAGGCGCAGCAATAAAACCAGTAGGCGCCGGGGCTACCCCAAATATCCAGCCCAAGATAGCCGTGCCGCCTATACCCCAAAGCAGCGCGCCTTTAATTCGCCGAATGATAAACAGCGCCGAGATAAAAATACCAAAGGTAGCAAGCAGGGTAGCAGGCTCCCTTAAGCTGCCAAAAGCTGTTTTAGTCACCTCATTGGCAACAATCAGCCCGGCCCCGCCTACTGCCGTATCGCCGCTCAGACCAATATAAGCAAGAAACATGCCAATCCCTACGGTAGTGGCGGCTTTGATGCTCCCAGGCACAGCAGCAATCAGATGGCGACGAATATCAGTAACAGTCAGAGCAATAAAGATAACACCCTCAAGCAGTACAGCGGCCAGCGCCACTCGCCAGTCAATCCCCAGCCCTAAAACAACAGAATAGGCAAAAAAGGCATTTGTCCCCATACCGGGGGCTTGCACAAATGGGTATTTGGCGTAAAGACCCATAACCAAGGTGCCAATAGCAGCGGTAATACCCGTCACCATCACCAGCTCTCGAAACAGATCGCCCGGCTCTTGCAAAAATATCGCATCTGACAGGATCAGCGGATGCACCACCAAAATGTAGGCCATGGTCATAAAGGTGGTTAACCCGGCCAAAATCTCGGTGCGGAAGTTAGCTTGGTAGTACTCAAAGTGAAAATATTTGGCGACCTTCGCCTGCCATCCAGAATAGGGCGGCGGCGATGACTCGGGCAGCTTTTGCTGAAGATCTACACCAGGCTGGTTCATATTTCTCTGAAGTATGGTCTGATTTCTGTGTACTGTATACAGCCCAAAACTATCCGACTGTGCTGAATGCTACGTTTTTTTGCTAGCAAACTTGCCAACACGCCGCTAAAGGCCGATTTTATCTAAAAGCCCTCAAATTATTTAAATCGGAGGGCTTTTCATGCCCTCAAATATAGGGACACAGAGCTATAGGGACACAGAGCTATAGGGACACAGAGCCAGCTTAGACGGAACCGACTTAGTAGAGTCGCTCAAGCCAATCACGCTGTTCTTCGTCAGATGGCAGATAGGGGTAGAGGGCAGCTTTGGCGCTGTAACGCTGCTCAGGTGACATCTGGGACGACTGCGCTGAGCCTTGGGCGGCGGAAAGCTGAGGACGATGCACCATGAATCGGGCGATCGCGCTGTAGCAAGACTGAAGTAGCGGCCCTAAGCGCTGCTCAGGCGGACGCGGCAGCCTGTTAGAGGCGGGGGTGTAAAATTGATTCGGCATGATCTAATTTGAAAATTAAACTGTATATTTTGATACTATTTTAACGGTTAAATTAGGTTCTGTTGGTGCAGATCGGCGAATATTAGCGATCGCTGACAACCTGCTATCAAAGAAAGTTTATCAAAGAGGACTTTGAATTTCTTTAACGACTCGCGCTTTGCTTGCTAGCAGGTGAAGCTGCACGGCGGCGGTGGCAGCAGCGGCATCTCGACGAGCGATCGCCTCATAGATCTGACGATGCTCCAGCCGAATTTCTAGCACCAGTGGATTTTGCTGTAGCGTCTGAATGCGCAGCAGCGCCATCGCGTCAAACAGCTGATCGAGCAGTGAAACCAAGCGGCGATTACCCGAGCTTTCGGCAATGGCATGATGAAACTGATAGTCTAAATCCAGTAGCTGTAGCAAAGCCTTAACATTGGCATTTTGAGGATCTTTCGCTTCAGCTTGAATGACGTATTGCTCTAATGCCTTGAGCTGCTTGGGGCTTGCCTGTTTGCAGGCTCCGATCACCGCTAGCTTTTCTAGTACCAGGCGACAGTCGTACAGCTCCATAGCATCAACTGCTGATATAGTTGCGACTCGCAAGCCGTTAGTGTCAGCTATCACCAGTCCTTCTTTTTGTAGCTGGCGCAATGCCTCTCGCAGCGGCGTCCGGCTGACATTGAGCCATTCGGTTAGCTGAGTTTCTATCAGACGGCTACCTGGGGTAAAGTCACCGGTCAAAATCCCCGCTCGCAAAGCGCTGTAGACCTGCTCGTAAAGAGATTTTCGACGCTGGATAGGCTGACGAGAAAATAAAGTCGTTGAAGTCACAGGGAGATTTAGAGATTGTTTTTTGGTTGGGCAGCGAGCTGACTTGACTGAAAGGTAGGGTGATTTTATCTATCCGAATTTTATCTGTCTACCATGACACGTTAGCAATTTTGATGGCGACAAGGCGACTATCGAGCATGAACGACTGAGTTGACGAACCCAGCGATTTGTCTGCAAGCGTTTTGTCTGCAAGCGTTTTGTCTAAAGCTTTGGTCACTTTGCTCTGGACATCAAGCGATCGCCAGAATCTTTACGCACAGCGAACAAAGTGCCTAGCAATGGTGAAAATGCGTCTAACGACAGCTATATGAGACAATTGATCGGCCCGCTGACACCTCGAATGTATGCACCCTGCGCTTCCTCTAGATCTGCCTCTGGATCTGCCTAAGATGGGCTGTGGCACCTGGGCCTGGGGCAACCGCCTGCTGTGGAACTACCAGCCAGCCATGGACGACGAACTGCAAGCCGTCTTTGACCACTGCGTTAGTCAGGGCGTCACTCTGTTTGACACTGGCGACTCCTATGGCACTGGTAAGCTCAGTGGCCAGAGCGAAAAGCTGTTAGGCCGCTTTAGCACAGCCTACCAGGGCCAAAACCAAGCGCAGATCTGTCTAGCGACCAAACTCGCGCCCTACCCCTGGCGACTCACTCGCCGGTCTATGATCGCCGCTGGTCAGGCGTCTGCTCAGCGGCTAGGGCAGCTAAATTTGGTGCAAATGCACTGGTCTACGGCTAACTATCTTCCCTGGCAAGAGCGCCCTTTGCTAGACGGTCTAGCGGCCTTGTGCCATCAAGGGTTAGCACAGAGTGTTGGTCTTTCTAACTATGGGCCTAAGCGATTGCAGTGGGCACATCAGCGCTTGGCCGATCAGGGCATTAAAATTCAAACCTTGCAGGTTCAATACTCGCTGCTGTCTACCTATCCGGTGACCGAGCTAGATCTCAAAGCAGTCTGCGACGGATTAGATATTCAGCTGATTGCCTATAGCCCGCTGGCGCTGGGCCTGCTCACCGGCAAGTACGCTGACAAATCTGACTTGCCCAAAGGACTGCGACGGTTTGCGCTAGGCCAAATTTTGCCAGGCGTAAAGCCGCTGCTTAGCTGCCTCAAAGCGATGGCCACCAGTAAAAATAAGACAATGGCGCAGGTGGCTATTAACTGGTGCATCTGCAAAGGGACGATCCCGATTCCGGGTGCCAAAACGCTGCAACAGGCTCAGCAGAATACAGGCGCGTTAGGCTGGCAGCTTGACGAGGCAGAAGTGAGCGAGCTAGATACGGCCTCGGCCGCCTGCAACAAACAGATGGTGCAAAATATCTTCCAGACCGGCTAGGTCAGAGTGCGAAAGGACTGCGCTGTAGCTTTGGCTGCCCTATGAAGCAATACTATTTATACATACTATTTATACTAGGTCGGCCAGCCCAGGAATTGGCGAATAGTTTTGACGGTGGCTTCAGCCTTAGCGCGATCACTATAGCTACCTGCCTGCACCCTCTGCCGATTTTTCAGCTCTAAAACGACTTGATAGACGAGGGCTCCCTTAGCTATCCGGGGTGCTCTGGTCTGAATCCAAACCGTATCAATGTTGGCTAGCGGAAACTTTTGGCTAGTTTGCAGCCCCAGCCGCTGAACTTTGCAAACAGCGCGGTCAGTAGATTTTTCGAGCGCGAGTGTAATGGTGGGGCTAAGTGCCAAAGCCAGTCCTGGCAAGAGTAGAAAAGGGCCGCCCGCCAATCCTAGCAATACAGCAGGGCCCCTTAGAGACGGGCGATCAGGCCGGAAAGCCAGGTTTAGCAGCGGCGGCTGAGCTTGCGCGAGAAAGACGTTGGTTTGCGCGGCGGCAGCTTCGAGTAGACCCAGGTAAGGTTCGTAGCTGTAGGCAATCACTGACACTTCCTGATTGGGCGTGTGAATCATCAGCCGGTATTCAACGCTTACTTCATTGAGATCAGGATCATTGTAGTTTTGGTGATGCTCTACACGCTGAACTTCAGCCGCTTGAGGCTGAGAGATAGTGGTGTCGCGTCGCATAAATGGCAGATAGCTTTGCCGGGTGAGATGACAGCTGACAGCGGTGACAACAGGGCGATCGCACTGCAAGCGAGTCTCTCCTTCTGCAACGCCAGCAGCCAAAACAAAGCTCATAAACAGCGTAATTGGCAACCCTAAAGCCATCAAAACTGACCATAGCAATAACAAGCAACCCACCGGCGGTTTTTGCTGTAAAACGAGCCGACTGCCTGTAAGGGTGTGAACGCGCATTGACTCTCTTCCTGATAGGACACAGTAACGACTTCAGCCGCTAGCTAGCAGCGCCGCTGTCAAGCAAAACGTACCCCGATCAATCACAACAGTATTCATCGTTCAGCTGCTTTTTAGCTGGTTAATCCTCGCTATACTCAAAACTGTAGACCTGTCGAACCGATTAGCCTTTATGTCCCTTGCTCCTCTTAGCTGGTCTGAGCTAGAAGCCCTCACCGATTTTCAGATAGACACCGTCAATGGGCCAACCAATGCGCAGGCCCAGTTACGGTTATTTGGTCAAAATGAAGCCGATGTGCGGGTGACGCTATACCGTGACAATCATGCCTGGTGCCCCTACTGTCAAAAGGTTTGGCTATGGCTAGAAGAAAAGCAAGTGCCCTACCGCATCGAAAAAGTCACGATGTTTTGCTACGGAAAAAAAGAAGATTGGTACAAGGCTAAGGTGCCTTCTGGCATGTTGCCTGCTGTTGCGCTAGACGGGCAGATAATTACTGAGAGTGATGATATTTTGATGGCACTAGAAGAGGCTTTTGGGCCGCTGGGTTCAGGAATGCAAGCCCCTGCCGTTTTAAAGCTGCGGCAGCTAGAGCGCCTGCTGTTTAGAGCTTGGTGCGGCTGGCTCTGTCAGCCTGCCCGCTGGTTTCGTCAGGAGCAGCATAATCGTGATCAGTTTGTTGAGGTCGTCGCTCAAGTAGAGACCGCGATCGCACGCACGCCTGGGCCTTACTTTCTCGCAGACTTTAGCACTGCCGATGTCATTTTTACGCCCTACGTAGAGCGAATGAACGCCAGTCTGTACTATTACAAAGGCTATTCGCTACGAGAAGAAAATTCCCACTTGTCTGCCTGGTTTGACGCGATGGAGAGCCGCGCTGCCTATCGGGGCACTCAGAGTGACTTTCATACTCACGCTCACGATCTGCCGCCTCAGATGGGCGGCTGCTGGGAAAATGGCGAGCCGCAGATGCTGCGCTACAAAGACCGGGTGGACAATGGCCCCTGGCAGGGATTGCCAGATGTGGCTTACGCTGAGCCGGAAAGCGCGACGGCTGAAGCTTTGCAGCGGGTGATCAAACACCGCCAGAATATTGTGCGAGCCAATCCTGACGAAGACGAGCGCTTTGATCAGGCGCTGCGCTGCGCGCTCACTCATATGATGACGGGCGAGATTTGTCGTCCACCGGCTGACAGCGACCTGGGGCTGCGGTATTTGCGCGATCGCATTAATGTTCCTCGCGATATGTCAATCTACGCCGCTAAGCGACTGAGGGCAGCGCTAGAAGACACGGCAGTATTAGCGGGCGATCGCCAGGGGCCACCCATTCCGGTCAGACACCGGCACGATCAAGATCCGGCTAGCTTTGCGATGCGTTCGAGCGGATAGTTTATTCGAGCGGATAGTTTATTGGCACTCTCTGTATGATTTGTGCCATCTAAGCGATCGCCGCCTTACCTAAAGCCAGCTACCCAGCAAAATATAAGGAGCCCAGTAGATCGGGTGCTGGTATTGTGGATCTTTGAGTAGCTGTATCTGAGCTACACGCAGGGCAGAGGCTCGGGTCGCGCCGGGCTGCGTGAGCTGCTCGTAAAAATGGCCGACAAACTGGGCAGTAGCTTCGTCATTAATCGCCCACAGCGTCGCGACCGTACTGCGGGCACCGGCTTTAATGGCAGTGCCTGCTAGCCCTAGCGCCGCTCGCTGGTCGCCGCTGGCCGTTTCGCAGGCGCTCAAGACCAAAAGCTGAATGGCAGCGCGATCGCTCGAATCGACCTGTAGCATCTGGCTCAATTCTCTCACCGTGATTCGGTCATCCCAGGCGATTAAATAAGTCTCCTCTGGCGTAGAGCTAAACTGACCGTGAGTGGCAATATGAACAATCGGATAGTGGGCTGCCGCCAGTTTTTCAGGCAGTGTCTTCTGCGTAAAGTCTCGGTTTAAAAGCACGGTACTGCGCCTAAAAGCGGCGATGATCTTTTCAATTTCGCTGGCGACATAGGGCAGCGGCGATCGCCCCAAGCGGCTTTCTGTCAGCCCAGCAACAAGCACCTCTAGATTTGTTGTATTCCAAGGCTGAGGATTTAAAAGCTTGAGGCTAGGCGTTAGCGCAACACCATAGTTTTCTATTAAAAAGCGATCGCCATCGTAGAGTGCGGCCATCGGCAGACTTTGCAAAGGCCCATCTAAAACAAACACCAGCGTGTCTACCCCGCTGCTATCAATCGCAGCGCGAGCCGGGCCAATCAGCCACTGATAAACCACTTCAGCCGCCACAAAATACTCTCTGCGGCTGCGAATCACCAGTTGTTGGCGCAGTCGAGCCGCAGTCTCAGCCACCACGCTCGCTGAGATCGCCGTCGAAAAAGACTGTAAAGGCTGATTGGGCAAGCGCAAAATCACCGCCAGCCGATCTTCTAAAACAATCGAATAAACAATCGCTGCTTGAGGATCGATCTGATTGATGTTGACCGGCTGAATATCAGCGCAGGCTTCCTTAAAGTAATCATCGAGTTCGGCTAATCGCAAAGATTCAATTACCGCTTGCGCATTGATTAGATCTGCCTGACTGACCGTGTCTGATGACAGTAATAGCCTGACTAGCTGGCGGTAGATCGGCTCTACATTTTCTTTAAACGAAAACTGCGCGCTGTCGCCTATTGCGGCTAGGTCACCGCGCAGTTTAGAGAGAGTTTCTATCGCCTGTTCGTAGGCGTTGATCGCTTCAGGCACAGACCGCTGAGGATTACTGGGAGCCTGCCAGATTCTGCCTAGCTGCCACTGCCATTGGTAAGTAAGAACAGCGGCATTCAAGCGGCGGCTGAGGCTGAGGGCTTGCTGGGTGAGATTTTGGGCGATCGCCCACTGTTGAGTTTGCTCATACACCTGAGCCAGGGTGCCGGTGGCATAGGCTTCGGCTCTAATATCTCCTAGCTCATGAGCTTGCTGGCTGGCCCGCTGTAGCTGCTGAGCAACGGTCAGCCAGCTGGGGCCGACAGCAGTAGGATTAGCCTGCTTTAGCCTGATCAAACTGTGCGCCCAGTTGACCTGATGATAAACAGTCGTGCGGCTAGGCGACAAACTGGCAAACTGCGCCTGAATCGTTGGCCAAAGCGCGGCAGCAGCAGGCCACTGGGCGGTTTCTATCCACAGCTCTAACTGAGCAAGCTGAACGGGCACTCTCTGAGCTGCCGAACTGTCTTTTAAGCTGAGCGCCCGCTGATAAAAGGCTTGCGCTGCTGCCCTATCGCCCCTGCTATAGGCAGTGTGGCCCAGACTGAGCAAGGTAGCACTCGCTTCTGCGGGCAGATCATATTGTTTGGCGATCGCCAGGCTTTGAGTCAGCGTCGTCTGCGCTTCTACCAGCTGACCGCTCAGCCGCAAAGTCTCTCCAAGCCGCCTGAGCGTAGTTGCTTGCAGCAGTGAAGGCGGCTGATCAGCTATTTCTGCAATAACGTCAGTAAGCTGTTCTAGCGCCTGCCGGTAAAACCCCAGTTCTCTCAGTGCCTGCGCTTGGTTGATGCGAGCGCGATCACGGCCTGTCGTATCGCCCCCTCGACGGTAGGCCGTTTCCGCCTGCTGCCACACTGCCAAAGCCTGTCGGGAGTGACCCAGCGCCATTTGCAGACTGCCCTGAGCCATCAGCACTTGGGCCTGCACTCGATGCTGCGCCGCTGTTGTCATATCGGCTGTCACATCGGCTGCTACATCGGCTGTTTGGCCAGTTAAAGGGCCAGTTAAAGGGCCAGTTAAAGGGCCAGCCAACAGTGCCAGACTGCGATCAATCGCAGCCTGCGCGTCTGTCCAGCGACCTAGCTGCTGATAGGCAAGCGACAGATTACTTAAGGCACTGGCCTCGGCAACAGCGTCCTGCTGAGCGGCGCGGCTTTGCGCTAACGTCTGCCAAAGGGCGATCGCCCCCAAAAAATCACTATCGAGATACCGCTCTCTGCCCTGCTGATCTAACTGGGTGAGCGTCAGCTGCGGAGCGGGCTGATTGATCTGACTAACCATTAAGCGCTGGGCTGTAATTGAACCTGCTAACTGATTAGCAGTCAGGCCCTGAGAGAGATTTTGAGAGATGCTCTGAGAGAGATTCTGAGAGACAGCGGCCTGACTGCGCAGCTGAGCGGCCTGGCCAAACGAGCCCACATAAAAACCGGTCAACCCAGCGCTACAAAGACTGATCAACAAGCCTAAAAGGGCCGCTCTTATAAATTTCAGTTGACGCCTATCTTTTGGCACTGAAGATTTTGGCACTACAAAAGCCCCCGAGCTAAAGGCCTCACCCTGCGCAAAGGGCGGCGGTCTGCCCCGCTGAAGCTGCCGCTTGGTGGGGCAGTACAGTCAATACAATCTGGTTTTGCGCATTCGTTGTCCAACCGCTGGCCTCAGTCCATTCTGAGGAGGCCAGTGGGTTCTCTTCAGGGCTCTCCACCGTTCTAATAGCCCAGGAATTGCTAGAGCGCGGTGCTAAGAGAGAGGGCTTTAAAATCAATTGGCCCCAGGTCAACCAGTGGCGCTGTCATTTCTGTGGCCTCAGTTGGCGCTGCGGGCAGTCCGCCTCGTCCGGTGATTACAAAGCGGTTATTCTTAGCCTGACAGCTCTGCACGACAGCCGCATCCTCCTCTAAAACCTGTCTGGGCAGCTCTGTCATCCCTTGATTCACGTCGGTATTCGGCTGAACAACAGCGATGGTGCCGCTAATCCCAAAGTCAGAGCTAGCGTCAATATCATTGGTGCGATTGCCCGCGATCGCTCGTCTCTCAGCAATGCCGTACAGCCCTCGGGTCTCAATGGTAATGTTGCCCCCCTGCCCTTGAGCAGCTCGGGCAATAATGTCACTATCTTCTAGCGGAGTCGCCACGACAAACCCCGACTCAATCGCAATATTGCCCCCGTTGCCCATACCGTTGCCTGTGCCTGCCTGCGCCGAGATGATACTGCCGCGTCGCAGCACCAGGGTTGCCAAATTGTTGAGCTGAATATTGCCCCCGTTGCCAAAGGCTGCTGTCGCCGTAAGCCGAGCGCCCTGATCTAGACTGAGCGATCGCGCCCTGACTGCCAAATTGCCCGAATCACCCAAGCCAAAACTGTCAACGGCTACCCGACCGCCATTGTCAATGCTGAGCAAATCTGTATTAATTGTCAGACTGCCTCCTACGCCAGTCTCATAGGCCACCGCCTGAATTTGCGCGCCATCGGTGACAGTGAGCTGGCGGGTGTTAATAGTCAAGTCACCGCCTGCCCCCGAGCCTTCAGTCGAGGTTGTGATTAAGCTAGGCAATCGCCCTGAGCCCTTGAGCGTCAATGACTCTGAGGCGTTGATAGTCAGCGTGCCGCCGTTGCCCGCCCCAAAGGTGCCGCCAGAAATCAGTGCGCCGGAGGTCACGGTTAGCTGCCGGGTGGTGAGCTCCAAGCTAGCACCGTCACCCGCAAAAGCCGAAAATAGAATGCCTGTGCCGGTAATCGCTACAGACTCGCTCGCGTTCAGCGCTATCAACCCGGCTGATGAACTGCCTAAGCTAAAGTTAGTGATCGCCGATTGCTCGGCCACCGTCACGCTGCGACCGCGAAGGGCGACCTGCCCGCTCTCACCACTGACATCAATTACAGATCTGCCAGTGAGCTGAATATCTCCAAAAGCCTGCGTGCCTGAGTAGCCCAGCTTAAGGTCGGGCAAAAGCGAGACCCGGCTATTAGCGGCGACGCTGCCAACTTCTATCTGGCCGCTGTTCGCCGTCAGGCTGCCATTTTCCAACGCGACGAAGCCGCCCACTAACGAGAGCCTTCTGCCAGCGCTCACCTGTAGACCCGGAGGCTCTCCTAAGGCGTTATTCGCTCCGGTAGGGCTAGCCTGAGACCGATTGATAATAGCACCGGGGCGATCGCCAAACTGAAGTCCAATCGGGGTACTGACCGTCAGCGTGGGTAGCCTGCTCTCGGCTGCGCCAAACCGCTCGTCGTTGGGGAATACCACACTGTCAGCAGTGCTAATAATTACAGAGCCTGGGCTCACTAAAGCTGACTGCGGGCCAAAGATAACGCCCCGAGGATTGATTAAAAAAAAGTTAGTTTGGGCACCCGCGATCGCCAGCGTGCCCTCAATCGTAGAGGCAGCGCTAGAGACCCGAGCAAATATATTAGTAGCACCCCCATCTAAAAACGTAACGGTCACCCCCGCTGGAATACTAAACTCGCTGAAGCTGTGAAAGAGGCTGTCGTCTAGTCGGCTGCTGCCCAGTATGGTGCAGTCTGCCGCGCAGTCCGCTGCGCCAATGAGAGTGGTCTGCGTCGTGCCATCTGGCCTGACGCTAAGCGGCTCACTCTGAGCCGATAACCCAAGGCCAGAGAAAACAACGGCAAAACTACTCAACACCAAAGGTATAATTTTATACTTTTTAGTCATAGGGACTTATGGAAATATAGAAGATGGCAGAAAGGTGAGCACCCGCCCATAGAAGACAACCATAACCCAGTCTTCTTTCTGACTTTGAAAAAGCTAGCAATCAGACATTCAATCAATCAATTATTCCCAATATGACGATTCGCCATCTGCTGCAATAAGTCAGCTGATAAAGTCAAAAAAAAGGCCCCAAACTAACAGTGTTCAGGGCCTAGATCGGAACTGTCTTGAATCTTGAAATCACCAGCGACTAGCCCTATATGCATATCCAGCCATAGCCAGGAACCCGGTAGCAGTAGTTTAATTCGGTGTCTAATTGCTCGCCTGAAGCGGTAACTTCAGGGGCAGATATCGAGAGATCGTCAGCCTGAGCTTTAACAGCCGTAGGAAGGGCGATCGCCGCAAAAATTACCAGAAAAACTGTCAATGACTTAACTGCATGAAACTTCATCGGCACAATCCTAGAGTTAAGGGAATTATGAATCTGAAAGCCTGCTAAAACAGTGCTTTAGACGCACCCGGATAATAATCTTAAAATTTAGGATAAGCAAACAGTATAAAGCAATTTTTTGCGTAAAAAATGATACAATGCCAGCAAGTATTTACCCCTAAAGATTGCTATAGGCCCTTAAGCTTAGGGTTAGATAACCTTACAATTCTTTTTTTTACGTCAAATATTGGCCTGAAATTAACGCACGCCCGAACGTCAGGGCAATTAAGAAAAGCCCCGAAGCTATTGGCATACAGCAAAGGCCAATAGCTCACTGAAGTCGTCCCAAGAATCACTTAAAATGACCTACGTAGTGATACGTGTTTGCTAAAGCGCTTCACTAGATCTTTTCTCTAACCTCGGTATCTTCTCTGTTCTTGAACAAAAAGACTTCTCCTTAATATAAAGAGATGCTAAAGAGAGGCGGCGGCGGCGGTTATGTACAAACACTTATGATCACCAACAATGACGATTAACAAAACATTCTCAAAGACATCACTTTCATGAAAAGACTTGCTTGCGCAGCTATATTCATTGGTCTGAGCAGTTTGGCTGGCATGATGACAGTCGCACCAGCTAGCTGGGCCTCAGCCGTAGACATAACAACTAACAGTCAAGATAAAGACGACAGCGATTTGGAGCAAGGCGTGCCTGGGCGACGGGTAGGTGGGGGCACTCGGGGCGATCAGGTATTTGCTAATGCTGATGCAGCGATGGCAGCACTGGTAAACCCAAGCAACTTGAGCATGACGACATCGGCCTATCCCACGCTGCTATTTTATGTACCTGAGATGGTGTCTGCTAATAGCGTCGAATTTGTTTTGCGAGATAGCCGAGACCAGCTGATTTATGAGACGACTTTTCAGCTCAGCCGGACAGGTGGTTTGGTCAGTGTCCAGACAGCCGGAGATGATGTGCCATCTCTCAACCTGAACGAAGATTACCAGTGGTACTTTTCTATTGTGCCTGACCCGGCTGATCGGGCTAACGATGTGGTCGTAGAGGGGCGCATTCGTCGGGTGGATCAGCGTGACTGGCTAGCTCAGCAGCAGGTAACCGCTAGCGTGCGCGAGCAGATAGCGATCGCTCCACCGCTCACCCAGGCAAGACTGCTCTATCAGCAGGCAAACTTATGGCACGATGCCGCCTTAATCCTTGCAGAGCTGCGCCAGCGTGAGCCAGAGGATCCAGCGATCGCAGCTGAATGGAATCAGCTGCTCGACTCAGTAGGCTTATTGAGCATTGTGCAAGACCACCCTGCTCCTATTCAGATCGGCTTAAACTAAAATCCATCACGCTGGCCCATCCACCCACAGATTTCTAGGCGAGATCTGCGGGCCTGCTTCTGCGGGTCTGCTTTAGACTCGCTGGTCAGGCCAAGTCTCTGGGCCAGCTAGCAGAGATTCCACAGCTAGCGATGACATCGGCCTAGCAAAGAGATAACCCTGCCCGTATTCGCACTGCATACCCTGCAATTGCCGCGCCTGGTCAGCGGTCTCAACGCCTTCAGCAATAACATTCATCCCCAGGTTGTGGGCTAAAGCCACGATGGTTTTAACCAGCTCAGTAGTACCGCCCGGTATGGTTCTAACCAGATTAGGGGCGTCGCCCGCCGTAGTCATCGCCATGATGAATGATTTATCTATCTTCAAGGTGTCAATTGGAAAGCGATGCAGGCAGCTAAGAGAAGAATAGCCCGTACCAAAATCATCAATGCCTAAACGTAGCTTCAGTGCCTTTAACTGCAAGAGCACAGCAATTGACGCTTCTACATCCTCCATTACCACGCTTTCAGTGAGCTCTAGCTTGAGGCAGCTGCGCTCTAGACCGGTCTCAACTAGAACGCGGTCGACCTGGCCTACGAGATCTGGCTGGGCAAACTGTCGCCCCGAGAGGTTAATGCTCATAAAAGGCGCTTGCTCAGGAAATTTCTGATGCCATTTTTGCGCTTGCTTGCAGGCCGTTTCGATCACCCACTGGCCCATCGGCACGATCAATCCGGTCTCTTCGGCGACAGGGATAAAGGTATCTGGAAACACCATACCCTTATCTGGATGCTGCCAGCGAATCAGTGCTTCAAAGCCCGATAGCGTTAGCGTTTTAAGGCAGATAATTGGCTGGTAATACAGCAAAAATTCCTGGCGCTCTAAAGCTTCATGCAGATTGGTTTCTAACCACAGCCGGTGGGAGAGCTGAATGCGCATGTCGGTCACAAACATCTCACACCGCCCTTGACCATTAGCCCGGGCCTGAGACAGCGCAGTTTGAGCATCTCGCAGCGCATCTTCAGCACTTAAAAGGTAGTCAGTGGCGTGAGTACTGCTGAAAGCAAGGCCGATGCTGACCGTGGGAAACAGTCGCTGACCGCTGAGTTCTACGGGTTCAGATAATCGCTGATTGAGGGCTTCGGCCAGCGCTAGAGCCGTGTCTGACCCGACCAGGCTGAGCAAGATGGCAAATTCACCGCCTGCTACACGGGCTACCGTGGCGGTAGGCGGCAAGTTTTGCTGGAGTCGCCTAGCTGTGGTCTGTAAAAGGCGATCGCTCACCTGGGAACCAAAGCTCTCATTAAACGCTCTAAATCGGTCTATACCCAGTAAAACTACAGCCACCGGTCGATAGGGCTGCCGCTTCAGCCGTTTTTGCAGCACTTGAGCCAAGCGAGCGCGGTTAGGCAGTCCAGTTGTCGCATCGTAATACGCTCGGCGAAATTCTTTAAAGGCCATCAGCTCGGCACCCGTCAGGCTAAAAGCCGTCATTGGCAGCACCCAGGGCACCCAGATCGCCTGCGTGAATAGTAGCCAGGTGATTGCCCACAGCCCCACTAATCCGCCTGCGGCACAAATCATGACAGTTCGGAGATGAGAAAATCGCCACGCTAAAAACCCTCCCCCCAGCCCCCACAGACAGACCCAGATCAGCTCTGCCCATTGAGGCCATACCCCTAGCAACGCCCGCTCACCCAGGGCGGCGCTCAGCATCTGATGGGTCATTTGGGCATGTAGGGCCACTCCCGAAGTCAGCAGTTTATCGCCAGTGCCATAGCTAAAAGGCGTGTAAAACAGGTCTTTTTGGCTGGGCGCGGTGGTGCCAATCAAAACGGCTTTGCCCTCAATCCAGCGGGGGTCGAAGTTTCCTGAGAGGATATGAGTGAGCGAAAGCTGCCGGGCGGATTGGGTCGGTGCAAAGTATCGCACCAGTGTCTGATATCCAGTAGCGTCAATAGTTTGGTAGCCACCCGCATTCGCTTTGATTCGCTGAAACTGGGTGTTGCCCACCTGAAGCCCCTGCCGTTCTGGGGTGATCGAGAGCTGCCGGGCTGCCAAAATTTTCTCAACTAGCCGCAGTGAAAACGAATAGAGCTGGCGATCGCCGACTGCCGCAAACATAAAATTGCGCCGCACAACCCCATCCGGGTCAATCACAAAATCGTTAAAGCCCACTCGGCTCTCTGGCACCTGCAAGGGCGACGGCACTTCCGCTGCGCCAAGTTCGTCAAGCTTGGTAATAGTCACTACATTTGGTTGCTGTAGCTGGGCGGCTAGCGCCTCAGTTCCCGGCTCATGGGGTACATCTCGGTAAATATCTAGCCCGATCACCTGAGGATGGTGCTGCTGTAGCGCAGAGAGCACCTGAGCGAATATCTGATCAGAGAGTGGCCACTGTTTTTGGCGCTGAATGTCTTCTTCTGTAATAGCAACTATAACGACTTGATCCGGGGCCGCCGCCTTTGCTAGCAGATGAGGGTGCTGAGTGGTCATCCGCGTGAATAGATCAAACGCATCTAGCTCTAGCGGCTGAAAAACCCCCAGCTGAGCTAACCCTAGCAGCGCTACTGTGACGATGCTGCTCAGTGCGATCGCCAGCTGCCAGCTACACTGGCGACAGACATGGCGACAGACATAGCGACAGTGCTTTGCAGATAAGGGCCGCTGTGAAGGAGCCATGATATCCCTCAGCAGGCTCCTCAAGATTTTCAAAGCCACGGCAACAACCAGAGTTAAATAGCAGAACCCCGATTCTAAGATGTTCATTTAAATATTGGCGATGCACAGGGCCGGATTAGTCCTGGAGTCAGCACCTTGGCGGCATCTGGCAACAGCTGGCGACAGTGCATCCTTGAGCTATCAGGCTGCTGGCTTACCAAAGCGGTACTTTTGGCCCCCTTGGGTAAGCCCATCTAGCGGGCGCACCGGGGCGTAAATCTAAATGGACAAATCCACTGCCAACTGCCAGACCCCCTTTCGGATGGTACTTTTTCAACCGATTAAACACATCCACTATGCCCAGTCCTGTTACCGAAAAATCAACCGCATCGCCATACATATGCCGCGAATTGCGAGCGCCGCCAACTTGCCGATTGCTGATCGGATCGCGGTAGGCAGAGGTCACCCGAATCGGTCGGCTCCCCAAAAACGTGCGAACTTCGTCCATATACTTGCACAGCTTGACAATGCGCTGAGTGACGGTGGCATTGACCGGGATGCGCGTACCGCCTTTGGTCATTTCAGACCAGGTAAAGCTAGAGACACTCGGCTGGAAGTAGATCGGCTCGTAAATGCCCACCGGGCGGCTGATTCCAGGGATGGAGATGGTTGGCCCGAAGTCTTTGACCTTAGCCGGTTTAGGGTCAGAAGGCTCATCTTGCGGGTCGTTATCGGGTTCAGTGCCTTCTATCTGAGAGTGCAGCCCATAGACAAACCAGCGAATGCCCTGATGACCTTCTAGCGGCTGAGCTAGCTGAAAAAAGACGTGGTCATCAGCCTCGGTATTGGGCAGTCCTTCATAGGGAGAGTAATCGACAATTTCTAAAACTGTGCCCGCTTTGATAAAAACGAGCTGATCAGGAAGATTTTTTTCTTTAAGCTGAGCGGCCTGCACAGGCAAGGCTTTGAGAAAGGTATCGGCAGTGATAACAAGCTTCATGATATTTAGAATTCCTTGCTATGGGTGAAATTAATCTGTGAAATTCCTACGCTATCACGCTTGCAATGGGCGATCGCAGCGACGACTGATCGCGCATTAAAAAACAAAAAATCTTAAACGTCAGTAAATATTGACTGACAAAGCAGCACCTGCACATACAGGCCGCTATTTACCAAGGCAGCACCTGACCGTTTGAATGCCAAAATGTACCTGTAGTCTCCAGCGTCAGCTGATCAATTCTCGCGAGCAGTCCTTCGACCGATTCGGCAGGCGAAATCCCGCTGTCTGTAAAGTTGGTCATCCCTGTGCTGACTAGCCCAGGGTGCAAAATCGCCACGGCAATGCCCCGAGGCTTTAGATCGTGCGAAAGTGATTTACCCGCCATCGACACCGCCACTTTAGACATGCGATAGCCATAGCTGCCGCCCGAAGTATTGTCTTCAATAGAGCCCATGCGGCTGGTCATCATGGCGACTTTTGCACCCTGTGTCAAATTTGGCAGCAGCGCCTGAGTGAACCGGAGGGGCGCGATCGCATTCACCTCAAACTGCTCTCGAATGCCCTCCACATTTAAATTTTCCCAGTTGGACTGACGGTAAATACCCGCATTGTTAATCAGCACATCTATCGGCTGACCTGCTAGCGCTTTGAGCAGCGTGGCGATCGCCTGCTCATCACTGATATCAACGCCCGCCTCTATCCGCACACCCCTATCAGCTAGCTGATCTAGCGCTGCCGAACTGCGACGGCAGACAGCGATCGGGCGATCGCCCCTAGCCTGAAGCTGTCTGCAATACTCATAGCCAATACCGCGATTAGCCCCTGTCACCAAATAAGTCGCCATAGTTTTATCTCCTGCTCTCCTGTCTCAAAGAATCGCCACCAGCTCCAGCTCAAAAGTCAAATCCTGCCCTGCCAGCGGATGATTGCCATCTAGAGTAACCTGATCGCCCCGCATATCGGTAATCGTCACCGCCATCGACTCGCCGCCCGGCACCTGCATTTGCAGCCGCTGCCCGACCGCTAGCTCAAAGTCAGCCGGAATATTTTTCTGCTCAATATCAGCCACCATTTCCTGCCGATAGGGGCCGTAGGCTTCAGCCGCCGGAATGGTTGCCGTCACCGACTCACCCGGACTCAGACCCGTCACCGCCTGGTCAAACCCTGGGATCACCATGCCCGAGCCTAAGGTAAACTCCAAAGGCTCTCGGCTTTTAGAAGAGTCAAACACCCGACCGCTGTTGAGAGTGCCTGTGTAGTGAACTCTGACGGTATCGCCTGCTTTTGCCTGAGCCATAGTAGTTGCGTAAACCTGTGATTACATAAACCAGAACGCTTCAGAGTTTAAACGGTTTATGTCGTCAGGGTCGAGATGGCCGTCCGGAGCCGAGGCACTCCCCTGTCATTCTTCTTGCATAGTCTTGTGTTCTCAAGCCGATCTCAGGCCAGACGACCTTAACAGTGCTATGTTTATAAAGTGTATTAAACAATACACCTGATGAGCAGTTCATAGGCAGCGCCTTTGATCCCCGCTATAACTAAGACTCTGTCAGCGGGCAAAATAACGCTAATTTTATTTCTCTGAAATTTTTCTGTCTGGCGTATTTTCAATCGTCCTGCCGTTTTGAGTGCTGTTTCCTTTGGCGCTAGCGGTTCGCAATTCTAACGGCCTCTACCCGATTGTTCATACTAACTGTTCACAAAAGCGGTGTCTTCAGTGAACCATTGAACAATCGCTTTCAATGTCTGTAGCTCTCGCCTATCAAGGGCTTGGCTAATTAAAGATAGCCCAGCAATTCTTGATTTTCTATTTAGCTTTCAGAACGTCAATTGTCTGATCTAAACGTGTCTAGAACATTCTTTTAAGCAGAGTGGCAGACGCTCTTTTCCTTTCTTCTAAATTTCCAGTGTCTTATCGTCATCCCCAAACTCCTACTGAAAACCCTTCTCAAAAACCGTGGATTCGGTCAGTCTGTATCGTGACGCTGCTAATCGCTGCTCACAGTCTTCAGCGCTTTACTGAGAAAAATCAGATCAGCGGCCTGAGTGCCCGGCAGGTAAGCTTTTCACAGGCGCTGACACCAGTGCCAAAAGAAACCGACTTACGCCGGGCTGACCCACAATTGGCAAATGCGAGCATACCTTTTGGCGCTGGTAACGTCTGGCTAGCTGAGGTGGCTGAGCGGGCTGCCTCTAGTGTCATACTGCCGGCTGGAGAGACTGGCTGCGAACAGGCAAAAGGCGATCGCCCTCACTGCCAAAACCAACAATAGGCCAATAGGCAAGCAGATCTCTCAAGCGCCACCTTGCCCTAACACCCCTAACAACTCAGACCCCAAACGCCAGACTTAGACAGCACCGCTCAGACGGTATTGCAATTGCACTGGGCTCAGTGTTTCAGTATTGAGGAGCCCCTACGAAGATCGGCGTTGATGTAAGGGGGGTATAGCCATAGATCTGAAGTAGCCGCGCGGCAACGGAGCGAGCGAGCTGAATTAGACTGGGAACTAAAGGAAGGTGGTGCCATGATGATGCGAGTAAAGCCTTGGCAAGTGGCTGTGCTAGTTGCGCCGATCGCTGTGATGGTGATCTTTTTGCTAATTGCAGCGGGACAGCAAATTCGCGCCTGGGGGGTCAACTGGATCTGGGCCGTTTTTATCTTTGTGCTGGTGGGCTGGCGGTGGCTGGTGGCAAAGTGGACTCGGCCAGCGATCGCCCAGGCAGAAGCCCTAGTTTCAGAAGTCAATGCCGAACTAGAAGCCGCCACTCAACAGGCCGTAGCAGCCGCGAGTGAGGCGCAAGGCCCAGTGGCCGAGCCGGCCACCTTGCAGGTAGAAGCCGCGCTCACGCAAACCCTCCAAGCTGCTCAAGATGACCCACCGATTTGGGAAGACTGGACTACTTTTTGGCAGCGCTGTCTGACACTGGTCACGGCAGTTTCTCAGGTCTATCATCCCGAAGTTAAGCGGCCCTTGCTCAATATCTACGTGCCCGAAGCCTACGGTCTGATTCGCGGGACGGTCGATGATACTGACCGGGTGATGCAAAAGCTCTCGCCCGTGCTCAGCCAAATATCGGTTGGGCAGATGGTCGAGGGGGTAGAGGTCTACCGCAAGTTAGAGCCCTCGGCCAAAAAGCTGATCAAGGCATTTAACTGGGCGCAGTGGCTGCTCAATCCGGCAGCGGCGATCGCTCGGCAAACCAGCGCCCGATACACAGACCAAGCCAACCAGCAGATCTTACTCAACCTGGGCAATATGCTGCGAGAGACCGCCCTGCGCAACCTCGCTCAGCAATCTGTAGCTCTCTATGGCGGTGGCGCGCAGACGACGACCCTTGGTTCAGTCACGGCGGCTCCGGCGCTCCCTCAGGCCAAAACTGAGACGCTGCGAGAAATTTTAGAGCAGGCTGAACCAACTGCCGCTGTTGAGCAAAAGCCGGTCAACATTCTGCTGGTTGGGCGAACGGGCGCGGGCAAGAGCAGCGTCATCAATACTCTATTTCAAGCAGAGCGAGCAGCCGTCGATGTGCTGCCCAGCACGGATAAAATTCAGAGCTACCGGTGGCAGGGGCAAGCACCGGGCGGAGCTCGTGAAGGGCTGACCCTGTGGGACACGCCTGGCTATGAGCAGGTGGCCCGTCCCGACTTACGCGAGCAGGTAATTGACTACGCGACCCAAGCCGATCTGCTGCTGCTGGTCACCCCGGCGCTCGATCCGGCCTTGCAAATGGATGCCGACTTTTTGCAAGAAATGAGGGCTGAAGTCGCTGACTTGCCTGTAATTGGCATTGTCAGTCAGGTCGATAAGCTGCGGCCCATTCGCGAGTGGAGCCCGCCCTATCAGTGGCGTACTGGCTCCTGGCCGAAAGAAACCGCGATTCGAGCCGCCGTCGAGTATCGGGCTGAGCAGCTCAGTGAATTTTGTCAGCAGGTGCTGCCGCTGGTCGCCCGTACAGATCAGCGAGATGCCTGGGGCACGGATGATTTAGCAGCGGCCTTGATGGGGGCGATCGCCCCGGCCAAACAATTGCGTCTGGCCCGGTTCCTCCGCAGCCAGAGCGCTCGCACGACTGCCGCCGCCAAAATTATTGACCGCTACACCTTTCAAATGACCACCACCGAAGGGCTCACCAAGCTGCTAAAAAGCCCTATTTTGCAGTTTATTTCTACCCTGACCACCGGCACGCCTGCGCTGGGCGCGATCCTCACCGAGCGAATTCCGGTCGAAGAGGTGCCGATTGTGCTGGGTAAGCTCCAGATGGCTTATGAACTATTTACGCTCTTTAGCGAGGGCGATCGCCGTCAGACTATCGGCGCAGCCAGCTTTGACCTGCTGACTCTGTGGCCGCTGCTATTGCAAAATGCGCCGCCTGCCGACAAAAACGCCTGGGCCTTTGGCCATGCCCTCACCGAATACTGGACGCAGCACATTCCCATCGACCAGTTAGAAAAGCGGATTGACTTTTATCTGGAGCGGGCGTAGGCAAGCGGTGCTTTTTATGCGCTGGGGCCAGCCTTCTTTAGGTGGTGGAGACCAGAATAGAATCGCCCTCAACTTTGGCTGTGTACTGAGCGAGCGGCTCATCGGCTGGGCCATTGACGACGCTGCCATCGGGGTTGAACTTAGAGCCGTGGCAGGGGCAGGCGAAGAGGTCTTCTTGCCAGGCGACGGTGCAGCCAGCGTGAGTGCATTTAGCGCTAAGGGCAATTAGCGCTGAGGGGTTAGCTGGGTCGGCAATGACGACAATTGGGTCATCTGTACCCTCAGGGCTGGCCAGATAGCCCTGCTGCTCTAGCTCAGCGGTCGTGCCAAGAGGCATAAAGTCACCGGCTGCGCCATTGCCCTCAGCAGCGCTTGGAGCGTCGGGTGCAGCAGCAGCCGTCTCATCAGCGGTTTCAGGGTCGGGGCTACAGGCTGCGATCGCCACTGGCAAAGAAGCCGCGATCGCACCTACACCAATCCAATTCATAAAATCACGACGTTTCATTATCTATGCTCTCCGGCGTCAAATTAGTCGGTCAAATTAGTCGGTCAAACTAGCAGGTCAAAAAACAGCTAATCTTGCAAAACCCTCTAAAAGAGTTGCCTAGCTATAGTAACTGACATAGTTTTTAGCAATAGTTTTTATTAGTAGTGTAAAGGGAAGGTCGGCATGTTATCTAACAATCAGCGCTTTGAAGTTTTTCCCTGGCTGTGCTTAGGCGCGCTGAGCCTGGCTCTGATGACAGTCGCGTTACCCGGTGGTAGCCAATCAGCAGCGATCGCGCAGCCTTCTATCACCGAGCGATCGCAGGCCCATAGCGATATCTTGCAGGCGATCGCCGCCGCCCAAGTCGTTTACTTAGGCGAAACCCACGACGACCCGGCAGATCATACCGCTCAGCTAGAAATTGTGCAGGCGCTAGCTCAGCAAAATGAGATGGCGATCGCCCTAGAGATGTTTCAGCGCCCCTTTCAACCAGCGCTAGACGCCTATTTAGCAGGCACCCTCACCGAAGCCGAGCTCATTGCCCAAAGCGAATACAACACCCGCTGGGCCTTTCCTTGGGAATTTTATGCGCCCATTCTGCGCTATGCCAAAGCCAACCAAATTCCGCTGATTGCCCTCAACACCCCCACCGAGGTCACCCGCCAAGTCGCCCGCGCCGGACTAGCCAGCCTAACCGATACAGACCTAGCGGACATTCCGCCCCTAGCTGAAATAGACACAACCAAGCAGGCTTACCGCAGCTGGATGGAAGCAGCCTTTAGCGCCCACGGCAGCAGCGATCGCAGTCTCAACTTTGAAAACTTCTTTGCAGCTCAGGTGCTATGGGATGAAACCATGGCTGAAGGCATTGCCCAACAGCTAGCCGCCGACCCCGATCGTCAGATAATTGTCTTCACAGGCGAAGGCCACATTGCTTACAGCTACGGCATTCCCAGCCGAGTCGCCCGCCGCAGACCCGCCACTCTCCAAGCCACCGTCATGCTCATACCCGCCGCTGAAGCCCCCGAACCCGACGCCGCCGATTTCTGGTGGCCCACCTCCAGCTTCTGACCCTGCCTCCTGCCTTCTACCTTCTGCCTCCTGCCTTCTGTCTTCTGCCTCCTGCCTTCTGCCTACTGCCTTCTACCTCCTGCCTCCTGCCTTCTGCCTACTCTCCTTCCTCCGCCTGCGACGCTCTCAACTGCCCGCAAGCCGCATCCTTCTCCAATCCCCGAGAGTAGCGCACGCTCACCGCAATGCCCTTATCCTTGAGCTGCTGGGTAAAACCTTCTACTCGCTGGCGGCTAGGGCGCTGGTAGTCTACTTCGCTGATCGGATTGTAGGGAATCAGGTTGACGTGGCTCTGAAAGCCGCGCAGCTCACTGGCAAGTTCAACTGCGTGCTCAGGCTGGTCGTTGAGATCGGCTAGCAAAACATACTCAAAGGTGACGCGCCTGCCGGTGATTTTGACATAGTCGCGGCACTCGTCTAGCAAGGTCGTTAGCGGATAGCGTTCAGCGCTAGGAATTAGCTTTGTCCGCAGGATTTGATTGCTGGCGTGCAGGCTCACCGCCAGCGTCACTTGTAGGCGCTCTTCGGCCAAGCGGCGAATGTGACCCGGCAAGCCCACTGTAGAAACTGTGATCTGACGCTGGCCAATGCCGATGTCTTGATTGAGCGATCGCACTGCCGCCACCACATTGCTAGTATTTAGCAGGGGTTCGCCCATACCCATAAACACCACATTGCTCACCCGCCGCTGAAAGTCTGACTGCACGGTCAGCACCTGATCGACAATTTCATGCGTCTCTAGATTGCGCGCAAAGCCGCCTTTGCCCGTCGCACAAAAATCGCACCCCATCGGACAGCCAATTTGCGACGAAACGCACACCGTCAGCCGCTGATGAGCAGGAATGCCCACCGCCTCAATAATATGACCATCGCTCAGCCGCAGCAGATACTTAACCGTGCCGTCGGGCGACTCGGAGCGGTGATGCAGGTGCGATCGCCCCACCGGAAAATCTTTAACCTCAGCCCGCCACTGCTTAGAAAACACCGTGACTTCATCTAGAGAACGAACGCCCTTTTGATAGATCCACTGGTGCAGTTGCTTACCCCGATAGGCAGGCTGGCCCTGCTGGCGCACCCACTCAGTGAGCGACTCAACCGAACGCCCGAGCAGTGGCACAGGCGGCTGAACCATTTGCACTGCCGATGTATTGTTTGCCGTTGTCGTCACAACCATGAAGGGTACCGCCTAGAGAAGCCAAGCAGACTGACCAAATCAGCCCGTAGTGTCGGTCTCTATTCTATAGTCTCGACCCCTGTAGCGTTGGGTCTATTCTCTAAATCTATGCGGAAGGAGGATTAGAGCTGTCGCCTTCATTAATCAGATCCACCAAGCCCTCAGTCAGCGCTCTAGGATCCATAAACAGCACCTTAGAGTTCTCGCTTTCACCAAGCTTTAGGTTGGCTTCTACATATCGCTGAGCCAGCATATAGTTCAAAACTTCGCGGCGATTGTCAGTCGTATCGAGCGCGTGAGAGAGCAAGCGCATCGATTCGACGGTAGCTTCGGCCTCTAAAATTGTGGCACGCTTGGTAAAGTCAGCGGCCCGCTCCTTTTGCATCGCTTCGAGAATATCTCTCGGCGGTTCGAGCTTTTGAATTTCTACCCGATTTACTTTCAAACCCCAGGGAGCCGTCGCTTCATCAAGCACATCGAGCAGGGCGCGGTTGATCGTCTCACGGGAAGAAAAGAGGCTCTGAAAGTCCATTTTACCGACCTCAGAGCGTAGGGCAGTAATCACCAGCTCCTGCATAGCAAACTCCACGTCTTCGATGGCGTAGTAGGTGCGCTCTAGATCGTAGATTCGCCAGTAGATAATCGCGTCTACTTCCAGGTTGACATTGTCTTTGGTGATGGCCTGCTGGGGCGGCGTATCCAGCGTTTGCTCGCGCAAAGAGTCTTCGAGCACCACCGCATCTAGCAAAGGCACGATGAAATTTAGCCCTGGTGTGAGGGTGCCTTTGTACCGACCCAATCGTTCGACTAGCGCTCCATTGCCTTCTTTGATAATGCGCACTGAGCCGACTGTATAGCCAACGACTAAAAAAGAGAGGATGGCTAAAATTGACGAAACCATGGGTGGTCACTTATAAAGTGTGCTCTCTACTTAGCACGTTTGCCAGAGAAAGTATAGATGAAAGTATAAACCTATCCCTAGATTCGTGACCATGCCCCTGGTTGCTTAAGCCGTGTATTTGGGGAGAGGTCGGCAGGTATCCAGAGAGGTATCCAGAGAGGTGTCCAGAGGGAATGTTAGAAACATAAGCCTGATTGAACCTGGATGCGCTGGCTGAACAGACTGACCAGACCACAGCAGCCGTTCATCTTAGCGGCGGTGGAATTGAACAATCTGGAAGGGTTGCTGCTGCCGCTCGATTTAGGGGCATTCGAGATTACCCAACTTAGATGAATGTATTTTAGATGAATATATTCTGGCCAACCAACGGCGGCGCACCCGGCAGCTACGCGGTAACCGCTAATCTTTTTAGCCCTGCGGCGCGGAAGCTCCTGTAGATTTCACCCGGACGACTCTGATACCAAGGCAGGTTCAGACTCAAACCGGCAGACTCAAACCGTCAGCAGCGTCTCAGCCAGGCAATCTTTGGTGAGCTTTCCCTTTTCCTCATCCTCTAGCACTCTAGCTTCCTTAGCCCAAAACGGATGGTGACTGCACAGTCAGCTCTAAAGGTAGCTCTACGATAAAAGTCGTTTGGCCGCGATCGCTTTCTATGCCGATATTGCCTTCGAGGTGACCGACTAGCTTCTGAACTAAGGCAAGCCCCAAGCCGGTGCCGCCCTGCTTCCAGGGATCAGCGCTAGGCACCCGGTAAAATTTGTCAAAAATTCGCCGCCGCTCTTCTACCGCAATCTCAACGCCGGTATTGACGACGCTAAATTGTATAGATTGCTGGCTACCGGTCACAGCTACGCTGATACTGTGCTCCGGCGGCGTGTACTTGCAGGCGTTGTTAATGAGTTCTGCTAACACCCGCTCGATGCTGGCTAAGTCTGAATGTAGCTGAGGCAGATCGGGCGAGACGGTGAGCGTTAGGGTTTGCTCGCGGCTGCTGGCTCGGGGCCTGAAGCTGTCAACCAGATTAGGTAGCCAGTTGACCAAGTCAATCGGCTGGAGCATCATCGGGTGATTGCCGACATCTAGGCGCTGCAAGTCTAGCAGGTCATTGATTAAGCTGATTTCTCGCTCGCATTCCTCTTGTAAAATGCGGTAGTAGCGGGTGAGACGGCCCTGCTCTAGGGGGGGCTTGGCCAATTCGGCTTGAAGGTCAAATTCTTGGCTGAGCGTGACGCCGAGGAGCTGTAAGGCAACTCGCATACTGGTGACGGGCGTGCGCAGTTCATGAGAAACGGTGCTGAGGAAATCGTCTTTGAGGGTGTTTACCCGCTCTAGCTCGCGCACTTGCGATCGCGATTCTTGATAAAGCCGGGCCTGGCGAATGGCGATCGCACAGTGATTAGTCACCTGCTGCACCATCCGAATGTGCATTTCGGTAAAGCAGGCGTCCATGTCATTGATCAGCCACAGATCGCCCAACACGCCACGATCGTCTAAAATCGGCGCGGCAAACATCGACACCCGACCGCGTTCGGGGTTGGGAAAAATGGAGCAAAATTGCAGGTACTGACCGGCTAACAGCTGATGGTAAACCTCAGAGTAGGCTTCCATTTGAGACACTCGGCCTCGCATCGGAGCCAGCCCAGCCGAGCATTCGTAATAGACCGTGGAGGTGCCCTGCTCGAGGTCATAAAGCGCTGTGTTAGCAGCTTTTACCCCCAAGGCGTAGACCAGCTCTTCGACAGCGGTTTGTAAAATCTGCTGCTCATCTAGGCTGTCACGAACGCGATCGCTGATTCGCTTTAAGGTAGATTCTAACAGTAGCGCCGTCTTGAGATTGTTGCGGTCGGCCTGTAGAGACGCCTGCAAGGTTTCGTTTTGCTGCTGAACCCCGACCAGCTCAGTAATATCTTGCAGAGTGTTTACCAGAGCGGGCTGACCTACTCGCTGAAGCAAGCGGCGATGGCCCAGCCACTGATGCCGATTAGGAAAGGTGAGCGGCGTGGCGCTATCTTGCTGAGTAGTAAAAAAGGCTTCATCCTGCGCTCTGAGCTGGTGGGCCACTGGCTGAGGCAAAAAGTCGGTTTCGCTACGGCCTACAATAGCGTCGGCAGCAAGCCCCACGAGCTTGGCCCCGGCCTGATTAATATAGATCCACTGATGCTCAGCATTTTTGATATAGATGGGCTGCGCGATCGCACCTAGAAGCTCAGATTCTAAAAGATCAGATCCTGCAAGATCAGATCCTAAAAGATCAGACATAGCAACCGATTTAGACAGACTCATGGAGAGGCCCATTACGCAATTTAACGGATGTCAATAGATAAGATGCCCTTAGTAGCCCTAAAAATATAAGCCATCGTTGATAGATGCACTGTGAGCCCCGTCAGGTCGTTAAAAAGAAACAAACTATTCCTATAGCCTATGTCCGTTCCTACTCATTCAGCCTTAGCTGCTAATACAACTGCTCTGGTATCGCCCGATCTAGCCTTGCCGGCTGGCATTCAAATTCGACCAGATAGCGGCGTCCGTCACGCGCCATTGCGGCTGGGCATCATGGCCTCAGGCAGCGGCAGCAATTTTGAAGCGATCGCCGCTGCCATTGATAGAGGCGAGCTTAACGCCAAAATTGAGGTAGTCATCTATAACAATCCGGGGGCAAAAGTAGTAGCGCGCGCCCAGCGGTTAGGCATCCCAGCTCAGCTGCTCGACCATCGCACATTTGAAAGCAGAGAAGCGCTCGATCAGGCAATTGTCGTAGCGCTACAGGCAGCAGGCGTAGACTGGGTGATCATGGCCGGTTGGATGCGCCGGGTGACACAGCGCCTGATTTCGGCTTTCCCCCGTCGCATTCTCAATATTCATCCGAGCTTGCTCCCTAGTTTTCCGGGCATTCGCGCCGTTGAGCAGGCGCTGAAGGCCGGGGTAAAAATTGCTGGCTGTAGCGTTCACCACGTAGAGCTAATTGTCGATAGCGGGCCAATCATCATGCAGGCGGCTGTGCCCGTACTGCCTGACGACACGGTAGAAAAGTTGCAGGCACGCATTCAGGTGCAGGAGCATCGCATTTTTCCGCTGGCGATCGCCCTAGCCGCTCGTCAGGCATTGCTTAGCGCTAGCAAATCTAATAGTCAATAAGTGATTAATTGAACGAAACCTGTTGATTAGAATCGACAAAAATTTAAATACGCATGAGTAAATTCACTGAAATAGTTAAGGCAAAAGTTAAAAACTAAAACAAATAAAAGAAGCGTTTTAATGTTGGCTCCTAGCCTGCATTGAGCAGCTAATTTCACTGAGGCAGCGCTGCTTACTCAAACTGATTAAATTTTTATATTTAATTTTTTCGCCTTTTATTCTATTTCTTACGCCTCTCTCAAGCGCTTTTCCATAGGGATTTTTAGGCGCTGAATCTGTTTTTTAGACAAAAATATATCAAGATCGATTCATATATTTCTATCAAGCAAATAAAGCTGATTCGCAGCCGCCAAAATCCATGCTTTATAGAGTTTATTCCGGATGGTTGGGCCGCTTAAAGAAGACAGAAATGTGAGTCTTTTAAGGTTCAGTTTAGATGGCTAAATCGGTAAGTTTTAAATCCCATTCAAGAGATCTTGAGGCATTGGTTCGGATGGCTGTGCAAACTGGCGAGCTTGCGCCTGGCCTGGCCGCCCAAATCTATAGCTATCGCACCGGTCAGGTAACCTGCGAAGAGCGGCGGCTGCTGGCTATTTTGGACGATGCGATCGCTGCTGGTTGCATCACCAACCTGTCTGCAATGTAGCCGCGATATAGCCAAGCAATTCACGGCGCTATGTCAAGTGGTTTTGGAAAGACGGCTTTGGCTAGCTGCTGCTTTGGCTAGCCTTGCTTTAGGGCTCTTTTGGAAGATGCTACCGCTGCTAGCACCCTCTATAACTATAAACTGAGTCTTAAGTACGGGCGGTGATTAGCCGTCTTTTTATTTGCAAAGCCCTATGCCGTTGACCAGTCCCCTCGAAGTTTCTCGCTGGATGTTATTTTCCCTGGGCATTCAAATCAGAGTGCAGGGCACAGAGAAACTGCCGCGATCGCCTTTTTTAATGATCGCTAACCACCGCAGCTTTCTCGATGCGCCGCTGCTGATGGTGGCTGCGGCTAAGCCGGTTCACTTTGCCTGCCATCACTACATGGCTCAGGTGCCGGTAATGCGCAATGTGGTCAATGCGCTCGGGTGCTTTCCGCTCGATCAGCCTAACCAGCGAGGGCGCACCTTTTTTAAGCAGGCGACTGGGTTTTTGCGATCGCACGAATCGATTGGCGTTTTTCCAGAAGGCACAGGCCCAATGGTTGAAATTCCGGCGGCTAGTCAGGTCGGCCCCTTTCAGCGCGGCTTTGCGCATCTGGCATTGCGGGCACCCGTCGAAAACTTACAAGTAGTTCCGGCAGCTGTCATCGCGGTAGAAGAAGATCAGCAAGATACCGTGCCGTTTAAGTTGCTAAGCTGGTTTGACCCGAGCGAACCGCTGTTTCGGCAGGCTGGCCTGCACCCGGCAGTGATCTACCGGCGCGTGCAGGTCGTTATTGGCGAGCCGATTGCGACCGAGGCCCTGCGAGCCGACTACCGGGGCAAACAGGCCAGCCAAACGGCGGCTGAACTCAGTAAAATTTGCCATGAAAAAGTTCAAACCCTGCTGCGAGCAGGCTGCTATTAGCTGTGGCCAGCAACCCCTCTTATCCCTCTCCAGACCTCTCAAATATGAAGAGCCTGGTGCGGTTTTTGACGCCGAGACCCGTTCAGCCCAAAAAGCCGCTGTTTATCTTTTTGCCCGGTATGGACGGCACCGGCACGCTGCTGCGCCCTCAAATCGACCGGCTGGTGCCTTGGTTTGACTTGCGCTGCGTCGAGATTTCACCCAAAGATCTTTCTGGCTGGCAGCCGCTGGCCCGACAGGTAAACCAGCTGATCAAGCAAGAAGTGGGTGAGCACCGCCGCCCTGTCTACCTCTGTGGCGAATCATTTGGTGGCTGCTTGGCGATGCAAGTGCTGATTGAGTCTCCGCATCTGTTTGACCGGCTGATTTTGGTGAATCCGGCTTCGTCATTTCGGCGGCTGCCCTGGATGCAGCTGGGCTCGTTGATTACTCGTCAGTTGCCCAGCCTGGCCTATCGCTATAGCGCCCGTGGGTTTGTACCTTTTTTAGTTGAGCCTTTTCGGGTGAGTCGTCGCGATCGCGAAGCTTTAGAAACTGCCATGAAGTCGGTGCCTGCTCAGACCGCCGCTTGGCGGATGGCAATGCTCAGCCGTTTTGAAGTGGAGCGCTTGCCTTTAGAGCGGATGGCTCACCCGGTTTTGCTAATCGCCGGGGGCAATGACCGGCTGCTGCCGTCTAAGCGAGAGGCCAAGAGCCTACGGGCGCGCTTTCCTAACGCGCAGCTAACCGTTTTGCCAGATAGCGGCCATGCCTGCCTGCTCGAAACCAGTACCAATCTGCAAAAAATTCTGCGTCAGTATCAGTTTTTGGGCTCTTAGCGATCAGCTTCTCGGTTTGCGCTGCGGCCTCCTCCGATATCCCCTATTATTTAAACCTAAGTCCTTAATTTCCTCTAAACCCATGTCAAAACTTTTTGGCTGGTTTCGTCAGTTGCTGCCTGTGCTGGCGATCGCCCTGCTCTCCCTTCAGCTAATGACAGCTCCAGCGCTGGCTACCGGCCTCTACAGCATGCCGCAAACCGTCAGCAGCGACACCTGGATAGTTGACGAGGCATCTCAGGTCTCACGGCTAAATGAAGGCAAGATTGCAGAGGCGCTGCGACAGCTCGCCCAGGAAACGGGCAACGAGGTTCGCTTTGTCACAATTCACCGGCTAGACTACGGCGAAACCGCTCAGTCATTCGCCGATCAGCTGATGCAGAAATGGTTCCCAACGCCCGCCGATCAAGGCAACGAGACGCTGATTGTATTAGATGATTTGACCAATACTATTGGCATTAGCGTCGGCGACGAAACTGCTCATGTGCTGCCAGGTGAGACTGCCCAAAGCGTCATTGATGAAACGATGAAAGTGCCGCTGCTCAACGGCAATCAGTATAATCAGTCATTTTTAGATGCGACTGACCGCCTGGTGGCGGTGCTTTCAGGAGAGCCTGACCCAGGCCCGCCCACATACGACGATACAATTGATGTCGATAGAAACTTTGCGACGGCTGAAGAAACCGAGGAGACTCGCGGCTTCTCGACTATTCTGGTGGTGGTGCTGCTGATTGCGGCCACCGCTATTCCAATGCTGACTTACTACTGGTATGTGTCGGTGGGCGGCTAATTTTTCCATTTGTTCGCTAGGCTAACGGTACGGGGTAGCTAAGCGCAAACTTTTGCGATCGCCCACTGAAAGAGCCCACTGAAAGAGCCCACTGAAAAAGCTCACTGAAAAAGCCCACTGAAAAACGAACGCTGATGGACTGGTTAAACCGACTGCCGCGCTGGATGACATGGGGGCTAGCTTTGCCAATTTTGGCGCTGAATGGCTGGGTGGCGCTGCAAATTTTTGCTTATTTTCGCTCGCAGCTGATGATTTTTTTGACGGCCACGCTGCTGTCTTTTATTCTCAATTACCCGGTGCAGTGGCTATCGCGGTTTCGGCTGCGGCGATCGCTAGCTATTTTACTCGTCCTGCTAGGTTCCATCTCGGTGCTAGGCGTGCTGGGCGTACTTTTGGTGCCGCCGCTAGTTGCGCAGATCAACGAGCTAACTGGCAGATTGCCCTCTTGGCTAGACTCGGGCATGTCTCAAATGAATGCTTTGCAAACCTGGGCTGTCAGCCTTAACCTGCCGATAGATCTAGCAAGTCTGGCCGTTCAGCTTCAGACCAAGCTGACCACGCAGCTTCAGAGCGTGAGTGCGAGTGTTTTGGGGCTGCTGCCCGATGCCATTGGCAGTGTGGTCGATTTGGGCCTGACGGTGGTGCTGACTTTTTATTTGCTGCTGCATGGCGATCGCCTGTGGGACGGCATTTTTCAGTGGCTCCCCCGAGAATGGAACGAGCACGCTAGGCCGCTAATTCGGCAAAACTTTCAAAATTATTTTATCGGGCAAATTACTGTGGCGCTGCTGATGGGCACCGCGATGACCATTGCCTTTGTGGTGATTCGGGTGCCGTTTGGGCTGCTGTTTGGGATTGCAGTAGGGGTGATGGCGATCTTTCCCTTTGGCCCTGCCCTAAGCATTACGATTATCAGCTTTTTGACGGCGCTGAAGAGCATTTGGCTTGGGGTGCGGGTAGTTGCCGTTGCAGCGGTGATTGATCAGGTGGTGGAAAATGCGATCGCCCCCCAGCTAATTGGCGGCTTTGTCGGGCTCAACCCTGTGTGGATCTTGCTATCGCTTTTGCTGGGCACTAAGATTGCTGGCTTCTTAGGTCTAATCGTGGCGGTGCCAGTCGCCAGTTCGATTAAGAGCATTTTTGAAGATCTCAAAATTCCGCCTTCGCCGCCTACAGCTGAACCGCTGGCCGAAGCCGAAGCGCGATCGCCAGAGCAAACCACCCTCGCTTCTGCTTAATCTCAGAATTCATAATCTCAGAATTCACATTAGGGCGCTGCTTACAGGGATTTTGCTGAAGTGTATGGAAAGGTTTAACTTCAAAGTATTCAGGCGGTTTTGGGCGATCGCCAAAGCCTACTGGTTTGGCGAAGACAAATGGAAGGCGCGCGGGTTGCTGCTGCTGATTGTCGTGCTGCTGCTGGGCTACACCGGTTTGAGCGTGCTGCTAAATACCCAGCGGGGCGAGCTAATTTCGGCGCTGTCGGCGCAGAGTGAGAGTCGCTTTTGGAAAACCGTAGGCATTTTTCTGGGCATTTTAGTGGTATACGCGCCGCTGCTAGCAGGCTATAGTTTTTTGCGTGATCGCCTGGCTCTGGCCTGGCGGCGTTGGCTCACCGATAGCTTTATCGACAGATATTTTCGCGATCGCGCCTTTTACAATATCAACCAGTTCAGCCCTGATATTGACAACCCAGATCAGCGAATCGCTGAGGACGTGCGCAGCTTTACCCAAGAGTCGCTGACTCTAGTGCTGGTTGCCATTGAATCAGTCTTGTCAATCATTGCTTTTAGCGGCGTCCTGTGGGGAATCTCTAAAGAGCTGGTGCTATTTTTAGTGATATATGCGGTGGCAGGCACGGCGCTGACAATTGGCGTTTTTGGCCAGCCGCTGGTGAAGCTCAACTTTGAGCAGCTTAAAAAAGAGGCAAACTTTCGCTTTAGCCTGGTGCGGGTGCGAGAAAATGCAGAAGCGATCGCATTTTACCAAGGAGAAGGGCAAGAATCTGAGCAAATTAAAGATCGGTTCATCGCCGCCTTTGATAACTATAGAAAGCTGCTGAGCTGGGAGCTAGCACTGAACGGCCTCACCAATTTTTATGAGTTTATTCCGTTTGTCCTGCCTGCCATCGTAGTGGCTCCGGGCGTATTTAGCGGAGACGTTGAGGTTGGCAAAGTCAGCGAGGCTCAGGGCGCATTTATCCGCGTTTTCTTTTCACTCAATGTGATCGTTGCTCGCCTACAATCTTTAACAGCTTTTGGCGCGGGCATTGATAGACTTTATGACTTTTCTGACGCGATTGGCGATGTCGAAAGTCCTGATGCGACCAAAAGCAAGTCAGATCTCAAAGAATTAAAAGAATTAAAAGAACTAAAAGAACTACCCATATTAGCGGCGTCTTTAGAAAGACAGACAGAATCAGCAAAAGATAAAGGCTTTACTGACGAAACTGCAACTCAATCAGACAAAACTCATATAGAAGATCACTCGCCTGTTATTGCGATGGAAATATCCCCCACCTTAGCCCTTAAAAACCTGACGCTTCGGACGCCCAACTATCAGAGAACGCTGATTGAGGAGCTTTCGCTAACCTTAGGTCAAAAGGGATCACTCCTAGTCACGGGGCCGAGTGGGTGCGGTAAAAGTTCTTTAATGCGGGCGATCGCTGGTCTCTGGCGCTCTGGTACCGGCACCATTCTCAGACCCGACATTCAAAATCTGTTGTTTTTGCCCCAAAAGCCGTATATGGTGCTTGGCAACCTAAGACAACAGATGCTATATCCTTACCCCCAAACAAAAGTAGCAGACGAGCAGCTAACCGAAGTATTGAGGCGCGTCAATCTGCCAGATCTGGCCGAACGCTACGATCACGGTTTTGACACAGTAGAAGAATGGGGCGATGTGCTTTCTTTAGGAGAACAACAACGTCTTAGCTTTGCCCGCGTGCTCATTCATCAGCCCGCTTATGCCATCTTAGACGAGGCCACTAGCGCGCTAGATCGCACTAATGAAGAGCAGCTTTACGGCCACTTGACAACGGCAAAAACTGCCTACATTAGCGTTGGCCATCGAGAGTCTTTAGAGCACTATCATCAATCAATTTTGCGATTAGCTGAAGACCATACATGGCAGATAAAACAGAGCTAGAACCTAACGCTCTTATGATAAATTACGCCTAAAACCCTATCTCACCAATAATGTTGCAGCCGTTGTGCGGCCAAACTCCTCGGGTGCGTACTGGAGCTGAGCGGTTGCCCCTGGCCAAAGAAATGTCCCTGGCGTCACCGATCGCACCAAATAGTGCAGGCTGTAAACGCCCGCATCGAGATGATCGCTGTAGGCGAGAATGCGATCGCTATAAATCTGCTGATAGCCAATTTGCCAGCTATCGGCCTGCGCCTGCACCGCGCCAGCTACCGTCTGAAAAGTCGTATCGACCGCTTCGAGGCCAGCAGGCAGCGGATCGGTGATAATCACATGGTTAACCGGATGGTCGGCGATAATCTCCAAACCCACATCAAAAACCTGGCCGACAGGCAGCGCAGTCTCTTCCGCTGCTGCTAACCCAAACTGATGCAGAGCTTCAGACTGATTGGCCGGATAAACTCGCCGCGAAATCCGCAGTCCGTTTAATCGTCCGGGCGGATTTCCCTTCAGACGATAGCGATAAGCCGCTAGGTAGTGCAGTTCGCCCTCGCCTGACTTCTGTAGCTGTAAATCAGACTCGCCGCGCGGCAGCTTAGCCATCGGCACGCTCACCTCAGTACTAGCAGTCTCATTCCCAATGAAGGCTTGACTTACAAGGGTCTCATCTCCCAATCGCACAGTCACCTCAAAGCTAGGCGGAGCAGGCAATCGCTGGGCGTAGTCTGCCAGCGCTATGAGCGCCTGAGCGTTGTCGTAGCCCGTACCCCACGCCCCTGCCTGCCGCTGAGCGAGCAGCCCTTGCACCAGACGATCAAGCTGCTCGGGGCTTCCCGCCCGCGCGATCCACAGCCGGATGGCCTGCGACTGTGCCGCCGTTTGAGAGTTTAGCCACTGCCACTGCTGTGGTAGGTTTACCGTCGCCGTGCGCCCTGTCTCGTAAAGGCTTTCCTGTAGCTGATCGACTAGCATCGCTGCCTCAGTTTCCCAGTCGGCAAAGCGCGTGAGATGTCGCGCCAGCTTCACCCGATCAGTAAAGTCAAACGTCTCTCTTTGGTCGTACAGCCAGGAGAGGTACTGATTGCGCACGTTACCCAGGCTGGCAAGCGCGCCTAAAGTCTCTAGTCGCACCTGATTTTTACAGTCCGCATCCTGACAAAAGTCGTATTGTCCCGGATCGGCCAGTAGCTTGCTGAGATAGGGTTTTACGCCCTCGATCAGGCTAGAGCTTACTGTGAAGCCAGCCGCCTGCGCACGGGCTAATACGCTCGCCGCATAAGACGTAACAAAAGGGTCAGATTGTTCTGACCCTGGCCAGGCAGCAAAGCCACCATCCGGCTGTTGTAGGGTTTGCATTTGGTTGAGCGCAGTGGTGGCTACTGTTTTTAAGTCAATGTCGGTGGCGACGGCTGATCCATATTTTTGTGAGAGGATTTGGAGCTGAGTGGCGATCGCTACCCGACTAGCCAATGTCTCTAGACAAGGCCAAGCCTCTGCCTGCAAAGTCTCCTGAGCAGGCAATTTCAAATCGCTAAGCAAATTGCTCGCCAGCGAAACTTCTAGCCCGCCCGTTTTGACCGCGACATCGTCAGCTACTTTCAGCGGAATAGTCACCGCATTAGGGGTCGTGCCCGATTCTACAACCTGTTCAGTGGTCTCCAACGGTTTGATCGTCAGCGGCACCTTAAAGGCATCCGCCTCTGAAGCTAGGACAGAGCGAAACTCAATCTGCGCTGTTCCTGGCTGCTCGGCCACCATCGTAAAGCGATAGGCGGTAGTTCCTGAGTCGGGCTGGTTCTGTCGGGTGCGGCTGTCGTCCGTATTGACAAACGCAAGGCCGCCCTTGAGCTGGCTTTCGAGCCGTAGCTTGCCGCCTTTGCCGGTAGTATTGGTAACGGTGAGACCGGCTTGGAGGCGATCGCCCACTCGTAAAAACTGCGGCAGCAGCGGATTTGTGATCAGCGGCTGCGTTGCTACAAACGTTGCATCGCCCTGCCCAAATCGCAAATTGCCATCGGTCGCGATCACCATCGCCCGCCAGGTAGTCAGATCATCGGGCAGCTCAAAGCTCACGGTTGCTTGCCCGCTGTCATCGGCAATCACCGATCCTTGATAAAATGCCAGCGCTTGAAAATCATTTCGTAAGCGCGTACTCGCCGCCGCGCTAGAAAATCCGCCGCCGTAGCCCCATCCTTTTTCTAAAGGCGAAGTCAGCGGCGAGAGGGCCACATCTTGCCGGTTGTCGGCAAAGCGTAGGCTGATTGGCTGCTCTGCATATACCGTCTCTACCAAATCGGGCGGGCGATAGCCACTGAGCTGTAGCACCGCCTCATTCACCACCATCACTGTGAACTGCCCCGAGACCGGGTTGTTCTTCTCATCTTTGAGCGTGAGTGAAAGCGTTTCTGTTTCAGCAGGTTTTAGCGAGGCTAGCGCTGGCTTTACCTGCACGCTCAGATATTTGCCTTCTAAACTGGTTGAAAATGGGGCTAGGCCAATGCTCGCCAAGTTCTCTAAGCTGCTCGGATCTGCCAGCGTCTCCAATGGCTCGCCCTGACGCACTAGCACCGCCTCAATTGCCGCATTGGGGAGCATTTCAGGCGTCACCGTAAACTGCACCTGGGGCGCGCTGCCCTCAATTCGCGTCAGCGTTTCGTAGATCGTATCGTGACGCACCACCGCAAAGTAAAGCTCAGCCTCCGGATAGGGCGACTGAATCAGCGCAGTTGCTGTCTCACCAATTTGATAATTCTCCTTGTCGAGCTGGACTTCTAGACGGTTGTTGTTGTAGCGATTTCCCCAGAATACGGGCGTGTTGCCAGTTGCCCAGAGGCGAAGCTCGGTGGCTGTGCGATCGCTCTCCTCATCTATAAAATTCGCCCGCAGCCGGTAGCTCGCCGACTCGGGTGGCGTCAGCTCAGCCATGCGAACTGTTTTGCCAGAGCGAAGAGTAGCTGTCGCCACCGTTTTATATTCCACCTGATCGACCGGCGTGCGGCTTCCTTCAATAACTTGGGTGACCCGGCTGTAGGTCGCTTTTTGCAGCTCTAAGCGCACTGGTTGACTGGCGATCGCCTTGCCCTCTGCATCAGTTACAATCACCTCAACCGGAAATTTTTCGCCCGCCGTCGCCACAAAATCTGCCTTCAGCCCAATCAACCGCTCGCTAGGCAGCACTGTGAACGTCTTTGCCGCCGCTACAGAGAGATTTGAGACATCCGAGACTTCTGCATCTACCCGGTAAAGCATCGGATAAGGCAAATCTTCTGCTATCGTAATTTCCAGCGCATCACCGCCTGCCTCATTCAACGTTTCACGAGTCTGCAACACATCGGCGGGCACTTCGGGTTTCTCTTCTGGCCAGTTCCAACGGCGACCAAAGCTATATTTATCCCAGCCGGGCGGGGCAAAATCGGTGGGCGATCGCGTCACATAATAAGCCACATTCGCCGCCTGCACGGGCGGCCCAAACAGATAATTGCTCTGCGTTTGGGCCTCAATTTTTTCACCTAGTCCAACTATCTTTTTATCTAACACCAAGTCAACTTTAAAGTTCGGCGGCTTAAATTCTGCCACGCGGAAGTCGCCCCGAATCGTAACGCCCGCTTCGCTCTTAGCCTGAATGGTGTAATCGCCGACAGACTGTTGTTCGCCCGCTTTCCACGAGAGCGAAAACGTGCCAAAATCATTGGTCATCTGCTGACCGAGATCCACCGTATTCCCATCGGGGTCTTTGACCGTGACGCTGTAGGTGACCTGTTTATCCTGATTGAGCACACCGCCATCGAGATAGTCCGCGATACCCGTAAACCAGGCGGTCTCCCCCGGCTGATAAAGCTGCCTATCTGAAAAAATTGTGCCGCGCGACTGAGGCTCGCCGCCTTCCCAGTCAGCGTAAATACCGTAGCTGTAGCTGCCGCTGTAGGGCCAAGTGCGCACAAAGGCCCAGTCCTGATTTTCGGTGGCGACAGCCAACAGCTCAGGCGGCTCCTCAAACTGCCTCGCCCCCATGCAGCGCTTCAGGGTCGCTGCATCTAGCCGTAAAGCGCCTTGATCATTCGTTCTGCCCGTTGCACAAGGTTCTGGCGTGCCCCGCACTTGGCTTTCTAACTGTGATCGATAGATTTTGATATCTGCCTGAGCCGGCGACCCATCAGCAAGATGGTGCACCCGCACCTGTCCCCCCTCTGGAAACCACTGGGCAAACACACCTAAATTAGTCAGTTGCACCAGGCCATAGAAATTGGGCTCTTGCCACTCGCCTTCTACCTGCACTGTCCGCGCCTGAACGCCATAGGCCAACATTCCGGTCTTGCCAGAAAGCTGCTGAGCCAGCGGAATCGCGCTCTCGGTCACTTTGTTCTTGTCGCTTTTTACTGAAATCGACTGCCACTGAGACGGGTCAGGAAGAAGATCAGTACTGTTACCCTGGGGATAGGCCGAATCGGTATAGACTAGATCTGTCGGCTGCACAGATGCAAAGGCCGCTTTGTAAGCGCCTTCTGGCAAGTTCACTGCCGAAATGTTGAGTTGCAAGTCTTGATTGGTCGGAAAAATATTTAGCCCCGCCGGTGCCCATAGCTCAGCCGACAGATCGCCTGTCCGATACGTTGTGGTGACAGGTTCGCCCAGCATTTGTCCAAACTGGTCGGTCAAGCCTGCGCCGATGGTAAAGGTATATTCTGTGTTGGGCTCTAGCGCCCAGGGGGTGAGGTCAATGGCTTTGTAGCCATCGTAGGGTCTTAAAAGCTGTGGAGCCTCTTTCGGTGGCGGCTCTACGGCGATCGCTTCTAGCACCGATTCAGCCTTCAGGCCGTTATTAAATTGGAGCCGTGCCAGCCCGTTGGCAAACCGGCCATAAGCTCCGCCATAACCGGGCTCACCTTCAGCAGGCACGCCTTCAAAAGCTAGCGGCGCATAGGTTATGAGCTGCCGATCCCAGTCCGATTCGCTGGCAAGATTGCCCTGTGCGGGTTTGATGCCAGGGGCGATCGCCAGCCGATAATCCGTTGCTTTTTCCAGACGGCGCTTAGGCGTAATCCCATAGCGCTGAGCTGGCGACTCAACCTTCTCACCTGCCGTTAACGCTACCTGTTCATTTTCCAACTGTTCATTTTCTAGCAGCGCCACCTGGATCGGCACAGAACGCTCTTTACCAGCGGGCACCAGCTTCACATGCGACCTCAGCGAATCTAAGTCAAGCGCCGTATTTGCCGTCAGCTCAAAAGTCGGCTCTAGCCCAATCGACTCGGCCTCCAGATTAGAGCCGCTCGGCAGTCCGGGAAGATCGCTCAGATCAATCGGCTCAGTGTGGAATGTCCAGGCCAGATCTTCAGCGAGTTCATGATTTTCTAGATCGCTCAATCCGGCTTTAAGCGTGATCTGAAACCGGGTGGCTTTGGGCAAAGCTCTGTCGCCCTGAAACCCAACCATGCGCGGCGTCAAAAAGCGAAATTCTCCCGGCAGCTCAGGCACCAGCTCAAACCGGTCGAGCAGTGCCGCTCGCTCAGGGCTTTCTAAACTCTCCAGCGGAATCAGCGGCGCTTCAAACCGGATGCGAATCTGCGCCAGCGAATCGGCCTCATCGATTGGGCTGATTTGCTCAATCCAATCGGGCAGCTCAGGCGTAGAAAGTTCGGCCACCTCGGGAAAAGGTTTCAGCGGTGGGCGTGAGGCCGCTGAGTCTGGGTTGGCTGGGTCGCTGCTGCGGTTATCAAGATTGCAGGCGGCAAATATGAGGGCGATCGCCACCCCCATCAACCCATAGCTTAGCCGTCTCCACCGCTGCCGCATTTAAAGCTCCCCCAGGAAGAATCTGTAGCTTCTGCTACACCTGTGTTAACCAAAAAATCGGACAGCTCGGCGTAAATCACTACAATTCTTAAATCGGCGGTTATTTTTCAGCAGGTTCATTCGGCAGCGTTGAGGCCACCGTCAGATGAAATTCCGTGCCCAGATCCTGCAACTGGTAGTTAACGATATACCGCTGATTATCGGCAAAAAACTGGTCTTTACGAGCAACCATTTCGTCAATCATCTCCCGCGTCTCTCGCTGAAACCAGGGATCTTCCCCCTTGAGGAGCTCTCTGATAATTTCCTTCAGCGCCGCCTTTCTTTTATCTTTGGGCAAAAGTGCCAGATTCCAGGCAATGACGACAATGCCCAGTAAGTTTTGACGCTGATTGAGCGTTAATTCCTCCTCTTCGTAGGGTTCAATGAAGGTCTCTAAAACATCGGACATCTTCACGTGACCCTTGGGATTTTTCACGATGTCGATAAGCTCTTCGCCCAAAGGCCCTTGTCTGACAGTGTCTGCTAATTCTTGCATGGCGTCCTGCCGAGTTTTTCCCTCGCCGCTGCTGCTTCAGCAGCTCACTGAAACCCTTTGATTTTTTGGCCATACATATATGGATGGACACCTCTTGAGCGAAAGGATCACTTTAGCACCCGTCATTTTTGAGATCAGGACGGTATCGTGGGTGCAGGTAATAGGAACCTGGGTCACAGGGTTAACGGTAGGCGCTGGCCAAAGCTGGCTGCACAGAGGTTTATCAACTTTGGCCTGTGTGGCTTATTTTGGACTGTGTGGCTCACTTTGCTCTAGCTGTTCATAAGCTGCTAAATCTGTTAGTGCTCTCTTAGTATCGTTGGGGAAGCGATCTGGTTTTTCGCGATCGCTCTATCAACAATAGTTGTCTAAATTTCAGTTAACTGTATCCGTTTGCTGATCAAAAACTCACGCTAAGAAGAACGCCCAGTCAATAGCTAGTCAATAGACAGAGAAAGGCTTTACGGTAAAATACACCTTTTAAAAGTTCACGTAAAGAGACCTTAACAGATCTTATTGGCTCTCTAAATTTAATCTGAAATTTAGATTTGAGAGTAGGGCAACCTGTCCTGTAAGAACACTCAACAGATACCTATGTTTTACAGGCTTCTGTTGTGACTACTCATTGCCGTCATAAAAGGTCAGAAGCATTCTCAAAATATGTTGAACCAAAAATTCCCCCAGACCTACCAAGTCAAACTCATCAACGAAGGCAAATCTATTAATACGGTTCTCCAAGTTCACAGCGATGAAATGATTATGGATGCCGCTGAGCAGCAGGGCCTCCATCTGCCGGTTTCCTGTCGAGCAGGCGCTTGCACTAGCTGCACTGGCAGACTGGTAGAAGGCAGCGTCGAGCACCAACACTGTTTCCTCAACCGTCAGGAGGAGGAATCTGGATTTATTTTAATCTGTACAGCTTATCCCCTCTCAAACTGCACTGTTCTCACTCACCAGGAAGAACAACTCCTTAACTCATCTAAATAAATCTGAGTCTGTCCTTAAAAGTACACGCTCCATCAATATTATTTATGGCAGGCATCTCTTGCGCGCTATCTATAGCACGTTGACTGCAAACCCTATACCCATAAGGCTCAGAAGGCCAAGGGCTCCCGAACTATGTCGATTTTAAATTCTCCCAATGTTTATCAGATCAAACTCGTCAACCCAGATAAATCTCTTAACAAAACTCTCCAAGTTCGCGGAAATGAGGTAATTATAGATATAGTAGAACAACAAGGTATTGATTTTCCGGTTTCCTGTAGAGCCGGGGCTTGCGTGAGCTGTACAGCAAAGCTAATAGAAGGAACAGTCGAGCATTTGCACTGCTTCTTGAAGCGACAAGAAGAAGAAGCTGGATTTATTCTTCCTTGCATGGCATACCCCCTGTCTGACTGCGTTATCTTGACTCATCAAGAAGATGAGCTACTTGACTTATCAGAGCGCATTTAATGACATCAGACTGATGTCGGACTGATGTCGGACGCCACTAAAGGACGCGCCATATCTGCATTTTCCCTCTGTTGGTTCTCCTGACTACTCTAGCTTCATCCTTCCAGCTATCTCTTAGATTGATTACCTATGCTACTTGATACTACATTGCAGACCGCCTGCTCAATAGAGGCAACCCCCATCGTTACGGCTTCTGCGCCATCTCAAACACTTTTAAAGGATGCTTTGGCAACGGTGTGCACTGGCGTGGTCACGGCCTCATCTAACGATTCGGTGATGGTGTTATCAGCTTTGCTGGTAGAGCATCAAGTTGGTTGTTTGATCATCACAAAAGAGCTAGCGCCTGATGACACAGTGGGGTCATTGTTACTAGGTGAGCTCAAGAATCTCAAGCCCATAGGGTTAGTAAGTGAGCGAGAGCTAGTGAGCGCTTTAGCTTCAGGAGAAAATTTACATCGTCTCTGCGCTCAAGACATCATGAGATCTCTGGAGCCGTGTGTCTTTTCTCCTGAAAACTCGCTTTATCTTGCCTATCAGATTCTGGCTCAGCGAGAATCTGAGTATGGCATCGTCACGCAGGAGAAAGAATTACTCGGCATACTTTCTCAATCTAGCCTTTTGCGAGCTTTGAATTCGCTAAACGTGCAGGCTCAGCTACAGCAGGAAACGCTAGCGCATCAGCAAACACAGTTAGCCTTCAAAGCTGCCAAAATTGAATCGACGCAGCAGAGAGACAATCGCGCCGCTAAGCTGGCTGAAATGAACGAGCAGTTGAAGAAAGATTTGCGTAAGCGTAAGCGGGTAGAAGAGGCTCTAAAACAAACGCTTAAAACCTTACAAAGTGCTCAAACTCAAATCATTCAGAGCGAAAGAATGGCGGGATTAGGCCATTTTGTCGCTGGTGTAGCTCACGAGATTAACAATCCAGTTAATTTCATCCATGGTAATTTGAAACCGGCTAGACAGTATGCCGAAGAGCTGCTGGCCTTGGTTAGCTACTACCAGAAGACAGATCCCGCTTTAGCTCAGACCATTCAGTTAGAAATTGAGGAGCTAGAGGACATTGATGTGGAATTTCTGGCTAAAGATTTTCCCAGGCTTTTGGACTCAATGAAAAGCGGCACCGAGCGGATTCGTGAAATTGTCAAATCACTCCGAAATTTCTCACGGCTCGACGAAGCCGACGTGAAGCCGGTCGATATTCATGAAGGCATTGAAAACACCCTACTGCTGCTGCCCAACCGATTAAAGGCTTTGCCGGGCCAGTCGGCCATTAGAGTGGTTAAAGCCTACGGTGATCTGCCGATGATTGAATGCTTTGCCAGTCAGCTCAATCAGGTGTTTTGGCACTTGCTGAGCAATGCAATTGATGCGGTGCGATCGCACTACGTTCAAAATACATTCCAGCACAAATCCGAGCCTACTCAACCTAACATCGGCACTATTCAAATTCGCACCGCAGTCATCAGAGATGGCTGGATTGCGATTTTCATTGCCGACAATGGCCCCGGCATTCCTGAGCAGGCTCGCAATCAAATTTTTGACCCTTTTTACACCACTAAGCCAGTAGGCACCGGCACCGGCTTAGGGCTCTCCATTAGCCATCAGGTTATCGCCGAAAAGCATGGCGGCAAACTGTACTACCACTCAACCCCCGGACAGGGCACTGAGTTTGTAGTTGAGCTGCCTTATACGATTAGCCCAGCCGCTGGCTCGGCCCAATTAGACCGGCTCGAGCAGGCAGTTTGATCAGGCAGTTTGATCTTCTTTCAGCTTTGGCCCTACATCAAAAGGCAGCTAACTTCTGTCAGATCTCTAACGACATCTGGCCTTTGGTTCGGGCTGTCAGCATTTATCCTGAGTGACCGTCTTGAGTGACCGTCTTGAGTGACCGTCTTGAGTGACCGTAAAGAAACTGTACGCTTGGCCAGCTAATGACTATTTCTCACCCGGCTTCACTACCGAAAATCCCTGTCTTTCGGTCATCTTATCGGGCGATCGCACCTGAAAATGAACGCGATCGCTCTCCTCGCCTCGCCTCACCTCCAGCACCCAATCCCCCAGCTCCATCGGCCAAAAAACCTCTCGCTCAGCCGTAGCCTCCAAAAGCCGACCATTTAGCCGCCACTCCACCAGCTCGCCCGCTGGCGCTGCAATCTTAAACGCCAGCCGCGCCCCATCTGCCGCCACCAAATAAGCATCCTCACGTGGTACCAAAATCCGCAGTCCGCTCGCCGCCCAGTCCGTCTCCGGTTGGCTGGCTAGCCACTCATCATATTCGGCTGGCAGCTCGAAGGGTTCATCTGCCGACCGCGCATACTCAGCCAAATCATCGGGCGCAAAATACTCTTGCACAACGCTCGCACAGTCTGCGGTGGGCTTGCGTCCAGAAATCGCGCAAATGGGACGCTGCTGCCAGCCAGTCAGCGGCAGAAAGTCTTGAGGCGGCTGTTGCTCATGCAAATGCAGCATAATTCGCTGCCACAGTGGCGCAGCCCCGGCTACTCCCGAGACCTGCCGCATCGGCTCACCTGAAAAGTTGCCGGCCCAGGTCGCCACTGTATAGTCGCTCGTAAACCCCACCGTCCAGGTATCGCGGAAGTCTGAAGAGGTACCAGTCTTAACAGCGGCTGGAAACGGAAGATGGAGGACAGAATCAACGCCAAAAGAGAGGGCTCGGGCATAGGGGTCGCTGAGCATGTCGCGGATTAGCGGCCAGATAGGAGAAGCTAGAGAGGGGAGCGGGGGAGCGGGAGAAAGAACAGGCGTTTTCAAGCCGGAAGGCTCCACCGGATCGCCAGAACGAGCCAGCGTGAGATAGGCACGCGCGAGTTCCCAGAGGCTAACCTCGCCGCTGCCCAGGGCCAGCCCCAAACCGTAGTAGCTCGGTGGTTGGGTTAAATGAGCAAAGCCGAGCGCCCGCAGCCGATCTAAAAAGGCAGGCACGCCTACTTTTTCTAGAACCTTCACTGCCGGTATATTCAGCGAATTTGCCAGCGCCGCTCGCACCCGCACCGGCCCGTGAAAAGTCTCGCTGTAGTCTACCGGGCTATAGACCTTAGCACCTGGAATGGGATAGCGCGTGGGCACATCGGCCAAAATGCTGTTGGGCCGAACTGTGCGAGTTTCTAACGCTAGCTGGTAGAGAAAGGGCTTGAGCGTAGACCCAGGCTGTCTGAGCGCCTGTACACCGTCGTTGCGGTTCAGCCGGGTTTTGGCAAAGTAGTCTGGTGAGCCGACGTATGCCAGCAGTTCACCTGTGCTGTTTTGAATGACTAGCGCCGCTGCCTGATGAACTTGTTGGGCGGCTAGAGACTGAACGATTTGTTGAACCTGCGCTTGGACAAAATTTTGCAAAGGCAAATCCAGCGTGGTCTTAAGTTTGGCTGGATGATCGGGCGGTAGTTGCTCGGCCAGCCAAAAGAGAAAGTGGGGCGCAGCCTGAATGCCGGGCGATCGCGCCTGCACAGTCACCTGCTCTGCGGCTACTCGCTGAGCTTGCTGCGAGCTAAGTATGCCGTCGTCCACCATCCGATTGAGCACATAGTTCTGCCGCTGTTTTAGGGCTTGCCAATGCAAATAGGGATCTAGATCCACCGGGTCATTCGGCAGCGCTGCCAGCAAACTCGCCTGGGCCAAATTCAGCTCCGAGGCCGGAATGCCAAAGTAAACCTGCGCCGCTGCCTCTACCCCATAGATATTGCTCCCCATCGGCAGGCGGTTAATATAAGCGGCCAAAATGTCGTTTTTGCTCATGCCCGCTGCCAAGCGCCAAGATAGCCAGACCTCGCTGAGCTTGTGCCTCAGCGTTCGCGGGACGGGCTTCAGCATTCTGGCAAGCTGCATTGTAATGGTCGAAGCGCCGCTGACAAGCTTTCTGGCCTGAGCTGCTTCTAGAAGCGATCGCCCCACCGCGCGCAAATCTACCGGCCCATGCTGGTAAAACCGCTGGTCTTCTGCCGAGAGAATCGCCTGGATAAAGCTGGGCGACACCTGCGCTAAAGGGACAACTGCCGTATGTTCTTGGTTTTGAGTAAGGATGGTGCCTAAAAATAGACCGTGGCGATCGCTAAACTCCACAGCTAGCTGATCTTGGGCAATATCACCCGCTCGAATGGGCACTAGAGACGGCGTCAGCCGGATAGCTAGACTGAGCGCCAGCAGACCCAGCAGCAGCCGCTGCCAGAGACGATGAGGGGCATGAAGAAGTGGCTTATACAGTCTCTTATACAGTCTGCCTGTGACTTGTCTGCCCATGACTTGTCTGCCCATGACTTGTCTGCCCATGACTTGTCTGCCCATGACTTGTCTGCCTGTGACTTACATTTTAGCGAGCTGATACTGCTGCCGACCTAGAGCTGTCGGGGGGCTGTTTGGTTTAATAAGGGTAGCGGTCACCAGGACAATGCTTTATGCAGCATAGCTATCTCAAAACTAACGGCATTCAACTGCACTACGTCACTCAAGGAGACGGCCCGTTAATACTGTTTTTGCACGGGTTTCCAGAATTTTGGTACTCTTGGCGGCATCAGCTTGAGGCGTTTGGCCACGATTACAAAGCGGTCGCGCTAAATCTGCGAGGCTACAACAATAGCGATAAGCCCGAAGAAAAGTCTGCCTATGCGCTGCCTGAGCTGGTCAAAGACGTGGAAGGGACAATTCGGGCGCTGGGCTATGAGCGGTGTACGCTAGTAGGGCATGACTGGGGTGGAGCGATCGCCTGGAGCTTTGCCTACGCCTACCCGACAATGCTTGAGCAGCTAATTGTGCTAAACCTGCCGCATCCGGCCAAGTTTGCAGCAGGTCTGCGAACGCCTCAGCAGCTACTGCGAAGCTGGTATGTTGGGCTGTTTCAGCTGCCTGTACTGCCAGAATTTTTGTTGAGCGCGGGTAACTATGCGGCCATTCGAGCTATATTTCGCGATCAGGCGGCGTTAGGGGCATTTACACAGGCCGATATCGACGCGCTAGTAGCGGCGGCGGCCAAACCAGGCGCGATCGCCAGTATGCTCAACTACTATCGCAATATCTTCAGCGCCGAGGGCCTCCTCAATCAGCAGTGGGGCGTGCTAGAGGTGCCAACTTTGATGATCTGGGGAGAGAACGATGCGGCCTTGGGCAAAGAACTGACTGACGGAACAGAAGAGTATGTAGCCGATTTCACGATTTGCTATATTGCCCACTGTAGCCACTGGGTGCAGCAAGAGCAGCCAGCGCTAGTTAACCAGTACATTAAAGACTTTTTGACGCGATCGCGCGGGTAAAGACGCCAGACAGCAGACCGAGGAAACCCGCTCAAACCGGACTGCCGCTCAAACCGGCGGCACAGGGGGTAAATCCGAAACGTTGTCCATTTGCGCTAAGCTGCTGCCCTTAAACTCGGTTTGCCCTAAAAAGCGCAGCGTCTCTTGGTACATGGGCTTCCAGTAGCCATTGCTCATACTTTGGCTCTTCTCTAGAGGGTCAACCATGGGGTGAGGTACTAAGGCCGCACTAGGAAAGGTGTAAAGATAGTGATTGTCGTACTTTTTAAACAGCGAGGCGCGGCTCAACGACTGCGAAAAGCGCTGGTTAGTTTGAATATCAGCCGCATCTTCGTTTTCAGTCAAAACTATCAGGGTCGGCGTAGGGCGTAGGGCCGCGACATTATCACCATTTCGCACAAACGCACCAAACCGATTGGCAGCGGTAAAGCAGCCCAGCGGAAACTGTAATTCATCCCACCCAACCTCTCGAATATCGAGCGGGCCAGCTAGGTTAACGTAGCGTTCGCGGGTTTCGCCATAGACCTCTAGCAGCGGTGCAAAAGCGACCACCTTAGCCACTCGCTGCGGGTTTTGGGCAGCCAGCGCTAGGGCCACAGCCCCCCCTACCGATAAACCCACCGTGTAAATTGGCCCTGGTATGGCGGCAAGCTCCGCCAGCCGGGCTTGGGCATCGCTCAAATAAGCTAGGTGCGACGAGACAAAATAGCGCTCAAAGTCGGGGTCGTTATCGCGCTCAATGGCGGCTATGATGTCAGTCAGTCGGGGTTCTATCTGGCGCAGGCGGGCCATTAGCCCAACCATCTGCATAGGAGAAGGAGAGACTGCACCTGCGCTGCTAGTAGCGGCCAGGCTAGCCAAATAGGTTTGCAAGACTGGGTCGGCGCTGACTTTTTCTCGCAGGGGGATCAAAATTTCGGGTTTTAAATCAACTTGGGGCCAGTAGCGATCGGGAATGCGATAGGCATGGCCCCTCAGAGCCGCCTGGTACACATTAAAGCCGTTGCCAAACAGGTAGTTGGCCAGACGCGACATTTGGTGTGGCCGGGCGCTAAACCCGTGGAACATCAGAACGGTGCCTTTGATGGGAGCATTGGCTTCATGAAAAAGGCTGTACGGAAACGCGCCTTCTCGATGATCAGGGCTGCTAGCAATGGTTTGAACATACGCATTAATGCGCTGCTGGGTCTGCTGAAGCTGGTCTTCAGTCAGGGTAAGAGGGGTGTTTTGTAGGGCAACCATAGACTTAAAAAATAAGGGCTGTATTTAAGCTACTGCTACTGGTGTTTTTGTTGATGATTGAGTTGATGATCGAGCGAATGTTTTAGTAGGGTACCAATCGGTTGTTTTTTGTTGAGTAGCGATCGCAATCATACAATTTCTACTCAAAAAGCGAGCAGCGGCAAAACACTCGTCAGCAGCGCGGGCAAAAACAAGACACCGTCAATCCAGATATTGTAAACCTGGCGAGGCGTCTTAGGCGTCAGCGTCCAAATATAGATGAGCGTGAGCAGGGTGGCAGGCAGGGCGATCGCCGCCCTAGGCACTTGCAGACCGCTCGCCCACCCCCAAGCCAACAGCGCCCCAGATAGGCCGTTCAAAATTGTCAAAATCATCCGCGCCCCGCTGACGCCCGCTAGCAGCGGTAGCGTTGAAACACCTTGCTGTCGGTCAGACTCCACATCTCGCACATCGAACATATGAGAGTTTGACCCGACAAAGATCAGCAGCCACAGCGCTGTGATCACCGCCGACAGATCGGGGCACTGCGCTGCGTAGCCAAGCGGTAGCCCAACAACTGCGTAGGTAATTGAGCCGCAAACCAGCCAGGCTTTTGCTCCCGGAATATCTTTAAGGCGATACCAGCGAACTGACCCGGATAAACTACGCCCCGGAAATAACGGTAATCCGTAGATTAGAGGCACTAAACCGCCCAGACTTACCCAGCGCGCGGCTGAAGGGGCCTGATAAATTAAAGTACTCGTGCTCACTGCTGCCACCAGAAGAATTAGCAGGACAACAGGTTTTTGGAAAAAGGCTTGGGTTTTGCTGTCTGGAATCTTTTGAACGAACGTATCTAGCACTCGATCTAGATTGTAGGGCAGCAGCGCCGCGCAAAAAATGAGGGCTGCTGGTCGCCAGTCAGCATTTAGCGCCAGCGTCTTTTGTACAAAAAAGGTCAGAGAGGCGATCGCCCCAGCCACCCACAAACTGGGGTACACAAAAATTTGGAGAAGCCTTTGATAAATTTGATCTAGATCGTTCGAGCGGTTGGGCAGCAGGTGACTGTAGACAGTTTGGAAAAGCATATCTCCTAAAAACACAAGATTCGGCAAGCGATCGCCCGCTAGCAGCCCGCCGACTAGACCCTTTCCAAGGTAGGCAAATTATAAATTTTTGTTAACTTCCGGGTGACAGATGTTTTGATCCGATTAGGAGAACACTAATGTTTTGAACCTTACGCCATCAGCTCGTTCAAAAGCTGCAAAAGCTCGTCATGCTCTATCGGTTTGACCATGTGCGCATTAAACCCAGCCTCAGCAGATTTGCGGCGATCTTCTGCCTGCCCCCAGCCGGTCAAGGCGACCAAAATCATTGTCTGGCCCCAAGGTTGCTCGCGAATAGCGATCGCCACTTCGTAACCGTTCAGACCCGGCAAACCAATATCGAGCAGCGCCACATCAGGTCGAAAAGCGGCAGCAGCAGCCACCGCTGCCAGCCCGTCGTGCGCAGTCTGGGTCTCATCCCCTGTGATTTCAAACAGCATGGCCAGCGACAAGGCCGAATCTTCATTGTCATCGACAATTAAAATGCGCCGGGAACCCGTCTCTGTAGGCTCACTGGCCTGAATAGACTCATCGATTATAGACTCACCGATCGCAGGCTCTTGCATAGGCCCTTGCTCAAAAGGGGCAGCGGCGACTGGCAACTGCACAACAAACTCACTGCCCTGGCCTACCCCTTCGCTAAAAGCGCTAACCGTGCCGCCGTGCATCTCCACCAGCTGCTTAACTAAAGTCAGACCAATGCCGAGGCCACCGGTTTCTGGGTTCGCTTTTGAGGCTGCTTCGCTCCCAGAGGCTCGCTCTAGTGCCCCATCAACTTGGGTAAACAGATCAAAAATTCTGGGCAGCATGTCCTCTGAGATCCCAATGCCAGTATCTTTGACCGATATGGCCACCTGCTGCTGCTGCTGACTAGCGCTCACGACAATCTGCCCGGCTGTCTCACTGTACTTGCCAGCATTATTCAAAAGATTGCTAAAGACCTGAATTAACCGCACCGGATCAGCATATAGATATACCGGCAGCGGCGGTAGCGTTACCGTCAGCTCATGCCGGGCTAGCTCTAGGCTAGGCCGACTGGTTTCAACGGCCTGCTCAATAACAGTGGCTAGCTCAACTGGCTCACGGCGCAGCGCTACTTTACCGCGACTGATCCGGCTGACATCTAGCAGATCGTCTACGAGTCTGACCATTTGGTTGAGCTGCCTTTCCATCATGGTGCGGATGCGCTCGGCGGCTTCGGTGTCGTCACCGGCTAGCCGCATAATTTGCAAGCCGTTGCGGATGGGGGCCAGTGGGTTGCGTAGTTCGTGCGCTAACGTGGCTAAAAATTCGTCCTTTCGCCGCCCTGCATCGGACAAATCAGCCGCTAAGCGACGCAGATTTTCTTCTAAATGTCGCCTGTTAGTGATGTCTTGGCTGATAGTTGCAAAGCCGATGGGCCGATCTTGTTCGTTAAATAGGGCCGTAACGTTATACACCATCCATAGGGTTGCGCCAGTCTCAAAGTGACGAAACCGCACCTCAGTTGTCCCCGTGCCGTTTTGTAAGACGGTCGGGAGAAATTCGTTAACAATCCGATCTCGATCTTCGGCAAAGAAGAGATCTTTGCTTAGATTGAGCTGGCGGGCCGCTGCCATACTGCCGATGCCTAGCTTTTCGAGCCCGGCTGGATTGATGTAAAGGGGTGTTCCTGACAGATCGCACATGCCGATAAATTCGGAGCTGTTGTCAGCCATGCGCACAAAGTTTTGCCGATCTTCTTCGGCGCGCTTAAAGTCTTCAATGTCGGTAGAGGTGCCAAACCAGTGCGTAATTTGCCCGGCCTCGTTTCGCACTGGTAAGGCTCGCACTAAAAACCAGCGGTATTCTCCTGTGTTTGAGCGAAAGCGATACTCAATCTCGTAGGGTTCACCTGTGCGCACGCACTCACGCCACCGATCAACGGTGCGCTGTTGATCTTCTGGGTGAATGGCCGCGCTCCACTGATCGCCCATGCCTTCTGCTGAAGTGTAGCCGGTGTATGCGTACCAGCGGCGATTGTAGTATTCGTTAAAACCGTCTGGCCCGGTGACCCAGACGATTTGCGGCATCACATCGGCTAGCTGCCGAAATCGCGCTTCACTCTCTCGTAGCTGATCTTCGGCCCGTCGCTGAGCCGTTATGTCAACCACCACGCCCGATACTCGCACCGCTTGCCCAGATTCGTCTTGTTCGATGCGTCCGCGAGCGATGACCCAGCGAGCTGCGCCCTCAGGTTGGGTAATACGGTATTCAATCTCGTAGTCTTCGCCGGTTGCCAGCGATCGCTCAACGACTGCCATCACCCGTTCTTGGTCGTCCGGGTGGATAATATCTCTGTAAACCTCTCTAGGGGCAGCGGCGGCAGCGGCGAGCGGCAGGCCAAACATCTTCGCCATATTAAGATCGCTTTGAACCGTGCCACTAGCAACATCTAGCTCCCAGGTGCCAATCTCGCTGGCGGCTAGGGTAGAGGCTAGTCGGGAGCGCGCCTGTTGAATTTCTGCCTCCACTTGTTTGCGACGGGTAATATCGTTCACCAGCCCTAGCATTCGCTCATTCTGGCCATCGGCATTCTGTTGGACTTTTCCTTTCACCCATACCCAGCGCTCTGTGCCCTTTGCTGTGCGAATTCGGCATTCACAATCCCAGGCGGTGCCTGCTGCGATCGCTTGCTGAAATGCCTGATCTACCAAAGGCCGATCTGCCGGAAAGACATGTTCTAAAAACATGTCATAAGTCCATTCAGGCAGCAGTGTGTCGTAGCCAAAAATTTGGTCGTGCCGCAAATTACGGTAGGCTGTTCCGTCAATGAGATGTAAGTCCCACTGACCTAAATCAGCAGCAGATAGGGCGAGCGCCAGGCGTTCTTGCTCGGCTCGCAGTTGCTTTTCTTGCTGGCGGCGATCGCTGACATCTTTAAACACCAGCACGCAGCCTATCAGCTCGCCTTTTGCCGAGCGAATCGGCGCAGCGCTATCGTCAATTGGGCGCTCTGTGCCGTCTTTGGCAACTAGGAGGGTGTGGTTAGCTAGGCCGACGATAGTGCCTTCTGTTAAGGCTCTGATGGCCGGACTGCTCACAGTTTGACGGGTTTCCTCACTGATGATGCAAAAGACAGTAGACAGGGGTTGACCGATAGCTTCACTGCGTGTCCACCCGGTTAGTGACTCAGCGACAGCATTTATATTGGTAATTTGACCATTGGCATCGGTGGCAATCACCGCATCTCCAATGCTGGCAAGCGTGATCCGTAGGTGTTCGGCTTGTTCAGCGATCGCCGCGTTTTCTTGGCGATGGATCGTCAGATGCCGCCACAGCAGAAAGATCAGAATGCTGAGCAGCAGCAGGATGATAAGACCAATCAATAAAGTCGTTTGGTAAACCTGATTGGAGACTGTTTGCGATCGCGATCGCAGCTGACTAAACTGCACCAGCTCGCCGCTACCCACTAGAGCGACGGCGCTATTGCTGGGCTGCCGACGACTGTAAGCCCGCGCCATTGGCGAGGTTAGTAAAGCGATCGCTGCCCCTATAGCAGTAGCAAGCAGCCACTTACGATGCTGCTTGCTCAGACGAGAGCATCGCGGGTTCACAGACCGGTCAGTTGAGTACATGAACAATCCATTCAGCGATTGGGAAAGATGCCTGGTGCTGGCGCTGCCTTCATATTAGATAGTTTTATACAGTTAGTTTGATACAGTCGGCCTGGTCAGAAGTGAGTGTTGATTTATCAGCATTTTATGCTCGCTATTTTACAGTGAAAAAGGAAATAGCTATCGTCGGGTGCTATGAGCGATTCTTTCTGTGGATGGATGCAGCGTATCTAGGATAAAAGCGATGATTTTACACAAGATCAAGGCAGCAGTGACCCTGAGCGACTCTCTCAAAAGCAGGCCGTTTGAATACTGTTAAGGAAGTTCGCAGCGGATGGATGGCTGTAGTTGCGATCGCTAACCTAATCAAGATAAGAGAGTTATTTTATGGATTCGCTGACCCTTACCTCCCTTTGGATTGGCTTTATTGGCCTGATAATTGGAAGCATCTACTTTGGCAAAGACGCGATGTCAGCCAAAGGCGAAGATTGGGAAGAATTTCACATCGTGCATTTTACAATCACGATAGTTGCAGCGCTGGCCTACCTAGGCATGATGATGGGCCAGGGACGAATTGAAGTAAACGGACATGAAGTTTTTTGGGCACGCTATCTAGACTGGGCCATTACCACACCGCTAATTTTATTTAGCTTAGCCCGGCTCGGCGGCGTCAGAGGCCCCATCATAGGCGGCCTGCTAATTACAAATGAGCTGATGGTTATTACCGGCTTATTCGCCGCGCTATCTCCCACATCATCCGAATATATGTGGTACATCGTTAGCTGCGCTTTTGAGCTAGCCGTTTTTGCCATTCTCTATGGCCCGGTGTCCAGCGCGGCTAGGCGTCAGCACAGCAGCGTGAGCGGTCGCTACGGTCAGGCGATGTATTTTTTCACTGCTTACTATGTGGCCTATCCCATCGTTTGGATTTTGGGCAGCAAAGCGATTGGCCTTTACGGTGTCTCAGTCGAAACGTTGCTGATTGCGCTTTTAGACATTACGGCTAAAGTCATCTACGCTTACGTTTTGCTCAAAGACAAAGAAGTCTTCAAGCGGCGTGACGGTAGCAGAAGCGCTAAGTATGCTCCCGCTACTTCAGAAAGCCTTTCGTCTCGCGCGTAGGCATCTACTACTATCTATGGCGATCGCCAGCGATCGCCAGCGATCGACAAGAAAACCCTGCTGACGATGGATTAGCTAACTCAAAAGCGCCAGCACCCCCTGCCAGCCGAAAAAAGCGGCCATACCCAGCACAATCGTCAGCAGCAGGTTTTGCGTCAGCCCACCGACAATGCCAGCGGCGATCGCCCCCACCAGCCGCGCATTCAAATAGCTGATCTGTAGCGAGCCCTCACGCAGCAGCACCTCAGGCACCACAATCGCCGTCAGCACCACAGGCGGCACATAGCGTAGCGCATTTAGCAGAGCCGGGGGCAGTTGGAGGCGGCTACTAGCGCCAAACATGCTGTAGCGAATGACAAACGTGACCAGCGCCATGCCAGCAATCAGTAAACCTTCGTTCATTGGGATAAGCCCACAAGAGAAAATCACAGACGGCTGCAAGCCCGCTCACTGAAAACGCCTGCGGTAATGCCGGCGATCGCCGCCACCATCAGCCCCAGCTGATTCGGCAGCGGGTAGGCCACCACCGCCACCACCCCTGCCACGCAAACAGCCACCCACATCGGCCTACTTTTAAGATAGGGAATCACCATGCCAATAAACGTCACCGACATAGCAAAATCGAGCCCCCAGCTCGTCGCATCCGGAATCAGCCGCCCAGCGGTAGCACCCAGCAGCGTACAGAGCAGCCAGTTGCTATACATCGCTAGCGCTGCCCCCAGATAGTACCAGTGCGCCAGCGGAGAGCCAGCTTCAGACTCGCCGTCTATAGACTCATAGCGAGACTCATAGCGAGACTCATAGCGACGAATTGCCACAGCAAACACTTCATCAGTCAGCCAAAACGCCATCGGCACTTTCCAGCGCTGCGACAACCAATTGACATGCGGCACTAAGCTAACCGCATAGAGCAAATGCCGCAAATTGACAACAAACGTCGTCAGCACAATCAGCAGCCAGCTAGTTTTAGCCGCAATCATACCCACCGCAATAAACTGGGCAGAACCGGCAAAAACCAGTGCCGACATTGCCAGCGTACCGCCTATCGAAAGACCGCTACTAACAGCGAGCGTACCAAAGATAATCCCAAAAGGAATCGCCCCGACCACGAGCGGCAAGATATCCCTCGCGCCTGCCCAAAATTCGTTACGCAGAGAGCCCGAACGAGCGGATAAATGAGCGCGCGGCTGAGCGTTTGGCATGAGTCTTTTCAATAAATACTCTCCGTGATGAATGCGCCCACTTTAGTCAAACGGCATGTCCGGTTTTGCGGCTCAGCGTGCCGATATTACTTTACATCAGACTTGCTCATCCGCCGCTGCACCAATCCGGTAATCAGCGCCAAGGCAAACACGCCCAGTAGCGCCAAGACCAGCAGCAATTTTCCCTTAGCAAATAGCCCAGCCCCCAAAGCCACAATCGGCGGATTAGAAAGCGCAATACTCAGAACAAGCGCGGGCAGAAATTTTCGCCAGGGAGCCCGAGCCAGACCCATACCATAGGCGACAAAGTCGAAAAAACCAGTCATTAAGCAGGCCGTCATCAAGAAAAAGTTGCGCTCTAAATGTTGCTGACCAAAGCGATCAACCCGGTCTATAAAACGCTCTCCTACCAGCTTTTTGACCAGCTGCCGCCCCAACCGTCGCGACAGCCAAAAGCTCAGCGCACAAGACAAAAAATCAGACAGGCAGACCACCGCCAGCCCTTCGCCAAACCCCAGCAAGCTGCCTGCCAAAATCGAATAGGCCGTACCGGGTAGCGCCGGAATCACCACACTGGTAAAGCGCAGCACAAATAAGCCCAAAGGTGCCCACAGCCCCATTTGCTCCACGCTAGCCCGCAGCTGCGCGATGCCATAGCGGTTAATCAGCCAAACGGCGACAGCCACCAGCGCCACCGCCACCAAAAAGCTAAAAGTTTTACGAGCCCGTCTGTTCATTTACCGATATGTCTGTCTATCTATCTTTGCTACCCATCATATTCAGCGCCGCTGGCTATGCCGCAAAACGACCGACAAGCGAACTCGGTGCAGCAGCCTCTGGGCAAATTTTAATTTTGCGGAAATACTGCCACAAAAGACAGTCACGCCTAAACCGAGTCTCAAACCCTAATAGACTGCCCAAAAACTTACCTGTGGTCTCTAAAAAAGAGCCCAATTTATGCCAAACTAAAACTCCACTGGAGTTCCTTATCAGATGCCAATGCCAAAATTGAGCATAAACAGCTCTGACCAAAATCGCGCACGGCAGTAATAAATAGTAAGGATCAAGGGTGCGCGGCTTTAGCCACAAATTTTCTACCCCCACTCGCATCAACGGTTCAACGGTCGTGCCGGTCATTAGCACCGGTCAGAGCCTGTCAGAACTATCAGCATCAAGCGAAGAACCTATCAGTAAAAAGAAGTCTAAGTATAAGGAATAGAGATCAAAGTCTGACCATCAAAATCTGACCATTGATTCAGGGCGATCGCCCGAATGCTAGATACCATCGTAGCGGGCATTAAAAATGAATGCTCCAGCCAGTCCGTTCATTTTCTGAGCCCTGCTCTGTAAGCGCAAAAATGTGGCATACAATTGCGTCTGAAATTGGCCGCAGAATATCTATGAAATATCTGTCCGTTGTTTTATTCACTGCGTTTTTCCTGCTGGGCTGCTCTGGGGCCGAAGTGCCCACCGATTCATCGGCCTCCCCAGAAGGCGCTCAATCCGATATTGCTGAGGCCAAGGCGGCTAGCGCTGCCGATGCAGAGACTGCCACCACTGATAGCGCTGATAACGCTAATGGTAAAGCTACCGCCGATAACCAAGCTCCTGATGCAGACCAAGCGCCCAGCGAAGAAGTAGAAGGCGCTGAGCAAGAGCATGTCAAGCTGGTGGTGGAAAATCAAGCAACTGCCGGTCAGATCGTTGTCAAAACGGTTGCCACTTCGCGAGATGGCTGGGTTTCGGTGCATAAAAGCCAAGCAGATGGCAGTATGCAAACGCCCGAAAGTATCGGCCAGGCCCGGGTAGACTCGGGTGATAGCGAAGATATTATTGTTGACCTGTGGGAAGCGCCTGCGGTAAGCGATCAGCTGTGGGTGTTGCTACACGTCGATGCGGGCGATCGCGGCCTATACGAATATCCTGAAAAAGATGTTGCTGTGCGTAAAAATGGAGAGATTATGGCCAGATCTTTCAAGATTAAAAGCCGCCGCCAGGCAGACGACGAAGAGTGAGCAGCCTGGTTACCCCATGAGACCAGCTAAACTAATCTCAGGCAAATGTTTACGCTACACCCATAGACAATTTTGAAACAAACAGGCATAATTAAAGCCCTGCGGGTATAGCTCAGTGGTAGAGCGTTTGCTTCCCAAGCAAAATGTCGCGCGTTCGAATCGCGTTACCCGCTTCTTTCCGAAAGCCCTTTTGAAGCAAGGTCTCTAGGTGTGGTTCAACCGTGGGATGAGTCAAGAGGGTGGCACTCTTAAAAACAGATACCCAACAAAACAGATACCCAACGAGATAGAGCTGTGAACCTAAGAAAGGCCATCAGAGTAGCTTTTTGGGGACTAGAGAGTGCTTCAAAGCAAAAATAGCGGCCTGTGTGCGATCGCGCACCTCCAGCTTTTGTAAAATGGCATGGACATGCACTCGCACAGTGCCGGTCGTGATATGCAATTCCTGAGCGATTTCGGGGTTGCTTTTGCCTACCGCCAGGAGCGCTAAAATTTCCTGCTCCCGCTGCGTTAAGAGCGCGGTGATTTTGTTGACCTCAGTCGGCGGAACGGGCTTAGCCATAAAAGCCGTGCGGATTTCTTGAGTGCTGCGAGAATCCCACCAGGAGGCCCCAGCCGCGACTGACCGCAGCGCCAGAATCAACGTTTCGGCTTCGATTCCCTTGAGACAAAAGCCGCTGGCACCTGCCTCAACTATCCGCTCAATCAAGGGCTGCTGAGAATGTGATGTCAGAATGAGAACCGGCAGATCGGGATGCTGCTGCTTCATTTGCCGACAGGTTTCTACGCCACCAATGCCGGGCAAGCCGACATCCAACAGCACGATATCAAACTGCTTTTGGTTGGTTAGCTCAAGGGCGCTTTCTCCGTCAGCGGCTTCATCTACCAGTTCGAGCAAAGGCTCTCGCTGTAAGCGGGTCGATAGCCCCAGGCGAAACAGTTCATCGTCTTCAACGAGCAGAATTCGCAAGGGACTTCTGGCGTTCATACGCGGTAGCTGAGGGTAAACAACAGTAGAAAATCGCCCCGTGGGGTTTACAGTTCTCTGCCCAAATTCTACCGCTGTGAGCCTCGACAATTTGCCGACTCAAGTAAAGTCCTAACCCAGAGCCTTGGGCATGACGGTTGCTATAGCCCTGATAGAACCTTTCAAAGAGATGGGCCGCTTCATCGTCATTGATGCCAGGGCCGCTGTCTTGTACCTGTAGCTGATGCTGTTGTTCGGCGGTATTTAGCCGTAGGCTTACCCGCGTGTGGCGGGGGGCGTGGTTGATAGCGTTAGTGAGTAAATTCTCGAAGACCCGCCGCAGTTGCCGTTCGTCGCCGTTCACCCAAAACTCCTGACGCGACTCCTGACTGTGAGGGGTCAGCGTAATCTCAATTTGGCGAGATTGTGCTAGGGGGACTAAGGTTGCTACCGCATCAGTGAGGAGGGTGTGCAAATCAATAAGATCTGATTGAAGTCCTAAGCCTTCGGCATCGTTACGATAAACGTCGAGCATGGTTTCTACGAGCTGAAGCGTAAACCGGTGCGATCGCGCCATCATCTCCAACACCTTGGACTGCTTTGGGCTAACCGGGCCAAACTGCTCGGCGCTGAAAGACTTAACTGTTTCAATGGCACCGAGTAGAGGGGTTTTAAGGTCGTGGGTTAGGGTGGAAGCAAAGTCTTCGCGCAGGTTAGCGAGCTGTGTTTGCGCTTGAATATGGGCCTGCTGCCGGGTAATTTCGGCTTCGTACACATGAGTGCGATCAATTAGATAGCCGGTCACCAGCAAGGCTACGACCGCAATCAGCCGATTCGCAACGGTGGAAAGGGTGTTTACTTCCTGATGGGGAAACACCAGGTTTACCAGGGTTAGGATCACAGTCGCCAAGGTCACTGCCATTACCTGCTGGCGGCTGAGCTGACGATGTGCCAATACGATGGCCCCTGTGTAGAGATAGCTGAAGACCAAGGCCGTTGAGGAGAAGTACTCTAAAAGGATAACGACCGTAAAAATAGCCAAAATGGGGACATATAGAGATCGTCGCCGTTGATTGAGCTGCCGCTGATTTAAAGGTGGCAGCACTGGATGGTTTGAGCTGCTTTTTGAAAGGTCGAATCGGGCCATTAGTAACCACCAAAAAAGCTATGCTGCGATCGCGTAAAACCTTCCTATCCATTGAATCCCATTTGAGCCCGTTTGTCGTGCTTGAATAGGCGCTGTATCTGTTTTTTATCCCCCTTCTATACCCTTTGATATAGAAGCGTTCATTCGTTCGTAGGGCTAGTTTAGGCGGCAGCTCAAGCAAATTTTCCTATCCGGCTATACCCGGCTGTATATCTCAGCTCAGGCTTAGCCGAGAAAGTGTTGGCGCTTAAATATATTGCCTGATAGATTCCTGAATAATTATGGCCGGTCACAATAGAGACTACGAAACAGCAGTCATCACTGTTTCGTAACGCTTTGTTTTCAACCCCTTTGCTTGCTTTAGTAAGAACCTATGGTGCCAACCTCGCCTCTACACACGCGCACGTCCTTGCCGACAAATCTCGCTTTTCATACGCTGCCTTGCGAACAAGTTTTACAGCATCTGCAAACCACTGGAAAGTCTGGGCTAACAAAAGAACAAGTAACCGATCAGGTGCAGCGCTATGGTTTAAACGAACTTCTGGAGAAGGCTGGTCGCAGCCGCTGGGCTATTTTTCGCGATCAGTTCACCAATATTATGCTGGTGATGCTGATGGCGGTGGCGGTGGTCTCTGCGGTGCTAGATTTTCAGGCTCAGCAGTTTCCTAAAGATGCGATCGCCATTTTTGCCATTGTGCTTTTGAATGGCATTTTAGGCTACTTACAAGAGAGTCAGGCCGAAAATGCGCTAGCGGCGCTCAAAAAGCTTTCTTCGCCCAGGGTGAGAGTTTTACGCGATGGAAAAGTCTCTGAAATCGATGCGAAGGCGCTGGTTCCGGGCGACATTATGTATCTTGAAGCCGGAGTGCAGGTCGCCGCTGATGGCCGATTGGTAGAAGCGGTGAACTTGCAGGTTCAAGAATCTGCCCTGACTGGAGAGGCCGCCGCTGCGGGGAAACGAGCCAATGTGCTGCTGCCTGAGAATGCACCTTTGGGCGATCGCGCCAACATGGTGTTTCAGGGTACCGAAGTCCTCCAGGGCCGGGGCCTAGTGGTGGTGACCGCCACGGGTATGCAAACCGAGCTGGGCAACATTGCTGGGCTGCTGCAAGGGATAGAAGCTGAACCTACCCCACTGCAAGCGCGTATGACCCAGCTCGGCAATGTGCTGGTCAGCGGCTCGCTGGTGTTAGTGGCAATCGTGGTCGTCGGGGGTGGCTTCTTCCTGGGCTGGGATCGGTTCGCCGATCTGTTGGAAGCTGCTTTGAGTATGGCGGTTGCCGTGGTGCCTGAGAGCTTACCCGCTGTCATTACGGTGACGCTAGCGCTGGGAATGCAGCGTATGGTTCGCCGTCAGGCTCTGATTCGCAAGCTACCGGCGGTTGAAACGTTGGGGTCGGTGACGGTGATTTGCTCAGATAAAACCGGCACCCTCACCCAAAACAAAATGGTAGTGCAGGTGGTTTCTACCAGCGATCAAGATTTTGTAGTGTCAGGCGATGGCTATGAGCCCGAGGGCGAGCTTGAGCTGCTCGATAAGGCGGGCGACTGGCCCAAAGCTATTGACCCGGCAGCCCTACCCGCTGGACTCAATGCGGTTCTGATCGGCAGCGTGATTTGCAACGATGCAGTGCTGCAAACAGAGCAGGGGGAATGGACGGTATTGGGCGATCCGACGGAAGGAGCGATGCTTACTCTGGCAGGCAAGGCCAATTACCTTCGGCATAGCTGGGATGAGTGGTTGCCACGAGTCGGCGAGGTGCCGTTCTCTTCTGAGCGCAAGCGCATGAGCGTCATCTGTGAGAACCGGATACCTGAAAGTGCCCCTGCCAGGAAAAGTCTCTCTCTTTTGGCAAAAGCACCTTACTACATTTTTATGAAAGGCTCACCTGAGGGTGTTTTAGAGCGCTGCACGCATCACCAGCAGGCCGATAGTGTCGGTGAACTCACCGATGGGCTCCGTGAAGATATCAATGATCGCAATGAGCAGCTTGCCAGTAACGGGCTACGGGTGTTGGGGCTAGCTTACAAGCCCTCGCCGACGGGCGCAGAAACCACTGAAGCCGAGGCTGAGACCAGTCTGGTTTGGTTGGGGCTAGTTGGCATGATGGATCCACCACGACTAGAAGTGAAAGATGCGGTCATTCGCTGCCAAACGGCAGGAATTCGGACGGTGATGATTACCGGCGATCATCAGCTCACGGCCCAGGCTATAGCCAGTGAATTAGGCATTTTAAAAGCAGATGATCGCATCATCACCGGGCAAGATATTGATCAGATGACGCCTGAGCAGCTTGTCGAAGCGGTTGAAGAGATTAGCGTTTATGCTCGGGTGGCCCCGGAGCACAAGCTGTGTATTGTCCAAGCTTGGCAAAGACGCGGCGAGATTGTGGCGATGACCGGGGATGGGGTTAATGATGCTCCGGCGCTAAAGCAATCCGATATTGGTATTGCCATGGGCATTACCGGCACCGATGTGAGCAAAGAGGCCGCAGATATGGTGCTGCTAGACGACAACTTTACCTCGATTGTGGCAGCGGCGGAGGAAGGGCGGATTGTTTACGACAACATTCGCCGGTTTATCAAATATGTGTTAGGTAGCAATATCGGTGAGGTGATTGTGATTGCCGCGACGCCGCTGTTAGGACTAGCCGGTATCCCGCTTTCGCCGCTCCAAATTCTATGGATGAATTTTGTCACCGATGGACTGCCTGCGCTGGCACTGGCGATGGAGAAAGGAGAGCCCAATGTCATGCAGCGATCGCCCTACCAGCCCAGAGAGAGCATTTTCGCGAGGGGACTCGGCCTGTACATGATTCGAGTAGGCTTGGTGCTGGCAATTGTCACCATTGGGCTGATGCTGTGGGGCTACAGCTACACCCATCAACCGGGATACCCTCGCGACCCCAACACCTGGAAAACTATGGTTTTTACTACCTTATGTCTGGCTCAAATGGGACATGCTTGGGCGGTGCGCTCTCAAACCAGGCTCACGATAGAACTCAATGCTTTTTCCAACCCGTTTTTGCTTTGGGCCGTCTCGCTGACCGTTGTATTACAGCTCTTACTGGTCTACGTCCCTAGCTTTAGAAGCTTCTTCGGCACCTACTGGCTCAGCCCCACAGAACTGCTAGTTTGCGTTGGTTTTAGCGCCTTGGTTTTCGTTTGGCTAGAGGGAGAAAAGCTCTTGTGGCGCGTGATGCAGCAGCGAAAAATTAGATAGTCCATTCGGGACTGTACAGAATTTTGTGTAGGCGGTCTAAAATCCTAACACTCAAGGAAACCGCATCATGGCCCGTCAGAAAAAAGAACCGAACCGCGTCGATGACCTGCTAGACGAACTGCTGGCAGATGACCACAGCCCGGAAGCCGTCCTGGGTGTTAGGGTAACACTTTCATCAAATCCAAAAGTTCTGCAAGTCCCTCCTGACAGGAATTTTAGGTCATAATAGTGTTACCCTCCGCTGAACCACGCCTGAAGCTCATCCACATTGGCTGGAGCTGCTCGGCTTTGAGCGCTTCCAGAGAGCGTAGAAATTAATGGAATCAGTTGGCTAGACCATCAATGACGATGGTCTAATTTGTGCTGCGAGTGTTACCTAAAACCGGCTGCTTTTAAACCACGCCGCCAATTCCCCTTCTTTTCAGTCAGTAATTGTCCTGGATAATCCATTTGCGGGATGTATAAAGGTTTTTAGGCCTTTATACTGTATCTGAAACTACTAAAGATTACAAAATTCAGGATTTCACACTCTCTTCAGAAAGGATGACGATGGTCAACTATTTCAACCGGTATTCTACTACCGCCGCACTTATTGCTTTGGGCACGATCGCGGGTGCCGCGATGCCCTTAGTTGCTCCGGCTCCCGCCTCTGCTCAAACGACCCAGTTTAGCGATGTCGGCGCTAACTACTGGGCGCAGCCCTACATTGAGCAGTTGGCCGCCGAAGAAATCATTGCGGGCTTCCCCGATGGTACTTTCAAGCCTGACCAAGCCGTCACGCGAGCGCAGTTTGCCGCGGTCGTGCGGCAAGCGTTTAACCAGGCGCGTACGCGCTCTGCTCCCGGCTTTGGCGACGTGCCTTCCAGCTACTGGGCCAACCAGGCGATCGCCGATGCCTATACCCAGGGCTTTTTGTCAGGCTATCCCAACGGTACCTTTCGGCCTGAGCAGCAGATTCCCCGCGTGCAGGCGCTCGTTTCCCTGGCGAATGGTTTGGGCTTTGGCCCAAACATGCCAGTCGATCAGGTCTTGAATATCTATCGCGATGCCAGCCAGATTCCTGAATATGCCGAATCGCCCGTGGCCGCCGCAACGGAAAATGACCTAGTGGTGAACTATCCCGACGTGAATCGGTTGGAACCCGGTGATGTTGCCACCCGTGCCGATGTTGCCGCCTTTATCTATCAAGCTTTGGTCGCTCAGGGGAAACTCCCAGCGCTAGACCAAAACTTGAGCGCTACAGATTACATCGTGGGATATACGCCGGGGGCTGACACCCCAACTCAAACCGTATCTGGCACGGTGGCAGCGGGTACCAAATTGCCTTTGCGCTATCCCGGAGCGAGCAACAGCGTGGATATCGTGGTCGCACCCGGTCAGGTGGTGGCGACTTCGCTAGAGGTAGCGAGCCCCATTCGTAATGCGCAGAATCAGGTGATTATTCCGGCGGGCAGCACTGTTCAGGGCCGCATTGAGCCTGTCGAGATTCGCGGTTCGGAAATCACTGCGGCGCGGTTTGTGGGTGATACGCTCACGGTGAATGGCCGGACTTACAACATTGATGCCGAAACGAGCGCGATCGCGGCCAGTGAGTCGGTCAATGCGGGTTCTCTAGAAGATGCGCTCATCACCGGGGCAGCTGAGTCGATTCTGGGCTCTATTTTGGGCAATCGCGACCTGGGCAGCATCGTCGGCACGGTAATTGGTGGCAACGGCCAGGTGACGTCGCAAAATGCTGTGATTGTGATTGATCCCAGTCAGCTCGACCTGACGCTGGATTCTGACCTCAGGGTTGGCAACTAAGGCATGAGAATTGTAAGGCATGAGAATTGAATAGACCTGTTGGAAAATAGATCTTGAAATCGCTGAAACCCCTACGCTGACTGGCTTTCAAGGGGTTCATGCAAAAATCTCATAAACGCTTACCAGGAGGGGCTTTCAAGGATTCTTGGGCTTACATCCCAACAACTCTAATCAGTTGGGATAGCCGTCTCGGCTATCCCAACTGATTAGACGACACTGAGATAGACGGGACGACGACAGCTATCTAGTCGCGCAATACGCCCCATTGATGATCGAGATTATCGATCAGCTTGCGGGGTTTCCAATCAGTGCTCTCAAGATCCACCACAGTCAGGGTGTTGGTCGCTGAAATGGGCGTGGAAAGAATCGTGACATAGCGCTCGTCTTCGGTGATGCTCAAGGAATGCAGCAGGTTCGGCTGACCTGGGGTCGCATAGACCAGCCGATCTTGCGCCTGGAGGGTGCCAAGTGCATAAAAATAGACGGCATGGTTGGCTACGCCCGCCTGGAACGCTTCGCCTTGAGTCGGTTCAGGGTAACGGCTGTAGAAAAAGCCAGATCCGTCCTGAGTCCATGCGATGTTGGTGAACCTCGCCCATTTGACCTCATCGCCCTGCACCTTGCCTGTGTTTACGTCTACCACCCGAATCGTGCGCCAGTCTGTGCCGCCATCCTGCACTGCATAAGCCAGATATGCGCCATCGTCGGAAGCTGACCATTCGGCCAGCGCGATCGCCCCGTCCTCTGCCCAACTGTTAGGATCAATCAGCACGCGCCCTGCGCCGTCCACGCTGTCGCGGACATGGAGCACCTGCTGGCTCTGAAGCCCAGAATTATAGAGGTAGAAATACCGTCTACCCTTTTTGACTGGAACGGTGAACCGCTCATAGTTGTACAACTGCTTCAGTCGATCCTTGAAGATATCTCGACCCGGCAACGTATCGAGATAAGCATTCGTGACGTTGTTCTGCGATTCGACCCAGTTGGCGACTGCTTTGTCGTTGCGGACATCGTTTTCCAGCCAGCGATAGGGGTCGGCGACCCTCTGCCCAAAATGTTCTTCGACAACATCGACTCGTTTGGTTTCGGGATAAGGGGTTGTAGGTATCATTGTTGTAGACATTGTTGCAAACTCCGAAAAAGCTTATTCTCTGTACCACACACGAACACATTGAAAGCATTTGATTTCAAGACCCTGACTGATCATCACTGGGTAGAAAGCATCACTGGTCGTCACTCCGTAGTCACCATCACCGATGCCTTTAATCCGATCAGGTAAAACAACAGTTTCAACATTGATCACCTGTATCGTTGTACTTTCGATCCACTGATTGACAGCAGCACCAACCTCAGAGAAGAGTTCATACTCGGCAGGTCCGCCGAAGGGCCCCCGTTCAGTAATCCGAGGTGCAAAATCTTTGCACTTAATCATTTTATTCACCACCTTAAAACTGTAGATTTGGCCATCACTTCAAAGAGCCATCGTGAGTTGATTTGTTGACTGTATACTGTATATCCGCTCCGTCATATCAGCTCATGCCAGCGAACACCATCACCGGAACCGTGGGCAGGTTGAAAACAATGTGAACAACGACGGCGGGCCAGACTGAGCCGCTGCGGCGCAGTAGTTCGGCACCGACGAGACCCATTACCAGGGCGGCGGGGAAAACGATATTAATGCCGTGCATGAAGGCGAAGATTAGGGCGCTGCTCACGACCCCAAAAAACGAACCGTGGCGAAGCAGCACGTTGGCGATAACGCCCCGGAAGAGCAGCTCCTCGCCCAATGGTGTGAGAAGACCGAGAAACAGCGTCGCCAGGATTAAGGACAGCACCCCGCCGCTGCCCCCTTCGGCGTACACGGTCTGAGGATTGGCGCTATCTCCGGTAATGGCGATGTAGGCCAAGATCGCCAGACCCTTGACTAAGAGGCAGCGAGTCCTGCGCCGACCCCGATCAGCCGCCACCGCCGGGAGACCGGGCGGACGCCGAAGGGCCTTAGGGAACGGATGCGTAACAGCACAGCGGCTGCAAACCCGGCGATGCCAGCGACACCAGACAGCGCAGTGAAGACTAGGCCGTAAGCCACGGGATCGAGTCCGAGCCGCGAGAGCTGCGAGCCACCGCCGTACCCGACTAGGCTAAAGACGATCAGGCCAACAATGCCCTCGGGCAAAGTCGGACGTGTGAACCGGTTGCGTGCATGCCGAGTAGAAGATTCGGCGGTGGCTGTTTCTGACTCCTGCGGAAAGTTAGGAAACCCTTTAGACATGATGCTCAGCTTCTTATAGTACATTTACTGATGGTTTTACGAACTGACGAGATCACCGACGATCCTCCGGTGGCTCTGGGAAACGGGTGGGGGCTTCACGCTTGAACATGCCGTAGGCGATCGCCAGAAACACAGGGATTGCAACCACCGCCGATAGCGCCCCGTAGGTCACGTGGTATTCGCTGATTGTGAACAGAGCTGGCGTGGTCACGACGCTTCCCGCTATGTTGACCACGAGGATGCCGCCGATGTTGTTCGCGAAGTGCACGCCGATGGCAAGCTCGGTGGTGCCGTCAATCAACGAGACGACAGTCCAAACCAGACCCGGCCCGAGAAAGTAGCCGAAGAACACCGTGAGCCAGCCACCTGCCTGCGCCTCGGGGTTTAAGAGATGCGGCAGGGTAAATATCACGGCGGCGGCGATCGCCAGAAAAACGCGGTTGGCCCAGATCACGCTCGTGCCCTGTACGATGTATCCACGGAAGAAAAGTTCCTCGGTGGTGGTCTGGATCGCGGTCAGAACCAGCGCCAGCGGGACGAAGAGCAAAAACGTCGTGAGGTCAGAATTAAAGGAGAAGCTGTCGGGATAGAAGAGGTACTGTCCCAGCCCACCGATCAGGCAGAATGGCACGAACCACGCTACGAACCCTTGACCGACACGACGCCAGCTTATCTTCTCGCGCGCTGTGACGAGCGTCAGGGGATAGCGGCGGTGGATGAGGGAGACGGCGAGGAGAGTCCCGCCGAGCAGGAACGGGAAACCCGCCATGATTACCACGAAGCTCCCCACGGAACCGAGTGCGGCCAAATCGCCCCGACGGAACGCCGCGAACCCCGCTTGGCCATCAATCGCGAACGCGACGAGCGCGCTGGCAACGCTGCCGACGACCAGCCACGAAAAGAGAATGACGACCAGTCCTAAAAGATACCGCCACCCCCGATGCTTACCTCGCCGAGCGGCCTCTACGTAAGTCGTGTCTTTCATTTCCGTTACGATTTCCTTTTTTCCTTTGGTCGTTATGATTCTCATATTCATTTCTTGTGTTTCTCCTTCTGGCTGCGGCTAACAACACAAGGCTGTCTTTTGCAATGTTGTCTTTTAGGGCGTAGTAAACGGCTTACACTGAATCGACTCAACGTTTCGGAGGTAAGCCAGCTTAGGCGCAAAGTCAGAAGGACAGAAAACGTATACGTTATCTTGAGGCTGACTGATGACTAAACGGTAGGCGGGTGGAAGGTTTTCCGAACTCTCAATGGTTTCAATTCGAGGAATGACGGTCGGATACACCTGAGCCAGAGATGGAAAATTGAGCAGCAAAAATATTCCAAGGAAGATTGTTGCTGAGGCAATTAACGAAAAGCGTTGGAATTTTGAGAGAATCTCGTTCATGAGAAATTTCCTCCTTGCCAATGCGCCCTATTGGAAACAACAGAGAGCATCAGCTTACTATTTAGTGACTACATAGTTAGAGTGTAGTTAGTCTCAAGGCTTGGTTTCTTTCAGGTTCTTACAATAATTTGCCAGATTCTTATGGGATGCAGCGGGCTAGATGAATAGTGGGGGCGAGCGGTAGGGGTTTGCTTGCATATCCAGCACTTCCCAAGTAAGAGGATTCATTTCTCCTGTGACTAAAACGTTGTATCGTTGCTGTAAATCCCTTACCGCCGATTCAGTCACAGGGCCAAAAATTCCATCTACCGCTGTACCACCACTTGGATTTCCGAGTCTGACTAAGGCGGCTCCCAAAGACCCATTGTCTAGAAGAATCTGCTGTAGGCGTCGAACTAGCGCACCTCCTAAAGCACTGACCAGAATCCACCAATGCGCTTTACGGACAAACCGTCTCAAAATCGGAAATTGAGCTACGCCAAAAATAGCCAGTACAATCGACTGTTTGACCAAGTTCATCCAAAAAACTGGCCATGCGCCCAGCGTACTGAGGAATTGAATAAGCGGATCAAAGGTTTCGTTAGGAGCCACCAGCACTAGCCCAAAAGTCCATCCCAGTGTGCTAACCACTATCTACCAAAAGGCTTTAGGAATATAATGGCGCAAAACGAGCCATTGGGCTGGGCCAATCAACAACCCTGTAAAAAATATGGTTGCTACAAGCTCAAAACCTGATGCTTCCAGTGCTCCGATGATCGCCCCCGCGATTGTAGTAGCCAATGTCCACCAGAGCCACAGGCGAGGCGCGATCGCCAATTGTCGGGCTTCATCTTGCCATTCATGCTGCTCTATAATGCTCACTCCAGAGTTGCACTTTAACCTTGTATCTGTACTATTGGGTGTTCTGATTTAGACCCTAATGTTCAGAATTCACTTGCCTTATAATCACAATGTTTTCAGCAAACAGTAAGATAACTATTAGCCGCGAAAACGCTCGTAAAATGGCTTCCATCGTCCAGTTCTCGCTTTGAATCTCCCAGATCGTCCAAGTAATAGTGAATCCAATCACCAGTGAGGATAGGATGATCGATGAATTGCGGCGGCGATAGAAGCGGATTGTCCTCTCTCGCCAAAATGGATTGAAAATGCAAGCGATGTAGGACACTCCTGCACTAATTAACAGGCTGGTTTGAAGACCCGAAGGCAGGTTTGGATATCCCAGCGCGATCGCCGTTAGACAAACTCCCAGCGCAAGATACAGGAAAGTAAACAGGGCAGATCGTTTCATTATTTCTTCTCCGGTGGAGCTTATTCTCGGTACCAGACACGTACACATTGAAAGTATTTGATTGGAAGACCCTGACTGATCATCACTGGGTAGAAAGCATTACTGGTCGTCACGCCGTAGACATCATCACTTGTGCTTTCTATCGACCAATCGGGTAAAACAACGGTTTCAACATTGATTACCTGTATCGTTGTACTTTCGATCCACTGATTGACAGCATTTACAACCTCAGAGAAGGATTCATACTCGGAAGGTCTCGCCGAAGGGTCCTCGTTCAGTAATTCGAGGTGCAAAATCTTTGTACTTAATCATTTGATTCACCATCTTAAAATTGTAGAATTGACAATCGATTCAAGAAACCGTCATGATTTGGTCTGTTTAGCGCTACAACAACCATTGGGTTAGCGGAGGAACCAGGTAACGGAGCGAAAACGCCTCCCAGATCGCGCCGATGATAAACAGTGGGAGTGTGGACAGGCTCAGCCAACCGAGCTGTTTTAGTCCACGGACGTAACCCTGACGATGGTTCCGAGCATCAATGGTGGCGGGGCGAACCCAAGACCGACCGAGGATGTATGCGCCAAACATCAAGAGGGCGTAAGCTTGGAGTTCGATGAGTACCGTCAGCGAGTGTGGGATCAGTGCCACCGCCATAATCTTGGTAGTCGGAGCCATGGCTAAACCCAAAGTGAATGCCTTATACGCAAATAGGGCGATGCCAGTGAAGGGAACGATCAGCGAAGGGAGCACGATCCACAGCGTGCCGGTCATGACGTTGACTCCCAGGATGGTCAGCGAGAACAGCCAAGGGTTATTGAATAGCGATCGAACAAGATCCGCCGTTCCGTTGTCTTCCAGGGTGGCCAACTGAGTTGCGCCCAGGTTGGGGAAGACCATCGCCGCTACCACCCCGGTGATGACCAAGCCATATACAATGGCGTTAATGATGAGGTAGGCGCGAAAATTGGCGCGAATGATCTGAAAGGGTTTGCGAAGCAAGCGGATGTGTCTTGCTTCATGATTCGGGTGAATAAGGCGCTTTGTGGCGATCGCTTTGCGTGACATATTTTTATCTCCAATGTTTGGTGATAGGTGCAGTGATGCTTAAGAGTGAGAACCGCCGCGTAGAGCAGGGCTGTCGATGATGCAAATAAGGGTGTCTAAATCCTTGGTTTTGGCGCTGGGGGGCTAGAGGACGCAGCGATCGCCCTCTGCGGGCAGTTCAAGGTCGATCAGGTAGTTGGCAACAATCGCATTGACGCAGGGGCTGGTGCCCTCCATGGCGATGGTGTGCTGCTCTCCCTCGACGGTGAGCATAGTACCGCCGAGCGACTCGGCTAGACTGGCTCCAGCAGCGTAGGGGGTGGCAGGGTCGCCAGTAATGGAGATGATCAGCGTGTCGGGTAAGCCCTCAACATTCTGAGCATGGGGGAAGCCGAGGGTCGGCTCACCAGGCCAGAACTCGCAGGCGTCGCGGGTGACGCCCTCAACGGGTCGTCCGGTATCGAGAAAGGGGCTCACGTCGAAGATCTGGCGGCGCAGTTCTGCCTCCTGCTCAGGGGTGCGGCGCTCCTCGTCGTTACAGTTGATGGCGAGCTGGGCATCGACCAAGTTGCTCTCCAACCCTTCAACGATAAAGTCGTCACTGAGCGCGAGAAGTTTGTCGCCTCGGCCCTCGTTTTTGAGCTGGGCGATGCCGTCGATGATTCGCGGCCACGCCTCGGCATCGTAGAGCCCGGAGAGGACGCTGCCAGTGCCATACAAAAAATCCAGGGTGCGCCCCTCGCCCGCTGGCACGGGGTTATCGATCAGCGGCTGGAACAGATTCTGGAACACAGCGGTGGCCTGCTCGGGGTCGGTGCCCAGCGGACAGTCTGAGTTCTGGGCGCAAAACTCGGCCATCAGCTCGAAGGAGCGCTGGAACGCGGCATGGAGCGCTAAACGGCGCTCCACGCTGCCCTGCCGAGGGTCGAGTGCACCGTCGAGGATCATCGCCCGGACGTTCTGCGGGAACATCTCAGCGTAGACCGCGCCCAATCGGGTGCCGTAGCTTCGCCCAAGGAAGGTCAGCTTTTCGTCGCCGAGGGCGGCGCGGAGCACGTCCATGTCCCTGGCTACGTTGCGGGTGCCGACGGCGGCGAGCACCTGCTCACCACCCGACCCATTGGCGCACTTCTCCATTAACTCGCGGGTGTCGTCGGCACTCCATTCTCCCGACGTACCCAACAACGTCGTCTGGTTCTCGCCCCGGTCGTTCTCTTCGTCGGTGAAGCAGTTGATGGCCGGGGTCGAGGCTCCGACCCCGCGAGGGTCGAACCCAACCAAGTCGAACCGTTGAACAAGGGGAGTCTCCTTCAGACCCAATGCGGTGAAGGGGGTTTGAAGCGTGCCCGAGCCCCCAGGCCCGCCAGGATTGAGCACCAGAGAGCCGATCCGTTGGTCTGGCTCACCCTGGGCCGGTAGTCGCAGTACCGCGATTTGCATGGTCTCACCCTCAGGTTCGTCGTAATTTAGCGGTACCTCCAGGCGACTACACTCAAACGGATCGACGTACACTTGTGCCTCGGTCGCAGTGGTCGCAAAGCCTTCGCAGGAGCCAAAGGTAAGCTCCTGGGTGTAGAACCGCTCCAGTTCCGCCGCTGGTTCCTGGGCAGACTGCGTCAATGCGGCAGGTGCCCCAGCGAGGACAAGCAACATCACCGCTGTGCCTGTTAATAAGCGTCTGACGTAGGTCTTGGGAACGCGCATAATTCTCCTCCTAATGGAATCTGTTGGTCTTGAGTCGTACGTGAGTCGGTCACGATTTCGTGAGCTGTTAGAAGAAATTTGAGACATGATGGTGAACGCTTTGCCGTCCAGCCCATCTGGCAGCGTGTCTGGGGCGACCACCCAGCGCCCACTGGCTGTTGTGGGTACACACAACCAATGCCTCAGCCGATGAGGGCCAGCACGGCATGAACCGTTAGGTGGGCGATCATTGCGGCCTCTAGCCCGTAGCGCCAGAATAAATACCCCGCAACCCCTGCAAACAAAGAATTTTGGATCAGCAAGAACCCTAGTAGGGCTGGGGTTAACGGTAGTCCTAGGGCGATCGCAGCGGGCAAATGGCCCATAGCAAACACCAGGGAAGAGACGGCAATGGCGACTACCACCCATCGGGTCTGGGGTTTACCCTGGCGCTGCTGCCCAAATCGCCAGCCCAGCCATAGCAGCAGCGTCATCAGTCCCCAGCGGATCAAAATTTCTTCGGTGATACCGCCGTAGAGAAATCGCACTAGCAGCGGCGTAGGCTCAGCCGCCCCATAGGCTGGTGGCAGCAGCGGGCGAGACAGCAGGGCGATCGCCGTCAGTAGTCCGCCGCTGATCAACCCACCCAATACACCGGGCAACAGTTGAGGAACCATGGCCTGCCGCCACGATCGCCCAGCGGCCAGCGCCTCTGCCCCCGGTGCCCTTAGCCCTAGCTGGTGGGCCAAGAGCACGCCTATCAGCACCGCTACCGACACCAAAACCGTGGGCTGCACCAGCACCAGTAGCCTGACCACGGCGGCAGGTGGGGCACCCTCCGGGAGCAAGGGCAAAGGCACCAAGACCAGGGTCATCACCCCAGCCATGCCTGCCAACCACAGCAGCCCAAACAGTCGCAGCCTAGAGTCTTTATGCTTAACCATGGCTTTATCCTCAACTTCTTCTAAAATCAGCTTGTACAGGTCAATGACGCGGTCGAGCGTGCCGAGTGTATAGAAAGTACTGACCTGTGGTGTTATCAAGCATTCGCGAACTTATGGTCATAGGGTGCAGGTTGTCCCTTCAGTGATGAAGTCCTTTGGTACATTTGCTGATGGTTTTACGGACTACGAGATCACCGACGCCCCTGCCGATAACTCTGGGAAATGGGTTCGGATACTCCGTCGGGTTTGAACACTTTGTAGGCGATCGCCAGAAACACGGGTACTGCAACCAGCACCGATAGCGCCACGTAGGTCGCGTGGAACTCGCTGATTGTGAACAGAGCCGGTGTGGTCGCGGCGCTTCCGGCTATGTTGAACAGGAGTATGCCAATGATGTTGTTCGCGAAGTGTGCGCCGATGGCAAGTTCAGTGGTTCCGTCAATCAACGAGACCACGGCCCACAACAGACCTGTAGCGAGGAAGTAGTTGGAGAAGACCGTGAGCCAGCCGCCTGCGCTCACCTCCGGGTTTAAGAGGTGCGGCAGGGTGAACACCACAGCCGCCACGAGCGCCAGAAAAACGCGGTTGGTCGAGATCATGCTCGCGCCCTGCACGATGTACCCGCGAAAGAAAAGCTCCTCTGTGGTCGTCTGGATCGCGGTGAAGACCAGTGCCAGTGGTACGAAGAGCGCGAACGTCGCCAGGTCGAAGTTGAAGGTAAAGGTGTCGGGGTAGAAGAGGTACTGTCCCAACACGCCTATCAGAAACGCTGGAACGAACCACGCCACGAACCCGTGACCGACGCGACGCCAGCTGATCTTCTCCTGCGCCGTGATTAGCGTCAGGGGGTAGCGGCGGTGGATAAAGGTAACAGTGATGAGAACCCCCGCAAGAAAAAATGGGAAACCTACCATAACGAACAGGAACTTCCCGAAAGGATCAAGCACGTAGTAATCCGGCTGGCCGCTGAGGGCGATCGCGACGAGTACGCTGGCACCAGTCCCAACCACCAGCCACGCAAAGAGGATGACCACCAGTCCCAGAACATACCGCCACCCCCGATGCTTACCTCGCCGAGCGGCCTCTACGTAAGTTGTGTCTTCCACTTCTGTTACGATTCCCTTTTTTCCTTTGGTTGCTGTGATTCTTATATTCATCTTTTGTGTTTCTCCTTCTGTCTGCGGCTAACAACACAATGTTGTCTTTTAGGGCGTGGTAAACGGCTTACACTGAATCGACTCAACGTTTCGGAGATAAGCCAGCTTAGGCACAAAGTCAGCGGGACAGAAGACGTATACGTTGTCTTGAGGCTGACTGATGATTAAACGGTAGGCGGGTGGAATATTTTCCGAACTTTCGACGGTTTCAATTCGAGGAATGATGGTTGGATACACCTGAGCGAGAGATGGAAAATTGGACAGCAAAAATATCCCAAGAAATATCGTTGCTGAGACAATTATCAAAAAGCGTTGAAATTTTGAGAGAATATTTTTCATGAGAAATTTCCTCATTGATCTATTGGACAGTTGTTTGTGCGATCGCTTCTAGCACTGCGCTCCGCGCGATCGCTGAAATACCGTTGAGCTTCCTATTGCCTCTAGGACAATACTTAAGTTAGTCAGAACAGCGGATAGGGAAAACAACTATCCTTTCAGCACAGCCGTGTTAAAAACCTTGTCGTGCCAAGTTTCGCGCCGTTTATCAAAGAAAAACCAGAGATAGCCCAACCCGAATACTAAACCACTTAGGTAGTATCCTACTGAGCCGCGCAAGCCTGCCATTAAAAAAGACAGTGAATGTTGGTCGGCTTTGACTATGACTCTAATGTTCATCAATCCCATCCCAATTGATCGTTCCCGACGACTCCAAAGGTAGCCAAAATACAAAAAATGCTCTAACGAAAGAACTAGCGCAAATACAGTTACTCCCAAGGACAAGATCGGGATTGGTGCTTGGATGTCACGGGCATTATAGACTCCGCTAAGTAAACCAAACACAAAAACCACCAGCAAATGAATAATTAAAAGAATGGCTTGATCAGCTAACCATGCAACAAGCCGCTGGACAAAACTTGCTTTGTTCACCTTTGTACTCCCAAATACTTTCAACGGATTAATCAGTTGTTTTCTCGTTGTGTCTGATCCAGCATCATAACTTCCAGGGCAGGGGCGAGCGGTAGGGGTTTTCCTGCATATCCAGCACTTCCCAGGTACGAGGATTCATTTCCCCTGTGACTGGAATGTCGTACCGTTGCTGTAAATCTCTCACCGCCGATTCAGTCACAGGGCCAAAAATTCCATCTATCGCTACACCGCTTGGATTTCCTACTCTGACGGCGGCGGCTCCCAAAAAACCGTTGTCTAGGAGAATCTGCTGTAGGCGTTGAACGCTGTTGCCGCGATCGCCGCGTCGCAACGTGGGTAGGGTGATATCGGTATAGGCGGTTGCCATCAAAACGGGCGATTCTCGGGATAGTCCCGGTGTTTGGGAATTACTGGAAGCGATCGCCTCACCAGGCAGAAACCCGCCGACCAACGCTGCGGCAATGATGGTGGGTAGAAGTGACTTAGACCAACCCCTGCCAGACGCCTGCACAGGTTCCATATACAAACGACTCCACTTAATGCGATCCGCTTCTATGCCTGAAATGACCATCCCACCCAGCTTTGCGTGAAAGTCTGGGATGTCCTGGAAGATGATAGACCAATTCTTACGGACATGCTCAATCCCTTGAAAGGCTCGATCAGGATGGCTTTGTGCTTGTTGCAGCCGCTCTATGGCGACGCTTTGGCGAGATTTCATGATTCTTTTTTGAGTGCTTAAATGCTGTATGCTTAAAGTGTAATGAGTTGCAACACTGCACCGCTTTCAGATTCTTACAATAATTTGTCAGATTCTTATCGACTTATCGTTTAACGAACTTGTTTTGGCGTCATTCCAGTCAGTCGCTTAAACTGCTGTGTTAGATGACTTTGGCTGGAGAAGCCGACCTGTAGGGCGATGTCTGCAATCGCCAAATCTGTTTTCTTCAGCATCGCTCGCGCCCGTTCTACTCGCTGTTGAATTACATACTGATGTGGCGAAGTTCCCATTGTTTGTTTGAACAAACGTGCAAAGTAAGTGGGGCTGATATTAACAACGCTTGCTAGCTCAGCTAGGGACAAATCTCGATTCAAATGAGTGCGAATATAATCGATCACTCGCTGCGCTTGAGTATGAGTTAAACCGCCGTTCTGGAATGGAATAGGTTGTGTTGGAGTCAAATGGTGTCGCGGCAGATGAATCACCAAGAATTGGGTTAATGATTCGACGTAAGGCCGCTCCGTGACATCGCCTGAGGGCGACTCAGCTAAGAGCAGCGTTCCAATCCGATGAAGTTGCAAATCTTGCTGACAAGGCACGAGATCAACCCGCTTTGAATCAATGTCCTCTGGCCAGCCCGGACGTGTGAACCTGGCGGGTGTGGGCCGAGTAGAGAACCCGGCGGTCGTTTTTTCTGATTCCGGCGGGTGGCTATGGAGATCGCGAGACATGATGATTTACTCCTTATAATTTGGTTGCTAATGGTTTCAGGGTTCGACAGGGTCGCCGAGGACGCCACCAGTGGACACACGCACGGCATGGGCCATGCGTTCGAGCGGTTTACCGTCTCTGATAGCGGCGCTATCGGCACCTGTCATCAGGGCGGCGCTGATGTCTTCGCTGATAACGCGCAGAACCGAGTTGGCTGCCGCTGCGTGCATCCGCACCTCAAGATCGTCAGTAGGGCGTCGTAGGCGATCTGCAATGACTTTGACAAACTCGCGTTCTAGGTGATCGTGGGCCATCAGCCAGGCCGAGCGGATTGCAGGCTCTGTGTCGGCTAGCACGGCCATTCTGATCACGGCCTGGTCGTAGGTCTGCGTCACGGGGTCTTTGGGGCGCTCCGTCGCCCATGCAGTGAGGTGCTCTTCGAGGGAGATTTCCCGAGGCCAGCGCCGCAAGACCGTCACAAACTCCTCGGCATCCTGCGTCAAGACCGGCTCGACACAGCTCTCCTTATTGCGGAAGTACCGCCAGAGAGTGCGTACCGAAATGCCTACCGCGTCCGCGATCTGCTCGCCAGTTGTAGCCGCGACACCCTGCTCCCAAAACAGGCGCGCTGCTTCACGCGAAATTTCCAGACGCATCCGCTGGCGTCGCTGCTCACTCATCTCCTTTCGACTTGGCTCGTTTGCTGTCGTGCCGTTCACACCGACACTTGAGCGTCGCAATTATCCTTTCCATCGACTAACATCAAATCCTATTTTCGTCATCAAGTGACATTATGGCACTAAGTGTCATTTAACGGCAAGCATCAGTTGCCGATCCCTCGAAAGAGCCGACCGTTAGTAATGTTGTCCGGGTCTATAACCTGGTTCAGTCCGTACTCACCACCCGTGACGTGTACTTGGGCTAGATCCGCGTTCTGACGTTTGCAGATTATTTACGCCGTGCTGCTGGTTTCATCCTTGACTTCGGTTTTGATGACGAAAGCCCTTAATTCGACAATCTTACCGCCGCGAAAGCGCCAGACATCGCAGTACAAGTAATCAGCCGCATTCCCGTCTTCGTCCTTTATGGTGATGTCGCCGAGTGCTGTGACAAAATCATCCTCAGCGATCAAGTTAGCGACCCTAAACTTTGGCGGCTCTATGTATGTCTTTGCCATCCATTGGCGAACGGCTTCTTTTCCCTTAAGGGTCTTGTCGCCTACAAAAGTCCATTCCATATCGTCGGCGCAGAACGATAAGAATCCTTCATTGTTGCCTTCAGCGATCGCTGCGTTTGCCGCTTCTAAGATGGCTTTATTGTTCTCTGACATATAAATCTCTCCGTCTGTTTAAGTGAATGCTTTATTCATTGTTTCTTCCTTGTGATGTCGTCGAGTGCCGTGACGATATCACCCTCAGCGATTATTGATACTGCGGTAAGCGAGAGAGTCGCACAATGTGCGATTCACTTCAAGCCTGCAATAATTCCACCATAAAGCGCAAAAAATCGCCCATCATCTAACGTTGTATTGGGATTGTTCCAGGTCGCAGAAACACAGTAGGTTTGGCCATCCTTGCCTACCAGCCAGGTGGTCAAATTTAATACACCTGGTTCCGAGCCACCCTTAAAAGAAACCTTTGCCCAATCGTTTAGATTGACCAACCCGCCACCGGGGTTCACGCTCATCAACGGCAGATCCGCCACGCGACCCATCAGTTGGCACAGCTCGCGATTGGTGAAAAACCACTCAACATCCGGCGCAATGGGATCGCCGGTAAACTCAGTGACGTTGGGTAAGGGCAGTTCCGCCAGTTCTGTTAAGCGCTGTTGGCGTTGGGCGGTATTGCCACTGCGGTAGCGTTGTAGGACAGCGCTATTTTGCGCAGATTTTAGGACAAACGCTTCGCGAGTTGTCAGAAACGGACGATTCGCAGGCGCTAACGCTTCGATCTCCTCACGTCCCACCAGCCGTATCAAGGCATCCGTCGCCGTGTTGTCACTTTGAGAGATCATTAATGTTGCCAGAGTCTGCACCGTCAGCAGCGCCCCGTCAAACCAGGTCTGCAAAAGACCACTTGGCAAGCTTTTATCCTGCGCTTGCAGCGTCACTACGTCGCCCCAGGAACGCTGCCCCGACTCAATTTGCTGACGCGATGCCGCCAACACTGCCAGCTTAAAGGTAGAACCCACCGCCAGCGATCGCTCTGCATTCCAGGCCGCTTTTTCTGTCGTTCCCGCCAGCACCAACAGACTGGTCTCTCCCGGCAACGCCTGCAACTGACGAATGGCATCCGGTAGGGCGATCGCATTCGACTGAATATCTTGAAACAACAACCCCGTAATTTGCCCCTCAGCATTGAGGACAATCAACGCCAACAGACTGCCCCGGCCAAACGTCATCCGGTAGCCATCGCCCTCTCTCTGCGCTGATTGAAACGCCCCCAGATTGGTCTGCAAATCTTGAATCAACTGCTCCGGGGGCATCGGAATTTGCTGCAAAAATGAATCGGCAAACCATTGCCGCTGAATCGGCGCAGTCGTGAACAGGCGCTCCAGAGCAGCTTGGGGCGAAGGATTGTTTGGGTTCTGGGCGATCGCAGTCGGTTCTTGGGGGTGCATCGAAATTGCCTGAGTAAAGAGAATGGGTAAAGCCATAAGAAGTGCAGATATATTCATCTTTTCATCCCTCTGTTGAGCTTCGGTTGATGAAACCGTTGAGATGTAGTTGCTTTCCTGGATTTGCCGTGGAAAGCAACTACATCTAGCGTAGACAGGCCGATAGCCTGCCATTCTGTCAGGGTAGCGGCTACCCCGGTCTAAAAGAGTCATTTGAATTTCTTCTCTGTTCAAGTGTTTGCTTCATAATGTGAGAGATCTATAGCTTCGAGTTATGTAGTGTTTTGTATATCTGAAGTGTAGTAAGTCTCCATACTGGATTACTTTCAGATTCTTATGGCAGCTTTTCAGATTCTTATGGTGCGAGTGGCGAGATCAGAGGCCATGCCAGCCACCTCGTTACCCTGTCCGTAGCGACTGAGGGCAGTCACCTTGGTCATGACTGCGGCAAGGATCGCCCAACTGTCCGCTTCAACAACTTGTTAGCCAGCACCTAGCTAAACATTGTTGCGTAGTCTTGGGCGAATGCCTTAAAACTGCGCGGCTCTTGACCAGTCGCATCCTGCACACCAGACAACACCGCCGCTGCCTCATTGCGCCGGTAATGCGCGTAATCCTCAAGCAGTCCGTCTGCTTGCCAGACTGGAATTCCAATGCTAATCAATTGATCACGCATGGCTTCGGGTGAAATATTAACGAACGCAATCTGACGACCCAGCGCAGCGGAGAGTTGTTCTGCCATCTCAGCATGAGTCAACGCCTGCAATCCTGTAAGGGTGTAAATCTTCCCCTCATGCCCTGCTTCAGTGAGCGCAGCAACGGCGGAATCTGCGATGTCGCGCACATCCACTACGCTAATCTTTGCGTCGTTGATCGCTGCATAAAAGGCGTTTTGGCTGGCGATCGTTGATCGGAAGTTTAATAAGCCCTGCATGAAGAGGTTGGGGCGTAGAAACGTGTATGCCATTCCTGATGCTTGGATTGCCGCTTCGACTGCTGCATGGTAACGCAAGAACCGCACGGGTGAATGAGCATCGGCGGCAAACTGCGAGAGTTTAACGATATGCCTAACACCGCTCTGGACTGCTGCATCGACGAACGCAAGTTGCTGCGCTTCTGCGTGTTCTGTAGAGTTCGTTAAAAGAAAGGCACGCTCTACTCCAGCTAAAACGCTCAGCACCGTATCAGGGCGATCAAAGTCCCCCTCTACTACTTCAACGTGTGGGAGTGAAATCGCCTTTGCTCGGTCGCGATCGCGAACCATTGCCCGGACTTGCACGTTTTGCGCGGCCAGCCGCTTGACAATCTCTGTCCCATTGTTTCCCGTTGCGCCAGTAACTAAGATCATTTGGCTTTCCTCGATTAATGTGAGCTATAACTCATATTGTAGGAGTGCTACTTACGCTCATCAACTCGCATTCATTTCCCCCACCCAAATGCCTCGCAAACTTCGCATAACACCCCGCAAACTGCCAAAGCAAGACCGCTCTAGAGTGACAGTCGATGCAATCCTAACCGCAGCCGCTCACATTTTGACCGAGGACGGGTACGACACCGCCAGCACAAATCGCATTGCCGAAAGAGCGGGGGTCAGTATTGGCTCACTGTATCAGTACTTTCCCAACAAAGAAGCCATCATCACCGCCCTGAGGGAGCGTCACATTGATGAGATGGCAGAAATTGTGGAATCTGTGGTGAACCAGACTGCCCATCAACCTATTGACCTGGCTCTGCATGAGTTAGTCAAAGCTTGCGTTGCTGCCCACCAGATTGATCCCACCTTGCATCAAGTCTTAAGCGAGCAAGTGCCGCGTCTAAACCAAAGTTCTGCGGAAGCTAAAATCCTCATGCTACTGCGTGAGTTCTTAATGCAAAGGCATGATCGAATTCAGGCTCAGAATCTGGAATTAACCGTATTTATCCTGGAGCGAACGATAGAATCCCTAGTTCATGCCGCAGTGATTGAGCGTCCAGAGTTTCTGCAAGAAGGCCAACTTGAGGAAGCAATAACTAAGCTGCTACTGTCATTCTTAGTTAGAAAAGCCTGAAAATGCCTGCAATACGGAGTCACAGATACAAGCGGATATGCTTTTAGCGATCGCCCTCTCTCTGCGCCGATTGAAACGCCCCCAAATTGGTCTGCAAATCTTGAATCAACTGCTCCGGAGGCACCGGAATTTGTTGCAAAAACGAATCGGCAAACCATCGCCGCTGAATCGGCGCAGCCGTGAACAAGCGCTCCAGAGCAGCTTGGGGCGAAGGATTGTTTGGGTTCTGGGCGATCGCAGTCGGTTCTTGGGGGTGCATCGGAATTGCTTGAGTGAAGAGAATGGGTAAAACTACAAGAATTGCAGATGTATTCATGGTCTAATCCCTCTGTTGAGCTTCGGTTGATGAAACCGTTGAGATGATTGCTCCCCTGGACTTGTCGTGGAAAGCAACTACATAGAGTAGTAGAGAGGCCGATAATCCGCCATTCTATCAGGGTATGCTAGCGGCTACCACGGGAATTCTGGAAGAGCCACAATTTTCTGCGCGCCGGAATTTTTGATGGCAGCAACGTAACGCTCACCAATTTCTCTCGCCACTGCGAACATATCGGCAACGTTATATGCAGGCGGATTCATCGCGTAAACAGCGTCCGCATTCCGCATCGCGCTGGTCATCGCTTCTAAATCGCTTACGTCCGCAAAAGCAACGTCCGCGCCTTTCGCCCGCCAAGCAGCGGCGGCTTTGTCCGAGCGCAAAACGACACGCACCAACTGATTTTTCTCAAGCAAAGCGTCAGCGACCTCAGCCCCCGTCTGTCCAGTCGCACCGAAAACTACATACATAAGATTTTCCTCTCAACTCCATGATGTGTTTACATCGTCTGGCGGATCGGGCGGACAATCACTTCATTAACATCAACATCGTCCGGCTGGGACACAGCGTATAAAACGGCTCTAGCGATCGCCTCTGAAGTAAGTGCAGTTTTGCGAAATTCTTCTAACAAGCCTTTGGATGACTCATCGGTGATATCAGAGCCAAGTTCGGTGTCCACGACACCCGGCGATAGGGTGGTAACGCGAATAGTTTGTGATTCCTGCCGCAGTCCTTCGGAAATTGCCCAAACTGCATACTTGGTTGCGCAGTAAACTGCCGCAGTGGGGACTACCGCATGGGCACCAATGGACGCAGTATTGATGATTTGCCCGCCACCTTGCGCTTCCATGATCGGTAGCCCCGCCGCGATACCGTTCAATACGCCTCGGATGTTCACATTAATCATGTTGTCCCATTCCTCGACTTTCAGGGCATTCATCGGAGATAGGGGCATTACACCTGCATTGTTAAAAATGACATCGACACGACCAAATTTGTCTTTGGCAAACTCAACAAACGCTTTTACGTCTTCACGCTCAGTGACATCGACTGCTTTGAATTCTGCTGTACCACCGGATGCGTGAATCTCCTTGACTAGCTTCTCCAGCTTGTCTGTCCGCCGTGCTCCCAAAACAACGTTTGCCCCATTTTGGGCGAGCAGCTTCGCGGTGGCTTCACCGATACCGCTACTGGCTCCGGTGATAGCAATGACTTTGTTTTCTACGTTAAACATGATGTTTCTCCTGATTGTTGAGATGGATTGAAATTAAATCAACTGACCACCAGAGATTTCGATTCTCTGTGCATTCACCCAGCGGTTGTCTTCAGAAAGTAAAGATGCGATCGCCCCGCCAATATCATCCGGAAGACCCACACGACCCAGCGCCGTTTGCGAAGCGATGAAGTTGTTGATTTCTGGATTATCCCGTACTGCACCGCCCGCAAAATCTGTTTCTATCGCGCCCGGAGCCACAACGTTTACGGCAATCTGTCTGTGTCCCAGCTCTTTTGCCATATATCGAGTCAGCACCTCGACCGCGCCTTTCATGCTGGCATAAGCTGAGTAGCCCGGCAGCGTGAAGCGAGCAAGACCCGACGAAAGATTCACAATCCGTCCGCCGTCCTTGAGCAGTGGCAACAGCTTTTGGGTAAGAAAGAAAACGCCCTTGAATTGAATGTTCATCAATCGATCAAAATCGTCCTCAGTGGTTTCGGCAAACGGCTTATGGATCCCAATTCCCGCATTGTTCACCAGAAAGTCAAACTGCTCGGTCTGCCACTTATCTTGAAGCGTCTGTTTGACCTGTACCGCAAATTCATTGAGGGTTTTTGTGCTGGAAGTGTCCAATTGCAGGGCAGCGGCTTTACCGCCCATTTTTGCAATCTCAGAGACAACGCTACTGGCTTCTGCCTCGCTGCTGCAATAGGTCACGATCACATCGGCTCCTTTTTTAGCGAGTGCCAAAGCCGTATTTTTGCCCAGTCCTCGACTTGCTCCTGTAACCAATGCGATCTTCTTGTTGTTTGTCATAATTGTCTTCCCTGTTAAAGTTAGTGATTCACTTTCATTTGCTGTTCAGTGTGTTGAAGGGCTCATCTTTCCCGGTAAAAAACATAGCCGCCGTGATAAAGTACGCCATCACGAAACTCGCCATCGGCGGTAAATCCAGTATCGTCCCAGTAGTTAATGCGATCAATAACATCTAATTACAGGGGCAAGATTTGATCGCCAAACCGTAGTTAGAGACTGTTGTATTCGCATAGTTTCATCCTACAGGCAAGGATTAGAAGGTTAAATGCACAAACCTTGCAGATGATTGCCTAATCCTCTCAAAAAATGCAGACAAAGAAGAAAAATTTCCTATAATACTCGTATGAGCGGGGCTAAATAAATTAGGAATTCAACATGATGATTGGCATAACTCAGCCACAAAAGCGCGATCAATAAATGCGAAGAACTGGCGGCATTGAAAGAATTGTGCCTGAACGAGGAAACCTTTCAGTAGAGAGGATGCTGCGGAAATAACAACACTCGGAGTTCATTATCTTAAAGCGATATGCGTAGTGTTCTTGGTCACCGCACAGACGCTGCGGGATACGTGGTTCGTACCACAAGTCTCCACTCCAAAAACTTCATCTATAAACTTCTCAGTGCATAGCACTCTAGGTGGGCAATACCAGTACTTCGTGGGTCGCTGTTGCTGCACCTCCGCCTGTTTGAGTTCCGCCACCAAACACAAAGATTCGGTTGCCAATTGCTGATGCTCCCAATCCGTGTCGCGGCGTTGGCAAGGGCGGCAATATCTCCCAAATGTCGGTTTCCGGGTCGTATACCCAACTTTCGGCGAAAACTTTTTGCTCTGGAACCCACTGTTCGCCGCCAAACACGTAAAGCTTGCCGTTGAGTGCGGTTGCAGCCAGACCTCCTTGGGCTTGAGGCATCGGCGATCGCGTTTCCCAACGATCAAGGTCTGGATCGTAGACCTCAAGATTTGGCACATTCACCTGCTGCGTCGTACCATCAGCATTCCTGACAAAATTGCGTCCCCCCACCACGTAAATCTTACTATTAATGACAGCCGACGCTGCACTGTTTCGCGCTGTGGGTGCATTGGCACGGGCTGACCAACGCCTAGTTGTGGGATCAAATACTTCATTTCGCACAGTATCAATGTGGTCATTGAACAGCCGAGCATCCTCAGTAGCTCGAACGCGCCCACCAATCAGGTATATCTTGTCATCGACCATTGCGGATACGCCCTCGGCACGAGCCGCTGGCAGGTCAGTCCCTCCAGTCCAAGTATTAGAGGCAGGGTCGTAGATGAACATTGTCGGCTGCGCCTGCCAGTCTGGAAACCCACCTGTGAAACCGCCCACACCATAGAGCAAGCCGTTGACTGCCGACAGTGTAATGTGATGGCGGGCTTCAGGTATCGGTCTCAAGACTGTCCATGCATCTTGAACCGGATCATAAGACTCAAAATGCGCTGAGAATCCGGTGTTTGGGCTGAGTAAGCCGCCGACCACGTAAATTTTTTCGGCAAGAACTTTATCCAGAAGTTCTTGCCGAGCAACTGTTGGCGGTGCAGCTTCAGTCCAATAGGGCACCTGGCTTTGTGCTTGACCGAGCACGGGCGAACCTAGCGCTATGAGCGAAAAGATCAACAGCGACAGGAAAATCAAATACCTAAATCTAAATCTACGCAACATAATACAGACTCCATCTCAACCGATCGGACGTGGACTTGACAGGCGAACCAACCCGCTAAAAGTCTTGCCAGGATACCAGGGCGTTTGGAGAAGGTTGTCAAGGCCCTGGAGACTGTTGTACTCGAATAGTTTCATCCTATAAGCAAGAACCAGGAGGTTAAATGCACAAACCTTGCAGATGATTGCCTAATTCTCTCAAAAGACGCAGCCAAAGAAGAAAAATTTCCTATAATGATTGCATGAGTAGGGCTACATCAATTAGGAGTTCAGCATGACGATCAAGACACTAAGTCATAATCTCGCGAACGACGCTTCTCCCAATGGAGAGATGCCAGCACAGCAGCGCCCTGCGATCGCTAAATGTGCAGAATTGGCGGCACTCATTGACCGACATACAGACAGCAATGGAGATATTTATTATTCAACTACGATCAATTCCTTAGTCTTTGTGCGATGCGATACTTGTAAAACCATCCAAACGCTCAGCGAACCGTTGTTTGCTATGGTGGTACAGGGCGAAAAGAAATTATCGCTGAATGAGGAAATCTTTCAATATGGTGTTGCTCAATATTTGGTGATGCCAGTGGACTTGCCGTTGAGCGTCTGCATGATCGAGGCGACACCCGATCAACCCTATCTCGGCTTGAAGCTGAAGCTAGACCCAGTTCAACTCTGTGAGATTATCGCTCAAACAAACCCAGACAGCGATCGCAAAGAAAACTCGGTCAGAGGCTGGTGCGTTAGCGATGCTAATCCGTCTTTGCTCGATTGCGTCATCCGGTTAATCAACCTGTTAGAGACACCACAGGATATCCCGTTTCTCGCCCCGATGATGATCCGCGAAATTTATTACCGTCTGCTCAGCGATCACCAAGGTGAAGCTGTTCGTCAGGTTGCCACCGCTGGCAGCAACATGCAGAGAATTGCAGAAGTAATCAGACAAATTAAGGCAGAGTTTACCCAGCCGCTGCGGGTTGAGGATCTCGCTGAGCAAGCAAATATGTCTACAGCATCGTTCCATCGCCATTTCAAAGCAGTCACCTCAATGAGCCCGCTGCAATATCAAAAACAATTGAGATTGTTAACCGCGCGTCAGATGATGCTGGCGGAGGCGGTCGACGCAACTCAAGCTGCTTATCAAGTTGGGTATGAGAGTACTTCACAGTTCAGTCGCGAATATGCCCGCATGTTTGGTGCACCTCCTATTCGAGATGTTGAGCGTTTACGGACAGTCGAAACAGTACTAAGGTGACTTCTGGGAAATAGTTTCCCCTAGCGATCTATGATTCTCTCATTGGACAGACTTTGTTAACAGCTAGCGATCAATCATTCAGCAGAATTGTCCTCGGCCATTAATTCCGCGCTATCGATTTCATCAGTTTGCAGTGGATAGGACTGTTTCAGCAACTCAGCGACTTCTTGCGCGATCGCAGTCAAAGCATAATTGACTGGAGAGTCATGGAGAGAATCAGTCTCGCTTGAGACGAGGTCGACAGCGACCTCGGGACAGCCCGAACGAGGTACCTCGTTGGAGCGAGATGAGGACGCGGCGGCAGTCTTTTCTGACTTCCTTGGGTGGTTAGAAAGAACTTTAGTCATGGTGATTAACTTCTAGATTTTCTTTGTCTTAGCTACCTTGATTGTAGTAAGTTCCACTACTCAACTTCTTTCAGATTCTTATGGCAGTTTGTCAGGTTCTTATTATGTTAGCGAACCTGTCTCGGTGTTACTCCAGCAAATCGCTTGAGGTGCTGCGTCAAATCGCTTTGGCTAGAGAAGCCGACTTGTAAAGCGATGTCTGCAATTGCCAAATCTGTCTTTTTCAACATCACTTTTTCTCGTTCTACGCGCTGCTGAATCACGTACTGATGAGGCGAAATTCCCATGGCCTGCTTAAACAAACTTGCAAAGTAAGTGGGGCTGATATTAACACGCTTGCCAGTTGAGCTAACGATAAATCTCGATTGTTAATTTTCAACACTTCACTCAGACTAGCATGTGAGCCTGACTTACCGGATGAATCACAGAGTTTTTTCACAAGTCTAGAAATGCAGCAAGTCACTGATTATTCCTGCTGAAGAAAGTCTAGCAACGCGGAATTGACCTGGTCAGCATGAGTCCAGTTGATGCAGGGCTATTTCATTCTAAAGAGCTGCTTGAGGGCATCTAGTCCAAACTGACAGCAACGCTGAGCTTGAGCCATGTTCGTAAAGCCGTTGTTTCTGAAAACGTTGAGCGCGAAATTACGAGCGACTGCAAAGTTCTGTGGCAGTTGCTGCATCCGAATGCGTGAGGCATCTTCACCTTGGGTGACATCACGCACATAGTGCACTTTGTTCTCTACTCCCCAATAGCCTCTAATTCTGTTGGCAATATCGGCAACCGGTTCGATAAAAGAAGCCACGTAGTAGCGGGTTTCCTGAGAATAGCGCTCATGCCCACCGACCTTGAAGCGCCGCTCGCTGTCTACGCGAACGAGCGTTTCGAGTCCTGGCCAGGGTTTGATGTTCTCCAACTGCTGGCAAAGGCTGACGACTCGCTTTTCCCAGCGCCCGTGACCTTCATTGATGTCAGTGTGAACCTGCTGTGCGATAAAGTGAGCCTCCACGTCTTTGAGCAAGTTGCCCTGATTGCCTTTGAGCGCACCGAGATAGTGGTTGCCACTATCGACAATCAGCTGACATGTTTTTTTGGGTGCTGATGGCATCAAAGGCAATCACAACTCCTTTGAGGGCAAGCTGCTCAATGAATTCTGGCAGCGCCTTAATCTCGTTAGTTTTGCTATCGACCTGATGGGGTTCGAGAATCAGCCCACGCTCAACAATGTAGGCGCTCACCAGCAGAATAGCCGGATGGGGCGGTGACTCAGGGTTGTTAGTCTTTATCTGATACGACCCGCGCAGTTGCTTCCCATCCATTGCTAGTGTCTCTCCCGGTAACGGCTCGATATCAAAGAATCGAGCCAGGGCCGCTGAGTACTGTTTGTAGTCCAGCTTCAATAACACCCGCCGAATAGTGCTGTAGGAAGGCAACCTTTGTTTCGGGGGATTGAATAGCTCTATCAGTTCCGTTTGGTAGCTTTTGAGCCAGTCGCCTATCGCCAGAAAGCCTTGGTTCCCTGCCGCTATAGCCAGCGTGAATAAGGCCAGACATAGCGCGATATGATGACGCTTCCCCAGGCTATGGCGCGCGTCGGGTATCTCTGAAAAGACGGCTATAATCTCTAGCTGCTCAGAGGTTAAGGTTGACTGATCGTTGACAGCAGCAGCAGGTACCGTTTTCGTAGGTAGTCCCATGAGCAATCCGATGAAAGGGCTGGTACCTAAACGTTATCTCATTTAGCCGAAAATGAAATAGCCCTGCCAGTTGATGGCGTGTGGCCCGCCAGGAATGACGACAAGCTGACTGTTTTTAATTAGCTTTGGAAGTCTTGCTGCGGTGGACTCAAGCGGCAGAATCCGATCAGCATTGCCATGAATGATTAGAGTGGGTACATCAATGCGGGGCAAATCGTCGCGGAAGTCGGTAAGCCAGGACGGGACGCAATCTAAAGTCCCTTTAGCCGAAGCCGCTGCTGCCACGTTCCAACTGGCTTGAATGGCATAGTTGCTGATGCGTTCGCCCAGCAACACATCCACATTGAAGAATTCTCTGAAAAATGTGGAAAAGTAGGCGGGCCGGTCTTCAACAATCGCTTTCATAATGCCATCGAAGATGCTTTGGTCAACGCCTTCGGGGTTATCATCGGTCTTTAGTAAGAAGGGGGGCACAGGAGCCATCAGCACGGCTTTGCGTACACGCTCTGAGCCATACTTGCCAAAATAGCGTGTGACTTCGCCTGTTCCCATTGAGAAGCCGACCAACACAGCATCATGCAAGTTAAGTTTGGTCATCAACACGTTCAAATCTGCTGCAAAGGTATCGTAGTCATAGCCAAACGAGGGTTGGCTAGAAGCCCCAAATCCTCGGCGGTCGTAGGTAATCACTCGATACCCCGCATTCAGCAGCACTAAGACCTGCTTTTCCCAGGAATGACCGTTGAGAGGAAATCCATGAATGAGAACAATCGGCTGACCTGTCCCAAGATCTTCGTAGTAGAGATCAATAGTTGCAGAATTTTCTTGACCAACAGTGACGTAGGGCATTGAAATCTCCTATGAATAACGCCTTAGAGTCTTGTCTGATTTAACTTGAGTGTAATGAGTTCTAATGCTCGGTTTCTTTCAGATTCTTAAGGTGTTTTGTCAGATTCTTGCGCGACAACCTTACAAGACGCAGCGCTGATCAATTCCTCGTTTTTCGCCCAGAGCTGCTTAGCTGTGTTAGCGTCGAGCGCATATTTGCACTAAACTGCTCAGTCATTTCTTTCATCTCTTTTCTCCTTTGATTGCGCGGGCCAAGATCACGCTGAACACCTTTCGCATAGCCAGTGATTGCTGCCTTGGTGCCCGCATATTTTAATTGTTCAAGAGCGGCGACATTCGCGTTCCAATCAGCTCAATGGAGCGCATCAGTTGGGCGTGGTTCATCTGCGCGTTGTCCACTTGAAAAGTTACTCTCGAAATGCCGCCGAGCGATTCGCTGTGACGGCGGATTTTCTCCGCCACTTCTTCGGGACTGCCGACCAGTAACGCGCCGGTCGTGCCGCGCTGCGCGTCAAAAGCGGCGCGCGTAACGGGCGGCCAGCCTCTCTCTCTGCCAATTCTAGTAAAGGTTTCGGCGTAGCCCGGAAAGAATTCTTCAACGGCTTGCTCGGTCGTGTCGGCGACATAGCCGATTGAATGCAATGAAACTTTCAATGTTTCGGGCGCGTGTCCGGCGTACTCTCCAGCATTGCGGTATAAATCTATGAGCGAGCGAAAGCGATGCGTTTCGCCGCCGATAATGGCAACCACGAGGGGCAGTCCAAGCATTCCGGCGCGGCGGAAAGATTGCGGCGTACCGCCGACCCCGAGCCAGATAGGAAACGGCTTTTGCAGCGGACGCGGATAAATCGCTTGGTTTTCCAGCGCGGGGCGAAATTTGCCCGACCAATCGACCGTTTCATTGTCTCGAATTTTGAGCAAGAGTTCGAGCTTTTCAGCGAAAATCTCGTCGTAATCGCCGAGACTGAATCCAAATAGCGGAAAGGCTTCGGTGAACGAGCCGCGCCCAACAACCATTTCGGCACGACCTTTTGAAATCAAATCGAGCGTGGCGAATTGTTGAAACACGCGCACCGGGTCAGCCGCGCTCAGCACCGTAACCGCGCTGGTCAGGCGGATGCGCTCGGTGCGTGCGGCGGCAGCGGCGAGAATAACCGCGTTTGCCGAATCTAAAAATTCATGCCGATGATGCTCGCCGATACCGAAGATATCCAAACTAGAACGATCCGCCTGCTCTATTCTCTCCAGCAGTTCGGCGATAGATTGCGTGGCATCCGCCGTTTCACCATTTTCACTCGTTCCAACCGAGGCAAAACTGTCAATTCCAACTTCCATATCATTTCTCAAGCGTTTTGCGAATGAAACTATATTTAGGACAATTCTTTTGGGGTAGCCGTCCCGGCTGTCCAGTCTCCAGCGCGATCACTGGATGCGCTGAATCGAGCTGATGTTGTCTTGCAAGCCTAGACCGCTCAGGTCGCTGTAGCTGCCGGTGCCTAGGGTACGGCAGTTGCCTCGGTAGCGGACGTCTGAACACAGTCGCCAGGTGCCGCTTTGAATGCGCACCGAGGAGATCTGATCGTTGAGCCCCCGAGGGATCAGGTCGTAGATCGAGTCAGAGACCGTGATGCTGCTACCACCGTAGTTAACGTCGAGGTACACCGTGATCAAGCTACCGCTAGACCCACTGCTGCCCGAGCTATCGCTGCTGACTAGCTGCATTGAGCTGATGGTGTCTTGCAGCCCCAGGGCGCTGAGGTTGCTGTAGCTGCCGGGGCCTAAGAGTTTGGCAACTGCCCCGGTAGTTTACGTCGGCGCACAGCTGCCAGTTGCCACCATCGATTTGAATCGACGAAATGGTGTCGTTGAGCCCGCGGGGGATGAGATTGTTAATGGAAGTGGTAAAGACGGTATTGTTACCGCTAAAGCCAGGGTCTGAATAGACGGTAATGCGGGGGCTAGCGCCGCCACCGACCGACGGCGTAGTGGTGGTTTCGGGCTGAATGGAGGTAATGGCATTGGCTAGCCCAAAGGAACCCAACGACGAGTAGTTGCCGGGGCTAAAGGTTTTGCAGTTGCCTCGGGAGCCAAAGTCAGAGCAGACTTGCCAGGTGCCCGAAACCACAACCATTGATTCGGCGCGATCATTAAAGCCCTGATTGTTTAAGTCACGCACCCCAAAGGAAAACGATCGCTGTTCACCGCTATAGTCAGGCCCGTCAAATAGAATAATTTGGGTCGTTTGGGCGATCGCGCCGGGTTGAGCCAATAGGGCACCCAGTATGCCAACCACTATCCACAGCAGAAATGTTTTTTTCATACTTATATTTATCAACACTCCGGACAGTTTTTGGGGGCCAACGGCAGAATGGGAGTTTAAGCCCTCTTTCACAGTGGTCTAGCCAACGAGAGATCAGGGGTTTTAGCGCTTGCCCAGACAAATGTCTGGACTATTTCAGAGAGGTTGCGCTATTACGTGATCTGAATTATCAGGGAGCGGAATGAATTCAGTTTCACCGGGAACCGCCGGGAAGCGGCGGTCTTGCCAATCTCGTTTTGCCTGCTCGATACGGGCTGAGCGGCTCGACACAAAGTTCCAGTACTTGGCGCGATCGCCCAAGGGTGCCCCACCGATAATCATTGCTTTTGCCTCAGTCTCCGCGCTGATATTTACAGACTCATCCGGCGCTAAAACGGCTAGACGATATGGCTCTAACGGCTTTCCATTTACAAATAGGCCGGATGTGACGCTATAAACGGCTCTTTCTGTACCGCCTATCGGCGCTAGCTGAAATTGACTACCCGCCGTGAAAACGAGCGCTAGGTAAAGCGTCTCAGAGTAAGTTTTAACTGGCGATTGGTGAGACTGGTAGCTACCGGCGATCAGGGTTGCGCGGGTACCTGTTTGAGTCCATCTCGGTAAATCAGTCACCGGATAGTGTGAAAAGCTGGGTTCAACTTCTTCAGCGGTTTCGGGGAGGGCAATCCAGGTCTGAATGCCGTGAAGTGTAGATTCTTTCTCTCTAAAGCTCTCAGGCGATCGCTCAGAATGAACAATACCTTTGCCCGCTGTCATCCAGTTCACCTCCCCTGGGATAATCTCTTGTACTATACCTAGGCTATCTCTATGCAGCAGGCTGCCTTCAAACAGATAGGTAACCGTCGCTAAATTGATGTGTGGATGGGGTCTAACATCGACGCCTTTTCCAGCCGGGAAAATAGCTGGGCCTAAGTGATCAAAGAAGATGAAAGGCCCAACCATTTTTAGGGTTTCACTCGGTAGGCTGCGCTGTATGCTAAACCCACCTAAGTCGTGCTTTTCGGGCGTGATTAACTGCTGAATACTCATTTTCGTACGATCCATTCTTAGTTGACGTTGTGGGCGAAGATAAAATCTCAGTTCTATTTCATGATACGAATTAACCAGAAGCGACGAGGAAACCTCATGTGTTAATGTCCACCTGAGGTCACTGGAGGGGTTGTTGCAAGGAGCTGAAGCTCCCATGCAAGGGCCACTGCACTAGCCCCGCCATGCTCAAGAAGAATCTCTGATACACTTTCAGATATTTCTGTGCGTGCCCAGTCACGTTGCCATTCGGCAAGGACAGCCATCCAGTTGATGGGAACCGCGCCAGCTTGAACCATACGGCGAACCGCCATGTCATGAGCTTCCGCAGTCACACCGCCCGAAGCATCGGTGACGATGAATACTTCATAACCCTCACCAAGCGCCTGGATTGCTGGCATCGCAAGACAGATCTCTGTCCAAAGCGCAGCAAATATAAGTTGCTTGCGGCCACTTTCCTTCACGACATCGGTAACGTTTGGATCTTCCCAGGTATTGATGAAAGTGCGGTTGATCGGTTTTTGATCAGGAAAAACATCCTGTAGTCCCTTAATGATATATCCCCCTCTTTCTTCAATGACTGTGGTGAGGATTGTGGGTACGTTGAACACCTTTGCCGATTTGGCAAGACCAATAACATTGTTAATGATCATCGTCGGTTCATGGCTGTTTAAGTTGGTAAACTGATAAGGCTGGTGGTCAATCAGTACCAGGATGCTATCTTCTGGACGAAGTAGTCCTTCTAGGCCGATTTTTGGATTTTTAGACATAGCTATAGCTCTCCGTGTAAAGATCGATGGTTGCAGAATTTTCTTGACTGATAGGAACGTAAGGCAATGAAATCTTCTATGAATGCTGCTTCAGATTCTTGTCTGATTTAACTTGAATGTAATGTGTTCCGAGGCTTGGTTTCTTTCAGATTCTTATGGTGTTAGCGAATTTGCTTGGGGGTCTTTCCAGTGAATCGCTTGATGTGCTGCGTCAAATGGCTTTGACTGGAGAAGCCGACTTGTAGGGCAATTTCTGCGATCGCCAAATCCGTTCTCTTTAACATCATTTTCGCCCGTTCCACCCGCTGTTGAATCACATACTGGTGCGGCGGAATTCCTATCGCCTGTTTGAATAAACTGGCAAAGTAAGTTGGGCTGATATTGATCATGCTTGCTAGTTTAGTCAGCGACAAATCTCGATCAAGGTGAGTATGAATATAGTCGATTGCTTGCTGCAATCGGATGCGCGTTAAGCCCTTCTGATTGGCTTCAATGGTTGGCGTTGCAATTGTTAGCATGGTTCAAAAATTGGCAATTTACTCAACAAAACAGGCAAAAGCTAGCCATCGCGCATTTGATCGCTGACTAGCACTAACAAACAAGTCAGATGTGAATTGGGAGCGGGGAGCTTAATGACTTGCAGCAATCACGGCTGCCATCAACTCCGTCGTATTCCAGTGATTAGTATACCGAATTTCATTGATAAACAGGGCTGGGACAGTTGTTACTCCGCTCTGTATTCCGCCTTCGATATCTTCACTGACACGATCAACATGCACTTGTTTAGACAACTCTTTGAGAAACTGAGGAATATCAAGCCCCAAATCGTTGGCATACTCTATAAGATAACCATTCTCTAACTTTTGTTGATGGGTAAATAAAGTATCATGCACTGACCAGAACTGTCCTTGGGCACCGGCAGCTTCGGCGGCTTGGGCTGCCCGTTGAGCATGAGGATGAATCTGAGTTTGCGGAAAATGGCGGAAGACGAAACATAAATAATTCTCTCCAAAAGAAGCACTAAGTTCTTGTTTAATCACTTTAATCAGCTTGTAAACGTCTGCACTTGTAGGGTCTTGATAGTCTCCATACATCACTAGCACTACCCTGGCACTCAGCACACCTTGAATCCAATCTTGGGTTGAAGGGGGTACAAGTAAGGAACTGTGGCTATGATCGCCGCTCATGTTTCTAAATCGGTATCAGCCATGAAACCTGGCAATTAACTTACTCAATCAATTGACTCCATGACTATTTGCATAAATTCAATATAGGAGATCGCCTTCAAGCTGTCGTCTATATCAAGTTAAAATTTTTACAGTACAAATTGATAGAGTCGCCACGCGATCGCGGAGTAGAAGGTTGGCTATAACTTAAGTTGGAATCGGGTGCACTAATTTGTTTGAGAGTACATCGGTTTGGAGTGACTATCAAAGCAGGTAGTATCATCAGTCAAACGTTTTTCACCTGTTACAGTTGGGCTTTAGTCGCTAGCAGTGTGACCAAATCAGCATGAGCTAACACCACATCAGGGTTGCGTTGAAACGCCGCATCATACTTCACAGCAAAGTCATTTCCAGCTTCATCAGCGTGGATTAACTCATCAATTTGCACAATCAATTCTGAGAGGCGATGTAACCAGGCAAATTGATCGTGATTGATTACCAGTTGCAGCAGTTCACCTTTAGAGACTTGCCCGCGCACTTGTTCGTAACGAATACGCTCTATATCCAACAACAGTTTATGCAAATGCAATAACTTGATGCGGATATCGGTCAGCAATTGATGTTGGGTGATGTGGTGTTGAAGCGTGTTAAGCATGAATGTGTCCCATCCTTCCATTTCGGTAATCGTCGATCGCTTGCAGTATTTCGGCTTCAGTGTTCATCACAAAAGGGCCATAGCGCATCACGGATTCATTCAGCGGCACTCCAGCAATCAGCAGTAGATCAAGGGGTTGGGTAGCATCCGCAGGATTGGCGATCATCACTTCCTCCCCATCCGGTGCAAAAATCACCATTTGCCCATCCTCACCCCGTTCCTGCTCAGTGCCAAACAAACCAGACCCATCGAGGACATAGGTAAAGGCGTTGTACTCTTTCGGTACCGATTGAACAATGCTTGCTCCCGGTTGTAGCGTGAAGTTCAGGTAGATAATCGGGGTGTGGGTTTCAATCACCGCTTTCGCCCCCAACGCTTCTCCCGCAATCACGCGCACCGTCACGGATCTGTCTTTGGTCTGAGCCACCGGAATCTGCGCTGATGGAATTTCCTGATAGCGAGGAGCAATCATCTTGTCCCGCTGCGGCAAGTTGACCCACAGTTGAATGCCGTGCAGTCGCCCACCCGTGCGGGTAAACTCAGCTTCTGGCATTTCGGAATGCACTACGCCTGCCCCAGCGGTCATCCACTGCACATCACCGGGATTGAGCAGTCCGGCATGACCGACCGAGTCCTTGTGTTCCAGCCGTCCATCCAGAACGTAGCTGACGATTTCAAAGCCACGATGGGGATGATCCGGTGCGCCTTTTGCTTGACCGGGCTTCTGATTCACAGGGCCCAATTCATCGAGGAGGAGAAATAGTTATAACTCGGCTCAGTTGCCTAACGAGGCGATCGTGTATCTGCTAGAGCAGGAACTGGAAGCACGGCAAGAAAAGCTAGCCCAGTGTGAGGAAATCGAGGCTTTATCTTTGAGTAATCCGACTGCATCGCGCGAACAAAAACTGCATCGACTGGTTTTGGACTTAGTGAAGCAACGGGAACAGACTTATTTAGATTGGTTGGAAAAGGCGATACGTGCTGTGCACACGCTGCGCGATCGCAACAATCCGCAGCCAATCAATGTAAGTTCCTGCTTCCAAGTTAGAATGCGAACTTGATCGAAAGAACCCACTTCCCAGGGTGTTACGGACACTCTGATCGGGAATGCGGGGCGAGGAACCGATAACCAACTCCTCGCCTTCACTTTTTTTAGTTTGCGCGTGCGCGTTGGAATGAAGTGCTGTATCGTAACGTGTCGCACTGCCGATCAACTACTGCGCTACATACCCACCATCTACCATCAACGTTTCACCTGTTATGAACGATGCCAAGTCAGATGATAAAAACAGAACTGCATTTGCAACTTCAAGCGGTGTTCCAATTCGTCCGATCGGGTGGAGTCCTGTTATGTAAGCTTTGACCTCATCCTGCCCACCTGTAGCTGCTTCAAACATATCTGTTTCGATTGCTGCTGGTGCAACGACATTGATGCGAATACCCGCTTTGGCATATTGAAGCGCGGCGGCTTTTGTTAAGCCTACTACTGCATGTTTACTCGCAGTGTAGAGGGGTTGGGTAGGAACTGCAACGACTCCAGCCCCCGATGATGTATTGACGATCGCACCACTTCCCTGTTTCAACATTTGAGCGATTTCATATTTCATCGACAACCAAACACCTTTAACATTGACGTTCATCGTGCGCTCGTATTCAGCTTCTGTTTGCTCGATTAATGAGGGATTTTCGCCGACAGTTCCGGCATTATTAAAGGCAATATCTAACCGACCAAAAACGCTAACCGCTTTATCAACCATCGCTTTAACATCAGATTCTTTGGTGACATCTGCTTGCACAAAAATCGCCTCTCCGCCAGCTTCCTTAATCAATCGAACAGTTTCTTCACCTTCATCAATTCGACGACCCACCACTACCACCTTGGCTTGTTGTTGGGCATAAGCGATCGCCGTTGCTCGACCAATACCCGTTGTGCCGCCAGTGACTAACGCCACTTTATCTTGAAGTATCATTCTATTTCTCCTGTTTCAATCAATAAACACAGTGGCGTTGTTGCACGAATAACCAATAGGGGTTGCGAAAGGGGTAGATGAAGTAAAGTTTAAGTACCACCAAAAACCGAAACTTCATGAGCTACCGCATTCGCAACTGGTCAGAGTATAACGCTGGATTGAAGCAGAGAGGAAGCCTCACCTTTTGGATATCGCCCGAAATACTGGCCGATTGGGAAGTGAAAGAAAAGACAGGTCAACCTGGTGCGACAGCGACCTATACGAACCAAGCGATAGTGACAATGGTGAGTCTCAAGAGCGTGTTCGGGCTACCGGGTCGGGCGCTATGCGGCTTAGTAGAATCTATCTTTCAACTCATGCAAGTGAAGTTGAGTGTGCCTGAGCATACGACGATATCGAGACGACTAAAGCGCTTAAAGGTGGCGTTGCCAGTGGTGCCGACGAGTGGGAAGCGGCATGTGGTGGTCGATAGTACCGGCGTGAAGGTCTATGGGGAAGGAGAGTGGAAGCGGTGCGACCCCGCGTCGCTTTGCGGCGCTAGGGAACGCGCACCAAGACAGACTCGGCAGCACGGCGTCAGTAAAAGGCGGACATGGCGCAAGCTACACCTAGCGGTCGATGAGGCCACGGGAGAAATTCTAGCCAGCGCGGTCACCGACAATAGTTGTCACGACGGCGAAATGCTTGGTGGGCTACTGGACGAGATTACCGACCCGATTTCTCAGGTCGATGCCGACGGTGCTTACGATACCGGTTATTGCTATGACTTTATTGAGGCCAGAGGCGCGGTGGCGGGGATTCCACCGCAGCGCAATGCCAGGATTTGGTTCCATGGCAATCGCAAGACCCCTCGCCATCCGAGAGACGAGAACTTAAGAAAAATTCGTTTGGTGGGTCGAGCTAAGTGGAAGCGGCTGATTGGCTATCATCGTCGTTCGCTGGCTGAAACCACGATGTTTCGGTTCAAAACAGCCTTTGGCGGCAAAGTCTCTTCGCGTAAAATGGACAGACAGGTGAATGAGTTGACGATGCAGTGTCTGGTACTCAACCGGATGATTCAAGTGGCTAAGCCGGATAGCTATCTCTGCTAATTGAAGAAAGGCCCTCAACCTGAGGGTCAGCTAGAATAACAGTGCTGTTTTTACATTGGTGCAACAACGCCGGTTTTAGCTCGTGATTGCAGTAACGCGGATCTCAATCCGCATCGCTGGAAGTCCAAGAGCCGCAACTCCTACCTCTGTCCAAATGGGGGCATGGTTGGGCATGTAATAACGAAATAGCTTGACCATCACCTCGTTAACCTCCGGAGGAAACCCGCCAACATGGTAAGAATTAACGTGGACAACATGCTCCCAACTAGCATCCGCAGTTGCTAAGGTTCGCTCTACATTCCGAAACGCCTGAGCAATCTCGTCCGCAAGCGATTCGGGAATTTGCAGCTCGTCATCCCAGCCGCCTTGGCCTGATATTTCCACGCGATCGCCAATTTTGACCGCTTGCGAGTAATGCAATCGATTCAGCATATATTCCCCATAGCCAGGGGTGACAAAAAACTTTGGTTTATTCATTGTGTTCCTTTGTTTAGTATGTTGACATCGTGAATGAGATGGAGTGCTGTGGTAATCATTGATTACTCCTGAGATGAGCGAATTGAGTGAGTCTATGCGATTGAACCTCATTGTCAATCTTGCAGGTTATTGGCGTAGATGGCAGTATGACGATACTTCGATCAGCGCATTGCTTTCTCAATCCGGCGATCTGGAATCAACCACATCATTGTTACTAATACATAGAGACTAAAAGCCAACCATGAATTAGCAAAGGCGAGGAGGATCGATACGGCATAAATCGCCACTGATACCTTACCCTTAAAATCTCTCCCGATGGCAGTCGCGATTACCGAGCCTTGACCGTGGTGAACAATCAGAGTCATCGTCAGAATTAAATAAGCAATTGCGCTAAACAACAGCACACCACCATAAAAGGCAACAGGTAAAGCGGTGAAGTAATTTTCGCCCATCCAGGCGGTGACAAGGGGAATAAGCGATAGCCAGAATAACAAATGCAAATTAGCCCATAAAACTCGACCGCTGACATATTGTGCTACCTGAAATAAATGATGGTGGTTATTCCAATAAATTCCCAAATTGATAAAGCTAAGGATGTAGCTTAGAAATGAGGGAATTAGCGGATGTAATGCAGCTAAATCATCTCCGTGGGGCACCTTCAATTCCAGTACCATAATCGTGATGATGATGGCGATGACACCATCACTGAATGCTGTCAATCTTCCTTTTTCCATATCAACACGTCCTTGCTAAAAATGTGGATTTAACAATCTACAATTCAACGAGCAAAAGCAACCGATCAATCGGATGAATTCACGCGCTGAAGAAAGTCCAGTAACACGGGATTGACTTGATCGGCATGAGTCCAATTGATGGCGTGAGGCCCGCCAGGAATGACAACAAGTTGACTGTTTTTAATTAGCTGCGGGAGTCTGGCTGCGGTAGACTCAAGTGGCAAAATGCGATCGGCATCACCATGAATAATCAGAGTGGGTACATCAATCCGGGGCAGATCGTCGCGAAAATCAGTTAGCCAGGAAGGTACACAATCCAACGTTCCCTTTGCAGAAGCCCCTACAGCCACATTCCAACTGGCTTGAATGGCATCGTTGCTAATCCGCTCGCCAAGCAACACATCCACATTGAAGAATTCTTTGAAAAATGCCGAAAAGTAAGCTGGACGATCTTCAATGATCGCTTTCATAATGCCATCGAAAACGCTTTTGTCAACGCCTTCGGGATTATCCTCGGTCTTCAGTAGGAAGGGCGGCACTGGAGCCATCAGCACGGCTTTCTGCACCCGCTCTGAGCCATATTTGCCAAAGTAGCGAGTGACTTCGCCCGTTCCCATTGAGAAGCCAACCAACACGGCATTTTGCAAGTCAAGCTCGGTCATGAGGGCGTTGAGATCGGCGGCAAAGGTATCGTAGTCATAGCCAGATGAGGGTTGGCTGGAGTTGCCAAATCCTCGGCGATCGTATGTAATTACTCGATACCCTGCATTTAGCAGCACTAAGACCTGCTTTTCCCAGGAATGACCGTTGAGGGGAAATCCGTGAATGAGTACGACAGGTTGACCTATCCCAAGATCTTCGTAGTAGAGATCGATGTTTGCAGAATTTTCTTGACCGACAGTAACGTAAGGCATTGCAATCTCCTAAGTATGAATTGGAAGCAAAGATTGGGGAGGCTAGTAATTTGCAGTCATAATGGCTGCCCTCAACTCCGTCATGTTCCAGTGCCCACATACCAATTTTCATTGATAGATAGGGCTGGGGTAGTCGTTACTCCACTCTGGATTCCGCCTTCGATATCTTCTCTGGTGCGATCAACATGCACTTGTTTATCCAACTCTTTGAGAAATTGAGGAATGTCAAGTCCTAAATCATTGGCGTACTCGACAAGATAACCATTCTCCAACCTTTGTTGATAGGCGAATAAAGTATCTGCATTAACCAAAACTGTCCAAGGACAGCAGCGGCTTTGGCAGCTTGGGCTGCCCGTTGAGCATGAGGATGAATCTATGCGGAAATGACGGAAGATGAAGCATAAATAATCCTCTCCAAGAGAAAAATTAAGTTCTCGTTTGATGACTTTAATCAGCTTGTAAGCGTCCGCGCTTCTTGGGTCTTGATAATCTCCATACATCGCCAGCACTACCTTTGCACTCAGCACACCTTGAATCCAATCTTGGATTCAAGGGGGTACAAGTAAGGAACTCTGGCTACTATGATCGTCGTTCATTTTTCTACATCTGCATCAAGCCCGGAACCTTGCCATGAACGCTGGGAAAACCCTTACGATTTAGGGCATTCCCAGCGTCAGCAATTTGAACCTAGGCTGAATAACTTTGAGATCGTGATTGCTGCGTTAGCGTAGGTTCCGCCAACGGCGAGCAAATTCCTCTAGAGCTGATCTAGAAATCTGGGATTGCAACCATTCAAACGCCTCTTTTTGATAGAAATATTTCGATGGCTCGTAGTAAATGGCTGCATCAGTCAGTTGAATGGGTGCATTGCCACCTCGACTAAGGGCTTGCCAAGTTTGGGGGCCAACGATACCATCTGCAACAAGTCCATTCTGCTGTTGAAACTTAACCACTGCGGCGCGAGTCGCAGTGCCAAAATCTCCATCGACTGTAATGTTGATTCCTTTGGCATTCAGCAATTGTTGTAGCTTACTGACAGCAGTACCAGAGCTGCCTTGGCGTAGCGTTGGGTCTGTAGCTGTGGGGGTAGAAGTCATAGATTTATCTCCGATGTTTTAGGGTTGAAAATTCACTCAGCCTTACCGCGCTCAGGGAGCATGGTTTGACTGATTGATGCACTTCTATTTGCATAAACTCAATATAGGAGATCGCCTTCAGGCCGTCGTCTACAGCAAGTTAAAATTTTTACAGTACAAATTGATAGAGCAACCGTGCCATCGCGGAGTAGAAGGCGGGTTATAACTTAAGTTAGAATCCCAATTTGATCGAAAGTACATCCTATAAACAAACAATGCCGCGTTTAACGGCAACAATCACAGCTTGAGTGCGATCGCTCACATCTAACTTATTCAAAATCCGATTGACATGAGATTTGACCGTGCCTTCACCGATGCTCAAAGCCGCCGCAATATCAGCATTACTCATCCCCTGCGCCAGTGAGCGGAGTACTGTCTAGTTCTCTTTCACTCAGTTCTGGATTGCTGAGGCGCTGTACCAACTTTGCTCCCACATCGGGCGGAATATATCGCTGACCCCGATGAACGGTGCGAATGGCATTCAGAAGCTCGTCAGGTTCAGTTTCTTTCAACAGGTATCCTTTTGCGCCTGCCTGCAATCCCCGGTAAATATCTTCGTCACTATCATACGTGGTCAGTACAATAATCCGAGCAGATTTAGCCGTCGCACAAATTGCACCGATGGCGGCAACGCCTTCTACTTCAGGCATTCGGAGATCCATTAGCGTGACATCCGGTTGGTGTTCCTCAAATAGCGCGATCGCCTGTTCCCCATTTTCAGCTTGGGCAATCACCTGCATATCTGGGTCACGGTCAATAATCGTGGCTAGTCCTTGCCGAAAAATGGCATGGTCGTCCGCAATCAGAACCCGAATGGTCGTGGCTTGGCTCATCGTATGTTCACTCCTGATTGACGGTGACAATAATCTCTGTTCCCTGTCCAGGTTGACTCCGAATCGTGAGCTGTGCGCCGATGCGCTCTGCCCGTTCGCTCATGCCGAGTAAGCCAAACCCCTCAGAGGATGGAATACTCCCCACTCCAAAGCCCTGTCCATTGTCTTTCACACGCAAGCAAACCTGATGGCGATCATATCCTAGCTCCACTCGAATTTCGTCAGCATTGGCGTGTCTCATCGCATTGGTTAATGCTTCCTGCCCAATCCGCAGTAGGTTATTCTCGACTTCAGTGGGTAGAGCATACACTGCACCCTCAATCTCATAGTATAGAGTGGTATCCATTGCGGCAGCTCTAGTCTGAGCGATGAGACGATGGAGAGCGCTCTGTAAACTGCCTTCCTCCAAAAGCTGAGGACGGAGCGCGACGACCGATCGCCGCGCTTCAGTCAGTCCAGTTCGTGCCAATTCTTTGATCAGGTCTAGATGTGCCTGGGTTGCTTCTACATCATCCGTGAGCACCTGTTTTGCCGCTCCTACCTGAGCCAGAATGCCTGTAAACGCCTGAGCGAGCGTGTCGTGAATTTCGCGCGCCATGCGGTTGCGTTCTTCCAAAATCGAGGTTGCTTCTGCTTGCTTTTGCAGCATAATATTTCGCGCCAACCAAATCACCTGCTCGTGCCGAATCGGGGCAATCCGAGCCGAAAACCAAATTTCTCGTCCAGATAGCCACTGGCTGTATTCAACGGTGAGCACTTGTTGGGTTCTCAGCACCTGCTGAATGTAACCCAGCAATTCATCAGCTTGGTCTTTAGCAAAGAGTTGATACAGTGTTTTGCCAGCAAGTTCCTCTTTATACAACTCTTGGTATGATGGATTCCCTTCGGTTACGCAGACCACTTGCCCCTCAGCATTGAAGATGCACATTGGATCGGGAATAGCTGAAAACAGCGCCCGTAGTTCTGCTTCAGAGGCTTGCAGCGCGACTTCTGCTTGTTTGCGATCGCTGATATCTGCAAGCACCCCTTCGATGTAGTCATCGCCTGCATTCAAGTAAGAAGAGAAAAGTCCCCAGAACACTGTCCCATCTCGTTTTCGCATCTGTGCTTCATAGCTCCGCACTTCCCCATCCCGCTTCATCACCTCAATGCCTTGTTGTCGATCGCTGGGATTGACCCAATAGCCTACAGTGTATTCAATTCCAATCATCTCTTGGGGTGAATCAAAACCAAATAGATCGGCAAAGCGTTGATTGGCATCGAGAATTAAGCCATCACAGATGCGGGTTCGGTAGATGCCCACTTGGGAGTTTGCAAAGATAGCTCGGAACTTGGCTTCACTGCGTTGTAATGCCTCTTCTGCTTGTCTGCGCTGGGTGGTGTCGTTGCCCACCGATAAGATTTCAACGACCTCTCCCTGTTCATTAAAGATGGCCTGATTCGACCAGGCCATCCAAACTCGCCGACCGTCTCGACACAGGTTTTCCCCCTCGCCTTGCGGGTACGATTGAGGATTGCGCAGTAAATCACGAACCATGGGTCTCACATCGCGTCCAGAGAGTTCGGTTTCTGGAATGATGGTTTCAAATAAGGTTCGCCCTACAATCTGATGTTCTTCATAGCCCAAGAGTTTCACCCCATAATCGTTGATGTAGTGAATTCGTCCTTGCGAATCATAGCGAATGATCACTGAATTCGCGGTCTGTAGCAGGTTGCGATAATTTGCTTCGCTTTGTCTCAAAGCGGCTTCGGTTTGTTGACGCTCAGCGATTTCTTGCTGCAAGGCTTGAGTTCGCTCTTCTACTCGCCTTTCTAGGGTTTCGGTATAGTCTTCTAACCGTTCATATAATCGAGCATTCTCCAGTGAAATTGCGGCTTGAGCAATCAACAGTTTAAGGACTTGCAAGCGATCGCGCGTAAACACTCCGGTACTGAGATTGTTCTCTAGATAAAGGATGCCAATAAGCTGACTTTGCTTGAGAATTGGCATACAGAGGAGCGATCGCGTCTGTTGGTTTTGAATATAAGGATCAGTCAAAAAAGACGGTTCGCTGACTGCATCATCAAACACCCGCGTTTCTTGAGTGCGCACTGCCGAGTGAATGACGGAGACAGGGATCGTGGCGCAGTCAGTAACAGCGATCTTTTCCAGGTCGCACTGTCTACTCCCACTGCATTGAGCTACCACAGTGAGCTGATCGTCTTCTAGGAGAATCAGAGCGCCTGTTGCGGCTCCTGCATTTTCTATCACCACCTGCATCAACGTGGCAATTAAGTGATCGAGATGGATGATTTCTGAGAGGGCTTGAGCTGCTTTCATCACCGCAGCCAAATCGATCTCCGCAGCCGGACTAAGGATCGTTGCATCGGTCAAAGTTAAATTCGATTGCCGAGTCAGGTTGGAGTTGAGGAGTTGTGGATAGCGTTTTTCTAAGTCTTTAACTTTAGCTTTTGCGCCCCAGCGATCATAGCAATAGTGCGCCTCTTTCATGTAAGTCTGAGCGATTTTTTCTCGACCTCTCGCTAGATAATGCTTAGCCGCTAATTCATAGGCCAATGCTTCTTCCTGGATATACCCATTTTCAGCAGCACCTGCGATCGCTCGTTCATAAAACTCTTCAGCCTCAAGAAATTGCCCTAAGACTCGCGCTTTCTCTGCCTCGACTAGATAAAATTTATGTAGATAATTCATCGGGGCATGTTCTGCCCATTTCTGCATTTTTTCTTGGTTGGTGTTAACACAATTTAGCCAAGCTGCTTTTTCAGAGTTTGAAGCATCAAGCGATAGGCTCAAAAGCGCTAGAGAATGATAGAAACAGAATATAGGAAGAATCGTTATTGCTGACACCTCTTCAAAATGTTGCCTTGCCAAAATAGCAGTCTGTTCAGCTTGATGGTGTTCTTCAAATAGATAACACAACATGACTTTGTGCAAATAGAGTATTTGAATTGCAGTTCCATCTTTAACTGCAATAGCGTGTGGCAACGCCTCATCTTCATTACATAGCCTACCGATTAAGCGGCTGGGATTCTCAGCCCTGTCTAGCAAGTTAAGAATGGTCTGCCGCAATATTGTCAGCCAATTCGAGGGACTTTCTCGTCTAATTTGATTGATCGCTTTGCTGTAAATTGCTGTTTTTTGTTCCAGTTGAGTAAGTTCCTCTCCAGCAAAGAATGAGTTATGGCACACGTAATATGCAGCATAACCAGCAGATTTCAAAGTCTCCGGTTTCCACTCCTCCCTGATAAGCCTCAACCAGCAGTGGTATCGTCTCCTTAAGATGCACTTTCCATTGCATAATATGGTCACTAAATACCTGTAATGCTCTAGCCTTGCCTTTTTTGGTATTCAATCGTTCTGCCGAGGTAAGAGCCAATTGACCAAATTTATAGCCGAGTTCAAAGTCTTGAACAACTCCACATAGAACAAACCCATAGCAGGCATAATACAGCGGTGACCAGATAGTATTACCGTAGTTGATTGATAAATTTACCGTTTTGCATATAATCAGTATCCACAGTGCTGGTAACGTTATAAATGCAGCAGACCCCATATTCGATAGGATTGATATAGCTGCCAGTGGTTCTGGTGCAGTCATCTCTGGTAAATTAATCAAGTCTTCGATTTCTCGTTCAGCGAGTAGTGCAGCCGTTGACTCCAATTCCCTTTGAATATCTGCCTGACTTGGATTTTCTATTAAATCTATTCCCAAGAGCTTTAACGCTTCCAATCCAGTTTTTAGTGCTTCTTTCAGGTTGCCCTGTGACAAATATCCTTGAATTCTGCTATCGTAAGCCTGCACTTTGTCAACCACTGTTTTGGCACGATCAAGTACCACTTCTACCAATTGTTCCATCTCATCAAAGCAACCCTGGAGATACGCCGCTTCTGCTGCTTCTGAGTACAGCGCTAAGGTGAGATCATACTCACTCTGCCAACTCTCTGAATTGAGGAGTTTAAGCCCTGTAGTGAAATACTTAAAAGCTGCTTCATAAGCCGTTGCTGCCTTTGCTTTCTGACCTGCCATTAAATTCAATCTGGCAATTTCAGTTCGTTCTGATCGAGCAGTAACTAGCTCAAGTCCTTGATTGAGATGATCGATGATTTCAAACAACCGATCAGATCGTTGCTCTGGTGAAGTTTTTTCGAGCAAATTGCGACCGATTTGAAGATGAACAACCTGTTTCTGCGATTCATCAATCAAAGCATAAGCCGCTTGCTGAACGCGATCATGCGAAAACTTATACTCTTGAACTAACAAATCTTCGTCCAATTCAGACAAAGGTTGAATTAATCCCGCTTGTATTGCTGCTAGTAGAGCCTGGAAAATTGCTTTCGGTGATTTTTCGCAAACGATCGCCAACGTTTCTAAATCAAACTCAGACCCAACACAAGCAGCGATGGAGAGAACTTGCTGTGTTGCTTCCGGTAATTTCTGAAACTGACGCAGCAGTAACTCCACCACATTATCGGTGATATCTTGAGCTTCAATCTCAGCTAGGTTCCACTGCCAACTCAACTGTTGGGAATCGAAAGTCAACAGGTTTTCGCCATACAGCAGCTTCAAAAATTCACCAACAAAGAAAGGGTTGCCCTCGGTTTTACGCAACACGACTTGGGCTAAGGAACGAACGGTATCAGGATTGTGATGTAATGTCTCAGCCACCAGTTGAGTCAACGGTTCCAGCGTTAAGGGGGTCAGGATGATTTCCTGAAGTACTGCTCCCTGGTTTCGCAGGCTCTCTAGCGTTAAGACCAACGGATGCGTTGGAGTCAGTTCGTTATCTCGGTAGGCTCCGATCAAAAACAGATACTGGATTTGCTCATCAAGCAAGATGAGTTCGATTAACTTCAACGTCGCAGAATCAATCCACTGTAGATCGTCTAAGAAAATGACTAAGGGATGCTCTTTTGCACAAAACGCCCGCACAAATCTTTGAAACGTGAGATTAAAGCGATTCTGTGCTTCAGTTGCTCCAACTTCGGGTACAGGCGACTGCTTGCCAATAATTAACTCAACTTCGGGGATGACATCAATGATGATTTGTCCGTTGCTTCCTAGAGCAGTGAGCAGGCGCGATCGCCACACTTCCACCTGCTCATCCGGTTCGCTCAAGAGTTGCTGCACTAACTTTTGCAGGGCATTCACAATGGCGCTGTAGGGAATGTTGCGCCCAAATTGGTCAAATTTGCCAGAGATAAAATAGCCTCGGTTTGCTGTGACCGGTTTATGGAGTTCCTGCACCAATGCCGTTTTGCCGATGCCAGCATAACCAGAGACCAGCATCATTTCACGATGCGGTGATAGGGCAATGTCTTCTGCTGCTCCCCCACTTTCCCATTCCCCGACTCCCTCATTCCCTGCCACTCTGTCGAACGCCGCCAATAATGCTGCAATCTCCGCTTCTCGCCCATACAGTTTTTGAGGAATGCGGAACTGCTCAGAAACATCTTGCAGACCCAATGACATGGCGTTCAATTGAACCCATTTCTGCCAGTTGCTGGGCACAGCGCTCTAAATCTGCTTTGATGCCCCAGGCACTTTGATAGCGATCCTCCGCATTCTTTGCCATCAGTTTCAAAATCAGATCTGAAACAGGTTGGGGAATCGTTGCGTTCAATTCATGCGGGGGAGTCGGCGATCTGGCAATGTGGCAGTGGACTAGCTCTAGGAGATCTTTAGTGGGAAACGGCAATTGTCCCGTCAACAGTTCGTAGAAGGTTACACCCAGTGAGTAGAAATCAGTGCGATAGTCGAGCATCCGGTTCATCCGCCCGGTTTGCTCTGGCGACAGGTATGCAGGGGTTCCTTCTAGAAGATGGAGGCTTTTGAATGTGGGATTCGTGCGGCTGAAGCGAGTGGCAATGCCAAAATCAATGATTTTGACAACGCCAGTCTTCGGATTAAAGACAATGTTGCCAGGATTAATATCTTTATGGATGACATGAGCCGCATGGATTTTGCCTAGCGTGTCAGTAATGGCGATCGCCACATTCAAAAAAACTCGACAGCGGCATGGGACAGAAGTCCAATTGCTGCCGCATCCAGTATTCTAAAGACTCTCCACCAAAGTCTTCCAAAAGAATAACCAGCGTGCGCTGGTAGTCTTGCTGGCTGTATGCCTTGACTACGCCTTCAATGTTGCCTTCAATGTTGAGAGAGCGAGTAATTTCATACTCCTGCCGATAGCGAGTTAATTCCTGAGGAGAGGGATAATCCTGCTTGAGAACTTTGGCAATCACTGCACAATTATCTTGCTCTCTGATGCCCCGATACACCAAAGAAGCTGAGCTCTCATAGATTTTGCTGCGGATAGTAACTCCAGGCAAGGTAATCATTGAATGCTCCCCCAACGAAGGACTGTCATCCGTTTCCCAAAGTATATCGCTTGCCTACCTCACTGTCGCGCAATAATAGCGGAACCGGATGACTGGGTCGAGAATTTGGACACAAGTCAGTTGATGTCACTAGGACAAATCGTTCGAGTCCGGGTCGAATCCAGACGATACAGCAACGCCCTTTGTAAGACCTGTTCGCTACACCAATGGGCGGTAGCGTGAGTCCGTAGAGCGAGTGACGGGGGTCTGCTATCGTGACGGTTTTGTCAGGTGATAACACCTTGCCTATAGAACTCATTTGGGATCTATTATAATGATAAACAGTCGAATTCAAAGCCTCTATCCCAATGACTACAGCCTATATCAGCAGCCTATACCAGCAGCCTTAGCGATGAAGAATGGGAAATCTTTGAGCCGCTGTTGCTTGAGATGTTACCGCCGAAGAAGCAAACCCGCCCGCCTGCCTGGACAAAACGAGAAATCGTTGATGGCATTCTCTATCACCTCAAGAATGGCTGCAATTGGGAGGACTTGCCCAAAGACCTGCCGCCTTATTCAACGGTTTACTGGCACTACAAGCAATGGCGGGAATCGGGCACGATTGAGAAACTGATGACGGTTTTGCATGAGCAGGTGCGAGCCCAGGTAAAAAAAAAGCCCAAATGGACCACGTTAATCATCATTGACTCCCAAGCCGTCAAGAATACCTGCAATGCCAGTGTGGACTCCAAAGGCTTCTGCTTCTACAAAGCGACGAATGGCATCAAACGACATCTAGCCGTCGATACACTTGGGTTTCCCTTCTTTACCCTCTGCACACCGGCGAACCTTTCCGATGATGCTGGGTTGATTCAAATGTTGACGCAAAACATCGACTACTTCCGCTCAAAGCCCGTCAATATCCCCAAGATTACTATCCTGTTAGACCACGGCTATCATCCGGACGAAGTTAGCGAAGGCGCTCGAAGCAGGTGTATCCGAAGATTATGAGAAAGATTAAGTTCGAGCGGTCGCCGAAGCCGTCCAAAGCCGAAAAAGCGGCGCGAGGTCAGACGGGATTTGTGCCCGTGGCTGCCCGATGGGTGGTGGAGCGTTCCAATGCTTGGATGGAACGCTGCAAGAGCTTGGTCAAGAACTTTGAGACGCACGCTGCCGAATGCCAACGCTAAAATCAACCTATGCTTCGTCAGGCTAATGCTCAAGCGGCTTGCAGCCGCTACTTAAGATGTCAAATGGACTCTATATTGCGATCGCTCTTCCAATCCCTCGCTCCTCCAATCCCTGAACCACTTTCCGTAATTATGGCAGTCTTTTCTGCCCACTTAATCTTTGCTGCCTGTTTAATTCTATCTTTCAGCATGGGTCACTTGCCCTCTACCCATTCAGTCCTTACATATTCAGCAGATCGAAAGTGGGCAATACGTTTTGGTCTTACTTTCTAGTGAAGAACTGATGTAGCAGCAGTCCGGCTGCGATCGCCCATCCCAAAGCCAGCGCCTGCAAAAAACCGACAACGCCGCTGACCACCCAAATCAACTGCACAATGCAGTAGTCCACAGGAGCCATCTTTTTGCGCGATTGCCATGCCCACTCCTGCAAGCAAGAGAGTCCTAAATAGAGCAAAAGTCCGCCGAGAATAGACGTAGGGAAATAAGTTAGCCAGGAAGAAAATAGCAAGGGTAGTAGAATAAAGGTGGTTGCTCCAATCACCGTCACCCAGCGGCTGCGGCCCCCCAATCGGTGCATGAGCATAGAGCTGCCCATGGAATGGAACGCGAGTATGCCGCCACCCATGCCGAGCAAGACATTGGTACTACCGGCTACTTTGAGTTCATAGTTGAAGTCGATATCTTGGGCCATCACCATCTCCAGCCCCTTCACATTCATCAACAGAAGCACCGCTGTTAAAACACTGACCGTTCCAGCACACATCCACTGACTGCCAATAGCTTGCCAATTAATCTGTAACAGATCAGACCAGCTTAGTAGCTGCCAAGTTGTCTGCAAGGAGGGAATACCCAAGGTGAGCCCTTGTGCATTGGCATTGGCAGGTGTGATGCCAGCCAGCGAGAGAGAGCCGTAAAAGAGCGCGATCGCCCCGACAAGACTACTGGCAATGATCGAGGAATGACGATGGCGACGAGTCACGACCAGCAAATACAGCGCGAGCAATAGCCCAGGCAACCACTGCATTAGCGTTGCGCCCTGACCAAAGCTACGCAGTGAAAGGGTATCCAAAGGTTGCTTCATCAATATCTCAACGGCTCCTTTAACCAACAGCAATCCACTGCTCGCCACAAACCCACCCACCACTGAATTGGGCAATAAGCGAACAATATTGCCTAGCTTGAGTTCTCCTAAAATCCAAAGGAACGCGCCTGTGAGCAGAGACGTAATGGCAATAGATGCAATCACCGTGACTAAAAGTGCTTCTGGCGTAGCCGTCGGTGGCAGTTCTCGAACGACCATTCCTGTACTCCAAGAAAGAATGGCTGTCGGAATAGCCGCCAAATCTGAAACCATGCCCGGAAATGAACTCAGGAATGCCACCATCATGCGGGCAGCAGCAGCGCTAAAGAGCACAAATCCGATGCCCGCAGAAAGATAGTCTGACAAACTATTAGAGAAAATGAGAGCGGCAAAAGAGAGGTCGAAGAGAACGCCTAACATGCCTGTAGTAATGCCAACAGCGAGCGTAGAAGCACCGCTATTGCGAAGAGTAGAAACCATATGCATCCGGGTGTGCCGCTGTATTGAACAAAATCACTGGCGTATCTAGCGTGTAGACGGCTCGTCAGCAAACTGATGTGTCCGCTGATGAGCCGTTGGCTGTTGTAGATGTGTTATTCAGATAGGCTAGCTACGATCTAGTGACGCCTGTCGTCGCGCTGTGAGGGAAGGAGACTGATCGTTGGCCTCACTTTGCGCTTCAGCGTTTTCCCATACGGTTGAGTCAGCATTGACAGGCTTCTTTTGCCAGCTAGGTGCATTCTGTACAGTTGGCTGCTCTAGCGCCTGCTGCTCATAAGTGTCGTAGGTCGTATCGTAGAGCGGCTGGTCGTCTTCAGATTTGTTGCGAGCGTCGAGTTCACTGAGACGTAGCGTCTGAAGGTTGAAATCGGGATCGACTGTAGGCAGGGCCTGAGCGGTAGGGGCTACTGCACCTGCTGCGAGGACAACAGAAAAAGCGGAAAGGATAAAGCGTTTCATGGGAATACCTGAGTTATTGGGGTGGAATGTAGAGCGTTTGTTTGCTGCTCTATGTCTCTATTAGACAGGGCACAAGGCTACGTTAAGGGCTACGAAAGGCCAACATATGGCTGACTTCCAGTTTTCCCCCCGAGGGCTTCTCTATGACGTTCGATTGACGTATAGATCCATTAAGTGAAATAGCCTGGTTTAATGAAGGCATACCCACAACCGTTTGTAGGGTTTAACGTCCCTGATATAGCCAGTTTCGCTGGCAGAGCAATTACGATGCCCCGTTCGATTAAAGTTCATCCAGGCTACGCGGATACTATCCGAATTGCGGTGAAGCGCAATGGGTTTCAGACTCAACGCGCCCTGGCTGAGCGGGCGGGCTATTCTCTAGCGACGGTAAAGAAATTTCTAGGCGGTAAGCCGGTTGATTTTGCGACGTTTACAGAGCTGTGCGACACGCTGAATCTAGACTGGGAAACGATTGCTGATTTGGGCAATCACCCGTCTGCCAATCTGGCTTCTGAGCCCTCTGCACCGCCACCGGCTCAAGCGTTCAGAAGGTCTCAAGACTGGGGAGCAGCCATCGATGTACCGCTTTTTTATGGTCGCGAGCAGGCGCTAGCAACGCTGGAATCATGGATTGTGGGCGATTCTCCTGAGGAGCGGCTTTGCCAGCGCACCCGCTTAGTCGCGCTCTGTGGCCTCGGCGGTGTCGGTAAAACCACCCTCACTGCGAAACTTGCCCATCGAATTGCAAATCGCTTTGACTACCTTATCTGGCGCAGCCTGAAAAATGCACCGCCTGTGCAGGAAACCCTCAAAAATCTGTTGAACTTTTTTCTAGAGAAACCCGACATTAATCTGTCTATAAATGAGGCCGCTGACACCTTAGATGCCCAGCTCCGGCAGTTGATTAACTGCGCGCGTGCCCACCGCTGCCTGATTGTATTAGACAGTGTAGAGCCGCTGTTTGAAGGAGGCGATCGCGCAGGCACTTACCGAGCAGGCTACGAAGGCTATGGCGATCTGTTTAAAACAATCGGAGAAACCGCTCACAATAGCTGTCTGATTATTACCTCGCGTGAACTCCCGACAGAAATTACCCTCCAATCAGGTGATTCGCTGCCGACTCGCTGTTTTCAGCTCTCCGGCCTTACAGAATCCGACGGTCAAAAACTCATGACCGCTATCGGTGAGCTAACGGGCACCGCACTAGAATGGCAACAGCTTATTCAAGCTTACAGCGGCAACCCACTCGCACTCAAAATGATTGCGGCTGCCGTGAGAGATTACTTTGACGGTGACATTGCCAGCTTTTTAGCACTCTCTCAAGAAGACTCTCTCCTTTTTGGCGATATCCGGCAGTTGTTGGTACGACAAATCAATCGGTTGACGCCACTAGAAAAAGATATCATGTACTGGCTGGCTATCAATCGGGAACCGGTGGACTGGAAAACGCTTCAGGCAGATTTTGCAAAAACAGTACCCCTCAACAAAGCTCTGCAAGCCATTGACTCTTTAGAACGCCGCTCTTTGATCGAAAGGGATCGCTCTACTATCACCCAGCAGGCGGTGATTATGGACTACTTTACCGGCGAGCTGATCGAGCAAATTTGTCACGAGATTAGCCATCAACAGTCAGACTTTTTGCATCGCTATGTACTGGTAAAAGCAGATGCGAGAGACTATATTCGTCAGGCTCAGACCCGGCTAATTTTGAGCCCTATTGTCAAGCAACTGCGTGAAACCTATGCTTCTACAGAAGCCTTGGCAACAGCGCTCAGCGAAAGTCTTTTGGCGGCACGCGCACAGCCACAAAAAGGTGGCTATGTCGGTGGTAATGTACTGACCCTTTTACGTCATCTCAACGTAGATCTGACCGGCTACGACTTCTCAAATTTGGCCATCTGGCAAGCCTATCTTCAGGGCATAAACTTACACGATGTGAACTTTACCGGCTCAGATCTTGCTCGGTCTGTTTTCAATCAGCCTTTTGGCAGCATTCGGACAATGGCCTTTAGCCCAGCGGCTAATTCAGCCGTTAATTCAGTCCTTAATCTAGATAGCGCGGTGCTTGCGACCGGTGATACCAACAGTGAAATTTGGCTTTGGCAAACCGCTTTTTCAGCAGCGGCGGGCGATATAAAATCACATATTTCAACTCTTCGAGGGCACCAAAACTGGGTGTGCTCGGTGGCGTTTAGCCCAGATGGAACGCAGTTGGTAAGCGGCAGCGCCGACCGAACAATTAAGCTGTGGGACGTGAGCACGGGTGAATGCTTAAAAACGCTGTCAGGTCATAGCAATTGGGTAATGTCGGTGGCGTTTAGCCCAGATCGAACCCGGTTGGTCAGTGGCAGCGCCGACCGGACTGTCAAGCTGTGGGACGTGAGCACAGGTGAGTGCTTAGAAACACTCTTAGGTCATGGACATGGTGTATGGTCGGTGGCCTTTAGTCCGGATGGAGAGCGATTGGTGAGTGGCAGCGCCGACCGGACTATCAAGCTGTGGGAGGGAAGTACGGGAGAAATTCTGCAAACCCTCAAAGGGCATGAGCATGGGGTGTGGTCTGTTGCTTTCAGTCCGGATGGGCAATTGATTGCTAGCGGCAGCGCCGATCAAACGGTGCGCCTATGGGATGTGAGCACGGGTGAGTGTCAGCAAATTTTAGTCGGGCATAACAATTGGGTATGGAGGGTGGCCTTTAGTCCGGATGGGCGATCGCTTGCTAGCGGCAGTGCTGACCAAACGGTGCGCCTATGGGATGTTAAAAGGAAGGATGCTAAGACGCGGCAATGTTTGCGAGTGCTCTCAGCCCATAGCAACTGGGTATGGGCTGTGGCCTTTAGCCCTGACGGCAATTATCTAATCAGTGGCAGTGAAGATCGCACCCTGCGACTTTGGAGCACTGATAGCGGCCAGTGTCTGAAAACGTTGCAAGGGAGCAGTAACTGGGTGTGGTCTGTGGTCTTTAGTCCGGATGGTCATACGTTGGCCAGTGGGCAGGGCGATCGCCTCGTTCATCTATGGGCTATGACACCAGGTGATATGACATCGGGTGATATGACATTGGGCGCACCATCAACAACCCTCGCAGGCGCTCAAAACGCGATTTGGTCAGTGACCTTTAGCCCTAATGGCAATCTGCTCGCCAGTGGCAATGAAGACGGTAAAGTACACCTGTGGTCTATTGATGCTGAAAAACACGCCTATCGCAGCTTCTCAGGGCACGCCAAATCAATTTGGTCAGTGGCCTTTGATGGTAAGGGCGAAACCATCGCTAGTGGCAGCGCCGACTTGAGCATCAAGCTGTGGGATGTAAAGACCGGGCAGTGCCAGCAGACCCTTTTAGGGCACCAGCACTGGGTGTGCTCAGTGGCTTTTCACCCTCACAAAAATCTCCTCGCCAGCGGTTCTTACGATCGCACCCTTAAGCTATGGGATTTGGAGACCGGCGAATGCACAGAAACTTGGACGGGCCACACCAGCGGGCTGTGGTGCATTGCTTTTTCACCCTCAGGAAACTTTTTGGCCAGCAGTAGCATCGACCAAACCATCAGACTTTGGGACGTGAGCACGGGAGAATGTCAACAGGTATTAAAAGGCCATGAAAACTGGGTAATGGCCGTGGCAATTAGTCCCGATGGCCAGTGGATCGCTAGCGGCAGCGCCGATCATACGGCCAGAATTTGGAGCGCGCACAGCGGCGAGCTGATACATACGCTGACGGGCCATTCCAACAGCGTATGGTCAGTGGCCTTTAGCCCGGATGGAACCCTTCTCGCCAGCGGCAGTGACGATAAAACCATCAGGCTTTGGGCGGTAGAAACCGGCACCTGTGTGAGAACGCTCAAAAATAAAGAACCTTATGAGGGCATGACGATCACCGATATAGCTGGCTTAAGCGAATCTGAAATATCCACGTTGGAGCAGCTAGGCGCTGTAAAAGTATAGGCGGCACACATTGAGAATCAGTTTTATGACCAGTTTTATGAATAGAAAGCACTCACTCAAACAAGACCAGCTTCGCAACCCTCCGCTACCGCCCGTTCTTTTAGCGATCGCCATCATTTCACTGGGGCTCACGGTGGTCGTCGGTGGGGGATTGTTCTTCTTTCCCGAGTTTTGGCAGCCTCGCTGGCTCTGGCCGCTCAAACCTTTTAATACAAGATTTCTAGGGGCTATTTATCTGACAGCGGCAGTGGGTTTTATCAATTTGTTGGCAGGTCAGCGCAGCGCCCTCCCTCGGCTGATTGTGCCGATGCTGTGTGTTTTCACAACCAATGCGCTCATGGTGTCTTGTCTCCAGCTTCAGCAGTTTGATGTCGGGCGGCGAGCCACCGATATTTGGTTTTGGCTATATTTAGCTGACTGTGTCGGCAGTGCCTACTGCTTGGGCTATTACAGGCAGCATACTTTTGGGGGAATGCGGCGACTCCCTCACCTGTGGCCTGTGGGTTTGGGCGTGCAGGCTGGGCTCTTAGGAGCGTATGGCTTAAGCCTGCTGTTTTTCCCAGTAACGACAGGGGGCGCTTGGCTGTGGCCGTTAGATACTTTTCATAGTCAATTCTACAGCTCAATGTTTCTGACCGGGGCTGTAGGTGCTGCTATGCTATCGCGCCGAACGACGGCTGTTGAGCTGAGGGCATTAGGGTCTATTCAAATAACGTTTAGCGCTTTGGTGCTGATCGGGGTGTGGGTAGTGGATAAAGAGATTCGTGTGATCGATTGGAGCCTTTTTGTGAACTGGGCTTGGATGGGTGCGATCGCCCTGCTTGGCATCGTCGGCTTAGGTCTAATTCAGCAGTCACGACAGCTCTAAGAATGTTGGAAAATGGACATACGCCGACTCAAACAAAGGTAGCGATCGCCTGCTCAACCGCTATGGAGACCTGATCCGCATTTGCCGACAGCGAAAGAATCACCTGAGGTGCCTCTTTCGTCACCTCAAAGGTATGACCTGCTTGGGTTTTAACGATGGCCTCAGTGCGTTTGCTCATCGGGTCAAACGGCTGGAAGTGACTTATTCGATAGGCCGCTAACGACTGATTGTCCGACAGGGCGTCTATGACGGTAAGGTCAATCGAGTCCTGATCTTCTACGCGAGATGCGAGCGCTGCGCTCAGGATGAGCTGATCGGGCTGCGTGCCCTCAATGCAGAAGGGCGTTCCTAAGGTGAGCTGGTTTTGAGTGAGCGTGCCGGTTTTATCTGAGCACAGTACGTCGATTCCAGCTAACTCTTCTATCGCGGCCAGGCGGCTGACAATGGCCTGCTTTTTGGCCAATCGTCTGGCTCCTACGGCCATGGTCACCGAGAGCACCGTGGGCATGGCAACGGGAATGAATGCAACTGTTAAGACGAGCGCAAACTTGAGGGTTTCGACCAAGCTGTCGCCCCTAAACATCGCAACGATGAGAATCACCACAATGAGGACGAGCGCGATCGCAATTAAATAGTCGCCAATCTTCAAGACCGCTCGTTGGAAGTGACTGGTTTGTTTTGTAGTTTCTACCAACCGCGTGGTCTTACCAAAGTAGGTATTGCTTCCGGTCGCATACACGAGCGCGTCAACTTCTCCCCGCTTCAAAATAGAACCCGAATAAACCGCTTCATTAGTTTGTTTTGTCACAGGTAGCGATTCTCCGGTGAGCGCTGACTAATCGATTTCAATCGTCGAGTCGCCTATCAGTCGCGCATCTGCGGGAACAACATCGCCAATCCGCAAACGGATAACATCGCCGGGAACCAGTTCGCGGGCAGGCAGCGTTGTCCACATATTGTCTCGCTTGGCTTTAGCCTGGAGTGCTAGTTGGGCTTTGAGGGCAGCGATCGCATTGCCCGCCTGGTATTCCTCCCAAAAGCCCACCAGCGCATTGGCCACCAGCAATACCAAAATAATGCTCAAGTCTGTCCAATCTCTAACTAAGGCTGAGAGCAGCGCCGCAATCTCGATCATCCAGGGAATAGGGCCTGAAAAATGTGTCAGCAATTGCTGCCAAGGGCGAACAATTTTCTGAGAAAGTTCGTTAAATCCGTATTTAGCTAATCTTTCCTGAGCGTCCGGTTTACTGAGTCCTTCACTTGAAGTGTGCAGTTGAGCTTGCAGTTCTGCCAACGATAGTTGAGGAGTTTTTTCATCTGTCAGAGCAGGCATATCTGTCTGATGAGCAGTCTTGTGAGCGATATGGCTTTGCTTCATTTTGAGTCACCCATTTGATCATTGTTTATAGGCAGTTTTCCGATCTTTCACTTTTTCTAAATAGCGTTCTCACTGTGCTGGTGAGAGCAGCGATATAACAGCTTATGAATGAGTTGGGGGGGGTAGCTATAAAAATCAAAGATAACGGGCTCGTCTTTGGTGAAAAGAGAATTAAAGTCCCAATCAGATAAGCCATGAGAATGCTCAGTTTCTGAGATGAGCTTAAACAGATCTACTCTGTATAAAAGATCTGTTACTACACAGAAAAAGGCATCAGCTCATAAATTTCAACAGCTCTTCTAGCTTGCTGCCCTGGCGGGACAAACTGCTTTTAGTGTCGAGCTGACTCACCACTTGTGTAGGAAAAGTTGATAATTTAAGCAGGAATTTAGACATACGTCAAAAAAATGAGGCGGTTGGGGGCTTGTCGCTCTTGACTGTACGTTTAGCCGCGTTAAATAAACGCAATATTCGTTCACAGCGGCGAGTTTAAGTTGATGCCTAACTTCCTAATCTTGACTGGTGCTTACTAAAATTATGCAACATACTAAATAGAGACAGGGCATATCGCTGTTGCTTCATTTGCTTCATTGATCGAATAACAGAGATAGAGGGAAAACCATGCTTAAACTATCTGCCAAATTATCTGCTTTGTTGATTGCGATCGCCGCATTCACACCGGTCTGTTTTCAGTCCTTTGTGGTTCAGCCTGCTTTCTCTGCAATATCGAACCCATAGACTAGAACACCGCTGATTGAGCCATCAACTTTAGTCGCGGCTGCCGCAGCACTTCCACCCGACCGCGCACGCGGTCTATGCTGGGCGGCAAACCTGTTTACGTGCTGAACGTGACGCGAACTGGAAGTCCTGTCTTGATCCGCTGCTATCTCGGCTACGAACCGACAGTTGCGGTTTGAGCAATGGGGCCTAGCTCCAAGGCCACCAATGTCCAGAAAGAAGGGGGCATGACCTGCCGACCTTCACCTTAAGCGCTATCAAAAACCAAAACGAAGGAAAAACAATGGCTGAGAAGAGAACATCGACAGACTATCCAATCTCTGAAGTCCTAGCAAAGCGCTGGAGTCCTTACGCTTTCGAGAAGCGTTCGATTTCGCAGGCCGACCTTTGCTCACTGTTTGAGGCGGCCCGATGGTCAGCTTCTTCCTACAACGAGCAGCCCTGGAGCTACATAGTGGCCACCCAGGAAAATCCCGAGCATTTTCAACAGCTCCTTTCTTGCCTGGATGAATTCAACCAATCATGGGCAAAGGATGCGCCGGTTCTGGCTTTGGGCATTGCCAGCCTCAAATTTACGCTCAACGGTAAAGATAACCGGGCAGCTCACCACGATCTTGGAGCGGCGAGTGGAAATCTTGCTGCTGAGGCCACAACCAGGGGAATCTGTGTCCATCAGATGATTGGCATTCTGCCTGACAAGGCTCGCGATCTCTTTAAAATTCCACCAGATTTTGAGGCGTGGACGGCGATGGCTATCGGCTATCCGGGCGATCCGACGACACTTCCTGACAACTTTAGGGAGCGCGATCTGGGCGTTCGGCAGCGCAAGCCACTGGAGCAATTTTTATTCAGTGGACAGTGGGGCGCTCCCTCAACTTTAGTTGCGGATTTGGTTGCGCAGTAAGGCTCCTCCTCACCATCGTTGATGGTAATTCAACAGCTTAAGTCATAATTTTCTTTTGTCCGAAACAAATACTATTTTTTTTGGTAGAACAGAAATGTTCATCAGGAGATATTCTATTCATGAAAAACCTTTCTTTCCAGTGCTGGTTTAAGCAGCCTCGCAGGGTCGTTAGTTTGGGGTTGATGGCGATCGCTCTCACCGCCTGTAGTGTTTCTCCCTCATCGCAGACATCTGCCAAACCGACCACGAGCCCCTCAACTGAGCCCACTACTGAGCCCGGCGCAACACTACCCTTAGCATCTCTGGATCAAAGCGTCTCGGATTCTGTCGCTCAGAGCCCTGACAGTGCCGAATCGTCTCAGCAAGAAGCCGTCCAGGTGATTCGCGACTATTATCAGGCGATCGCTCGCCGAGACTACCAGCAAGCTTACTCCCAGTGGGATCAAGAGGGTAGAGCCAGCGGACAGTCATTCGAGCAGTTTAAGCAGGGGTTTGCCAACACCGCTTCTACCACTGTAGAAGTCGGCGAACCCGACAGTTCAGGTGGGGCAGTCGGATCGGTTTATGTGGAAGTTCCAGTGACAATAACCGCCAAAACGACCAATGGCGTCTCACAGCAATTTCGCGGCAGCTATGTTCTCAGGCGGGTTAACGATGTGCCAGGATCGACGCCTGCGCAGCGCAGATGGCATCTCTATTCAGCGGACATTACGTCAGCCGGTTAGTTTTCCCCAATTCAATAGCCATCCCAGCAAAGCTTTCGCGGCTTTCGTCCGAAGGTAGCTTTCGGTAAGCGGTTACTAATTTCGTAACCAGGCTAGATCCGGCTCAAATTTAAAATACGCTTGATACCGTTCAATACATTTCCTTAAACCTATGCGCTGCAAGGTGGGTTCCATGATCTCTTTTCGGACTGCTAGTTTTTGTGCCGGTCTAGTTATTTTAGGTAGCGGTACTCTGACCATTTTTTCTGAGAGAAGCGCTGACGCCACGCCAGCTTTTCCCTCAGAGGCTCTATCAACCGCCTCTACGGCGAGCGCTGTCGCCCAAAATCAGCCTTCGCAAACTATTTCTCGCTTGCTGCGTCGGCGGATTCAGCGAGATTTAGCCCAGCGACTCAACGTTGCTCCAAATACTATCGCAATTGTGGAGTCAACTCCTAAAACCTGGCCAGATCAGTGCCTGGGCTTAGCTCGTCCAACTGAGCGCTGTCGGGGTGGCGAGGTTCGTGGCTGGCAGGTACAGGCGATGAGTGCTCAGCAGCAATGGGTTTATCGAAGCGATCGCACAGGTCAACTCCTACGCCTCGAACCCTTAGCAGGCACCCCCGAGTTTGGCAGCGGCAATCTCTCCGCCGAAACCAGTCAACGGCTGCTCAAAGCCGTATCCGAGCAGGTCAATCAACCATTGACTAAGCTGCAAATTCTAGAAGTTCAGCCTGCTACCTGGAACGGATGCCTTGGCATCTTCGAGCCCGACCAAGCCTGCACCCAACAAGCAATTTCGGGTTTCAGGACGATCATCGGCGATGGTCAAACAACCTGGGTTTATCACCTCAATGAGAACGCCACTCAGATTGCTCAAAACACAACGGCAAGCGGCGCTCAGGGCGAAGTCAAAACCACGTTTGTTCCTCTAAACCCAGAGTCAGCCTCAGAACCCGATCTAGATCCGCAGATAGTCTTTCAGAGTAAAGTCAGCGGCGGCTTAGTCGCCTTTGTCCAAACAACAACGCTGAGCGCAGATGGCACGCTCTACAGCGAACAGTCGCAGTGGCGCAACGGGAGTAACCAGCCGACAAGAACGGTTATTCGGCAACTCTCTCCCGCTGAAATGGAGACTTTTCAAAATCTTCTCCAAAAACAACGCTTTCCCAACCTCAATCACATGCGCTACCTCACCCAGGCAGCTTTAGCAGATTACCCAATGACCCAGCTTCAGGCACCCGGAATTGACGTAGAATACATCGATTTAGAAGTCGAAAATCTGCCGCCTGATCTGCGCAGCATTATTGCAGATTGGCAGGCGTTGACGTAGTCTACACGACGGTATCAGGCGATGATGATATATCCGCTTGCTATTCTGTTGGCTTTGGTTATCTCACCCTGGATTGCTTGTGTTCTCTACGGTGTCGTCGCCGCTATGTGGCTGGTTCCGGATCGCCGTATTGAGAATAAACTTGGCGGTCGATAAACGAGCAGACGTAGGCCAGTGAGACATTTTTTCCTACTCTGGCTTTGTATCTACAGACTTGTTTATTCAAGCATCTCCAGGCTGCGAACTGCGCCCTGGTCGGCGCTAGTCGCGAGTAGGGCATAAGCCTTGAGCGCTGCTGTTACTCGTCGCTGTCGAGGTTGGGCAGGTTTCCAAGCCGCTTTGCCCTTTGCCTCCATCGCCTCTCGACGGTTTGCTAATTCTGCCGTTGATAAATCTACATTGATGCGACGATTGGGGATATCGATCTGGATCGAATCGCCGTCACGCACTAGGGCAATATTGCCGCCTGCTGCTGCCTCTGGAGAAGCATGACCGATTGAAAGCCCCGAAGTGCCACCAGAAAAGCGACCGTCGGTTAACAAGGCGCACACTTTGCCCAAATCCTTGGATTTCAAATAGCTGGTCGGGTAGAGCATCTCTTGCATTCCCGGCCCGCCGCGCGGCCCTTCATAGCGGATAATCACCACTTCGCCCGCTTTCACCTCATTGCTGAGAATGCCAGTGACAGCAGCGTCTTGACTTTCATAAATCCGCGCCGGGCCGGTAAAGACATGGATGCTTTCGTCTACACCTGCTGTCTTGAGAATGCAGCCGCGTTCCGCCAGGTTTCCATAGAGCACAGCCAGTCCACCCTCGGCGCTGTAGGCGTTTTCGGCGCTGCGAATACAGCCCTGTTCGCGATCGCTATCGAGAGAATCCCATCGGGTCGATTGACTGAACGCTTGCTGAGTCGGAATGCCCGCAGGCCCTGCCTTGAAAAAGGTATGAACGGCTTCGTCCTCAGTCCGCATGATATCCCAGTGATTGAGAGCAGCTTTCAGCGTCTCGCTGTGAACGGTCGGCAGGTCGGTATGGAGTAGCCCAGCTCGATCTAGCTCGCCCAAAATACTGGGGATGCCACCAGCGCGGTGAACATCTTCAACATGATAATTAGGGGTGTTGGGTGCAACCTTACAAAGCTGAGGCACTTGGCGAGAGAGGCGATCAATATCGTTCAAAGTGAAATCGACCTCCGCTTCGTGAGCGGCAGCTAACAAGTGCAGAATAGTATTAGTCGAACCGCCCATAGCGATGTCTAGCATCATGGCATTCTCGAATGCTTTAAAGCTAGCGACAGAGCGGGGGAGCACCGACTGATCGTTCTGTTCGTAGTAGCGGCGAGTAATGCTAACAATAGTGTGTGCCGCTCTGAGGAACAGATCCTTCCGGTCGAAATGGGTTGCCAAAACAGTCCCGTTACCGGGCAGAGCAAGACCGATCGCCTCGGTCAGACAGTTCATAGAATTGGCGGTGAACATGCCCGAGCAGGAGCCACAGGTTGGGCAGGCAGACCGCTCATATTCTTCGACCACCTCATCGCTAATCCGGTCGTCTGCGGCAGCCACCATCGCGTCTACCAAGTCTAACTTATGGTCTGCTAGCTTAGTCTTACCCGCTTCCATGGGGCCACCAGAGACAAATATGGTGGGGATGTTGAGCCGCAGAGCTGCCATCAACATGCCGGGGGTAATTTTGTCACAGTTGGAAATGCACACCAGCGCGTCGGCACAGTGGGCATTGACCATATACTCAACTGAATCGGCAATGATCTCTCGCGAAGGCAGGCTGTAGAGCATTCCGTCATGCCCCATCGCAATGCCATCATCCACCGCAATTGTGTTGAACTCCTTTGCGACACCGCCCGCTGCTTCAATTTCACGACATACCAGTTGACCTAAGTCTTTGAGGTGAACGTGACCGGGCACGAATTGGGTAAAGGAATTGGCGATCGCAATAATCGGCTTCTCAAAATCCTCACTTTGCATTCCCGTAGCACGCCAGAGCGCGCGGGCACCTGCCATATTGCGTCCCTGCGTAGATGTTTTTGACCGATAGGTTGGCATGGCGCATCTCATTCAGCGAAAGGTTTCTAATAATATAGATCTTTATACCAGAACTTAAAATAATAAATTCTTATCACTTAAGTGATGACTTAAGTGAGTAATCTTGTATTGAAATTGCTTTGAGTTGAAGGCTACCGTAACTGGAACTGAGCGTTTATGCAATACTCCTCAGTTTTTTATTTCAACAACAATTCTATTCACATCCCGGAAGGTAGAAAATGGATATTCCAATCGGTGCGAATGTAATCTGTACAGACGGGCGTTTGGGCAAGTCAAGATATGTGCTCATCGACCCACTCTCAAAAGAAATTACTCATATTGTCGTTCATGAAAAGGGCTTTCTAGGCTCAAAAGATCGTCTCGTCTCTCTCGAAAATATTTCAAAGACCACGTCAGACGAAATCACGCTCAACCTCAGAAAAGCCGACGTGTTTGAGATGGACGATTTCAACGAAGACTATTACATAGATGAAGTGTTGATCGGCGAATATCCGCTAGATACCGAAGATTACTTCCTATGGCCCTATGTGACCTCTGCATACAGTCTGCCCAGTTTTATCTTAGATGAAGAGTGGGTTGAGCCCTATGACACACATGATTCGTCTGTGCACAGACGTGGCCAAAATCTATGCCAACGATAAGAAGAAAAAGATCGGTAAAGTTGACGAACTGATCGTCGATGCCAACACCGGCAAGATTACCTACATGGTGATGACAGAGGGGCATCTCTGGGGCAAAAAAGACATCAGTATTCCAGCTTCTATGATCGATTTGATTACGGACGACGAGATCTATCTCAACGTGGGTCAGCAGGCCGTTGCAAATTTGCCTAAGGTCTCTGTCAAGCGCTTCCACAAGGCGAGAGAACTGGCCGCCGTCAGTTAGAAGATGAGCCTGGAGAAATCAGCGCCATGAACAGCCAAAACGTCAGCCCTTTGCCTTCCAACGCACCTATTCAGGTGACGCCCGAAGAATATCAGCTACTACAGCAGCTTAGAGAACGCAGTCCCGGCCAAAATCCACCCAAACTCAGGCCCACTATGGGGGAGCGGATTGCTGACCGGGTAGCTGCTGTGATGGGTTCTTGGCGCTTCATCATTATTCAGTCTGTCCTATTGGCTTTTTGGGTCAGCCTGAATGTCATCGCCTTGGTCAAGCACTGGGATCCCTATCCTTTTATTTTGCTGAATTTGATGCTGTCGTTTCAAGCGGCCTACGCAGCGCCTATCATTATGATGAGCCAAAATCGTCAGGCCGATATTGACCGCAACGAGGCCAATCATGACTACGAGGTCAATATGAAAGCCGAACTCGAAATAGAGCTGCTGCACGACAAAATCAATCTGCTAAGGCATACCGATATGCCAGAGTTGCTGAGTGTGTTACACGCTCAGAGTCAACGATTAGACCAGCTTGAGCAGCTATTGCAACAGCGTAGCGATCAATGACAATGATATAGATCCGAACAAATACCGCGTCAGAAGGCAGTTTTTAGAATTTAAAATTACAGACTTAATACTTGATGCCTTCTCGATGTTCTTCAGTCGAAGTCAGCAGGTTGGCTTTAAGAGCACAGTCCAAAAGTAAAGTGCAAAGTGTCCTCCGGAGGGGACAGGCTAGAAGCCTATCCCACAAGAGTTGACCAGTGATCCAGAAAGTATGGACAATTAATAGATTCTCATTTCTTTGCCTCATCAAGCGCAGCTTTGTCTGAGTCAGGGAGGCTCCACATCCAGACACCGTCAAAGATGAGGTTAACGCCTAGCAAAGTTCCGATCAGCCAGGGGGTGGCTTCTGGCACGCTGCTCCATACATAGATGCCAACAATAATACCGAACAGGCCACTGATGAGCATCCAGCCCCAGCTGGCATAGGTTCGGCGCATCCGAATCGCCATGGAAACCTGAATGATACCCTGAATTAGAATCGAGATACCAAGCACGAGGGTCAAAGCAATTGCGCCTTCGAGTGGATTGGCAATCACAAAGATACCAGAGACGAAGTACAGCAACCCTAATGTAAGCTGCCAAACAAGGTGACCTGCCCCTTTAGAGTGAAAGGCGTAAACCATTTGGGCAACGCCAGCAAACAAAAACACCCAGCCAATGACTAGCGTTGAGGTAATGGTCGCTGCGAATGGAAACCAAATAGCAATCAATCCTAAGACGATCATTGCGATCGCCAGCGGCTTAGCCCAAGCAGATCTGACAATGGTCTCATTCGCCATCTGACCGGTCATTTGTGGGTTCAGCTTGTTAGTCTCTTTCATGCTGTTCATCCTTTTTGAAACTGTTGTTTTGACGCAATTCAAGGTTCAGCTCATCCAAGAAGAAATACTTCTACCCAAAGACATAAACAACAGTGGCTGATGATGATGAAAGGCCCCTGGCTTAGGTTAACCAGAGATCTCTATCCGTCGGTTTGGCCAGAGCCATCCTAGAAGCGGGCAGGCGCGTCAAATTTTTCAGTGCTCTCGCCTTAGCCCAACAGTTAGCCCAACAGCTTTAGCACGATGAGCAACAACTGCTCTTGCAGCCCAGGCTCAAGAAGCTTGACCGCTTTGACCGGCGCATCTTAGACGATTTCGGCTACGTCCAGGAGTCGGAGGTCGAAACCTCCGTTCTCTTTGAACGGTGCGTCTTTAGCATGGTTCATCGATAGGTAACACTGAAGAAGACGAGGGGCGAGCAGCGTCCTGGCGTCAGAGCATGGCTAGCGGAACAGTGCGAGCAGGTGCTGGAAAAGCGGCGTCTAACGCCGCTAGGTCTTCGCGGCTCAAGGTCAGGTTGAGGGCCGCATAGTTTTGTTCGACATGTTTAATGCGGCTGGACTTAGGAATGACAATCACCTCGTCTTGATGTAGCAACCAGGCGATCGCTATCTGAGCTGTAGTCACATCTCGCGCCTGCGCCACTTTCTTGAGCACCTGATTGTTTAGTAACCGACCCTGCTCAATTGGAGAGTACGCCATGATCGGGATCTGCTGCTGCTGGCACCAGGGCAGTAAGTTCCGCTCAATGCCCCGTCGAGTTAGGTTGTAGAGCACTTGGTTGGTAGCGATCGCCTTTCCGCCCTCTAGGTGAACTGCTCCCTCCATATCCTCAACATCGAAGTTGCTCACCCCGTAATCACGAATTTTCCCGGCTGCTTTCAGCCTTTGAAAGGCCTCTAGGGTTTCTGATAGCGGCACAGAGCCGCGCCAGTGCAGAAGATAAAGGTCGAGATAGTCTGTGTTCAGCCGTTTGAGACTGCGTTCACAGGCAGCGACTACCCCCTGCTTAGAAGCATTGTGAGGATACACCTTGCTGACCAAAAACACCTCTGAGCGGCGACCCGAAATTGCCTGAGCAACTACTTCTTCCGCCCCCCCTTCTCCATACATTTCAGCAGTATCAATCAGCGTCAGCCCCAGCTCTAGCCCATAGCGCAGCGCTTCTATTTCGCGCTGAAGGCTTTGATTGCTCTCGCCCATTTTCCAGGTGCCCATGCCTAGAACAGGAATTGTCTGTCCAGAAGGAAGTTTGATCGTCCGCATGGTTGTCGTTACCTCTCGCTGATGATGAGACTGCTATTACTCGGTGCATCCATCTGTACAGTTGCCACCCGCATCAAATGATAGCGTTCTACCGCTAAGCGGGGCATAGACAGGAGCCTGAGTCGCCTCAATAAAGGCGGCTGTTTTCGTCCCTGGCTGAACTTCGCCGCTGCGGGTCGCCGCTTCATTGGCGTGCGAGGCAATCACCGCGCCAGGTTGAATCAGTTCGTCAATCACATAGGCCGCCTCTGTTGGCCCGGTAGTATAGGTATCTCCAATATTCATCACCACCAGTTCAGCGCCGTATTGATTGCGAACGACGGTTTCTTGCTCAGCCGTCACGCCTGTATCTCCCGAGAGATAGACCACCAGGCCGTTGGAAAAAGTGATGATGTAGCCAGTTGGTGGCCCCACGTAGGCACTAAGCCCGGCGGCTGAGAGGCTTTCTCCTAGATCACCTTCGATGAAATCACCGCTCAGCCCGTTTGAATGAACAGCGGGCACCGTGGTGAAGCTAACGCCCTCAATCTCACGCGATCCGCCAAAGCGGACAAGCTGCACAGAGTCAGGGTCGCCGCCTAGTCCTGCAACCTTATTTGAGAGAAAGCTCGCCATCTCGCTACCGACAACAATGCTGGCGGCCTTGCCCACGGCAATCTCAACGCTGTTGGAATGAGGGACTGTACTCACATTTGCCTGAGGTTGGGCGCAGGTGCCTTCATCAACGGCTTCGATACGGCGATCGCCCAAGTGGTCGCCATGAACATGACTGATCAGTACCACATCAATGTCACCCAGTCTGGGGTCTTCTGGCCCTGCGACCGTGCGCCCTGCGTCGTAGAGAATGCGCAGCCCGCTAGGGTCTTCAAAAACCATTGCCCGGTCGGCGGCGCAGAACTCACCCTCATGACTGCCCAGCGGTGTGACCTTGACATCGGCAGTTGAGGCTGCGGCTGAAGATAACCCCAGCAGAGTAGTAGATAGAATGAGCGAGGCGAGCCGATTGCGTAGCGACATATCAGAGGTTCTTTGATTGAGATCTCTCTCATCATAAGGGTCGGCCTAACGCTAGGGGCTATTTGGTAAGATGAATGCTCCCTAGATAATATTCCGACATCGCTGCTAATTCAGTGCCTTTCAGATATGTCTGACGCCCCATCGCAAAAGCCCATCATGCCTGTACCTGCAAACGAGACTGAGCGCTTACGCGCGCTGCATCGTTACAGGGTGCTAGATACGTCTCCTGAAGTAGCCTTTGATCGTGTTACTAAGCTGGCCGCGCGGCTGTTCGATGTGCCCATCGCGCTGATCTCTCTGGTGGATGAGTCGAGAGCCTGGTTTAAGTCTGCTGTAGGGTTCGATGCCCGCGAAGTGCCTCGGGATGCGACGCTTTGCAGCTTTGCTGTGTTAACAGACGAGCCGCTAATTATTCTAGATGCTAGACTCGATGCTCGCTTTGCTTGCAACCCCCTGGTGCAATGCGAACCGGGGATCAGGTTCTATGCGGGTGCGCCCTTGATCACTGAGGATGGCTTCAATCTGGGGACGCTGTGCCTGCTTGACGCTCAGCCTCGCCACCCTTTGAGCGCAGATCAGCAAGCTACGCTGGTTGACTTAGCCGCAATGGTCGTTGATGAACTAGACCTGAGATTGGCGGCTTATAAGGTTATTCAGGTTGATGCAGCTCTGCGAGAAACCAATGTGCAGTTGGACACGGCTTTAACCGCAGGCTCTACCTATATTTGGCGCTGGAACATTGCCACTGATCAGGTTGTTGTCAATACTGCATTTGCTCACCTGTTTGGTGTAGACCCAGCGAGTGCAACCACCGCCGGGCTGCCGATTAAATTTTTTATTGACTCTATCCATGAGGAAGATCGCGATCGCGTCTCAGCTGCAATCGAGCAGGCGATCGCCACCGGCGAAGTCTATACCGCTGAGTATCGCGTTCATACGACTACAGGTGAAGAGCGATGGGTGACCGCGCGGGGACAAGTTGAGTACGACGGGGCAGGCGATCCCATCGCGTTTCCTGGGGCGCTCGCCGATATTACAGAGCGCAAACAGGCCGAAGCAGACCGCGATCGCTTCTTCCAACTGTCCCCCGATATGTTGGCAATTATCAATCGAGAGGGGTACTTTGCTCAGCTCAATCCAGCTTTTACAGAAACGCTCGGCTACAGCACGCAGGCGCTAACCGCCCAGCCCTACATCGAGTTCGTGCATCCAGATGATCGAGCCAGGACGATAGCCGCAGCGGAAAATGTTGCTCGGGGCAATCCCGCGATTGAGTTTGAAAACCGTTACCGCACTCAAGATGGCGCTTACCGTTGGATTTCATGGAATGTTGTGCCTTTTACTCAGCAAGAGCTGCTTTATTGCGTAGCGCGAGATGTCACCGATCGCAAGCAGACAGAAGCAAAGCTGCAAGCTACCAATGATCAGCTGAAGCTGCTGTCTGCCACCGCGAATGCTTTACTCCTAAACGAAAATCCCAAAGCCTTTTTAGCCAATTTATTTGCTCAGGTTTCAACCTTTTTAGGTCTCGAAGTTTACTTTAACTACCTATTTGAGGAAGACCAGCAGCGCCTTCGGCTTCATGCCTGTGGCGGCATCTCAGACGAATTTTCTGAATCTGCCAGTATTTTAGAGCTTGGGCAAGGCGTCTGTGGGCTGGCGTTGCAACAGCGCCAGCCCGTCGTGGTTGAGGCAGCGCTAGACTCTGATAGTGCTCTTGCTTTGCCGTTGAAATCGATTGGGGTCAGCGCCTATGCCAGTCATCCGCTAATCGTTGGCGATCGCATCTTAGGAACGTTAGGGTTGGGCACCCGAGGGCGCGATCGCTTTACCCCAGATGAACTCGATCTCATGCAAGTGATCGCCAATCAGGTGGCGGCTTCTCTAGAGCGATCGCGATTGGTCTTAGCGCTAGAGACGCGCGCTGAAGCTTTGGCTCAGACCAATCGCGTCAAAGACGAATTTTTGGCGGTGCTCTCTCATGAACTGCGATCGCCCCTAAACCCCATTTTGGGTTGGACAAGTTTGCTCCAAAAAGGCAAACTCAACCCCGCTCAGCAGGCTAAGGCTTTGAAGACAATCGAGCGCAATGCCAAACTACAGTCTCAGCTGATTGAAGATCTCTTAGACATCTCTCGCATTATGCAGGGCAAACTGACTTTAACAGCCGCCCTGGTAAGTTTGCCCTTTGTGATTTCGTCCGCGATCGAAACAGTTCGTTTGGCCGCCGCCGCCAAAAACATTCAGATTTTGCTTGACCTAGATACATCAGTAGCTTCTGTTTCTGGCGATGCAACCCGGCTACAGCAGGTCGTGTGGAATTTGTTGACCAACGCAGTCAAATTCACGCCTGCGGGAGGACAAATCACAGTCGAACTACGACAGCTAGCTCAGACTGCTCAGATTCGGGTTTGTGATACCGGCAAAGGAATCAGCTCGCAGTTTTTGCCGCATGTGTTCGCATATTTCCGGCAGGCAGACTCCACCACCACCCGTCGGTTTGGGGGCTTGGGGCTAGGGCTAGCGATTGTCAGACAAATTGTAGAAATGCACGGGGGAACCGTTCAGGCAGAGAGTTTGGGCGAAGATCAAGGTGCAACATTTATGGTACAGCTGCCCGTCGCGCAGCCGCAAGCCTTGATGATCGCTGAACCGGCCCAAGCTAAATCAGAAAGTACTGACAGTGTTTTAAGCAATCTGCAAATTCTCCTGGTGGACGATGATCCCGATGCCCGCGAGTTTCAGGCATTTTTGTTAGAACAGAGCGGGGCGACGGTTACAGCAGTTGCTTCTGGCTTAGCGGTCTTGAAAGTGCTAGACCAGTGGGTTCCCGATATCTTAGTCAGCGACATCGGCATGGCTGAAATGGACGGCTACATGCTAATTCAACAAATTCGCGATCGCCCGCCCCACCGAGGAGGAAAAATCAGCGCGATCGCCGTAACCGCTTACGCAAGAGATTTTGATCATCAAAAAGCGCTGCAATCAGGATTTCAAGGCTGCGTCACAAAACCTATAGAACCAGAGGTACTAATCCAGGCAATTTTGCATCTTCTAGACCGTAGTTCGGAGTCAGTTTAGGAGTCAGTTTAGGAATCAGTTACGGCCTGTCTCCCACATGGCAATCGTTCCAGATAGGATGAATAAACCCGTGATACTTGTCAGAAAATGGAAGAGAAGGCGGAATGGTGAAGGCGGAATGATGAAGACGGATATGCCCAAAGCTATTGAATCAGCCGAGATGGGGCTAGGTCGCAATGCCTCGAATGAGTCGAAATGTTGCGCTACACGGCTTTAAATTCGGCATGGTTCAAAAAAAGCCGATTTTGGGTATCAATCGCAGCCAAAATGGGCCTTTTTAAACCACGCCCACTTTATCTTACATTTTTGCTCTAGAATGAAAGTATAAAAGCAAGACAAACCATAGGCACAGGTAGATTTGACCCCTCCTTTGCTGAGCAGGCAGGCAGTTAAAATCTCTCTTGCGGGGAGATGTTATGACTAAGACAGTTGTAGAAGCGACCACTGTAGAAGCGACAATTGTAGAAGCTTTCGGTGTACCAGCAAGTGTACCAGCAAGCTCTGCGTCTTCAGCTAGAGCTATTGTAAATCAGCTCAGCCATCAAGACACCGACTTCATAATCAACCCTCATCTCAGTTTGCGCCATGAAACACCTCTATATAGAACGCCTCTATATCTGAGAGAGCACCTGACAGGTGAACGGAACCTAATCAATGCTGATAGTTGGGTGCCTACGTCTATTTCGCCGCCGCCTAGCAGTATGCGAGTCTTAGGACTCAACCACTTCAATATCACCGCATCGCCGTCGTTGATTGAGCAGGTGAAGCGATTTTATATTGACACGGTTGGCCTAACTATTGGGCCTAGGGCTCATCTAGAGCACGCGGGATATTGGCTGTACGCTGGGGAGCTACCTATCTTACATCTCAGCGCCTGTCAGACTATGGAGACAGATGCGACCACCGGCAAAGGATATTTCAACCATATTTCGATGAGCTGTGTTGGGCTAAAGGCTGCGATCGCCAAAATGATCGCAACCCAAACGCCTTATCGGCTTATACAGCTTCCTGATGTTCACCAAACTCAAATATTTTTAAAGGATCCTGCCGGTATCGGTGTGGAGCTGACTTTCTTCAATGAGTGTTTGTAACAGAACAAACGCATACTCCCAGAAGCAAGATACTGAATAGGTAGCATCTTCCCTCACAGCTTCCTCACACTCTTTTTTTATACTCAAAAGGGCTTTGTTTCACCAACTTTTTGTAGAGATTTTTTAGTGGTGGACATCATGAAACGCGCTATTCCCATTGACTCTCAGCTGGCACATGATTTGCGGTTGGCGGTTGCTGATCTTAGGGCTGTTAATCCTTGGCCAGGATTGATTCGATTTGCCAGCTTGGGTGCGCTTACGTTAGGGCTGAGCGTGCTGAGCTGGCAGGCGGATCAAATAGGTTGGTTTGTTTTAGGTACGATCTCCGCAAGCTTCAGCTACGTTTTTTGGCTCATTTGCAATCATGATGCGACCCATCGCACCCTGACCGGTTGGAAATGGTTTGACACAATCATGCCCAGAGTCATTTCCTGGCCGATGCTGTGGCCCGTAGGCACCTATAACCAACTCCACCAGCTACACCACCGCTGGAATGGCATCGACTTACGCGATCCTGAAAGGATTCAATGGACAGACGCTGAATATCAAACAGCGTCTGCTTGGCAACGCTGGTATGTTCGCCATCAGTGGCTGCTAGACGTTTTTGTTTTAGGTGGTCTGGGCCTAATTGTCAGAACCAGCCGACAGGGTTTTATATTGCGAAAGAGCTTGCCTCAGCTGCGATCGCAAATGATCATTGATGCGGTTGGCATGGTCAGTATGCAGGGAATTATCCTGAGTCTTGTCTATTTTCAAGGAGTTAGCCTGTGGCAATATCTTTTATTTTGGATACTGCTAGAACGCGGCATTGGAATTGTTATTCAAACGCGATCGCACATAGAACACTACGGCCTATGGCAACAAACAGATAATTACCAGCTAACGCAGCTGTATGCCTGCCGCAATTTAGCAGTGTCCGGATGGGTCAACTGGCTCATGGGCGGACTGCCCTACCACTCGGTGCATCATGCTTTTCCACAGATTGCGAGCGATCGCCTGTCTGAAGCCTTTGAGCGCATTCAATCCGTGTTGCAGCGCCATCAGCTACCCCCTATGGTTTTAGCTCAAGGCTACATCGCCAGCAGCCTTGAGCTAGCCAAATGCCCCAGCTCAATTACAGTTAAACGAAGCGCCATGCTTAGATCTCCAGTCAGCTAGGGTGTCGTCACTTCTCGCTAGCGATCGCCCACATGAAGTCCCACCCTTTCCGTCGCCGCCAGCTTCGCGGTCACAGCTGAGAATCTATCGATAAATTCTGGACTGGAAAGACTCCTTTCTGTTCTAAACGTTTACTATCCGCTCTCAAGCTGTACGAATACGGCTACCTTCAAGCTACTTCAGCAGCTGCCCAATCAGTTTTTCAGGATTTGCAACGGTTGTCCACAAAGATATCTTCGTCCTTGTAAGATATTCGATTTCTGCTTTGCTTGTTCATCATTAGCGCTCCTTTGTCTAGAAGTAAAACGCAATCACCCTCACAAATTCTTTTAATTTAGCCTGTAAATCCATCATAAGAACAAAAATTTGTGAGCGGCCAGCACCTAAACGTCAATCGCTTGGCAACTATCCGGAGATATAGCAGATGCCCTAATGCACTAAGACATCTGCTAGTCGAATTGCCCGCTATTCTCTAGCGGTTTCAGCCGACAAAAGTGTCTTAAGCAACTCGACAGCGGCTATAGAACTAAGCCACGCCTAAACCATCACAAATGAGGTAGACCGGGGGCATAATCTAAGTCTTTAGAGAAAGCTCAGAACGGGCGTGCAGCAGCGTATAAAAGCAAGGGATAATAAATAACGTCAGCAGCGTTGCCAATGATAGCCCAGAAAAAACAACAACGCCCAACGGCTGTAAAAATTCAGAGCCCTCACCAAGTCCCAGCGCCAAAGGAAACATTCCTAGCACTGTAGTCACTGTAGTCATCAGGATAGGCCGAAGCCTTTGAGGTGCTGCTTTGAGCATAGCGGTTGGGCGATCGCCGCCCTCTGCTTCGTAAATCTGGTTGGCCAGCTCTACTAAAATAATCGCGTTGTTGACTACAATCCCTACCAGTAGCACTGCGCCCACAATCACCGTTGCCCCGATCGCAGTTTGAGTGACAAATAGCCCTAAGACACCGCCTGCTAGGGCCAAAGGCACCGTCAACATAATCACGAGCGGATCGATTAGCGAGTTGTACTGCACCGCCATCACTGTAAAGACCAAGAAGGCTGCCAGCCCACCCAAAATGCCGATGCCATCTCGAATATCTTCATTGCTTTGAGCGCTGAAACTAGGCAAGCGACTGATCCCCTCGGGCAAAGTAATGGTTGCTAGCACTCGATTTACTTCGTCTAGCGCTTGTCCTAAGCTCGCACCTTCATTTAAATCACCCTCAATAATAAAAACCTGACGCTGACTAATCCGCTGAATTTCACCCGGAGCCTGGCCGTCTTCAATACGGACTACATCGCCTAAGCGCACCAGTTCGCCGCTCCCATTGAGCAGCGGTAGCTGGGCTAGCTCAGCCGGATTTTGAACCAGTGCGTCAGGGGTTTGAACCCGGATATCGACGAGGCGATCGCCCCTTTGTAGCTGAGTGGGCACCGCCCCCGAAAGCAGCGTCTGAATAGTGCTGCCAATCGCCTGAGCCGAGAGTCCTAAGTCAGCAGCCCGCTCCCAATCAGGGCGAATTTGCACCTCCGGCTGAGGCGGGTCGGCATCGGGCGAGTAAGTTGCCAGCGTTGCCTGAGCCTCCAGCGCCTCCAGCACCTGCTCTCCGGCCTCAGCTAGCGCCTCTGAATTACTCCCCTGCAAAATCACATCTACGTCGCCGCGCACCGGAGAGTTGTTCAAAATTAGACCGCGCACTCTACCCGGTGACACCCGCAGCCGGGTTTGAACCAGATTGAACTGATCAAACTCGGCAGTCATCCGGTCAGCAAAAGCCTCAACATTAGTACCCTGAACGAGGGTGAGGGTGCTAGAATCCTCGCAGCGCATTTTCACTGGTGCTATTGCCAAACAAAAAGCCGCCCGAGGTGCTAAACGCATATTCAACTTCGGGTTGGGCGAGCAGCAGCTGATCTACGGCAGTCATCACCTTCAGGTTTTCAGGCAGCGTTGTACCGGGCGGAAACTGTACCCGCACATCGGCCTGCCCTGTGGCAATACTGGGCAGTATTTCTTGAGGCACCTGCCGCACCATCAGCACGCTACTGCCCCCCAACAAAAGAAAAACAGCTACAATCACTCCAATTCGATGTTGTAGCACCCAGCCCAACGCCTGCCCATAGCGGTAGGTCACGCCCTGTAGCCGCTGGTCAAACTGACGAATTGCCCAAAATTTTTCTATCCCACTCGATTGCCGTACTGCTAGGAGCCGAGAGGTAAGCGCAGGCACCACCGTCAGCCCGACAATCAGCGAAGCCGCGACCGCAAAGCTCACTGTCAGCACCAGCTCATTAAACAATAGCGAGATAAATCCGCCAATCAGCAAAAAAGGCAGCACCGCCACCAGATTTGTTGCCGTTGAAGCAAATAGCGCAGACTCTAGCTCTCGGCTGCTAATTTCAGCCTGACGAATTACAGGTCGGTTGCTATTTTCTGTGCCGTCAACAATGTTCTCTAGCATCACAATGGCGTTATCTACCACAATGCCCACTCCCAGTGCTAGGCCGCCTAAGCTGAAGACATTGAGCGAAAGACCAAACAGGCCCATTAATAAAATGGCCACTAGCGTCGCCAGCGGAATCGCCACTACGATAATGAAGGTTTGCCGCAGTGAGCCCAAAAACAGCAGCACGGTGAGCGCCGCTAGCCCTGCACCGGTTAGCCCCGAAATAGCAACATTACGAATGGAGTTTTGAATAAAAATGGATTCGTCTAGCGTGGCATTCAGCACTAAGTCATCAGGAATCTGGCCAGATGCTCTAAGTTCTGACAGTCGCTTTTTGACCCCTTTTACAACGGTAACTGTGTTGGCGGCTGGCTGCTTTTGAACGCTCAGCTTTACCGCAGGCTCGCCGTTTAGATTCACAAACACGCGCTGTTCTTCAGTTCCGTCAATCACTTCAGCAAAGTCTCGCAGGTACACTTGCTGTGGGGGAACAGTATCACCTACTTCAAAGATCATGTTGCGAATCTCATCAGCGTTCTGAAAGCGCCCAGCCAGGCGGGTTAGCGGCTCGCTGTCTGGGCCTTGGATGCGGCCTCCAGCAGTGTCCTGATTGCGTTCTGAAAGCGCATCCAATACTTCTGCTATGCCTAAACCTAGCGCCTGTAGTCTGGCGGGATCGAGATCGATCCGAATCTCTTCTTGAACACCGCCTGAAACATCGACGCTTGCAACGCCTGGCACGGTGCCTAGCTCACGCGCTAGTTCCTCGTCGGCAAACACCCTCAAGTCAACTCCCTCCAAGGAAGGCGATGTCAGAGCTGTTTCATAGACAGGGAGTTGAGAAGGGTCAAACTTAAACAGTCGGGGCTGCCCGATGGTGTCAGGCAGGCTGCCGCGAGCACGGTTGAGGGCAGCGGTAGCATCGTTCAGTGCCTGATCAATATTCCCCCCTGGCTGAAAGTACAGATCTAGGCTAATCCTCCCTTCTCTCGTTTGGGAGACAACTTGAACAACGCCCTCAGTGGCGGCTAACGCTTGCTCTAGCGGGCGGGTGACTTCATCGACGGCAATCTCTGGCGATACACCTGGCGCGTCGGCCCGCACGCCAATGCGAGGATAGGTGATTGACGGCAGTAAATCAACGGGCAATTGTTGGATGAAGAACAGCCCTAACACGATGATGGCTACGGTTAGGGTCAGGGTCGCGATATGTCGCCGAATAGCGATCGCGCTTAGGCTAAAACTACCTGAAGACAAAAGTTCTGAGTCTAAATTTGGGTCTAAATCGGACTGTGAACTCGATGAAGCGGTGGGCAGTATCATTTAGCTGTGCCAGTGGCTGGCTGTACGGTTTACAAGATGCCTTGATCAAGTGTCTTATTCAGATAAAATGCTGATTCGCACGGATTGACCAGAAGTCAGGGGGCGATCGCTGCGCACCACAAAAGTATCATTAGCGTCTAATCCCGACAGGATCTCTATTTGATCTTGATTTTGCTCTCCTGTTCTGACTGAGCGGGCGATCGCCTTTGCTTGCTCACCGCTACCCGCTACGACAAACACCGTACTCCCTGCTTTACCGACTGCCAGCGCGCTAGCAGGCACCACAATTCGGGCGTTTTGACCCGACATAAACTGCACTCGGGCCAGCAGCCCACTCCCTATTTGCCCATCCGGATTAGGAATATCCACCTGCACCGGAATCAGCCGCGATGTCGAATCAGCAACGGGTGAAATTCGCGCGATTTGCCCAAAAATTTCGCCATTGTTGGGAAAGGCATCGAATTTTACCTGAGCTGACTGCCCCACGCTCAGCCGCGCAATCTCTAGCTCGGAAACCTGAACAGTGACTTCCAGCGTGCTGAGATTGCCGAGTTCCAAAACAGTCGCACCAGATTCGACAAAGTCGCCTGTCTCTACTGGTCGAGAGAGAGCAACGCCAGTCAGGGGCGATCTTAAATCGGTATAGGAAAGCTGCTTTTGGGTTTGCGCGACGACCGCTTGCTGGGCATCGATTTGATTGGCAGCAGCAGCAGTAGCCTGCCTTTGCGCGTCTACTCTGGCCTGAGCCGACCGCACTGCCTGCTGTGCATTTGTCGCCGCTAGCTCTGCGGCTTCGGCTTCCTGCTGCGAAATTGCTCCTTGACTAGCCAGCGATCGCAGCCGCTGCGCATCGATTCGAGCTTGGTCAAGCGTTGCTTGGGCTTGCGCTACCGCCGATTGAGCGTCGCTGATAGACACTTCAGCCTGGGCCGTTTCAGCTCGTCTAGTAGCTAGCTCGGCCTGCGCCTGATTGAGAGTGGTAGTCTGCAAGTCGCCATCGAGCTGAGCTAAAACCGCGCCGCGCTCAACCGCATCGCCAACATCAGCCGATAGAGAAATTATCTTGCCTGAGACCTGAGCCCGCAACGCTACCTGTTGAGCAGGTTGAGTCGTTCCGGTGTAGGTCAGCGCCTCAGTCAAAGCGCTAGTGTCTGCTGTAGCGGTCTGGACGGCTACCGGCCCATCTGCCTGATCGCGCTGCTGGCGTCGCCCCGATTCTGGCTGGGCTTCGCTAGCGGGTAGTAGGCCGCACCCTGTCGTCAGCAGCAGCGGCAATAGCCAAGCCTGCACGCCATGCCTCAAATGATGGCGTCTGTAGACGCATTGCCAGAAAAACTGTTGAAAAAGATCCCGACTATACCTGTTGTGAGCCAATGAACTAACATCCTCAAAGCTTCTGACTTTAGGAAAACACAAATGGCTTTTTATAGCTGCCATGCCTGAGACAGATGCGGTGGCACTGCTCACTTATCGCCGCTAAGAATAAAGCTTTGAATAGCGTAGTTTTATGGCTTTAGGTTAGTACACTGCTGTTTGTTTGCGGTCTTACAAAAGTCATGATCATAAATCATGACGATTTTCACTTGACAAATAACGACAATTGAGGCGTAAGACGGTTTTTCTACTCCTGTTTCCTTGTAATCTGCCATTTAGCCTAGCTTCAGGCCCGAGCAGCCCGTGGGGAGTTAGAAGCAGAAGGTCTACGTCTAACGCGGCTGAGTCTAACGTGGCTGAGTCTAGCGTGGCTGACATCCCCAGCTGACAACTGTAGATAGCCCAGGTTTCTCTTTACCAGATTTCTCTTTAGTGGCGCTAACCAGATCGCAGGCAAGATGGCGAAGCCTACATCCAACCAGAGATTTGGGTGATCTATGTCGGAATGTCTTGCCTTTGATCTAGGAAAGGGACTTCTGTAAAGCCTATCTAACATCTGCGATCGCTATGATTATCTTTCCTCATGAAATTCAATTGTTCGCCCGTTTGCCGCCTGAATTGGGCGAGCATCTACCTGGTACAGATCTTCAAATGTATCTATTTGCTCCTCAGATAATTGAATATGCTCTTGCAAGATATTCCAGCTCACACCTTCGCTACAAGGAGGTGTTGTTAACGAACCGGCATAGTCAAAGTAAGCACCGCTATCGGGGAGCAAATCTGTGACGTTAATGGTGGCGTTTTCAACCTGATTAGTGCCTTCTTCAGGAATATTCGCCCAGATCGTATCAATTTCAGGATTGGCGTCACCTGCGTCCATCATAACGCCCACAACTGCCAACTCTCCGGCATCGTTACGGTGGACAAGATGCAATTCCATGGCAGAAGCTTTGCCTTCAGTAGTATGCTCACTAGGCGTATGAAAATGGAATTGCAACAGTTCATATTCTTCTCCGTTGATGCTCACAGTGCTTCCTTCAGGGTAGTTCACCTGAACAGTATGACCATTGTTAACGACGACTAGAGGAACTGAGGCGTAGTTAAATTTTATGTCTGATGGCGTGCCAACGACAGCGTCGTTGATATCGATAGGCGATTGATCTCTGCCGACCTCACATAGGGCAAAGTCACTGTCTAGTTGCCCCCACTGAGTTGGGTTAGTCTCGCCACCATACGTCCAAGAGGGCGCATCTTTTCCAGCGCTCGCTGGGGAGGAAAGCGCAACAAAACTCCCCAGCACGGACAGAAAAAAACATGCGGGGCTTAAAGATTTCATAATTGTTATTTGGCTAAAGCTACAAGAAAGATAATATCAAGAACTGTCCAAAAACGTGATTTGTTAAATGTCTGTTATTGATAACTTTTCCTGATAATTAGACAAAAGGCGGTAGCTGTGTGTCTAACGTCAAATCTGCATAGAGACACTATTCCTTCGCGGCTTGGGTTGCTAGGGGCGATCGCCTAAATCACCTGCTCACTGTCCTGATCAAACAGATGAAAACGGGTGAGATCGAACTGGAGATTTAGCGTTTCGCCGGGGGTGATCTTAGCCCGAGGGTCTACGCGCGCGATGAACTCGGTGTGGTTGGGCAGCGTGAAGTACACAATCTCTTCGTGACCCATCAGCTCTACGACTGAGGCGGTCGCTCTGACGCCAACAGGATCAATACCCGGCGGCACATACTGCGGATGGTAAATTCCTTCTGGGCGAATGCCAAAGATCACCGGGCGACCGATGAATTCGCGGTAGCGCTGCTGCCGGTCAGCCGGAACCGGGACAGTGAGCCCGCCATCGGTTTTAATCGCCGGAACGCCGTTTTGCTCAATTAGCTGCGCTTCAAAGAAGTTCATAGAGGGGCTGCCAAGAAAGCCCGCCACAAAAATGTTGTTGGGATGGTCGTATACGTTTTGAGGAGTGTCAATCTGTTGCAAAATGCCTTTGTTCATCACGGCGATGCGGGTGCCCATAGTCATGGCTTCGGCCTGGTCGTGAGTGACATAGACGAAAGTAGTGCCCACTTTTTTGTGGAGCTGGCTGAGTTCGGCGCGGGCCTGTACGCGCAGCTTGGCATCAAGGTTAGAGAGGGGTTCATCCATCAGGAAGACGGCAGGCGATCGCACAATGGCCCGGCCCAATGCCACCCGCTGCCTTTGCCCGCCCGATAGCTGCTTCGGCTTACGGTCTAAGAGTTGTTCAATGCCGAGCTGCCTGCCTGCATCTTCAACTCGCTTTCTGATCTCTTTTTTGGGAACGCCTTTGAGATCTAGGCTAAAGCCCATATTATCAGCTACGGTCATATGCGGATAGAGCGCGTATGACTGAAAGACCATCGCAATGTCGCGGTCTTTGGGCGTCACATTATTTACTCGCTGCCCATCAATATAAATGCTGCCGTCGCTAATATCTTCTAGGCCAGCAAGCATCCGTAGCGAAGTCGTTTTGCCACAGCCCGAAGGCCCAACCAGCACTAAAAATTCCTTGTCTTCGAGTTCAATACTGAGATCTTTGACGGCGACATAGCCGTTTTCATACTGCTTGGTAACTTTTTCAAAAACGACGCTAGACATGATGAGTTTCCAGAGATCAACAGGTTTAAAGAATAAGCAAACTTAGAAGAGAATTACGGACTATCCTTTAACAGAGCCCGCTAATAGGCCGCGAACAAAGTAGCGCTGCAAGGCGAAAAAGACGGCCATCGGCACCAGCATAGAGATAAATGCGCCCGCTGTGAGCAGATACCAGTCTTGACCGCGATCGCCTACGATATTCCGCAGTACCAGCGTCACCGGAGCCACATCTTGGTTACCGCCCAAATACACCAGAGCCACCAGCAGATCATTCCACACCCAGAGAAACTGAAAGACCGCAAAGGAGGCGATCGCTGGCGTGCTCAGCGGCACAATCACGCGCGTAAATGTCTTCAGGTGAGATGCACCATCGACTGCCGCCGCCTCAATCAGGTCGCGGGGCAGTGAGCCAATGTAGTTACGCAGCAGATATACACCCAACGGCAGGCCATAAGCGCTGTGGGCTAGCCAAACTGCCAAAAAAGTACCCGATATGCCCAGTGCGGTGTAGGCCCGCAAAATTGGGATCAGCGTCATTTGTAGCGGCACCACCAGCAGCGCTACGGTGACAATGAAAATCGCTTGGCGACCAGGAAACTCCATCCAAGCCAGCGCGTAGGCAGCAAAAGTCGCGATCGCAATCGGAATTACTGTCGCCGGCACCGAAATCACCAGACTGTTGAGAAAAGCCTGCCCCATGCCCTGATCAAACAGCACGGTGCTGTAATTTTCGAGCGTAAACTGCGTAAATTCAAACGGATTGACAAACACTGTCCACCAGCCGCTATTGACTAGATCATCCGCAGGTCGAAACGAGCTGATCAGCAGTCCTAGCGTCGGCAGCGTCCAGAGAATGGCGATCGCCACCACTGCAATATGCACAGGCGCTTTGGCCATGATTCGCTCAAACTTAGACTGTTCTTTACGCTTGGCGACATAGTCAGGCGGCGGCTGGGGGGCAGGCGGTTGCGGCTGAGCGACGGTCATCGGTTAAGCTCCTGTTGGCGAAAGCGGCGAATATTGGCAACCATCACGGGAATGACGGCGAGAAGGAGAATGACGGCGATCGCACTGCCCCGTCCATAGTTGCGAAAGTTAAACATCTCTCGGATCATGCGGCTAGCGATCACATCAGTTTGCAAATTGCCGCCAGTCATCACAAAGACAATATCAAACACCTTGAGCACCAGCACCACCACCGTCGTTGCTACTACGGTCACCGTCGGCATAATCATCGGCACCGTGATCCGCCTAAAAATTTGAATCTCGCTGGCCCCATCTACCCGCGCTGCCTCAATCACATCGTCAGGCACGCCTTTGACAGCCGACGAGAGCAGCACCATACAAAAGCCCGTTTGCAGCCAGATCATAATCACAATCAGGGCAAAATTATTGATGCCGCGATTCACCAGCCACCCCACCGGCTCAAAGCCCAGCGAAACAACAATCGCATTGAGCAAGCCGATTTGCTCAGCGCCAATGGGCCGATAAGCGTAGATAAATCGCCAAATCACGCTCGCCCCCACAAACGAAATCGCCATTGGCAAAAAGATCAGCGACTTAGCTATAGGCTCGTAGCGCACCCGGTCAATTAAAACAGCAATAATCAGGCCCAGCCCAACGCTAATACCCGTCACCAGCACCAGCCACAGCAAGTTGTTGCGGAAGGTGATCAGCATATCGGGGGCAGTAAAGGCAAAAATGTAGTTTTTTAACCCCACAAAATCGTCTGAGCTGTTGCCAAAAAAGCTCAGATAAAAGGTGCGAATCGCCGGAATCACCAAATAGGCCGTCAGCAGCAGCACCGATGGGCCAACGTAAATCCAAGGCAGTACCTTCAACCGCGCCCGCTGCGGCAAAGTCTTCTCAACTAAAATATTTAGCCCAAAGAAAACGGCAATGACACCGACTGAACCAATGGCGATCGCCAGCAGCGCTTTCAAAATGAGCGATATATTATTACTGTCCATAGCCGTTCTTCTATCGTCTTTTCTCTGAGGTCTTTCTATTGAGGTCTTTCTATTGAGGTCTTTCTACTGAGGTCTTTTCTCTGAGCTGCTGCGCCTAAAAATAGATTGCCAACTTTACTCGCACATAGCTTATGAACCATCGGCTACTGAACTGTCTTCAGGCCAGTAAAACTCAATCTGATCAGTCACTTCCTGCGCCGACGAACCCGCGACAAAGTTCATCATCCCAGACCAAAAAGTCCCCGTTCCGACCGCACCAGGCATCGCATCAGAAGCGTCAAACTGAACAATCTTCGCAGTCGTCAATAGCTCCGCCTGCTTGCGACTAATCTCATCTGGGTACACACCTAAGTCCACTTGCTTATTTGCCGAAAGAAAACCGCCCTGTTTTGCCCAAATCTCATGGGGTGTCGGCGTCGCTAAATAGGCCATGAGCTGACGCGCTTCGGGTGTGTCGTTAAGCATAGAGAAAATATCGCCTGCTACCAGCAGCGCCTTGCCATATTCGGGATTGATCACTGGTGTTGGGAAAAAGTCTACGTCTTCTCCTAAGACAACACCCTCAGGAAAAAAGGTGCTGATAAAATTACCCTGATGGTGCATATAGCACTTAGGCGGATCGTCAAAGAGCCCTGCTACCGAATCGCCCCAGGGAATGCTCAGGGCCGCCGTTTTACCGCCCCAAACATAGCCGGGCGATCGCACTATCTCAGCAAAATATTCAAAGGCTTTCTGCACTTCAGGCGCGTTAAAAGGCACCTCATGCTGCACCCACTGATCGTAAAAATCTGGGCCTGCTGTGTGTAGCAAAATATCTTCTACCCAGTCAGTGCCGGGCCAGCCGGAGGAGTTGCCGCTTTCCATGCCCAAACACCAGGGGCTCTCTCCTTCGGCGACGATCTTATCACTGAGAGCAGTCATCTCCTCCCAGGTTTCTGGGATAGCGTAGCCCTTTTCGGCAAACTGCTTGGGATTGTACCAAACCAGGCTCTTAACTGCCGAGCGATACCAAATCCCGTAGATCTGATCGTCTACAGTCGAAAGGTCTATCCAGCTATCAGGATAGTAAGCTTCGAGTTCACTGCGGCTGAGGACTTCGGTGACAGGAACTAAAGCCCCTTCTTCGGCCAGCGATCGCATTAGCCCCGGCTGCGGAAACATGGCAATATCCGGCGAATCGCCCGAATCAACTCGCACCGGCAGCAGCGTGGTAAAGGCGTCTGTCCCCTCGTAAATAACGTCAATACCTGTTTCCTCTTCAAAGGGCTTTAGAGCCTCTTCTAACTTGGCCTGCTGGTCACCGACGATGACGCCCAACACACTGACCGTATTGGAACCGGTAGGCTGGCTGGCTTCTGGGCTGTCCGACTCGGAGGGCTGACTACAGCTAGCTAGAGGGAGGGCGATCGCCAGCCCCATCATTAGCCACCTAGCCATTCTCACGGCAGTTCTCGTAGTAATCTGGGTGAACAAAGACTGCCGTAAAAGAGAAAACATAACCTTAAATTTTTTAAGTCAAATGCCCATGTTCATATGGGTATGAGAGAGTCTATAAGATACTCTTTCAATAGTATGTCTTAGAGTAGAGGGGCTGCCCTACCTTTAGAGATAATCATGAAAAGGCGATACAAAACTTTACGCTTGCCGGGTGAAGGCAGATCGCATTAACAAATTGCATTAACAAAGAGTCAACTATAGTCAACTATCTCTGTAGCAAACCCTATGCCAACGCCACCTGCTGCCTCACGATCACCTCGCTGGGATCCCTGGCTTCTCCAAGAAGAAGGAAATGGGCAAAGCGATACCTACCGTTTGTTCTATCTTAGTGGCAGCACAGACCAAGATCCCTGGTGGCAAACTAGCTGGATCTGCGGAGCGTATTCTCAAGACATGCGCCACTGGCACCATACGGGGCCAGTACTAGAGCCACTCACCAATCAAGGTTGGGAGTCTGGGCGAATATTTGCAGGCAGCGCTTACAAAGAAGAAAATACTCGCTACTTATTTTATTCAGCGGCAAGTAAAAGCGAGATCTCAAAAGAAGCCATTGGTCTGGCCACCTCTATAGACGGTCAACACTGGCATCGCCTAGCTCAACCCTTACTTTCTCTTGCAGATGACTGCAACATACGCACCAGCACCGGTGTGGGCTATGCCGGGAAGTGCAACTGGGCAAGTCATCTACACTGGCGAGACCCTTACATTCTCAAAGCGATCGCCGATCAAAAATATTACTTGTTTTTCTGTGCGTCTATCACCGGGTCAGCGCTTTATCAAGGGGGCGTAGGCGTTGCGACCGCCGATCATCTCGCTGGCCCTTACCGTCTACTGCCGCCTGTAGCCGGGCCGGGCGTCGTTGCAGAGGAGCTGTCGGCGATATCAAACAGCGCTACTGATGAGTGGGGCGACGCGAGCACACGGTGGCCTTTCTATCATTTAGAGCGGCCCCAGGTGATTTATTTTCAAGGCAAATATCATCTGTTTTTCTCCTGTTTTAAAGAGTTTGTCAATCCGCTCTGGTTAGAAAAAATTGGGTCTGAGAATGTGACAGATTCAACTCTATACTGGTATGTTTCAGAACACATCACTGGCCCCTTCGAGCCGACAGGCCCACTACCAGTCGTTTCAGGCAGTGAGTCTACCGGGCTTTATGGCACCACATTTTTTCCGAAGACCCATCGAGGTGACTGGCAACAAGCAAGCCTATCGAATGAAATCGAAATGTCAGTTTTAGGCTGGTATTCAAAAAGTTATCAGCTAGCTGTGAGTCAAGAGTTTGTTGCAGTTTGGCAAAAGTCAGGGTTAGAGATTTTGGCGAGCCCCGCTGTTAGCCGCCCCTCTGAGTAACCGCAGAGCGGGCGAAATTAGTTTTCTCTTCACCACCCGCTCTGCACCGTCAAAACTTTTCACTGGCTTGACGAAGCTATTGATTGACACTGTTGATTGATTGACACAGTGGCTAATGGCACAGTGGCGATTGATTGGCACAGTGGCTAATGGCACAGTGGCGATTGATGGCACAGTGGCGATTGATGGCACAGTGGCGATCCTCGCATTGCCTGTGTCTCTATTGCCTGTGTTTCTACCCAAGCGATCGCGTCTTATCGGTCTGCACCTAATCTCTGGCCCCGAAAGGTATAATGCTGATGGCCCTCAGATTTGGACTGTCTTTTGCAGTCTGTAATTTTAGTGAGGCAATCGCTCTTATGAAACAATGTCTCAGCTAGCGCTATTTTCCCCTTCTGAAGATTCGCCCTCCCGCTCGGCTATGCCAGCCTATCAGGTTCGTGAGAGTAAGCGAGCCAAGCACGTCTCAATCAAAATTTCGGTAGCGGGCGAGGTGGAAATAGTCGTGCCGCCCAAGTTTGATCGTAAGCAGCTGCCCGAAATTTTAGAGAAGAAACAAGACTGGATTGTGAAAACGCGATCGCGCCTAATCAGCGATCGCGCTCAAACCTCAAGCGACTGGCAGGTCGAAAAACCCGAAACCATCCTGCTGCGCTGGCAGTCAACCGCGCTAGATGACCCTGATCAACCAGGCTCGGCAGACCCCAGCCATCTAGAAATTTGGTCAGTGACCTATCAGCCCAGCAAAGGCAATAAAACCCTTTGTGTGCCCTCATTGGGCGATCGCCTGACCATTCGCGGCAACACAGAGCATCTGCCCGCCTGCCAAGCCGTCTTAAGAAAATGGCTAGCGCACAGAGCCCAGCGAGATCTCACGCCCTGGCTGCGGCAGCTCGGCTTTGAACTCGGCTTACCCTGTCGTCGCATTTCAGTGCGCGGCCAAAAAACGCGCTGGGCGAGCTGCTCCGACCAAAAAGACATCAGCTTGAACTACAAACTGCTATTTTTGCCTAAGCCGCTGGTTCACTATGTCTTAGTCCACGAGCTTTGCCACACCGTGCATATGAATCACTCAGCAAAATTTTGGCAGCTCGTCGGCGAAAAGCAGCCCGACTACCCGCAGTGGCGCGACCAGCTCAAAACCGGCTGGCGCTACGTACCGCGTTGGGTGGAAGCATGACCGCAGCTAGAGCGGATGAAGCCCTGCAAACGCCTCACAGCGGCTACCACTGGCGAGGTCAGACAAGTAGGTTTTTTGAAGGCTGGTATCTGCGGCTGACGCTGCCCGAAACAGCGCAGACATTTGCCTTCATGTATTCGATTGACGATCCGGCAGGAGGAAGCGATCGCAGCGGTGGCGCAGCCCAAATTTTAGGCCCCGACGAAGCTTACTACTGCCGCACCTTTCCCAATGTCAATCAATTTTGGGCCTGGCCCCACCAGCTAGGGTTAGGCCACTGGCGCAGCGCCAATATATCCGGCCCGGCCCGCTACCTATCCCCTTCAGCCTTTACTCATCATGTCAAAGAAGGCTATCAGGTCAGCCCTCATCACCATCAGGGCAAATTACTCAGTCCTTCGGGTAAACCCAAAGCCGAGTGGTGCTACCAGATCAATCCCCTAGCTAGCTGGGGTGCTCCCAAGTCGAAAGCGACCGCAGGCTGGCTATCTTATCTGCCCGTTTTTGAACCCGGCTGGCAGGTGCTGATGGCCCACGGTTTAGCCTCAGGCTGGATCTACTGGCAAGGTAAACGCTACCGTTTTGAAAACGTACCGGCCTACGCTGAGAAAAACTGGGGCGGCGCTTTTCCCATTAAATGGTTTTGGATACAGTGCAACGCCTTTGCCAGCGTCCCTGATCTGAGCGTTACGGCAGTAGGCGGCGTCCGCAACGTGCTCGCCTGGCAAGAAGATGTCGGGCTCATCGGCATTCATCATCAAGGGCAGTTCTACGAATTTTTCTCAACCAAAACAGCCTTTACCTGGGCCGTTGATCCTTGGGGATACTGGCAGATGACAGCGCGTGACTATCGCTACCGAGTAAAACTCACAGGCCGCGCGGCTGATGCTGGAGCCCGGGTGCGAGTACCGACGCAAAGTGGCTTGCAGTGGCTGTGCCGAGATACAACTCACGGCCAATTGCGATTGCAGCTATGGGATATTTCCAGCGGCGAGACGATCTTAGATGCGAGCAGCCAGCTAGCCGGACTGGAGGTGGGCGGTGAACCTTGGCGCGATCGCTGGACGCTGGGCTAATGCAAAAAATAAAACTCAAAAAGAAACGTCTTGCTATAGTATTTTGAGTGGTCGGCAGCTAAATGCGATGTGCTCGCGCTTCGCTTTAGCCGCTAATTATGCGGGGCTGTAGCTCAGATGGATAGAGCAACCGCCTCCTGAACTACCGGGCACCGTATGGGGAAACCCAACGTGTGAATGTAGTCAAATTCGGTGAAACCTAAAAAGTGAAGTCACAGCACTTCAAGGCAATACCGAGCCAAGCCCTTTTGGAAGGCGAAAGAAGGATGAGTGCGGAATTTAAACGCATCATTCATCGTTTATCCTTCATACTTTTGATAGGGAAGGTGTAGAGACTAGACGGCTACCGCCTAAAGGCATTTGCCAATGGTGAAGGTATAGTCCAGAGAGTGAGGAAACTCACACAAATCTGAAGTGGTAGGTCGCGCGTTCGAATCGCGCCAGCCCCGTCTCCTAACAACCCAAGACGAGATCAAAGCAAACAAAAAGCCCCCCGCACCTTCTGCCAAAAGCAGCGTGCGGGGGGCTTTCTATTTTTCCTATCTCATCAAGGAGTAATCATCAGTTGACGACTACGCATTGATAGCAGGAGCTGTCAGAGCAACAGGCGCTGCTTCACCAGCTGCCAGGTCAAGCGGGAAGTTGTGAGCGTTGCGCTCGTGCATTACTTCCATACCCAAGTTGGCGCGGTTCAATACATCTGCCCAAGAACCAATCACTCGGCCCTGTGAGTCGATGATCGACTGGTTGAAGTTGAACCCGTTCAGGTTGAACGCCATCGTGCTGATGCCCAATGCCGTAAACCAGATGCCCACTACTGGCCATGCACCCAACAAAAAGTGGAGTGAACGGCTGTTGTTGAATGAAGCATATTGGAAGATCAACCGACCGAAGTAGCCGTGCGCTGCAACGATGTTGTACGTCTCTTCTTCCTGGCCAAACTTGTAGCCGTAGTTCTGTGACTCAGTCTCAGTCGTCTCACGAACCAGTGAGGAGGTCACGAGTGAACCGTGCATTGCACTAAACAAAGCACCACCGAAGACACCAGCTACTCCCAACATGTGGAAGGGGTGCATCAGGATGTTGTGCTCGGCTTGGAATACCAGCATGAAGTTGAACGTACCCGAGATACCCAATGGCATCCCGTCAGAGAATGAACCCTGACCGAGGGGGTAGATCAAGAACACTGCTGATGCCGCTGCCACAGGGGCAGAGTAAGCAACACAGATCCAGGGGCGCATACCAAGGCGGTAAGATAGCTCCCACTCACGACCCATGTAGCAAAAGACGCCAATGAGGAAGTGGAAGATCACCAGCTGGTAAGGGCCGCCGTTGTAGAGCCACTCATCTAAGGAAGCGGCTTCCCAGATGGGGTAGAAGTGCAGACCAATCGCGTTGGACGAGGGCACAACCGCACCAGAGATGATGTTGTTGCCGTACATCAATGAACCTGCAACCGGCTCACGGATGCCGTCGATGTCTACGGGAGGTGCTGCGATGAACGCAATCACGAAGCATGCAGTAGCAGCAAGCAATGTCGGAATCATCAAAACGCCGAACCAACCTACGTAGAGGCGGTTTTCGGTGCTGGTGACCCACTGACAAAACTGCTCCCACAGCGACGCACTTTGGCGTGTCTGTAGTGTAGTAGTCATGTATGAATCCTTAGTTATGTTTTCTAGGTACAAGGATAAAGACCGCAAAAATTCAGTTCTTATCCAGTAACTAAACATTAACAGAAACAACTACTTTTGTAAAGTTTAAAGGCCGCTTCGATCAGTAAACGCTCACGAACTTGGCCGCTGTTTCTCTGCTGTCTACCGCTTGGTTCAGCAGCCCTATTCCTTTTTCAGTAAAGACTTTCGGCAGCTTGGCCATCGGAAAACCGCCTCTAATTTCGCTGGCTAATCCTATAGTTAATTTTGTAACTTTACTTCCTCATAATCGCTCGCCGTCAGTTTTTTGTCGGGTGTGAGGCGTTGGGTACAAGGATTCGCGATCGCCTCCCTGATAATTCTCTTAGTCCTATATGCTTACGTCTTATAACAATTCACATCAGTCGGTTACTCCCGTCATGGGGCCTAGCCAAATCGACGGATGGCGTACCTGAGCGATCAGATTACCCGAAAAAGTGCTGGTGCGGCTGCCGTTGGGAGCCTGGATCAGCCCAGTTAGCTGCTCAATTTGTTGAAAGTTTGGAGGAGTCGGCAGCGCCTGTTGCAGCAGGTGGCGCATTACCCGGCGCTGTAAGGCCAGCGGTGCGGCTGTCAGCGCCGAGCGGCTCACTAGCCACTCATCACATTCAGTACTTTTAGTAATTGCTTGAGCAGATAGCTGGGTGGACTGCGCTTCTAAGTAGCTGATGTCAGCCGCTGCTAGTTCGGCAGTCTGTGATAGGGCTTGCTCTACTTGTGGATTGAAGTGCTCGCTCAGGTAGGGCAACAGCTCTTGGCGAATGCGATTGCGGCGAAAGCGCAAATTTTGGTTGCTGCTGTCTTCCCAGACCGGTAGCTGCTGCTGCTGACAAAATTGGCCAGTCTCCTGACGGCGTAAGGCGAGTAGCGGTCTGACTAGCGTAACTAGCGGCTCAGCCGTATCCAACGGTCGGCTCCAGGGCAGTGGGCTGAGACCATCCATACCGGTTCCTCGAATCAGGTTGTAGAGAACGGTTTCAGCGCGATCGCTAGCAGTGTGTCCCGTCACAAGATGGGTGCAGCCCCATTTCCTAGCAAGGCTGGCAAATATTTCATAGCGCCACCTTCTCGCGGCTGCTTCGTTGGTTAGAGGGGTATTCGCCACTGCTAGTTCAGCTAAAACTTGCCAGGTCTGAGCTAGCTGCAAAACGTGGGCCGCGTTATCAGCCGCATCATCTCGCCAGCGATGGTTACAGTGAGCGATCGCCAAACACCAGCCCCACCGAGGCTGCAAGTCCAACAGCAGCCGGGCCAAACAAAGCGAATCTTGCCCGCCTGAAACTGCCATTAATATACGACTGTTTTCAGGCAGCAACTGCCGCTGTCGCAGTAGGGTGTGCAGTTTAGCGTGGGTCAAAGACCAAACCATAGCGCCTGCACTCTGGTTAAACTATCTTTTCTGAGCCGGATTATCCTGAGCATCGGTAGCCGTATTCTCTACCTGCTCCGCCGCCTCGTTGATCCGTTGTTTAGCCCGATCTAGCCAACTGTCAGATTCTCTAGCGAGACCCCCGCGCTCTGCTGCAAAAGGGTCGCTCGCAGCCGTTGTGCCGCCCTGAATGTGTGACGGCACCCCATCTCCCTCTGCTGGCATTGTGCTGGTGGCATCGGCAGTTTCTCGCTGGGTTGGCCGGTCGGGTTGCACATCGGCATGGCCCCAGCCAGATTCGTCATGAGCGTTGAAATCTCTACTCGTTTCGCTGTTTACATCCTCAGGTGAGCCCATCGGCGCAGCGCTAGCCAAGGTTCTTGAGTCCACTGGCTCTACTGCTGTAGCCACATCGTCAGTTGGAGGAATATCAGTCGTAGGATTAGAGGTCAAATTGCGATCAGCTTCAGTGCTCGCTAGATAAACGGCCTTTTCTTCGGCTCCTCGCCTGCCCGCAGCCCAAATGAGCAGCGCTAGCGCCGCCAGCGGCAGTAGTAGTAGCAACCACCACCAGCGATCGCCCTCGATCTCACTATCAGCGTCAGCGCTATCTGCCTCAATAATGACGACGCTGTTTGGATTGCTATTAGCCTCCTCTACAGCAGCCTCCTCTTCAACAGTGGTTGGATCATCATTATTAGTAGCGTCTGTGCCGCCTGCCGCAGCCGATCCAACGGCCGTACCTACCGCTGCTGTCGCACCCCCTTCAGCCGCATTCACTCGCGGAGTTGTCACCCCGGCATTGCTGAGCGCCGCTTGACCCGGATTTCCGGTGGCATAGCCTAAGAAAGCTGCCATTGCCGGTGAAGCGCCGCCAGCGTAAACAAAGGCATAGGGCTGAGAAAAAGGATAGTTTGGGTCGCTAGGCAGCGTCTTGTGCAGCTCTAGGGCCTTTAAATCTGGCTGCCCGGCTAACTGCCCGACTAGCGCGTAGCCAATGCCATCTGTCCCCAATTCTTCAACCAGGGCGGCTGTAGAATCTTCGCTGAGCTGAGTAGCGTTAGCACCGGTTTCAAAAGCTGCTGTCTTAAAGACCGGATAGGCTTGCAGCGCCTGGCGAGTTTCACTGGTAGCCGGGCGGTCAATCATGCGAATCGGCCCGGCTGTGCCGCCAACGCTCGACCAGTCTGTAATTTCACCTCTAAATATTTGGGCAAACTGGCTGCCAGTCAGTCCACCCGAAAAAGGGTTGTCCTTGCCCACGACAACAGCAATCTTTTCTCGCTGCACTGGCACGGCAAATAAACCCTGAGCTTTTTCTGCATCGGTCAGCGGGCGGCTGATGGCAGCTAGGTCAGCGTTGTCATTGAGTACGTCTTGAATCGCGGCGCTGGTATTTTTGCGGGTGATGGCAACTTGGCTGCCGGGATATTCTTCTTCAAACCCCTGGCGCAGGGCTTCGCTGATCGCATTCATATTGTCAGCGCCACTGCTAATGCGAATCTTGGTGTCCGCTGGTACCGAATCAGGCACCGGAAAGCGGGGGGCAACTTGCGCGACCAATGTTTGAGCGGCGGCTTGAGCGGTTGTAGTTTGAGCCAAGACAGGTGCCATCAAAGCGGCAACTGACCGTTGAGAAACGCTAGCGAGAAAGGCTGCGATTGTCAGCGCTAAGGCCGTTTTGCGACTAACCATTGTTGAATAACACCTCGGCGGGTGAGACAGCTTTTGATTTTTTGAAACTCTAAGTTGGGAAGCTGGGAAACTTTGAGGTGGGAAACTTTAAGTCTGGGCCTGAGGTTCCAGATTTTTAAGACAGCGAGCGTATTAGCGCTCAGCAGCCGAAGATTCAATCACTCAAAGATCAGTCACTCAAATCCAGCGATCTGATGCAGAAGATCTGGATGTACCTGATCTGGATGCACCTTATACAGTAAGACAGCTTTATCAAATCCTCGATTGAATTTATTTTTTCTTCAAACGATACTCGCTTTATTCTGGCAGGTTCAGCATAAAGTTAGCCGCTATTTGGGTTAGCGCTGGGTTTTAGCTATTTGTCTGGACAGATATTATCGTTGGCAGGCTGGTCGCCGGGCGTAAAGCGCTGCCCGGTCGAAGGGCTCACCCCTGCAAAGAAGTATCTTTTCTCACGGTCAATACCTAAAAGGCTCTGTATATTTAGCTAAATTAAACGCATAGACAAATATTGATGAATCTATGGCGTTTGACTATGCGCTATTCTCCATAAAGCAATAGTGTTCTAAGATAGCCAGGGCTTATAGCGTGCTCTATTAGCTTCAGAGCCTGATTGAAAAAAACGTCAAGGTAAAGCACTTAATTTCTTAAAAAGTTAAGCGGTGCTGAGCCGCTTGCGACCGGCTATTTTTTGCCATAAGTAGCAGGCCCTAAGGCTTTTAGGTGACGTTGACTTCGGGCCAGCTCTCAGGTCTATTAGTTTTAGGTCAGGACGTTCGGCTTTAAGGGTGTCAGTAAATGGTTTCAGATTCTTCTTCGTCGCAAAGTGGTCAGGCACCTGAGGGGGTTGACTTTAATAACTTTATTTTGGAGATTGAGCCTGAATCTTCGACTGCTGGGGAGGCGGATGCTATTCAGACGAAGCCTGAGAGCAATCCCAATTTGCAAGTTCAGTTTAAGAGTGAGCGAGGTCGCCTCATGCTGCTGCTACCTCCGGCTCCTGAGAAAAGCCGCAATCCTGTTTATTGGGAAGATCTAAGACAGCAGCTAAAGCGCCGTATCAGTGGCGGTGAGAGGTTTTTTCAGCCCCATACGCCGGTGCATCTGATTGCGCGCGATCGCCTGCTAGACAGCCAACAGGTACAGGAAATCGATACGCTTCTCAGTGAGGCGCAGCTACCCCTCAAAAGAATCTACACTAGCCGTCGTCAAACGGCGGTAGCCGCCTCCACTGCTGGTTACTCGGTAGAGCAGCAAACCACCCTTGGCTATTTAGGGCAGGGGCAAGAGGCCTCTAGCCAAGCGATGGATGAGCCGCTTTACATCCAGATTACGCTGCGCTCGGGTGTAGAAGTTCGTCATCGGGGCACTGTGATTGTGCTGGGCGATGCTAACCCCGGCAGTTCAATTGTGGCCGAAGGCGATATTTTTGTGTGGGGGCGGCTGCGCGGGGTGGTTCATGCTGGGGCCGACGGTAACAGAGCTTGCCGTATTATGGCTTTGCATATGCAGCCTACGCAGCTAAGAATTGCTGACCAAGTGGCGCGATCGCCCGACGATTCACCTGTGCAGTACCAGCCTGAGGTAGCCTATATTGGCTCCGACGGCATTCAGATTGCAGTCGCATCCGAGTTTGATCCAGTCGACCTGACTACCCAAGAAACCCCATGAGCCGCATTATTGTCATGACCTCCGGTAAAGGAGGCGTTGGTAAAACGACCTGTACAGCAAATTTAGGCATGGCTCTCGCCAAAGCCGGGCAGCGGGTTGCTGTCGTCGATGCTGACTTCGGCTTACGCAATCTGGATCTGCTGCTAGGTCTAGAAAACCGCATTGTCTACACCGCCCTAGACGTTTTAGCCGGTGAATGCCGGTTAGACCAAGCCCTGGTCAAAGACAAAAGACAGCCTAATCTAGCGCTGTTGCCCGCCGCTCAAAATCGCTCCAAAGAATCCATTCAGCCTGAGCAAATGAAGCGGCTGATCAAAGCCCTAACCAAGGTTTATAACTTTGTCTTGATCGACAGCCCTGCTGGTATTGAGATGGGGTTTCGCAACTCGATTGCGGCAGCTCGCGAAGCCATTATCGTCACCACCCCCGAAATTTCAGCAGTGCGCGACGCTGACCGCGTGATTGGTCTATTAGAAGCCAACGATATTAAAGCCGTTCGGCTAGTGATCAACCGCCTCAGGCCAGCGATGGTCGCCGCCGAGCAAATGATGTCTGTTAAAGACGTTCAGGGAATTTTGTCGATTCCACTGCTGGGCGTGATCCCAGATGACGAGCAGGTGATAGTCTCGACCAATAAAGGAGAGCCGCTAGTTTTAGATGACCCGCTCTCTCAAGCGGGGATCGCCTTTACCAACGTGTCACAGCGGCTGCAAGGCGAAAAGGTGCCGCTGATGGATCTCAGCCTACAGCCAGAAAACTTCTTCACCCGACTAAAGCGGCTGTTTGGAACGTAAGCGTCTGACAACGCCTGATCCACCGACCTTAATCCAACCGACCTTAATGCAGCGACATCCCGGTGATTAATCCCTATGGCAATTCCTATCATCAGCGATCTTTTCGAACGACTCTTCGGCCCGAGTGAAGACATTCACAGCCGAGATGATGTCAAGCGTCGGCTCAAGATTGTTCTGGCTCACGACCGCCTGGCTCTTGATCCCCAGACGCTAGAGATGATGCGTCAGGAGATTATTGCTGTGGTTTCTCGCTACGTGGAAGTTGACTTTGACGCTCTGGAGTTTTACCTGGCTACCAATGACCGGGTGACTGCCCTCACTGCCAATCTACCTATTCGGCGGATCCGCCCGCTCGGCACAGAGCCCGATCAGCCGATTTCAGCCGATGAAGAGGCCGCCAACATTGAGCTAGCAACTCAGTCGGACATACTGACGCTAGATGAAGACGAAACGGTAGATCGGATCGGTCAGCCCGGTGCAGATCAGCCCAATGGCCAGCCGGTGCAGGAGTCTTTAGACATTGATCGTTCGGAACAAGAAGATGACGCGGCGATCGCGCAAAAAACCACCGCCTCTACGACCTCGTCCAACAGTGACCTAGATCAGGTAGAAAATTTAGACTATGAAGCCACTTCAGAGGCAGACAACGAGGCAATCAATGACGAGCCCGCAATGCCCGAAGTGCCCGACATGTCCATTCCCGATGCTCCCGTTCAGACGGTAGGCAAGCCCGCCTCTCAACCCAATGAGTAAGTCCTTCCCTGAATAAGCCAATGCCATGATTAGCTAACACAGCTGCCAAACCTTACCAACATCGGCTATGCTAATATTTACTTATGTTAAGTAAATAAGAAGCGCTTGTCATGGAAAACCAAACGCAGACCGACACTTCAGACTCTAGTGCTGCCGACGCTGCCCTAGAAAACAAGACTTTGGGCATCAGCCCGACTCGTTATTATCAGCCTGAACCGCGCCTTGGTTTCACTCCTTACGCCGAGCTGTGGAATGGCAGACTAGCAATGGTCGGATTTATTGTGGCGCTGGCATTTGAGCTGATCTCTAACCACGTATTTTAATCCTGAGCTAAGCAATATTAGGCGGAACCGACGGCTTCATCTGCTGTGTTAGCTGACTTTGAAAAAGAATCTTGAGATCGGCGCGGCGAACTTCTATAGCCTGATCGCGAGTTTCCGTCTCTAGAAAAATTAGGCTGTCTACCGGCTCAATAGTCGGCAGCTGAAATAAAAGCCGGGCGGTCGGCACCGGCAAAGCCATAATGTCTGGATTGCCTTTAGCTAGCCGATCAGCCGCCGCCGCTGCTAGAGAAGGATAGGCATAGATAACTCGCTTAGGTTCGGCGGGCCGGTCTTTATGAGCGATAGTAGCTTGCAACCACTGCCGGTTAGCTGACTGCAATATGTAATATTCCGAATGCTGTAGCTGCCCAGCAATCGTCCGAATCACAGGCGACACGGTGGCGATCGCCTCTCTTAGATCCGCCTCAGGCGGCGCACCCTCAATGAGAGCCTGAAGCTGCTGGTCAATATCCATAAACGAGTAGGCAAGATAAGTAGGCAGATAAACGTAGGACTGATTAACCGGACTAGCTAGGCTGGCACAAATCGCTATACACCTTGCCCTGAGCGCCGCCGACAGTAAAGTACCTAGAAAACCTAGATTGTAGAAAGTACAAGGATTATACCTGCCAACCTTAATACTTCTGTAAATATCATCTCAGATTGTTCAGAACCGAAGCTGATTTGTCTATTCTCGTGGTTGGTGCTTACCTACTGCTCATCCAAAACTATCTATTGTCAACGGTTGCTATCAATTGCCGCCATGAACTTTCAAACCTGTCAGAGGCAAGCGACAGGTTCACACGTCCCTAGTGACTGCCAGCGCGTTGGTTGACTCCATCGCTTTATCCAGCAGCTCATTTGGGGTGTCAGGCAAGTCAGGTAAGGATATCGGTCTGTGCTCGCCTGCTAAGGGCTTGCCTGCTAAGGGCTTGCCTGCTAAGGGCTTGCCTCAGAGCCATTGCCTCAGAGCCATTGCCTCAGAGAAATAGCAGACAGGGCTTTATTCTGCCAAAGGATCAACCATCAGGGAATAATTATCACCAGTTGTGGAAACGCTTTTTGAACGACTGTTCCAAACGCTGAGTCAGGCTACCGCCGCCTCAGAGCGCAATTGCCGCGAGGTTGCTAACCGCATCGTCCAGGAGGTGCAGCGCATTTGCAGCGAGAGCCAGCGCATTCAAGACTCTGGCGATGTAGCTGGCTGGGCTAGCGATCTGGCCTATCACCGGCTCAATCAGTGCCTGCGCTACATCAAGCTAGGGTCTACCAAGGGTCGCCTAGAGCTGCACAGCAGCCTGAGCGCGATCGTCTATCGCTATATGACGCCGCCTCAGGTGCAGTCTAGCTACCAGGCACGGGTTGCCTTGATTGAAGATTTCTTGCAAAACTTTTACGGGGAGAGTATCAATGCCTTCCGCCGTGAAAATGAAGTTGCCCCAGATTATCGGCCTCGCTCCTCTTTAGAGCTAGCGGAGTATATGGCCTTTACCGAGCGCTATGCCAAACGCCGCATTCCCCTTTCTAGAGGTCGCAGTCAGCAGTTAATCATCCTGCGCACTCAGACTTTTTCTAAGCAGCAGCCACCAGAGACGCTGATCGATATTCAGCAGGCGATTGAAGGCGGCGACTCAGAACAGCCACGAACGCTACCTTTGCAGCGGCTGCGCGAAGAACTAACTATCAATGAAGGGATTAGCGATACCGAGAGCACGGTTCGCGAGCGCGTCATTGAGCAACTCATGGACTATCTCACTGAAAAAAACCAGCCAGACTGCGCCAACTACTTCAGTCTGCGGCTAATGGATCTGCCTACCAGTGAGATTGAGTCGATTTTAGAGATTACCCCGCGCGATCGCGACTATTTACAGCAGCGGTTTAAATACCATCTGCTGAAGTTTTCATTTGCTCACAATTGGGAGCTAGTTCACGAGTGGCTCGGGGCAGAATTGGGCAAGAACCTCGGCCTCACACCGCAGCAGTGGGAGTATTTGCACACCAAGATCAATCAAACTCAGGTAAAGATACTAGATTTGAAGCAGCAGGGACAAAGCGATGCAGAAATATCGCATCAGCTCGACCTCACAGCCACTCAGCTGCGAAAGCAATGGTCTAAACTACTAGAGCAGGCCTGGGATATTCGAAATCTGTGACGAAATCTGTGAATTTAGTCTGCAAATTTAATCCGGACTGAGGCGGCTGCCCATGAATAATGACTCAGATAATATTCGGAACTTGCTTTTGTGGCTTCTGCAAGATTGCGACCCGACATTTTCTCCACCATCAGGAAATGGGTCTACATCAGAAGCTGATCCTGAGACACCCGTCCCAAAAGCAAGCTTATTCGAAGTCGGGTCTGATGCAACGTCAGTGAAGCCTGCTCACGCTGGGTTTGAGAGAACGATCTCTCAGCCATCTACATTTTTTAGAGCAAGGCCATCTAAAGCGCCGGGGCATCCCTTGGTCGCTGCGAGAGATTCTGTCTCTCAGACGGCTCAGTCGTTTAACTTCGGAGAGATCCACGCTGTGCAAGAACGTTTTCAATATTTGTTAAAACAACGCCTCCGGTTGGAGTATGAAAGTAAGCCGCCGCTTTTCCCCTGGGAGTCAGAGATTGGCGAATATCCTGCTGAGATTGCTGACCGTGTGCCGGTTGGCCCTTCACCGCTATGGAGCGCTTATGTGAGTACTCTCAAGGTGCCTGGTCTACTGCCAGAGGCGCTGCTAAATAAGCTGTTTGAGCGATGCCAGGCGATGGCCCAGTCGCCTATGAAGCAAGGGGTGCGGCTAGTGCGAGCGGTGGAAGATCTGTTTCCTGAGCAGTCTGACCTGCTAGAGCCTATTGCCAATTTGGTACTGGTACCTGCCTATCGCTCAGACCGCTCTAATCAAGCCGCTGTCATTCAGGAGCTAACTCACGTCGCGGGTGGCTATGACTCAGCTCTGCCTGAGCAGCAAATTGCGCTTTCTATGCTGGCAGCTCAAGAGATTTTGGGCGCTTTGACCTTTGCGATCGCCCCCGATCGGCCCCAAGCTATTAGAAACTGGGTAACATCGCGTGGCGTACTAACGCTGTCGGTGACCTACGCAGGCGATCAGCTAATGGTCGCGGCTGTACTGCCTGACGGGGGGCAGCTGCGCCTGTGGGATGGCGATATTGATCAGCGAGCGACACGATCTGGGCCAGGAGCCTTAGATATTGTTTGGGCTAAGCCTGCTGCGGGCAAACCCTATGTCCTGGAGGTCTCGCTACAGGGAGAGGCTAAGCCTTTGAGTCTGGCTATTCAGCTAGCTGATTAATAGCGCTCGGCTATTTGCCAACAAGGGTTTTAGTCCATCTACGTTTACGGTCTTTGTCATGCGACCGATTACAATCTGAGAGGCTAGCTTTCTGAAAGGGCTAGCCTTATTTATTGACGTGAGTTCGGGGCTATAGCAGCTATCCTGATACATTAAGACAGCTGCTATAAAAATTTCTGAGCCGTATTGCCTAGCTCAAACGCTCTCTGGCTGCCAGTACCGATAGGCGCTGTATGCCATCGTGACTACTCCGGCCATGAGAGCAGTCTCATCAATCTCAAACTGTGAGTGATGCAGCGAATAGTTATGACGATTCGCAAAGCCAACACCTAGACGAAACATGGTGCCAGGGGCGAGGCTGGTGTAGTTGGCAAAATCTTCTGCGCCCATTGAAGCATCGGCGATCCACTGAATGCGATCGCTGCCCAATGCCTCACTTGCACAGTCGGCCACCAGCCGGGTTAAGTCTGGATCATTGAGCACTGAAGTGCAGCGACGGCGATAGTTAACGGTGCAAGTTGCGCCATGTAGGTGACAAACGTCGGTTGCAATTTGCTCTATCCATTGGGGGAGCAGGGCGTGGGTATCGGCATGGAGCGATCGCACCGTCCCCGTCAGCCGCACCTGGTCGGCAATTACATTGGGCGCACGACCGCCCGAGATCTGACCAATCGTAATCACAGCCGGGTGCAGCGGGTTAATCGTGCGGCTGATCGACTGCTGAAGCTGCGTGATCACCTGCGCCGCAATCCAAATCGCGTCAATCGCTTCGTGAGGGCGCGCGCCGTGGCCAGATTCACCCGAAATTACAATTTCTAGATCGTCGGCAGCCGCCGTGAGCGCTCCCTGACGCAGCCCAATCACACCAGCAGGAATGCTAGGAAATACATGCAGACCAAAAATCGCGGCAACATCTTGCATAACGCCATCTTCGATCATCCACTTTGCGCCCTGAGAAGTTTCTTCGGCGGGCTGGAAAAGAAAGCGAGTCGTACTAGGAAAAGGCTGCTCGCTAGCGTTAACCAGCTCAGCTAAAACCATCGCCGTCCCGAGGCCGACAGCCGTGTGGGCATCGTGGCCGCAGGCGTGCATAATCCCCGGACTCTTAGAGACAAACGGCAAATCCGTTTTTTCAACGATCGGCAGCGCGTCCATATCAGCGCGAATGGCCAGCACGTCCTGATTGGGCGGCATCTCGCCTCTTAGCTCAGCGACAACGCCAGTTTTCCCAACCATTTCCTGCACCTGAAAGCCGCAGGAAGAGAGCACACCCGAAATATAAGCAGCCGTCTGATATTCTTGGCCGCTGAGTTCGGGATGGGCATGAACGTGGCGGCGAATTTCGGTGATACGAGGGGAGAGCTTGGTCGCGATCTTTTGGATGGTGGAGAGCATGGAAAGCGCAGAGAGAGCAGTTTTATCTTAAGGCTTTATAGCATTAGCGATATTGCTGGCGCAGCGCGATCGCAGCGACAACACCCCTCAGATATAGATACAAACTGCTCCTAGATCCGCATCACACGACCGCCACCGACCGTCAGAGGCTGTTCCGCTAACCCATCAAGATCACATTATCGATCACATGAATGACCCCATTATCGGCCTCAATATCTGCCGCGACAACCGTCGAATTTTTGACCTCGAAAGCTGGTTCAGTGCGAATAGGAATCGGTGAACTTTCAAGCGAGGTAAGCGTATCAGTTGGCGAAAGATCCGCTTTTCGCCAAGACCCAGCGACAACGTGATACTTCAAAATGCGAGCGAGCTGTGGCGGGTTATCTACCAGCGTTTGAACCGTACCCGGCGGCAGCTTAGCAAAAGCGTCATCGGTCGGCGCAAATACGGTAAACGGGCCACCGGTCGCCAACACATCGACCAATCCTGCTGCTTTAACAGCTGCAACCAGCGTAGAAAATCCTTCGGTCTCAACGGCAATCTCTACAATACTCGGCATTACAATTCCTTGGAAAAATCCCGTAAAAAATTAAAAGCAACTCGCAGTAAAAGAATTTTCTGTCTCCTGTCTCCTGTCTCCTGTCTCCTGTCTCCTGTCTCCTGTCTCCTGTCTCCTGTCTCCTGTCTCCTGTCTCCTGTCTCCTACCGATAGCTCTGATCCTGCACATCTCGCAGTCTCGCTTCCGGACGCTTAAAGCGATCAATCTGCTGTTCAAAAAATTGACGGTTGGCCTTCAGATGCTCAGGATTAGTATCATCTAGTGGGTAGAGCAGCGCTGCCCGCAGGGCTTGAATCACCGCTGAAGTGACGTTGTACATAGAGCGCTGAAAGGTAATGCCCAAGCTGAATCAGCATGTCGTCTTCGCCGCGTCCGTGCTTTTGGTACTCTTCTACCAGATAGTCGGGCAAAAAGTGCAGCATGTCTTGCATCAGCAGCGTCGGCGGAATGCCCGCACTGCCCACCGGAAAGACATCGGCGTAGAGAATGCCGTAGTGAAAGTCTTTTTGATCGGCAGGAACCTGCCCGGCCTGAGCGTTGTAAGACTTGGTGCCTCGAAAAGGAGCCGTGCGATAAAAGACCGCTTCGACATAAGGGCAGGGCCGCTTCATACAGCCAGGTAAAGCCTTGAGACTTAGGAATAATCTCGTAGCATTTGCCATCGATATAAACATGGTGGTAGATCGGGCGACCGGCCACAGCAAAAATGCCGTTGACCAAAAACTCCATCGCTTCAGGTACGGTAGTCATTTTGCCTTCGTCGTACAGGTCGCTCATCTCAAAGAAGACCGGAGCCATCACCTCCCAGAACAAGCCTAAGTTGGCGTAGTAAGAGAGCTTTTTGACCTGCTCTAAAAACATCTCGGGGAAGAGCTTGTAAAGGCCGAGCATGACTGGGTTGCCTTTGAAGTAGGCGCGAATGGCCGCGATCGCTATTCTGCCTGATATTCCTCACTATCGAGATAGGCATTAAACGGCAGGGTTAATATCTTCATGCCACAGCATCGCCTCCATGCAGGCTTCAGCAAATTCCATATTCACCCGATCGTGCCAAAGATGATGAAACAGCTTGGGCAGCTTACGTTTGATTTCGCCCTTTTCCATAAAAGCCCGCAGCTCTGGGTGCGCATCCGCTTCGCCGCGCCAGATCCGCAAGTCAGCAGTCTCTCCTGCATAGGCACTAGGGCGGTCTAAATACTCGTCAGAGATAAAGTATTTGAAGGCGGGCAGAGGGTTGAGAAACACCCGCTCAGCAATATAGAGCAAGTCTCGCCAGTAGAAGTCCATCGGTACGGCGTAGGCTTTGTAGATGCCGATGATTTGCTTGAGATTGTCGGGCGTGTCGGGCAGCATTGAGCCGCCGGCTTCTAGCCGGTGAATGACTTCAGAAAATTCGTGAGTGGACGGCGGTAGCGTTGCGGTGAGAGTAGCAGCAGTCATGGTAGTTGCCGGTGAGAAAACAGTCAGGTTCAGATTGAAGCGCAATGCTGAGAACTTTCTACGGCTATGGGCACGGCGGCGACTAGCGTTCTAGAGCTAGCGGCGCTCCAGTGCACTAGCCAGTTGGGCTGAAGGCCCAGCACAACCACCAGCGTTGCCAGAACTCAGTGCCGGCACTTGCTCAGTCAAGCTGACTTTGCCGTAGTGGGCTTTTTGATTGTCCAGACGACCAAAGCAAGTGCGGTTGATCAAAATCACAAAGTACACAGCCGTCAAACCCGTACCCACCACACACAGGAGCGTTTGCACAGGAAAGACGCTATAGCTGCCTTGAAAGACCAAAAATTCGGTAATAAAGCCGACTAGCCCCGGAATGCCCGCGCTGGCCATGCCGCTGAGCACTAGCAGGGCGCTGACGACGGGCAGTCCTCGCAGTGGATTCATCAGGCCATTGAGCTGATCGAGCTGACGGGTGCCTACTTTGGCTTCAACAACGCCGACTAGATGGAACAGCAGCGCCAAAATTAGGCCGTGAGAGACCATTTGAGAAATGGCTCCAACCAGGCTGAGTTCGGTAAAGGCCGCGCCGCCGAGCATGACGTAGCCCATGTGCCCAATCGAGCTGTAGGCCACCATCCGCTTAATGTCTTTTTGGGCGATCGCCGTCACCGACGCCATACAGCACACTCACCGCTGCCCACACTGCCAAAAAAGGCGATAGCAGCGCCCAAGCATCGGGAAATAAACCCAAGCCAAAGCGAAAAATGCCGTAGGTGCCCAGCTTTGCCAAAACGCCGCCTAGCATAATTGCCACAGAAGGAGACGCCGCTACATAGGTATCTGGCAGCCAGGTATGAAAAGGCACCAGCGGAATTTTGATACCAAAGCCAACCAGCATCAGCCTCAGCAAGATGATCTGAGTAGACTGAGGCAGCTCAATTTGCAGCACCTGCTCATAAGAAAAGTCAGCGCTGCCGCCCAGCCAGACGGCTCCTAAGAAACTGGCCAGAATGAACGCACCGGCCATCGCGGTATACAGCAAAAACTTAGTCGCCGCGTAGTCACGCTTATCGCCGCCCCAAATAGAGATTAGGAAATAAAGCGGCACCAGCTCAATTTCGAACAGCAGAAAGAACAACAGCAGGTTTTGAGCGAGAAAAGCGCCCGCTACCCCGCCGCTAACCAAGAGCATGAGCGCGTAGAAAAATCGGGGACGCTCCATATTCTCTTGGCTGCCGTAGATCGCAATCCAGGTAAGCAGACTGTTGAGCGCTATCATCATCAGCGAGAGCCCGTCGAGGCCAAGGTCGTAATTTAAGCCCAGCATCGGTAGCCAGGGCATAAACTCTCGCATCTGGAAACCAGCCGCGCTGAGATCGAACTGGGTAAAGATCCAGATAGTCCACAGCGCCGCGATGCCTGAAACGATGAGAGATGAGATTCGAGACTGCCGGGCAGTGAGCTTAAAAGGGAGAAAGGCCAGCAGCAGACCGCCGATGGTCGGTAGCCAAATGAGAGGACTTAGCATGGTTTTTGCATGATTTTCTAAAGGGGAAGAGATGGCAACACAAACAGTCCGGCATTAGGCAGGCAGATAGATCAGCGCCATGTAGACACTAATCGCCGCGACAAAAAACGCAATCGTTAGCGCGTATGCTTGCATTCGACCGCTGTTGGCGTACTTCAGCGCTTCACCGCTAAACAGTGACGACAGTCCGACAAAGTTGACCAGGCCATCGACCACGTAGCGATCTAGCCAGTCGGTGAGTTTGAGAGATAAGATCGACAGCGGCGATCGCCGTAAACTGATACACCTTAGGCGTATAAAAGTCGTAGGCCAGCAGCCGATTGAGTACAGGCGGCAACAGCTCAGCCGGGCTCTTAACCCGATCGAAAATGTAGAAGAAGCTAGCTGTCGCCATTCCCCCTACGCTCGACAAAAACAACGTCCAGCCCAGCGACCAATGCAGCTGTAGCTCACTCGGAAACAGCGACAGATTTCTAATGACCAGCGGCAAATGCAGGGTTAACCCAGCCATCACCGTCATCGGCAGCACCATCAACCAAATGGGCTCAGGGGCGCGGGCGGTCATGGAGGTGCGATCGCCTGCAAACATCAGGCCAAACATTCGCACTAGCGCAAAGCCTGCCACGGCATTGGCCACCACCACCACCGTACCAGCCCCCAGCGCCCGTCAGCCCACAGCCCCTCGAGCATCGCCATCAGCGACCAAAACCCGCCAAAAGGCGGCAGCGCCACCAGCCCGACAATGCCCGTCAGAAATGACAGCCCCGTGATCGGGCGACGGCTCCAGAGACCGCCCATTTGCGTAATGTCTTGAGTGATGATGCTCAAAATCACAGACCCAGTACTCATCAGTAGCACAGCTGTCGCTACCGCATGGGTAAAGACCAGCAGCAGCGCCGCCGTGGTTTGCCCTGCCCCAATCGCAATAAAGATCAGCCCCATATAGGCAGTAGCCAAATACGAAAGCACTCGCTTCGCGTCAATTTGAGCAGCGGCAATCATGGTGCCACCGAGAGCAGAGATAGCACCAATGGCGATCGCCAATCCTGTTGTCCAAGGCGACAGCGCAATCACCGGCTCTAGCTTCACCAGCACCCAAGCCCCCGTCGCCACCACCACCGAATTGCGCAAAATAGTAGTCGGCAGCGGGCCTTCCATCGCCTCATCTAGCCACAGATGCAGCGGAAACTGCGCGCACTTACTCACCGGCCCAGCCACCAGCGCCGTACCAATCAGAGCCAGCGTCAGCGGCTGCGCCTGCCCAACCGCAGGATTCGCCTGCGCCCACTGCGCCAACTCGTTAAAGTTCCAGGTGCCCGCCAGCGGATAGAGCGCCAGCACGCCCATCAGCAAGATCAGATCGCCCACCCGCTTAGTCAAAAAGGCATCTCGCGCCCCAGTCACCACCAGCGACTGATTAAACCAGAAGCCAACAATCAAATAGGTGCCCAGCGTCAAAATCTCTAACAAAATATAGCTAAAGAACAGTGAATCGCACAGTACCAGCGCCGTCATACCCGCCTCAAACAACGCTAGCAGCGCATACATCCGGCCCCAGCCCCAGTCCATTTCTAGGTAGCCCACCGCATAAATCTGCACCAGCAGATTGAGAATCACAATGACAACCGTTGCCCCCAGCGTCAGCGCCGACAGCTCCAGCGGCAAAGTTAGGTTGAGGTCGGCCACTTGCAGCCACGAGAGCGACAAATACTGAGCGGGTCGATGCCACACCTCTGTCAGTGCCCAACCGCTGTGAACCAGAGCAAAAACTGTGGTCACCAGGTTGATATACCCCACCGGACGCGGGCCGGTACGACGAATCAGGGCCGGTGACCAAAAGATTGAGATGACAGCCCCAAGCAGGGGATAGCAGGGAATCAGCCAGCTTGTTTGGGCAATAACATTGGCGTTGATCATGGAAGTGAACAAAATAAAGGGGTAAATCGCCACTAGCCTCGCCACAGTGCTGAGTTTAAGCGCCGATTGGCGAATTTTAGACCGTTGATTGCACTGTTGCAGCCACTATCAAGGCGATAGATAAAAGACTATGGAAAACTTGAGAACTAGGGAGTTACTCAATACATAAAATATACCATCCTCTTTATCTATCTAGGCAGTATTAACCATTGAAAAAACTTAATGTCCTGCTATGGGCTGCTTATCATCCGCTCTTAGAGATTTCTTCCGAAAGGATCTACAGCCGCCGCTAAACCTCTTATTCTGCTAATAACCAGCAAACAATCATGAGGCAAGCGCAGGATGAAAGCCGCTATTATCGGCTGTGGGTATGTGGGTATGGCAATCGCTCGCTATTGGCAAGCCCAGGGGCTAGATCTGCTAGCGACCACAACGAGCTGCGATCGCATTCCAGAACTCTCAGCTGTGGCCAATCAGGTAAAAGTTCTTACTGGTGCAGATGCCGCTCAGCTGCGAGCCGCCCTATCAGATCGGCAGGTAGCGCTGCTGTGCGTCGGGCCAAAACGAGGTGCTAGCTATAGAGAAACCTATCTAAAAACAGCTCAAACTCTGGCTAATATTCTACCTGAAACAGACATTCAGCAGCTGATCTATACCAGCAGCTATTCAGTCTATGGTCAGCATCACGGCGCTTGGGTCACCGAAATGATGCCGCCAGCGCCTGTCACCGAAAAGGGCGAAATTCTGGCAGCAACCGAGCAAACGCTGTTAGCCGCCACCAGCTCTCAACGCCAAATCTGCGTTTTGCGGCTAGGCGGCATCTATGGCCCAGAGCGAACCGTTGAGAGCATTTACGGGCGGGTTGCTGGCACCACTCGGCCCGGCAAAGGCGCAGAATACAGCAACTGGGTGCACCTAGACGATATTGTCGGGGCGGCTGATTGGGCTCGCCAGCAGAGGCTTTCAGGCATTTATAATCTTGTTCAGGATGAAATTCCGACGGCGAGAGAATTAATTGGCAGAGTGTGCGATCGCCTTCATCTAGCGCCCGTCAAGTGGGACGAAACTCAGTCTAGCCGCCGCGCCTATCATGTCCGAGTTGCCAATGCCAAGCTCAAAAGCACCGGCTATCAGTTTGTTCATCCTACATTCGGGCCCGCCTGAAAAGACAAAATCGGCAAAGGCAAAATCACCGATGAAATCAACAGGCAACCCTAAAAACCCTGCTGGAAAAGCTTTTAAGCGTTACCAAACTTAATATTAAATTGTTATTGCCCTGTTGTATCTCTCCAGAGGGAAGTCATTGATGGGGGGCGCGCCTTAGGTTGTCATTAACAAATTCTTAAAAAGTATTTTCTTTTGACCAATTGAGTCAAAAGCCCTAAAGCCCCTTAAAGCCTCATGAATGTCATCAACACTAACTGGTGGAGAAACTCCTCAATCAACCACTGGAGCTGGACTTGGAAAGACGCCGACGAGGTAGAGCATGAAGGAGCCTGGTGGCAAAATGCCGTCATCTATCAGATCAATCCTCTGAGCTTTCTCGATACCGATGGCGATGGCAAAGGAGACCTCGCAGGCATTGTCGAAAAACTAGACTATATGGTCACCCTGGGCGTCGATGCGATCTGGCTCTGCCCGATCTTTGAGTCGCCAATGAACGATCTAGGTTACGACATCACCGACATGCGCCGGATCGACCCGACGTTTGGCGATATCGAAGTGTTTGATCAGCTGCTCGCGGTGGCCCACTCCGTCGGGCTCAAAGTGATGATTGATCAGGTTTGGAGCCATACTTCTAACCGCCACCCGTGGTTTTTAGAAAGCCGCCAGAGCCGAGACAATGCTCGCGCTGACTGGTATGTCTGGGCCGACCCCAAGCCGGACGGGTCGCCACCGAATAACTGGCTCTCAGCTTTTAGCGGGCGCAGCGCCTGGCAGTGGGCACCGGAGCGCCGACAGTTTTATTTTTACAACTTTCTCTCTAGCCAGCCCGACCTCAACTGGCGCAATCCGGCAGTGGTCGAAGCGATTCTTAAACGGGCCAAATTCTGGCTAGATCGCGGCGTAGATGGCTTTAGAATAGACGCGCCTAACTTCTTTTTGCACGATGAGCAGCTGCGGGACAATCCGCCTCGCCCCGAAGGTGCGCCTCGCCCCGAAGGTGTAGATGCCGAAAATCCGATGGTACTACAGCAGTTTAAGTACAACTTTTGTCAGCCAGAAACGCTAGAGGCGATTAAGCCCATCAGAGAGCTGCTAGACAATTACCCCTCTGTGGTTGCTCTAGCAGAGGTCACCTTGAGCGAAGATTCTGTCGCTCTGGCGAGCGAATACGTTCGTGGCACTGAGCGGTTTCACCTGGCCTATCACAGCGCGCTGCTGACAGATGAGCCGATTAGCGCCAAGCTGATGCGCCGGACGTTGGAGCGAACCATTGAAAATTTTCGCGACGGGGGGGGCTGCTGGATTGTCGGCAATCATGATTATGGGCGGCTGCGATCGCGCTGGACAGGCGCTGACACTTCAAAAAATCCCTATCCCGAAGAGTTTTATCATATGATTGCAGCCCTGCTGCTATCGCTACCCGGCGCTTTTTGTCTGTACCAGGGCGATGAGCTAGGATTACCTGAAGCGAGCGTTCCTGACGATATCGGCGTCAATCAAATTCAAGACCCCTTCGGACAGGCGCTGTATCCGGCCATTCACGGTCGCGACGGTTCTCGCACGCCGATGCCCTGGAAAGGAGATGCCCCTAATGCTGGCTTTACCACAGCCGAAAAGCCTTGGTTGCCAGTCCCCGAAGACCACTACAGCCGCGCCGTTGATGTGCAAGCGCGAGATCCCAATTCATTGCTAAACAACTGGAGACGCCTGCTGCACTGGCGCAGTAAACAGCCCGCCCTATTAGCAGGCGATATTCACCTGCTAGAAACAGACGATCCGCTGTTTGGCTTTATCCGGCACTACGACGGGCAGCACCTGCTGTGCCTGTACAATCTCAGCCATGCCCCGGTCAGCTACGAACTACCCGAAGAACTAGGCGTTTGCCAGCCGATCAAGGGGATTGGCTTCGAGGTTGAAAGGCGTGATAACATCCTCAAGCTGCCAGAGTACGGGGCGTTTATTGGTAATCTGCCGCAGCGAGCCCTAGAGCAAAAGGGAGGCAGTGCGCCAGAAACCAATGGCAAGGTACCCGTCTCTTCTGAAGCGTAAATTGCAGTTAAGTACAGCAGATCACAATGACAAACACTAACTGGTGGCGCAGCGCCGTCATCTATCAAATTTACCCGCGCAGCTTTAAAGATAGCAGCGGCAACGGCTCGGGCGACCTGCAAGGCATCTTGCAAAAGCTCGACTATGTCGAATCGCTGGGTGTTGATGCGCTGTGGGTATCACCTTTTTTCAAGTCGCCAATGAAAGATTTTGGCTACGACATTTCTGACTATCGGGCAATTGATCCGCTGTTTGGTACGATGGCCGACTTTGACGATCTGCTGGCGGCGGTGCATCAGCGCGGCATGAAGCTACTGATTGACCAGGTGTGGAACCATACCTCAGATGCGCATGAATGGTTTCAAGAGAGTCGCCGCGATCGCACCAACCCTAAAGCTGACTGGTATGTCTGGGCTGACCCCAAGCCCGATGGCTCGCCGCCGACAAACTGGCAGTCTGCCTTTGGTGGCAGTGCTTGGCAATGGGAACCGGCCCGCGAGCAGTACTACCTGCATAATTTTCTGGTCTCTCAGGCCGATCTAAACTGGTATAACCCGGCGTTGTCGAAGAGATTTATGGCGATCGCCTCCTTCTGGCTAGACAAAGGCGTAGACGGCTTCCGCATGGATGTCGCCAACTTTTTCATGCACGACCGCCAGCTGCGCGACAACCCCGAGCGTCCGGCCACTATTCCTCGTCCGGCTGGCGCATCGCCAACGACCCGTTTTTCTCCCAAATCAATCTCTACAACATCTGCCAGCCTGAAACTATTGAGCTGCTCAAATCCCTTCGCAGCCTCAATCGCTACCCCGGCGCTACCACCCTAGCCGAAATCAGCAGCGCCGAAGACACGCTGCTCGCCTCTAGCCAATACGTCGGCAATGACGAACTGCACATGGCCTATAATTCATCACTGATGACTGACGAACCGCTGACGCAGCAGCGTCTATACCAGCTCATCGAACGGGTAGAAGATTTTTTCGGCGACAATATTCTTTGCTGGACGGCGGGCACCCACGATTTTCCCCGGCTCAGAAGCCGCTGGCAGCAGTCGAACAAAATCGCCGCTTTCAACCAACAGCCTTTGACCACATGCTAATCGCGCTGCTTGCTTGCTTGCGAGGCAGTTGTTGCATTTACCAAGGCGACGAGCTAGGGCCTCGCAGGCAGAAATTCCGCATGAAAAAATGCAAGATCCGTTTGGCATTACTGGCTACCCTCATATTCTCGGACGAGATGGCTCGCGCACACCCATGCCCTGGCGGGCCGACCAGCCGCATGGCGGATTTACCAACGTAGAGCCTTGGCTTCCGGTTCCTTCTGGTCACTTAGCGAGCGCCGTCGATAAACAAACTGATGATAACAGCTCACTGCTCAACAAATATCGTCAGATGATTGGCTGGCGTAAACGACAGCCCGCCCTACGTCAGGGAGATCTGACCCTACTTAGAAACAGCGCCACCTATCTTGGGCTTTACTCGTCAGTGCGCCGAACAATCTTTGCTCTGTCTTTTTAATATCAGTGCCGAAGCTGTCAGGCATGATGTGAGCAAATTTGATCCTTTTCGGGTCGATACCGATACTGGCTTCATCACTCGCCGCTATGAGAACTTGATTGAAGTTCCGGCCTATGGTGTCTTTTTAGCTCATTTTAAAGAGCCCTAGAGAGAGAATAGAACCTTAGCTGGGCAGGCGAAAAACATCGGCAAGCAGTGACTTTTTATCGGGGCAGCGATCGCGGCTTGGCAAGTCACAAACTATCAGCAAGGCTTTATCCTATCCCAAACAGGAAAGCAGCGCCCAGCCCTCATCTACGCCATTGTCTTTTGAGGGGAGTCCTACTCTTTATAAATGGCCCTACTGGCTGATCGTTGATTACCGGCGCTCTGATCAACAGATAGCGGTTAGGGTCGGTTTCAACTTCTAAGAGATATTGAATATCTTCTTTGTATTTTTTCTTTGGGCTGGTTGCGCTTGGTGCTATGAGAGCCCACTACTCCTTAACAGGTTACTGCGGTGGGCTTAAGCGACATAGATTGCTTGGCTAACTCAAACCCATCATTCTTAGAAAGTGTTGGCGGCTGAAGATGGCGGTGGGGGTGTCTTCCATCACGATCTGACCCTGATTCATAACAATGACCCAATCTGCCCAGTCTTGGACAAAGTTGAGATCGTGGGTGGCAATGACCAGGGTAGTGCCCTCCGTCTGAATAGTGGCAAGCATTTTACGCAGATTTCGGACTTGTCCGGGATCTAGGTAGGCGGTCGGTTCGTCGAGTAACAGTAGTCGGGGGCGGAGGATCATAATATCGGCGATCGCTAACCGTTTTTTCTGCCCCAGACTGAGATAGTTGACCGGAAAGTCGGCCAAATCTGTCAGTTCAAACGCTTCGAGCGTCTGCTGCACCCGCTGCGCAATCTCGGCGTCAGGGAGCCCAAGGTTGCACAATCCGTAAGATAAGTCTTCTTCTACAGTCGCGGCAACCAGTTGTTCTTCAGGATTTTGAAAGACCAGTCCTACCTGCTGGCGAAGCTGATAAAGAGAAGAGCGACTATAGCTCAAGGGATGATCTCTCCAGCGGACAATTCCTGCTGAAGGGCGATACAGCCCGTTAGCTAGGCGAAAAAGCGTGGTTTTGCCACAGCCGTTTTGACCAATCACGGCGTAGCGTTTGCCTGCGGTGATTTTTAGAGATAGCTCTCGAAGAGTGGGTTTGGGGTTGCAGGGGTAAATATAGTCAATTTGTTCAAAACTTAACAACATTAGGTTTTCCAGTAATGCCATCCGGTGAGAAGGAGTAGGAACAGATAGCCGACAGTGGCCTCAGTTATGTAGCGGCGGCTAGGTTTGTAACGGCGGCTGTGCCAAACGCGCAACTCTCCATTGTATCCACGGGCGGCTAGCCCTAGGGAGATCTGTCGGTAGGTATCTAGCGTGCGCTGTAGCAGTTGCCCAATCAATATGCTGAGACTTCGCATTCCTATGCGCCAGGTGCTGTAGCCCATGCGAGATTGCTGGGCGGTGAGCAATTCGCTAACGGTGTCAGTAAGGATAGCGATAAACCGATACATTAACCCCATGAGTTCGGTGATGAGAGGAGGACAGCCGAGCTGTTGTAGTATCCGAATGAGTTCAAAGGTGGGGATGGTTAGTAAGATGAAGTAAAGGCAAGAGGTGAGGGCGATCGCTCTGGTAAACACCGCGCTAGCCTGTTCTACACCTTGCTGGCTTAGATAGAGATAAAAAGAACCAATTGCCATCCCTCTAATCACGTCGGTTTCAATGCTGTTTAGGTTCGTAACTGTGGCAATACCCACCAGGAGAGTAGGCAAACTCAAAAGTAGAAAGCTTGTAGGCAGCAACAGCAATTTCAGATAAATTTTAGCCGGAATTTTGGCATATCTCACGACCCAGACGAACAGCCATAGCACGATCAACAATTGCACCAGGGCAGGCGCTAGATAGCCCAAGATAAAAAGAGCGACAGCAAACCCGAGTTTGTGTTCTGGGGGGAGCGATCGCAATTGATTCGTATGGGCTAAGGCATCAATTTGATGGTGCATTATCTCTTAGCAGAACCGCGCTCCTGACTGGCTGCTTGACTGCGCCCTTTATAGAGCCCGATAATATAGCCAATCGCCCCCGCTCCGATTGCTGCCTGCGAAGAAAAGAGAAGACTCTCAATTTCACCGCTGGGCGGCTCAAAAATACTCCCAAACCAGGGCTTGTAATCGGGTCTTATTTCGGTGATAGCAGCTTTGGCCTCACCATCTGCGCCCCCATAGTCTTCTTTGACAAAGATTAAGGGCAAAACGGCCAGCCCTACTACGGTTAGCACAATCCACCAATTGCCTTGATTGGCTGACTGTGAGGATTGAGGCGGAACATTTTTCGGGGGTTGTTTCATGGCAAAAAAACTAGGCATGAATGGGGCAATGAATCGAGGGAAACTAACAGAGACTATGCTTCAGGTCGCAATAGCTTGAGAGTTTTCAGCTCATCGGTAGCGTAGGACTGAAGCCAGTTCCAGACCAGCACAGTGAGTAAGCCTTCGCTGATCGCAAGGGGAACTTGAGTAATGGCAAAAATGCCCGCGAATTTGGCAAAGGCGGCGATAAAGCCGCCGTTAGCAGCGGGAAAAGCCAGGGCTAGTTGAATGGAGGTCACTAAGTAGGTCGCCAGATCGCCGAGCGCAGCCGCAAGAAAGATGCCGAACTTTTGCTTGCCGCTGTTGGCAAACAGACGATAAGCGCCATAGGCTACCCAGGGGCCGACAATCGCCATTGAAAATGTATTGGCTCCCAGCGTCGTCAAGCCACCGTGTGCCAGCAGTACGGCCTGGAACACGAGCACTAAGCTGCCCAACACGGTCATCACTGAGGGGCCGAACAATACGGCTCCCAGTCCGGTGCCGGTAGGATGAGAACAACTGCCGGTGACAGAGGGAATTTTTAGGGCAGAAAGCACAAAAGTGAACGCACCTGAGAGGGCTAGCAAAAGCTTGAGGTCAGGATTTTCTCGGGTGATGCGGGTGAGCGATCGCACGCCCAGCACAAAAAAGGGTAATGCCACCACCCACCAAAAAACAGCCCATTGGACAGGCAAAAAGCCTTCCATAATGTGCATGGCCTGGGCTGGTGCGGCAGCTCCCATAATTAAATAGAGGATCAAGGCTGCGATCGCAGCGAGCTGTTTGATTCGACGAGATGGTTGCATGGGTTGCACCTATAAAAATCACGTAGTTTGGGTCACGAGCTTATTCCTGTCGATTTTGGCTCCAGATAAAATTCTGGCCAGCGGTTACACACCTGCCGGTAGCAGTCAGAGGGGGAAATAGCTAAGTTGTTCAGCAAGTTTATGGTTAGCTGCCCCTGCCTCTCAATAGAAACGAGTATTTCTTGATTGGGGCAGTAGGTTTGCACCTTGTCTATCGGATAATTAGTAGCATCAGCCCTCAGATCAGACTGTTTTAGATAGGCTGCCACTTCAGAGGCCGGGATGTACCGAGCGTGATATCTCATGGCATCACTGCTGATATTTGGAAGCATCGCTTCCGTAGCCGCTACTTTGCAGGCCACCAGCCCCCGCCCGTAAGTCAGATAGCCTTGCCAGGCCGTATGGCCCAAGGACATTATATTTTCTCGAATAAAGGCAGACTGCCAATCATCTGAGCAGCCTTGCCAATCACTAATGGGAAGTCGCATAGTTTCACAATATTTGAGAAGAGCGTGAAGTGATAGCGAAAAAATCAGGCTCAATGAACTGTCGGAGACTATTCTGTTGCTGAGCGGCTAAAAGTCTGTCTCAGTCTTGAGTTGGGCTTAGTCAGGTCATCTGTCGCCGTTCTAAACGGGACAACCAGGTGAGACTTAGGCGTCATTGCCAGACATCTCCCAACCTATCAGTAGGCTCATCCGCAGGTTGAAGCAGCAGAAAAATCTCTTTGCAGTCTCATAAGAGCGGCGGATCGCAGCCCTTTGGCAGCGACGAGAAAAATATTGAATCATCATCCGTACCTCGCAGATGTTGTGGAATTGTTAACCATTCATCGGCGGGCATTCTGACTTCAGAAGCATTGAGCCTCTTTCACAGTTGCGGGACAGCGCCGGATTCTAACCGAACTTTCCCCGTTACCTCTAGCGGCTGTTTCCCGCTAGAACCGACTAGGCAAAGTATACCAGCTTCCCAGATGCTCAGCTCTATCATCCAACCTTATGTAAAGGAGCAAACGCTTACCCACGACTCGCACCCCAAGAAATTAGGCTTTCAGCATTTAACGAATTGTCTGGAGCGACGGATGAAAGCTGAGGCAATTTGCCGATGAGTTGCCACTTTCGAATAATTATGAGACAATTATGAAATTATGAGACAATTATGAAAAGTCAGCGGGTTTGAGCTGAATCTGCTTCAGAAAGACCTATCAGGTTTTTTCTAGGCGTCGCTAATTTTTTGGGGTTGCTAACTTGTTTGGACTATCGATAAAACGCTCTCTGCCGTACTCTGCAAGCACAAAAGCTACTCGCCTACTGGGGGGAGGCTTGCTGGCGATCGCTCTATTTTTAACTAGCTGTAGTGGTTCTGACCCGGCCAACACTGTGACAAATGACTCAGCCGATAGCCAGACGACTGCCCAGGCTGGCAGCCCAACTGCCGATCAGGACGATGGTAAAAAAGTTGTGCTCACCACCTTTACCGTCTTGGCAGATATGGCCCAAACCGTCGCAGGCGACAAACTTGGTAGAGTCGATTACTCGCATTGGCGCAGAAATTCATGGCTATGAGCCGACGCCTAGCGACATTGTCAAAGCTCAAGATGCCGACTTGATTTTGTATAACGGGCTGGATTTAGAGCGATGGTTTGATCAGTTTTTAGGCAGTGTGAAAGAGGTACCGGCGGTCGGTACTGACAGATGGCATTGAGCCGATCCGATTGTCGAAGGCCCCTATACTGACAAGCCCAATCCTCACGCCTGGATGTCGCCGCAAAACGCGCTGGTCTATGTCGAAAATATTCGTAAGGCGTTTATTGAGCTAGATCCTGAGAATGCAGAAACTTACAACGCGAATGCCGCCGCTTACAGCGAACAGCTCAGAGCTATTGACAGAGAGCTGAGGAACGATCTTGGCAGCGGTACCCGAGAGTCAGCGCTATCTGGTGAGCTGCGAGGGCGCATTTTCTTATTTGGCGCGTGACTACGACATGAAAGAAATTTACATGTGGCCGATCAACGCCGAGCAGCAGTTTACCCCCAAGCAGGTACAAAGCGTGATTGAGTCAGTTAAAGATAACGATGTGCCGACAATCTTTTGTGAGAGCACCGTCAACGACGAAGGGCAAAAACAAGTTGCTAAGACCACAGGGGCACGTTTGGCGGCAATCTCTATGTCGATTCGCTCTCGACTGAAGCACGGGCCAGTGCCCACCTATTCTAGATTCTGTTGGATTACGACGCTCGCACCATTTCGAATGGCCTGCTGAGCAGGTAAGCAGCAAGACCCTAGTGAGCTCAATTCTGACTCAGCACTATAAGCTAAGCTTCAATAATTTCTATAATATACTGCTCTAGCAGCTACAGAAAACCCATGACAATGACTGCTAAACCTCCGCTCAATATCACCGTAGACAATATCAGCGTTACCTACAGCAACGCTCGATTGGCGCTTTACAACACGAGCTGCTACGTTCAGCCAGGAACTATCACCGGCTTGGTCGGGCCAAACGGTGGCGGCAAATCTACCCTATTCAAGTCCATTATGGGCTTTTTGTCAGCCCAGTCAGGGCCAAGTTCATGTTGATGGTATTCCGTCGAAAAGGCGCAAAAGCAGCAGCTAATGGCCTATGTGCCGCAGGCCGATGAAGTGGACTGGAATTTTCCGGTGAGCGTGTTTGACGTGGTGATGATGGGTCGCTATGGCTATATGAATATTTTTCGCATTCCCAGCCGCAAAGATCGCCGCATTGTGATGCGAAAGCTTGGAGCGGGTGGGCATGAGCGAGTTTCAGACTCATCAAATTGGGGAGCTGTCGGGCGGTCAGAAAAAGCGGGCTTTTTTAGCGCGGGCACTGGCTCAAGAGGGCAGGGTGATTCTTGTTAGATGAGCCGTTTACCGGCGTAGATGTAAAAACCGAAAAGAGCATCATCGATTTGCTCTTGCAGCTGCGGGACGAAGGCCATACGATGTTGGTCTCTACGCATGATCTGGCTTCGATCTCTACTTTTTGCGATCGCGTCATTCTCCTCAATCAAACCATCCTAGCCGCAGGCACCACCGAGGAAGCCTTCACCCTGAAGAATCTTTCCATGACTTTTGGCGGCTTGCCAGATCAGCAGCTCTGCTGTACAGCATCGACGCTCAAACCAGCCAACAGCCGGTCATGCGTTCATCCGACGATAGAGGCAGTCTGATGAGCGAGTTTGATTGCCATTGCCACCGCGCGCTGGAACTGGCTGATCGAACCTTTGCAGCTACGGGTTTTTATGATCCAGGCGATTTGGGTGAGCGCTTTTGTTGGCACTGGTCTGCGCGGTGCTTTCCTGCTATATCACGCTCAAGGGCTGGTCGCTGATGGGCGATGCGGTTTCTCATGCGGTGGTTCCAGGTGTAGTGGTCGCTTATGCGCTGGGCATTCCTTTTTCAGTCGGCGCTTTTGTCTTTGGCTTTGGTGCAACAGTGGCGATTGGCTATGTTAAAGTCAAAAACACGGCTAAAAGAAGATGCCGTGATTGGCGTTATCTTTACCGGATTTTTCGCCTTTGGTCTGGTGCTGGCTGACCAAAATTCCTAGCAACATCGATTTGTTTCATATTCTGTTTGGCAACGTGCTAGGGATTTCTCAGCAAGATATTATTCAAACGCTGATTGCGGGCACAATTACTCTGGCCGTAATTTTGTTACGACGCAAAGATCTGCTGCTGTTTTGCTTTGACCCCAACCACGCCAAAGCGATCGGCCTCAACACCCAGGCGATGTACTACACGCTGCTGTCAGTGCTGGCGCTGACTATCGTCACCGCCCTGCAAACCGCAGGTATTATCTTGGTGGTGGCCATGCTGGTCACGCCCGGGGCCACTGCCTACCTGCTGACCGACAGATTTGACCAAATGCTGATGATTTCTGTCGCTATCAGCGTTTCTGCTTGCGTCTTAGGCACTTACTTCAGCTATCACCTTGATACTTCAACCGGCGGCTGCATTGTTGTATTGCTGACGATTTTCTTTGTTTTGGCAATGGTATTTGCCCCAAAATATGGCATCTTTGCTCAGCAGTTTCAGCAGCAAGCCAAAAGGCGGTTAGCAATAAAGTATCTGTAACCCTCCTGCCTCGCCCATGATTGTTACAGCAGCTTATTGCCCTTGACCGCCAGCATGTCTGGCATCCTTACGCGGCAATGCCTAACCCGCTGCCAGTGTTTCCAGTGCGTTCGGCACATGGCGTGCGGCTCGAATTGGAAGATGGGCGATCGCTAATCGACGGCATCTCCTCCTGGTGGACATGCATTCACGGCTATAATCATCCCCGGCTAAATCAAGCGGCGCAGCAGCAAATGAAGAAAATGTCGCACGTCATGTTTGGCGGGCTGACACACCGGCCAGCTGTAGAGCTAGCCCAAAAGCTGATAGAGATGACGCCTGCTCCCTTACAGCACGTTTTCTTTTCAGACTCTGGCTCAGTCGCAGTAGAAGTGGCGATGAAAATGGCGGTACAGTATTGGCACAATCGCGGCCAGCCTGAGAAAAATCGCTTTCTCACTATTCGCAATGGCTATCATGGTGATACCTTTGCCGCCATGTCTGCCTGCGACCCTATAACTGGGATGCACCATCTGTTCAGCGGCCTGCTGATGCAGCAGTATTTTGCCGATGCGCCGCAGGTGCGCTTTGGGCAAGACTGGCAGGAAGCTGATATTGAGAACTTTTCAGCCCTACTAAAAGAGCACAATCACAACATTGCCGCCGCTATCCTCGAGCCGGTGGTGCAAAATGCAGGCGGCGTCCGCTTTTATCATCCCGAATATGTGCGCCGGGCCAGCGAACTCTGCAAACAGCACGATGTGCTGCTGATCCTCGATGAGATTGCTACCGGATTTGGCCGCTCGGGTAAGCTTTTTGCCTGCGAATACGCCAATATTTGTCCGGACATCATGTGCGTTGGCAAAGCGCTCTCGGGCGGATTTATGTCACTAGCAGCAACTCTAGCAACTAGCCATATCAGCGAGACGTTTGCAGCTGGCGAAGCCGGCGTCTTCATGCACGGCCCAACTTTTATGGGCAATCCGCTGGCCTGTGCTGTCGCCCTCGAAAATTTAAATTTGTTAGAGAGCTATGACTGGCAGGCTAAAGTTGTTGCGATTGAATCGCAGCTAAAAAAAGAGTTGGAGCCTTGTCGTTCTTTGAAGGCTGTAAAGGATGTGAGGGTGTTGGGGGCGATCGCCACCGTAGAACTCCACCAACCCGTAGACATGGCCGTCGTACAGCCTCAGTTCGTCGAAAAAGGCGTCTGGCTGCGCCCCTTTGGCAGACTGCTCTACACTATGCCACCCTACATCATTCAGCCAGCCGAACTGCGAGCGGTCACTACCGCAATTTATGAAGTGGCAAAAACGCTTTAGGTAAAAACGCTTTATTACAGCAGATGTCCTGATGCATTAGGACATCTGCTAGTCGCGTTGCCTGCTGTTCTCTAGCGGTTTTAGTAGACAAAAGTGTCCTAAGCAACTCGACAGAGGCTATAGTCCTCAGCCATCGAATAAACGTGTAGCGTAAATGCCAATTGCCGAACAAACGAGATTTTTCACACAGCCATCAAGCAGCTGTTGTAGATTGTGATGGCAGATCTGGATGCTCCCAGGTAGCCGCGCCGTCAGCTACAGAGTATTTGACGAAGGTAGAAGGCTGATCTGCTTGGCAAGACGCTTTCAAGCAATAAGACTGGTGAGGATCTGGCGCTAGCCTGGCATAGTAACGCTTTACCGTACCGTCAGTGAGTTGGGCAGACAGCTCAGCGTCAATCTGTTCACTGTCTGAGGTTGCAGTAAACGACTGATAGGCAATCGAATGATCTAGCCAAGACCAACCCTGACTGAGCCATAGCTGTCGCTCAAATACCTGGAGTGGCGGCGGCAGCAGTCCCCAACCTCGATAGACTGACCGCACCTGGTCAACTGCGCCCCTACGAGTCACGATGGCCCGCAGGGTTTTAGCAGTGAGGCGACCGTAGTAACGACCAGAAGGCAGGGCGATCGCCGTCGGTGCAAACCGATGCCCACCAATATGGCTAGCCTGCCATATCCGTACCTTTAAAAGCTGACTTTCAGCAAATAGCCGCTTAGCCGCCTTGAATAAAGGCTTACCAAACCGGGCACAGCACTTGTCTCGCATTCCGTGAGTGCAGACCAAAATGTCTTGAATGTCAGCACCTAGCGGTCGGCCCAACTGAGTGCCCTGCCAGTGGCTCTCTACACAGGTCACCACCTGATCTAGGCTCTCTAGCTGAAACTCATAGCCCCGGTAGCCACTGGCAAACGCGCTGGGTAAAGCGCTAGACAATTCGTAAATTAGTACTGTTGTCTGGGCTGATGCGATCGCAGCACCTCGATTAATGCACAAAAACTGAACCGACCGCTCAGCCCTGGCCTGTCGCACAAAATGGCGTAGCGCAGGCGGCATCATCTCTGACTCAAAAGCTTTTGCCGCCCACGGCAGCGGACACTCAATTAAGACATAGGTTTGATAATGTCCGGCAGTGCCAATCAAATCTTCGCCTGCCTGTTGAGCCGCCGCCGCACAAAAGAAGACCGTTTGTGAAGTAGATTCCGGAGTAGATTCCATAGGAAGATAATGAAAAGAAGACGTTCTCAGAAAAAATGCTGGAATGCAGGAGCCCTGAGCAGCAGCCTTTTTACTCTATCCTTTCAGCCGCCGAGTGTGCAGATCATGGCTGAGTAAATACCCGACTGCGATCGCTTGAACAGCCGCGATCGCCGACCGACATCTGCGAGCCCTGGGCCGATACTTGCTGCCAATAGTCAGCGATTCTATTTGCAACAGTAGCCGCATGCTGAAAGTGGAAAAAATGATGCCCCCCCGGACAGTGCCAAAGGTGAAATGACGAACGCTCATCAGCAGACTGTCGCTCTGAATCATGGCTGGTCGTCCAATCATTCCACAGCGGCTGCTTTTGCCCGCGAGCCACCGCATCAGCCTCACCATTGCAGATCAGCAGCGGCACCGCCGTCAGACCGGGTGGAATTTTGGCATGGTCAGCCAGAGAATGCAGCGTTAGGCTGCTATCGAGATCTTGGGCCAGCAGGTGAGTGCAGGCTTTGGTAAACCTAGCAGACTGCTCGCCAAATAACAGCCGCGTCATATGAGCTAGCACCATCTCACGGCTACAGGGCAAAAGCTGCCTGAGCGCATAATAGTGAGCCTGCCAGTTGACCGCTGGCAGCGCAGCAACTGAAATCAGTGTGAGCGAAGCCACCTGCTGCGGATACCGGCGGGCATACAGCAGCGCCACCATACCGCTGACCCCATGACCCAGCAAATGCGTTTCATAAGGGCGGTCTTTTAAATAGTCATGTAAAGAGGCTACAGCAGTGTCGATGCAGCAGGGCTCGTCTGCTGTTTGGCTATATTCCCAAAGCTGAACGGATGTCACTTTGGCTAACTGAGACAGCAGGCGCTGGTCAAAGCATTTGAGATGGGGGCTAACTGATAGCCAAAGCACATTGGGCGAATGGGTCATAACATGAGCCTATAGAATCTGGACTATTGAACATCATTCTCAACAGATGATGACAGCGAGTATACCCCAAATCTTAGTTAATAGGAAATATTTTCAATAGCAGATCAAAAAATGACCGTCTTCGCAAATCAGAGGCTCTTATAAACCTATATTAGGCGACAGTAAGAAAGGGTTCATCCCAGCTTTTGGTGAAGCCAGAGCGCCAGACGACGACTACGCATGGCGCTAAATGCCTAATCGAAGGCACTTAACTGGTAAAGAAAGGGGGTAGTCCTAAAGTCGCGGATTCTGGATTGACGCCCTTGGAAAAGTTCTCTATCTGGGGCCGAAAGACGCACTATCCTACTCTGATTCCTGAGAGGACATTATGTAGCATCCAGACACGTTGAAACCTACGCCTTTGACCTTGCTGCCTGTTATGACCTTTGATCAATTGCGAATTTTTTTGGCCGTCGTTGAGCACATGCACTTCACTCGTGCTGCCGAGTCACTCTACCTCACACAGCCTTCTGTGAGCGCAGCCATTCACAGCCTGGAGGAAGATTGCGGCGTAAAACTTTTTGATCGCGTGGGTCGCCGGATAGAAATCACGCAGGCGGGCAGGTTGTTGAAAGTAGAAGCCCAAAAGATTTTGGATCAGGTGACGCTGGCGAAAAGAGGACTGCAAGAGTTTGATCAGCTTCAGCGAGGGGAATTGAATTTGGGAGCAAGCCAAACCATCGGCAACTACTGGCTCCCCCGCTATCTGAGCGAGTTTAAGCGGCAGTATCCGGGCATTCGGGTGAACTGTACGCTGGGAAATACAGAGGCGATCGCCTCAGGAACAGCCACTGGAAGTTTTGACCTGGGCCTAGTAGAAGGCCAGATAGATGCAGACGTAGCAGACTGCTTGACTCAGCAAGTGATTGGTCATGACCGGCTGTTGATTGTAGTGGGGCGATCGCATCCCTGGTTTGAGCGAGCGGCGATCGCTGCTTCAGCCTTTTCCCAAACAAACTGGATCGGGCGAGAAGAAGGGTCAGGCACCCAGCAAATATTCGAGCAGGCGCTGCGGCACTGGAAGATCGCCCCCGATAGCTTGAATATGATCTTGAGATTAGTGAGTGGCGAAATGGTGAAGGCTAGGGACTGGCAAATAAATACATTACCAGTCATTATAGGAGGAATTGAACGAGAAGAACGAGGCTGAGGAATGCTGGATGAGCAGGTAAAGGAAACCTTGAGAGATGCTGCCCGCAAGTTGAGCGGCCCGAAGAAACGAGCGTTCATGGCAAAGGTGGCCGAAGACTACTTCGACGCTTCAGCACGGAAAGCAGAAACGTATCTCGGCTGGGGCCGACAGACGGTGCAGCTTGGGCTGCATGAGCGCGAAAGCGGCGTAGTCTGCCTGGATTACTATCAAGGCCGAGGGAATCACCGGAGCGAAGCGAAGCGACCTGAGTTGGAGCAGGCGATTCGAGCGCTGGTCGATGGCCAAGCTCAAGCCGACCCGAGGTTTCGGACAACGTTCTACTACGCCAGAGTGAGCGCTCAGTCGGTGCGGGACGCACTGATAGAAGAGAAAGGCTACCAGGATGAGGACTTGCCGACGCGCCAAACCATCGGGGCGATGCTGAACCGGATGGGCTATCGGTTAAAAAACTCAAAAAGTGAAGCCGCACAAGAAAGTGCCTGAGACTGAAGCCATCTTTGAGAATGTAGCCGCAGCAAATGCAGCAGCCGATGCCGACCCAAAAGTGTTGAGACTCTCTATTGATAGCAAGGCAAAAGTCGCCATTGGGAATCTATCAAGGGGCGGCGGGGCGCGCATCCTGGAACCACGCCAGGCGGATGACCATGACCACTACCGCGAAGCTACGCTAGTGCCCTTTGGCATCCTGGACGTGAAGGGCGAGCAACTTTCGATCTACTTCGGGCAGTCAGCCGAAACCAGCGACTTCATTGTCGATTGCTTGGAAAACTGGTGGCACACCCATCGGGCCGCGTATTCAGAGATAGAAGAATGGGTGATTGACTTAGACAACGGGCCTGCCGTCAAAAGCCAACGTACCCAGTTCATCAAGCGGATGGCGCAGTTTGCGCAGCGTGTGCAGATGAAGATACGCCTGGTTTACTATCCGCCTTATCACAGCAAGTACAATCCAATTGAGCGCTGCTGGGCGGCGTTAGAAAACTACTGGAATGGCGCTATTCTTGACACTGTTGAAGCTGCCCTACGATGGGCGGCGAACATGACTTGGAATGGCTTTGAGCCAATTGTTGAGCTGGTCGATGCGACTTATAGAAAGGGCATCAAGGTGGCCAAAGACGAGTTAGCGCCGTTCGAGCAACAGTGGCAGCGCTCTGAGACGTTACCTAAGTGGGATGTGACGATTGTTCCGACATAAACGGTAACTTATTTGTTTGCGTGTCCCCTATTGTAGAAACTGGCATTGGCGCAACGGCTATTTCTGAGCTGATGGTGAAGAAAGAATTGCAGTTTGGTGTTTTAAAGGCGCTGACGATTCAACAGCCTAGCGAAAAAAGTAGACAAAAGGGCGATCCAAAAGGCAGCAGACAGATCAAAGAACAGCTCAGTACGGACAAACCCATGCAGCGCTCTTTCACTTTGATAAAACATCAGGAGCGATTTCAAACTCGCATTGCACAGGCGTTTGAGCAGATATTGCGATCACAGCCCGACCCGGCTGAAGCTGATAGATAGACGGAAGCTATCAATATAGTAGCTAAGAACGTTTGTTCCTATTAATCGGACTGCCTAAAGTGGAGACAGTCCAAATGACGCGAGACCGATATGGAAAAAACGACAGAACATTCTCGTTCTAACCTGCATCCGCCTGATAAAAAATCGCTGCCTCCTAAACGATGGCTAAAACAGCTTTTTGCGGGCGTGCTGTTGACGAGTGCGATCGCCCTGGCAGCAACTTTTCTCCATACCCTGCCAGGGCTGGCGATCTTTAGCCCCCTTATTTTGGCCATTTTGCTAGGCATTGTTATTCGCAATACTGTGGGCACTCCGCAAGTGTGTCAGCTAGGCGTTACCTTCTCACTCAAGCGAATTTTGAAATTTGCCATTATTTTATTAGGCTTACAGCTCAGCCTGGAGCAGGTGATTGAAGTTGGCCCGATTGGGCTAATGGTTGTGGCGGTCACGCTGGTGAGTACGTTTGTATTTACCTGCTGGCTGGGCAAAAGGCTGGGCGTTAGCCGTCAGCTTTCTCAGCTGATTGCTGCCGGGACTTCTATTTGTGGCGCTTCGGCAGTGATTGCGACAAATGTTGTGGTCGAAGGGCGCGATGAAGATGTGGCCTATGCGGTGGCGATGGTGACGGTGTTTGGCACGGCTTCTATGCTGCTGTATCCGCTGACGCCGGTTCTGTTTCATCTGTCGCCAGAGGCGTTTGGTATTTGGTGTGGAGCCTCTATTCATGAGGTCGCTCAGGTGATTGCGGCGGCCTTTCAAGATGGGCCAGTGAGCGGCCAGGTGGCCACTATCTCTAAGCTGTCTCGGGTGATGCTGCTAGCACCCATGGTACTGGCGCTAGGCGTTATCTCGGCGGGTTCGCATCCCGGAAAACAGCGCCGCAGTCGGCGTCAAATTCCAATTCCCTGGTTTGTGCTGTATTTTATTGGCGTCATCTGCCTCAACAGTTTGAATATCTTTCCAGAGGGTGCTAAGGCAGCGGTGATTCAGGGCAATCAGTTTTTGCTGGCAATTTCGCTGGCGGCGATGGGATTAGAGACAGATTTACGCAAGATGAAGCAGGCTGGCATGAAGCCGCTGTACTTGGGCGGGGCGTCATGGCTATTTGTTTCTATCTTGAGCTTGGGTTTGGTTGAACTCTTTTATTAGCGAAGCGATCAGCAAGAAAATATTGCAGGAAAGACAAATGTGGAAACAAATTTTAATTGCAACCGATGGCACAGAACCGGCTCAAATTGCTGCCGGACAGGCGATCGCCCTCGCTAAGCTTTCCAACTCCCAGCTATCGGCCATTTTTGTGGCAGACTATGCCGACTTTGATCAAGACATTGCCGACCAGATGGTTTTAGAGGGCAAAACCGAGCTAAAACGGTTGAAAAAGATAGCTACCGCTGAGGGCGTTTCACTCAAAGGGATGCTGCAAGCAGGTAATCCGGTAGATGAAATTTTAGCAGTTGCTGAGGAAGTTCACGCCGACCTGATTGTGATGGCCGCTCATCACTACGATTTCTTTTATCATTTGCTAGTACAGCCCAGCGTGAGCGATCGCGTCATTCACAAAGCGGCCCAGTCCATCCTCGTCGTCAACGCACTCCCTCAGGCTTGAACTCATGGAATTTTTTATGGATTTTTTATCGAGTACGGTTGCACTTTCACGAATGGGTAGTCCTAAATAGGCAAGATAGAGCGCTGACAGGCCGGGCAGACGGCATGAATAGAGAGCTGGCAGTCCAATAGCTGATAGCCAGACTTTTCTGCCGTTTTCGCACCGACTTTTAAGACAGAATCGTTCTTGAACTCTATCGTTTTGTTGCAGCGGACGCAGATCAGATGGTGATGGTGGTGGGGCGAGGGCTGGTTAATCTCATATCGCTTTTGGTCTTCGGCTAGCTCTAGCTCGCGTAAAATACCCATGCGAGACATGAGCTTGAGATTGCGATAGATAGTAGATAGGCCAATCGGTTCGCCTTCTTTTTTTAGCAGCTCGCAAAGGTCTTCTGCGCTCAGATGGGTGCCTTCTGGCAAATTCTGAAAGGTTTTTAAAATGGTTTCACGCTGAGGAGTCATGCGCCAGCCGCGCTCGTGTAGCTCTGCTTTTAAAGCAGCTGGTGTGTAGGCAACCATGGACTTTCCTCTGCTTTGCAATCAATAAGATTCAACTAATGAGAATGATAGCGAATCTGTGGGCTATTTGCAACAGTTGCTGCTTATTGAGAAATATACCTAAAAAGTGGCTGGTAGACAGGGCAAAGTGGCTGGTAGACAGGACGCTGCTGCCTGTAGAGGCTGATGGGATCGGGAGGTCGGGCGATCGCACTGAAATCTAATGCGAACATTTACTGAGCAGGTCACGCTAGGTGACTCAGCGCTCAGTCTCAGCAGTTGCTTCTACAGGTGTCATAGACTGAATTAATAGCAGACTCGTCTCTCGATTTAATTATTTCTTGTCTTCTCGCTAAAAAATATGTCCTTACCGTTCCTCTGTGTCTACTCATGATGTCAAGTCTTCTGATCTGGGGTTGAGGTCTCAGCTAGCCGCGCGGCTGACAAATCGGCTAATGGGTGGGCGATCGCTACGTGGATAATTGCGGCGCTGGTTTTTTTGCCAGTGCTGGTCGTGGCGGGCAGCGTTTTTGCTGATGTGGGCGAGGTTTGGGCTCATCTGGCAGAGACGGTGCTAATGACCTATATCTCTAATTCGCTGATTTTGATGGTGGGGGTCGCCGCGGCGTGCTGGTGATTGGCGTGGGAACGGCCTGGCTGGTGACGATGTGTCAGTTTTGGGGCGTGCGCATTTTTGAGTGGGCGCTGCTGCTGCCATTGGCCGCGCCTGCCTATTGCTGGCCTACACCTATACCAACTGGTTGGAGTACTTCGGGCCCGTTCAAACCGGGCTGCGCACTTTGTTTGGCTGGGAGAGCGCGACCGACTACTGGTTTCCGAATGTTCGCTCTATTTGGAGGGGCGATCGCGCTTTTCACCCTCACCCTGTATCCCTACGTGTACATGCTGGCCCGAGTCGCTTTTTTAGAGCAGTCTGTCTGCACGCTAGAAGCGAGCCGTTCTCTAGGCTGTGGCCCCTGGCGCAGCTTTATCAAAGTGGCAGTGCCCCTGGCCCGGCCCGCTATTATCGCGGGGCTTTCGCTGGCGCTGATGGAAACGCTCAATGACTTTGGCACGGTGCAGTACTTTAGCGTCGCTACTTTTACAACTGGCATTTATCGCACCTGGTTTGGCATGGGGGAGCGGGTCGCTGCCGCGCAGCTATCGGCCATGCTGATGCTGTTTATTTTGGCACTGATTTTGCTAGAGCGCTGGTCACGGCAGCAGGCCCAGTACTACCAGGCCAATAACAGTTGCAAACACCCACCGCTTACCCGCTGAGGCGGGTGGCGCGGGGGTTTGGCGGCACTGGCCTGTTTGCTGCCGATTAGTCTGGGGCTGCTGGTGCCGGGCGGGTTGCTGGTGCTGATGGTCAAAGACAACTGGGCTGATGCGCTGGGCAATCGGTTTACAGAACTGGCCACCAACAGTCTGACGCTGGCAGGGCTGACAGCGGCGATCGCGCTCGTTCTCTCTTTGGTACTGGCCTACGGACAGCGACTGGATGGCAGCCGCCCATTCGTTTAGGCGTCAGGGTGGCGGCTATGGGCTATGGCATTCCGGGCGCGGTGATTGCCGTTGGCATTTTGATTCCGGTGGCGCGGCTGGACAATGCGATCGCGGCCTGGGCAGCGGCTAATTTTGGCAGTTCGCCGGGGCTGCTGCTAAGCGGCACGATCACCGCCCTGATTTTTGCCTACCTCGTTCGGTTTTTAGCAGTTTCTCTCGGCTCGGTCGAGTCGGGTCTAGCCAAAATTCGCCCCAACTTAGACGATGCGGCCCGTAGCTTAGGCTATTCACCGAGCAAGACGCTAGCGAAGATTCACGCGCCGCTGATGACCAGCAGTCTGCTGACGGCGATCATGCTGGTGTTTGTCGATGTGATGAAGGAGCTGCCTGCTACGCTAGTGATGCGGCCTTTTAACTTTGATACGCTAGCGGTTCGGGTGTATCAATATGCCTCGGACGAGCGGCTGATAGAGGCGGCGGCTCCGGCACTGACAATTTTGCTGGTGGGTCTGCTGCCGGTCATAGCGTTGAGCTGGCAAATTACTCGCAGCTCGTCAGCTCAGACAGTAATAAGCCAGCGGCTGGCGAGACAACCGATTCGGATTCGGTGTACATTTTAGGGCATGACTAAACCTTCTATGTCTGCGCAGCCCCCTGCGCTTCGGGAACCGCTAAATCCGCTCAAAAATCCGCTGGCGTGGCTGGGGGCATTTTGGAAATTTTCTCGGCCCCATACCGTGATTGGCACTAGCTTGAGCGTGCTGGCACTGCTGGTGATCGCCCTAGCTGCGATCCGCCGCCGATCCCTAGGGCGAAGTTGCCGAATCGTGGCTAATTGCTTGGGTCGCCTGTCTGTGCGGAAACGTCTACATTGTCGGCCTTAACCAGATAGAAGACATTGCCATTGATCGAATTAATAAGCCAGATTTGCCCATTGCTTCGGGCGAATTTACCAAGCGACATGCGCAGCGACTGGTTGGGTTGGCAGGTGGGCTAGCGATCGCCCTGGCCCTGATCTCTCAAAATATTTATCTGATGCTTACAATCGGGTTGAGTTTGGTAATTGGCACTGCCTATTCGCTGCCGCCAGTCAGGTTAAAGCGCTATCCGTTTTGGGCGTCGGTGTGCATTTTGGTCGTGCGCGGCGCGATTGTAAACCTGGGGCTATATTTATACTTTGCTACTCAGTTGGAGTTAGGGACGGCTGTGCCCGTGCGCGTATGGGCGCTGACGCTGTTTGTGCTGGTGTTTAGCTTTGCGATCGCTATTTTTAAAGACATTCCTGATCTAGAGGGCGATCGCCAGTTCAATATCTCTACCTATACGCTGCGACTGGGCCGAAAAAGAGTCTTTAGCCTAGCTCGCTGGGTGCTCACCGCTTGCTACGGCGGACTCATAGTCGCTGCTCCTTTTTTGCCAGGCGTTCAGCCTCTCTTTTTGATGGGGGCGCAAGGCAGCGGCATTCTCTATTTTTGGTGGCTTAGCCGCCGGGTAGATCTCGACCCTTCGCCGACCCAAAAAGATATCTCCTATCCAGACTTTTATCAGTTCATTTGGAAGCTCTTTTTTGTAGAATACCTAATTTTTCCGTTGGCCTGCTGGCTAGCTGTGAATCCATAAAAGCTGTGAAAAAGCTGTGAACCTGTCAATAGATTTGCCGATAGACTTGCTGATACCAGATGGCCTGGCTGTTGGCGCTGATGCTGCCCCGAGGCGGAAAGGCCGCGTATTTTAACCGGCTGTCGAAGCGAATATGTAGCCAGGCAACGCCGTGACCGTGGGTATTGCACCAAACGGAAGTTTGCTGAGAAATCGCTGCCAGACACATCTCCCCGGTTTGCTGCCAGAGCGATCGCCACATCTCAGGCATCGCCGTTCGGCAAAAAGCGGCAATATGGCCATAGTCTCCTGTCTCTGCTGGAATTAAAAGCTGCGCGTCTCCCGAGAAATTAGTGAAGGTTGCCGTCAGCGCCTCTGGCTTTAGGGCTTTTAGATAGCGCTGAAAATCGCTGGGGTCAGCCGGGCTAAATTGGGCGGGAAAGGCGATCGCAAAAAACGGATGGGTCTTCGCCGTGTAGGGATGAATCGGCACCGGCTGCCATTCAAAATCAAACGGCAAATCGGCCCAGGTCTGATTCCACAGGTCACAAAAGTCAGCGTCATTCATCAGCGCCTGCGCTAGCTGCTGCCAGGTAAACGGCTGCTGCTGCTGATCGACAAAAGTGATCATTAGGGCACTACGATCTGCTACTTCCACACTTGTCTGCTGAGCCAGCGCCTGCTGAAGCGGCTGTTGAGATACTGAATACATAGCGCTCTACTGGCTAACCCTAGCGATTGTAGCCTGTTTGCAAAACGCCAATATAACCCCAACGACCGGAGGTAACTTTAAAGATGTGCAGACGCCTCTAGCCGCTGTCGAGTTGCTTAGAACACTTTTGTCGCCTGAAACTGCTAGAGAACAGGGGGCAACTCGACTAGAAGCAGAGGGTTTGGTAGAGGTTTTAGTAGAGGTTTTAGTAGAGCCAGCGGCAGCACTTCTCATGCCGCCTTTCATGAGCGAGCTTGCCCTTGAAAGGTGAAGATCTGTTTGCGCTACTGCGGCTCCAAAAACTGTCCTAAAACCTGCCGCTAAGGGCAGCGACACAGCGATCGCAAATCGTCGGTTCCTCAGCTGATTCGCCAACATGCGTTGAGTAGTTCCAGCAGCGATCGCATTTCTCCCCATCAGCATCCACCACCCCAATCACCAGCCCATTCGCTTCGCTGCGATATTTCGCCTCCATATCATCGGCGCTGTCTACCAATTCCACTTGAGAGACCAAAAACAAATAGCGCAGCTCATCTACATGGTTAGAATCTGTAGTTACGCTATCGGTCGGATTCATCGCCGCGAGCCGAGCGCGCAAGTCAGCATCGGCTACACACAGCCGTAGCTTGGCCTGCAAAGAAGAGCCAATGGCCTTGTCAGCGCGGGCCTGCTCCAGCACTTTGTTGGCTTCATCGCGCACCGTTCGCAGCTTTTGCCAAGGGCCAGCCAGCTCAGGCCGCTGCCACTGGTCTTCTAGCTGCACCCAGCCCGATTCAAAAACAGACTCAGTCGCTGTCTGATAGGGCAAAAACTGCCAGATGTCTTCGGCCATGTGAGATAAGACCGGGGCGATCGCCTTAGCCAAATTCTCAATCGCCACTGCCAGCACCGTCTGACAGCTGCGCCGCCGCAGAGAATCTGCCGCACTGATATACAGCCGGTCTTTAGCAATATCTAAGTAAAAGTTCGACAGATCCACCACGCAAAAATTTTGCACCGTCTGGAAAAACTGAAAAAACTGATACGACTCAAAAGCTGCCTTCACATCGGCAAACACCTCCGTCATCCGGTGGAGCATATACTGATCGAGTTCGGGCAGTTGCCCATAGGGCACCGCATCTTTAGCCGGATCAAAGTCGTGCAGATTGCCTAGCAAAAACCGCGCCGTATTGCGAATTTTGCGGTATACATCCGACATCTGCTTAAGGTTGCGCTGACCTAGCAGCATATCCCCTGAGTAGTCTACCGAAGACACCCACAGCCGCAGCACATCCGCACCATAGGGCGGCTCTTTCTTCTGGTTATTACCGCCTTCTATCACCACCTTCGGATCGACACCGTTACCCAGCGACTTGCTCATTTTGCGCCCATTTTCGTCAAGCACATAGCCGTGCGTAAGCACCTGCCGATAAGGCGCATGGCCATTGCAGGCGACGCTGGTCAGCAGGCTAGATTGAAACCAGCCCCGATGCTGGTCAGAGCCTTCTAAATAAATATCAGCCGGATACGTGAGCTGACCGCGCTGCTGTACGACTGAAGCCCATGAAGAACCCGAGTCAAACCAGACATCCATTGTATCGGTGCCTTTGCGGTAGGTTTTCCCATCCTGGCGATACTGCTCAGGCAATAGCTCCTCTACGCTTAGCTCCCACCAGGCGTCAGCCCCTTTCTCTGCCACAATCGCCTGCACATAGGCAATCGTCTCCTGAGTCATCAGCGGCTCATCGGTTTCCTCATCGTAAAAAACCGGAATCGGCACGCCCCAGCTTCGCTGCCGGGAGATACACCAGTCAGAGCGCTCAGAAACCATCGAGGTAATCCGGTTTTCACCTTGAGCCGGAATCCACTTCACCGTTGAAATCGCCGCTAGCGCCTCGCCGACAAAGCCTTTTACCGAGGCAAACCACTGCTCAGTCGCTCGGTAAATTACTGGCTTTTTCGTCCGCCAGTCGTAGGGATATTTATGGGCATACGGCTCGTGTTTGAGCAAGGCTTTTTCTTCGCTCAGGGCGGCAATGATGGCGTCGTTCGCCGTTTTAAGCACGTTTAGCCCTTCAAAGGCACCGGCTTCAACCGTAAAGTTACCCCGCTCATCCACCGGACATAAAATTGGCAAATGCTCTCGCTGGCCCACCAAGAAGTCTTCCTGGCCATGACCAGGCGCAGTGTGGACTAAGCCTGTACCTGATTCGGTAGTAACATAGTCGCCGCCGATCACAATCGGGCTGATTCGATCAAAGGCACTGTCTTTTTGGGCTAGCGGATGGCGGTAGGTAGAACCAGCGATCGCCTCCCCCTTAATCTCAGCTACCACCGTTAGCCCGCTGCCAAACACCTCAGATAGCTTTTCTGCCAGCTCCTTAGCCACAATCAAATACTGAAAAGGCTCGCCAGAGGCACTTTCCACCACGGCATAAGTCAGCTCAGGGTTCACCGAAACCGCGACGTTGGCCGGAATTGTCCAGGGCGTCGTCGTCCAGATAGCTACGCCCAGACTATTTAGATAGGGATCGAGCGTTTTCTTAGCCGCAGCCGAGGCTTCTACCATCGGAAAAGCAACATAGATGCTCGGAGAAACATGATCGTCCGGATACTCTAGCTCAGCTTCGGCCAGCGCCGTCTGCGAAGAAGGGCTCCAGTGAACAGAGCGCAACCCCCGATAAATATGGCCGTTTTCGACCATTTTGCCAAACACCCCCAGCTGCGCCGCCTCATATTCTGGCGCGAGCGTCAGGTAAGGATGATCCCACTCGCCCCAGACGCCATACCGCTGAAAGCCTGCGCTCTGCTTTTCGACCGTCTCTAGCGCAAACGCCTTGGCCTTTTGCCGCAGCGCAATTGGCGTTAGCTCACGCCGCTCAGCCGACTTGAGCTTTTGCAGCACCTTCAGCTCAATTGGCAGGCCGTGACAGTCCCAACCGGGCACATAGCGCACCTTCCGCCCCTGTAAAATTTGATACTTGTTGACAATATCTTTGAGAATTTTATTCAGGGCGTGGCCCATGTGCAGGTCGCCGTTAGCATAGGGCGGCCCGTCGTGCAAGATAAAAGGCTCGCCCGGATTTTCTTGGGCTAGCTTTTCGTAGAGTGACTTTTCCTGCCAATAAGCCTGTAGTTCGGGCTCCCGCTTGACGGCATTGGCCCGCATACTGAAGTCGGTCTGAGGCAGCAAAACGGTCTCTTTGTAGCTTTTGGCCGTCTCGTTAGCTGTCTTATTATTAGGGGCGCTTTTAGATTCACTCACAGGGGTCACAGTTGGACTTTAGGACTCAGAAATAGGGGGCAAGAGCGGGGCGACTAGCTAGCAGATTAGGCTATTTTGCCTTGAAGGTTGATTTGCTTCAAGTCAATCATCCCAATTGCTCTCTTCCCAGTCGTCCTCAGTAGGGTCATCTGCCGGTTCCACGGTGATCGTTGGCGGCGGCTGATCAGGCAAAGGCGACTGAGAGAAAGGGGGAGGAGCAGGTGGATCGGTCGGGGGCGATCGCCGGGGAATATCAATCACAGGCTTGACAGGTTTGGGCTTACTCAATGAAGTGATGACATCTTTAACCCATCCCACCAAAATCAAAGGCGCAGCTAATAGGCTGGGTTTTTCTCTGGCCTGACTATCGGGCGAGCTAGCAATCACCCCGTCAGCCTCAAAGAGAGCGTCCCCCCACTCTTCATCTGGGCCGGGCGATCGCGCCTCAACCCTCGCAGCCGCTACCTCAACCCTAGTCTTTTCAGATCTATCTATAGTAAAGCCATCCGCTCCAGATTGACTGGCTGCGGCCCACTCAACATCTGGCAGTTCAGCTAACGGTTCGGCTAGCGATTGATCCCCGGCAGCATCCGTCTCAGCCATAGCAAGAGCATCCTGCACTTCCTCTGAAACTTTCTCTGAAACGACTTCCTCTAAAGCCTCCTCAGTCTCCGCTTCACTCCCACCTCCTGTACTCCTGTCTTCTACACTCCTGTCTCCTGCCTCCCCCCCCTCAACCGTTTCAACCGAAAGAATCTCAGCCTCAGCCGAAGGGGGCGCAGTATAATCTGGTTCGGTAGCCGGTTCAAGCGCAGCCGGTGGATCTGCAACCAGCGCCTCTAGCGTTAGGGCCGCAGGCGACTCAGACAACGTCGCTAAAATACCGTCCTCTACAAATTCATATTCATAAACAGGCCGACGGCGGGGATCAAGCCGCTGGGCAAGCCGCGCTGCCGACGACTCGCCTAAAGTTCGCTTCTGAAGCCGAATCGGGCGGACTAATTCATCAGGCACCAAACGCAGCTGATTGAGCCGGTTTTTTGCCCAGTCTGTCACCACTTCTGGCGTCAGGACAACCGGTGTCTGCTGGTAAACGGGCGTTTTCTCGCGGCGCACCGTTAGCGTTTGCCAGCCTAAGCCTAAGAGTAAGACCACTGCCGTCAGCTGACCTAGCAGCACAGCCCCTGTAATCTGCCCAGCGCAAAACCACAGCACCAGGGCGTAAAACAGACCAAGCCCACTCCACAAAAAGTCAGAGCGGCGATGCACCTCCGGATAAAAGAAGGCTGCCATATAAAAGACAAAGCTGGCTGAGGCAAGCAGCACAGCTAAAACATTTGCGAGCATTCGCCGACTGTTTGCGTCCGACTGGGTTTGCCTCCCTATTGTGGAGGATAAAGGCCGACTTGCGGTGAGCCAGCTGTAAAATATCGCCAGGATCGCTACATTGCGCCTGACTTTTTGCTGAATAGCACTAGCACCGTTTTCACAATCAGCTGGATGTCATACATCAGACTCCACTTGCGCTGATACTGCAAATCAAGCTGAATCACTTCTTCAAAGGTGGTGACAGTCGAGCGTCCGTTGACCTGCCATTCTCCGGTCATGCCGGGCTTGACGTTCAGGCGTTGCCACTGCGAAACCTCATACTGAGCAATTTCATCCGGCGTCGGCGGGCGCGTTCCTACCAGGCTCATATCGCCTTTGAGCACGTTCCAAAACTGCGGAAATTCATCGAGGCTAGTGCGCCGTAAAAAACGACCGATGCGGGTAATGCGCGGATCGTTGTCGTTTTTAAACAGCGGCCCTTCGACTTTATTGGCAACTTCCCGTTTGCGGGCTTCGGCGTCGGTCACCATTGAGCGAAACTTCCAGATGGTAAAGCGTTTACCCATCCACGAGCAGCGGGTCTGCGCAAAAAAAATCGGGCCACCGTCTTCGCGTTTGATGGCGATCGCTACCACCATCGTCAATATCGCCGTTAGCCCTAGCCCCACCAGCGCCCCGACAATATCCATCGCCCGTTTTGCCCGCGAACGAACCGACGGATGCGTCTCGGGTAGGTTTTCTAGAGCGGACTGCACTTGCGCAGGTGTCGTTGCCGAGGGCGTGGTCGGCTCTGAGGCAGGCTCAATGTGAAAAATCTGATCGAGTTCGGTCAGAGAGAGGGCCATCAGCACCTGATTGGGCACATTCACAAGCCGTAGCTTTGCCCCTTTAGCCTCACAGAGTTTGTGGCAAATAACTAAAGCGCCAATGCCGCTGCTGTCGATAAAGACGGTTTTAGCAAAGTCTAAGACAACTTCTTTGAGATCTGGCTGCTGGGCAAAGGCTGCCTGACAGTCGCGCTTGAAGGCAACTGCCTCAACAACCGTAAATGCTTTTGCAAGTTGAATGGTACCCATTGACTCCCAAACGGCTGCTTTAGAACTGGCGACTTTAGGACTGACGGTGGGTGCAGCAGTAAAGCTTTGGTAGCGGCTAGTCATCGCATTAAATCATCAGAACAATGGCAGCTGCCTGGCCCTACTGATAGCTTTGGCCATTTAGCTCTGTACATTTCCAGTCAGTAAAACCGCTGATGCCGAAGAGCTGAGCGGCTCGTTGGCAGGCGTAGCCTTCTCTGGAGTCATGTATCCGACGCTAGCTATAGTTTTCCCAAAGTGGCTGCGCCCTCACGGTAGAAACACAGGTGCAGCGGTTAGCGCAGTCGTTGCACAATGGAGGCAGGTTTTGCTCGATCTTGGCTAAAAAGCAGATCTGCTCCGTAGATTGGAAGCAATCAGCCCTTTATTTGGTCAATTTATCGCAGAAAAAACCAGTCTGCCAGAGTTTTTACGATATTTTTGTCAGAACCTCATATCAGATACGGCTGATTATTGTTTCAATCAGGACGCTTGACAAAAGCGATTGGTGGCTGTCGGTAGATTGTCCTAGCAACGGCTAGTAAACAGTGAGGGGCCCTGAGGCGGAGGACAGATCATAGGAGCATCGCTCCAACTCAAGTGGGCAGACCCGTTAGCGATAGTAGCAGACCTGCTGCTGCGCCTGCCAGTACCAGCCAGGCAGAGTTCACTTTGAAACGAAATACTGCGATCGCACTAAAGATTGCCAAGATAACCGTTGGCCAGTCAACCAGCGCTGCTTGCCCCAGCGTATAGGTAACGCCCGCCATCAGCCCCAGTGAAGCCGCGTTGACCCCGTCTAAAAAACCGCGCGCCCAGGGCGATCGCCGCAGTTTGGGCACCCATGGATTGACCAGACCCACCAGCAAAAAAGCTGGCAAGAAAATGCCGATAGTGCCAGCTAGTGCCCCCGCATGACCGGCTAGCAAATAGCCGACAAACGTCGCAGTTGTAAAGACTGGCCCCGGCGTGAGCTGGCCAATGGCAACCGCATCTAACAGCTGCTGTGAAGTTAGCCACTGATTTTGCTCAACCAAATCGCGCTGCAAAAAGGCTAACAGCACGTAGCCACTGCCGTAGAGGACGCAGCCAATTTTTAGAAAGAATAAAAATACGCTGGCCCAGCCAATAGAGACGGCAGTGGCGGTAGTGCTGCCGACTTGAGCGATCGCACCAGAAACCGGCAGCAAAAAAGCCCCTGCGGTGGTGCCGCCAGATTGCCAGTTTTTGACCAGCATAACGGCCAGCCCTGCTAGCAGTAAAAGCGCCACCTCATTGAGCCCGGCCCAGTAAGCTGCGATCGCCCCTATCCCAGCCAGCACTGTCGGCACATCTTTAGCCGCCTTTTTGCCCAGCTTCACCAGCGCCTGTAGCACAACCGCAATAATCACCGGTTTAACCCCATACAGTAACCAGCTCACCTGCGGTACGCTCTGATAGCGCCCATAGAGCACCGCCAGCAGCCAAACCAAAACCATCGCAGGCAAAATAAAACTGCCACCCGCGACAAACAGCCCCGGCCACCGGGCTCTCTCATAGCCAATATGAATCGCTAGCTCAGTCGAATTTGGCCCCGGCAGCAGATTGGTCACACCAATTAGATCGAGCAAATCCTCCCGGCTCATCCACTGCCGCCGCTTGACCACTTCATCATCCATCATGGCGACGTGAGCAGCCGGGCCACCAAAAGCAACCGTCCCCAGTCGAAAAAACACGGCCATGAGTTCTTTGAGCCTTTGCCGCTGCTGTTCGGGAGGCAGTTTGCTGTAGGCCACCGCGACCGGCGAGAGGGGGCTGCTTTCTGTCTCTGAATTCACGTTATCTCTCCTGAGCGAAGCGTCAAGTCGTCATCTCAGACGATACAAAACCTCAAGATAAACCGCTGTCTTTCAGAAGATAAAGCAGCCCATTTTGCGCCTAGTTCTGGGGGGTGCTACCCGTTGGCACTACTGGTTACTACTCATCGGCACTACCGGCTAGGGCAGCGGCTGTTTTTTGCTCATCGAGCTTGAGCATAATTACGCTTAAGGGGGGCAGCGTTAAATCTAGCGAGTAGGGGCGGTTGTGAAATGTCCAGTCGTCTGACCATTTGCCGCCTAGGTTACCAATGTTCGCCCCGCCAAATTCGCGGGCGTCGCTATTGAAGATTTCCCGATAGTAGCCTTTAGTCGGAATGCCAACTCGGTAATGGCTGTGCGGCTGCGGTGTAAAGTTACACACCGTCAAAATAAAGTCATCGCTGTCTTTGTCGTAGCGAATAAATGACACCACGCTGTGGCGATTGTCGCTACAGTCCACCCATTCAAAGCCTTCTTGAGAAAAGTCCTGCGTGTACAGCGCAGGCTCGCGGCGATAGAGATGGTTGAGCCGCTCAACGCAGTGCTTGAGCTGCTTGTGGCCATCAAACTGCAATAGGTGCCACTCCAGGTCTCCCCAGACGTTCCACTCGCTCCACTGACCAAACTCCATGCCCATGAAGAGGGTTTTTTTGCCGGGATGAGCAAACATATAGGCGAAGAGCGATCGCAAATTTGCCATCTTTTGCCAGTCATCTCCCGGCATTTTGCCAATCATGTGGCTCTTGCCATGCACCACCTCATCATGCGAGAGCGCCAGCATAAAGTTTTCGCTAAAGGCGTACCAAATGCTAAAAGTGACATTGTTTTGATGAAACTGCCGGAACCACGGATCCATCTCGAAATAATCGAGCATGTCGTTCATCCAGCCCATATTCCACTTCAGGTTAAAGCCCAAGCCACCGACATAGGTCGGCCAGGAAACCATCGGCCAAGAAGTCGATTCTTCAGCGATCGAAAGCGCCCCCGGATAGTAGCTAAAGATCGCGTGGTTCACCTGCTTGAGGCATTCCGCTGCTTCGATATTTTCCCGGCCACCGTAGTCGTTAGCCACCCACTCACCCGGCTTACGGTTGTAGTCCAAATACAGCATCGAAGCGACCGCATCTACCCGAATGCCGTCAATGTGGTATTTGTCAAACCAAAACAGCGCATTCGCCACTAAAAAATTGCGCACCTCATGGCGACCATAGTTAAAGACTAAGGTGCCCCACTCTTTGTGCTCCCCGCGCCGAGGATCGGCGTGCTCATAAAGGTGCGTACCGTCAAAAAAGGCCAAGCCATGACCATCTTTAGGAAAGTGACCCGGCACCCAGTCTACAATCACCCCAATGCCGTGCTGATGGCACTGATCGACCAAATACATAAAGTCTTCTGGCGTGCCATAGCGAGAGGTCGGTGCGTAGTAACCCGTCACCTGATAGCCCCAAGACCCGTCAAAAGGATGCTCAGCCACTGGCAGCACCTCAATGTGGGTAAAACCCATCTCCGTCACATAGGGAATCAGCTTGTCCGCTAGCTCCCGGTAGGTGAGAAACCGCGCTCCAGGCTTGAGATCAGCCACCGTCACCACCGGGGCATCACTGCCGTCAGCCATCTTCGCTGGCTCTGCCGAAGACGCATGTAGCCAAGAGCCCAAATGCAGCTCATAGACCGAAACGGGCTGGCTCGTCGCATCGGTTTGGCGGCGGTGCTCCATCCAGTCGCCATCTTGCCACGAGTGCTGCTCTAGGTCAGTCACGACAGAGGCTGTCTTCGGTCTGACTTCCTGCTGAAACCCGTAGGGATCAGACTTTTCGTAGATGTGTCCGTCGTAGTTTTTGATTTCGTACTTGTAAGAGTCGCCCGCTTTGAGCTGCGGAATAAATAAATCCCAAATGCCACTATTGCGTTTGCGCATTTGATATTGGCGACCGTCCCAGTTATTAAAGTCGCCAATCACTGATACGTTGCGGGCGTTAGGTGCCCATACCGAAAAGTAAACCCCTGTCACGTCGCCGCTCACAGTAGGATGAGCGCCCATTTTCTCGTAAATGCGGTGGTGATTGCCTTCAGCAAACAGATGAGCGTCAAATTCGGTTAGTACCGGCGACTTGAACGCATAGGGGTCATAGACAACGTGCTCATTAGCACCTTCTTTGTAGCGAATCTGGTAGTTAGCCAGCTCTTGGGCATCGATCACAGCTTCAAAAAATTGAGGATGCTGCTCGTTGCGCATTGGGAATTCTTTACGCGCCTCTGGGATGACTACCCAGGCCGCATCTGCTTTGGGTAGATAGGTGCGCACCACCCAGACCTGCTTGCCGTCTTGCTCTATAGGATGTGGCCCCAAGACCTCAAAGGGGTTTTGATGCTGGTTCCAAACAATCCGCTCGATTTGTTCAAGAGCAATCGTTGACGACATATAAATCACCTGATTCACGTAAGTTTTAAGTGGGAGGGGGCTGCTCTACAGCTGACGCAGCGCCTAGCGTGAGTTAGCCTGCTGTCACTGGCTGAACCGGAGGTACTGGAGCTGAGTAACCGTTAAAGGGTCGCTACCTGAGACTTTGTAATCGCCTAAGTTCAGAACGTTTTGGAACGCAGAAAGACTATGAAGAAATGGGCGTGAGCTAGCTACACAAATCGCAACTACATCGCAACTACATACGAGCAGCTTTCAGCAGAGTGTCCGGGAGGTGACTCGAACTATACAAAGCTATACAAAGGTGAACTAGCTAACCGAACGCTATCTCTCAAATTCAGTGTCCTTAAAATTGTGTCCTTAAAATGTCCCTAAATTTGGCTATACAGAGCCGTAACAGTTATTGAATGTGCGTTTGATATGTTTGTAAGCTTAACAAAACTTGATGACTTTAGGCGATTTTCCAGCAAAATACCGGCTTCGCAAGCTTTTCGAAGGGGCGCAATGCATATCATCAACACTCTCCTTGAGCTGCTAGGCAGCCATCTAAGTCTGAATTCTCTGACTCTATGTTTTAGAATCCATGTTTTAGAACCCGTGTTTTAGAATTCATATTCTGATTTAGCTTTTTCAGCATTCAGCTTTTTGCAGCTTAACGATAGGTGTCAGCTTAAAAAACTACCTTATTACATAAATATCAATCTGGAGAGGTCAGCCAGTTAGAGGAAAGGGAGAATTGGCCGAACCGACCGCCGCAGCTGTAAGAGAAAAAATAGATAGCGAATATCCGAGCTGACTAAGGTATCGCCTGTAGGGGCTGCTAGTTCGTCCTGAAGCTGGGCGTACTCAGCGGCGCTGAGGGGGTCTCCGGTGAGGGGCGATCGCGCTTCTGTAATCACTTCTGTCCGCAAAATTTCTTCGGGAATATCGGCGGCTGGTTCAAGCGCTGAGTCTTCTGCGGAGATTGGGGCGATGGGTAAACCCTTTGGGCTAACTTCGGCAGCGGCTATTTGCACTGGCCCTATCCACAGCGCCACGCCTAACCCCCAACCTAACTGGCTAAGCACTTTCAGCGCCATGACAATTCTCCTTTAAGACAGCTACCATAGTGTCCCATAAGACATCGGTGTCGATTTGACCTATGGCTTAAATTTGTAGAGTGCCAACGTTTTTGTATTTAGCTTTTGGTCTAACGAACCCCTGCTCGCCCAATTTTTGCCTGCCGAACTTACCTGCCAGACTTACTTGTCAAACTTAACTTAGGAAAATATCTGAAGCTATGAAATTTATCACAGGGAAATTCCCTCAGGCTGCAACTCGTCTAACCATCCGGGGGCTGTTGGCAGCAGCCGTCATCACTGGCGTTGCAGGCGCTACCCACCGAGCTGCGATCGCCCAGACTGTATTGCAGCAGCAGGGCACCCTCGCCCCGATGGAAGACACCTATACCTTCGAGGGGGAAATGGGCCAAAGCATGACCATCGAGCTTCAGAGTGAAGAATTTGATACTATTTTGCAGCTCAAAGGCCCCAATGGCGAAGTTTTGACTTCTAATGATGACTATGGCGGCACGCTCAACTCTACTATTGTGCTTGAGCTGCCCGAGAGTGGCACCTATAGCGCGATCGCTAGCTCATTTTCGGGGCAGGGCGGCAGCTACCAGATTGAGATTCGCCCCGCCAGCGAGTATGAGCAGGTCTTTAGCCGGGCCTATAATCTCTCTGTCTCAGAAGACTTTGCCGACTCAATTGAAGCTTATACTGCTGCGATCGCACTTGATGACACCGATCCGGGTGCTTACTTAGGCCGCGCTGAAGCCACAATTAACCGGGCCTATCTTGATGGTGATAGCAACATCAGTGGCCCGACCGATCTACCTAAGCCTGTGATTGACGCCGTCGTCGCTGACTATCTCAAAGCTGCCGATTTGCTAGAGCAACAGGGGCAAGCAGGCCCAGCGGCCTCTCTGCGCGAGCAAGCTCAGTACTTCACTGGAGAACTCTCGATTGACGAACCGGCTCCCGTTAGCCCCGAAGTCGCACCAACGCCCCCCGACGATAGCCCCATGCCCGTGGAGCCAGACGGCGGCATTGGCGATGGCGCCGCCCCACTACCAGACGCTGGGTAGCACCTGCTTCTAAGTCACTCACCTGGGCTATTAGCTAGCTCGGGTGAGTTTGCTTTTGATATTTTCCTTGTCCTTAGATGCCCTAATACCCTAGATATCCTCAGATATCCTCGCTGAGCAGTGAGCGATGGCCGCAGCGAGAGCATAGGGTGCTAGGCCGGTAGAGGCTAGCTTGTGAAGCCGTGGATACCGCCGATTCGCCCGCCGCAGAAAACTCTGAGGCTGGTTTCAGCGCAGGTATGTGCCAGGCGATGTAGGTCTGTTGGCACTGCGAACATTTTACCGTTACGGTTTTTGGGGGAAGGGTCATTTTTTTTGGAAGGCGAGAGGAAATACAAAAAAACCAGCGTTGAGTAGCCAGGCGCTCCCCCAAAAGCAGGCAAAGCCAGCTACAGCCACTGCCATAACGATATATTTTTGCCAGATAGTAACGCTTGAGTGGAGTTTCCTAAAGTTTTCTACGTTAGAAAATTTAGAGAATATGCAGATAGGAGGCAGAAAACAGTCTACTCCTGTCTCCTGTCTCCTAAGTCTTTCAACCAACCCAAGCATTCTGGCCCAAGCATTCTGGCCCAAGCATTCTGGCCCAAGCATTCTGGCTTAGATCAATACCTGAGGCGATCGCTCTTAAAACCTATTCCAAACAGCTATATGTCTACCGACCCACACATTGGGGCAGCTAAACATATCCCTGAATATCTCTCTGATAGGCAAAGCTGCTGCCTAACCTATCTCGTGGCCGGTTGCTGTGATCGCTTGCTTCACCGAAGACTCAGACATTTCTGAATCTACTTCTATCGTCTTTTTCTCAATGTCAACCTTCACATTTGCATTCTCATCGTGAACTTTGATCTCTTTGGTGATTGTATCGCCGCAGCCTTCGCATTTAATTGAGGGCACTTTGAAAGTCATGCTCATAGCTCAAAATCTCCTAGATAAAACTTTTCTATGTATTAAGCAATACTGATCCTATCTGGTTAAGGGGTACCTGCTTGCCAAATCGCCGCCTCGCTTCAGATTTTTATGGCTATAGACAGGTTTTAGATATGTCTTAGGAGATAAGTTTGAAGAGAAAGCAACTATAGCTTAGGGATGAACTGAGTCTGATGCTGTGATGGGAAGGTTTACAGTCCACCGACAAATCGCCCAGGGTTCAGCAGCTGGTAGGGATCAAACTTTTGTTTGAGGGCGCTCATGACGCTTAAGGCATTGCCGCTGTAACCCCAAACTTCTATTTTTTGTTTGAGGGCTTTGGGCGCTTGTAGAAGGGTTAAAAAACCACCGTTGGCCTGACAGTGCGATCGCAATTTCTCCAGTCCATTCACTAGCTCATCCACCTGCTGCTCGGTGGCGTCGTCTGCGCTTGCTAGCTGCACCCAGCCCAGGCCGCTGCTGCCCTGGAGCTTTGCCAGGCCGCTGGGCATGACGGCTTCTAAAAGCGTCAGCATGGCCAAAATTGCACTAGGCCGCATCCCTACCTTACAAATTAAGGTGTCAGACTGGAGTACGTCTCCAAGCTGCCGCCAAAAACTCTGATCAGCTTCATGATTAAGCGGCTGGCAGATCAAGCCGTGAGCTGTGGCAATCTTTTGTAGCCGTTCTATCTGCTCTTCAACGCCAGCAGGAATACCTTGGAACCGAGCCACCAAGCCTAGCGATGTCTGGCGATCTAGCGAATTCATTAAACTCGCAGACAAAATATCCAGCGCTACTGGCGTTAGCCCCGATAGCCGTATAGCCGCTGCCGCCCGCTCAATGGCTGCCGTTTCTCCCGAGAGAATCAGCGATCGCGACGCTGCCTGCACCGGATACAGCCGAAAAGTCAGCTCGCTCACAATGCCTAGACTGCCATAAGCGCCCGTCATCAGCTTCATCAGGTCGTAGCCAGCGACGTTTTTAACCACGCGCCCGCCTGCTTTGGCTAGCTGGCCGTCATAGCGGGCAAACTGCACGCCAATCAGCATGTCTCGCAGCCCGCCATAGCGCTGTCTGAGCGAGCCCGTATCGGCAGTTGCCACGACCCCGCCCACGGTGGCCCGAGCTGCAAAAGCCGGATCAATCGCTAAGAACTGTTTGTGCTCGGCTAAAAGCTGCTTGAGTTCAGCTACTCTCAGCCCTGGTTCTACCGTGACCGTATAGTCGCCAACGGCGTGCTTTACGACCTGGTTTAGCCGCGCCGTGCTGATGACTACGTCGATCTGCTCAGCTAGGCCGCCCCAGCTCAGTTTGCTGCCCTGGCCCATCGGCAGCAATCGCCAGCCGTTTTCAGCCGCTAGCGCCATAACTTTGCTCAGCTCAGCAGCTGTCTGAGGAGAAGCGATCGCCGCCGGCGGATGATCAGATGCGATCGCCGCCATAATTTGCTGCTGCTGATCGGGCGCTACCTTGATCCATGGCACGCTACCACTCTCACCTAAGGCATCAGACAGTCGGGCTGCGATCGCACTCATAGACACACCGATTACATGCAAAGCCATGCTTACCCTACCGGATAGGCAGACCCGATAGCCGGGGCAAGCGTCAATGGTTTCAATCGATACCAATCGCCACTGGCCCAGTCGTCGGCCCAGTCGTCGGCACAGTCGCCGTTGGCCCGACGCTGCGCTGCTTGCGAAAATCGCGGTATAGCTGATCGCGCCACGCCCAAAAGACGCTAAAGGCCGGATCATCTACCAGGCCAGGCACCCCCTTATCGCAAATGCCCACAGGCAAATCGACGTAGATCGACGAGGGAAACTTAAGATACATCGATAGCCCAGCGACGGTTAAATCGGCCAGAGTCGGCTGGTCACCACACAGATAGGGCTGAGTGCTCAAAATCAGACACAGAGCTTCTAAGTCTTGGCGAAGGATCTCAGTCGCCGATTTTACTGCGCCTGGCCCAAAGCCAACGCCAGTGCCCAGCAAATTGAGAACATCGCCTGGCACTGCGCCCACCGCATTTTTCACCAGATCAGGGGTGGAGATCGGCAGCAGCGCCGTCCGAAAGTTAGGGTGCTGATTAAACGCACCGATCATAGCTTTGCGACCATTTAAGCCAATCGATTCGTCGGCCCAGGCTTCCATCATCAGACACAGGCCCTTTTGCTTGGGGTCGGTCGGAATAATCGGGCGCTCTGGATATTGGGTGTCTAAGTAGCGGGCGATCGCCGTTGAGTCTGAAATCACCTCGTTACCGTCTTTGAGCACAGGCACCTGCCGCTGCCCAGACAATCTATAGAGATCTATCTGGCCAATGCCTGGGGAAACTTCAATGGTTCGATAAGGCAACTGCTTGTAATCCAAGACTAGCCGTACCTTTTCGCTATAGTGAGACGCCTCAAACTGGTGTAGTTCTAACATGCGAATTTCTCCTTGAATTAAGTCAGCTTCTCAGTAAAAACCGTAGGGCTGCACCGCTTTCGTAACCAGGGCTTAACCCTTATTTACTTAGAAGCATCTGCCAGGGCTTTTAAAGGTCGTCTTCATCTTGACGCCTTTGGCCATAATCAGCATCTACCTATCTGCAAACAATTTATTCTCCAATTTTTTAGATACACTATGCTTTGTAAAAGCTTAATGAACGGTTAGTCAAAACTTCACGTACTTAAGCTCAAACATTATGGCCACTCCAACTGTGCAGTCGGCAATTTTCTGTCCACTGCACTTGACCCTTCGCCAGCGATCGCGCCATCGGCCTCGCAGGTACAGGCGGACGACTGTCCATCCATCAGAGAAAGCTCACACAGACTCAAATTAAGAGGTTCTATGCAAGTCAACAATACTCCCCGCTTCTTCAGAAGCTTCGCGATTGGCTTAATCGCTAGTAGCGCAGGAGCTTTTGTCGCCCTTCCTAGCGTGGCGATGCCAGAAGTCTCCGAAGCGGCTTCTGCAACCGAAGTTCCTCAAGAGACTTTGCCTAGCGCGGTAGAAAGTTTGCCAAAGCCCGCTGTTGGAGACAATCTTTTAGAAGAAAATCTCTTAGAAGACGATCTTTCAATAGAGACAGCTCCCACAGTCGAAGAATCTGCCGATGTCATGGAAGTAGATGCTGATACCGTTGAAGCTGCCGACATTGAGGCCCTCAGCGACGAAGCGATAGAAGCTTCTGACACTATGGACGGCGAACCTGTAAACGCCGTTGACGCTGACGCCGAATCGACTGATTCTGCCGATCTAACGGTGGAAGATGAAGCCGAAACCACCGACAGCATGGCAGAAGAAGACGCTGCCGAAGCCTCAGACCCGATGGCAGAAGAAGACACCGTCGAAGCTTCAGACGAAATGGGTGAAGACACCGTCGAAGCCGAAACTCCTGCGTCAGAGAGCGAAAGCGCTGAAGCAGAGATGAATACCGAAGAATACACAATTGCTGAACTCACCGGCAGCAGTGATTCTTTCGAGATTTTAGCGGCGGCGCTAGCGGCTGCCGACCTCACTGAGACACTCGGACAGGAAGGCCCCTACACCATTTTCGCTCCGACAGACGATGCTTTTGAAGCACTGCCTGAAGGTGCTGTTGAGCAGTTGCTACTGCCTGAGAACAAAGATGTTCTGATCCAGATCCTCTCCTATCACGTAGTTCCGGGGGCGCTGTTTTCTGACAGCCTAGAAACTGGCGACATCACCTCAGTAGAAGGCAGTGATATTGCTGTTGAAGTAGGCGATGTGGTCACAGTTAACAACGCTAATGTTGTAGTTGCCGATGTGGAAGCGAGCAATGGCGTCATTCATATCATTGACCGGGTGATTTTGCCGCCTGCTCCTACCGCAGGCGCTGATACTGAAGACGCAGGAACTGTTCAGTAGTCTAATTTAAGCCTAGTTTAGGCATATCTGCCTTATAAGACAGCTGTAAAGGCAGCGCAGTCAAACGCTTGTGTGTAGTTAAACTCTTTTGTATGTCTTGTGCTACTCCCCCTTGCCTAAAATGGTTGAAGGGGGTTTCTCTTCTCTCAGATCAGAAGGGGCAGTGGTTTCTAGCTGAGCCGAAAACGGATTGGGGCGGCGTTGTTGCACCAATGTAAAAACAGCACTGTTATTCTAGCTGACCCTCAGGTTGAGGGCCTTTCTTCAATTAGCAGAGATAGCTATCCGGCTTAGCCACTTGAATCATCCGGTTGAGTACCAGACACTGCACCGTCAACTCATTCACCTGTCTGTCCATTTTACGCGAAGAGACTTTGCCGCCAAAGGCTGTTTTGAACCGAAACATCGTGGTTTCAGCCAGCGAACGACGATGATAGCCAATCAGCCGCTTCCACTTAGCTCGACCCACCAAACGAATTTTTCTTAAGTTCTCGTCTCTCGGATGGCGAGGGGTCTTGCGATTGCCATGGAACCAAATCCTGGCATTGCGCTGCGGTGGAATCCCCGCCACCGCGCCTCTGGCCTCAATAAAGTCATAGCAATAACCGGTATCGTAAGCACCGTCGGCATCGACCTGAGAAATCGGGTCGGTAATCTCGTCCAGTAGCCCACCAAGCATTTCGCCGTCGTGACAACTATTGTCGGTGACCGCGCTGGCTAGAATTTCTCCCGTGGCCTCATCGACCGCTAGGTGTAGCTTGCGCCATGTCCGCCTTTTACTGACGCCGTGCTGCCGAGTCTGTCTTGGTGCGCGTTCCCTAGCGCCGCAAAGCGACGCGGGGTCGCACCGCTTCCACTCTCCTTCCCCATAGACCTTCACGCCGGTACTATCGACCACCACATGCCGCTTCCCACTCGTCGGCACCACTGGCAACGCCACCTTTAAGCGCTTTAGTCGTCTCGATATCGTCGTATGCTCAGGCACACTCAACTTCACTTGCATGAGTTGAAAGATAGATTCTACTAAGCCGCATAGCGCCCGACCCGGTAGCCCGAACACGCTCTTGAGACTCACCATTGTCACTATCGCTTGGTTCGTATAGGTCGCTGTCGCACCAGGTTGACCTGTCTTTTCTTTCACTTCCCAATCGGCCAGTCTTTCGGGCGATATCCAAAAGGTGAGGCTTCCTCTCTGCTTCAATCCAGCGTTATACTCTGACCAGTTGCGAATGCGGTAGCTCATGAAGTTTCGGTTTTTGGTGGTACTTAAACTTTACTTCATCTACCCCTTTCGCAACCCCTATTGGTTATTCGTGCAACAACGCCGATTGGGGCTGTCTTCAACAATGCGATCAAGATTAGCATATATGCATATATGAAAAGAATGCGAGTGGGGAGCAGCACCGGTACGACAATCAGCGCAAAGCCAAATCTCGAAGACCCTTGAATAAGAGCGGCAGACAAGGTAGTGACGATGGTGGTGATTTCTATCGCTATGAGTCACGCCGATGGATGAGCGTGCTGGACGATTGGTCGGTAGGGATTACATAGAGTTCACTGATATTGACGTGAGGCGGACGGGTGGCAGCAAACAAGATCACTTCGGCAATATCTTCAGAGGTGAGCGCGGTCATGCCTCTGTAAACGCTTTTAGCGCGGTCGGTGTCACCGCGAAAACGCACGTCACTAAATTCTGTTTCAACAAAGCCCGGCTCGATGTTGGTCACTCTTATGGGCGTTCCTAGCAAGTCCATCTTTAAGCCTTCTGAAAGCACTTTGACGGCGGCTTTAGTTGCGCAGTAGACGCTGCCGCCTGGGTAGGTATAGTGAGCCGCAATAGAGCCGATATTGATCACATGTCCCTGACCGCGCTCGACCATGCCAGGAACTACCGCCCGAGTGACGTACAGTAGCCCTTTGACGTTAGTGTCGATCATCTCTTCGCAGTCTTGCAGCGATATTTCGTACTGTTTTTCTAGGCCACGACTGAGGCCCGCATTGTTGATCAGCACGTCAATTTCTCGCCAGTCGGGAGGCAGATTATCAATCATTGAGGTGACAGCATCCGCCTGTTGCACGTCCAAAGGGAGAATAAGAGACTCGGTTTTATACGTTTTGCTCAGTTCGTCGGCGAGAGCCTGAAGCTTGGCTTTACGACGAGCCGACAAAATCAGCCGGGCTCCGGCTTCCGCCAAAAATCGTGCGCAAGCAGCTCCAATGCCGCTACTCGCTCCGGTGATGAGAACCGTTTGGTTTTGGAGGGCGATCGCCATAAATCTACAGCAGATAAGGACTCAGAACGAACCTAGAGTGACCTACAGGGAGTAACATGCGGGGCCGACCTTGAGCGGTTATACAGCAATTCAAAGCGATCTCAGTCAATGCTCTATCCGCAGCCCAGCCGTTTACAGTTTTTTACACGCCTTGAATGCAGCTCGCAATATAGCTCAAATATAGGCCGAGTATAGCTGAAGAAGAGCGATCGCCCGATCCACATCAAGCCAAATCTCGCTCAAATTTTGCTTGGTCAAACCAGTAGTCTGCGCCCAAGAAGTCGATTAGCCGCTGGGTGTCGTCTTCTGCCGTCTTTAAGCAGGTCGAAGCCCCAGGCGAAGGCGTGATGTTGAAGATAATATTTTTGCCTAATATTTTTGCCTCGCCCATCTCTAGCTTGCGACTGTTGAGATTGACAATTTGCGGACGAATGCCGCCATAGCCAGCAGCAAACTTGAGTTCACCTAGCTTGATCGTCGGAATAATTTTTTTAACCTGGCGAATAAAGAAGAACTTTCCAACCAGGGGGAGATCGTAGATAAAGTTCAAGATCAGATATCGTAAAATGGTCAGCTCGCTCAAGATGGCAAAAAAGCTTCTAAACGCAGCCAAACTCAGCCCGGCAGTCTTAAAGTACTCATAGACCGTGGCGTAGCGGTGACGCTCTAACATCGGCAGCACCTTCGCCGTTGGCCCAAACCGGGTCTGACTGGCATCGTGAACTTCTGGGTCGCCGTGAATCGCCGCAAATGGCAGCTTGGCCATCTGCACCATGTACACCTTGCCATTTAGCAGGGCAGGCGCGAAGTAAAAACTGCCCGCTGCACTCAGCAGCGCGTATTCCTTGCCGTAGCCCAGTTCTTTAGCAAACAACAAACTGTGAGCCCCGCTGGTAACAGCGACTGTCTTAGCTAAGATGGTTTTGCCGTTAGTTTTGACCAGGTAGCTGCCTGCGCCCGGCTCAATAGAAGTCACCCGAGTATTCATCATCAGCTCGATTGACTGGTCGGCAGCTTGCGCCGCCTGATCTATTGCCTGATCGACAAACGACTGAGAGAGTTTTTGGTAGTCTACGGCGTACCCATCGGGTGAGGCGAGGGCGAGAGTTTCTTGATCGGGCGATCGCCCCTTGATCACATTCGGCTCTAGCGCCGCAATCTCTTCTTGATGAATTAGCTTGAGGGCCGGAAAAAGCGCTTTAAAGTTTTCGTAGCGATCGCTCAAAAGCTCTGCTTCATCAGATCCTACTGCCAGCACCATTTTGTGGTAGCGGGTGTAAATCTCCTGGGCCAGATCGTGCTTAAGCAGGTAGTTTTTTACCATCGTCGCCGCCCGGTTGACCTTTTTTGCCTTCTCTAGAGAATAGTTGGTTTCAATATCGCCAAAGTGCAGCGTCTGACTGTTGCTGGTCTGCTTAGAGTTGACTAGCGCGACAGCCGCATTTTTTTCAATTAAGGCAATCTTTCCCACATTGGTATAGTGGCTCAGGCTGTAGAGCAGCGCCGTACCGCACACACCGCCCCCAATAATGACAACGTCGTAAATCTCTTTTTCTTCGGTCATCCGTTTCTCTACCCTTGAGAGAGTGTTTAGTCAGTGTGTGCAAAGTACCCGCAAAAACCGTGATTTTGCTGTGTTCGTTGATGCTTTTCAGTATAGCGCTGGCGCTTTGTATCCCAGATGCCTCAGACGCCTGATTTTTGATCCCCGGTGACGGTTTTAGTGCCGCAAGCCTTCTTTGGGGTGGCATACTAAGAGCTGTAACTGCCAAAAGCTTTTAGAAACATCATGCCGCTGAACCGTCGTCGCTTCGTTATTTTGGCCGGGCTTACTGTCGGCAGCGCAGGCGCAGGCGCGATCGCCTATGCCAAATCCACTGCTCAAGCAGAAGACACCCTGCCGACCCAACTGCTAACTCACAAATCTACCGCCGTCGCCGCGCCCGTCAGCTCAGCTGCGATTGGCCCGGCGGGTCTGTATGCTCCTCAGCGCGGCGATGTCCGCTTGGCGGTAATTAGCGACCTAAACAGCGCTTACGGCTCTACTGACTACCTAGCTGAGGTGAGCGAAGGAATAGCCATGCTGCCCAACTGGCAGCCCGACCTAGTGATCTGCGGCGGTGACATGGTCGCAGGCCAAAGTCTTGACCTATCGGCGCGCGAAATTGAGGCGATGTGGGCCGCTTTTGACGAAAAAATTCTGGCACCCATTCGCACAGCCGGACTGCCGTTTGCCCTCACCATTGGCAACCACGATGCCTCTAGCTATCGAGACGGCGACCCCAATAGCGGCAACTATATTTATGTGCTCGACCGTCAGGAAACCGCTAAATACTGGGCCGGTCATCAGTCAGATACCGATCTGACGTTTATTGAAGCCGGGGGCTTTCCGTTTTACTACAGCTTTAAGCAAAACGACATTTTCTATCTGACTTGGGATGCCTCTTCAGCCAATGTCCCCCCTGAGCAGGTAGCCTGGGCCGACCGCGCCCTTGCCAGCCCCGCCGCGCAGTCAGCCAAGCTGCGAATTGTGCTTGGTCATCTACCGATGTATGCAGTTTCGCAAAAGCGCGATCGCCCCGGCGAATATCTCAATCAGGCCGACGCACTGCGCCAGCTACTGGAGCGCCACCAGGTACATACCTATATCAGCGGCCACCAACATGCCTACTTTCCCGGTAAAGCCGGACAAATTAATACGCTGCACGCAGGCGCACTAGGCAGCGGCCCCAGGTCTCTACTCAACACCAACACAGCCGCTTTTCAAACCCTAACGATTATGGATGTCTTTTTAGAGACCGCCAGCGCCGTCTACACCACCTACAATATGAACACCCTAGAGGTCGTAGACACCCAGTCTCTGCCCCGTCAAATCGTCGCCCCCAATGGCCGGGAACTTCGCCAAGATCTGACCCTAGCCGACTTCACACCGACTGAGCAAGCCCAGCCCTACGTATCCAGCGAGAGCTAATTGACCGCTCGGGAACTTAAAACCCAGGCCGCTACGTCTGAGTCTATATATGTTCTCATCATCTGTCTTAACTTAGTGGCGTGCCCCATCTGCACACCCCATCTGCACACCTCCTAAGAACCCTCTCCCAGCACCGTGAGGGTTCCAGAGTCACACAGTCATTACCGTCAATCACCAGTCATCATCTCGCCGCTGCTCTCGTTAGTTATCCTCAATGAAATCAAAGGACTCCCTTGCTCAAGAGATTGAGATCGACCTGCAAAAGTACTGGCTCGTACTCAAGCGTCGCTGGCCGGTCGTTGTCTTGACTTGTGCGTTGACGACGGCGCTGGCTGCTGTCGTGGCAGGCTCCCAACAGGCGGTCTTTAGAGCCGGAGCCAAACTCTTAATTGAATCTAATCAAGCCTCTTCGCTAATCGGCTTAGAGGGCGCGTCTAGAGAGCTAACCGCGCTGACTAGCCAAGAAGATCCGATCGACACGCAGATTGAAGTGTTTAAGTCGATCCCCATTGCGCAAGCGGTAATTGACAAGCTGCAAATGAAAGACGAGGAGGGTGAACCACTTGAGCCATCAGCCTTTTTAGACTATTTAGATGTCAAGGCAATTCCGGGTACTGACGTGCTCGAAATTGGCTATCGGGCCGCTGAGCCAGCGCTGGCGACAGCGGTCGTCAATACGATCATGGGCGTCTATATTCAAAATGACATTCAGGTGAGCCGGGCCGCTGCTTCGTCAGCGCGAGAATTTATCAACGCGCAGCTCCCTGAGAGTGAGCGAGCAGTAGATGTCGCTGAGTCAGCGCTACGCCGGTTTAAAGAAGCCAATCAGATCGTCGATCTCACGGAGGAGGCAACAAATACTGTGCAAGTGCTCTCCGGGCTAGACGATTCAATTATTCAGATTCAGGCTGAGCTAGCCGATACGACGGCCAGAGCCAACGAGATTCAGCAGCGGCTCCGGCTAAGTCCGGCTTCAATTTATGCGGTGGGTCTAGTCAGCGAGTCGCCAGGCGTACAAGAAGTTTTAGAAAAATTACAGGTGGTGCAGTCTCAGCTGGCGACTGAACGGGCTCGGTATCAGGAGGGTCATCCTGCGATCGCCACCCTGCGCCGCCAAGAAAGCTCGCTCAGCGCCCTCGTGCAGCAGCGCGTCAGCTCAGCGCTAGGCAGCAACAGCGCGGCTCTGCCCGCCAACGACTTGCAGGCTGGCGAACTAGAGCTGTCTCTGATTGCAGAATTTTTAGAGCTAGAGGCTACCCGGTCGGGGCTAGCGCAGCGGCTAACGGCCCTGGCAAATGCTCAACAGACGCAGGATGTCCGGGCCCAGTCGCTGCCCCGCCTTGAAAAGCGTCAAGGAGAGCTAGAGCGCAACCGCAGCGCTGCCCAAACCACCTACGAAACCCTGCTTGACAACCTCCAGCAGGCACAGGTGATTGAAAATCAAAACGTCGGGAATGCGCGTGTCGTTTCTCCGGCAATAGTCCCAGACAATCCGATACCGGTGCCCAGCAAGCTCTATACTGCTGCCGGACTGATAGCAGGCGGGCTGCTGGGTCTGGCGTTGGCTTTCCTATTAGACCTAGTTGACCGCTCTGTTAAGACCGTTCGCGAGGGCCAAGAGCTTTATGACTATCCGCTAGTCGGGGTGATTCCGGCCTGGAAAAAGCTGCCGGGCCGATCTAGAGAAGTAGAGCTGCCGTCTCTGCTGGTCAGAGACCCTCAGCCGCTACCCATTGTTGAGGCTTATCAGGCATTGCAGGCAAATCTCAAATTCTCGTATCTGGACAAGCCGCTCAAAACGATTACGGTCACAAGCTCAGTCGCTGGTGAGGGCAAGTCAGAAGTCGCTGCTAACTTGGCGCTAACGCTGGCCCAGCTTGGACATTTGGTTTTGATGATTGACGCTAATATGCGCAATCCGGTGCAGCATCACATTTGGCAAATTTCTAATTTGCAGGGGCTGAGCAATGCGGTAGCGGGCCAAGTGCGGCTTAAAGAGGCGATCATTCGCCGAGAACCCAATCTTCACATTTTGCCGGTGGGGGTCATCCCGCCCAATCCGCTAGCCATTTTAGAATCGCAGCGGATGTCGGCACTTTTGCGAGAGAGTGAGACTATCTATGACTATATTATTATCGATACACCGGCGGTTTCGGGGCGGGCCGATACCCTGACGGTCGGTAGAAACACAGACGGCGTTTTAGTGGTGATGCAGGCTGGCCTAACGGATATAAACAGTATCAACGCTACTAAAGTCATGCTGTCGCAGTCGCAGCAAAGGGTGTTGGGGCTAGTTGCCAACGGCGTTAAGGTTAACAGTCAGCCCGATCATTATTTTTACTACAACCAAGAGTATGTCGTCAGGCAAACTCAGGAGAGTGCGCTAAGTCTTTCCAGCCGGTTAAATCATGCAGGTCACACCCGCGAAAAAGTCTGAAGTCTCTATCTCTCATTGGCTGTCTCCTCTTGGCTTACCTGCTATGCGTATCTCCGATTCTAAACGCTCTTATCAGCTGCTTTGGCTCACACTGAAGCTGCTTTGCTGCGTTCCGGCGACTGTGATGCTGGTGGGGGAAAGGGAAGTTGCGATCGCTCAAACGCTACCAAATCTATCAGATTCGCCGGTTAATGAGACGCCTGCCGTCAGTACCCCTGTGATTGACACACCTGTCATCAACAGCGCCCCTCAAGCGCCCACCGTCTCACCAGCCTACGCCGCCGCTTCTTACTTGCTAGGCCCCGGCGATCAAATTCAGGTCAGCGTCTACGGCTATGAAGAATACACCGGGCCACTGCTAGTCTTACCCGACGGAACCATTACGCTGCCGGTCGTAGGTAAAGTACCTGCCGCTGGCCGGACGACCGATCAGCTCACGCAAGAACTGACCGCTACACTAGGCCGAATTTTGGTCGATCCGTCTGTTTCTGTTACCTTGGGCACGCTCCGACCAGTGGTGGTCAATGTCTCAGGAGAAGTTTACCGACCGGGGCCAACACAGCTGCGAGGAGCGACCAGCGCGGCGACTGATTCATTTTCTAGCTCATCAGCAGATGATGAGAGACCGCCTTCTGTAAGTGCAGCGCTGATCGAGGCAGGCGGCGTCACCCGGACGGCTAACATCCGCGAAGTGATTGTGCTGCGGGCACTGCCCAGCGGCGAAACGGTCAGAACTCAAGTCAACCTCTGGGACTCTCTGTGGACTGAGTCGCTGCCAGAAAACATGCTACTACGCGATGGTGATTTGGTGTTTGTCCCGCGTTTGGCAGAGGGCGACGTACTCGATACTCGGCTGCTAGCGCGCTCTAGTCTATCGCCTAGTACTGTGCGGGTGCGGGTTGTCGGCGAAGTGACTAGGCCCGGCGAAGTGCCTGTACCGCCGAATAGTTCGCTGTCGAGTGCGGTGGCGATCGCAGGCGGCCCCACAGACGATGCCAAACTCAGCGAAGTCGCCTTTATCCGCATGAACGACGCTGGTGAAGTAGAGCAAGAAGTGGTCAACTTGAGCAATTTGGTAGACGGCTATCAGGTGCAAGACGGCGATGTGATTGTTGTGCCTAAGACCACTACCGGTTCAGCCTTAGACTTTGCGCAGCGCTTGCTCGGCCCGCTCGGTTTCTTCCTAAGAGTCTTCGAATAAAGGCTGAACTATAGGCTGGACTACAGGCTGAACTAAAAGCTTTTGACTGCATAGAAAAATATGACGCATATCAGTATTGGCATCCTGGCTTACAACGAGGCAGACATTATTCAATCGACTTTGGATGCTTTGCTCACTCAGAGCATCTTCCAAGATCCTCACATCACCTCAGAAATTGTGGTCGTGCCTAACGGCTGTACGGATGAGACAGCAGCGATCGCTAAAGCTTATCTCAAAGACGCAGATGATCAGCTAGATGCAAGCAGAGTCAGATGGAAAGTCTGTAATCTTCAGCAGGCAGGCTTAGCCAACGCCTGGAATACTTTTATTCACGAACTTTCTAGCACAGCAGCAGACTATTTATTTGTCATGTCTGCCGACATCCATCTAATTGAACCTAAAACTTTTCGATCAATGGTTCATATCTTAGAAGATCGCCCAGAAGCCTGGGTTTCTGTTGATCAAAGAATCAAAGATGTCACCTTTAAAGAGAACAAAACGCCTGCCGACTGGCTATCAGTATGGATTTCAAAGATATCCGGCGGACAGGCTGTGGAAGGCGAGCCCGCCTGGATTTCAGGTCAGCTCTCCTGTACGAGAGCGGCCATTTTGAGAAAGCTCTGGCTCCCCCTCACGCTGCCCACAGACGACTCTTTCTTTTACACAATGGTAGTCACAAACTTCTTAACCGAGTCGCCCAAACCTGAGCGAGTACTGCTAGCACCTGCTGCTGCACACACCTTTGAAGCCTATACAAACATAAAAAAACTGTTCAAACATGAGAAATGGCTGATCTTTGGCTCAGCTGTCAACGAGCTGCTCTACAAGCATTTGCAGCAGTTTCAGCCAACTCACCGTTCTGACATCTGCTTGGCCATTTGCGAAAGCAATCAAAAAAATCCTGTTTGGCTAAATGAAATGGTGCAAAAGGTCACGCTAAACAGCCAAGGCTGGTTTATTCCCAAATTTGTTCTCCGCCGCCGCTTTCAAAGCTTGCGCTCAAAGCCAGTGGCTAAAGCAGTCGTCATGTTGCCCCTGTCAGTAGCAGCTTTTTTAGTAGACGCTTTGCTGGCCTTTCAGGTCAATGCAGAAATGAACAAAAAAGGCGGGCTAGCCACCTGGAAGGGCTCTGGCAGCTGGGGAAAATGAGCGCAATCCGTCTAGTCTAGCCACTGTCGCTGTCTAGCACTGTCGCTGTCTAGCACTGTCTCTATTGCCCTATCATCCAACGCTTAGCGGAGAGCTGGTTTAGTTTTCTCTTCAATAACTTAACATCCACCCGTACGTTATCAGTTTTGTGCATCACATGAGAGATATGACCTTTTGTGTAATCAACTAAACAGTCATATTGCAAATTCAGTAGGCGGCAGAGATAGCAAAAAAAGGGCGGGCTGTAATCACCGTTTAAAAACTCGATGACCTGAGTGCCGGGGCTGCACCACACAAGGTTAGCTAGAGCAGCCCCGTGCGGTGCCATAACGACTGTCGCCTGGCGAAACAACTGAATTTGCTCATTCACCGTTCGATAGGTATCTGGAATAATTTCAAAGCCATACTGTCTGACTAGGTCAATCACTTCCGCCTGGTTAATGAGCCGGCGGGTGTATTTTCTTAGCAACAAGAGTTTTCGGTGCGGAGTAACAGATTCGGGCGGCATAAACCGCTGGCGTAGCAAAGAAAGATTAGTCGGACTTACTCTACCAAGACAGCTCTGATTATTTGATAAAATCACGCAGTCTGCTGTGATTCTGGTTTCAGTTTTAGTATCGACTAAAGCATCGCGACCAACGCCTAGCTTATTGAGATATTCACTCTCAAACCGGGTATGAAGCAAAGGGTAGCACAGTTTTGCTGTGCTCAACGCATCCGCCCCTAAGACCTTCTCAATCAGACAAAATTTCGTCAGAACAACAAACAAAAAATCGAAGTATCCTAGTCTACCCAAGTGCGACCAAGGCGCAATCACAACAGAAAAATGACGTTTGTTAGGCTTAAACGGAAAATCTCTATAGCCAGCGGCAGCCCCGAAATCTAAGTCTAGCAAAATCTTGTTGTTAATCAAAAGACTACCAGAACTACAGAGACTCAGCTGCTTAATTTTGCTATTGTGCTCTAGCTTCCAAACATACTCTTTCTCATAGTCTATCCAATTAGTGTTCATACATTCCGGACTGCGAAAAGCATTTACTCTGATAAAATGCTTTCCATTTACCGGGTAGGCAGGCAGCTCTACCGACTCATCTTGTTTTTCATATATAGCTGAACCTTCGAGAAATGAGATAGTCTCCTCGCGGTTGAGGGCGTGTCGCCAAAAATCTAAAACGTATCTAACGGCTGATTTGGCGTGGCTTTTGGTCGCATACAGTAGCGATCTCTTCCCATCCTTTAGATTTTTCATAAAAAAACGTGTTTGATCGCAGCGCCGAACGGACAACTTAACTAGCTTCGCAAACTCAGAGACTCTTTGGCGAGCATATTTTTTCTATAGTCTCACACTGAGCTTTTAGCGAAGATCTGGTCTAGTTTTTTTCTCAAGATCCCAACATCTACTTGTATATCACTGGCATGGCACCCCCTGTAAGAGATAGAGCCTTTTGTATAGTCAACTAAACAACTATATTGCAACCCTAAAAGGCGGCTAAGATAGTAAAAAGTCGGACGGTGGTAGTTGCCATTAAAAAATTCGATGACCTGAGTGCCTGGATTGCACCATAGCAGGTTGGCTAGGCCAGCACCGTGAGGAGTCACAATGACAGCGGCCTCGCGAAATAGCTGGATTTGTTCATCTACCGTTCGATACGTATCAGGAATGATTTCAAAGCCATACTGACTGACTAAGTTGATTATCTCCTCCTGGTTTGCAACCCGTCGCGTGTTTTTTCTTAGCAAAAAGATTTTTCGGTGCGATGCGACAAAATTTTGAGGCAGGAATCTCTGCCGTAGTAGAGAAATATTCGACGGACTAATTCGACCAAAGCTGCTTTGATTATTTGATAGGAGCATACAGTCCGCTGTGATTCTGGTTCTGCTTTTTGTATCGACTAAAGCATCACGACCAACGCCGAGCTTATTGAGATATTCAAGCTCATACTTACTGCCGACTATGGGGTAGCACAGCTTTGCCTCTGTTAAGATGTCTGAGCCCAAAGCTTTTTCAATGAGGCAAAACTTGGTTACGACCATAAACAAGAAGCCAAAGTACCCGAGTTTGACGATGTGTGACCAGGGTGCGACCACAACTGGGAAGTGGAGTCTGCTAGGCTTAATTGGCAAGTCTCGATACCCAGAGGTTGTCCCACAGTCTAGGTTTAGCAAAGTCTTGTTGTTAACAAGAACAGTACCTGAGCTGCAAAGGCTGAGCTGTTTTATGCTGCCGCCGCGCTCTAGCTTCCAGACGTATTCTTTATCATAGTCTATCCAGTCGGTCTCCATATGTTCAGGGCTGCGAAAAGCATTAACGCTTAAGGAGTTCTCTGCGTCTACCTGATAGGCGGGCACTTTTATCGACTCGTCTTGCTCTTCGTACACGGCTGAATCTTTGAGAAATTCAACGGTTTCTTCTCGGCTGAGTGAGTGCCTCCAGAAGTCTAAAACAGATTCGACCACTGGTTTGAGGTAGCTTTTGGCAGCATACAAGAAAATATTAATTCTATCTTTCAGACTTTTCTTCATGGAAACCCTGTTTGGATGGCTAAATTTACGCTGTTGATAAGCTGTCTGTACGGAGCCCCGGCTTGCTGAGCGAATAGAAGCGTAAAGCAAGAAGTTTACTGCTGTCTTTTTCCAAAACTATTTGTTAAAATCATAGGAGATTATATCATCTTTTGATTGGGTAAAACTTTCTAAAATGAGCTTTCTAAAACGCTCTCGGCAGGCACAGCTCAGGTATATTTTTGACTTGATCTTGGGCCCTAAAAACGATCATAGCTTCTATGGGTCATTGTCCATAGATTATTGGTGTCCATAGATTATTGGTAGTTTCTAGAGGCTCACTGGCAAGAATTTTTGAGTGGCGTAAAGCTCTGCACAGTGTTTTTGAGTCACCTATATGGTCTATATATTGTCTAGCTTTCGTAGCACCTCAGGCGCTATTTCTTGAAGCTGGTGGTCTTCTTTGAGGGGATCAAAAAGAGAGTCGGGCCGGCTGTAGAGAGATATGTTGTCGTAGCTATGGGGAGTGGTAGCGTTAGCTGTGTTGAGATATCTTTTTGCTCTGGTATTTTTTGGCTCTAGTAAAAGTAGATCTTTGGTCTCTGGTTAGAGATGGTGGCAGGGAAAAAACAGTTGATGAAGTGAGCGTCGCTGACGACTAATGGGGAAGAAACTGAGTTGATGACTCTGGCGACCTACCTCAGGATGGGCGATGCTTGCAAGCAAAATGAGCGCTATCCAGAGACTACAGGGCTGCGCTTCTTGAGAATAGATTCAGATGAAACGGCAAAGCTGCCATTTCAATAGAGGTTTTAAACACGTAGCCCGACACTACAAGCAAAACTAATAGCCCACGCTCTGTCTTCTTTACGGCGAAGCCCTCCCTAGCCCAAGACTAGCTGTTTCCTTAAGCATTACTTTTATAACTTAAGCGATCGCCTATTTGTGCCCGCATTTGTACCTGCCACTCGAACAGTCGAGGAAAATGCAAGCGTTTAGGTGTTTAGGTCAAAGTTTAGGTCAAATTGAAAGTTGGGCAGAAGCAATCTAGCGTTGAGCAGGGATGGATCAGCGTTTCTGCGGGTTGTCAGTACGGGGCATATTTAAGAGATCTTTTTTGGAGAAGAACTGACCCACTCTTTCAGGCAACAGATCGTTGAGCGGGCTCTCTCGCCGGTAGGTATTTTCAGCGGTGTCTTTGCTGTTAGGGTTGTTTTCGTTGTTTTTAATGGCCTGCTTCACGATAGGACGCATAGATTCACCATAGTGCTCAACGGTCTTCTCACCGCGAGCTTTATCCATCTCGTAGTCAACGCTGTAGGCAATTAGCGTGTGGTCACGCTGAGAGACGTTTTGCAGAGGCGGCCTTGTCATCACCGCACCCTCTTCTCGACCGCTTACAGGGCTACCGGAAAAAGTAGCGATCGCAAAAATAACTAAAAGCGCCACCGTTGCCCTGATCACCTGACTGCCGTACTGTCGCCAGCCCATACTATTTTTCAATGGATCCATCACTGTTTAAATTTAAGCCTCACTTGAGCAAACTTCTCTAGATACTTTACCTGCAAACTAACGGCGTGGGGGTCGCGCATGAAAAAACATGCCCATCTCAACTCTGAATCTATGCCCGCTCTACTAAAGCTCGTGTCGAGTCACCTCATTTGCGCCAGCAGCCAAGACAGCAGTGCCAAATATCAGAGTCGTTATGCCATTAACTAACAGGCCAATGCCTATCCATAAGCCCAGTATCCAAGGGGCATTGAGAGGCCACTGAGACCAGATGAAAATGCCTAGAATAATCATCAGAATGCCGTTGGCTAAAATCCAGCCCCACCGGGACGCAGGCTTCACTCTAAATGCTAAAAAGACGCGAAAAATGCCGTCTACGAAAAAGAAAATGCCGACCAGCAAAGTTAGAGAAACTGCGCCTGCCAATGGATTGAACAGCAGCAGAGCACCCACGGTGATATATAAAACACTGAGAACTAGCCGGAGTGCAAGAGAACCACTGCTGCGATGATGCTGAAAAGCATCGACCGCCTGAACGATGCCGCCAAGCACAAATACCCAACCCAAAAATACGCTAACGGCAACGCCTGCGAGTAAAGGACTGGCGATCGCCAAAATCCCTAATAGCATCATGATGGCACCTAAGCCAACCACCCACCCCGACCCTCGCTTGACTTGTTCACGGTTTTCCATTTTTTGTCTCCTCTTTCTAGCTGTCAGCACTTGATCAGCGTTAATTTTGGTCACCCTATTTTAACCGCTAGCGCTGCATAGCTTAGTCTTTTCACTCAGCTCCTATTGCTTTAGCTCCTATTGCTTTAGCTCCTATTGCTTTAGCTCTGATTGCTCCAGCTCTGATTGCCTAGTTCTAAGTACTCTTTTCTAATCGCCTCTAATCAAAACCCAACACTCCCATTATGAAAAGTCAGCCCTCTATTTCATCTCTCTAAATTAAGAGATTGACCCGTGATAGCTCTCTCTACAGACTGATGCCACAGACTGAGGCTAGAGATTGATGCCACAGACCGATAATAAATCGTCAAGCGATCGGCCCCCCTCAGCAATCACTCCTACTATTAAAGGGACACCTCTGCTGTAGAAGCATCCCTAAGCTAAGTACACGTAAAGAGCGGGTCTCGCTAGCGCCATCAAAGCTCTGAGGGCGGTAACCGAACCTCATCTCGAATCAGATCGTAATGATGACGCAGCTTTTTTAACGCTCTCGAACCGCGTTGGCGGGCTGTACCGGGCTTGAGCGGTAGCACCTCTGTATGGGTAAATTTTTCACCAATCTCCTGCCACGAGCGTCCTTCAAAAATTCGGGCCTGTAAGAGTTTGTGCTCTTCCGGACTAAGCTGTTCAAACGCTAGTCGAATCGCCTGCAAGTCTTCTCGTAAGAGCATAGTCTCAATCTCTAGGCCACCCAGCGACCAAGCTTCTCCGTCTAGCTTAGGATAGTCGCTTTTGGTCTGCTTTCGCTTAAAGTCTCGAATCACGTTTAAGCAAGTGCTTCGCAGCCAGGCCAGCGGAATTTTGATAAAAACGCCCGCTTCAATTTTGGCCACCCCCCTCGCATAGGCTTCAGCAATAATTTCTTTGGCATCATAAGTACCACTGAGCCGGTATTGTCGAAGGGTTCTAGCAACGCTAGAGCAAAACGTGAGAGATTCGGGGTTGTCGCTGTCAAATAGCGCCTGAACTGCGCAGTCAAACTGCTTTCTGTTTTTAGTTTGTTTGATTCCTTTGATGATTTCTATGCAAGAAGTCTTCATCCAGGCTAGCTGAACCTGTATAACTTCGTCTGACGCGTCAAAGTTGGCGTAAAGGCTGTAGGCTTTTTTCATGACGCTAGCAACATCGTGACATTGAGCTAAATCGTGTTCCTCTAAATAGGCTTGAAGAAATGTGTGAAATGAGTCTGGAGTTGGATGTTCGTGATTGTAGACGAGCTCAAACTGTTTACTCATGATTACCCCTAACTTGTATAGCGTTCAGATTGGCGTTCAGACTGACATTCGGACTGGAGTGCAAGGAAGGTCTCTCGATTGGGCGTGCCGCTGTCTTCGAGCGCTTGAGATTTTTGGAAGGCTCTGACTGCTTTGATGGAATGCTGCCCAAAGACGCCGTCAATCTGCGCGGTATATAGACCTCGCTCCTGCAAAAGCTCTTGGACTTGGGTGTTTAATCGCTCCATCGCTTGTACTGAGCGATTGCCAAAGACGCCATCTATCGGCCCCTGGTAAAATCCCTCTTCTGCTAGCATTTGCTGAAGTTGCTGGCGATGCGCATACTCAAAGGGCGCTTGTTCTAATCGCTCGCGCAGCCAAGCCTGCTGGTCTTTATAGCCTTCGATGGCGGTGCTGTCGAGCAGCCCTAACTGACGATTGAGAATGTGATCAAGCTCGGTTAGCAGAAAGTTAAGCATAGGCTGCGCTTCTGCTTCGGCGTAGATCTTTTCTAAACGGTCTGCCGCTTCGTCTGTGAGTTCGTTGCACAGGGCGATCTCTTTGTAATCTGTCAGCAGGTCGGCGTAGACTTGGCTGACTTGTAGCAGAGCTGGAATCAGCTCATGTTGACAATCATGTTCCATACGATTTTCCTTTGGCTGATTTGAGTTTTTGACGGGCAGGCGCTGCCGGTAAGGGTTAGAACCTTAGGCCGCGCGATCGCCTTATGGGTCTGTGTAGATGCTCCCTTGGGTGTTACTGGAGCTGCAATATTTTCACAGCTTCAGTATTGGCTGACTTACTAGATTGTGTTTGGTAGTTTTGTCACATTTTGCTCAGATAGCTCACATCTCACTGTAAGCGCAATTATCTTGAGTGAGATAGCTGACTATGACTACAGTTAAACAGCAGCCAGTTAAACAGCAGACGACACCAGCTCGAACTTCATCGAAAAGCGGCTGGATGCTCAGCGCGGGTTCGTCTCGTCCGGCGAGCCCACCGCGCTCAGGCGGTGCCCGGGCCTCGTCATCACCGGGATGGATGCTGAATGCGATGACCGGGAGCAAGCAATACGCCCCAAAAGCGGTCTTGCCATCCTTGCCCTTAGCTCTACTTAGCGCCGCACCTAGCGCCACCTCAGAAGCAACCGTAATCGGCTGTCAGTGGCTCTCGGCCTCTCAGGTAGATGCCCTAGCTGAAAGGGGAGATGACTGGATCAGCCTTTTGCCGAGTGAATGGCCGTTGGAAATCTCAAATACCGCTTTGCTCGGGATTGCTGATAAGGGTCAGTGGAGTCATCGCCTGCCGCTATCGGTTGAAGAGCTGGTGCAGCTCACACAGCAGGCGCACTACTATTCGCTCAGTATTGCAGGTGAGACCTATTGGAGCTATACCTGCTGCTTGCAGCTCTCGGCGCTAGATAGAGTGAGGTTTGTGGTTTGTTTTCGGGAGGGCGATCGCCGGGGTAGATATGCCGCGCTGATTACCAATCGCTTGGACTGGTCACCTCGCAAGATTATCTCGCAGTGCCTGCCGCTCAACATATGGCCTGATAGCAGCGATATCTCTCTTCTAGAAAATTAGAAAGTATTGATTCAAAGGTTTTTAACAGTCAAGGTTTTCAACAGTTAGCGACCAACTTTCGTCTCACCATATTTCTCCAAGGAGAGCATCATGATTTTTTATACGCTTCATCAATGGCTGTCTGTCTGGGCTAAGCTGTTGGGTTGGCCGCAGTCTCAGCCACCGGCCTTTAAGCAGATAGAGCAAACTTTAGAGAAAAATTCAGAACAAACTTTAGAAGGTAAAGTTGACGATATCATTGAGCCCGGAAAAGTTTGGAGAATCAGGCATCTAGCAACTTTTTGGACAGCTCGCGCAGGTAAAGGGCGTGACTTTGCAGCCGGTGACTACATCAAGATTGTGGGGCGCAAAGGGCTGATTTTGTTTATCGAACCGCTTGAACCTGATGAACAGCTATAGCGGCGATCGCTTAGTCTGCAATCCGTAGAGGCAACGGCGGTTTGCAGGCTGATGCTTTGGCTCAGGCTCCAGTCGGGGCGGGCTTGAGAAGATACCAAGTCTCTACGTCGGCGGCACTCGCTGGCAAGCCGGAGCTGAGATACACCTGAAAGGGGCTGTTTTGGGTTTGGCGAGGGCGGGCGGTGAGGGCCGCGCTGAAGGTGCCGCGCACCCGGTAGACATCGCCAGGGAGCCGACTAGCTAAAGAATCACCTAACGCTTTTTGCAAGGCCGGGCCAGATAGCTTTTCCCGGTTAGAGACCGTTAGCCGCTTGATTTTAAAGTTGGGTTCAAACTCAGCTGGGCTGGGCTGGTCTAAGATTTGCGTGATGGTTTGCTGCGTCTGGGTGAGCTGCTGTGCGATCGCTAGCTTCACAGCCTGATCGGGCGGCACCTGATTGAGCACACCGCAGCCGGTCAAAGCCAGCATCACCAAACTGGCTAGCAGCAGTCCGGTTAGCTTGCGGCTATGCCACTGCCAGGCGATAGGCGATATTTTTTGGGCGAATAGCAACATGGGTTCTCCTCATTAAAGTTGGCCTAAAGGCTGGGGCTGACGGGCGATCGCAGACATCCGTCCGATTTCTCTATTTTGACAGGGCGGCGGGCGCGTGGTGCGTATGCCAGTGACGAGCAATATCAACCCGGCGGGCAATCCAAACCCGCTCATGCGTTTGCACATAGTCTAAAAATCTGGCGATCGCAGCGGCCCGACCAGGGCGACCCGACAGCCGGCAGTGCAGCCCAACGCTCATCATTTTAGGCGCAGTTTTGCCCTCAGCGTAGAGCACGTCAAACGCATCTTTGAGATAGGTAAAAAACTGCTCACCCGAGTTAAAGCCCTGCGGGGTAGCAAAGCGCATATCGTTATTGTCTAGCGTGTAGGGAATGACCAAATGGGGCTGGCCGTAGTCATCGTTCCAATAGGGCAGGTCATCGGCGTAGCTATCGGCGTCGTAGAGAAAGCCACCGGCTTCGACGACTAAGCGGCGGGTATTAGGGCTGATGCGGCCCTGATAAAACCCCAGCGGACGACTGCCCGTCACTCGTGTGTGAATATCGATAGCGGTTTGAATGTGCGATCGCTCTACCGCCTCACCCACATACTGATAGTCAATCCAGCGATAGCCATGACTAGCCACTTCCCACCTAGCTGCCACCATCGCCGCCGCCGCATCTGGATTGCGCTCCAAAGCCATCGCCACCGCATAGACCGTCAGCGGCACCCTTCGCTGAGTAAACAGCCGGTGCAGCCGCCAAAACCCCGCCCGACTGCCATACTCATACATCGACTCCATATTAATATTGCGCACACCTAGCAGCGGCTCAGCCCCTATCGTCTCAGATAAAAAAGCTTCCGACGCAGCATCCCCATGCAAAATGCAGTTTTCACCCCCCTCTTCATAGTTAATGACAAACTGAAGCGCTATCCGGGCGTCATTGGGCCAGCGAGGATGCGGTGGATTTTGGCCATAGCCAATCAAATCTCGGGGATAGCTTGAAGACATTGGAGCATTTACCTGATGAGTACAGCCGGGGCAGCGCTGACTAAAATTATTGCATCCTACGCTGGCACTATCCGATGGTCTCGCCTGACTACCTCATCAAGCCCATGACTCGCCGCGATTTAGACTTAGCAATAGAGTGGGCAGCAGCAGCGGGGTGGAACCCTGGCTGGCACGATGCTGATTGTTTTTATACTGCCGATCCGACTGGCTTTTTAATGGGCTGGCTGGCTGGCGAACCGATCGCCGCAATTTCGGGGGTTAAGTACGGGGCGAGCTTTGGATTTTTGGGCCTGTATATTGTAAAACCTGCCTTTAGAGGGCAGGGATACGGTCTACAGCTCTGGCACGCCGGGCTTGATACCCTTAAAGGACGCAATGTAGGGTTAGACGGCGTCGTGGCACAGCAGGCTAACTACATCAGATCTGGGTTTCAGTTGGCCCACCGCAACGTTCGGTATCGGGGCACCCGCCCATCTCAGCTACCAGATCCACCGCCGGACAAACAATCTTCTCCGGACAATCAATCTTCTTTAGTGTCATTAGACTTGCTGCCCTTTCGCGCCGCACTGGAGTACGACCAGGCCGTCTTTTTAGCAGCGCGACCTGCCTTTCTCAAGTGCTGGCTAGCTCAGCCCGGTAGCGACGCCATCGGCTTGGTTCATCATCAAAAAATAGCCGGTTACGGCGTGCTGCGGCCCTGCCGGGAGGGATACAAAATTGGCCCACTCTTTGCCGACACGCCGGACTTTGCAGAGAAAATTCTCCTCGCCCTGATGACTCAGATCGAACCCGGCAGCGCTTTTTACTTAGACGTGCCTGAGCCCAATTCGCCAGCCGTTGCCTTAGCTGAGAAGTATGGCTTAATCAGCGTTTTTGAAACCGCCAGAATGTACAGCCAGCAAATACCCTCACCGCCGCTAGAGCGCATATTCGGCGTGACGACCTTCGAACTGGGCTAAGGCAAGCAACGAGGGTTAGGGCGTTTCTAGCTGGATCGGCTGTGGATAAGGATAAAACCTTTGATATTGGACATATCGCCGGTTTCTAGAAGTCGTAGGACGAATAGTCGTTGAATAGTGGCTGTGGGTAGCGCTGTCAACATAGGGCCCTAGGACTCGGTAAGACCGAGCGCGGTTGGGAGAGGAGACCAGGACGCCGTTTACATAGACGGCAGAGCCCACGTTAGAGACGACCTCAACGGCTACTGCTGGCAATCTTGCTTCGGCGGTGGCGTGAGGAGATTCAGTGGCACGAGATGAAGCGGGGCGATCGCTCCTTTCAGACTCACGACAAAGACTGGCCAAGCTCACCCGAACATCATTCTCCCATTCGACATAGCAGGTATCAGCAGGCACTGCTGTCGCCCGCTGCTGTGCTAGAGCTGCCGTCGTTAGTAGTAGCGAGACGGTAGCCATCCCTAAGCTGATAAAAAATTTCATAGCGCTATTGCAACTGGTGACGGCAAAGTAAGTCAAGGGTGAGCTAGCGCGCGTTGGGCCGTTTAAATAAAGTGATCTAAGTTATCTGACCGCTCGACCTAGCATTGGTTTAAATCATAGAGCATCCGTAGAATCACTGTGCCGCAAAACCGTTAAAAGCGGAGTGGTGCTCATGTGGCGATCGCTGCTTCATGGTCTTGCAGCCCGGCTATCTCCGATCAAATTTTTAAAAACGTGTTTATCATAACCAGTAGTGGGCGGCTGATTCCCAGTCGGTGCGTCCATACCACGCCAGTGCTACGGGTGAGGTGCTACTAAAGGCTGTCAGGCTCGGCAGCACATTGGCAAAGCCTCCCCAAGGAAAAATCGCGCTGGTCACTCAGCCCAGTTATCAAGAAACTTTTATTAAAAAACGTCAGTTCGGGCGCAGACCGCTCAATCTGCTTAATCTCAATCTGCTTAGCGAGTTCACGCTCTTAGGAGAAGCCAGTGTTCGATAATTTATTGCCCCCACTAAACAATCACAATCTGCCCTATCCTGATACGATTCATCCGATTGTGGTGCATTTTGTCATTGCGATGGTGCTGTTTGCGATCATCTGTGATGGCATCGGTTACTTCACTAAAAATGCCAGCCTGCACGAAGTCGGCTGGTGGAATATGGTGTTTGCAACCCTCTCTATTTTTGTCGCGATTCTATTTGGTCAGGTAGAAGCGGGGCTGGCAACGCCTTACGCCGCCGCTGCCGGTGACCTCAACCTGCACACGATTATTGGCTGGTCGCTGTCGGGCATTTTGGCGGCGATTACCGGCTGGCGCTATATCATTCGACTCAATTCACCAGGATCGTTGCCCGCTGCCTATATGGGGCTAAACGCGGCGCTGACGGTGCTCGTTATTTTTCAAGTCTATTTGGGAGACAAGCTAGTGTGGGTGTATGGCCTGCACACAGAAGCGGTCGTTGAGGCGGCACGGGGAGGCTTGCTCAAATGATCACAGTTAGCTTAGCAAGCGGTCTGCTCTTAGGCGTAGAAGGCAACGGATTGCCCTACACCATCCCCATTCACCCCAATTTGGTGCATTTGACGCTGGGGCTGTTTATTGTGGCGATCGCCTTCGACATCGTCGCCGCCCTCTACCCCTTAGAAAAGCCCATTTTCAAATTTTTGGCGATCCCAGTCACCAGCTCTGGCCTGTATGACGTGGGCTGGTTTAACTTGGTCGCTGCGGCGATCGTCACCTTTTTCACCGTAGCAGCCGGATTCTACGAAATCTTGCTAGCCGATCCGCCCGATGACATCATCAGCCCCTGGGGGCTCAACGCCACTGACACGATGATATGGCACGGAATCGGCGGCATTTTGCTGCTAGCGCTGATCGTTGTCATGACCATCTGGCGAGGCTTTCAGCGCTACTTATGGCGAGAAGACCGGGCCAGGCAAGTGGAATGGAGCTACCTAGTCGCCGGGCTCTTTATCTTTGGGCTGATGTTTGCCCAAGGCACACTAGGCGCACATTTGGGCGGCGACTTTGGCGTGCATGTGACCGCTGACCGGCTAATTCGAGCCGGGATCAATCCCAACGAGCGCGTGTCAGGTACGCCGCCAGCCGAAGTCTTGACCCAGCCAAGAGTCGTTGGCCCCAGAGATTTTGGCCCAGAAAATTAGCCCAGAAAATTAGCCCAGAAAATTCATCTAAAGAAATTCATCTAAAGAATTTAGTCTAGAAAACGCAACCTAGAGAGTCGAGTGAATACTGAAAACGAACGAACCAGCGATCTCAACCGGGTGCTGAATCGGCGCAGAATTATGGGACTGAGCGGGCTGGCAGCGGCAAACTTGGCCATCAGCTATTGGATGGGCCAACAAGCCTACACCTGGATGCCGCCCCAAGCCTCCGCCGAATCAGTGCTAGTCGATAAGCTTTTTAGCTTCATGACAGCAGTTGGCACCTTCATTTTTATCGGCGTGATCGGAACGCTGCTGTACGCTATGTTTTTTCAGCGAGCCGCCAAATACGACCCCACAGATGGCCCGCCCATTGAAGGCAACTTCTGGCTAGAGGTGATTTGGACGGCAGTGCCGATCATGCTGATTGTCTGGATTGGCACGGTTAGCTACAGCACCTATGACCAAATGAGTTTGCTGAGCCCATTTGCCCCGCCAGAGATGAAAACGCCGGGAACCGTGCCCGGCGACAAAAAGGAAAAAGTGCCCGGCGACACCAACCCCACCAAAAACTGGCCGCCGATTGAAGTGCGATCGCGGCAGTGGGCCTGGGAATTTCGCTACCCAGACGACGGCGTTAGCAGCACTGAACTGCATCTACCCGTAAATCAGCGGGCTCGCTTCAAACTCACTTCAGAAGACGTGCTGCATGGTTTCTACGTGCCTGCTTTCCGAGTCAAGCAAGACATCATTCCGGGCCGAGAAATCGATTTTTCATTCACGCCCATTCGTGAAGGGCGCTATCGCCTGCGAGATTCAGCCTATAGCGGCACCTACTTTGCCGCCAATCAAACTAATGTCGTCGTCGAATCTGAAGAAGACTATCAGCAGTGGCTAAGCGCTGCTGCTCAGGCTCCGCCCACCGCCGCTGAGAATGTCGCCTATGAAGCCTTCAGCCGCGCCGCCGAAGGCTCAATTAGCTTAGGATGGGCCACTGTGAAACCGGCCCCGGCCCCCATCGTCAACTACACCAGTTCAGAAAAGGATTCTTATGAGTAACGCAACTGTAGAGGTGAAGGCCCCCGATCCTCAAGCGAGCTTGCAGCCCGAACCGGGTGCGCCGGATAACTGGCGGCGGTTTTTTACCTTTAGCACCGACCATAAGGTAATTGGCATTCAGTATATTGTCACGGCCTTTGTCTTCTTTTTGTTTGGCGGGTTGCTGGCGATGGTGATGCGCGGCGAGCTGATTACGCCCGAGGCAGATTTGGTAGATCGCACAGTCTACAACGGCCTATTTACCATGCACGGCACCATCATGCTGTTCATGTGGACATTCCCCATGCTGAACGGGCTAGCGAACTATTTGGTACCGCTGATGATCGGCGCGCGCGATATGGCCTTTCCCCGGCTGAACGCCGCAGCCTTCTGGATGGTGCCTGTCTTCGGCATTATTCTCATTGCTAGCTTTTTTATCCCCGGCGGCCCTTCTCAATCGGGCTGGTGGGCCTATCCGCCCGTGAGCCTGCAAAACCCTACAGGCAATTTGATCAACGGTCAGGCGCTGTGGCTGCTGGCGGTGGCGCTGTCGGGAGTTTCCTCGATTATGGGCGCAGTGAATATTGTCACCACCATTTTTAGAATGCGCGCACCCGGCATGGGCTGGTTCAAAATGCCTGCCTTTTGCTGGACGGTGCTGTCGGCGCAGCTCATTCAGTTAATTGGCTTACCGGCTTTGACGGCAGGCGCGGTGATGTTGCTGCTCGATTTGACGGTGGGCACCAGCTTTTTTGACCCGACTCGCGGCGGCGACCCGGTGCTATATCAGCATTTCTTTTGGTTCTACTCTCACCCGGCGGTGTATGTCATCGTTTTACCCATTTTTGGGGTGTTTTCAGAAGTTTTTCCGGTGTATGCCCGCAAGCCCTTGTTTGGCTACCGGGTGGTGGTGATCTCCTCGTTGCTGATTACTATACTCAGTCTGATGGTATGGGTTCACCACATGTTTGCTAGCGGCACGCCGGGATGGATGCGGATGTTGTTTATGTTTACAACGATGGCGATTTCTATTCCTACGGGGATCAAAGTATTTGCTTGGGTGGCGACCGTGTGGGGGGGTAAGCTACGGCTGACGACGGCGATGCTGTTTGCGCTAGGCGGGCTATCGACCTTTCTATTTGCGGGTATCACTGGCATTATGCTGTCTTCAGCGCCGTTTGATATTCATGTGAATAACACCTATTTTGTGGTGGGTCATTTTCACTATGTGATCAATGGCGCAGTGGTCATGGGGTTTTATGCGGCGATCTATCACTGGTTTCCGAAGATGACGGGGCGAATGTATTACGAGGGTTTGGGCAAGCTGCATTTTGCGCTGACCTTTATTGGCATCAATCTGATCTTTTTGCCGATGCACCCGCTGGGTTTGCTAGGGATGCCCCGGCGCGTGGCTTCTTACGATCCTGAGTTTGCTTTTTTGAATGTGGTGGCTAGTCTAGGTGGCTTTTTGCTCGGTGTCTCGACGTTGCCCTTTATTTTGAACATGCTGAGTTCTTGGAACCAGGGAAAAGTCGCAGGAGACAATCCCTGGCGGGCAATTGGGCTGGAGTGGCTGGTGTCATCGCCACCGCCGCATGAAAACTTTGAGGAGATTCCGGTGGTGGTGTCGCCGCCGTACGGCTACGGCAGTGATGAACCGCTGGTGTCTAATCATCCGGCGGGTAATCCTGTAGAGGAGGCATTAGCATGAGCAGTATCAACGTAGATCCTTCGCTTGATGGCAAAGCGGTGCATCTAGAGCACGCCCATTTAGAATCCGAAGAAGACAATCGCATGTTTGGCTTCATTGTCTTTTTGCTGTCGGAAAGCATTATTTTCTTTAGTTTTTTTGTCGGCTACATTGTTTTTAAAACTGGTGCCGCAGACTGGCTTCCTGCCGGGTTTGAAGGTTTAGAGGTAAAAGAGCCGCTAATCAACACTATCGTATTGGTTTCGAGCAGCTTTGTGATTTACTTTGCCGAGCGTTTTTTGCATCGTGACAACCTCTGGGGCTTTCGGATTTTTTGGCTGCTGACGATGGCGATGGGCAGCTTTTTTCTCTACGGTCAGGCGGTGGAGTGGATGGGTTTACCCTTTGGCTTTACCGATGGGGTGTTCGGCGGGACGTTTTACCTGCTGACGGGTTTTCATGGGCTGCATGTGCTGACGGGTGTTCTGTTGCAGGGCATTATGCTGGGGCGCTCGTTTCTTCCAAATAACTACGCGGGCGGCGAGTATGGTGTTGCCGCGACTTCGCTGTTTTGGCACTTTGTCGATGTGATCTGGATTATTCTCTTTCTTTTGATTTATGTGTGGCAGTAGCTCATGATTATTGACGACCAACACTACGATGTCATTATTGTTGGCACCGGGGCAGGCGGCGGCACGCTGGCTCAAAAGCTGGCTCCGACTGGCAGGCGAATTTTGATCTTAGAGCGCGGGTCTCAGATGGCACTGGCAGATCAAAACCGGGCAGATGTCGATGTGTTTAAAAAAGAGCGCTACCATGCCCCTGATCAGTGGTATGACGAGGCCGGTGAGCCGTTTTCTCCGCAGACAAACTACGCTGTAGGCGGCAATACCAAGGTGTATAATGCTTCGCTGATACGGATGCGCGATCGCGATTTTGAAGCGGTCACCTACCAAGACGGCATTACCCCCGCGTGGCCGCTAAAATATGCCGATTGGGAACCCTACTACACCGCCGCTGAGCAGCTATATCAGGTGCATGGCGATGCCAAAGCTGACCCTACTGAACCAGCTCACAGCGCCGACTATCCTTTTCCAGCGGTCGGTCATGCGCCGGTTATGCAGCCGATTGTTGAGGCGATTAAAGACAAAGGGCTAAGTGCTGCCGCGCTGCCGATGAGCTTGACTAAGCGAGAGGATGATCCGACCGGGGACTCACAGGTTTTTGGCATTGATTTGGCGATCGCCCACCCCAACGTCACCCTCAAAACCAACGCCAAAGTGACCGGGCTTTACACCAATCCGACCGGCACTGAAATTAAAGGCGTGCAGGCCGAAGTCGGTGAGCAGCCTATGTTATTTAGCGCCGATATTGTGGTGCTGGCCTGCGGCGCAGTAAATTCTGCTGCCTTGATGCTGCTCTCTGCCAACGAGCAGCATCCGCACGGGTTAGCCAACGGCTCTGACCAGCTTGGGCGCAATTTGATGAAGCATTTGATGACAGTCATTGTGGAGCGAGGCGCGGCCAAGAACGACGGTAAATTTGCTCGCAGCATCAGCATCAACGACTTTTACTGGGGCGATGAGTATTACGACTTTCCGATGGGCCATATTGAAAACAGCGGCGGTCTGCTGCAAGACATTATTTTTGCAGAATCGCCGCCGCTGCTGTCGGTGCTGGCCCGACTCGTACCCGGCATTGGCCTCGAAAAGCTGGCTAGAGGCTCGATTGGCTGGTGGGCGCAGACCGGTGTTTTGCCCAAGGCTGACAATCGTATTTATTTGAAGCAAAGCCGGAAAAAGAAAAAGCTGCGCTACGAATTTACCCCCAATAATCTGGAGGCTCATGACCGCTTGGTTTATCGCTGGATGGGCGTGCTCAAGGAGATCGAGGGCTCGGCGCTCGGTCTGCGGCAAAGCACTGTTTATCCGCGAGGCGAGTCTCCCATTCAGGTGGTGGGCTATCAGTGCGGTACCTGTCGCATGGGCGCTGATCCGACAACATCGGTTTTAGATATAAACTGTCGCACGCACGAGATCGACAATCTCTATGTGGTAGACAGCAGCTTTTTTCCTTCTTGTGCCAGCGTCGGCCCTGCGCTCACAGTTATTGCTAATGCGCTGCGGGTGGGAGATCACCTGATAGCGCGGTTAAATTAGCTAGCTGCCTCTAGCTGCTGAGTAAAATCTCATGAAACGTCGCCAGTTCACACTTCTCATCGGTTCATTCTCTAGTTTGTTTGTCGCTGCCTGTGGCACCCGGCGAATGGACTCAGATAGCCAGATGACGACCCTTACCATATCGGCAGCGGCCAGTTTACAAGATGCTTTAGAAGCGATCGCGCCCCAATTCAGCGCGGCCCATTCTAACATCGCGATAGACTACAACTTCGGCGCTTCTGGCGCGCTCCAGCAGCAGATTGAGCAAGGAGCCCCTGCCGATGTCTTCTTCTCTGCGGCGAACAAGCAGATGGACGCCCTAGCCGAAAAAGGGCTAATCGTACCCGATTCCCGCCAGAACCTGCTCACTAATCAGTTAGTCCTGATTGCGCCTATCGATTCTAAACTTAGTATCACCGAACTCTCTGAGATCAAAGACGCCGATATCAGCCACTTCGCCGTTGGAGATTTTCGCAGTGTCCCTGCCGGACAGTACGCCGAGCAAGTCTTTCAAAACCTCTCGTTGTTAGCGCCGCTACAGTCCAAATTTGTCTTTGGCAACAATGTGCGCAGCGTGCTTTCTGCCGTCGCCAGCGGCAACGCCGACCTGGGCATGGTGTATGCGACGGATGCAGCCCTTTCTAACCGGGTCAAGGTACTCTTAACAGCGCCTGCCGACACGCATTCAGCAATTGTCTACCCGATTGCAGTCATCCAAAACTCACCTAGTCCTGAAGCCGCCCAAACCTTTGTTGATTTTCTGACGACAGAACCTGCTCAGGCAATCTTCCAGACGTTTGGGTTTGGTCGTAGCTAGCGCTCCGCTTTCCCTTCGCTTACGCAGTGCCATGTTCGACCTCTCACCCATCTGGATATCGCTGCGAATTGCGGCGATCGCCACTTCTATCACCTGCTGCCTGGGCATCACTGCCGCCCACTTCATGCAGCGCTATCGGGGTCGGGGGCGATCGCTCCTCGACAGCCTTTTCCTTGCTCCCCTCGTGCTTCCCCCCACCGTGCTGGGCTTTTTGCTATTGCTCCTACTCGGCAAAAATAGTCCGCTAGGTTCCCTGCTCTCCAATTTAGGCATCAGCGTTGTTTTCACCTGGTATGCCGCCGTACTGACCGCCATCGTTGTTGCCTTTCCGCTCATGTACAAGACCGCCCTGGGCGCATTTGAGCAAATCGACAGCAATCTACAACAAGCCGCTAGAACCCTCGGCGCTTCAGAACTCACCGTCTTTTGGCGGATTACCCTCCCCCTAACCCTGCCTAGTCTTTTAGCCGGAACAACTCTCGCCTTTGCCCGCGCCCTCGGCGAATTTGGCGCCACTCTGATGCTGGCAGGCAACATTCCAGGGCGCACCCAAACGCTGCCGATGGCCATCTACTTCGCTGTCGAAGCCAGTGACTTTCGAGAAGCTGCCCTCTGGTCATCTGCCACGCTGATTCTCTCTTTAGGCTCCATTGCCCTAGTCAACCAATTCACCCATCTCAAAACGCGCCAAAAGCCCATCTCCTATTCCCCGTTTCCGGTAGTTGAGCGTAGCCGAAGTCCCCATTTTCGGCGGTTGAGCGTAGCCGCAGGCAGTAGTTCGCCTGCGCTTGGAGTAGTCTCCTCCCCCCGTCTCGAAGTCAACATCTGCAAACAACTCTCCGAATTCACCCTAGCTGTGAACTTCACGACCTACGACCCTCACCCGCTCGGACTGCTCGGCGCATCTGGGGCCGGCAAAAGCCTGATCTTGCGCTGTATTGCTGGTATAGAAACGCCCGATGCCGGTCGGATTGTGCTGGATGGCCGGGTGCTATTTGACTCAGAAAAAAAGATTAATTTGCCGAGCTGCGATCGCAAAATCGGCATCCTCTTCCAAAACTACGCCCTCTTCCCCCACCTGACAGTCGCTCAAAATATCGCCTTTGGCCTCCACCATCGCTCGCTCCCCCCCATCCAAATTGAAGCCATTACCCAACAACAGCTCACTGCCGTTCAGCTCAGCTCGCTGGCGCAGCGCTACCCTCATGAGCTTTCAGGCGGACAGCAGCAGCGCGTTGCCCTTGCCCGCGCCCTTACCAACAAACCCGAGGTTTTACTGCTAGACGAACCCTTCTCAGCGCTCGATACTCATCTGCGTAGCCAGGTTGAACAGCAGCTCAAACGCCGACTTCAGAGCTATCCTGGCATTACTCTTTTAGTCACGCATAATTTAGAAGAAGCCTACCGGATTTGCCATGCTCTACTCGTGCTCGAAAGCGGCCACGTAGCCGCTCATGCTCCTAAGCACCAGATTTTTGAGCAGCCTCAGACGGTGAGCGTTGCCCGGCTCACGGGCTGTAAAAATTGCTCACGGGCGATCGCCCGCGAACCCCACCAGCTAGAAGCCCTAGACTGGCAATGCACCCTCACCATCCTTGAGCCGCTCCCGCCAACTCTCACTCATATCGGCATTCGCGCTCACCAAATCACCTTTCTCACCGGCTCAGACACTCTACCAAAGACCAACACCTTTCCCTGTTGGCCAGCCGCTACGAGTGAAACGCCCCACCGCATGACTTTGTTCTTAAAGCTCAACGCTCCCTCTGACAACGAACGTGATTATCACCTTCAGGCAGAGGTTTTTAAAGAAAAATGGGCCACTATTAAAGATCAAGCTCTCCCCTGGCAAGTTGTTTTAGATCCGCTGCGGTTGATTTTGTTGAGAAATTGAAGCAAAGGGTGCTCAGGGAGAGGCGCACTCAGTCAAACAGGCGTCAAGCAAAACAGCAGGCGTCAAGCAAAACAGCAGGCAAATGTAACCCCATGATAGAAGAACCACTCACCAGTCAGACCGTACAGGTCAGGCAAGACATTCAGCTGGCGGTCTCGCACACCTCAGGAACATCTCCCGCGCTGGTGTTCTTACACGGCGGCTTGGGCAATCGCTATAACTGGCGGCCTCAGTATGAATTTGCTCGGCAGCAGGGCTGGGAAGCGCTCACTTACGACCTAGCCGGGCACGGTGACTCTTCTGCCTACAGTCGCTACTCTATCGGTCGTCATCGGCGAGATTTAGGCCGGCTGCTTAGGCATTTTGAGATCACAGCTCCCATTCTTTGCTGTCACAGCTATGGCGTGCCGATTGGCCTGGAGTGGGCGCAGCGGCACCCGGTCAAAGGGCTAGTGCTGGTCGCAGGCGGCACGCATGATCTAGCCCCCTGGTGGGAAATCCCGCTGATGAAAGCTCTAGAGTGGGGGGGCCGCCATCTCTATCGTTGGCCCTGGCTGCAAAGTGCCACCAATGCAGTCTCTACCCAACACGACCACCCGACGATTGCTCGCTTTCTAGATGAGAGCCCAGTTCCGACAGCTGCTGCTCCTTATGAAGCGCTCAAGATTTTTTGGGGCTACAATTTCTTTAATCGTCGTCGCCAGCAGCGGTTAAACCTGCCGGTGCTGGTGATTAGCGGCGGTCAAGATGCTATGTTTAGTCAGGAGATGGGAGAGAATTTGGCGGCGGTCTTTTCGCAGGGAGAACATTTACATTTACCCGAGGCCGGGCACCTGTTGATTGCGGAATATCCAAAGAGGGTAAACGAGGCGATCGCCACTTTCCGTTCTCAGGTCGGCGCTAAATCTGCGGCTAGTCCCCCAGCTTGAAATAGTCGAGCAGGCGATCGCCTGAATCTGCCCGAATCAAGGCCGTCACCACTGCCGGTAAAGCTACCAGATTTGGATAAATTAGATACCGAGGCTCCCAGCGCGGATGAAACTTGTCTTTATATTCATGTAGACCCTGAAAGCTGTAGAACCGTTCCAAATGCTCAGAGAGATAGCGCAGCCCTTTTTCTAATCGCGGCGCATCGGGGCGCGTGCCTACTCCAGAGAGCGCCGACAGGCCCAGATTAAAACCGTCGTAGCCTGCGGATTTAAAGTGTTGAAACATGGAGACAAACAGTACATCCATCGTCCCTCTATCGACATCAGCTTTGTGGCGCATCAGGTCAATAGTGATATCGTTTAGCTGATATTCAGAGACAATATTGGCAAAGGCAACCACCTCACCGGCTGCGGTTTCTACCGTCACAACTTCACAATCGCCGATATACGCATTGTCAAACCAGCCCAGCGCAAACTGTTTTTCTGAGCCGTGCATGTGGCTGAGCCATTCATCGCTAATGGTACGCAGCGTTTTGAGCAGGTCAGCGGTGAGCGGCGGCTGATAAAACTGAACGTGGCCGCCCTGCTTAGCTAGCTTGTTCACCGGGGCGCGGAGCTTGCGGCCAGCTTTGCCTTCTAAAGTAAACTGATGCAGGTCTACAATGGCCTCTTCTCCAATTTTAGCGATTTGAAAACCCTGCGCTTTGTAGAGATTAAGATCGTCCGGCAGCGTCTGATAAAAGCTAGGATGCCAGTCATTGCGGGCGCAAAATTGCTGAAAGCCAGCGATCGCTTCTTTTCGATCAGCCCTAGGGCCAATGGGGTCACCCAGTGCGATCGCCCCTCGACCTTTGGGCACATAGGCAATCACACTGCGCCCCGACGGGCTGAAGTAATAAGACTTGTCGCTGAGCAGCGCAAATCGGGCCAGAGAAGATCGACCATACTGCTCAACAATAGTCTGAGCCTGCTGGCGTTCGGCAGCCGTCGCAGAACCGCGAAATAGAACTGGCCGCAGCAGCATCCACAGCGCGTAAAACAGCGTTGCCGCGCCAATGATGTAAACAGAATTGACAAAGAATCGGCCCAGCCGGGTCGTTGGCTGTAGATCCGCATTGCCGGTAAAAAAGAGCGCCAGCGTCTGCCCCAATGCTTCTCCTAGATTAAACGTCTGGGCATATTCGCGATCTAAAAAGAAAAAGCCCGCCGTTCCATAGGCCAGCGTAAACAGCAGTGAGCCAATCAGCACCCGCGTGCCCTGAGCAATAGAAGGGCGATCGCTCTGAGCAGTAAAAACATTTTTCATTAGCACGAGCTGCCCCAGCAAAACGCCCGACAGCAGCGCTTCTTCAATATCTAGCCCCTTCAGCAGATGACTAACAATAGAAACCATCAGCAGCCCCACCACCAGCAGCCAAGCCAACCGCTTACGCCGCAGCAAATTGCTCGCCAGCGTCAAAAACATAAACCCAGTAACCGCCGAAAACACCCGTCCGCTCGCCCTCAGTTCAAACGGCAAAACCTGATCTAGCCACATCAGGCGCTCAGGCAGAGCAGGCGTAACTGCCGATAGCACATTCACAACGCCCACCAGCGCCGTCAGGAACACAGCCGTCCAGAGTCCAACTTTTAGCCGATTTTTGCGCGTCTGTAACAGAGTAAATGTCATTGTTCTTTTATTTCAAGTTTGACTGCCTGATTTTAGGATAGATCTCATAAACCAGCAGGAGCCCAGCTGCCACGGCAAAAGGCAGTAGATAGTAGACAATTCTATAGGCCAAGAGAGCAGCCAAAATCGCATCGGCAGGCAGCTGACCAGACAGCAGTAAAATGACGACTGTTTCAAATATGCCAACACCGCCCGGCACGTTGCTCACCACACCAGCAGCCATCGCCAGCAAATAGATATTCAAAAAACTAAAGTAAGTCAGCCCGCCAGCCGGTAGCAAGGTGTATAAAACAGCAGCAGCTAGGCCCCAGTCTAAGCTAGAGATGACGACTTGAGAAATCGCAATAGGTAGAGCAGGCAAACGCCAGATGTGCTGACCAATGGTGAGCGATCGCCGCCCCAGCCAACTGACTGCCAAGTACAGCAGCACCCCCGCCAAAAATAATCCCCCCAGCGGGCGAGCCGTTTGAACGGGCAAATGTAGTTGGGCAGGCACCGCCAAAGGCGCAGTTAAGAAAGCCGCACCGCCTAGTGCCAATAAGCCCAGCCAAAAACTGAAATTGGCAAAGGCAATCACCTGAGCAATCTTTAGACTGGAAATGCCCCAGGCCAAATACAGCCGGTAGCGAATGGCGCTGCCCGTGAGCAGGGCAAAGCCAATGGTATTGCTAAAGGCAGCGCTGATAAAAGTAGCGATCGCAATGCGCCAGTAGGCCAAAGGCCGCTTCAGGTAGCGAAAGGCCAGCGCGTCGTAGCCTGTCATTGCGCCATAGCCTAGTGTGGTCAAAAGGCAGGCGATCGCCAGCCGCCTGCTCGAAATAGCGCTAAAGCTTTGCAGCACATCCCGAAAGCTGTAGCTTTTTAGCTCGCTATGAACCACAACGATAGACCCAGTCAGCAAAAGCGCCCCCATTAGCAGCCCCGCATAAGATGCAGCTTTCCCTCTCATTGGGCCATTCCCCGATTGCTAGCTCTTCACTATATCGCTGAAAGTAACTTTATATCGCTGAAAATAACTTGCATGGAAAAGTCTCTCGCAGAAAAGTGGACAAGTGCTGTTCGCACCACCCAATACTGCCATCAATGTGCTACATACAGATGTGCTACATACAACAGTGACACTTTAAAAAACGAACAGGCTGTTCCAAAGGGCAGAGCTTGCAGCACCTTCTTGCAGCACCTTCTTTCAGCGCCTTCTGTAGCTGGCCATCTCTCTAAGTGAGATATGCCTGAAGGTTATATCTGAAGGTTATGTCTGAGGGTAATGAAAAAGGCGATCGCCCTAAGCTTAAACAAACAGTTCTTAAAGAGCCCCTTAGGTTTGGTCTGAGCAAACGAGAACAGCGATTTTCTCAGCCACCAAGCAACCCCAGCATAAATAAGGTAAAATTCAATCGGTTCAGCTTTTTCTATCTCTTTAACCTCTTACCGTCCACAGCAGGCTACTTTATGTCAAACGTGCAGTCAGTAAAGCGGCAGCTACAGAAACTCAAGAAAGTTCATGCTTTCGTCGCCCCTTTTGTGATTATTCCAATTATCTTAACCCTCACCACAGGTTCCATTTATCAAGCGCTTGAGCTGTTGGGTAGGCAAGACAACGCTGGCTGGCTACTTGAAATTCACAAGGGCGACTTTGGCGCGATTAATCTAGAAATTATCTACCCTTTTCTGAACGCATTGGGCCTGCTGTTTATGGCAATTACCGGCGGCACCATGTGGTTAGATCTGCGGCGCATTCGCAAACGCGGTAGTAGCACCTGATACAAAGATCCTACCAAATATAGATAAGAGAGAACAAAACCAGCCAGATCACATCGACGAAATGCCAAAATAAAGAGGCCGCGCTAACGCCAAAGTGACCGTTTTCGTAGTTGTGAGGGATAAAGGATCGACCCAGCATAGTCAGCTGTAGAATGACGCCAGTCGCGACATGCAGACCGTGAAAACCGGTGAGAATATAAAACGTGCCGCCGACTAGCCCCGTAGACAGGCCAAAGTCTAGGCCGAGCCATTCTCTGACTTCCCCAACAAGAAAATAAACGCCCATCGCAGAGGTCGCCAGCCACAGCAGCCGAAACTGATTAAGCTTGTGATGCTTGAGGGCGCGTTCGGCAAAGTAAATGACAAAGCTACTGGAGACCAGAATAACCGAGTTGATGATGACAGCAGCAGAAGCCTCTGGGCCTTGGACGCCCGGAGGTAGCCAGTCAGCGGTCGTCAGCCGGAGCGCAACGTAAGTGGCAAAAAAGCTAACGAACACCATACTCTCAGAAAGCAAGAAAATGGTGACGCCAAACATACCCTTGCCGTGGTGATCGTGATGCTGACCGCCGCCGCTAGGGATGAAGCGCTTGAGCCAATGGGGGAGGCGATCGCGCAGCCTCTGCAAGTCAACCGGGCTTTCGTCATGAGGGTGAGTTGTTCGAGTCATGGTTAATAAGGATCACTCGGATCTTGCACAGCGTAGCGAGGATCGCCATAGCTGTAGGGCGGTAGCGTCACAGTCGGAATTTCTTTAAAGTTCTCTTTGGGCGGCGGCGAAGCAGTCATCCATTCTAGGCCAGCCGCATACCAAGGGTTATCTCTAGCAGGAGCCCCCAAGAACAAAGAGACAATCATGTTTACTAAGAAAGGCAGCGTTGAGATGCCGACTAAAAATGCGCCCAAGCTCGCTAAAACGTTCCAGCTAGTATACTGCGGATCGTAAGAAGACACTCGCCGCAGCATTCCCTGAAGGCCCAGAGGATGCATCGGAAAAAAGTTGAGATTTGCCCCAATAAAAGTCAGGGCGAAGTGCAGCTTACCCCAGCCTTCGGAATACATGCGTCCGGTGATTTTAGGAAACCAGTAGTAGATACCGGCGAAGTAAGCCATCACGATAGTATTAAACACAATGTAGTGAAAGTGGCCCACGACAAAATAGGTGTTGTTGACATGCAAGTCAAAGGGCAGCACGCCCAGCATTACTCCGGTAATGCCTGCAAACACAAACATAACAACCCCGCCCATTGCAAACAGCAGCGGCGTATCGAGGTGAAGCTTGCTGCGCCAAATCGTCGCTGTCCAGGCAAACACTTTGATACCGGTTGGAATTGCTACCAGCTCAGTGGTAAACATAAAGAGAGTTCGCATCCAGCCGGGGGTGCCGCTAGCAAACATGTGATGAACCCAGACAACGCCAGTGATGGGGACAAAGGTGAAAGTAGCGATCGCCACCGACCGATAGCCAAACAGCGGATTGCGCGTAAAGGCCGGAATCACCTCCGAAAACACCCCCCAGGCAGGCAGCGCCCAAATGTAGACAGCCGGATGCGAATAAAACCAGAACAAATGCTGGTAGAGAACCGGGCTGCCGCCTTCAAGCGGCTGAAAAAAGTGAGTGCCAAAGTCAAGATCGAACAGCAGCAGAATCAATGCGCCAGTCAGAGACGGTAGAAAAATCAGCTGCATGAGCTGAGCGCTGAGCACCGTCCAGACGAAAATTGGCATCCGAAACAGCGTCATCCCCGGCGCTCTCATCCAGGCAATGGTCGTCACAAAGTTGACTGCCGCCATAATCGACGAAATACCAATCAGCACCATGCTCAAAATCCAGACAGACTGGCCGTTTACCGCACCTTCTGACGCCAGAATCTGAGTACTTAAAGGCGGGTAAGACCACCATCCTGACTGAGCCGAGCCATTCGGCAGAAAAAAGCTAGAGAGCAAAAGCAGCCCGGCGGGCGGGAGAATCCAAAAGGCGATCGCATTTAGCCTTGGAAAGGCCATATCTTCGGCCCCCAGCATCAGCGGCACCAGATAATTAGCCAGCCCCACAAAAGCTGGAATTGTCCATAAAAAGATCATCACCGTGCCGTGCAAGGTGAACAGCCCATTGTATAGCTGACGGCTTACCAAGTTAAGCTGCGGCGTTAGCAGTTCGGCCCGAATCAGCATAGCCAGCAAGCCGCCCACCAGCAAAAAGCTGAAGCTTGTCACCAGATATTGAATGCCAATAACTTTATGATCGGTATTGAAGCTAAAGTATGGCTGCCAGGCGCGATCGCTAAGCGGAATACCTGAAGGAACAGCAGAATTTGTCATAAGTTTGGCGCGGCTGAGAAAGCAGGAGATAGAAGCTTAGCGTTAAGCGCAGATTTAAAAAAATCATCGGGGGCTCTAACAGCCCAGTGCTGACCCCACAAAGGCGGCGGATTAGCGTGCTCAGCCGCCGCTAGGTTAGAAACAACTTTTGGCTGAAGCGCAGCCTCAGCCAGCCACTGCCGATAACTCTCAGGAGACTCCACGTAAACATCCGCTTCCATCAGCGCAAAGTAGGCCCCGCTAAACTGAGAGTCATGCAGCCGGTACTGACCTGCAAGCTGGGGCGAAAGCATCAGCTCAATTTTTTGATTAGGGATAATATCTTGTTTAATCCGAAAAGCAGGGACGTAAAAACCGTGCAGCACATCTTCTGACTTCAAAATCAGCCGGGCCTTCCGGTCAAGCGGCAAATGTAGCTCAGGGCTAGTGACGTTTTGATCCGCGTAGCGAAACGACCAAGCCCATTGTTTGGCCGTCACTTCTATGGTCTCTAAGGGAGCAGCCGCTAAAAGCGCGGGCTCTTTGGCCGTCGCTAGGGAAGTTGCAGCGACCACGACACTTGTTTCTACCGGCGCTTTAGTCAAAGCCGCCTGCCCTTCAATATCTAGCAGCGTATAAATGTGGTAGCCCTGAACGGCAATCCAGAGCACTAACACAGTCGGTATAGCCGTCCAAAGAACCTCCAATCGAGCACTGCCTCTAGCCGGGTGACCTTCAGAAAAATCTCCACGCTCAGCCCGGCAAACAATAATAGAGTGAGCGATCATGCCAAAAACGCCCAAGAAAACAACAGAGCCAAGCGCGACTAAAAAGCTGAATAGACTGTCTACCGCTTCAGCCTCCCGAGTCGCTTCGGGGGGCATCCAGGTGTAGGCTTGCTGCCCGAGCCAGTAGCTAATAAGCACCGTTGCTGCTGTCCAGATTGTGAAAAATGCGATTTCAGCTGCTCTTTTAATCATGCCTATTTCCCGCTCCCTATTTCAACTGCTGATTTGGATTGCCCCCTGCGCGCAGTATATTTGCCGCCGTGTTGTGAATGCCAAAATCATCTCCCATCTGCGCCCCTAATGTGCCGTGCAGATACAAAGTCCCTAACAGAACAATCCCGACTGCCAAGTAGCTCCACTGCACCTGCCTACGTTTCTCTCTGCGCCAGCGATAGCGCTGAAAGCCTCGCCACACGGCCATAGCAACGAAAGCGCCTAGCAGCAAAATTCCGCCGATGCCGTGCAGGAGCATCGTCACACCCGCACCTAAGCCCCAGGCGCTTTCTACACCAGCGGGCGGATTAGCTAGTAAAATCTCGAAAAAGCCAACGGCTACCGTCAAAAACGTAATGCTAACTGAGGCCACTAGGTTGTACCAGCCCACATCGTAAAAGCCTGATTGCAGCGCCGGGATAGAGAAAAACTTTAGAATGGGCTTCTCCAGGGCGAACAGCGTGCCGGCAATGTCAAAAATAATAGCGATAATGAACAGCCCCAGCGTTAGATGAACAAGCTGAGGATGAATGGGAAGCCGGTAGGGGAGGCCATTGGCCCCGACTGAGATGCCGAGTTGTTCAAGCTGATGAATAAGCTGTTCATTCATTTTAGCGCGCCTTCTGCGATCGCCTGCACAACCGGTTTCACATGCAGCCCATATTCCCACACGAGCTGAGAACCCAAATATACCTGTAGGCAGACAATAACTACCAGAAACGTTGCTGCGCCCAGATAGACCGGTGGCACTTTAAACAAGCTGCGCGAGCGAATGATAAATCGCCACGCGGTGATGACAACGACAATTGCCGACAGCGACCAGCCAATAATTTGATGGCGGGTAAGAACAGCTGTCACCGCCGGATAGGTAGGGGCGAGCCCAGCTTCAAACTGACCGGCAATAATCGCAAAGACGACCGCAACCGAAGCGACGACCATATTCCAAAAGCTGACCTCAAACAGCTTTTGTTCTACTTTTTTTTGGGGCGCAAAGTAACCGACGACATCGCAACCGAAGGCAAACAGCACCATCGCAATCACAAAGTGAACAATAATCGGATGCAGCGGATCGGGATAGGGCAGCGCTGAGCTGTTGAGGGGCAAATCAGGCATGGTTTTGCGGTTTGGACAAATTCTGTAGCTGTTCCCACGAATAGTGGGCCGGGAGGGCAAATTCGCCGGGAGCCTCGCCTAGCATTTCGGCGGCCTGCTGCTCTAGGGCGATTAGGTCGTCGCCCACCGCATCGGCTAAAAGTCCGCCTGCGATCGCGCCAGTAATTGCGCCCACCATCCCACCTTTTTTTCTGGCCACTGCGCTTCCTACCACTGCGCCTACCGCCCCGCCACCTGCCGCTCCCAGTCCTACCTCTAGCGCAGAATGCTGAGCTGGCCGGGCAGACTGGCTTGCATTCGATTCAGGCCCATTCTCTACGGCTTGGTCATCGTTTATTTGCTCGGGATTCATCATCAGCCTCCTTCAAAAGGATAGAACAAAGATAAAACAATTAGGGGATTAATGGGCGATCGCCCGTGAAGCATCCTGGTTGCCGCAAGCATTTAGCCGCCGCTTCAAGTGCCCAGCGACTCGAATGGCATTAGCCACAATAGTCAAAGTCGGGTTTACCCCCGAGTTAGACGGGAAGAAGCTGCCGTCTACGACATATAGATTGTCCACATCGTGAGTGCGGCAGTTGAGGTCAAGTACCGAAGTCTCTGGATCGGTGCCAAAGCGACAGGTGCCGCACTGATGGGCGACCGCAGCTAGGGGCTGAATGCTGCGCGGATACAGGCCAAACGGGATGACGTGCAGCGTGGTTTCGTCTACGTTTTTAAGAACGGCTGTCCAGTGGTGAATGAGGCGATCGCGCGCTTCCAAATTATTCGCCGTATAGTCCAAATGAATCTGTCCATCGACCACCCGCACCCGATTCTCAGCCCTCGGCAGATCTTCTGTTTGCAGCCACCAGCCAGTCGCGTGAGCCGCAACCCTATCCAACACAAATTCCGGCGCAATCTTCACATAGGGTGCCAGCAGCGGCGGCGACTCAGCAGGCATCATGCCGCCTTTGACATTGCCGGTGTTTTGCACCATGCCCATCGGGTAAGGAAAATCAGGTTCGCCCCAATAAAAGTCATTAAGGCCAATAGTCTTTTGGTGGACTGCCGGGTTCAGCTCCGTGCTCAAAGACACCATAGAAGTCGCCAGATGCTTCATAAAGTTGCGACCCACCTGATCAGAGCGGTTGGCTAAGCCGTGAGGATGGCGGTCATTGGCTGAGCGCAACAGCAGCGCCGCCGAATTAATCGTGCCGCAAGAGACCACCACAATATCAGCAGAAAAACGCCGTGCTTCACCCCCAACTTCAGCGCTGACAGCGGTGACTGCCTGGCCCGACTCGTTAGTATGAAGCTGTTTGACAAAAGCATTCGTCAGTAAAGTCACATTATCAAGGTGCCGGTTCGGGCGAATGCAGTTGACTTCGCTGTCAGCCTTGGCATGTACCAAACAAGGAAAACCATCGCAGGTGTCGCAGCGAATACACTGAGAAAGCGTTTTATCGACTTCATTGAGCTTAATACCGACAGGCAGGTGAAAAGGATAATAGCCTTCTTCGCTGATCAGATCAGAGATCTTCTGCATAGAAGGCTCGTGGCTGACCGGAGGATACGGATAGTCTTCACTGGCCGCTGGTTCAGTCGGGTCTTCGCCACGCTTGCCATGTACATCAAACAGCCTTTCGGCCTGGGCATAATAAGGCTCAAAGTCGCCATACTTGAGCGGCCAATCGGGAGAAATTCCATCTTTGTGCTGCACTGTTTCAAAGTCTCTCTCTCTGAGTCGCAGAAGGGCTGCGCCATAGACCTTGGTATTGCCGCCCACCCAGTAGCAGGTTTGCGGGCTAAATGTCTTGCCTTCTCTGTTTTTCCATTTTTCGGCGTGGGTGTAGTACCGGCTCTTTTGGTACACATCTACCGGATTCCAGTTTTCTTTTTCACGCGGCAAAAAGTCGCCCCGCTCCAAAATTAAAATGCGCTTGCCAGTCGGGGCGAGTTCGTGAAGCAGGGTGCCGCCGCCTGCGCCCGTACCAATGATAATAATGTCGTAGTGTGTAAGCGTCATAGAAGATAGAGCTGAAGGTTAGACAGGTTGGGGCAACGGCGGCATAAAGTTTTTAGCGCGCATGATTTCGTCCAGGTTGATGCCGTTTTCGACCAGGCAGGCATGGCCGCTGTGGGGCAGCGTCACGATTTGAGCATGAGGAAAAACCCTAGCGAGCCGGTAAACTTCATTGACTGAGGGGAGAATGCGATCTTGCTCACTGCCGATTAGCAAGACGGGCTGAGTGACCTGTTGCAACCGCGTTTCATCCACTGAAAAGTCTCTCATGAGCGCCAGCCGCCGCGCCAGGGTGCGCTTAGGCGCAGAGCGAGTGGAATCTAGCAAAGCTCGACGGGCCTCGGCAGATAGCCGGTGAGGCGGCGCTAAAAAAGGCAGGGCAAAATTGGCTGAAAGTTTGTAATACCACTCAGGAACCAGAAAAAATAGCTGTGATCCCAAATTGAGCCACGGTACCCGGTGAAACGACGAGGCTGGATTCGACAAAATAATTCGATCAAAGGGATCATCGTCTCTGAGCAATATTTTCAGCGCCAGACAGCCGCCAAAAGACTCGGCGCACAGGTAAACAGGCAAATGACTGGGCAACTTTTTGAGTTCGGATCGGGTGAGGGCGATCGCGGCCTCAGCCAACCGATCCCAGTCGTCTAAATCATCTGGCGGAATCACCAAGCTGCGGACATTGAAGTCCTGCTCGAAGCTGGCTGTTTGCAGTGAGATCAGCGCTTTACCGGTTTCATCTAGTCCCGGCAGATACACCAGCAAAGGAGCCTCCTTATAGCCTGGTTGGAAGTTCAAAAAATAGGCATCAGTGGGCGCTCCGGCTGAACGGGCCGTCTTGATGTGCGGCGTTTTCTGAAGTGCTTTCATATGTTTGTTGCAAGCTGCTGCCCAAAAATTAGCCCAGTTATTTCTACAGGCCAGTTCCAGTTACTTCTACGAGTTAGCGTTGGTTTCAAATGTGTTGTCCATCTGTTGCTGAGGTTTAGGTTCGCGCAGACTTTTATAACATACATCTTCCTTAGGTATACACCTTGAAGAAACTTGAAGAAAATGGAATCGGCATTGTACAGGCTGCTTGAGTCGAGCTAGGCAGCCGTGTCACAGTTTTGACACTGAGCTGTCACAAGTTAGACACAATTGCTCCTTAGACTTGAGTTAAAGAAAGTTTTGAAGCAGCGATTTAAAGTGGTTTAACACAATGCTTAGCACACGTAATAATGTCTTATTAAACAGTGTTTCATTAGCGGTTCTATCTCAGCCTTCTCAGCTTGAGGCTCAAGAGTCGGCTCCAAGCTGGCAACAGGTGCGGGCTCCTCATAGCTTGGGCTATCGCATTCGGCTGCTGTCGCAAATGATGGGGCGATCGCTACATCAAAAGCTCGAACCCTATGGCCTTACTCCTTTTCATTGGGTAGTGCTGTGCTGCCTGTGGGCTCAAGATGGGCTCGCTACTTCGGATGTAGCTAGTCGCTTGCAGCAAGTGGGCGGCACCATGACAGGCGTGATTAATCGTATGGAAGAAAGAGGACTGTTGTATAGAGAGCAAGATAGCGGCGATCGCCGGATCTGGCGGATCTGGCTAACCGAGGCAGGGCAACAACTACAGCATGAGCTGCCGACTATTGCTGCTGAAGTGCGCATTCAAACCATGAAAGGATTTTCCGAATCAGAACAGCAGCAGCTTTCTGAACTGGTAGATCGGGCGATCGCCAACTTGGCCGGCGAGTAAAGCCGCCTAGCGCGACTCCATGCTCAAACTTACTTACGCTCAAACCCTTGATCATTGGCCGCTCTAAAACTACGCACGCTAACTAAAATCTTCTTTCTCCTCACGTTTAGGCCATTTACTTTCAAGTATTCTGCAATGCCAAATTCTCTCGATTCAAACCCAACTACCAACGGCAACGGTCGTCGAATAGCCGTGCCCGTCATGCCAAATGAGCCGCTAACAGAGGCCGATGTCAACGTTAAAACAAATATTAAAACCGACACTCAGTCAAGCGAAACGCTCTCAGAAACGACACTCACCAAAGCGAAAAAACGACCCCCGCTGTCCATTCTGATCGGATTGGGCACTGCCTTGCTCGTCGGTGGCGGCTTCGGCCTGCGCTGGTGGCAGTATGCCTCTACCCACGAAATCACCGATGACGCTCAGCTTCAGGGGCATGTCTACGAAGTGAGCAGCCGTGTCAGCGGCACCATTCAACAAGTCGCGGTCGCTGACAATGAAACCGTTACTGCCGGACAACTCCTCGTACAGCTCAATCCGCAAGACTTTCAATCTGCTGTTGATCAGGCTCAAGCCGCACTAGAAATCGCCCAGCAACAGGCAAAAACGGCTCAAATTAGCATCGCTCAGGCCAGCGCCAACGCCAATGCCCAAACCACCAGCGCTCAGGGCGGCCTCTCTGGAGCGAGTGCAGGCATTGCTGAGGCCCAGGCCACACTCGACAGTGCCCAAGCCGGAGTGCCCGTTGCTCAAGCCGCTCTTGAGGCCGCTAATGCCACTTTACAAAAGGCGCAGACTGAAGCTGTCCGCTATCAGGATTTGTTTACTAAAGGCGCTGTCTCAGCTGAAGATCGCGATCAGTACCAGCAGGCATATCAAGTGGCTCAAGCCCAACAAACGCAGGCTCAGCAGCAGGTGCAGCAGGCCCAGGCCAAAGTAATTCAGGCTCAAGCCGGCATCGCCAAAGCGCAGTCTCAGCTACAGGCAAGCCGGGGCACCTTGCAGCAGGCAGGGGCTGCTGGCCTCCAAACAGAAGTAAATAGCAGTCAGTACGCGACCGCCCAAAATCAAATCAAGCAAGCTGAAGCCAGTCTGAAATCGGCCCAGCTACAGCTCAGCTATACCCAAATTAAAGCGCCAGACGCTGGGGTAGTGGGCAATAAGTCTGTAGAGCCCGGTGACCAAGTGCAGGTTGGACAACCGCTCATGGCAGTGGTGGGCCAAAACTTTTGGGTGATGGCTAACTTTAAAGAAACCCAGGTGGCTGACATTCGGCCCGGCGACCCTGTCACCCTGACGGTAGACGCGCTAGGCAAAGAGACTTTAACCGGCAAAGTGCAGAGTCTTTCGCCTGCCTCTGGTTCGCAGTTTTCGCTGTTGCCGCCAGATAACGCCACTGGAAATTTCACCAAAGTTGTTCAGCGTATCCCAGTCAAAATTTCACTCGATCCTGACAGCATCCAGGGCGATATTTCGCGGCTCAGCCCCGGCATGTCGGCCACGGTCAGCGTAGATATTTCTCAGTCGATATCTCTCAGTCTGATATTTCTCGGTCTGATATCTCTCGGTCTGGCAGTGCCCAGACTAAAATTGCCCAGACTAAAATTGCCCAGATCAACGGAGGACAGTCGTGACCACAAAGCTAGCAGCGCAGAGGGACAAAGCGCAGAGAGACAATTCGTTTCTAGAGAGTCTTCGTCAACGCGGTTGGCTGAAGTGGATCATCGCCTTTACCGCCTCTCTAGGAGCGCTGTTAGAAGTGCTAGACACCAGTATTGTCAACGTGGCTCTCACTTCCATGCAGTCTAGCTTTGGCTCGACTATTAGCCAAATTGGTTGGGTTGTGACCGGCTATGCCATTGCCAACGTGATTATTATTCCGCTGACGGCCTGGCTGGGCGATCGCTTCGGCAAAAAGCGCTACTTTGTCTTCTCGCTGGCGGGCTTTACCATAGCGTCTATGCTCTGCGGATTTTCTAGCAGCTTGGGGATGCTGATCGCCGCCCGCATTTTGCAGGGGCTGCTCGGCGGCGGGCTGCTGGCCAAAGGCCAATCTATTTTATTCGAGACTTTTCCGCCTTCACAGCAAGGACTAGCCCAAGCTGTTTTTGGCGTTAGTATGATCTCTGGGCCTGCTATTGGCCCCACCTTAGGCGGCTACCTGACCGACTCTTTAGGCTGGCGCTGGATCTTTTTTGTCAATCTGCCGGTGGGCATTTTGGCGGTGATCATGGCGATTGTCTTTTTGCCTGCCGACCGCGCTCAGCCAAAGAATCTACCTAGAGTAGACTGGTGGGGCATTGGCTTATTGGCGATCGCCCTCGGCAGCTTGCAGACCTTTTTAGAAGAAGGCGAGAGCAAAGGTTGGTTTGAGTCGGCGTTTGTGGTGGGAATGGCGATCGCCGCGGTCATTGGCCTGGCTTTATTCGTCTGGCAAGAGCTCTCGGCACGTCACCCGGCGGTCGATTTGCGCGTGTTGCGCTACCGGTCGCTGGCAGCGGGCAGCGTCTTTTCAATGGTGGTGGGCGTTGGGCTATATGGCACCTTGTTTGTCATTCCGATTTACGCGCAGAGCGTGCTGCACTACACCGCCATGCAAACCGGATTGTTGCTGTTGCCCGGCGCGCTGGCCTCGGCTATCACCATGCTAACGCTAGGCCGGCTCACCAGTAAAATTGACGCGCGGCTGATGATCGCCATTGGCAGCGTCATGGTCGCCCTTGTCATGTTCAACCTGGCTACTCTCAATCCGGGCACGAGCAGCGAGGTTCTATTTTGGCCTTTGGTGATCCGGGGCGCAGCCATTGTACTGATGTTTCTACCGCTCACACTGGCTACTCTGAGCCCGCTGCCCAAAGCCGATATTCCAGCGGGCAGCGGCTTCTACAACCTCACCCGACAGCTAGGGGGCAGCATCGGCATTGCGGCCCTCTCCACCGTGCTAGATCGCCGCCAAACCTTTCACCGGGCGGTGTTGTCCGACAGTGTGAGCCTGTACAATGAACAAACACGATCGCGGTTGCAAGCGCTGACAGGCGCGATGCAAAGCCAGGGCGCAGATCCGGCCACCGCTCACCAGCAGGCACTGTCGCTGCTAGATCAAACAGTTAGCTTGCAGGCTAGGCTCCTGTCTTTTGAAGATATGTTTTGGCTGGTCGGTTGGATATTTATTTGCACGCTGCCGCTAGTGCTGTTGTTGGGCAAAGGTAAAACCAAAGCAGCGCCAGGGGGCCATTAAAAAAGATCTCTTATCTCTTAACGCTTGGCAAAATGGGCAATGTGCAGCCTGCCAACGGCGCTGTGCATTACCGTGACAGCTCGAACAATCCGGCTGAGGCTGGTTGCGACGGGCGTCTGCTGTCGGACGGCTTGCAAGGTAGGGGTAGTGTGCGTAGAACGAGCGGTTACTTCTGAGATTCGAGTGCTGTGGAGCTGTTCAACGCGATCGCAAATCACCGCTAGATAGTCGGCCAGCGGCGGCAGTGGCTGAAGTGGCTGCCCTTGGTTGAGCGCGTCGGCTAAGTTGTTTAGTACTTTAGCGATCGCCTCAGTCAACTGTTTTATCTCTACAGCCTCTATCTCCACAGGCCCTATCTCACAGGCTCTATCTCTACAGGCTCTATCTCTACAGGCTGCTCGGCAAACTGATCGCTCTTGCCAAACGCTTTGAGATGTTCAGCTAGGGCCGTCACCGAGCTAAACAAACTGCGGATATACAGCACCAGTGTCATCACCGGCTCAATATCTCCTCGAATATGGCGCGGCTCGCTGAAGAGCCTTTGGGCAGAGGCTTCAGCATTGGCATTCTCCAGCGCTGCTTGGTGTTGCAGCTGATGAATTGTACCTTTAGAAACCAGTTCTTCGCCATCAAGATACAGGGCGATCGCCGCTTGAAAATAGGCCAAGTTAGCTCGAATCGTTTGCGCTAGCTGAGCCGGTAGCTGCTGTCTCTCCCAGCTAGGAAACAGCAAATAGCTGCCCAAAAGCGCTAGCGCCCCGCCGATTAAGCTATCTGTGATTCTAGATATCCCGACTTCCCAGGTGCCAGAGCCAATCGCGTTCAGTAACAGAATAATCACTGGCGTTAGCAGCGTTAGAAAAAGGCTGTAGCTCAAGTGGCGCAGCGACATCGCCGCAAACATTAGCAGTAAAATTGCCAAGGTCACCACAACAGCATTGTGAATGAGCATGACCAATACAATGCCAATCAGTCCACCGATGCAGGTACCTAGAACCCTTTGCTGCGTGACTTTAAACGTGCCTCCAAAGTCTGGCTTTAGGGCGATTAGAGCCGTCAGCGTCACCCAATAGCCTCTAGGAATTGGGAGTAAATAGGCTAAGAGTTGAGCGATCGCCACCACAATAGCCAAACGCAAAGCATGACGAAACGCAACCGAGCGAAAGGTAAAACTGTGTCTGATCGTATCTAACCAAGAAGATCGTTCTGGCTGTGATAAGAGAGTTTTGTCTAGATTTCTCTCTAGAGTTTTGTCTAGATTTCTCTTTGGAGAGAATCTTTCTAAATCTCTCTTAGGCTTGGTTGAGCTTAAGGCCAAATCTGTCGCAATTTTTTCATCAGTACGCACCTGATCTGCTAGCTCACTCAAGCCAGTGACTATTTTACGTAAGCTCACTAACTCTGCATATTCATTTGCTTGCAGCTCAACAGTGCCCCGATGAATATGATGGCGCAGGCTTTGCCACTGACGCTCTAACACGTCTACGCTCTGTTTTAAATCTTCTGCAAAAATGGGTTTTTGCTGTTGTTTGAGAGTACTAGACAGGCCGCGCAAGCTGATAGATATCTGCTGCATTGCCTGTTCAATTTCTGGCTGTAGGTTCTTAAAAAAGGCGCTTTTAGAGGCCACTACGGTGAGTTCTACTAAAGCGACTAAAGCGTGAGTCATTTGGCTAGCATCTTCAATAGACACCAGCAACCGGCCACCTCTAGGGCTGTCTACTTTTTCCGCATCCCAAACTGATGCCCACAGGCTGCGTGCCGCTGTTAGGTTTTGAGTGGCTGCGTCTTGAACTTGCAAAAACTGTTTGCCCCAGGCTTGTCTATCTTGAGTGGATATGCGCACTGCGGCTAGCGCCGCTAGTTGGCTCAACGTCAAATAGCAGTCAGCAACAGCCGCTACCACTGGCGTATAAGGGCGTATTATCCATAGGCTAGAAGCGATCGCCATCGCCCACAAGCCGCCTGCCAAACTTAACCCGCACTGTTCTAACACGGTGGCCAAGTCAGGAAACGAAGTGAATCTGGCGAGAGAAACGACAAACATAATCGAAGTGACTAAGCCCACACCAGCGGCGGCTGTGCCCAGCAAACTCGCCAAGCTCAGCAGAAAAACCAGCATGGCAGTCGTAGCGATCGCCACCCCCGCATTTCCGCTAACCAGATTTGCCAGGAGCAAAGCCAGTGTGATCCCAATGGCGGCTGCCCCCGTCGCCCTTACCTGCTGCCAGTAGGTGCCATTGACCGCAACAATTCCCACAAACAGAGCTGAGATGGTCGGAATTGCACTTAGTTTGGGTTGGCCTAGCCAAAAGCCCACTGCCAGCGGGCCAATCAGAACGAGCAGCGTCTTGACCCCCTGCATATAAGCAGGTTTGCCCGGCTTAAGCTGAAATAGCTGCCGCAGCCAGATAAGACGGAGAGGATATTGTTTTCTGGGGGGCATAGTCGTTCGGCCTGCCGTTTTTTGGGGCATGACCATATTATTCTCAAGGGGCGATCGCCTGGCAAGTCTCTAATCGCCTTCGGATCGCCTTCAGAAATTATTTTGGCTCAAAGCAGGTCAGCATTTCAGTTTGGTTGTCATGGGTAAATTTTACTTGGGACAGGCTCGTACCGATATGAAATTGAGCATTAGCAATTCCCTTTTCCTTAGGCCCGGCCACCTCCAAAGTAAACTCGCCGCTGTGCCCTGAGCTGCCAGGATCGTAGAAAGTAAAGTTTCTGCCCCGAGTAGGCGCAACCGTTTTGATGCTGGCTATTCGACCGGTGATGGCTGGGCACTGCCGAATATCTTTAGCCGCGTACTCGTAATCTGAAAATTCTGTATAGGCCCACCGCTGGCGAATTTCTGCGGGCGCAAACGTGACTAGCAAACTGCTATGAACGGTAGTCGCCATGAGCACAGCAGGCACCCACCACCTGAGAAGAGCATATCGCCATTTAGAAGCTTTCTGACGCTTGAACGAACAGGCAAAAGCTGTGCATAGCAGCACAAAAAGAAAAGATACGAGGGTTGCCCCCACCATTATCAGCCTGTTAGAAAATGTCCAGGCGAAACAATTGCACAATGAAATGGCAACTAACAAACCCATAGCATTACCCAACACTAAAAACGAGGGTTCAAACGTTTGTAATTGGTTCGGGTAGAGCTGCCGGAGAATGAGAGCCGTAAAGTAAACGCCTAATAAGTAAAACGCCAGAACAGCGACAAGCGAGCCGTAGGACGGCCCATAAAACTGGTGGTAGTTAAACAGGAAATTCCTAACCGGTGAGAGCGCTATAGCCACAGCTAGGGCTAAGACTCCGCCTAGCATACTTGCTAGAGAAATGAGACCATCTTTCATATGAAAACAGCGACTAATACAGTGCAGGCAGTGAGTTTCTAGCGCTACGACTCATAGCAACGTAGCTTTTTTTCGCCTGGTAGGCAAAATTTAGCTCGTCACGCACAACAGGCTTCATTGGATACCAATCGCAAGCAACCTAGCTAACGCCGTAGGCCACTTTGTATCATTGGTTGAAGCGATTTAGGCACTGCCCGCGCGACTGTCGAGAATGCTTTAATCGAGAACGCTGCGGTTAGCGTTTAGACATCAAAAACCGATCGCCTATGGGCCATTATTTTTGAGCATCTGAGGAAGCATGGCGATCGCCTTGCCAGCTTGCCCACCCAGTCGCGATAATCGCCGCCACCACCAGCGCGGCTGCCACATAGCATCCCTCCTGAAAGCCAGACACCACTGACTGAGCAGAAACGCCCGATAGATTAGACAGCGAAACTGTCTGCGCCTGACTAGCGACCCGCAGCGCAAATACCGCGCCCAAAATGGGAATGCCTGCCGTTTGCCCGAGCGACCTAGCCAGAGAAAGCAAGCCCGAAGCAATGCTGAGCCTGCTTTTGGGCACCCCGCCAAAAACAATGCTGTTGTTGGGCGACTGAAACACGCCAAACCCTATGCCTAAAGGCAATACGCGCAGAATATAGCCCCAGGGCGTGAGCTCAGTGCCAAACGTACTGACCGCTAAGCAGCCTGCCAACATCAAACTCAGGCCCGCCAGAGAAATTGACCTTGCACCCATCTGATCGGAGAGTCTGCCTGAAAGGGGTGAAACTAGACCGCTTAGCACAGGCAATACGCACAGCAGCAGCCCCGCCTGCCCCGCAGAATACTGAAGCACAGATTCTAAAAAGAAGGGGATCAAAAACAGCAGTCCGGCAATCACAGCTAGCATCAGCACACAAGCTAATAAGCTAGCGCTGAGGTCGCGGTCATAAAAAATGAAGAGGTCTAGCATGGGCTGTTTAATGCGCGATTCGGCCCAGATGAAGCCGGCTAAGCTGACGGCGGCGATCGCCAACAAACCCCAGCTCCAAACGCTGGCAAACCCCAGCTCCTGCCCGACCGTCATCCCCAGCACAAAGCATCCCAGCGCAATCACCGCGATCATGGTGCCGACCCAGTCAAAGCGCGCATTCGGCTGCCGATACGCTGACTCTGGCACATAGCGAAACACAATGTAGGTAGCAAATATGCCAATCGGCACGTTCACCAAAAAGAGCGATCGCCACCCAAAGCTCCCTAGCAACAAGCCTCCCACCGATGGCCCAATCGCCAGCCCAATCGAAGCCACCGCGCTAATAATGCCCAGCGCCTGTCCTCGCTGAGAATCGGGGAATACTTCTGTGACAATGGCCGCGCCTAAACCCGTCAAAAAGACCGCGCCGCACCCCTGCAACAAGCGAAAGGCAATCAGCGCATTTTCAGAGCCTGCCAAACCGCACAGCAGCGAACTGATGGTGAACACCACTAGCCCTGATAAATATGGGCGTTTTTTGCCCAGCATATCGCCCAGGCGCGACGCTCCCAAAACAAAGGCAGACACTATCAGCAGATAGCTCACGGTGACCAGCTCGATTTTAGCGAAGCTCGTGTCGAACACTTCGACCAATGTCGGTAGGGCAATATTAACAATGCTGGCATCTACAGTAGACATCAAGACACCGAGCCCCGCGCCCAACATCGTCAACCACTTATTCGACGAGCCCGATGAGTCTGACGCAGTCATTTAGTTTTGTTGCCTTACACAAGTTGCCTTACACAGTATAAAGTCGAAACATTTTTTCACCAGCTTCCTACTCCCTAAGAGTTGTTTATTCGGCTGATTAAATAGCAATTTGCTAGCGCTGCCCGAGCAACTGTGCGATGACTTATTGCGATTACTTATACCGATATCGTTTCGGGATATTTCTTCTACTGTCGCTTTTAGCAGTGGGCTCCAGCCTTATCTGGGCCTGCATATTCCCGATGGTTTTTTGAGCCTGCCGGTGGGCTGGGGGTGGGCTAGGCGATCGCCATGGGCCTAATTACCTCTCTAAAGCGAGTAAAAGCGCTCTATGGCGATCGCAGGCGTCCTGGCCATGCAGCTTCAAGTTTTGGTCTTAGATGAACTGTCTGCGCAGTTAGATCCGCGATCGCGGCAGCAGCTCATCCAACTCTTAGACAGCCTGCCCATCACTCAGCTCATTGCCACACCCGATCTAGATATGGCACTGGCTTTGTGTAGCGCTACCCTCGTTTTGAGTCAGGGCCGCGTCGTTTTTTCTGGCCCGACTGAGCAAGTGTTGAGCAACCCAGCATTTTTAAGACCAGCACACGCTAGAGTCGCCTTTGTGCGCCGCCCCTCCTATCCGCTAGAGCCCGCTCCGGCTTTGGCCACGCACCGCTAAGGCGCATTTGCTATCTCAACTACAGCCAAACTTGACCCGCGTAGGCTAATTTGAGAGCTCGTTGACAAAAGGGTTCTACGAATGACATCAGCGCGACGGCATAAGCACATTGTCTTAACCTCTCATCCTGGGCAGTCTGGGCAGGAGCCGCTGCCGATTCAGTGGGGGCATCCCGATCCGGCTGAGCGCGGGCCGATTATTGCCACGCTAGGAAACCGGTCGCATCGCAATGCCATTGGCACGCACTCTGGCGGCTATGCGGTATATCGGGCGTTGGCGATCGCCAGCGGCAGCCTAGAGCAAAACCACCGCGCCGACTTAACCAACACCGCGCCCACCGTCTCTATCGGCCCCTATCCGAGCTGGACAGATCCTGAGAAAATTGTTTCGCTCGATCCTTTTGGCGCGCTAGACAACGATTTATTTGCTGAGCTGAGAGCCAAAGGCTACGACATCCGCCCGTCGATTGCCATTACCAAAGCCCATATCAATATTCCAGAGCTGCAAGAAGCTGTTTCACAAGGTCGCCTTCAAGTCGATGGCAAAATCTTAAACCAGCGAGGAGACCTAGTCGTTACCAAAGCCGCCGTTGAGCCCGTTTGGTATCTGCCAGGAATTGCCCAGCGGTTTGGCGTAAACGAAAGCGATCTGCGCCGCACTTTATTTGAGCAGACCGGCGGCATGTTTCCAGAGCTGGTAACGCGGCCTGACCTCCAGGTATTTTTGCCGCCGATTGGAGGGCTCACCGTTTATATTTTGGGCGATCTAGAGGCGATTATTGATCCCAATCGCCCTTTGGCTGTGCGTATTCATGATGAGTGCAACGGGTCAGACGTGTTTGGATCTGATATTTGTACCTGTCGCCCGTATCTAGTTCACGGCATTGAAGTGGCGGTAGCAACGGCGCAAGCAGGTGGGGCGGGCGTCATTATCTATGCCCGCAAAGAGGGCCGGGCGCTAGGCGAAGTGACTAAATTTTTGGTGTATAACGCGCGCAAACGGCAGGTAGGGGGCGATCGCGCTGATACCTATTTCACTCGCACCGAATGCGTTGCGGGCGTTCAAGACATGCGCTTTCAAGAGCTAATGCCCGATGTGATGCACTGGCTAGGCATGACCCGAATCGATCAGTTTGTCTCTATGAGCAATCTAAAATATGACGCGGTGGTTAAGTCCGGCATTGAAATTGTTAATCGCATCTCCATTCCAGAAGCGCTGATCCCCGCAGATGCCCAAGTTGAGATGAACGCCAAGAAAGCAGCGGGCTATTTTACCGAAGGAGAAGTGCCCGATCAAGCTGTTCTGACTCAAACCATTGGTCGTCAGTTTGAGGAAGCCTAATGACGCCAGCAGAACAGGCCGCGATCGCCTATTTACAAACGCCCCAAGCCATTCGCGATCGGGCGCAGCAACTGTTTGATCTAGCTCAGGCCGACCAGCTCGAACATTTTGCTTGCGATCTCTCTCAGCTAGATCGGGTGGCCGCTTATGTCGTCGAGACGACTCAGCAGGCGTATCCTAATTTTGACGTGCCGTTTCACAGCCGGTGGCGGCATTTTAATGCAGGCGATGTGCCTCGACTCGCCAAGCTCAATCAGGCTTTTCAGGGGGCGGGCTTTGATCGGTTAGAGATGACGCGATCGCAGCTCGATCTGGCTGTTGTTAGCGTGCTGCTAGATGCGGGTGCTGGCAATGAATGGCGCTACCAAGATCCCTATTCTGGTCAGACTTTAGACCGCTCCGAAGGGTTAGCTGTAGCCAGTCTTCACGCTTTTGAGCAGGGCCTTTTCTCCGCTGATTCTGAGTTTCCTTATCGGGTAGATGCCGTTGGGCTACAGCACCTGAGCGAAGCTGACCTGGCTAGGGCTTTTCAGATAAGCGATCGCAATTTGTTGGTCGGACTTGCCGGTCGGTTGACGCTCTTGCAACAGTTGGGCAAGGCTCTAGTAGAGAGCGATCGCATTCCTCAAAACCCAGCGAGACCAGGCAATTTGTTGGACTATTGGATAGAACACTATGGCATGAAACTGGACGCTGGCACGCTGTTGACAGAAGTATTAGAGAGTTTTGGAGCGATCTGGCCGGGTCGGGTGACTCTTGCCGGTGCCAATCTGGGCGATGTATGGCCCCACCCGAGCCTGCCTAATAAAGAGTTGGGTGAAAATCTGATCCCATTTCATAAACTCTCGCAGTGGCTAACCTATTCACTGGTTGAGCCCCTGAGCGTGGCAGGCGTAGCAGTGACTAATTTAAATGCGCTCACCGGTCTAGCAGAATACCGTAACGGTGGGCTATGTCTTGATCTAAAGCTGTTGATTCCTAAACATACAGCGGTCATGGCCGGCTTTCATCTACCCGGTTCGTCTGTAGTCGTAGAGTGGCGAGCGTTGACAATTGTACTGTTAGATTTGATTGGCGATCGCGTCTGTCGCCTGCTAACCAAATCGCCTGAAGAGCTACCGCTGATCAAAGTGTTAGAAGGCGGCACTTGGGCAGCCGGGCGGCGCATTGCCCAGCAGCTCAGGCCATCTGGCGCGCCCCCAATTAAGATTCAAAGCGATGGTACAGTCTTTTAATTAAACCATGTGATTTTCTTCAATGACAAATCAGGTAACGCTCATCGAGCATCCTCTCATTCAGCATAAGCTGACGCTGATGCGAAAAAAAGCGACCAGCACCGCCAAATTTCGGAAGCTTTTAGAAGAAGTTAGCATGTTGTTGGCTTACGAAGTCACTCGTGACCTGCCCCTAGAAAAAGTCTCAATTGAAACCCCGTTTGCCACGATGGACGCGCCGATGCTCTCTGGCAAAAAGGTGGTGCTGATCTCCATTATGCGAGCAGGGCAAGGCATTTTAGACGGTATGCTCAGGCTAATTCCCTCGGCTCGGGTAGGCCATATCGGGCTCTACCGCGATCCAAGAACGCTGAGCCCAGTGGAGTACTATTTTAAGGTGCCAAACGACGTTGATCAGCGAGAGATGTTGGTGGTTGATCCGATGTTGGCGACAGGAAATTCGGCGATCGCTGCTGTTTACCGGCTCAAAGAGACTCAGCCCCAATCTATCAAGTTTGTCTGTCTGCTCGCTGCGCCTGAAGGCATTGCCAACTTTCAGGCAGAGCACCCCGACGTGCCGATTTTCACTGCCGCCATTGACGACAAGCTAGACGAACACGGCTACATTTTGCCAGGGCTAGGAGATGCAGGCGATCGCATGTTTGGCACCCAATAGCTGCGCTTCGAATCTGCGCTTCAAATCTGCGCCTCAAAGTAGGAGAGTCTAGGTCAGTCAGATAAGAGCAACAGTTGTTGAGATGGGCGAAAATCTTCAAGATTTGCCGATTCATGATCAAGCAGCCATTGTTTGCGCTCTATGCCGCCCGCATAGCCTGTAAGCTTACCGCTAGCGGCGATTACCCGATGGCAGGGCACCACAATCGCCACTGGATTGCGCCCATTGGCAGCTCCGACTGCGCGTGATGCGGTGGGCTGCCCGAGCTGCTGAGCTAGTGCGCCGTAAGAGAGGGTTTCACCAAATGGGATTTGGCTGAGCAATTGCCAGACCTGTTTTTGAAAATCGGTGCCGCGCGGGGCCACCGGCAGATCAAAGCGTTGACGCTGATGAGTAAAGTATTCGGCAAGCTGTTCTTCAGCTCGATCAAAAAGATCGGCTCGCACGGACTCGCGCCAGGCTGAGGTTTGTTGGGGGAAGTGCTTCTGGCCTTTGAGATAGAGACCGGTGAGCGATCGCCCATCTCCAGTCAGCAGCAGCGCCCCCAAAGGACTCTCTAACCATTTGTAGTCAGTCATCTTTTTCAAGCCTCTCAGCCATCTTTTCAAACCTCAAAGAGGATCAGCTCAGCGTTTCTTTTAGCTTTGCCTTCGCTGCCGCTAACGCTTCGGGAAGTTTTGCCGCCTCGCGTCCGCCCGCCTGGGCAAAATTGGGCCGACCGCCGCCGCCGCCGCCGCACAGCTTGGCAATGCCGCCAATAAACTTACCGGCCTGTAGCCCTTTGCCAATCACGGGTCTGACTAAAAGCCGCTACCAGGCTAACTTTGCCCGGCTCAGGCACAGAGCCCAAGCACGACGGCCCCTTCGCCTAGCTTTTGCAGCAGCCGTTCAGCAGCAGCTTTTAGCGCCTCGGGCTCAACAGCGTCAAGATTGGCGACCAAGACGGGCGTATCACCGAAGGTCTCAGCTTGGCTCGATAAGCTGGTCAGACTTTGCTAAGGCTAGTTCAGATTTGAGCGCGGCCAAGTCTTTTTGAGCGGTTTTGAGTTCGCTTTGCAGAGCTGGCGACACGATCGCTGATTTCTTCGGGCTTGGTCTTAAATCTTTTCGCTTAAGTCTCGAACAATGCGATCGCGCACCTCCAAATAATCCAACACCGCTGGCCCTGCCACTGCCTCAATTCGGCGAATGCCCGCTGCCACACCGGTTTCAGAGATAATCTTAAACACCCCAATCTCAGCAGTATTGCCCACATGCGTGCCGCCACATAGCTCCATCGAGACGCCTGGGTAGTCAATCACCCTCACATCATCGCCATATTTTTCACCAAACATGGCCACGGCGCCTTTAGCCTTGGCTTCGGCAATGGGCATTGTCTGCACATCGGCGCTATGGGCCTCGGCAATCCAGGTATTTACCTGCTTTTCTACCTGCTGCAACTGTTCAGCAGTCAGCGCTGCGGGCGCATGAAAGTCAAACCGCAGTCGGTCAAAGTCAACCAGCGAACCGGCCTGAGAAATCGATCGATCTACCAGAGATTTGAGCGCGGCCTGCAGCAGGTGGGTGGCGGTATGGTTGGCCTGGGCCCGGCGGCGGCAGGCCCGGTCGATCTTGGCACTGACTGAGTCGTCAACAGCAACCGTGCCTCGCTCAACTTTGCCAAAATGCACAAAGAAAGCGCCCTCTTTTTTCACATCTTCAATGCGGATGACCAAGTTTTCACCCGAGAGATAGCCGCGATCGCCAATCTGCCCGCCCGACTCTGCATAAAAAGGCGTTTGATCTCAGAACAATCTGCACGTCACTGCCAGTATTGGCCTGCTCAACCGACTCACCCGCGATCAAAATCGCCTCTACCTGGCTCTGAGCGTCCGTCTGCTCGTAGCCGACAAAATCAGTCGAATTGATCGCATCAGCTAGAGAATCCAGACTGCCCTGCACAGTTAGATCAATGGTTTCGTGGGCGTCTTTAGAGCGCTGCCGCTGCTGCTCCATCGCTGTCGTTAAAGCCCGCTTTGTCCACACCGACACCGCTTTCTTCAGCAATTTCCTGAGTTAGCTCTAGCGGAAAACCGTAGGTGTCATAGAGTTCAAAGGCATCTTTACCAGAGACCTTGTTTAGGCTGGCTTTCGCTAAAATATCAGCTAGCAGCTTCTCGCCGCGCTCTAGGGTTTTCAGAAACTGAGTTTCTTCTCGGATTAGCTCATTTTTAATCGCGGCTTCACGGGTGCGCACCGCCGGATAAGCCTGCTCAGACAGGGCAATGGAAGTCTCAGCCACTTCGACTGTAAAAGGTTCATCAATGCCCAGCAGCCGACCGTGACGCACCACCCGACGAATCAGTCGGCGCAGCACGTAGCCCCGGCCTACATTGGCAGCGGTGATCCCGTCGGCACCATATGCATGACCGCTCGCACATGGTCGCCAATCACTTTCAGCGACACCTGTTGGGCTGCTCGTTGGCTTGGTGGTAGTCGAGCCCGGCAATTCCGGCGGCGGTTTTAATGATCGGAAAAATCAGATCGGTCTCGTAGTTGTTGGGCACGCCCTGCAAAATTTGGGCCATGCGCTCTAGGCCCAGGCCAGTGTCAATATTTTGTGCATCTGCAGAGGGGTTAGCTTGCCCTGCCGCGTCGCGGTTGTACTGCATGAATACCAGGTTGTAGTACTCAATAAAGCGGCTGTCGTCTTCTAGATCGATATCGTTTGTCGCCTAGCTCTGGGTGAAAGTCGTAGTAAATCTCTGAGCAGGGGCCGCAGGGGCCAGTAGGGCCAGAAGTCCAAAAGTTGTCGGCTTCGTCCATGCGAATGAATCCGATGGGCCGGGATGCCAATGTCGTCGCGCCAAATGGCAAAAGCTTCGTCGTCTTCGCGAAAGACGCTGGGAATCAGACGATCAGGCGGCAGCTTGAAGACTTCTGTAGAGAGTTCCCAAGCCCAGGCGATCGCTTCCTTTTAAAGTAGTCACCAAAGCTAAAGTTGCCCAGCATCTCAAAAAACGTGTGGTGGCGAGCCGTGCGGCCCACGTTTTCAATATCGTTGGTGCGGATACATTTTTGCGCCGTCGTTGCCCGATCAAATTCAGCCTCGCGCTGGCCCAGAAAGATCGGCTTAAAGGGCAGCATTCCAGCGATCGTCAGCAGCACAGTCGGGTCTTCGGGCACTAGAGAGGCGCTATCGAGAATTTGGTGGCCTTTGGCGGCGTAAAACGCTAGAAACTGCTGGCGAATGTCAGCACCGCTGAGGGTGGGCAAAGCGTTGTGGGGTGGGGTTTGATTGACAGACATACGGCTAACAGCAAGGGTGACGGGTTCGGCGCTCCAGATTTAGTCCTAGATCTAATCAATGGTGCCATATTCTTGAAGGTTTCGTCTGGCATCAGGCAAAACTGAACGCTAGTAGACTGCCAGCATCTAGACTGACATCACACTTATGGGCTGAGCGCATCGGCTATTTATCTGAATAAACGCACTTCGCAGTCTACGCCAATCGGCTGAGTTAGGCTCCCTGCTCGAAAGTGATCCGATTTTGCATTAATCTATTCGGTAGAATTACGGTCGTTTTTCGAGAAAACCTATGAGTTATGCAGGCAACTGTAGCTATTAGCGATAGATATTTTTACTCTGCGGATGTTGCCTATCGATGGGGTGACGAGGCCAGGCCAGGCAGGGGAGTTAGCGATCGCTCTGAAATTCAACGCTGGTACTGTGCATTCTTTTTTGCAGAAATTTTGTAAGCAGCGCTGACGAGTACTTTTGAGCGTACTTCTTGCCGGTATTGACCGCAGGCCAGCTAGTTTTTGTAGGAAAAATGTCTGTAAATAGTGTGCTACTTCTTGGCAGCGATCGCTTTACAACTAGCGTTATCGCACAGGTGCGCGGTCTTGATGCCCTGACAGTCATGCCAGCGACAACGGCGATCGCCGCTGGCATGATCATGGCGCGATCGCTGCCCGATATAGTCATTGCGCAAGCCAGTCAGCTCATAGAAGGATCGGTAATCAAGACATTTGATCAGAGCTTGCAAGGCACATATTTTATTGTCGTTGAAGAAGTTTTTCTAGCTGCGCTAGATGGGCCACCAAGGGAGCTTGATACGTGCGTTGTCAGCGCAGATCCGCCAGCCGGAATGCTGACTGAGCACACGCTGCTCTACGACCTGTCAGATTTGTTCTCAGAAAAGACGGCAGCCGCGTTAGAATCTGGAGCCGACGCCTACCTTTGGCTAACACCCGCTCAGACCTCGTCAACCCTAGAGCCGACGCAGACTGGCCGTCAGCTCCAAAGCTGTGCGAACAGCCAGCCTGAGACCCAGTCTGAAAGTCAGGAATTGACAGCGTCGGTGCTCTTTAGCCAGGGTCAGCAACGCTTAGCACAAGCCTACCTTCAAGTTGGCCTCGCTCGGGCGCAGCGCCATCACAACCTTTCTCGAATTCACGACTGGCTGTCTGCGATCGCGCTAGTAGACTCGCTCACCCAAATTAGCAATCGCCGCGCATTCGATTTAGAACTGCCCCGGCAAATTCAGGCAGCCCGCACTCGGAGCGCTCAGCTATCGCTGCTCATGCTCGATATCGACTACTTTAAGCAAATCAATGATCGCTATGGTCACCCCGTAGGAGACGACGTACTCAAGCAGTTAGCTAAGCGACTGCTCAATGATATGCGGTTCTATGACACGCCATTTCGCTACGGCGGAGAAGAATTTGTCGTGATTTTGAGCAATACCGATCTGATGGAAGCCTGGGCATTAGCCGAGCGCTTGCGTCAGACGGTTGCTGAGACCCCTTTCGCACTCGCCCCTGACATTGAGGATGCTAGCTCAATTGAGATTACCGTTAGCATCGGGTTAACTGAGCTGCGGCCAGACGATGACGATCAGGGCCAAAGCTGCTTGCGCCGGGCCGACCAAAACCTGCTCAGAGCCAAAGCACTAGGGCGCAATCAGGTCGTAAGCGCCTGATGCTCTCAGTCGGCCCTCACTCAGACGAAACTCGGTGCGCTTCAATTTGCTGGCAGCAGGTGGCTACCGGAGCACGGCGGGCCATGGCGGTCACTAAAGCGTTATAGGCACTTTGCTGCTTTTCTAAAAGGGTTTGCGCCTGAAGCAGTGCCCAGCGCAGTTGGGTTTTGGGTTCGCCGGTAGGGTGATGCTGCTGCCACACCCCTCGGAGTTTGAGCTGGTCGTCTTGGCCGCCTTGAGCGCTGCCGTAGGTTTGATTTTCGGCAGCAATGCCTGCCATCCACACAATGCAGTAGCGATTGAGCTGCTGATCTGAGAGCTGGGCGCTAGGCGTGTCTGGTTCAGCGGTGTCTGGTTCAGCGGTGTTTGATTCAGCAGGTTCAGCGATCGCCTCAACGACAACACCCCCTAAGCCGGGCAAACCCGCTTTCAGAGCTTCCCAGGCGCTCAGCGTGTAGCTCTGCACGGGTATATCGAGCAGATAGGCAACTAAAAAGTGGCCCGCTTCGTGGTGCAAAATGCGCTGGCGATATTCTGATGACTGGCGAGAGAGCAAATCAATCAGCAGCGTGCCGCCTTTTCCCTGAGCGCCAAAGCGGTCGATGGCGATTATACCAGCACAGCTAGAAAGGGCGATCGCCACTGCCCCCGGCGAAATATTCAGCAGCGGCCCCACTAGGCTCAGCATTGTAAAGGCAAAGACAGAAATGGCCAGCAGATTTAAGGTAGTGGGGTTCATTGCAAAAAAAGCGGCTTGCCGGAAAGCTAAGCGAGTTACTCTCCATAGAATATCTCTAAACTCTCTTCATCCCCAACGAAGCGCCAGTGCCAGGGCTCATAGCTCAAAGGCGAATCGGGATCTTTTGGAAATGACATCTCAAAGCTATAGAAAGCAGCGTTTTTCTCTAGCCACCGATAGGCAAGCGACGTTTCAAAGCTTTTTTCTAGCTGAGTGGTCGGTTGGCTCTCGTCGATAAAGTCTACTGCGTAGCCGGTATGGTGCTCGCTGTAGCCCGGCGGCGCACTGACTTCGGCGCGGGTTTTAGGGGTTTCGCCCCGCTCTGCTTTGACATCAAAAAAGAGATACTGCTGATCTTCTAAAGAGCGAAATCCAGAAATGATGCCGAGCTGAATGCCTTCTGATTTGGCTTGGGCAATCATGGCCGCGACTTTAGTTTGAGCAGCGGGCCGCAGCTTAATTTGGCTTTTAGAATCTAGGGAAACGAGATCCTGAGGGCGAGCCACCTCGTAATGGCGGTGGTGCAGCAGCCGCTCAGGGGGAGATGCTTCGGGGCTAGCGGCAGCGATCGCAGGCTGGCTGCTTGTGGCTGATGATGAGCGATCGCCCGCCGCATTAGCCGATTTCTTTAAAGGGAAAATGGCCGTCTGAATGAAATTGACCTGAGCGCTCAGCCGATCACGCTGCCACAGGCCCAATCCCCCTAGGGCAATTATGCCGACCAGACCAGAGGCCACCGCCCATCGGCCTCGCCGCTTGGTAGCGATCGGCGCTGAAACAGACTGAGACGACTGCCGACGAGCAGCCGGAATATCGTCAGAAGGCAGGTTAGAAGGCGGGGTACTCACAGACGCTACAAGTTTTGGGCTACCGGTAATATCGGTGGTTTTCAAAGTTCTAGGAGAAAGATGCTGGTGGAAGCGACGGGCTTAGTGTATAGCAATTCAGCACGAATGCGCACAGAATCAGCTAGCGATGGGCGCTGACATTTTGCGACTGAGCCGTCTGACTAGGTGACGCATCGTCCAAGCTAGCGAGATCTTCCCAATCCATTTCCTCATAGTTTTCAAAGGGCTGATGAATCCAAGGATTGTCTTTTAGATAGTGAACAGTATAGTCAGGCGTAATCACTGAGCACTCTTTATGCCAGAGGACAGCAGTGCGCATTTCATCAATATAAAAGCCGTATTTATGCTCTAGCCACGACAGGCTGCGCTGTAGGCTCTGCCCCGAATCGACCAAATCATCAACGACTAAAACCCGCGATCCTAAATTGGCGGTAGTCATGCTCAAGTCGTTTGAAAAGGTGATAGAGCCTCGGGTGCGGTTGCCCTCACCGCCATAAGAAGCCGTCGAGAGAATGGCCAGCGGCTGATTAGAGATTCGGCAGATAATGTCGCCGATTCGCAGCCCGCCTTTGGCCAGACACACAATTTGATTAAATTGCCAGCCGGAGCGGTGTACCATCAGGGCCAATTGCTCTATGTTTCGGTGATAATCTGACCAGGATACATATAAATCTGACATGGGATGTGACCAGGAGGGGTAGATGAATGACCAGCCGGTTAGCCCCGCTAGATTGTGGGATTGGGCAAAAGCTAGAGCAAACGGGAATAGATTAACCGTGAAGGGCACCTGCTAAAGAACTGCCCGATTCATATAGTTATTTATACAGGCTTTAATCAGGCTTTTTAAACATGGCCAATTTAGAATCTCAGTCTGAACTACACCCCGATGGCCCAGCGCCAGCCCTAACGCTGCCAGTGAAGCTAGCCTATGGCGCAGGCGATTTTGGGGCGGGGCTGACTTCGCAGTTTCTAGCGTTTTTTCTGCTGATTTTCTTGATTGACGTGGCGGGGATGCGGCCTGTCGTGGCAGGCTCAGTGCTGGCGCTAGGGAAGATTTGGGACGCGGTGAATGATCCGCTGGTGGGGGTGCTGAGCGATCGCACCAAAACCCGCTGGGGTCGCCGCTATCCCTGGATGTTTTTAACGGCGATTCCGTTTGGCCTTTCCTACTTTTTGATCTGGATTGCGCCCTTTAGCGAAGAGACTAGCAGCGCTGCCAAGTTTTGGTACTACGTGGTGATCACCACCGATATTTCAAGTTTTTTTTACCACGACCAATTTGCCCTACACCACGCTCACTGCCGAAATGACCGGCGACTACGATGAGCGTACCGAGCTGACCTCTTTTCGGCTGGCGTTTTCGGTGGCGGGCGGCGTGGCGATTTTGATTGCGGCGGGCATTTTTGGCCAGCTGATTGCGGACGATGCTCAGCGATATGCGGCGCTAGGGCTTTTAGGCGGGGCGATTTCGATCGTGTCGATCTATTGGTGTGTGTTTGGCACCTACGGCTATATGGATAAAAAGGCGAAGGCGGCAGGGCGATCTTTGAATGCGATCGCCGACATCCAAGACGAGTCCTTCTTACAGCAATTTCAAGTGGTCGCCAGCAACCGCCCATTTCTCTTCGTCGTGGGCATCTATCTATTTTCGTGGCTAGCCCTGCAAATTACCGCCGCCGTAATTCCCTTCTACGCCAAGTTTTGGATGGGCGTCGATGAAAACTTAGTCGCGCTGATTGTCCAGGGCACCGCAATTGTGATGATGTTTGTCTGCGCCGCCTTGAGTAAGCGCATTGGCAAAAAAAACCTTTACTTTCTAGGCTCAGGCGTCTGGATCTTAGTGCAGATAGCGCTGTTTTTCTTACAGCCGGGGCAAACCACCATTCTCTATGGGCTGTGCATATTAGCCAGCTTTGGCGTAGCCACTGCTTACGTCGTGCCGTGGTCGATTTTGCCCGACGTAATCGAGCTAGATGAGCTAAACACCGGCTGTCGGCGCGAAGGCACCTTCTATGCGTTTATGACACTCCTACAAAAAATTGGCCTAGCCGTTGGTATTTTCTTGGTCGGTGCGGCGCTAGAAGCTTCTGGCTTTGTTAAAGACGCTGCCCAGCAGCCCGAGTCGGCGCTGAACGCAATTCGCTTTTTTATGGGGCCAGTGCCGCTGGTTCTGGTAATTTGCGGAGTCGTGCTGATCTACTTCTATCCGATCACGCGAGAAGCCCATGCCGAAATCATGCTCAAGCTCGCAGAGCGCAAGCGCCTGGAGACGAAACCTATGGAGGACACTCTTTGACGGATCAGCCGCCAAACAAGCTAGATCTGCCGCCAGTCTTTGAGCCCTATCGAGAACAGCTCGCAGCCACCGTTAAACCCTATATCCAGATTCAAACTCAGGTCACGCAGACGGCGACGCTATGGCAAAGCAAATTTTTAGGGCTGCCCTACCTCCCTAAATCAATTAGCCCGCCCAAAACGCCAGCCGGCGACTATCTCTACCTGCTCGCTCAAATCAACTTTGCTGAAGTTCCAAATCTAGAAGGCTTTCCCTCTCAAGGCATCCTTCAGTTTTATATCGCCAAAGATGAGCTTTACCTCTATGGCGCAGATTTTGACCATCCGACTGCTCAGACTCACTTCCAGATTTTGTACCATCCCAATCCTGAGCCAGATGAGTCAAAGCTAGTCACCCATTTCGATTTCATGCCCTCCCCATGGGACGACGGTGAAAGCTATACGCCTTTTGAGATTTATTCAAAGTATCTGAGCAAACCGGATAGCTGCTTGGCTTTAACCTTTCATCAGAAGGCTGCACCTATCAGTCTCTATGACTATCAATACGAAGCGCTGATTGGTCGTGAGCTGATGAGCTTAAGGCCAAGCGGGGACGCAATTGGCGACGAGTTTCGGCACTATAGTCAGCACTATAGTCAGCAGTTTGAAGGACATAAGCTAGGGGGATACCCTACCTTTACCCAAAGCGATCCTCGCAGCCGTTTGCCTCAGGATCAAGAACCCTATGCCTTGCTGCTGCAAATCGACTCAGAAGACAATGGCAAAATCGGCATTCTGTGGGGGGATACGGGCATTTGCAACTTTTTTATTAGACCCTCAGCGCTGAAAAAGCTTGATTTCTCCGATGTTTTGTACAACTGGGACTGCTGTTAACCGCTTCAAAGCGGTCTGTAGCTCAAATCTATTTGAGCCGTAATTAATCAGGGCCGATACTGGCAAAATTGCTAGGATCAGCTCAATGACTTTGTAGAATTACACCCTCTATGCCTCGCTCTCCCCTACCGTCGATGCTGACACCCGATCTGATTGGGCGGCAGCGTGAAATTGTTGAGGTATTTCTGCGCAATGGCTGGGACTATATGCGGCAATTGCTCACGGGGGGCGATCCAGATCGTCCGGATCTGCCACCGCCCGAAGTGCTGCGCAATATCTTGATTGAACTAGGCCCAGTGTATGTAAAGCTAGGCCAGCTACTGAGCACTCGCCCCGATTTGCTGAGCCCTTCTTATATCGAGGCGCTCAGCGGCCTGCAATCAACGGTGCCAGCGGTGGCAGCGGCGCAGATTGAGGGTTACATTCGCCAGCATATGGTGAGACCGCCGGAGGAGGTGTTTGCTGAGATTGGGTATGGGGCGATCGCTGCTGGATCCATCGGTCAAACCCATAAAGCCATCCTTAAAAATGGCCAGGCCGTCGCCGTCAAAGTGCAGCGCCCCGGCATCGACAAGCAGGTCGAGCGAGATATGGCGCTAATCAAAGACATCGCTCGGTTAGTCTCTACCACCCAATTTGGCCAGCGCTACAACATCACCGAACTGGCCGAAGAATTTAAGTCAGCCCTAACCGATGAGCTAGACTTTACCACCGAAGCCCGCTACACCGACGAGCTGCGCAAAGACCTCACCGAGAGCCGCTGGATTGACTCTGAGCGGCTGACCGTGCCCCAAATTATCTGGCCGTTGACCAGCTCTAGAATTTTGGTGATGGAGTGGTTAGAGGGTAGACCTCTCCTTCAAGCCCCGCTGCCGGTTGTGCAGCGACCCAACGACATGGGAGCTGCCGGATTTGGAGCGCCTGGGTTAGGAGCTACCGGCAAAGATGGGGGAGCGGCTAATCCCCCTGTTAATCCTTTTGAGCGCTTGCTGCCAGGCGACACTAAAGACGAGCGAGGAGAAATTACCTCACTACTCTTTCGGGCCTTTCTCTCTCAGTATTTCATCACCGGTTTTTTCCATGCCGATCCGCACCCTGGCAACATCTTTTACTTAGACGATGGCCGCGTTGCGCTGCTGGACTGTGGCATGATGGGCCGGCTCGATCCGCAAACCCGCGCCACCCTGACAGAGCTAGTGCTGGCGATCGTCAGCTCCGATGCCCAGCGCTGCGCCCAGCTCACCCTACAGCTTGCAGAACCGCTCAAACCGATTGACCTGGTTCGGCTAGAGAGTGACTACAGCCGCCTGCTTGGGCGTTATTATGGGATCTCGCTAGATCGCTTTAATACGGCTGAGGCGTTCAGCGCCGTGATCGAAACGGGTATTCGCAACCATCTGCGGTGGCCTGCCAATATTGGTCTATTTACTAAGTCGTTGGCCAATCTAGAAGGCGGTGCCCGGCAGTTTAACCCAGCCATTAACCTGATTGCCGAAATCAAACCGCTGATGGTAGACCTGTTTCGCCAGCAGCTCGTCGGCGACGATCCGCTACAGATGTTTCTGCGCACGGGCCTAGAGTTTCGCAATCTGTCGCTATCGGCTCCCCGGCAGTTCGGGTTTTTGCTAGATCGCCTCAGTGACGAAACCCTCCAGTGGAATCTGCGCATTCAAGGCATGGATTCTTTGCAGCGCAGTATTGAGCGCGCTGCTAATCGGCGAGCTTTTAGTACCGTAGTCGCCGCATTGATTATCGGGGCAGCCATTATCTCGACAAGTCAACAAACGGCCCAGCTACAGTGGCTGAGTACGCTGCTATTTGCGGCGGCTTCTTTTTTGGGGCTCTGGCTGATTGTGAGCATTTTGAGGTCGGGCCGATGGAAATAGCCATAAGTAGCTATAGGAAAAGGCGCAGGGCGATCGCTGTGCCCAAATGGGAAAATCATGTCAGCAACGCCTTTACCGTATGATAGTGAAGTACCCAGCTCCAACCCTTATCAGTCCCTGGATACGTGGCATTTATAATTTTTGACTTTGACGGCACCATTGCCGATACGCTAGCGGCCATTGTGCGGATTACCAACCGCCTCGCTCCAGAGTACGGCTATTCGCCTACCACTCCCGAAAAGCTTAGGTATTATCAGTCTTTGAGCACGCAAGAAATGCTCAAACAAGCCGAGATTCCGCTTTTTCGTCTGCCTTTTTTGCTGCGCCGGGTGCGCCGGGAGATGGCGGCAGAGCTAGGCAGCGTGCCGATCGCAGTGGATCTAATACCCACGCTGCGTAGCCTAGTAACGGCTGGCCATCGGTTGATGATCATGAGTTCTAACTCTCAGCGCAATATTCAGCGCTTTTTAGCCTGCACGATATCGCCGACCTCTTCGAATCCGTTAAAGGAGGCGTTGGCCTGTTGAGCAAAGCCAGAGTACTTAGGCGCATTGTGCAGAGAAGCGATATTGATTTTTCTCAGGTGATCTATGTCGGCGACGAAACCCGAGATATTGACGCCTCTAAGCAGGTAGGCATTTTGGTGGCAGCAGTCACCTGGGGCTTTAGCAGTCGAGAGGCGCTGGCGACGCAGCGACCTGCCTTTCTAATCGATCACCCGCGTCAGCTGCTAGGGGCAGCGCAAACCTGGTCAACCCTAGCTGGCTCAACCGGGGCCACCGTCCGCCTGCGGCCATGCGGCCACGCTTTAGTGAGTCCAGGCCGGGTGAGAGAGGAGTGAATCCATCATCCTGACGCCCCGCAGCTGGTTAGAGAGCGGCAGATGTCCGATTGGGGCCGATGATAAATCCCAAACAAATTCGTTGGGGTAGCGAGTCCAAGCGTTGTCAGTTTTCCAGGCCAGTTGCGTCCACAGGCGCTCCCAGTCTTGGCCTAAGCGCAGCCACAGTTCGCGCTGCTTGCTCCAGCCAAACTTGTCTTCAGAGTAAATTCCCCAGAGCGTATCGAGGGTCTGTAAGTCGGCAGGTGGGAACTGGCTCACTTCGGTAAAATAGACCCATTTACGCTTAACAGCGCTGTCCCCTGCGAGTTCACAGAGCTTTTGCAAGGTGAGCTATCAGCTAGCTGATACGCCTGCTTGACCAGCAAAATTTGCAGATCGCTATAGTCTATCCCCCGAGCCGAAACAGGCATCAGCACGCCGTGAGCGGATTCGGTAATAAAAGCCTTAGCTTTCGTAGAATCAGCCTGGTATAGGTGCTGATAAGCGCTGCCGTGGGCGGCTGTGGGCAAGCTGTGAGGTCTCCGTGCTGGCATTTTTGGCTGCTGGTGACGAGCTGGTGGCGCACAAAGTCTATCAGAATGCGATCGCCCGCTTTCGCCTAGCGTCGCTAAGTCATGGATGGCCTGAAGCTGCTTCTTCAGGCTGCTTTCTTGCAGCTTGGCGGCTAGCGCCTCAAGGTCCAGATCGGTCTGATCTGAGGTTTGCTCTCCCTGAGCCTGAGCTGAGCTGTCAGGGGGGCCATTTGTAGGAAACTCAGCAGAGTCGATAGCGTTTGAAGACATACGTTATGAGTAAACAGAGCAGATACGGCAGCCGCCGATAGCCTTGGCCGCATTGCTTGAGCGTAAAGATGTCGATTGTCCAATGATAGTGGAATACCGGAATGCTCGCTGACTATTAGCTGACTGTAAAAGGATAATCAGGCGCTTTAGCAACTAAGTCGGGTCACTTCAGCGGCGGCAGACTGACCTGGGGCTATAGCGATTTGCCAGCATTTTGCGGCGGGCTATAGCCGTTTTCAAAGGCGTAGCGAATCAGCTGAGAGCGGTTTTCTAAGGAGAGCTTGCTAAGGATGCTGCTGAGGTGAGTTTGAACAGTGCGGGGGCTGATAAACAGGCGATCGCCGATCTTTTTATTAGTCAAGCCCTGAGTCACTTCCCAAAAGACTTTTTCCTCAGCCGGCGTGAGCGGCAAAGGGAGCTGAGGCTGGCCTTGTAGCCGTTCTTCACAAGCTCGCTGTAGCAATCGATTGATTTCAGCGCGAACGCGGTGAGTACGAGCAAGCTGAGCCTCAATTTTGGCAATCAGCTCCCGAGGATGAAAAGGTTTGACCAGATAATCATCTGCGCCGATGCTGTGACCCTGAATGCGGTCTTCTAAATCGCAGCGCCCCGAAAGAAAAATAAACGGAACGAGTTGCCCTGGCGTAGTATTTCTAATTCTGATACATAGCTCAAACCCATCCATTTCCGGTATGACCACATCAGACACAATCAGATCTGGCGTGTCTTTGGTAAAGCTTAAAAAGCCTTCAGTGCCCGAGGCAGCATTGTATACAATAAACCCCCGATCCCTCAGGTAGCGGGTTAAGGCTGCTCTAAGCGTGCTATCGTCATCCACGATCAGGATTTTTTGCATGCTGTGATGGTAACCGGCAAAATGAGTCGAATAGATCGACACAGCCAGAGAAAGTGACGCAATCAGAACTCTTGTTGACTAAAGTCTATATTGATCCGGATAGCGCTCAAATAATGTTTCTGTAAGCGTTTGACAAAGCTATGGCGACCTGAACGCCCTCGCGGTAATAGGGCAAGCTGCCAGGTGATGTTAAGAATGCTCGCCACAAACCACACTATTTGCCACTCTTTCGGTAAAATTCGAAGCGGTACGCAGGTCAATTGCCGAGGCATTAGCAGACGAATTCATCATTGCCCGCAACCGCTTAGACCGCTTATGCGTATGATTAAACCCATCTATTCCTCAGTTAAGAGTTTATGTATCAACTGATTACGCCCCCCAAAACTGGTAGTCGCATCACTTTTGAAGCAGGGGAGCCGGTCGTACCTGATCAGCCGATCATTCCTTTTATTCGAGGCGATGGTACAGGGGTAGATATTTGGCCAGCGGCGCAGCAGGTATTTGACGCAGCAGTGGCCAAAGCTTATGGCAACCAGCGACAGATTGTCTGGTTTAAGGTTTATGCCGGTGATGAAGCCTGCGATAAGTACGGTACTTATGAGTACTTGCCAGAAGATACGCTAGCTGCGATTCGAGAGTATGGCGTTGCGATCAAAGGGCCGCTAACTACCCCGATTGGCGGCGGCATTCGCTCACTCAACGTAGCACTGCGGCAAATTAATGACCTCTATGCCTGCGTCCGCCCCTGCAAGTACTATCCAGGTACGCCCTCTCCTCACAAAAGCCCAGAAAAGCTCGATTTGATTGTCTATCGAGAAAATACTGAAGATATCTATCTAGGCATTGAGTGGCGAAAGGGCAGTGAGATTGGTCAGCGGCTGATTGCTTTGCTCAATGACGAGCTGATTCCGGCTACCCCTGAGCACGGTAACAAGCAAATTCCGCTGGACTCGGGAATTGGCATTAAGCCGATTAGCAAGCACGGATCTCAGCGGCTGGTGCGGCGGGCGATGAAGCATGCTTTGCAACTGCCGCCCGCTAAGCAGATGGTAACCCTGGTGCATAAGGGCAACATCATGAAATACACCGAAGGGGCATTTCGCGATTGGGGCTATGAATTGGTTACCAGCGAGTTTCGTCAGGAGTGCGTGACAGAGCGAGAGTCTTGGGTGCTAGGCAACCAGGCAGACAATCCGGCGCTGTCGCTAGAAGACAACGCCCGCCAGATCGATCCGGGCTACGATTCGCTCACGCCAGAGAAGCAAGAAGGCTATTCGCGATGAGGTGCAAGGCTATTCTCTCGGCAATTGGGGAGACGCACGGCAATGGCCAGTGGAAAACCAAAATCATGGTCAATGATCGGATTGCCGACAGCATTTTTCAGCAGATTCAGACTCGCCCAGATGAGTATTCAATTTTGGCGACGATGAACCTTAATGGCGACTATCTCTCTGATGCGGCAGCGGCAATTGTCGGCGGGTTCGGCATGGGGCCGGGCGCTAATATTGGCGATCGCTGTGCCATTTTTGAAGCGACCCACGGCACCGCTCCCAAACATGCCGGACTAGATCGCATCAACCCCGGCTCGGTGATCCTCTCGGGGGTGATGATGCTGGAATATATGGGCTGGCAAGAGGCCGCAGATCTGATTAAGGCAGGGCTGTCAAAGGCGATCGCCAGCGGACAGGTCACTTACGATCTCGCCCGGATGATGGAGCCACCCGTCCCGCCGCTAAAATGCTCCGAGTTTGCCAACGCCATCGTAGCCAATTTCGCCGTCTAGGCAGCTTCAAGCTAGGCGAGCAAATGGAGGCGAACAAATTGATATGCTAGCCCGCTGCCTTAGCAGCTGCCAGACTAGCGACTGTTTTGCTGAGGCTGGACGAAGCTAGGAGCGGTGTAGCGTGTCCCACTGGGAGCAGCAGCGTCAGGGGCCGTCTGGACTGCTGCTGGGGCAGGCGGCGCGCTGTAAGGGTTTCGGCTAGGCTGCTGAGGCGCAACGTTAAAAACTGGCAGTCGAGAAGTTGCGGGCGTCTGATAGCCAGTCGTCCCAGCTGGCGGCGACATATTGGGAGTTGTACGGATGTACGGGGCCGATATTGTGCCTGGTACCTGAGCGGGTTCAGGTGCGGCTGGGCTACTGCTGCCATTGCGTGAGGGTGGCGTACTCGCAGCTGAGCCGTTCGAAGCACCACCCCCACCATTAGAGCTGCTACTAGCTGCCGCTCTCTCAGCCTGCTGTCGGCCTAGCGCTTCAGATAGGGCGCTATTAGTTGCAGGGGCCGCTGGGTTAACTAAGCCGCTGCCAAAGTTAAAATTAGAAGACTGCCCGGCTTGGCTAGAGCCACTTCGCCCGTAGCTATTAGTCGGTGCAGTTGGAGCAGCCGGATTACCGGTAGCGTTTGTTGTCCCGGAAACTGATAGTCGGCAGCGTAAGCGTCGAAGGGATTTTCACGCCCCGAAAGCTGATCGCTATCGCCTGCGGCTGCGGCCTCTTCAGAACCTGGCAGCAAGCTATTTGGCTTGAGAGGATTAATGGCGGGCAATTTTCCATTAGTGCCTTCTATGAGCGCGTCTATAGAATCAGCCCGATGGTTGAGTTTCTGTCAGATCAGATTCAGGTGTTGGCTGAATGACTTGCCCTCTGCTAAATCGCGCGGGATCTTTGCGATATTCCCAGACAAAAATACCCAGCAACACCAGCACAACCAAAGGAGCCCAAATAGCTGGGGATCTCAAAGGCTTAAGGCGGGCGGGCAGATATCTTAAGAAGGTGGGAGTCGCCATGGCAGTAAGTCCAAACAGTGCTTTTAACGAAACTTTTGTAGATTTGCCCCCATTCGATCGATGGTAGCAAATTATGCTGGGTCATTTCATCCGTCTTTCAGCGGAGTGTTGTTAGGTCGTTGCTTTCGCCTACGGCCTGCCTGGGCAGAAGGCCAGAGAAGTAAAACCAAAGAAGTAAAACCAAAGAAGTAGAGCTACGAAATCAGGGGCCAAATATTGACTGCGGTGACCCAGACTAATTTTTCTCCGAAAAAAGTAAATTTATCCTGTGAGACTATATGGTCTAGCAACCGCATTTGCCCAGCTACCGTTAGCCCAAGCAATCTTAACTGACATGGACTCTTCACTTCCTTATTTAGCTCAGCAATCTGGCGTTTCTTCTGTCAGTGCCCAGAGCAAGCCCAAAAGCAGTTCGGGTAAAAATCTTTCTTTTGATCTGACTGCTGACATGGGGCCGATTTCTTCTGGCAAGCCACTCATCTCTGGCCCTGCGGCCTCCGTATCAGAGGCACCCTCGCGCGCCGCCATCAGTAGATCCTCAGCCGCCATCTCGATGGCCGCCACTAGAGGCTGTTGTGCTACCGCCGCTTAAGAACGAAGCTTTCTTAAGTCAGCGGCATGAGGTAAATCCCGCGATCGCCCTCAACTTGCTAGAAGATATCAGGACTGTGGTGACGACCTGGCAGGAGCAACTGCGGCAGATTGTTCAGACCATTCGCGCGCTCTACGCACAAGGGCCTATGGTCGATGGCTGGTTAGAATCATCTCTAGAGAGCGGTAGGTCAGCAGACGGCGCTGCCGATTCGACCATTTTGCGACACGGCGATGCCGACACACTAATGCAATATGTAGAAGCGCTGGAGCAGACGGGCTCGCCCGAAGCCGATAGCTCAGCAGCAGGTTCCCCTGCTCAATACAGTCTGTGCTGCTTGGATGACGAGGCTCAGGTACAGTCTCAGCCCTGCCCGGCAGCGCAAATGGCAATGGTCAGCACAGCGATCGCCCGCTACCAAAAATTCAAGCAGCTCATGAGCCCAAAAGCAAACCCTAGAAGCCAAGCTTAAAAGCGCAGTAGACCAGCTGACGGGCGTTCGCGCCAAGCTGCATCAGCCGGACTCGACCGGCGAATCGCGGCAGGTTCAGATGGATCAGATGAGCAAATGCATGGTTTAGACCGACCGCTTAGGACTGCTACCCTTCAGCCTGCCACCGCTTAATAGCCTGCTGAGCAGGTTCGTAGGCAGTCGTTCCAGCCGGCACTAAAATGGCGGCTTGAATGGCGGCGCTTGGCCTACCTTGTGCCGCACGGGCCTGGGCAATGCTAAAAATGCGACCGCTCCACTCGTCGGCTTGCTGCTGAGCCGTCTCATACTCCGGGTGCTCAATAGGGACTTCCCGCAGCTTAACGATGCCTTTTTGGTAGCTGCTGGCCTGCCCAGAGGCAGGAATCTGTCGGGCGGCGAAAATAATGTCGCGGCTGCGCTGACGCTGCTGCCAAAAGGCGATTCGCTCCTGAGCTTTTTTGTGAAACTCAGTGTTGGCGTTGGGCATGACGCTAGCCGCGGCGATCGCCGACCCAAGATTGCCGCTGGTTGCCCGGCCTTCAGCAATGTCTAAAATAATTTGGCTCCAGCTACGAATGTCCTGCTGGGCTTCTTCATAGTAGGGCTCTCCTGTTTGAATTAATTCGGCTTTGGCGATCGCCTCCGCAAACTGAGAGGCCTGGGTAGGCTGAATCGCCGTACGCGCATCAGTCAAGACAGAGGCATTGGCCTGCTGCGCTTCGGCTGCGCCCGCCCGTGCCTGCGTCAGCACTGATGAAAAAGTAGCGTCTCGCTGAGACTGCGGCACCTGCTGCAAGGCAATCAGCGCTTCTGAATACTGTTTTTGTTCTAGAGCAGCCGTAGCCTGCGCTATCAGGGCTTTGCCAGCGGCTACTTCCTGTTCGAGGGTGGCGGCGTCATTAGCGGCAGAGGTCTCCGCTGCTGTCGGTTGTGCTGCAGGGGCCGCTGACTCATCTGGGTCAAGCGTTGCTGATCCGGTGGTCGCCTCTGCGGCTACGTTCCCTCACTATCTTAGCATCTGCTGCTTGGGGACTCTGGCCTAAGGTGGGCATACTCAATCTCTCGGCTTAAGCCTTCCAAAGCAGTCGCGACAAAAGGCTGTTTGAGCAGCACGCCGCCTACAAGTAGCGCTAGAGCCAGCAGCCCCCAGTTGCGCAGCTTAGCGCCGCTAACAGGTGGTGAGGAGGTATCCCAATTTTGGTAAGGCACGATGGCGCTGCTATCTGTAGCTCCTTGCTATCGTGCCGTTGGGGTGAGCTGAACTCACAGTCGGGCTGACCTCAGTCGCAGTACCAGTGTAGTCTCAGTGTCAGCTAGTGGCAGTCCGATTGACAAAGTAGGCAAGCCGGGTCATGATCATCAATGGGGTTGTCGATGTAGAGACCGTCGGTGATAGAGATCCGACGTCTGATAGACGGCATTGCCGTTGGTTAACGGCGGGCGAGTGCTGTGCCGTTTGTGTTAGCAGCTGATTGCCAGGGTGGCTCAATCGGCGGTTCCTCCACAGCCAAAGCGCTCTCCCTTCCTATACTTTCTGTCTCGGCCTGAGAGTCTTCTTTGTCAAGCCCCACAGAGGCGGGCCTATTATCTTCTGTTCGGCTGGTGGTCTGGCTAGTAGTTCGGGCCTCGGCGTCGAGCGCCAGCGGCATCAGTTACGGCAGCGCCAGCGACCGGAGGCACCTCGGGGACGACCACAGCACTTCCTTGACCTCCAGGCATTAGGCTGACTAGGTTTTGAATCGGTCGCCAGTGATGGTCGCAAAGCTCCGGCAAACGTTTGGCTACGTAGTCGCCGAGCTGATCGAGCGTGCGGTAGTTTTGCTGTAGGGCTTCTAGCAGCGCTGCTGTAAATAGCCCATGATGTACGCCGAGCGTTTCGTGGGAATACTGCTCCGGCTGGCAAGATAGCAGCATCGGAATTTGCTTCTGCTGGGCCAGACTCATCACCTGAGTGCCAATTGTCTGCCCGGCTAAAGCCCCTTGAGAACGATTAATGTCTAAAACTAAGACGGTGTGCGCAGCCGGGAGCTGTGCCAGGGTGTCAATCAGGTCGGCAACCGCAATACCGGTCTCTTTAATCTGTCCGGGGTCACCGTCTATCGGCATCAGGTAGTCCGCTTCCTCTAGCTGAACACCATAGCCGCTAAAGAAAAACCAGAGAATATCGTCTGTACCGATCTGCTGAGTGACAGTATGAATCCAGGCGGCGATCGCTGGCTTATCTGGATAGACTACTTGGTGGCCCACAGAGGTCGTCAGATCGCTAAGCAAAATGCAGCGATCCGCCGCAATTCCAGCTTCCTCTATGAAAAAACGATGCACAAACAGCGCGTCGTTTTGTGCATGTCTCAGCGGCTGTAGATGCCGATACTGGTTGATGCCGATGGTGATGGCCCAATAGTTAGCCATGGATGGTCTCCCGGACTATGACAAACGGTCAGTTTGATAAACTTGCCTATAATTGACCCCAAAATTTAAGGAGCCTTAGCTAAGCTACATATGCCCACAGAAGGTATCACAAGCGCAGCGCTTCATGTCGCCAACTTTACTTTAAAGTGTAGCGAGATCTCCTAAACTGGGAAACTTGATAGGAATAGCAATCTAGCAGCTACGTTACAGCCAAATCAGACAGCCCCTACGTAAGCAACATCATAGTTTCAGCAGACGCTTGTGCAACTTGTGCAATCAGCTATGTGGCCAAAACTAACCAGACCAAAACAGTAGATCGAAGGCTGCTAGCCCCCCAAAAATTAAACAGTCTTCAGGGAAACATTCTTTAGGGTACTCTCTCGTGAGATTGCCCGCGCTGCCGTCCAAAACTAACGTTCTCCAACCTACTTCAAACTTAGCTAATCGCATGTGGCCAAATCGCTATCCAATCCGCCGTTCGGGGCGCGTTCAACTCATCTCTAACGCTCGACCCAGGCGAAAAACTTCTGTCTGGCAGCGCTCTATTTTGTCGGCTGGTCTAGCCGCGCTAGTCGGCGGCACGGGCATCTGGATAACTGAGGCCCTGATTGCTCCCCAAGCGTCCCAAGCCTACACCTCCCGGCTAGATTTATTTTTGGCCAGAGAAACCGGGGAAACTTACGAGACACTCATTCGCCGAGCTGAGATGGCAGCTCGGGCAGGGGCACAGCGCAGCTTTGACCAAGATCTGCTAACAACCAATGTGTCGGTTACTGTCGTGGCAGAAGGTGCCGGGGTAACAGTACCTATTCTGACGCTGCGAGTAGACCGAGATCAGTGGCGAGCTAGACCCGAAACTTATTATTGGGCTACCTACTATCGCACCGCCGAAATGCTGCTGAGCTCGCCAGCGGGAACTCTCAGCCAGTGATTTTATACCCAGTGATTTTATGCATTTTTAGTGCTCTATCTGCGTAGGGATGCGAACAACTGCCAACTTCTGCCAAAATTTGTCAATTGCCAACGGCAAGTTAAGTGCCAACGGCAAGGCACACAAAGCCATGCAAGACATAATTGAACGCAGTTTGGCTACCTGTTCGTGTTTTAGAGTGGAGATTAAAAAATGTTGGGCATGATACTACCAGCTTTGGTCACGGCGCTGAGCCTGCTGGTGATTGATCTAGTCGTCCCCGGTGTCACCTTGGAAACGATTCCGGCGGCGCTATTGGCCTCGCTTTCTATTGGGGTCGTTAATGCAGTGATTAAGCCAGTTATTAAGCTGTTCTCACTGCCTTTAACCTTTGTGACGTTTGGCCTATTTGCGCTGGTGGTAAACGGCTTTTGCTTCTGGCTAGCGTCAGCGCTGGTGCCTGGGTTTGTCGTTCATGGTTTGCTGGGCTTTTTGCTAGGGCCGATTGCACTGTCTTTTTTGAGCACGACCTTTGGCCACTATATTGCTGAGAGTCGCGGTACGCTGCCCGAAGCCACTGAATAGGCGTTTTCGTACTGGACGTTTTCATACGGCTAGCTAAATTAGACACGAGAAAGCTTGCGCCATGACAGATTTTCGTCAATATGCGCCTGCGACTGAGCGCAACCGCCAGCCGATTTTGGAGGTTTTGCAGCAGGTGCTGCCGCCAGCAGGCACTGTGCTAGAAATTGCCAGCGGCACAGGGGAGCATATTACTTTTTTTGCGCCTCGCTTGAGCTACCTGCAATGGTTGCCAACTGAGCGGCAGTCTCTTTTAAGAAAAAGTATTCAGGCTTGGGGAGACGCGCTGCCAGCGGCCAATTTGCGGTTGCCCGCACTCAATTTGGATGTGAGCGATCGCCCTTGGCCTGTAGAAACAAACGCAGCAACTGAGCCGATCACAGCCATCATTAATATCAACATGATTCACATCTCTGCCTGGGAAATGTGCAGCCATTTGATGGCAGGGGCAGAGCGGATATTGCCGGCTGGCGGTGTGATTTACCTTTACGGTTCCTTTAAGCGAAATGGCCAGCAGACCGCGCTCAGTAATGAAACGTTTGATCAGAGGCTGCGCGACCAAAATCCTGATTGGGGGGTGCGTGACTTGGAGGCGGTAGAGGCGATCGCCAAAGTCCACAGCCTATCGCTAGAAAAAGTGCTGCCCATGCCTGCCAATAATTTTTCGGTTATCTTTCGGCGAACCTAGTGCTATCGCATGAAGGCTACGCTACAGCTTTACAGCCGTTCCTGTCGCCGTAATCAGCATCAATACCCCATGCTCGTCAATATTGATCGTGTCCGTCTTGACATGAACACCAATCACCGCATCTGCGCCTAAGCGGACAGCTCGAGACTCAATTTCCTTGAGCGCCTCCTGCTGACCTTTTTCAAAAATGCGCTCGTAAGCAGCTGTGCGCCCGCCCAAAACGTCTCGAATACCGGCGAAGAAATCGCGCAGGGCATTACTGCCGTAGACCACTTCAGCGGTAACGATTCCTGAGATAAGATTGAATATTTTCTCCTTGAATGAAATCAGTTGTTGATAGAATCATGAGTCAAACCTGGTGCAGCTAGTTTTATCTTGGTTCATTTTCATTCTTTTGAGGAGGCTAGTCCATGGGCTACCCATACAAATTCACAGTCCTACTAGCAGCAGTTGGAATTGCGATCGCACCGCTAGCGACTAAATCCGCAAATGCCGCAAATGCTAGCCCGGCAGCCATTGAGCGCAGCCTAGACGGACGGCTTGCCCAAGCAGACCCGGCAGACCGCGACGATCTCAGCGACGAGCAAAAAGAACGTCTCTCTAATCTAATTGGCGAAGCCCAAAAGAAAATTGACGCTAGAGACTATGGGGGAGCGATCGCTCTCTATCAGCAGGCTCTGCAAGTAGATCGCGATAATGCCCGCATTTATTCTGGCATTGCCTACTTGCAAGATCGACAGGGCAACTTCGAAGCCGCCGCAGAATACTACCGTCAGGCACTAGATCGAGACCCTCGCAACTTGCCCTTTCACTATGGCCTTGCTCGCAGCCTGTTTATGGCCGAGCGCTATGAGCAAGCTGCCGATGCCTATCGCGCCCTCATTGATATCAGCCCTCGCGAGGCAGATGCCTTCATTGGGCTAGGCGGATCGCTGCTGCGCCTAGAGGCATACGATGAAGCTCGCAGCGCCTACGAACAGGCCGTCAGCCTCGCCCCAAACAATGCCCAGGCTTACGAAGCCATTGGGAGGCTCTACTTGGCTCAAGATGACTACGACGCCGCCCTCAGCCCTTTGCAGCGATCTATCTCACTCGATGCCAGTCGTAGCAGCGTATACGCTACCCTAGGCGACATTTGGCTAGAGCAAGGCAACAATTCCCGTGCCTTTGACGCCTTTCAAAGCGCTGTCCGACTAAATGCCAGCGACGCCGAGTCGCAGTTTAATTTGGGTAAAATACTGCTCGACCAAGGCGATGATAATGCCGCGCTCAATCACTTAGAGCAGGCCGTTGAATACGATCCAGGGCTGTTGCCTGCTCAGGCGGCCTTGGGCGAACTGCTGCTCGCTCGCGGGCAATACCTACGGGCAGTACTGTCTTACCGCCAGCTGAGTCACGCTTTTCCCGAAGATGCGGGCGTGCGCTATAACCTGGGTTTGGCCCTGTGGGGACAGGGCAATCATGGCGCTGCTATCGAGACGCTACAGCAGGCGCTGCACCTTTATGAAGGAAAAGAAGATAGCGTTGGCATTGACCGCGCGACGGCGCTGCTAGAAGTCTGGCGAGAGTAAAGGCGAGGGTGAAACAGCAAAAGATTAGGATTTAGACACCCTCTAGAAACCAGCGATAGTCAGCCCCCTTTCACAGCCGTCACGCGCCAGCTCAGTTTGAGATTGATCCAAAAATTCCAGATGGCTACGGGGGCGATCGCCAGCAGGTTAGCCAGATACTTAAGATTTTGCCCAAAAACGAGGTTGTAAAAAACGTTTAGCAGCAATACGCCCATCACTAGCCCAGTGAGACAGACAATATTGAACTTTAGCAGCCGTTTAAACCGGGCGCTCCATCCTTTTTGGTGCAGAGACATATCGGCAAATGTCCAAGCATCGTTCCACAAAAAGTTGTTAAGAATAGCGACTTCAGCGGCAATGATTTTGCTGCGGTAAGGGCCAGACCTGCGCCTTCGCTGAGCAAATAGAGCACTGCCATATCGACTAAAACACCGCTCAGCCCCACCAAGCTATAGCGAATGAAGCGTTTGACCGGCATTTTCAGCGGCAGTTTTTGCTGCAAGCGACCGATTCTACCGCGCGATCGCAGCCGGGCCAAATGACCCAAATATTCTACATACTGCTTCCAGGTGACTTTACTCTCGCCCGATCTCGCGCTCCTGAAAAACATAGCCGACTTCAGCAATCTGGTCGATATTGCCGCGACCAATCACCTCCAGCAAAATTTTGTAGCCTACAGGGTTGAGATGCGGGCCAGCGATCGCATCTGCCGCGCACCATAAAGTAGCCACTCATCGGGTCACTGACTCGCCCTACCACTGCTGGGCAAACCATCAGGCCCAGCATTTGGGCTCCCCGCGACAAAAACCGCCGAACGATGCTCCAATCGCTGACGCCGCCCCCTTCCACATGGCGACTTGCCGCCGCCAAATCAGCGCCATCTAAGGTTGCCTGTAAAAGCTTGAGTAGGACTTCCGGCGGATGCTGCAAGTCGGCATCGATCACGCCTAAAATTTCACCTTGGGCTACTTGCCAACCCCGAATTACCGCTGAAGACAGGCCACGCTCCTGCTGACGACGCATCACCCGCAGCTGCGGATAAGCTTCTGTCAAATCTTGAGCCACTTGCCAGGTGCGATCAGGGCTGTCGTCATCTACCAAAATCAGCTCGTAGCCACCCGGAATAAAGCCATCGAGCAGATGGACTAGCTGAGCGACAATTTTAGCAACGTTGCCCCGTTCATTGTAAGTAGGAATAACTAGCGAAAACTGTAGCGGTGGGGCAAAGGACTGGGGTGAAACCTCGGCTGCTAAGGGCGCGGTTAGGGGCACCTGTAAAGGGCCAGATGGCGGTGAGAGCAGCGGCTGGTTCATGATCAAATACGGGCGTTAGCTAGCGGGGAACATTAATAATGCAAACTTAACAGCAGATTGCCCATCGGGTCTTTTTATGAACCGTCTACAAAGGATTATACGTAAGAGTTAAATTTAAGCGGGCAACGCCTGATTTTGTTTGACTGTACAGAGCGCATCCAGTATCTCTGTTAGATAGGCATTTAATCGACAGGTCAACACCGTCAGAAACCTACGTAAATGTGAATATAGTCTTATGGAGACACCTTTGCCAACTCAGTCAGCTGTGGACATCTCGGTAGTGGTGCCGCTCTACTGTGAGGCATCTAATATTGACTATTTGTTTAAGCGATTAGAGACTGTGCTCGACCAGCTAGGCACTTCTTACGAAATCATCTGCGTAGATGACGGCAGCAGTGACGATACGGTCGAGAGTTTGAAGCAGCACCGCCAGCGCAATCCTCGCATTAAAATCGTGGCGCTCTCGCGTAACTTTGGCAAGGAGCTGGCCCTCACCGCTGGCATTGACTATGCCAATGGCGCGGCGGTTGTGCCGATTGACGCTGACCTGCAAGATCCGCCAGAGCTGATTGAGGCGCTGGTAGCTAAGTGGCGAGAGGGCTATGACGTGGTTTATGCTAAGCGGCGATCGCGTAAAGGCGAAACCTGGCTGAAGCGGGTGACGGCCAACTCTTTTTACCGGGTGATGGAGCGCATGAGCAAAGTGCCGATTCCCCGCGATACCGGCGACTTTAGGCTGCTAGACCGGCGAGTAGTAGAGGTGATCAAGCGACTGCCCGAGCGCACCCGATTTATGAAAGGGCTCTTTGCCTGGGTGGGCTATCGCCAGGCCGAAGTCATGTACGACCGGGAGCCCCGTCACAGCGGCGAAACCAAATGGAACTACTGGCGACTATGGAACTTTGCCATTGATGGCATTGCCTCGTTCAGCCTAGCTCCCCTGCGGATGTGGAGCTACGTCGGCATAGGGTTTGCGGCGCTCTCTTTTCTCTACGGCTCTTTTTTGCTGCTGCGCACGCTGGTGTTGGGCATTGATGTCCCTGGCTATGCCTCTTTAATGGTAGCGGTGCTGTTTTTGGGCGGGGTGCAGATGGTTAGCCTGGGCATTTTAGGCGAATATTTGGGGCGCGTTTATGAAGAGGTAAAGGGTCGTCCGCTGTACTTAGTGCGGGATACCTATGGCGCAGAAAAAGCGCCGCTCGCACCTGAGGCGATCGCGCCAAACCGGTGAACAATTTCACTATTTATTAACTGCTCATTAACTATTTAGAAGAGATGCAGGCGCTATGAATGGCCCTTTTGATCGTTCTATTCAAGATGGTGGCGCGGCACCAAGCGCTCAGATGGAGGATCGCAGTCAGTGGGACACCGCTATCAAGGTATTTTTGCTGCTGTGCATTGCCATAGGGACAGGGCTACGGGCGCTGTGGGCTGGTAAGCGAGAGCTGTGGTATGACGAGGTGCTGTCTGTTTTAATATCGACTGGGCAAAAAAACGCCTACCGCCTGCCAGAAAATGAGCCGTTTGCCCTGAAAGATTTTTCGCCGCTGCTCAACCTTCCGGCTGAAAGCGGAATTTCTGGTGCGGTAGAAACGGTTAAAAACGTTGTGAAAGGCACGCTGGGAGACCCGCATCCGCCGCTGTTTTATCTGAGTGAGCATGGGTGGATGCGGCTGTTTGGCAATGGCGAAGCGGCTTTGCGCAGTCTGGTGGTGCTGGTGAGTTTGGTTACGCTGCTGTTGGCTTATGGCTTAGGGCGGCGGGTGCTCGGTCAGCGAGGCGGACTGATTTTTACGGCGCTGCTGGCGCTCAATCCCTTTTTCTTCTCGCACTCTTTAAACCTGCGCATGTACACCGGCCTGGTGTTTTGGGTGATGGTGAGCGGCGGCTGTTTGCTGGCTTTGACTGGGGTTGATAGAGATAGGCGGACGGCTGAAGCTCAGGGGTGGCAGCGCTGGCTGCTGCGGGGCGGCATGGCGATCGCCATTACAGCCGGGTTTCTTACTCAGTACTTATTTGCCTATTGGCTATTTGGGCTAGCGGCACTCGTGCTCTATTTAGACAGCAAGCATTGGTTTCAGCACGGCCTAACTATGGCAACAGGGATACTGCTATTTATCCCTTGGGCGCTGTGGGGAACTCGTCAGCAAGCCCGTAACCGGGGAGATGTGCTCAGTCAAATATCATCGGCAGGCGGGCCGCTACAGTCCGCTTTGCAGCACGGCAAAGATCTCGCTCAGACGGTGGGCGACCATTTGCTGCTGGGCCATCTGACAACCAGCATGCAGCCGCTAGGCGATCCGATTAAGCCAACGGCGGTGGCGATTGGCTGCGGAGTGCTCAGCTTTTTGGCCCTTTGCGGGGTGGGGCTTTACCGACGGCGACAGTACCGGGTGCTGATGATTGGCGTGTTGATGGGGCTGCTGCCGCTAGCTGTTGCTTTGGCGATTGACGTGGCGGCGAATACGTACACGCTGGGGTTTGGCTGGGGGCGCTCGACAATTGTGGCGCTGCCGGGGTGTTTGCTGCTGGTGGCGGCTTGGCTGGAGCTAACGACTGGGCGCTGGCGAGAGGTGCTGACAGCAGGGCTGCTGGCGGTGTATCTGGCGGTGAATATTGGGGATTTTGTAGGGCGCGATCGCCAGATGTTCCATACCGTCAACAGCGCTCTACTAGAGACTGACGAGCCCACCCTGGTCGTGATGAATTCTCGGGCCTGGGGGCATGTGCTGCGGCTGGTCTATTACTTAGATGACCAGACAAATACTGACGTGCTGGCAGCCGATCCAGCGGCTGTAACTGAATCGCTTCAGGCTGCTTTAGCCGCTAAAGACTACAGGCGGGTGCTGTGGCTCAAAACAGACTATCCGCTGTGGCGCGAACCTGACACCGAGGCTGAAGCGGCGGCTTTCATTGCCGATACAGAGGCGCTGTTGCAGACCCAGTATCCGCTGATCGATAGCCAGGCGCTGGGTGGCACAATGAACCTTGATGAGTTTGAGCTACAGATCTATCAGCAATAGGAAGTTGGCGGGTTGAAAGAAGAGGATCTGCCTACTTTTTAGTGCGCCAGCTGAGCTTGAGGTTAATCCAAAAGTTCCAAAGGGTGACCAGGGCGATCGCGACGATTTTGGCAAAGTACTCATTGGCATTGTGAGTCCACTCGGCAGTGGTCAGCTGATCCATCAAAATTGGCAGATGATTAACGGCTGGAACAGCCAACAGCAAGGCCATCATAGCAACCTGTAAAAAGGCTCCCATCAGACAGACTAAGTTGAACTTGAAAAACCGCTGAAATCTGGCTTCCCAGCCTTGCTGCCGCTGAGCGAGATCGGCAAACGTCCAAGCGTCATTCCACAAAAAGTTATTAACAATGGCGACTTCAATAGAGATTGCCGTGCTCAACCGCCAATCTAGCCCAAGGCGTTCGCGCAGCAGGTAAAAAATTACAATATCGACAAAGAGACCGCTAAAGCCGACGACGCCAAACCGCAAAAACCGGCCTACAGGCAACCGCTGTAACCTTTGAGCTAAAGAACCCTGAGCCTTCATGATGCAATCTCTACTCTGTATAGCGGATACTTGCCATAAGTACCCAAAGGGACGAACGTCAGGCGGCGCTTGCTTTTGGGTAGCCCTAACTCGCTAGCTGCCGTCTCAGGCGTCAGACAATCCCGATGGGGATAGCACACATATAGAAAGGCGCTTTCGTTTTGTTCAACCAGGGCGGCGGCGAGCTGCTTTACCTCGGCAATGGTTTCGGTGCGGAAGAAAGTCTTGTCGGGTAGGGCGCTCCAGAGCTGCTGGGCGACAAACTCATGGGACATGGCGATCCAGGGTATGGTCTGCTGCTGGAGTTCGGCGATCGCCGGCGCAACCGGTGCATAGTTACCTGGCAGCGATACCGACTGAGTCTGATCGTCTTTATACATGCTAAATGCGCCGTCTACCGTATTCAGATAAATTCCTAAAATGAGCACAACAGCCGCACCGACCAGCGCCGCCCGCCGCGCCCACCCCCGAAAGCAACCAACCTGAAGCTGCTCAGCCAGCACAATCGACAGCAGCGGCACCAAAATCAGAAAAAACCTCGGCCCCCATTGCTTACCACCCGCCCCCGGCGGCACAATCAGCGGCACACTGAGGGCAAAAAGCAGGCTCAATATTAGCGCCAGTCGCACTGGCACAAGGTTAAGGGGCTGACCGGTTGAGGCTGCTGTTTGAGGAGTAAAGGTCTGAGTGCCAGCCGTCTCGACTGAGCGAGCTGCTGTCGGGCTTTGTCTCAGTCTGAGACTTGCCAACGCAGCTAAGCCAACAAATACGGCTACCGGAAAATAGCGGCGTAAAGAGACCCACATTTGCCGGTAGCCGTCTCTTGCCTGAATAATTTGATTGGAGAGTGTGGACTCTTCGACAATTTGAATAGCGTGAATGCCTAGAGGATGGCCGTAGATAACAGTGTTGAGGCCGAAGAAGACGCCCACCGTCGCAGCCATCGCCCCGACGAGCACGAGTACTTCGTTCAGGGTGAAAGGCGGCGACATTCGCCAGCGAGGAAAGGCCCAGCCAACAGCGGCCATTAACCCCACAGCAGCAACCAAACACAGAAATTCTGGGCGAAACCAGACAGCGAAACCAATTAGAAATCCGCTGACTAAACACTGACGGCGCGTTAGGGTAACGCCCGGCGGAAACAGCAAAATGCTGACGCCCCCAAAAGCCAGCGCGACTGCCAGCGTGTGTTCCCAGTACATGCCGCCATAGAGGGTGAGCGGCGAAGCAAAAATCAGGCTGATCAGCCCCAAGCACAGTGCACCTGCATCCCAACCTGCTCTGCGACCAATCTGCCAAAATCTTAGCCAGATAGACCAGAGCGCAACTAAAGGAATGATGTAAAGGCCGCGATCGCCAAATAGCGCATAAAAAGGCGCACTCACCAGCGGAAAGGTAAACGGAAAAGTAATGAAGTGTTTTGCGCCTAATTCATATACAAAGGGCGGCTGAAACGGATAGAGACCCTGCTGCCATAGCGTTTCGATCCAGTCGGCAGCGGGCAAACGCAGGGCAATCTCTAACGGCCAGTCGCCAGCAGATAGCTGCTGAGCCATCTGCTGAGCGAGCAGCGCCTTCAGGCCACCGTCACCGCTAAAGACTACGCCATTGCTCGTGAAAGTCTGTAGCCACAGGGTGAGTAGAACGCCCCCAAGGATAACGCCACCGGGCAGCAACGACCAGAAGGATCGCGACGAAGACAGTCGAAGTTTGGCAGTCATAGCTGGCTGGCAGTCATAGCTGGCTGGTAGAGGACAGCGATTCTCTGTCGAATTCTACAAAGGATAGTACCCAACCGTCAGGGGTGATGGGGGGAGTAACATCTGTTCTTTAAGCTACTGCCATGTAAGTGAAGATACTGTCGGGCGGTTGAATAATAGAGATCAAACCTATCCTTACCAGGTATCAAAACAGCGCTATCCGTCGCAGCTGCGCTACAGCCTCAATTTCATTTTCTTTAGCTGCCTTGGGAAAGCGATACAGCTGAATTTTCTCAAGGCGGTAAAACACGTTGGGCGGCTCCCTACCTCTATATAGAATCCTGCCTACAGTTGATGGAGTCGCCGCGCTTTTCCGTTAAACCGTCAAACTATTCTATCGGAGTGTGCCTGAGGCCACTAACCCAAGCGATAGCCAAAGCCACGAACGGTTTTGAGATATTCTGGGTGGCTAGGGTTTTCCTCTAGCTTTTCGCGCAGCCAGCGAATGTGAACATCTACGGTTTTGTTGTCGCCCATGAAATCGTAGCCCCAGACCTGATCGATGATCTGGTCGCGAGACCATACTCGCTTGGGCTGGCTGATCAGCAGCTCTAAAATTTTGAATTCTTTGGGTGAAAGGTTGACTTCTCCGCCTGCCAAAAAGACGCGGCACTCGTCGGTGTGCAGGGCAATGTCTTCAAACTTCATCACTGATTTGTCGTCTTGCTTGGCCTTTGACTGGTAGCGTCTGAGCAAGGCCCGACAGCGGGCAATCAGCTCTCTCATGCCGAAAGGCTTGGTCAAGTAGTCATCAGCGCCGACTTCGAGGCCAACGACCCGATCAGTTTCGGTGCCCTTAGCGCTCAGGATCAGGATCGGCATGTCCATGCCCTGGTGGCGGACAAGACGACACAGATCCAGGCCGTTCATGCCCGGGAGCATCAGGTCTAAAATGACGAGGCTGATGTCAGCGATCGCACTCTTTCCCCGGTCAGGAGCGCCGAGCAGCATCTCTAGCGCCCGCTGGCCGTTATCGGCTACTAATACTTCAAATCCTTCGTCGGCTAGAGACAGCGCAACGGTTTCACGAATCAGGGCTTCGTCTTCTACCAGTAAAACCTTGCCGAGCCCAATCCGAACATCTGTGGGGACGAGCGCTGTAGTTAGGGAACCCATGCAGGAGGAATCCTATGTGTCTTCACCGAAATTCTACCAGGAATATCTCAGGTTTCGATACGCATCCTGTTGAATATTTCTGTAAGCTTTTCATACCTCTACTAGCAAAAATGTGGTATCCAAAGTTACTCTGCTATCCGAGATTATCACAGAATGCCATATGACTCTAATCAGGTGCTTAAATGTATACTCTAGCTGCTTTGAAGTATCTATTTTGCACACGCTACACCGCCACAAAGTTAACTAGCTTTCCAGGGACGACGATCACTTTTTTAATCTCTTTACCTGCTAGATAGCGCTGGGCAATTTCTGACTCGCGAGCGTAGGTTTCTAGCGCAGCTTTATCAGCCCCAGCCGGAACTTGCAAGGTGCCTCGGGTTTTGCCCATGATCTGAATGACCAGCGTGATTTCATCGGCAACTAGGGCAGCTGGGTCTAGCTGAGGCCAGGGCTGCTGGTGAACAGAGCCTGTAGTTAGAACTTAAATAAGACCACAGCTCTTCGGCAATGTGGGGGGCAAATGGCGCAATCAAGCGAACCAAGGTGCAAATGCTCTCGGCAAAGGCAGGGGTCGTTTTGTCGGCAGCCTCATTGATGGCGTTGCTAAGCTTCATCAGCTCAGAGACGGCTGTATTGAACTGATAGTCGCCTTCAATATCTTCAGTGATTTCTTTGATAGCGGTGTGGGTGGCGCGGCGCAGAGATTTGTCTGCTTTGCTGAGATCGCTTGTGCTGAATGCTGTCTGATTGCTTTAACAGCGCTGACACTGTCAGACTGCGCAAACTCCATCACGGCTCGCCAAACCCGGTTGAGAAAGCGATACTGCCCTTCTACATCAGCATCGTCCCACTCAAGATCTTTTTCGGGCGGAGATTTGAAGAGAATGAACATGCGAGCGGTGTCAGCGCCATATTTCGCCAGCACCTCGGCGGGAGGAACGCCGTTGAACTTAGATTTAGACATTTTCTCGTAAGACACCTGTAGCGCTTCGCCCGTTTCGGGATCGGTAGGATTCGTCTAAATCAGCGATGTCTGCTGGGACAAAGAATTGGCCCTCAGCGTTTTTGTAGGTGATGGCTTGCACCATGCCCTGAGTGAGCAGGCGCTGAAAAGGTTCATCGAAGTTCAGGAATCCGCGATCTCTAAGGACTTTGGTAAAAAAGCGCGAGTAGAGCAAATGCAAAATGGCGTGCTCAATGCCGCCGACGTACTGATCGACCGGCAGCCAGTCATTCACTCGCTCAGGCGTAAAGGCCGCTTCTGGGTTGTTGGCGTCGGCGTAGCGCAAAAAGTACCAGGACGAATCGAGAAAGGTGTCCATGGTGTCGGTTTCGCGTTTGGCGGGCGGCCTGACAGCTAGGGCAGGGCACGTTTACCCAGTCGGTCATTTTTGACAGGGGCGAGGCGCCTTTACCGGTAAACTCGACATTCTCTGGCAGCTTGACCGGCAGATCGGCCGTGGGAACCGGAACCGTGCCGCAGTTAGGGCAGTGGATGATCGGGATCGGGGCTCCCCAGTAGCGCTGACGAGAGACGAGCCAGTCGCGCAGGCGGTAGTTGGTGGTGCCTTGGCCCAGTTGTTTTTCTTCGAGGTAGGCGATCGCCCGTGCCACGCTCTCTTCTTCTCCTTTCCCCGCCGTCACCCCATCCAAAGGCCCAGAGTGAACCATCACCCCAGCCCCTGCATAGGCTACGTCCATCGTGTCGCACCGTCTAGCGACTCGCCTTCGGGCTGAATTACCGCTTTAATCGGCAGGTCAAACTTACGCGCAAATTCAAAGTCTCTTTGGTCGTGAGCCGGCACCGCCATAATTGCGCCCGTGCCGTAGTCCATCATCACGTAGTCGGCTGTCCAGATCGGAATTTTTTCGCCATTGACCGGATTAACCGCGTAGCTGCCCGTCCAGACGCCGGTTTTCTCTCGGCCTTCCGCTGTGCGGTCAATCGTGCTGAGGTTGGCCGCAGCCGCTTGATAGGCTTTTACGGCTTTAGACTGCGCTTTGGTCGTGAGCTTTGCCATCAGCGGATGCTCAGGCGAAAGCACCATAAAGGTTGCGCCCCAGAGCGTATCGGGGCGAGTGGTGTAGATCACCAGTTCGTCATCTGCTTCAGTTTTGAAGGTGACCTGAGCGCCTGTAGATTTGCCGATCCAGTTGGCCTGCATGGTTTTTACCCGCTCTGGCCAGCCGGGGAGCTTATCTAAGTCGGCGAGGAGCTGTTCGGCGTAGTCGGTAATTTTGAAGAACCACTGGCGCAGCAGCTTGCGCTCTACTTTTGCGCCCGATCGCCAGGAGCGACCCTCACTATCTACCTGCTCATTGGCAAGTACGGTCTGATCAATCGGATCCCAGTTGACGGCCGCTTCTTTTTGGTAGGCGAGGCCCGCCTCGAAAAACTGCAAAAAGATCCACTGCGTCCAGTGGTAGTAGTTAGGCAAACAGGTGGCGACTTCGCGATCCCAGTCGTAAGAGAGCCCCAGGCTTTTGAGCTGCTCGCGCATTTGAGCAATATTTTTGAGCGTCCATTCGGCGGGCGGAACGCCGCGTTTAATGGCGGCATTTTCAGCCGGCAGGCCAAAGGCATCCCAGCCCATCGGGTGCAGCACGCGGTAGCCCTGCATCCGGCGGACTCGGGCGATCACATCGGTGATGGTGTAGTTGCGCACATGGCCCATGTGCAGGTCGCCGGAGGGGTAGGGAAACATCGATAGGGCGTAGAACTTTTTGGCACCATCGTCTGCGTCGGGGGTCTTATCTACCCCGTTTTTGGCCCAGTATGTCTGCCATTTTGCTTCGATTTCTGCTGGGCTATATCGCAATTCCACGCCTTTGGTATTCCTTTGCTGGTTCAGACTATATATTTTAGTGGGCGAATTGAAGTTTAGATATGGCCCCAAATAGATATTTAGATGATAAAAGTTGAGAGGGGAGTATGGATAGCTTCGAACCCAGTGGGCTGCGGGTTTTCGTTTACGGCACGCTGATGCCGGGCGATCGCTATCACGTGAGTATTGTGGCAGCTATCTAACTGACGCCATTCCTGCTGCGGTGCAAGGCCAGCTCTATGACTTTCCTCAGCTGGGCTATCCGGCGATGACTGTCGGGCATGACTGGGTAAAAGGCTATCTGCTGGAGTTTTGCCAAAGCACAGCCATTTGTGAGGATCATATTGCGACGTTTGGATGCGTTGGAAGGCTATGTAAGCGAGGCCGTCACTGCCGATGACGACTATCAGCGCTGCCGGGCGAAAATATTTACTCGCCAGTATGAGCCATTGCAGACAGCTTGGGTCTATCAGATGAGCGCTCAGCAGGTGCGCCAGCAGGGAGGCGTTTATTTGCCGGGCGGTGACTGGCGATCGCGCCTCTCTGTCAAATTTACCGACACTGGGGCCGACATGATCGCTAAACACGCCGAGTTTTCATCTAGTAGGATGGTGAATAGATATTGTGTGGCAAATGTCAGTGATTGAACAGATTTTAGAGCGATCGCTTTTAGGAAAAGATATTTCTGTAGCAGAGGGCGTAACGCTGCTGCAGGCGAGCGAGCCAGATGAGCAGAGAGGCCATCCGAGCGACAGCAGACGCCCTCAGAAGGCGACAGGTAGGCGAGACGGTGACCTACGTGCTCAATCGCAATATTAACTACACCAATATTTGCGAGCAGCACTGTAGCTTTTGCGCATTTCGTCGAGATGCGAATCAGCCGGGAGCCTACTGGGTAGACTGGAGCGGCATTTTAGAAAAAGCAACAGAGGCGGCAGCCCTAGGCGCAACAGAGGTCTGTATGCAGGGCGGGCTAAACCCTGAGGCGAAAATTAACGGTACTTCCCTAGCTTACTACTGCAAGCTAGTGGAGACTATTAAGACGGCATCCCCCCGACTGCATGTTCACGCCTTCTCTCCGCAGGAGGTGCAGTTTATTGCCAGAGAAGACGGGCTGAGCCTGGAGGCGGTACTGGTGGCGCTGCGAGAGGCCGGCGTTGGGTCACTGCCAGGAACGGCGGCAGAAGTCCTCGATGACAGCGTCCGGCGGATACTGTGCCCCGAAAAAACAACAGCGGCAGAGTGGCTGGAGATTGTCGGGTTGGCTCATAAGATCGGGCTGCCGACGACCAGTACGATGCTCTCGGGTCATATTGAAACGGTTGAGCAGCAGATGAAGCATTTGGAGCTGTTGCGATCGCTCCAGCAAAACTCTTTAGCTACAGGCTATCCGGGCATTTCAGAATTTATCTTGCTGCCGTTCGTCGGCCAAGAAGCGCCCAAGCCACTGCGTCGCCGAGTAGGGCGCGATCAGCCGGTATTGGCCGATGCGCTTGCTATTAACAGCGGTAGCGAGAATCTTTTTGGGCAACTGGATTGTCAACCATCAGCCGAGCTGGGTGAAGCTAGGGCTAGCCGGGGCAACGGAGGCACTGCGATGGGGCTGTAATGACATTGGCGGCACGCTCATGGAGGAGCACATTACTTCAATGGCCGGGGCAACCGGCGGCACCTGCCAGTCTGAGGCCGATTTGGTGAGCGCGATCGCCTCTCTCAACCGGCCCGCAAAACAGCGAGATACCCTATATAGCGAAGTTGCAGCGCCTGCAAAAATAACCGTTTGCCCCTAACCTTATTGTTTTTCAGCCTTTTTCCCCGTACGCTTTTGCCCCATAGCCCCTCCCATAGTCCCTGAAGCAGCAAGAAAGAGAGTTTGTGCTTCAAGTCAAAAAAGTCTATCAAAGTCAAAAAAGTTTATAGCGAGCAGCTTCAATCTGGCTGAAAGAGATAAATTGATAAGTTTTGTTTTTCGTAGATTGACCTGCGACTTTAGAGAGATGGCGTAAACAGCATCAGAACCTAATTTTGGGTTAAGGCATTGTCATTGACAGGTGAAATCTGATGGCGGCGTTAGTTGAGCAAAGATGTGTTCCCTGCATTGAAAAACCAGCGCAGGCCACGCTTGAAGAACTGAGAATTCTCAGGGCACAGGTACCCAACTGGCAGATTGTTTATAAAGCCGATGTGCCTTATTTAGAGCGGCTCTACGAGTTTCCAGATTTTAGGCAGGCCCTAGCTTTTGCTGAACACATCAGTCGGATAGCCGAGAGAGAGCATCACTATCCGGCAGTAACCGTCGAATGGGGCAAGGTAACCGTAACTTGGTGGACTCAGGCCATTCCTGGGCTACACAGAAATGACTTTGTGATGGCGGCAAAAACAGATCATGCCTACAGATGGGATATTTGACGGCGGCTCTAATGTTGGCCCTGAGGGTGTGAGTAGCTGAGTTTGAAAGTTTGAACTTAAGGAGACTGATTTGATGAACGTAATACTAGGACTGATGGCGATGGTGGGGCTGGTGGCTTTGGTCGCGAGTCGGCGATTAAGAGCGCTACGAAGCGATATTAGTCTGGAGAGCGTTACAGGAGCGATCGCCCTCAGCGCCGTTATTTTCTTCGCCAGCAGCCAGTCAGCGTCAGCGGCCATTGGCCCTCTCGCCGCGCTTGGCACATCAGATCGCGCTATCAATCAAGAGCAGCAAGCATTCGAAGAAACCTTAAAGCTCGATCCGACCGGTGGCCACTATTCAGGAATTGAGTACTCCGACAAGACCGCACGCAATCAGCCCAGCGATCAGGAGATTCTCAACGAAATTGAGCCACAGCTGACTGACACGATAGTCGCGGCTGTCGCCAACGGCTCAGTGAGGCTGTCTGGCAAGGTAGAAAATCGCGCTACGGCTGAAGATTTAGTTGAATCAGTTAAGAAAATAGCTGGCGTCCACGAAGTTGCCTTCGATCTGGGTTTAAAAGATAACGATGTGCAGACGACTAGATAAGCGAGTCATCTTGTTGTAGCTATTCGCGCGATGTCAACACTCCCTCAGCGCTTGCTTGGTCGTTGGGGGGTTGTGCGCTGAGCAGGCGCGTCAGGCGCATTAGCCTGTGTGAGCCCCCCAAAATAGATATTTTTTATGGCACCCATCCCCACTGACTCTGCGCTAGATAGCACTCTGGCTTTGGCGCTCAACGGCTATCAATTTATTTCGCAAGGCTGTCAGCGTCATCAGTCTGATGTCTTTCAAACTCGGCTGCTGTTTGAGAAAACTATTTGTCTAAAAGGGGCAGAAGCAGCTCGCATTTTTTATGATGTTGAAAAGTTTATACGTCAGGGGGCCGCACCGAAAAGGGTTCAAAAGACGCTGTTTGGCGAGGGTGGTGTGCAGGGGCTAGACGGGCGTGCCCATCAGCATCGCAAGCAAATGTTTATGGCCTTAATGAGTCCTGAGCGGATTGAAGCGCTGTCCAGAGCGCTGAATGAACAGTGGCAAGCTGCTGCCAAACAGTGGGAATCGATGGATCGGGTGACGTTTTTCCCTGAGGCTCGGACGATTTTTTGTCGCGCAGTGTGCGCCTGGGCAGGGGTGCCGCTTGAGGCAGCAGAGATAGAGCAGCGGGCTCAAGACTTGGCCTCAATGATCGATAGTTCGGGGGCAATTGGCCCTAAGCATTGGCAGGGTAGGCGGGCTCGCCAGCGCACAGAAAGCTGGATACAAGCTCTGGTTGAAAAGGTGCGATCGCAGCCCACTGAAAGCAATCCAGCCAAGGCACTGCCTGCGATTTCCCAGCACCGCGATTTAGACAGTAATCTGATGGATAAAAACATCGCCGCTGTCGAAATCATCAACGTGCTCAGACCAACAGTCGCGATCGCCCGCTACGCCACCTTTGCGGCCCTAGCCCTGCACGAGCACCCAGAATACCGACAGCAGCTGCGCGATGGCAGCAACTATGACCGAGAGCTATTCACCCAAGAAGTCCGACGATTTTATCCGTTTTTCCCCTTTGCCTCAGCTCGGGTAAAACAAGCTTTCGACTGGCAAGACTTTCACTTTCCCCCTGGCAGAAGAGTCTTATTAGATCTCTATGGTACCAACCACGATGCGCGGGCGTGGGAAAATCCTGATATGTTTCAGCCGGAGCGATTTCGTCACTGGGACGAAAGTCCCTTTAGCCTGATTCCCCAAGGAGGCGGTGACTTCTATCTCAACCATCGCTGCCCCGGCGAATGGATCACCATTGCGCTGATGAAGACGACTTTAGAATTTTTAACCCGATCTATTGCCTACCAGGTGCCGCCGCAAAACCTGAGCGTAAACCTGTCACAGATGCCCACCATCCCTGAGAGTCGCTTTGTAATTAGCCAAGTTGTCACAACATCAGACTAGTGGGATTCACTAAACAAACTCCCTGGCTCACTAGAAATTCACTGGCGGCGCTGTGAACGAGAGGCTGTGAACGTGGGCGACGAAACTTCTTTCCTAGAAAACCGTAGCGCCGCCGCCTCAGCAGCAGACTCGGCTGATGGCACCCCCCCAAGCTCAGGTAGCTGCGCAACAGCATTGCCAACCGATGCGATCACTAGCTCGACTGCCGCCCATAAAAAATACATAAACCAGGCAAAAATAGCTAACAGCTTAGAACCATCTTCTACCAAAGACTCATTGTCTATAGACAAATCAACAGGTAGCGGCAGAGTATCAACACCCAGTGAAACAGAAAATAACAGAACACTCAACCCAAAGAGGACAGGTTTTGTTCTTAGCAAAAGACGGCGAAAGCGAATCACTAAATGGAAAAAAATAACGGCATAAGCTACCAGAACAGCGCCCTCAGCCGCGTGCGAGCCACTAGGAGAGCGCACCCATTTTGGAAAGAGCGTCTCGTGGAATAAAAAGAGATCATCAAGGCACAAAGCCAGATTCAACCAGCCGAACGCCGCAAAAAATCTGGCTGATTCTGAGCTAGGCTGCAAAACTTTGAGCAGTACAGCACTCAACAAACAAACTGCTGCACTAGCACCCCAAAAAATAATGCCTATATTAGACAGCGCCCCATAATACAAAGGATAGTGGGCAACCACCGAAGGATCGTGCATGAAGTAGTGAAGGGGCACACTCGCCTGCAAGCGAAGCACGACCAGTAGACCAAGCCACAAAGCGAGCCCAGTACCCACTATAAAGCCATGCCTTGTTTGAATAGATGAGAGCCGCTGGATGAACTGCTGCATAGGGCGAAAGCTGTACAAGTTATAGATACGTCAATAAGTTGCCGTTGCAGTCGCTCAAACAGCCCAACTTTCAGCAAAACCTTATTTTGGTAGCAGACAGCCACTCGGCAGCCGCCCCTCTCTCGAAGAACAGTTACTGAGCTTACTACTGGTGAATTAGTATACTTGTATACTAATGTCTGAGTAATAACCCTGATGTATTCTTTTTAACCTGTAGTAGCGAAAATAGCAACCTTCTGAAGATAGCTTTAAGTTTTTTTATTCAATAGCAGCAGCAAAGGCATGACTTCCCGCCTAATGCCCCGACTTAGATTTAGATACCTGATCGCAGCAGTCGAACTGCCTGAGGAATATGAAGCTCCATCGCAGCGTTTACAGTTTGCAGCAGTTTCAGATAGGGGAGGTCGGGCTGTAATCGCGCTGCTTCTGTAAGAGCGACGTGGGCACTCTGCGGTTGCCATTGATACAAATGAACAAGCCCTAAATAGGCCCAATTGTAGGGATTGGTAGGAGCCAACTTGGTGAGTGTCTCTAGCGTAGCGATGGTAGCCGGGGCCTTTTCTTGAAGGGCTTGAGCTAGCGCTAACGTGTATAGCCAATCTAGATTGTCGGGATTTTGAGACAAGCGGTAGGTCATAGCCTGCTCTGTCTGGGGCAGATAGTCTTGTAGCGGCTCATACTGATTAATGCGGCCAACCTGATCAGAGAGCGAATCGATGTCTCCATCTCGAAGCTTTAGAGATAGGTCAGTGTTGAGATAAGTCACCAAATCCTGAAAAGGATCTGAGTTAGGCGGTGGCGACGACGAGGCCACTTCAATTTGAGCCGCGTTTTCACTGATCGTATAGTGTTCTCCCGTTTTGCGATTTAGATATTCTGCGCTCAGGCGATAAAGACCTTCGCTCAAATCGTCAGGAGGGACAATAGACAACTGCTCTACAACTGCAAAATTAGCGCTTTCGCCAGCAGTGTCTGTATTGAGGTATCCCAGCCCGATGGCGTGATCGCTGATCCATTGAGTTTTTTTCGTAGGGGCAGTCTCTAGAGCCGCTTCTGCATTCTGAAGAGGTTGCCAAGTTAGGATCAACAACCCAGACTCTAGCGCCGCGCCAGCCCCCTCTATGCGATAGGTGATTGGATAGGACTGGCCCTGAACAACTTGCGGTGGTGCTTTCACCTGATTTAGGACAAGGCGCTGTCCGGCTGGATAAGCTAGAGACGTTACAGAAATGGGCGGGGTCTGTCGATGGTGGAGCCGCAGCTCACTACCATCCGGTAAAACCCAAGACTTTACAACAGCTAGATCTGGAGATGTTTCAATGGCTGCCCGCAGCTTTTGCTGACCAGCTTCGATGGTGTCGTATGCGCCCTGGTCTCCGGTTTTTGTGAGGTACCAATCGAGCACCTGGCTGTCTTGCAGGGCAGTTTGAGAGCTAAAAGATAGCTGACGGCTAAAAACCTGATAGTCTGCAACGGCACCGTAAAAAGACATGTTGTAGGCATTTATCTGAGGGGTGTTCGCAGCTAAACCCAGAGTTGTTTTCAAGAAAGGGGTGGTACTGATGACTTCTTGGATGACGGCTTCGTTGGGCCAAGGATTGCTGCGATCGCCGTTAACCGATACAAAGCTTTGATTGCCAAACAGGTGATGTAGCGTCAGTATCACAGTCACGCCAACAGCTCCCCAACGGAAGAACTGCCACCAGCGGTTTTTAATCGCCACAATGGCTTGGCTTAGAACGATCCAGATAACAGGCAGGCAGGGAACAAACACTCTCAGCGCTTTGTAAGACCCTAAAGAAAACAAAATGTAAGTGCCCACAATGAACACCAACAGCCAAATCCAGCCTCTTAGCGAGGCCCTATCAGGCTGAATGCTCACCAGAGAGCCGTTGGCCAGGGAGTTGTTGGCCAGGGAGCTGTTGGCCAGAGGCAGATTTGGACGAAGCAAACCTCTAGCGGCGATCAGTAAACAGGCAATCGCCGCTAGACAAAACAGCGGCCACGACAGCAGCTGAGGCAACTGCTCCGGGTAAAACAGCCAGCCAGCCAGCGTATCGGCCTGCGGATCATCGCGGTAGATAATGCCGTGACTGTTAGACGCCAGCGTCGTGCTAATGACGGTGAGCCAGTTGGTGCTGAACCAGGGCCAGATTGTCAGTAGACTAACGCCAATGCCCAATATAACTTGGCCCAGCCGCAGCCACTGCCGCTGAAATAAGCTAGCGCCTAGCATCCACCCAACCGGCGGAATCATAAACAACAGCCCAGAGGTACGGGTCATGAGCATCAAACTCAGGCCAACTCCCCAAAGTGGGATCGTCAACCAGCGGGAGAGCTGAGTTTTGGCTAGCCAGAAGTAGGTGAGGCCCATGAACATGAACATCACCATGGCAGTCATCGGATAGTCAAGCAAATAGTCTCTTTGAAGATCGACAAGTACTGGTGAAAGCAAAGACAGTCCTGCGGCCCAAAGCCCAACTGTAGGCGAGAAAACCCGTCGCCCTACTGCATAAGTTGAGCCCAGAAGAATAGCTGTAAAGATAAAATTGACATATACCCCCTGGTCAAAACCGGTGCCAAACAGATTAAACGTTAGAACAGTTAGCAGGTAAGTAAACGGGGCTCTTTGAGTTGGGGCTTGCTGCCAGAGCTCTCGCCACCAATCGCCTGACCACCAATGGGCTTGCTGCATAACCTGCCAGTGTTTCATCGCCCGTGCTAGATGGTCGCCTTGATCCCAAGCGGGCGGCGTCTGATCTATCCACAGCCATGTCATGACGACAGCTATAGATAACGACCACATCAGCAGCAGTACCCACCCGTCAGCCAAGCGCGATCGCGAAGCTACTGCATTAGGAAATCGCTGAGAAGTCATAGGCTAGGCTATTTGGCTATAGGGCTAAAAATTCATTGAACCACAATCACCGGTAACGAACTAGCAGCTAACACGGCCCGAGCAACTGAGCCCACTCGCCCGTCATCGGGCAGGCGAGGCCCGCGCTTGCCCACAACAATCTCAGTCGCGCCCAGCCTCTGAGCTAGACGGATAATCTCTGTGGGCACGTCTGCGGCGGTGGTCGTAACAAACTCATAGCGAATATCGGCTAATAGCTGACTGGTCTGATCGTGCAGTTGCTCTATCAATTGGGAATAGCTCTCTCGAACATGGAGAACAATAACCTTGCTGTCGCTGCGCCGGGCTAGTTCTGCGGTTTTAGTTAAAACTTGTGTAGATAGCAAAGAGGTATCTACAGCCGCTAACAGCGTGATCTGCTGAGCGATCGCTACCTTGGTCGGATCAACCTCACCACGCTGCAAAAGTTTGGGCGCAAAAGTAGGGATTGCCCAGGCTCCGAGGGGAGCGGTGACTAAAATAGACAGCGCCGAAATAGCTAAAATAGTCTCGCCACCGTCGATGCCCTGCGCCAATGGCACAGCCCCAATTGCCGCTTGCACTGTGGCTTTGGCAGAATTTCCGGGTAGTAAAAACAGTCGTTCTCTCCCAGTCCAGTTGCTGCCCAACGTAGAGAGATACCAGCCGAGCGATCGCCCCACTAGCGTCCCAATTGCCAGCATTGCCAAGCCTACCAGCCAAGTGTTTTCTAACACCTGTAGCCGAATGCTAGCGCCTAGCAACACAAATAAAACAATCTCAGCGACCATCCACAGCGTGTTAAAGCCATCTCTTAGCCGTCTAGCCAGCGGCGCATCTTGCTCAATGATAAAAAAACCCGTCGCCATCACCGCCAGATAGCCTGAGAAAACAGGTATATTCGTAGCCAGCACGACCAGCCAAAGCGCTAACCCAGCAGCTACTAGGGTCTCTTGAACCGCATTCTGTGTCCAGTTTTGCTTAACCAAGAGCGCTACTAGCAGCCGGGCAGTCAGCCAGCCCAGCAGGATCCCTAGCGCCACCTGAAGAATTACCTGAAAGGGCAGGAGCTGTAACGGGCTCAGCCTCAGACCGCCTGAAAAACTCAGCCCAGCTGCTGCACCTTGAGAGAGAAAAGCCAGCAGCAGGCTAAATACTAGCAAAAGCAACACATCTGAGAGGGCGCTGCCGGTCAAAATAGCGTCGGGAATGCCTTTTTTGACGCCCCAGCCCAAACTCTTTAGCCGCAGCATACCGGGCACGATGACAGCGGGAGACTCTGCGCCAATGATGCAGCCCAGCAGCAGCCCGGTCAAAAAGTCGAACTGTAAGAGCCAGATAGCCGCAAGGGCAATGGCGATCGCCTCAAACATCGCTGGCAGAAATCCCAGCCGCAGCGCCACCGTTCCCTGCTGGGCTAGCTTCTCGCGATCTAACCCCAGCCCAGCCTTCATCAAAATCACCATGACGGCAATGGTGCGCAGCATATCTGCCGCGCCCAATACCTCCAGGCTGATGAGATTGCCGACTTGCGGGCCTAGCAAAATACCGATTAGCACCATCCCAACTAGTGCTGGCGCTTTCAGCCGCCGGGCCACCTGCCCAGCGAAAAAGCCTGACAGTAAAATCCAGATGATACTTTCTAACATCGCGCCCCGCTAAAGCTAAGCTTTTATACCATTTCAGCTCAATGCAAATTCAGCTCAACGCAAATTCAGCTCAACGCAAAGTAATAGTGGGCCATCATGGGCGCGTTCTGGCGCTGGTCTCTACCGAAAATTGTCAGGGTTGAGCGGACGGCCAGGTGATGGGGTGGCTCGCAGGGCAGTGCCAGTGCCGCCATCGGCTGTATCCAAAAAGGGCTTGAGGTTGATGGCGTCGGCTGATGGGTTAGCAGTCGGAAAGTTTAAGACTTCGCCAATTTGTTCGAGGATGTTGCTGCCATTGCCTGTGAAGGTATTAACGACGGTGGTGTCGTTGCCAGCGTCAGCTTGGGCCAGGTTTTCGAAGACGCGATCGCGCGTCACTACCGGATTTTGACCAGGGGGTACGGTAAAGACAATCTGACACTGACCTGGGGTTTGTTCAGTGGTGGCGCAGACGATGTCATAGCCGTTTTCGACGCCAACTTGCAGGTCAACTAGGCCCTGAGGACGGTACGATTCTAAGCGATCGCTAATCGTGTAGCAGCGTTTTTCAGCCGTCCAGCCGCCGCCCATTTGTCCGGGCGTAGCCCAGGGATAAGCCTGCTCCGGCTGGCTTTCGGGCTGATACATCACCGTGAATTCGCCCTGATAGAGCTGGCAAGCAAACCGGGCATCGGCTGGGAGACGGCTACCGTCAGCGGCTGGCTCTACTTCGGGAACGGGCTCAGCGCTCTGAGCATAGCTAGGGAGGGCCACCAGACCAGCTAAAAGCCCTGTGCAGAGGGTGCCGCCGATCAGAGCACGGCGGCGAGGTGTATAAGCTTGCATAGAGAAAGAATCCTTCTACTTTTTGCTCAGGTTAGCGTGTCGCCCACTCCTTAGGGGATGACGATGGACAGTCTGAGCCAATTCTAGAACTGGCTGACAGGTCGCTCAGCCCCTTTATAGCGCTAGCGTGTTGCATAATCGGCTGGCGCTAAGGAAAATGGAAGGTGTTTTCACCTTAGGGTGACAGCAGCGCTCTTTATTTTGCACTTGTATTATGGTCAACACAGCGCCGTACGGATCTTGGCGATCGCCCATCACCTCAGATCTGATCGTCTCTAGCTCCCTGCGACTGGGGTCTGTGCGGCTAGATGGCGCAGATATTTACTGGAGCGAGCTCCGACCGACCGAAGGCGGCAGACAAATTGTGGTGCGCTACGGCCCAGAAGACGACCTGGGCAGCGTTACCGACATCACGCCTGCGCCTTTCAATGTGCGCACAAGGGTGCATGAGTACGGCGGCGGGGCATATCTGGTGGATCAGGGCACGGTGTATTTTTCTAATTTTACCGATCAGCGGCTCTACCGGCAGCAGGCCGGATCAGAGCCCGCAGCGCTAACACCCGCTGTGACGCCCGCCGCCGGACTGCGATATGCCGATGCGGTGGCCGATCCGACTCGGCAGCGGCTGATCTGCGTGTTAGAAGATCATCGCCAGTCGGGAGAAGCGGTGAATGCGATCGCCACCGTACCCTTCACAGGCGGTACGCCCCGTATTTTGGTTAGCGGCAACGACTTTTACTCATCGCCTCGGCTCAGCCCAGACGGCACCCAACTCGCCTGGATTACCTGGAACCATCCGCAGATGCCCTGGGACGGCACCGAACTCTGGCTCGCCAAAGTCAGCGAAGACGGCAGCCTTAGCAGGCCGCAGCGACTGGTCGGCAATGTCAAAGAATCGGTCTGTCAGCCGCAGTGGTCACCGGGCGGAGCGCTGCACTTTATCAGCGATGCCACTGGCTGGTGGAATCTGTACCGCTGGGAAGGCGAACGGGCGCAGCCGCTGTTTCCGATGGAGGCAGAGTTTGCAGGGCCGCAGTGGAATTTTGGCCAGAGCAGCTACGGTTTTGAAGATAATCAGACGATTCTTTGCACCTATATATATGAGGGGACAACGCGGCTCGCCCGGTTTGATACGCTGGCTCGCTCTATGGATGAGCTAGAGATGCCTTATTCGGGTATTGGCAGTTTGCAGGTGGGCGACGGGTTTGCGGTTTTCTTAGCGGCCAGTACGACCAAGCCCAGCGCTCTGGTCCGGTTTGATCTGGTGACTCAGAAAATGACCGAGCTGCGCCAGTCCAGCAGTCTGGAAGTAGAGTCGGGCTACGTGTCTGAGCCGGAGGTGATTTCATTTCCGACAACGGGCGGCTTTAATGCCTATGGGATCTACTATCGGCCTCAGAATAAAGACTACGAAGCGCCAGTGACCGAGCGACCGCCGCTGTTGGTAAAAACTCACGGTGGCCCGACCGCTGCGGCTTCTAGCGCGTTCAATTTAGCAGATGCAATACTGGACGAGTCGGGGCTTTGCGGTGCTAGATGTCAACTATGGCGGCAGCACAGGCTATGGCCGCGCCTATCGCAACCGATTGCAAGGACAGTGGGGCATCGTCGATGTGGATGACTGTGCCAATGGTGCCCGCTACTTGGTCAATCAGGGCAAGGCCGACGCTGACCGACTGACAATCGACGGCGGTAGTGCGGGCGGCTACACGACGCTGGCGGCGCTGACCTTTCGCGATGTGTTTAAGGCGGGAGCAAGCTATTACGGCGTTAGCGATATGGCGAGCTTGGCGGCAGAAACGCACAAGTTTGAGTCGCGCTATTTGGATAGTTTGGTTGGGGCTTACCCGGCAGGAGAAGGCAGTTTATGAGGCGCGATCGCCCATCAACGCGGTCGATCAGCTCTCTTGCCCAATTATTTTCTTGCAGGGCTCAGAGGATAAAATCGTGCCGCCTAACCAGGCTGAGACAATGGTGAATGCGCTCAAAGAAAAAGGTATTCCGGTGGCTTATCTGCTGTTTGAAGGCGAACAGCACGGCTTTCGTCAGGCAGAGAATATTAAGCGATCGCTAGACGCTGAACTCTCTTTTTATTCGCAGATATTTGGCTTTGAGCTAGCTGATGAAGATTGAGCCGGTAGAGATTTTTAGGAGAGATTAAATAATGGCAGCAGGAAACGAGAATTTGAAGTGAGCCGGTGGCCGATTCGATTTGGCAGATGAAGCCGTGGTGGTGTCAGCCCTGGTCAATTGTGCTCACCGGCGTGGCAATTCCAACGGGTTCGTGGCTGTTGCTACATCGGCTGTGGGTGACGCTGCCGGTAGCTGGCATCATGGCGCTCTGGTGGGTGTTGTTTTTGGGGCTGGTACCGGCTCAGTATGCAGCAGCAGTGAGAGAAAATGCCCGAATGACAGGGGGCTGACTGTTCTAAAACAAGCGCTGCCGATTGAATAGTTACAAATTGAATAGTTGCAAACACGATCATAAGGATACTTGTCTGATGGCTGAGAGCGAGAACGTATTAGGAACTAAGCTGCAAAGCTGTTGCACGGCACCGATGACCGGTTTTTATCGCGATGGCTTCTGCCAAACGGGGCCGCAAGACCGGGGGGTGCATGTAGTATGTGCCCAGCTAACGGAGGCTTTTTTGAGCTATACCAAGGCTCAGGGAAATGATTTGAGTACGCCTCAACCGGCCTATAATTTTCCTGGGCTAAAGCCGGGCGACAAGTGGTGCCTGTGCGCGGCCCGCTGGCAAGAAGCACTCGAAGACGGCGTAGCGCCGCCGGTAGACTTAGCGGCTACTCACAAAGCAGCGCTGGAGCATGTCAGTTTAGAAGAGTTGCAGGCTAATGCGATCGCAGCCGACTAAGCTTTTGTGACTGCTCTGCCATTAGTCTGCCATTAGTGAATACTCAGCCAGATTTACAACTGGTTGCCAAAAGCACTGCTATAGCAGCGTCTGAAGACTAATAGCACGCAGTCAAATTAGCCAGAACACTAACCGGCCCTCGAAAATTACCAACCTACCAATACCGATGAGATATTGAGGAAGTTACTTCACTCTGAGACATCGGGACTTCGTCATGTTTGCTCAAAATAAGTACGTCAATACCGCAGTCGCGCTCTCCAGCGCCCTAACGGTGAGCATGGCGGCCACCCTCCCAGTATTTGCTCAAACCCGCTTCAGCGATGTCGGCAGCAGCTACTGGGCCAGTCAATATGTGCAGTCGCTGACAGCCACCAATGCTATCAGCGGATTTCCTGACGGCAGCTTTCGGCCCGATGAACAGATGACGCGGGCACAGTTTGCAGCTGTTATCAGCGGCGCTTTTGTCAGCGGCAACTTTCCTCAGCCGGTAGTGCGTGAGCCGATTACCTTTAGCGATGTGCCCGCCAACCACTGGGCCGCGAGCGCCATCTCTACGGCTTACTCCAGAGGCTTTTTGAGTGGCTACCCCGATGGTACGTTTGGGATAAATAAGCCAATTACCCGCTTAGAAGTACTCGTGGCCCTGTCTAACGGTCTGGGCATAGAAAAGCTGGGCCAGCCCGGTGAAGTCTTAAATGCCTATGCGGCTGGTTTGGGCATTGCTCAGCCAGTAGGTGAAACTGAGCCGCTGCTCACCGCTTTTAGCGACCAGGGCAAGATACCGGCTTGGGCCAGAGATGCGATCGCCGCTGCCACCCATTATCAATTTGTTGTCAACTATCCTAACGTGCAGCAGCTCAACCCTCAGCGCAATGCTAGCCGCGCTGAAATTGTGGCGATGGCTCATCAGGCGATGGTGCTCACTGGCAAAGCCAACCCGATTGCGTCTGACTATGTGCCTGTGACCAGCTCTCTTACAGAGACTATAGAGACACCGCCTGAATCTCCAGCAGAACCTGTATCAGAGGCCCCTACCGAAATCACAGCCGACCTGATCGCGTCTTTAGAAAGCACTAATACCGTCGTACAGCAGGCCGCTGCTGATACCCTGATTGAGAACGGGAAAGCAGGCCGTGCCCGATCTGGCGAATGCTTTAGAATCTGACAGCGCTCAGACAAGAGCGATCGCCGCCTACGCCCTTAGCGAAATTGGCACTGCCGCAGAAGCTGCTACGCCCAAGCTTTTAGACGCCCTGCGCGACGATGACGAACTGGTACGCGCCCTAGCGACCAGCGCCCTGACAAACGTGGGGCTAGACCAGCCAGCATTGACCAATATTTTAGTGGCCGCCGTTCAGAATGAATCTGGCCTGGTTAAAGACATTGCCGCCGATGCGCTGGTAGACATGGGCAGCGATGCCGTCCCTACGCTGGGCCGACTGCTTGCCGATAAGACCACAAACAGCGTTGCCAAGCAAACCGCCGTAACGTTAATTGGCGACATCGGATCAGCTAACAATCTGGGTAGCGTTGCTCTGCGATCAGCCATTCCCATTCTGGCAAATACGCTTAACGATGGCGATAGCGGCGTTCGCCAGGCCGCTGCTTCAGCTCTAGGCGATTTTGGCCCGCTCGCAGGGATTGCCCTGCCTGCTCTGTCACAGGCGCTTTTGGGCGGCGATACAGGCGTCAGCCAAACGGTCGCAGGCACGCTGCTAAAAGTTGGGCCTGAATCTATCCCCACCCTCACCGCTGCGCTGAATAGCGACAATGCGCTGGTGCGCCTCTACGCGGCAGATGCCCTATGGACGCTGACTGAAGATCGCGATTTGATCTTGCCAGCTTTAGTCTCGGCAGCAACTTCTAGCGATTTTCAAACCCGAGAGCTGGCGACTTTGGGAATTGCTTATTTGGGTAGACAGGCCGTACCAGCGGTGCCTTTTTTAAATCAGCTGCTGGGCGATCGCGATTCTCGTACGCGCGGCATTGCCCAAACTGCCCTAGAAATTATCGGCAGCAACCGGCAGCCCACTTCTAATCTGGGCATTATCGGCAGACAGGCCCGCAGACTCACAAGGATTCCGGGAGCCGTGCCAGCGGTCGTAAGAGCAGTTAACCAGCTGTGGCGCTAATGCGCTGTCTCCATCAAGTCCAGTAAAATCGACATCTTGAGCAGTCGGGCGAGCGCTATGATGATGCCTGACTGCTCATTTTTGCTTATTTATTCACAGCTGCTATGTCAACCGGTTCTAAGACCTCCATTTACGCGGCGATGGCGGCTAATGTTGCTATCGGCATTGCTAAGTTTGTTGGCGCTTCTATCAGCGGCAGCTCCGCCATGCTCTCAGAAGGCATTCACTCGGTCGTTGATTCGGTGAATGAAGTGCTGCTGCTATATGGCCTGAAGCAGAGCGAAGCGATCGCCGATGAGCAATACCCGTTAGGTCGTAGCCAGGAGCTATATTTTTGGTCACTGATAGTCGCGGTGCTGATTTTTTCGCTGGGGGGCGGGCTGTCGGTGCTGCAGGGAATTCACAGCTTGCAACAGCCCGAATCCGCTAGCAATCCGCTGGTAAGCTATTGTGTATTGCTAGCGGCGGCGCTGTTTGAAGGAGCCGCGCTAACAGTCTCTATTCGAGAATTTAAAAAGACCCAGACTAACCCTGACCTATGGCTGTGGAAGGCGATTGGCCGCAGTAAAGATCCGGGCGCTTTTATTGTCATTGTTGAAGATTCGGCGGCGCTGGTGGGGCTAGCGATCGCCTTTGTCGGCGTGTGGCTGAGCGAATTTACCGGCAGTCCGGCTTACGATGCGATCGCGTCTATCTCAATTGGTCTTTTACTAACAGTAGTTGCAACAGCGCTAGTCGCTAAAACAAAAGGATTGCTAGTGGGAGAAAGCGCCTCGCCAGAGACTCGCGAAAGTATCAAGGCCATCGTTCGCGCCGATGTGCCGTCTCAGCTTCTGAAGCGCCGATCACGCTGCATTTAGGGCCGCAAGACGTGCTGCTAGCACTGAATATTGAATTCAACGACGAGCTCTCTTCTGATGAAATAGAAGCAGCCGTACGACGAATTGAAAAGAAGATTAAAGCAACTCACACAGAAGTCAAGCGCATCTTCATTGAGGCCGCTTCGATGGTTTGATTTCTCGGGTCTCTGACGAGGCGCTTTCTTTCTTTCTTTCTTTCTTTCTTTCTCGTCTGCTTAGCCAATGCTCACGAGTCTTTTGAAACCCGACGCTGTCTAAACGATCCGTCAACCCGCCCTTTCGCAATCCTTACGAATCCTTTATAAAAAGGCACTTTCTTAGTTGAATCATCACTGAGTAGCTATACCCCCAAATTTTCCCCGTGATAATATCGAACATGGCTCACAGGCTCTCGGCCAGCCCGATATTTTGATATGTTTTTCCGCACATCGCTAACCGATGTGAAACAGATTATGGCTCCCGCAAATCAAGCACTCCGTCAGCTTCAGCCGAGCATAGAGGTTTCGGTTGCCATCCGGGCCTATAACTCTGCGGAGACGATTGCTGACGATTTTAGAAAAGCTCAAGTCACAGGCTGGTACAGAAAGCATTAATTGGGAGATTATCGTTGTTGATAACAACAGCACCGATGACCACTCAGAAAATCGTACAAGAGTACCAGGCTTCTTGGGATCGGCCTTACGCTCTGAAGTACTTTCTCGAATCTAGACAGGGCGCTGCCTTTGCGCGACGACGAGCGATCGCCGAAGCCACCGGCAGAGATCATCAGCTTTCTCGATGACGACAATTTTCCCGATAGTCACTGGGTCGCCGAAATCTATGCCTTTGGCCAATCCCATCCTAAAGCAGGCGTATTTGGCAGTCGCATACGCGGAGAATTTGAAGTCACGCCTCCCAAAAACTTTAGGAGCATTCAGGGATTTCTCGCGATTAAAGAGTATGGCGAAATCTCTCGCCTTTTTAACGCCGATAAGCTCGATTTGCCCGCTGGCGCAGGGATGGCCGTCCGCAGGCAGGTATGGCTTGACAGCATACCCGACCAAATGCGGCTAAAGGGGCCAGTCGGCAAGTCTCTGGCCTCTAAAGGTGAAGACTTTGAAAGCATGGTTCACATCAGCCGGGCGGGTTGGGAAATTTGGTACAACCCAAAAATGTGCATTTATCATCAGATTCCGGCCTGTCGCCTGGAAAAAGATTATTTGCTCAAGCTGGTGCGCTCTAGCGGCTTAAATGTCTGTACGCTGCGACTGACCAAAGCTAAGCCCTGGCAAAAGCCTATAATTGTTACCCGAATCGTTTTAGGCAATTCACGCAGAGCCGTCAAGCATTTCCTTAAGCACAGAGGCCGCTTTGGAGACGACGTAGTAGCTAGCTGCGAGATGGCGTTTTTTGTCAGCAGTCTGATCAGTCCGCTAAATCATTTAAAGAACACTCTATCCGTTTCTAAATAGCTGAAGTGTTGCGCGTCAAAAAAAGAAGCTGAGCGCAGCAGGCATTGGGCCTTATTGCGCCAACGGCCTTTTCTCTCGCTTTCTCTTGTAAAACTGCGAAGCGGCAATGCCAAAACTATAAAGAATGCCCGCGTTGCTGCCTGCGCCTACGGCTGCGCCTACTAGCGGCACTAGCTCGACTACGCTCAAACCGGTTTTAACAGCGCTAGAGGCACCGACAGAGAGCGCAAAAATAGTCAGCGCTTCGCCTTTGCGAGCTGGATCATCTGCATCGAAGTCGTAAGCCGCTGCAATGCGGTAGAGCATTTCTGACTGGAGGGCAGCGATCGCCGCTAGATCAACAGCAAACAGCCCCAGCGCTACCGGCGGAATAATGTTAGTTGCTAAGCCAATACCGCCCGCTTTAAGGGTCGTATCGACAATGATGCGGTGAGCGAGATCTTCGGCAGATTCAGCCGGATACTTCGCTTTGAGCTTGGCGACATCGGCCTCAGCTTTTTCTTTATCGACTCGGCCTAAGGCGCTAGTGAGCCACTTGAGACCAGGAATTTTGGCCACGTAGTCAACGGCTGGGTTTTCGGCAATGGGGTGGAGGGTCTTGCCGACGCTCTCAGTCGTTTGCTCTAGGGCAGTATGGGCAGACTCTGTTGCCGCTTCGCCGACGCGGGTAGACGTATCGACAGCAGCGGTAGAAACCTTATTAAAAATTTGGGTGCCGACGGCTGAGACCAGACTGCCCAGCTGCTCTGCCTGAGCAAATGCTTGGGTGAGGCTAGCAGTCATTTGGTTTTGAATATCGGTCATAGCGCTGCACAAATATAGCGGTGCGATTGATTATGACCAACAGAATATCGGGTTTGTCAGGCAAACGCCTCTACTATAAGGCGGGCTTTTTTCTGTCGATGGGTGAATGTCTGAGGGCGGCGAAGAGCGGTAGGAGTAGTAAATAGGCCATGTAAGGGATAAATCCTGGGCCGACCGCCAGCACTGTAGCCGGAATTAGTCCGGCAATGTTCCAAGGAATGATGGGCGCGATGACAACAGCGGTGTCTTCTAGCGCGATCGCCAGCTGCTGATCGCTGATAGGCTTAGTTGGCCAGTAGGCTCGATAGTGGGGCTGCATGATTTGCCCGGTGAGCAAAATGGCGATGGTTTGGGTACAGCCGAAAAGATTGGTGAGAAGGGCGATCGCCACTGTCGCTCCTGCTAGCTGACGGCGCGTTTGAATGCGGTTGAGCCAGCTATCGAGGCAGCCCAGCACCCGGCTCCCGGCAAAAATGCCAGCAAAGGCTGTAGAAAGTAGGACGATCAGCGTAGCTTTGGCCATTGGCAGCAGACCGCCGCCTAAAAGAATGGTGTCTAGCGGCGTGGCGGCGTCAAGATGGTAGCCAAACAGCGTGAATTGAACAATTTCTACAAAAGAATAGTGCTGAAGATGATAAGCGATCGCCCCTGCCAAACCAATACTCGCTAGCATTGACAGCTTGACATCTATTCGCAGCAGCGCCAGCAGCACGATAGCAATAGCAGGCAAAAATGTAGTGGCTGAAAGGTCGAAGGCTTTGGGCAGAGCAGTAGTCAGCGTGTTGTCAGTGAGCGGTACCGGATGGAAGATTGCTAAACAGGCGTAAAATGCTAAAGAGAGCAGTAGCGGCCACAGGCTACTCCTCACCATGTTGCGCAGATTGTTGTATAGCGATGTGCGGGTGATGCTTGCCACCAGATGAGCACTAGAAGACATAGGAGAGCAGCGATCGCCCACAAAAGCGCCTGCAATAATCGCGCCTGCTACCGGATTGACATCGCCGCCGCCGCTGCGCGCTACCACCATCAGCGCCACCCCCAAAGTGCCCACCGTGCCAAACGAGGTGCCCATCAGCACAGAGACAGTACTCGTGAGCAAAAACGCCCAGAGAATGAAAAAACGCGGCGAGATCAGCCCGGTACCGTAATACACCAGTGCTGGCACCGTGCCCGCTGCCATCCAGACAGCGGTGACCATGCCAATTAATAATAAGACGTTGACCACAGGCAGAGACTGACGAGCCCCAACAAGTCCCATCCGCAACAAAGACTGTAGAGAGAAACCGCGCCGCATCAACAAGAGAATAAACAGCATCAGCGCCGCTAGCAGCGGGTAGGCCATGAAGCTGCTCGTCAGGGCACTGGTGACCAGCAGCGCAAATGAGATTAGCAATACGCCAATAAGATCGATATTTTTAGACAGCGCAGTATCAGAGAACTTAAGAGACATCTTGAAGGGAGACATGTTGAGCGATCGCCGCCTGATTAAGCCGGCATAGATGAACATGGGTTTGCAGTTTGCCCCCTATGCGTTCATAGAAACGGATGCCCGCTGAGTTGTGAATATCGACTGTCCAGTCGATGCGCCCGCAGTTACGCTCATGGGCAATCTGGCAGAGTCTCTGAATCAGATCAGTCCCGATGGCCTGATTGCGATATTCACCTTTGACAAACAGATCGTCTAGCCAAAGGCTGGGCTGAGCGCGAAAGGTAGAATAGGTAAAGTGATAGCTGGCAAAGCCAACAGGAATTTCCGAGTCGGTTTTTGCTAGCAGAACATGCGCCAACGGCTGTGAACTAAACAGCGTGTTGTTGAGCTTTTCAGCGGTAGCTGTGACCGCTGCCGGGCAGCCATCAAATTCAGCTTTTAGATGAATTAAGCTCAGCAAGGGACGAAGATCGGCGGCGGTAGCTGGGCAGATAAGGTAGGACATGAGCGATCGCCTGAGCAATTTTTCTTACTAGCGATTTTCTTACTGTAGGAGCAGCGATCTAACGCAGACAACGTATGGAATGGATGGCTAATATCGACGCTATCGATAGCTCTGACGACCGCTTTCCGCTCTACTAGAAAGGCGCAATTAAAAATAGGCGCGATTAAAAGGGACTATGGTCAAAACAGCCGACGGTCAACCCAAAATTTCGCAGCTAGTAGCATTAGTAGCCGTCGCTGAGCAGGGAGGCTTTAGCGCGGCAGCACTACAGTTGGGCGTGGCTCAGTCAACGGTGAGCCATGCGATCACCACGCTCGAAACCGATCTGGGCGTGGTCTTACTCCTGCGCAACCGATCAGGAGCCGTGCTGACTCCTCTCGGCACGCAAATTTATCAACAGGCAAAGACCGTACTCGACCAGTTAAAGGGCATCCGGCAGACGGCAAATCAGGCCCGAGAGCTGCATACCGGACGAGTGCGAGTTGCGACCGTGCGCACAGTCGCAACTCATATTTTGCCCAATGTAATCTCTCAGTTTCGGCGATCGCACCCCGGCCTAAGTGTAGACATCGCCGAGCACGATCTCTACGCCGGGGTAGAACAAGCCCTGCGAGAGGGCCAGGCCGACGTGGGCTTCACGCTACTGCCAGTTTCGTCAGAGTTTCAGTCTTGGGAACTATTTCGAGAAGAATTTGTGGCACTGCTGCCGCCTGGCGAAGACCAAGGGCCGCTGACCTGGGAGCAGCTAACCGGCTATGCGCGAGTGGCTAATTTGCGATCGCACGCCCACAATCAGCTCGTCAACGTGCATCTATCTCGATTTGGCCACCATCTGCCGGTAGACTACGAAGTCCGAGAAGATTCGACCTTGATGGGGCTGGTAGAAAAAGGGTTAGGCGTCGCTGTATTAGCCCGGTTAGAAGCCGAACCAATTCCAACCGGCGTCAGGGTCAAGTCTTTGCCCGAACCACTAGAGCGCGTCGTCGGGGTGGCTATCTTAGAAAATGCGGTGCTGCCTCGGGCAGTGTTTGTCTTTTTAGATGTGCTGCTGACGCTATCATCGAGTCTGCGCCGACTTACCGGAGCCCTTGAGCTTAAGCAATCGCAGCAGTGTAATACAAACCGACACCCACAAAAAGCCAATACCGTAGCCCGCGATAATATCAGTTGGCCAATGCACGCCCAAATAGAGCCGACTAAACCCAATGGCGACAATCAGTAAAACAGCAGCGCCGTAAAACGCTTTACCATAGCGCGGGTAAAGACTTGCCAGCACATACGCCAAAAAGCCATAGAGCACCATAGAGCCGATCGCATGACCGCTCGGATAGCTAAACGTGGCCTCAGAAATAGGCTGAGACCACAAAGTCGGACGCGCCTTGCTAAAAACCAGCTTGAGAACATAGCTCAAGACAGCCCCACCAAACGCATTCAGCGCAAAAAATTGGGCTTCTAAAAAGTAGCGCCGCACACACAAGAGGCAAAAAATAATAGCCGTCAGCGGTACGACCGTTCTCGGATCTCCTAGCCGAGTAATGCCAATCATCAGCTGATCGAGCGCCGGGTTAGCCAACTGGTGAATGCTCAGCAAGATAGTCTTATCAAAGGCAAACGCCTCGCGCTCTAAAACCTGCTCAGAAAGCTCTGCAAGTAAATAGAGGATCAAGGCACAAATGCCCAGCCAAACAATCCCGAAAAAAGTAATAAACGAGGCGATTCTAGGATGAACCTTTTTCACCCAAGCGTCAGAGGCTTTGCTGAGAAAATGCTGCATAGAAAAAGACAGGCTAAAATGGGCGCAACGCCCATGGATTAACAATAAGTTAAATATAGTTTAACCAACGTTAAAGAACTGCCTGGCTAATTAGCAACTTTGCCTAGTGACGCCCATTGAAAATTTAAACTTATGAAGCGCTGTGCTAGCTGGGCGGCCCCCAAATCAACCAGACTAACTTAGCTGCCAACCACGCTAATAGGGCATAGACGGCGATCGCCACCAGCGTATTCACATCAAATGTGCGAGTTTGCTCAATCGCTGGCGCTGCAAACAGGGTTGCGAAAGGAGCCACGAACACGCTTGAAAGGCTATAGATAAAGCTAGCAAAGGCATTGGCCGGGTTAGCCCCGGTCAGCCTCAAAATAAACCTGATCAGGAGCAATATTTCTAGCGCACCCGACAAATAGTAAATCCCATTGACAATTCGGCTGGCCGTATTGTAGCGCTGAGCTGTCTGAATGCGCTGCTCTTCCGCTTGCAGGCGGTTTTTCTCATGGTTATGGTCAGGCCCTGGTGTCATCGGTTTTTGGTCATCGGTTTTTGGTCATCGGTTTTCAGTGGGAATCAAGACAGATATCCGCACCTCAGCATAGTCAGTAAAGGGCTGACTTGCCCGCTGAGATAACTATTCGTAAAGTTCTCAGCGTAGGTTTAGCTTCCGGCTTGAGCCGGTAGTGGCTTTAGCTGAGCGGTCACGGTTTGCGACTGGCCATTGCGATCTAGCTCTAGGCGCAGACGGCTATTGGCCCCGCTGGCATCAACTTTTGACTGGATTTGTTCGGCGGTGGTCACCGCGTCTTGATTGACTTTGTGAATGACATCACCAGCCCTCAGTCCGGCTTTGGCAGCAGGAGAATCGGGAACCACCCTGTAGATCAAAACGCCTTGATCTTCATTCACGCTCAGCCCGCTATTGAGATCGCTATTAAAACGCTCTTTTATCTCGGGTGATAGGGTCACCATTTGAATACCGAGATAAGCATGGTCAACCTTACCGCTGCTCACGAGCTGATCGGCAATCTGCTTCACAGTATTGATTGGAATGGCAAAGCCGAGCCCCTGTGCGCCCTGAATAATGGCGGTATTCATCCCAATGACCTGGCCTTGCTCATTCAGCAGCGGCCCGCCGGAGTTGCCAGGGTTGATGGCCGCGTCGGTCTGAAGAAATTCGGTGCGCTTATCAGGAATGCCTACCTCACTGCTAGATCGGCTAGTAGCGCTGATGATGCCTGCTGTTACGGTATTGTCGAGGCCGAGCGGATTACCGATGGCGATCGCAGGCTCACCCGGCTGAATCTGGTCAGAATCGCCCAGTGTGATGGTAGGTAAATCTTGGGCGTTTACTTTAACAACTGCAACATCAGTCACGGGGTCACTGCCTAGCACTTTGCCCTCAAAATTGCGACCGTCTTTGAGCGTCACCTTAACGGTATCTGCGCCATCAACCACGTGGGCATTGGTAATAATTTGACCGTCACTATTGATAATGAAGCCAGATCCTTCTCCCCGCTCAATTTTCTGCTCAGGCTGCTGAGACGGCTGAAGATCATTCGGCATCTGACCGCCAAAAAACTGTTGAAACAAAGGATCGTTGAATGGATTTGACTGCGGCTGAGCATTTACTGTGCGGGTCGAGTCAATTCTAACGACGGCGGGGCCAGCCTGCTGCACCATGTTGCTAATAAAGTTGGGGCCTTGGGCCGCTAGCAGACTGCTGCCAGGAGAATTGGAGGGCGGCGTTTGACCCGTCAGCAGGTTTGCAGAGCGGCCTTGAGACGCGCTAGCAGAAGGGTTAGAAGAGAGAGATTTGCCTGTCAGAGAAGATTTACCCATGTGAAGCGGAGTCAGGGTCAGGCCCAGAGCGATCGCCGCTCCCACGCCAAGCAGCGCCAAAATCACAAGACGATGACGCCGACGAAACGAAAACGAAGATATTTTTGTCATAGCGAGACCTTCCAGAAAATAAGCTAAATGAGGATTTGATCTGCGAAAACTTAGTAGAAAACTGAGTCTGATACGGATTTAAGGTAGCGATCGCTTATGTCAAAATTGTGACAATCAGGTATTTATTTTGTACTGCTGTATTTTGTACTGCTGTATTTTGTACTGCTGTTCGACAGCGGCTTATGTAGCGGGTAAGGCCAGCAGATCAGGCTAATCGTTAGCCAACTCAGCTTAGCCATCGTCGGACTCAAAACAACTAACCCAACTGATAGCGCAAACACAGTCGGCGGAATTAAGGCTCGCTGAAACAATAGTCGCTGCCGTCGCCACGACAGACAGCGGTAAACCAGCCTGCCTTTGTAAGTGGCATAGGCCCAAAGCATCGCTTTCATATAGCCAGTAACGGCCATACAAATCGCATAGAGTGCCACTGCCCCTCGATGGCTTGGATAGTCGTCTAAAACTGAGGTTGCAAAGGGCAGGGTCGCAATGCAGGCAAGCAAAATAATATTGAGGCCGATCAGAACATAGTCATAGCGGCGAATAAACCGGAAATAGTGATGATGACCAATCCAATACAGACCAATAATAGCAAAGCTAGTGGTATAGCTCTGATACTCGGGCCATAAGCTCAATAGGCTGTAAGAGAGACTGGCGGTTGCTGAGCTAGAAGGCAGCTTTAGATCTAACGCGAGCAGGGTAATAGCGATCGCAAACACCGCATCGCTAAAAAAGATGATCCGTTCTAAACCCAGTTTATCTCTTTTCATCTAGGCGCTCAACTCGTAAAGATTCCTCACTACCGCCAGCACCTTATCGAATTAAGAGCGCTGAGAGATGACAATACGATGACGATGCCATGACGATGCGATGGTTTTTAGACAGCGCCACAAAGCTGCAAAGCACCAGAAAAGCGTCCGCAAAAGATCTTTTACGAACGCTTAAATCCAATATCCAACAATCTACAAATAAAATCAGCTTGGGCAGGGCAAACCGCGCTACAAGGCTCTCAGAAACAGCGGCGCGTGAGCAACGGGCATTTTCTCACCGACCGCCGTTGCCACAACCTGATAGTCGCCCGGCGGTAGCGTTTTGGTCATCGTCTCTTGCTGCCCGCCCTCAATAGGATCGGTGCGCAGCTCTGCAACGGTCTTCACCCCCGACTGAGCGGCATCTATTTTTCCGGCCTTGACCATCAGCTGACTAGGCTCCAGTGTGGTTTGAACAATCGACACGTTTAGAGGTAGCTTTGTCTCATTGCGAACATTGAAGTCAAGCGCTCCCGCCCCTGCCTGCGGCTGAGAAATTTTGACTCTACCGTTCGTCAGCTTAACGTCTACTGTTGAAAGCAGCTCATGATCTGTTTCCCCGGCTGCGCTAGCTAGCTGCCCCGGCATCGGGTCGGCCTTTTGGCCGTTGGCTTGGCTATTTGTCCCCACTTTATTAGGTGCTGCCCCGGCAGTTGGAGAGTTTTTGTTAGGGCCAGTCGCAGTCGCGTTAATTTTGGTGCCTGGGCTACAGCCTGCTAGCATAGCTACCAAACTCAAGCCAATCAAACCCTTTTTAATCACATTCATGAGAAAAGCCTCCTTTAATTAATTCCAGCTCTTCAGAACGGTTTTATCGTAGGCTGCGCTCATGGCAAACCTGTGTGGCTTTTATGGCAGATTTATGACCGTTTTGAAAAGAGATAGAGACACATAGAGAAATAAAAAGAAATAAAAAAGGCAGATCGGTAGCCGACCTGCCCTGTAAGATATGAGGAGCTAACGAAGTATACAAGGGATTGCTTTAGAAAGCATCGAAAAATTATCGATAAGACTTGCGGGTTGTTAGGAGTTAGATACCTTGGCGACAGGTTCTAGGTAATGAGATTTTTTAGACTTTTTGGAGGGGTGATAGGCTTCGCCGCTGTAGGGCTGCACGCCTACCAATGGATATGAATCGTGATTGGGACTGAAAAGCTCTAGGGCTCCCTCAGTCAGGTAGCCGAGCACATCTACTAAGCTGGTAAAAACTTTCATAAGAAATAGCCTCTTTGGATAGACTGTTTTTGAATGGGCTGTTTTTAGGTAGACTGTTATTAAAGAACAGCTTCTGAAGAACAGCGTCTCTTTTGAAGACAGTTTCACAGTAGTGAAAGAATGTGTCAGCAGTATGTCAACTATATTCGATTTGCGTGTCAATTTTATCAAGCAAGCTTCGAGGCCCTGATGATTCGCGGATGATTCACGGTGGTTGTGCGATATCCTAAATGCTTAGGAAGACTTCTGATTGCGGAGTTGTGATCCGGCGTTTTGCCAGCGAGATAGCCTATGAATAATCAAATACTCATTGTCGAGGACGAAGTTGAAATTGCGCACCTGATTCAACAGCTGCTCGAAAAAGAGGGCTTTGCCTGTCGCCACTGCGGAGATGGGAGTCAGGCGATCGCTGCCTTTGAAGACTGTAGTCCAGATTTGGTGATTTTAGACTGGATGCTACCGGGCGGGCTAGATGGCTTAGAAATCTGTACGCGCATTCGCCAGCAGGCCAACGGCAAAGATCCCTATGTGCTGATGCTGACGGCTAAAGGAGAGGCGCTAGATCGCGTCATTGGGCTCTCGACCGGGGCCGATGACTATCTGGTGAAGCCTTTTAGCCCGATTGAGTTGGTGGCCAGGGTGCGGGCTCTGCTGCGCCGTCGCCTGCGGGAGGTAGATAGCGAGCAAGTCTATCAAACGCAGCATTTTAGCCTCAATCTTGACCAGCATACGGCAGTGCGGCAGCTCGCCCAAACGCCGGAGACGCTGGCACTGGCAGCGCTTGAATTTAAGCTGCTGGCAACTTTTTTGAGTCATCCGGGCCGCGCCTGGACGCGCAGTCAGCTGATTGACAATCTCTGGGGAGATGACTTTTTTGGGGACGATCGCGTCGTTGATACTCAAATTGCCAGACTGCGTAAAAAAATTGAACCCGATCCGGCTAAGCCGACTTTTATCAAAACAGTGACGGGCGTGGGCTACAAGTTTGAGGATGATCGTGCCTAAGCTGACGCTGCATCACCGGCTGTTTGTCTCTCACGTCATGGTAATGGCAATTGGGCTGCTCGGCTTTTCGGTCATTAGCAAGCTGTCGTCTGCCCATCTTTTCTCGCGGCACTTAGATGGCTTAGAAGACAGCGGCTCTTTACTGCGCTCTGCCCGAGCAGACATTCTATTGGGGTTTGAGTCGGCTTGGAGCTATAGCAGTTTGCTGGCGCTGGGCGTAGGGGCGATCGCTGCTGCCGTGCTCAGCTACTGGGTCGCTTATCGAATTAACGACTCGCTTTTAGAAATAGAGCAGGCCGCCTATCACTTAGCCAACGGTCATTTGCAAGAAAGAGTGCCCACTAGCCCGATTCCCGAGCTGGCGCGGCTAGGTAGAAGCCTCAATCAGATGGTGGCAGCCATTGAAGATGCCGAGCAGCGCCGCCGCGAAATGGTGAGCGATCTCTCTCACGAGCTACGCACGCCCCTAACGGTGATTCGAGGCTATTTAGAAGAAATTGACAGCGATCGCTTAGAAGCCACTCCCGATATTCGCAGCCGCTTGATCAAAGAAACCAAACGACTAGAACGGCTAGTCAACAATCTTCAAGATCTGTCTAAGGCAGAGTCTGGCAGCTTACCGCTATCGCCCCAGGCGCTGCCCGTTAGACCTTTGCTAGCAGCGTTAGTAGAGCGGTTTGCCAGCCAGCTGATGGACGAAGGGCCAACGCTGCAATTGGCCTGCCCGACTGATTTACCCAGGGTTTGGGCAGATGGCGATCGCACCGAACAAATCTTGATCAATCTGTTGGGGAATGCCATTCGTCATACTCAGCAAGGCAGCATCACGCTGAGCGCTTGGGCAGATGGCGATCGCCTTTGGATAGCCGTCAGTGACACTGGCTGCGGCCTGTCTGAGCGCGAACTGCCCCGCGTATTTGATCGGTTTTGGCGTTCTGAGAAAGCGCGATCGCAGCACAGCAGCGGCACCGGCATTGGCCTCACCATCACCCGCCAGCTCGTAGAATTGCAGGGCGGACAGATTTTTGTAGAAAGTCAGCCAGACCAGGGCACCACGTTTAAGTTTTGGCTGCCGACCGTCGGCTAGCGTTGCCCTAACGAACGGCCTTGGCGTCAGGTTGACATCATCCGTTCACGTTTTAGCCATATCTATTTTTTACACTCACAGTAGCTGACAAAATATCTGCAAAATATCTACAGTGAGACGTTCCATAATGGTAGAAAATTTATTCATTCTGCTGGCGTTGAGCGTACTTACCGTGAGCGTCGTCAAGTTAGTTGCCCATTTGTTTCCCTCCGCCTCTTCTCGACCGTCACAATCTGTTCGTTTATGGCGGCGAAGACAGCGATCGCATCATCATCAGCGGCGACATCACTGAGTTTTACTCCATCTTGGGCGGGTGAAAACAATCCTAAAAGGAGAAATTTTGATTCTCAAAACATCAGTAGGCTGACTTCAACCCTGCAATAAAACGTCGAACTATAGAGAGAGGTAGCTTTTTCTGTTTTGACTACAATTTTCGGTAGTAAGTTCTGTCTCATCCCGACTATGGCTCAACTAGCACAATTAAGCATATCTGCAAACACTCCACGGGCCGAACAGGGTCAGGGTAAAGATCACCCTATAAAGGCCGTAGAAACAGCAGGACAAGGAGGCGTGAATAATCGCTGTATGCAAAACTAATTTGAAGATCAGTCTTCAGATCAGTCTTTAAGCACCAAAACAAAAACAGAACAACTTTTCAGATAGGCTCTTACCGAGAATTTTAGCTATGGGTATAAAGTTTGCCATCTATGGAACTTATGCGATCGCCACGTTTATTCTGACTAGCGGGTTGCTGCTTAGGCTCCCCCCTCCGATTATCAACATTGTAGATTTTTTCTACATCGGCTTTCCCGCTGGTGTTCTCGGCGGGCTTTTACTCGTGCTGCGGGTCGGGATTGGTCTGTTGTTTGTGCTGCACGGTCGGCCCAAGCTAACACATCTGAAACAGTGGGCTAAAGCCATTGAGATGCCGGTCTTTCTCTGTCTTTTATCGGCGCTGTCGATGTTTTTAGGCGGTTTTTTCCTCATCTTGGGCCTGCTCACGCCGCTAGCGAGCTTAGCTATTTTGGCCTCTATGGTCTTTGCGATGATTTTAGAAATGTCAAAGGGTTCGCCCTTTGTCGCTCAAGATCCGTTTCAAATTCCAGCAGGGCAGTACGAAGGGCCCAATGGCAAGGGCGAACCGCCTAGCTATGAAAAGGCGTTTATATACGTACTTATTTTGAGTGCGATCGCCATTCTCGGCCCCGGCGCATTTTCTCTTGATCGGCTCATCTTATTGCCCTAAACCCACCTCTTCTCATCTAAAGCGAAAAAAACTAAGCGAAAAAGACTAAGCAAAAAAGACTAAGCAAAAAAGACAAAACTAGGTAAGCAGACCTTTTTGCGCTAATCGCTCGACTTCTATTCGGATGATATCGCTGCGCGTCACAATCCCGACTAGCTGCTGATCTTTCACAATAGGCAAGCGGCTAAGCTGATGCTGATCCAACAGAGAAAGCACTTTTAGTAAGGAGAGATCAGGATTCGCAGTAATCGGCGGCGAGTCAATCAAGCTCTCTATTATGGTCTCTCCTGATAGCTCTTTGGTAGCCTGAAGCCGCTGTGTGAGATCACTGAGATCTCTCTGAGTGATCATGCCAATGACTTGCCGTTGCTGCACCACCGGAAAGCCCTGATGCTTTGACTGAGAAAACACTGCGATCGCCTCAGCCAAAGCCATGTCGCTCTCTATCACCTCAACCTCTGTTTGCATCACATCTTTCGCACTGAGCCCGGCCAAAAACCACTTAGACGGCGAATCTTCTTCTAACCGAATACCCCGCCAGTCAAGCAGACGATCATACAGTGAGCCAGGCGCGAGGGCTTCGCCAGTTAAGTAGGCAGTAATAGAACCAATCATTAACGGCAGCACCAGATTAAAGTCTGCCGTCATTTCAAAAACAATCACAATGCCGGTAATCGGCACGCGAACAACGGCGCTGAACAAAATTCCCATGCCTGTCAGCGCGTAGGTAACAGGCGAGCTGACATTAAAAATCAAATGGGCGGCGCTGCCCATCAGCGAACCAAGAGACGCACCCATCACCAGCACCGGAGCAAATAGACCACCTGGGGCTCCTGAGCCGTAGGCAATTAGTGTTAGCAAAAACTGGGCTGCCAAGGCGATCGCCGCTAGCTGCCAATCGGCCTGGCCGGTACTGAGCACCTCGCGCAGACCGCTACCATTGCGAAAAGCCACAGGCAAACAAGCCACAATTAGCCCTGAGACAAATCCGGCCAGCCCTACCCGCAACGACAAAGGCCAGCCCAACCGATCTCGATTAAAGCTCAAGCTGGCCAAAATGCCCTGATTGAAGGCAGCACCGATGACGCCAGCAATCATGCCTAAAAGTACATAGAGCGGAATTTCAGCCGCCGAAAAATCTGTAACCGGCGCAGTGTCTAGCAAGTTGACATCAAGCCCGTGCGCGCCAAACAGCCGAGCCACGACCGAACCGACAAAGGCCGCCAGCACCGCAGTGCCCAGTGTCGCACTCGAAAAATCCCTAAGTAGCTCTTCGATGATAAAAAATACGCCTGCCAGCGGCGCATTAAAAGCTGCCGCCAACCCCGCCCCGGCCCCGGCTGCGATCAGCTGTCGGCGTTGGCCCGGCGCAGTCGGAAACCACCGACTCAACTGAGCCGCCAGAGCCGCACCGACCTGCACTGTCGGGCCTTCTCGTCCCAGTGCCAACCCCGAACCCAGCGTCAAAATACCGCTCACTAACTTGACTAGAGCCACACGAAAATTAAACGGCATCGGCACCTTGGCCAGCACTGCCTTCACCTGCGGAATGCCGCTGCCTCCAGCTTGGGGGGCAAAGCGTTCTACCAGCCAGCCAGCTAAGCCGCCGCCGACTAGGCCGATAGCAGGCAATGCGACCCAAGCCGGAATTTGACTGGCCGAATGGACGCGCCAGGTACCTAGCCAGCCCACCCCCCATTTGAGTAGCACCGCCGACAGGCCCGAAACCAGCCCGATAACGATGGCTTCAAAAGCTGCGATGCGCTGAGGATGGCGCGTCAGCCGGAACGGTTGGAAAAGACTTTTCACAGAGATGTGGGGCCTATCTATAGATAGGTGGGGTCGGCTAGGTAGGCTAAACGGTTGAGCGGCCAAAACCGGACAATGGCACGACCAATAATGCGATCGCTCGGCAAAAAGCCCCACACATGACCATCATCGCTGTTATTGCGGTTATCACCAAAAACTAAATAAGAGTTTTGTGGCACCTTCTTTGGCCCCCAGACATAGGCGGGCGGCGACTCTGTATAGTTTTCTGCCAGCGGCTGACCGTCAATATAAACTCTGCCGTTTTTGACCGCTACCGTCTCACCTGGCAAGCCGATAACGCGCTTAATAAATGCTTCTTTGACAAACTGTTTGCCCGCTGCCTCAGGCGGGTGAAAAACCACAATATCTCCCCGGCTAGGGCTATTGAAGTGATAGCCAACTTTTTCGATGATTAGGCGGTCATGAATCTCTAACGTTGGCAGCATAGAGCCCGAGGGAATGTAGCGAGCCTCAGCGACAAACGTTCGAATGCCCAGCGCCAGTACAACGCTCAAACCAATCGTCTGTGCGGCTTCAATCCACGGATTAATAGGCTTGCTTTCAGATGGGTTGTGATGATTTTCCGCGTGCTCTGGCATAGATTTTTCTGCCTCAGATGGGCGTGATTCAAAAGGCATTCAAAATTACCTAAAATTCCTGAGATTAACGTCATTAACGTCTTTGAAGTTATTTTATCGCATCAGAAAGCGCGCTAGAGACTTCAAAAGCATTTGTCATTGCTTTGACACTCAATTGTCACCGATCAGACAACAGTAGTCTAGTTAGCCGCCCTACAATCTAGATATCAGCTCAAACTTGTCTATCTACCGTCTATCTATCGCAGAGCAGGCTACCGCAGAGCAGGCTACCGCAGAGCAGGAAAAGCTGAAAAAATTTATTTCTGATTTTACTCCCCTTCATTCATCAAAAATCAGAAAAGTCGTCAGGGAGGTTTTCCAGGGCGACAATGCCATGAGAGTCCTAAACTATAGGCCCGCGTTAAAGGAGGCCCGCGTTAAAGGCCGGTTGGCGACAGCTCGACAGAAGATTAAACTAGAAGGAAACTATGGCAAAAATCTTTGACGGCAAAGCTGCGTTCGGCGCACCTGGTATTGAGCCTCGCTGGACTCAATCAAACAAAGATGGGGTCGGCACCGCCTACTCTGAGACTAGCAAGCTGTGGTTCACGCTATGGAATGGGTCGGTCACCGAAGTCTACTATCCAATGGTTGATCTCCCTCAAATTCGAGATTTGCAGTATTTGATTACAGATGGCCACAGTTTTTTTCATGAGGAGAAACGACACCTCAAAAGTAAAACAGAAAAGATTTGGGACAACGCTTTAGGCTATCGAGTCGTCAATAGCGATCCGGAAGCGCGGTATCAGATTACAAAGGAAGTCATTAGCGATCCGCATCTTGCCTGCCTACTTCAAAAAACAACGCTCACAGGCAATATTGATTTTCTCTCTGAGCTTAAGCTATATGCGCTGTGTGCGCCGCATCTAGGAATTGGGGGCTGGGGCAACAATGGCCATATCATTGAGGTAGCTGGCCGCAAACTGTTGGCGGCTCATAAAGTATCTCAGAAGGGTTCTCAGAAGAGCGATCGCTGGCTAGTTCTCGGTGCGACCCTTCCGTTCTCAAAGCTCTCTTGTGGCTATGTAGGTCGCAGCGACGGCTGGCAAGATCTCTCGCAAAACTATCAGCTCGACTGGGCCTTTAATCAGGCCACTGACGGCAATATCGGCCTTATCGGAGAACTTGATTTAACAGCGGCGCAGACATTTACCCTGGGGCTTGCTTTCGGCAGCAGCTTAGAGAGTGCGCTATCTACCCTGATGCAGTCTTTAAATATTCCGTTTGAACAGCACAAAAAAACTTTTCACTCGCAGTGGAGCCGGGCACAGGAGGGAAACGCACTCGAAAAGATTGCTCAAGACAATGGCCGTTTATTTAAGAGCAGTATTAGCCTATTGCTCGCCCATGAGGACAAAACCTACCCAGGAGCGACCATTGCTTCGCTCAGCTTTCCGTGGGGAGAGAAAAAAGGCGATGGCGATACAGGCGGATACCATCTGGTCTGGACAAGAGACATGGTGAATAGCGTCACCGGGCTAATGGCGGCTGGAAATATCAAAACAGCCATGCGATCGCTTACCTACCTGATGAGCGTACAGCACGATGACGGTGGGTTTGCCCAAAATTTTTGGCTCGACGGCGAACCTTACTGGCAAGGGATGCAGCTCGATGAAGTGGCCTTTCCCATTTTGCTCTCGTGGAAGCTATCTGAAGCAGGCGCACTGCCCAAAGCCTTTGATGTATACCCGATGGTGATCAAGGCAGCAGGGTATTTAATTAGGCACGGCCCGGCGACTGAGCAAGAGCGGTGGGAAGAGAACAGCGGTTATTCGCCCTCAACACTGGCCTGTAATATTGCCGCTTTGGTCTGTGCGGGGGCATTTGCCAGGCAAAACGGCGATCGCCCGCTGGCCAACTACATAGAAGACTATGCCGACTTTTTGACAGACCATATTCGCGCCTGGACAGTGACCACAGCAGGCACTCTAGTTCCTGGTATTCGGCGGCATTTTATCCGAATTACACCCGCACAGATCGATCAGCCTCGTCCCAACGAAGACCCCAATCACAGCAGGATAAAGATATCTTCTCGTCCGCCGGGTACGAATGCCCAATTTTCTCAAAACCAGTCAGGAGAGTTTTTAGCCAAAGAGATTGTTGACGCCGGTTTTTTGCTGTTTGTGCGCTATGGCATTCTCAGTGCCAACGATGCACTTGTCGTAGATTCACTTAAAGTAGTCGATGCCATCTTAAAAGTAGAAACGCCTAATGGCCCCTGCTGGCGTCGCTACAACCACGATGGCTACGGTCAGCAGGCAGATGGCAGCGCCTATGAAGGCATCGGACAAGGGAGGGCCTGGCCCCTACTGACGGCAGAAAGAGGCCACTACGAGCTGGCAGCAGGGCGAGATGTCAGTCCTTACATTCGAGCGATGGAGAAGTTTGCCACCGAGACTGGCCTGCTGACCGAGCAGGTCTGGGATCAGCCAGATTTGCCCCAAGCGCATATGTACTTAGGTGAGCCCACAGGAGCGGCAATGCCTTTAATGTGGGCTCATGCCGAATATATTAAGCTGCTGCGCTCTGCTCAAGATGGCCGCGTTTATGATTTGATTCCGGTAGTGGCCGAGCGCTATCTCGATCAGAGTCGCCATAAAAACGGCTGTAAATCTTTCGAGATATGGAAGTTTCATCGTCAGGTTCGCAGTATGCGCTCGCAGCAAACGCTACGCATTCAAGCAGAAGCCGAGTTTCGGCTGCGCTGGTCGGCAGATGACTGGCGAACAATACAGGAAACAGTCTCTCAATCAATAGACCCGCTGGCGGTTCACTATGTTGATATTCTAGGCACCGATATTCTAGGCGCTAATATTCAAAGTGCTGACGCTCAAAATGCTGTCAACCAGACAACATCTGTCCAATTTACCTTTTTCTGGACAGATAGCCATCGTTGGGAACAGCGTAACTATACCGTTGAGATAGAACCCTTGAGATAGAAAACCCTTGAGATAGAAAACCCTTGAGGTAGAAACACTTCGATGAGGCCATCGTCAGGATGCTGAAGGATGCCAAAATAGGGTGGGTATAGAAGGGTGGGCATAGAAAAACGCACTATATACCCATACCCACTAGCACTATTTACCCAACTGATTGCGGGGGCGTCTTCCTGATAGCCGCTAATATGCGCTCAGCCTGCATAGTCAGGTCAGAAACAAGTCAGGTCAGAAACAAGTCAGTTCAGAAACAGGTCAGTTCACAAGCAGGTCAGTTCACAAACACTTGGCCGTCTGATTGAATGCGGATAACGCCTTGAGTATCGTCTAGAGTGGGTTCTTGCATGAGCGAAATTTCTAGCATTCCCGCTTCTGAAGCGTCGGCTGTTACGTCTATTAGCCCATTGTCTGGGCGAACTGTTGTGATGGTAGCAGGCAGCGAAATGCCTTGTAGCATAGCAGATTCGCCTCCCATCAGCTCTCTTTTGGTGGTCTCCCCTAGCACCTCGTAAGTCACCGTTGTGCCTGTGTCGTTGACTAGCCTAATCGATAGCTGGTTGTTGACAGGTATGGCGGTGGCGATCGCTACAGATCGGTCTTCTGGTAGCGGCGGCGCACTCGACTCGATTGGACTAATCGGCACCGTTTGATCAGGTAGTACTGATGGCTGATACTGGCCCGAAGGCACTGCCGCTCTGTCGAGTACCGTCGATTGCAGCGCTCTTAATCGGGTAGCGCGATCGCCTGCACCTGATCCGTCTATCGCTGATCCGTCTATTGTTTGAGCAGCAGCGCTCCGAATCAAAGGAACACTCGCTAGCATCAGGGCGCTACAGAGTGAGCTGGCAAACCCCACCTTTTTCAAAACAGATTTCAAAATCATTTCTTTAGTTTCCTCTACACAGCAGCAAAACAATAGCTGTTAGCTTTCCAAAATCGTATCGTTTTATAGGTCTATCAAACATCGTTCTATTGACCTATAAAACCGACGTGTAGAACAATTTGTCTCGTGAAGCTCTCAACCTTTATCCTTGGCATAGCTGCCTGTGATCAAGGCATTTACGCCTAATGGCATAGGCGATCGCCAAGCCAGTTACACCCAAGGTAAATGCAATGAAATCTGAAACCTCCCCGCTCAAAGTAGAAATTCGAGATCCTCGCTTTAGAGATCTTGTGCCCGAAAACGCGCTGCTCGTCACCCTAGCTAGCGAAGACTGCCACAATGAAGGCCCGGTGTACATTGCCGCAAACGACAGCCCGTTGTGCCAGCGCAGCAGGCGATCGCCTGCTGCGCTGGCACAACGGGCAAATCAGTACAGTGCGAGAACCTTCTTGCTATCAAAACGGCAATGCGCTCGATCTAGAAGGGCGCATCGTTGCTTGCTCTCACGGCAACCGGGCCATCATCCGCCAAGACCACGACGGCGAATGGCGCATTTTGGCTGATCGCTATCGGGGCAAGCGGCTCAACAGCCCTAACGATATCACCGTCAAAAGCGACGGCACGCTTTGGTTTACCGATCCGCCCTTTGGTCTAACCCAAGCCAACCAAGGCTGCGGCGGCGAGCCAGAACAGCCCGGCAGCTATGTCTACCGCTTTGATCCGGCCTCAGGTGAAATCGAAGCGGTTATTACCGAGATGACTCGGCCCAACGGCTTGGTCTTTAGCCCAGACGAACGTCACCTATATGTCTCAGATACTTCCGCCTATGAAGACCCCGACCTCTATCACGACATTCGCCGATACGACATAGTCAACAAACGGCGAGCTGTCAATGGCAGAATATTTACAGTCGTTGATCCAGGTCAGCCAGACGGTCTCTGTGTCGATAAAAAGGGAAATCTTTTCTCTAGTTCTGCCGACAGCGTGCAAATTTATGCGCCTGACTCGACCCAGTTAGGCAAAATATTTATTCCTGAAGTCTGTGCAAATCTTACTTTTGGAGGAAACAAGAGAAATCGTCTCTTTGTGGCCGCTGGTGGAAAAATATATGCTGTTGACCTCACTACTCATGGCTAGGCTAGCTCTAGAGCTATCGCCTCTTTTGCTACCCGTAAGTTTGTCTATCACGGGTTTCTGAACCAGGGTAGTTTGATAGCATTGAGATACTTTTATGCATGAATCTCATGTCAGCCAGTCGTCGCAAGCTTATACGCTTAGCTGAATACGTTGCCGTTTCGGCTTCAGTTGTGGGTGCGATCGCTACCTTCACCACCCAGCAACCCGCCTACGCTGTAGCGCCTCTTTCTCTATCTGCCGCTCTCAGCCTGCTCAGCCGCCGCCAGCAGTCTCAGCATTTAGATGCGATCGCAGCCAATAGCGCGCAGCAGTCAAACCAGCTAGCTTTGAATGTACAACAGATCAATCAGCGCCTTGATACCTTTGATCAGCAGGGCATCAGCCGCCAGCAGAGCACAGCAGCGCTAAACCAAGCGCTCTCTCAGCAAAGCAGCGAGGCGATCGCCACTGCTCAGAGAATAGCAGCCATTCAAAAAGATATTGATCGGCAGCAGCAGCAGTTGACAGACCTAACAGCCAATCGCAGCGCAGATGAGCTAGCCGCAAAGCTAAAGCAAACAGAACTAGAGCAGTCACTAGCGCAGGTGAACACTACACTTCAAAGCATCCAAACTGTTTTGAGCGACCTGTCTATGCGGACAGACGCCATCTCAGATCAACAGCGTGAGTATATCGCTCGATCTCAACAGCAGAGCGAAACCCAGCAAGCGGCGATCGCCGAGCAGGTCTCACACTCAGCAAACCGATTAGAAAGCCAAATCACTGGCCTATACAGCGACTTTGAAGGGCTCAGCAGAGATCTCAATGAGCTGATGCGTCAGCTTCAAGAGCGTGTTGAGCAAGCGTCATCTGAGACCGCAGCAAAGACCGAAATCACTCAAGAATCAGACTTTTCTCAAGTTGTTCCGCAGCTACCTACTGAAGATAATTTTGATCTCGATATCAACCTGGGCATTGATTTTGGCACAGGCTATACCAAAGTTTGCTTTCGAGATGTCGCCCGTGACCAGTCGGAAGTAGTCACCTTCGCCGAACCTACGCAAGACAAACTGACTTTGGACGAAACCCTGATGCCAACACAGCTCGCCATTTTGCAAGATGGCACGCTGCTCACCGGGCTAACGGTGGCAGAATGGCGCAGTAACAGCCGCCCGATTCAAAAAAACATCAGCTACATCAAAATGCGACTAGCCGCAATTGACTTTCGCAAAGATAGCCAAGAAGACGACTGGCGACTAGAGCAAATCTCTGAGCTGGATGATGATGAGACGGTTAAAAGCCTATGTGCCTACTATTTGAGCAGTGTGATTAAGCGATCGCAGCAATGGATCATTCAAAACAGACCTGATCTCTTCACCAATCAAACCGTCCGTTGGAGCGTCAAGCTCGGTGTGCCAGTAGAACACTACGATTCTGACGCATTGACAACCTTTAAAGAAGTGCTAGCACTCGCCTGGCTACTCAACAGCAGCGACATCAAAACGTCAGATCTCACCCTCAATAGCCTCAACCAGCTAGTGGCTCATCTAAGACAGTGGAAAGCAGACAACATTGCTGAAGATGGCCTAGATTGCGATGTCACACCCGAAATTGCCGCTGCCGTCTGGTCATTTCTCAACTCTCGTCAGGCGCAAGAAGGCTTTTATACTTTCTTTGACATCGGCGATGGCACCTTAGATGGCGCGGCTTTTATCTTCAAGCAAGGCGATGGCAACCGCCAGGTAGATTTTTATATTGGCCAGGTAAAACCTCTAGGCGTCAGCGCCTTTGTAGAAAAAGCCGCTGATGAACTCAATTGTTCTACCGAGAGTATTCAGCGATCGCTCAATGCCCCTGCTAACCCTGCCGACCCCCACCTACAAACTCAAATACAGCGCAGCACAACCCGCAGAAGAATACAAAAGCTGGTAGCTAAGGTAGTGACAGACGGGCTCGACAAACACCACCAGATCAGACAATTTTCGGTCAAGCAAGACATTGGTCAAAACCTGAAAGTCTTTGTCGGCGGCGGTGGCGGCAATACAACCTTCTTCCCAAACGCCATTCTCGCTACCCACGGCGACTTTCAGCACAGCAACGCCGATATTCCGCCCTACCAGCTCAGGCAAATTCCGACCCCCGATGACCTTGCCATCAACGGATTAGACCAAAAAGACTTTAATCGATTTGCGATCGCCTACGGACTCAGCATTCCCAAAGGCGAAGGCCCAGAAATTAACCTTCCTAGCTATTTCGAGACCGTAGAATCTGGTGCAGAAATTTTCACCCCCGAACCGAACAAATACGAAGATGGTAAAGACCTGATGTAAAACCTGATGTAGAAAAGTTCCCCTTAGCACTATCTCAACACATGGTTCAAGCCACAGCAGACTGGAATCCCGAGCACCCCGGACAAGACGTGCGGATGAAAGCCAACCCCGGCAGACGCGGCAAAACTACAGGCAAAATTCGTCGGGCCGGCACGCGCACTCTAGTAGAAGTCCAGTTTGGCCCCGCCGAAAAAATCTACAAGCCCCAAAACTTACTAGAACCCTGTAACGACGAAGAAAGCATTGAAGAGCTGCTGCGCCAGGGTAGATTTGGCGGCCCCGACGACCTGCGCCGCATCCTCACCTTTGAAAAAATTAAAGGCCAGCTCACCAACGTCTTCTACAGCATGGAGTCTAGCCAAACAGACTTCTACGCCCATCAGTTCAAACCTGTGCTCAAATTTCTCGACTCCCCAGTTGGCCGCATTCTGATTGCTGACGAAGTGGGCCTAGGTAAAACCATCGAAGCGATGTACATTTGGAAAGAACTTCAGACCCGCGCCGATGCCCGCAGGCTGCTGATTATTTGCCCGGCCATGCTTCGTCAAAAGTGGAAAGATGACCTAGCCCAGCGGTTCAATATTTTTGCCGAAATTGTCGATGCCAAAGATCTCCTTAGCCGAACTAGGCTTTGCCTCGAAACCCAGCAGCGAAATCAGTCCTTTGCCTGTATCGCCAGCCTAGAAGGGCTGCGCCCTAGCGGTAACTGGGAAGATTCGAGCGCCAAAAACGCCCGCGCCGAATTTGCCCGCCTGCTAGATGCTAATCCTGCTAATGACGAATTCGGCCTTTTTGATCTGGCCATCATCGACGAAGCCCACTACCTCAGAAACGCCACCACCGCTAGCAACCGGGTGGGGCAGCTCATTCGAGATGCCGCTCACCACTTGCTGCTGCTCACCGCCACGCCGGTTCAAATCGATAGCTCAAACCTGTATCAGCTGCTGCGCCTGATCAGCCCAGATGATTTTTTTAATGAAGATATCTTCAGCAAAATGCTAGACGCCAATCAGCCGGTGGTAAATGCCTTGAGGTATCTATGGGCTAGTCCGCCTGAGCCTCAGAAAGCTCAAGCTGCCGTCGAGAGAGCGTTGCAGTCCAGCTATTTCAAAAATAGCTATTTGTTAGAGCAAGTAAAAGAGCGCTTAGAACAATCACACCCACTACAAGAATCAGACCGAGTAGAGCTAGGTTACAAGCTGGAAAAAGTTTCGCTTCTCGGTCAATACATCACCCGCAGCCGCAAACGAGATGTTCTCCCAAACCGGGTGCTGCGCGACCCGCAAACGCTGACTGTGAACTTTTCACCCTTAGAGCGAAAGTTTTATGACGAAGTCACCGAAGCAATTCGGGAGCAGACTAAAGGGAAAAAAGGCGTTCCTCTCCTAAGCCTGATTTCAAGGCAGCGACAAATGGCGAGCTGTATGGTAGCCGCGCTAGAAGCCTGGCGAGCAGACAATAGTTTGAAAGGATTGGTGGAAGAATCGCTGTGGGAAGATCTAGGCGTTGCCTCCCAACTGCGAGAGACTTCTGGCACAGCAGATTTGCCGGCGGAAAATCTCTCTTTTAGACAAATTAGCATTGCTGATTTCGAAGCCGAGGACAGTAAATACAACGAGCTGCGAATATTTTTAAAAAAGGAATTGAAAAAAGAGCGTACTCAGAAGTTTGTTATTTTTGCTTATTTCAGAGGCACACTGAAATATTTGGAGCGGCGGCTGAATGCGGAGGGCATTTCGACCGGGCTGATTATGGGCGATATGGGCGATCGCAAGTGGGATATTGTCCAGCACTTCCGCCAAGAAGACGGCCCCGCTGTCCTGCTTTCTTCAGAGGTAGGTAGTGAAGGCATTGACCTACAGCACTGCCGCTTTCTGGTGAACTATGACTTGCCCTGGAATCCGATGCGGGTGGAGCAGCGCATTGGTCGATTAGACAGATTGAATCAAAAGGCCGACCGCATTTCAATCGTCAACTTTAGCCTCAAAGATACGATTGAAGCAGAGATTTTAGAGCGGCTGTACAAGCGGATTCGGATTTTTGAAGAGAGCGTGGGCGATATTGAAGGTATTTTAGGAGAAATGACCGAGAAGCTGCTAGTGGAGCTGTTTGAAAAAAATCTGACGAGTGAAGAAGAGCAGCTTAGAATTGAGCAAACGGTCACCGCCTTAGAAAATAAGCGCGTCCTTCAAGAGGACTTAGAAAAGGAAGCAGTGAATATGCTAGCCTTTTCAGACCATATTTTAGAAGCAATTAGAGAGAGTAAGCGTCAGGGGAGATGGTTGCAGCCTGATGAGATGTACGCCTTTGTGCATGACTGTTTTAGTCGATACTATCCTGGTACGGTGATTGCGCCGCAGCAGAGCGGTGAGCTGTTCCATATTTCACTGTCAGAAAAAGCTAAGATCGATTTGCAGTTTTTTATCTCGCAAAATCGCTGCGCCACCCCCACACAACTCCACAAATCTAGCACGCCTATCACTTGTTTCTTTGATCCTAAAATTACGGGCAGTATGGGTAAGCGCAATGAGCTGCTAGATCCGACTCATCCTCTAATTTTATGGATACGCGATCGCTACGCCACTGCCGCCCAAAAGCTCCATCCCGTTTCCGCCATTCGCACTACTCCAGGGCAAAGCAACCTCTCGCCTGGTCTATACGCCTACACCGTCTCTCTTTGGACTTTTGAGGGTCTTAGAACCGAAAGCCAGATCGCCTACAAAATCAGCAACGTTGACAGCCATATCCTGCTAGACGCCTCAACTTCTGAAGCGGTGCTGGCCAAACTCATGCAGACAGGTGCGCCTAAGCTCAATGCTAGCAACTTTATTGAAAACACTGCCGCCATTATTCACAGCCAAAACCAGTGCAAAGACGTTTTAGAAGAAGCCTTTGGCCAGGCGCTAGAAGACTTTTATAAAGAAAACGACAGTCGCTGCGATGTTCAAGAAAAAAGCGCTCGCGCCTTTGCCGAAAGAAAACAGAGAGAGTTAACGGCTCGCTTAGAGAAATTTCAACAAACCGGAAAAACTCGCATCATGCCCGCGACTCAAGGACAGCTCGATAAAGTGACCCGAGAGCTAGAAGTAAAGCTAATCAGTATTCAGAAAAAGCGCGATGGCGTGAGCTTTGAACAAAAACAGCTAGCCGCAGGCGTGATTTTTGTTGAGGGATAGCGCCAGCAGCTATCCCTCAAATATTCCCCAGATATTCCCCAGATATTCCCCAGATACTTCTCAGATGTTTCTCAGATAACCCCTAATGCCAGAGCGCATTCAGCTAATGGCCACTGCCAACTTCGTTTCTGGCCGTTTCTAAGTTAAACAATATTTGCAGCGTCTCCATTGCCTGATCGCGTGCGCCTAAGTCTCTTTGTGCCCGCAGCTGAGTCATCGGGTCGTGCAAAATTTTGTTGACGATGCCGCGAGTGAGCGCTTCGACAACGCCGCGATGCTTCTCAGAAAATTCTGATCCCAGACGCGACATGGCTTTTTCTAGCTCCTGGGTGCGAATGGTTTCTACTTTGGTGCGCAGGCTGCTGATGGTCGGCACGGTATCGAGCGATCGCAGCCAATCCATAAACGCCTCAACTTCTTCATCCAGCAGCGCCTCTGCTTCTAACGCCATCTGCCGACGACTCTCCTGATTTTGTGCCACCACCGCTTTCAAGTCATCCACATTAAACGCAAAAACGGACTCAATTTCGTTGACATTGCTATGTACGTTTCGCGGCACAGCAATGTCAAACACCATCAGCTGCTTACTTGAGCAAACAGGCTCCAGATTTTCGCGGTGCAAAATTGGCTCCGCTGAAGAGGTACAGGTAAAGACCACATCTGCTGCGACCACGGTCTCTAGCATGGCGTCGAGCGTGCCGGTTTGAATATCGACATCGCCAAACTGAGCCGCCAAGTCATTAGCCCGATTAACCGTTCGGTTGAGAATCGTGATCTGGTTAGCCCGCTTAGAGATCAGATGCTGCACTAGCAGGCGGGCCATTTTACCCGCGCCCAAAATAGCAATATGGCAGTCTGTGAAGTTGTCAACCTTCATAAGGGCCAGTTCGGCAGCAGCAGAGCTAATGGAGACTGCGCCCGTGCCAATGCTGGTTTCTGTGCGCACCCGTTTACCGGCCTTGATGGCGTCTTTAAGCAGGCGGTTGAGAATCCGGCCCACCCCCTTGTGCTGCTGGCCGAGGCTGTGAGCGTGCTTGACCTGCGAAAGGATTTGACCTTCGCCAAGCACCAGGCTATCTAGGCCGCTAGAGACGCGCATCAGATGCATTACCGCATCCTGCTGAAGCAGCACAAACAGGTGAGGGCGCAAATCGCCAAGCACCAGGCCGCTATGCTCTGAGAGAAACCGAATCACATCGCGCACGCCCGTCTCAATTTCGGTGGCAACGATGTGAATTTCTAGGCGGTTGCAGGTACTGAGAATGGACACTTCTGCAATGTAGGGCGAGCTGCCAAGATGAGCGATCGCATCCGCCACCTGAGCCGAAGGAATACTCAGTTTTTCTCGGACTTCAACCGGCGCAGTCTGATGACTGAGCCCAACAACAGCAATATTCATCTATGCTTCCTGGGAATCTGTTATGAAGAATCTTCGCCTAAATGCTAATGAGATGGCGTGAGCGCTGGGCTCTCTCTTTAAGGTATTAAATAATCGAAGACCATCTCAAGAAAACTCAACAAAACTCTATTTTAAAAGATTTTTCAGATAGCCGCAGAGCCAGCGTAAGCTTTATAGCATTATGGGCATGACAAAAGAGGCGCAAGCATCGTGCCTTGCGCCTCCTGCGAAAGTCTAAAAGTTAGGGCTAAACCAGGTTTACCCGCTTAGGATTGCCGCCCATATGAACGGTATCGACAAACCGCGCTGTCTTGCTCTGGCTAGAGATTACCAGGCTCTGAGTCCGGTAGCCGCCATTAAAGAAGCGGACACCGTTCATCAGCGTGCCAGGCGTGATGCCACAGCCCGCAAATAGAACGTTCTGACCGTTAGCTAGCTCTTCAGCCGTATAAACCTTGTCAGGGTCGGTAATGCCCATAGAAGCTAAGCGCTCTAGATTGGCTTCCTTGCTCTCGCCGATGAGGCCAGTTTTGACAATAGCCGGATCGTAGATTAGCTGACCTTGGAAGTGACCCCCTAAGCAGCGCATGGCCGCCGCTGAAATCACCCCTTCTGGCGCTGCGCCAATGCCCATTAGCGCATGGACATTAGTACCTTCAAAACCGCAGGAGATAGCCGCTGAAACGTCGCCGTCGCTAATCAGGCGCACCCGCGCACCCGCATCGCGAATTTCTTGAATCAGCTCGTTGTGCCGCTCGCGCTTCATCACAATCACAACCAGCTCGTCAACGCCGCGATCTAGGCACTCAGCCAAAATCTTCAGGTTTTCTGCCGGCGTTTTGTTGATGTCTACTTTGCCTTTAGCCGCCGGGGGCGCAGCTAGCTTGCGCATATAGAAGTCAGGCGCAGCAAACAGACCGCCTTTTTCAGAAATGGCTAGTACGGCCATTGAGCCAGGCTGTCCGTAGGCGCAAAGGTTAGTGCCTTCGCAGGGGTCAACGGCAATATCAATTTCAATTAGCTCGTCAGGCGTGCAAACCTGATCGGCGTCGGGCTGCGTACAAATGCCCACCTCTTCACCGATATAGAGCATGGGCGCGTCGTCGCGTTCGCCTTCGCCGATGACAATCTTGCCGCGCATATGAATTTTGTTCATCCGCTCACGCATCGCCTCTACGGCGACTTCGTCAGCGATATCCTTTTCACCTTTGCCCATCCAGCGAGCAGATGCGATCGCGGCCTGCTCAACGACTTCAATAATCTCTAAACCGAGGGTGGTTTCCACGGGGTGTTTATTCCTCCAAACTGCCAAATCTAGCCGATCTTAAAAGAGTCTTTAAATCTCTATAAGTCATCTTTGAGTTTATCAGACTATTTCCCCCGGACTATCTTAAACAAAACGGGGTAACCGGCTATTAGCGCCGTCACCGCGAATTGGGAGAAGCGCCTTTGGCTAGCTCTACATAGAGGTCGTAGTTCATCGTCCGGCCATTGAGCGTCGTTGTCAGACCAATTGACTCGATAGCAGCGGTCGCCCCCTCAGGTGAGAGCTGCGGCAGTGGAAAAACGCCCTCAAGCGTGTTGATTTTCGCCAGATTGATATAAAAGTGACCGTTGTTAGGGCTCGGCGCGCCGCTTGTCAGCAGTTGAAACAGCCGGTCATTGGCTAAAGACTGGTTTGGCTTGGGGGCGATCGCTTCAGCCGCACTGCTGCCCACCGCAAAAAAAGCCACATTGCCCGGTAGCCAGCCATGACTAAACTGCACCCCCTGAAACGGCGACACCCACTGGGTTACCGACCCCCCTTCAAACGCCTCAGTCTCGACCTGATAGCGATAGCGACTGCTCATCACGTCGTCTAGCTGCGCCCATACAGACTCTGCGGCCTGACGGTCGTTGGTTTTTACTAGCAGCAGCAGCGGCGCACTCCTCGTAGCGGGTGAGGGCGTCAGGCCGTCGGGCTGGCCATTGGGCTGGCCGTTTGGCAAATTCTCTGGCGTAGAGCCAGTGGCGTTAGGTGAATTGGCATCGGGCGGCGCGGCGCTATTGGGCTGAACCGGAGGCAGGATGCCCAGAGCAAATTCGCCTGCCGCCCAGGGCATGACATCTTCGTCTAGGTCAAGACCCGTCTGGGTCAGCAGCCCGGCCTTGAGATTTTGCGGATTAGGAAAGAAAGGTGGCGAAGTATTACCGCTGCTAAAGCCTTGCCAAAACTGCTGCAAGTTGCTGCCTGACATCATTACTAGCGTGTCATCGGGCAGGCGACGAGGCATATCACCCGCCTCGTTGCGCAGTTCGCTATAGGCCAGGTCATTTTCGGGGGCAAGCCAGCTCGTGCCCTGAAAACGAAGCCCCGCTGACTCAATTAGGGCAGTGGCAACTAGCCCCTGTGAGCCCTGAAGCGGCAAAATGCTGCCGCGTCCGGCAGATCCAGGGGTCGCATTGGCAGGTGGCTCCAACGCCTGAGTCGCCGCTGGAATATTGAGATAGATTTGCGCAAAGTTTTTACCGGGCAGCGGCGGTGACTCTACCCGAGTGGCGGCTTTCCGATAGCCCGACACGTCAAACAGTGATCGCCCGCCTTTCTGAGTATCAATTGCCTGCTCAATCCCAGCGGCACTATCGCTCAGCAGCAGCCAGCTCGTGCCGATAACTGCTGATTCGATGGGGTTGCCACCGGCTGCTTGCGTCGTCCGCACCTTAACACCTTTATAAGTGCGCTCTTCCCAGTTTGGAGCGGTGCCTGCTGGCCCCTCGTCTAGCAGTGATTTGGCCTTGAGCGGATCGGCAATCGGGACGACGACCACCCAATTTTGAGAGCCTCCTATAGCGGTAGGCAGATCGGGAGAATTAGCAGCGGCGTTGGCGGGCAGTAAAGCTAACGTGATGCGATCGCCCACCCAGGGTTTAATATCGCGCTTGAAGCTGTAGCCATTGAGCGTTAGCCGGTCTTTCCACTGCGCGATCGCCGTATCGAGCTGCCGCTGGGTATCGGCTGTGCCAAACTGCCGCAGCTTAGTCCAGGCCAGCTCGTCAGTGGTAAACGTCAGCGTCGCTAAAGCAGTCTGTGGCACCAGCCGAGCGCTAGCAGGGGAAAGGCTTTTGGGCGATCGCTGCGCAAGGTTTAGATAGGCGATCGCCCCGCCACCGATCAAAAAAACAGCTCCCAGCGCCAGCAGTTTGGCCCGCTTCTCAGATAGCCGCATCGCAAATTTGGAAGTCACAAGTTCCCTCTCTACCAAACTGGGCGGCACTAACATCTACTGAACCTGTCTACTGGGTCTATCAATAGCTAGCCGGGCTCCTAATCAGAGCTACTAGCTTGAAGAGCCGCAATGAACTTTAGCAGAAATCTTGACAAAAGTGACCGGCACAAGACTCAACCCAGCTCAAGTAGATCGTGAGCGGAGCGTAAGACAAACAACTTTGAGTTTTTTTGCCGTCAGCTTAGTGTCTCTAAACAAACAGCTATGCTAGGCGCTGTATGGCTCTTAATCTCAGCGATCACCGCAACATTTTTTATCAATACTAGACACTTTTCTATGACCACCCAAACGGTTAAGCCTAATCGTCCGCTTGTTGACCGGCCAGAGAAGCAACCAGAGAAACCAGAACAGCAACCAGACCGATTGCGGCTGTGGATGGCAGCGCTCAAGCCGCCCATGTATTGCGTGGCAATTATGCCAATTTGCGCCGGTAGCGCGGTGGCCTACGCGCAAACTGGCACTTTCTATCTGGGGCCGTTTGCCGTCTTTGTGCTCTCAGCAGTGCTGCTGCTGGTTTGGGAAAATCTGAGCAATGATGTTTTCGATGCTGCTACTGGCATTGATGAAAACAAGCATCACTCACTGGTCAACCTCACCCATAACCGGGCGCTGATTTTCTGGCTCAGCAATCTTTGCCTGCTGATGGGCATTGCCGGAATTGTCGCTATCTCGCTCTGGCAGCAAGACCTCACTGTGCTGAAGCTAGTGCTAGCCTGCTGCGTCTTGGGCTATCTCTATCAGGGGCCACCCTTTCGGCTGGGCTATCAGGGGCTAGGCGAAATCTTGTGCTTTTTTAGCTTTGGGCCGCTAGCAGTGGGCGCGGCCTATTACGCTCAGGCGCAAAGCTGGCAGGCGCAGAGCTGGAGCTGGCAGCAGCCGCTGCTACCTACTGCCCTGGTTGTCGGCATTGCGACTACGCTGGTGCTTTTTTGCTCTCACTTTCATCAGGTAGAAGATGATCTCAAAGCCGGCAAGAAATCGCCCATTGTTCGCCTTGGCACTCGGCGAGGTGCCCTGCTATTGCCCTGGGCCTGTGTCAGCGTGTTTGCGATTTTAGTCGGGAGTATTCTTCGCGGTGGATTGCCCTTAAGTGCGCTGCTGGTCTGCGGCAGTATTCCGGTAGCCGTGCGGCTCTGTCGGCATGTGTTATGGTTTCATGCTCAGCCGGAGCGCGTGAGTAATTCTAAGTTTTTGGCGATTCACTTTCATTTTTGGAGTGGGCTGTTGCTGGTGCTAGGGCTGCTGCTGCCGGGGCTGTGGCTCTCTGCTCATCTTTAGGCTCAACAAGAATAGGCTCCAAGAGAATAGGCTCCAAGGGAATAGGCTCCAAGGGAATAAGTAGACAGTATCGAATAAGAGTCCTGGGTGAGAATCTTGGGTAAGGGCGCATGACCTATCGATTTGAATTTCGCCCCTATCGGCGACCCTTTCGCCAAACGATCAAAACCAGCCACGGGGTATGGAAATATCGCGAAGGGGTGATTTTAAGATTTACTGATGAGCAGGGCCGCTCCGGATTTGGCGAAGTCGCGCCGCTGCCTTGGTTTGGCACTGAAACGCAGGCGCAGGCGGTGGCCTTTTGCGCTCAGATGCCCTCACAGCTATCGGCGAGCAATGGGTTTACCATTTTGCCTACGATGCCCGCTTGCAAGTTTGGCTTTGAGGTGGCTCTGAGCAATCTTTCGCGCGATATTCACTGCGGCGAGCTAGAAGCTCATCGCTGTAGTGCGCTGCTGCCTGCGGGTAAGGCGGCGCTGTCAGGTTGGCCGGCGCTGTGGGCGATGGGTCATCGCACTTTTAAGTGGAAGATTGGCGTTGCGCCGGTATCGGTCGAGTTGGCTTGGCTGCACCGGCTGATGGGGCAGCTACCGCTAGGGGCCAAGCTCAGACTAGATGCGAATGGCGGCTTAGATGAGCTGAGCGCTCATCATTGGCTTGATCGGTGCGATCGCCTAGGTCATCGCATTGAATTTATTGAGCAGCCGCTGCCGCCTGATCGCTTTACCGACCTGCTCAAGCTTGCTCACCGCTACCAAACGCCGATCGCGCTAGATGAGTCGGTCACTTCGCTAGATCAGCTCAAGACGCACTATTTTCGCGGCTGGCGAGGGATATATATAGTCAAAGCGGCGATTTCGGGCTCTCCTAGTCGGCTGAAGCAGTTTTGCGCTGATTACCCGATTGATGTGGTGATTTCTTCGGTATTTGAGACCGATATTGGCCGTCAGGCGCTGATTGATCTGGCGGTAGAGCTGTCGGTGCTGATGCCTTATGCGCCTCAGCGGGTAATGGGCATGGGCACCCAGCAGTGGCTGCCAAATGACGGGCTAGATGACCCCGACTGGGAGGCGCTGTGGCAGCGATTAGACCGGATCGCTTAACAATCACCCCAACCGCCCTATGGCCTCAGCTGCACTCGCGCTGGCTAGCTGGCCTTGAGGCTGATAGACGGCTGACAATTTGGGCTGAGCGAGTTCGCGATCGCCGCTATCAGCTAGACCTATTTGCTCAGCAGTATTCAATCTCAGCTCGACCGCTAGTTCTTCTCGCTGACCCCGATCCGCTCGAATTTTTGGCAGGTTTTTGGGCGGCGCTGCTAGCAGACTGGCAGGTAGCGTTGGCTAATCCTCAGTGGGGCGATCGCGAGTGGGCCTCAGTCAGCCAGCTCATCCACCCGCAGATAATTTGGGGAAAAGCCCCGGCGCTATCGACTAAACCCGTCCTCTGGAGCAATTTAGACAGCGACGACCCTCCCTACCGGGCTGAACCCGCCATCTTAATTCCTACTGGCGGCAGCAGCGGACAGGTCAGGTTCGCCCGTCATCGCTGGTCTAGCCTGATGGCCTCAGTAGACGGATTTTGCCGCTATTTTAGGCCCAATGGTAGTCCCGTCAATGCGTATTGCGTGCTGCCGGTATATCACGTTAGCGGGCTGATGCAGGTGCTGCGGGCCTGGGTCAGCGGCGGCCAGGTGGCGATCGCCCCTTTCAAACAGCTAGAAACGTTACAGCCGCAGGTTCACTATCCTCAAAGCTGGTTTATCTCGCTAGTGCCCACGCAGCTAGAGCGGCTGATGCAGGCCGGTAAAAGCACCTGGCTGAGCCAGTTTCAGGCAGTGCTCTTGGGTGGTGCCCCCGCTTGGACTAACCTGCTAGATCGGGCTGCGGCCCAGCAAATTCCCCTCTGCCTTTCTTATGGCATGACGGAGACAGCGGCGATGGTGACGGCGCTGCGCCCGCAGGCTTTTTTACAGGGCGATCGCAGCGGGGGCCCGGCCCTGCCTCACGCCACTGTACAGATTATGCAAAACAGTCAGCCGCTGCCTCCAGGCAAAATCGGTCAAATTGCCGTAAGTTCGCAGGCATTGGCCGAACTTTCGCCAGGTGAAATAGCTCAGCAGACATTTTATACCGATGACTTAGGCTACCTGACCCCTGACGGGCATTTGCACATCACCGGTCGCCTCAGCGGCAAAATTATCAGCGGCGGCGAAAATGTTTTTCCCGCCGAGGTAGAATCCGTCTTGCGCGGTACCGGCCAAGTGAAAGACGTGTGTGTCATCGGCCTGCCCCATTGGCAGTGGGGAGAAGCGGTGACAGCGGCCTATGTGCCAATCGACGCTAGCGTTTCTGAAGACAGTCTGCGACAGGCGATCGCCAGACAGCTCAGCCCTTACAAACAGCCCAAACAGTGGATACCGCTACCGGCCTTGCCGCGCAACCTTCAGGGCAAAATCAATCGACAGGCATTGCTGGCTCAGATAGCGCCTTTATCCAACTCACTAGGTCGGCTGTTAGCGGATGGCGGCGGCGATCGCCCGTGCTGATACAGACATGCCGGGTAAGAGCTTGAGCCAGCAGCTGGTCTAAAACCGCGCCCGTTTTAGACTGGCAGCTAATGCCATAGACAATTTCAAAACAATGCGGATCTAGCTGGCGAGGCGTCAGCGTAATGGCAATCTCATCTCCGCAAAACAACGGCTGATAAAAGTCCACTTCAGCATGAACAATCGGCACTGCCATCTCCCCCGCGCCCGAAAAGAACTGTTTGAGATCAATAGCCGCTGCTGCTAGCGCCGCTTCGTAAGCTTCATGGCAGAGCGTCAGCAGATTGGCAAAATACACCACGCCTGCCGCGTCAGTCTCGTGAAACCGAATGACCCGAAGATAGCAAAAAGACATACTACCGAAAAACATAGTACCGCCCGCGTTCACAGATCAAACTGATAGTCTCAGACTGGTGGTCTCAGACTGGTGGTCTATCATCTAGCTGGCATTCGGCTGAGCGGGCCGGAAGGAAATACCGTTTTGACCCGGCAGCAGCGAAGGCAGATCGCCAGCCGGATTAGTCTGGGCAGCTACACCTGAGGCTGCTCTGGCAGTGCCCAGATTAAAATCAGCCAGGCTAAAGCTCAGGGCCTGTGTCGGATCGTTGAGCACTCTGACCAGGCTCGCTAGAGACTGCTGAATCAGACCATCAGGATTAATCAGCACCCAGCCATCGGCAGTGAGCTGCTGCATCTCAAAGTGCAGGTGAGGGCCAGTAGAGTTACCCGTGCTGCCTACTAGGCCAACCACATCGCCCTTTTTCACAGACTTGCCAGGCTCCACAAAAATTTCAGAAAGGTGAGCATAGCGGCTCTCTAGCTGCGTCCCGTCAGTTTGATGGCGCAGCACAACCATCAGGCCATAGCCACCTGCATAGTCCGCAGAGGTGACCACCCCATCTTGAGCGGCTAACACAGGCGTGCCTTGAGCCGCGCCAATATCAGTCCCTGCATGGAAGCGCTGATCGCCAGTTATAGGGTGAATGCGGAAGCCAAACAGCGAAGTAATCGGCGCTGGAATCGATAGCGGAAAAATAAATTGCTGAGCGGCCTGAAGACCGACTAGCGGGCGTACCGAGCGATTGACAAAGTCGCGGCCTGCCGCCGTTGTCGAACCCGAAAAGCGAATGCCTGAGGCGCTAAAACTCACTGGCCCAACATTCACTGCTGGCCCACTTGCCGCCGCCGTTGAACGCGCTGCACTGGGCGCTGCACTGGGCGCTGCACTGGGCGCTGCCGCCGCCGTTGCCCGACGACCAGAAGTTGCAGGCGTCTCCGTCTGTCCCGCGCAGGCTCCGTTCGGCACAGCCTGACCCTGACCCACCGTAAATTCACAGCCGGTTGATTGCTCAGAAATCACCACATCAGGGGCTTCAGTTGCGCCCACGCTGTAGTCTGTCGGGTCTACAAAAACGCTGTTATATTCCTCAGGTAGATTGTTGTCTGGGAGGTTTGCCGGTACCAGGTCAGTGGGCTGAACCGGGGCGGCGACAGGCGGAGCCACCGATGTCGGCGGAGCGACAGGTGTGGGATTTGGAGCAATGTCTGGAACTCCGGCAGGTGGAGCGGCAGGGGCAGCTTCGGTAGCTGCATCGTCCATAGCTAGGGTAGCGGCCATAGCACTGGCTTCAATGAGCCCGGCGAGCGGATGGTGGCGCTGAGCAGGCTTGGCAGCAACCGGCTTTTTAACGGCTGTGAAAGTGGGCGGGGCAACGGAAGTGACCTGAGGCGCGATCGCAGCTGCACTACTCAAATTAGCAGCGGATAATTCTGTCGCTAGCGGGCCTGACAAACTATCTGCGCCTGGACTCGTCAAAGGAACTGTAGCTATCGCTGCTGCAAACGACGCACTGGTTACAGCAGGCGGCTGCTCAGCTGGTGCCGCCGCCGCAGAATACGCCGCGCTATTGGCAGCATCGTATTCGCTGACTGATTCGCTAACCGAAAAATCACTGCTCGAAAAGTCGCTACTCTCAGCTTGAGCCAAACTCACCTGGCTCGCAACGAAGCTAAAACTGCCTAATAATCCGAGTGTGACAAACCAGCATCTCTGCAATCTGTGGCGGTGGGTAAAGCGGCTATTCTTCTGGTCTGCTTTGGGCTTGGCAGTATGCTGGGGCGCAGTCATAGTCAATAACCTAAAATAATCCCGATCAATATTAACTTACGTGGATCTCGCTGGGCTTGAGCAGTAGCAGATCGCTGCTAGGCGGGTTTCTATCAGTTGAGAGGCTAGCTGAGAAAGAGGTAGATTCATCAGTCAAACAGCTAGGCTCACGCAGAGCAACCTTTAGATAACCCTCTTCTGATACGCCAACGACCTCTCCGGAACGGTTTGCCAATTGCAATGTATCCCATTGTCGGGCCATTTGACCGTCAAAAACAGCCAGTGATCGCAGGTCACTACTCAGTGAAACAGTTTTACCGGTCTGTGTCAGTAGCTTCTGGTAAGCCTTCATAAAAGCTTGATTGCCCGCCCGCTGTTGAAAGAAAGTCCCCTGGAGAATTCCCTTAAGGATCAAGGCAGCAAGCACCTCTAAGCAATTTATATTGTTTTGAGCGGCGCACTCAGGCCGTGCCTTCAATATTTTTGTCAGGGTCGTGCCGGTCTCAGGCACCTGATTGTGCCAGTTAATCCCGACACCGATGACAGCCTGTTTAATCCGGGCCGCCGGTTGGCTACCGGGCTTTCGCTGAGATGCAAGCGTGGGTGCCAGCCGGGTTTCGGTTAAAATGCCGCCTAGCTTTTTGCCTTCAAAAAATAGATCGTTGGGCCACTTAATTTGCACAGGTAGCCCTAAATTGTTAAAGGCGGTGGCAATGCCCCAGGCGCTCATGCAGGTGAGCTGGGCGCTATGGGCAATCGGCCAATCAGGAGATAGCGCTACAGAAAGATAGAGCCCGCCCGGCCCTGACTGCCAGCAGCGGCCTCGCTGTCCCCGTCCGGCTGACTGCTGCTGGGCGATCGCCACCGTCCCGGCTTCAGCCCCCCGATCTAGCATCTTCCAGAGCTGCGTGCTGGTTGAATCTACACACTCAAACACATGCAGGTCAAATCTGGGCTGAATACGTCTAAACTCGGGGCAAATGCCTAAGTCCTCTCCACCCATTGCCAAAGCAGCCTGAATTTTTTGGAGACTCAGCTTCGATACACTGTCTGTATTCTCAGTAGAATGGGTTGCTATGATCGACACGACGATGACTGACCTCCCTCTCCTAACCACCGAAACGCTGTGGGCCATTCTCAACAATGAGCTACCTGACCACACCGTCAACCAAATGGTCTGGCACACTCTAGGCTACCGCTACGATGCCCGCACGCAAACCTGGCAAACAAACAACGTAGACGCAGCTTGGGCCGAAAAGTATCCCCAACCGCCCAACTTTATTGAGAGCAGACCTGCAACCGTACAGCTCACCCGCTCTATTCCTAAAGAAAACAAACAGCTACTCAAAACCCAGTTAGGATTTAAGGGATATTCCGTAGATCAGCTAGTCCCTCGGCTCACCCGGCGGGCGACGATGGCCAACTGGCTCTTGAGCGAGATGCAGACACAGTAGATTTGCTTGCGGTAACGCGATCGCTCTCTTAAGCTTCTGTTTACCCAAGGCAGGTGCCACCCGGCTATAGTTTTCAAAACCTGTCTCATACAGCCCGTTTCACACAGCAGCGTTTAGATATGGCAACGGTATTTGATTTTTTAGCAAAAGGGGGGCCGGTCATGGTGCCCATCATGGGGGCATCTGTCTTCACAGTCGCCTGCGCCTTAGAGCGAGCCACCTTTTGGACAAACCTGCTAAAGCGAGAAGGCCAGATTGTCAACGAAGTCTTAGATACAGCTCGCCGTGACTTAGGTGGGGCAGCAGCGATCGCCGCCCGTGCCCGCGACTTGCCCATTGGTCGCTTTTTACTGGCCCCCCTCAACCTAAAAAAACCCTCACCCGACACCTTTCGACTCGCCTTAGAAAACGCTGGCGACAAAGAATTTGTCAAAATGCGCAAAGGCGACAAACTGCTAGAAACCGTAGTCGCCGTCTCACCGCTGCTCGGCCTGCTCGGGACGGTAACCGGATTAATCAACACCTTTGAAAATCTCAATATCGGCGGCGGCGGCGGTGCCGTCGGTGCTACCGAAGCAGCAGGCGGGATTGGAGAAGCGCTCATCACTACAGCAGCAGGCATGGTCGTCGCCATTTTAGCCCTGCTCGTTTTGCGAATTATGGTGACGCTACAGTCACAGCAGATCGACTACTTCTCTGAAGCGGGCAATGAGCTAGAGCTAATCTACCGCGAATATTGGTACGAAGCCGACTTGGGGCTAGGCCGAGACCCCGCCGCTCGCAGACAGACTGCTGATCGACCGCTAGAAACAACTTCAGAACTTTCTAGAGAACCTGATCGCCCTTTGACTGCCCGCTAAGGATCTTTGATCTGGTCTCTTTCTCTCACTGCCTGGCCCTCCCTAAAACCACTTGTTTCAACCAGCTATGCGCTTTCGCCAATCAGAAGACAATGGCATTCCTCCAATTGACCTCATCCCAATGCTAACGGTGATGATGGGTGTGCTAGCGTTTTTTGTCGTAATTTCGGTATCGCTGGGCAGCGAAGAGCTAATTCAGGTAGATCTGCCAGCAGCAGAAAGCGAAGAAACCCCAGCTGCTGATACCGTACAAGAGCCCTTCATCGTAGAGATGGATGCGTCTGGTCAGCAGTTGCTGAACGGTGTGCCGATTGCACCTGACCGGCTAACCGCCGAGGTAGAAAGCTATTTAGCCCGCACCGACAGCACCGTATATCTATTGCCTAGCCGCGAGCTGCCCTATGAGCAGGTCATGCAGTTTTTAGGAGAAATGCGGGCCGTCGGGGGAGAGCGCGTTTCTTTAGCCCTAGAGGAAGATGCCTCAGCAGAGACGCCTGCACCAGCCAACTAACTTCCGTCTTGCTGAGCCCAAGCACCCTGCTCAAAAGTCCTCTACGAAGCCTTTTCTTCTGACAAAACCTTCAGCAAAACCGTCATGCGTACCCGCCACCGCCGCCCGAGCAAAATTCCCGAAGTCAACTTAGTGCCGATGATGGATGTCTTGATGACAGTACTGGTTTTCTTTGTCGTCATTTCGATGGGTCTGACTGGCGTACAGATCAATGGGGTGATTTTGCCTCAGTCGGTAGATGGCGCAGATCAAAAAATAGTTGATAAAAATGAGGAGGCCGGGCCGCTAGTCATCGGCTTCAACAATCAGCGAGAACTAATTCTCGACGGCAAAAAAACCGAACTGGGGGCGCTTTCTCCCCGCATTCGGGCTTATTTTCAAGCGCATCCTGAAGGTAGCCTCATGCTCAAAGCCGACCGCGCCTTGCCTTATGACGATATCGCGACGCTCCTCAGCGAGCTGAGAAAAGTTGGCGGTCGTCGGGTGTCTTTGGCCGTCGAGTAGTGACTCTTTATGAGGTTTTTGGTGCCTACTTAGAAAGAGAGATGTAGGCTGTGTAAAGCCTCGTTAGTTTTACGGACACCTACTATTTTTTGAGGATAGATATAGCAGGGGCATGACTGTTACGAAGTAGCTGCTTCGGTAACAGTACGCATTTCTGTCTGTTCTTAAAACTCTAAAATGAAGGTGTCCATGAACCCAATGATTACATTGATGAAGAAGCAAGGGCTGAAGGTATCTTTACCTCTACTTCTTCTGGCGACTGGCTGCGATACTCAGAGCCTATCGGCTGCTCTTCGGCCTAGCAATGTATCGTCTAGCGATCTTACTGCTGGTGCTGTAGAGTCCGGCCCGATTGTGACTGAGACTATCGGCACGGCTACAATGCCCTCCTCTGCTGTCGCGGCTGATGGCTCAAGCGCAGAAACAGCAGCGACAGATTCTGTCCCCTCTCTCTCGGTAGCTGATAATGAAGCTGCTTCAGTACCCGAGCCTGCAACTTTAGCGGGCTCGGCAATCGCCGGACTAGGCATGGGCGCAATCAAGCGAAAGCGTGCTGCCTAAGTTGCTGCGAACAGTCAGCGGTTCTAGCATCAGGTATTGAGCAAATAGAATAGATAGACGGTATCTGCGATCGCCAGCCATCGGCCCTATCTAGCTAAATAGCTGAACTAGAGCCCGCTTGTGGGGTCGAGTCCAAGGAGCATAGCAAGGCGCGGTAAATTAGTTGGCATCGGCTTACTGCGACCTTGTCTAAGCGATTGAGGACTGAGCCTAAAGCAAGCTTAAAAACAAAAGCTCGGCTAACCACAAGGTAGCCGAGCTTTTTGCGGGCTTCAGCGCGCGTGCTTACGGTATCTCTATATAGCCCCAGACGGCCCCACGGCTATCTCAGAATCTGAACCGATCTGGCCAACGCTATATAATGGTCGAAAGATTAGTCACTGCTACAGAGTTTGGCAGCTAATTTTTCGCATCTCAAATCTTTTGCCAATGGATTCAATGGAGCACGCTTCGGATTGAACAGCTGCTAGCTGATCTCAAACAGTCGGATGCAGCCGTCCGCGATCGCGCCTCAGCCACCCTTTGGCATCTGTGGTTTCATCAAAAAGGCGTTTACGGTTTTCAGCAGCTCATGCAGGCTCAAAAGCTCTTGGAAAAGGGCCAGCCCGACCAGGCCGAAGCGCTTCTCAGGCGATATCATTCGAGCCCAGCCCGACTTTGCCGAAGCCTGGAACCGACGGGCTGTTTTACACTACACCCGAAGTAACTATTGGCGGGCGATCGCCGACTGTCAAAAAGTCATTCAGCTCGTGCCTCACCATTTTGGCGCGCTTCATGGGTTAGGGCTGTGTCACTGCGCTGTGGGTCACTACGCTGCTGCTATTCAGTCCTTTCGGCAGGCGCTCACCGTACAGCCTTATGCAGTGGCCAACCAGCGAATGATTTTAGAATGCACTGCCCAGCTAGAATAATTAACCAGCTAGAGCAACTAACCAGCTAGAATAACCAGCGCGCAGCCTCACTGACGACCTGCCAAAAGTGGCACAGATCACCTCTCCTAATTGTCAGCAGCAAAACGTGAGCGAGATCCACTAGAGAAGCCACTCAAAGCGGTGCATTCTATGGCAACCTGAAAGGGAACCCTTGAATTGATGTACCGGGTTAACTGCACTCGATCAATCTCACTTATGCCAACTCTGTCTTCTCCCCCTGCTCCTATCAGCACCTCATCTGA
>CAWCKX010000004.1:0-128368 GCA_963796235.1 uncultured cyanobacterium
ACTATAATGCCGGATTATCTGCCCAGGCTATGCTCTGTTCGGCTTTATGGAGCAAGGTCTTTGCCTTATCTTCATTGATATGGCCTATTTTGATCAAATCCCCGATGCCAGCTTCACGCATTGCAGCTGCCGTGGGATATTGCTCCAAGACCATTAAAAGCCACTTGGGAAGTTGTTCCTTCATGTAGGAAAGCAATTCCGGGAAAGCCGTGTACAACAGCTTTTCAAACTGGTTTTGCAACTGTACTTTCTGTTTCACCTTGGTGCGGATAAATTTGTACATGCTACGCAGCGAATCCATCACATCATACCCAGGTTCTTCCCAGTTGGCTTTCTCCGGGTGGTTGATCAGGTAAATGGCAATCCTGCGGGCACTGGTTGCATCGGTAATAGTCCGCTCCAGGCCTGCGTGGCTGTCGTGCTTCACCCCGAATGGGTTTAACCGGGCCGTCCTGATCCCATAGTGGCAGCCTTCATTTTTCAATAAAGCCAGCCAATTGTTCTCATAACCCCCGGTACTCTCCATGGCTGCAAATATGCCCACCAGACCATGTTTGGCTTTAAAGGCTTCGAGCAGGTCTAAAAGTTTTACATGCCCGCTTTGGGTATCATCAAGCTGGAAACCCTCCTCTAGTACCTCCTGCCCGCAGATAACAACGCAAAATCCGCATAACCTTTACTTACATCAATTCCTAAATAACCAATTTTCATAATCTTTCGCTTTTTGTTTATTCAAGCTTCTTTCATCCTTAAAAATGCGGTGTCCCTGCACCAAGTTATACCTCGAAATCAACTTGAAAGAGGGAGACACTAAAGGACGGTATCAAGTACCATGGGCTATGGGCCTCCTCTCTGATTACTCTTCTTTATAAACAATCAAACAAATTTAATCCTATCTCACGGCCTCTACGTGCTCTGCGACGGCATGGGCGGCCATGCGGGCGGAGAAGTGGCTAGTCAGCTAGCCGCCAAAACCCTCATCGACTACTTTGCAGAACATTGGCCCCAGCCTCAGGCCGATGGCAAATCTCTCCCTCTGCCTGCTAAAGCTGCTCTGATCGAAGCCGTTAAGCAGGCAAATCAGGCAATTTACGACATTAATGAGAAAGAGGAGCGGGCAGGCCACGAGCGGATGGGCACCACGCTGGTCATGGTGCTTTTACAGAATACCGACGCTGTCGTCGTGCATGTTGGCGACAGCCGTCTGTATCAGCACACGCGGCGCACTGGCCTGCGGCAAATCACCACCGACCACGAAGTCGGGCAGCGAGAAATTCAGCGAGGGGTCGAGCCTGACATTGCCTATGACCGCCCAGATGCCTATCAGCTCACCCAGGCATTGGGGCCTCGCAGCCAGGAAGATCTGATGCCGAGTGTGAGCTATCTCAGTTTTTCTGAGGATGCGCTGCTGCTGCTCTGTTCGGATGGGCTCAGCGACAATAATCTGGTAGAAGACCATCTTAAGAGCCATATCGACCCGCTGACCCGAGGCCATAAGGAGCTTGAGGCCGGACTCAATGATCTGGTGAATCTTGCTAATGAAGTCAACGGCCATGACAATATCAGTGCGATCGCTCTGCGCCTGCAGGTCAGCCCAGACATGGGAAAACTATAGCGATCAGCACATCCGCTATTCGGTAGGAGCAGTTATTCGGTAGGGGCCGTCTCTGTCGCTGAGGCAATCTGTTGCTTTGCCTTTTGCCAAAAAGCTTCGAGATCGGCGGCGGTATAGTCAGCCAGCGGCCCATTCGCTTGCGCTTCGACCTGTTCAAACCGCTGGACAAATCGCCGGTTAGTGCCTTGTAAGGCAGCGGTCGGGTCGAGCCCCCGCCAGCGAGCAATCTGAATCAGCGAAAAGAAGACATCGCCTAGCTCACTTTCCTGTGCGGCTTGAGATTCGTGATCTAGGGCATGTTTAAACTCTGCCATTTCTTCATCGACTTTGGCCCAGACAGCTTCTAAGCTATCCCACTCAAAGCCAGCCCTGGCAGCTTTTTTAGAAATTTTCATCGCACCCGCTATAGGCGGCATTGACCGGGCATAGCGCTTTAGCTTAGGTGTGAGCTGCGTGGGGTCTTCGGTGTCGGCTTTTTCCTGCGCTTTGATCTGTTCCCAATTGGCTTTTACCGTTTCTGCTGTGTCCGCCGTGACATCGCCAAAAACGTGAGGATGGCGGCGAATCATTTTTTCGGTGATGCCCTGAGCAACATCACCTAAATCAAAGTCTCCTTGTTCTTGAAAAATCTGAGCTTGCAGCACAACTTGAAGTAACAGATCGCCTAGTTCTTCGGCAATGTCTTTTTTATCACCGTTTTGGATGGCATCAACAACTTCGTAAGCTTCTTCAATGACATAGGGCGTCAGGCTTTGTGGCGTCTGAGCGAGATCCCAAGGACAGCCGCCATCAGGGTTGCGAAGCTGAGCGATGACAGTGGTCAACTGCTGCAACGCTGCCAACATGGGTTGATTTGTTTGCGGGCTGATCTGTTGGGTTGCAGGGGCAATGTTGTCAAAGTCGGTCATAGAGCTATTCCACTACCAGGCGAGAGCCAAATTTAATATGCCTTGAGTCTATCGGACGGTCGTGCTGATAGGCAGCGATCGCACTCGTCCTCCTCGGCCCGTGTTTAGACCCGTTGGCTGCGTCGTTTTGCCATTCGCGGCCCAGAGAAAGTAGCATCCGTCAGTGCTTCGCCCCGCTTTTTTCCCACGCTAGTGCTGTCGGCAGCAAGTTTTAGCCCGCTTCGCCAGAGGCGTTGACCTGAGCGCCCATCCAGCTCAGATAGTCAGCTGACCCCTCGGCAATCGGCAGGGCAATCAGTTCGGGGGTGTCATAACTGTGGAGCGATCGCACCTTTGCCGCCACTTCATCAAAGCAGTCTTGCCGCGTTTTAATCACGAGCTGCCACTCGGCTTCGCGCTGCAGTTTTCCCTGCCAGGTGTAGACCGACTGATCGGAAAAGAGATTGACGCAGGCGGCTAGCTTGGCCTCGACTAGCGCAGTGGCAATTGACCTCGCCTCAGCCTCCGATCCGGCAGTGGTCAAAACAAGGGTATAGGCGGTCATCGCTTCACCGCTGCCGCTATTCGATGCGCCACCGGATCGCTCATGCAGGCTCCTGTCAGGTCGGCATCTGCCCAATCGACATGTGTGGCATCGACTCGGCGCAAATCGGCCCGGTGAAACTTGGCCCGGTGCAGATCGGCGTAGTCAAGATTGGCCCCGTTTAGCTGTGCGTCTTGAAAGTCGCTATTTTGCAACTGAGCCTCATAGAAGTTGGCGGCAGTCAGATCAGCGGCCCGAAAACTTGCGCCCTTGAGCCGGGCTTCCCGGAAGCTAACCCCGCTCAAATCCATGCCGCTAAAGTTCAGCCCGTTGAGAAAGGCACGGTCTAGTTGGGTGCCGGTGAACTTTGTGTGGGCGATCGCCCCGCCAATCAGCCGTACTCCCGTCAAATTTGCCCAGGCAAAATTGCTGCCCGTGAGCTGAGCATTGCGCAAATTTGCCCCGGTCAGATTGACACTGCTAAAATTTGCCGCCGTGAGCTGCGCTGCCCGCAAATTGATATGGGCTAGCTGCGCGCCGCTGACACTGGCCCCCGTAAAATTAGCTCTGACGCCAAAGGCCCCCTGCAAGTTGGCCTTGGTGAGTGATGCCCCCATAAAGCAGCTATCGCTCAGCTTGGCAAACTGAAGATTGGCCCGGCTCAAATTTGCCCCAACGAAATTGACCCGAGTCAAAAAAGCTCGGCTCAGGTTGGCCCCACTCAGGTTAGCCCGAGCAAAGTTGACCCCCATCAAAATTTGGCCGCTCAAATCAACCCCAGCTAAATTGCAGCCTTTAAAGTCTCGATAGCCCTCTTCATAGAGGCGCAGGATATCGCTTGATTGCATAAGATAGCCTGATAAAACCTGCGCCATTAGATGTAAGAGCAGGATTCTGTCTGAGTATTAAGATAGTGCGTAGCTATCTCCGCTGTGGGTAAATGATTCGGCCTGGTTACATAGCCACTAAAAACTTTAAAAAACCACCGTAAACATTAAGAAACGCTCTCAGATGTCTCTAGTAACCGCCACGCTTAAAGTTCACTTCAAGTAAACCACTGCACTTCCTACTCGCCATGCTTAGAATTGGTTTCGCTATACTTTGGCTTAGCTTTGTCATCTATGCGTTTGCGTTTGCCCCTCCTAATCAACCCGATACGTTCGAGCTGATTACCCAGCTTTCATCTGGCCAGTGGGAAGGCATTAACCCTACCATCGTCGCGCTGTTTAACCTGATGGGTATCTGGCCGATGATCTACGCCTGTCTGGCCCTGATTGACGGCGCAGATCAAAACATACCGGCCTGGCCCTTTGTCGTCGCCTCCTTTGCAGTCGGGGCCTTTGCGATATTGCCCTACCTGGTGCTGCGCCAGCCACACACCACCTTTACCGGCTCCAAAAGTACATTGCTCAGTGTGCTCGATTCTCCTTGGGTCGGGCGACTGCTCGCGGCGGGGAGTCTTGCCTTGCTCGGCTATGGCCTGCTCGAAGGCGACTGGAGCAACTTCACTGCGCAGTGGCAAACCAGCCGCTTTATCAACGTGATGAGCTTAGACTTTTGCCTCCTCTGCGCCGTCGTTGCGCCGCTGCTCAAAGACGACATGGCCAAACGCAAAATCAACAGCCCCATCATTTTTGGCATAGCGACCCTGATTCCGCTACTAGGCATCGTCTTCTATCTATCTGTACGACCGCCCTTGCCCACCATAGACTCCCCCACCGCCCCTGTCTCTTCCTAACCGCGCGCGCGGTTTTTCCTAATGAACTCTCAGTGGCAGTGCACCAACAAAATATCGGTACTTGGTACGGTTCCTTCACTCAATTTTCTCCTGACGGTGAGCTCGTCAAAGACACGCCTAGTGTTTTAACCCTTGAAGAGACTGAGCTGGGTGAAAAAATGCGGCTAACTTTGGAGCGATCGCCCGCAGATGCTCCGACAGACGTGACCAGGCGAGAGTTCTCTCATCCTGGCTTGGCCCCTTATGTCTATTTCTTTGAAGACGGCTCATTTTCTCAAGGGTCGCCGCAATGGGCAGCTTTTGGTCAGTTTGGGGCAGAAATGTCGATTAAAGTGGGCGGCAGGCGAGTTCGCTTTGTGATTATGTATGACGGTAGCGCGGCGGGTGAGAGCAAAATTAAGTACGTTACGCTCATTCGTGAAACCCAAACTGACGGTACTTCGTTGGCTGAACTGGCGATCGCATCTGAGCAGTTTTTAGGAACCTGGACAGGTGACGTTGCCATGCTCCATGCCAATATGGAACCTATGACCGCAGGTACTAGCGAATGGCAGTTCGACAAAGCGCTTACACTCACTTGTCATGAACAGGTTGAACGCAGCGCTCAGACGCTCTCACTGGTAAACGAGACTGAAGCAAATCTCTCTCTTTCCGGTCAGATTTGCTTGAGCGGCGATTTGACCTACCAATTGATGCCGCTGCCCAACGGCGCTTATTGTCTGCTGCCCCGAAAGATTCAAAAAGACTGTGCTTTTCGGATCGAGGTGGGCTGGCTGAGGGCAGATGGTGAGCGATCGCGTCTTATTCGCTACTACGATACGCGGGGCGTCTGGACAGATACAGCCCTCATCAAAGATCGTCTTGTCTCCGAGTTGTAGCGTCTGATAATCCTATAGTCTGGATCTGGTTGCAGCCTTTCTCTATGAGTGTCTCTAGCCGCAAATCCCAAATTCTCATCGTGCCATCAGTGCCGGCCGACGCTAAGCGATCGCCCGCCCATCAAACGCCACCTCCCAAATCACTCCTTCATGCCCGGTTAGCGTAGCTGCACTCCTGTCTGGCAGTCCCATCAGCCGGACCCAGCGACTTCAGATTCTCTGGCGAGAGCGACCATATCTGCACCGTGCCATCATCACTGGCCGAGGCCAAACGTTCTCCGGTTGGGCTAAAGCTGAGGCTCCTGACCCAGTCTGGGTGGCCCTGCCAGGTCAGCGGATCGGGCTCAATGATGGGATTTCTCCGTCACCGACCACAGCCGAATGACGCCGTCTGCGCCACCCGAAGCCACCCACTGACCGTCTGGGCTAAAAGCGCGCACACCACACCCCGCCGCTGTGACCAGTCAGCGTTTGCACGAGCCCGGTTTCGACTTGCCATAGGCGAATAGTTCGGTCTTCACTGGCGGTGATTAGGTACTGACCATCGGGGCTAAAGCTGACATGCCAGATCGTGTCTGTGTGCTCGCGCCAGGTTTTGAGCAGGGTGCCCTCAGGGTGCCATAGGCGCAAAGTGCGATCGCTGCTCACCGACGCCAACCGACTGCCATCTGGACTGTAGCAGACCTGCCAAACTGCCGCTTCATGCCCGAGCAGCGATCGCACAAAGTCGCCTTCACCACTCCAAGTCGCACGGAGTGATCGGCGCTGGCCGAAGCAAAACACTCGCCGTTCGGACTCCAGGCTACGCCATGTACCCCGCGCCGATGCCCCGCAATTGACTTTAACTGCTCACCGAGATCACTCCACAGCCCAATCGTGTCGTCGCCCCCCGCCGTCAGCAGCCGTGACTTGTTTTGCGGAGCACCATTGCACTGCCCAGACGGTGCCCGCATGCCCCCGACCAACCGTTGCAGCGGTGCAGTCGGCTCTAGCAAAACCACTGACCGCTCAAGGGCGGGCTGGCGATGGCGGTGTTTGGTTTGCAAAGCCTCTTCTAGGTCAGGCAACTGTTGAATGAAGCTGCCCAGATATTCGTGTACTAGCTGATAGCGACGCCCGAGACTTCTAACACCTCAAAGACTAAGCCCGAGCCGATAAAGATAGTCAGCACCAGTTGCAAAGAGGCCGTGCGGATACCGGCGAGCATCAGCGCCTCTTCTAGTTCAGAGAGACTTTTGAGCGGGCGGTTGTTCCCTTCACTGAGCAAATAGAGCACGGATTTAGCCACTGTGGCATTTTCGGCCCCGCAGTCATGAATCACACTGTTTAAAAAGTTGTTGAGTAGCTGAGCTTTAGGCGATCGCCCCAGCTGTTGATATTTTCCAGCGTTGTAATCTGCTCGCGCTGTAGCTGAGCGCCCACCACCTGTAGCTCAATCGGGCGCACCTCTCCCGTCTCTGCGGCCAAATCATTTACCAGCGTTGTAATCAGCCCATCTTCTAAGATAAAATTCTGCCGCCTGCGTGAGCTGCCAGATCACCGTTTCAGCCGACTCAGGGAGTGAAATTTCCCAGGTAATAGCGAATCTCTTTACCGAGAATATCGTTTTCAATCGCGTTTAGATCAGCGCTGCGATCCCACTCTAGCAAGTAGTGTAAAAAATCTTCTCGTAGCGCCAGCACCACTTTGACATAGGGCAAATCTAAACAGTCACGCAAAAACATATAGAGATCGCGCCGCTGCTCAATCGCCGGATGCTCATAAAAAAAGTCTTCAAACTGATCAAATACCAGCACAATTTGCTGATAATTTTCACGAGTGAGGGTTTTTAGCTGATCAATCAGGCTGTGAGGAGAGAGATTTGCGGGATAGGGCGCTCGCTTTTGAAAATCGGCTAAATGCGTAAGCGCATCTGTCAGCTGACTGACCCAATCGCTATAGCTATCAATCAGCACTGCCTGAGTAGTGCGCCCTTCACTGATCAGGCTGCGCAGCCGGGGCACTAGCCCAGCGCTAAGCGTAGAGCTTTTACCCACGCCCGACTGACCGTGAATCACCACAATCGGATAGCGCGGCTGCGATAGGCGGCTGACTAACGCTTCAATATCTTGAGCCCGCCCCGATGCTTTAATCTCTGCTGCCAATGTCTCCTCTGAGCTATCGTCTGAAGCCGACAAGCCCTGAGATAGAGGCGACCGAGCCAACCGGTGGCCGAATCTGACTGGCCCCGATAAAAGCCCTCAGCCCAAAGAGATTTTCTACCCGTCGCTGCGCCAGCTTAATCTCAAAAGCCTGAGCATAGTGCTGATGTTCATAGTAAAGCTGCCACAGCCGGCTTAAAATGTTGCGGTAAAGGGCCAGATCGTAGCGCGGATCGGTTTATTGCCGGGCTTTTCGAGCTGAGCGATTGCCGCTTCTGGCTGCCCCTGAAGCTGCCCTGCCACCGCCAGCAAATAAAAATAATGGCCCCGATGATAGCGCAAAGCAATCGCCCCGGCGATTTCACTCTTTTAAAGCGGCTCCCCCGTCTCCTGCGCGCCTGTCTCCTGCTCCGTACTTCCGGAAAACCGCCCGAAATCTCCAAAGCCCGCTGCGCAAATCCTTGCGCCTCACTCAAGAACCCAAATGCGGGTCGGATTCATAGCGAGCGATCGCAACTTCAGCCAAATAGCCATAGTCTCTCGCTAGCCTGGCAGGGTCGCTGTGGTGCAGATCAAGGCCCGACTGAGCGATCGCGGCTAGCCCCGACCAATCGGCCTGCTTTTGTAACACTTCTGCTAGGGCCAAGATAAACCGCCCCACCCGGTCGAGCCGATCCTGCTGCCAAAAAATGGCCAGACAGTCTTCAAAATATTGCTTTGCCTGCTGATAGGCGTAGGCCGGATCAATAGCCTTTGAGACCGCCTGAATGCGCCACCATAGCCCCAAGTGGAACCGTAAAACGGCCTGTTTATCCAGACTGCTGATAGCGGTATCGGAGCTTACCCGCATCGCTTGGTGCTGCCAGTGCCGCAGACTGTCTTCGTAGTAGCTGCGAGCGCGGGCAAGATTTTGCTGCCGGTGCAGATTGCGCCCTTCTAAAAAGAGCAAATCAGCAATCAGGTCATCGCTGAGCTAGATGTTCATGGCTTTCGAGCTGGGCTAGGGCAAACGATAGCTCCTGACTGGCGAGCGGTTCGGCCAGGCTAGTGCTGAAAGGCAGGCGATCGCTCAGCGAAATTTCTCGATTGGTCTCTAATATTTGAGCAAAGGTATTGTCTGCCTGGGCGCTCAGACCGCCATTAGCGACGGCGTCGGATATTCAAATCGGAGGGGAGTGGCGGCAAAGCTTTTCAGGTCGGGGGCGTAGCGGTTGAGCTGCTGCAGGGTCGTGTCATTAACCCACAGCACTACCGGACAGTTAAAGACTTTGGGCAGTTCGTCGCGGCCCAGATTGGCGGCTTTAGCAGAGGTTCTAGCGATCGCACAGCTTCTAGCCCGGTGACCATCAGCGCCTGCCGCTGATGAATGGCGTTGCTCGGGTGATGGCGACATCGAGAATGGCATCTTTTAGCCGGGCGGCGGCAGGCGGGAGCTGAGATCTGTCAAAGCGGAGGCGACTGCCAGTTCTGATAGCAGCAGTTGCCGCAGCCGCCGATAATTCGACTCGGGCCAAAATTAGCGAAAACTGCCCTGCCCCAGCACCACGGCCCGGCGCAGATTATTCAGGGCATTTTGGTTGTAGGTGAGAATGTCTAAATGCGTATCAACCATAAGCTCTAAACAGACAATAGCGGTGCAGACAGCGGCGGTCTGCGCTATTCTACCTTTCTGCCTGCCTCTGGCTGTCTTTGCTCGAATGATTGGCCTGCCAGAGGCGATAGCGCTTAGTCTCAGCCAGCACGGGGTTGAGACCAAACCAGCGGCCTTCGTCGTCGCGATATTCGTATAAAAACAGACTGCGCAAGAGCGGATTGTACGCTTCGTTGCCCTGTTCGTCGCCTTCACTGATGGCCTCGAAAAGCAGCTGCCATTCGCCTGCGTCAATCAGGCCCAGCAGGGCATCGCGCTCATCGCGAACGACCGATTCTAGGGTCTCTCGGCGAATGGGCGGATCGCCTTTTTGCAGACAGCCATAGAGCAGTCGCATCAGGTTACGCATGTGGCCGCCGCTGATTGCGACTAGGCGAGTCAGCGTCTCAGGCGAGTCAAATACCTGTTCGATTTGCTGCCAGCGATCGCGCGCCATTTAGCGTCGGAAAAGCCCGCACCATCACCATCTTTTTGCAAAAGCTGTCGCCCCTTCGCAAAGGGCTCGCCGGTGCGAGCGGCGACCGGCACCATCGCCAGCAGCTTCGGCGCAGTGCCAAACCGATTAGACAGGCGCGGCAGCTCATCTGAAAAAATCAGCGCTAGCGGAATGGTATACACCACATGACAATTTAGCCGCTTCAGCTGCTCACCGCGATCTACAAACAAATATTCTGACTGGCTGCGACCGTCTGCCCGGCTGATCGGATCAATCCGATCTAGATTATCGGCAATGACCACCAGGCCGCGTTTGCCCTGAGCCTTGAGCTGAGCGTCGCCGCTTCAAAAATTTCTGTATTGATCGCGTCGATAATCTCTTTAGTCCGAGGCTCTAGATATTGCCGGAGCTGGCTGCGCATCTCAGGGCTTTCTTTGGCCCGCGCCGTAATAGCCGCAATGCCGACCGAAAAACTAACGTCACTGACTTCTAGCGGCGATCGCAGCGTCTCTAGCAAATTGCGAAACAAATTTTCCAGATAAGTGGGGCGCAGCCGAATGCCCACCGTCTCCATGCTCTGCGTCACCTGATGGGCAATCATCAGCAAAATATCGCTAATATCCACATCGGCCATTTCCAAATCGCGGTCAGATTCAAAATAGACCACATGAAAATTTTGCTGCTCCAGCCCGCCTTTCAGCCGAAATAGCTCCGTAGACTTGCCGCAGCCAATATGCCCGGTAAACAGCTGAGTCGTTGGCTGATCGGGCGAAAGCCTGACAATCGTGCGACCTAGCTCACTGATAATATCACCGCCCCGCACCGAAGAAAAATCTACGTAATACCGCCGATCTTCTGGCTGCGCCACCTTCAGCGGGCGGCTAGGGTTAGCAGCGCGGTAAAACCGGGGCAGATCAAGCGGCATAGCGATGAACAATAGAGCAGTTTACCGATCATAGCCAGCGGCCCATAGCCTTTCCCTCTCCTATGTCCTTCTGCTATCGCCCCTCGCATACAGATTTGGCAGCAGCGCCACACAAGGCAACCCGTTTAAGCGCGATCGCACACCCGCTCCCAAGTCTCTCTGTGACAACCCCGCTAGATAAAATCCCCAATTCATCCTGATAAACCTTTACTGCTTGCGCTGTCGCTCACCAAAGACCCCATCTGCACTAGCCAGATATGCTCGGCTGAGAGCGTTTGCTGCACAGCAGCGACCTGAGTGCCCGTACTGCCAATCGATAAAATGGGCAAACCGGCTGCGCCTTGAGTGATAAAGGCAATGTGCGATCGCAGACCCGCCCATCCACCGGCAAACCGCCCACACACTGCAAAAATTTCACCCTCGCCAGCGTCTCAGCGCCAAAGAAACCATCGACCCGCACCGCCATCTCAGCTAACATTCCAAGCTGCTGAAACTGCGAATTCAGATTAGTTTGCAATCGCCGAACAGCAGAGCCTTTAGAACCGAAGGTAAGCGTCATAAGCAGAGAAGGTCGTAGCATGAATGACGGCGGGCGCTTGATTTTGGTATAGATAGCAGCCGTCTAACTATGTTCAAGAGCCTCGAAAGCAGACTAAGTGATGCTTTCTGCACCGTTATTTATCTGTCAGGAACTTCTGTGGATTTTACGCAGACTGGCGTAGGTCTGGCTACTTGCCAGGGGCTGAACAGCGCAATATTTAGCTAAATTTATACCGCAGGTGAAACAAGCTAACGGCAGCTTACATAAATCGTCTAAGCACTTCGGCTGTCTGCTGACCTGTTTTCTTCCAGCTAAAGTCTTTGGCTCGTGCCAGCCCGGCCATACGCATTTGCTGACGAAGCTGAGCGTCACCAGCAACCATTCGCATCGCGTCGGCCAGTTCATCAACACTGTAAGGATCGATTAAAATAGCGGCATTGCCTGCTACCTCCGGCAGAGAAGATAGGTTCGAGGTGATGACCGGGGTGCCGCAGGCCATAGCTTCTAAGACAGGCAAGCCAAAGCCTTCCCACAGACTGGGGAAGGTGAGCGCGATCGCACTGTTGAGCAACTTCGGCAGTTCAGCATAGGCCACATAATCTAAAAAACGGATGCTTGCCGCTACGCCTAAGGCTTCAGCCTGCGCCGTTAATTGGGCAGTATAGCGCTGATCGTATGGGCCGACTAACCACAGTTGAGTGGCTGTCGCTTGACTGATTTGAGAGAACGCCTTAATTAAACGGCTCAAGTTTTTGTAAGCATTCTGCCTACCAATATAAAGAAAATATCTTTCTCCTTGCTGACTGTCTGAGAGGTCATAGCGTTTGAAGGTTTCTTTGTCGTAAGCGAGCGGAATAGAGGTGATTTTACGGCTGCTTATGTTGTAGAACGATTCTAAATCTTGCGCCGTGGCATGAGAGTTAGCAACAATGTGGACGGCTTCTTTGAGAATCTTAGGAACAACGTACTGAAAGTAATTGGATGAGAGCGACCATCTTTGAGGAAAGCGTAGCGGGATGAGATCGTGTGCTGTCACGACAAACCGGCACCCTGTATAGATTGGCGCTTCTGGCAGCGGTGAAAAGATTAAAGAACTGTCTAGCTCTCGGTATAGCTTTGGCAATGTCGTTTTGCATCCACCACAGTCTCCTGACATGACCCTTATAGCCATACTCTGGTGATAGGCGATTAGGAATGTCGATCTGAGTGATATTTGGATGATCACTTAGTTTTTTCTTGATTGGATAAAACAAGCGGGTTTAGCGCGGCTAGCTCTGGTAGTAGGTTGCGGGTGTAGACGCTAATGCCTGTGGGTTTCTGCATCAGCGCAGATAGGTTAACTAGAAGAGAGCGATCGCTCATAACACACCCACAACTTCAAAAAACGACAAAGCGCACACGACTATCAACCCTGTTTGCGCTGACTCAAGACAATTTTCTCAATGTCAAACGCTTGTCTAGACTTCAATAGCTCACTGTTTGCAAACAGTTGATAGATAATCACCTTTAGCAGGACAATTGGCATTGCTTTTTTGTTGAGATGCCAGCAGTTTGCGATCGCCACCATAAAAAGCTTACTAAAAAAGGTCAGACCCGTGGTGCTTTATCTCCATCAGTTGGGTCAGTAGCCGCTTTTGCCTGTAGCTTAGAATATCCAAAGATCCATTTCTGAGTTGAGTAGCCCAGCTTTTCTTTGAGCATATCGTTAGCTTCGCGATGCGCCGCCAGCCGCCCACCAAATGTTTTATTGCTGGCATATAGGCGAGATCCCGCTAGTTTGACAGGTAAATAGGCAAATGGATATTTTTGACCATAGCGCAACCATAGCTCATAGTCCATACAATATTGCAGTTGAGCATTCAGGTCGCCCAGCTCTTCTATGAGAGTACGTCTGAAGAAAACGGCTGGCTGGCACAGATAGCATTCTTTTGTGAGCTGTCTGTAGCTCCAGGGCTTGGTCGGGTAAGGGGCGATTACATTGTCAAATTCATCAATCCAGTCGGCCTGACCATAGACCCCTGCAATATCAGGATGTTCCTCAAAAAAAGCGAGTACTTGCTTGAAAGCCTGAGGATAATAAATATCGTCAGAATTGATCCAGGCAATAATGTCGCCAGAAGTCATCGCCATCCCTTTATTGACAGCGTCAGCCTGTCCCTGATCGGGTTCAGAAATCCAGCGTAACGAGCCACCGTATTTCTCTAGAATAGCTAACGTTTCATCCGTACTACCACCGTCGCAAACTACGTAGTTGAAGCTAGCGACATCTTGAGCCACAACGCTTTTAATCGTTCTCTCTATGAACTGACCCTGTTCGTAAGAAGGCGTAATAGCACTAACCGTCAAGGCCATCTAAAGAAGATCCTGCTCTAGGAATAGATTAGTATCTTGCAATAAAAAAGACAGTTTTCGACCATAGTCATCAACAAACGATTCAGAAAAGCAAAATTTGATTTGCTGCGGCTCACTAAAGTCCAGGTCAAATTCAATCGTTTCATAACGATTCGACTGTAGCTGGATAGTGTCTATAGCCCGCCCGTTAGAGCTGATTTTTAGGTTCAGATCTTTGAAAGGAATTCCCGATAGACGTAATCTTCCTTGTTGATAAGGTTTTGATAGACTAACCTCACATACTGGCTCTACCCAATTGTCTCTACTAATACCCTTCACTCTTCTGGCCAATTGAGCACTTGCTTGTGTTCTTCCTGCGTACGTTATTGCTCTAATCATTTTCTTGACAGGTGTCAACAAACGATAACGGCTTAAAAGGCTGCGAACTTTGGGTTTGGCCTTTGATTGCCAAAATGTGCGTACGAAACTCAGCGTGAATCTTTTGCGATTTAGCCATGCATAATGGCAATAGACAGCAATATGTCGAAACTGAGGTAATCGGTTGAGCCGCGCTGCCAATTTAGAGCCCTTTTCAATACATAGATGATGCCAGAACCCTACAACATAGCTCAGACTGACATAGCCTCCTGCATCTAGACATACCCGAAAAATCTCTTTGTAGATAGACTTACGGGCAGAAAGAGTTTTAGTTTCTGGATAAAGTCTGGAATTCGCTAAGAAGTCTGGAATGTCGTGAATGCCAGCACCTAAAGTGGCTGCTCTCAACCAGTACTCATAGTCCATTACGTAGTCTAGCTTGCTATCGAATGGGCCTATCGACTTTGCTAAGCTAGAGCGCCAAAACGCAGCGGGTTGACAGACACAGCAGTCGCACATCAGTCGTTCAAATGAGTAAGTCGCCGTATTGTACTGTCCGATGACCTGATCTTTTTCATCTATATAATTTGCCCGACCATAAACCAAGTCGCAGTTTGGATAGTTCTGAAAGTAATTGACAACTTTGAGAACCGCTCCAGGCAAGAGCACATCGTCAGAGTTTAGATACGCTCGAATGGATCCCTTGACTAGCTTAAATCCCTTATTGATTGCATCTGTCTGGCCTTCATCAGGTTCAGATATCCAAGTTAGCCTGTTACCGTAAGATTCAAGGATTTCTATTGTCTCATCGGTTGAGCCACCATCGATCACAACATATTCTATATTGTCGTAAGTCTGTGTTAGCACACTATCGACTGTTCGCTTGATAAAACGACCTTGGTTAAACGAAGGTGTCACAATAGAGACTAATGGGCGACCTATTGATTGTTCAATTTGATTATTATTCTGAGGACTCTCTGATCGATCAATAACTCTCTTAAAAGCTGCTCTAAGATTACCAGCAGACTGACCCCAGGAATATTGATTCAGGCGATACCGACCTTTCTCAATGAGAGATGCGCGTAGAGTCTCGTCAGCAAATATCTGTGCCATTAGTTGGCTCATAGCATCGATATCCGTTGGATCACAGGAGAGAACTGCGTCGCCGCCGACTTCCGGAAAGCTTGTTGTATTGCTACATATAACGGGAGTATCGCTGTTAAAGGCTTCTAATAAAGGCATCCCAAACCCTTCATACAGAGAGAAGAAGGCGAGCGCCACAGCGTTCTTGTATAAAGCATGTAGTGTTTGAGTACTCACAAACCCCATGTGTCGTACAGGGAGGTTCGAGAATTCTGTTTTAAGCTCGTCCCAACCACCCATGTTGCCTGTCAGGATTAGAAAAACGGGTTCACTCGTTTTTTCTATGAACTTCTGGAAGGCCTGTAATAAGCGTCTATGGTTTTTATGTGGCCAGAGATTGGCCGGACAGAGAAAATACTTAGTGTCTAAGACCTTGATCAACTCGCTTGATAATTCTTGGTCTATTTTAGACACATAATATTCTGTCTGGAGAGCTGGAGGTGCTAAGAAGATGTCTCTGCATCGTGTTATTGGCTGTGCAACCAGTGTTTTCTTTGCGTATTCTGAGTTGGTTGCGATCGCACCGGCGCCTAACAAAGCCTGATTAAATGCCTCTCTTCGCTCTCTCAACACTTGCTCAGTGAAGAACTCTGGAAAAGTCTCGTGTTGAATGTCAGGAATTAAAAATATTTGTTTGCTTAGTGGAAAACCCAGATCAGCAATCAGAGGATAACCTCGAAAAAGAAGAGAGATGTTATATTTCTCAGCAATACGGTCAAGCTCACTGTAATATTTTTCCACTGGAAGAGTTATAAAACTAGCATTGTCGGTTTTAAGAGACAGTAAGCCACGGCTGAAGATCGTGCAGAAAATAATATAGTCAAAATCAGAGTCTTTGAGGAAAACTGCCTGAAGAACGCCTTTCACGTGTTGAGAAATGCCGCCGGACTGACCCATTACGATATTGCGAAGGTCAATCCCTATTCTTGGACGGTCTTTGTTGCTGACATTCAAATCTATCTGCTTCTCAGAGTACTTTTGGGCAGTATTTTTTGCAGAAGGAAATCCTGTGTCATCACAACCATATTGTTTTAAGATATTTTGGCTCTCAGCCCATAATGACTCCACCCGCCCTTTAAATTCTTTTGTAAAAACATCCTCACGATCTGAGGAGAACCGATGCAAGGTGTCAAGAAAGTAGCACAAGGCTCCAGGAGTCATCTCCATCCCCGTATACTTTCTGGAAATTAGGCGCAGCTCTTCACATCTTTGAAAAGATCCTGTCGAAGTTTTGGTTTCTCCATACTCTCTAGAGGCAGCCAAGTATGATGAGATAGAGACAGGAGGAATCTCTTTAGATAGACGCATCCATAAGTCTGAATCCATACCATAGTGAAGAGTTTCATCCAAATATCCACTCCTCTTGAGGCAGACAGCGTTGATGAAGGTCGCTGGCTGTAATATGTAGTTTAGGCCATATATAAGGGCTTCTCTATCAAATGCTACGTGGCCACTCTTAAAGAAGCTTTCCTTCTTTCTCCCCTTACTATCAACTCGGAAACCATTGCCAAAGTAAAAGGACGCTTCTGAGTACTTTCTATAAGCTTCTGATACATCAGAAAACGCACTAGGTAAGTAAAAATCATCAGAATTCAGCCAAGCGACCAGCGTTCCAGTTGCTCTCTTAAATCCCTTGTTGATCGCGTTGCTTTGTCCGCTGTCCGCTTCGCTTACCCAATAATCGATATATTGCTCATATTCTCGAATGATATCGACAGAGTTGTCTTTGGAGCCGCCATCTATGACGATCAACTCCAAAGAAGCATAATTTTGAGAGAGGATCGACTCTATACACTGTCGGAGATATTGTCCCTGATTGAGAGACGGAACGACTATAGAGATCTTTGGATTTGTTTGACTCTTCTGACTCATCGATTGCTCGCAACTGTGTGGTTCGAAGTTTGTCTATGTCACCGGATATAGCTCATTTCATATTATCTCTCTTAGGCTTGAGTGCTTCTAAACGCTTAGAAAGATCATGAATAACGTCCAGCCTAGCTGCGCGGTCAGCTTCTGAAACCTCTAATTGCTGTGACAATTTGTGGATAGTATCAAGTCGCAACTTGCAGTTTTTCTCTAAAATTTCTAGGATAGGGGAGACTTCATCAAAAGAGTCGGCTTTGAGAGAGAGATCCCATCGTTGCACTATGCTTTGGGCAACTTGCTTAATATCTTCTGGTGAATTTTGGAGTCGTTGGTTAACTATATCTATATCTAAAACAGCAAATAAGTTTTTGTAGGCGTATCGTGCCTTTTTTTCTTCTGGAATTAGACGGAGCTTCGTTGCGTCAAATTGGCATAGCATGTAGCCATAAGACTCGACTAAATTAGCTAACTCCCCGGTGCTTCTTCCTGCGGCTTCTGCATTCTTTTCCGTGAACTCAATCATCCAAACGGGGATTTTTCTTTGCATAATTGATTGCTCAGCCCCTTTCAATGCGTTGATTTCCCATCCTTCAACATCTAGTTTTGCAAGATCTACCCTTTCAATATTCATCTTAGAGATTACCTTGTCTAAGGTAGTCTGTTTTGCGGAGATAGTTTCTTCTCCAAGTTCAGGATGCGACTGAGCGCTATCGATGAAGGAGCTAAAAGCAGACATACTTACTTTGCCAAGTCGCAATCTAGCATTGCTCGATTCTGCGTCAGAAACTCCCATATTCATAGATGAGAAGCTCTCAAAACCAAGCCGCTTCAAGTTAGACTCGTATAAACTAATGCATTCTGGATTGGGATCGAAGCCTACAATACTACCCTCATTTTGCATTCGCTTTGCAGCAATGCAAGAAAATAGCCCAGCATGACAGCCGCAGTCGAAAAATGTGTCTCCCGGTCTGAGATAAAGCCAAAAGAAAGCCTGCTCAGGCCCCTCAAATACAAACCGCTCTAATAAGCGGCCCACATGATCCCGGTAGGGCATAGACAGCTCTCCTACGTAAGGAACGCTTACATTCAAAAAGTTAGACTTGCTTTGATCTTTGAAGTATCGATTTACTCTAGAAAATTCTAGGTTTTCTTCTAATCCATTTGTTTGGGGCTCACTATGGACTAGACGAAATCCTTGAGATTCTAAGTATTCTACTACAGCAGATTTGTCTGCACTGCCGAGATAGAGCGGCGATAGCTGAACCTCAAGTTTGATACGCTTAATATTATGGATGAGTTCCCCGGCACTTCTAATTACTTGTAGATCAAATCCCTGAGCATCTATCTTAAGTAGATCAATATCAGTGATGTTGTTTTCTGTAATAAAAGAATCTAGTCGCTTGACCTGGACTGGAATAGACTTAACCTTCTTAAGCCTATCAGTGTAGGGCTTCCAGCTGTCTTTAGGATAGGCTTCTAAAAGTGAAGAGGTTTGCTCATCTTGATTAATATAAAACTCCGTAATGCCTTCTGATTCACCAATGGCTAAGTTAAAGACAAACAAGTTGGGGAGTTGGTGGCTACGAATGGTATCTGCTAGCTCGGGTATCGGCTCAATTGCATAGACTAAATTGTCCTCGTCCTGAGCAGAGGGAACTGCTAAACAACTGCCGTCATGAGCACCAACGTCGATTATCAATGGCATTGAGATATCCCTCTCAAACAAAAAATGGACTTTCTATACTGACAAACTCGCGCTATGCGTCTTGGGATGCTGATAAAAAGCTATCCACTTTGAATATCAGATGTTATTTCTACATCTTCAACTTTCATGATTCCAAACGTTAGGCCCTGAACCCCAGACTCAATTTGAAATTCTGTAAACAGCCAGTCTAACGTTTCGTTGTTATCTTGTGAACCATCAGCGATCGCTGGTTCTAAAATATAGCTGCCGCCAGCAACTGAAGGCCACTGCATCTTAAACTCAACAATGAGCTGTTGCCCAATATTTAGGCTAGGTAGAAGAGAGTTGTATTGAAAAGTATTCCATCCTACAATTGCGGTTCGTAGCCGGTCAAACATTTGTACTCCCACAATGGGGCTACGAATGAAGTCATGAGCGGCAGCTTTAATTTGAATAGTTATCTCGTCAGAGGGCATTACAAATCTGGTACTATTACGCTCTTTGTCAAGTATCTCTACACTATAGATCTCACAGCGCCCGCTGCCCGCCCGCTTGACACTCGCAAAGCTAAAGAATGGCTTGTGTGTAAATGGATTCTGGTTGCTTTTGTCGCGAAGGTCAGATTCTCTATCTTGTTCAAAGCCTTGGGATATTTTGGGGAAAGCGGTAGTGTCACTATGCAAAGTGTCACTATCTGAAATGACACGTTCCTTTTCCTGCTTTCTTTGGGTGTCTAAATTAATCGTATCAAGCATCCAGGCTTGATACGATTTGCAAACTTCAATAGCAGTGCCACTCTCGACGATATTTCCATGCCTCAGCCAATAAGCCTTAGTACAAAGCCGAGTCACCGAGCCGATATCATGAGACACAAATAGAATAGTTCCATTGTTATCTTGGAATTCTTTGACTCTAGCCATGCACTGATGGACAAAGATACCATCACCTACCGATAATGCTTCATCCACGATAAGGATGTCCGGCTCTACATTGATTGCGATTGCAAACGCCAACCTGACGAACATCCCACTTGAATACGTCTTAACCGGTTCATCAATAAATTTCCCGATATCAGCAAACGCTGCAATTTCGTCAAACTTCGACTCAATTTCTGCTTGAGTCAAGCCTACTATTCGCCCGTTGAAGAAAACATTTTGTCGCCCGGTGAACTCCGGATTAAATCCACTACCTAGCTCCAGCAGTGCCGATACCCGACCGTTTACCTTCACCTGTCCTGCCGTAGGCTGTAGCGTTCCTGCAATGATTTGCAGCAGCGTACTTTTCCCAGACCCGTTGCGGCCAATGATTCCAATTGTCTCCCCGTGAGGAATCTGTAGGTCAATATTCTTGCAGCGCCCAAAACTCCTCAGCCTTTTGTTTCCCTGGCAGCAGCAGTTCCTTCAGCCGGTCTGCCGGATGATGATATCGCTTGAATACTTTAGAAACATCTGTTAGGGAAATCGTAATATCGTCAGCCATAAAAAATCGAAAAACGGCTCAACTGAGGCATGGATAGAGTCTGGCTCTACAGCACATCGGCAAACGCTGGACGCAGCTTTTTATAGCACCATAGCCCAGCGGCAAACACCGCTAGCGATAGCCCAGTGGCTACCCCCCATTCGCCCCAGTGGGTCACCTCACCTACTAAAATGACATCCCGATACATCTCGCCAATAGCCGCCATCGGATTCAACCAAAAGACCCACTGCTGAAATGGCTGTGGAATCAGCTCGGCTGGATAAATTAATGGTGTGGCATAAAACCATAGGTTAAGCAATACGATCAGCGTCTGAGGGATATCGCGAATAAATACCGTCAGCCCCGCTGTCAGGTAACCCAATCCTGCCGTTAGCAGTAGCTGTGGCACCCACACTAAAGGCAATAGTAATAACGTTGGGTGCAGTGCACTATTCAAAAACACTACAAAGGCAATCAGCGCCATCAGGCCAAACGTGCTTTCTAAAAAGTTAGACAGTATCGGCACCAGCGGCAGCAGGCTTAGCGGAAATACGACCTTTTTGACCAGGTTAGGCTGCCCTACCACCGTGCTAGAAGCTTGTATTAAGCCGCTGCTAAAGGCCAGCCAGGGCAATAGCCCGGCAAACAGCCACAGGCCAAACACAAACGAATTACCCTCCGGCATTCCTTTCAGGCTTAGCTTTACCTGTAGCACAATCGAGAATACATAGGTGTAGATTAAAAGCTGCGCAAGCTGATTGAGCAGGGGCCATAGGTTTCCTAGCACAGAGCCTTTGTAGCGCGCTTCCATATCCCGCTGCACTAAAATTTTTAGCAGGCTCAGCTTGGCCCACTGCGGCTCGCTCAGCGGCACCAATGGCTTAAGCCGGACTGTCTGCCGTATCAGCCCACGCTTTAGCGCTTTGAGAAACGTTTTGAGGGGCCACAATACTGCTGTCACAGACCCTGCCTGCCGGTGAGATTGCCGCATTACTCTATCAAAAAAGGGATCAAAAAAGGGTGACCGTGCGGATGGTAATGGGGATTGCCACTGGAGGTTGAGGTGAGACAGGTTGACTAAATTTGCCCGATGATACACGCTATGTGGACTGATCTGCAAAGAGATTTAGATGGCCAAAAAGCGATCGCGGATAAAGCTAAATCGACCTTTTTTAAGGATTGTCGCTCGATTGCTCAGCATCAGGCATCGCTGGCAGCTAGTTAGGGGAGAAGGAAGTTCTCTCAGCTCAATGAGGCGCAGGCAAGGGGAACTGTCCCCTCGTGCAGCGCAGATATTACGCGATCTCCAAACGGAGAAAGATTGAGTCTGGTCTATGCGCATATTGATCGACTTACAGGCGTATCAGGCTAAGAGTGATCAGGATGCAATGTCGCTGGCTTTAGCGATCGCCCACAATGCCACCCCCCACGAAGTATGGATACTCCTTAACGATCAGATTTCCAGGCTCAGTGCCTGCTATCCGGCAAACTTTTCAGGGATTAGTGCCCAGGCAGCACATCGCTGTGTTTTCAATTCCCGATCAGCTGGCGGATGCTAAAGCTGCTTGGCTGCGCCCTGCCAGCGAACTTATTCGCGAATTTTTGATAGCGACGATTCGCCCTAGCGTTGTCTACATACCTTACTTAACAGTAACTCAGCCGCACAACGTCGTTACTTCTATCGGTCGCTTGCCCCAAGCTGATATTCCAACGGCGACAATGCTTGACGATCTAAGTGACCTGTTGGCTTCAGAAACTGCTCTGCCCAATCAGGGCAAAGGCTAATAATGTTTGGAAGATTGAAACACTTAAAAAGAGTGATTTATTGTTTTCGATTTGTGAGAGCGATCGCCAATTATTCATAGACAAGCTATCACTATCTGCCTCAAAAGATAGTCAACCTTTCAGCAGCAACAGCGCCCACAGGGAAGCCCCCAAAAAATAAATTTCGTGGGATGGCTTGGCTAAAACTGCTATCCAAGCGTTTGAAGATCTCGTGCTAGAACACGCCGAGCAAAAAAACGATATTTCGAGGAAGTATATTATCAAACGAGCAGCTGTATAGAGCCTTAATATCTGAAGTCTCTAAGCTTCCAGGATTACCCAAACAAGGAAACCCTAAGCTAACGGAATTAGTCAATAGTATTGCCGCCAGCTTTAGTTTTAAGCAGCAGCTACTGGTTGATATTTCCGAACTCGTCTTGCGTGATGTCCGCAGCGGTATACAAAGAGTAGTGCGTAGCATCTTGTCACAGCTTTTGCAAAACCCCCCTGAGCCTTATGAAGTCATTCCGATCTATTGGGATGGGGCATGTTACCGTCAGGCAAACCGCTTTATCTCAACGCTGCTCCCTCAGTTTGCTGACGACAAACGAGACGACTGATAGCTTAGTCGATGTGTCTTGCAATGATATTTTCCTGGGCCTAGATCTAACCGCACGACTAATTTTAGGCGCTCAAAAAACGCTCAAGCGATTTAGAGATCTGGGCGTAGAAGTCTACTTTGTTGTTTACGATGTGTTGCTAGTTGATCATCCTGAGTGGTTTTCGCAAGGGGCTAGCCAAAGATTTATCTGTTGGTTAGAAACTGTCTCTGAGCTATCAACAGGGCTAGTGTGCATTTCTCAAGCGACGGCTGAAGCCGTTAAAGACTGGCTGCTTTATTTTCCGCCGCTGGCGAGCAGAGTGTCTTAAAATCGACTATTTTCATTTAGGAGCTGATATCGATCAGAGCCTTCCTTCGGGTGGGTTGCCTGACAATGCTGAAAGCGTTTTAGCAGCTTTGCAGACTGCCCCGACAGTGCTAATGGTGGGTACGGTCGAGCCGAGAAAAGGACACACTCAAGCGTTAAACGCTTTTGACTTGCTTTGGCAGCAGGGCATAGCCGTTAACCTGGTGATTGTGGGGCATCACGGGTGGAACATAGCCGCCCTGGTCGAAACAGTTAGATACTCACCCACAGCTAGGCAGTCGATTGTTTTGGCTAAGAGGCATTAGCGACGAATATCTCAGTCAGGTTTATGCGGCAAGTACAGTGCTACTGGCGGCTTCAAAAGGTGAAGGGTTTGGTTTGCCGTTGATTGAAGCGGCTCAGCGGCAGCTACCGATTATCGCCCGCGACCTGCCGGTATTTCGCGAGGTAGCAGGCGACTGTGCTTTCTACTTTGATGGAGAGCAGCCAGAACAGTTAGCAATTGCTGTCGAGAAGTGGCTATCGCTTTACCGCAAAGGTGACATTCCTAGCTCCGCGAAAATGCCCTGGCTCACTTGGTCAGAGAGCACGCAGCAACTGCTGAAGACGATTCTCCCTTGAGTCGCGCTGACTACACTATGGGAGCTAAGCGCCGAGTACGATAGTGATTGGTTCCTTTTGAGAGCTTATTAGATTGCGATCGCCTATCCAAAGCTCATTTAAGCGCATATTCACCGGCACCCTCTTTTTCTCTATCACCATTGTCGTCGCAGTGGTGGGATATATCTTGGCGGGGTGGTCGCCGCTGGACGCCATCTATATGGTGGTGATCACCGTGTTTGGGGTGGGGTATGGCGAGGTAGAACCGCTCGACTCGGTTAAGCTGCGGGTGTTTACAATTTTAGTCATCATTGCAGGGGCACTGTCGGTAGCCTATACGTTGGCGGGCTTTGTGCAAATGGTGACCGCTGGTGAAATTCGTCGGACGCTGCGTGTGAGGCAAATGACTCAAGAAATTCAGAATTTAACCAATCATGTGATTGTCTGTGGCTATGGCCGCATGGGGCAAATGCTGACGCAAAAGCTTCAGGAAGACCAGCAGCGGTTTATTGTTTTAGACCGCAGCCCTGACCGCATTACTGCCGCGCAAGAAAATGGCTATCTGGTCTTTTTGGGCAATGCGACCGATGAAAATCATTTGCAGGCCGTGGGTATTGACCGGGCTAGGGTGCTAGCGACCGTACTGCCCGATGATGCGGCTAATGTGTTTATCAGCCTGACGGCCCGCGAGCTCAATCCTCAGCTGATGGTAGTGGCGCGGGGCACGTTACCATCTTCAGCGAAAAAGCTGCGGCTAGCAGGCGCGGATCAGGTGATTTTACCGGCGACGATTGGTGCGCTGCGAATGGCCCATTTGATCAGCCATCCGAACGCGGTGAACTTTATTGCACAAGATGATGGCCGGGCTAACTTAAACGAGCTACTAGCTGAAATTGATATCCAAGTCAATGAGCTGGCAGTATCGGCAGATTCGGCTCTGCTAGGTCGGACTATCGGCGATGTTGAGATTCACGGAAAAGGAACGTTTATTATCGTGGCGCTAAAGCGGGCTGATGGAACTATTGTGATTCATCCGGCCCATCAGGAAGCGCTGAATGAAGGCGATACGGTGATGATTATGGGGCACCAGGGTGACATGCCCAATTTTGCGCAGCGGTCGGCGGCGAAAAGTCAGATGCGCTACCGAGGGGCGCGGGTGCGCTAGGAGCGATGTGCTTTGGTGATCTGCTGACCGTGAGAGCACAGGTCTAAGAGGACGCAGCGATTCTCTTTCAGAGAGCCTTCGCCAACGCACGCCGGATTCCGGTAGTAGCAGCACCGCTGACCGTGCAGCATCAGCACTTCGTGATTGTCATATACCTGCTGCGCCGACCAGTCCGCCGGGAGCTGCGCTTCTAAAATTTTGTGAGAGGGGCCAACAGAGACTTTTTCGGAGATTAGCCCCGTGCGCATCGCCACCCGATGATGATGGCTATCGACCGGCAGCGCCCGTCGTCTCAGGGTGCTAAAGGCCAGTACAGCGGCACTGGTTTTGGGGCCGACGCCTGTTAAAGTCTCTAGCCAGGCTCTGGCTTCGGTGACAGGCAGATCGGTCAAGAAATCGACCGATAGCTCGCTGCGCTCGGCGGTAATCTGCTGCAATATCTGCTGAATGCGGGGGGCTTTTTGCTCGGGCCAGGTGCAAGGGGCGATCGCAGTTTGTACAGCCGCCGTCTCCGCATCTCGCACCGCCTCCCAGGTTGGGAATGCCGCCTTAAGCTGCTGAAACGCTCGGCCTGAGTCTTTATTTTTAGTCCGGTGTGACAGCAGAGAAGAGATGAGTTCGCTGAGCGGGTCTAAATTGTGAAAATAGGCAATCGGGCAACCGTAGGCGGCGCAGAGATGGTGGTGAATAGCGATCGCCTTTTGGCCGAGGTTGGTAGCTGTGAGCAGGTTGATTTGCAAAAGAGCTTTTGGGGTAAAAATAGACTATAGCAACCGCCATATAGGTTCGTACGTCATCTAAAGGAAAGTCGAGCAAATCCCGAAAACCGGTGCCGAAACCCTATAGTAACGACCTACGCCTCAAAGTCGTCGAAGCCATTGTCCTGAATGGGATGAAGCGCTGCGAAGCCAGCGAACAGTTCAACATCAGTCGGAGTACGATTTACGACTGGCTCAAACGCCACGAGGAAACAGGTAGTATCTCAGCGAGCCATCACAATCACAGCGGTCATAGCCACAAAATTACTGATTGGCAGCAATTTGAAGCGTTTGTCCGCGAACATGCTGACAAAACCCAGAAAGAGATGGCCGAGTTATGGCCAGACAAAATCAGCGACCGCACTATCAGTCGGGCGCTGAAAAAGATTAACTTCACGCGAAAAAAAAGACCTACGGGTACAAAGAACGCAATGAGCAAGCGCGATCGCTTTTTCTAGAACAGTTAGCAACTATTGAGGCTAAGCAAATTGTCTATGCCGATGAGTCAGGCATGGACAGTCGTGACGATTATCCCTATGGCTACAGCCCAAAGGGGAAGCGGTTGGAGGCGTTGAAGTCAGGGACTCGCGAGGGGCGCATCAACATGATTGCGGCATTGTGCAACCAGCAGTTGCTAGCCCCGTTCACCATAGAAGGTGCCTGCAACCGCGTTGTCTTTGAGACTTGGCTGGAGACTTGTTTAATCCCTGAACTCAAGCCAGGCCAAAAGCTGGTGATTGACAATGCGACTTTTCACAAGGGTGGACGCATTCAAGCACTCGTAGAAGCTGCTGGCTGTGAGATTTGGTATTTGCCTGCGTATTCGCCAGATTTCAACAAAATTGAGCAGCAGTGGTCAGCGCTTAAAAGTCGAATCCGAAAGCAACTAGACCAGTTGCCGACACTACGGGATGCGATTGAGCATGTGCTCCGGCTAGCGTCTTGACCTATATGGCGACCGCTATACATCGCAGACAAACTTACCGAGATCGCCGATAGAAAAGCGTCTATCTAAAGGTGGCCACCTGTCACAACCTTCTGACCGCTCAATTCAAAACAAATTCATCCAGATACCGCGCCTGCCGACTCGTGTAATATAGATGGCAGTTCGCTATCTTTTGATATATCTTTCATCACAATAGATGTCTCTCAATCTGTAGAGTAGGCGTTACACACTGCCTTCGCAATTTTAGCAAATGCGCAAAATGCTCTGTGCCTCTGCCCCAGTCAAGTTTTCACTGAGTAGGTTGGCAGATGAGATTGGGTGCGACCAGTAACACCACCATGATTGATCGCTCTTGGGTCTGGCTGTGGGGCTGGCTACAGCAACAGCCCAAGCTATTGCGATCTGGGCTGCTAATGTCGGTTTGTCTCACGCTCGGCATTGCCCTAGAGCTCATCGCCGACTACTATCGCTCCGCTTTTCAAATTCAGCCCTGGGATCCCGCCTCCGGGCTGTACGTTGCGCTACTGTTCGGCTGCGGACTGCGCTATGTAGCCGTTGCTTTTTTTTCTACCTTCATCGAAAATTTGCTCTGGTCTTTAACCGGAGAGTCGGTTGTTGCCAGCGGTGTCGCCGCCGGTTTATATCTGTGTCTGGGCTATGGCCTGGCCACCACTCTACTGCTGCATAGGCTAGATATTGACCCTCGGCTGCGCCAGTTGCGAGATGTGCTCTGGTTTTCAGGGGTTTTTGCAGTGATCTCCTTGGCAATGTCTATCGCCTATACAACAACTCTGATATTGCTCCATCAGATGAATGGATCAGATTGGCTACAAAACACTATGAACGACTGGGCTGGAGAGATTACTGGGGTGATGGTGCTCGCCCCGCCGCTATTGATTTTGATGCGGGCTTTGCCCTGGTCTCACAAACGACTAACGCTAAACGCGCCAGCACCCAAACTGAGTTTCGGCCTGCCTGAGGGAGGGCAGGCTTTAGAGTATCTCTTTTTGCTGGCGGTAACGGTTTGCTTTACCTGGGTAGCGTTTGGCGGCATTCAGACAACGTCGCTTGAGTACTCCTATTTTATTTTTGTGCCGCTAGTTTGGGCAGCGGCCCGGTATGGACTAGAGAAGACGACGGTAGTGATCTTGGTGATCAACATTCTCGCTGTCATATTTGTCGGGGCTAAGTCGAATATCAATGCTCTGTCGCTACAGTTTGGGCTGATGACGATGACTTTTATCGGGGTGCTGCTGAGTGCCTATGTCACTGATCGCAAAGCGGCCATTGCCCAGCGGCAAACGCTCGAACAGCAGCTGAGCTACGAGGCCACTCACGATAGCCTAACCGGGCTTTACAATCGTACCTGGCTCTGGGCCAAACTAGAGCAAACAGTAGAACGGGCTAAAAAAGACGAAAGCTATCAGTTTGCGCTATTGTTTCTCGATTTAGACTGTTTTAAAAACGTCAATGACGGTCTGGGGCATTCGGTGGGCGATCGCCTGCTCATAGCCGTTGGCCAAAGGCTCAACACCCTATGCTCTCAACGTTCAACGGTGGCTCGATTTGGCGGCGACGAATTTGTGATCTTGTTATATCGCTTAACTAGCGTGCCAGAGATGACTCAGCGAGTACAGCTGCTGTGCGAAGCCTGCTCCATTGCCTATAAAATAGACGGCTACGAACTGTTTACTACCGTCAGCGTAGGCGTTGCCCCTAGCTACTTAAAGTACGAGCGGCCCGAAGACTTGCTGCGCGATGCTGATATTGCGATGTACGAGGCCAAGCGAAGAGGCAAGTCGCAGTTTGTTATTTTTGACCGGCAGATGTATGAACGGGTCATAGCGCGATCGCAGCTAGAAAAAGACCTGAGGCAAGCTGTCAAAGCACTAGAGAATGACTAAACCTCAATTTCAAGTTGAATACCAGCCCCATGTTGATCTCGCTACGGGCAAACTGAGCGGATTTGAAGCGCTAGTACGCTGGCATCATCCCACCCAAGGGCGGATTGGCCCTAGCGATTTCATCCCCATTGCCGAAGATACCGGGCTGATCTTGCCCTTGGGCTACTGGGTGCTAAAAACGGCCTGCCGTCAGCTCAAAACCTGGCAAAGCGACGGGCAGCGTGATTCTCTGATCATGTCTGTTAATTTGTCTGGCAAACAGTTATTCCAGCCGGATATCGCCAACCAAATTGCTCAAGTTTTAGAGCAAGTCGATCTCAATCCTCAAAACCTGCGGCTAGAAATCACCGAAAGTATCTTAATCAAAGATTTTGTCGAGGCAGCTCGGCGACTCAATCAGCTCAGCACCCTCGGCATACAGCTAGCGATTGATGATTTTGGCACGGGCTACTCTTCGCTAGGTCGGCTCCGTCGGTTTAGCGTTGACGTTTTAAAAATTGATCGCGGGTTCATTCATGAAATGGGGTCATTAGGAGAAAGCCTCGAAATTGTGCAGGCGATCATCGCCCTTGGCCACGGTCTGAACATGAAAATTAATGCTGAGGGCATCGAAAACGAATGCCAGCTTAACAACTTGAAGAAAATGGGATGCGATGAAGGCCAGGGATTTTTTTTTGCGGCGTCTCTAACAGCAGAAGCCGCCGCTGATCTGATGGCACAGCAGCGCTGCTGGTAAGCGACAGAAGTTGGCATAGAAATTGCGATCGCCGTGCCAATATTGATATCATCTAAAGCTAGATTAAAGCTAAATATTTTAAAAAAACATTTTAAAAAAACAAACGGCTCAAAACAAACGGCTTCATTCGTCAGCTGTACGACTACATTTAATTGCAGCGCCATAAAACACAGAGGGCACCTTATCTACTATTTCGCCCTTCAATTCGCAAGATCGCCAAATAGGATGCCAAATAGGATTGTATATGCGGTCGAGTGTCGATGATGCCTCTGTGAGCCAGAGGGTGTGGGAGTGGTTGCAGCATCAGCCTCAGTTTTTGCTTTCTGCGCTGCTGATATCGGTCTATTTAGTCGCCGGTATTGCCTTAGAATTTGTTGCTGACTACTATCGTTCGGCTTATCAGGTTCAGCCCTGGGATCCTGCCTCAGGGCTACACATTGTCCTTTTATTTGGGTTTGGGCTGCGCTATACGCCTGCCATTTTTTTTGTTCCTTTTTTAGAAAATGTGATTTGGGCAGCGGCAGCCGGAGATCCGATTGCGAGCCATCTGCTGCCCGGCTTTTATAGTGGGGTAATCTCTACTATATATATCGGCTTGGTCAGTCTGTGCCTTTGTTTAGGCTACGGTACGGCCTGTTTTATCTTTTTGTACAAATTGGGACTCGATCCTCGGCTGCGGCATTTAAGAGATGTTGTTTGGTTTGTGGTGATATTTACGATCGCTCCTTTAATTTTCGCCTCCCTTGACATAACTGCTTTGACACTGCTGAAATCAAGCGCTTGGTCAGACTGGCCCGAAAACTGGGTGCAGGAGTGGGCAGGCGAAGCGACTGGCATTATTATGCTCGCACCTCCCCTATTAATCTCGCTACGGGCTTTTCCCTGGGCCAAAAACCGGCTGACGCTGAATGCGCCTGCGCCCAAGCTGAGTCATCAGCTGCTGAGCAAAAGCACAGCTTTGGAGTGGCTCTTTTTACTTAGCCTAACGGTTTTTATAACCTGGTCGGCTTTTGGCGGTTTGACGGCGCAGTCATTAGAGTATTCTTACCTGACGTTTATCCCGCTGGTCTGGGCGATCGCCCGATATGGCTTTGAGAAGACAACGATTGTGATTGTGGTGATCAATATCTTCACAGTTGTTTTTGTCGGGGCCAAATCGAGTGCAAACACGCTTGCTCTACAGCTCGGGCTGCTGACCGTTACGCTGACCGGTGTACTGCTAGGCGCGTATGTAAAAGATCGCAACACAGAGATTATTCGCCGACAAAAAATCGAAGGAAAACTCAGCTACGAGGCCGCTCACGATAGCCTGACAGGGCTCTATAACCGGACTTGGTTTAGGCATCAGCTAGCGGAGAGAGTGACGGCTGCTAAAGCTGAAAACTGTCAGTTTATGCTGCTGTTTCTCGATCTTGATCGCTTTAAAGATGTTAACGACAGACTGGGGCATGCGGTGGGCGATCGCCTGCTGACCGCAGTTAGCCGTAGGCTAATCGCCTTTCTACCTGAAGAGACAACGATTGCTCGATTTGGCGGTGACGAATTTGTCATTTTGCTAGATTGCTCAGCGATTTCTTTAGAGATGGAACAGACTGTGCAGCAGCTCTGCGAAGCTCTGACGACTGGCTACAGCATCGACGGTTACGAACTGTTTACCACCGTCAGCATTGGCGTTGCGCCGATTTTGCCTACTTATCAGCGGCCAGAAGATCTGTTGCGTGATGCTGATATCGCCATGTATGAGGCTAAGCGCAGAGGAAAATCACAGTTTGTTGTCTTCGATCAGACTATGTATGAACAGGTTGCACGGCGATCGCAGCTAGAAGAAGACTTACGGCGGGCAGTGCAAGCATTGAGCGAGGAATGATTTTTCCTGCCGCCGCTGCGCGGGCAGAACCTAGCCTGTGGTGGATGCCAACGGTCGGCTGCTCTGGCACGATAATTCTATAGCTGTTAACTGGGTTCTAACTGAGTGCTATGACTATATCGGTTTTAACGCTGACACGCGATCGCTCAACTCATCTGCGCAATCTCCTTCAGGGGCTGGCCCGCTCAACCCGCCTGCCGGACGAATGTGTCGTCGTTCATATGAACGAACCGGCTGCCCCCATCGCCGATTGGCCGTTTCCCTGTCATCACCATGTCTATCAGCATCCTGACATTGACTTGCCTTTGGCCCAAGCCCGCAACCTGGCCGCTAAGCAAGCACAGGGCGATCTCCTGATTTTTTTAGACGTAGACTGCATCCCTGCAAAGTCAATGGTTTCGGCTTACGAAACCGGAGCTCAGCAGGTGCAGGGCATCACCCTGGCAAACGTTCGCTATTTAAACCAACCGCTGGCCACTTATTGGACGGAAGCCGCCTTGATGTCGCAGAGTCGGCCCCATCCGCAGCGTCGGGTCTCTCCGGTGACGCCGCTGATTCGAGAGCCTGACTATGGTTTATTTTGGTCGCTTTCTTTTGCCTTGGAGCGATCGCTCTTTGAGCGCATGGGCGGGTTTAGCGACTGCTATCAGGGCTATGGCGCAGAAGATACAGACTTTGCCTGGAAAGCGAGAGTGCGGCGGGTGCCGCTCTACTGGGTGCCCGATGCCCTCGCTTTTCACCAGTATCACGGGAGCACTGTCCCCCCTTGGCAACACTTTGAGAGCATTATCAACAATGCCCGCATCTTTCATCAGCGCTGGGGCGAATGGCCGATGACCAGTTGGCTAACGGCTTTTGCCCGAGCAGGCTACATTGAGTGGACAGCCGCTAGCAGACACATTGAAGTGGTGCGATTGCCCGAGCAGGTGATCGCCTCCTAAACCCTCTGTTCAAACTAAACCCTCTGTTCAAACGAGGCCGCGCCGACTGTCTCGGCAGTCTCTTGTTCTACAGATGCCGTTTGTTCGGCTGGCCTCATACAGCGCTGCGCCACCTGAGCAATCCACCTGAGCAATATAGTGAGCGGCTCGTGACGGTGCGTCACTGTCTTGCAAGTGCGCCCAGATGGAGGATCGATCTTGCTGATGCGATCGCCTTCATAGCTCCGGCCACTGCAACGGCTCGGGCCACGTCTGCACACCCACACTGAGCCCTAGCGCGCTGAGCGTCTCTGGTTTACTCTCTGGTTTACACTGCTGCTCTGCAAAGGGGCGCGCTGCCGGTATGCAAATAGCAGGCACCCCCGCCACGGCCAACCGTTCTCAACCACGCCACAGCAGTTCACGCCCGCCATCGGCCTGTGTGAACCCAGCACATGCCACTGCCAAGTAGAGGTAGCGGCAGCGGCGATCGCTATATTTTGGGACGTTATTTGCGTTCCACTAAAGCCTATCATCACTACAATGTTGGGCTGGTCTTGAGCGTAGATAGGCGGAGCTGCCGCCTTTTGCTGACCTGTAAACCGACAAAAATCACCGCAGCACTATACGAGAAAAATAAGACATCTAAGCAAAAATAATTATCTATCTAAGGGAAAAGCTTTTAGCAATTGCGATCGCCAAATTCAGACTCACCGCCCTGCGTTAACGCTTCCCTTGGACTTGGAGGCGCAGGGACATTCATCGCCATGCGAAAGCAGATGCCTTTGACTTTGAAAGAAGAGTACCTCAAGACAATTATTTCAAGATAACTTTATGCAGTTTACGAAAATAACACAGACGCTTTTACCGTCTTTACAAGCCGCACACAAAACCTTGATAGATGCCTCTAACCTTTGATAGAGCTTTCATAAATGAGCAGAAAATGAGCAGTTTTTGAACTGTTCACAGCCGCGCTCAATGACTACATTACAGACGTAGCTGGGGGTTGCACTGACCCACCAAAAACTGATCTGCCAAAGCTCTCAGCAGTGCGATCGCTCCGGTCTCCGAACAAACCATCAGCTTCTCTCGTCATCCTTGACGCCCTCAACTGAGCGTTGGCGCGACCAGACAATCTGACTGCATTGATCGAAGTGCCTCTCTCTGCCATCATGCAGAGCCATCAGCAGACAAGTGTATCTTTTCATCCACAAAACCCCTATTGAAACTCTAAAATCACTTCCCATGAAACATCTTTCAAGAATTATCTTACTTAGCGCTTCCCTACTTGGCTTTTCAACCGCTGCTGCCCATGCCGCTAGCTTTAGAGCCGATGTGAACACGCTTAACAACTCGGGCGCGTCAGGCACAGTGCTCATTGACCTGTCTGATGATGAGAAAACGCTGACCGTCACCACTAACGCCACCGGCTTAGAACCCAATCAGAACCATGTCCAGCATATTCACGGGCTATTTAGCAGCGCGGGCGAAATTGCTGACTCGATGACGCCAACACTCGCCCAAGATACTGACGGCGATGGCTTTGTTGAGCTAGCAGAGGGCGGCCCGGTCTATGGCCCGATCATTTTGCCTTTAGAAACCATTAATACACCCGATGGCAATGCTAGCGTCACCACCGTCTTCGATTTGACTGATCCGAGCATCTTCGGCAGCAATCGCACGACTGGCAACCCATTTACCGCTGCTGACCTGATGCCGCTTACCTTTCGTGAAATCGTCATTCACGGTCAGACTGTCGCGCCCGGTATCGGTAGCGGCACAACTGGCGAAGTAGACGGAACAGGTGGCTATCTCGCTGTGTTGCCTGTCGCGGCTGGGGAGCTTGTCGCCGTTGATGACTCGGCTTCTGTGCCCGAACCGGGGATGACAGCAGCTTTAGTTGGCGTAGGTGCGGCGGGCGTTTTGCTGCTACGTCGCCAGCGCAGCCTGGTCAACAGCTAGTCAGGGTGCCATAGCAAGGTTCTATAGCCTCTGTCGAGTCGCTTAGGACACTTTTGTCGGCTAAAACCGCTAGAGAACAGCAGGCAGCTCGACTAGCAGATGTCCTAATGCATCAGGACATTTGCTGTATCAGGGTGATGAAGCGGTCAACTGCTGATCTATGCAGTCGGTGGCTGACCGCCATTGGTCTCTAATTGTTTGGCTTTTAATGTTGGCCGATATCTGCTTTTTAATTCTTTTGCTAGATCTCTGTAGAATCAGACAGGTAGCAAACGCCGCCAAATTTCTTCAGCAGCGGACGAATCCCTCTCAGAACGGGTTCTATCTGTTCCTCGGCGCAAAACGACAGAATATAGACATTGCTTAGTGTGGTAGCCGCTAGGTCAAAGTCATCAGAAACTTGACCGCCGCCACCTTTACCCACAACATCACGAATCACCGAGTAGCCTCGAATGCTTGCTTTATCTAGCTGTTCGAGGATTTTGTGTGTCTCTCTAGAGGAGACAATAATTTCGAGACGTTTGACTGAGTACATACTAAAGGGAGTTTTTGGGTTCTCTAAGCTTTTTGAGAGGAGATCTTAAGGGGGAGCCGGTGCTGTCAGTTCCAAAAGCTTTGAATGATTTGAAAGTAAACGGGGATGCCAATAATGATATTGAACGGAAAGGTCAGGGCTAGGGCCATAGAGACATAAAGGCTAGGGTTGGCTTCAGGGACGGTCATGCGCATGGCTGCTGGCACCGCGATATAAGAAGCGCTAGCGCACAGCACCGCAAACAGCAAGGCATTACCTGCTGTCATGTGTAGTAGAGCGGCGATCGCAATTCCCATGATCGCATTCAGCACTGGCATCAGTACCGAAAAGCCAATGAGAAAAGGGCCACCTTTGCGCAGGTCTTGCATCCGCCGCGCCGCTACTAGCCCCATATCTAGTAAGAAGAAAGTGAGAACGCCGTAGAACATTTCTCCAGTAAATGGCTTGAGGCTGTCCCAGCCCTGTTGGCTGGTTACTAGGCCGACTAATAAGCTGCCGATTAGCAAAAAAACCGACCCGTTTAGAAAAGACTCGCGCAGCACTTCGCCCCAGTCAAACGCTACTTTCTCACCCCCATTATCAGCTGTTGCCCGATTGGCAAAGATACGCACCAGCAGCAGTCCGACGATAATGGCAGGTGACTCCATCAGCGCTAGTGCCGCCACCATATGACCGCCAAACTCAACGTTTAGCCGATCTAAAAAAGAGCTGGCGGTGACAAACGTGACGGCGCTGATAGAGCCATAGGTAGCTGCGATCGCCGCCGCATTATACAGATCTAGCTTGAGCCGCAAAATAAAGAAAGAATAGATAGGCACCACCGCCGCTACAATGACCGCTGCAATGAGCGCTCCGGCAACTTCTGCGGTCAATCCGCTTTCGTGTAGCTCGTGCCCGCCTTTAAAGCCGATGGCAAACAGTAGATAAAGCGAAAATAGTTTAGGAATTGGCTGAGGAATTTCTAAATCAGACTTAGCGAAAACGGCTGCTAACCCCATAAAAAAGAATAAAACCGGAGGATTAAGCACATTAGACAGAATTAAGCTAGAGTCCATAGCGTAGCTAAGTGCGACTAATTGGCAGATGGGATTTGGCTGATTTGAGCTAACTTTAAAGTATCACTAAGTAGCCAAAGGTATCGTATTTACCCGTTTCAGTTATGTATAGAACGCTTATTAGCTAGTCGGTTTGCTCATATCCTTTTCGCATCTAGCGCTTTGTAGGAGAGATGTCTTGCCAGCGATGGCCCATGTATCTTGCTAAAATCGCTACGTCACTATGCCAGCGGTAGCGCAAACTAACATAGCGATCGGCCCCTGCTTCAATATCAGCAACGGTCTGCAAACCGCTCTGTTTGAACTGACAGATAGCGTCATAGTAAATCCTACGCCAGTCAGCTTCTGAGGTGGTTTCGTAATGGCTTTTGTCGCTTTTTACCAGAGTCTCTTTGATCTGGTTTAGCATGAACAAACTGCCGCTTTCGAGTTCAGCGATCGCCGCCGATTCAATCAAAGCATCGTACACTTTAGCGTCTAGCCCGCTCTTAATCAGCGTCGAAAAATCTAGCGCAATTAGCACCATACGGGCCAGCGAATAGTAGTTTTCTTGAAACCTAAAATAGTGCAAAATTGGATAGGCATGGTGAGCTTCTAGCAAAAACATCAGCTCCCGCGCCATCCCAGAAATCTCTGAAGTAGCCCCCTCAAACCGACCGTAAGCTTTAAATCGAATAATGAGCTCTACCACACTAGGGCTACCCGCCATACGATGGTGCAGCGAGAGCGCAAAAGAGTTACGCCGAGTCAGCGCGTTGTACACCGATAGCAAGTAGGTTAGCGTGACTGTAAACACCGCAAAGCCAACGGCGGCTTCTATCACGGTCAGCAACCGGTAAAACGCGCTTTTAGGCACCAAATCGCCAACCCCCAACGTCGTAAAGGTATAGCCGCTGTAGTAAAGCGCGCTGAAAAAATCTGTGGGTGTCTTGCCGCTGCCCGCCTGAATGCTGCTGCCCAACGCTGGCCAGAGAAAGAGGGCAAACCCCAGCATATATAGCACTACCCAGACAACAACAATCACTACAACTAAGGTAGGGCCACAAAAAGACAAAAGCTGCTTGTTGCGAATGGGCGAACACCGAGCTGCTCGCTTAAACAATGCCCATATCCCCTGGCTAATTGGCAGGCTTAAAAGGCTTTTGCCGCTGCGAGGGTAGAGCACTGTGAGGTAAATATCGGTGAAGGTCACCGCTATTAGCAAAAATCCGGCCAGCCTAGAGATCATATCGATCATCTCTGCGCCTTGATGTAGATCTTTCTTTCAACCAAAGTGATTAGCCACTGATCCGCTCTGTAAGTCACAGCAACTTAGCAATTTTAGAGCTAGCCTCGATCTCTCTTTAGCTAGAGAAAACAAACTTCGGTGGGCTCAGCGCTATCGAAATATTCTACTGGTACTTGCAAGCCAGCATGTTCAAGCCAGCCATCTTCATGAGCGCTGTGCGGGTCGCGGTACGTCGAACGAATCAACCTGCTGCGGTTGAGATGCGGTTGAGATGCGGTTGAGAACAGACTTACAGCAGTCATAAGCTGCCAGTCGCAGCGTAGCCCTATCATAGCGAACAAAAAGGGACAGACTTTTGTCCGTCCCTTCTCATTAACCGTTAGTTAACCGTTAGTTGACTGTTAACTAACCGGCAGATCTGAGGTCGCGCCTATTCGACGCCTTCAATCCGATTTTCGACCTCTTCGTAGAGTTCTTGCAGGCGCTCGATGTTTTCATCACTGGTTTCCCAGTAGCCGCGACCGTTCACTTCTAGCAGTGTGGTCACCATTCGGCGGAAAGAGTTGGGGTTCAAGTCCATCAGCCGCTTGCACATTTCTGGGTCGTTGATGAAGGTGTCGTTGGTGTCTTCGTATACCCAGTTGTCTACTGCATCAGCCGTTGCCGACCAGCCCATGGTGTTTACCAGGCGATTAGAGATTTCACGAACGCCTTCATAGCCATTCGAGAGCATGCCTTCGTACCACTTGGGGTTGAGCATTTTGGTACGGGCGTCGAGGCGGACGGTTTCGGAGAGCGATCGCACCTGCGCATTCGCCGTTGTCGTATCCGCGATAAACGAGGTTGGCTTCTTGCCGTCATCTCGCAAACTCGCTACAACCTTGGTCGGGTCGGAGTCAAAGTAGTGAGAAACATCGGTAAGAGAGATCTCAGAAGAATCGAGGTTTTGGAAGGTCACATCCGCTGTTTTGAGCGAAGCTTCTAGCAACCCGCGAGACTCGTCCATCACGCCTGGATTGTCGCAGTTAAAAGAGAAAGACTTTCGCGCTAAGTACATATCGCGCAGCTCCTGTTCTTCTTCCCAACTACTGTTCTCTACGGCCAGGTTTACGTTTGCTGCGTAAGATCCTGATGCATTCGAGAAAATTCGCGTCGCCGCATTCCGTAGGGTCAAGCCAAATTCTTCGGCCTGGGCCATAGCATGCTTGCGAACAAAGTTCATCTCTAAAGGTTCTTCCGCCTCTGCCGCCATTTTTACTGCCCGGTCGAGCAGTGCCATTTGGTTGACGAATAAGTCGCGGAAGACGCCTGAGCAGTTGATTACTACGTCAATTCGGGGCCGTCCTAGTTCTTCTAGAGAAATTAGCTCTAGCTTGTTCATTCGCCCCAGCGCATCGGGCACCGGCTTAACGCCGACAAACCACATCATTTGAGATAGCGATTCGCCGTAGGTTTTGATGTTGTCGGTGCCCCACAGCACGGTGGCGATGGTTTCAGGATAAGCGCCCTCGTTCTCGGCTCGCTGCCGTTCTAGCAGCCGGTCTACTACGATTTTGGCCGACTGTACTGCCGCCGAAGTCGGAATTGACTGCGGGTCGAGCGCGTGGATGTTCTTACCGGTGGGCAGCACATCTGGGTTGCGGATGGGGTCACCGCCGGGGCCAGGAAGCACATATTCTCCGTCTAAGGCCCGCAGCAGTGAGGCTAGCTCATTGTCAGCAACCACTTGCTTCAAGCAGAACTGGAGGTACTCAAACAAAGTCGTTAGCGAATCGTTCTCAATTTTCTTATAGCCCAGTTCATGCAGCGCTTTCGTCCAGACCGCTTTACTGCCGCCAAAGTTTAAGACGGAAAGCACAGACTTCATTGACACACGGCCATCGTCGGTGATTTGCTCGCGCACCATGGCCGCTACTGCTGCTCGGACGGCGCTGTTGATGTCGTAGAGCGTCTGTACGTCTTCGAGGTTGCCGCGATCGCTACTTGCATATATCTGATCAATATCGCGACCAATGCTCTCAGCGACAGTCCGCTGAAGGCTCTTTTTCTCTTCTTCTGGGCGGTCGAGGCTGGCGATGTTGACTAGGGTGGCGATCGCTTCTTCAGCCGTCGGCGGTTCACCCACCACATGCAGCCCGCAAGGCAGCAGCCGCGACTCAATCTCCATCAGCTTAATGTAGAGCTTGCCGATTAGCGTATCGCGCTCTTCTTTACTCAGTCCGCTGGCATCTTCGGGCAGCGTAATATCCTTATCCAGATTTACCTGACGCGCCTTTTCAATCGCCGCATTCACAATTGGTGTCCCCCGACCGCCCTCTTTGAGCGTCTGGTAAGAGGCGATCAGCTCGCTGAGTTCCTTCAGTCCCTTGTACAGACCTGCATTTTCAGCGGGCGGCGTCAGGTAGCTGATGATTTCCGCGTAGCCCCGGCGCTTGGCGATCGTTGCCTCAGAAGGGTTGTTCGCCGCGTAGTAATACAGGTTCGGCGTATTGCCAATCAGGTTATCTGGGTAGCACTTGGCCGACATACCCATTTGCTTGCCGGGCATAAATTCCAGCGAGCCGTGGGTGCCAAAGTGCAGCACCGCGTCTGCCTTCCAGATTTTCTCTAAGTAGGTATAGTACGCCGCAAAGCCGTGGTGCGGGCTGGCCGACCGGGAGAACAGCAGCCGCATTGGGTCGCCTTCGTAGCCAAAGGTGGGCTGCACGCCGATAAATACGTTACCGAAGGTTTTGCCGTACACCAGCAGATTTTGGCCATCGGTGTTGAGCTGCCCTGGCGGTGGCCCCCAGTTTTCTTCTAGCCGCTCTGAGTAGGGCGTCAGCGACTCGTACTCGGCGACCGACATTTTGTGGGCGATGTTCAGGTTCGGGCTGTTGTACTGCGCTCGCGCATCGTGGATCACCATTTGCATCAGTTCTTCAGACGTTTCGGGCAAGTCTTCAATGGTGTAGCCCTGCGCCTTCATCTCCTCCATTACCCGGTAAATGGAGCCAAATACGTTGAGATAGGCCGCTGTACCGACGTTTCCTTTGTCGGGTGGAAAGCTAAAGACTGTGATCGCTAGCTTTTTATCTACGCGCGGCAGGCGGCGCAACCTGGCCCACTTCAGTGCCCGCGTCGAAATTGCTTCTACTCGGTCTTGCAGGGTAATGGCGCGGCCCGTCATGCCGTCGCGACCGGACATAATAATCGGCTCAATGGCTCCATCTAGCTCCGGGATCGCCATTTGCAGCGCCACCTGAATCGGGTGCAGGCCCAGGTCACTGGCTTCCCACTCTTCTGTGGTTTGGAACACTAGCGGTAAAGACACCATGTAGGGGCGGTTCAACTTTTGCAGCGACTCAATCGCCTTGGGGTGATCCTGGCGGGCAGGGCCACCGACCAGGGCAAACCCAGTCAGCGAAACGACAGAATCAACGATCGCTTCTTCTGGATTTAGCGGATCAAAAAAGTAAGTATCTACTGGCTTAGAAAAGTCTAGGCCACCTGCAAATACAGGGATCACCCTCGCGCCTGCATACTCTAGCTCCTGCACGATAGACACGTAGTGAGCGTCATCGCCCGTCACTAGGTGAGTGCGCTGCAACACAAGGCCCACACAGGGCGCGTTTGGATTGCGGGCAATCTCAGGCACGTCGCTGCGAGAGTCGTACCAATTGAGGTATTCGCGCAGATCTTCAAACATGGTGGGGGCAAGCGGGTGCCAGATCCCAATATCGAGGAAGGTCACCGGCTGCTCGTAGGTGATACCGTCTGCCTTGGGTACACCTTCTAGCTGCCGCGCTGGCAGGACGTAGCGGTCGGCCAGCATCAGCAGGAAGTTTTCTAAATTTTCGGCAGAGCCACCTAGCCAGTACTGAAAGCTCAGCATGAAGTTGCGAGCGTCCTGCGCTTTTTCGATCGGCAAGTACTTCAGTACTTTGGGCAGGGTTCGCAGCAGCTTCAGCATGGCGTCTTCAAAGCCGCTGCCTTGCTTTTGACGGCGCTTTTTCATAAAGTCGCCGATCACGCTCTTGGACTGGCCGAGCTGAGCCATGTTAAAGCTGCCCAGCTTGTTCAGGCGCATGACCTGAGGCATGGAGGGGAAGACCACGGCGGCGTCAAGGCGATCGCGATGCGGCTTCACTGCCGCTTCTACTTTTTCTGCGAGTTCTTCGACGAAAATCAGCGAGCCGATGAAAATATTCGCTTCGGCGATATCGCGCTTAAAGTCCTCAAAATTATCCGCGCTGCGCAGCTCCTCGATCAGGTAGCCGCTGATTTCCACAGCGATTTGCGGATTACTTTCGTTAATAGAGCGCACCGCTGCTGACAAAGAGCTTTGGTACTGGGGCTCGAGTACGACATAGACCACTTTAACCAGCGCGCGATCGCCTAATTCTTTAGGGACAACGTGTCTGACAGTGGGCCGAACTTGAGTGAACATGCGCAATGAACTCCTAAAGGGTGTCTACACTTCTCTTAGATTTTTGCCCCATCTGAATAGCTAGCAACACAGCTTGACAAAAAGCAGATGAGACGGATTATTTCCTGAGCGAAAGAAATATTTACAAAACTATTGAATTAAAGCGGTGACATCGGATGACGGACTGCGCTCAGTTTTTAAACCTACCCTTAAAGTTTTACCAGAAAACCTTGATAGGGCAAGGCTTAAAGGGGCCGCGTGAAACAAATTGACATATTTTCTCTGCCTCTTTCTTGAATAAATGTCACAAAACTTCTGAGTAATTGCTCTTAACTATGGTTTGCATAAATTAAAATTATGTAATTGACAAAGTGCCAATTTTAATAATCAATCGCTCGGCGAAAGCTTCAGCGCGAAAAGCTATCCTTACGTCCATTACTATCCTGGCAGCCATTATTCGGAGGTCGGGCAACCCGATAGACTAAATACTCAGCGCAGCATTTGGGCAGACGGGTATGAAGGTATTAGTGATTGGCGGCACGCGGTTTGTGGGGGTGTACCTCACTGAGCAGTTAGTCAGCGAGGGGCATGAGGTGGTTTTGCTGAATCGGGGCAACCATCCGGCACCGGTGGCAGGGTTAGAGACTGTGGTGTGCGATCGCACCAACCCCGACGCCCTCAAATCTGCCCTATCTAACCGATCCTTCGACGCCATCTTCGACAACAACGGTCGCGAACTCGCCCACACCGAGCCCCTGATAGACCTGTTTAAAGGCAAGCTTCAGCACTTCATTTACGTCAGCTCCGCAGGTGTCTACGCCAAAAGCGACCAAATGCCCCACCAAGAAGGCGACCCGGTCGATCCCAACAGCCGCCACAAGGGCAAATTCCACACCGAAGACTATCTCAAGGCGCAAGGCATCCCCTTCACCGCTGTACGCCCCGTCTATATCTATGGCCCGCAAAACTACAATCCGCTGGAGGAGTGGTTTTTTGACCGCATCGTGCGCGATCAGCCTATCCCCATTCCCGGCAGCGGCATGGCCCTCACCCAGCTTGGCCATTGCCAGGACTTAGCGGCTGCGATGGTTTTAGTTCTGGGCAACGACCGAGCTATTGGCCAGATTTATAACGTTTCTGGTGATAAAGCGGTTACCTTTGACGGGTTGGCTAGGGCTTGTGCGATCGCTACCGGCAAAGACCCTGACGCCATCAAAATCGTCCACTACGACCCCGCTCAGTTCGACTCCGGCAAACGCAAAGCCTTCCCCATGCGCGTACAGCACTTCTTCACCGACATCACCAAAGCCAAAACCGATCTAAACTGGCAGCCAAAATTCGATCTGGTCGAAGGCTTAAAGGACTCATACAAAAACGACTACCTTGCCAACAGCAAAGACAAAGCAGAAGTCGATTTTTCCTTAGATCAGCAAATCACAGACAGCTTTTTGTGAGGATTGGGCGTTAGGGAATTAACTTCGCTTTACTAACCACTATCGCAAAAGCTGCCCGCAGCCCGATCTGCCCATCTAGAGCACATAAGAATTGCTACGCTCCCGTATAGCCAGCAATCTATTGTTACCGTATAGATAAAGCGCTTTGGATATCGTTATGGTTTCTCCTCGACTGTCGAATCGGCGACTATTTCTACGCTACTTTGTCGGCAGCAGTGCGAGCACTGTGGCGCTCGGCTGGCTTTGGCCTTTTGTCAATCAGGCCCAGGCTACCAAAGTCAACCTGGACGATTTCTGTTTGGCCTACCCTTACAATTCTCGCTGTGAGAACTATCTGCCGGGTGTGCAAGCAGTCGATGAAGCAGGCAATCCCTATCAGGTGAGCGCGGTGCTCGCTCAGGCAGCGGTGGGCGATCGCCTCCCCGCCAACGGCCTCGATCACAAGAGCTTTCTGGTGATCGAAACCGGCCCCAAAATTGCCCCCTATGCGATCAGCGCGGTTTGTACCCACTTGGGCTGCGCGGTCAATTGGGATCAGAGCGAACAGGCCTTTGTCTGCCCCTGCCACGGCTCTCGCTATGACGCGCTCGGACAGGTAACACGGGGCCCCGCTCCTCGCGACTTAGCGCTGGTCACCGCTGTTGTTAAAGACGATCAGGTGGGTCTACTAGCGCGCGAACCGGCTGAAAATCCGCGCAGTTAGTCTTCCGGTGGATGGTGATAAAATGCTGCTTTGTCAGGTTGTAAACTACTTCATCATCCACGCTTGACAACCAGGAATGACTTAAATGCGCTTGCTGCTTATAGAAGATGAACCCGGCATCGCTAGCTTCATTTATCAGGGGTTGACTGAAGCTGGCTATGCGGTAGACGTGGCTCAAGACGGTCAGAAAGGGCTAGACTACGCCTTGGCCGCTGACTACGATGCCCTAGTGCTAGATGTTCTGCTGCCGAAGATAGACGGCGTTCAGTTACTGAAGCGGCTGCGGGATCAGCGATTTAGCAGTCCTGTTCTATTGCTAACGGCAATGGATACCGTCGAGGACAGGATAAAAGGGCTTGACGCAGGCGCAGATGATTACCTGGTTAAGCCCTTTGCCTTTTCGGAGCTGCTTGCTCGCCTGCGAGCGCTGATGCGACGACCGCCGCTACAGGTTGACACATTGATACGGGTGGGCGACCTACAAATGGATATCGCCCGACGAGAGGTGCAGCGTGCAGGCCGCTTAGTTGAGCTCAGTCAGCGGGAGCATACGCTCTTAGAGTACTTAATGCGTCATCCCAATCAAGTCCTGACCCGGACTCAAATTGCAGAACATGTTTGGGATTTTGACTTTTTGCATGATTCCAATGTGATCGATGTTTACATCGGCTATCTGCGGCGCAAGCTAGCTGGCGACAAGCCCATTATTCACACTGTTCGCGGGGTGGGGTATCGTTTGAGCGGGGAAAATAGACCTGGGGAGACCTGTGATAGGTAGGCTGGGGCGTTGGCTAGGCAATCTGCCGCTGCGCATACGCCTGAGTGTCTGGTATGTGTTGCTACTAGGCTTTGCGCTGACTCTCTTTAGCGGCTATTTACTCTTACAGCTAGAGAGGAGTCAGGTCACTCAGCTCCAAGTCGCGCTTGAAGTGACAGCAGGTGAGCTGGTGAGCTATGTAAAGTCAGGAGAAGACCCTACTTTTCAACAGTCAGAGCGGTTTCAGCGGGTAGTTCGTCGGTTTGTTGATTCGGGTATGGCCGCCCGTCTGGTTTCTCCGACGGGTGAAACATTAGACGGCTTCGGTCACTATCAGACTATTCTCATGTGGGGCGCACCGTCGGCTGGCTACAGTCAGCGACTAGGAGACGATACGCAATGGTACATTTACACCCAGCCGCTGTTACCCGCCGATGCCGGGGCTGGCGGTTGGCTGCAAGTCATGCATTCTTTGGACTCTGTACACCAAGCAGCCGAAGACTTTTCAAAACAAATTTTGGTAAGCCTGCCAGTTGTTTTACTCTTGGCTGGGTTGAGCGGGTTGTTTTTAGCAGATCGCGCCCTGCGACCTATTGATCGGATTACTCGCATGGCCAGTGGGATTAGTGCCAGTCAGTTGAGCCAGCGAATGGACTATCGAGGGCCAGCCGATGAAGTCGGTCGCTTGGCCAAGACCTTTGATCGGATGCTGGATGATTTACAGTCTGCTTTTGAACGAGAGCGCCGATTTGTAGCGGATGCTTCGCATGAACTGCGCACGCCTCTGACCGTGATGAAAGGGCAAATTGAGGTAGTGCTGAGCCAGCCTCGTTCTCCGATGGCCTATGAGAAAACGTTGCGATCGCTCTCCCAGGAAGTCAACCGACTGCACCGCTTGACTCAGGCGCTCCTTTTTTTAGCGCGAATGGATCAGCATCAGCTGCGCTGGCATCCGGCCCCGCTCGAACTCAGTCAGCTGCTTTCGGCTGTAGGGGAGCAGTTGCGTCCGCTAGCGGCCTCCCGGCAGGTTACGCTCAGTGAAAGACTGCCGCTTGAATGTTATGTTCAAGGCGATGCTGATTTGTTGATTCGAGTGTTTTTTAACTTGTTGGATAATGCTGTCAACCACACCTCAAAGGGCGGATGTATCACTCTATGGATAAGGGTTGAGGGCGCTCAGATATGTGTGGGCATCCACAATACTGGCGGGGGCATTTCACCCGAGTGTCTGCCCCATTTGTTCGAGCGGTTTTACCGGGTAGAGTCAGCGCGATCGCGTCAAACTGGCGGCACTGGACTGGGGTTGGCGATCGCGCAAGAAATTGTTCGACTGCACGGCGGCAAAATAGCGGTAGAAAGCAACCTCCAGCAAGGGACGACCTTTACAGTTTGCCTGCCTGCTGCATGATTGCCAAAGTTAAGAAAACACTTAGAGTTTCCTCACCTAGCGCTTAATAAATCCTCGTTAAATGAGATCGGAGAATATTTGTACCCCGATCTAAAGTCTGCGCTGAGCTTCGCCTAGAGACATGTTCTCAACTCTAACACTGTTCTTGGGCGCTGTTTTTGGGCGCTGTTTTGGCAAGGCGAGGCTTGAAATGTAAATCTAACAAACTCAGGAGATGAAATGTTCGGATCACAGCGTCGGTTGTTTCGATTTATAGCAGTGGCTGCTGTTAGCCTGTGCCTGGTTTCTCCGCTAAAGGCGTTAGGTAGTGACGCTTCAGCCGACTATGCGGCGGTGGCGATCGCACCTTCGCATCCCATGACCATTTTTCAAGGGGTGGTGCTAGGTATTGTGCAGGGGCTGACAGAGTTTGTCCCGATTAGCAGTACGGCCCATCTGAAGGTAGTGCCGATCATGCTCGGCTGGGGCGATCCGGGGGTTGCCTTCACAGCGGTTATTCAGCTCGGTTCGATTGCTGCTGTCATCGGGTATTTTCGCCAAGACTTAGCTCAAATCATCATCGGGACACTCAAGGCGGTGCAAAAGTCTGACTATCAATCTCAGGACTTCCGCATGGCTGTCGGGATTGCCGTAGGGACTGTTCCAATCGTAATTGGCGGATTGTTGATTAAAGTGTTTGTGCCTGATTTTGACCACTCTCCGTTGCGCAGTACAGGGGCGATCGCCGGCGTCTCAATTTTCATGGGCCTATTGATGGGAGTAGCTGAAAAAACAGCTCGCTTCAAGCGAGATTTTGACGCAGTAGGCACAAGAGACGGTATTTTAATGGGCGCGGCTCAGGCTTTGGCGATTATTCCCGGCGTCTCTCGCTCGGGTTCAACGCTCACCGCTGGCATGTTTATGGGCTTGAAGCGGGAGACGGCGGCTCGATTTTCTTTTTTGCTGGGCATTCCTGCTATTACCTTAGCGGGTCTGGTGGAACTATTAGGACTGCTGAAAGACGGCCTGGGAGATACTACGATGGTGCCGCTGATTGCAGGGGTGATTTCAGCGACTGTATTTTCCTATGCGGCGATCTTTTGGATGCTCGAATATCTAAAAAGACAAGGAGTTTGGATTTTTGTTTGGTACAGGGTGTTGTTTGGCCTGGTGATTTTAGGCGCAGTGGCAGCTGGCTGGCTACCTAATAGCTAATCCTAATAGCTAATTTATAGCGCTAGTTTATAGCGCTAATGTTGGTGCGATCGCTTGGCTGGGTCAGTCTTTTTGCCGACTTATCGAGCGAGATAGTTTGCCCGATCACGCCGATTTGTCTGACGACAGTGCTCAGCGCTCTGGCCTCGACAGTCGGTATTATCAAAGGCGTATCTGAGAGTAGGGCCCGTCTGCTGAGGCTCTGCTCGAGCTGGCTTTCAGATCGCGCTGAACGCCGCAACCCTTTTGTCGTAGCTGGGTATGGCTTAGCTGCACTGTTTGAGTCTTTGATTGGGCGGGCGAATGGCTGGGGATGGGTGCTCAGCGCCCGATTTTTTGACCGGGCGGCCAAAGGACTCAGGGCCGCGCGATGGGCTAATTGTTCAGAGCTGTGCTGCGGCTCAGCGAGGGCTGAATACTCTAGGGGCTGTGTGCGATCGCTTCATTCTATGGGGAAACGAAGCGATTAGAGAATGAATCGATCAATAAATGAAGCGATCAGGTCTTTTCCCGCTGAAAGCTGAGCGTAGCCGAAGCCTCGGGTTCGGTAACCCCCCCTTCAGTAAACCGCCTCCAATTGAGCACTATATGAATAACCCTACGAACAAATTATCGTTAGTTATTCAGTCGGAGCAAGATATGGGAAAAGTAGTCGGAATTGACTTGGGAACCACCAACTCGGTCGTCGCTGTGATGGAAGGCGGTAAACCTACCGTCATTGCTAACGCTGAAGGCTTTCGGACGACACCTTCAGTCGTGGCCTATGCCAAAAATGGCGATCGCCTCGTCGGTCAAATCGCCAAGCGTCAAGCGGTGATGAACCCCGAAAATACGCTGTACTCAGTTAAGCGCTTCATTGGCCGTCGGCATGACGAAGTCAACAACGAAGCCAGCGAAGTGCCTTATAAAATCGCCAACGTTGGCGGCAACGTCAAAATTGAAACGTCTGACGGGAAGCAGTACGCGCCCGAAGAAATTTCATCGCAGGTACTGCGCAAGCTAGTCGATGACGCCAGCAAATATCTGGGTGAAAAAGTCACTCAGGCCGTCATCACAGTCCCCGCTTACTTTAATGACTCTCAGCGTCAGGCTACCAAAGACGCCGGTAAAGTCGCAGGCGTAGAAGTGCTGCGAATTATCAACGAGCCCACCGCTGCTGCGCTGGCCTATGGTCTAGATAAAAAGAGCAACGAAACCATCCTCGTTTTTGACTTAGGCGGCGGTACTTTCGACGTTTCTATCTTAGAAGTTGGCGACGGCGTGTTTGAAGTGCTCTCCACTTCGGGCGATACGCACTTAGGCGGCGACGACTTTGACAAAAAGCTGGTTGACTACCTCGCTGAAGACTTCGCCAGAAAAGAGGGCATCGACCTACGTAAAGATAAGCAGGCTCTCCAGCGACTAACCGAAGCCGCTGAAAAAGCCAAAATCGAACTTTCCAGCGTCAGTCAGGCAGAAGTCAACCTGCCGTTTATCACCGCCACTCAAGACGGGCCTAAGCACTTAGAGTCCACTTTGACCCGCGCTAAGTTTGAGGAACTGTGCTCTGATTTGATCGACCGCTGCGGCGTGCCGGTACAGAATGCGCTCAAAGATGCCAAGCTCAGCAAGTCTGATATTGACGAAGTAGTCTTAGTAGGTGGCTCTACCCGGATTCCGGCAGTCCAAAGCCTAGTCAAGCGAATTTTGGACAAAGAGCCTAACCAAACGGTGAACCCCGATGAAGTGGTTGCCATTGGCGCTGCTATTCAGGGCGGTGTGCTTGCAGGCGAAGTCAAAGACATTCTGCTCTTAGATGTGACTCCGCTATCGCTGGGTGTCGAGACCTTGGGCGGCGTCATGACCAAGCTCATTACTCGCAACACCACCATTCCTACCAAAAAGTCAGAGGTATTCTCGACCGCTGTCGATGGGCAGACCAATGTGGAGATTCATGTGCTCCAGGGTGAGCGAGAAATGGCCAACGACAATAAGGACTTGGGCATCTTCCGGCTAGACGGCATTCCGCCTGCGCAGCGCGGCGTTCCTCAAATCGAAGTGATCTTTGACATTGACGCTAACGGCATTCTTAATGTCACTGCTAAGGATAAAGGGTCGGGCAAAGAGCAGTCGATTAGCATTACCGGCGCGTCTACGCTCTCTGAAAATGAAGTAGAGCAGATGGTGCGTGACGCCGAAAGCAACGCTGACACTGACAAAGAGCGCCGCGAGCGGATTGACACCAAAAACCAGGCCGACTCGCTAGCTTACCAGGCTGAAAAGCAGGTAGAAGAGCTAGGTGACAAGGTACCTGCTGAGGACAAAGAGAAGATTGAAGCGCAGGTGAAGGAGCTCAAGGAGGCGATCGCCGCCGAAGACTTCGATAAAATCAAGTCCACCATGACTGACCTTCAGCAAGCGCTCTACACACTCAGCAGCAACCTTTATCAGCAAGGCAGTGAGGCAGCCCCTGACGCCGCCGATGCCGCCAGTGAGCCCACTGACAGCGCCTCCACCAGTGGTGAAGATGATGTCATTGATGCTGAGTTTTCCGAGACAGACAATCAGTAGTCAGCGGCAGATAGCTCGCTATCTAGCCGACTCAGGCATAGCGAGCACAGCGATCCGCTAGCGATCCACCGCTGAGCAACTGATCAAAACACTAGTAAGACAACTGAATGCTTCGGCTAAAGGGTGCAGATGGGAACAAACCATTTGCACTTTTTTTTGCCTTCTATTATTTTTCAGCAGCGTCTGGCCTGAATACTGACGCTATGTACTGGAGCTAAGCCAGCCAGCCTGAGAATCGCTAAACATCCTGCCCTGCCCCGATGCTGCCTAGAGCCGGATGTCTATCGTAAACTTCTAATAAATATCTCTTCACGGCTCTCGCTGGTTTGTTCACCGTAAATTTACTTAAAACACAGGGATACTACGGAGATTGGCCCGTTAACTGTATTAGTTCCTGCCCTATCGCCCGTCTGAACCTAAAAACAGCCTGAGTACTCAAGGCTTAAAGATTCGCCTGAAGATTTTCTCTTAGCAGCCATCAGGATAGGTTTTGGCCGCTAGCCTAATTCCCATTTGTAGAAACCTTCTCAAAACGGGCGCTTTTAGCCGGTTTAGCCGATTTATACCTACCTTTATGTTCTTCTTTTGTTAGAAGAATCTCTGCTTCAAACTCTAGTGAAGAATTCAACAACCTGCTCACCCGCCGTAGGCTCAGGCCGATTGGGGTGACTAAGTTGTGAGCTGAGGTGCATCAATTTTTCTTGATATATTTGCCACTATGCAGAAACCCCTGACATGTTTCGTTCTCAATACCTTGCACCTTTTGCGCTCGTAGCTGCGCCGCTATTGCTACAAGGCTCGCCAGCAGCGGCGGCTACGCTTTTTCTGGGCGACAGCAGCGGCACTTTTGATTCGCCCTCGGTCAATCAGTCAATCGATCCTGAGGCGACGTTTAGTACTGAAAAGCCCAACGCTCAGAGTGAAACCTTTGTTCTGGGGAAACCTGGCGATCGCTCAATGCCCAACAAGCTCACTTTCTGGAGCGACTCTTTTACCGCCATACCCGAGCAGGCATTTTCGGTCGGTAGCCTTACTTACTTAAACGGGCAGACTTTTAGCGGGACTCACGTGTCTAGCGTGCCCCTGAGCATTCAGATCAGCCTGACGCAGCCTGCTCAGGTTCAGCGACAGTTTGAATATACTTTCGGCTTCGATCTAACGCCCAATACCGGCCTTGATGGCAGCGCTGATCGGCTCTTGGTGTCTGATAATCCGGCTGCTCGAACCTTTGCCTTCGAACAGACGCTCTATAGTATAGCGCTACTGGGCTTTAGCTCAGACAGCGGGGCGACGTTTACACGCAGCTTCCAGGTGCCAGAAGATATGACTATCAGCAGTCAGCTCTATGCTCAAATTAAGCAGCTATCTCCTGAGCACGCTACTGACAAGCCCCCTGCCCCATCACCAAGCCCTACGCCTGATCCCGTTCCTACGCCTGTGCCCACGCCCGAACCATTTCCAGAGCCGACGCCTGAGCCTACTGAGGTTCCGGAGCCAACCGCGCTAGCAGGATTGCTGATGCTAGGCGGCATTTTACGGTCAGGGCGGTCAAAAAGGTTAAAGTGCGATCGCCTTTCTTCCTAGTCATTGGCCCTAGTCATTGGCCCTAGTCGCCAGTGCCCTCGCCTATCAAGCCCAGCCCAGCAGAGACAGCAGCCCTTTACCCGTCAGCAGCTCAATCACAACTAGGGCGGCAAAGCCAACCATGGCTAGTCTGCCGTTCAGCCGCTCTGCGTGTTGGTTAAATCCTTTTTTGGGCCGCTCCAGATTGGGTATGTGTGTGGGCTGAATGCTGGCCATAGCTGTCCTTGAAGAATACTTGTCTATGATTAACTGCGATCGCATCTTGAGCTGATGGCATCGCTCGCTTACCTATGTTAATAGAAAATGTTAGTAGAAATGTGTCAGCCTATAAACTAGGTTTAGCGCAGGGAAGCGATCGCCATGGCAGAGTCAGTCAGTTGGACAGCAGAAGCAGAAGCCATGCTTAAAGAAATTCCGTTTTTTGTCAGGCCAGCGGCCCGCAAAAAGATAGAGAAGTTTGCCCGTGAAAAAGGTCTATCTGAAATTACCGAAGCCGTCTATCAGCAGGCCAAGCAGCAGTTTGGCTAAAATAAACCAGCGTCTAAATAAACCGTTCTCATAGAAAAAGACTCGCAGAGTTATAGTAGTCTCCACGAGTCTTGCGTTTAGATATTAATTGGGCTAATCGACAGGACTAGCGGACAACTTCGCTGTCTATTTCGATAGTCGTTGGGGCACTATTAGCCGCGGTTTCGGGCTGAGTCGGCTCGGTTGCAGCATACCGATGACGAATGCCGGTCACTCGATCTTTCATCGTGGCATAGCGACTACCGTAGCGATTTGTCAGTACCTCGTCTAGCTTAATAGCCTGCACTCTAAGCTGAGGAAGCAGCTTTACCCGAGCCGCTTGGCCAGCAGTCTGGCCGAGGTTACGCACAAAGGCAATTAAACGCTCAGTGGTATCTTTGCTGTCGGCTTCTTGCTGCCAGGTCTGATTAACCGTGTCAGCGGCCTGCTTGCTCTTTTCTTTAACGGTTGCGACCGTTTCAGCGGTGACTTCTTTAGCCAGTGGGCTAATCACTGCGCGGCCATCTTTAAATTCGGCGGCAGTCTCAGTAAAGGCCGCTCGGAGAATTTTAGCCACGCGCTGCGACCTTTGGCTGCTCTCCTGGTAAAGCGTTTTTAGCTTTTTAACCGTCGAAGGGTTAGCAGCGGTGGTAGGTTCAGGCGTGGGTTCAACAGATGCAGTAGGAAAATTGTTGGCGTCGTTTTGAGTGGTGTAAGTCATGATGTTTTGGTGTTGAGAGAATGGGTGTTTGGGAGACTGGTGTTTGAGAAACTGGTATTTGAGAGATTTAAAGAGTGAATTTAGGCCAAGAGAGGCGATCAGCCCAGCGCCACAGCTTTGACGGTGATGGTCTGAGCGTCAGCGGTTTCTGATTCTCTCTCAAGGGGGCGCTTTTGCTTGAGCTGTTCGGCCAAAATTTGGCCCATCTCGGTCACTAGCAGGCTAACTACTAACCCGTCATCAATCCAGCCCAAAACCGGAAAAACATCTGGAGAAATATCCAACGGACTCACCAGATACAACAGCGTTCCGAAAATCACGATCCAGCGATACTTAGTGTGCTTGAGCGCTTTGCGATACAGATTGTGCAAGGTGTTCGAAAGGTGTTGTTTCTTCATCCGGGGGTGTCCTTAGCCAGTACATTTATCATCGCAGACGGGTTTGTTGCCGTCAGGTGTAGATAGCCCGCCTAACTGCTGCCGGTAGGCGCGGGTCCGCCCAATACGGTTTACCGAAAAATTAGAGACGGTTTTCCAGAGAAGTGAAGACGGTTTATTGAAGGAGCGAAGTTAAATGTCTAATTTCTGGCAAAATTAGCGCTTTCATCGCTAGCGCCACGGCTTTACTAGAGCCCGGAAGTGAGAAAATCAGGGTGGCATTGCAGATGCCAGCAACGGCGCGTGAGGCGATCGCCCGTGAGCCAATTTCTGCGTAGCTGAGCTGACGAAAAATTTCACCAAAGCCGGGCAGCTCTTTTTCGAGCAGACGCGCTAGCGCATCGTAAGTGGTGTCGCGGGGTGCAATGCCGGTGCCGCCGCTAAGGAGAATGGCTTGCATCTCTGAGCGCGCTGCTAAGCTCTGTACCAGTGCCGCAATTTGCTCAGGCTCGTCTTTAACCACCTGATAGTGGCTCACCCGATGACCCGCAGCGGCGAGCTGAGCCTGTATAAGCTGCCCGCTTTTGTCAGTTTCAGGTGTGCGGGTGTCGCTCACCGTGAGCACTGCGCAGGCGATCGCTGGTTGATCGGCGCTATCGGGATGAGGACGGGCCATAGGAGCAGAGCGCGGCGTTGGGCTTTTATTGGGCTTTTATTGGGCTTTCGTCTAGTTTTTAGTGAGGCCCAAACCATTGGCTTCAGAGTAGCGCTCCATAAAGCGCATGAAGCGATCCCATTCTTCCTGCCCCTTCATTACGTAGACTGCTTCAATACCAGCCGGTTCACCGTTGATAAACTTGCCGTTCACATCGCGCGTATCGAGTTCGCCTTCTTCATCGACTAGATACATCCCGGTGACTTCGCCGCCCTCTTCTACTAGCGCTTTGGGCCGGTCAAAGTAAAACGTAGCGGTGCCGTCTGAGAGGTCTTTGGCGCGGGTGATGCGAATATCGGGGACGACCTCTTCCTTGACGCCGCGCGAGAATTGAATTTCAGCCATGATGAATTTGTTAAGGTGAATTGCGTTAAACAGTGGATTACTTTAAACAGACGTGAATACTGCTAGTTTCTCATTTTAAGGCTCCATTAGTCGAGAATTAGAGTCGAGAATTAGTCGAGGGCAACTTGATCGGGCGATCGCACGGCTGGCATCTTGCCGTCAATTACCAGTGCCTGATAGACCATGGCAGAAACCTCGGCGCGGGTAGCCGCGCGGTTGGGCCGTAGTTCTGCCAAAAGAGGGCGGTTAAAGACCAGCCCGAGTTGAGTGGCTGAGGCGATCGCCCCGGCTGCATAGTCTGGAATGGCCTCGCGGTCGGTAAAGAAGTTGAGCGATCGCAAATTAGGCGGTGATACTGAGCGTAAGCTGAGCCCGCTCACCAGCGCTAGCAGCGCCTGTAGCTTAGTCAGCGGCGAATTAGGCGCAAAGGTGAGGTCAGGAAAGCCAGAGAGAAACTCGGCCCGATACGCCAGCTGAATCACCTTTGCTGCCCAAAACTCATCCGGCACATCGCGAAAGCGCACAGCAGGCCGTTTGCCCTCAGGGTTGACCGCAGGGCTGAGTGCCCCCACCAGTAAGGCGGCAAACTGGGCGCGGGTAATCGGGTCATCAGGCCGAAAGGAGCCATCGCTAAAGCCGCTCAGCCAGCCGCGCTGCACCAGTGGCTCAATAAAGCCATTCGCCCAGTGCTGAGCAGACAAGTCGCCAAAGTGGGGCGAAGTCGCATCGGCTTTGACGATGAAAGGAGAAGGCAGGCGGGCAGTGCGGCCATTGGCAGCTAGCGCCTGATGCACCAGGGCAGTGGTTTCGGCGCGGGTAATTGGCTCTAGCGGCCTGAAGCGGTAGGGGTCAGGATAGCCCACGACCATTTGGCGCTCAGTGGCAGCGGCGACGGGCTCTACGGCATAGCTCGGGACTTGGGCGCGATCGCTATAGACCAGCAGCGACTGTGAGCGACCGCTGCCGATGCCCAGCCCATTTACCAGCGCTACTACTGCCTGTACCCGTGTCAGCGGCGCATTCGGGCGAAAAGAGCCGTCAGGAAAGCCCGAGAGAAATCCCTGGGCCTGCGCCTGCCGAATGGCCTGCGCCGCCCAAAAATTAGCCAGTACGTCAGGAAACTGGCGAACCGGACGGATGCTTTCAGCCTCAGGAAAGGCGGCGACGATCAACGCCGCAAACTGAGCGCGCGTCACTTGCCGATCTGGCTGAAAAGACCCGTCTAAGAAGCCTTTGACCAGCCCTTTCGCCGCCAGCGCTTCGACAAAAGGAGCCGACCAGTGACCCACCAAATCCGCAAATCGACTGTCTAAGCTAAGGCCGGGTACACCGTCAGATTCCACGTCTGATCCTCCGTCAGGGGGATCAGGCGGTAGGGGCACGGGGTCTACATTGCCTAGCAGCACATCAGGAACGGCAGCCTGGTCGGGAATTTCGCTCGGTAAGTAGACCAGCTCACCGCCCACTCGAATCGGATTAAGCTGGTTGCCAGCAGTGGCCAGCGGCAGAGGGGTGTCATTGCGAATGTCGTAGGTTTTGCCTTCAAACCAGTTTTGGCCCAGGTCTTGAGACAGGCCGATATCTGGCTGAGCGCGGTCTTTGACCCATATACTGATCTGCTCACTGCGGGTTGCCCGGTTTTGTCGTAGTACCGGGCGGGCGCTGCCAGTGATGACCAGTGCGTAGCGGCCACCCGTCAGCTGATTGCCGAGCACCAGGGGAGCCGACTGACCGCTCAGAGAAATGCCGTAGTCGGTGCGCTCAAAGCGGTTTTGCCGCACTTCTCCTTTGGTTTTGGCTACCATTGACAGCCCGGTACCGTTGTCAATAAAGGTGTTCTCTGAGATGAAGGGATGGGCGCTGCCGCTGACGATGACGCCGTACTGCTGACAGCCGATCAGCCGGTTGCCGATTACCAGCGCGGTTCCGGCGGCGATTAGCAGACCGCTGCCTTGAGGATTGGTGACGGTGACCCCGCGCAGTTGGGCGCGATCGCTCAAGACTACTGTCACATTTTCTACGTCTGATCGCCTAGAGGCACCCCCACCGGTAATCGTCACCGTTTCAGCCGCAGTGCCTGCTACTGTCACTCCGGCGGGCACCGCTAGGGGAAATTGCTCACCAGCCTGATACACTCCTGGCCCTAGCTGAATCACACCACCTGCGGAAACCTGCCGCAGCGCTTGAGTCAGGGTTTTTAACGGAAACTTAGCGGTGCCGTCATGACTGTCTTGACCGGCAGGGCTAACGTATAAAACAGACATAGCGTAGACATCACGTATTGCACTGTACCGTTAGAATAGGCTCAAACCTTCTAAAATTTTCTCAGAATAAATTTTTCAGAGTACGTTTTTCTGAGAATGCGTTTTTTTAGAACAAGGCAGAGCGATCGCTCGACAGCACATTTTCTTAGCAGCAGCTCAATGGCAAATCAATGGCAGATTGGCTAGAACATACGGTTCATATAGATGTGGATACGCCAGTAGAAGACGTTTGGCGGATGTGGTCTGACCTAGAGCAGATGCCCAAGTGGATGAAGTGGATTGATTCGGTCGAGGTGCTCGCAGACGATCCAGAGCTATCGCGCTGGAAGCTCAGTACCACCGGGCTTTCTTTTTCGTGGCTGTCACGGATTGTGAAAATGGTGCCCCGGCAGATAATCGCCTGGGAATCGGTCGATGGCCTGCCGAACCGGGGGGCGATTCGCTTTTATGGTCGCAAAGACGGCAGCAGCACTGTAAAGATGAGTATCTCTTACGCGCTGCCAAGGATTTTGGCCCGGCTAATGATGAGTAATTCGTTTGTAGATCGGGTGGTGACCTCGACGCTTCAGGCCGATTTAGACCGGTTTCGAGACTATGCGATCGCACAAAAAGGGACTAAAAGCGCAGCCAGTCGCGAATAGTCGGAAAATCGTCTATGGATAAGCGCCCGGTGAGGGACAGATGGTGAATGCTCGGCTAGATCTGACAGCGGTCGCTGAACAGCTGCGATCGCATCACTTATCGGCGCTTTTTACGCAGAGTTTGGGCTGGCAACCGGTTGAATCAGGGCACGACCCGATTGAGCTATATCAGCAGCCGTGCCAGCCCATTGCCCACCGCCAAGGCGCCACCGTTTGGCAGGTGTCACTAGGGGCGGATGCGGCGCTGACGGCCTCGCTAAGGACGCAGATTTACGGGGCGATCGCTGCGATCACCGAACAGCCGCTGGTCATTTTCACCGACGCGGCCAATACCCGCAGCCTGTGGTGTCAGTCGCCTCACGAAAGCGCGCTGTACAGCTCGGGGCAACCGTTCACCCTGTGGGAATATCGGCTGCGTCGGTTGGCGCGTTCGAGCCAGGGGCTGTTTCCTGAGCTACCCCTGACTGCCGACCCGATTGCCGACCTGACTGCTAATTACGAAACCTTTGCAAAGCTGGTGCAGGGGCTGTTTGACGGCATCAGCGGCATTAGCAACACCGCTGATCGTCAGGCGTATGCGGCGCTGACTTTGCAGCGGCTGATCTTGGTGCAGACGGTGCAGCAGCGGGGCTGGCTGCATGGCGATACTTGGTATTTGCAAACTTGCTTTGGCAGGGTTTTACAGCAGGGCAAACGATTTTTTGAAACTTTGCAGCAGCTCTATCAAAGCTTGGCCTTACCGGCCTTAGAGCGGCCTGTGGCACTGCAAGCTGAGATCGGCACCGTGCCTTTTTTGGGCCATTTGTTTGATACGCATCGGCTGGAGCGGCAGTATAGGGCGATCGCCATCAGCAACCCGCCGTTTGAAGCGGTCTTGGGCTGGCTTAGCGAACAGGCCAGCGTTGATGCGCTGAACCCCTGGATGAGCGGCGAGCTGGGCTACTGGCTAGAGCGCTACTGGGCTGAGCAAACGCAGCCAGCCGAATATATTGGGACGCCAGCGCTGGCTAGACAATTGGGCGATCGCACGCTAGACCGGCTGCTGCTAACCCGGCTCGATCAGGCCATGCTCCGCCAACCCGCCGCCGCTGACGCCACTCTCAACGACCGTTTGTTCAATGCCGATGCTCAGCTCTGCCGCCACCTGATTCAAGAGCTTTTGCCCAACCTGCGACTGCTCGATCCGGCCTGCGGCAGCGGCAATTTGCTAGTGGCGCTGCATCAGCGACTGACAGAAATTTTCAGCGTTCTCATCGGCCACACTCAGCAGACACAAGATCCACAGCTAAAGCTCTGGTGCACTGGCCTGATAGAACAGAACTCAGCTTATCCCCCTTTCCTTCACACAGTTCAAAAGCGAATTCTCAAAAACAATCTCTACGGCGTTGAGCTGAGAGCAGGCGCGACTGAGACCGCTCACTTTCAGCTATTGCTGCACACGGTGGCGATCGCTCAGCATCCGTCAGATCTAGAGCCCTTAACCGATCTGACCTTTAATATCATGTCGGGTAATGCGCTCATCGGGTTAATTACCGTTGACGAAGCTCGATTTGACCAAATCAGCGCTGGCGAAGACAGTATTTTACAGGGCAACCTGCTACAGTCGCTCGTCGCCGATAGCTACCAAACAACCCTAGCCGAAAAAGATCTGGCTCTAGAACACTACAAGTCTCGCAATCAGCTGCTGGCCGATGCAAAAAACATTCCGCCCTATGCCAGAGCCGCTCTGCTGCGATCAGATATCTTACAGCTTGATGCCAAAGCCCAAAACAAGCTCAATGCGCTGTTGTTAAACCATATGAGTCAGCAGCTAGGCATTCAATATAAGGCCGCGCAGCTTGCTGACAAGCCCCAGCGCCGCCCCCTGACCTCAGAAGATATTGATATCTTGCAGCCCTTTCACTGGGGCTACCACTGCAACCAGATTATCCAGCAGGGCGGGTTTGACGCGATTGTCTGTGCGCCGCCGTGGAAGGCTTTTAAACCTACGGCTGAAGAGTTTTTTCAGCGGTTTCAAGATCTCGCTGAGGCTCAAGGCATGAGCGCCCCCTCGCTCAAAACTTCTAAACAGGCGCTGGCCAAAGGCGACCCTGAAGTCACTCAGGCGTGGCTCTTTTATCAAAATCAGTATGCTTATGTGGCTGACTACTTTTATCGCAGCGAGCAGTACATTCATCAAAACCCGTCAGTCAATGGTAAACCGGTTCGTAATCAGTTTTCGTGCGATCGCCTCTTCGTAGAGCAGTGCTTTAATCTGCTGCACCCTAACGGCATCGCTGCCGTTGTCTTACCGGACAAGCTGTCTACAGAGCCTAAAGCTCAATCACTCTACCAATTTCTGCAAGATCATGCCCAGTATGACGAAATGGACGAAACCGCAGATCTGCCCTTAGCAACAGCAGATATGACGATTGCTTGGGTACAGCGTCAGACAGGTAATGGAGCTTTACAAGGCTGAAGTGAGGATGGGTAAAAAATGGGCCAGATTCGGAGTTTTGTGGTGCGGAGCTTTAGCCAGATCATCCCAAATGTGCAGTGGGACAGCGTCTTCAGCGTGAGGCTGCGCGATAAAATCCATCTCAAGAAGGGAATGGCGCGATATTCATGGTAGCCATCAAGTCCGCGTTCAGCCGCATCTTCACCGAGGTCATGGGGCAAGTGGCCCACATCGTGGAGCAGGCAGGCAGCGATGAGAGTCGGCGGTTGGTGGGCGGCTTCGGCCCAAGTCGCACACTGAAGAGCGTGCCGCAGTTGGGTGACAGCTCCATGATCGGATTGCTCGCTGCCTAGGATGGTGAAGCACTCGATGCTCGGCGCAACATTGGCAGCAGCATCGGGCAACACGGCGTCCTCCCCGAATGACCTGAGTGAGCTGAGGAACTGAGCTGTCTGAGTCACGAGCGGAAGCTTGGTTTATGTCGTAGTAAACGGTGAGCAGGTCGGCGCGTTTGCCCCACTTCTAAGCTGCCGCGATCGCCCTCTACCTGAATAGCGATCGCGCCATTATATAGTCACTGGCTTCATCGTTTCATACACCGGCTTCTCGGTCACAGCGGCACTGGTTCTGCCGAATGGGACAGCATAAAGTCTCAATGTGTATAGCTTAGGCGATAATTAAGTGGAGGAAATATATGCTTCCCATTGTCGTGATATGGATCTGTTCTCCCACCCGCGTCCCTACTGTGCTAGTGAAGAAGTCCGAGTCCATACGCGCTATGCAACTCAAACTAATGGCAGGCGGACTATCTATCATTGCCGATGATGTGGAATCTACAACAACAAGACGTTTGCGACCCCAATTGCTGGACTGACAACGCCGTTAAGCCGAATCATAGCGGTGCTAATGGCGAGAAGTGAAGGAATGGGACTCAATGCGACGGCCCGTACCTTCAAGGTCTCGAAGAAAAGTATGATCGACTGGGAACCTCGGCTAGGCGATCTCAAGTCTACGCTGATGCTCTGGGTGTGACCGAAATTTGACGTATATGCTTTTCAGCTCGAACCGCCTGCCCTGTAAGATTTTAAGTCTAAAGTCAACGCAATCAGAGTTTTAGGGCGAAGCCCTGAATGGCAGCCCGAGACATCTGAAAGCCCTCAAAATCAGGTGTCAAAAGGATCAAGCACGTATAGAGCATACGAACTATATTGTATTAGGTCACATCCAATGCTCTATGCGCGGCTGCATGAGTTTATTCATCAGGAGATAGAATGCGATGAACTCTACACAAAAGTCGATAAGCATGTAATGCCCTCGGTCTCTGGAGGCTGGACGATTGTGCTGATGGAGCGAGGCAGCCGCTTCTTATGGGCATTATATTGTGGTCGCAAAGACAAGCAGTTGTTTGAGCAGGCACTGAACTGCTTAGCCGAGGTGATCAGCCAAACCGGTAGCATCAGCTTATTGACCGATGGTGAACGTCGCTACGGCAACCTATTGTTTGAGATTTGTCATGACGTGCTCCATACGGGGCGACCGGGATGACCAGCCACACAGTTGCCCAAGGGCATCTGTGTAAAGTTAGAGAATAAAGGGTCAAAAAAACGACCGGGGCGTAGACGAAAAAAGTACCAGACGTCTGTTCCTGAACACCCAGAAACCCAACATCAAGGTGTCGACTCAGAGGTTCATGCTAACCATGTAGAAGCTTTCAATGCTTCCCTACGACGGCGCAATGCAGCCTTTCGGCGTCAAACAAACACCGTAAGTATTCAGGTCTTACGAAATTAGCCTTTAAGTCTTGCGGTGTAAAGGCTGTAGCTCTAGCAACGGTTACGCATGTTTCCCAATAAGGATCGGTGAAACTTCGATTTTCGTTGGCTCTTGAGAAAGAGAGAATACTCATGCAACTCTGTCGAAATCGAAAGCCCTGCTATGAGGAGATCCTGGCGATCTGAGTGCTTGCCAAATACCTATGCAGAGTCTCGGCAAGACTTACAGTGAACACTCGACGTTTATTGACTCATCCATAACTTTTTACGCGTTCATTTCAAGACCAAAATTGTCCCGGCTGTGAAATCAGATATTTTAGAAGTTGGACTCTCTTGGATTCAACTATTAACCATGCGCTATGCCATCTAGCCGAGAGCTGAACAGTGATTCACGCTCCTATCTGGCGAAACCAGTGCTCAGTTATTCTAAGCCCGATAAATTAATCGTGTTACGAACCCATCTAAAATTTGGACTACATGGTCAATACCCCTGGATATTTTAAGTCCCAAAGATATCTTAGCTCTCAGCCTACTCGTGATGTCTTTAACACTGCGATAAGGCAAATGAAAGGCAGAATAAAATAATCTTTTTGCGTATTGCAGCCACCAAGGGTCGTACAATAGCTCTTCTAGCTTTAATCCAATAAAAGGTTGCCAGTGTGATTTGTAAGTCTTGCGCAGTGCCGTCCCTGTTGAAGAAATAGGAAAATCCTCATCAAACTCATTAGGGAAACCACTCAACTCATAGGAACCTTCAAAAGACTCAGGGAGAATGGTATATCGATAAAGAAACTCGAAATCAATCACCTTAAGTCCCTCTTTTCGATCAATAATTATATTCTGTGGTGAAAAATCAATAAGAGAATAACCTGATTCATAAAAGAAAAGGAGAATATCCATCAATTGTTTTGCATATTCTAATGGAAGCAACTTACTACGATAACTTTTATGGTCAAAGATATTCTTATGGTTAAAGGCATCATCATAATAAGGACATATTATAAACTGGGATCCATATTCGAGTAATTCTGGAATTTCCGATCTCAGATCAGAAAATGCTTGTAAAGCATGTAATTCGCGCTCAAAGAATCGTTCACACCCAGGTCGAAATGTCTTTTTGACTGCGAGTCCTCCTTTATATTCAATGAGTTCTACTTTTGCCCGTCTACCGTATCTTGATAAATCTTTTACGACAATTTGTTGAGTGGCAAATGAATCTCGTAGCTCATTAATTTTATATTGGATATTCTCTATTTCTGTGGGAGAAATAATATGTATATAGTCCCATGCTTCTTGTTCATTATCACTAGAATGAAGCATATTGAACTGCTCCAAAGGATCTAAGCAATTGTTCAAGGAGTCTCGAATCTTATTTTTTATCAGGATCCGGTTATTATCCAGATTAGGATATTTAGTCCTAGATTCAGTGTCAGGGGGAATGGGTAAGACATCAAATGCAACCACAATCATTTCAGGCTCCCCTCCAGACACAGGGAAAGGTCCTTTACCCCAATTTCCACCTCTTATCTTAGGTTTAATGGCTTCGATCTCGGGATGGTCTAATAATTTTGATTGTAGAATATAAAATCCTTCTTGGGTTAATCGTTCCAGAATGGTATCCTGCAGCTTTAAACCGATGGCTTTTTTGCGAATAAGAAATACCGAAAGGCCATAATAGTTATTATCAACCTGATGATTAATACTACTAATTTGGTTTCTGATCCATTCATTCTGATTGGCTAGACGCGATAAGGTATCAAGCGGTGGTCGCCATCCCTGTAAGCAAAGATATCTATCTATATCCTCCATTGTTATTTGGATGTTAATACCAAGTGCTTCAGCCAACGACGTTAGAACGCTTTCATAATCATGCTCAGGTTCAATAGTAGAATCTTGCCTATTTACTGAGGTAGGAATGCCTGAGTTCTTACCTTTGTGATACAATGCATGATAAGCAAGGCTCAGAAAATGGTCTTTGGGATTAGGAACAAGAAAATGATTTTTGAATTGGATTGATCCCTCTAGTATTTGTTTTGCAAGAGGAGTGGAATAGTAAGCCATGTCCTTGTATTCAGTGCCAGGCAACCCTGAGGCACTATACAAATCACAGGGGATCAAACCCGGTTGCTCTTTCATGATGATTTCAACCGTCTCAATATCATCATCATCAACAATCATATCAATGTCTTCTCCTGGGGCAATTTCAGGTAGATCTTCAAACCAACGTAAGATTGAGTACTTGACTTGTTTTTCTTTTAGAGCCTTAAAAAAATCATTGACCCCAACCATAGGGGAGATATAGTGCCTTGCTTTAGGACGGCGAGATTCTAGGATCTTCACAACTAAGAATGGCCTATATCTATCGTTATGATCTAAAGCTGTGGCTCCAATAACTTGAACTCTTTTCTTCAGAGTATTTTTGATTAATCCTAGCAAGCCAAGCAGTGTAGTTGAGCTATAGCTTGGAGAGAATAAAACGTATTGAGCATGTTTATATTCGTCAAAAAACCAAAAATGGGCTATTGATTCATGTGATAAAATCAATACATCTGCGTTATTCTGCGAGATCTGCTTGGAAGACAGATATGGACTCACATTCTCTGCTGGCAGCTTAGTTTCGCTGACGATATTAGATATATTTCCATCAGGCCCATCAACGAGTGCTAAATACTTTAGACAATTCCTTTTAAACAGAAAATTCTGAAGTTCTGAATCTTTAGCATCTACTTCTATGACAAGGGTTTCGTGAGAGAAAAAATCCATTAACTCAACTTTAGTTTTGCCATTAAAAAAAATAGAGAGGAGTCTTGTAATAAAAACCGGGCAATAGGTGTTTGAACTATTCATTTTCGTTTTTCTGAGAGAATTTGAAGGGCATATGCATTGGCTTGGGGGTAGACAGTATTTTGGGGACAACAATTTATTAGATTGATCGAGATGGCTCAAGATTAGATCTATCAAGACATCTCAAGTGTTAATTTTCTCTTAATCTCCTCTTAACCTACTCAAGATTACTGGCGGGTGACGAATCTTCCGGACATTTACATTTAGGAGCCGTAAAAAACAACCTCATGGTTCGGCCTCATAGTTCATTAGGCTGGACAATTAGGTTGTTTTCTTCAAATAAAATACTGCTCGGGTAAGACGAATGAGGATATCCCACTTCGGCAAAATGGGTTCGTGCTCTAATCGCTGTTTGATGCAGCTCATTTCTGTTTGGTCAGGGCAAGCCTTTCGAATAGAAGAGTCGTTTAACTCCTCGATGACGGGATGTGTCCCTTTTCAAGTCATGCCCTGAGCCCAAGTCAACATCGTCGTAATATCGATCAGTTTGGTGTCATTCCAGTACTGTTCAAAGCCGTTTAAGCTGTCTGGGCGAGGTCTGGACGAGGTGTGGTGAGCCCAGTGGCTATTCGTTTTATTTCCGCCGCTTTGCTACTCTGAATTCAATCCGATTGAAGAGCAATGGCATCGGCTCAAAACGCATGAGTTGGCTGAGCGCATGTTTGAGTACGAAGACGAATTGGCCGAGGCCATTGTCGATGACGTGATAGATCGCAGTCAACGCGGCGGATATGAACTCGACTAGCAATTCCAAATTCCAACTAACAGACATTCGTCATAGAGATTTAGAAAAAGGCATGAGACGTTTTTCAGGATATGCAGCAAGGTTCAATCAATCGGCTCTCCGTCTGTAAGGACTTAGTCCATGCCCCCTGCCAGCCTCAGTTTTGATGGTCTAACAGCGATGCTCAGCAAGGCCGTTGCCCAAACGGATGCCCCGCGCCAACCGAGTAACGCGACTAGCTACAGTCTCAGGGATGCAGTCGTGGGAGCCTTTTCATGCTTTTTCATGCAGAGCGCACCGTTTTTAGAGTTTCAGCGCCAGCTCAATAGTCGCAGCGGTCAGGATAATGCTCAGAGTCTGTTCGGGCTAGCGCAGATACCAAGCGTCCCGCAAATCCGCAATATCCTTCCTTGACCCGTTAGCGGCAGCGGGGCTGTTTCCGGTGTTGATCAGCCTCTACCGGACGCTTCTAACGCAGGGATACTTGCAAAGATTTGAGCGGCTAGGTGGCAACCTGCTGGTGGCGCTAGACGGCACAGAATACTACTGTTCCCAACAGGTAAGCTGTCCGTGCTGCTCAACTCGCACGTCCAAAAGCGGGCAGGTAACCTATACTCACAAAGCGCTGTTGCCGGTGATTGTTGCGCCGACTGAATCGGCTGTGATTTCGCTGCCGCCTATGTTTATCACCCCTCAAGATGGACATAGCAAGCAAGACTGCGAGCAAGCTGCCGCGAAACGGTGGATGAGCTCAGCGCCAGCGATATTCGAGCAGCAGGCGTGACCTTGCTTGGCGATGACCTGTTCAGTCGTCAGCCGATGTGCGAAGCGGCTTTAGCGGAAAAGTTCAACTTTATCTTCGTTTGTCTGCCGGAGTCACATCCGGCCCTCTATGACTGGATTGGCTTCAATGCCGCCAATGGCAACGTCAAGACGGTGACCCAAGTGCAGCGCCATGGTCGGCGCGAGGAAGTTTGGCAAGTGCGCTATCTCAATGATGTCACCTTGCGCTCAGAAGCGCCTGCCCTGTCGGTCAACTGGTGTGAGCTGACGGTATTGCGGCACCTCAGATGGCAAGGTGCCTCCATCTCAATAGCTGGGTCACCAACCACCCTATTACTGACTCACAAGCCTTTGAGATTGCTGCCGCTGGTCGCAGTCGCTGGAAGACCGAAAACGAAAACCACAATGTGCTCAAGACCCAGAGCTACCACCTCGAACATAACTTTGGACATGGCAAACAGCATCTAGCGGCCTTTTTGCTGACGCTGAACCTGTTAGCATTCCTGTTTCACACGGTGCTGCAGCTTAGCGGACGAACGCTATCAACAGATTCGTCAGCAGCGCGGGACTCGCAAAGGCTTCTTTCAAAATATCTTGGCACTCACCAAGTACTTATGGTTTGAGAGCTCGACAGCGCTGATTGACTTTATGCTTGATGAGGAGAGGAAGTCTGCTAAGCAGATGAAAAACGCCTCTTGACGGCTTTCCTAGTCGATTGCCAGTCAGCCCTTCATCGTTGATTGCACTGTCTGCGTGTTGGAATTTGGAACTGCTGGAACTCGATCGGCTTATACTTAATCTTGCCTAGCTACTCAAGTGAGTGTAATCGGCAGGTTAAATGTAGATTAATAAAGGGTTAAAGCAACAGCGTTAGTGCTATTGATGAGAAGCAATTCGGTTAGCTGCGCTACGTTCGTTCGCGCTGTTAGCATTCTCTCTGCTAAGCTGCTGCAGTTGGTACAGAATTTTGTCTTAAGACTTTATCGAAGGCGGTTTTAGTTCAGATGGAAATTTTTCTGTTTTTATGTTTGGGGCTAGCAGGCGGTATCATTAGCGGATTGATCGGCATTGGCGGCGGCGTTTTGTTTACCCCGGCGCTGATATATCTGTTAGGGTTTTCGCAGCACGAAGCGCAAGGAACAACATTGGCGCTGCTGGTTCCGCCAATTGGTATTTTAGGCGCTTGGACTTACTACCAGCGTGGCTATGTGAATGTGCAGGCGGCAGCGCTGATTTGTTTTGGGTTTGTCTTGGGCGGTTTGGTGGGCGCAAAGTTTGCGATCGCTATTCCGGCGCTCTTGCTAAAGCGAGTATTTGGCGTGGCAATTTTGGGGGTGGCTGTGCAAATGTTGTTCTTTTAGCTGTTCTTCTCTGTGATTATCGGCGTAATCATCATTCATTATGGAGTAGACGGCTGCTTGATTCGAGTAGGTTCCTTTGGCTGACTTTCCTGTTGTCTACCATCCAGACTATGTGACGCCGCTGCCCGAGGGTCATCGTTTTCCAATGCCGAAGTTTCAACTGCTGCGCGATTTGCTCTTGCGCGATCGGGTGATTTGCGAGGGGCAAATTTATCAGCCAGGTGCCCCGCCTCAAAAATGGTTAGAGCTAGTTCACGATGCTGACTACGTGCAGGCGTACTGTCAGGGTAGGCTAGATGCCAAGGCTCAGCGGAGAATTGGCCTGCCCTGGAGTGAAGGACTGGTTCGGCGCACCTGTACAGCGGTGGGTGGTACTATTCTTACGGCCAAGCTCGCTTTGCAACAGGGGCTCGCTTGCAATACGGCAGGGGGCACTCACCACGCTTTTCCCACCTATGGCTCTGGGTTTTGCATTTTTAACGATTTGGCGATCGCGCTTAAAGTCCTTCAGCTGCAAGGTCTGATCCGCACGGCGCTAATTGTCGATCTCGATGTGCATCAGGGCGACGGCACTGCTTTTATTTTCCAAGCTGATCCGAGCGTGTTCACTTTTTCGATGCACTGTGAGGCTAATTTCCCAGGACGTAAGCAGCAGAGCGATCTAGACGTGCCCCTAGCAAAAAATACGGAAGATGCTGCGTATTTAGAGGTTTTGCGATCGCACCTTCCCGCGCTGCTCACTCATCTTCAGCCCGACTTGGTACTCTACGATGCGGGGGTCGATGTGCATCAAGACGACCGGCTAGGAAAGCTAGCGCTGACAGATCAGGGAATTTTTGAGCGCGATCGCACCGTTTTGCAAACCTGTCAGACCGCAGGCATTCCGGTCGCCTGTGTGATTGGCGGCGGCTATGGCGACGATATGAACGCCCTGATCTACCGCCATTCGCTACTGCATAGAGCAGCTAATGCGGTGTTGGCCCCATAAAACCGAAGTCTGATGGCAAAATAGAGACTGCGCTATGTGAGCTTACTGTGATGTCATTAACTGTTGCAACCTTCTACAAATTTGTAGCCCTACCCGACTGCTCAAACTTGCAGCAGCGCTTAAAAACTGTTTGTCAGACGCAAGATATCAAAGGCACAATTTTACTGGCGCAAGAAGGCATCAATGGCACCATTGCCGGAACCCGGCAAAACATTGATGCTGTGTTTGCTCGAATTAAAGCAGATGTAAGACTTGCTGATATTGACATCAAACTGTCTGTGGCGAGCGAGCCGCCTTTTGAAAAGCTAAAAATTCGCCTAAAAAAGAGATCGTCACCATCGGTTTACCCGAAGTCAACCCCACACAACAGGTTGGCACTTATGTCCCCGCTCAGCAGTGGAATGAGCTTATCTCTGATCCGGAAGTCACAGTCATTGATGCTCGTAACGAGTACGAAGTCGATATGGGAACTTTTGAGCGCGCTCAAAACCCTAAAACGGCTACCTTCAACGAATTTCCTGACTACGCAAAGAACAACTTAGATCCAGCAAAGAACAAGAAAATTGCTATGTTTTGTACTGGCGGCATCCGCTGTGAAAAAGCCTCTTCTTATCTGCTCTCACAAGGCTTTGAGGAGGTCTATCATCTCAAAGGTGGTATTCTCAAATATCTAGAAGACGTATCTAAAGCAGAGAGCTTGTGGCAGGGCGAGTGTTTTGTTTTTGATGAGCGAGTAGCGATTACGCATGGGCTCGAACCTGGCTCTTACCAGATCTGCTACGCCTGCGGCCATCCCATTTCAGCCGCTGATCAACAGTCTTCTGCTTATGAGAGTGAAGTTTCTTGTCCGCACTGCATAGGAGCGCTGACGAAGGAAAGGGGCGATCGCCTGCGTGAAAGAAAACGCCAACGATATCTGAACGTAACAAATAACCGTCAATAGCTGCTTGTCAGTTATTTTTTGACAGCTAACAACAGGCCATCGCCAATGGGCACCAGGCTCATATTCACGCGCTGATCGCTGCGGACTTTTTTGTTTAGGGCGCGAATGTGTTGGGTACGATTGTCCTGTACTTCTGGGTCGGCAACGCGGCCATACCAGAGGGTATTGTCTATCGCAATCAGTCCGCCGGGGCGGATGAGCTGAAGGGCACGCTCATAATAGTTATCGTAGTTACTTTTATCTGCGTCGATAAAAGCAAAGTCAAAGGTGCCAGTTTCTTTACTGGCAATTAGGCCATTAAGCGTATCGAGAGCGGGGGCAATGCGCAGGTCTATTTTGTGGGTGACGTCGGCTTTTTTCCAGTAAGAACGGGCGATCGCCGTATATTCTTCACTCACATCGCAGGCAATCACCCGCCCGTCCTCTGGCAAAGCTTGAGCCACTACCAGCGCACTATAGCCTGTGAATACTCCAATTTCCAGCGTTTTCTGCGCGCCAATGAGCTGCACTAGCAGCGCCATAAACTGCCCCTGCTCAGGAGAAACCTGCATTCTGGCCTGAGAGTACGCTGCCGTTTCATGCCGTAGCTGCGCAAGAATATCGCTCTCGCGCAGCGTGGCCGATAGCAAATAGTCGTAGAGCCGCTGATCTAAACCAATAGTTTGATTGGACATTGCACTCGATAGCTAGGCGATCGCCAAACCGTTTGTCCCTTAGGCCGCGCACATTACTCGGCGCATGGTTTTCATGTTGCCGGGCAGATCGTGGCGAATGGCTTGCTCAATCAAAAAGCCAGGGACAGGGATGAGCGGTGTGGCTTTTACAGAATAGGTGATCAGCGTGCCCTGGCCATAGTCTTCAAGCGTGAGATCGGCGCTAAAGTCGGAGAAGGTGCCGCGCTCAAAGCGAAACTGAATTTTTTGGTGCAGCGTCTCAATCACCTGCAAGTAAATTTCCACTTGAGCTGAAAACATTAAAAAGGCTTTGCGAGCGACCTGATAGAGCCGGCGGGTCATGGGGTGTGACTGCGACTGCTTTTTGACTTCTAGCACTTGACTTTGCACAATATCAGGAAAGTAATGCACCCATTTGCCATAGTCAGTGAGCTTTTGCCAGGTTTGCGATCGCACCATCGGCACGTACATGGTGGCGGTAACAGCCGCGCCCGTATCAATGAGTGTGGTCGAAATCAAGACATCTCCCCGCAAGAGCAATTTTTCTTGCTGAAGGGCAGCGGCTGACAATGCAGGTAAACTCAAAGAAGCTGTCATAAGCTAAAAAAGGGGCGTAAAAGTTTAGTGAAAATCGCGCTCAGATAGAGAATTAAGCGACACGATTTAGAAGTGTTACGGCAAAAATATAAGAGAACGGGGCTTAAAGAGAAACAACCTACAGGAGGATAGCGATAGGTATATCTGTAGTTGATAGCTGCTGCCATTATTACCTAAGCGGACGGCAGTAAAGTTAAGGCCGTAAGAGCGTTTGATAAACTTTTAGTGAAATCACCGATCTGCCGAGGTCTGCCGACTAGAGAATGCCCGCTTCACTCACAAGACCTTGCAGTGTTTGATAGTGTTCCTACAGAGGACAATATATTTTTCTATTGAATTTTATCGTTAGGAAATGAAAAGACACAGCCAGTATACTTAATTAGGCTAAAACTACCAGTCAGCCTCCTCTAAAAGCGTATTCGAGGGCACCAAACCTCAAGTTCAAAGGCTTAAGTTCAAAAGCTAGAGCTTAAAAGCTACAGTCCCAAAAGCCCAGTCCCAAAAGCCCAGTCCCAAAAGCCCGCTCATCTTACTTGACAGCATCGCTATGGCCAATCGCTTTCGCTTAAAACCCGGCTCCCAACTCCTGCTGGCGCTGATTTGTTTTACCGTGGCGGTATGGGTTTTGCGGGGCCTGACGCTGCTGTCTTTTTTGCCGGGCATTGTCATCTGGCTGCTGGTATTGGCCTGCCTAGCAGTGTTTGTGATCAATAGTTTGCAGTCTATGCGTTAGTCATTTGTTAGGCCAGTTAATAGTTAGGCTGCTCAGTAGTTTAGTGAGCGGTTAGCGTTTGGGCTGGCGGGTGCTGGCAGCGATCGCCTTACCCACTGTCAAATTTAGTAAATCCCCAATTAGCATTACTAAAGAGGTAATCCACAGCCACAGCAGTAAAACAATCACAGTTGCTACTGCGCTGTAGACAAAGTTGCCAAAGTGAGTGACATACAGCCGAAACAAGCCAGAAATGACCGCCCACGAAAGGGCCGCTAAGATAGCGCCCGGCATCAGCGGTTTACCTGGGTTCCACCGGCTCGGGCCAAACCGATAGACAAAGGCAAAGGCCGTAGACATAATGCTTAAGGCCAAAGGCCAGCGAAACAGGCTCCAAATTTCTGAAACCCAAAGGCTGACATCTCCTCGGCTGTGAATAACTAGCTGCTGCACCGCCCAATCGCTAACAAATACTAGACTCGACGCCGTAATCAGCAGTGCGATCGTTCCCAGCGTCAGCGCGATCGAAACCAGCCGCGCCTTCCAAAATGGCCGTCGCTTACGGGGCGGAATCTGGTGCATTTGGTCAAGGGCTCGCATGGCGGCACTCATGGCCCCAGCAGAAGCCCAAAGCGCAAAGGCAAAACTGACCGAAAACAGGCCGCGACTCTGATTTTCAGTGACCACGTTGCCAAAGCCATAAATGAGTTCTGGCACACCTGCCGGGGCCAGTTCGCTGAGCCGTCCGGCCAGGGTGATAAAGGTTTTTTTGAGGGGGCTAAACAGGCCAATCGCCGTCAAGAAAGCCAGAATTGCTGGAAATAGGCCCAGCATAGAGTTGTAGGCCATCTCTGAGGCGAGGCTAGGCAAGCGCTGGCGAAAGGTGCTGCGGATCACCAGCTGCACAGTGTTCAAATTGATGTAGCCCAGAAACCGGACAAACTCGATAGGTGAAAGGGTGCGCCAAAGTCGCCGCAGCGGTTTTTGCTGACAGTAGGTCGAATAGATCTTTTTAGAAATAGTGCGAGGACGAGAAGACAAGGTCGCGATCTAGCTTTGAGAGGGCAGGGTGACGCTACTTGTATAGCTTAATTCGATATCAGTTTAGCGGCGAGGGGGGCGATTTGCTATCTGTGTTGCTTCTATCTCTCTTGAGTCGGGCCTTTGATGTCGATAGCTGGCAGAAATTGCCCATTTGGTTGGCTACAGGGCGGCAATACCTACCTGTTTAAGCCGTGAACACCGAATGGTGAAATAGTCAGGCTTTTTTACAATACAGATATATCAGTTGAGCCTCTGGCAACGGCTCAGTTTTATTTGGTCAGGATAAAAGCCGGAGCGTTAGACGCCAGGAGGGAACCTATGCAGCCAAACGATCCCAACAAATTTACAGAGAAAGCTTGGAGTGCGATCGCCCGCACCCCCGATATTGTTAAGCAAGCCGGTCAGCAGCAGCTAGAGCCCGAACACCTGATGCAGGCGCTGCTAGAGCAAGAAGGGCTAGCGGTCAGCATTTTACAAAAGGTGGGCGTGCCTGTGAGCGAACTGCGCGATCGCACCACTGCCTTTATTAACAAGCAGCCTAAAGTAAGCGGCAGCAATGATTCGGTCTATCTAGGCAGTGCTTTAGATACGCTGCTAGACCGGGCCGAAGGCTATCGTCAAGCGTTTGAAGACGACTATATTTCAATTGAGCATCTGGTGCTGAGCTATGTCCAAGACAAGCGCTTTGGCCAAGATTTATTTAAATCGTTCAATCTAACCGAAAAAGACTTAAAGCAAGCAATTGAGCAGATACGAGGCAACCAAAAAGTGACCGATCAAAACCCCGAAGGCAAATACGAAGCGCTAGAAAAATATGGCCGTGACCTCACCGCCGATGCTCGCGAAGGCAGGCTCGATCCGGTGATTGGCCGCGACGATGAAATTCGCCGCACGATTCAGATCCTCTCGCGCCGCACTAAAAATAATCCGGTGCTAATTGGTGAACCGGGGGTAGGTAAAACGGCGATTGCCGAAGGCTTAGCCCAGCGAATTGTACGCGGCGACGTGCCGCAGTCACTGCAAGATCGCACGCTGATTTCGCTTGATATGGGCGCGCTGATTGCCGGCGCCAAGTATCGCGGCGAATTTGAAGAGCGGCTCAAGGCTGTGCTCAAAGAAGTGACCGAATCTAGCGGTCAGATTGTTCTATTTATTGATGAAATTCATACCGTTGTTGGCGCGGGGGCGACTCAGGGCGCGATGGATGCGGGCAACTTGCTCAAACCCATGCTGGCGCGGGGAGAGCTGCGCTGCATTGGCGCGACCACGCTCGATGAGTACCGCAAACATATCGAAAAAGACGCTGCATTAGAGCGACGATTCCAGCAGGTCTATGTCGATCAGCCTTCGGTGGCCGATACGGTGTCGATTTTGCGCGGTCTTAAGGAGCGCTATGAGGTTCACCACGGGGTAAAAATTGCTGACAGTGCGCTGGTCGCTGCTGCTGCTTTGTCTACTCGATACATTAGCGATCGCTTCCTGCCTGACAAAGCCATTGACCTAGTAGACGAAGCTGCGGCCAAGCTCAAAATGGAGATCACTTCCAAGCCCGAAGAGCTAGATGAAGTAGATCGCAAGATCTTGCAGCTAGAGATGGAGCGGCTGTCGCTGCAAAAAGAGAGCGATGCGGCTTCGGTAGAACGGTTAGAGCGGTTAGAAAAAGAGCTAGCCGATCTAAAAGAGGATCAAAGCGAACTCAGCGCTCAGTGGCAGTCTGAAAAAGACACCATTGGCAATATTCAATCGATCAAAGAAGAAATTGACCGGGTCAATGTAGAAATTCAGCAGGCCGAACGCAGATTACGACCTTAACAAAGCCGCTGAGCTGAAGTACGGCAAGCTAATCAAGCTACAAAATAGCCTGACGGCGGCTGAAAATGCCCTAAGCGAAACGCAAATTAGCGGCAAGACCCTACTGCGCGAAGAAGTCACCGAGTCTGACATTGCTGAGATTATCTCTAAGTGGACGGGCATCCCGCTCAATAAGCTGGTGGCCTCTGAAATGGAGAAACTGCTCAACCTAGAAGACGAGCTGCACCGCCGGGTGATTGGTCAAGACGAAGCAGTGACAGCCGTGGCCGATTCAATTCAGCGATCGCGCGCTGGCCTAGCCGATCCTGACCGCCCGATGGCGAGCTTTATTTTTCTTGGCCCCACGGGCGTCGGTAAAACGGAGCTAGCCAAAGCCCTAGCGAGCTACCTGTTTGACACCGAAAATGCCCTGGTGCGGATTGACATGTCTGAGTACATGGAGAAGCACTCTGTCTCTCGCTTAGTCGGGGCTCCGCCGGGATATGTCGGCTACGACGAAGGCGGTCAGCTTACCGAGTCAGTGCGTCGCCGTCCCTTTGCAGTAATTTTGTTTGATGAAATAGAAAAAGCCCACCCCGATGTGTTCAACATCCTCTTGCAGGTGCTAGACGATGGCCGCATCACCGACTCTCAGGGGCGCACGGTGGACTTTACCAACACCATCATCATCATGACTAGCAATATTGGCTCTCAGTACATTCTTGATATCGCTGGTGACGATACTCAATACGACACAATGCGATCGCGCGTCACCGATGCCCTGCGCTCCAGCTTCCGCCCTGAGTTTCTCAACCGGATTGATGAAATTATCATCTTCCATGCCCTGGTCAAAGCGCAGCTACGCGACATCGTCAAAATCCAAATTAAGCGATTAGAGCGTCGTTTGGAAGATCGTAAAATGGCCCTCAAGCTCTCTGATGCGGCGCTAGATTTCTTGGCCGATGTTGGCTACGACCCTACCTACGGCGCTCGCCCGCTAAAGCGAGCCATTCAGCGGGAAGTCGAAACCCAAATTGCCAAGTCGATTTTGCGCAACGAATTTACTGAGGGAGACACCATCTTCGTCGATGTCGAAAATGAACGCCTAGCCTTCAAGCGGCTACCGGCTGAGCTAGTCACCACGTAAGCGAGGAGGCACTCATCGCTATCGAGCCGCAGCTCCCGCTCCCCGATCAGCCGCTTGATCGGGGAGCTTTTATGGCCTCTGTCGAGCTGCTTAGGAAACTTTTGTCGGCTGAAACCGATAGAGAACAGCGAGCAACAGAGAACAGCGGGCAACAGAGAACAGCGGGCAACTCGGCTAGCAGGTGTCCTAATGCCTCAGGGCACCTGCTATGTCAGCTGAGCATCTTGCTGCCCGGCGGGGCCAGGCTGTGTCAGCCTCAAAATTCTCTGATTCAAGGTAGGCACCGCTTGGTTGGTCTAGTGCAGCCATAGGTCAGTTAGTCGTTTAGCTGAGTCCTAATTTTTTCATGCCCTGCCGCAGGCGATCGCTCTCCGCCGGATCAGCCCGTTCAGCCAGCGCGATCGCCCGTTCAAATGCCCGCCTACTCTCAGGTAGCTTGCCTAGCTTAAAAAGCACAACTGCCAGATTTTGATAGGCCGCGCCATAGTCAGGATCCAGGGCGATCGCATATTCGTAAGCCCTCAGGGCCGGCTCTAAATAGCCCCTAGCCCGGTGAACGACACCCAGGTTGAAATAAGTCACTGGCTGAGTGGGATCAATGCGGGCAGCCGCTTCGTACTGAGCGAGTGCCCCGGCAAAGTCGTTTTTGTGCTTAAGTAGCGCCCCAAGGTTGAGATAAGCGCCAAGCTTGAGCTTGTCAGCAATCGGGATAGCGATCGCCTGCCGGTAGGCTGCTTCTGCCGCTTCTAGCTGCCCGGCTATCGGTGCTAAATGGCGGTGCGTAATGCCCAGATGATAGTGCAGCTCATACTCTGTCATCGGGTCAAAATTTCCCGAACTCAGCGCCGTCCGCAGCGTCGGCAGAGCCTTTTCCCACTCATTGTTTTGGGTGTAGAGCGCACCAAGCTTGTTAGCCATATAAGCGTCTTGCGGATGCGCCGCGAGATGCGCTTCCATGATGCGCTGCGCCCGGTCAAACTTTTGCCTAGCGGCAATTTCATCGACACGGTAGCCCGTATGGTCAATCGCCACATCGCTAAACTGCGCCATTTGCCAGCGACCATCAGCGGCCATCAGCGCCTCAGCACTGTCGTCAACGCCTTCGTGATAGGGGCGAGAAAACCTCAGCTCGGGCAAGTTGCGAAACAGACGAGACACCTGACTATAGGGCGACTGATTTGCGCCAATCTCCCGGCGCAGCAGCGTCGCTAGCAGCAGATCATGCGGATCAATTTGACCGAGAGCCTGACCCTGCTTAATCGCCCTAACTAGCTGCCTACCGGCCTGAGTCAGCGTTTCATCGGCATCTAATACCAAAATCCAGTCTTGCGTAGCCCGATCTAGGGCCGCGTTACGAGCCTGAGCAAAATCGTTATTCCAGGTGAGAAAGTCTACTTTTGCACCCGCTTTAGCAGCAATTGTCGGCGTATCATCCTGCGATCCGGTGTCAATCACGACGATTTCATCTGCTAGATCTTTCACGCTCGCCAGCGCTCTGGGCAAATTTGCCGCTTCATCTTTGACGATCATGCAGAGACTGAGGGTGGCCATAGCGATGAAAAAATTCTCAGTAGGTGGATGAACTTGGCGAGTCAGTTTCAAGCCGATTTCTTTAGCAGTGTCTCGGCCCGATTGAGCGCAATTCGCACTTGCTCGAAGCCGGTGCCGCCTGCGCTGTTGCGAGCAGAGACGACTTGGGCAGGGGCGATCGCCTCATAAATATCCATTTCAAACGCCGGATGCAGCGCCTGCCATTCTGCCAAACTCAGATCTTTGAGCAGTTTGCCAGCCGCCAAAGACGTTTTTACGACCTTGCCTACCAGGTTATAAGCTTCGCGAAAAGGCACACCTTTAGCCGCCAAGTAATCAGCCACATCGGTCGCGTTAGAAAAGTCTTCAGCCACTGCCTGATTGAGCCGCTCCGGGCGAAAGCTGATGCCCTCTTGCAGCAAAATGGTCATCGCTTCTAAGCAGCCTGACACCGTTGCTACCGTATCAAAAATGGCCTCTTTGTCTTCTTGCAAATCTTTGTTGTAGGCCAGCGGCAGTCCTTTCATCATCACCAGCAGCCCCTGCAAGTGGCCAAAGACACGCCCGGTTTTACCGCGCACCAGCTCCGGCACGTCTGGATTTTTCTTCTGGGGCATAATGCTCGATCCGGTTGAGCAAGTGTCGCCTAGCGTCACAAAGCGAAACTCTTCTGACGCCCAAAAGATAATCTCTTCCGACAGTCGCGAGAGATGCACCATGATCAGGCTCGCAGCTCCGGCAAACTCAATCGCAAAATCGCGATCGCTCACCCCATCTAGACTGTTGTGATAGATGTCGTCAAAGCCCAGCAATTCCGCTGAGTAGTGCCGGTCAATCGGAAAAGTAGTGCCCGCCAGTGCGCCACAGCCCAACGGCGAAAGGTTCACCCGTTTGAGCACATCGCCCAAGCGTTCCCAGTCGCGCTGAGTCATTTCAAAGTAGGCCAGCAGGTGATGCGCCAAGCTCAAAGGCTGCGCCCGCTGCATGTGGGTGTAGCCGGGGATCAGCGTCTCTACGTGCTGCCGAGCGATAGTCACTAAAGCCTGCTGAAACGCTTTCAGGTGCTGGCGAATTTGCTCAATCTGGCCGCGCAGATAGAGCCGCATGTCAGTGCCGACCTGATCGTTTCTTGATCGGGCCGTGTGCAGCTTTTTACCGCCGTCTCCTACCAGCTCGATTAGGCGATGCTCGACAGCAAAATGTACGTCTTCTTCGTCTATACCTGGGTTGAATTTACCCTGCTGGTATTCTTGCCGAATGGTTTCTAGTCCGGCGACAATGCGATCGCACTCATCGTCAGAGAGAATGCCGACTTTTGCCAGCATCTGGGCATGGGCAATCGATCCAGTCAGGTCACAGTCTAGCAGCTCAATATCGAAGCCAATACTGGCATTGAACTGAGCGATCGCTGGATGCAGCGCCGATTCAAACCGCTGGCTCCAGGCTTGCTGACCGCCTGCCGGGGTAGGTGACTGGCTCGGTTGAGTACCCACTGTCTCGCTCTCCTACATTTTTCTATACTTGGGCGTTGAGTGTTAGCCCACCATACAGTAGCAGTTTGAGCGGCCTGTCTTCTGTTCTGTCAGGGTTTCCTGGTCTGCTGTGGGCTCACCTCTGACACATCAACTAGCATCAACTGGCTTTAGCCGTAGGAAGACATCGACTTAAAGGCATAGCCCAGCACCAGCCCAATTAGCAGCGCCCACAACTGCCCCGACTCGTAAAAACCCGTCAGCATCTTGCCTGTTGTGCCCACCAAATCTTGGTCAAAATATTGGCCAATCACCGGCGTGCCGGTGACGGCAGGCGTCTCAAACTGAGCGGTATAAAACTCAAAAGGTTCCATAGATTTTTAGCGGCGATCGCTCTCTAATAGGCACTCCCCCAAAATACCCGCAGCTGCCTGAGCATCTAACAAAGCTAAATTGATTTTTTGAGCGATAATTTTGTCCAGCAAATATTCCTGATGCGCAGATCAGCAGATAGAAAGTAAAAGATAGGTGCTAAAGCGTGAGCCATCCACCGCATCCTGGGAAAAAAGTTCAAGCTAAGCTGCCGGTTGAAAGCTGCCTAAACTCAGCGGGCGCAGTCACCCGCATCACCACTAGCGTAGTATCGTCTTCGGCCTCTCGGTCAGTGCCGACAAACCGCTGAAGCATGTTGAACAAATAGTCCAAGATCTCTTCAGCGCTAGAGAGATTGCGACAGGCCCAGCAGGAGGCTTCAATCAAATTGTCCTCATCAAAGCGCTTGCCGCCGCTGTTGGCAGCTTCGGTAAAGCCGTCGGTATAGTAAATAACCGTATCGCCAGGCTGAAGCTGAACCTGGTTTTCCTGGTAGTGAGTATCCATGTCTAGCCCTAGCAGCATTCCATCGGCATCGAGGCGGGTGATCTGTCCGGTGGCTGCTCGCCATAGCAGCGGCGGATTGTGGGCAGCGTTGCCATAGGCCAACAGCTGAGTGCGCGGATCATACTGGGCGCAAAACAGAGTGACAAAGCGATTAGAGCTTTCTAAATCGGTGCGCATCACCCAGTTGAGATGCTGCAATAGCTGTCCGGGCGAATGGCGGTTGAGTACTTCAGCACGCAGCATTCCGCGCAGCATGGTCATCATCAGCCCTGCTGGTACGCCTTTGCCCATCACATCACCGACAGCAAAGCTCCAGGGCTTTTGCCCAGAGGTCGGGGCGTTAGGCTGACGCAGCTGCTCGTAGGTCGTTGGGATAAAGTCGTAATAGTCGCCGCCCACCTTGTTAGCGGTTTTGCAGCGGGCGGCTAGGTCAATGCCTTCGATGGTGGGGCACTCATGGGGCAGCAGCTGCGCTTGAATCTCAGCGCCTAGCTCTAGCTCTCTGTCGATACGCTCTTTATGACGCAGCTCGTGAGTAAGCTCGTTGTTTTCGATGGCGACAGCCGTTTGGTCGGCGACTAGCCGCACTAGCTTTTGGCGGGTTTCGCTCCAGGTGTAGTCGCCTTCGTTGCTAAAGACATACAGCCGACCTCGCTCTACGTTTTGCACAATAATCGCGGTGCCAAAGATCTGAAACTCAGCGCCTAAGTATCGTCTGGCCTGCTGATCGAGCGACAGCATGGCATGAGTTAGGGTAGCGGTTTCACTAGCTGCATTGAGCGATACTGTTGTCTGCCGGGTCGCCATTTCTAGCGCTAGGCGGACGTTTTGACAGTCTTCAGAGCCCGTACAGTGCAACTGCTCTAGCCGTAGCTGCCCGTCTGGCTGAAACATCACCAGCGCTCCACCGGAGGCGTCAGTCACCCGGCTGGCAATCATCGGGATTAGCTCCAAAAACTGGCTGAGGTTGTTCAGACTGCGTAGGGCGAATCCTAGCGATCCCAGCAGGTCTTGAATCTTGTATTGCTCGCGCTGTAGTCGAGAAACCAGTTCTCTAAGTGCGTATACCGAAGTGCTGCTAGGCATAGCTGGGCTGGGCAGCGGTGGATTGGGCAAAGTCGGCCCAGCGATATCGCTAGGAACGGTACGGCCACTGCCTTCTGATCTGCCTTCTGATCTGCCTTCTGGCGACGAATTGAAGGGTGGAGTCGGCCTAGATTGCATAGGGGAGGAGGGCATAGGGAAAAGTGAGTCAGCCAAAGGGCAACGACTGTTAAGAATTGCGTCGCGGCCAATTATCTTGGTAGGGAGTAGGCAGGGCAGGAAAAGTAGCCATCACGATAGCACTTCTTGGCGCATAGTCAAGGTGGAATTGACCTTTTTGCGTAGCTGTCAGCTTTTGTTGATGATTTCTAGACTGACTGTTGATTGCGATCGCCGCCCATTCAACCTGCCGATGCAACCTGCCGATTTACACAACTGACTAAATTTAATTGAATCTATATTAAGTGGGGCTCCTCAAACGTCAGGTTAATACAGACTGAGCGTTTCTGAGCAAAACTTAATGGCTACAGATAAGGTGCTGGTTTGATTGGGATAGGCGATCGCCGGACGTTGGATCAAAATTAGGCCGACGCCTAGCTGCTGAGCGACCTGCTGCTTAATGGCTTCGCCGCCGGGCTGACCAGAGGCTTTGGCGACAACTTGCGATATCTGCCACTGCTGCCACAGGGCTTTTTCTAAGGCAAGAGAGATAGGTGGTCTTAAAGCAATGATTTCTGAAGAGGCAAATCCGGCAGCGATCGCCCCTGCAATTGCCTCAGCTGACGGTAGCACCCGCACAAATAGCTTTGAAGTTTGGCGCAGCGCTGCAAACCTGGCTAGATGTCGATAGCCAATGGTAAAGAGCACTCGCTGATGGCGCAATAGATCGCTGGCTATTAGCGACTCTAGTGACTCAACAACTGTGATCAGCCCGTCTGGTTGCTGTGCATTGACTGTCTGAGTTGGACGTTCGTAGCGCATATAGGCGATCGCCTGTCTTTGTGAGAGAGCGATCGCCTGCTGAGAAATTTCACAGGCAAACGGATGAGACGCATCTAAAATGCACTGCACTCGCTGCTGAATGGCAAAGGCTTGAATAGCGTCAGCCGTTAGCTTACCAACTCGAATCTGAGCGGTATCTGGATATAGAGCAGCAGCTACTGGCGTTGTTACCGTCACGATGTAAGGCACACCCTGAGCCGATAGCTGCCTGGCGAGATCGGCGCTCTCGCTAGTGCCACCAATCAGCCAAATCTGAGGGGCGATCGCGCTCAAAGCCGACTACCAGCGCACCTTATACAGGTGAAACAGCTCGCCTTCTTGCTGCTTGATGACTTTGGCCCCGGTGGTTTTGATCAGCGATCGCCAGTCAGCCAAACTCTCCAAAAACACTTCCGCGCCCAAATAAGTCTCCAAAATCGCCCAGTTTTCCGCCAGCGCTTGCGCCGGATCAACCACATCAAACACCAAAAAGCCACCCGGCTTGAGCAGAGGCTTCACAGCCTCCATCACCGCCTGCCAATAGCCCAGCGGATAGTAGCAGCTAAAACCCGTCGCAATCACCAGATCAAAGCTCGCAGGCGGATAGTCGAGCTGATGAGCCGGGCTTTTCTTCACCCCTTTAAACAGCTTAGAGTCAAGCTGAGGGCCACGCTGATGCAGGGTCTTAGTCGCCGTCTCACTCACATCTTGTCCGTGAAACAGCGCTTGCCAGCTCTTCCACTCATAGATCAAAAAGCTAAATCCACAGCCCAAATCCAAGCAGTGCTGATTTTTTTTCGGCTGAGCGATCTGCCAGAACGGTGAGGCAATGCGCGAATTAAGCGAGCCCGCTGCCCAGTCACGAAACACTGGCATCGCTTCAACTTCTTCGGGCAGGTCAAAAGACTCACCCGCATACTCCGCGTCAAACCGTTGGGCGACCGCGCTGATCATTGGCAGCCAGGGCACAGACTTGGCCTGCAAGACATCCCCCAGCGGGGATTGGGACGATTTACTCATGCTTTGCTCCCATCTGCTCTACGTCCTCTAAGAGCCTTTAATGGCCTTAGTAAAATTGCGTCTGTAGTCTTTATTGCTAATCAAGAAAAAGGGCCACAGCAGGGTCAAATAGGCTTTACCCGTGCTGAAGTTTGTGCGGTTAAATCCCTGCCAGAACTTCCAAGCCCCAACCCCATAAACGCCTAGCAAAATAATCGTAATCAAAGTACTCATTGACGCCCTCCTAGCGTGTTTCCACACTTAATTTGGTAGCTCTGTTTGATGACTCTATGACCATAATGATATCAATAGCCCTATGGCCGCTCACTGAAAATAGCTGCACACTCATCTAACAGTCGTCTAGCCTCTAACAGTCCTCTAGAGCCAGTCATCTAGAGATAATCTAGCCCACCATAGCCGCCGCTGCGAAAAATCGCCCTCAATTACAACATCTGCTTAATGAAAAGCGAGTGCTGGCTTTAGCAATAGGGTTCTGACTGCTGTTTTAAACCGCTGTTTTGAACCGCTCTGAGCTGTAGCGCTGTATGCAGCAGGCATTTTGCTTTTCACCACTCCTATAAAATATCAGTGACTCATCTGGAGAGTAACTATGCGCGCAGTAATCATGGCCGGTGGCTCAGGGACCCGGCTCAGGCCGCTGACCTGTGACCTGCCGAAGCCAATGGTGCCTGTGCTCAACCGCCCCATTGCCGAGCACATCGTCAATTTGCTCAAGCGCTACGGCATCACAGAAATCATTGCTACGCTATTTTACCTGCCCGACGTTATGCGGGACTATTTTCAAGACGGCCAGGATTTTGGCGTGCAGATGACCTATGCCGTCGAAGAAGACCAGCCTTTAGGAACAGCTGGCAGCGTCAAAAATGTTTCTGAACTGCTCGACGAGACCTTTCTGGTCATTAGTGGCGACAGTATTACCGACTTTAATCTGCAAAAGGCGATAGATTTTCACCGGGCAAAGGGGGCAAAGGCCACGCTGGTGCTGACCCGTGTGCCCAACCCGATTGAGTTTGGGGTGGTGATTACCAACTCAAACGGGGAGATTGTACGCTTTTTAGAGAAACCTTCGACTAGCGAGATTTTTTCAGATACGGTGAATACGGGGATCTATATCTTGGAGCCTGAGGTGCTGGATTATCTGCTGCCTGAGTGCAATCAAGACTTTTCAACCGATCTCTTTCCACGGTTGCTAGAGAAGGGCGAGCCGATGTATGGGTATATCGCTGAGGGCTACTGGTGCGATGTGGGTCATCTTGATGCTTACCGCGAAGCTCATTACGATGCGCTTCAGGGCCGCGTACAGCTTGACTATGCTTATCCTGAAGTTAGCAGTGGGGTGCGCATTGGCAAAAATACTCAGATTGACTCTACGGCCAAAATTATGCCGCCTGTGCTGATTGGCAGCAACTGCCGGATTGGCCCTAGGGCGATAATAGAGCCGGGCACAGTCGTTGGCGACAACGTTACGATTGGCAGCGACGCCGATCTCAAGCGTCCGATCATCTGGAATGGTGCGGTGATTGGAGACGATACGCATCTGCGGGCTTGCGTCATTGCTCGGGGGGCTCGGGCTGATCGCCGCGCCCATGTGCTGGAAGGGGCTGTGGTTGGGTCGCTTTCTACGATTGGGGAGGAGGCTCAAATTAGCCCCGGGGTAAGGGTCTGGCCGAGTAAGCTGATTGAGTCGGGGGCGACGCTAAATATTAATTTGATCTGGGGGAATACGGCTCAGCGCAACTTGTTTGGGCAGCGCGGGGTGGCGGGTCTGGCCAACGTCGATATCACCCCTGAGTTTGCGGTGAAGCTAGGGGCCGCTTACGGCTCTACGCTGAAGCCTAGCACTCATGTTACTGTTTCTCGCGATCAGCGCAGCATTTCGCGGATGGTGACGCGATCGCTGATTGCTGGGCTCATGTCAGTCGGCATTCATGTGCAAAACCTAGAGGCGATTTCGATCCCGGTAGCCAGAAATGTGCTGCCGACGCTCAATGTGGCCGGGGGGATTCACGTCCGGATTCACCCCGATCGCTCAGATCATCTTTTGATTGAGTTTTTTGACGATCAGGGCATTGATATTCCTAAAGCTCAGGAGAAGAAGATTGAAGGGGCTTACTTTAAAGAGAATTTGCGGCGATCGCAAATCCACGAAATCGGCTCTGTTTCTTACCCTAGCGGCCTATTAGATGTCTATACAACAGCTTTTGAAGATCATCTGAATGTAGAGTCGATTCGCAGCAGCAAGTCTAAGATTGTGATCGACTATGCCTATGCGGTGTCAGGGGCGGTTTTGCCCCAGTTACTAGGAAAATTTGGCTGCGATGCGGTGGTGCTCAATGCCAGCTTAAACCCGGCGGTGCCCTCAGCGGCGGCTCGTGAGGTGCTACTCGATCAGCTTGGGAAGGTAGTGCTGGCTTTGCAGGCGACTTTTGGCGTGCAGATTTTGGCCAACGGTGAGCAGATGGTGCTAGTTGATGAAATTGGTTCACCCATTCGCGGCGAGCAGCTAACGGCGCTGATGGCCTATATGATTTTGACGGCGCACCCCCGAGGGACGATCGTTGTGCCCGTTCATGCTTCAGGGGCGATTGAAGAAATTGCCCGCCGCCATGACGGTCGGGTCATTCGCACTAAGGCCAACCCAACGGCGCTGATGGAAGCCTGCCGCACCCATCCTAATGTGGTGCTCGGTGGCAGTGGCGATATGGGCTTTATTTTTCCGCAGCTGCATCCGGGGTTTGATGCGATGTTTTGTGTCGCTAAGCTGATTGAGATGCTGCTAATTCAAGCGCGATCGCTAGGCAAGATTTGGGAGGAACTGCCGCGAGTTTCCCATCGCTCTCAGAGCATCCGCTGCCCTTGGACAATTAAGGGAGCCCTCATGCGCTATCTTGTAGAGACCCATCCGTCCGATAGTTTAGAACTGGTCGATGGCGTTAAAATAGTAGATCCGAGCCGACAAAACTGGGTGCTGATTTTACCCGATGCCAGTGAGCCTTTGGTGCATATTTTTGCCAATAGCGAAGATCGAGATTGGGTAGATAGGCAGCTGCAAACGTATCGGCAAAAGGTTCAACACTTCATTGAAATAGAGCAGAATTGAAGCAGAGCAGACTTAAGGAAGAGCGGGTATGAACAACTGCATTTTGATGGCGGAAATTGTGCAGGCTCCTCAGCTGCGCTATACCGCTGATAATCAAACGCCAATTGCAGAATTTGTCGTTAAGTTTCCGGGGCTGCGCGAAGGCGATGCGCCCGCTCAGATGAAAGCGATTGGCTGGGGCAATCTGGCACAAGAAATTCAGGAGCGCTACCAGGCAGGCGATCGCGTTTTGCTAGAGGGCCGACTGGGGATGAATACGCTAGAGCGGCCTGAAGGCTTTAAAGAAAAGCGGGCTGAAATAACGGTTCAGCGAGTCAGCCCGATTGGTGATTTGCAGTCTATGGCGATCGCCGATCCTACGCCGATGGCCGAAGGCAAATTTGCTGGTAGCAGCAATACTCCAGCTTCTGTCCCCTCAGCGGCTGCCTCGCCTGCGCCTGCCACCCCCCAACCTGCCGCCGCCGAAACGCCTGATTACGACGACATCCCCTTCTAAAGGTCGCTGATTGCTGGCTGATTGCTGGCTGATTGCGGCCTAACGGCTGACGGCCTATCCCCTACCGCGAGGCTTCAAACGCTTCGCGGTTTTCAAATATTTCAAACACCCGATCCATACTGGTAAGTTCGAACAGCATTTTGACTTGAGGATTGATTGAGCAGACGACCATTTCGCAGCTCTGCGATCGCACTTTCTTCAGCACAGAGACCAAAACGCCTAGTCCAGAGCTATCGATAAAGGTGATGTCTTTGAGATCCATCAACAGCGTCTTGGCCCCAGTTGAGAGGGCGCTATCGACCTGAGTGCGAACCTCTTCTGCTTGAGTGCTATCTAGAATGCCAGTGGGCACTAGCACTTGAACGGTTGTATCCATACTCACCATGTTCATTTAGGTTCCCTTCTTTACTGACGGTACTTTACTATTTAGCTTAGAAGCAACTGCCATTTTTACAGGTAGAGACGGCTGCTGGCTAGAAAGGCCAGTCACAGCCTATAACTCTTTGCCGAGTCTCTACCGGAGATTTACATAAGGTGAGCCTGCCCATCTGAGGGAGCATACACTGCACTTGGGCTGTGATTGGGCTCAATTTTTACGACCAGGCTCGTCGCTGGGCTATGGATCGCTGGGGTGATAAACAGCTCAGGATGCAGGGCTTGCCAAAAGTAAGTGACAAAGGCGGCAATCTGGCTGTCGGGGAGGCCCGCTCTGCCCTGCGTTTTCATCTGCTGCTCGGCCTGCTGTCGCCATGCTTGCGACTGGCGGTAGTCATTGGGGTAGAGTACGAGCAAACTATCTAGACAGTTCCATAGAGGTACATAGCTTTGCAGGCGGCGGTTGCTATCTCTGGCAAACTGGCGGTCGGCGGCGGTGTTGATGGGGTCAGGCAGCGATCGCTCGTCGCTAAAGATGCGGTCATCTATAGGCTGCGCGCCGACAAACCAGCCTTCAAATAGCACAATCGTTGGGGCGGGTATGGTGAGGGGATCTGTGCGATCGCCCTCTCCTTGATGCAGCGACTTATCAAACTGGGGAAGCGTCACCTGCCCATCAGCCGCCGCATTTTTAAGGCGACCTAGCGTGCGCTGCCCTAGCTCAATATCGTGCGTACCCGGCGGGCCGCGCCAAATCAGCCGAGGATCTTGCGCTTTTAGCTCACAGCGCTGGGCATAGGTCAGGTACAGATCATCAATAGACAGCGCCGCCGTCTGGTGGCCTAACTGTCCTAAAATTAGGCATAAAATTTTAGTCAGCGTCGTCTTCCCTGTTCCTTGTCCGCCCAAGATGCCTTGAACCCAGGGAATTCCGGCCTCTCGCTGCTTCCTATCTAGCCACTGTGCGAGCGGCAGCCAAACTGTCCATAGCGGCATCATCCAGTCTGTCCAGTCACCTGGCAGAGGCATGGTTGAGTCAGGTGTCTGCTGAGCTGATGTCTGCTGAGCTGATGTCTGCCGATAGAGGGCTTGCAGCAGCGCGGCTTTAGTCTCTATGGCATGAACGACGCTATCAGGAGATGTCTGCCAGGCGGCAGCGCGGTTTGGCTCTAGCTCCCAATCTATTATCTGCTGGCGATCGCTCGCTGAGGGCGGGTGACCTTGCGCCCAAGCGATGACCGAGGGCCAAAGGGTCTGGCTATAATCTTGTGAATGGTCAAAGTTTGAGCGGACAGATGGCTCACTCATCAGCCTGACTAGCAGCTGTCTTGCCAGCGGGACTGAACTGAATAAAGATGCTGGCAGTTTTATCTTCGCGGGCGGCGGCTAACGTCTGGATGTGGCTAACGAAGGGGCGGGCGGCTATATCAACGAGGTTGAGTATGGGGAGGGTACGCTTTGCGGTTGGGGCGATCGCTGGCCAGTCGATATAGAGATACCCTTGGTTGGCGGCGGGTAATGGGGCGATCGCTTCGGTAAAGCGCTCGGCTTTGAGCAGCGGATTTTGCGGCGCGGCTAGGGCACTGTCCATTGCCGCTGGCGAACTGGCAAAAATCTCGTAGTTTCCCTGCTGCACATGTAAGCCTAAAATCTCAGTTTCTAAGCTGTTAGTCGCCAAACGCCGCTGCGGGCTAACGCGAAAACGAGTCCAGGCGATCGCTTCATTTTCCCCGATACCCACCGGAACAGCGCTATAGCCTTGATCTGCGATCGCTCGATCGAGATGAGCTATCCCCTCGGCGTCGCGGGCAACAGCTAGTATCCAGTCGGGCGACTGACTAGCCTTAACTTGACCTAAACTATAGTCTGCCGTTGCCCAGTTCCATAGCTCAGGCGACAGGAAACTTGACAGTGGCGTAGGCGGCGAGGCACTAGCGCCACCGTCTTGCCCGACGCCACCGTTTTCAGTCGCTACCGGCTGTCCTAAGAAGAGAAAATCGGGCAAGAGATCTTCAGGTAAGCCTGCGGCCCTAAGCGTAGGCGCTAACTGGCTGAGGTCACGGCTGGTTAATGCGATCGCACTGTCTGCTGGCAAATACTTCAGCGCCGTCTCAGGGTGGCTGTGGCTCGCAGCAGCAGGCAACTGCCCTAGCAGTCGGTCTGAGAGCTGGGCGTGGGCGACAAGTCCGGTACGGGCAACGCCCAGGCTGACTGCTGTAAACGCTGCGCGGTCTACGCCCTGATGCAAACTAGACCCGACCCGACTGGGCTGGTCGCTGCCAATTTTTCCTAGCTCTGCTGCATTAAAGTAAGCCAGGCCGATGCGCCGGTCGGGGAGTTGAGCAACTGCCTGCCGGTAAGCCCGGTTTTGAGCTAGGTTTGTCGCTGTCTGAGTGGCGCGTATGCTGCGGCGCAGCACCCGGACATCATTGGCAAAAATGACGAACTGGTTGCCCACTAGGGCACTGGTCGCTGTTAAAGCTGGCAGCTTACTATCTGACCGGAGGCGTGAGGGCACCGCCCCTCCAAAAATCTGCTGGCTGTTAGAAGGGTCATAAAGAATGCGGACACCGCTAACCTGCTGGCTGCGAGGTGGGTTGCCAGTGGTCAGGCTTTGCTGTTGCCAAAGCGTCTGCAAAAAATCACGGGCCTGCTGCTGCCGCCCAGGGGCAATCTCTAGCGCGAGCAAATATCCTGGCTGCTGGCCGTTAGCGCTATCAAAATCTAAGTCTTGAGCAGTGAGCGCAAAGGTGATTTCACTGCCGACCCAGGGCTGAAGGTCGCGGTCGTAATCTAGACCGGTATTTTCGAGCAGACTCTGCTTAATTTGGCTGATTTCACGATGCGTCTGCCGTCGCTGGTTGGGCGGGGCGATCGCCTGCTGAAAAGCAATCAATCGCTCAGGGCGGGTCAGGAGTGAGAAGGTAAAGGGCGATCGCACTGGCACAAAAGCAGTTGCTGCCGCGATCGGGCGATCTCCGCCAGCCAACAAGCTCAGTGGGCTATTAATCGTCAGATACCAAAAGCCGCCTATCCCTGCTAACAGTAGTGTTAGTACCACTGCCAATAGCCCCCCAGCAAAAGCGCGGCTAGGCCGGTAGGTAGTTTGCGCCGCAGCAGTCATCTTCTGTGCCCCCTCAACGAGTCTCACATCAGTGTATACCGCTCCTTGCCGCGCAGCTTGTCAGCGCCTTAACAGCTTTGACAGGCCCGCTCTGACCAGCTATTTGGGCATCGGGCTAGCTCATATCTTGATTGCGCCATACCGCCACCAAGCGCCCCTGAATATCTACCTCTTCGGCGGGGTAGTGCATGGCCTTGTAGTCAGGATTGGCGGGCTTAAGGGTGACCTTTCCAGCTTCGCGGTAGTAGTACTTTAGTGTGGTTGTAGACTCTACGCGGGCCGCGACAATCGTGCCGTTGCGAATGCGCGAAGGCTCGTCTACTTCTCGCATAATCACGATGTCGCCGCTGTCAATGAGGGCCTCAATCATGGAGTCGCCGTTGACCCTCAGGGCAAAATCGCCGCTCTTAAAGACCAAAGAGGCCGGGTCAAAGTGTTCTAGCGTATCGGTAAAAGCTTCGACCATTGAGCCTGCGGCGATCGCGCCAAAAATAGGCACGCCCTGAGACTCTTGCAAAATCCGAATCGTGCGCGCTTTGCCTTCTGTCCAGTCAATGTATTCCTTACGGCGCAAATGCTCCAGACGACTTTGAATCGGCGCTGGCGATTTTAGCTTCATCGCTCGCATCATCTGCCGAATTGACGGCGAGTGACGATTTTCTCGGATATACCCCACTAGCCAGTCGTACAGCTCTTTTTGAGCTTCGGTTAAAGGTTCCATTGACATTTACAGGCTACCAGCTACACACTAACAAGAACAACTGTACCAACTTGCATAAAAAATGTCCACAGATGAGTTGGCAGTGAGTGTGAAGTTTTGATTGAGACTGGGAAAGGGAGAGTTCGCTGGCTAGGCTAAAAAAAAGAGGAAGTCTAACTGTTGTCAAACTTCCTCTCTCTCTGACTTAAATTGTTTGACCTAAACTGTTTAACCCAAACTGTTTGACCCAGACTGTTTGACCTAAACTGTTTGAATTAAACGGCTGGGTTTGAACGTTGCTTACCGAATGTATTCCTTAAGAACGCTGTTGCGGTTTGGGTGGCGCAGCTTACGCAGGGCTTTGGCTTCGATCTGGCGAATGCGCTCTCGGGTGACGTTGAAGATCTGACCGATCTCTTCTAGCGTTTTCATGCGGCCATCGTCAAGGCCGTAGCGTAGGCGTAGCACGTCGCGCTCACGCGGGCTCAGCGTGCTCAGTACGCTTTCTAGATCTTCGCGGAGCAAACTCTTAGAGACCTCATCTTCTGGGGTTTCGCCATCAGACTCGATAAAATCACCCAGGCGAGAGTCTTCTTCTTTGCCGATGGGGGTTTCTAAGGAGATGGGCAGCTGCGCAGACTTAGCGATAAAGCGCAGCTTCTCAATGGTCATCTCCATTCGAGTTGCAATTTCTTCTTCGGTGGGCTTACGGCCTAGCTCTTGAGAGAGCAGCTTGGTGGTCTTCTTGATGCGAGAGATTGTTTCGTACAGGTGTACCGGCAGTCGGATGGTACGAGACTGATCGGCGATCGCCCGAGTAATGGCCTGACGAATCCACCAGGTAGCGTAGGTAGAAAATTTGTAGCCTTTCTCATGGTCAAACTTTTCGGCGGCGCGGATTAGGCCCAGACTGCCTTCTTGAATTAGATCTTGAAAAGACAGACCCCGGTTCATGTACTTTTTGGCGATAGAGACCACCAGCCGCAGGTTAGACTGCACCATTTTGTCTTTGGCCCGGCGACCCAAATGCAGCCGACGCCGAAAAGCAGGCAGCGGCATATCGACCGCGTTGGCCCAGTCCGTGTCGGTAGGCTCATCATCTAGCTGATCGTCAATCTCATCGCGAATGCGCTCTAGCTCTAGCAGGTCTGCGATTTTGCGGGCTAGCTCAATTTCTTCTTCGGCGCGCAGCAGGCGAATTCGCCCGATCTCTTGCAGATATAGCCGAATAGAGTCTTCGGTATAGTGCTTCTTTTTGGTCTGAGCAGTGCGGCGGCGAGTGGTTTTTCCCTTGGCAGCGCCCTTAGCGGCCCCTTTTGTGGCTTTGGTCGCAGTAGCGGTGGTGCCTGAATCCGTCAAGTCTATGGTCTTTACGGTTGCTGACGAACTGGTTTTTTGACTGAGCTCACTGCTAGATTCTAAAGTTTGAAGTGTTTCCTTAGCCTGGGTCATGCCGCTTTCCTCTTGCTCCTTCTTATGTGTGACAGATCAGATGTAGTCAATTGACTCGGTGCTACTCAACTAGATGGGAGTCCAATGACTCCTCAACATATTCCATAGGGTCTTTTAGGCACCTGTTTACTAAGTCGATGTCTGGGCACGGTCATGTCTGGCGATCGCAATATCTTTTTACCGATGGGTTTTAACCGATGGGTTTGTAAGCCGGTGGCTGGTTCGATCAGACTGAGCTTGCTTGAGACGATTGATCAATGATGATACTTGATCAATCTTTATGTAAACAATGTATGCCTAGATGCGTGAGTAAAAACGCGCCTCGGGAAATTTGCTGAACTGCGTGAGTAGATACTGAGCCAAATTAGTCAAATTACTCATGTGGACGTGCAGAAAAGAGGCTACCCGTTCAATAGGTAAAGTTTAACCATTCTTTTCGGAACCCCATAGATTGTAGCTTTCTAGACAAAAATGCACCACCTATGGTTCCACTATCAGAGTTTTTATGATCCCTTGATGTCTTTACAGTGTTAACACGAGCTGAGAAAAAAAGACCAGATTTGGCTCAGCTTTTTTGGGTGGTTGCTCGTATCTTTTGAGTCAGTCTCTGATCAGTCAAACCGCTGAGAAACCTGACATTTGGGCTGCTTCTAGATCTATGGTGAGCATGGGCGCTGTCTATATATCGAGTGACAGCAGTGACACAGGGCTCTTATGCCTGTCTGCCTTAAATGAGTAATTGCAAAATTTTGCTTTACATGGCTTAAGGTTAGACCCGTCAGCATCGTTCAATCATTAGATAAACTAATGCCATATATTAGTTTTTCGAAAATTGGCTGCGGTGTAAAAATCCTGATTTAAACAACTGATTGTGAATAAAAGTAGAGCGATCGCCAACCCAATCTCATTCGTCAAGATCGCTTTGAATCTCATCAGTTTGATTAGGGAGACAGGCGCGCTTTTTTGAGGCGGTTGGTCTCATACCACTGTGCGATCGCAGGCACCCACACTTGAAAATGCGGCCAAATCGCCTCACACAGCTTTTGCGCTTCGAGCTGAGCATCGGCTTTCCAACGCAGGTCTAATAGGTGCATTAGCGATCGCGCATTCGCCGAGACCACCCAATGCTGCCGCACATCAAACGGAATCAGCCCGCGCGCATGTTCCTCTGAAAAGCCCTGGTCAATCCGAGTCTTATATCGCTGCGCCCCTTGCAGACACCAGTCAATATCCTGCTGACGCAGCGCTTCAGTGTATTCGTACTTTTTGCCCTGGCGGTCGGTGTAAGCGCCTAGCGGGCGCAGATAAAACACCTCTTCAACGTCGGCCTTCCCCAGTGCCACGTCTAAAATTCTAGAGCCGGTATAGCGGAAGGACTGGACATCAAAGCTCAGTCCGACCCGATGAGTTCGGATTTGCTGCATGGTGGAATGGGGGAAAAAGCCGCAGTTTAAGACGATTTGAGGGTGCTCTAGCGGGCCGTAGTGACCGCGTCCGCCTTTGAGCAAGTTGCGAATGACCAGCTCGCCCGCTTTTTCTTCTGAGGGCCATTCGCCGCGCTGATCCCAGACAAACGCTTCGGCGTAGTCTTGGTGCATGGCAGCGTACACCGTCTGCTGGGGGTTAGGGGTTTTAGAAATGACCTCGACTCTGAAGCGATCCATAGAGAAGCTGACTCTGACAATTGATAGGGTTATATTTTCCTCTATCTTCAGCCGAGTGAGTTGGCAGGCACAGAGGATTTAACATTTCATTTGCCTGAATCGGGCCTATCTGTACGGTTTTGCCGACTGCGCAGTCAACTGTACCGCGCTAAAATCAGCAGTACAAACAGACGAAACTATTCTCTTTTATCGAGATAAGTCGCACCATTTAATTAGAGAAGGAATTTATGGCATTTTTTGGACTTGGAACCGGCAAAAAAGACACGCTCCCTAGCCCCGATGACGCGCTGCCAGGTCGGGCAAAGGAAATGCCAGTGCCCGCTAAGCACTTTATTAACGGCAACGCTCTCAAGCCGCCTTTCCCGGCAGGGCTAGAAATGGCGATGTTTGGCCTGGGCTGCTTTTGGGGTGCAGAGCGCAAGTTTTGGCAGGCCGACGGTGTGTATAGCACGTCTGTCGGCTATGCGGCAGGCGCTACGCCAAACCCGACTTACCGAGAAGTCTGCTCTGGCATGACGGGCCACAACGAAGTCGTGCGTGTTGTTTACGATCCTAAAGTTATTAGCTATGAAGCGCTGCTCAAGCTATTTTGGGAAAGCCACAACCCCACTCAGGGTATGCGTCAGGGTAACGATACGGGCACTCAGTACCGGTCTGGCATTTACACATACTCCGACGCGCAGCTAAGCGCCGCGAAAGCGTCAAAAGAGATGTATCAGCCGGTGCTCAACCAAGCGGGCTACGGCGAAATTACGACCGAAATTATGCCCGCGCCTGAGTTTTACTACGCTGAAGACTATCATCAGCAGTATCTGGCGAAGAATCCGGGCGGCTACTGTGGTTTGGGTGGGACTAACGTCGCTTGTCCGATTGGCGTGGCGACTGCCTCGTAGGGCTGGCTGACTTAATACGAATGGGCGCAGATCAGCTGATCTGCGCCCATTTTTTTATTTTGTCTGAATAGATTTGACTGAGATGGATTTAAGGGCGATCGCCATGTCGCTTTTGATGCCATTGCCAGGCGTGCGTGATGATATTTTCTAAATCGGGATACTGAGGCTGCCAGTTTAAGACCTGCTGCGCCCGTTCGCTGGTACCGACCAAGCTCGGCGGATCTCCCGGACGGCGATCGCACGGCACGGCCACAATCTCCCGTCCGGTCACCCGCCGGGCCGTCTCGATCACTTCTTTTACAGTAAAGCCGCTGCCATTTCCCAGGTTGAAAAATGAGGTTTCACCGCCCTTAAGCAGATACTCAAGTCCCTTGACGTGGGCATCAGCTAAGTCGCTGACGTGAATATAGTCGCGAATGCAGGTGCCATCGCGGGTTTCATAATCGCTGCCAAAAATAGACACCGACTGGCGCTGACCCAAAGCGGTGAACAGTACCAGCGGAATTAGGTGAGTTTCAGGACTGTGATCTTCTCCTAAACGGCCCTGCGGGTCAGCGCCAGCTGCATTGAAGTAGCGAAAGCACACCGACTGCAAACCGTAGGCGGCCTGAAAGTCGAGCAGCATTTTTTCGACCATCAGCTTGCTAGTAGCGTAGGGGCTGATTGGGTTTTGCGGGTGATCTTCAGGAATCGGCACCGTTTTGGGCGGGCCATAGATAGCGCAGGTAGAGGAGAAGACCAGCCGCTTGACGCCTGCTGCCAGCATCGCTTCTAGTAAGTTGAGCGTGCCGTATACGTTGTTGCGGTAGTATTTGGCAGGCTCGCTGACCGATTCGCCCACGGCGATGTAGGCGGCAAAGTGCATCACCGCTGCAAAGTCATAAGTGCTAAACAGCCGATCTAGCAGGGCGCGGTCAGTTGTATCGCCGACGACGAGGTCGGCCTTGAGGTGGCGCTTGGCCAGATCCTGATGGCCATATTCTAGGTTGTCTAAGATGACGGTCTGATAGCCTGCGGCTTCTAGCGCTAAGACTGCATGAGCGCCGATGTAGCCAGCGCCGCCAGTGACCAGCACAGCCGGTTTGCTAGAAGAATGGGTTGAAGCATCGGGTGTGGAAGAAGAAGCGATCGCCATGGTAAGTCGAAAAATATCTCAGCGCTTTACACGCGCAGTCTAATTCATCTATGGGCGATCGCCATGATTCACCGATAAGTAAACCAGAGCTTCATATATCTGCTTTATACAATCTATCTGACGGTAGAACTTTACAGCGCGAGCACTAGGTTATCTCGGTGAACGACCGTCTCGGCTCCGGCATAGCCGAGCAAACCGGCAATATCGGTGGAGCGATGTCCGCAGATTTTTCGCAGTTCGCTATCGCTGTAGTTGACTAGGCCCCGAGCAACTTCTTGGCCGCTGCGATCGCAGAGCAAAACAGCATCCTGTGAGGCAAATTCGCCTTCCACTTCGGTAATGCCAGCGGGCAACAGCGATTTGCCAGCAGTGCGAATGGCGGCGGCGGCACCCGCATCTAAGTAGAGCCGTCCGGCAGGGACGAGGCTGCCGGCAATCCAGCGTTTGCGGGCCGTTGACTTGCTAGCCTGCGCTTCAAACAGGGTGCCAATCGGCTCACCTTGCAAAATCTTGAGAATATTTTCGGGCGTTTGGCCCTGTGTGATCACGGTGTGCGTGCCAGCGGCGATCGCAATTCGGGCCGCTTCTATTTTGGTTGTCATCCCGCCTGTGCCCCAGCTCGAACCCGCCGCCCCGATCTCAGCTTCTAGCTGGTCAATCTGACTGACCCGGCTAATCGGCTGCGCTTTAGGATCTTGCCGGGGGTCAGCCGAATAGAGCTGATCGACATCGGTCAGCAAAAATAAATAGTCAGCTGCTACCAAGCTCGCCACCAGTGCCGAGAGCGTGTCGTTATCGCCAAACTTTAGCTCGTCCGTGGCGACCGTGTCATTCTCATTGACGATCGCGATCACGCCCAGCTTCATCAGCTGACGAAAAGTACGGTAGCTGTTGACGTAGCGCGATCGCTGAGCCAAATCGCTACGGGTGAGCAGCACTTGGGCGATCGGCTGCGTAAGTGCCGTAAAAAAATCGTCATAAACTCGCATCAGCCGACCCTGACCCACGGCAGCCACAGCCTGTTTGAGCGCCATCGTCTTGGGCCTTTGGGTAATGCCTAAGCGAGCGCAGCCCACCCCCACCGCGCCAGAAGACACCAAAATTACCCGATGACCAAGCTGCCGAAGCTGACAGAGGGTCTCGACTAATCTGCCAATAGTCGCCAGTGCCAGCTTGCCTGTGTCGGGGCGGGTCAGGCTAGAGGTGCCAATTTTGACTACCAGCGTGTACTGCGGCATGGCTTAAAGCGTGGCCGTCAGGGTAATGCCCAGCCGCCGCGAAATCCAAAATTCGGCGTTGCGCAGCAGATTTCTCGGATCTTTAGAGTTGGGCTCTAGCATCGGCTGCACCAAAATAGTGAATAGCCCTAACCGGTTGCCTGCTAAAACGTCTGTAAAGAGGCGATCGCCCACCATCGCAATTTGCTCAAAAGGTAGATCCATCGCCGCCGCCGCTTTGCGCAGCTTTTTTCGGGAGGGTTTGCCCGCGCTGACCGCAAAGGGCACATCTGCGCCGTGGGTCATGCCTAGCGCAATCTTGCGAATCCGCTCGTAGCCGACGTTGTTGCTCACCAAAGAGAGCGGCACCACTGACTGAATTTCTTTTGCCCAAGCCTGCACAGCCGGATCAAGCTGCCTTTTGCCAATCGGAATAATGGTCTCATCGACATCAAGCACCAGCCCTTTGATGCCATAGTCGCGCACCATCTTAGGGGTGACGCCCAACACCGAATTGGCCATGATTAGGTCGGGCTGTAGAAGATTAATCCAGCTCATAGCAGGGCAGATATAGAGGTAAAGGGCATGTATCTAACCATTCTCACGGCCATCCTCAACGGATTGAAAGCGGCTACCCATCAGGCGTAGCAGGTCGGGCGGATTCGGTATCAAAGCGATCGCGAATTTTGTTTTGAGCGGACTCATGTTCGCCGAGCGTGCGGCTAAAGACGTGGGTGCCGTCGTAGCGGGCGACAAAGTAGAGAAACTCTGTCGGGGCCGGATCAACAGCGGCCTTGAGGCTCTCTAGACCAGGGCTAGCAATGGGCGTTGGCGTCAGTCCCGCATTGATATAGGTATTGTAAGGATTAGGCGTTTCTACCTGAGCATACGTCAGCGGATTTTCAGGCGTTTGAACAATGCCCAGCCCATATTCCACTGTTGGGTCAGAGCCTAGCGTAATGCCTTCTTCTAACCGGCGGGCAAACACGCTGGCGATCTGGTCGCGTTCATCGGCGACAACGGCTTCTTTTTCGATGATGCTGGCCAGAGTTACCCAGTCCAACAGTCCGTAGCGACTCGGCTGATCTTGGTAGAGAGGCAAGGCAACTTTCTCAAACTGCCTGAGCATGACCTCTACCAGGCTTTCGGCAGTGACAGCGGCGCTGCCGATCTGATAAGTGTCGGGATATAAAAAACCCTCTAAGTGGGGAATGCCCTGCGGTAGCCAGGGAAAGCGATCATAGGGAATGTTTTCGGTGGCTGCTAAAAAGTCGGCTGCTGTCGTCAGGTTCTGAGCCTCAAACTGGGCGGCCATCTGCTCACGGTTCCAGCCCTCTGGAATCGTAAAGCTGACTTGCACTACATCGCCATCCCAAATGGTGTCAGCAATGTCATCTAGAGTCTGGCTAGGGGAGATGACGTAGCTACCGGCTTGAAATCCGCCTGCTGCATTGCGAAATGATTTCCACCGGCTCAGCAGCTTCCAAGCCGTGGTTGAGCGAATCAGGCCAGCGTTTTCTAGATCTCGGCCGATCTGATTAGAGGCCGTGCCTTCTGGTATTTGCACCTGTACAAAGTTTTCTTTGGCGGTGGGTTCCTCGGCGACCGGCGATTTGGCCCAGCTCCACCAGGCCCAGCTTTGGCCTGCCACTAAGCCTACTATCACCAGCAGCACAAGTAAGAAAAGACGTTTTGAACTACTACGCATGTTCAGAGGGCATGTTCAGAGGGCATGTTCAGAGGTCTTAATGAAGGGAGGCAGCTCTTTTGGGATAAAGCCGTCCTGGGCAAACTCTAGTTTAAGGGGTCATTTAAGGGGTCAGTCTAAAACGTCAAACAGCTTGTCTTCTAGCTGCGATCGCATCTTTTGAAACTCTTCTGGATCGACTAGCTCTACTTCTCCCTCATGGCGACGAGCAAAAAACAGCAGCGGATCGAGCGGCGTACAGAGTGTGTACTGCGAGTTTTCGTGGAAAAAAGTCGCCAGCATTTGAAATTCTTCGGTGACAGCCGGACTGTCTTCATCGCTAATTTCTAAAGAAAAGCAGTCTTCTTCATCGGCTTCGGGCAGGTCGCCAGCCGCTGTGAGCGTATGGGCAGAGCGCTCTAGCAGCAAATCGAGTTCAGCGAGTACCGCCCGCGCTGACGGAAACAGCGCATCGATTTCTTCTTCTTCAACGTCCACTAAGACTTCTTCTTCGCTATCGTCTTCATCGGCTTGCCAGACAAAAATCTCAATCGGCAGGTTGACCGGCAGTAGCAGTAGATACTCTTCTCCTTCGACTTCCATGCTTTTCTCGACATAGCAGGGAAGCAGCCGCCCGTCTTCGTCGGTGAGGGTTACGACCGGATATTCAGCGGGCTCATCAAGCAGGTTAGGATCAAACTCCATAGCAGCGTCTCCTGAGGTAAGCAAAGGGCAGGTCGGATTTTTGGGCTTTAACTAGAGCTTTGACTAGAGCTTTGACTAAAGCTTTGACTAGAGCTTCAACTAGGGTATCAGTGACTGGGCAGTGCGGAGTGAGCCTACAGGTTGATCAGGAGATTGATCGAACTGCTCTGGCTGATTCTCTGGCTGATTCTCGCGCCGACTCTCTAGCCACTGCTGCAAGATAATCGCGGCGGCTTTGCGGTCAATTAATTCTTTGTGCCTAGAGGGCGATCGCCGCTCTGCCAGCAGCATTTGCTCTGCCTGAAATGAGGTCAGCCGCTCATCGACAAATTCGACCGGCAGGTCTAGCGATCGCGATAGGCGGCGGGCCAACTTTTGGATTTTCTTGGCCTGCTGGCCGATTTTTCCGTCCATCGTGTAAGGCAAGCCGATCACTAACACTTCAACCGACCGCGTTCGGATGAGCTCGCGCAGCGGGTTGACCATGCTGGCAAAGGTTGTGCGGCGCAAGGTGGTGAGGCCCGTAGCGATTAGACCAGTGCGATCGCACCCCGCCACCCCAATTCGCTTTGCCCCCAAATCCAAGCCCAGTGCAGAAACCATAACCGTAGCGAAACCCTCAGCGTCAGTCTGACGTGGTCTCTCCCTCAGGAGCGGCATCGCCAGTGCGCTTGTCTGACGAGAGCTGCGACATACTCTCTAAGAAAAAGCGATCCCAAGCCAACCCGTCCCAAGACAAGCCATCGCGCGACGGACTGTCTAACGCTGGCCCATGCCAGGAAAAGCGCCCCGGCAACGGGCTCCCTGTCGGCTTCAGCCCTGGCAGCATGTCCGGCAACTTCAATCCTTCTAGCGCGCCCGTTTTAGCTTCGCGCACCTTGTGCCATACCGAACGCGACATCATTAGCGTGTGCTCAATCTCTAGCGCCCCAATCTGCCGGAGATACTCTTCCCGCTCGGTCTGATAGTCCAGTGAAGTAATTTGCAGCGGCTGGTTAGGAAACTTCTGCACGACGCCCGCCATCTGCGCCATCAGCTCAGGGTAGAGCCAGGTGTAGGCCGGATGCACCGTCAGCTTAGCGGTATGAGCGGCAGTACTGTGGCGGCACAGCTTAATTTCAAAAAAGCCAATGGCCGTTTTGCGCTGCGGCTCAAACACATAGGCCGAAACGGTCTCTTCTCGGTTGACCCAGCGAGTCATCCGCTTTTTTAGCTTGCCTGTCAGCGTCGTTTTAAAGTCTTGAATTTGGTAGTCGAGTACTTGGCGCACCAGCGGCGGCACTGAAACGGTCTCTAGCTGATAGATTAGCTGGGCATCGGCATTGCTCACTGGCAGCAAATTGGGCAGGGCCGGGTCGTGTTCAGAAAGCGCGGCCAGCTGCTCTGGCTGAATTGACCAGTAAGTCGCTCGGGCCAGCGGCTGAAACCCATTGTGCCGGTAGAGAGAGAGGCCAAACTTATCGTTGACCTCGGTTTCGCTGATCCAGTATTGCGCTTCTCGGATGCTGCTGAAACAGTGGCGCAGCAGCTGTGAGCCCACGTCTAGACCTAAGTGCAGCTGCCCGCCTTCGCTGCTGGTCTTTTTGTCAGACTCTTGAGCAGATTTGGCCAAATTAACCAGCATTCGGTCAATTTTCCAGGTGCTCAGGGTGCGGTTAAACGGCGAGACCTGAATCATGCCCTGAAGTTTGCCTTCGGCTTCGGCGACAAAGGCCGAAAAAACATGCTGTAGCGGATTGGGAAAGAGCGTCAGCGCTTTTAGCGGCCCATACCAGCGGCGCATCTGCTTGACGTACTGATCAATTTCTGGCGCTTCGGTGTCGTGGGAGGCAATCTCGGTCGCACCAGCTGCCTTCAAATGATCCAAATCACGCAGGTGAATGGATCGAATTAAGAGGCCATTTTCTGGCGAAGGGCTGCGAGTCATGAGGGCTCCGTCGGCGATGAGGGTGCGGGCTGCGCAGGGCGAATGAGGACAACGGGGGTCTGCTCATCGGCGTTGCCTGCGGGGTTGTCGATCAGTGCCTGGGTCAGCAGTTGCTGGTCGGTGTTGGCAGTCGCTGCTAGTATTTTAACCGCTTTTAAATCGTTGACATCGACAATGGCCGCTTTCAGGCCGGTTTCTTGGTAAATCTGGTCAACTAACTGCTGTGAGTGCTGAGGGCCGAGTACGATGAATTGATCGAAAGGCGGTAGGGTGCCGGTGACATCGTCAATTAGGCGGGCTTGCTCTCCGGCTAGCTGATAGAACATGCCGGGTTTGCCTGCGACTTTGGCGATCGCCCCTACCAAAAATGCGATCGCCACCTGCCACGGCCCAGAGACATCGATCAGCGTTTGCATGCCGCAGGCCGTCGCTAAGCTAGAAGTCGGCATGAAGTAGTAGCACAGCCGCTTAGCGAGCCAGCCGGGTTTAACCGTCGTCGGGTGGCGTAACCGCCCCTGCATAATCGCCACGGGCGTTTCGCCGATAGTAACAATATCGCCAGGCTGAGCGCAGGGTTTGACGTAGTGCTTGACAATTTCGATAGGGCTATCGAGGGGGGTGAGCAGATGCGTCGGTACCGGTAGAATTTTGGCGACGCTGCTTTCGCGCCAGTGGGTCGCTGCCTCGGGTTTAGGAAACTTGAGCGGCACGATAAAGTGGCCGGTTTTAGGAATTCGCCCTTCGGGGCCATAGGTGATGTAATGCACCTTCAGCCAGAGCGATTTGAGCCGGGTGAGGTCGGCCCCGGCGATGTCTACTTTGAGCTGGGCTTTGGTGGCTTTACCCACTTTGACGATGTAGGCAAACCAGTAGTTATCAGGCCGGGCCGGAAAATCTTCGTGCTGAGGAATCAGCTCGGTTTTGACGGTGATGCCCTCTAAGCTGCTGCCAGAGAGGAGCTCGTGTTCAACGCTGACTTCTGGAATGAAAATTTCTAAGCTGCGGGTGCGGTTGGTAAAGACCGTGTCGAGAGAAATGGCGTAATGATCGGGTTCGTAGGTGTCCAAATTCCACTCAGTGGCGGTCAGCTCTAGGTCGTTGCCAGGGCGCTGACGATACTGCCACTCAATCAGCAAGTAGGCGACAATGCCGAGCAGGATGAGCAGCCCCACTAATTCGCCGATAATCTCTCCAATGGCCGCCATGCTGATACTCTACTTACTTCTGATAAACCGGGATGCTTACGCCCCAGATTGTAGGGGGTAAAGGTCACCTTACAACAGATTAAACAGGGCATCGTCTAGCTCATAGCCCAGCATTTGGGTCATAAATTTGAGTCGGGAGCGGCCATCAATGCCCTGCTGCTTGAGCCAGCCGTCGAGGCTAAAAACTTTGCTCATGACAAAAATTTCTAACGCCTCTGGGTTGTAGCGAATGCCGTCAACCGGGCTGAATTGGTGAGGCACGAGCATGGCAGTATAGCGGCTGAGTTCGCCAGATTCCCAGTCAAGGTAAAGCGGTAGCCAGGGGTAATGGGCGTCTAGGCGGATAAACCACAGCCGCACTTCTGGAATCTCTGATAGCTCACGCGGATCGCCAGCTTCTTGCGGAAAGTCGATAGCGAAGCTGAAGGTGAGATCGGCGCTGCTCAGCCCCTGGCCCGCTTTGGGATTCGCTTGATGCTCCGCTAGAACGGGGTCAATGACCTGCTGGGCAGGGGCGAGGTTGAGCGATTGGCAGTCGGCGGCGGCAAGGGCGATCGCATGTTTCATAAGGCAAGGCAAGAGGGGAGGGGGTTTTTATGCTATCAAAGGAACGCTTTCGCGTCGCTATGGGCGGGCCGATTTGCGGAAGCTCTGTCCGTTAGGAGCCGGTTCGCGTTATTCTGCTGATTCTTCACTGTTTACTGTTTGCCGCATTTCACTTGAGGCGATCGCTCATGGTTGATTCTCCTAATCGCGCTTCTCGCACCCCGATTCGCATCTGCATCACCTTGGGCACTCGCCCCGAAGCGATTAAGCTCGCACCGGTTATCCAAACCTTTCAGCAGCTGCCTCAGTTTGATACTCAAGTTGTACTCACCGGCCAGCACCGGGAGATGGTGGCGCAGGTGATGTCACTTTTTGAGTTGCAGGCCGACCACAATTTAGACATCATGCAGCCCCAGCAAACCCTGAGCGATATTACTTGCCGAAGCTTAAAAGGGCTAGAGCAGCTCTTTACCCAACTGCGGCCTGCCATGGTGATTTCTCAAGGGGATACCACCACCGCCTTTGCCGCTGCTCTAGCTGCCTTTTACCAAAAAATTCCGGTTGGCCACGTCGAAGCTGGTCTGCGCACTGACAATATTTTGAACCCCTTTCCAGAAGAGGCCAACCGCAGGCTGGTTTCGCAGATTGCTACCCTGCACTTTGCCCCAACTGCCACCTCAGTGAATAATCTCAAAGCTGGGGGGGTGTCTACTGGCATTCACCAAACCGGCAATACCGTCATTGATGCGCTGCTGACAGTGGCCGCCAAAGCGCCAGTTTGCGAGGTGCCTGGGCTCGACTGGGATCAGCATCGGGTAATCCTTTCAACCGTGCATCGCCGGGAAAACTGGGGCACTCCGCTCAAAGACATTGCCGATAGCTTTCTAGCGATTCTCAATCGTTTTCCTGATACGGCGCTGCTGCTGCCGTTGCACCGCAATCCTACCGTGCGCGATCCGCTCAAAGCCGCTCTAGATAGCCATCCCCGTGCCTTTTTGGTAGAGCCGCTCGACTATGCTCAGCTTGTGGGCGCAATGAAGCGCTGCACTTTGCTGCTGACAGATTCGGGCGGACTGCAAGAAGAAGCGCCTGGGCTCGGTAAGCCGGTGCTGGTGCTGCGGGAAACGACTGAAAGACCGGAGGCGATCGCCGCTGGCACGGCCAAATTAGTGGGCACTCATCCGGCTACTGTTGTTGCTGCCGCTGCCGAACTGCTAGCTGATGCAAACGCCTATGCTGCTATGGCTAAAGCAGTCAATCCCTTTGGTGATGGTCATGCTGCTGAGCGCATTGCCAGCCTGGTCACAGCCTACTTTGCGCCAGCGGCCAGCGGTCGTTAGCGACCTTTTGTCTAGTTTTCCTGATCTTTATTTAGCAAGTTTTTCTTGGATGCTTTGACCTCTTTCCAGAGCTTTTTGATATCGTCGTAGGCTTGAGCGCTGCTAATTTTGCCGCCGGTCTCAAGCCCGCAGATCAGGGCTACCCGCTGAGCAAATTCTTGCAAGTTAGCGTTAAAGGCTAAGCTTTGGGGCGAAAATTCTCCGTGGTATTGGCTGCGGGGGGTTAAAAATTCGTCTAGTTGGTTTCTTTCGTCATTAGTCATAAAACGCTCTGGATTGTAGATACGGTAGGCTAGGACAAAATAGTAGCGTAGGTATCAAAGTCTGCTGACATAAGGTCTGCTGACATAGGGTCTGCTGACGTAGGGTCTGCTGGCATAGGCTTTGATCTTACAGTCTTTTTCCTTAAGAGGTTGACTTTATTGACTTTACGGGTCATCGTTTTCTCTTTTTACAGGGCGCGCGATCGCTCATAGCCTGCCCTAGTTTGGCTAGCTATCGACACTGTCAAAGGTCTCTAAAAAGATCCATTGCGTCTTCCCATTGCATTTTGGTGGGCATAGGGAGGTGGGCATAGGGATGGAGTCTTTCAGACGTTAATACCGCTGAGCAGTTCGACGGTTTTAACAGGTTTTATAAAGAGAGATTGGCTACCGTCTCGGATGAGTTTATGGCCTATTTTGCCCTGAATTAACTCAGCAGCAGGTAGAAAAACTGCGATCGCTGCTCTGAATACCTGTGAAGGAGTGGGTAAGATATTAGCATCAAGTCTTTTTTGTGCGGGCTTTGTGGTTTTCTGGCGTACCTTAGCGTCAGGCCGGGGCTTAATGTCACCGATATGGCCTCTACGGTGGTCGTTCACAAGAAGTTGCTCTGCTGCTGATGTTTGCTAGTTGTGTTTATGCCTTTAAGCGAAGCGTTCGGTATGTTGTGCGGTTGCCGCATGCGGTCTCTCAAGTCTGGGCTTTGGGGCAGGGCTGGTTTGAGAGCGATGTGCCTGAGCGTAGGGCTTGCCGCGCTGAGTGTCTCTCCTAGTTGGGCGGCTGAGCGGCTGGTGATTAAGGTGGGGCCGCTGCGTCAGGCGATCGCGCTGCGCGATTTGGAAACATTTGCCCAAACCGGTGAAATAGCGCCGAGCTTGCGGCTGTATCAGCGGTTTTTGTCGCCTCAGGTGCAGCTAGCTTTGCAGCAGCGGTTAGCACTCGATCCGCAGATGAGCGATCGCATGATCGAAGATGTCTTAGCCTCAGCAAACGGCGAGCTGTTTACTCAGGCGCTGGCGCAAATTGCCCCTAATTTAACAATTCCGCAGCTCCAGGCTGCGATTCGGCTAGCGGCTAGTCAGGCAGATGGTCTCAGCCTTTTGGACATTTTGCGAGCGGTGCCGCAAGAAACCCTAGAAATAGACCTGAGTGCGGCGATTGTGCTGGCCTCTCAGCTCAATTTGTCTAACCTAGAGAGCCGATCTCTTGGCAGCGTACTTGAACAGGAGCTAAAAGTAGATCCGACTTCACTTTCTACCCTGCCGCCGAGCGGTCTTGACCCGGCAGCTTCAGGCCAAAGCAATCGAGTTCTTCAGCGCACGCTGACTTTTCGTGATCTAGACCGTCAGCGAGTGATTCCGGTAGAGGTCTATTGGAGCAGCGATACGCAAGGGCCGCTGGTTGTGCTCTCTCACGGCTTTGGCGCAGATCGCTATTTTTTAGACTATCTCGCTCAGCACTTAGCTTCTCACGGCCTGACAGTCGTGTCGGTAGAGCATCCGGGTAGCAATGTGCAGGCGCTGGTCAATCTGCCTGCTGATCCGGCGATCGCTGAGTCACCGAGTCGGCTGCTGCCTGCAACAGAATTTTTAGACCGGCCTCGGGATGTCAGTTTCGTGCTAGACCAGCTAGAGCAGCTTAATCAGCACAGCTTTTTCTACAGCGGCGTCTTTAATACCGAAGATGTGACGCTCATCGGTCATTCTTTGGGTGGCTACACTGGGCTGGCTTTGGCCGGGGCGACTTTGGATTTGCGATCGCTCCAGAGCTTCTGTCAAACATTCAGCCGCTGGGCGTCTCGCCAGGAGACTGGTTGCAGTGCGCAGCGGTAGATTTGCCAGAGCAGGTCGCCGACCTCAGTGACGACCGGATCAAGCAAGTGATGGCGATGAACCCGCTAGTGGGCAAGCTGTTTGGCGAAGCGGGCCTGTCGGCAGTCACGGTGCCTACGCTAATTTTGACCGGCACCCAAGACAGCGTCACCCCTACGCTTGACCAGCAGCTCGTGCCGTTTGAGCAGCTCTCTGGCCCCAAATATCTGCTGGCTGTGATTGGCGGTACCCATCTGAGCGTGGGCGATCCAAATAATATTAATCAGGCGCTGACTGAGCTGCCGTTTATCTCCGAACTGCGGGGCGATGAGACGGCGCAATTACGACAGCTGTTGAAAGGAATTTCGCTGAGCTTTATTTTACAGCGATCGCCTGAGGCCGAGCAGTATCGTCCTTTTTTAAGTGCGGCCTATGTACAGTCTTTTTCGACGCCGACACTGCCGCTGCGTTTGACCGAGGACACTGCCCGCCAGCGTGCAAAGCTGGCTGAAGATCATCGTCCGACTGTCGGCTGATACGCTCTCCCCTTCCTTAGTTGGCAGATTGGCGGCTCTGGGCTATCTCAATGCGCTGGAGATCGTCAGCAGTGGCAAAAAGCGATCGCCGTTCATCTGCAGGCCAGTCAGGTGGTGACTGTGCTGCGCCTGCTCTACCTGTCATCGATTGGCCGGTAGTCAGCGGCAGAAAGTGCCGGTAAGTGAGCATTGGCTAGAAAAATTTCTAGCGCGGCGAAAACTATGGCGCAGTGATAAGCTCAAAGGCTAAGCCTTGGAAGCACTCAACTTAGGAGAAGCCCCGCATGCCAGAAAATCGCAAAAGTCAGGTAGTCACCCAGGGCGTGCAGCGGGCTCCCAACCGAGCGATGCTGAGAGCAGTGGGGTTTCAAGATGGCGACTTCAATAAGCCGGTCGTCGGGCTAGCTAACGGCTATAGCACCATCACCCCCTGCAACATGGGCATCAATACGCTGGCGATTCGCGGAGAAGCGGCCCTGCGAGAGGCCGGGGCGATGCCGCAAATGTTTGGCACCATCACCATTAGCGACGGCATTTCGATGGGCACTGAGGGGATGAAATATTCCTTAGTCTCGCGCGAAGTGATTGCCGACTCGATTGAAACCGCCTGCACCGGGCAGAGCATGGACGGCGTGCTGGCGATTGGCGGCTGCGATAAGAATATGCCGGGAGCGGTGATGGCGATCGCCCGTATGAACATTCCTGCTGTCTTCGTTTACGGCGGCACCATTAAGCCGGGACATTTAGACGGTGAAGATCTCACAGTAGTCAGCGCCTTTGAAGCGGTCGGCCAATACAGTGCAGGTAAAATCAGCAAAGAACGATTAGACGCCGTCGAGCGGCACGCCTGTCCGGGGGCCGGTTCTTGCGGCGGCATGTTTACAGCAAATACGATGTCTTCGGCGATTGAGGCGATGGGGCTGAGCTTGCCGGGCTCTTCGACGATGGCCGCTGAAGATGAGGAAAAAGCCGTCAGCACCGAAAAGTCTGCCTTTGCGCTGGTAGAGGCAATTCATCAGCAGATTTTGCCCAGAGATATTCTCACGCGCCAGGCGTTTGAAAATGCGATGGCGGTGATTATGGCCGTCGGCGGCTCGACCAATTCGGTGCTGCATTTATTGGCGATCGCCCACACCATCGGCGTAGATCTCACCATCGACGACTTTGAAACTATCCGTAACAAAGTCCCTGTCTTCTGTGACCTGAAGCCCTCAGGCCGCTACGTGGCCACCAACTTGCATCAAGCAGGCGGCATTCCGCAGGTGATGAAAATGCTCCTGAACGAAGGACTGATCCACGGCGAGGCCCTTACCATCAGCGGCCAAACCATCGCCGAGATTTTGGCAGACGTACCCGATCAGCCACCTGCCGACCAAGACGTGATCCGCCCGTTCGACAAACCAATGTATCCGCAGGGTCACCTCGGCATTCTCAAAGGCAACCTCGCTCCTGAAGGCGGCGTTTCCAAGCTGACGGGCATTAAGAACCGCAGCATCACCGGCCCCGCTCGCGTCTTTGAATCGGAAGAAGACTGTCTGGATGCGATTTTGGCAAACAAAATTAAGGCGGGCGATGTGATTGTCGTGCGCTACGAAGGGCCAAAAGGCGGGCCGGGGATGCGCGAAATGCTCGCCCCGACCTCAGCGATTATCGGCGCTGGGCTAGGAGATTCTGTTGGTCTCATCACCGACGGCCGGTTTTCAGGCGGCACTTACGGCATGGTGGTGGGCCATGTTGCGCCAGAGGCTGCGGTGGGAGGTGCGATCGCGCTCGTGCAAGAAGGCGACACCATCACCATCGACGCCGACAAGCTGCTGCTACAAGTGAACGTCTCCGACGAAGAACTCGCCCAGCGCAAAACCCAGTGGAGCCCGCCGAAGCCTCGCTATGAGCGCGGCGTGTTGGCAAAATACGCCAAGTTGGTATCTTCGAGCAGTAAAGGTGCCGTCACCGATAAAGACTTGTTCTAAAGGTGGAGGGCTGAAAGGACAGAAGATTCAATTCGTCGTTTCTGTGTCGTTAAAGCTGGATGTGTAGTTGGCTAGACGGTCATGCCCAGAAAGATTCGGGAGCTGAAAGCCCAGATTGCCCGTGAAGGGTTTGTACAGCTACCCAAACGCGGCAAAGGTAGTCACGAGCGCTGGAGACATCCTATGCTCAAGGAGACCATGACCATTCCTGGCAAAAACGGGAGTGATGTGCCGCGCTATCTTGAGCAGCAGCTGACAAATCTGCTAGCTGAACTGGAAAAATTAAGAAAGGAGAGAGATTCATGAGTCGATACAGCATGACGATTCAGTGGTCTGATGAAGATCAGCTTTTCCTTGTCACAGTTCCAGAGTTTGTCGGACGGGTAGTGATGCCTTGTACTCACGGCAAAACTCGTGAGGAAGCCACTCAAAATGGAGAAGAGGTGATTGAAATGTATCTGGAAGCTTGGCAGGAAGAGGGTGAGCCTATTCCCGAACCAAAAACGCTTCAAATGGCTTGAGCCATTTTATATTCTTCAAGAGCTTACAGGAGGTTGAGTATTCTGCATTTAGCAAAAAGCCCTGCAACTCAAAAGAGAGGCAAACGTGGCATCATTACTAAGTGAGCAAGTGAAAAAGTTGTAGCTCTTGGAAAGGTGAGGCATGATGACCAGCCTGGATGAAATCAACGAGTTTAGTTGGGCGATCGCCGAAAAGTTCCAGCTAGAGAAGATCATTCTCTTCGGCTCCTATGCCTACGGCAAACCGAATCAGGACTCAGATGTTGATTTGCTGGTGGTTTTGCCATTTGAGGGCAGGTCGGTTCAAAAAGCGATTGAGATACGCCAGGCGTTAAAAGCCCCTTTCTCCTTAGATCTGCTCGTTCGAACCCCTCGGGACATTCAAACGCGATTAAAAATGGGCGACTTTTTCATCCGAGATATTGTCCAGAAAGGACTGATTATCTATCGTAAAGGGGCGTGTGAGTCGGCTGAGCTAGTGGCGTTGATAGACTCATGAAGAATTTGAGTGGGTGCGATCGCGCCTCCTGACAGACGCATCAATACTGGTCAGAATGGGGCGAAGTTCTCCATGAAAATCGCCGCTGCGCGAGTATGCCTCCAAAAAAGCGCCCAAGCCGTCAAGATATCATTCGCGCTCAGTAACGCTCGACCCTCGTAGGCCGGATAGAGCATTTAGAAGCGTTTGAGCAAAACTTAGTCCATCTCAATAGAGAGGATGGGTTTAGCCACCCTAAAGACTTTCTCTTCAATGTGTGGGAGTAGGGCGGTGTTGGGAGAACACGCTTTAGAATCCATGTCGGAGCGTATCGATAAAGCCGGGGCCGGGGCTAAAAAACGTCTTGTTGCTATGTCTTTGTGCTAAAGGCCAAATAGGAGGGCGATCGCAGGCAACAATCCATTACAGGCTGTCACAAAATTCGTCGTCGCGCCCATCCCTACCGTCATTCCTTTGAGTACATTAAGGGCTCGCTTAGCCGCCTTCTTCATCGGCCCATCTTGAGGAGCCTGCCCCGCTGCTGCAATCTGTTTAACTTCTTCAAGCGCGTCTGTTTTCTCTGCTTCGCTTAAGTTTGGCTCACCTTCGATAGCTGCCTGGAGCTGAGCCAACATATCTTTGAGCTGAGCTTGGGTTGGTTCGTCGCCAATCTCAGAAATTTGATTGGTGACCTGTCCGCTAATGTCACGCAAACTCACAACAGCATTGTTCGCTGTAACGGTGAAGTCTCCTTTTACGTCAATATTTTGGCTGTGGTCGTTTCCGGTCATGGCTTGATTCCTGTTTTGATTGTGAATAGTGATAGGTCTTTGAATGGCAAGGGCGGCAAAATCTTTGAATTCTTGAGCGCTTTCCAAAAGGCCAGCATCGCGGCCTGCCTCTAGCCCAGCCTGATAGCCATTATCCCAATCGTGCTCGATCTTGGCTTTGTTTGTCCCTTCAGGAACTTGCAAAGTGACCAAAACATCTTTGCCTTGCTTTTCAATCGCTTTCACAGACTCTTGAGTGATGTCAGGATTCTGTTCCCTGATGTTTTGCAGGGCTGCGCGAAAAGCCGCAGGCTCTACACCGTTGCGAATGAGAATCTGCACTTCATCGAGCATTTCTTTAAAAACTTCTCGAAGTCGCCCGGTTGAAAGTCTTTATCAGGATTGTGCGGACGGCGCTCTAGAGAACCTCTTGCGTCAGGCGTTTCGCGTAAGAAGACATATCGACAGTCAATGTTTTTGAGTGTAGTTGTGCTATCGATATTCCAGGCTTCTAGCGTTGCTCCGGTCAGGCGAGCACCCGTAAAGTCAGCATTTACGGCCTGCACTTCTGTGAGAATGGCCCCTTCGAGCATAGCGCCGCTTAAAAGGGCATCGCTGAGGATGGCCCGTCTGAGAATCGCCTGTTCTAAGGTCACACCGCTGAGGTTGGCTCCTCGCAGGTTGGCATCCGTAAGGTCTTGCTTATAGCCTTTTTCAGGCTCGCTCAGCAATGTGCGAACACGACGATCTTGCAAAATGCCGCTGCCCAAACGCGCCCGATTGAGCTGGTCAGCCTGTTTCCAACAAACGTGAGTAAAGCTTGTTTTACTTCGACGAGAGTTTACAAAGTTTGTGTTTTTTAGTCGGGCTTGACTAAATGTAGCGCCCGTTAAGTCTGCGCCAGCAAAGGACGTACCGCCCAGAGCAGATAGGGCTAAGCCAAACACTCGAAGAATGTCAAATTTTTCATCTTCCTTGAGCACTCGCCGTCCAACATAAAGACTAAATAACAAGCCTGCGAGTCCGACTGCGAACCCGACTGCGCCTGCGAATGCGCCTACGCCTGCGAATGCGCCTGTGAATGTGACTGCGACTGCACCTGCAAATCCGACTGAGAATGTGACTGCGACTGCGCCTGCGCCTGAGAATATGACTGTGACTGCGAATACGTCTGCGAATGCGCCTACGCCTGTGATCGCGATTGCGGATACGCCCGCGACTGCGAATGCGAATGCAGTCAAAACCGAGCCGAGAGCTTGAATTGTAAATCCTTGAAAAGAGATTACAGCGTAGACAGCAAAAACTAGCAAAAGATATACAATCCCTGCTGTTACGCCTTCAGTGGCGCTACTAAAATTACCGCTGTTGAGAAAATATGTCGAAAAAGCCCCAGCGAATCCTTGCAAGACACCTGCAACCGCGACAATTGCACCAATCAATAGCAGTTGAACTATCATCCATTGGCGTTGTAAGCCCGCCTGCGCCTTTGTAAAGTTCGCCCCCCGCAAATTTACATCCGCAAAGCTCGCACTGCGAATATCTGCCCCACTAAAATCGGCCCCGCTCAGGTTTTGCCCCTTAAAGTTCGCCCCTCGCAAATTCACATTGCAAAAATTGCGCTCTCCAGCCGCATAGCGACGTAATACTTCCTTAGCGTTCACAGCCTTCGCCTTCTTTCACTGCTAATCATCTTTACATCGTCTTACAAGCCGACATCTTACTAGTCAGTAAAAGCCATCTGCCCGGTCAGCGTAAGCGCAAGACATCAATCACACAGCTATCTTGATAGCCGCACTTCAACACCTTCAATAATCAGCTTCTCCCATTGACGATCTGTAATGAAGATCTGCTGACCATCTTCCCAATTACCCCCACGCTCAAGAAATGGAAGGCTTTCTGCAATCAGTTTTGAGTCAACGTCAGCGCCCTGCCATTCCAGACTGCTCTAGCTAAATCAAGCACCTTAAAACACCTGATTCCATTCATAGATAGCGTATTCAGTCCAAATTCCATTTTGCCAGTAGGGATCGCCTTCTACGAGCTGACGCACCGTTTCTTCGCTGTCGGCTTCGTAGGTGCCAAAGACTTTAGTATTGTCAGTCGTGGGGCCGAGGGCGGTGAGAATGCCTTGGGCTTTTTGGTCGGTGAGCCCTTTGAGGTGGGCCTCTCGGTAGGGCGTGCGTTTCTCTAGCGCGTTTTCGCAGTAGCTGCCCCACATGACGAACTTTGGCATAGCGTTTCTATCAGAGTTTTTCACCCCCTATCAAATCACACAATCTCAAACTCTACGCCATAGGTTTGCAAAAGGTCGCAGGTGGTGTGGTCAACGACATTCGTGTCGCTGAGCTCGAGGTTGTAAAAGTTGACGGTGTCGTCGTCAAAATAAGGGCCAGCGTGCCAGGTGCCGACTGCTAATTTGACAAAGCCGTTGCCAGGAATTTTGAACACCTGGATTTCTTCAGGTCGGGGATTAGGCCAGTTACTCGGGCGGCGCAACTCCCAAAAACCACTCCCGACCTTCTAGTGCGCCCAAGCACTGAGTGCAGCTACCGTGCCGGGTAATATGACGAAACCGTCGGCCCCGCTGCTGTAGCTGCATGATATAAAAGCGCGGAATGCCGTTTTGTAACTGGAGCTGCGCGTCGCCTGGGTGAAAGGGCACCCGGTCAGACTGGGGCAAAATGAGCTGGCCAAACGGGGCAAATGCGGCGACGGTGATCAGATCTGGCCCGAATCGTCTGGACGGTCGGTGAGCTGACAGGAGATGCGGTCATGGTATTTAGCAGGGCGAGCGGTATCATTTTAGAGAAAGATAACTGCTCTTTTCACCTGTCTCTTCATCAAACGCGATTCTCATGGATGACAAATTAATGCTGATGATTCCGGGGCCGACTCCGGTTCCCGAAAAAGTACTGCTGGCCATGGCTAAGCATCCGATTGGTCATCGCAGCGGCGAGTTTAGCCAGATCATCGCTGAGACGAATGCCAATTTGAAGTGGCTTTTTCAAACCGAAAACCCGGTGCTGGCGCTGACCGCTAGCGGCACAGGCACAATCGAAGCGGCGATTATTAACTTTTTGAGTGCGGGCGATCGCGTCCTGGTCGGCAACAACGGCAAATTTGGCGAGCGCTGGGCCAAGATATCCAAAGCCTACGGGCTAGACGTGCAGCAAATCACCGCTGAGTGGGGCGAGCCGATTGACCCAGATGCCTTTGGCGAAGCGCTAGCCGCCGACAGCGAAAAGAAAATTAAAGCCGTTATCCTCACCCACAGCGAAACTTCTACCGGCGTCCTCAACGATTTAGAAGCGATTAATAAGCTCGTAAAGCAGCACGGCGAAGCGCTAATGATTGTCGATGCGGTCACCAGCCTGGGTTCGTACAATATCCCGGTCGATGAATGGGGAATCGATGTCATTGGCTCTGGCTCGCAAAAGGGCTTTATGCTGCCGCCCGGACTGGGCTTTGTCGCCGTCAGCGATAAGGCTTGGGCCGCTTACGAAAAGGCGACGTTGCCCAAGTTTTACCTGGACCTGGGCACGTACCGCAAAGCCGCTGCTAAAGACAGCACGCCCTTTACCCCGCCGGTTAATCTCTACTTCGGCATGAAAGTTGCCCTGGAAATGATGCAAGAAGAAGGGCTAGAGAGCATTTTTGCCCGTCATCAGCGCCACAAAGAAGCGACTCGGGCCGGGATGAAGGCATTAGGACTGCCCGCTATTTGCCCCTGATAGCAACGCTAGCCCCGCTGTGACCTCTGTGGTGCCCGATGGCATAGACGCTGAGAAAATTCGCTCGGTGTTGAAGAAACGGTTTAATATCGCCGTGGCAGGCGGGCAAGACCATATGAAGGGCAAGATGTTTCGGGTTGGGCCATTTGGGCTTTGTGAGCGATCGCGATATCCTCTGCGCCGTTAGCGCCTTAGAAGCGACCCTGCAAGAGCTGGGCCACCGGCTCCAGATAGTGGCGTTGCCGCTGCCAGTAAGCGACTACAGCAGGGGTAAATAGCTTAGATAGCCCTAACCCCAGCGGTGAAGTATTCAGCCCCAAAACTTCACCGCTATGCGCCTCATTTCAACCGCAAGTTCTCTACGCTGGCGAGCCATCGACAAACTGCAACAGCCGCTGCAAGGGCACTTCGATTTCTTTAGACCGATTGGCGAGCTTATAGCCCACATCAAAGATCGCTTTAGAGAGCAAATAGTTGTTGAGCAATACCTGTAGTTCTTGATCTGACTTTGGCAAAAAGTCAGCCGCGCTAGCCGTCTGTCAAGTAGGCATGTAAAAACGCCGCGCTGACCCACTTCTCCCAAAAATCGGCCCACTGCTGCATCACTTCAGCCTGCTCAGCGTGGATGACGCCGCTCTCTACTCACTTTTGAAGCCAGTGACCGCTGCGTAGTGAATCGATTGCAGCATTCCGCCCACATCTCGCAGGGGCGATCGCTTAATTCGCCGCTCGCTTACATTCCGGCTAGCCTCACCTTCAAAGTCAATCAGGATAAAGTCTTTGCCGGTATACAGCGCCTGACCTAAGTGATAGTCGCCGTGGTAGCGTGTGCGCAGCGCCGTAATCTTACAGTCGAGCAGTTGCTTAAACCGTTCGAGATAAACCTCTTGATAGCCCAAAACCGTCTGTGCCAGTGGCTGCAAGTCTTCGCTAAGCGTCCCAATTTGGTCTTTTAGCCGGAGGAAAACCTGTCCTGTAAGATTGCGATTGTACTGGTAGATAGAGCGCTGATGAAAGCCGGTAAAGGGCTCGGGGGCAAAGGCTTCATCAGTCGGGTCAGCGGCGATCGCCGTGTGAAATTCAGCAGTTCGTTGCCCTAAGAGCTGAATATTTGCCAGATAAGTACCCATTAAATGAGAGGCTAGCCGTTTATCTTCTGTGTCTTCTTCAAACTTGGTTTGAAAGGCAATCGAGCCCTTCTGGCGATAGGCGGCACGCTGGCTGCGGGGCTTCGATACTGACCTGATCAAAGTAGCTGCGAATGTTGTCGAGAGTATATTCCCAGGTATTTTGCACCTCAGGCACATATTTTTGTAAAATACCTACCGTCGCCGGTTCGCTCTGCGAGCGCTGATAGTCAAGATAGCCAACAATGGTATTGAAGTTGTTAAATGGCTGTTCTTTGCCTGCCTGCTTACTTAAAAACCGACGGATTTCTAGGTCCGGGTTAATGCCCGATCCGACTTTGCGAAAGAGCTTCAAAATCAGATGAGAGCCGTTGGCTGATTCACCATCGGAATAGACCACCGAAGTGTTGTTGTAGTCTCCTGCCAGATAGTTGGCGCTGGTTGGCAAATCGGACTGCGTTTAGCAGTGCGAGGGCAGTGGCTGATAGTTTGCCGTCTGTGCCTTCGTAGGTACTGCCTGCCAGGGTATTTCTTAGCAAGAGTGGTTAAGAAGTCTTTGTCGGCGATCGCATCGTACAGCACGCCCATTTCACCTGCATCCCGACAGCTGTAGGCGAGCGAGTACAGCCGGAGAAGATTCATTCAGCATCTGCTGAGCAGCTTCACCGAAGGCATAGCTAACAAACAACAAATAGGTTGCCGGGTCGCCTTGCGTATACTCAACCCGCACACAGAGCATATGCGTATCGCTATCGTGAATGTCTATACATTCCGTCAGCTCAGCGGTGCGTACTTGGTTGGGTTTGCTGAGCCACTGACGGCGCTTAAGATAGTCGGTTAGCAATCGCTCTAACGTACTCCGATGAGTTGCCGCAAAAACTTCTTCCCACTGTTTGAGCTCCAGCGTCGGCATTTTTGAGGGTGCGAGATAGCCGACCGCGCTAGGCTTGAGCGAAACCAGTAAAAGGCATAAGGCCCTAGACTGAGAAAGTAGTTGCCATCTTCTCCCACTGCCGGAAATTCTGTGCGGCCAAAAATTTCTACCGGCACTCGCCCTTTAAAGAGAGAGAGATCAAGCCGAGCTGCCTGCACAAACCGCGAGAGATTGGCCACTACCAAAATCTCTTCATCTTCGTAGGTGCGGGTAAAGGCCAGCACTTTGCGATTATCCAGGCTGAGCAGATGAAAGTCTCCCCAGCCAAATGCCTGATAGCGCTTGCGGGTGGCAATCAGTCGCTTAGTCCAGTTGAGCAGTGAGTTAGGGGCGGCCCGCTGCGCTTCTACGTTGATGGTGGTGTAGTGATATTCCGATTCGACAATCAGCGGCAAATAGAGCTTGTGCGGGTTGGCATGGCTAAAGCCCGCGTTGCGATCGGGCTCCACTGCATGGGGGTGCGCACGCCATTGCGATCGCCCAAATACACATTGTCACCCATGCCAATCTCATCGCCGTAGTAGAGCACCGGCGTCCCAGGGAGCGACAGCAGCAGCCCGTTTAGCAGCTCAATCTGGCGGCGATCATTCTCTAGCAGCGGCACCAGCCGCCGCCGAATGCCCAGGTTAATCCGCATTTCCGGATCTTGCGCATACATCCGATACATATAGTCTCGGTCTTCATCGGTCACCATCTCCAGCGTCAGCTCATCGTGGTTGCGCAAAAACAGCCCCCACTGGCAGTTTTCTGGAATCTCCGGCGTCTGCTTGCAAAATGTCGATAATCGGAAAATTATCTTCCATCCGCAGCGACATAAACAGGCGCGGCATCAGCGGAAAGTGAAAGTTCATATGACACTCATCGCCGTCACCATAGTAAGAGGCGGCATCTTCAGGCCACTGATTCGCCTCAGCCAGCAGCATTTTACCTTCGTAGCGATCGTCTACATACTTACGCAGACTTTTTAAAAAGTCATGGGTCTCCGGCAGGTTCTCACAGTTAGTGCCCTCTCGCTCAAACAGGTAGGGCACTGCGTCCATCCGCAGCCCGTCTACGCCCATCTCCAGCCAAAATTCGAGCACGTCAAATACCGCCTGCTGCACCGCCGGATTGTCGTAGTTAATATCCGGCTGATGCGCGTAAAACCGGTGCCAGTAATAGGCCTTAGCGACCGGATCCCAAGTCCAGTTAGAGGTTTCAAAATCCTGAAAAATAATTCGCGTGCCTTTGTATTTCTCAGGCGAGTCGCTCCACACGTAAAAGTCACGCTCTGAGCTGCCCGCAGGCGCCAGCCGAGCCCGCTTAAACCACGGGTGCTGGTCAGAAGTATGGTTGACAATCAGCTCGATAATGACGCGAATATCGCGCTGATGGGCAGCGGCTAAAAAGTCTTTAAAGTCGTCTAGCGTGCCGTAAATCGGGTTGACTGACAAGTAGTCGGAAATGTCGTAGCCGTCATCCCGCAGCGGTGAAGGGAAAAAGGGCAGCACCCACAGGGCAGTCACGCCTAACTCTTGCAGATAGTCCAGCCTTTCGGTCAATCCTCTGAAGTCGCCAATGCCATCGCCATTGCTATCGGCAAAAGCCCGTACGGGCACTTCGTAGATGATGGCGTTTTTGAACCAGAGCGGGCTGTTATCTAGAGCCATAAATTGAGATCGGGATGAGGGTTGAGATAAGGACAGGTGCAACCTTGCCAGAGTATGACAAATTTGGTGGCGATTGATCTTGCCAGAGATGAAATTTATTGTGATGTTGAGCCACATCATGCTGAGCTTTATGGCGGGTCAATTTGAGCTAGTTCTATCGAACGGTCAGCTATTGGCCAGTCTGAGTCGGTTCCTAGCTGACGCGATTCGGCTGGCTAACGATAGGCTTCATGACACAACGAGTAGGCAGCCTCAAGATGTCGCTCACGTTAAAGGGCTTCATGACATTTACAGTTATGATATAATTGCCTCACAGGCAAACCCATCTGTAGACAGGTGCGATAACGGGCTAATTTCGCCTAATAAGAGAGCGAATTGAAGCATCACCTGAAGAAATCCCCTATGAAATTTGAGCGTGCCAGCGGCATTCTTTTGCATCCTACCAGTCTTCCTAGCCGCCACGGCATCGGCGATTTGGGTGAGTCAGCTTACGAGTTTATTAATTTTATGGCCGACAGCGGCCAAACCCTGTGGCAAATATTGCCGCTCGGCCCGACCGGTTACGACCACTCGCCCTACACCATGAATTTCAGCGCCTTTGCGGGCAATCCGCTAATGGTGAGCTTGGAAAAGCTAGCCTATGAAGGACTGCTAGATGATGTGCCGCCGCTAGAAAATGCCAAGCCTGGCCGCGTTGAGTTTAGCCGGGTGATTCCCCATAAGACAGGGCTGCTGCGACAGGCGTTTGAGCGGTTCCAAGCGCGCGGGCAAAACGCTGACTATGATCGGTTTTGCCAGGAGCAAGCCTGGTGGCTAGATGACTTTGTCCTATTTATGGCGCTGCTAGAGGCGAACGATGGCAAGCCCTGGAGCCAGTGGGAGACAAGTATTGCCCGCCGCGAACCGGAGGCGATGCAGGCCAAGTCAGCAGAGCTTGCCCAAGAAGTGGCCTTTCACCGGTTTGTGCAGTTCAAGTTTTTTGAGCAGTGGATGTGGCTGCGCGGCTATGCCAATGAGAAAAATATTCAAATCATTGGCGATGTCTCTATCTATGTCTGTCACAACAGCTCAGATGTGTGGGCGCATCCGGAGCTATTTAAGCTCGACCCGCAAACGCTAGAATCTGCCTTTATCGCGGGTGTTCCGCCTGACTATTTCAGCGCTACTGGGCAGCTCTGGGGCAATCCGGTCTATGACTGGGAGAAGTGTCAGGCATCGGACTTTGACTGGTGGATTTCGCGCTTTAAAGCGACGTTGCAGTATGTAGACTGGGTGCGGGTTGACCATTTTCGCGGCTTTGAAGCCTACTGGCAGGTGCCTGCGAGCGAAGAAACGGCGATGAATGGTGAGTGGGTGAAGGCTCCCGGCGATGCGTTTTTTGAGACGCTAGCTGAGAAGCTGGGCAACCTGCCGGTGCTAGCAGAAGACCTGGGCATTATCACGCCGGAGGTGGAGGCGCTGCGCGATCGCTTCGACTTCCCCGGTATGAAAATTCTCATGTTTGCCTTTGGCGGCGACCCGGACAGCCCGCACCTGCCGCACAACTACGCCAATAACTGCATCGTCTACTCTGGCACCCACGACAACGACACGGCGATTGGCTGGTGGCAGACGCTTGACCCGCAGGAAAAGCAGTTTTTGGCACAATACCTTGGCTACTCTAGCCCTGACGACATCTCTGAAATCAACTGGCTGCTGATTCGCACGGCTCTGGCCTCTCCGGCTGATCTGGCCATTGTGCCGCTACAAGACCTGTTTAGCCTCGACGGTAGCGCCCGGATGAACGACCCCAGCAAGATTCCAGACAACTGGCGCTGGCGGTATGACAGCTCTGAGATGCTAGAAGATGGGATTGGCGATCGCCTGCGCGAACTCACCCGCATCTACAGCCGCCTGTAGCCCCTCTCACAAAACGGCTGAGAAGATAGATGACTGTCAGCGATCGCAATGCCCCCTAGTGCGACTGCTTCATCAAGCCGTCTACCTGGGCAAATAAGGCTGCTTGGCTAGCGGAATTATCTAGCACATAGTCTGCCTGCTGACACTTCTCAGCCAAGCTCATTTGAGCTTTTATGCGAGCTTGAGCGTCAATTGCTGATAGCTGACTGCGCTGCATGAGGCGTTCTTTTTGTTGTGCTGGGCTGCAAAAGACAACCCACGTTTCGCTCACTAGATGGGTTAGATTGGCTTCAAACAGAAGGGGAATGACGTACACCAGCGTTTGATTAGGAGAGACGGTTGCGGTGATCTCTTTGAATCTGGCCCGAACAAAAGGGTGAATCTGTTGCTCTACCCATAGTTTTTCAGCAGCGTTGTGAAGATAATTTGGCCTAACTGCTGACGATTAGGGTCTGTCAGATAAAAGTATGTCAGCGCCGTAGCGATCGCCAATTGCCCTCAAAACTTCACTCCCCTGCGCTACTGCCTGCCGCGCATACAGATCGGCATCCAGCACCCTGAGCCCGTACTGACTGGCCAGATAGTCTGACGCGGTGGTTTTACCCGTCGCAATGCCTCCGGTAAGGCCAATAATGCGTCTCATGGCTGTGCCCATTTTTCTAGCCCTGCGGTGAGCCCAGGTAGGGTATATTCTTCAGCCTCAAAGGTGACCTTGCCGAGCAGCTGTTGGCAGTCTCTAGAGGTTTGTGGGCCGATAGAAGCGATCGCACATGCTCTAATCGGGTGAGCCAGCGATCGCCAAAAGCCTGCTCCATGAGCCTGGCAAAATGACGCACCGTCTTAGAGCTAGCAAACGTGATGACATCAACCAACTGGTTTTCTAGCGCTAGCTTAGCAGCGGGCACCATCTTTTCTGGGCAGGCTGATTCATACGCAGCTACTTCGGTTACTTGCGCTCCTTTTGCCGTCATCTCTTTTACAAGCACCGCCCGCCCGCCGCTTTCTACCCGAGGGAACAACAGATTTAATCCGACTGGCTCCGTCGGAAAGTGTTCAATCAGCGCATCGGCGACAAAAGTAGGTGGAATAAAGTCTGCTGTGAGACCGCGCTGCCTGAGAACAGCATTTGTTTTTGTCCCTACCGCTGCGATCTTTAGTGAAGCTAACGCCCGAAAGTCTTTGCCCTGGTGCAGCAGGCGGTCTAAGAAAAAGTTAACGCCATTGGCAGACGTAAGGATTAGCCAGTTAAAGTCAGCGAGGCGAGAAATCGCCTCATCTACCGGTTGCCACGTCATCGGCGGGCGAATTTCTAAGGCGGGCAGATCAATCACCCTGGCCCCTTTTTCTACCAGCATTTGGCTAAACTGACTGGCCTGACTCGCCGAGCGCGTGACCAAGATTGTCTTACCTGATAGAGGCAACGACGGCACTGCTAACGAAACTAGATGGTCACGCAACCCGACAACTTCGCCAATGACAATCACGCAGGGCGAGAGCTGCGCTGCGCCAACAATCTGCGGCATACTCAGCAGCGTGCCCTGCCAGATTTGCTGCTGCGGTTGACTGGCCCAGCGAATAACAGCCATCGGCGTTTCTGGGCGCTTGCTGTGAGTAAGAAGCGATCGCAAATCTCTCGCAGCTGTCTACCGCCCATCAGCAGCACCACCGTCTCTAGACGAGCCAGCACCTCCCAATTCAAAGCATCTAGATCATGCGCTGTGAATACACCAAAGCCCCGACTCAGCACCGGGTCAGTCAGCGGAATGCCAGCCAGCAGCGGCGCTACCAACACAGAAGACAGTCCCGGTACCACTTCAAAGCGACAGTCTGCGGCCCTGAGCGCCTGAATTTCTGCCGCCGCCCGGCCAAACACAAACGGATCGCCGCTCTTGAGCCGCACCACCTGCTGACCGGCCTGGCAAAGCCTGACTAACAGCCGGTTGATTTCGGCCTGGGGGGTGCTGGGCTGGCCGCCGCGCTTGCCGACATGCCACTGCTCACAGGCAGCCGGTAGCTGCTGCAAAATTGAGCTGTCAATCAGCGCGTCGTACACCAGCGCATCGGCCCGGCGCAGCAATCGCTGACCATAGACAGTGAAATAGTCGCCCTTCCCAGGCCCTGCGCCGACTAAAAACACTTTGCCGCTGTTTACCTCATCAGACATGCTCAGTTCACCAACCTACTGCTCCTATTCTGTGGCATGAGCGGCAAAGATTGATAAGCAGACGCTAGCGAGCCACTGCTGGCGATCCGGCTTTAGCGGCCTAGCACCTTCAATCTTGAGCAGCAGCGGTGATTAGTGCTGTAGCAATCTGTAACCACTTACCCAAGTCTGTGTGTCGCTACATGTGAACTTGTGAAGAATCGTCATGGCGAGCCTCCGGGCGCGGCCAGCTAGATAAAATAAGAGAGTCTCTTATCTTAAGGAGAGGCAGTACTTTTCATTTCTGTACTCGTCACACCCGGCCAGATTATCCAGCGGCTAGCGCTAACTTAGCGCCATCCTTGCAGACCATGCCCGCCGGGTTAGCTATCTCGAATATTTTCAAGGAGATTGGGTCATGACACTTTTGCAAAGACTGAACAGCGCGTTTATCTACTTAGCCGAGGCTGTTTATCGCATTTTTAGCCCACACAAGGACGCTTATCCGGCGACAGGGGTGCAGCCTTACAGCGGAGAAGTGTATGCCAAATGGTCGGAGTGATAAATCAGCCTTAGCGGCCCACTTAAGCCAAAGCCGAAAAGCAACTGCGACTAAGCTTCAACCATCTCGGGGCTGTTAGCATCTGCCTTACCGCCAGACATTTCTTCTAAAACAAGGGCAGAAAGGGCCGGGATAGAATCATCGCCGGTAATCAGGCGGGCCCCGCGCTGACTGGTGAAGTAGTGCCAGCCCCACTGCATCATCACCAGCAGCTTATTGTCAAACTCGATCAAATAGTAAATATGAACAAAAGTCCAAATAATCCAGGCAGGGAAGCCTGATAGGTTGGCAAAGCCCAAGGCGGCAACGGCTTCATTGCGGCCAATGACCGCTAGGCTACCGTTATCTTTGTAGTCAAAAGCGCTGACGATTTTGTTAGCTAGGCGGCGCTGAATAGACGTTGCCAGGTAGTTGCCTTGCTGCATAGCGGTCGAGGCTGTGCCGGGCAAGGGGCCATCGTGATTGTGAGCGTAGTGGGCTAAGTCGCCTGCGATGAAGAGATTGGGGTGGCCCGGCACGCTGAGATCTGGCTCTACAATGACGCGGCCAATGCGGTCTATTGCTGCGCCGGTCTGCTCAGCGATCGCCTTACCCAGTGGCGATGCCTTAATACCAGCCGCCCATAAGACGGTGAATGCCTGAACTTTTTCTTCGCGATCGCCACTTTTGAGCGTCACGGTGTCGCCTTCTATATTGGTGACTAAAGTTTTGGTGCGTACCTCGACGCCCAGCTTTTCTAGAGACTTTTTGGCCGCCGCTGAGAGGTCGTTAGGGTAAGGCGGCAGCACCCGATCCATGCCTTCTAGCAGCACAATTTTAGTCTCGCTGGGGTTGATGCTGCGAAAGTCTTCTCTGAGGGTTTCGTAGGCTAGTTCAGCCAGCGCGCCTGAGAGCTCTACGCCGGTTGGCCCTGCTCCGACGATGAAAAAAGTCAGTAGCGCTTCCCGACGGGCGGGGTCAGTCTCTTTTTCAGCCGCTTCAAACGCTAAGAAAATGCGACGACGCACTTCTAGCGCATCTTCAATAGTCTTCATGCCAGGAGCGATCGCCGACCACTCATCTTTACCAAAGTAGTGATGGCTAGAGCCGGTAGCGACAATCAGGCTATCGTAGCTGACGATTTCGCCGTTCTTTAGGCGCACTTGCTGAGCTGCCGCTTCAATGCCAGTGACTTCGCCCATCAGCACCTGCACATTTTTTTGCTTACTAAGAATGGCGCGCAGCGGTGAAGAAATATCTCCGGCTGATAGCCCGCCTGTGGCCACCTGATACAATAAGGGCTGAAATAAATGAAAGTTGCGCTTATCAATTAGTGTCACTTTGACAGCCGCTTTGCCCAGTGCTTTGGCCGCGTACAGTCCGCCAAAGCCACCCCCGACAATCACCACATGGTGAAGTGCCTGCTTGCTAGCAGTAGCTGAGGCTGAGACGGGCCGGTTCTGAAGAACTGCTGTCATAGTTAGCAACCGATAATGTATGTAACTTAACTAAAGTTTATAACTCTCACGGACTTTTTTGGCCACTGTCCGCCAGTTGCTTCATAGAAATTTGTTGACATCCGGCTTTATTTTTGGTGCGATTAGAGCCTGATCAGAACTCGATTACAGCGGTTGTATCGAGAGTCTGATAGGTTATAAGGCTAAGGCGTTGTAGCGTGAGAGTTGTGGCAGGCGATCGCCAGAATGCCACCAGCCAGAATGATACCAGCCAGGGTGAGGCGAGTAGGAGAGACCACATGGGGCTAATCGTTCAGAAGTACGGCGGCACCTCTGTCGGCAGCGTTGAGCGCATTCAGGCAGTCGCTGAGCGCATTCAGGCTACCGTTCAGGCAGGGCACGCGGTGATTGTGGTCGTTTCTGCTATGGGCAAAAGCACTGACAGCTTGGTACAGCTCGCTCACGACATCTCTAGCAATCCTAGCCGCCGGGAGATGGACATGTTGCTGTCTACGGGCGAGCAGGTGACCATTGCGCTGCTGAGTATGGCTTTGCACGAACGAGGGCAGGCAGCTGTTTCACTGACCGGGGCGCAGGTAGGCATTGTCACAGAAGCAAAACATACCCGCGCGCGCATTCTTGAAATCAAAACCAAGCGGCTTAAGCGCCATTTAGAAGAAGGTAAAGTCATCGTAGTGGCAGGGTTTCAAGGTACTAGCCGCCGCGACAACAGCAGCGATGATATTGAGATTACGACGCTGGGCCGGGGTGGTTCTGACACCTCAGCTGTGGCCTTAGCTGCGGCGATGCAGGCAGAATGCTGCGAAATCTATACTGACGTGCCCGGCATTCTAACCTCAGATCCTGACTGGTGCCCGATGCGCAGCTGATGGCAGAGATTACCTGTGATGAAATGTTAGAGCTGGCCAGTCTCGGGGCCAGTGTGCTACATCCTAGAGCCGTAGAAATTGCCCGCAACTACGGCATTACCTTAGTCGTGCGCTCTAGCTGGACAGACCAGCCAGGCACTCGGGTAACTGCTCCAGATCCTCAGCCTAGAGCCTTAGCTGGGTTAGAAATTGCCAACCCGGTAGACGCGGTAGAGTTTGACACCGATCAGGCCAAGGTAGCGCTGCTGCGAGTCCCTGATCGGCCCGGCGTTGCTGCTCAAATCTTTGGCGAACTGGCTGCTCAAGCGCTGAATGTGGATTTGATTATCCAATCAATTCACGAAGGTAATTCTAACGATATTGCCTTTACAGTGCGCTCTAGCACGCTCAAGCAGGCAGAAAGCGTCGCCGAGCATATTGCCCCGGCGCTGCGGAGCCACCCTACGGCGACCCACGAGGCCGAAGTAAAATCGCGAGCAACGTCGCCAAAATCAGCATCGCTGGAGCTGGGATGATTGGCAGACCTGGGGTAGCGGCGGGATGTTTTCTGCCTTGGCTGCGGCTGGGGTGAATATTCAGATGATCTCAACTTCGGAGGTGAAGGTGAGCTGTACGGTGGTCGCTGAAGATTGCGATCGCGCCATTGCCACCCTCTGCACCTACTTTGATGTAACTAGCTCTCCGGCCCGGCTCGATCAGCGCCGCACCCTTGTGGCTGATTTGCCTTCGGTGCGAGGGGCCGCGCTTGATCTAAAACAGGCGCAGCTAGCCATTCGCTACGTGCCCGATAAACCCGGCTTGGCTGCGCATATTTTTCAGATTTTGGCCGAGCGGGGCATCAGCGTCGATATGATTATTCAGTCGCAGCGCAGTCGCCCGCATCACGGCCAGATGACGCGCGATATTGCCTGTACGGTAGCCAAGACCATGCCGACTAGCGCGCAAGGCCTTGCGGGCAGCGGCGGCAGAACTGGGCTATGGGGAAGTGTCGGTGAATGAGGCGATCGCTAAAGTCAGTGTTGTTGGCGTGGGTATGATCCATCGCCCTGGGATTGCCGCTACCATGTTCAAATCGCTGGCCCAAGCCGGGATCAATATCCAGATGATCGCCACCTCAGAAATCAAAATCAGCTGCGTAGTAGAGCAAGCGCAGGGCGTGCGGGCGCTGCGAGTGGTGCATTCCGCCTTTGACTTGGCGGGTGTAAAGACAGTGGAGATACCGGCATGAGTCAGGATGTCGCTATTTTTTGGGGTAGCGTAGCGCTGCTGCTAGGCTATCTGGTGTTTTCAGCAAAGACCGAGATGGGCACCAAATGGCCCTGGCAAAAGTGAGCAATTAATGCTGTGGAGGGATATCTACACTGCTTAGCAGCCGCTAAACTTGCGATATTAAATAAGCAAGATGATTTTGTAAGACCTTTTGCGAGATCAGCTGCGATCGCTAACCCTACAGCAGGATGTCTTAATGAACAATCCCATCGAATCTTTTTACAACTGGTATCGCGGTGCCATCCGTAACCCTAAATACCGCTGGCTGGTTATTCTAGGCACGACCCTTTATCTGGTGAGCCCGGTTGACCTTTTGCCAGATGTGATTCCTGTCATCGGCGTAATTGATGACGGCATTATTGCGGCGCTATTGCTGACCGAACTTTCTGCTGTAGCGGTGGGCTATCTAAAGAGTCGCCGGGGCGTCGATGTTGCAGACAGCGCTGTTAGCACTGAAGACGCTACGGTGATTGATGTCGAAGCGAGCTAAAGGGCTGACACAGCTCACTCAGAGAGTTTTAACAAAGAGCGATCGCCTGTTGGCTCTTTTCGAAATGCTGTTGACTATCACTCACTCGCTCTGGCCCGCTTAGGTGGCTTTTCACTAGACTGAGAGCCTCCTGCTTGAGCGCTTCCTGCTTGAGAACGCTCTGCTTGAGAAGGTTCAGGGGTCTCTCCAGCAGGCGCTGTCTCCTCAGCTCTCCTCAGCGTCACTCGCCTCAGTCGTCTCATTAACCGAGTCTGCTAGTCTCCAGGTGCCAATGTCCCAGGTGCTCGCATCCCAAGGGGTGGGGTCTACGCCGGTAATGCGATCGCTCACCCCATTGGTCACTGCCCGCCACACAATCGGAATCACTGCCACACTTCTTCGGCCAAAATCGCATTCATCTGCTGAAAGAGCTGAGCCCGCTTTTTAGGATTGAGTTCTGTGCTGGCCTGTTTCCATAGCTTGTCGTAGGCGGGGTTGCAGTAGCGGGCGTTGTTGGGCTTTTGCCATTTATTTTCGAACGAGGCAATCTCACCGCAGAGCCACCAGCTCATATAGATGGCCGGATCGGGGGTGTCGCTGCCCGCATTGTACTCCTGCATATCTGCGTAAAAGTGATTGATGCTGCGAGTCTGCGCCGGATCTGCTGCAAAGAAATCATCCGCCGCCACCCGGCGAATCTCGACTTCAATGCCGACAGCCCTAAGATTTTCTTGAACTAGAGACTGAGTCTCTTGGCGCACGGGGTTAATTTGGCGTCTGGAAGATAACGCGCATCTCTTGACCGCCCTTGTCGCGGATACCGTTGCCGTTGCTGTCTTTCCAGCCAGCTTTGTCTAGCAGGGCTTTAGCGCCTGCCGGGTCATAGCGGTGGTTAATTTGAGGGTTGGCGTACTGCTGCGGATAGGGCAATAGCTGACGAACGGGCTGACCGGCGTTGCCATAGATTTGGTTGGCGATCGCATTCTCAATCAATTGCCTGATCGATGGCTTTGCGCACCTGGCGATCGCTCAAAAACGGATGCGGATTTTTCACACTAGAGCGTTCTCCGTCTGGGGTCACCTGATTAGGATCGGTAGGATTGAGCATAATCCGCTCTACATAAGAGCCAAAAGTCGCAACCACCTTACCCTCACCCGCACTAGCAAGCGCCACCCGGTCGGCTACGTCTAGCTGCAAATTGTGGGCAAAATCAGCGTCGCCATCTCGCAGCACTCGCCGAGCCGCGACATAGGGCGTTACCTTACCCTCTAGCTCTACCAAGCTAAAAGAGGGCAGCCCGTCTCGGTATTGCTCATTGGCGGCAAACGTCCACTGCCCCTCTGCCACCGTGATAAAGCGATAGGGGCCAGTTCCGACTGGTTGCAGATTAGCCGGAGCCCGGCGCACATTCACACCCTGCGCTTCAGCAAATACGTGTTTGGGAATCACCATGCCATTTTGCCCGGTAAATGGCAGCTCCCAAGACGGATTAGGCTGCTTAAAGGTGATCTTCACGGTGAGCGGATTGATCGCCTCTACTTTTTCAATCGCCTCGTAATATTTGGCCGTCACCGCTGCCACTTCTGGGTTGCTGACAAACTTATAGGTAAACACCACATCTTCAGCAGTGAAGGGTTGACCGTCTGACCAGCGCACATCTGACTTTAGCTTCCAGGTAACAGAGCGACCATCGGCAGCTAGCCCGCCATTTTCCACCGTCGGAATGGCTGCTGCCAACACCGGAATCAACTGGCCATTCGGTTCATAAGTGGCTAGCGGCTCATAGACAATCCGCGCTGCTTCAAAATCTTGAAATCCATTGGCTAGGTGAGGGTTTAGCGTTGTTGGTGTGCGGCTATAGAGCAGCTTTAGCACCGCTTCATTGCGGGCTGGCGCTGATGCTGGTTGACTGGCCTCTTGGATAATGGCTGGCTCAGCCGTGCAGGCAGGTAGCCCCAGCAGCAGTCCTAGCAAAAAAACAGAGCGAGGCAGCCCCGACAGCGAAGTTCCTAGCCATCGGTGGGTAAGTAAAAATCTGATCACAACCATGCACCGTGCGAGCTAAATAAAGTTGATAGTTCAATGAAATTGGTATTGAACAAACACATAATTCCTTCTACAGGCCGCGCCACCCGGATTACCTATCGGCGGGCTAGCAATTTTTTGTGCGATTGCGCTGTCGCTGCCTAGTCAAATAATCCTGGTCAGGCAGCCCCGGTCAGGCAGCCCCGGTCAAAACAATAGAGATGGCAATCAGCAATCAGCAGTTGGGAAGCAGGTGCTAAAGACAAAATCCCATGTATGGTAGCGCGAGTTACCGATTCCTGTACCTGCGATGTCAGATTACCAATGGGCAACAGCCGATTGGCATCAGCGCGCCTAAAAAATTTCCTGACCGCTTACAGCGACTGAGTAGTACTAGGCGGTAGATGCACCCTGTTATTTCCTCGGCCTTCGGGTCGGGGAAATTTTCTTGTTTAGGCCGTATTTGTCCTGACATTGGCCTCTCCAGCGGAATAGTTAATTGGTAGATGCACCCTGACCGTTCCCTGATGCTCTTTTGAGCGTTAGGGAATTTTTTTAACTACGTTTTTACTTCAGGGCCAAACTTTTTCAGGCCCAAACTTTAAAGCCCAACTCTAGGGCCAACCTTTCAATTGGCCTTTCTCGAGCGCAGCAATGAACCGGGCCACTAGCGCAGTAGAGACCCGGTCATGGCAATATATTTGTCGCAGGTGCCGCAGCCGTCACCGCTGCTTTAGGCAGGTTCGTCTGGTGTTGCGGCAGCAGCAGGCTCATCCGTCTCTACGGCAGTATCGTCAGCGGCTACGGTAGCTTCAGTAGTTTCAGTAGCTTCGGCGGTTTCAGTCGCTTCGGCGGTTGCTTCAGCAGTTTCAGTCGCTGCGGCGGTTGCTTCTTCAGCTTCTTCTACTGCCGGAGGCTCCGGTTCAGCAGATTTTGCTGTGGGTTTTGGGCCACGTATCAGGGCAGGATTCAGCGGAGCTCTCGGTGCATCGTCTTTATCACGGCCCCGACCTTTGCCCCGGCCTTTGCTCCCGCGATCGCGTCTTTCACTGCGATCTTCACTGCGCTCTGCTTCGCCAGCGGGACGATTTTGTTCCTTAATAGGCCGGGGCGTATTGCTAGCGGGTGCTGATTCTGATTTGACCGATTCTGATTGGGCCGTTTCAGACTTAGCCATTTCAGACTTAGCAGCTGCGCGATCGCTCTTCTTGATAGGACGATCTACCATGGTTTATCCGCCTGTACGTAAATTGCCAATCAATCGTATCACAGGGGATTGGGAGAAATAGACAGGCCGCTCAAAATGCGCTACATCATGCCTTGGTCAATTGAGGGTTCACTGCCTAGTAGCGGCGTATCCCC